>CAWITC010000011.1:0-1130579 GCA_963838945.1 uncultured Acidobacteriota bacterium | reverse complement strand
CATGAGAAAAAGATCCGCGTGCGCCGCTTTCACCCGACAGAAGCCTCTGCATAAAGACAAGAAATCCAGTGCGCATTGACGGAAACTGCGCGCCAATGCTATAAATTTTTGCTCTTGTTTGGGGTGCAAGGGCGTCTGGTGTAGTGTGTCTTAGGCCGGAAACAGGGTTCCCGCTCGCGGGTATTACCAGAGGCATCACGAAATCGAACGATGGAAATCGTCCAACAAATTGGCCAGCTCTTTCTGGAAGCAGTCCCTACGATCATCATCGTCCTCCTTTTTTATCTGGTCATGAAGTACACCTTTTTCGGGCCGCTGATGCGCGTGATGGCGGAACGCGATGCGCGCACCGAAGGCGCCAGGCGTGCAGCCGAAGCCAGCCAGGCTGCCGCAAAGGAAAAAATCCGCGCTTATGAAGAGGCTCTTCGGAAGGCGCGTGCCGCTGTATACGCAGAGCAGGACACCGTGCGCCGCGCCATCATGGACGCGCGCGCGGCGGCGGCTCGTGAGGCGCGCAACCGCGCGATGGAACGCGTGAAATCGGAAAAAGACGCCCTCGCGAAAGAAGTCGCCGCTGCCCGCACCCAACTCGAGTCCACGTCCCCGCAGCTTGCCGCCGAGATTGCCGAAAGGCTGCTCAATCCTCCGCCGGTCCGGCCGCGCACGGGTTCCGGCGCGCCAAGCGGGGCCCCCAGATGAGAAAATCGATGAGAACCTCGACGAGCGGCCCTCCAATGAGCGGGATCAGCCCGATGGCCAATTTCCTTAGGCGGTTTTCCCTCGCCATATTGGCGATTGTCACCGCCGGCGCTTTTGCCGCGCTCCCCGCGCGTGCCGCCGGCGAAGCCGCCGACCAGGATCCTGTCGAATCGCCGATCGGCACCGTCTTCAAGTGGCTGAATTTCGCGATCGTGTTGGGCGCGCTTGGCTATTTGTTGGTGAAAAAGGCCCCGCCATACTTTCGCGCGCGCGCGGACCAGATTGCGGCGGGTATCGAGTCGGCGCGGGTGGCGAAGGCCGAAGCCGACCGCCAACTCCGCGAAGCCGAAGCGGGCCTGGCGCGGCTCGAGGACGACACCGCCGCCATGCGCATAGCGCTCCAAAAAGAGTTCGAGGCCGAAGCGGAAAGCTTGCGCCTCGCTGGCAAACAGGAAATCGAAAGGATTGACCGCGCTGCCGAAGTCGAAATCGCCGCGGCCCGCCGCACGGCGCTCCTGGATCTACGCGAACTTGCCGCGCGCCTCTCCGCCGGTCGCGCCGCCGCGCTTGTCGCGCAACAGATGACCCCCGCCCTCCGCGACATGCTCATGCAAAGGTTTGTCGACGAGCTGCCCGCCGCCCCCACTTCCGGTGAAGGTCGTGCGAATTGAGACTCATCGCGGATCGCTACGCCTCGGCGCTGTTGGACGTCGCGCAAACGCAGGGCTCGGCGGAAAAGGTGAAGGCGAGTCTCGAGGATTTCGCGGAGGAAATCATTGAGTCCGCCGATCTCCAGCATTTTCTCGAGAATCCCGCTGTCTCCCGCGATGCGAAGCGCGGCGTGCTGGCAAAGCTTCTCGCGCTCCTCGGCGCCAGCCCGATCATGAGCAATTTTTTGAATGTCATCGTGGATCACCGCCGCGCGGGAATCCTGCCGGAAATAGCCGAGGCTTACGCCGCGCTCCTGAATGAGCGTCTCGGTATCGCGATCGCAATGGTCGCTTCGGCGGCCGAGCTGAGCGCGCAGGAAAAAGCGCGCCTCGTCCAGGGCCTTGAGAAGTCCACCGGCAAAAAAATTGAAGCGCAATATGAACTGGACGCCACTCTCCTCGGCGGCGCGGTCGTGCGGATTGGCTCCGTGATTTACGATGGTTCGGTGAAAGATCAACTCCGGCGGATGGAACTAACTCTGGCCGCCGAATAAGATTGGTTCCGAATTGGTGGAGGCGGGTCTTGAGCCGCCTTCCGGGAAACGCATGATTCGGCGGGTGAATGTGAGCCCCGCACCCACAAGAGGCTGGTGAAGGAATGGCACAGATCAAGGCAGACGAGATTACGAAAATTCTGCGCGAGCAGATCGAGAATTATCAGCAGACTGTCGCGGTGGATGAAGTCGGCGCGGTGATTTCCGTCGGCGACGGCATCGCGCGCGTCCACGGCCTCGAGCGCTGCATGTCGGGCGAGATGCTCACCTTCCCGCACGGCGTCACCGGAATCGCGCTCAACCTTGAAGAAGACCAGGTCGGCGCCGTGCTCCTCGGCGATTACACCGAAATTAAGGAAGGCGATATCGTCAAGCGCACGAATACGATTATGTCCGTGCCCGTCGGCGATGCCCTCGTCGGCCGCGTCGTCAATCCGCTCGGCGATCCGCTTGACGGCAAAGGCCCCATCGCCGCCGAGCAGCGCATCCCGCTCGAGCGCCTCGCCCCCGGCGTCGTGGACCGCCAGCCCGTCCGCGAGCCTCTCCAAACCGGCATAAAGGCGATTGACTCCATGATCCCCATCGGCCGCGGCCAGCGCGAGCTTATCATCGGCGACCGCCAGACCGGCAAGACCGCCATCATTCTGGACACCATCATCAACCAGAAGGGCGGCGACATGATTTGCATCTACTGCGCCATCGGGCAGAAGCGCTCGACCATCGCACAGGTCGTCAAGGTGCTCACCGATGCCGGCGCGATGGACTACACCATCGTCGTCGCCTCCTCCGCCACCGAACCCGCGACCCTGCAATACATCGCGCCATACGCCGCTTGCGCCATGGGCGAGTTCTTTCGCGACTCCGGCCGCCACGCCGTCTGTTTTTACGACGACCTCTCGAAGCACGCCCAGTCTTATCGTGAGATTTCGTTGCTCCTGCGCCGTCCGCCGGGACGCGAGGCGTATCCGGGCGACGTCTTCTATCTGCACTCGCGCCTGCTCGAGCGCGCCGCGAAGCTCAGCAAGGAGCTTGGCGGCGGTTCGCTGACCGCCCTGCCGGTGATCGAAACCCAGGCCGGCGACGTTTCCGCCTACATCCCCACGAACGTCATCTCCATTACCGATGGCCAGATCTATCTCGAAGCCGACCTCTTCAACGCCGGCATCCGCCCGGCCATCAACGTCGGCATTTCGGTGAGCCGCGTCGGCGGCAACGCGCAAATCAAGGCCATGAGCAAGATCGCCGGCACGCTGCGCTTGGGAATGGCGCAGTACCGCGCTCTCGCGGCCTTCGCGCAATTCGGCTCCGAACTGGACAACGTGACGCAAGCGCAGCTTGCGCGCGGCCAGCGCCTCACCGAAATCCTGAAGCAAAACCAGTACTCGCCGCTCCCCATCGAAAAGCAGGTGCTCGTGATTTTCGCGGCCGCAAACGGGTACCTGGACGACGTCGCCGTCGCCGACTGCCGCCGCTTCGAGAGTGAAATGTATCTGTTCATGGATGCGAATTATTCCGGCGTGCTGGCCAAGATTGCCCAGAAGAAAGCTCTGGACGACGAAGTCAGATCGTTGATTGTAGAAGCTCTGAAGGCCTTTAAGGAAAAGTTCGTGGCCACTCCAAAAGCAAGCTGAACGGACCAAAACTTAGCACATGGCCGCACTTCTCGATTTCCGGCGCCGCATCCGCTCGGTGAAGAACACCCAGCAGGTCACCAGGGCAATGAAGTTCGTCTCCGCCGCCCGCCTGCGCCGCGCGCAGGAAAAAGCCATGGAAGCGCGTCCTTACGCCAACGCCATCACCCAGCTTGTGCGTTCGGTGGCCGCGAGGATGGAAAATCCCGCGCATCCTTTGCTGGCGCGCAGGCCGGAAGAAAAAATCCTGCTCGTTGTAGCCACTGGCGACCGCGGTCTTTGCGGCGCTTTCAACGCCAACGCCGTGCGCCGCGCCGTCGAGTTCCTTCGCTCGCAGTCGGAAAAGCGTCTCGAAGTCATCCCCGTCGGCCGTAAGGGCCGCGACGCCTTTCGCCGCCTGCAGAAGTGGACTGTGGCGGGGGAGTACGTCGGCTTCACTGCGCGCGCCGAGTTTTCGCGCGCCCAGGAAATCGCCGCGAAGATCATCGAGCAGTACTCGGAAGCCCGCGCCGACGCCGTCTATCTGCTTTTCAACGAATTCAAAAGCGTCATCACGCAAAAAATGGTCTTCGAGAAATTGCTACCCGTGGACCCGGCCGAGCCGGACGCTTCCGGCTCGCAGGTGGACTACATCTACGAGCAGCCCGCCGAAGAAATCCTGAAAGGGCTGCTGCCGCGATACGTTGAAGCGCGAATTTACCGCATGATTGCCGATTCCTCCGCCGCCGAACACGCCGCGCGGATGACGGCTATGGATTCGGCCACAAACAACGCCGGGGATTTGATTGATACTTTGACGTTGACCATGAACAAGGTTCGCCAGGCCGCCATCACTAAGGAAATTATCGAAGTCGTGAGCGGCGCGTCTTACACCGCGTAGAAAACTGGGAGAAATAGATGGCTGAAAAAACCACCGGCATCGGACACATCGTTCAAGTCATTGGGCCGGTCATTGACGTCAAGTTTGAAGCCCACGAACTGCCGCAGATCTTCAACGCGCTTCGCATCACCAGCGAAGGCTACGACCTCGCGAAGCCCGTGGACATTATCGGCGAAGTCCAGCAGCACCTCGGCGAAGGCCGCGTCCGCGTAGTCGCTCTCGAGCCCACCGAAGGCCTCGTCCGCGGCATGAAGGTTTACGACCTCGGCGAACCCGTCACTGTCCCCGTCGGCCGCGCCACTCTCGGCCGCGTGATCAACGTCCTCGGCCGGCCGGTCGACAATCTCAAGCCCGACCCGATCGAATCGAACACTCACTATTCAATTCACCGTCCCGCGCCTCTTCTCGAAAACCAATCCACGAATCTCGAAATGTTTGAGACCGGCATCAAGGTCGTCGACCTCATGGAGCCGTACCTCAAAGGCGGAAAGATCGGCCTTTTCGGCGGCGCGGGCGTTGGCAAAACCGTTTTGATTCAGGAACTGATCCACAACGTCGCCATGCAGCACGGCGGCGTCTCGGTTTTCGCCGGCGTGGGCGAGCGCACCCGCGAAGGCAATGACCTGTGGCTCGAAATGCAGGAATCGGGCGTGGTCGTGGCCGGTAATTCGGAAAAGTCTCGCTGCGCCCTCATCTACGGGCAGATGACCGAGCCTCCCGGCGCGCGTCTCCGCGTCGGCCTCACCGGCGTCACCGTCGCCGAATATTTCCGCGATGAAGAGGGCCTCGACGTCCTGCTCTTCATTGACAACATTTTCCGCTTTGTCCAGGCGGGCTCCGAGGTTTCCGCGCTGCTCGGCCGCATGCCTTCCGCCGTCGGCTATCAGCCGAACCTCAACACCGAACTCGGCGAGCTCGAGGAGCGCATCACTTCCACCAAGAAAGGCTCGATCACGTCTGTGCAAGCCGTCTATGTGCCCGCTGACGATTACACCGACCCGGCTCCTGCGGCTACCTTCTCTCACTTGGACGCGACCACCAACCTCAGCCGCGCCATCGTCGAGCTCGGCATCTATCCCGCCGTGGACCCGCTCGCGAGTTTCTCGCGCATCCTCGACCCGCACATCGTCGGCGTCGAGCATTACAACGTCGCGCGCTCCGTGAAAATGGTCTTGCAGCGGTACAAGGACTTGCAGGACATCATCGCCATTCTGGGCATCGAAGAACTTCCCGATGAAGATAAGCTCATCGTCGCACGCGCGCGAAAAATCGAACAATTCCTCTCGCAGCCGATGTACGTCGCCGCGCAGTTCACCGGTCTTGAGGGCAAATACGTCAAAATTGCGGACACCGTCCGCGGTTTCAAGGAGATTGTCGACGGCAAACATGATGACGTGCCCCAGCAGGCCTTCTACATGGTCGGCGGAATCGAAGAAGCCCTCGCCAAGGCCGAAACGTTGAAGGAGAAGAAGTGATTTGCAACCATGCTTCCTGATTCCATCGCGCTTGAAGTCGTCACTCCCGAGCGGCGTGTCATCCGCGCCGCCGCAACGGAAGTGCAAGTCCCCGCGCGTGACGGTTTCCTCGGCATCCTGCCGGGCCACGCGCCGTTGCTCTCGGAACTCGGTGAAGGCGAGTTGAGCTACCGCGCAAGCGGCCAGACGAGCTTTGCCGCCGTTTTCGGCGGTTATGTTGAAGTCCTGGCCGGCCGCGTGATTTTGCTTGCGGAAGCCGCTGAGCGCGCGGAAGAAATTGACGGCGCTCGCGCTGCGAAAGCCAAAGCCGCCGCCGAAAAAATTCTCTCCACCCCCGGCACGTCTGACGACAGCGCCGCCGCCGCGCGCCGCGCCATCGCCCGCGCCGAGCTACGCATGAAAGTCGTCGCGCACTCCACTGGCTCACCCGCCCGTGAACTCGCGCATTCCGCGTAATCCGCGTGGAAACTCCCCGAATCCCGGCACGCCACTCCGCATCTAATTTTGTAGGATTACTTCTATTTTGAAGAACTCATTGCAATGGTAAAAATGTACACGACCAATTGGTGCCCGGATTGCCTCCGAGCCAAGCGCTTCCTCCACGACCGCGGCATCGAGTTCGAGGAAATCAACGTTGATGAATCGCCCGACGCGGAAGATTTAATCCTCAGCGTTAACGACGGCCGCCGGGTGGTCCCCACGTTTGAAATGAACGGAGAATTCTTCGCCTGCAGTCCCTTCGACCCTTACCTGCTCGCCGAAAAATTCGGCGTTCCCCTGAATCCCCGCTAAGAAACCTCAATCAAACCCCACTCCCCGCGTCATCACTCCCGAAACCCGCATTTGCGCGTCCAGCAAAACGAGATCCGCGTCCGCCCCCGCCGCTAAAACGCCTTTCCGCTTTTCAATTCCCAGCAACCGCGCTGGCTGAACCGTCAGCATTCGTATCGCATCAATCATCGTCACTCCAAGCGCCACAATGTTTCGCAGCGCGCGGTCCAGCGTGAGCGTGCTCCCCGCGAGCTTGCCCTCCATATTCCGCACCACGCCGCCCTTCACCTCCACGTCAAAATCTCCCAGCCGGTAACGCCCATCGCGCATTCCGGTCGCGGCCGTTCCGTCGCTCACAAGGATCACGCCGCTCGCCGTCTTCGCCTTCAGCAACAACTTCATCGCGGCGGCATCCACATGCACCCCATCCGCGATCAGTTCCGCCGTCACTTGCGGAGACATAAAGACCGCGCCGAGCACTCCCGTATCGCGGTGCGAAAAAGGCCTCATCGCGTTGAATACGTGCGCCGCGTGCCGCGCCCCGCGCTCGATCGCCGCCATCGCTTGCTCGTACGTCGCGTCCGTGTGCCCGAGCGATACGACCAGTCCCGATTCGCACGCATCCTTCACGAGATCGAGCCCCCCGGGAACCTCCGGCGCGAGCGTAAGGATCCGCGCCATTCCTCCCGCCGCTTCGAGCATCCGGCCAAATAGCTCCGGCGAAGGCTTCGCAATCCACTCTGCCGGATGCACTCCACGCCGCGCCGCGCTGATGAACGGGCCCTCGTAATGAATCCCGAGAATTTCCGCGCGCGGGCTTGACCCCCGCCGCGCCCCGCTCTGCTCCTTCGCATAACGCGCAATCCCCTGCGCGCTGGCGCAGAGTCGCTCCGGCGCCGCAGTGACGGTCGTCGCCAGAAAAGAAGTCGTCCCGCCCCGCGCGAGTGTCTCCGCGACATGATCGATCTCTTCCGGCGTGCTCTCCATCACGTCATGCCCGCCCGCGCCGTGAACATGCACGTCCACGAATCCCGGCACAAGCGTCGCGTCCGGCGCTTCCACCATCCGCGCGCCCTCGGGAATCGCGATGTCCTTCCGCGCCCCAATCGCGGTTATCTTGCCGCCTTCAACCACGGCAAGAGCATCCGCAATCTCCTGATGCGGCGTGAACGCTCGTCCTGCGTGTACCGCCCACGTGCTCATCCTTTTCTCATTTCTAGCCACAACTCGATTCGCTCTTGCAAAGTTTGTGTCACCCTGCGTGTTTTGCTCCCCGCTCGCGCAAGAGTTTGCCACACACCGCGCCCGCCCGGCCAACAAAACTCCGCGACTCCAATCTGCATGACCGTCGCCCACGTTTCTTGCGGCCGGCGTTTGTATCTCAGGCCCCCCCGGCGAATTTCGTCGGGGGACCTGAGGCCTTTCCGCTTACAATGCTGCATGGCCAATGGCTCCCGCGTCTTTGGCGGTTTAGGCTTCCAGATTCTGTGAAACATTTTGCTTCTCTAAGCGTATTTCTCATGTAGATTCCCAACATGTTCAGAATGTGATCTGGGCGGAGGAGATACATGCTGCTAAAAAACCTGTGGAAAGCGTCGGCATCCAGGGCTGCCAGAGCTTCAAAGCAGACTTCAGGCTTC
This sequence comes from uncultured Acidobacteriota bacterium, assembly GCA_963838945.1. Classification (GTDB taxonomy): domain Bacteria; phylum Acidobacteriota; class Terriglobia; order Acidiferrales; family UBA7541; genus DASTCZ01. The sequence continues at coordinate 1,122,279 of CAWITC010000011.1, read as the reverse complement.
GTTGACCGCGGCAGAACGAGTGTATTGAAAGTTCTGGTTATTCTCGCCATTTCTGCGGTGGCGGGACTGGGAGCATCGGCTCAGTCGGCGCGCGAAACGGTAATCAAAATCGTCGCCCAAATCCAAAGGGCGGACTATGAAGGAGACCGCCCGGCGCTGAAACGCCTTTACGATGAATTGAAGCCCTTCGTCGAGGACAAGGACCTTGCGTCCCGCGTGCTCTATTGGCGCGGATTTGCGTTGTGGCGCAGGGCTATCAACGGCGGTAACGACTCCGTTGATCCGAAGGAGATAGAGGGGGATCTGAACGAGGCGGTGGAGGAGTTCAATGCTTCGGCTGCGAAAGACCCTGCCTTTGTGGACGCAAAGATCGGCGCGCTTTCGTGTCTGGGCTATCTTATGTATATGAACCAGAAGGACCCCGCCCGCATGCAGGAATTGATTGCCCAAGTCAGCCCTTTGATTAAAGACGCCAAGGCCGCAGATCCGGACAATCCCCGTCTTATCTGGGTCTTGGCGCCGATGCTTTGGAATTCTCCGCCGGAGCGCGGGGGTGGGCAAGGCAAAGCCATCGAGACCGCCCTAAAAGGCCTGGAAGAGGCGCGCAAGCGCAAAGGCGCCGTTCAGAGTCCTTTGGACCCATCTTGGGGAGAGCCGGAGTTGTTGATGGGTCTGGCCTGGGACAACATGCACAAAACAGCGCCGGACTTGAACGCGGCGGAGCAGTATGCGCGCTCCGCACTCGAGTTGGTCCCGTACTGGCATTACGTTCGCGACATTCTTCTTCCGCAGATCCGCGACGCCAAGAACAAGGCCAGTTGACTATTTTTTCTTTATCAGGCTTCTAACCTCATTCCGTCAAATTGGATTGGGGAGCGGTCTGGCAGGTACCGCACCCTTCCACTCGCAACAATGCTTCGGCGCTAGCGCACCCCTTTCCGGAACTTTCCTGTTTAGCGCCCCAATTCCAATCAAAATCTCTGCCGGCAATCTGTCGATTTCTCCCCAGTCAAACGTCGTACCAATGCCAGCCACTATCGGCAAATCGCACCACTTCAGGAGGAAGGTATGAACAGGAATCACAGGGGCAGCTTGACGGCATTGATCTTGGCAGTCGCAATCTGCTTTGGTTTCGCGGGCGCAGCCGCTCCGCAATCGTCGCAAAACCCATCCAACGCAGCATCGCAAGCATTCGACAAATTAAAAACGCTCGCCGGACGTTGGGAAGCAACCACCGATAAGGGAAAGGCCTCCGCCACCTTTCAATTGGTTTCTGGCGGCACCGCTCTGCTCGAGCGCGTCAACATTTCCGGGGAGTCGGAAATGATCACTGTTTATTATGTGGATGGAAATCGCCTGCTGCTGACACACTACTGCGAAGCTGGGAACCAACCGCGATTGCAGGCGGGAGCGTTTGATCCGAAGACCAACGCGATCGACTTTCAGTTTCTGGACGCCACAAACTTGCCAAGCCCGGAAACCGGACACATGCATCATGTCGTGATCAACTTTCACGGACCGGCAGAGATGTCTGAAGATTGGACGTGGTATCTGGGCGGCAAGCCCGGATTCACTTTGCCGATCCTGTATCACCGCGTGAACTGAAAGTTGCGCGTAACGCACGATTCCGCCGCGTCGCGTCCACGGGCCGCTCCCCATGGGCGCTGCGCGGCTGGCAGTTCCCAAGTCGGCGCGAAGAATTTACAATTGTCTGTCGATTTTCTACTGATCAACCGTCGTACATATGCCCGTAGTCCGGGCCAATCAATCACAGGAGCAAACGATGAATACCCAAACGATTTCACCATCCGAGCGCGACAGGCTTACGAAAGATCTGAACGATTCGCGCGAACGCCTGTTGCGCACCACCCGAAGCCTTTCTGCGGAGCAACTTGGCTACAAGCCTGCTCCCGACCGCTGGTCGGTCGCTGAAAACGTCGAGCACATAATCATAGTCGAAAGTCGAATCCTCGATCGGATGGCGAACACGTTGCAGGGACCCGCAGGCTCCTCGGTTCCAAGCAACTGGCAAGGCCGGGATGACGAGGTGGTTGCGCTAATCCAGAGCCGTGCCAATCGCTTCAAAGGGCCCGGTCCTGTGATGCCGTCAGGCCAATTGCCCCATGAAGAGATCTTTCCTAAATTCGAGGAAGTCCGCGGCCGCACCGTCGAGTTCGCCGCCACCACGAACGCCGACCTAAGACACTTTTCCATCCGCCATCCGATCTTCGGAGACATGGATTGCTATCAATGGCTGCTCGCACTGGCGGCGCATTCCGAACGCCATCGAGCCCAATGCGAAGAGGTAATGGCCGGCGTGGACTTTCCACGCGCAACCGTCCGCGCCTAGGCGTGAATCTGTGAAATTTGTGGCTGGCATCCGGTCTCTCCCGGGTGCAGAGCCGGTCTGGCGGACCACAAAGAATTTGAGAGTACGCAAGGAGACTCATCATGCGATACATGCTGCTGGTTTACTCGAGGGAATCGGACTTGGCCCGGATGTCGGACGAGGATAGACGTCGGATCACATCTGGGCACTGGGCGGTGATGGAGGAAACGTCGAATCAAGGGATCTTCCGCGGCGCCGAGCCTCTGAAGCCTACGACAACTGCAACCACGGTCCGCGTGCAGGACGGCAAAGCTATGATTACCGACGGCCCATTCGCGGAAACCAAGGAGCAATTGGCCGGCTATTACATTCTGGATTGCAAAGATCTGGACGAAGCCATCCATTGGGCCGCGAAAATTCCCACCGCTTGCAAAGGCGGTGAGGGCTGCATAGAAATCCGGCCCATTTCGCCGATTCCCCAGCCGGCGCAAGCAGGCGCTGCGTAAACAAAATTGTTTTCGTTTTCTTCAAAGTGTCGATTCCGCGCGTGTCGCGCGTCGTACAAATAGGAGGAACACAAAATGGAATATCTGCTTCTGATCTACGATAACGAAAAGCGTTGGACCCAGGGCTACCACGATGCCGAATTGGCGGAATATCGTGCGTTCGGAAAAGAATTCGCGCACGCCATCAAGGGGGGCAACGCATTGCAGCCCACCACAGCGGCCGCCACCGTACGCATGCGCGACGGCAAGCGCCTCACGACCGATGGCCCATTCGCCGAAACGAAGGAACAACTCGGCGGCTTCTATCTCGTTGACGCCAAGGACCGCGATGAAGCCGTTGCCATCGCCGCGAAGATTCCTGGCGCGCGTTTTGGCTCCATCGAAGTCCGGCCCATCATGAAGTTCTCGTGACCGGCGCAAAAGTGATAAAGGCGGGTCGCACCTTGCACAAATAGGAGGAACAAAAAAATGGAATTCCTGCTGCTGATTTACGGGGAAGAGAAGGCCTGGGCCAAGCTGAGCAAAGCTGAGGGGGAAGCCGAGCAAGCCGCGTACGCGGCCTTCGGCAAGGAATTTGCCAAAGCGATCAAAGGCGGCAACGCCTTGCAGCCAGTCGGCGCCGCGGCCACGGTTCGCATGCGTGACGGCAAGCGCCTCACCACCGATGGTCCGTTCGCCGAGACGAAGGAACAGCTCGGCGGTTACTATCTGGTGGAGGCCAAGGACCGCGAGGAGGCCGCCGCCATCGCCGCGAAAATCCCCGGCGCGCGTAGCGGCTCCATCGAAGTCCGGCCTATCATGAAGTTCTCGTGACCGATGCCAAAGGCATAGCGGAAACCGTCTTTCGCGAAGAGTCGGGCCGGATCGTGGCAACTTTGATCCGGCTCTCCGGCTCTTTTGATTTGGCCGAGGAAGCCATGCAGGACGCTTTCGCTTCGGCTCTGGTGAATTGGCCGGTCCGCGGGATCCCCAGGAAACCCGCGGCGTGGATCACCGCCGTCGCGCACCGGAAATTAATTGACCACGTGCGGCGGCAGGGCACGCGGACGGAAAAGCAGGATGCGCTGCAATATGAAACCAAAAAGGCCATGACCGATGACAATGTTTCCCCGGATGAATTATCCGTGACCTATCCCGACGACCGCTTGCGTTTGATTTTCACCTGCTGCCACCCGGCCATAAATCGCGAGGCGCAAGTCGCGCTGACGCTCCGCACCCTCGGCGGACTCACCACATCGGAAATCGCCCGCGCGTTTCTGATGGCGGAGCCGGCCCTTGCCCAAAGGCTCGTGCGCGCGAAACAAAAAATTCGCGACGCCAATATTCCCTACGAAGTTCCCGCGCCGGGCGTTTTAAGCGATCGCTTGGAATCGGTCCAGGCAGTCATCTATTTGATTTTCAATGAAGGCTACTCCGCCACGACCGGCGAGCAACTCGTTCGCGCCGATCTTTGCGCGGAAGCGATTCGCCTCGGCCGCGTGCTTCGCGAACTCCTGCCGAATGAACCGGAGAACTGCGGCCTGCTGGCTCTGATGCTTCTCCACGATTCGCGCCGCGCGGCGCGCGTCAATTCCAAAGGGGAATTGATCACTCTCGAAGAGCAGGACCGCTCATTGTGGAATCGGGACCAAATCCATGAAGGCATCCGGCAAGTAGAAGAAGCGCTGCATTTGCACTCCGCGGGGCCGTATCAGGTGCAGGCGGCAATCGCGGCAATCCACAGCGAGGCCGCAACACCGGACACGACGGATTGGCGGCAAATTGCGTCGCTGTACGGCGAACTCGCGCGCCTCATGCCCACACCTGTTGTGGCGCTGAACCACGCTGTGGCCGTTGCCATGAGCGAAGGCTTTGTCCGCGGCCTCGCCATGATCGACGATCTGGGAGCTTCCGGCGAATTGGATAACTACTACCTTTTCCATGCGGCCCGGGCGGACATTCTGCGGCGCCTGGGCCATCGCGAGAAAGCCCGCGCTGCCTACCAGCGCGCCATCTCCCTCGCGACGAATCAGGTGGAACGAAATTATCTCGCCCGTCGATTGCGTGAAGTAAATCAGCAATAACTCACAGTGCCGGACTTGTCCACGCGCGCCTCGGGTGCGCCCAATAGCACCCGGCGAACACGGCGGATCGCCGCTGAGTTCGCGCGCATCGTGTATGCAAAAAACAACGGGAGGATTCTTGCGAATCCTCCCGCCGTTTGCCTTTGTGCTCCCCTGCTACTGTCTAGCGGATTTGCCGGTAGGGCTTTTTCCGCTGCGATTCAAAGCGAGCTTAGTTTCCGCCCGTAGCCGCGGGTCCCGCCGATGCGGTCGCCGAGGACTTCGGGACGCTCAGGTAACCAACGATCTTGTCCCTGGAAACCTGGTTGATCACCAGTTCCAGTTTGTCGCGGCTGCTGTTCGTGATAAAGAACACCGGCTCGTTCACTTGCCGGTTCTTCTTCTCGAACTTCTTGTCGTCCGCGTACAGGTTGATGGTGTACTGGTTGTGCTTGACGTCAACGCTGCGCAGTTCCAGTGTGATGCTGCCTAGCTTTTGCTTGGCGCCCTTTTCAGAAATCGTGAATTCATAATAATCACGCTGTCCCAGGCGGCGGAGCTGGTCGATTTCATCGTGGTTGCGCGCGATCTGTGTGCCGAGTTCTCCGCGAGCATTCACCAGATCTTGCCTGGTGGCGTCGAGGTCGGTGCGGACGCCGTTCACGTTCGTCGAAACGGCGTTCAAATCATCCGTGTTGGCTTTGGTCGCGAGCGTATTCTGCGTGGTCTGAACTTGATCTTGGATCGCGGCCATTTGCTTGGTGTACTGTTCGCGCGTCGCGCTGGACTGATGGCGCGTCTTGTCGAGGTCGGTCTGCGTCGCCTTCAACTTGTCGGTCACTGTTCCCAGGTTGGCCTGCAATTGTGTGTTGGACGCTTCGGACTGCGAAAGTCTCTGGCTTACGGTATCCAGATTTTGCCGCAGCGTTTTGGCGTCGTTTTCGGTCGCCTGCTGCGCTTCGCGCGCGTGATTGGCCGCGCTCCAACCTACGCCGAGAGCGAGCAGAGAAACCGCCGCCAGTGCGACGACTGCGATGCCCATCCAGCGTGGAGTTCCTGATCCTTCTTTCACTTCTTCTGTTTCCGGACGATCATCGAACATTTTCGTGTTCTCCTTAGTGTTCAATCCCTAGCGGGTATGTAAAGAGCACGCGCCGCGCCAAATGCGGCCTGCCCGTAAGTGGCGTATTTGCAGCGACTTGGAGCCTCCGAGCGGCATGTGCCACAAACTGCAGCACTGCAATCTTTACAGGCGCTATGTCGTTTCTATGTGTTGATTCTTTGAACAAAAAAACCTGGAATAGGCGCAAAAAAACCCAGAAGAAAAGCTCAAAGAAAAAGCCAAGTAAAAAGGAAGATCAAGAGGATTGCAGAAAACGAAGCGCGATGCGAAACCGTGATGCGAAGAGTCCGGAGAAAAACTGAAAAGACTAACGAAAAATTAAGGCCGAAAAATTATGCGTGCGTTGGATGAGGCAAACGCGCGGGATCGGAACCGAAATAGACTTCCAAAGTTTCCTCGGCGGCGTCAAGAATCCGCAGACAATCAGGGCAACCCGCCAAGTGTTCCGAGACCTGCTGCTCCGCGATTGGGGAGAGGCGGCCCTCAAGGTAATCACAAATCAGCTTAATGGCATCTTGGCAGGTCATCGCAATCCCCCTGACTGCACTTAATTGAGATGCATTTCACCGGCCAGATGGATGCAAGTTCGCCCACCATCGTAACTTATTGAATTGGCGGGGGTTACGCCTGAAACAGCCAATCGCCGGATTGCTGAAGGGTGCTGGGACAATGGCATTTCTACACTCAGGCAGGCTTTTCCGGGAGGCAGGGGGAAATTTGGTGGGTCATTCAACTAAATTCGGAACCCGAAAAACAGCGGAAAATTTATTTAGTCAGTCGACTGACTAAATAAAGTGGGCTGAAAACAGCGTTTTTATTTTTGGGAATATTATGCGACACTGCGGGATTTTTGAGGCGCCCATTGTGGCCCGTTCGAAGCCGCCATCGAGGCACATTAGCGGAGCACCGTCATGTTGCGGAGGATGGCGGGATTGGATCCCAGCCTCAGCGTAGGGGTCCCCAGGTTCCCGCTCCGCTGGAAGTAAAAACCTGCATCTTCCCGATCCGGCTTAAGCCATACACAAACTGGCGGTAAATCCGCCGCGCCAACCAGCTCCAGGGAATGAACTGCCCCACGTGCGTATGCCCGGATAGCTGCAAAGAAACGCCCGCAGCCTCCGCGATCTCGGGATGGTTGGGTGCGTGCGTCAAAAGGATGCTCGCGCGTTCGCGATCCACGCCGATGCCCTGCAGCACGGAGGCAAAGTGCCGCTCGTGCGTGGCATGCCGGTACGGCACGCCAATAATCTGCAAGCCGTCGGCTTCCACCTTCTCATTGCTGAGCACGCGCACGCCGGCCGCCGCGACGGCGCGCAAATATTTGCCATCGTCGCCAAATTGCTCGTGGTTTCCGGCGACAAAATAGACGCCATGCGGCGCCGTAAGCCCGCTCAACGGCTCCGCCGCCCGCCTCGCGTCAATGGCAGTGCCGTCATACAAATCGCCGGCAATAAAAATCGCGTCTGGCTCTTCCTGCAAAATCTTTGCCACCATGCGGCGCAGAAAACCGGCGTTTCGCACGTGCCCCAGATGCAAATCGCTGATCAGCGCCGCTCTTCGGCCGCGCCACGCGTCCGGCAGGTTCGCGAGGCGCACCGTGGTTCGAGTGATTCGCGTCCAGCTTGCGTTGAAGACCCCGTAGAGTCCGGCGACCACCGCAACGCTGAACAGCACTTCCACGGTCCGATGGAAGTTCACGTCCAGCCCCGCCAGGCGTGCAAGTGCGAAAACAATCCATGAAGAGACCGCCGCGAGAAAGAGGAAGCTCAGCAAACCCAGCCAAACCGCCGCGGCCTGGTAAAACGCGCGTAGCGCCGCGCTTGTATAGCGAAAGGCCAATAGCGAAGCGGCAAGAAAACTGACCGACAATACGCCGAGAAACAGTTTGAGCCACAGCGCCCCAGCGACATCGCTTCGCGCGGGCGAAAATGTCCAGGTTTCATAGAGGAAAAAATGCCCCAAAAAAAGAATGGCCTGAATGACTGCAATGAAACCGATTAACCCTGCTCGTATCCGCATACTGGATTAGATTCCCCACTCCGACTGCGGTTACAAAATCCGGGGCGCCGAGAGTGAGAAGTTTCTGAAGCTTTTTTTGGAGCGCTCACGCACAGTTCCAGGTGACAAGTTTCATTGCGGTTCCAAGGTCGGTCCGTCTCAGTGGGGAAAGAAGGATTCTACCGCAGAGACGCGGAGTAAACAGAGGAAGCAAGACGGAGTGAGGAAGAAGGCAAACCCGCACGCTGAAATGCGAAGGGTGCGGCACGCGCGGAAAGCGGGCACGGAGTCTCCGCGCAGGTCAGTCAGTGGCGGCGTTCACTTTCTGGATGTTATTCCACAGGTCCTGTTCGAGGCGTTCGGTCTCGCGCTCGGCATCTTTGTTCCACTTTTTCTTCTGGGCGTCGTAATTGGTTTTTACGATGTGGAAGAATTCGTCGCGAAAGGTTTTCTCGGTCAATCCCTCGATGTTCTTCCAAAGCAGCCATTGAATCAGGGTGTCCATGCTCTGGCCCGGGGGCAGGGTGATCTTGCGCGTGAGCACCATATGGAATGCACGGTCCACCAAAACGCGGTTCGGGGCAAATTTTTTCTGTTCCGCGGAGTCCGCGAATTTATAAACGGTCTTGGGATGCGGGGCGAGCTTGTGAAGCTGGACGCAATACGAGCGCAGCATCATGGTCGCGTCGGTGCCCGCGGCGGCAACCAACGTGGTGCGCGCCGAAACCGGAACCAGACTGGCGCCTCCCGGGAGGGAGTCATCGCTGCCATTGCCGTCATTCAAGCTGAGCCCCGGCTTCAGGAAGACTTTGCCGCCCAGCGTATACATTGGCTGATAATCCGTGAGCGGGGCGGTCCCGAGCAACAGGCCTTGAATGACGCGCCCGGTGTAGCCCGCGGGGCGGAGAATTGCGCCGTTGGTCACAACGAATTTCAACGGGCACGGCGAATCGTTGAAAAAATGGATTTGCAGCGCGTTGCCCGTGGAGATGCCGGTTGTGCCGGTGGACTCGTAGTGGAATTGGGGAATCACGAGCGAGGTCCCGGGTGTGCGAGGGGGACCGAAGCGGAACGTAAGTGCCGTTGATTACACTTCCCCGGCCGCATTCCGGATTGCGGGCTGGCGGCGGGGTTTGATTCGCCGTGTCCGACGGGCGGAATCCTCCGACCGAATAGTTCAAATTAAACCTCAGCCGGAAATCCTTGAATTCCTGGGAATAATCATTGCCATTGAAATACATCGGCGTTGCCGGCTGTGGCGGGAGATTCCTGGGAACAATCGTGAATTCGCCCGGCAAAAGATCGGTTTGCCCCGGAATCTGAGGATTGAAATTCGTGACGGAGGCAAAGTGATCTTCCGCCGTCACGCCGGTTGACTTGACGCCTTCGAAGTCAAAGAGGGATGGCTGGCCGGGAGTGCCGGTTTGCGCGCCCGGCTGCAGTTGAACGAGGCTCACGAAATCGCGGCCGTTCAAAGGCAACTGATCGACCGTGCGCTGGTCGATGACGTTACCGATGGTTGCGCTTTGGGTTTCGACTTCGGTGGCTAGCGAAATAACTGTTCCGAGGGCCCGGACTCGCGCGGTGGGCGTGCGAATCTCGAAGATACCGCCGGCTTTCGCGATCGACGTGACGTGCGCGCGCACGCGACCATGCAGCATCTCGATGAGCGTGATCTGGCTGGAAGGATCGTGCGCGACGACGCGCAGCTCGCTGCCTTGGCCCAGGCTCAGCGTCGAGCCGTCTTTGAGCGCGATGCGAAGGCGGCCGGACTTCCCGGTCTGCACGATGTCGTTGATTTTCAAAACGTCGCCGGGCTTAGCGTCAGAAACCTTATTGTCACGGATCAGGACTGCGGGAGCGCGGACGGATTCGATTTTTCCGGCATCCGGCGTTTCGTTCGTTTGCGCGGAGGGAAATAGAGCGGCACAGAACAAGGCAATCGAGGCGATCACCGCGCGAGTCATGGCCGGGCCTCCTGAACGAGGGCGAGCTAGTGGCCGCGCGTCAACGGCGGCGAGCCACATTGGAAATCGAGAGAAGCAAACGGTAAATCCGGGATTTCCGTTTTGAGCTGCCCTTTCGCACGGAAGCCTAGCCCTCCTGCCCCGCCGAGTCAAACGCGAGTCGCGGCGGCCCGCGCCCACCCGCCGAGGGGTGCGGCGCACGGGATTCGTCCGCGGCGGCGGACTCTGGATGACGGGGAGGCTGGGCGGGGCAAGTGCCACCCCTACACACGCCGCGGGGCTGGAGCTTACGAAAAATCTCTAATCGCTACTGGTTCGGCTGAGGGCGAACAGTGAGCTTGACAGTTTCAAGCAACTCTAAGATTATGGCGGCTCTCTTTTCATGACCATTGTCCCCGGTCAATGCAGAAGTTGCGGTACGGAGGCTCACTGATGAAAGCGCGAATCTATTCATTAGCGTTGATGTGTGTGGCTTTAGCGTTCTGTACGACCGGCAGTGCATTCGCCGATGTATTGCTAACCGGTCCAACGCTCTACATAACCAATCCTATTGGGAACCAGATTCTGACAGTTGACGGAACCACTGGCGCCACCACTGTGCTGTACACAGGGTCCCTCGGCTTCACCCCGCACGCGATCGTGTATGGGCCAGATGGCAAGCTTTATGTGTCGCAGCCGGGAACCAATGAGATTGACAGATTGAATGCCGATGGCTCGGGGTTTGTGCCGGTCTACCAGTTTTCGGGCGGCGGGCAACCGACGGCCCCTGAAGGGCTGCACTTTAATGGCGGCTTCGATCTCTATTTCACCGCGCAGGACGGCGGCGTAACCAGCGTCTGGAAGATAGCCGGCGTGGCTACGATTGCGACGGCGGGACCATTTCCAGCGCCGACGCTTGTTGTCACGCTTCCCGGATCTACGGCGGGAACTGGTGTGGCATTCGGAAGGACCGGCAATCTTCTTTTCGTGGATCAATCCGGAAATCGGATTATGCAAGCGGCGCCGCCGTATACCACTGCAACGCCGCTCATTACGGGGCTGAGCAGTGCATTTGGGATTGCCGTGAACAGTACGGGCGACATCTTCGTCGCCAATAACGGGACCAAGCAAATCTTACATTTCAGCGAGACCGGGGCTTCGGATGGAGCTTACGTAACATTTAGCGGATCAGATTCTCCGCTGTACATCGGATTCGACGTGTCGGACAATTTGTACGTAGTCACAGCTACAGAAAGCGTGGAAGGATATGGCATGGTGGACGACGCGAGCGTTTGGAAAGTCGCTCCAGCGGCTGCGTCTACAACACAACTTATCTACCTTGATTCGCTTTGCCAACCAGAGAGTGGAGAAGGGAGCAGGAGTTGCGGTTCCGAATCGGGCCTGAATGCCGACTCGGGCATGGGGGTTGCGGTTCCTCCGACCTCGACGTCCCTTTCCTTCGCGTACAACCCGACCAACACGACGAACATATTCTTCTTTGGCTCAGATTCAATCAAGTTCAATTTTCTGGGTACGATAAACCCAAACGGATTCACCATGTGGGTGACCAAGACACAGGTGCTGCCGGCAATTCTGGGGCCGCAATTGAGTAATACAGTGTTCCCGGCCGGTACAAGCTGCGTGCAGTTCAGTCATGAAGGCGGATTCTGCGATACATATACGGTTGCGGATGGCGCGGTCGGGTCGCCAGCTCCCGTCCTGGGCACCGATTTCACGGGTCTGATCCAAGTCGTCATGGGGTTCTTTACTCAAAATCCGACACAGAATCCGAGCTTAGGCCATTCGCCCGGGACGGTGAATCCCCCTTACTTCACCGAAGACATCATTTTTAATTACTTACCACAACTCATCCCTGGGACTGACAATGGCCTCAGCGGCAACGCCAATGGATTCTCCAATTTCGCGCCATTGAACGTGCCACTGGTGCTGACCAACGGGAAAACCGGGAATTTCTGCGGGGTATTTCCACCGTTGCCTCCGTACACTTTTAAATTCCTTCCAATATTGCCCATCCCAGTGACGTTTGAACTGACGACCGGCGCCAATTGCTCAGGCCAGGAGATTCGAAATGCTGTGGCGCGAATTTCCCTGATGAAATCCGTAGGTTCGAGTTTTATCGTGCAGAATGTGAGTTCTTTTAATTCCTTCAATAACTTGAATTTTTTCCGAGTTGAAGGCGACCGATACGTCTACCTCCTTGACACAAAGGGGCTTTCAGCGGGTTCCTACGTACTGTGCATTTGGGGCGACAAATTCTCACCCCTATCGGTTCCGTTCCAAGTATGGTAGGAGGCGAACAGGCGAGGGGCGAAATCGATTACTGTGGGAGCGGCGCGGCGATTGCGGCCAAGTCTTTGCGGTTACGGATCGAGTCGGTGTTGGCTTCCTTGTAGATTTCCGCGCAGATGCGCTGCGCTTCGGACTGATAGCGCGCAGCCTCATCCGCGCTATTGGAAGCCAGGGCCGCGCGGGCGAGGAGGGCGTTGCTCTGGGCGGCAAGCGTTCGGAAGCCCAGCTTTTCGCTCGTGCGCAGCACCGCCAACAATTCCTTCCGCGCCAGCTCCGTCTGGTGCGCTGCAAGCAAGGCCTGGCCAATGTATAAGGAGCACTCGGCTGACACATTCTTGAGTCCCATGCTATCCGCTTCCTTTGCGATGGCGCGCAGGGATGCGATTGATCCTTGACCCTTACCCTCGAGCACTTCGGTCCTTGCGATATTCAGTTTCGACAATAAAATGATCCCGCGGTCGGTGGTACTGGAAGCCTGCCCCGCAGCTCGTTCGAAGAGTTGACGCGCATCCGCGAAGTTGCCTTGAAAGAGCGCCCATTCACCCTGATTATTGAACGTTCGCGCCATGATGGCCTTATTTTGCAGATTGCCGGCTAGCTGGGCTGCTTCCTGGAGGGTCTTCTGTGCTTCGTCATAGCGGCCCACTTCTGCCAATGAAATTCCATAGCCGTTCAAGATGATGGCCATCCAATCCGATTGGTCATGTAAATCGCGAAAGATTTTGAGGGCGTCACTATTGGAATTGAGCGCGGCGGCATACCGGCCTTGGGCCTCGAAAATGGAGCCCAGATTGTAAGATGTGATGGCGGCCCCGCGTTTATCACCGGCGGTGCGCCAGAAATCCAGCGCTTTCAGGTAATCGTCCGTCGCTTGATCGTAATTACCCAGCCTGCTCGCCGTTTCGCCTAAATTATGATACGTCTGCGCAAGGTCTCCCGGCACTTTGGTTTGCTCGCGCAACTGCAGAGAATCCTGGAAATAAATCAGCGCGTCGCTGAACTGGGCCTCGGTCAACAGCATATTGCCGATATTGTTCATGCACAGGGCCTGCAGACTGTCGTCCCCCAGATCGCGCTCGATCTGCAAGGCCTCCTTATAAGACTTCATGGCATCGCCGGCCTTGGCCTGCGATTCGTACAGCGTCCCCAGATTGATCAGCGTGTTGCCCATTCCGCGCTTATCGGGGATCTGCCGCTGGATTTGGAGCGCCTCCTGATAATTCTTTAGAGCCTCTGCAGGATTCTTCTGCCTGTTCTGAACCTGTGCGATTTCCCCGAGTGTGCTGGCGACCCCAATGATGTTTCCGGTGTTGCGCCGGATTTCGAGTGCTTGTTTGTAATAATTGAGCGCTTCGTCAGGCTTGTTCAATATCTTATAGGCAACGCCCATTGCTTGAAGCGCATCTCCCTTACCCCGCAAGTTTTCGATATCGCCCGCGAGAAGGAGGGCCCGGCTGAGCGGATCCAGCGCGGCCTGAGGATTGCCCAGCTTGATTTGGATTCGGCCGGCTCCCAGCAAGGCGTTTACGTACTTTGGATCCAACGCCAAAACCTTGGCGAATTCCGCCTGCGCCTGCTCCAGCGCGTTGGTCCGCTCGTAAAGGCCGCCGAGATCGAAGTGAACATCCGCATCATTCGGGAAAACACTGGCCAGATTCTTGTACGCTTCGATGGCCTTAGGGGTATCGCCAGTGACCTGCGCCGAAATTGCTTGAATCCGATAACGTTCTTCCGGCGAAACATTCTCGCTCAAGGCGGAGGCGCGCCTGGCCATTTGCTCGGCATTGTCCTGGTTGTCCTGTCCTCCTTGCCGGCTGTAGGCCGAGGCGAGCATGGCGTAGGCGAGAGCAAAATTCGGATCCGCGTGAACGGCCGCTTCAAAGCTCTTGGCGGCATCCGACGGGTTGGCTTGTCGAGCGAATTCGAGACCCTCGTTATAAAACCGCAAAGCCTGCACCGATTGCGACGACGGTTTGAATGTGCCGGCGCGAAGCTCTTTCAAAACACCGGAGGGTAGCGACAAGTTCTGCTCCAAAGCTTCAGCCAATTGACTGACCGCGCCGAGGATTTCGTTGGCGTTCGGCGCAGTGGCTTTGAGGCTCAACGGGGCAGGCCGAGTCGGATCGCGCAAGGTGGCGTCAATGCGAACCTGGTCGCCAATCTTAGTGAATTGGCCCCAGACGAGCGTATCCGCGTTACTAAAGTCGGCGACGCGCTTGAGAGTGGCCTGGTCAAGATCGGTGGAAGGCGTAATGCGGAGGTCGTGAAGGATTTGATCCACGCGATCCGTCGGCACGCTTCGGAAATGCGCTGATTGCCCGACATCGGTGGTCAGCATGGCAGCGAGGCTGGAGCCAAGCCAATCGAGTGAGGAATCTCCGCTAGCGTTGCGAAAAGGAAGCACTGCAAGGGAACGGACTTGGACGGGGGCCGGAGGCCCCGAGAAACGGAATGGCAGCTTGTCGCGCAGAAGAATCCCAAACCCTGCCAGGAGCAAAACGGCACACACGGATACGACAACCAGCGGCTTACGAAGTATTTTTTGCGTCCATCGGCGGCTTCGCACGCGAATCGGCGCCGCCGAACCACTTTTCCAGGTTTCCAAGGCATCGAAAATTTCGCGCGCGGTCTGAAACCGGTCCTTTGGGTCGATTTCAAGGCATTTTGCGACGACTGTGCTGAAATACGGCGGAATCGAACGGTCGAGCCGATCTACCGGAATAGCCGGCTCCTTCGTTCGCTTGAACATGGAAGCCATCGCGGTGTCGGCTTGATAAGGAAGCTTCCCGCTGAGAACCTCGCAACAAATGATTCCCAGCGTGAATAGGTCCGATCGGGCGTCAACGTGTTCGCCCCTGACCTGTTCGGGGGACATGTATTCCGGTGTACCGATCAATGCGCCGGTTTGCGTCATGCCTCCAAGCTCCAGGGAACGAGCAATCCCGAAATCCATCACCGAAACTCGTCCCTGCCGGTCAAGCATAATGTTCTGAGGTTTCAGGTCGCGGTGGACGACGCCTTCCTCGTGGGCCACTTCCAGTGCCAGACAAACCTGTTGGATGACATCGACGAAGCGATCTACGGGCAGCTTGCCTTCTTGAGTCAGCACGGACTTCAAATCGTGCCCATCTATAAACTCCATAGTAATGAATTTGATTCCGCCGGCTTCGCCGAGATCGAAAATGCGCACTACGTTGCGATGTGTTACTTTGCGCGCCAAGATAAGTTCTTGCTTGAAACGCTTCAGGATTTCGGGCTGTCCCGCCAATTCTGTTCGAATCACCTTGAGCGCGACCAGGCGGTCCAGTTCCAGATCGCGTGCTTTATAGACGGCGCCCATGCCACCTTCCCCGAGCAGGGCGAGAATCTCGTATCGGCTTCCCAGAGTCGAGCCCGGTTGTAGAGTTGAAGTGGAGGCCCCAGCGGAAACGCCCGACGGAGCGGCAAGGGGCTTCGACCACCCGCTGGCGACGCCCGTCGGTTTGGCAATTGTTGCGCCTTCCAAAAGCGTATTCGGTGTATCCGGTTGGCCGGAAAGAACTGTTGCGTCGCTCGGCAAAACAGCGCCCGGAGGGGTCATGGTGGCGACTACAACGGTTCCACCGGGCAGTGGCGAATCGCACGCACTACAGCGCGCGGCTGTGTCGGAATTTACCGTGTTGCATTTCGGACATTTCATACAAGCTTTCAAACTTGGTTCGACAACAATACGGGGATTCGGCACATGAAATCAAGCGAGCCAGGGCTTACAGTCTGCAGAAGCAGCCGGCGGTGGCGCATCCCTAAAGTCGCGAGAATGTTTTCGGGATGGCCATTCGTACGCCGCGGCGAGTGAGGAGTGCGGCAGCGGGCAACCCGCACCGCCAAGAGTGGCTGTACTAAGAAAGGCGGAACAGACCATGCACGCGTAGGTGCGACGCATGGGGCATGCGGCGAATTCTTCCAATGATCCACCCTTGGTATACACTTCCGGAATCATGCAGAACAGAGGGCATCAAACTATGTTGCAGCGCCGTTGGCTTCGATGGGCCCTCGCGTTTTTGAGTTGGACAGCCGTGGGCCTATTCTTCGCCAGCCAGACCTATCTCACCTACAAAAGCTCTGGTGGCAGAGCTCCTCTTGCGTTTGTTTTGGAGATGAATCTTTCCGAATGGTATCTCTGGGCATTGCTTGCACCGGGAATTGTTTGGCTAGCGAAGCGGTTTCCGGTTGACCGGAAGAATTGGCTGCGAAGTCTGGCGATCCATTTTGTAGCGGGCATCGGCGTGGCGTTAGCCACCTGGCAACTGAACAATGTTTTCAGGGAATATGCTTTGGGCATGCGGCGGACAACGTCGCTGGTTTATGTGTTTCACCAGAATTTGGTAATTTATGTGATTCTGGTAGCCGCGACTCAGGGTTACCTGTACTACCGGCGCTACCGGCAAAGCGAGCTCCGATCAGCGCATCTCAGCGCACGACTTGCGGAAGCGCAACTTCAGGCGCTTCGCATGCAGTTACATCCCCATTTCCTATTTAACACCTTGAACGCCATTTCCGCGCTGGTTCATAAAGACCCAGAATCCGCCGACCGCATGATTGCCCGACTGAGCGAGTTGCTGCGCCTTACCATCGAAAATGTAGGAGTGCAGGAAGTCCCGCTTGCGCAGGAGTTGGAGTTCCTAGATCGCTATCTGGAAATTGAACGGACGCGGTTCGGTGACCGGCTAGAGGTTCACATGGACATTGCGCCCGAAACGCTCGATGCCAGCACTCCCTACCTCGTTCTTCAGCCACTGGTAGAAAATGCCATCCGCCACGGGATCGCGCCTCGCGCTGCGCCAGGCTGCGTAACCGTGCGATCCAGCCGAGATGGCGATACGCTCGTTCTGGAAGTGAGAGACGATGGTCCAGGCATCCGGCTGGGTGTGCCACTTAAGAGCGGCGTGGGAATCTCAAGCACTCGGGCACGTCTTGACGGACTTTACGGCAGTGCGCATCGCTTCGAATGGAAAAATGGCGACCAAGGCGGCTTGATCGTGACGGTCGTTTTCCCATTCCGATTGATTCCATCGGGTTCGAATGCGCGCAACAACGAAGGCCTGACCCAGTGAAGATTCGGACACTGATCGTGGATGACGAGCCCTTGGGCCGGGAACGGATTCGTACTTTGCTCGGCAGCGATCAGGAGATCGAAATTATCGGCGAATGCGGAGACGGACGGCAAGCCATCATCGCGATTGAGAAATTCTGCCCCGATCTGGTTTTCCTCGACGTGCAGATGCCTGAACTAGACGGTTTCTCAGTCCTTGACCAAGTTGCGCCAGTGCAGATGCCATTCGTAATTTTTGTTACGGCGTACGATCGCTACGCGGTGCAGGCCTTTGAAGTACACGCACTCGATTATCTTCTGAAGTCATTTGACCGCGACCGTTTTCTTGCCGCATTGCAGCGGGCAAAAGACGAAATTCGCCGTTCGCGCGAGGGGCATTGGAACGATCGACTGGCGGGCTTACTTGAAGACTTACAGGCGCGGCAGAAGCGCTTGACTCGGATCATCATAAAGTCAGCGGGGAGAATCGGGTTTCTGCGGATTGAGGAGATTGATTGGGTCGAAGCCGCCGATAATTATGTGCGCATTCACGCAGGCCGTGAATCCCATTTGATTCGGGAGACGTTGCAATCGCTTGAAAGACGCCTCGATTCTACGAAATTCCTCCGGATTCACCGCTCGACCATCGTGAACATAGACCGGATACAAGAGTTGCGGCCGCTTTTCCATGGGGACTTTGCCGTCAAGCTAGTGGATGGCACGGAGTTGACTCTAAGTCGCAAATTTCGGGAAAATCTGGCTGAGCCTCTCGGCCAGTTTCTCTGAACCTGTTGTTTTCTGTTGCCTGTCAGCCATCGCACTATCCTTTTCACCCCTGGGAGAGAGCGGTTCACCACAAAACCATTGAAGTTTTGTCACCGTGCGGTTAAGAGAGCACTGGCAAGCCGCGGCAGACCTCGCCGCGCATGAGTTGTCTTGAGGAGGCCATTCTCATGAATCAACGAGGGCCGCAACAAGTTGTTCGGGTAACATTGACTGTGATTGTCATCATTTTCGCTGTACGTGCTGGATTTTCATTCAGCCGTCAGGGCGCGGCGCAAACTTCCGGGCAACCGCCTCAGCCGATGCAGCCCGCCGAGCAGGTCTTCAAGAACATACAGGTGCTGAATGGAATGCCCGCAGGGGATTTGCAAGGCGCGATGTCGTTTATCGCCAGTTCGCTTGGTGTCGATTGCGATTACTGCCACCGTCAAGATAAGGAGGGGACTTTTGCCGGCGACACTGTGCCGGCCAAATTGCGCGCCCGCGAAATGATCCGAATGGTGCGGCGCATCAACCAGGAGACGTTTCACGGAGAAAACAGGGTGACCTGCTTCACCTGCCACCAGGGCGGGACGGCGCCGGTGTCCATGGCCACAGTTCTCGTTTCAAACGCGCCAAGGCCAGCCGCGCCGTCGGACGCCGCGGGCGACGCGAATCGCGAGGCGCTGCCGAGCGTGCAGCAAGTGCTCGACCATTATGTCAAGGCACTCGGGGGGCAGGCGGCGCTCGACGCAGTAAAGACGCGCGTCGTCAAAACCGCCCCTCTTGGCAGCGCAAGTTCGGATAAATCCATTGAAGAGTTGTTTCAGAAAGCACCGGGAAAAGTAATGGTCGTCCGCCAATCAGAGGGGTATACATCCTGGGCTGGATTTAACGGGCAGCAAGCCTGGGCGCAAGATTCCCTGAAATCCTACTGGGGTTTGCTGAATAACTCGGAGCTGCACTCGGTCATGCGCGATTCGGAGATGTACCCGGGCAGCCGTCTCAGCACGCAGTACAAAAATGTAATCGTGGCCGGGAAAGAAAAGATCGGCGACCGCGATGCCTTTGTTATTGCCGGAACGTCGCCCGAAGGAGCTCGAGAGAAATTTTATTTCGATGCGCGGACTGGTTTGCTCCTGCGGCGGCATATTGAGGAGCCCACCACGTTTGGATGGTTTCCGCTGAACACCAATTTCGAGGGATACCGGGAAGTGGACGGGATGAAAATTCCGTTCGTCGTGCGATTCTCGAGCGCCGGCGACTCTTGGGGAGTTCGGACGTCATACATGATCCTCGAAGTGCGGCAGAACGTTCCAATTGATGACGATAAATTTGACCACCCAACACCACTGCGGTGATTGAGTGGCCGCACGCGAGCGCGATCGAAGCGTGCGGCACTCAACTGCTCCGACCTCCTCGCTTTGTGGCAGCGGGCGGGATTCAGGCGATTTGAAGTAACTCTCTGGAGCCGGTGATCCAGAGGTCCATGTATCCCTTCATCTTTTCGCGGAAGGCTGTGTTGGACGCGTAGTCTTTCTGGAGAGCTTCAAACTCCGCGAGATTTGCCAGTTCAAATTCCAAAATGACGCGATTGAAATCGCCAGTCAGGTCGGTGAGAACGCGATGCTTGGAGATCTTGGCGGCTGCGGCCGCTTCCTTCAATTGGGCGGCGAGTTTGCTTGCGTTTCCCGGTTTGGCGACGAAGCAATTGCGAACGACGAGCATAAATCCTCCTGTTTAAGCGGAATTTTTGTTTTGGACATCCGGCCCGGACATCATATGCCTCCGCTGTTGCTCGATGCAACGAAGGCGTGCGATTGGGAGGACTCCCGCTGCGTAGGGCACGGGCGGTGGGGCGCATCCCCTTTTATAGAACCTGCGACCGTCAGGCCTGAACACGGGTAAAATGCCCCGGTGGGCGTTGGAGCGTGTCAGGCCCAAGCAGGCCAGAGGCGAGTGGTGAGAGTTCAGGTCACGAGGAAGGCGCCTCGACGGCGCAATCGCGCGATGCTGTGTGCGCTCACTGGCGGCGGACTGGTTGTAATTTCGATGGCGATTGCTAACCTGAAGCCGTTCGTCAATGGAGACCTAAGCGTTTTCCCGGGGATTGGAGCCGCGCGGATTATCCTCTTGGCAGGCGGTCTTCTGCTGCTGGTGGCGGTGACCGGCTGGACAGTAATTTTCATCCGGCGGCCCATCCGATTTCGCAAGGAGAGATGAACGCATGGAAGAATGGGCGTACGCACAGGCAAAAAGTTCAGAAAAACTTGCCCGCATCCATTACTTTTCGGTGTGCAAGCACCAGGACGGCAAGGAGATCGAGTTTGTGATTACGGTGAAGGAGTACTCGAAGCCTCCCGATGGCCGGCTTCGCTTTTTCGCGCAGGCCGACAAACAGACGAATCAGGAATTGGCACCGTACACCCCTTCCGGGTGGGGCGAAACTCTTCTGACGGCTCTGGCCGATTGTATTGTGGAGGTCAACCGGTTCCCGTATCAGGGAAACGTGTGATCAGCCCGGGCGCGCGCAAACCGAAATGAAAGGCTTCAGGTCCCGCGACGATATTCGCGGGGGGGGGACCTGAACTACAAGTGGCCGGCCGCGTTAGGAGCAGGCTGAGATCCCTGCCTAACCGTGCGCAGGCTTCGGGCGGGATCAGGGCTTGCCCTCGAGAGAGATTCGCACGCCGCCCGCGCCTGACTGCAATTCAATCCTGGTAAAGTTGAAAGCGATTTCCGCAACCGGCTGTGATCCCGATGAAGTGAACTGAACGCTCGAGACGAACGCGTTAGTGAGCGTGGCAACGATTACGTTTTGCCAGGTGAGAGTGACGGTCGCCATGCGTTCGCCCTTCGTCCCATCGTCCACCAATTGCATGGATTGCTGATCCACAGGCCGGATACAGGTGATGCCGTCCACTTGCAACCTGCCCGGGGCTCTGCCGAGACCCGGTCCGCCCGCGCCGCCAGGAATATTAAATCTCATTGACTCACATGAAATGGTCGAACCGCCCCTGCCCTGCGAGTTCTGCTTGTTGAGGTCCCCTGAACCCGTTTGTAAACGTGCGGTGGAGTCCGAGGAATTTTGAGGAGGCGAGGCGGGGTTGGGAGTGTTCTGCGCGGGATTCATGTTCGGGCTCGGGTCATTCGGCGGGGCCGAGCCGGAGTTCGTACTGGGATTGGTCTTTGGGGGATTCGAGGTAGTCCGGGGGGCCAAGGCGGCTCTACCTTCCAGCAGAATCAGCGCGGCAGCCATCCGGTAGGTGTTTGCGACGCGGTTCATTTCGCCATATACCGTTAAGGTGAGGCCCGGCACCAGCGCTTCCGCCGAAACGGATTGGCCTCCCTGACAAATGGTTGTTGAACCGGTGAGAGTGATTACGGCAGTTTCTTTTCCAGAGTTGACCTCAAACGAAGTTCCGGCCGGCGCGGATTGAATGCGTCCCGTAAACTTGCCAGCGCCGTTCGGCGGCTTACTGGAAGCGCAAACAGAGCCGCCCATTTGTTGCTGTGGGCTAAGTGGGGGCAAATTTCGAGGCGTCGAGTCGAGCGGCCGAGCGCTGACGGCCAATGTGGCAAGAGATGCCGCGCCAACCAGCAGAATCGCAATGGCTTGCAAGGGTCTTCTCATTTTTCTGTCCTCCTTTTCCAATTTATGCAGGTACCAGTCGCATCAGAGACAGGGTGGAATTCGTTGTTCCCGCGTGGTTGCCGGGTGAGCCATTTCCACCGCCGAGGTTAGCATTCCCGCGGGGCGTGAGAAGTGCGGCGTGCCCAAGTTGCAAATGCGGCACGATCACAGGTGCGAAGATAGGATTCCGAGGCAAGCCTGGCAAACCACCTGGCCATTCTTCCGGGTAGAGACCTAGCCGATCGGCGGATGTAGACGCAATCTCCTCCGTGGCATCTTGTTTAAGGAGGAGTAGAACATGTCCACTGAACTGATTGAACTTTCCAATGCGCTGGCGCAATCCACGGATCGCGCTGCCGCAAGCGTGGCCGCCGTGCACACGGAGGCGCGCGGCTCGAGCAGCGGGATCGTGTGGCGTGGGGGCGTGATTGTAACAGCCGACCACGCCCTGCGCCGCGATGAAGATATTCAGGTGACGCTACCGGATGGCCGCGTGGCGCCGGCAATTCTTGCGGGCCGCGACCCCTCGACGGATATCGCGGTATTGAAATGCCCCGAGGCGACAGGCGCCGTTTCGGGGTTTGGCGACGCGTCAACGCTAAAGGCGGGCAGCCTTTCGCTCGTCGTGGGACGCACGCGCGCGAGCGGGCCGGTCGCGGCGCTCGGAGTGGTGAGTCTCGTTGTCGGTGAACGCCGCACGTGGGGTGGAGCATCGCTCGCTCCGTACATCCGGCTCGACATCGGATTGCAACCTACTGCCGCTGGTGGCGCAGTAATCGACGCGCACGGTAATGTAGTTGGAATGGCCACGCCGCGATTTGCGCGCTTCGGCGCGATTGCCGTTCCGGCTTCGGCCATCGACAGGATAACGGAAACACTTTTGAAGAAAGGGCGTATTCCCCGGGGATATCTTGGAGTTGGATTGCAGCCCGTACGTTTGCCGGAGGCCATTCGAGAAAAATTGCAGCGGAACGAAAAGACCGCGGCGATGGTGATGGAGGTGCATCCGGACGGCCCCGCGCACAAGGCTGGCATCGTGATCGGCGACATCCTGGTCGCACTTGCGGGAAAGTCCATCGCGCGGCTGGAAGACATTCAATTTCATCTTGGCGGGGACTCGATCGGTAAGACGATCGCGTTGAAATATGTTCGCGGCGGCGCAATTCAGGAGGGGAGCATCGTGGCGGCGGAACGCCCGCACGGAGATGCGTGAAATGGCCGTCACGGGATTCGGCGAAATTGCGGAAGAGCTGCGCCGCGAGACAGTAGAATTGCGCGGGCAGGATTAGTGAAGGGGTTCCGTGACGGCGTGATTCGAGTGTTCATCGTCGCCTCATCGCCGCTGGCCCGGGCGGGCGTCCAAACCCTGCTCGGGGCACGGGAAGTGGAGATCGTAGGCAGCTCCATGAACATCGAGTCGCTTGGGGGACATTTGCTGGACGTGGAAGCCGACGTCATTCTCGTAGAGGCATCCGGCGAGCAATCCAGCGCCGTGATGGATTCGCTCGCCGCGTCCGAGCTTTCGTCCGAAGCCGCCATCGTAGTTCTCTCAGACCATTTCGAGCCAGGATGGATTGCGGAAGCGCTGCAAGCAGGCGTCCGGGCTGTGCTGCCAAGTGATGTCTCGCCGGAACAACTCGTGGCTGCCCTGGAGGCCGCGGCGGCGGGGTTGATTGTGATGCATCCTGCGGAAATTAACGCATTGCTTCCGGCAATAGAGCCGGCATCACGCCCGCTTGCAAAACTGGCCGAGACGCTAACGCGGCGCGAAAGCGAAGTGCTTCAAATGCTGGCGAGCGGGCTGGCCAATAAGGAAATCGCCGCGCGGCTAACAATCTCCGAGCACACCGTAAAATTTCATGTGGCGTCGATTCTCGGCAAGCTCGGTGCGGGAAGCCGCACCGAAGCTGTCTCGATCGGGATTCGTCGCGGCCTGGTCCTTCTCTAACGTCACCCAGCTTCCAGTACTTCCAGCGCCTGCGAAATCCGCGCACGCGCCGAGGCGCGGAATTATTTTTTAGCGACGCGCGCGGCGGGGGGCGAAGGTGACTTCGCGCCGGATGCGGATGATTCGGAGGCAGAGGCTGCCGCGGCGGGCTTGCGGATAAACTTCACTTTGCCGGAGGCGTCAGCGTCCACGATGACATTATCGCCGGGCAGTATCGCGCCTTCGAGAATCTGCGTCGCGAGCGGATCTTGCACCAAGCGCTGGAGCGTGCGACGCAGCGGGCGCGCGCCGTAAGCGGGATCGAAGCCTTCGGTGAGGACGAGTTTGCGGGCGGCGGCCGTCAATTCGAGCGTGACGTTGCGGTCCGCGAGCATCTTCGCGACCTGCGCGAGCTGCAAGTCCACGATTTTTTCGAGCTGTCCTTTGCCGAGCGGATTGAAAATGACGATTTCGTCCACGCGGTTGAGGAACTCGGGGCGGAACACAGCGCGCAGAGCTTCATCGGCTTCGCGGCGCGCGCGAGCGGGGTCGGTTACGGCGAGTTCAGAGATAGCGGCCGAGCCGACGTTGCTCGTCATCACGAGGACGGTGTAGCGGAAGTCCACGGTGCGGCCCTTGCCGTCGGTGAGGCGGCCGTCTTCGAGAATTTGGAGCAGCGCGCCGAAGACGTCGGGATGCGCCTTCTCGATTTCGTCGAACAGCACGACGCTGTAGGGATGACGGCGGACCTGCTCAGTTAACTGGCCGCCCTCTTCGTAGCCGACATAGCCCGGAGGCGCGCCGATCATGCGCGCGACGGAATGCTTCTCCATGTACTCGGACATGTCGAGGCGGATCATGGACTTCTCATCGTCAAAGAGGAATTCGGCGAGGGCGCGGGCGAGTTCGGTCTTGCCGACGCCGGTGGGGCCAAGAAAAATAAATGAGCCGATGGGGCGCTTGGGGTCGCTCAAGCCCGCGCGGCTGCGGCGAATCGCGCCCGCGACGCGAGCGAGCGCGTCGTCCTGTCCGACGACGCGGAGGCGGAGGCGATCTTCCATGCCGACGAGTTTCTGCGCTTCGCCTTCGAGCAGGCGGCCGATGGGAATGCCGGTCCATTTACTGACGAGCGCGGCGATATCTTCTTCGCCGACCTCTTCCTTCAACATGCCGCCATTTTTCTGCAATTCAGCGAGTTTTTGCTGCGCGGCAGCGAGTTCGCGTTCGGCGGCAGCGAGCTTGCCATAGCGGATTTCGGCGACGCGCGCGAGTTCGCCGGCGCGCTCGAAGCGCTGCTCTTCCGCCTTAAGCTGCTCGATCTGTTCCTTGAGCCTGCGGATGGTGGTGATGGCGTCTTTCTCGACTTGCCAGCGGGCTTTGCGCGCGGAGGAATCTTCGCGCAGAGACGCGAGCTGCTCGTCAATCTGCGCGAGACGCGCCTTCGAGTGGGCGTCGGACTCCTTGAGCAGAGCCTGGCGCTCGATTTCGAGCTGCATGATGCGGCGCTCGATTTCGTCAATTTCCGTGGGGAGCGAATCAATCTGCATGCGAAGGCTGGCGGCAGCCTCGTCGATCAAGTCGATCGCTTTGTCGGGCAGGAAGCGGTCGGAGATGTAGCGATTGGAAAGCGTAGCCGCGGCGACGATGGCGGAGTCCTTGATGCGCACGCCGTGGTGGACTTCGTAGCGCTCCTTGAGGCCGCGCAGGATGGCGATGGTGTCTTCGACCGAAGGCTCGCTGACGAGCACGGGCTGGAAGCGGCGCTCGAGCGCGGGGTCTTTCTCGATGTACTTGCGGTATTCGTTGAGCGTGGTGGCGCCGATGGCGCGGAGCTCGCCGCGGGCGAGCGCGGGCTTGAGCATGTTGGAGGCGTCCATCGCGCCTTCGGCGGCACCCGCGCCGACAACGGTGTGAAGCTCGTCAATGAACAGAATGATCTGGCCTTCCGCGTCGGTGACTTCCTTGAGAACGGCTTTGAGACGGTCTTCAAATTCGCCGCGATACTTTGCGCCGGCGACCATGGCGGCGAGGTCGAGCGCGACGAGCTTCTTCGGCTTCAGGATTTCGGGGACGTCGCCGGCGACGATGCGCTGCGCGAGGCCCTCGACGATGGCGGTCTTGCCGACGCCGGGCTCGCCGATCAGAACGGGATTGTTTTTTGTGCGGCGCGCGAGGATTTGCATGACGCGGCGGATTTCCTGGTCGCGTCCGATGACGGGGTCGAGTTTGCCGCGGCGCGCGAGCTCGGTAAGGTCGCGAGCATATTGTTCGAGCGCGCGGTAAGTGGATTCGGGATTGGGAGAGGTGACGCGCTGGCTGCCGCGAATTCCGGCGAGAGCTTGCAGGATGGCGTCATGGCCCGCGCCGTGGCGGCGGAGCAATTCCGCGGCGGGGTCGCGGCCCATCTCGGACATCGCGAGGAGGAGATGCTCGCTGGAGACATATTCATCGCGGAA
This sequence comes from uncultured Acidobacteriota bacterium, assembly GCA_963838945.1. Taxonomy (GTDB): domain Bacteria; phylum Acidobacteriota; class Terriglobia; order Acidiferrales; family UBA7541; genus DASTCZ01. The sequence continues at coordinate 1,096,175 of CAWITC010000011.1, read as the reverse complement.
CTTTCCGGCTTCGGCGTAGGCCTTGTCGAAAAGTTCGCCGAGCGCGGGACTGAATTGCTGCTGCGCGACGCCGGTGACTTTGGGGAGACGTCCCAGGGCAAGATCGATTTCCTTTGTGAGGGTTTCCGGCGGCGCACCGAGGCGCTGGAGAAGCGGGCGCACGACGCCATCGGATTGGGCCACAAGAGCGGACAAAAGATGAAGCGGCTCGATCTGCTGGTGATCGTTGCGGGCGGCGATCTCCTGCGCTTCCTGCAGGGCTTCCTGAGCTTTGATGGTCAGTTTGTCAAAACGGAGCATGTCCGCCTCGTTGTTCGTTGAGATGGGGCAAGTTTAAATGAAAACGGGGACCAGCGGTAAAGACCGGTCCCCGTCCGTGTATCGTTTGGCGCTTAACGGCCGTTGGCCGCCACGTTGACCTTCACCTGCTTCGGTTTGGATTCTTCGCGCTTGGCCATCTTCACGGTCAGCACGCCATTCTGATATTCAGCCTTGACGTCATCACTGTTGACTGTGTTCGGCAGCGAAAAGCTGCGCGTGAACGAACCATAAGAGCGCTCGACACGGAGGAAGTTATCTTCGTTAACGGACTTCTCGAACTTCCGCTCGCCACGGATGGTGAGCATATTGTTCTCGACGCGGACATCCAGATCCTTTTCATTCATGCCGGGCAGATCGGCGGTGACGACGAGTTCGTTTTCCGTTTCGTAGACGTCAACGGCCGGAGCCCAAGTAGTCAAGCTGGAATCCGTGGAAGTTCCACGGAAAGAATCTTCGATCAGCCTGTTGACTTGATCATGCAGGCTGGACATCCCGCGGAAAGGTTCCCAACGGGTGAGAGTATTCATTTGAGTCCTCCATTAGAGTTAACCACGCACAAATCATAAAATATGCGCGTATTATTGTCAAGTCTTTTATTTGAAGTCTTGAGTTTAATTATCTCATTTATATTCAGTCACTTACAGGATTTCCAGGTTTGGTGCAGATAGTTAGGAGGGTTTCGCCTCGCGCCCGTATTACTTCGTTGGCCGAGTTCATAGGAGGCGGCTTCGTATAGAATGTTTGGCATTGGGGATTCGTGCTGATGAGACTGAGTGACTTCTCGTATGAATTGCCAGAAGAGCGGATCGCGCAGCGGCCGCTCGATGAACGGGATGCGTCAAAAATGATGCTCCTTGATCGCGAGAAGTCAAGCTGGGAGGACGAGGTCTTTCATGAGTTGCCGAAGTTGTTGCGCGGCGACGAATTGATGGTGGTGAACGACGCGCGGGTGATTCCCGCGCGGCTTTTTGGACAGCGGATGGGAGTGGGAATCCAGGCTCCCGGTAAAAACAATCCCGGGCGAAGTGAGTACCTCGCGGGAAAGATAGAAGTTCTTTTGACACGAAACCTTGGCGCGGACACCTGGGAGGCGCTGGTGCGTCCAGGGCGCAAGGTGCGAGTGGGCGAGCGAATTGTTTTTGGCGGCGGCGAACTGGAAGCAGAAGTCACTTGGCACGGAGAGCTCGGGTTGCGGAGGCTACGATTTACGGCAAGAGGCGACCTGCAGGCCACGATCGACCAGCTAGGACACGTTCCGCTGCCGCCGTACATACGGCGCGTGGACGAGCCGGAGGACCGGACGCGGTACCAAACCGTTTTTGCGAAGGGCGGCAGCGCGGTGGCGGCTCCGACGGCGGGATTGCACTTTACTTCTCCAATGCTGGAGCGGCTTCGGAAGAAAGGAATTGAAATTTGTGAACTGACCCTCGATATCGGCCTCGGAACGTTTCAGCCGATTCACGAGGAGGAGATTGAGAAACACCGGATTCACATAGAGGCATACGAGATTCCCGAAAAAACAGCAGACGGGATCCGGAAGGCAAAGTCTGAGCGGCGGCCGGTTCTCGCTGTGGGGACGACCGTGGTGCGCGCGCTGGAAGATGCGGCGCGGAAGGCGGGGAGCGCCGGCCGGCAAGACGAAATGCCGCAAGCCGGGCGCGCCGATGCAGAGATTTACCTCTATCCGGGTTGCAGGTTTCGCGTGGTGGATCAGATGCTTACGAATTTTCATTTGCCGAAGTCGAGTTTGTTCGTGATGACGTCGGCATTTGCAGGCAGGGAACTGCTGCAGAATGCCTACCGACACGCGATTGGGTCGGCCTACCGCTTTTACAGCTACGGCGACTGCATGTTGATTCGGTGACGCTGCGGGCAGAGTTGGATGCGCCGCAAGCGGAGGCCAGGAAGGGTTGGTTCCGGGCCACCGCCGCGGCTGATCGTTGTTTTTCCGATTAATCTTGTGAGGTTACTGTCCGCTTACGACGAAAACCCCTTTTTCGCCGGAGAGGCGAACTTCCTGCACCTGTCCGTCGGCGCCGGTGACGAGCGAATTGACCTCCCACTTGGATTCCCGAGGCTCCCAGCGGCCAGAGGCTTCGGCAACAACTTTATGGTTCACTTCGACGGTCAGCTTGTTGTTGTCGACCTTGAAGGTGTAGTCACCGGGCTTGAGAGTCTTACCGGCGATTTTGGTATCATCGCTGAGAGTGACGGTCTTGTTGATTCCTTTGGCGAAGGCGGGAACGAGCAGCACCATCACCACCAGAAGAGCAAACAGAGACTTTAGGGACTTTGTAAACATTTGTCATTTCTCCTTTTGATTGAAACCGCTCAATTCAAGAACAACACAGCAGCGGAAACGGCTGAAGGAGGGGTTGACAGAACGAGGGAGCCGCGAGTAGGCTCCCGGTGACACACAGACCTCCCTGAGCGCACAGCCGGTGAAGTCCAAGTGTCCAGGCCTCGCGGTCGCCGCCGCGAGGCCTTTTTACTTCCCGGATTCCATATCAGCTTGTTTGCCGCATTTAAGCCCGGCCGCGCCAGCCATACCTCACCCCGGCCAAGCGCAGCTTGACTTGCAACGCCAAATCCGCGCGGCCAGATAGCGGCGGGAGGATACTGGCGACGCAAATCTGCTCCATTGCATTAGACGAAAAGGAGCGTAAGAACGTTGCGCCGCGATTGATTAATTTTTTTGCAAGAATGGCGGGCGTGGATTGGCTCGCTCAACTGTTTTGGCGCACGCGCGAGGTTCGACTATAATCAAGCGCCGCTCAAACGGAAAACCCATTGCGATTTCTGATTGTCAGTGACATCCATGCGAACGTGACCGCGCTGGAAGCGGTTCTCGACGCCGCGAAGGGCCGGTGGGACCAGGCAATTTGCCTGGGGGACATCGTTGGATACGGTCCGGACCCGAACGAAGCGATTGATCTCGTACGGACACTCCATCCCACATTGATCCGCGGCAACCACGACAAGGCCGCCTGCGGGCAGTCCGACGCGGAGGATTTCAATCCGGTGGCGCGGGTGGCCGCGGAATGGACCACGGCGCAGCTTCGGCCTGAGAATATGGAGTTCCTGCGCTCGCTGCCCGCCGGGCCAAAAGAAATCGACGGAGTGACGCTGGTGCACGGGGCGGTGGTGGACGAGGACGAATACATTTTTGCGCCCGCGCAAGCACTGGACAGCCTGCTGGAAGCACCCACGCCGGTCACATTTTTCGGACACACGCATTTTCAGGGCGGATTTTCGTACCACGGCACGCGGCTTGAAGTAATCCAGTTAAAACCACATGCGGGGACGAATTTTGCCGCGCTTCAAATCGAAGAGGGGACGCGTTATCTGTTGAACCCGGGATCGGTGGGCCAGCCGCGGGACGGCGACCCGCGCGCGGCATTCGCCGTGGCGGACCTGGGGCATCATGTGGTTGAATTTTGGCGGGCGCCTTACGATTTGGCGGCTGTGCAGGAGCGCATGCGAAAGGCGGGTCTGCCGGAGCCGCTGGTATTGCGGATTGGAATTGGGCGATGAAGCCTCCGAAGCAGGCCGGCAAGAAGTGACGCGATGAGTGATCTCAACCCCATGGGCGCGAGGGACGAGCGGGAGCCGGGCCGGCAATTCCGCTTTGCCCTGCTGGCGGGGCTGGGCGTGGTGCTTTTGGTCGCGGCCGCGGCGTATTTCCTGCTGCGCATGACGGGCTCGAGCGGCGCGGGCAAGCCAGTTCCACTGCCGATGGGAGAAGCGGAGCAGGCTTACACACCGCAGATAAAAATCGGGAACGTCGAAATGAGCAGGGCGGCCAATTTCCTAAAACAAGAGGTCACTTCCATTGGGGGAATCATCACCAATACCGGTCCGCGGAGCATCGCGGAGATGGAAGTGACGCTCGAATTCCATGATGTTTCGCAGAAGGTGGTGCTGCGCGAGGCGCGGCGGCTCTATGGACCCAAAGAAGCCCCGCTTGCACCGGGAGAAATGCGGGAGTTTCTATTCGCCTTTGAGAGCATCCCTCCGGATTGGAACCAGGCTCCGCCGGTGTTTGTGATCACCGGGCTCAACCTAAAATAGGGGCCGGTGGGACTGTATTTTTCTCATATTACTCATCTATAATCCACTGTGTGATTGACCCCTCTGAAATATTGGGTGCGCTTGCCACACTGGCCGCGGCGGGACCGGTCGAGGTGCGCGAGAACGGCGCGCGCGTGGCGTCGCTTGCGGATTTTCAATATGACGCGCGGTCGCAGGGCGCAGGTACGCTGCTGCATTTGTGGAGCGCGGAGCGGACGCTGGCGCGGCGCGTGGTGCGCATCGCGGAACAAAACTCGGAGCGGCTGGTGATCGAGGCCGAACATTTTGGGCGCACAAAGCCGGACCGGCTGGAATTCACAGCAGCTATCGAACGGCCCGCCGCGCGGCTCACGCGCGAGCAATTCCGCGAGGCGTTCACGGGATTGCTGCACGCGCAATTTCCGGATGAGGAGATTGTTGCGCTCACGGCGTCCGCGGACTTGGAGCATTCGCTTTCGGGGCGGTACACGCGTGCACTGCTGCAAAACCGGGAGGTGAGCTGGGCGGCGCTAGCCGTGGCGCCGAGCGAAAGCGCGGCGGCGATTGACGCCGCGCTGACATTTGGCCTGCTGTGGATGGATTACGCGCGCGGGCGTGGGAATGCAGGCCGCTGTGCAGGGCTGCGGCTGTTCCTGCCGGAAGGTTCGGGCGCGCTGCTGGCGCATCGCGCGAAGGCGTTGCGGGGTTCGATGAACGTCGAATTCTACGAACTGAACAGCGCGCTGGGGCGGGCGCGGCGAGTGGATGCAAACGCGCTTGGGAACGTGATGACCTGGCTCGTGCCGCGGAGGGAGGTGGAAGGAATCCTCGCGCAGGCCGCGCCGGAGATTGAGCCGATCCGGCGGATCGCGCCGGACGCGATTGCACCGAATGTGGCGCCGGGCACGAGGGAGGTCGCGCTGCGGTACCGCGGCGCGGATTTCGCGCGCTGGCAGGATGGCGCGATATTTTTTGGGTTGGGCGACGCGCGGCGTTTGTTGACGCACGCGTCAAAGCCGGAACTCGACAAACTGATCCGCAACCTCGCAGCGCACCGGCATCCCGCGGCGCAGAATACGTCACACTCGCTCTACAGGATGCAGCCGGAGCGATGGCTCGAAACACTGGTGGCCGCCGACCCCGCGCGGATTGATGCGCGGCTGGATCCGCGATTCCTTTACACGCAAGTGCCGGCGTTTGCAGCGAGCGACCGCGGAGTGATTGACTTGCTGGGCGCGACTCGCGAGGGGCGGCTGGCGATACTGGAACTGAAGACCGGGGAGGACATTCATTTGACATTGCAGGCCGCCGACTACTGGCTGCGGGTGCGTTGGCATCAGGAGCAGGGAGACTTGCGGCGGTATGGATACTTTCCGGGCATGGAGTTGCGACCGGAGCCGCCGCTTTTGTTCCTGGTGGCGCCTGCGATCCGCTTCCATCCAGCGACAAGCACGTTGCTACCGTATCTTTCCGAGGAGATTGAGGTGGCGCGAGTGGGGCTGGCTGAAAACTGGCGCCGCGGATTGCGGATTGTGTTGCGGCAATAGTGAGCGTTGCGGCAGGGAATCCCTGGAAAAAGGTGCTCTAAAAAAGAGAAGCAGCCTTGGCAGAGCCAACGCTGCTTCCCGGGGTGTGTCCTAGAAGTGGTGTTAAAAAGTTGGATGCGGATAAACGGAAAAAGTTGCCTCGAGGCCGGGACCTAGAAAAAGAGGTACTTGCGCCACTTCTCGTCCTTATTGCCAATGAGGCGCATGAGCTGACGCGAGGTGTGCAGGGTGAACGGCCGGGGGCGGCGGGTCAGCTTGAGCCCGGCCTCCTCCGGCGTGCGGTCGCCCTTGCGGTTATTGCAGGAGTAGCAGCAGGCGACGAGGTTTTCCCAGGAGGATCGTCCTCCGCGTGAGCGGGGCATGACGTGGTCGAGGGTCAGTTCCCCGGCAGGGAAAGTCCTGGAGCAGAACTGGCAGGTATTGTGATCGCGAAGAAGAATATTCTTCCGCGAGAGCGCACGCGTCTGCTGCGGGATGTGCCGGTAGGCAAGCAGCCGGATGACGGATGGAACCTTAATGGTCCTGGAAGTGGAATGGACTTCGGAGATATTCAGTTCTTCGGCTTGAGCAACGCCCTTGATGAGCAGCACGAGCGCGCGCCGAACCGCCGTGACGTTGATTGGCTCAAAGGTGGCATTGAGAACTAGTACCGGCTCCTGCATGACGGCAGGACGGCGGCGTGCGATTGCGTACGGAGGCTTTTCGGGCGCGACTCCTCCGATGCCAGCATGACGCCAGTGAATTAGGGTTCGTTGGCCTTCCATACCCATTAAGATTGGACTCCAGCCTGCTCGGGCGCGTTGCCTGGCCGGACCCACTCCGGGATCGCGCGGGCTACCGTCAATGCAGTGACACGCGCGGCGCCAGCATTTAGCAGTGCCCGAGAACAGGCATCCAGCGTCGCGCCGGTCGTCATAACATCATCTACCAGCAGGACATGCAGGTTGTCAACTCGGACGCCTGCACGGGTTTCATAAGCCCCACGTACAGAGGTCCAGCGCTCGCGGTTGGTGAGGCGCAATTTGTCAGGACGCGGCTTGGTGCGGGCGAGTAGGTAGGGGCCGAGCTTGAGCCGAAGCTTGCGCGCGAGGGGCCGCGCGATGAGCTCGGCCTGGTTATACCCGCGTTCGCGGAGCCGAGCCGGGTGAAGCGGTACTGGGACTACGACGTCCGCGGAGAATCGCTCGGCGTCATGGTTGGCAAGTTCCGCAAGGCGAGCGGCAAACCAGGAGGCCAAAGGAGCGACTCCATCGTGTTTTACGAGGAGAATTGCGCGCACCATTGGGTCATCGTAGTAAGCGAAGCTGCGGGCGAAGCCGAAGCCATAGGTTTCGGCGCGGCAGAGGCGACAGAGAAACTGGGGCGAGTCCGCGACCTGAAGTGAGACGACCGGGCGGCCGCAACGGGAACACCACGGCGGAGAGATGCGGCTGAAGGAAGCAAGGCAGGCGCCGCAGACAGGGACGCGGCTGGCCGTGTCGAGAACTTTCGCGCAAATCCGGCAGGGTGCGGGGAAGACCACCGAGACGACAGCATCCCGGGCTGTTCGCAAAGCCGACCACACGGTCCCACCAGACTTGCGATCCTGCAGCACAACGCAACCAGTGTACGATGCGCGGATAGTCAAAGATAGATAAATTTAATCTTTTAGAATTATTTAGAGCTGGCCGCGTTCCTGCTTTTCCTGGCACTCGACGCAGTACTTGGCCCAGGGTACGGCCTCCAACCGCTTCTGCTGAATCTCTTTTTCGCAGTTGGCGCATTCCCCGAAAGTGCCGTCCTTCATTCGCTTGAGGGCTTCATCGATGAGCTTTAGCAGCGCGCGATCGGTGTTGGTCTGGCCGAAGAGAAATTCCTTGGTATAGGAGTTGGCGGCCTTGTCGGCGAGGTCCACCGTTGTGTCTTCGTCGGCGGCGCGGCCTTCTTCCTCGGTCCGCTCGATATTGCGGACGAGTTCCTCGCGCTTCGCCTGAAGCTTCTTCCTGTAGTAATCGAGACGTTTTTTATCCATAGAGGGGTCCCACTGCCATCTTCCGGCCCTGACAATAAATCGCTGATTGTAGGCGCGCCTCCGGTAAGAGTCAAGGAAGGCGCGTTGCGATGGTTTGATGCGGCTGCTAGAATCATGGATTCTTTAGTGTCCCGCGACAATCTAATGGGGAGACAGATTTCGGGGAGGGGCGTCTCCGCGAGGAGGCCCCCGCGGGGTACCGAACGGGTTCCCAGAGGGAGGAGCGTTTGGCCAACTACGATCTGGCAATTATCGGCAGCGGCCCGGGAGGGTACGTCACGGCGATCCGCGCGGCGCAGTGGGGGCTGAAGACGGTGGTCATCGAAAAGGACGGTTTTCTCGGCGGGACCTGCCTGCATGTCGGGTGCATACCCACGAAGGTGCTGCTGCACAGCGCCGACGTGTACGAGGAGATCCAGAGGGCGAGCGAATTCGGGATTGCAGTGAAGGACGTAAAGCTGGACTGGGCGGCGGTGCTGGCGCGGAAGAACAAGATTGTCACCAAGCACGCCAAGGGAATCGAATTCCTTTTCAAGAAAAACAAGGTGGAAAGCGCGACCGGATGGGGGCGGGTCGCCGGGCCGGGACGTGTGTCCGTGGAAAAAGACGGGAAGACGACGGAGATCACGGCGAAGAACATCATCGTGGCGACGGGCTCGGAAGCGAGGTCGCTGCCGGGCGTAAAGATTGACGGGAAGACGATTCTGAGCAACATCGAGATTCTCACGCTGCCGCAAATACCGAAAACGCTCGTGGTTGTGGGAGCGGGAGCAGTGGGGGTCGAGTTCGCTTCGATATTTCGCACATTTGGGTCTGAGGTGACCTTGCTCGAAGCGCTGCCGCGTATTGTGCCGGTGGAAGACGAGGAAATTTCGGCACAACTCGACAAGGCGTTCCGGAAGCGGGGCATCCAGATCCAGACCGGCGCAAAGGTGCAGGGCGTGACGACGGATGCGAAGGGCGGGACGGTGACACTCACCGATGCCGCCGGAAAAACGCAGAAGGCCGCCGCGGAGAAAATATTAATTGCCGTGGGTCGAGCGCCGAAAACGGAGAACCTCGGACTGGAAAAAACGAAGGCAAAGCTGGAGCGCGGGTTCGTCTATGTAGGGCCATATATGGAGACCGATGAACCGGGCCTATTCGCCATTGGAGACATCGTCGCGGGAATGCCGCAGCTTGCGCATGCCGCGTCGATGGAGGGAATCTCCGCAGTGGCGAAGATGTCCGGCCACCAGATGCCGCCGGTGGACCGCAACCGCATCCCCGGCGCGACGTATTGCGAGCCGCAAATCGGATCAGTGGGACTCACGGAAAAGGCCGCGCGCGATGCGGGCCACAAAGTGAAGATCGGGAAGTTCCCGTTCGCTGCAAACGCCAAGGCGTCGATCCTCGGCCTGCCGGGTGGGTTCATCAAAGTGGTCGCGGAAGAACAGTACGGCGAGGTGCTGGGAGTGCACATCATCGGGCCGCTAGCGACGGAGATTCTGGCCGAAGCGGTGACCGCGCTGCAGCTCGAAGCCACCGTGGACGACATGATGGCTACGATCCACGCTCACCCGACGGTGTGGGAGGCGATGGGAGACGCGTTTGCGGCGGTGCGTGGCTGGGCGATTAACGCTTGAATTGTTTTTTAGGAATTCGATGCAAGAATGCTGGACAGTTGATCTCGAATTGATGGGGTATGAGGCGGCGTGGGAGCTGCAGCGGCGCGTTGTGGCCGCGCGGAAGCTGGCGCTGGTCCCCGATGTCCTGCTGCTGTGCGAACATCCGCACGTAATCACGCTCGGGCGCAGCGGGAAGACGGAGAATTTGCTTGCGCCGGAACATTTGCTGAAACAGATGGGGGTCGAATTCCACGCGACGAACCGCGGCGGGGACATCACGTATCACGGGCCGGGGCAGATTGTTGCGTACCCGATTCTGAATCTCGCCCAGATCCGGAGAGACGTTGTGTGGTACGTGCGGCAGCTTGAGGAGGCGATGATCCGCACGACGGCGGAATATGGCATCGTGGCAAAACGCTACGAGGGGCGGACGGGGATCTGGGTGGAGGGGGCGAGGCCGGCTGGAGCGCAGGCGGAAGAAAAGCTGGGCGCCATCGGCGTGCACATCAGCCGCTGGGTGACGTCACACGGATTGGCGTATAACGTGTCCACTGACTTGCAATACTTTGAGTTGATCGTGCCCTGCGGGATTTCGGACAAGCGCGCTACGTCTCTTGAACGATTGCTCGGGAGGCGAGTTGATATGGCGGACGCCGCGTCGAGGCTGGCGCGGCATCTGGGCGATTGTTTTTCGCGCGAGATGCGCGCGACATCCGCGGAAGAATTGCAAAGCGTTCTTGCCGCAGTCGAAGCGCCTGCGCCAGTGGCGTGACGGACAGAGATGTCGCGAGAGGGTTGGAGGAAGGGATAACGCAGGAAACCGGAGACCGAATGGAAACTTCGCTCACGCGGGAGCAAAATCTGGAGCTTTATTACTACATGAGACTCAACCGGTCGGTGGAAGACCGGCTGGTGAATCTATTCCGGCAGAACAAAGTTGTCGGCGGGCTGTACTCCAGCCTGGGGCAGGAAGCGACGTCGGTGGGCACGGCTTATGCGCTGGGGCCGGGCGACTGGATCGCGCCGATGATCCGCAACGCCGGCGCGCTGCTTGTGCGCGGCTACAAACCGCGAGACATTTTTACGCAATACATGGCGCGATACACCTCACCCACGCTCGGCAAAGACGGCACGAGTCATTTCGGCGACCTGAAGACGCGGCACGTGGTCTCGCCGATTTCGATGCTGGGCGACCTGATCCCGGTGATGACGGGGATCGCCATGGCAGGAAGGTACCTGGGGCAGAAGATCGTCGCGATGACGTGGATCGGCGACGGCGGCACTTCGACCGGAGCGTTCCATGAAGGGATGAACCTCGCGGCGCAGCAGCGCGCGCCGTTTGTATGTGTGATCGAGAACAACCAGTGGGCCTATTCGACGCCCGTCGGGCGGCAGGTCCCGCTGAAGGATTTGGCCGACCGAGCGAAGGCGTACGGCATCGCGAGCTACATCGTGGATGGAAACGATGTGGTGGCGGTGTATGAGACGGCGAAGCGCGCAGTGGACCAGTGCCGCGCGGGTGATGGGCCGGTGATCATCGAGTCGAAGACCATGCGCATGCGAGGCCACGCGCAGCACGATCCGGCGGAATATGTCCCGAAGGAGATGTTCGAGTACTGGAAGCAACGCGACCCGCTGAACCTTTACGAAAAGTATCTGGGCGAAAACAAATTGTGGGACGCGAAGACGCGCAAAGAGATCGAATCGCGGATAGACCGCGAGTTGACGGAAGATCTCGAATACGCGGAGAACTCACCCTTCCCGCCGCCGGAACTGGCCGAACGGGGCGTCTATTGCGAGAACGGTTGCCACGCGATTGAAGCCGACTGGAGGCGCCCGAAGGAAGAAGTGATGCCGCCGAAATCGAGCGTCAAGCCGGTGTGGAAGGTGGAAGGATTTGGCGGCGGAGCCGCGAACGCGAAGGGCAGCGAATCTACGTCCGCCAGCGCGCAGGGAAATGGCGCGAAGGCGCCTGCGGCAGTGAAGGCAGCGGGTAAGGTTTCGCGGAATGCGAAGTCCGCGAATGCCGGCGTGAATTCCGGGGCAAAGTCTGGCGCGAATTCCGGCACGCATTCCCCAAAGAAGTCTGGCGCGAAGAAAGCCGTGGCGCGGAAAGGGCGGGGCTGAAAATGTCAGGGCAAAAAGTGGCAGCCGAGAAAAATCAGGTGACATTCCTCGAAGCCATCCGCCAGGCGCTCTTTGAAGAGATGGAGCGCGATTCTGCCGTGGTGATGATCGGCGAGGACATCGGCGTTTATGGCGGCGCGTTCAAGGTGACCGCCGGGCTGCTCGAGCGCTTCGGCTGGGAGCGCGTGATTGACACGCCCATCAGCGAAACGGCCATCATCGGCGCGGCCGTGGGCATGGGCTACCAGGGTTTGCGCCCGGTGGCGGAGCTGCAGTTCATTGATTTCATCGCCTGCTGCTTCAACCAGCTCACGAACTTCGTGGCGAAGTCGCACTATCGCTGGGGCGCGCCTGTGCCGATGGTGGTGCGTGGGCCCTCGGGCGGCGGAGTTCACGGCGGGCCGTTCCATTCGCAGAACCCGGAAATGTATTTTGTGCACACGCCGGGATTGAAGGTTGTGTATCCGGCGACGGCTTATGACGCAAAGGGCCTGATGAAGTCGGCGATCCGCGACAACAACCCGGTGCTTTTTTTCGAGCACAAATTCCTGTACCGCCGGATCAAGGAAGAGTTGCCCGCGGAGGAGTATCTGGTGCCGCTCGGCAAGGCGGCGGTGCGCCGCGAGGGGCGCGACCTGACGATTGTGAGTTACGCGGCGATGCTGCACACGTCGCTCGAAGCGGCGCAGACGCTGGCGGGCGAGGGGATCGAGTGCGAAGTGATTGACCTGCGCACGCTTCTGCCGCTCGACAAGGAAACAATTCTGGCGAGCGTGGCGAAGACCAACAAGCTGCTCGTCGTCCATGAGGACACGCGAACGGGAGGCATCGCCGGGGAGATTGCGGCGACGGTTTGCGAAGGCGCGTTCGATCAACTCGATGGGCCGGTCATGCGCGTAACTTCGCTCGATACGCCGGTGCCGTATTCGCCACCGCTCGAAGAACATTTTCTGCCGAACGCGGATAAGGTGGTTGCCGCCGCGCGGGAGCTTGCGAGGTATTAGTAGGCAAGAGAGAATCGCATCAGCGTCTAAAAAGTGTTGGAAAAGGGTTGGAAAGAGGAGAGACTCATGGCCGTTGACGTCATTATGCCCCAGATGGGCGAAAGCATTTTTGAAGGCACCATCACCAAATGGTTGAAGAAGCCCGGCGACAAGATCGAGCGGGACGAGCCGCTCTTCGAGATCTCGACCGACAAAGTGGACGCGGAAATCCCCGCGCCCGCGGCGGGTGTCCTGAAGGAGATCAAGATCGGAGAAGGACAGACTGTGCCGATCAAAACTGTTGTGGCTTTGATTGAGGCGGCGGGGGGTGCGGCACGCAGTGCCGCAACGGCCCCGGTTGCAAGTGCGGCGCCCGCTCCTACGACGGCTGCTCCCGCGCCAGCAGCGACTGCATCAACGACAGAGAAGGAAGAGCCAGTCCATCTGCCCGGGCCGCCGCCAAAGGCTGCGGCGCCTGCGCCCAAGCCTGCCCCAACACCAACTGGTGCACAACCGGCACTAGCCCGCGCTGCCGCGCCCGCCGCGGTGGTGAGCGGCAATGGACAGAAGATTCGCAGCTCGCCGCTCGTGCGGCGGCTGGCGAAGGAAAACAACGTGGATTTGTCGGGACTCACCGGGACGGGCGCGGGAGGACGCATCAGCAAGAAAGACATCCTCTCGGCGATCTCCTCAGGCGGAGCGCGGCCCGCGGCGGCGCCGGCGGCTGGAACTGCAGCCCCGCCTGCAACCGGAGGGACCGTGGCGCGCGGTGCGCTCGAAAACGCCGTGCCGCGCGAGCGGATCTATTTCGGCCACTACGAAGTCCAGCCGATGTCGGTGATGCGGCAGAAGATTGCCGAGCACATGGTGGTCTCGAAGCGCGTATCCCCGCACGTCTATTCGGTGGACGAGTCGGATATGAGCCGTGTGGCGGCGGTGCGCGCGAAGTCAAAGAATGAATTTGAATCACGCTACGACGCCAAGCTGACGTTCATGCCGTTCTTCCTGCGCGCCGCGGTAGAAGCGCTGCGCGCGTTCCCCATCGTGAACGCGTCGGTGGATGGAACGAACATCGTGATGCACCGCGAAATCAACATCGGCGTGGCTGTGGCGATTGAGAACGGGCTGATCGTGCCGGTGGTGCGGAACGCGGAAGAGAAAAACTTCCTCGGACTGCAGCGTGCGGTGAACGATCTGGCCGAACGCGCGCGGACGAAAAAGCTCAAGCCCGATGAGGTGCAGGAAAGCACATTTGCCATCACGAACCCGGGAATCTTCGGCGGATTGATGGGGCTGCCGGTGATCAACCAGCCGAACGTGGCGATCCTCGGCATTGGCGCGATCCAGAAGCGGCCGGTGGTGGTTGACGACGCCATCGCCATCCGCTCGATGGTCTATCTGACGCTTTCCTACGACCACCGCTGCGTGGACGGGGCCACCGCGCACCAGTTCATGGGCAAGCTGAAGTCCGTGCTGGAAGACTGGAACGAACCGCTGGTTTAGGCGCCTGTTTTTTATTGAAGGAGCGGGCGCAACTTGTGCGCCCACACCGGCAGGTGCGAGAGCGGCACCAAAGAAATATCTTTTTCCTCGAATAGCCCGGAGATAAACCGGTGGCGTTTATTTTCTTCCGGGCGCAACTCCATCTCCGTGATGGCGACGAATTCCGTTTTCTCAATCTTTGCGCGGATGGCGTCAGCCGTGTAGGCCAGCACCTTGGCCTGCGCCGGTTCGCGCGTGAGCGCAAGCGATTGAATGAACCCGCGGGTGCCGTTGCGGCGATAGGCGTAGTCCAGGTGCAGCGGATCGCCGGGAACCGTAAACTCCCCCACATCCACGCTCCGCGTCAGTTTGGGCAGCAGACCTGTGGTGCGAAAAACCTGCGTGGCCGCGGAACGGATCACGCTTCGGCTGCCGGAGACCGCGACTCGCGCGCGCGGAGCCGCAACCTGGTCGTGAAAGAGGCGGTCCATTTCGGTATCGAGGTCTTCGGCAAGCAGGCCCTTTTGCGGGCTGAATTGCACGGTGTTGGAAAGCATCTGTTCCAGCTTGACCGTCCAGACGGAAAGTTCGCCACGGTGATCGGAGAGGGTGCTCTCAAAAAGAGAAGAAAGTCCGCGCAGCGCCGCCTCATCGGAAGCCGGATGCAGCCGGCGCAGCCGGGAGAATTCCGATTCGTCTTCGATCAGGCGAACTCGGAAGCGGGGTTCCGCGGGATCGTACGCGACCACGCCGATGTTCACCCATTCGTCGCGAATGAGGTTCGGCGCGTATCGCACGATGTGATACGCGAAAGCATTGAGGGCGGATTCGGGCATTTTCTACCTCCAGTTTGGAAACGGCTGCCGGGATGAGTCCCGCGCCAGTTCGAGCTGCTCGCGGACGCGCAAGCGCCGCCGGTCCAGGCGTTCCAGCAGCGCATACAGGGCATCCACATCAAAGTCGTACCAGGCCGGGGGGATTTGCTTTGCGGCCTCATCGAGGACGTCCGGCGTGATCCGCCGCTCGAGGCGGGCGAGCCAAGTCTCAAAGGAAGCCATCCCGGTGACGCCATGATACGCGCGCTGGCGCATATAGAGCCCGCGCAGCGGCGCGTCCGGGAAATTCCATTCGCCGGCATTGAAACAAAAACCCTGGTCAATCATCATCCCCTGATAGCGTGAGCGGCCCGGTTCCCGAAAAAAAATCACCTGCCTGCCGTTGGTGTTGCAAGTCCATTTATCGAAGACGAGCATCCCCAGGAAATCATCTCCGTTCTCAACTTCGGCCAGCGCGTCATCAGGCAAAAGGTCGAAGACCGCCGTTCGTGCCGGGTCGCCCGGGTAGCGCGAACCAAATTGCAGACCAGGCAGGCACGGCGTACGCGACACTCCCACTTGCACGGCAAGTTCCTCTGTGAGGCGGATCAGGCTGTGTTCCACTTCAACCACCGCGAACGGCGCCGTGGGCAAGCCCAACCAGGTAGCCAGCGCCGTGCCTAGCAATTCATTGGCGAGCACGCGTGTGTGCTGCGGATTGTTCTGAAATTTCACGATGTAATAAAAACCGTCCGAACAGCGCATCAGATGGGCCTGCGCGCCGCCTCGCATCCGCCGGATATGTTCCACCGCCCGGAGCATGTCCGCAAATGCTATCGGGGATTAGCACATGCGGCAAGTCTAGATATGCTTAGATGACCCCAATTGGAACTGCGATGGGCTTGAGGAGGCCGCTGTCGCAAGTCAGACCTTCCCGACAGGTGCAAGACGGAAATGGGTCGCGCCGGAATGGTTTTTTTGCGGCAAGATGGAAATCTATCTGGCAGGGCGTTGCAAGAAGCCGTGAATCGGGAAGGGAGGAAACGTGATTGAAAAAAAGATTTCCGGGGGAAACACCCGGACATCCCGCGACCGTGGAAACTGTTCTATCTCCGGCTGCGCTTCGACTTCTTGCGTGGCGACTTCTTTGGCTTCTTGCCCTTCCTTTTGGGAGCGGTTTTGCGCCGCGGTTTCGATTTCTTTGCGGTTTTCCCGGCCTTCTTCGCCTTTTTTGCCTTGCGCGCCGGTTTTGAATGGGCCGCGGGCTTCGGAGGGGGCGGGGGAGCCACCGGAAAGCCCGGCCTCTCCTCGACGATCAATTCTTCCGTCTCTTCCTCGATGATGTCTTCGCCGCCTGCTTCCTCATCCTCTTCGAAGCGGGGCAACTCGTTGTCTTCGTCGTCGTCCATGCGGAAGTTCATTGTGTCCTCCAATTGTGATGCGCCCGTCAGACGACGAAGCGCGGCCAACTCTTTCCCCGTGGAGTTTACTTAACGAAGTCTGCTGTCTTTGTCAAGGCCAGAGGTGGCTGAAGGCCGGCGGGGCGCGGAGGATTCAGACGAATTATCGACCTTGGAGAGCCACCGCTGCTATGCGTGTAAGTACCTGTAAAATAAGAGGTTACTGCAGTAAATGACATTGCCTAATGGGGCGGAAGAATGGTGAGTTGATCGCCGACTTGTAGCGGTCTAGTAAACAGAAAATGGTTGGTGGAGCGCAGCGCCTCAGCGGTCGTGTGATATGCCTGGGCAATCGACCAAAGCGTCTCCCCGAAAACTACCTTGTGTGTGACCGCTCCAGGCGTGGGGACTCCGCTATCAAGGGCGGCCGGCCGTGGGGCGGAAGCTGTATCGGCCGGCGCCGCCGCGGGATGCGCGGTCCGCGAGGCAGCCGGAGATTGCGCTCCCAGGCCGCCCGGATAAACGCGCAGCCGCATCCCGCGGCCTAGTTTCTGTGATGCCAGGTGATTCCACTTGATAACGTCGGAGGGTGTGACGCTGTACTGCTGGGCGACGCTTTCCACCGTGTCGCCTTTGCGCACGCGATAGTAGGTGAGTTTTCCCAGAGCGGGTTCGGATGGAGCCGTCGCGGGAATGATCAGTTTCTGCCCGGCTTCAAGCCGCGCGCGGATATCGAGACCGTTGGCATCGGCAATCGCCGCAGGAGTCACGTGAAAGGTGCGCGCAATCTGTGTGAGCGTCTCGCCTTCTTCAATACGATGGCGCCGCCAGGTCACCCATTTTCCCGGAGGAATGGCGGCGATTTCCGTTAGGAATCGATCCGCGGTTCCAGCGGGCAGGCGCAACTCAAAATTGGGATCATTTGGCGTGACCGTCCGCAAGAGGACAGGGTTCAGAGCGCGCAGGGTCTGGACGTCCACGTCAATGGTTTCGGCCACCAGGCGCAAATCAATCGGGCCGCCCGGTTTGACGCGGTCCGTTTCCGGGTATGGCTCGGGTGTCACTTGGATCCCATACCGCAGAGGGTCTTTTGCGACCAGCGTCAAAGCAAGAATGATGGGCACGTAATTGCGCGTCTCCTTCAAGAGGACATTACGTTTGTAAAGCTCCCAGAAATCCGCGTAGCCGGTGCGTTCGATGGCTTTCTGCACGTTACCCGGACCGGTGTCGTAGGCGGCCATTGCCAGATACCAGTCGCCGAATTGATCGTACAGGTCGTGCAGGTGGTGCGCCGCGGCGCGAGTGGATTTTTCCGGGTCCTGGCGCTCGTCAATCCACCAGTTTTGCTGCAGGCCGTACTCATGGCCGCGCCAGGCCGCGAATTGCCAGAGGCCGACACAGCGGGCGCGCGAAGCGGCCGTCGGCTGAAACGCGCTTTCGGCCTGCGCGAGATAGATGAGGTCGCGCGGCAGACCTTCTTCATCGAGCACGCGCTCGATCATCGGGCGGTAACGACCGGCGCGGCGGAGACCGTTCTCGACGATGGCGCGGCCGCGCGGGGTCTGGAAGAAATTCAGATAAGCGAGCACGTATTCATTCACCGTCAGCGGAAGATCATGCGGCACGAGCGCAATTTCCCGCGCCGCGCCCGCGGCCAGATTCGGATCGAGAGTCCCCGGCGCGGGCACGCCAATTTCAGGGATCTCATCGATCGGCGCCGCTACCGCCTTCTGCTCGGAAAACCCGTCGCCCTCGCGGAAAGCGGCGAACTCCTCGCTGCTGATGGTTTCCACAATCCGATGGAACGTGGCGGCGAGACGCGGGTCGCTGTTGATTTCGAAACCGCTGCTGATCAACGTGTCCACGGCGAGATCAAATTCCTGGCGCGCCTTGGCGAGATGCCCCGCGTGAAAGTCCTGCTGGCCCGCCTCGAAGTACCACTGGGCGTACGAGAGAATTA
The DNA here is from genome assembly GCA_963838945.1 of uncultured Acidobacteriota bacterium. Classification (GTDB taxonomy): domain Bacteria; phylum Acidobacteriota; class Terriglobia; order Acidiferrales; family UBA7541; genus DASTCZ01. The sequence goes on along the minus strand of CAWITC010000011.1, from coordinate 1,077,872 downwards.
AATCCAGTCCTGAATCCGGAGGTGGCTCCAGAAGGGAGATGGTAAGCCCCGGTCTGGGCTGAAACGGCAGCGGATTGAGCACCGGGGCTTTGATTGCCTGTGAGGTGATCTGCTCGGGCGCAGCCTTGATTTCCGGTGGGCGGACCTGGGTGGCGTTGTGAGTGGCATCATCGCATCCGCCAAGTCCAACCAGGCCAAGAAGGCAGAGCGCAGCCAGCAGGCAATGGCTCACCGCCGATATGGAGAATCGTTTGGTCACGCCATGACTCGAGCCAAAAGCCTGATGGCCCGGCTCAGACCCTGAGTTATTAGACGGCTCTCCCGGAGTTTGGGTCAGCCGATAAACTATGCTAGGCCGGAAGAAGGTAATGGGTCAACCCGGAACGGCAAATTGGCCGTAACTCATTCCAAACAAATAATTTCAATAGGAGCTTGAGCGTGGGCGTTGGCGAATCTTACGCAAGAGCGTGGCGCAAATCTTCGATGAGATCCGCGGGATCTTCGAGGCCAACGGATAGGCGGACGGTGCCCGGCTCGACCCCTGCCGCGGCCAGTTCCTGGCGGCTCATCCTGTAATGCGATGTGTAAATAGGCAGCACGCAGAGGGATTCGACTCCGCCCAGGCTGGCGGCGAGTAGGAAAAGGTGCGTTCGGTCGCAAAAACGGCGCGCAGCGGCGAGGCCGCCTTTCAAGTCGAATGCCATCATCGCGCCAAAGCCCGACATCTGTTTTTTCGCCAGTGCGTGATCTGGGTGCGAGGGAAGGCCGGGATAATGCACTCGTGCGACTTTGGGATGTTTCGACAGATAACGCGCGACAGCCATCGCCGTGGCGCACTGGCGATGAACCCGCGTTTCAACAGATTTCATCCCGCGGATGAGGAGGTAGGCCCCCTCGGGGTCCATCGAGCCACCTAGATAAATGATCATCTGCCGGACTTTGTCCACCAGCGATTTACGGCCGGCGACCGCGCCGCCGATTAAGTCGGAATGACCGCTCAGGTATTTTGTCGCGCTGTGGACAGTGAGATCGAAGCCCTGCTCGAGAGGCTTTTGGAGCACGGGTGATGCAAAAGTGTTGTCCACGATGCTGACCAGTTTGAATCGCCGCGCGAGTGCGACCGCCTTTTTCAAGTCCACGACGCGCAGGGTCGGATTCGTGGGCGTCTCGATGTAAAGGACGCGCGTTCGATTGTTCGCGAGACGCTCGACCCCCTCGAGATCGGTTTCTACGTGATGAACGCGGATGCCGAGACCCGGGAAAACATCCCTCAGCAAGCGATAGCTGCCGCCATAGAGCTGGCGGGTGGCAATCAATTCGTCGCCTTGTTTCAGCACCGATAAGAGCGCTGAAGAGATGGCCGCCATGCCGGATGCGGCGACCAAGGCGGCTTCGGCGCGTTCCAGTTGCGCGATTTTTGCTTCCGCGACGGTGAGCGTGGGGTTCCCATACCGCGTGTAAATGTAGGCCTTGCTCTTGCCTTCGGCCCAACGCTTCATCTCCGCGGTGCTGGAAAAAGTAAACGTGGAGGAGCGCACGATGGGCGTGGCGACCGGGCCGCTGATCCCGTGGTGCGATTCCCCGGCATGGATCGCGCGAGTCGCATCGCTCCAGGTTCGAGTTTTTTTTGTTTTCATCGGAAGCCTGTCCGGCCGGAAATTCCTGTTCACGGCACATGAACTACGAACGCGGATTCTCTCGTACCCGGTAAAGTTCGCAACATCCAATATGGCGCCGGGCCAAATTGGTTCTTTCGAGCGAGCGCAGCGCGCTCAGACCTCTTCTTCGATCTCCTCGCCGATGCGGGAAGCCTTCGCGTGAGCAATGATTTTTTCCGCGATTTCCGCGGGCACGAAGTCGTAGTGGGAAAATTCCATGTGGTAGGAGGCGCGCCCCTGGGTCATGGAAGTCAGGCCCGTCGCATAGCTCAGCATCTCCGAGAGCGGCACCTGCGCTTTGACGATCACAGTGTTTCCGCGCACTTCGCTGCCGCTGATGCGGCCGCGCCGGGAGCTCAAGTCGCCCATGATGTCGCCGGAATACTGGTCCGGAGCGGCAACTTCGACGTTCATGATCGGCTCGAGAAGCGCGGGCTTGGCCTGCGTCATTCCCTCCTTGAATGCCAGCGAACCCGCGATCCGGAAGGCCATGTCGGACGAATCCACGTCGTGATACTTGCCGTCATAGACCGAGGCGCGGAAGTCCACCAGGGGGAACCCCGCGAGATACCCGCGCGCGGCGGTGTCGCGAATGCCCCTTTCGACCGACGGGATCCAGTTCTTGGGGATTGAGCCGCCGAAAATGTCGTCCACAAACTCAACGCCCGCGCCGCGCTGCAACGGTTCGAACTTCACGCGGCAGACGGCGAACTGGCCGTGCCCCCCGGTCTGTTTCTTGTGCTTGCCTTCGGCGTCGGCTCTTCCGCGAATAGTCTCACGGTAGGGAACCTTGGGAGGCTTGAGCGTCAGCTCGACGTGGTAGCGCTTCTTCAGCTTGGCGACCACGATCTCGATGTGCTGCTGGCCTGAGCCCGACAGAAGAAACTCTTTCGTCTGCGGGTCACGCGAAAAACGCAGTGACAAATCCTCCTCGAGAATCTTGTGGATGGCCTGGCCGATTTTGTCCTCGTCGGCGCGGGTCTTCGGCTCGATGGCGAAGGTGATGGAGGGCTCAGGAAACCGCACCGGCGCGTAGAAGATCGGCGAAGCCTTGTCGCCCAGTGTGTCGCCGGTGATCGTGTCCTTCAGTTTCGCGACGGCGCCCAGATCCCCCACGTGCAACTCGGGCACGTCGGCGCCGGTTTTGCCCTGCATGACCTGGACGTGCTGCAAGCGCTCGGACGTGCCGCGGTTGTAGTTGACCACCGTGGCGTCCGCCTTCAACATTCCGGACATCACCTTGAAATACGTGATGCGCCCGGCAAATGGGTCGGCGAGCGTCTTGAAGACGAATAACGACACCGGCTCGCTGTCCACTATCTTGCGCTCGGTTGTATCGCCCTTGCGTTCCGGCTCCGTGTATCCGGTCACCTTGACCCGCACGAACGGGTCGGGGAAAATTTCGACCAGGAAATTTAAAACCGCGTCGCTCCCGATATTCGGCAATGCCGCCGTCGCCAAGACGGGAAAGATGCGCCGCACGGCCACTGCTTCTTTGAGTCCCTTGCGCAGATCTTCGGGGGGTAGCGTGCCCTTCTCGAAGAACTCCTCCATCAGTTTGTCATCGCCTTCGGCGACCATCTCGACGAGCTTCTCGTGCGCCTCTTTGGCCGCATCGGCCATGTCAGCAGGAATCTCTTCAACCTTTGCCTTGCCGTCGCCACCTGCGGAATAGGTGAGCGCTTTCATGGTCACCAGGTCTATCACGCCGCGAAAACTTTTTTCTTCGCCTATTGGCAATTGCACGGCCACCGCGCCTCGTCCAAAAACTTGTTGGACGGAAGCCAGTGCGCGCTCAAAGCTCGCCAGCTCACGGTCCATCCAATTGATGACAAACGCGCGGGGCAGCTCGTACTCCGTGCAATAGTCCCAGACCTTCTCGGTGACGACCTGCACGCCCGTGTGCGCGTCCACGAGAATCAGCGCGCAATCGGCGCCGACGAGTGTGGAGCGCGTCTCGTTGACAAAGGTGCTGTAGCCCGGCGTGTCTATGAAATTGATTTTGGTTTTTTCAGTCTGGCCGGGGGCGGCCCATTCGGCGTAGGCGAGCGAGGTCTGGATGGTGATCTTCCGGGCGATCTCCTCTTCGTCCCAGTCAGTGACCGTGTTCCCTTCCGCAACCTTCCCGTGCCGGGGGGTCATTCCGGCAGTGAAGAGCAACGACGACACCAGTTGCGTTTTTCCGGTGTCGCCGTGGCCGACAATGCCAACGTTTCGGATGAACTGCGTGTTATAGGCTTTCATGAGCGTCCCCTGTGGTTGGAGGATGAAGCCCCGCTCCCTGACGCCTGTTTGCAGAAGGCGCCGCGAGGCTCCGAGACGGCCGATGCTAGCACGGAGCCGCGCGGCGCGGCAATCGGTGTAGAATCTCGCGAGGAGGCGGCGAAGACCGTGTGCGTTCGGGCAATCTGCACGATGGCGCTGATGGCTTGCGGGGCTGCGGCGATCCTATCGCAGGGCGCTGCCGTTCCGATTTCGCAGGAGCATCACCACCATTTGATCATCGACAATTCGTATGTGCAGGCATACGAAGTCGAGGTGCCTGCGCATGACTCAACACTCTTGCACCGGCATGACTACGACTATGTCTATGAGGTGTTCGGGGATGCGGACATCACGAATGCCATCGAGGGTAAGCCGGTTGTGAGTGCACACTTGACTGATTCCACTGTAAATTTCGCAAAAGGGCCGTTCGCCCATGTGGCTGGGAACGTCGGGAATACGACATTTCGGAATGTCACGATTTCACTCCTGCACAGGCAGGGCGAAGCGCATATTTACTTCCCCACAGTGGCCGCCGCGCTTGCGGCGAATGCGAAAAAGATGAACCCGCTCGACGGAACAATCCTGCTCGAGACAGATGATTTGCGCATGATCGCCGCGACGCTTCCACCGGGCTACTCCAGACCGGTAAGCAAGGGCGCCCATCCGGCCCGCCTGTTGATCTATCCTGACAAGCTCGGCGACGCAACGGCGCCGCGGGAAAAGAACGCCCCCACTTTTCCCGCAGGGCTGCTCGAATGGGTGGCGGCCGGCGAACCCTGGACCGCGCGCAATGACTCGCAGAAGGAGATGAGGGTCGTCTGGTTGGATTTCAAGGAACGCATCGAGTGAGTTTCTGGTGTCGAAGGGGCTCGCAAATCAAACAGCGGTGAAAATGGTTCCGTCCGGCTTGATGTAGCCGTGCGCCATGCGCTTTGTGTTGAATGCGGCAGCGGGAGTGCCTTCGCGATCGAGCAAAATAAGTCCGCCCGCGCCCTTCGTGCGTTTAGCGAGCAATTGAATGCAGGACTCCGCGACGTTCTGCGGTTTCCCTTCGTTCACACGCAGCCGGTCCACTGCCGTCTTGGCCATGACAATTTTCATGATGGCTTCGCCCCAGCCCGTGCAGGAAACTCCGCCCGCTTCCTTGTCGGCGTAACACCCGCAGCCGATGAGCGGCGTGTCGCCGACTCGTCCGGCGCGTTTGCAGCAAGTCCCTCCGGTTGAGGTGCCGGCCACGATGTTGCCGGTTTGGTCCATTGCCACTGCGCCGACAGTGCCGCCCTGATGAACGTGATTTGCCTGGTTATGCCCGCCCTTGCTGCACTTTTCCCAAGCGGCGCGCTCGCGCGGCACGATCAATTCCGCGGGATCGCACAACGCAAGGCCTTGTTCTTGCGCAAACCGCTCCGCGCCTTCCCCGACGAGCAGCATATGTTCGCACGACTCCATCACCTGCCGGGCGAGTCGAATCGGATTCTTCACGCGGTGCAGCACCGCAACGGCTCCGGCCTGCAATGCGGCGCCGTCCATCACGATTGCATCCAGCTCGACGCGGCCGTCGCGATTTAAGTGAGCGCCTGTCCCCGCGTCGAAGACGGGATCATCTTCAAGAACCACGACAGCCGCCTCGACCGCGTCGGCAGCGCCGCCGCCGCGGCTGAGCACAGTCCAGCCGGCTTCCAGCGCGCGCCGGCAGCCTTTCTTGCACGCCGCGACAGCTTCATCGGGGATTGGCCACGCGCCGCCGTGAACGATGAGGGATGGTCTCATCGCGCGCGCATGTTTCCGCAAATCAGAAATGGATTCGATTTCAGAATGTGTCTCTCGCAAGAAAGCGGCGTTGTATTGTGGGATATCACTCGTCTTCGTGGATGGTCTTCAGCCGCACAACCTCGAATTCCTTGATGCCAACCGGCGTCTGCACCTTGATTTCGTCGCCAACGCGCCGGCCCAGCAAGGCTTTGCCAATCGGCGAGGTCGTGGAAATCAACCCATTCGCGGCATCGGATTCTTCCGTGGTGACCAGCTTGTATTCCACTTCCACTGATTTCTGGATGTCGAGGATCCACACGCGCGAGCCGTAGGCCGCCGCGTCCTTCGGCAGATTGCTCACGTTGAGCATCGAAACGTCGCCCATGCGCTTTTTCAACTGCCCGACTTTCGCGTTGAGGTAGGCCTGACGCTCCTTGGCGTACTTATATTCCGCATTTTCGGAAAGATCGCCGTGCGCGCGCGCCTTGGCGATTTCCTTCGGCAGCTCATCGACAAGTTCGCGCTCGATGGCGCGGATTTCTTCCTCCAGCTTTTGCTTGATCTTGGCCAGAGGGTCGGGTCGTGCGTCTTTCATATTGGATTTCCTGCGCATTTCACGGATATTCGGGGCAGAAAGTGTCCCCGGTTTGGCCGCGGCCCGCTTCAAATTAGAATCGTCGCCTCACAACCGCCAGGCTGGAATTTGCAAACAAATGGGCCAAAACCATTTGCCGAAAGCAACAAATTCTACCACAAGTATCTGTTCCCTCTTCGAAGTGGTCCTATTGAACGGCCACTCTGACAGTGGCGGACTTCTCGTGGCCCTCGGCGTCTTCGATGGTCAGAGTGTAAGTCGTTGTCTTCTTGGGTGATACTTGGAAACAGCGGCTCAAGGAAGGCCAGACATTCGCGTCCGGCGGGTCCAGCCGCACCTTTTTGGCGTTGGAGACGCTGTAGCAGATTGCGGAGCTTTGGTCTTCCCGGATCACGCTGGGGGACGCATAAAAATTCAGAATATCGAACCGGCTGCCGCCCATGAGTTCCACAGCACGCTCGTCTTCTTGCCTCTTTTGAGCCTCTCTTTCCGCCACTTTTTGTTCGTACTCCCGGTTTTCCTGCCACCGTGAATAGAAGACCCAACTCACATAGAGCAGGGCGACCAGGAGTGCAGTGGAGGTGTACAGCAGGGGATTGCGGAAAATGCTGCGTTTCTCTCTCTGCAGGCCCCGCAAGCATTCCTGTTCTCCTTCAGTTTCGCCCGGCTGGCAGTTCGCGTGACCGGCGAACATGAAGCTGGAAACCTTCAAGGTACCAATTTCGGTCCCATTGCGGCAATGCCAAAGGGATACTTTCCAGCTTTCGGGGTAGGCCTTAAGATGATTCCTGAAGATACGCGGCAGATGCCGGATCGCCAATATATTCCGCCGTCAGGTAATTGTTCTCTACGCTGTCTCCGAAGTCTCCATCGGGCGCGGCCCCGCTGCCACCACTCTGCCACGCGCTTTCTTCTTCTTTCCAGCAAGCCAGACTCCCAATCGGTACAGTAGCAGTAATCCCACCAGCACTCCGTATTGGATTGGCTTTCGCTCGTCCGACTTCACCAGCCACGCATAATGAATCACACCCGCGATAGCGCTGAGGTAGATCGCGCGATGCAGCAACAGCCAATTTTTGCCTCCCATGCGACGGATCCAGCCAGCCGTCGAAGTAATCGCCAGCGGAATCATCAGCAAGAAGCCCGTGAACCCCACGGTGATGAATTTGCGTTTGGCCACGTCCGTCAGCATTTCGTGGATATCAAAAGAGTTGACGAGCCAGATGTACGTCGTGAAATGCAGGCAGCCGTAAAAAAACGCGAAGAGCCCGAGCATCCGCCGATACCGGATAAACGCCGGCATCTTCAATAGCTTCCGCGCTGGCGTAATCGCCAGCGTAATGATCAGGAAGCGGATCGTCCAATCGCCCGTGCTGTGCGTGATGTATTCGACGGGGTTCGACGTGAGTTCATCGTGAAAGAATCCCCACACGAGCAGCCCTGCCGGAACGAGACAGAGTAGAAACACCGGCACTTTCAGCCATTTATTGGAGAGGATGGAATTCATTTGGGAGCGATCAATAGTATTTGATCAGATCCATTCCCTGGTAGAGACTTGCGACCTGATCCCCATAGCCGTTAAACAGGACAGTCGGTCGCTCAAATAGTTCTCCGAGGCGGCGCTCCTTCGCCTGGCTCCAGCGGGGATGGTCCCTTTTCGGGTTCACATTGGAATAGAAACCGTATTCGTTCGCTGCCGCATTGTTCCAGGTTGTGGGCGGCTCACTTTTCACAAAGCGGATCTTGACAAGCGACTTGATGCTCTTAAACCCGTACTTCCACGGGATCACCATGCGCACGGGCGCGCCATCCTGGTTCGGAAGCGTCTGGCCGTACATTCCCACGCAAAGCAACGTGAGCGGCTGCATCGCTTCATCCAGCCGCAGCCCTTCGATATAGGGGAAATCAATGCCGGTACCCTTTCCCCAGTGCATTTGCTGCGGATCATAGAAACTTTGGAACGCAACGTATTTTGCGTTGGGAGTAGGCTGGACAAGTTTTACCAAGGTGTTGAATGAATAGCCGATCCAAGGCACCACAATCGACCACCGCTCAACGCACCTGTGGCGGTAAATCCGTTCCTCGAGCGGCGCGAGCTTCATCAGCTCGTCCATCGTAAACGTCCGCGGCTTGGCGACCTCGCCTTCCACGGACACGCTCCACGGAGATGTGCGAAAATTCCCGGCGTTGCTGGAGGGATCACCCTTTCCGGACCCGAATTCGTAAAAATTATTGTAGGTCGTCACCTGATTGAAAGTGTTCTGTTTTTCCGTCGTGCTGAAGGGGCTCTTGGCGAGGCCGGTCAACTGCGTCGTGGCCGCGGAAGCGCTAAGGTTCGGGGAAATCAGGTCCCATATGCCGCGCCCGGCGAGCAGCGCTCCACCGGCCACCGCCGCACCTGCCAGGAACTTGCGCCGGTTCAAATAAACTTCCTTTGGCGTGATATCCGAATACTTCAAATCCGTCGTCCGTTTGATGAGCATGTTTCCTCGCCTTTAGTACGCAGTTACACGCAAAATTGGATTCACATTCCCCGCGAATGGTTCGAAAGAAATGGCTTCCCCCTCTGAGCTATTTCGGGGTGGTAACGGGGGTAAGCGGCTTCAGAATCTGGCTCAGCACGTCGGGCTTCGATTCATCCCGCACCAGATGAGGATAAAGCTCGCCACCATGATAATTCAAGTTGTAAGCCCTTGCGTAGCCCTCATTTTCGGACTGCAAATCAATTGTGCCCATGCCGTTCTTCGCCGCGCGCACCGCATCGCGCAGCACGTCCGGGGACCATGCCTTACCGTTCACGCCGAGGATCCTCATCCCTGGCGCCAAACCAGCCCGCCACCCGGCTGATTCGGGAATCACATCCACCACCTGGCCGTCCCGGTTGAGCATCAAGCCCAGCGAATAGGCCCAGTCCAGACGCCCATCCGTGTGCTCAAAAGCCTGCACATATGAGTTCGGCGTATCGTTGTAAACGAGTCGCCAGCCGCCACCATCAATTCCCCCCAGCGGCGCGCGCGGACCGACGTAATCCAGCCGGTCGCGGAAAAACTTCCTCCAGTCGTATGGCACGACCTGATTCATCCCCGCAACAACGTCGTCAAATGTGTATGGCACGACTTTCGGACCCGTGCTCGGCGCGCCATGGAAGCCGCGGCAGAAATCGTCGAGCGATTTCTTTCCGTTCGTTTGCTTGCGGATGACGGTGTCGGCTTCAAGCCAGATCAACCAGCTCTCGTCGTAAAAATCCACGCTGCGCCGCCAGGAAAACCATGCGCGGCTCCCAATCAGGTAAAGCGTTTGCGCCGCCGTAGCCGTATCCTGCAGCGGCCGCCAGTTGCGCCCGGCCTGATGGTCGAGGTAGGCCGCCGTTTGCGCCAGCGCCTCGCGATAGGCGTCCTCATCGCGCACGCCTGCGCGCGTTGCGAGCAGCTCTCCGATATATTGCGTCAGACCTTCATACACCCAAAGCAGATCGCCCTTCATCGGCTGGGCGTAATCCGGCGTGGCAAGCCCAACGGGGCGGCGGAATTTTCCGTTCCAGGAATGCGTAAATTCGTGGGGGAGCAGGCTGGCGAATTCCAAGCGGAGGTCGGGATCAAGCAATGACCGTTCAGGCGCACGGTTGTCGCTCGACTGGTGATGTTCGAGCCCATTCGGAAAGAAATGATCGGTTAGCGAAAGGAGGAAATCGTAGTGGTCATAGTGCCGCGCGCCAAAGAGCGCTCCGGCTTCGCGCACCAGCCGGTTGTAGGCTTCCAATTCGTCGGCCGGAATATCCACGGATGCCGCGGAATCGCCCGCGAGATCCAGATGATGCTGCGGTTGGACGTCTGTCGCGAGCGGGATCGAGCGGAAGTAGGAACCGGCGAGCACCGGCGAATCAACCAATGTAGTCAGTGAAATCGGCCCAAATTGAATTTCATTCTCCTGCTGGCTTTGCGTGGTGAGCGCGGTCCCGAATTTCCATCCCGGCGGCAGTTTCAGCCGCGCGATGTAAGTCAGGTCGTCCGATTTCGGCCCGGCGGGATAGAGCAGCACGTCATTCCATTCGAGGACCAGGATTTTCGATGTCGCGGATGGCCCTGCGGAATAACCGCTGCCATCTACTGGATTCAGATAGTCCAGGCTCGCTTCCACCGACGTCGCGCCCGCGGGGACTTCCATGTGAAAGGCAAACATGTCCACCGGGTCGCGTTGCCAGGCGAGCGTCTTGCCGTCCGCCGTGAATTTCAGTCCAGCCAAATCGGAGATCGGCCCATCGGGCATGTGCTCGCCGGGAATCCATTTCGGATAGAGGAGCGTCAGCGGCCCGGGCGCGGCGGGGATCGCGAGATTCGCGTGAAAAATATGCCGAGGCGCTTCGCTCAGGTCCACGCTGATCTGGATCGGCGTGCCCATCGGCATTGACGCGTTCTGTGCCGCCGCCGAAAACCGCGGATTCGCGAGCGGCGCGCCGAGAATCATCGCGCTCGCCACAACAAACGCTATTGCAAGGCGAAAATCTTGGTTGCGCGCATGAACTTTGCGATACATGAAGCGAATCCCTCCCCAATTAATTTGACCGTATTTCTTTTGTGCGTGCCAGCTTATCACACACCCTTGTATCATGAGGCCAGCGGGCGCAACTCTTGCACTCCGGGGGAGGCGATTATGAGACGTGGAATTCTTGCGGGTGGTCTGGTTTTGTTTGCCGCGGCGTTGGCGCTAAGCCAGCAAAAAACGCCAAGCGGCAATTCCGTTCTGGTCGAGCGCGTCGGCGACGTCGGCTTCATCCAGGTGCAGGCCGACAGCTTCAAATCGCTCACGCCCCAACAGCAGGCGCTCGCCTATTGGCTCACGCAGGCCTCCATCGCGATTGATCCCATTATCTACGATCAGCTCTCCACCTACGGCTTGCGCCAGAAACGGCTGCTCGAAGGAATCATGGCCAATCGCGATGGCCTGGAGCCGGCGGCGTTCAACAAGATATCGGAATTCATAAAACTTTTCTGGGCCAATCGTGGCAATCACGACGATTACACCGCGCAAAAATTTCTTCCAACCTTCACATTCGCGCAATTGCAGGAGGTCGCCCTCCACGCGCAACGCAACGGCGCTTTCCGCACCGCTTCCGGCGATCTCCCGCCTCTCGCCTCCGCCGCTGACTTGAACCGCGAATTGGAATCCCTGCGCCCAGCATTTTTTGATCCCGATTTCGAGCCCATGGACACGGCCAAAAGCCCCTCGGGCGGCAAAGACACCATTCAGGCCAGCTCCAACACTTTCTACCCCGGCCTCAGCCTTGCCGACCTCAAGGGTTTTCATGAGAATTACCCCCTGAACTCGCGCGTGGTGAAAGGCCCGGATCGAAAATTGCAAGAGCTTGTTTACCGCGCCGGGACGCCCGACGGCAAAGTGCCTCCCGGTCTTTACGCTGTCTATCTCAAGAAAGCGGTCGAATGCCTCCAAAAGGCGCGCGGCTATGCGGACCCGAAGCAGGCGCAGGTCATCGCCGACCTAGTCCGCTTTTACCAGACCGGCGAATTCGCGGACTGGCTGCAATTTGGCACGGACTGGGTGCAGAACGACGCCACAGTGGACTTCGATAACGGTTTCATCGAAGTCTATCGCGACGCGCGCGGCGCGAAGGGCAGCTCGCAGAGCTTCGTCACCATCACAGACAGGCCCGTCACCGATGTGATGGTCAAGCTCGCGCAGAACGCCGACTACTTCGAGCAGAGAGCGCCATGGGACGCGAAGTACAAGCGGCAGACGTTTCATCCGCCGGTCGTGAAAGCCGTCGAGACGCTCATCGAGACCGGCGATTTCTCGGTGAGCACCATTGGGGATAACCTTCCCAACGAAAATGAAATCCATGAAAAGTACGGCACGAAGAATTTCCTGTTCACCGGCAGCAGCCGCGCGCTGAATGACGCGAGCGGCACGAGTTCCTCCCGCGAATTCGCCGCCAGCCCCGAGATTGCCGAGCGCCACGTCCGCTACGGCGCCGAGGCCGATGACCTGATGACCGCGCTCCACGAAGTGATCGGCCACGGCTCGGGAAAGTTAAGTGACCGCCTCACGAGCGGCGCCGAGCCCTACTTGAAGGAGTATTTCTCGACGCTCGAAGAAGCTCGCGCGGACCTGATGGCGCTGTGGAACGCCTGGGACCCAAAGCTCAAAGAATTAAACCTCATCTCCAACCAGGATGAAATTGCGAAAGCGATGTACGACGACGCCGTGATAGCTCCGCTCACGCAGCTTCGCCGCATCCCGCGCGGCGACTCCATCGAAGAGGATCACCAGCGCGATCGCCAGCTCATCGTGCGCTACATCGAAGACAAGGTTCCCGGCTCCATCGAGCAGTTTACGCGTGGCGGCAAAACTTTTATCCGCGTGGCCGATTACCAGAAAATGCATCAGGGAGTCGGGATGCTGCTCGCGGAACTGATGCGCTGCAAGGCCGAAGGCGATTACGACGCCATCAAGGCGCTCGTGGACAAGTATGCCGTCCATTTCGATCCCGCGCTGCGCGATCAGATCGTCACCCGCTTCCGCGCGCTGAACCTGCCCACCTATTGGGCGGGAATTAATTCAGAGCTGCGCGCGCAAATTGGTGCGAACGGCGCCGTCGTGCGCGTCGAGATCCGCTACCCTCGCGACGTCGTCTATCAATACCTCAGCTACGGCGCCATGTTTGACGCCGGCCTCGCGGCAAAGCTCTCATCCGCGTCCGCGCATCACCCATAGCTTATGCGCGATCAATGCAAATGTTCAGGCGCAGGTGTGTCGAGGATTTCCTGAATTTATGGCGGAGGAAAGTGAATTCGAACTTGTGGGAGCGTTTGTCTTGCTCCTGGTCTCGAACCAGGCGCCAGCACTCATTGAAATCTGTGGATTCTTGTAGATTCTAAGCAACTGCTGTTGAATCGTTTGTCGCTTCCTTGTTGAATTCTATTGAGTCCTGTTGAAGCTGGAGGATTTCGCAGTTACAAAAATTCTCTACACGGAGGAAAACTGTCAACTCGAAACCATCCTGAATTTTGACTAATGACTACTGGCTTGTTTCGTAACGAATACGCGGACCCGCTGGAATGTTGGGTCATTTACGGATTTCGCGTTTCGAATCGAGCTGTAGTGCGAAAGTCCTGGCAGAACAATGCAGTCGGCCGTCGCTCCCACTTCGTGCGCGGCGGCGACGAATACTTTCGCGTCGTCCAGATTGGGCGGATTCACTTGTTCATTTTCCGCAATGAGTACCAAGAAGGGCGGCATGTTGGCGCTGACGTGAGCAGTGGGAACCGCCTGATTCAGTGCCTCGATGCTTCCGAATCCAGCATCGTACGGATCTCTCTCGAAGTGGCGCCGGATTTGTTCGGGAGAAGCTCCGGCTGGATCGACTTTGTTATTCAAACGGCAACCCATCGCCACCACGCCGGCGATGTCTTGAAGCTTGAGGCCTTGCTCATGCAAGTAGGCCTCGTCCGTTCCCAGAAGGCTGGAAAGTAGGCAGCCCGAACTGTGGCCGAAGAGGAAGATGCGTGCTGGCGTTCCGCCATATTCCGCGATGTGGGATTTTAACCACGCGAAGGCTGCAGCCACGTCTTGCATCGGCAATGGCCACTTTACGGCGGGAAACAAGCGATAGTTCATTGTGGCGCAAGCTATACCGCTCTCGGGAAACGGATTGCAGATGCCCCGGTAATCCTCGTCGTCTTTGTCGCCTCCGGTGAGACTCCCGCCGTGGATGAAGAGGACAGTGGGAAATTCTTTTCCGGGCGGGAGGTAAAGATCCAATTGGCGGTTGGAGTCCCCGTCTGAGGCGTAAGCAAGGCCCCGCAATACACGTGATGGAGCCGCTTGCGGTTCAAGCCCAAGAAGCGGGCCGACATTCATCACCTGGATTGTCAGGACGCCCAGAAGCAACAGGGCGGAGCGGGATTGTGTCATGCGTGTTCTCCTGCAAATGTTACGCGTTCGGTCGAGCAATAGTTCACTCCGAATGGGCATCCTTCTTATAGATCATTTTCTTTTCACTTGTCAGCGATAGTGAGGGAGAGGGAATTGAATTCAAACTTGTGGGACACTTAGTTCTTTGACGACTACATAGCATTTTAGCGTTTACATTGGGCGCAGGAGGTCCGCGGTTCAAATCCGCACGCCCCGACCAATCATACGAATAGAATCAGTCAGTTACCTGCCGTCGATTCCCGTGTAACGTTTCCCTCGCTCGCGCGTATACTCCTATAGCTGTCTATAGGGGACCCGATGACCAAGTCCGCGAATGACGTTCTTCAGGGCACGCTGGCCCTGCTTGTGCTCCGCTCGCTGACGCGCGGGCCGATGCACGGCTATGGCATCACGCTTCACATCCAGCGAGTCTCAAAAGACATTCTTCGCGTCGAAGAAGGCTCGCTCTACCCAGCGCTGCATCGCATGGAGCAGGACGATTGGATCGCAGCCGAATGGAGCGTCACCGAAAATAATCGTCGCGCCCGCTATTACCGGCTGACCGCCAAGGGCCGCAAGCAACTCGCCGAAGAAGAGAAGAATTGGAGCCGGCTCACCCAGGCCGTCGCGGAAGTTTTGCGACTCGCCTGAGCGTTTTATCCGATAAGGAGACGCCAATGTCACTCATCAGCCGCCTGCTTAATCTTTGGAAAAAGGATTCTTTGGACCAGAGCCTCAGCGAAGAGCTTCGCGCGCACATCGAGATGCGCATCGAGGGAAACATCGTCCGCGGCATGACGCCCGAAGAAGCGCGCCGGGACGCCGGGCTGCGCTTTGGCAATCCTACGCTCATGAAAGAAAAAACGCGCGAGGCGGACCTGCTCACCTGGCTGGAAACCATCGTCCAGGATATTCGGTTCGGCGCGCGGATCCTGCGGAGGAATCCTGGATTTACCACCGTGGCGATTCTTTCTCTTGCGCTGGGCATCGGCGCGAATACGGCGATCTTTGGGCTGGTCGACACCGTCATGCTGCGCATGCTGCCCGTATCGAACCCGCAAGAGTTGGTGAGTCTGGCGCTTGCAGATCCGCAAACGGGGACCGCGGAAAGCGGACTCACGAATCCCCTGTGGGAGCAGATTCGCGACGGGAACAGCGTGTTTTCGGATGCGCTCGCGTGGGGCCCGCGGAGATTTGACTTGGCGCGGGGGGGCGCAATGCAGCCCGTCGATGGAATTTACGTGAGCGGAGACTTCTTCCATTCGCTGGGCGTGGTGCCGGCCGCGGGCCGCCTGATTGCGATTGGTGATGACAAGCGGGGATGTTCGGGCGTCGCGGTGCTGAGCTACGGATTCTGGCAAAGCCACTACGGCGCGGCGGCGACCGCGCTCGGCAGCACGATCTCCTTGAACGGACATGCATTTCAAGTGATTGGCGTAAGTGCGCCGGAGTTTTCGGGTGTGGAGGTGGGATCGAAGTTTGATGCGGCGGTGCCGATTTGCTCTGAAGCGATCTTCAGCGGCGGCAACGAGAATTTAGTGGCGCGCGATAGCTGGTGGTTGAATGTGATTGGCCGCATGAAAGTCGGCATGAACGAAGCACAAATAAACGCGCGGCTTGCGGCGATTTCTCCACAAATTGTCGCCGCGACGCTGCCGGAGCATTGGGACAAGAGTTTGCAGGCACAGTATCTGAAGAAAGTGCTCACGGCCGCTCCGGCCGGCATTGGAAGTGTGGAGTTGAATGGCCAATTCGGCGCATCGTTGAAAGTACTGATGGCGGTTGTGGGGGTGGTCCTGCTGATTGCGTGCGCGAATCTGGCAAGTTTGATGCTGGCGCGAGGCGCGGCGAGGAACCAGGAAATCGCGCTGCGAAAGGCATTGGGGGCGTCGCGGACACGGTTGATCCGGCAATTGCTGACGGAATCGTTTTTGCTTTCAGCTGCAGGGGCCGCTCTCGGAATCTTATTTGCCCATTGGGGTAGCTTGCTCATCGTGCGATGCATATCGCCTTCGACAAGCCCGATGTTCCTGAACTTTTCACTCGACCCGTATTTGCTGTGGTTCACCATCGGCGTTGCGCTCTTTGCAGGAATTTTATTTGGCGCGTTTCCGGCGCTTCGGACCACGACCGTCTCCGTGAATGCGGCGATGAAAGGGGTTCAAAGCGAAGGAGGCGCGCACCGTTCCACCCTCTCGTATGGAAAACTCATCGTCGCGGGGCAAATCGCACTTTCGCTGGTGCTGCTGGTCGGAGCAGGACTTTTTCTGCGAAGTTTCTGGAAACTCGCGACGCTGGATATCGGTTTCGACCGCAGCAATGTGCTGCTGGTCCTCACCGATCTCGGCGTCGCGAACGTGCCACTCCCGCAGCGGGACGCAACGTACCAGGCCATTGACGCGCGACTGCATTCCTTGCCCGGCGTGATCTCCGCCGGACGATCCTTCGTCTCGCCGATGAGCGGGGACAATTGGGGCTTCGGCGTGGGCGTGGACTCAACAGACGCGCCGAAGGGAGGTCTCGCAGAAGCGTACTTCAATTTTGTCTCTGACGATTACTTCAACGTTCTTCGCTACCACCTCCTGGCCGGCCGCGGGTTCAATCAGCAGGACACGAGCGGTTCTCCACGAGTTGCGGTCGTCAACCAAACCTTCGCGCGGCTGTTTTTTCCGAATCAGAATCCAATTGGAAAGACGTTTGAGATACGTTCAGGCTCTGTGGATGAAAAGTTTCCGAGAGTGACAATCGTTGGCCTCGTGAAGGATGCGAAGTACCGGCGCATCCGGGAACACGCTGCCCAGCAGGTGTTCATTCCCATTACGCAACCGCCGGCGCATCCGGGAGATTTTCAAAGTTTTGAATTGCGGACGGCGATGCGGCCAGACGCGCTGGAACGCAGCGTGCAAGATGCGATAGCCGGCGTCAACAAAGCAATTCCGATTGAGTTTCACACCCTCGATGACCAAGTGAGCGACACGATGCTGCAGGACCGTCTGCTTGCGACGCTTTCGGCGTTTTTCGGCGGGCTGGCTCTTTTGCTGGCGATGATCGGACTGTACGGCGCGATGAGCTATCTGGTGACGCAGCGCCGGAGGGAGTTTGGCGTGCGCCTGGCGCTGGGTGCGCAGCCGGGGTCGATACTGCGACTTGTCCTGCGAGACGTGACGATGGTGGTGGCGGGCGGATTGGCCGTGGGTCTTGCGGTCTGCTTCGCGGCAACGCGCGTACTGCAAAGCCTATTGTTCGGGATTACGGCCCGTGATTCGTTCACGATGGCAGCCTCCGCGATCGCGCTCGCGGCCGTGGCGTTCTTCGCCGGTTATCTGCCGGCGCGGCGCGCCATGCGGACGGAACCGACGGTCGCCCTGCGGTACGAGTGATTGCACAACGCCCACCGACAACTTGCCTACGCTACAGAAATACAAAAGAGCTTCGGCCTTCGCCGACTGGTCGCGTATCGCTTGAAAAACGCAATCGCGAGCCTTTCCATCGTGCGTTTGGTTGGTTCCGCCGTAGGGCCCCTGATCAGGCCGTGGTGTTTTAATCCCATTGACCGCCGCGCGGCCTGTATCGGAGCATGGAGAATTGACGAGACGGGCCGTGCGCTAATTTGGGGGGCCTTGGCAATGGAAGAAAACCAGAGTCAATTTCTTGTGGGCGACGTCATCGAGATACTCTTTTAGCTCATTCAAGCGATGCAAGTACCGAAGCATCATGAGTTCGGAAATGGGAACGACTGAAGAAGCATCTATACCGGCAAGAGCAACTGTCTAGAAAAGCTAACTTGCCTCTCCTAAAAGCGGTCGAAGTTCTGCCCTCGGCAATCTGATCCCTCACCCACCACATCCCTCCACTGCCCGTCACCTCTAGCGATCACCCCTCATTGCCCCAAGGCAATTAAGTATGCAATTCCCGCAAATCGGTGTTGGAACTAGTCGAAATTGTAGAAAAACACTGGCCGCCCCTTCTACTGGGGGAAAGTGAATTCGAGTTTGGGGGACCCTTAGTTCGTCGGAAAGACACTACTCGGAATCCCGCAGAGAATAATCGTGCAATTCGGGCCCTTTCTCCGTGTTCAGCAATCACTGATACTCCTCGACTGCGTAACATTCGCGCATTATGGGCGGCAAATTCTGGTTTTTGGGCAGAACTCAACGGAGAGAGAGAATAATCAAGACTGTCTGGCGGAGAGGGGGGGATTCGAACCCCCGGTACACGTTTTAGCGCGTACAACGGTTTAGCAAACCGCCGCCTTCAGCCTCTCGGCCACCTCTCCGCGGCTTTTCCTTGAGAAGACTGCTGCAGCAGGCCGAGTATAACACCAACTCCCAGCATCGCGCCGGTGGCCTAGCCGCGGCAGTGGGGCATCCTCGGTTGCACGCCATCAGGAATCGGTTTCTTATGCACCCAAACGAACCCTCTACCAATGAACGAGGCCTTCAGCGTCTTCCACAACAACGACTTCATACTTTTCCAACATCGGTAGCAGGACATTCTCAAGTTCGCCCTTCCAAAGCTCCCCCTCATAAAACTTTGCCTTCATAGGCTCACGCGAAGTCAGGTCAGGAAAACCGCGCATAAAAAAGAAAGTGTCGGGATCTTCGACGGAGAGAAATGGGCCTAGTATTTTCATCCCGATCTCGGTGTGCGCCGGGATCGATCTGGTCCGGAATATTTCAACGAACTGGGCGCGCCGGCCGGGCTTGGTTTTATAGGTGCGCATTTCGATGATCATTTATAATCCCCAGAGTGTTTGTGCCCGAGAAGCGGCGTATTCGGATTTAGAGTTACTGCCTGCTGCGCATTCACAGACACTCAATTATAGCGGGGGGTCCTGCGATGTGGCCGCGCGATTTTCTTTCGTCGCGCGCAGCGTACCCGATTGGTCCGTATAAAAGTTTCGATACCCGAAATTTCCAGCGCGCGCCTGCAACGCATAGCTGTGAATCGCGCCGTCCACCCCAGCGGGCGCCGGAGTGTATTGGAGCTGGTAGCCCTCGCTCTGCGCAAGCTGCGCCGCCGTGCGAACTCGGTCGCCCAGCAATTCGAGCGAATCGGGAAACGATCCTCCTGGCTGCGCCGCCGCATACGACACGAGCGCGGCGTGCACGTCATTCAGCGCCTCAACTGCCCGCGTTTCTGCTTCGAGCGCGGGGTCGCCGCGATGCGCGGGCATCACAAAGAGCAGGAAGCCCCACAAACTCGCGAGAAGAATTCCCAGCAGGATGCCCCAGGGCAGCAGCACTTTGCGCAGCGGCGCTGGCGGCGTGGGTTCGGCCGTCGCGATAAGGTCCGCCCCGCAGTGCGGGCAGATCTCCGTCGCGGTGTTGATTTCAGCTTCGCAGTGAGGGCATTCGTACATGAGCGGATTGCCCGCGGCTTGTTTGTGACAGCCCGCGGACCTGCAACGCGGCATTATACTGCGGTGTTAAACTTCGGGCCCGAATCCGACAACCACCAGCCCCATCCGCACCGGCGCCGGCGCGCCGCCCGCGCCAATCGGCACGCTGAATTGCACGATCCAGAGGTCATCGTCCGAATCATGCTTCATCTCTGGTTTTGCCGGCGCGCTTCCTTCCCCCGGCACCAGGCTCCAGACGGATGCATGGTTCGTGCTCGTCGATTTCTTGGAGGCTTCAATCGTCTGGTTTTCGTTCAGAGCGGCAGGGTCCTTGTCCACGTCCGCGGGGATCGCCAGCAGGAAATCACGCTGCGGCGCAACGCCCTGGTGGTTTCCATTTACCGGAGAGAGCGCGTAACGCAGCGTGTAAACGCCCGCGTGCACCACTTGCCTCCGATAATCTTTAATCTCCGCGTTGAAGACCACGGCTCCGACGAGCGTTCCTACTTGAAGCTGCGGATAAGCGACACCGAGCTCCTGTGACGGAGCCGCGCCCGGCACTGCCTTGCGCAGCCAGATCTCGCACAGCGGGCCCGCCGGAGTCATCACGCGCAGTCCCTTTGAGGCCAGCGCGTCTCGCACCGCCGCCGAAAGCGATTCCGGCGGAGCGTCATTCGTCACTTCGACGGTATAACCCTGCGCCTTCGCCCGCGCGGAAACCAGCATCGCAAATGCGAACGCAAGGAAGAATGCACGGCGGATTCGGTTCTTCATCGAAAAGCGTCTCTCCGGTCACCGCGATACGCTGGGCGGAAATTGTTCCATCCAAGCCCCGTTAGTTTAGATGGTTTTTAGCGCCGATGCGTCGCTCAGATCCTGCGAAAAGATTGCCCGAACAAAGCAAAGGCCCACCGCAAAAGGGTGGGCCTTCGGATTCGATCTCAATTCGATTTCAATTTGCAAAGCTGCCGAGGAATACTCCGCGGCGCTCGTTCTCCGTCCAGGTCACGCCGAGGTGATTCCCGCGGTATCCGGCTTCCAATGCGACGGCCGGCATCGCGTGCATCAGGTTCGCCGCCAGCGGCGGATAGTAAACCTCTTCGTTGTGGCAGAACTCGTCGCCTTCGTTCAGCGACCGCGTCGTAATGCGCACCAAATTTCCGGCGACCAGCGACGCCGACATGTGCTGCCCGCCGATATTCGTCTCGAAGTGCATTGGCGCGGCCTCGATCGCCACAATCTTGCTCAGCAGTGTCCCGGTCTGCGCCTGCGCGAAATTCACCAGCGCCGCGCGCTGCGCATCCGACGCCGCTTCGTCCACGATCATCACGGCCTGCGCATGCACAGGGCCGCCATCCGGTGAGCCCAGCGTGACGTCCGAGTTCACCACGGCCACGACGCTCAGCCCATCCAGCTCGACGTTGCCCCACGTCCCGTGTTCAACGTGCCAGCCCATCACGGCCTGTTTTCCGGCAAGCCCGATTTCCGAATTTGCGATGCACGGCCCGGTGTACACATCCGCCGTGCGCGCTTCAATGTATTGCCCTGTAATTTGCGGCGCCTGCGCCTTCGGAGTCGTGGCGCCCGCCGGCATTGCGCACACCATTGCAACAAGAGCCAAAACGACAAGGATCCCCTTCGATTTCATTGCGAACCTCCTGTATCAAGAAACTTCATTGTCTCACTTCGCAGGCGGGGACACAAATCGCACGCATGGATGCGCGCCGAATCGCCAACTCTACGTCGTTTCGCAGCACGACCGCCCGCTGCCGCCTTTGCACGCATCGAGCGACGCGATCTTGCCGTCCGGGCCCTGCAAGCCTTGCGTAATCACGCACCAGAACGGCCCGTTCAGTCCGGAATACATCGCGTAGTTAGGATTGTTCTCCTCGGTGCTGCCGATTTCTTCGACATCGTAGAAAAGCGTCTTCGCGCGAAGGCATTTGCACACCTGGCCCGTCTGGATGAGCGTTTTCAATGTCGTCTTTGCCGGGTTTCCAATCATGGTCAGGCTCCTCCCTTCGCTGCCGCCAGCACGGCGCGCTTCACGGCCACCCGCGTAAGCTGCACCTTGTATCCGTTTTGGCTCAGCGGCTTTGCCCCGCGCACCGCCGCCTCGCCCGCCTCGGTGGCCGTTTCTTCGGTGACGTTCTTCCCCACGAGACTCTTCGCCGCCTGCTCCGCGGCCCACGGCGTGGGCGCCACGTGGCCGAGCACGATCTTCGCCGCGCTCACCTGCCCGCCCTGCATCTTCAGTGCAACCGATGCGGCCGCGAGCGGCCAGTCCAGCCCTTCCTTCTGCCGCACTTCGTAGGTCGCGCTGTGCATCCCCGCCGATGCCGCGGGGATCACGACCTCCGTCACAACTTCATTTGCCTTGACCACGTTTTCCCGCTCGGTATCATTTTGCGGGATCCGGAAGAAATCGGCCGCCGCCACTTCGCGGTCGCCGCTCGCTCCCGTGATTCGCACCTTCGCGTCCAGCGCGACGAGCGCCGGGCCGAAGCTTGACGCGCTCACGAAGTACGCCGGCCCGGTATTCCCGAAAATTGCGTGGTACTTGTTTTCTCCATTCGGCACGAGCGGATTGCCCTTGGCATCGCGCGCCAGCAATCCGAACCCGTTGCGGAAATACCAGCAGCGCGGGCGCTGGCACAAATCGCCGCCCACCGTTCCCATGTTGCGGATTTGCGGACTCGTGATTCCCTCCGCGGCCTGCGCGAGCGCCGGGAATTGCGACTTCACGCTGGCATTCCCCAGCAACTCCTCGACGGTCACAAGCGCGCCAATCGAAACGCCTGCCGGCGTCGACCGGATTCCGCGCCACTCCGCCACTCCGCGAATGCTGATCACTCGCTTCGGTATGACGACGTGCTCTTTCATCAGCGAGATGAGGTCCGTGCCGCCGGCGAGCACGGCGGATTCACCCCAATTCCCGCCGAGCAGGCCAATCGCTTCCTGTTTTGTTGCCGGATGAGCGTAGGCGAAGAGTTCCATTAGGCCATACCCCCTTTCCCGAGCGCCGCAAGCACTCGATCTGGCGTAAGCGGCAGCATTGGCACGCGCACACCGATGGCGTTTGCCACGGCGTTCGATATCGCCGCGCCGGGCGAAACCGTTGGCGGCTCGCCCAACCCGATCACGCCCCGGTCGTCGTACCCCGGCCCCTGCATCATGTGCACCACCAACTCGCCGATGTCCCCGATGCCCGCGAGCTTGTAGAACTCCATGTCCGCGTTCAGCATCTTGCCGGTCTGCTGGTCCATCACCTTTTCTTCGTAGAGCGCGTAGCACACGCCCATGATCATCGCGCCATACACCTGGCTTTCCGCCGTCTTCAGGTCCAGGATCATCCCGCAGTCCTGCACCGCGACGAACTTCTCCATCCGCACCACGCCGGTCTCGGGGTCCACCGAAACTTCGGCCATCTGCACGCCGCCGACGTTCCCGGACACGAGCGCCCTCTCGGGCGTATTGGCTGCCGGAGTCTTCGCCGTTTCCGAAATGGCAGTAGCCCCCAACTTTGCGCAGGCCTGCTTCCAGGTGAGCGATTTCCCCGGATTCCCGATCACCTGAATCTTGCCGCCCGCCGCTTCGAGCTGGTCGGCGCTTGCTCCCAGCGAAGCCGCCGCCGCATCGAGCAGTTTGTTCAGCGCCGCCGTTGCCGCGAGCCGCGTCGCACTGCTCACGCCGCCGCTCGTCGTTGAGCCGCCGGAGCCTCCCGCCGGCGGCAAGTTCGAATCGCCGATGTTCACCGTGATCGCTTCGAGCGGCAGCCCCAGCGTCTCCGCCGCCACGATTCCCACCGTGGTTCGCGTGCCTACGCCAAGGTCCTGCGTCGCCATATTGAGTTCCACAGAGCCATCCGGGTGAATCGCAATGTTGCACGAACTATTGTTCGCCGAGCCGCCCCACGTATGCAGCGAAACGCCCAGCCCGCGCTTGATGGGCCCCGGCGTCTTATCCCCGCGTGGATGCCATTTCTTCTGCCAGTCCATCAACTCGGCGGCCTTCGCCAACTCCTGCTCGTAGTCCTTGGTCCCAAACCCTTTGTTCCGCTCCCCGGCGTACTGCATGTTCTTCAGCAGGAATTGCACCGGGTCCATGTTTAGTTTTGCTGCTAGATCCTCAAATGCCGCCATCGTCACGAGCGCGAATTGCGGATGGTTCGGCGCGCGCCACGCGCGTGCCGGCCCCACGTTGGTGTGCACGGCCGTGTGCTTCCGCTTGTAGGGCAGGTTCACCTGCACGACGTAGGGCAAGTTTGCATTCGCCCCTCCCGTCGGTCCGGAGGTTCCCCACGATTCCGATTGCCAGGCCGTCATCGTACCGTCCTTCTTCGCGCCCACTTTCACCTTGGCGTAAAGCGACGGCCTCATCCCCGCCACCATCAACTCCTGGTCCCGGTCGAGCATCATCTTCACCGGACGCCCGGTCTTCTTCGCCATCACCGCCGCGGAGATGCCCCAGGTATCCGCTTGGAACTTGCTCCCGAATCCTCCGCCCATCACCGGCGTAAGTATTCGGACATTCGCCGGTGTGACCGGAGTTCCCTTTGCCGTCAGGCTTTGCGAATATTCCTGCGTCAGGCCCGTTACGCTCTGCGTCGAAGCCCACACCGTCAGCCTGTCCCCGTCCCATTCCGCCGCGGAGCCGTGCGCTTCCAGGCAGCAGTGCGTAATCGTCGGCACGCCATAAAAGCCTTCGACCACCGCGTCCGCCTGCGCAAATCCCGCGTCCGCGTCGCCCTGCGTCTGTTCGTTTAGCTGCTGCGTATAACCCGTCGCCTTGTCCGGCGTCGTGTCCGACACCAGGTAGGGCATCACCTCGTATTCCACTTTCACTGCGCGCATCGCGTCGCGCGCCTGGTCATCTGATTCCGCCGCCACCGCGGCGATCTCTTTTCCCGCCCACAAAACTTCCTGCCCGACGGGATGGATGATGTCCACCGCCTTCACGCCCGGCATCTTCTCGGCCACGCTGGTGTCAATCTTGGTGATCTTCGCGTGAGCGTGCGGTGACAGCACCATGCGCCCATAGAGCATGTTGGGGCGATGAACGTCATATGTGTACGTCGCGCTCCCTGACGCCTTCCACGGCCCGTCAATACGCGAGATCCGTTTCCCAATCAGGCTGCGCTTTTCAACCGGAGGCCACTTGTAATCAGCCATTACGCGTTACCCCCTTCCCGCACTGAGCGGAGCGAATGTGTCCCCGCCTTCATCTTTGTCGCGGCTTCCACCACGGCGTGCCGCACCCCCATGTACGTCCCGCAGCGGCACAGATTCCCCCCGAGCGCCGCCTTCACCTGGTCGTAAGTCGGATGCGGGTGCTTGTCGATGTAGGCCTTCGCGGACATCACAAATCCCGGCGTGCAGAATCCGCATTGCTGCGCGTCATTGTCCACGAACGCCGCTGACACCGGATGCAGTTGCCCCGCGGGCGCAAGGCTTTCAATCGTTTCAATCGTCGCCACGAGCTCGCCCGGCCGCTCCGCCGCGTCAATCGCCAGCACCGAACAGGAATACATCGCCGCGCCGTTGATGATCACCGTGCACGCGCCGCACGTTCCCCGGTCGCAAACCTTCTTCGCGCCCGTCAGGTAGAGGCGGTCGCGCAGCGCGTCCAGCAGCGTCACGCGCGGCTCGGCCACCAGCACGACCGGTTTGCCGTTGATCTTCAGTATCATTTTCACCGCGCCCGGCCCGACGAGCTTTGTCGTCGCCGCGTCCGGCGCTTCTTGTGGCCCGGGCTCCGCCTTCAGCAGGCCTTCGCCCGCCAGCACGCCCGCTGCGACGCTCGCCGTCCCGGCCAGTTTCACGAATTCGCGCCGCCCCAGGCCTGCGCGCTCCGCATCGTCGCGGGCGTTATTCTTTTTCAGGATTTCCTCTTCCGGGGGTTCTGTTCCCGGGCGTTTGGCCATCGCTCACCTCCGAAGAATTTCTACCGCGAAATAATTACGAATAGTTGAAGAACAATCTGCGGATGCGCTTGCCGGCGGGTGGTTTCGCGGCCCAGCCGGCCTCATTCACACGTCCGGCGAAGCGCCATCTTACGTCCGCGCAAATCTGAAAGCAATCCGCGCCCTGTGAATCCTGGTCCTTTCTCACGCATAAGACGCTTTCACCCCCGTCCGGCGTTACACCCCCGGCACCCCCGCGCCCGCAAATGGTGTCTAACTCTCTGGGTGTGGGAACGAGGACCGCGCGAACCGTCGAACTGGCGAAGGGAGTAGAATCGCTGTAATTCGGCTGCCTGATTCCGCCGTGGGGTTCGGACCCGCTGGACTTGGTGAATTGAACGAAGAATTGAATCGAGAGAGGACGCAAATGAAAAAACGCATTCCAACGAAATTGCTTATGGCAGCGCTGCTAACGATGCTCGCCGTTGCGGGCCTGTTAATGACGCATGGCCTCACCTTGCGCACCGCCGCCGCGCAAAACACCGCGCAGTCCCAGGCCGGCCTCCATGAAACAACCATGTCCGATCAGACCGACCTCGCCGTCACCGTCTATAACTCGAATGTTGCCCTCGTCCGCGATACCCGCGACCTAACGCTCCCCGCCGGCGAATTCACCCTCCGCTTCATAGATATCGCCGCCACCGTCAATCCCGCGACCGTCCATATCCGCTCGCTCGCCGACCCCGATAAACTTAACGTCCTCGAGCAGGACTACGAATACGATCTTCTCGACGCCGCGAAGATGCTTGAAAAATTCGTCGGCAAGGAAGTCACGCTCGTCCGCGCCGTCCAGAAAAACAGCTCGACCGAATGGCAGGAAACCAAAGCCACGCTGCTCGCCAACAACCCCGGCGGCCCGGTCTGGAAAATCGGCGACGACATCGTCACCGGCATGGCCCCCAGCGGCTACCGCTTCTCCGCGCTCCCCGACAATCTTTACAGCCGCCCCACGCTTGTCTGGATGCTTGCAAACACCGGCGCGCGTCGGCAGAAGATCGAGGCCTCCTACCTCGCGAATAATATGTCCTGGAACGCCGACTATGTCATGACCGTGGCGCGCGATGACGGCAGCGCCGACCTCGATGGCTGGGTCACTCTCGTCAACAACGCCGGCACGGCCTTTCGCAACGCCAAGCTGCAACTCGTCGCTGGCGAACTCAATCGGGTGGTCACACCTCTATCCGCCCCGCGGGCCATGGGCATTTCTGGAGGAATTGACGGTGCTCAACAGGCCATGACCCAGGAAAACTTCTCCGAATATCACCTCTACACGCTCAACCGCCGCACCACCATTTTTGACAAGGAATCCAAGCAGGTCAGCCTGCTCCGCGCCTCGAGCTTTCCGGTCGAGAAGCGCTTCGTCGTCAACGGCCAGTCTTACTACTACCGCAGCGCGTTGAATCCCGGCTCTCCCGCGAAAGACCCGGTCATGGTCTATTACCGTTTCAAGAATGAGGAGAAAACCGGTCTCGGAATGCCGCTTCCCGCTGGCACCGTTCGCGTCTACCAGGCCGATTCGCATGGCGGCGTGCTCTTCATCGGCGAAGACCGCATCACACACACGCCCAAGGACGAGCAGCTCGACGTCCACGTTGGCAACGCCTTTGACATCGTCGCCGAGCGCAAGCAGACCGATTACAAGACCATCGGCGGACGCACCTACGAAATGGAGTACGAGATCACGCTGCGCAACCACAAGGAATCGGCCATCACCGTTGAAGTGAACGAACCCATCGGCGGCGACTGGGAAATCTTGAACTCAACTTTCCCCGCGACGAAGACCGCCGCCTTCGCCGCCCAATTCAAAGTCCCCGTCGCCAAAGACGGCACTGCTGTTCTGAAGTATCGAGTCCGCGTGAAGTACTGATTACGGCGCTGCTTTTTCTGCGGCGAAAATCATATCTGGGGAGGTGTCACCGAGCGGCGAGCAATCATAATCTCCGTAAAGCGCAACAACGCGCAGGCCGCACCGCGCGAGAAGGTGTTCAACCTCATACCGAAAAAAATATCGCAGGGGGAATGCATCGACGAGCCGCTCTTTGCGCCCATCCGGATGCGTCACATTGTGAATCAGCTCGATGTCATTGATTTGCGTGGCGCGGTGGAACGCCGCGATCCGCTCCGTTCTTTCCACATGGCGCCCATCCGGCAATTCAAAGGCTTTCACCGCGCTTTCCTTTTGGAAAGCCGGATCGAACATTCCCCGTGGATCAACCTGAAAGAAATCGAAGATCAGCCGCCCGCCTGGCGCGAGGTGCCTGCCCACTCCCTGAAGACACGCGATCTGGTCCTCCACGGTCAGCAGGTGCTGAAAAGGCCGGAATGGAATCGCGATGAGGCGAAACCTGCGGCCGAGATCGAGTTTCGTCATATCGCCCTCAATCAGCTCGACTCGTCCGCGAACTTCTCTCG
The DNA here is from genome assembly GCA_963838945.1 of uncultured Acidobacteriota bacterium. Classification (GTDB taxonomy): domain Bacteria; phylum Acidobacteriota; class Terriglobia; order Acidiferrales; family UBA7541; genus DASTCZ01. The sequence continues at coordinate 1,049,958 of CAWITC010000011.1, read as the reverse complement.
GTTCTTCGGCGAGCTTGGTTCGCAGTCGCGCTAGCATGTGCGGAGAAAGGTCGAAGCCCGTGATGCGGATTCCCGCGCGCGCAATCGGCAATAGAACGCGCCCTGTGCCGCACCCCAGTTCGAGCACCGGTTCGCCCTGTTCCCGCGCCGCGTTCAGATAGAACTCGCCATCTCTCCGCTGGTTGTAGAAAGGGAGAGCGTCGTATAACTCCGGCATAAAATCCGGATATAAATGCTGCTCGGATTTCGCAGCCACTTGTGATTTCCTTCCTGCGCCCCGATTTGGTGTCCGCCCGGTTTCAGCGTACGGTGTCATGACATTCTTTACACTTCAGCTCGGCATCGCAATCCATTGTAGCCCGCGTTTCCCCGGACGCGGGGCTTGGCATCGTTATCCAATGTAGACCGCGTTCCCCCGAACGCAGGGCCTTTGTACACTGCCTGCCCGCAATCCTCCATTCAACTGCCAATTCGAATTGGCACCGGACAAGATTTCCGCAAACTTTTTTCCCAGCTGGCTCATTTTTCTATTGACTTCTATTATAACTCTATGGTAATATACCCTGCAGACTGCGGCAGCCGTTTCGGATGCAGTTTGCGCATTTTGCATCCCGATGATTTGGATCGGGACCAAACCGGGAAACCTGCCTGCCGCCTGCCTGCCGGTTAGGCAGGGCAGGCACGGATGTGGCACCTGACGGGAGTGAAAATCGCCTCCGTTTATGGCCTCCCGTAAGAGTATGCGCCTAAAGGACTTAAAGTCCTTTATTATCATACTCTTACGAGCCACCTCTCGTCCGAAAACGTAAGTGATTGAATATAATAGACTTAGTTTACTGAATGTCAAACTCGTAAGTCCTTTAGGCGCATACTCTTACCGCTCTCCGTTGCTGTAAGTCCTTTAGGCGCACACTCTTACAAAAAGATGGGGGGTAGGGGGGAGGGGGTGCCTCACTGAGTCCTTTTCCTACGGTCATCCGTATGACAGGATGCGATGATCTGGCAGGCAGCAGCGAGGTGGGAGGAGCCGATGGCGGTGGACTCGGAAGCCGTACGGCTGCGCAAGGGCGACCCCGAAGTGCTGGTGTCGCTGCTGGAGCGCTATCAACACCGGCTATACCGCTTCCTCATGCGCATGGTGCATGACTCGGCGACGGCCGAAGACCTGTTCCAGCAGACCTGGCTGCGCGTGGCGGAAAACGCGCGTCGGTACGATCCGAACCGTCCGCTCGAGCCCTGGCTCTTCAGCATCGCGCGGAACGCCGCGATTGATTATTTGCGCCGCACGCGTCCGGAAAGTCTGGACGAGCCGCTGCCTTCGGGCGATACGCGCGCGGAGATGCTTCCCGGGGCGCAGCCGGGCGCGGTGGAAGTGATGATGGGGCGGCAGCGGTCGTCGCGCATCGCGGAAGCGCTCGGGGAGTTGACGCCGATCTACTGCGAAGTGGTGACGCTGAGATTCGAGGAAGAGATGAAACTCGAAGAGATTGCCGAAGTGCTCAAGATTCCGCTCTCGACGGTGAAGACGCGTCTGCGCCGCGCGCTGGACGCGCTCCGCGGAAAACTCGAGCACCGGTTGCCCGGCGGCGAATTGCCGGGCTGGGGGCCGCAATGAACGGAAAGTCCGACAAAATGAATGAACACGAACGGATCCGACAGCAGATGTCGCTGGCCGCGGCGAGCGCGCTGGACGCAAGCGAAGAGCGCGAGCTCACGCGGCACCTGGCAAGCTGCGCGGAATGCAGCGCGGAATTCGAGCGCTGGCGCGAGTTGGGCGCGGGCCTGCGGCGGCTGCCGACTCCGCAGGCGCCGACGGCGCTTGTCGAGCGGACGCGGATGCAGCTTGTGGCGATCACACTGGAGCGCAAGGAGCAGCGCTCAAGCTGGCGGACGATGGTGTGGCTCGTGCTGTTCGCCTGGACGACGATGCTGGCGACGTGGCCGGTGCTGCGGCTGATTAGCAGCGACGCGGCAACCCGGCTGGACCTGAGTTTTGTGAAGACGCTTTATGTTTTGATTGGCATCACGGTATTTGGCTGGGTGGCCGCGGGCGCCGCGGCGGTATTCCTTGGTTTGCGGCGGCGGCAAGAGAGGAGACTCGCATGAGCACCGCTGGAGATAAATTGACGCAGGGTCCGCTGAACGAGGGCTCGCTGGGATTCTGGGGAAACCTGAGGCTGATCCGCCCGGCGGCGTGGACGGTCGCGGTCATCCTATTTCTTGGCATGCCGGCGCTGTTCTGGGGCGTCGTATATCCAAACTCCAAACCCGACGAAATGGCGAAGATGCCACTGGCCGTGCAGTGGTGCCTTCCATTTCTGGCGGGTGCGATCTTGATGGCGCTTGTGCTGCTCATTGGATTCGTCTACGTGGACGCGAAGCGGCGCGGGATGCGCTACGTGATGTGGACGCTGCTGGCGATTTTTATTCCGAATTCCATCGGGATCATCCTCTACTTCCTGCTGCGCGATCCGCTGCCGACGCCGTGCCCGAAGTGCGGCTTTATGGCGCGCGGGGTGTTCACGTTTTGCCCGAATTGCGGCGTGGAGTTGATGCGCGTGTGCAAGGTGTGCCACAGGAAACTCGAGCCGGGATGGGTGAATTGCGCGTATTGCGGCGCGCCAACCGGCGCGCAGGCGCGCCCGGGAGGACAAGGGTAGGGCGGATTCGGAAATGCTTCAAGTCTGGCGTCCCGATGAAACCCACCGGGATGGCGAGACCTGCGCTACAGGGAAACCATGAAGCACACGGCGCCGCGTTCGGGGAACGCGGGCTACGCGCCGCTGTGCTAGCATTCTGAAATCATGAACACTGAAGTTTTCATCGTAAGCGCGGTGCGGACGCCGATTGGGAAGTTCGGCGGAGCGCTGGCGGAAATGTCCGCGGCCGATCTCGGCGTGCATGTAGTGCGCGCCGCGCTGGAGCGTGCGTTCGGCGAGGCGCCGCCAATGCGGACGCCGGGCGAAGCGGCGTCGGAGGCAGCGAAGCAGGGGAAGGCGGAGTGGCACGACTCGTCGGGCAGGCTTGTGAATGAGCTGATCTTCGGGAATGCGCGGCAGGCGGGAAACGGGCCGAACGTGGCGCGGCAGATTGCGTGGCGCGCGGGATTGGGCGACGACGTGCCGGCGTTCACGGTGAACATGGCGTGCGCGTCCGCTCTGCGCGCGATCCTGCTGGGCTGGCAGCAGATCCGATTGGGCGAGGCAGAAATTGTAGTGGCGGGCGGCGCGGAGTCCATGAGCCGCGTACCGTATCTAGTGGACGCGCGATGGGGGCTGAGGATGGGGCATCAGCCGCTCGTGGACGCGATGTACCGCGACGGATTTCTGTGCCCGATGTCGAAGATGGTGATGGGAGAAACAGCGGAGCTGCTCGCAACGAAATACAAGATTTCGCGCGGGGAGCAGGACGCGCTGGCGCTGGAGAGTCACAGAAGGGCCGCGGCGGCGGCCCGCGAAGGAAAATTCCGCGAAGAAATTATTCCGATTGAGATTGCGGACCGGAAGGCCAAGGTCAGCATAGTAAAAGAAGACGAGCACGTGCGGGCGGACGTGACACTGGAAGCGCTGGCGAAGCTGCCGGCGGTATTCGACAAGGCGGGCACGATTACCGCGGGAAACTCGAGCGGGATTACGGATGGGGCGTCGGCAGTGGTGCTTGCAAGCGGAGAGCGCGCGAGGGAGCTGGGCTTGAAACCGCTGGCGCGAATTCAGGACGCGGCAGTGGCGGCGGTGGACCCGCGGGAGATGGGCATCGGGCCGGTGCCTGCTGTGCGAGAGCTCGAGCAGCGCACAGGATGGAAGATCGCGGACTACGCGGCCGTGGAATTGAATGAGGCGTTCGCGGCGCAGGTGATTGCGTGCGACCGCGAGCTAGGATTTGACCGCGCGCGGCTGAATCCGAATGGCGGCGCGATTGCGCTGGGTCATCCGATTGGCGCAACGGGCGCGCGAATTACGACGACGATGGTGCACGAGCTGAGGCGCGGCGGCGCGAGTGGCCGGCGGGGGCTTGTCACGTTGTGTGTATCCGGCGGGATGGGCGTGGCGCTGGCGATGGAAGGCGTGTGAGAATTGAAAAATGGCGGAAGAGACCCAGACTGATCTGATTGCCGCGCGCAAGGTGGTGAAGCCGGAAGAGTTTAGTTTCGTGCGGTACCGGCGCGAGGGAGAGGTCGTTAGGCTGACACTCGACCGGCCGGAGCACAACCTGCTGCACGAGCCGATGCTCCTAGAATTGGCGGCAGCCATCGAGCACGCGGGCAATCAGAGGGACGTGAAGGTAGTGGTGCTCGATTCCGCGTGCAAAGTGTTTTCGGGCGGAATTGACCTCGGCGAGTACACGCAAAACCGCGTGTTCCAAGTGCTGAGCGCATTCGAGGCGGCGTTTCTCTCCATGATGGAGACGTCGAAGCCGCTGATCGTGGTGGTGAACGGGCCTGCGGTGGGCGGCGGCTGCGAGGTGGCGGCGCTGGGAGACCTGGTGATTGCGACGCCGCGCGCAAAATTCGCGCAGCCGGAGGTGACCATCGGCGTATTTCCGCCGCTGGCGGCAACAGTGCTGCCGCACCTCATCGGGCCAAAGCAGACATTGGAAATGGTGCTGATCGGCGAGCCAATCACGGCGGAGCGAGCGCTGGAGCTGGGACTGGTGAACCGCGTGGTGCCGGAGGCGCAGCTTGCGGCGACGGTGAACGCGCTCGTCGCCCAGATTACCGCGCAATCGGGGCCGGTGCTGAGCATGGCGAAGCGGGCGGTGCTCGGCGGGATGGGGCTCTCGCTGCGAGATTCGCTGCACCGCTCCATCCAAATTTTCCTGAACGAATTGTATGGCCTGGAAGATTCGCAGGAAGGGCTACGCGCCGTGCTGGAAAAACGCAAGCCGCAGTGGAAGAACCGCTGAGAGGTTTTCACCGCACGAAAAACCCTTCACAGTCAACGCTCATTTCCGGGGAATGGGCCCACCAGTAAGACGCGATGCAATTTGACTCTCACGGAGGGCGAGCATAGACTTCGATTCGACAATTCCGCAGGCGCGGAAGAGTTGGGGGAAGGCCGTGAGAATCGGCCGCGGTCCCGCCACTGTGATCGGCTGCTGGATTTGGAAGTAGAGCCAGCGAGCCGTCAGTCAGGATACCCGCCGCGCCACCGTTGCCTGCACTTTTCGCGAGAAAGGGTGCGGCTGGAAGCCCCATTTTCTCGTGGGGCTTTTTTGTTTGCGGATGAATCGGTTTCCATGCGAATTGGATTTGGCCACAGCTTCGGAAGCGTGACTCTGCGGCGGGCGAGTGTCTCAGCGGCAATCGCGCGGGCGCTCTTGGCAATACTCGTTGGCGCGACGCTACTTCTGTCGACGTCTGGTGCGCGTGCCGCGCAGCCGGGGCAAACTTCTCCACCCGCAGCGCAAACGAATCCCGAAAGCGCGAAGGCAGAAGCGCCACTCGTGGTGAAGGATGAGGCGGGCCGGCGAGTGGAAGTGCCGCAACCGGTGCGAAGAATCATTTCGCTGGCGCCGAGTTTGACGGAGACGATTTACGCGCTCGGATTGCAAGACCGGCTTGTGGCGGACACAGACTTTTGCGACTATCCGCCGGAAGCGAAAAAGCTGCCAAAGGTGGGCGGCCCGTTCACTCCGAACCTGGAAGTGATTTTGTCGCTCAAGCCGGACCTTGTTTTGCTGGCCGCGAATTCCGCGAACCGCAAGGAAACGGCGGATGCTCTGGATCTGTTGCACGTGCCCGCCTACGCGACGAACGCGAGAACGATTGATGACGTGCTTGCGTCCATCGCCCGGCTCGGAGAGGTGCTGGGCGCGGCGGAGCAGGGACACGCGCTGGCGGATGCCTTGCGCGCGCGACTCGATGAGCTGCACCGGAAACTCGGGACGGCAGCTCCGGTCCGCGTGCTCTTTGTTGTGTGGCAGGAGCCGCTGATTTCAATCGGGCAGGAAACTTTTCTGGCGGACGCGCTGCGCCGGGCCGGTGCGGAGTCCGTGATTCGCACGAAGCAAGATTGGCCGCACGTAAATCTGGAAGAGGTTGTGCGCCAGCAACCGGATTATCTGGTGTTTGCCTCGGCGCATCCGGAGGAGATTACGGCAATCCTCGCAAACATGCGCAAGCTGCCCGGCTGGCGCGACATGAAGGCGCTGCAGGAAAACAAGGTGGCAATTGTGAGCGATGCAATCAACCGGCCCGCGCCCCGGCTCGTGGACGCGATTGAAGAGCTGGCGCGGGATTTGCATCCCGAAGTTTTCGCGGAAGGCCCGCACGCGAGTCCGCCTCGCTGGAATCACGATACACATTTTCCAGCGAGGCGGGCCGCGATGCCGTTGGAGGCAAAGCCGTGAGGGCGCTCACGCTGAAGCGCGTGTTGTGGACGTCGGCGGTGCTGCTGGCCGTGCTGTTCGGCGTGGTAATCGTTGCATTGAAGGTCGGCGCGGTGCGAATTCCGATTGCGGACCTCGCGGTGAATCTTGGACGGTTGATTTTCGGCCGGAGCGCACAGATCCCCTCGGACTACCAGATGGCATTCGGTTATCGCCTTCCTCGAATCGAACTCGCCATCCTGGTGGGGGCGGCGCTTTCCGTGGCCGGAGCAGGATTTCAGGCGCTGTTACGGAACCCGCTTGCGGATCCCTATGTGCTTGGAGTCTCGAGCGGTGGAGCGCTGGGTGCAATTGTAGCGCTGATTACGTTGCCCCATTTTCTGCTAGCGACGCCACTCGCGGCATTTGTGGGATCGATCGCGACGATTGCGGCGGTGTATTTCCTCGGACGGAGAAAGGGACAACTGGACAGCACGAAATTGCTGCTGGCGGGGATCATATCGGCCTCCTTTCTTTCCGCGATGATTATTTTCCTGATGACGAGCTCCACGGGAAGCAACCTGCGCGGGATGCCGTTCTGGCTGATGGGCGATCTTTCGACGCCGTTGCCGGACGCACTGCGCTGGGTGCTCGTCGCAGGTCTCGTGGTTGGCGTCGGCGCGATCTACACGACAGCCGCGGACCTAAATCTGATCATGACGGGCGAGCGCGAAGCAATGCACCTCGGCGTGGAAGTGACGCGAGTGAAGCTGGTGGTTTACATTTCCGCATCGCTGCTGACCGGGCTTGCTGTTTCGATAAGCGGGGCCATCGGATTCATGGGACTGCTGGTGCCGCACGCGATGCGGATGCTTTTCGGGCCGGACTACCGGCTGCTGATTCCAGCCTCGGCAATTGGGGGCGCAATCACGCTGCTCGCCGCGGATACTCTCGCGCGAACGGTGATGGCGCCGACGGAACTTCCCGTGGGCGCGGTGACGGCGATGGCGGGCGCGCCCTTGTTTATTTATTTGATGCGGCGGAGGCTGCAATGAGCGGGACAGAAAATGGAGCGCCGGTGATCGCGCATCGCGGCGGGGAAGGCTGGGCAGAGGGGCCGGTGCGCCTGAACATCGAGCAGGCCAGCTATGCGTACCACGCGCATGGACAGAGCGCTCCGGTGTTTACGCTGGCGGCGACATCGTTCGCGGCGAGGCAACGCGAGTTGGTGACGATCCTGGGGCCGAATGCCAGCGGCAAGTCCACTCTGCTGAAGCTGATTGCGGGCTCGCTAAAGCCGCTTTCGGGGCGCGTGGAACTGGAAGGCTTTGAGACGTCGAGGCTCGACCCGCGGACGCGAGCGCAAAAGATCGCGATGGTCCATCAGGAAAGCCCGCTCCTATTTCCTTCGCGCGCGGGGGAATACGTGCTGCAAGGGCGGCACCCGTACGGACGGATGCTGCGATTTGAAACCGCGGAAGACGTGGCGATCGCGGAGAACGCGCTGGAGCAAGTTGGGGCGACGCACCTGCGCGACCGCTGGATGCACGAAATCTCCGGGCGGAGAAAAACAGCGCGTGATTCTGGCGCGCGCGCTGGCGCAGCAGCCGATTTTGCTGCTGCTGGACGAGCCGACGCTGCATCTCGACATCGGCGCGCAAGTCGAATTGCTAGAACGGCTGCGACAGCTCGCGGCGGAGAGCCGGTACACGGTGGTCGTGGTGACGCACGAGCTGAGTCTTGCGGCGGAATTTGCGGACACGGTTGTGCTGCTGCACGAGGGCAAGTGCCTGCGCGTGGGCACGCCGGCGGATGTATATCGCCGCGATTTGCTGGAGCAGGTTTTTGAAGCGCCGCTGGATGTGGATCTGGGGCCGGAAGGACGGCCGCGCGTACACATCCGAGGCGCGCGAGGCGCCCGCATGGGCGGCCATCTGAGAGAGACTTAAACCGGCGGCGACGGAGCTGCCGAAATTTTCAAGCTCCGGCGCTGCAATCATCCACCGCAGATCCCGCGCACGGGAAGACGGTGCAAAGCCGTCGCCGCCGCGCGACTGTAAGGCGGCTTTCTGGGGAGCCGCGCCACTTTCCGCACCGGTGAGTTCCAACTCGCTGGACGGATGGGAAGGCGCGGCGCCACGCAGCGCCGCCAAGCCAGGAGACCGGCGGGATCTGCATCCTCAGACGCATGCCCGTGACGATTGCGGTGTGCGCTGCGGAAACCTTCACCTCCCGCGCGAGAGGGAGAGGAGGAGAGACCATGAAGCCACGCCTTCCCGATTTACGAATTTCCCTTCTTGTTGCTGCTGTGCTGATTTGTTCGTTTATTTTGTGCGGCCGTGCCGGCGCGCAATCCGGCAGGGACGCCACGCTTGCGGGGGTTGTGACGGATGCGAGCGAGCATCCAATTTCGGGGGCGCGCATCGTTGTTACTCAAGTTGGCGCGACGCGAACAGGGGGCGCAGCCCAGGCTGCACCGCCCGCGGAGACGGAATCGCGCGACGACGGGAGTTTTTCGCTTGCGCTTGCGCCGGGAACGTATCGCGTTGTGATTACGCGGGCGTCGTTTACGCGCATCGAGCGAGAGGCCATGCTCAGCGCCGGGCAGAAAGTCGAGTGGAAACTACGGATGGAGATTGAGCCGCTCGCGGCCGGAGTTGTTGTGACGGCGCAGGCGACGCCAATTGAGGCGGCGTCCACGCCTGCGCCGGTCACGGTGATTACGCGCGAGCAAATCGAGCAGCGGCAGGCGACTTCGCTGCCGGATTTACTTTCGACGTTGCCGGGATTCAGCCTGGCGCGGACAGGCGCGGAGGGCGGGCTCACAACGCTGTTCCTCGACGGCGGGAATTCCAACTACACAAAGGTGCTGGTGGATGGCGCACCGGTGAACGAATCCGGCGGATTCATGGATTTCTCAAATCTAACGCTCGATAACATCGAGAAGATCGAGGTCGTGGACGGGGCGGAAAGCGCGCTGTATGGGTCCGACGCAATGACTGGCGTGGTGCAGATATTCACGCGGCGCGGAACAACGCGGACGCCGGAACTGGAGCTGGAGGGCGACGGAGGGTCATTTTCGACGGGACACGGCTCCTCGATCGTGAGCGGACTTCTCGGCGCGTTCGATTACTCGGCAGGATTCGGATATTTCACAACGGCCGGACAAGGGACGAACGATTTCATGCTGAACCGGACGTATTCGGGAAATTTCGGATACAAATTCTCGGACACCGACACGCTGCGCGTCTCGATTCGCGAGAACGCAAGCGACGCCGGGATTCCTGGGCAGACTTTGGTCAACCCACCAGACCCCGTGCAGACCAACGATCTGCATGATTTCATCGGGAGTGTCACATGGAACGCGCAACTAGGACCGCACTGGCAGTGGCGTGTTTCCGCATACGAGGCGGATCAGCACATGAACGACAATGACCCACCGAATATAGATGACCCCTTTGGATTTGACGCCATCGACCAATTCAACAGGGCGGGCACAAACGCGCAGGGGAGCTATTTGTTTAGGGGCGGCGAGGCAACGGCGGGATACAGCTACGAAGTTGAGAACGGATTTCCCAGCGCGCTAAACGGGCTACATACGCGGCGGAACAATCAAGCCGGCTATTTGGACGCGCGGTGGCAACCGACGAAGAGGCTCACAGTGAATGCGGGTGCGCGAGCGGAGGATAACTCGAGCTTCGGTACTAAGGTTGTACCACGCGTGGGTGCGGCTTATTTACTGAGCCAAGGCAATCGTGAATTGGGCGAGACGCGGTTGCATGGGTTTCTCGGACAAGGGATTGTCGAGCCTCGGCTGGACCAGTCTTTCGGCACAGACCCGTGCTTCCCGGGGAACCCGAATTTACTGCCGGAGCAGAGCACGACGGCGAACGGCGGGATTGACCAGTCACTGTTTCGAGGAAGGCTGCACCTTTCGGCGGATTATTTCTACAACCAGTTCCACGACATTATCAGTTTTGGGCTCGGGCCCGCGACATTGACATGTCCCTTCGGTACAGGAACATTCTTCAATACGGACCGGGCGGTCGCCCGCGGGTTGAACTTTTCCGGCGAATTACACCCCGCGCGATGGTTCCGAGTTTCAGGGAACTATACCTACGATGATAGCCGCGTGATTTCGGCGCCGAATGCATCCGATCCGAATGAAACTCCGGGGAACCACTTGCTGCGCCGGCCGGTGAATTCCGGAAGTCTCGAGATGAATTTTTCCGCAAGGAAACTCAACGTAAACTTGCTTGGGTATTTCACCGGAAAGCGGACGGATAGCTTTTTTACATTTCCACCGGCGATAGTACCTAATCCTGGGTACGCGCGGATCGATGCCGCGGCGTCGTATCGCGTGAGGCGGGAAGTGTCGCTTTTTGTGCGGGGAACAAACCTGCTGAACAAACAGTATCAGGACGCGCTCGGGTATCCAGCGCTGGGGCGGGAAATCCGCTGTGGAATCAAACTCACATTTGGAGGGGAGTGAGGCGAGTGGCAGAGCAGGTCCTATTTTGCTGGAGCGGCGGGAAAGACAGTTGCATGGCGCTGCACGAACTGCGCCGTGACTCGCGCGTCGAGGTTGCGGCGCTGCTGACAACTGTTACGGAAAAGTACGACCGCATCTCCATGCACGGTGTGCGACGAGTGTTGCTCGAGCGGCAGGCCGTGGCGCTGGGCTTGCCGCTGCAGATCGTGACGATTCCTCCGGCGTGCGTGAACGCGGATTACGAGGCACGCATGGGGGCGGCGCTTGCGCAGTGGAAGGCACGCGGAGTGCGGCGCGTGGTGTTCGGGGATATTTTTCTGCAAGACTTGCGCGAGTATCGAGAGCAAAACCTGGCTCGCATTGGAATGGAAGCGATCTTTCCGCTTTGGCTGCGGCCGACGGACAGGCTTGTGCATGAGTTCATCGGATTGGGATTCCGTGCTGTGACGGTGTGCGTGGATCCGAAGAAACTGGATGCCTCGTTCGTTGGGCGCGAGATTAATGAGGGATTTGTGACGGACTTGCCGGCCGGAGTGGATCCCTGCGGAGAAAATGGCGAGTTTCACAGCTTTGTATTTGACGGGCCGGGATTCGCGGAGCCGGTGCAGTTCACTCGTGGAGAGGCCGTACCCCGCGACGGTTTCTGGTTTTGCGATTTGGCGCCCGCGGTGAACGAGCTGGACGGGATCAAAACAGGGCGGGCGGCAATTCAGGGAGGCGGGGCCTAGCTAGATTTGCGGTAGATAAATCTGCCTTTTTCCCCGAAGGGCGAGCGCTGCCAAAGAGTTCTCGCATCCCGCAGTCCCTTTGCACGAAGGTGCGCGTCCACGTTCAATTTATGGTTCAGGTGCATGGGGTGAGATTTCGTGGCTCCCGCCGGGACGTCAAAAACAAATAATCCGCCGGGACAAAGCAGCGAGGAAAGAAAATCGAGTTCTCCGGAAAGGTCCGGGATGTGTTCGAGGACGTCAAAAGCAGAAACGGTATCGAAGCCGCGCTTTCGAGCGGCAGCTGACAATTCCTCTTTACTGCGCGCAAATTGGACCGCAAGTCTCTGACTGCGCGCGCGGTCCATCGCGAACTTCATGGTTACACCTTCCACATCGTAATAAGTTGCGGAGAGGCCGCGCCGCGCAACTTCCAAGATGATCTCTCCATTGCCCGCGCCATAGTCCAAGAACACGCCGCGCGCATAGCGGAGGACCTTCAGATTTGCGCGGATGCGCCTGTATTCGAGGTTGTAAGCGGAGATAGCGAACAGGTAGAGCTCGGAGTTTTCCGCGTACCACGCGGCGACGCGATCGCGGTCGTCTTCCGGCAACGCGGCAGCCCGCCAATTCCCGGCGAGTTGGTGATTGCTCGTGGACCATAGCTGCCGGATGTGATCCGGCGAATACGGGATGAAGCCGGTGATTTCCCGGATGGCAGAGTCGACGTTGCGCGAATTCTGGCGGCGCGCATGATGCACGAGCGCGGCGGTCACAAAAGCTGAAATTAGGACAAGTCCTGCGGCCGAGAAAGAAATGCGCGGGCTAACGCCGTGCAAATAGGCAGCATCCAGAATCATAAGACCGCCAGCGGCCGCGCCAGCGATTGTCCAGAAGAGGAGACGCTTCCCGCTCGCAACAATCGAAAGGTGAATCGCGGCGGCTAGCAGCACCGCTCCCAAGAGCAGATTGATACGCGCGGAAAACAGCAAACCAGCGAGGAGAGCGAAGTCAGTTGCCAGAAAATAAGCGGGAATCGCAGACGGACGCGCGGCTGATCTGGCGACGAGGTTTGCGAAAAGCATCCACACAGCGGAGGCAAGAACAACGAGCATGCCGCGCCGATTGAATGTGAAAGGAAGCCCCAGAACGAGCACAACTGCGGCCAATCTCCAGCGGACGCGGATTTCCCAGCGCAAGCATTTGTCCAGACTAACCGTGAGGTGCAAATAATCGGGCGTGTACCAGAGGGAAACCAGGAGCGCCGCGATTATGATGCTGCACTCGATCAAGATGCCTCGGGGAAGCGGTCCCGCAGCGATCGCGCACAGCGCTGCCACAACGCTTACGGCGAACGCACATGCTGCGGCCAACGCACGGCTTCGCGCGAGATATCTGAGCTGGTCCGCGTAATTCATGAAGGGGAATCGCAGCCGGCTATCTTAGCGGAAAACGGCAAACCTTTGGGACTGAGCGCGCTATTTTCTTCCGGCGCGTTTTTGGGCGATGACGAGGCCGCGCGGCGTAGGCAACAGCAGCACCGAGATCAATCCTTCCTGCTCGAGACGCAAGGCGGCTTCGCGGACGACTTTCAGGTGCGAACTGGCGTCGTGCATCAGGATGATGCCGTTGGAATTAACCTGCGGGAGAAAGTGGCGCACCTCTTGTTCGCGGAGCGCAAGATCGCTGTCGCTGAAAAGGATGTCAATCGTGCCTTCGATCTTAAGTTCGAGGCTGGAGCCGAGGCGGCAGTCAATCCATTCGCTCAGGCCGGATTCGTCAAAGCGGAGCTTTGCCGCGGCAAAAGTTTTCGGATCGAATTCGCAAGTAATCACGCGGCCGAAGCCATTTTGTTTGAGGCCTTCGGCGATCCAAAGAGTGCTCGCGCCCATGAAGGTGCCGGTCTCGACAACGAGGTTTGGCTTCAGCGTGGTGACGAGCGTCTTGAGGAATTCGAGGACTTCGACTTCCGCGGTCATCGCGTCGTACATGCGCCAGCGCTCGGGGTGAGGGCATTCGGGCGTGGGAGATTTGGATTCGGGCTGCTCGATTTGGCCGCGCTGCGCCGTTTCTTGAAGGATGCGATGCTCCTTGGAAAGCTTGTGGAATTTGGCCTTGATCGTGGCGAAGCCTGCTGCTCCCAGAGCAATAAAAATAAGATTCGCCGACTGCGGCCAGATCGGCCCAAAAGCGGTAGACGGGTCCTTCGTAAGATAGCCAACCAGAAAACGAGCGGCGCCAATGAATGATAGAAAAACAAAAAAAACCAGTCCATCCGGCCGCGGTTTTCCGGAGGGGCGGCTGAAAACGAGCGATTGCAGGACAACGACGACCAGCCACCAGAGCGGCGCCAGAGTCAGCGTCGGGTCGTAAATCGCAAAACAGGCCGCAACCGGCGAGAGGGCATCGAGGGCCGCCAGCGCGGGGACGCGATAATGTCTTGCCAACAGAATTACGGCGACAATTCCCGCGAGTAACCCAACGTAGTAATTGCCTCCAATGTCGCGAAAAATGCCGGAAATGGGGTGATCGAGGAATTGTGACGGGAATTTGAGAGCGTAAACGATCTGCGCCGCAGCCATCCCCGCGATGATGGCCAGGGCTGAAAAAAGGAAGGCGTTAGCTGAAATCTTCCGGCGTTGAAATTCATCTCGGACGGACAACTGGATCACGGCCAATACGGCCACGAGGAGAATCACAAAGATTCCGGGAGGCAAAGTTCCGAGTTGCTGAAATGCGGGCATAGGTGCGTTTTGCGGCGCAAGTATACAGGAAGTGAAATGCCCGCGTAGAGCGCGTGCGAGGGCCAGCCCCGCCGCGATGCTATAATTTGCCGACCACAATGTCCCCTGCAACTCAATCAGGATCGGCGGCCGCGCGTGACGCGCTGGCAAAGTATGAGCCGGTCATCGGCCTCGAGGTCCACGCGCAGCTTTTGACGGCGTCGAAGGTGTTCTGCGGGTGCTCGACGCGGTTCGGCGCTCCGCCGAACTTCAATGTTTGCCCGGTCTGCCTTGGTCTGCCGGGGGCGCTGCCGGTGATGAACCGCCGCACGCTGGAACTGGCGATGAAGGCGGCGCTGGCGCTGCACCTCGAATTGCGGCCGATGTCGCGATTTGCCCGAAAGAATTACTTTTATCCCGACCTGACTAAGGGCTACCAGATTTCGCAGTACGAGCTGCCGCTGGCTGAGCATGGGTGGCTGGAAATTGAAGCGGGCGGCGGGAAGAAACGAATCGGAATTACGCGGCTGCATATGGAAGAGGACGCGGGGAAGTCCATGCATGAAGGGTTCCCGGAGTCGGGGACAAAAAGCTACCTTGACTTCAATCGCTGCGGGACGCCGCTTATTGAGATCGTGTCCGAGCCGGACCTGCGTTCACCGGCGGAGGCGTACGCCTACTTGAATACTTTGAAGCAGGTGCTGCTCTATACAGAAGTGAGCGACTGCAACATGGAGGAGGGGTCGCTGCGGTGCGACGCGAATGTGAGCGTGCGACTGCGCGATGCGGAGCGATTTGGGCAGAAAGTCGAAGTGAAAAACCTGAATTCGTTTCGCTATCTGCAGCGCGCTCTGGAATACGAGATTCGGCGGCAAGTGGAAGCGATTGAATCGGGCGCGCCAATCGAGCAAGAGACGCGGCTGTGGAACGTTTCCGCGGGCCGGAGCGAGCCGATGCGATCGAAAGAGTTCGCCCACGACTACCGCTATTTTCCGGAGCCGGATTTGCTCCCGGTTCAGGTTACGCCGGCAATGAAGGAAAACATCCTGGGTGAGATGCCAGAGTTGCCGGATGCAAAGCGCACGCGGTTTGTGTCGCAATACGGATTGAGCGCGTATGATGCGGGCGTGCTGACGGATTCGCGCGCGCTGGCGGACTACTTTGAGACTGCCGTGAAAGCCGGGGCGAAGCCAAAAACAGCAGCGAATTGGATTTCGATTGAATTGCTCCGGCGGCTCAACGCGAGCGGGAAAGAAATCGGAGGGAGTCCGGTTGCGCCGGGCGCCCTTGCGGCCCTAGTGGCGGAGATTGAATCCGGCCGAATCACGGCCGCGAGCGGGAAAAAGGTTTTTGCCGGGATGTTTGAATCGGGGCGGTCCGCGGTGGAGATCATCGCGACGGATGGACTTGCAACGCTGACCGATTCCGGAGAAATAGAGCGGGTGGCGCGTGAGATTATTGAGAAGAATCCGGAGAATGTGTCGAAGTTCCGGTCTGGCAATGAAGGCGTGTTCAAGTTCTTTGTGGGCCAGGTGATGCGCGCAACGGGCGGGCAGGCGGATCCGCAAGCGGTGAACGACACATTGCGGCGCCTGCTGGCATCTTGATTAGAGGGGCAGATCAGGGCGGGAAAAATCAGAGCGAATCATGCCGACACTAAAAATCGGAGACAAAGCGCCGGATTTCAAGCTGCAAGCGGATGACGGCAGCGAAGTTTCGCTTGCGGGGCTGCGCGGCAAGCGCGTGGTACTTTATTTCTTTCCCAAGGCGCTCACGCCGGGTTGAACCACGGAAGCGTCCGAGTTTCGCGACGCAATGAATGACTTCGACAAATTGAACACCGTGATCCTCGGCTGCAGCGGGGATCCCGTGGCGCTTCAGGCGAAGTTCAAGGAGCGGTACAAGCTGAACTTTCCATTGCTGAGCGATCCAGACTTCAAAACGATCGAAGCGTACAACGCGCGGCGGATGAAAAGCTTCCTGGGCAGATCATTCCTAGGAATCATGCGGAGCAGCGCGCTCATCGGCCCCGACGGGCGCATTGAGCGGCTCTGGCCGAGCGCCAAGGCAAATGGACATGCGGCGGAAGTGCTCGCCGCAGTCACTGAACTGGCGGGAAAGCCCGCGCGCTCATAAAGTGGAGCGGAAGTGGCCGCCGGGTTCGGATGTCACAAGCAAATTGTCAATCAACCGAGTGGGCCGCGAAACGCCCACATAGGCAGCGACCAGCAGCAATAATGTGCCGCTGAGTTTTGTGACGGGCTCGAAATCCTCTTCACCGACCAACTCTACATAGTCCGGCCGGATGGATGGCTCCGCGCGAAGCACACTGCGGACTTTTTCGACCAGGACACTCGAATTTCTCTCTCCAACATCAATTGCCGCAGCGGCGGCGGCGAGCCCACGGGAAATCGCCGTAGCGGCGCGGCGATCATTTTCATCCAAATAAGCATTGCGAGAGGACATTGCCAAGCCGTCCGGTTCGCGGACGATAGGCCGGACGGCGATTTCCACATCAAGATTCAGGTCGCGCCCCATTTGACGAAGGATGCAGGCCTGCTGCGCGTCTTTCCGTCCAAAGAAAGCCGCGTGCGGTTGAACAATTTCGAGCAGCTTTGCGACGACGGTAGCTACGCCGCGAAAATGGCCGGGGCGAGTTTTACCTTCGAGTTGATCGCTCAGACCCTCCACGTTGACGTAGGTCCGGAACCCAACGGGATAGATTTCCGACGCTTCCGGAGTGAAAAGAAAATCTACGCCGAGCGCTTCGAGAAGCGAGGCATCTTTTTCGAGTTGGCGAGGATACTTCGTGAAATCCTCCTGCGGACCGAATTGCGCCGGGTTGACGAAAATCGAGACTACGACAGGCTGGTGCTCCGCCATTGCGGCGCGCACGAGCGAGAGATGGCCTTCGTGCAGAGCGCCCATCGTCGGCACGAAACCAATCCGCTGGCCTCGATCTCGCGCGGCGCGCGAGGCCTGCTTCATCCCTTCCACAGTGCGAATGATTTCCATGCGGCCGGGGCGCGGCGATCAGGAAACGGGCTGACCGGAACGCTCGCGGTAAAACGCGATGAGGTCGCTCGATTTCGGCGTGGCGCCCAATTGACGAAGAAGCGTGGTCACCTGCCCGCGATGATAGGTGCTGTGATTGACGAGGTGTTGCATGAGTTCCCAGAGCCAATGACGATAGAGGATGCCGCGCGTATTGCGAAATTCGATGACCCGCGCAAGATCTTCCTGGGAAAGACTTTTCAGATACAGCTCGGTGTCCCGCTCGATTTGCTTCCAGCGCTCGCGGATGTGCGAAAGGTCAGGATAATTCTCCGCCTTGGGGAATGAGGACGGCGCGCGCCCCTGCCAGCGCTCGAGATAAAGCCACTCGACGTCCATAATGTGGGCCACGGTATTGCGAACGGAACCGAAACTGCCGCCGAGCGGCTCGAGGAATTGCTCGGAGTTGAGCGCTTCGCAGCCTTCCAGCGTGCGGCGATTCGCCCAAACGTTGTAATCGAAAAGACTGTGAACGTTTTCGAGGTCCATGCTTCCTCTCCGATGAACTGCGGAGGCGCTGGAACGCCGCGCGCAAGTCCCAAGCGACAAACCGGCGCGCAAATCCGCCGGGACAATTTCAATTCACAATCGTTTCGCCGCTTTGTGCGCCCCCGCTTCGGCGGGAAGGTGGAACGATTCAGCGTCCGACGGGAAACGGCCCGCGCGCACGTCATCACAATATTCGCGCGCCGCACGCTTCACCTGTTCGCCGATATCAGCGTAACGGCGTGCGAAGCGCGGGGCCGGGCCGGCCGTGAGGCCGAGCACATCATGGATGACGAGCACCTGACCATCGCAATCGGGGCCCGCGCCGATGCCTATCGTCGGGATGCGAAGTTCGCGAGTGATCGTGGCCGCCAGCTCCCGCGGAACCGATTCGAGCACGACGGAAAAGGCGCCCGCCGCTTCGACCGCGCGGGCATCGCGAAGCAATTGCTCCGCTGCCTCCGGAGTGCGCCCTTGCACGCGGAATCCTCCGAGCGCGTGGAACGACTGCGGCGTCAGCCCGACGTGGCCCATCACAGGGATTTCCGCCTCGACCATGCGCGAGATCAATTCAAGCCGCCGCTCGCCGCCCTCGACTTTCACGGCTTCGGCGCCCGCTTCCTTCACCAGCCGCAAAGCGTTCGCGACGCCATCGCTCACGGTGATGTGGTAACTGCCGTAAGGCATGTCCGCGACGAGCAATGCGCGGCGCACGCCACGGCGCACGGCTCGCGTGTGATGAAGCATATCGTCGAGCGTGACGGGCAGCGTGGTGTCATAGCCGAGCACGACCATGCCGAGCGAATCGCCGACGAGGATGATGTCCACGCCGGATTCATCGAGCAGGCGCGCCGTGGGGAAGTCGTATGCCGTCAAACAGGTGATGCGATGTTCAGGGGAAACCGCGTGGCCAGATTGCCGCTTGCGGCCCAGGATGTCGGGCACGGTAACTTTACCGTTGCCCGCAGGGGGCGTAGCGCTCATGTTGTCCTCCGGTGCCGCTCCCCGAAGGGATGCAGCCCACGCACATATCTTAGCAGAGTTTAGAAGAAGCGTACGCTCTTTCTGCCGCCGGGTGCGTCCGAGAAATCCGGCGGCGGGCGGGCCTGAAACCACATGCTACAATGCCGCGCGGTTCTTCCCATGTTCAAGAAAATTCTCATCGCCAATCGCGGAGAAATCGCGGTGCGGGTGCTGCGCGCCTGCCACGAAATGGGCATCCGCGGCGTGGCCGTATTCAGCGAGGCGGATCGCGCGAGCCTTCACGTCCGGCTGGCCGACGAAGCCTATGCAATCGGCGCGGCGCCTTCGCGCGAAAGTTATCTCCGAATCGACAAGTTGATGGACGTGGCGCGGCGCGCCGGGTGCGACGCGTTGCATCCCGGTTACGGATTTCTTGCGGAAAATCCGGAGTTGCCGCGCGCCTGTGCGGAAGCGGGAATCACATTTATCGGACCCGCGCCCGAAGCGATGGAAATGCTCGGCTCGAAAACGGCGGCGCGGCAGCTTGCCTGGCGCGCCGGGGTGCCAACGGTGCCAGGTGCGATGGAGCCAATCGCGCGCGTCGAAGATGCACGGCAGATTGCGGAGGAGACCGGCTATCCGGTCATGCTTAAAGCCGTCGCGGGCGGCGGCGGCAAGGGAATGCGACTCATCCGTGGCGCGGGAGAACTTGCAGCCGCGTGGCGCGACGCCGGCTCCGAAGCGCAGAACGCCTTCGGCGACGCGCGGCTCTACATCGAGAAATATCTCGAACACCCGCGGCACATTGAAATGCAAATCCTGGGCGACCTGCACGGCAATCTTTTCTATCTGGGCGAGCGCGAATGTTCCGTGCAGCGGCGGCACCAAAAAGTGATTGAAGAAGCGCCCTCGCCGATTATGACTCCGGAGCTGCGCCGCAGGATGGGCCGTGCCGCGGTCGCGCTGGCGCGCGAGGCGGGGTACACGAATGCGGGCACGGTTGAGTTTCTGGTGGATGCGGCGAACAACTTTTACTTTCTTGAGGTCAATACGCGTTTGCAGGTCGAGCATCCGGTAACGGAGGCCGTAAGCGGGCTTGATCTGGTGCAACTGCAGATCCGCATCGCGGCGAGCGAAAGAATTGAATTTGCCTGGCACGAGCTGACACCTCGCGGACACGCCATTGAATGCCGCATCTACGCGGAAGACCCGGACAATAATTTCTTTCCGTCGCCAGGGAAGATATTGGCGCGGCGCGTGCCGTCAGGGCCGGGCGTGCGCATGGATGAAGGAATCTATCCGGGCTGGACAGTGCCGATGGACTACGACCCTTTGCTCGGGAAATTGATTGTGTGGGCGAACCATCGGGGGGAGGCAATCGCCCGGATGAGCCGCGCGCTGGACGAATACTATGTGAGCGGGATTCAGACAAACGTGGACCTCTTTCGCCGCATCCTGGCGGACCCGGCATTTGTGCGCGGAGAATTTCATACGCGGTGGCTGGATGAATGGCTGCAACAGAGAGCCGCGCAGGGCCGGGGTACGGCCGCAAAGGAAGAAGATTTGGCGGCGCGCGACGCCGCTCTCGCCGGAGCGCTCGCATGGCATCTGGCGCGCTCAGGTGAACCCCCGTCGAACGGTGCACAAGGGAGCGGGACAGAACAAGCGGAGTCGCGCTGGAAGCAAGATGGGCGGCGCGACTTTGTCGAGCGGTTTCCGGAGAGATGAGCGGCTAATGAAGCTCGATGTAAGATTTGCGGACGCGCAACCCGGCAATCAGCAACCGATCGCGAAGGGATTGCCCGCGAAGACAATTGAGGTCACACGCGACGGCAATCGCCTCAGCATGACGGACGATGGCCGCGCGATTGAAGCCGACGTCATCGAGGTCGCGGCCAACACATACTCCATTATTGTTTCCGGGCATGCTTATGAAGTGCGCGTAGAGCCCGCGCCGGGCGGCTTGCGCATTCACGCGGGCGCGCGCGAGTTCCGCGCGGAAATTGAAGATCCGCGCGCTTGGCGCGGCCAGCGAGGCGGAGCAGTGGAAGCCGAAGGGCGGCAGCAGGTCATCGCGCCGATGCCGGGGAAGGTCGTGCGCTTGCTCGTCGCGCAGGGGCAGAAGGTCGAGGCGGGCCAGGGATTGATGGTGGTCGAAGCGATGAAAATGCAAAACGAAATTCGCTCGCCGAAGAGCGGCGTCGTCGAAAGAATTGTTGTCGCGGAAGGGCAGGCCGTCAACGCAGGCGAGCCGCTGGTAATCGTCGCCTGAATTCCAGTGAGGGCGACTTACTTGGTTGTAGCCGCAGGCGCCGACGCGGGCAGCTTGCCGGCCGATTCGAGGACCTGTTGTGCCAAGTAATTCGTGATCTTCGCATTGTCCCGCGCGACGACCAGGAACGCTGCATTGAGCAGCTGTTCTTTCCTGCTTCGCAATGCCTCGCGAATCGTCTGCTGCACTTGGGGGTCGGTCAATTCGCGCTGCCCGGGCGCTTCGCGTCCAAGCAATTTGAAGATGTAGTAGGCGTCTTTGGTTGCGACGATGCCGCTGATCTGCCCGCCCTTGAGAGCGAGAACCGCTTTTTTCAGCGCCGGGTCCGCCTTGTCGAGAGCAGACTCGGGGACGAAGCCAACGTCGCCGCCGGTCACGGAAGTGGTCGGATCCTCTGAATAATCGAGGGCAAGCTGTGAGAAGTCCGCGCCCGAATTGAGTTTCTCCATGAGCACGGCGCACTTGCGTCTTGCTTCGGCGTCGGTCGTCGCGTCATCGTTTTTGCGATTGCGGATCTGCGGGTCTTTGCGCGGGGTCACAATAATCTGCGCCAGGTGGAACTGCGTTTCAGACACATTGAATTGTGCGCGGTTCTGGGCGAAGTAATCCGCCACGTCCTGATCCGTGATCGAAACCTTCGACGTGATCTCGCGGTTGATGAGCTTCTGTCTCGTGAGGTTTTGACGTATTTGGATCTTGAAGTCGTCCACGGAGAGGCCGCGGTCCTTCAACTGGCGCTGGAATTCCTCTTCGGTGTAAGGAGACTTCGCTTCGGTGAAATTGTCCTCGACCTCGCCGTCCGTCGCGGCCAGCCCCTGTTTCTGGGCAAGCTCCATCAGAATTTCGTTGTTGATCAATTGCTCGAGCACGTCCAACTTTCGCGAAAGGGCTTCCTCCTGCGACGCGGAAGTATTCTCGGCAGTGCTCGTGCTGCGATAATACTTTTCAACTTCGTCGCGTTTAATCTCGTGCCCGTTGACGACCGCCCACACGTCCGGCCCCGGCGCCGTTTCGCGGCGACATCCCTGCGCAAGCCCCGCAAGGATGCAGATTCCGAAAGCAGCCAGAAAGCGTTTCACCATGAGCTCCTTGACTGTGTGTGATGTGACCGGTACCGGCGGGGTTGTGGGCGGGCCGGAATGGAATGTTGATGCATAGGTCTCGCGGCGCGAGAGCTGCCTCAAGCGGCTTTTTGCACGCGACCGGAGCGGATGCAGTCCGTGCACACACGGATCTGCTTGCGAACGCCTTTGATCACCGCGCGCACGCGCCGGAGATTCGGGTTCCAGCGCCGCCGGCGAATGTTGTTCGCATGGCTGATGACGTTTCCATAGCGCGGCCCTTTGCCGCAGAGTTCACACTTCTGAGCCATAGTCACTCCTGAGTGGGAGATCCGACTGGGACGAAGCAGTCAGTCTATCAGAGAAACGCCTGAGCCGGAAACCAGAGTGCCGGCCTGGAGTTCCAATCGGCGCGCCCAATGTGCGATTTGCGCGCACCTGAGAGGCTCGGCTTGACCCCGCGACACCTCTGCCTGAAAATGGATTTACGCCGGTGGGCGTGTAGCTCAGCTGGGAGAGCACCTGGTTTGCAACCAGGGGGTCGCAGGTTCGAACCCTGTCACGTCCACCAAATTCTCTCCAAGCGCGTGAATCATTCATTGCGCATCGCGTGGTCCAAAGCGCGCTTTTCTCCCAGTGTGAGAGGGCGCGTCTCCCGTTTCTTAAGCGAACCGAGTTCGAGCGGGCCGATGGCCACGCGGACGAGCCTTAGCACTTCAATTCCATAATGTTCCAGCATCCGCCGGATCTCGCGATTCTTGCCTTCCTCCAGAATCAACTCGAGCCAAGCGTTGTGTTCGCCCCGGCGCAGGATGCGGGCGCTTTTCGCGCGCAGGATTTCGCCGTCCGCCGCGCGAAATCCCTTTACGAGGCCGTCCAGAATGTCTTCGTCTGGAATCGCGGCTACCTGCACATGGTAGTTTTTGCCTAAATGCGTTTCCGGAGCGAGGACCCGCGCGGCCCAGTTGGAGTCGTTCGTAAAAAGCAAAAGCCCCTCGCTCGCTTTATCGAGCCTCCCCACCGGAGCGACCCAGGGCAATCCCTCCGGCAGGCAGGAGTACACAGTGTCTCTCCCTTTCTCGTCGCTGGTTGTTGTGATGAGGCCACGCGGCTTGTTCATGACGAGATAGATTCTCTGAGGGGCGTCGACACCATGGCCATCCACTTGAATACGATCGCGGTCCAAGTGGACCGGAGTTTCCGGGTCGCGCCGCAAAACGCCATTCATGTGCACACGGCCCGCGCGGATAAGTATCTCTGCCTGCGACCGGGAGCAATACCCGAGCTTCGACAATGCGCGGGCGAGGCCATGCCGCTGCGATGGAGCGCCGCTTCGCATGTTTTTCCGGATGGGTTTTCGCTTCCGCATGAAATGACCGGAAAGTGTGAATGATTTCTGGAGGCCGGGCAATCAGGATGACCTTGCCAGAAGCGCGTCCACTTCCGCGCGCGTGGGCATCGAGGGAGCCGTGCCGGGCCGAGTGACGGAAATCGCCGCGACTGCGCAGCCGAATTGCGCCGCGGCGGCGATGTCTTTGCCTTCGGCGAGCGCAATGGCGAATCCGCCGTTAAATGCGTCGCCGGCGCCCGTCGTTTCAACCACCCGCCCCGCATCCACGGCGGGGACATGCTTCGTGAGACGCGCATTCTTCACCAGAGCGCCTTGCGCGCCGAGAGTCACCACGGCGTTGCGAGCGCCGCGATCGAGCAGCGCCTGGGCGGCGCGCTCAGCCTCTGCGATGTTGGCGACCGGCAACCCGGTTAGCAGGGCGGCTTCGGATTCGTTTGGCGTTACGTAATCGCACAGCGCGAAGATGCCGGGCGGCAAGGGAAGTCCCGGCGCGGGGTTGAGAATCGTCGTCACGCCGAGGCTGTGAGCGACCTTCAACCCGTGCTCGACCGCGGACACTTGCAATTCAAGTTGCGTCAGGAAAACAGCCGATTCCGCGATGCGCGAGCGCGCCTGGTCAATTTCGGCCGGCGTGACGTGGAAGCACGCGCCCGGAAATACGACAATCGCGTTTTCGCCTTTGACCTCGTCCACGATAATGGCCGCGCCGCCGGTCGCGTAATCGGTGGTCTCAAACACATACCGTGCGTCAATGCCTTCTTTCTTGTAGGTTTGGCGCGCAAGATCGCCGAACGCATCGCGGCCAAGTTTGCTGATGAAGCTAACCTTTCCTCCGAGCCGGGCCGCCGCTACCGCTTGATTCGATCCCTTTCCGCCGGGCCCGAGCTTGAAGTCCGAGCCCATCACGGTCTCGCCCCAGGCCGGAGCCTTGTGCGTGCGAAACGCGAGATCGGCGACGAAGCTTCCGAGGACCGTGATCCATTTGTCCGCCATGCAACTATCTCCAGAACCTTTCTTGAATGGCTAAGAAGCCTGATATGCGCGTGCGATCAGGACGAGCGCAAGCAAATAGCAAACAAACATGCCCACCAGATACGCCTTCGCTCGGCTATTCGCGCCGCGGAATTCGTGCCACACAAAAACTCCCCAGACCGCGGCAATCATCGGGGAAGCCTGCCCGATGGCATAAGAGATGGCCACGCCGACGAGGCTCGCGGCAACAAAGTTGAAGACCATGCCGATGCCCCAGATGGCGCCGCCGAGGAGTCCGAACGCATGATACGAAGCGGGCGCGCTGCGGTAACCCGAAAATCCTATCGGCGCGCCTACAAGCGGCTTCTTCATCAAGAACACGTTGAAAACAAAACAGCACAGCACCGCGCCGAATGTGAAAAGGACCGCCACCGTGTAAGGCGTCAAGGGCTGCGCGGCCGTCATGGACTTGGTGACGAACGGCGCAAACGTGCCCATCAGCAATCCCGAAATCAGGCACACGATAATTCCCTTGCGCGGAACCTTCTGGTCTCCCTTCCGCAGCGCACCATACGCCTTGCCGATCAAGACAACCGCCAGCACCGCCATCGCGACGCCCGCGCCGAGCAGTGTCGCGCTCCCCTTTGGCTGGATGAGGTAACTCAGGACCACGCCTTCGACCAGCGCGATGCCGATGGAAATCGGAAACGCAATCGCAAGCCCGACGATTTCGATGCCGGCAATCAGCAGTACGTTCGCGATATTGAAAATGAAACCGCCAACAGCGGCATCCAGCAAATTCATCGGCGCCGCGGAATGCAGATTTGCGAGAAAACTCTGATCGCCGCCGGAAATCGAGCCAAGCGTGAAGGCCAGCACCAGGGAAATCAGGAAAATACCGGCAGCGTAGTCCCAATAATAAAGCTCGAAGCGGTAGTTCTTTGTGAGTTTGTAGGTGTTCGCGAAAGAACCCCAGCAGATCGTGCTGAGGACGGTCATGACGAGTGCTGCAAGAAATGTCTGCGGCGCGAACATTTTCGCGTGGCTCCCGATAGAGCAGATGCGGGGCCTCTTTTACACCTTTCGCGCGTATTCGTCGAGCGCGGCGGAAAGTCGCTCGAGGCCGATGCGGAGCACTTCCATCTCTCCGCCGATGCCGATCCGGAAATGCTCCGGCATCTCAAAGAACCGGCCCGGAACAACCGCGGTCTCATATTTTTCGCGGAGGAGCTTGAATAACTCGTCCGCGTTTCCCCGCAACAGGCGCGGAAAAACGACCGTGCCGGCCGGTGGCCGCAGGGCTTCGATGTCCTTGCGCGAATCGAGGAACTGGTCAAGCAGGCGGCGATGCGTGGTCAGCAGCCCCTTCGAGCGGGCGGCAATCTTTGGCAGGTTATCCAGCGCGATCACGGATAACAATTCGGCCGTGTGCGCCGGGATGTTGCCGAAAAGGTCGTTGACGCGCCACATGCGGCGCGCCAGTTCCGGCGCGGCAAGAATCCATCCGCAACGCAGTCCGCTCAGGCCATAAACCTTCGTGAGGCTGCTGGTGATCAAGAATGTCTCGCCAAGATGAAAGGCCGAGCGAATCGAAGGGTCAAAAAACATTTCGAGATAAACTTCATCCACCATCACGCGCGCGCCGCGCCGCCGGGCGATCTCTCCGATTGCGGAAAGTGTTTCCGTGGACAGGAACGCGCCGCTCGGATTGTGCAGATTCGTCAGAACGACAAGCCGCGTGCGCGAAGTAAACGCGCGCTCAATCTCCGCGGGGTCCACACTGAAGCCGGTTTCAAAGCGCCGGTGAAACCGCTTTACGTTCGCGCCCAGAAATTCCGCTGCTTCGAGCATCGGTCCATACGCCGGGTGCTCGATCAAAACGTCATCGCCGGATTCAATCACGCCGGAATAAGCAAGGAAGTTCGCCATGGAAGTGCCGATCGAGGAGACCACGCATTCTTCCGGCACTCCCGCATGGCGCGCGAGGCGCTCCTGCAGCGGCGCGTATCCGTACCAGCTCGGCCCGCTGATTTCGAGTTCTTCCAAACGCACAGGTAAATCCGCGAGCGGATAATTCGACACGCCGCTCGTGGCGAGGTTGTATTTCGCGCGAGGCTGCGTCTTCACCCACTCGATATAGGGCGAAATGGATTCCGTTCGGCGGTGAGTCATGCGCTCCATTCTACAGCGTGGATTTGGCGAATTTCATTGCGAGACATTTGCTTTCCTCCGCGCCGCCCAGAAGAAGTATACCGGCAGACCTGCCAGCGCGATGGCAAGCCCGATGAGCGAATCCTTGGGATAGTGGTAGAAAGTCGCCGCAACCACCAGCCAGCAGACGGCAATATAAACAATGGTCGTAAACGGATGTCCGGGCGTCCGATAGACGCGTTCTCCGCCGCGCGGCATGAGTCCCCGGCTTTCGCGCCGCCGGAAAATGAATATGCAAGATGCGGAAAGTCCGAAGAAAATCAGGTCCGTCGAAATCATGAAGTTCAGGATCTGTTCATAGCGCCCGGAAAGCGCAATCACGATGGCCCACACGCCCTGAACCGCGATGGCCACCACGGGCACGCGCGTCTTCGGACCGAGCCACGCCAAGCCGCGGAAAAAGATGCCATCTTCGGCCATCGCGAAATAAACGCGTGGGGCCGTGAGAATGGACTGGCTGAGGAAGCCAAGCGCGGAAATAGCGATCCCCGCCGCAATCCACTCGGCACCGCGCGGCCCAAGCGCAGTCCGCATGACGGCGGAGGCGGGAGTGTTCGTTGCGGCGAGCCCGGCCGCGCCCAGCACCCTGATGCAGATCAGGCTCACGCCGGTATACAGCAGCGCGACTCCCGCGACTCCCAGCAGCAAGCCGCGCGGCAGGTCACGCTGGGGCTGGCGCATTTCGCCGGCGATGAAATTCGCGGTCTGGTAACCGCCATAGGAAAACATCACCGGCACCATCGCCGCTCCAAACGCAACCATCAATGAAAGCGAAGCGGGCCGGTCGAGAACCGGCGTCCAGACCGCGCGCGATGGCCCGGCGAGCAACGCCCCGCAAATCACGAGCGCGGCGATGATTCCGATCTTCGCGACCATCAACCCGTTTTGCACCGTGCTGCCCGCGCGTACACCGAGACAATTAATAATTGTAAGGATGCCGAGTGCGAGCGCCGCGAGCGCGCCACTCGAAAGTGGAACACGCGTCAATTCCGAAAAGTATTTTCCAAATGTGATGGCGACCGCCGCCATGCCGCCCGTCTGCACCACGAGGAGCAGGGCCCAGCCGTAGAGAAAGCCGACGCCGGGATTATAGGCCTCGCGCAAATAAGCGTATTGCCCGCCGACGGCAGGGAAACGCGAAGCAAGCTCTGCGTAAATAAACGCGCCCGCCATGGCGACCAATCCACCGCATACCCACGCGGCCAGGATCAACGCAGGCGTGTGGACCTGCTGCGCGACGACGTATGGGTTGATAAAGATTCCCGCGCCGACGATTCCGCCCATCACGATCATCGTCGCGTCGAAGAGTCCGAGCCGCCGAGCTAATTGCGGTTGTTGAGGCGATTCTCCGGAAGCGGTTGGGGATGCCATGTTATGTCAGGGCGCTGCCGCGCGCGTACTCTACCATTCGTCTTTAGGACCGGCCAATGCGGAGGGGCGCTGGGCAGGCGTTTACCCCGGCGCCCTCCGGCCCGGGATTTTCCTTAAATTCCTAGTGACATTTTCGATTGTAGAGCGTCTACTGTAGTGAAGCTACGCAGCGAGGCGCCGATGAAAGAACGCTACCAGGACCGCATCGAGCTTTTGCAGGGAACTCTCGACCTGATGATTCTGCAGGCCCTTCGCTGGGGGCCGCAGCACGGCTACGGCGTCAGCCGTCTGATTCGCTCCCATTCCAATGAAGTGCTGCAGGTCGCGACCGGATCGCTTTACCCCGCGCTGCACCGGCTCGAGCGCAGGGGTTGGATCGCGGCAAACTGGGAAATGGCGCGCGACCGCAACCGCGAATTCAAATTTTACCGGCTGACCCCCGCGGGCAAGAAACAACTCATCGCGGAAGAATCGAAGTGGAAGCAGATTGCGGGCGCCATCGCGCGGATGATGCGCCCGGTGGAGGAGAGCTGAAATGCCCGAACGAAATGAGAAACGCGAAAAAGATCTTGACCGCGAGCTGCGCGACCACCTCGAGATGGACGCGGAAGCCCGGCAGGACAGAGGCCTGTCCGCCGAAGAAGCTCGCTTTGCCGCGCAGCGCGACTTCGGCAACGCCACACGCGTGAAAGAAGTGACGCGCGAGATGTGGGGCTGGGCATCGCTCGAACGGTTCTGGCAGGACGTTCGCTACAGTCTGCGCCTGATTCGCCGGAATCCGGGTTTCACTGCGGTCGCCGTGCTCACGCTCGCGCTGGGCATCGGCGCGAATACCGCCATCTTTTCCATCGTCAATGCGACATTACTGCGGCCTCTGCCATTCTCCGGCGCAAATCGAATTTTCGTCGTCCGCCGAGCCAACAACGAGCTTGGCGGCGCCTCACTCTCGATTCCCATCTACCTTGCATGGAAACAGACCCAGGCGCCCTTCGAGGCGCTCGGGCTCTTGGTCTATTCAGGGGATGTGACGCTCTCCGGCGAGTCGGAACCCGAGCGCATCCACGCCTGGGGCCTCTCTCCGGAAATGTTTGAAGTGGTCGGAGTCTATCCGGCTTTGGGCCGCTCTTTTCAAAAAGGTGATTCTGTGCCTGGGGCGCCTCGCGTCGTGATTCTCAGCGACTCGCTCTGGCGCCGAAAATTTTCCGCCGATCCGGGCATCATCGGCCGGGCAGTCACAATCAACGGAACCTCCCGCACCGTGGTTGGGGTGATGCCTCGAAACTTTCAAATGCCCTTGATGGGAGCAAACGCTGCCGAGATCTGGTTGTCGGTCCAATTGCCGGTCTCCAGCCAGAGCCCATCTTATGGCGGACTCCTGGGTGTCGGACGTTTGCGGCCCGGCGCGACTCCGGCGCAGGCGGAAGCCGCGCTTACGCCACCGCTCCAATCGCTGCGACCGCAGTTTCCCATGATGATCGGCACGCAAGAGACCGCGTGGCTTCAGCCCGCGAGAGAATTTCTCACACGGGGAGCTGGGATCATGCCCCTCCTGCTGTTGGGCGCCGTCGGATTCGTTCTGCTGATTGCTTGCGCCAATGTAGCCAATCTTCTTCTTGCCCGGTCAACCGTGCGCAAGCGTGAGATTGCGGTACGCACCGCGGTCGGCGCCAGCCGTGGCCGTCTCATCCGCCAACTGCTAACCGAAAGCGTGTTGCTTGGGCTGGCCGGTGGCTTGGTCGGCTTGCTCGTTTGCTACGCGTGCTTTCGTTTCATTCTTTCTCTCGTTCCTGCCGATTTGGCTCGCGTCGGTGATATACGGATGGATGCGGCCGTTCTTGGTTTCACGATTCTTCTGAGCCTCCTCACTGGTTTGATCTTCGGGCTGATCCCCGCTTTCCAATTGTCTGCGGTGGATCTGCATGCGACTCTGAAGGAGGGCTCGGCGGGTGCGGGCATTGGCCGCGGCCGCGGCTGGCTGCGCTCCGCGCTTGTCACATGCGAAGTAGGGCTTTCTCTCGTCCTGGTTGCCGGCGCCGCGCTTTTGTGCCAGAGTTTTATCAGTCTTCTGCGCGTCCAACCGGGTTTCAATACTCAAAATGTGCTGACCTTCGACATCAGTCTGCCTCGCGCGCCATTCGACACTTCGGCGAAGTGCATCGCATTCTTCGACAGCACCACCGCAAAGCTTGCCTCCGTCGCCGGCGTCAAGCAGGTTGCCTACGCGAGCCTCTCTCCTCTTCAGCCGGGCTCGCCTGACAGTCTCTTCACAATTGAAGGCGACCCGTCGAAAGAAAATGAAAAGTACGACGCGGATTTTCGCTTTGTCAATCCGGATTACTTTCGTGTTCTGGGTGTGCCGCTCATGCGTGGCCGGGGTATTTCCGCGGCGGACACTGCCAACTCGGAGCAGGTCGTTCTCATCAATCAAACCTTGGCGCAAAAGCTCTGGCCCGGCCGGGATCCGATCGGGCAGCGCATCTGGTTCGGAAAGGGGATGGGCGCGGGCGCCGAGCCCGGGCCGAGGATGATCGTCGGCATCGTCGGTGACATCCGCGATGTGTCACTGGCGGAACCTGCGGAAGAAACGATGTACATACCTTTCGCGCAGAACCATGATGAGGAGAGTGACGCCACTTTCATCCTTCGCTCAGGGCAGTACCCGCGCGCCCTCATACCGACGGTCCGCAATTCCATCCACGAGAGCGCGCCCAACCTCCCTCTGAGTGCCGTGCAAACGATGGACGACGCGATCTCCGCTTCCTTAACGGGCCAGCGCTTTGCAACCACTCTGCTCGTCCTATTCGGCGCCATGGCCTTGCTGATCGCAACCGTGGGTGTCTATGGCGTGATTTCGTATTCGGTCGCCCAGCGCACCCATGAAATCGGCATTCGAGTGGCGCTCGGCGCTTCCCGCAGCCGCGTGCTGGCGATGATCCTCGGCCAGGGCGTGCGCCTGGCGGTCGTGGGAATCGCCGCCGGGTTAATCGCCTCCTTTTGGTTAACCCGCCTGCTGAGCGATCTGCTTTACGGAGTCAAACCAACGGATCCCGCAACGTTTGCCGGAGTCGCGCTGATCCTGATGGCGGTCGCGCTGGCGGCGTGCTGGATTCCGGCGCGGCGTGCAACTCGCGCGGACCCGATGGTCGCGCTTCGATACGAGTGACACCTGCGCTCCGAATAGCGCCTCGCCAAATTGGATTGTCGACGCTTGCGGCGTTTGCCACAAAAGACAACAACAGGTTTCGCAACTTCGTTTCACAACTTCGCTTCCGGCACGCTAGAATGTTCTTTCGCTGTTTTCCATGTCAGAAATAGACTCATCGTCCGCGGCGGAGGCCGACAGCCCGGCTTCTTCCGAGAAACCGCACAGACATTCGGCTCGCTCCGGCGGGGCCTCTTCGCGCCCAAAATGGCTGCCGGTAACGCTCCGCGCATTGCGCCATCGCAATTTCCAGCTTTTCTTCGGCGGCCAGCTCATCTCGCTTGTCGGCACCTGGATGCAGAGCGTGGCGCAGTCCTGGCTCGTCTACCGCCTGACGGGTTCTTCGCTTCTGCTCGGCATTGTGGGGTTTGCTTCGCAGATTCCCATTTTTCTCCTCTCCCCGATCGCGGGCACCGTGGCGGATCGTTACAACCGCCACCGCGTGGTGATCGCCACGCAAACGATCATGATGGTCCTGGCATTCCTGCTCGCATTTCTTACGTTGAGCCACAGGCTGACGGTGTGGGAGATCATTGTCCTTGCTTCGCTCCTCGGCGTCGTCAACGCCTTCGATATCCCCGCGCGCCAGTCGTTTCTCGTCGAGATGGTCGGCCGCGAAGATCTGATGAACGCGATCGCGCTGAACTCCTCGATGTTTAATGGCGCACGCATCGTGGGGCCAGCGATTGCCGGAATTCTTGTGGCTACCATCGGGGAAGGCTGGTGTTTTTTCGCAAACGCGGTGAGCTTCATCGCGGTGATCGCGGGCCTGCTAATGATGAAGATTACGCCGCGAGAGATGGAACGGCACGCCTCGATGTTTACGCACATCATGGAAGGTTTCCGCTTTGCCCAGCGGACCAAGCCGATGCGCGCGCTCCTGCTGCTCGTCGGCCTCGTGAGCCTTGTCGGGATGCCTTACACTGTGCTTATGCCGATTTTCGCCGACCAAATCCTGCACGGCGGCGCGCGCGGTCTGGGTATTCTGATGGGCGCGACGGGAATTGGGGCGCTGCTCGGCGCGCTGGTGCTGGCATCGCGCACCGGTGTGCGAGGACTCGGACGCATCGCGGCCATTTCCGCCGGGGGATTTGGAATTTCCCTGGTGATCTTTGCCTTCTTGAAGAATTTTTATTTTTCGATGGCCGTGCTGGTGCCCGTGGGGTTCACGATGATGACGCAGATGGCCTGCGCCAATACGCTGATTCAATCCATGGTGCCCGACAGGCTGCGAGGGCGGATGATGTCGATCTATTCGATGATGTTCGTGGGGATGGCGCCGGTGGGTGCGCTCTGTGGAGGCGCCATCGCAAACTGGTTGAGCGCGCCCTGGGCCGTGGCGATCGGCGGGACCGCGAGTCTTGCCGCCGCGGGCGTCTTCTATTCACAACTGCCTTCGCTTCGCTTTGATGCGGAAAAACTGATCGTTGACCAGGGTATGGCCACGCGTCTGCGGTGAATCTCCGACTACTGTTTTGGCGGCATCGCGGGCGGCGGCACCAGCGGAAGCTTTCGCATCTCACCGCGCGCCTCGCGCCCTTCTACGTCCTCAAATAATAGAGACGGCGCCGTGATGGTGGAAGGCACGCAATTCGCCGCGGTGCCGAATGGCGCGAGCGCCGTTCCGGCAAACCCCGGTTCCTGGCTCTGCGCATAGGAAAACGGATTCGCATCATTGCCCATGCCGCCCGCGTCACGCAGCATTCGCAGATTCAATCCCAGGAGGTGACCCGGGCGGAGCAACTCTTCCGTCCCATCGGCGACGTTCACCCGATAGACGACGAGCGGCACGCGTTCGCCGCTCGAGAGGCCTTCCACAATGTTCTGCAATTCTTCCTGATAGTCGGCCTGCCGGCTGTTCCCAACTGCGGGATTATCCATCTCGCGGACGAGCAGGCACCACTGCTTGCCTTCCTGTTTGCATTGTTCCAGGAATTTCTTCTTCAAATCAGCGGGAGACATTCCGTTGCTCGACCGGAAGTACAGATTGCTGCTCGTCGTGTGGGGGTTGCCGAGGTAAACGTTCCGGCCGTGGCCGTTCGATAAGTTGAAATCCTGCCCCGGGCGGCGCGACATCAGCAGATTGCGGAGCATGCCCGCTTCGACGATGCTCACTCGTTGCGCTGGGACGCCCTCATCGTCGATCGCATACGATCCCGGCAGCGGCCGGCCTTGCGGGTCCGTTGCGCCGGGATCGTCCACCAGCGACGCTTCCGCCGGAAGGACGCGAGTCCCGAGCCGCCCGGTCCATTCACTCCGGCCACCGAGCTGTTCCATCTGCGCGTCAATCGCGGGGATCGTCGAAAGCAGGCCCCGCGATCCCGAGATGGATGCCGCAAGCATTTGCGAGAGCAGCGAGGCGGCTGCGCGGGACTCGAACAACACAGGTCCCGCATACGCAGGCATGGGCTCCGCCTTGCGAATCATCATCAATTGTGTTGCTCGCGTCTGGAGTTGCTGCGCCACTTCCGCGGAGGCGGGAAGGTCCTCCGGCCGCGGCGCATAAGCAGCGTAAAAGTGATGCATGGGCACGCCGTCCGGCGCCTGCGTCTCAATGCTGGCTTCGATCGCGGCCAGCGTGCGGCTCTTGCGAACCTGCGTCCCCTCCGTGTTCATCACGTAGTAGGTCTCGAAGATGAGCGTGTACCTGACCTGTCCGGTGTAAAGTTCGGAAAAGGCGCGCAACGCGGCCGTTGCCTGCCGCGCTTCCTGCTCCCAATTGCGATTGGTCCAATCCGGCACGACGCGTGGATTCACCATTTCCACAGGCTTTTCCCTGGAAAAGTCGGCCACCTCGGGCGGCCTGGATAAACTGTGCAAGTATCCCAGCTTCTGCCCCATGCTCGAGATAGCTTCCTTGTAGGCCTGATCCGTCGCAAGCCACAAATCCTGCCGCAGCGAGTTGTAATCGCCGTCCACACCGACCTGTCCTGCGGAGCCAAGGAAGCCCTGAAATGCCGAGCCGGAAAAAAAATTGGAACTGTCCAATTGATAGTTGCCCATACGAACAACAACATCCATGAACCGGTTGTGGGCGGTGGTGCTGGAAACCAGCGCCCCAAAGGACGCCGTGATGGTGCGCACGTCGAGATCGACCAGCCGGTATTCGATGAAATACGGCTTACCGGAGTCCGGCATTTCAAGCCGCGCGTGCGAGCGCTCCAGTTCGTCATGCATTGCCTTCAGAGTTTGATCCGCGTCTGGCGGGGGCCACTGTTGCGCGACGACAGAGGCCGCGAAGGCCGAGCAAAACAGCGCGGCGCAAATGGTGATGCGGTGAAGGAGCGCAATCGAGAATCTCATTGTTTCACTCCCTGCGGATCGTGCGCCGGAGGAGGCAGCACCGGCGGCCTATCCGTGGATGCGCCTTTCTTCTGCACTTCAAGTTCGCTCAGAAGCATCATCGGCGAAGCGGCGGCCACCGGCACGGAACCGGATTCCGCGCCGCAATAGCCGTTAAAAACTTCCGTGGTGTCGCCCGTCGCGACAATCTTCGTCAGAGAAACGAGCGGCGTGCCGACAATATCCACTCCGCGAACAAGTTCGTCCGGCCGCCCGTCGGGATAGACCTTGTACACGACCAGCGGCTGCACTTGAAACGCCTGCGGCTGCCCGCGGCCCGTGAAAGTAAATCCTCCCGCGATGTCGTCAATCA
This sequence comes from uncultured Acidobacteriota bacterium, assembly GCA_963838945.1. Lineage (GTDB taxonomy): Bacteria > Acidobacteriota > Terriglobia > Acidiferrales > UBA7541 > DASTCZ01. The sequence continues at coordinate 1,015,132 of CAWITC010000011.1, read as the reverse complement.
AGAGTCCGAACGGCTTCCCCTGCTTTTTGATCTCCTCGATAAGCATCTTCCGCAGCTCGGCATTGCTGACTGTCTTGCTGCTCTGCACGATCAGGTTCCCCTGCCGCGAGACGGGCTGCGCGCCGATCTGACGCCGCCCGTGCCCGTTCGACTTCAGGAACTCCTTCAGCGGCTGCCGGGACATTTCAAAATTTCGCAGAATGCCGTGGTCCACCAGCAGGACGCGCTCGGAAGGCACCCCTTCGTCATCAAACGGATACGAACCGAGGAGCACATCGCGGCTCAGACGGGCCATGGTCGGGTCGTCCACGATGGTGATGAAATCCGGCATGATCTGTTGGCCGACTTTTTTCGCAAACGTCTGGCCTTCATTCGCGTCCTTTTGCCGGAACCCCTCATCGCGATGGCCGAACACTTCGTGGAAGAAAACGGCCGCGGCGCGCCCGGTCAGCATGGCCGGGCCAGCGAATGGATCCACAAGCGGAGCTTTCACGAGCGCTTCGAGTTCGGCGCGCATTGTCTTTTCCGCGGCGAACACTGCTTCGTTTGTCGGCTGGTCTTTCACGTCCACCCAATCGAAGTTGTAGTAGCGGTCGAGGTCCATGCCGTCGGGCGCCTTGCCCTGGATGAAAAGCTCGAGGCGGTAACGCACCTGCCCGAATTGCAGCTTCGTCCCTTCGCTGTTGACCTCATACTGGTTTTCCGCCTGCGCGGTGAATGTGACGATGGAATTGAGAATGTCGGTGGACTGGCGGAAATAAGCAGTGTAATCGCGGACTTTCTGCTCCCACGGGCGGCGGTCAAGCTGGAACGTCGCTTCGGCGCCATAGAAAGTATGCGGCTGTTCCTGGGAAAAATCCGGCGCTCCTTCTTCGGGCGTCGTTGCCTGGACTTCCTTGCTCGTATTGATCTTGACCAACGCCTCCGCCGCGGCGCGGTACTGCCGGTCGGTTTCCAGCCAGATGGCGCGGCGCAGCACGGCGGGGTCGTCTTCAACCGGCGCGGGCGTGAGGGGGCTGGGCTCATACGCCGGGGCGCCGTTGCCAACCTTGTGCGTATTGTCGAGCGCATAAGTTCCGACACGCATGCGCACTTCCAGATATCGCAGGAGATTCTCGGAACTGTTCAGCAGCGCGCCGTTCGAACCCATCACTTCCGCCGCGCGCAATTGCGTGAGCGTGTAACCGATAAAATAAGCGGGCGGCGACGCCTTGCTCAGGACGGGCAAGGTGCGGTCGAGCTCGGCGCTCATCGCCGCGAGCGTCGGAGACGGCGGCGCCTGCTGCGGCGGCGGCGACGCGCGCCGCGAGTCCGGCTTGCGCGGCATCGCCTGCAAGGAAACAGACAGCGTGGAAACAAATAGAAGAGCGAATAACAAATCACAGCTACGCCTGGTTGGGACGGAATGATGTGCGGTCAAGTGCATCTCTTTCTTCTGGATGATGATGCAAGCGTGCGGCGCAGCCGTCGTCCGGCGCTTGGCATTCCAGATTTATTGAGGTCTAACGAACAAGTTTGGATTTGGATTCGTATTAATCTTCACTTCCTGCAGCTCGTCTTCTGAAAATTTCTGGCCGGCCCGCAGGGTGACGCGGTGGAACGGAAACTTAATCCCCTGGACGTCGCGATAATCTGTCCATACCTCGACAGTCTCCACCTTGCCCTGCGGAACATCCTGCATGTAGCGGACGCCCGAAACAAAGCCTGTCGCCGGATCGAGATACGCGATCAATTGCAGCGGGCCCGCCGCAATCGCCATCGCATCGGTCTGGTGTCCCGCGAAATCCCGCTGGCCGAGCGCCTGCGCCTGAATTGCGTCGCCCTGCAGTGCGGCGCGGAAAATTCCCCACCCTCCAGTCAAAAAAATACTGCGAACGAATTCGATATTCTGGTTTTCAGGTACGGAAACGGCTCCTTGTCCTTGCTGCGGCAAATTAATCCACCCAAGCTTGCCGTCAAATCCCCGGGTAAGCGTTCCCTGGTCGGCGCCACCGACAAACAATTCCGTATCCATCCGAAAGCGGTCCGGATAGAGAATGTAGACCTTTTGGACCGTAGCCGCGTGGCCCTGTCCGATGTCAACCGTGCCCGCCGCGGAATACTCAACGCTTTGCACACTTCCAATCGTAGCGCCTCCGGCCGACTGAACAGCGCGAATCAGCATGGTCTTGCCCTGCGCGAGAGTCTCGGGCGTCGGCGGAGGGACCGTCTCCGGCTTGCGCCGCAGGCCGGGCAGGAGCAGGTCGAGTTGCCCCGCCGGGATCTCGTCATAGCTCGCATTCGGGAATTCTTTCTTCAAATCCTCACGGAATTGCGCGGCGTTCCCGGCCAGCACGATGTCGAGCGAGGCCGTCTGGTAATACTTCATTGCTTCCGCGTTGGCTTGCGCGAGCGTCACGCCGGAAATTCGTGTCTGGTAGGTCTCGTTGTAGTCCGCCGGCAATCCATAATGCGCGACGGTCAGCACGCGATTTGCAACCTGCTCCGGCGTCTCGGTCTGAATGGGATAGACGCCCATGAGATAGTCCTTCGCGAAGCTGAGTTCTTCGGGCTTGAGATCGCCCTTGGACATCCCCTGAATCAGGTTCATGACGAGCTTCACCGCGTCCATCGTCGCTTCCGTCCGCGTGAACGTGGAGGCCATCAGGCTGCCCGACTCGAGCATGGATTCAAACACGGTATTCGCGCCGTAGGTAAGGCCCTTCTTGACGCGGACTTCTGTATTGAGGCGGCTGTTGTAGCTTCCTCCGAAGATGCGATCGGCGACGAAGAGCGGTATGAAATCGGGGTCGTTGCGGCGGATGCCGAGCCTGCCGATGCGGATTTGCGTCTGCACCGCGTCGGGCTTGTCCACAACGTAAATGTGCATCCCCGCGCCCGCCCCCGCCGCGGGATGGTTCTGCGCCGGGATCTGTTTGCTCTGCCACGCGCCGAAGAATTTCTCCGCAGCCGCAAAACCCGTTTCCGGCGTGATGTCTCCGGAAAAAGCCAGGAGCGCTTTGCCGGGCGAATAAAAGGAATCGCGGAAGGCGATCAAGTCATTGCGCGAAATCGCCTGGATCGAACCGGGCGTGCCTTCATTCGGCAGTCCATACGGATGCATTCCATAAACCACGCGCTGAAAAAGAGCGGAAGCCAGATAATCCGGATCGTCATAATTGATGCGCAGATTGGAAAGCTCTTGCTGGCGCTGCCGGTCCAATTCGTCCTGCTGGAAACTCGCGTTCAGCGCCACATCGGAGAGCAGATCCATCGCCAGATCGAAATCTTTCTTCACGACGGTGACGGAGACGACCGTGCTGTCATCACCCGCGCTTGCAGAGAGCGTGCCGCCGACAAAATCAATCGCTTCGGCAATCTGTTGCGCTGTGCGGCGGGCCGTCCCCTGCGTCAGAAGCCCGGCGGCCATTTCCGCGACTCCGGGCTTTCCCTCCGGATCGTTCACGGCGCCTGCGGAGGTCAATACCAATCGCACCGTCACGGCCGGCATGTCCGGCGAGCTGACAACAAACGCGCGGAAGCCGTTCGTGAGCGTCTTCGACGCCACCGGAGGAAAATGATATGGCTTCGCCGGCGCCGCGCCGGGCATTTGCGGGACGAGTTGCGCCGGCGCCTGCGTTGCGGGCGCGCTCGCCGGAGGTGGAGTTTGCGCAAATCCGGAAAACGCGGCGGCTGTCGCGATCGCGAATGCAGCGGTGATTCCCAGAAAGTGTTGCAATGCCCGGGCCCCAAAACTCTGGCGGCTCGCGTTCATGGCCGCTCCTGTTGAGGGCCTGCCACGGGCGCTCGTGGCGGCTCGACAACCAGAACCGTGGCGTGCGTCGCAGTGAAATAATCGCGCGCGACGCGCTGGATTTCCGCCGCCGTCACTTTCAAATAGCCGGCCAGATCCGTGTTCATCAGACCGGCGTTCCTGCCGATAACGGCGTAGCGCCCAATCGCATCGGCCTTTGATTGCGCGGTCTCACGCCCGAGAATGAAATTGGCGATTTCCTGATTTTTCGCTTTGTCGAGTTCCTGTTGGGTGACCGGCGCGGTTTTCATTCCTTCCAGGATGTCGTGGATTCCCTTCTCGCCCTCGACGGAGGTCTTCCCCTGATTCATCACCGCGACGGCAAAAAACAGGTTCGGGTCCTCGGTGAAATTTCCCGCCCCAAAAACCTGAACGGCAATCTGGTCTTCGTACACGAGCTTTCTATAAAGGCGGCTGCTCTCCCCGCCGCTCAAAATGTTGGAAGCCAGCTCCAGCGGGTAAGCATCCGCCGCGAACGCCGCCGGCATCTTGTACCCGATGACAACCGCTGGCAGCGGGGAATTTGGATAGGTCTGCGTAATCCGCCGCTCAGCCGTCTGCGCCGGTTCCGGAGTGGCGCTCCGCGGGATCGGCTGGGTGGGCTTCGGGATTCCTCCGAAATACTTTTGCGCCCAGGCCACGGCTTGGTCAGCGGTAAAATCGCCGACAATCACCATCGTCGCGTTGTCCGGCCGGTAGTAGGTGTGAAAGAAATCTTGCACGTCGGGGAGCGTCGCCTTGTTCAAGTCGTCCATGCTGCCGATCGTGGTGTGATGATACGGATGGACGGTGAACGCCGCGGCGTAGAGGTCCTCAATCACACGCCCGTACGGGACGTTGTCAATCCGCACGCGCCGCTCTTCTTTCACCACCTCGCGCTCGGATCCGAAGTTTGCCTGGTCCACGTTGAGGCTGCCCAGACGGTCCGCTTCCAGCCATAGGACGCGCTCGAGGTAGTTGTTCGGAAACGTTTCCCAGAAAACGGTCACGTCATCCTGCGTGTAGGCGTTGACCTGCCCGCCCATCGCCTCGATGTAACGCGAATGCTCTTCGGCTGGCACGTGCGCCGAGCCTTTGAACATAAGGTGTTCAAACAGATGCGCGAAACCCGTGCGTCCCGGCCGCTCGTCCTTCGAGCCAACGTGGTACCACATCTGCAAATTGATCACCGGCGCCGCATGGTCTTCCAGCATTACAATTTGCAGCCCGTTGGGTAGGTCTCGCGTGACAATTTGCACCAGCGGTGGGCGAATCGCGGGCGGCGCTTCCGGCGGCTTTTGAGTCCCGGGCGCCTGCGCCAGGATCGCCGGCGCGATCACGCACACGGCGGATAAAAATAGAACAACCCTCTTGACCAGATTCAATCCTTCACCCTCACCAAATTATTCAGACGCACGAAATCACCGCGAAGCATGTTAGAGGCCCCCACGCCCGGCGTCAACCAAACCCAAACCAATCAAACTCCAGCCACCTGTAAGTCTTTGATGCGCAAACCACAGTTTGCGCATGCATTCACGCGGCGGACCCTCGTGCGCGTTCCATAATTGGACACGCCCCTTGGCCGGTCGTCTTGTGCCCGCCCCAGCTGGGCGCGATAATTTTCATACTATGCGAGTACTTTTGAGTGTATTCCTAACTGCCGCGCTGGGCCTGGGCACGTACTATGTCTTTTTGAAGCACGCCTCTCCCGGCGGTCCTGGCACCCTTCCCACTGCCGCAATCAGCACCACTGGTGTCCAGATGGATCTCAACGAAATCGCGCAGGCTGAGCGTGTTTACTTCGCCCAGAGCGGCACTTACGGCTCGATGGACCAATTGGTATCCACCGGCGCAATCGCGAAAGCCAAGACCGGACGCGATGGCTACATCTACACTGTGGACATCCCCGCCACTGGGTTCACAGTGACGGCGAAGTGGGTGCCTTCATCGGCAGCCAAGGCCAGCCTGCACTATCCGGCCTACATCGTGGACGAGACCTTTCAGGTCCGTGAGATGGTGCAAGAGGCAAAGTAGCCGTCTCCCCCACAAGCGCTAAGGCGCGCGTTTCTGGTCGGCCACTGTTACACCGGCTTCCGCATAATCCGTCGGCGGCACATCCAGGAACGCAACTTGTATATTCTCGCGCTTGGCGCGGCCGTCCTGTTCGAGCGCTTCCGTAATCCGCTGCGCGACCTTCCGTTTCTGCTCCGGCGTTCTTCCTTCGACCCACGTCACTTGTACATGCGGCATTGTGAGTTGCCTCGCTTGGAAATTGGCGTGATTTGTTATGTCACTTCGCGCCCGGCGGCATTCTAACGACTGCGCCGCGCTTGTCCAGCCGTGTGAGCCCTATCGCAGCTATCGCGAATTGCACCGCTTTGTCGGTTCATCGCTTTACGGTATTCTTCCCTGACCAATGCATGACCTCGGCTATTTCCGGGAACATCTCGAACTATTCGAGCAGATGGCGCGGAATCGCAACGTCGCTCTTGATTTCAATGGGTTTCGCGCGCTCGATCGTGAACGCCGCGATTGCATCACCGCTGTCGAACGCCTGAAAGCCGAGCGCAACAAGGCGAGCGATGAGATCGCCCGCCGCAAGAAGTCGGGGCAAGATGCGGCTCCACTTCTCGCTGAAATGAAGCGGGTCGCGGAGGAGATTGCCTCACAAGACGCGCATACCGGCGCTCTGGACGCGCGCCTCCGCGAGTTCATGCTCACCGTGCCGAACATGCCGCACAGCTCCGTCCCGGTCGGCCGCGACGCCTCTGCAAATGTCGAAGTCCGCCGCTGGGGTGCGCCTCCGAAATTTGAATTCACTCCCAAGCCGCACTGGGAGCTGGGCGAGCATCTCGGCATTCTGGACCTTCCGGCCGCTGTCAAAATGTCCGGCGCGCGTTTTGCCCTCTATCGTGGCGCTGGCGCGCGTCTCGAACGCGCCCTCGCAGATTTTTTCCTCGACGTCCACACGCGCGAACATGGCTACACAGAGATCCTGCCGCCTTTCATTGTGAATACTGCGTCGCTGGTGGCCGACGGCAAGCTCCCAAAATTCGCCGGAGACATGTTTCATCTCGAGGGGACCGATCTCTGGTTGACGACAACTTCGGAAACCGAGCTTACGAATCTGTTTCGCGATGAGACGCTTGACGCGGAAAGATTGGCGATCAAACTTTGCGCCTGGACGGCCTGCTTCCGCTCCGAAGCGGGCGCCGCGGGTAAAGACACTCGCGGCATCAAGCGCCAGCATCAATTCCAAAAAGTTGAGATTTTCAAGCTTACGCACCCCGAAAAAAGCTATGAGGAACACGAATCGCTCGTGCGCGATGCGGAAGACTTGCTGCAACGGCTCGGTCTTCATTACCGCGTCGTGCTCCTCTGCACCGGCGACATGGGTTTCGCTTCTTCCAAAACCTATGACATCGAGGTGTGGCTGCCTTCCGCGAATGAGTTTATGGAGATCTCTTCCTGTTCCAATTGCGAAGCGTTCCAGGCCCGGCGCGCGGGAATCCGTTTCAAACCCAAAGGTGGCAAGAGCGAGTTTGTCCACACCTTGAACGGTTCCGGTCTGCCCATCGGCCGCACCTGGCTCGCCATCCTCGAAAACTTTCAAAAAAGCGATGGAAGCGTCTCGATCCCCCAAGTTTTGCGGTCTTATATGGACTCTGACGAGATTGTCCCAGAACCCTAACCGTCCTGTCTCCGGTTCGCCAGGCTTCCTGTAAAGCCTTATATATCAACAACATACGAGTACTTCTGTCTTTCATTTGGCTAGCTATATGCATTCTTTCCCAAGCTACACCAGAACATTCTTCCTGCCCTCCTCATTGACTGTCTGGTGTACCTTGACTAAACTGCGCCCCACGTAAGTCCCGCTCTTGCAAGGGGAAGCGGCCTCAGGGTTCACGCGCGGAAGGCCGTTGCGGCAATTCGAAGGAGAGACGACTGATGTCCACGCTAACGAAGGCTGTCCCGCAACCTGTGGCTCCGCGCATGGTGCCCCGCGAAGACCTGAACACGTTCCGCATCGCGCAGCTTCAATTCGACATGGCCGCCGAATTCCTGAAGCTGGATCAGGGCTTGCGCCAGATCCTGCGCACGCCGAAACGCATCCTGGAAGTCTCAATCCCGATGAAGCAGGACAACGGCCAGGTAAAAGTTTTCACCGGGTTTCGCGTGCAACACAACGTCGCGCGCGGTCCCGCCAAGGGAGGCATTCGCTACCATCCCGGCGTAACTCTTGATGAAGTCAAAGCGCTTGCGGCGTGGATGACCTGGAAGACCGCCACGGTCAATATTCCCTACGGCGGCGCAAAAGGCGGCATCATCTGCGACCCGAAGCGGATGTCCAAAGGCGAGCTAGAGCGCATGACTCGTCGCTACGCCTACGAAATCCTCCCCATTATCGGCCCCGAGAAGGACATTCCCGCGCCGGATGTTTACACCGACTCACAAACCATGGCGTGGATCATGGACACCTACGCTATGACGATCGGACACGCCGCACCCGGCGTCGTCACAGGGAAACCCATTTCGCTTGGCGGCTCGGAAGGCCGCGGCGACGCAACTGCACGCGGCTGCATGTACGTTATCGAGGAAGCTTGCAAAGCGAAGAAGATGAATCTTCGCGGCGCGACCGTCGCCATTCAGGGTTTCGGCAACGCGGGCAGCGTCGCGGCGCGGTTGCTTGCGGAGAAGAAAGCCAAAATCGTTGCCATCAGCGATTCGCGCGGCGGCGTTCACAATTCGCGCGGGATTGACCCCATCAAGGCGCTTCGCTACAAGGAGCGCTCCGGCACCGTGGTGGGTATGCCCGGCGCTTCACGCATGTCGAATGACGACCTGCTCACAATGAAGTGCGACATTCTTATCCCTGCCGCGCTCGAAAACGTGATCACGCTTCACAACGCCGACGCGATCAAGGCTAAGATCATCGCTGAAGCCGCGAATGGCCCGACCACTCCCCACGCCGATGAAGTCCTCGCGCGGCGCGGGATCTTTTTGCTACCCGACATTCTCGCCAACGCGGGCGGCGTTACGGTCAGCTATTTCGAGTGGGCGCAGGATCTGCAGGGTTACTTCTGGAGCGAGGAGGACGTGAACACGAAACTCCAGCATGTGATGACCCGCGCCTTCCAGAGCGTCTTCGAGACCAGTCGCAAGTTCCACACGCACATGCGCAACGCCGCCTACATTGTTGCTGTGGGCCGCGTCGCCGAAGCCACCACGACCCGCGGCCTGTTCCCGTGAGCTAGCCGCGCGGCAAATCTTCCACAAACCAAGCACACGTCATCGTGTGCGATAAGTTTTTCCTTGCGTACAGCGAACGCAACGCGTACATTTCCATTTGCCGGCTCGTCCCTTCACTTGGGCGCAGCCGGCTATTTTTGCCTTTCGCGCATGAACTTTGAAAACGCGCGAAGCACCGGGAAGGAAAATTTGAGCAATCATTCTCATCCTGCGCCCCCCATTGTCCTGGTGATTGCAGGCTTTGATCCTTCGTGCGGCGCAGGTATCGTTGGGGATTTGAAAACGATCGCCGCGCACAACGGTTACGGCGTCGCCGCCGTGACCGCCGTCACGGTGCAATCCACGCAGGGCGTGCTCAGCGTGCATGCCATTCCGCATGCGACGCTTCGCGCGCAATTGGACGCCCTCGCGGAAGACGTCAAGCTGGGCGCCATCAAGATTGGAATGCTGGCGAACCGCGCGAATGCCGCGGTTGTCGCTGAACTCCTCGAGCGCTTCAAAAGCACGCCGGTCGTTCTTGATCCCGTCATCATGCCTTCTTCCGGCGGCGTGGAACTGCTCGACGCCGGCGGCGTGAAATTCATCGCCGAAGATCTCATGAAGCGGGCGACAGTCCTCACGCCCAATATCGCGGAAGCCGCGCTGTTGAGCGGCCTAGAAATTAAGGATATTGCCGGTATGGAAGCGGCGGCGCGCAAACTTATCGAGAAGGGCGCTCGCGCCGTCGTGATCAAGGGCGGCCACATGGAAAAACCCATTGACGTTCTTTTTGACGGAAGTGAAATCCTCACATTTGGCGGCGATCAGGTGAAAACATTAAACACCCACGGCTCCGGCTGCACGTTTGCCTCGGCCATCGCCGCACAGCTTGCCTCTGGACGCCCGCTTCGCGAAGCGGTGCTGCTCGCAAAAACTTACGTGCAGAAGGCCATCGAACACGGTTTCGCGATCGGCAAGGGCGCCGGCCCGCTGGATCATTTTTACCGCGTCCATCAGGAGCCGCCCACGCGCGGCGTGCACGAGGTCCCGCAGCACGGAATGCATCCGGCCGCCGAGCCCGCAGCCCACTGACTCATTCACCTTCCCCCGTTTCCTCCAACGAGCGCACCATGAAACTCATCCTCGCTTCTGCCTCTCCGCGACGCGCGGAAATTCTCACGGCCGCCGGCATCCCATTTGAGGTTCGCTCCGCGCGGATCGATGAGTCGGCGGTTTCCGCGCGAATCGCCTGAACAACTCGTTGAGCGTCTCGCAGGCGCCAAAGCCGCATCCGTCGCGCGTGAGCTTGCCGCATGAAAAAGACGCAATCATCCTCGGGGCGGACACCGTCGTCGTGCTCGATGGCCAAGTCCTCGGCAAACCGAAGAACTCGCGGGATGCAAGCGCGATGCTTCACAAGCTCCGCGATCGCGAGCATCAGGTCATCACCGGATTCTGCCTCATTCGCATTTCAGATGATGCGCGAAATTCAGGCAGCGAGATGACGCGCGTCCGGTTTTCCGCCATGACGGATCGAGAGGTGGACGCCTACGTCTTAACCGGAGAGCCGCTCGGCAAGGCGGGCGCTTATGCCATTCAAGGTCTCGCAGGACGTTACATCCCGCGCATCGAAGGCTGCTACTTCAACGTGGTGGGTTTGCCGCTTGCTCGCGTCTGGCAGGCGCTCACCGACCTCGGCTGGCCGCGCGCCTAGCGCGCGGCATCGCCCAAAAAACAAAGCGAGCGGCCATCCGGCCGCTCGCTTGAATTTCTCTTGTCCGCCCCAAATGGGGCGCGAAATCGCTCTTACTTTTTCTGCTCGGCGGGCGCTGCGCTTGTGGGCGCGGCGGGCTGAGACGGAGTCGAAGGCGGGTTCGCGGGCGTGTCCCCGCGCATACCTTCCTTAAAGCTGCGGATGCCCTCGCCCATCCCGCGCATCATTTCGGGAATTTTCCTCCCGCCAAAAAGCAGCAGGATTACGAGCGCCAGAAGAAGCCAGTGCATTGGGAATTCCATACGATTCCCTCCCTCCAAGTCCCCCACGGCGGCCCCGGCTTCCGGCCGGGCCGTCAGAAACACGACCTAAATTATAACACGCTCATCCCCCTCGCGGCGGGTTACCCCGTCGCGATCCAGGTACTCCAGGAGCGGGATGGCGTACTTCCGGCTCACCCCCGTCAGTTCCTTGAATTGAGGGACGCTTAGCCGCGACCCGCGCTTCTGTTTGTGTGCTGCGAGAGTTTTCTTCAGCCCATCGAGTGCGCTCGCGTGGAATATAAGATCATCCGTCAATTTGACCAGCACCTTCTCACGTAGAAGGAGCTGCAGAACGCCATGCGCCCGCTTGGAATCAATCCCGAGCTTGGCGAGCACGTCCTTCGTCGCCGGGACCGCCAGGCCTGCCTTCGCGAACGCGGCCTCGATTTCGCCCCGCGCGCGATCCTCATCATCCGCGAGCTTCACGGAATGGCCCGAACGCTTCACCATGTCTCCGGCGATGGCCAAATCTCCTGCGCGGACCAAAGTATCGAGCGCCGCCTGAAAAATCTCCGGTGCGAAGTCCTTCGCCGCCCTTGCGCGCAATTCTTCCTTGGTGATGCCCGGGGCGAGCGGATTCGCCGTGTGAAATTGCCCAACGCTTGCCCGCAGCCGCGAGGCGCAATCTCTTACATGCGCCGTTGCAGCGACCATCAGCGGCTCCCTGCGTAGAACGCTGGCCGTGCCATTTTTCACAAGGGACTCCGCCGTCGCAGCCGCTTCTTCGGCAATCCAAGCTGTCCGAGAGATGATCGCGTCCAGCGTCATCCCTCGCGCTCCCGCTTCAAGCAAGACCAGCAAGGTCGCTTCTTTGTTCCCGCTTTCCAGTATGGGCAGGAGCCGCAATGCAGCGGGATCCTTGGCGCGCCGCCGCTTTATGGTTTGCAACACAACGCCGCCGCCAATCGTGACGACCGGAGAGAATTGCCGCAGGATGAATCGGTCCCCGGGTAGCAGGAAAACATCGTCTTGCAAAACAAGATGCGCCAGCGCCGAACCGCCCGGCGCGAGCTGCGTGCCTTCGAGCAGCGTCACCTCCGCAATTGTTTCCGCAGTGCCCTGATGAAAGTGGACTCGCGCGCGGTTTTTCATCGGCCGCGCAAAGCCAAGCAGCGTAATCCTCGCGTCCAGATGACGCGTCGCGCTGAACCGCCCCGGCGCAGTCAGCACCATCCCGCGCTTCACGTCCGCCAAATCAATCCCCGCAAGATTCACTGCCGTTCGCTGCCCCGCTGCAGCGCGCTCAATTGCGTGCCCGCCCGAGTGCAATCCACGCACGCGCACTCGCCGCGCCGCCGGCTGCAATTCCACCTCATCTCCCACCTTCACTTGTCCCGCGACCAGCGTGCCCGTCACAACCGTGCCAAAGCCTTTCATCGCAAACGCCCGGTCAATCGGCAGACGAAAATGCTGGCGCGCATCCTTTGCCGCAACATTACCTGCTACGTGCGCCAGCGCCTGCTTCAATTCTTCAAGTCCCGCTCCCGTGCGCGCGCTCACGGGCAATATCGGCGCGCCTTCCAGAAATGACCCGCGTACGAAATCCTGCACGTCGAGCCGGCGCAGCCCCAGCGCGCTCGTCTCCACCAGATCCGCCTTCGTCATCGCGACGATCCCGCGCGAAATTCCCAGCAATTTACAAATATCAAAGTGCTCGCGCGTTTGAGGCTTAATTCCCTCATCCGCAGCGATCACCAGGAGCACCAGATCAATTCCGCCGGCGCCCGCAAGCATGTTACGCACAAACCGCTCGTGCCCCGGCACGTCCACGAATCCCAACCGAACGTTTCCCAAATCCAGAAACGCGAATCCCAAATCAATCGTGATCCCTCGCCGCCGTTCCTCTTCCAACCGGTCGGGATGCGTCCCGGTCAGCGCCTCGACGAGCGAAGACTTGCCGTGGTCAATGTGCCCGGCTGTGCCAACGATTGCGTTCTTGATTTCGTCTGCCATGAGCGACGCTCTGAAATGTGGAACAAAATGGATGCTATCGGAGGGGGTGCAATGCGTCAAACACGTAGAGATTATCGTTCAGATTCAGCGCGCTCGATTTCGTCCGCGATGGCCATCGCCGCGGCCACAGGATCCGCAGCGCCGGTGATCGGCCGGCCCACGACCAGATAATCCGCGCCTGCGCGAACCGCATCCGCAGGAGTCGCCATACGCGACTGATCGTCGCGCCTGAGCCCGCCGCGCAACTGGGCTCCGCGCGCCACTGCTTCGCTCTTGGGACGCACGCCGCCCACGACAACGAGGAATTCTTTCCCGCACGCTTTCTTGATTGCTTTCACCTCATGGGTCGAGGCCACAACTCCATCCAGGCCTGCTTGCTTCGCCAGCTTCGCCAATCGCAGCACTCGACTCGCTGGGGTCCCGGACATTCCCACCATCTTCATCATCTTTGCATCCATGCTCGTAAGAATCGTTACACCCAGCAGTTTCGGCGGATTCGGAAACGCCTTCAGTGCCGCGGAAGCCTCCGCCAGCATCTTCGGCCCTCCCAGCGTGTGAACGTTCAGCAGACGCACCCCTCCGATGGTCGCCGCCGCACGGACAGCTCCCACTACGGTGTTCGGGATGTCGTGGTATTTGAGGTCAAGAAAAACGCCGGGCCCCAGTGAGGAGACCCGGCGCACAGCTTCTGGTCCTTCAGCCGTGAAAAGCTGTTTTCCAATCTTGAAGAGCCCGGCAATGCCTGCCAGCTTCCCGGCCATGTCCAGCGCCGGTGCCAGATGGTCGAAGTCTAAAGCTACGACCAGCCTGCGGCAGGGAATAGAGACTAGGGCCGTTTCGGCACCTCGAGCAGTTCGATACGCAGCTTGGCCACGCCCCGGCCTATAAGTCCAAGCTTCTCAGCAGCTTGGTAAGAGACGTCAATCTCACGGCCTTCGACGAAGGGGCCCCGGTCATTGATCCTGACGACCGCGCTTTTGCCATTCCGGGGATTAATCAGCCGGACCATCGCGCCGAACGGCAGGGTCATATGTGCAGCCGTAAAGGCAGTCAAATCATAGAGTTCGCCGTCTGCAGTGGTTCTCCCCTGGAAGGTCGGCCCGTACCAGCTCGCCTCACCATACCAGACCTTCATCGGCGGCTTGGGTACGTTCGGCCTTGCCACAAGGGGCGCCTCCAAAGTCGGAGTAAGCGCCAGAAGAAGCAGCAGACACGGGATAGGCCCAAAGAGTACTTTGAGTTTTCGTCGCATAGTGTGTTATTTTAGCAACACAAAATCAAACAAGAATAGTACGACCGGACCAATAGTTCAAGTACTTTCGGACACAAACGAACCTCGTAAGGTACTGATTTCATGTAACTTAAGAGATTTGCACAAGCCTTCTAGGTCGTCCAAGAGCTTGCAAGAGGCCCTTGGGTCGGCAAAATGGGCTGTTCCAACTTGGACCGCCGAGGCACCTACGACGATGTATTCCAGCACGTCCTCAGCAGATTCGATGCCGCCAAGTCCTATAATGGGTACCCGCACTACCCCAAATGCCTCGTGAACCAGCCGGAGGGTGATGGGCTTGATCGCCGGGCCAGAGAGCCCCCCTGTGGGGCGGCCTAGACGGGACCTCCCTGTCCGGAAGTCCACGCTCATGGCGGGGTAGGTGTTGGCGATGGTCAGAGCGTCCGCACCGGCCTCTTCGGCCGCGCGGGCTATGACCTTGATGTCCGTCACATTGGGTGAAAGCTTCGCCCATAGGGGTCTCTTCGACTCCCGCCGTGCCACCGCGACGACCTTTGCTGTCATGGCAGGATCCACTCCGAAGAATGCCCCTCCGGCGTCGGTATTCGGGCAGGAAACATTCAATTCATAGGCCGCAAGGCCCTCCGCGCCCTCCAGCACGCGGACTACTTCACCGTATTCCTCGACTGTATGCCCGAAAACATTCGCGATGATGTGAGTCTGAAATTTCCGCAACGCGGGGAGCTTTTCCGCGACAAACGCGCGCACGCCAACATTCTGCAAGCCCACCGCGTTGAGCATCCCACCCGCCGTCTCGCACAATCGGGGCGCCGGGGCGCCTTCCAGTGGTTCCAGCGACAGCCCTTTGACGACAATTCCACCGAGGCGGTTCAGATCAACGAGGTGGGCGAACTCGATTCCGTAGCCGAAGGTTCCGCTGGCGGCAATGACGGGATTAGCAAAGCGCAGGGCGCCGACTTGAACGCTCAGGTCAACTGCAACCAGGGCGGTCATCTTAAGACATTCTAGCACGTCACGAGGCCCGATTGAATTTGAGGCTGTGGATATTCTTGCGGCGTGAATTGCCTGGCCGCAGCGCCCGGCTGCGGCGCCCACCGACTCTGTGTTAGGATGTCGGCCCAATGCGTGTCGTAGAGAAATCCCAATTGATGTCCGCCACGGAAATTGACCGCACATTGCAGCGTCTGGCGCATGAAATTGTGGAGAAAAGCGGCGGCTCGCTGAACCTGGCGCTCATCGGCGTCCGCCGGCGCGGCGTGCCCTTGGCCCTGCGCATCGCCCAGGCCATGCGGGAAATTGACGGCGTGGAAGTCCCCGTCGGCACGCTCGACATCACACTCTATCGCGACGATCTCTCAAAGGTCGCGGCCCAGCCCATCCTGCAATCCAGCGACATTGTCTTTTCCGTGGACGATAAAGACCTCATCCTCGTGGACGACGTCCTCTACACCGGCCGCACGGTTCGCGCCGCGATGAACGGTCTCTTCGATCTTGGCCGCCCTCGCACCGTGCGCCTTTGCGTCTTGATTGACCGCGGCCACCGCGAGCTGCCCATTGAAGCGAGCTATGTTGGCCGCATGGTCCAGACCAGCGATATGGAAATTATTGAAGTCCGGCTGCGCGAAGTGGACAAGGAAGAACGCGTAGTTTTGGTTGAGCGCGTCGAATGAATCAGGCCGCGGCCAGGGCGCTCGCTCGCAACGAGCCGGCCGCCGGCGAATCTGTTTCGAGGGAAGGCGTGTTGGACCGCTTCCGGAATATTCTCGGCATCGAACCTCTCACCACGGAGCAAATCGTATTTCTGCTTGACCAATCAAAGCCATTTCAGGAAATCCAGCGCCATCCGCTGAAAAAACTGGCAACCCTGCGCGGCAAGACCGTCGCGCTCGCCTTTTTCGAGCCTTCCACGCGGACTCGCATCAGCTTCGCCACGGCGGCCTCGCGCCTCGGCGCGGACAGCATGAACCTGCAGGCCGAATCATCGAGCCTCAGGAAGGGCGAATCGCTCCTGGACACTGTGCACACGCTCGATGCGATGAAGCCCGACTGCATCGCCATGCGTCACTCCTCCTCCGGCGCCGCCGATTTTGTCGCCCGCCATCTCGAAATCCCCGTCATCAATGCGGGTGATGGAACGCACGAGCATCCTACGCAGGCGCTCCTTGACGCGCTCACGATCCGCGACCGCCTCGGACACATCGATGGCCTGAACGTCACGATTCTCGGCGACATCCAGCACAGCCGCGTGGCGCGCTCGAACATTCATCTGCTCGGCAAATTCGGCTGTCGCATCACTCTCTGTGGCCCCGCGATGTGGCTTCCGCGCGAACTCGAACGCATCGGCCCGCCTGGTTGCGAAATTCGCCGCTCCGCGCGAATCGAAGAAGCACTCGAAGGCGCGGATGTCGTCATGGTCCTGCGCGTCCAGCAGGAACGCATGAACGAACCCTCGCTGCCGCTCGACGAATACGTCCTGATGTATCAACTGACGCCGGAGCGTCTGCGCCTCGCGCGGCCCGGCGCGCTCGTACTCCACCCCGGCCCGATGATCCGCGGCCTCGAAATTGACCCCGAGGTTGCTGACGGCCCGCAATCCTGCGTGCTCGAGCAAGTCACGAACGGCGTCGCGGTTCGCATGGCGTTGTTGTTTCTCTTGATGGGCACGAGCGCCGAAACGGCCCCAAGCGGTGAATCCGCGGTCGAAACAAAAAAGGACGCGACTCATGCTGCGGATTAGCGACGGCCGCGTCCTCGACCCCGCGAGCGGCACGGACGCAAACCTTGACGTGCTTATCGAAGGCGACCGCATCGCCGCCATCGGCCCCGCCGCCGAAATCTCGCAGCGATTGGCGCAGCGCGGCGGCACAGTCGAACCGCTGGACGCGCGCGGCCTCATCGTCGCGCCCGGCTTTATTGATCTGCACTGCCATCTGCGCGAACCGGGCGGCGAGGCTTCTGAAACCATCGAGACCGGCACTCGCGCCGCGGCGCGCGGCGGGTTCACCGCCGTCTGCCCCATGCCCAACACGCGCCCGGTGAATGACAACGCTTCCGTCACGCGTTCCATCATCGAACGTGCTGCGGCGTCGGCGACCGCGCGGGTATGGCCCATTGGCGCATGCTCGATAGGCAGCAAAGGCGAATCGCTCGCCGAAATCGCCGCGATGAAAAATGCCGGTATCGTCGCCGTGAGCGACGACGGCAAGCCCGTCGCCGATGCCAAGCTCATGCGCCAGGTGATGGAATACTGCCGCTCCCTCGATTTGCCCGTGATGGATCACTGCGAGGACGCTTCACTCGCCGCTGGCGCCGTTATGCGCGAAGGCGTCGCTTCCGTTCGGCTTGGCCTGCGCGGAATGCCCGCCGCCGCGGAGTCCATTTGCGTCGCGCGCGACGTCCAAGTCGCCGCGCTCACCGGCGCGCGCTTTCACGTGGCGCATCTTTCCGCGAAGGCATCGCTCGATCTCGTGCGCGAAGCAAAGCAGCGCGGGCTCGCTGTCACTTGCGAAGTCACGCCGCATCATTTCACCCTTACCGATGAGGATGTCCAGTACGATTCGCAGTTCAAGATGAACCCGCCGCTCGCCTCGCGCGAAGACCGCGATGCTCTGCTCGCGGGCCTCGCCGATGGCGCCGTGGACGCCATCGCCACCGACCATGCCCCCCACGAGCCCGCCAGCAAAGCCGTCGAGTTCGATAAAGCGCCTTTTGGCATAACGGGATTTGAAACCGCGCTCGCGCTCGCTCTTGGCGAGCTTTATCACACCGGCCGCGTGAAGCTCATGCGCCTCGTCGAGCTTTTCACCACCGGCCCCGCGCGCGTCCTCGGCATCGAGCGCAAGGTCGTCGCGGGCCAGCCCGCTGACCTCACGCTTTTCTCGACGGATCACGCCTGGACTTTCCGCGCCACAGAATCCGCCAGCAAGTCCCGCAACACGCCCTTCGACGGCCGCCCCTTCCAAGGCGCGCCCGTGGCGACTATCGTCGCCGGCCGCGTCGTTTTTCAACGAGAGCCCTCGCGCTAAGCTTGGTGCGGACAGCCGCGGAATCGAACTCTGCTTAGTGCCAAAAGACGCTGACAGCACTGTCGGAGCTTGGCTTCTTACCCACCCCACTAGAAAGCGCCGATTCACAACCCAGGCTCAGTGAATCCTCATAAGTCATTGAATCCTAATAGGATGCGCGTGCTTGATTCGGAGAGATTGTCTGGCATTTCGTGTGCACCTGCTGATTCGTCGTATTGCAAATCACCATTTCAAGAAGGAGGAGAGAAATGCGAAGCCATTTCATGCGTTCAATAATCGTCTTAGCTTTGGTGCTGGTGGGTTTCGGAGGGACAACGCTTGCACAGGCTCCCCTACAAAAAGCTCCGTGCCCCATTTCCCCCGAGCAGATAAAGCAAGGTGTGGAAACAATTCGCGCGCAAGATCTCGGACCTGTACACGTATCCCTTTGCGACGGGTCAATCTATGTGGGCAGCATCTCTGAAATAAGGCCGCACAGCTTTGCCTTGCAGACTGGCCACAACCAATTCGTTCAAATCAACTACACAAACGTGAAAGGAATTGGCGTCGATCGATACCTGCGAGGCCCGTCTCGTTCCGAAAAAGTGGGACGGCTCATCGAACACTACTTGCTTCTGCCGTTCACAATAATCCAATGCTTGCTGGCAGGTTGCGGCTCATAAGCCAAGAACACTGAATTAGGTACGCCCCTGGCAACCTCTCGTTCACGCTGTAAACCCCTGTCCGTTCGGTCAGGTTGTCGCACGGAATCGGCATGCGCCAAAAGTACTATTGCGCCCGGCGGGGGAATATAGGAATTCTATATTCATCATGGCAAAACGCGTAAGACCGAAGATAGCCCGGGGAAGCGCCGAACTTGCGATCATTTCCCTGCTCGACAAACAGCCGCTCTATGGCTTCGAAATCGCCAAGCGCATCGAAGAGGATTCCGGCGGCGCGCTGCGTTTCAATCTCGCCTCTCTCTATCCCATGCTCTATGAACTTGAGAAACGCGGCTGGATCAAGGGCCGCTGGGAGGCCAATCGGGCCGGGCGCGATCGCCGCTACTATTGCCTGACGCCCTCAGGCAAGAAAAAACTTCAGCCGCTTCGCCGGGAGTGGCGCTCCTTTTTCCGCGCATTGGATTTGCTCGCGGGAGTGTCCCGTGCCTGATTGGCAAGAATTGGTTCGCGAGCGCTTGAGCGGGCGCGGTCTGACGAGTGACCAGCAAGTCGTATCTGAGTTGGCTGCTCATCTCGAGGATCTCTATGAAGAGGAGCGCGTGCGGGGAGTGAATGAAACCGATGCGAATCGCCGCGCACTCGATGAAGTAGCGGATTGGCGCCGGCTCTCGCGAAAAATCCGACATTCCAAACAAGAGGAGGGACAAATGAACGACCGGACAAGGAGTTTGTGGATCCCCGGGCTTGCGAGCCTGACTGGTGCGATGGGCATCCTGATGCTCATGAACCGAATCGGAATCGAGCCAAGGATTTTCTGGTACGGATCGATGGCCGGACTGGAATTATATCTCCCGTGGCTGATGGTCCTGCCGGTGTTCGGCGGGCTGGGCGCATACTTGTCCCAGCGAGCCAACGGGCAGTTTAAGGCGCGATTGGCGGCCGCTCTCTTTCCCGCAATAGTTCTCTTTGGGTTCCTTTGCCTCGGAATCATAATCAGCGCGGCGATCGAGCGTCACCTTCCGTGGCGCATGTTGCCCGTCCTGTTTGCATTGACGGTCTTCAATTGGGTATTGCTTCCGGGCGCGGCCTTGCTTCTCGGAGCTTTACCATTCATGCGAAGTTCAGAGAAAAGCGAAGTGGGGCAGGCACAGTGAAGCTTCCGCCGCTTCGCCCTGAGTGGCGTTCCTTTCCCCGCGCACTGGACTTGCTCGCAGGGATGACTCGTGCGTGATTGGCAGGCGCTGGTTCGTGAGCGATTGAGTGGATGCGGGCTGATGTGTGCGCAGCAGGATGAGGTTGTTGCAGAACTGGCTGCGCATCTCGAGGATCTCTATGAAGAGCAGCTCGCGCAGGGAGTGAATGAGACGGGCGCGATCCATAGCACGCTCGACGAAGTGGCGGATTGGCGCAAGTTGGCGCGAAAAATTCGGAATTCCAAGCAAGAGGAGGAACAAATGAGCAATCGGACAAGAAAATTGTGGCTTCCCGGGTTTGCGAGCCTCGCCACTGCGTCGGTGGCGCTGATACTCATGAACCGAATGGGCATCGAGCCAAAGCTTTTCTGGTACGGATCGAAGGTTGGTCTGGTGTTGTTTTTCCCGTGGCTGATGGTCCTGCCGCTGTTCGGCGGGCTGGGCGCCTACTTGTCCCGGCGAGCCAACGCACAATTGAAGTTGCGTTTGGCGGCCGCTCTGTTTCCTTCGCTCGTTCTATTCAGTGTCTACTGCATCAGCATCGCGGTCAGTGTGCTGATATGGCGAGTATTCCCCATCGCGTTTCCATTGACGGTCTTCAACTGGGTATTGCTTCCGGGCGCGGCGTTGCTTCTCGGAGCGTTGCCATTCTTGCGGAATTCGCAGAGTCGGGATCCGGGGGAGGCAAGCTGCTGAATAGCTTAGAGGGGTGTCCAGCTCTTGCTTAATTCGATTGCAGCATGCGTGTCTGGTTTGCTCCACCCAAACAACCGCGCCACCTGCATCGTTGGCGCGCCCGGATAAATCTCAAAATACTTCGCGGCAATCGCGGCCCGCGCACCTTCGGGCGTAATCTTCCTCGCTTCGCTCACCTGCCTCGGAAACGCACGCGCCGTCAGCTCAAATCTTCCGGAAGTCCACGCCGCGGTCTCCTGCTCCGAGCCGAAGTGGACTACCAATAGCGCGCGCTGCAACTCGAGCATCGCCTTCTTGAACCGCACGTTCCCCTGCTTTGACTCCATCTTGCACGCATGGCGCAATTCGAGCGTCGCCATCGGCCCGTGCGCCGTGAGCGTCTCCCAAATCACCTTCGCATCGTGCGTGATCCGTCCATTCTCATAGAAACGCCCGGAATCCTCCGGCGCTGCGGCGCTCTCCTCGATCGCGAGAAAATGCGGCAGCATCGCAAGCGAAAGAAAGCTCCCACGCCCCTTGAAATACTTCGCGTAAAAAGCTCGACGCTTTCGCGGCAGCTCATCTTTCCAATCCCAGATGAGCAGCGCGTAGCGGTCCCATGTCATCGCCCTCTTCCGCGCCGCCGCGAAATAAAGCGACGGCAGTTCCACGCCCTTCACGGAAAAGAGCACGCAGAATCCAACGTGGTCGAGAAAACGCGCCGCGTCCGCGAGCGTGCGCACCCGCTTCCGCCACGGGAAAGAATCAGATTGCTGCATTGTGTTGCGCTTTCATACCAAACAAAACGGCGCGGGAATAAATCATCCCCCGCGCCGTCTTTAAGATTTGTCCAAATGCTTGCAGAAACTAATTCCCGCGCCGCCCGCCTTGCGAAGCCAGCGCCGTGGATGGCGGCACGAGGTTTTTCGCCCGGAAGTAACCGACGAGATTTCCGTACTCCTCGTTATTGTGGATCACATTCTGAATGAGCGGCTGAATTCGTGGATACGGCCGCCCAGGTCCTCTTCCTCCGGCTGGCGGAGTCACCATTTCCATCCCGGAGGCGTCGGTCAACGCGTCGTACATCGGCCCGCAATAATCCATTGCTGCGTGCATTGCTTTCACCAGGTCCGCTTTTGTTTGAGGCGTGTGTTCATAGTCAGTGGTGTTCGGGCTTGCCTCACCTTTCGCTCTCCCGCAGAACAGGTAATTCGCGTTAATCACGTGTCCGATCAACGCCCCAAACGTCCGCACTTCCGCCGTCGTCCCGAGCTTCATGGTGTAATTTTCCTCCGGCATGTCTTCGGCGGAATGGATCAGGTAGTTGCTGTTCGATTTGAATTGGCCCTTGATAAAGGTCGCCAGCGGATCCGTCGGCGGAGCCATCGCCTGCCCGCCCGCCGGTGGTGGCGTCTGAGCGCCGCCTCCGCCCCCTTGCGCAAACGCGGGGATCACTGCCAGTCCAAATAGCAAGGCACTACACAACAGTTTCTTCATTTTGAATCTCCTTTGAAAGTTTGTGAATGGTTCCCTGGTGCGCGGAGCTAGCCCTACGCCGCCGCGTAATTTTTCGCTGCGAATCTCTCTCCCCCTTGGTCTGAAATCGCGCCCCACTCCATTAAGCGATTCCGGGCCATCCGTCCCGATGCTTCATCCCGAACCTTCGAGAGGGCAAATCATAACACGACCGATTCCTGGTATTCCCCAAACACGCGCCGCAGCGCGTCGGATATCTCGCCGACCGTCGCGTATGCCTCCGCGGCCCCGCAAATCGCCGGCATCAGGTTCGCGCCGGACTTCGCCCTCGCCTCCACTTCGCCGAGCGCTTGCGCCGCGAGCCCTGCATTTCGCCGCGCCCGCAGCGCCTGCACCCGCTCCACCTGCGCTCGTTCGACGTCCGGGTCCAGCCGCAGCGTCGGTATCGCCTTCGCGTCCTCGCTCTGATACCGGTTCACGCCCACAACCACCTGCTCGCCGCTTTCGACTGCCCGCTGGTATTCATACGCGGCTTTCTGAATCTCCCCCTGCACATAGCCCGTCTCGATCGCGCGCAGCATCCCGCCGAGCGCGTCAATCCGCGCGATGTATTCCCGCGCGCCTTCTTCGATGCGGTTCGTCAGGCTCTCGATCGCGTACGAGCCCGCCACGGGGTCCACCGTATTCACGACTCCCGTCTCTTGCGCGAGGATCTGCTGCGTGCGCAGCGCGATCAGCGCCGCATTCTCCGTCGGCAGCGCCAGCGCCTCGTCCATCGAATTCGTGTGCAGTGACTGGCACCCACCCAGCACCGCCGCTAGCGCCTGTATCGCCACGCGCACAATATTATTTTCCGGCTGCTGCGCCGTCAGCGACGACCCCGCCGTCTGCGCGTGAAACCGGAACAGCAGCGACCGCGCATCGCGCGCGCCAAATCTCTCCTTCATGATGTGCGCCCACAGCCGCCGCGCCGCGCGATACTTCGCAATCTCTTCGAGCAAGTCGCTGTGCGCGTTCAGGAAAAACGAAAGCTGCGGCGCGAACTCATCCACCGCGAGCCCAGCCTTCACCGCCGCGTCCACATACGCAATCGCGTCCGCCAGCGTGAACGCCACTTCCTGCACCGCCGTCGACCCCGCCTCGCGGATGTGGTACCCGGAAATCGAAATCGTGTTCCAGCGCGGCAGTTCCGTCCGGCACCACGCAAAAATATCCGTCACCATGCGCATCGCCGGCTTCGCCGGATAAATAAACGTCCCGCGCGCGATGTACTCCTTCAAAATATCGTTCTGCACCGTGCCCGAAAGCTTGCCCAGGTCCGCGCCTTGCTTGCGCGCCACCGCCACGTATAGCGCCAGCAGAATCGCCGCCGTCGCGTTAATCGTCATCGAAGTGGACACGCGCTCGAGCGGAATTCCCTCGAAGAGCGTCTCCATGTCTTCGATCGAATCAATCGCCACGCCCACTTTTCCCACTTCGCCCCGCGCCAGCGTGGCGTCGGAGTCCATTCCGATCTGCGTCGGCAAATCAAACGCCACCGAAAGCCCCATCTGTCCCTGCTTCAGCAAATAGCGGTAGCGCTTGTTCGACTCGCTCGCCGTCCCGAATCCCGCGTACTGCCGCATCGTCCAAAGCCGCCCGCGGTACATCGTCGGATAAATTCCGCGCGTGTACGGAGCTTCGCCCGGATAGCCGAGCGCCGTCTCCGGATCCCATCCCGCCGCGGGCCCTTCAGCGCCGGAAAGCTGATCCCGCCCGGAAGTTTTCCCCACTCCGGAAAGCTGCTCCGTCCCCGAATGTTGCACTGACCTATCTAGTTCTTCCGGCCCGTAAACTTGTTCGAGTTCCAGTCCGGATAGCGTGTGGAATTTCCCGGGTTTATCTTCAGTCTTGGGCATAAACTACGGTCTCAGTTCTTCTCTCTCTACTCTGTGCTCTCTGTGGGTAATTCTTTCTCTGAAATTTCAAATCTGAAATTTTCTTTTCCGAAATCCTTCCTATATAACCATCCTCGCCCCGTAACACAGGCTTCCGCGTTCTTTGCGTCCCGACGCCCTTGGTCGGGAAGCCTGTGTGCATTTCACGATCCTCTCAACTACACAACCTTCCGCGCCCTCAAAAATGACGTCACCGCAAAATACCCCATCATCCCCGCATACGCGATCGGCAGCGCCACGATCCATCGCGACTCACCCGCGCGCCACCCGCGCACCGCGGAATTCGCGCACGCGAGCGCCATCGCCGCGAAGAGCGCTCCTGTCGTTTCGTGAAACAGTTGCCGCAGCAGCCGCCACATCGTGCGGAAAAATCCCTGCCTCGCCTGCGGCTGCTGTTGCGTCTTTTCCGGAGCAATGGATGTCGCGCTCACTCCGCGATTCTATCAGCATTCGCAGCCCGCCCGCCGCTTGCCTGTCGGCTAGGCAGGGTAGGCGCGCAAAGTCCACGATTAAAACGTTCCGCCTTCCCCTTCCGACCTCTAGCCCCTAGCCACTAGCCACTGATCTCCTGCCGCCCTTTCCTCCCCCGCCTCCACCACGCCTCTCACCTTGACACGACCCCGCCCCCAACATTATCTTCACCGTGTTTCCCAATTATATTTTCAGTGTCTCCGCCGACGATCCGCATACGCGGCCCACTTCGACGAGACACACAAGGAGCCCTCTCGATGACCCATCCTCGATCACGCAGCCTCGCCGCCCTCCCAATCTTGGCTCTGATTTTCGCCGTGCTCTGCGGCGCGCCCGCGCTTCAAGCGAAGGACCCGCCCTCCGATCCCTGCGCATTATTGCCACCCGCGCAATTGGAAAAGGTGCTGGAGCAACCCTTCGGCGCGCCGATAAAGGGCTCCGCTCCCCCGCCATACAAAGTCAATTCACCGGGCACCCAATGCAGTTATCGGTCCTCGAAGGGACCTTCTCTCAATGTGATTTTCATTTTCTATGCGGACTCATCCCCCGCCGTCGCCAAAGACACCTTCGACAAATTGACGATCTTCTATGGATTCTCTGGACCCAACACGCCGGTGTCGGGCATCGGCGACGTTGCCTATCGTGACTCCAAAAATGCCATTCACGTCCTCAAGGGCAACGTCCGCTATTTCATCAACGTCTCTTCCTTCGGGACACTTACGCCTCAAAAAGAAAAGCAATTGAATGCCCTCGCTGCTGGGGTCGCCGCACAACTCTAAAGCGGACGCACGCGCCGCCCGCCTGCCCATGCGCTCGTATCGCGCGAGGATCCGCCACTCGCCACTCGCCTGTGGCGGACCCTCGGATATCAATATCGCTCGGGCTCAGTGGATAACGATGCCGCTTACGATGTTGAAGTCGTTCTGGGAATTTTGTGTGCCAGTGACCGGATGGAACGACGTGTGCAGATAGCTGGCTTGGACCAGTCGGAGTGAGAAGTGGCGTGCTAGTTTGACATCAACACCAGCGCCGAGGGTGTACGCGAAGGAAGTCTCAGGGTTTGCGAGCAAAGTTCCAGTCGAGGTCATCAGGACGGATCGGTGGACCCCGCCAAACAGCGCTTGAACGTACGGCGTGACCCGCTTGTTGGCGAAGCGAATGCGCGGCCCGGCGAAATAGTGAACGCTGTGCGAAGGTGCGCTGACATCGGTGCCGGCGCTCGTGAAGCCGTTGGAATACGTGTAACCGGCATCGGCCACAAGCCCCGCCCATTTCACGGGAAAAACACCCACATCACCCGTGCCGCCGTTGACGCTGGAGGTATCGCCATTGGTATTGAAAACGCGGGTGTAGGTGTATCCGCCAAACAACTCGAACTTCGGCATGTTCTGGGCTGCCGCTGCAAAAGGCACCGCGAAAAATAACGCTGCAAGTATCGCTAAACGTCGCATGAATACCGTCCTTTCATGAATTAAAGGTTGCCCCCGGTGGGCTTATTCCTCCGGAACTCACTTGCTCAAATTCCTGCACAAATAATTATATACAAGCCACGCCTGCGTCGAAATCTCTGGTTCCAAACTAATAATCGCGGAAATTTTATAGAAAGGAATCCGAAAAAGGTGTGGTTCGCCAACACTCCGCCGCGCCCTGAATTTCGCTCGAAAATATTTATTTATGAGAACCTCGGATATTCAATTCCAGATCATAAATCATTCCCTGCGCAGACCCTCTTTGGAATTGATATGGCGGGCGCGTTTGAAGAGGTCGGACGATTTAACGATTTCTTGCCGGAGATCGTGCTTTACGCAGACATGTGTCTCGCCTCTAGTCCCCAACCCATTTTCCCCGGCAGGGAGGATTAATGTTCCTGTGCCTTCGGATCCTCTGATCCTCTGGTTCTTCCCACTTGTTGATGGCTTGCGTCACGGCAACCCTTCCTCTGAATTCAGGTCGGCAATTGCTGCAACAATCTCAATTAGCGTCCGGCCGGTTACGTTATAGGGATAGTGGATTCTCATCGAGTAGAATTCCTTGCCGGAAACCCAATAGGCGCGAATCGGATCTCGCCCTTGCCATGCGGTGATATGCCATCCCATTTCACCCGGCTCACTCTCGTATGGAAGGTCCGAGCCGTTGTCGAGTCCAAATTTCCCCACACGGTACAACTTCCTTTTCCCGTTCTGTGTTACCTGTTGTTGCATATAACCTCCTTGGAAGATACAGCGGGAAAGTGTGCTCGACTCAGGCCTATTAGTCAAGTGATAAATGTGATTAATATCGAGGTAAAGCCGAAAGCCGCCCGCCGACAGTCCGGGCGCAAGAAGCAGAGCCAAACCGCTGTAAGTCACTGATGCACAATGGTTTAGAAGGCGCATAATTTATTTAGTCAGTCGTTCAACTAAATTTCAGTAGCGAAAAAACAAAAAAACAATTTGAAGATATTATGCGACATTGCGGCGGAAAGTAATTGCAGAGTACTAGACCATTCGAACGCGACACGACTTGCGCTTTTTCGCTGACCGCTCCGTGAGCCGTGATCCTGCCTGCCCTGAACAGAGGGTATGAAGGGAGCGCCGCGCAGCACGCTTTTTGTGCCCCGAGCTTTCTTCGGGGCGC
This sequence comes from uncultured Acidobacteriota bacterium, assembly GCA_963838945.1. Lineage (GTDB taxonomy): Bacteria > Acidobacteriota > Terriglobia > Acidiferrales > UBA7541 > DASTCZ01. The sequence continues at coordinate 987,834 of CAWITC010000011.1, read as the reverse complement.
GTTCTCTGCGTCCCGAGGTTTATTCGGGAGATCTCTGGTCGCGCCTTTTGCGGCCGGACCCTACTCCCTCCACGCCGAATCACACTTTTTGTGCCCCGAGCCTTCTTCGGGGACACTCCTATTCGCCGGGCGTCCGTAACGTAGGCTTCCCCCCGGGTCGCCGTAGTACCGTGACCAACAAACAAATTCCTTGACATGACACTTGGCAAAGGGCAGAATCCTGCCCGGTTCGTCCCCCCTTGACTGAGCAAGTTCCTGCGGAGGTCTGCTTCAACATGAAAAATATTTTCGTCGTCAAACACGGCTTGAGGATTCACCAAGCAAATCCTGCGCCCGCTCGCGCAGTCGGGTTCGAGGGAGCCTTATTCTGGTATGCGCGCATTCTTTTGATGTCTGTATTTATCGCGACCCTTTGTAAAGCAGGCAGCGCACAGACAACGACAATTAGCATTCCTTCGGGACAGCAATATACGGACACAGGCATTGCGCTTACCGCTGGTCAAAAGGTCACTGTCAGCGCGACGGGGACGATCTATATCGGCGCGGAGAGTAATCCCGCGCTGGATAACGAGACGCCGAACGGGCAACCCTGGCCGGGGTGTGCGGCGGGCACTCTCCTCGTTTTCAACGCTCCAGGACTGGCATGTTGGTCGTTGATCGGAAAAGTCGGCTCAGCTGGCACGCCCTTTGAGGTCGGCAGTTCGAGCACCTTCACAGCCAGTGCCGCAGGCGAATTCTTTCTCGGCGTCAATGACAACAACTTCGGAGACAATGTCGGTAGTTGGACCGCCACCATCACTGTTAGTTCGCCCGACTTTATCAATCTCTCTGCAGCCTGCGTCAACGGCCTTCAAGTAGATATCAATGGGGGAGCAGGAACAAGCTCAGGAGCAATCATAACAAGCATCTCGTGGACCTGGGGCGACGGAACTTCGACGCCAAGTGGCTTCTTCCCGCAGAGCCACCAGTATTCGTCACTAGGTACCTACACCATTCAAGTTACGGCTCACTACAACGACGGCTCCAGCGCGTCGTCTGCGCAATCGCTAAGCGTTGGTCCGGGAATCCTGACGAATTGCGTTGCGCTGACGATCACGGCAGGACAATACGGATCCGTCTCCTATCAAGCGAGCGTAGGCTCCGCTACGATCTCTGCCGGATCACTTGTGACGCTCCACCTCGATTTTGCCGATGACCTGTTGCTTACCGCAAATGCTGATGCCGGGTTTTCCTACTCTAGTTGGTCGCCTTCGGCGGGTATAACTGGACCCGGTGGTGGCGCGGTCAATACAACCTCGCCATCAATCGACATAGTGGTCACCGGCTCCTCGAACATTGCTGCAAACTTCGTGTTGAGCACCCTGGCCCCACCGACCCCCACGACGACTCCGCCACTTAGCAGTTTCCCAACAGTGCCGCAGCTTTTCACGAGCCAAGCAGCTTCATTTTTGACTCCGTTCGGAAGCCAAACTTCATCGAATGCTCAAGACTGGCTCACAACTTCCTCAATTCAAACAAATGTCTCTACAACAACAAATTTTCTAAGCCTTCCACAGAATGTGAAACAAGGCTTCGGCAATCTGGCTACCGGTGCCAGTCTTGTATCCACAAGCCTCGGTCTTGCAGGTACCTTAATTGACCCGGGCGACCCGGAGGGAGTGCTACTCACCGCTACAGGTCTGGCGCTAGGTACGCCAGAAGCACAAAGCCAATTGAATCCAATTCAGTTGGATACTGACCAACTCGCTTTGGATGGCGCATCTATTGCGCTGTCTTGTGTTGAGGCCGGAGTTACCAGCGGTTATGTCCCAAACTTTGACGCAGGTTGTGCTTTGTCAATCGGCTCTGGCGTAGCCGACGTAACTTCGATAATCGCCACGGCAGTCCAAAGCGATCCCCCCGACCCGAACTATAATAAAGTCTTTCTGCCGCAGCCTATCGTTTCCTTCCCAGCGCCAATAACCGGAGTCTCCCAAGATCTCCAGACGAAAACTTGGGCTGCGGTTAACGCTCTCGACCAAGGGACGATGTGGCTGAACGCGGTGCGAGTGACAGCAAACAGATATGGGACAGCACTCGCTAACAAAGATGCCGCCGCCGCTGGAATGCAATACATGGCCTTCCTTAACTATTTCGGTCTGTATCTCAACGCGGCCGGAACGACCAGCATGGATTTGACAGAATTGGCCAACCTTCTCAGTGCCCAAGGGATTGGCACAGACCGCGTGACAAGGGAACAAATCCTTGATGGCTTAAGCCTCCTAGCGACTCAAGGAACATCCTCGCCTTTCATCAATCAATTCTTCACATCCCTGGGTTTCACAACAGCTCAAATTCAAACAATGATCCAGCAAGCAAAGGCGAATCCCCCTTCGCCTCCATCGAAAACGCCCGTGCAGGGGTTGGAAACCCTGGCTCGCGGCTTTGCGACTCCAGGCGTTCACATGGTACTGACACTGCGGTCGTTTACGTTAGACACCTCCACCGATATGTACAGCGCGACAGTCAGTATCACGAACACTGGCGCCGCCACCGCAAACAATGTAACCGTGACCGCTGCGGAGCTACACGGCACACCGGTATCAACAGCGTTGCCATTGAATCTTGGAAACCTCAGTTATGCTGGGTCAGCCACAATCACGCTAACCTTTCCGAGCAGGAAACCAATCGACGGGGACGATTCGTTGTTGACGATCACTGAGACCTACGCGGGTGGCACAGCCAAAGAGGTCTTGCGTGTCGAACTGCCTTGCCGGCGCGACAACGACCGCGATGGCGACCATCAGGACGACCACAATTGAAGCGAATCGCTCCAGCTTGTGCATTCGCCACGAAGATGAATTAGGATTCGGAAGGGACGCCCTACGTTCGGCCCGAATGAAGCAATTTGGAGGGCTGGAATTCCCAAAGCCGGAGCTCTGGCTTTTGGCTCCGCCAAAGATGTGGCTCCCGACAACAGAAACACGTAAGGAGAAATCCCCATGGCCAACAGGCTTGGATGGATAAGAGATAAGGAAAATCTCAAAATCAAGAAGCTGATATGTCACAAATGTGTGCGAGGTTCATTTCTCATCAGCCACGAGCAGATGGCACGACAAGTAAAGAAAATGACCGCCCATCATATGCGCCTTGTGGCGACGTGCACGAGTTGTGGGGCTCAGCGAAGAATAGGTTTCAAGGGCTAGCAGCCATATTATGAAACATCAATGCTGGACCTAGACCAAGTTGATGTAGAAGTCGATTGCCCAGATTGTGGTTTTTATTCTACTGTTCGGTTTAAACAGATCCGCCTCGAGGACGTGACCATTTGCGGGGGCTGCAAAAGAAACATTCAGCTTGTCGATTTTATGAGCAGCCTCGAAAAGGCTCGTCGGGAGATCGCCCACGCTCTCGAACAAATGCGTGATGAGCTCTCGGGCACGATTTCCATCGAACTGTAGGACGATATGCAGACGGACTACCTCCGAGATCTTCGGTACAAATTGCAAAAGCGAGTACGTCGCCTTAATGCCTCAACTCCGCCTTATTTTATCGATGATCTAAAGCGGTTTTGGAGGTTTTTCGACTCAATCCCAACATTAAGAGGGATTGCAGACGAACTTGAGGGGCGCTATCCAAACGTTCATGGAGATGTGAATGTAATATTGGGGCCCTCCGGAAGCCACTGCTCTGGCGAAACCGACGAAGAAAATGCAGCGATCGGGCATGGAGTTCTTCGAAGACTTCAATACAAAACTGATTCCTCATATCTAAGCGTTGGACCTGTCCAGGCCGGAAAACACACCGATATGCTAGATGAGATTCGCACCCTCTACCTGGTTCCCTTCTACGACTATGTCGACGAGCATCTGGACGACTGGAGCTTTGTTGTCGCCACACTTATTCGTTATAAACACTCTGGAGAGTGGTTCCGGCGAGATAACCTGCACCAACTTTGGACGAGTGATTCGCGCAAAGGTGAGGAGTTATTGGTCTACGATCTCTACGAATACCTCTACGACAAAGGGATTGAATTCCACATTGAGCCGAGCTCGGCATCGGGAGAACCTGACGCGGTCTCTGCGCAGTCGCGTCCAGAGTCGTTCATCATAGAAGCAAAAGTCTTCGATCCCCAGAGAAACCACGGATCTGTCAACATCAAGAATGGATTTCGGCAGGCCTACCGGTACATATGCGACCACAATGAGGCGGCAGGGTACCTTGTAATTTTCAATACAAGCCCAACCCTGCTCCAATTTTCCTTCTCTCTCACAGCTAACCCATTGCCGCGAATCATGTTCAACAATAAGACTATTTTCGTGATTACCATTGAAGTGTATCCCCATCAAGAACCTGCAAGCCGCCGCGGCACGCCGGAATCGATAGTTATTTCAGAACAGGAAATTGCGGAGACACTAGCCCGCGCCAGTTCAACCGAAGCCAAATAGGCATGTCCCGGGGCCGCCAGTCACTTCGAGAAGCCAAGCGCAGTTCTGACCCGCTATGTAAATGGTAGCGTAACTTTTTTTGTGTAAATTCGGTTTTGAACAAAAAAGAGGGCGTACTTTCCCTTGAGCGCCAACTCAAAGAGGAAGTGCACCCCCGCCGTGGCGGACGAAGGGTGAGGTCATTCACTTTCGTGTCCCTAGGAACGCGTTCTTCGATTCTTTGCCGCAATTCGGGCATTCGAAGAGCTGTTCGAATGCTCATCCCGAATACCCAATAAATAACTCTTGACATGTGTATACCGTTATGGTAACATGGCCTATGAAATCGCCACTCGCGCCGCCCGGATCACCCCCGCATGCACTTAAGTCCTTTATCTTCAACTCCTTGCGAGCCGCGGATGGGATTCTGCCACCATCAACTTCAGCCACCGCGCCCCTGTCTAAACCCTTTGGATTCATGCTCTTACGGGGATTTGAGCGATCGCGCCCCTCCGCGCCCCTGTGTAAGTCCTTTAGAATCAACAAACGTCACAAAAAGCGCGCCCCACCTAAACTCAACAAATTCAATCACTTACAAAATCGCGCCCCTGCTAAGTCCTTTAGAATCATATCGTTTCAAAAAAATAGTTTTTCCCGCGTCCTGGGTTCAGGGGACGGAACAGGGGGTAAGGGCCGGATGCTAGCCACTAACCACTCGCCACTTGCCACTCCTTCCGTTGGCCTCTCGGTGCATATTCCCCCGGGTACTCCCTGTACCCTCACAGGCACTCTGTACCATCGCACAGGCTTGTCAGCCGCGCATCGTAGCCCTACAATTCCTCCATCGGGGTCACACGGGAGGCATCGCTTGCAACTCGACGATCACTTGCGCCAGTTGTTGCGGGAACTTGGGCACGCCATCAACGATTCGGTGGCGGACTCGGAAAAAATCAACATCGCCATCGGAAACATCCGCTCCGCCGGCTACGACATCGTGCTGAAGCTTGACGCCACCATCGGCCTCGTCAAGCGCGAATTGAGCGCCGGCGCCGCGAAGCTCACGCACAATGACCGCCGCTTCCTCGAATCGCTCCACATCCAGGTGGACGCCGAGGCGCTCGACGACGAACCCTCCATCCCGAAATTTGATCTCACGGCGCAGGACGTCCGCTTCCTGAAATCGCTGAAGATTTCCCTCGACGATGACGAATGACGAAAAATGGCGAGTGATGAAAAATCCCGGATGCTTATAACGCGGGGAGTCGTGAAGACGCCCGGCAAGCGCTCTGCGGTCGTGGCCGCATTCGCGGCCCTGTTGGCCGTGGCGTTTCTTTGCTCGCTCGCCGCAAGCGCGGTCCATGCCGCGCCGCAGGCTGCCCCTGCGGCGAAACTCGTGAAATTCAGCGGCATCGTCGTCACCGCCAACGTCGCCAGCATTGTCCTTCGCAATCCGAACGACCCGCGGCAACAGATGGGCTTTTCCTACTCGCCGGCCGTGCATGACCAGATGCTGAAGATCATGACCGCGGGCGGCTATCGGTACGGCGACAAGGTCACCGTCCAATATGTGCCGGGCACAACCATCGCCTTGAAATTGCGCGGCAAGCCTTCAAAACCAAAAAAGCAGCAGCAACCGCAGCCGCAACAGACGCAGTAACAGTGACCGTAACTTCGCCGGAGCGCCGCTCCCTCAATCATGATTCGCCAGCCAGCCGTCGCCGGACGTTTCTATCCCGCGGACGCGCGCGAGTTGGAAAATTCCGTGCGCGATTGCGTCGCAGCGTCGTTTCCCCGCGCCGAAGCAGAGCGCAGGCGCGCAGCTTGGTGCAGAAGCTGGAGCGGAATTCGGCGCGGAGAAAACGCCCGGCCTCGCGGGTTCACTAGCAGCCGCGGAATTCTGGCGCGGGGAAAACCCCAGAACCGAGTGTAGAGAAAGCGCCGGCGATCGCCTGCCTCGTTCCTCACGCGGGCTACATCTATTCAGGCGCCGTCGCGGGCGCGGTCTTCGCGCGGCTCGCAACTCCCCCGCACACAATCCCGCGCCGCGTCATCATCCTCGGCCCGCGCCACCGTCCGCCCGGCGCCGATCTCGCCATCCAGTCCGAAGGCGCGTGGCAGACCCCGCTGGGTCTCGCGCAGATTGACTCCGGCCTCGCGCGCGCGCTCCTGGGGGCGTGCCCCTCCCTGAAAGATGATGAAGTCGCGCACCGCCGCGAACATTCCATCGAGGTCGAGGTGCCGTTTCTCCAGGTGCTCGCCGGAATTTTTTCATTCGTTCCCATCGCCATTGGCACTTTGAATTTTGACAAACTCACCGCGCTCGGTCACGCGCTCGCGAAAGTGATTTCTGCCGCCGGCGGCGAGCGTGTCCTGTTGATTGCAAGCTCGGACCTGAGTCATTACGAACCGGATGATGTCACGCGCGTGAAAGACCGCCGCGCCATTGACCAGATGCTTGCGCTCGATCCGCGCGGACTTTATGACGTTGTGCGCCGCGAAGGCATTACCATGTGCGGCGTCGGCCCCGCCGTCGCGGCGCTCACTGCCGCGCGCGAGCTTGGCGCCACGCACGCGGAGCTTATCCGCTACGCGACTTCTTTTGACGCATTCAAGGCGGATGCAATTGGCGCCGACGCGATTGGCGCGCGCGACTCCGTGGTCGGCTACGCCGGAATGATCTTTAATTAGGCGCCACTTTGTATTTGGTTATCTGCTGAAAGTCCTGCCCTCAAAACAAAGCGGCCTGCGTTAGAATCGCGGGCCGCTTCCCAACATAATGCGATAGGAGGTTTCTACCGGTGATGCGCCGAGCCGGACGAGGACGACGAAGAAGAAGCCCTCGACCCTCCGCCCCCACCTCCTCCGCCTCCACCACTTCCATGCGATGGAGACGAAGGAGGTGGAGACGAATGCTGGACAGGCGCTGACTGGGGCGATGAATGCTGGACTGATGGCGCCGCCGATGGCGGCGGTGAAGAGCGTTGCTGGGGCTGCGGCGGCGGCGAATAATACCTCTGCGGCGGCGAAGCCTGCTGTTGTGGTTCTGCCGGCGGCGCAGGAGTTGGAGTGGCCGCAGGCGCCGGTGGCTGCTGAGCTCCCTTCGTCTGCTCATGCGGAACCGGGTTCGCAGTCTTGATAGGCGGCGTGACAACACCCGCCGGGTGATTGGGCGGTGTGCCCGTCGATCTTCCTGGCCCGACAACCGGGCCCGTTCTCACGGGCCTCATCGGCGGGTTGTCATTCACATACGTCCCGGTCTTGGGATCGCGCCGAATCGAACCTGCCGCAGGGCTATTGAATGGAGCAACCCGAGCGCCTCCGGCGGATGATGCGGGAACGCCGGGTCCAAGCTGACGAACTTGAGCGACCGGCGCCGGAGCCGCTGGTGGAGCGCCCATGGAGACTTCCACCGGCCCCCCCTGCAATCGCTGCATTGGACGAATCTCTCCGGGCCTTCCTGCTCCGGCCGTCACAATCCACGGGCCGCCGGGGGTACCCTTCAGAGTCGATACTCCCAACGGCGTCCAGCCAATTTGATTTCCTACGCGCACCCAATTCACCGGCGCGGGATTCCAAGCGCGAACCGGACCAATTTGCCAGAACCATCCGTGCCCCGCGACAAAAAACCAGTGGCCGGTGTGAAATGGCAGCCATCCCCACGGCTCGGAGCTCATCCAGGTCCACCCGAAGCCCGGAAAGAAAACCATTTTGCCATTCCAGAACGGCATCCAGTTCGCCGAAACTCCATACGGGCTCCAGCACGAGCCATAGCCGGGGACATCGATAAAGTCGCCGTAGCCGTAGAGATCCGCGAGGCCATAATTGTTGTCCGTGTAATCCAGAGCGGCGGGCCCAGCGGCCTGAAGGGACTGCATGGCTTGCGAATTTTTACGCTGAAGAATGCCATCTCGTTCGGCTGCCCAGCGGTCGAAGTCATCCTGCTCCGCGCTCTTATCCACACTGACCTGGTCCGGGTTCGAGCCGCTGATGTGCAAAGTGTGTCCGATTGTGACTTGCGAATCGCCAGCGGCCGAGGTCACCGCGACGTCCCCTTTCATCACGGTCACCCAGCTATCACCTTGCGCAGTGTCAACGCGGAACCGCGTGATGTGCGACACTCCCACTTGAAGGTTCGGCGCGATGATAGTCAGCGCGTCATTGGCGTTCAGGCTCGCCGAAACTATAACCGTTCCCGCCGCGACGGTGAGCTGCGTAACCCGCCCGCCGTTCAGCAGCGCGAGCTGCGTAAAATCGAGCTGGGAATTGTCCGCCAAACGCACAATCAGCCCGCTCTCAAATTCGATCTCCGCGCGGCCGTTGCCCGTCGCAAGCTGGAATCCTTCCTGTATCGGAAGGTTCATCAGAGCGGTTTGCCAGCCCTCTTCGCCGCGCTGGTATTGGACGTCGCCTTCGACGAAGCTCAGACGCACAATGCGGACGTTGGTGTAATCGCCCTGGCTGGCCTGATTATCGGGATTGTCCTGTGCCCGCGCGGATGGCGGCACTGCTAGAACGAGCCACGCACTTACGAAAAGCACCGCGAGGACCTTGAAACTTTGCTGGGCGCGTTTCATATGGACCTCCTTCGGGGACATCCTCTACTTCTATAGATGCGTGGAAGAGGCCCCGGGTTACGGTTTCTTCGCGAATAGTGCTCCCGCAGGAGACCCGTGTCAAGCACTTTGTAAGTGAGGACTTACAATGTTCAGGTAATCTTCAGGTTGGCTACTTCGCTCCGCGGATCTTCGCCGCGAGCGCACGCGCGCGCGTCCGCGCCATTGCAATAATGCGCGAATCGTTCCCGATTTGTTCGAGCACCGGGAGGAGCACTTCGGGTTCCGGCAACAATTTGTTGTCGAAGTCCTCCTGCAAATTCACGAGCGCGTCATTCACTCCCAGGCGGTCGTACCGCAGCGTGCGCCGCAGAATTTGCAAATGGGCCTGCTGCCGCGTCAACCCCTCAAAAATTTGTACGAGCCGGCTGGCCGCGCTATTGAGCGTGTAATTGAATTTTGTCTCGCTGAATTGGCCGTCTTTTTCGTAGCGAAGCGTTTTTTCGCCGAGGTTGGCGATCTTGCGGTGGACGTCGAGGTCCTGGTCCTTAAAATACCTGAGTTCCGCAGCCAGCGAAAAAATCTTTTCGCGCAGCGCCTGGGTCACGTCGAATTCCTCCGGCGCCGGCGTCTCGTTGAGCTGCCGGATGTCGTAGGTGCATTTTCCCGATTGGCCGATGCGGATCTCGACGAACTCCGGAACGCTGCCCTTGAAGATCTTGCGAAAGCTGACGACCGTGTCGTCCGCGGCGGTCGCGCGCGCCGCGGCAAACAGAGCAAGCAGGAAGCCGCAAACGAAAACGATATTGGTTCGGTTGCGCCGCACGGAGATCATCGAAAAGAAAGAACCCGCGGAATTCCCGCCGGGTTGCCTCGCATTGAACTGCTTCGCGACAAGCGCGGCGCCGCGAGCAGCCGCGCGGCCACGCCAAACCGCGCTTCATTCCGCGCGGTCTGAATGTGGCACAGCGCGACGGCCAGCGCGTCGGCTGCGTCCACGGGCTGTGGCAACTCCTTCAGCGAAAGCAGCGCGCGCACCATGTGCTGTATCTGCGACTTATCGGCGTGGCCGTAGCCGGTCACCGCGGCCTTTACCTCGCGCGGCGAATAGCTGTGCACCGGGAGTCCGCGCTCGGCCGCGGCGAGAAGAATCACTCCGCGTACTTCCGCGAGCCGCAGCGCCGTCTTCACATTCAGGGCGGCAAAGATGGATTCGAGCGCGAGTCCATCGGGCGAAAATTCCTCGATTAATTCCGCGATGCAGAGATGAATTTGCTTGAGGCGGGCGGGCACATCCGCCGCAGCCTTGCGGGCGGCGGGGATGGCGCCGTAGTGGACCGCGGCGCACGCGGAGCCGCGGGCCTCGATCACCGCGAAGCCCGTCGCACCGGCGGCGGCAGGGTCAATGCCGAGGACGCGCATCGCGAACGGGTTGCCGCTCGCGTGCGCGCCACTTCCACGCGCGACGTTCGCACGGGCGCCACTTTGGTGCGCGCCGATTGGCGGCGCGACAATCCGCTGAGCGCCGTTGTGCGGGCGGCCATTCCTCTTCATGCGGTTCTGATGCGCGCCTTTTCCCGATGCCGGTTTCATGGACACCGCGGAAAGTTTACGGCGGCGCGGCGGCGCGAGCCAGTGTTATTTGCGATTGAGTTGAGGATTGGGCGCGATCTCCGCACTCTATCCCGCTGCCATGCTCAACTCCGCAGATCGGGACAATCACCGACTGTCACAGCAATTTCAGGCGTGGTATCCTCCGGCTCTCTTGACTGCAATCAAGGAGGAAAACTGATGCTGCGACGCTTCATTACTGTATTGGCGATGCTGTGGGCCTGCGGAGGCGCAAACTCCGCCCAAACCGCCGCCCCGACGCAGCCGCAGGAACCAGCCAAGTCCGCGCCCGCTGCAAAGAATGATTACGGCAACGGAGACAACTAGCTCTGCCGTCCGGGCCGGCAAGACGCCTGCGCCGTTGATCTGTCCACGACGATTATCTCAGCCAGCGGCAAGCTGACGAGCGAAGCCTGGGCCGCCGATCCCAACGCGCCGATCGATTGTTTCTACGTCTATCCCACGGTATCGAACGATCCCGGTGGCAACAGCGAAATGAACGCCGGTCCGCAAGAAAAAGGCGCGGTGCGCACGCAGTTTGCCCGATTCGCTTCCAAGTGCCGTGTGTATGCGCCAATGTACCGCCAGATCACCCTCACCGCGATGTTTGCCACCATTGCCGGCACGCCCATACCCACGGATCGCGCCCTGGCCTACAACGACGTGCTCGATGCATGGAACTACTACCTGGAACATGACAACAAAGGGCGCGGCGTAGTGCTGATCGGACACTCGCAAGGTTCCGGAATGCTCACGGAACTTATCAAGAGCGAGATTGACGGCAAGCCGGTGCAATCACGCATCATTTCCGCGTTGCTGCTGGGAACCAACCTGCCTGTGCCTAAGGGCAAAGATGTGGGCGGCGCTTTCCAGCATATGCCGCTCTGCCACGCAGCCAATCAAACGGGATGTGTGATTACTTACGCGTCGTTTCGCGCGACTGCCCCACCTGCAGCCGACACCCGGTATGGCAAAGTGTCGAGTGAGAACATGATTTCCGCGTGTACGAATCCGGCAGCGCTCGGAGGCGGCAGCGGCGAGCTGCACGCCTATCTGAGAACGCACGGCAGTGACTTAGTGGCCGGCGCAGAAGCGGAGCCGGGACCTTGGGTCAAGTCTGCGCAGCTCATCACCACTCCATTTGTAAGCGTGCCCGGCTTGCTGACCGCCGAGTGCGTCTCCAACGAGGGCGGTTCCTATCTCGCGGTCAGCGTGCATGGCGATCCCGCGGGGCCTCGCGCCAGCGAGATCGTGGGCGACGTGGTGTTCAACGGACAGGTTCTGGCCGACTGGGGTCTGCACCTGATCGACGTGAACCTGGCAATGGGGAACCTGCTCGACATCGTGGGCCAGCAGACCAAGGCTTATCTATCAGCCGCGGCAAAGAAATAAACTTCGCCGCTGACTTTCGTGTAAAAAGCCGCGTCTTTTGGACAGGGATATCTCTCCGATTGGGTGGATGAGGATTTCGGGGCTGTCGAGTCTGCGGACTAAGCGTCTGAAAATTATCCGGCGACAGCGGACTGAATTTCCTTTTCGTCTATGTCGAAATTCGAGTAGACGTGCTGGACGTCCTCTTGTTCTTCGATGGCTTCCATCAATCGCAGCATCTGCTGCGCCTGCGCGCCTGTCAGCTTGATGAAGCTCTTTGGGACCATCCCGACCTCTGCGGAAGAGGGAGTGACGCCCGCCTTCACCAGCGCGTCGCGCACGGCTTCCAACGATTCGGGCGGAGTGAGCACGCTCCACATCGAGCCGTCGTCCACCAAATCGTCGGCGCCGGCGTCCAGCACGATTCCCATCAACTTGTCTTCGCTGGCTTGCTCCTTGGGGATGGCGATTTCGCCCTTGCGCTGGAAGAGCCAGCCGACCGCGCCGGCTTCGGCCAGGTTGCCGCCGTGTTTGCCGAAGGCGTGGCGGATTTCGCTTACCGTGCGATTGCGCCCGTCGGTCACAACCTGCACCAGCAGAGCGACGCCCCCGGGGCCATACCCCTCGAAGGTGATCTCCTCGAGTTGCGTGCCTTCCAGCTGACCGCTGCCGCGCAGGACGGCGCGATCGATGTTGTCACCGGGCATGTTTTCGGCCTTGGCGCTGGCGATTGCGGTGCGCAGACGGGCGTTTGAGTTGGGGTCAGTGCCGCCGCGCGCGGCCATGGTGATTTCGCGGATTAGGCGAGTGAAGGTGCGGCCGCGCTTGGCGTCGGTCGCCGCCTTCTTGTGCTTGATGGTGGCCCACTTGGAATGCCCAGACATGAGATTGCCTCGATCTTCATGGAATTCGGGTTACGCCGTACCTGCTCCCTCGGGGTAATGGTAAAGAGGAACCCTGGAAATGCGAGGGCATTCTAGCATAAGTGGGGATTCCGGATTAGGAAGAGGACAATCCGAAAAGCCAAAAGGGCGCGGCTTACGGCTGAGGCAGTTTCTTGCGGCGCATAAAATCGTGGAGATCCGGCCAGAACTCTTTAACAACATTCGCGATTCCGTCGGCAAGCACCTGCTCACCCCAATTCACTCCCGTGGTTCGCAGCGTGCGATCCTGCGCGGGGTAATAGAGGTTGCCTATCCCGGCGGCGACGCCGTTCCCGATGATCTCGGAGTAGTTGAATCCCGTGCTGCCGGAATCATTCTTCGTAATGAGGATGCGCGAGAACGCGTAGACTGTCCGGTGCCAAATGCCACCACGGGCCAGAGTGTAATAACGCGGGTCTTCGCGCGTCACAGAAGCGAAGATCGCCTCTGTAAAATAATTTCCGACGGCCTGGTCGGCAAACGAACGCCAAAAATAACGGCCATAGCCCGCGGGTCCGTTGCCAAACTCGGGATCCTGTCTCTGAGCCTGGCGGACGCCTGCGAGCGCGCCTGCAAAAAGGATCGACGTGTAATCGACGCTATCTTTCGTAGCCAAGATGAATTTCCCGCCTACCGAGAGCGGAGGAAGCTGCGTATTGGCGCTCACCGCCCGGTAATTTGGCATGACGCCCAGAATACGGTTCGTTTGCTGGCCCGGGGCATCCGGAGGTTGTTGAGTGGAATCCGGCGCTTTCTTGGATTGTGATGGGTCCGTCTGGGACTTATCTTGGGGGTCCGATTGCGATCCAGCCGCGCCCGTGGTTCCCGACTGTTGCCCTAGTTGAGCGCCCTCATGATTGCATAGACCAGCGTCTTGACTGTTTGCATGAGCGCATTTCGCAACGGAGAGGGTGAACGCGAGGATAACAATGAAGTTGACCGCACGGCCCCTTATTGCGCGCAAACATCACCTCATTCGATTCCCGGGGCAGCCGGGGAACTACATCCAAAGCCGAGCACTAAAAGGCGTACGAAGAGAATCCAGTTATTCAGCGAATTCCCGGGAAGGGTTGGCAGTCGTACCCGATTCACTCTTGAGTGTTTATAGCACATTCCCGGGACCTCAACGTGGCCATTTGCAAAGAGAGGAATTGAAAACGCCAACCCCCATTCTGGAACGAGCTTCCGAGGAAACTTTCCGACACGATAAAGGATTCACGCGCAGATCCACCTCGAAAAGGCATAGGAGAAGAACCGCGGAGAGCGTATGAATTAGGGCATCGCGAGGCCACAGTGGCGCATCCAAAGCAGAGGACGCGAGTTGATCGCGGCCGAGGCGATTTGAAAGACCAAGGCTGCTAACGCCGCAGAAGAAAGATGGTTCCAAGGGACGACTGGATTTCAAAGATGAGGATTGCCCGTCCATTGAAGTGCACCTGTAATCTGCACAGATTCGGATTCGGGGGCGCCAAGGAATCCATGGACCAAAGGGAGTTGCGTTTTGAACCGCTTGATTGCGTGGCTGGGGATTGGGCTCCTCGCCGCGAGTTCTCTGGCCCTGAAGAATACCGCTCGTAGTCAAAAACAAGAGATTGATGTTCAGGAAAGCACGCTGACGGTTCGGGTCGGCAGGACGGGATTGTTTTCCCATTTTGGTCACGACCATGAGATCAGCGCACCGATTCAAGAAGGCGCGGTGTCCACTTCAGAACCCGCATCGGTGATGATCCGCGTGGATTCGAGGGACATGCGCGTGATGGATGCAGATGCCTCTCCCGGCGAACGCGAGGAAATTCAGAAGACCATGCTGGGGCCTCGGGTGCTGGAAAGCGAGCGCTTTCCGGAGATCATCTTTCGATCCACAACGGTGAATGCAGAGGGCGAAGGGCGGTGGAGCGTGCACGGCAGTCTTACATTGCATGGACAAACGCGGCCGTTGGACATTGAGGTCACGCAGAGCGAGGGACATTACCGGGGTTCCGCCAAGTTGGGGCAGACCGACTTTGGAATCCAGCCGATCCGAGCGGCCGGAGGAGCAGTAAAGGTACTGAACGAAGTGCGGATCGAGTTTGATATCCGGGTTGCACAGTAGAGCTGCAAGAGCAGGGGTCTTAGTGGCAAGACACGGACGGATCGCCCGCGCTGCCGGCTGCCGGCAGCGGCGCGGGCTTCTTGAGTTGCTCGAGTTCGGCCTGAACTTTCGCCCACGCTTTTGGGTCGCGCTTGGTCGCATAGGGAGCGTCCGGATGGCCGTAAAATTCCAATAGCTCGGCGCGAAGCTCCGGGGAAGCACCGCTAAAGTTCTGCTTGGCGAGAGCGTCGAGCAGCTCCGCGTGCGCAGAATCGTTGAGGCCATATTGCCCGGGGCCAGTAGCATCACCGGTATCAAAATTGTCATTCGGCAGGATTAGCCTGCCGTCGCCTACCTGACCGAGAAGCACACGGTAACGATCCAGAGTCGCGTTGAAGCTGGCCTCGAAGATCTTTTCCGTCTGCGGCGTGGGCGTCGGAAGCTGCAGGTCTTTCAGCGGACCGATTTTTGGAAGAATCCTGTAAACAAAAGCGAGAAAGTTGTCGCCAAAAGTGGGTGGCGCGTATTTATTTCCCCAGTTTTTTTCGTAACTCGCGCGCGAAAGATTGTAGAGAAACTTGCGTTTCGTCATGCTGGGCTGGTCTTTCTGAATCTGGTCTTTCTTCAGGCTCCAGGCGATGCGCGTTGCTTCGGGGAGAAGCTTGCTGACGGCATGGCGATAAGAACCGAGCGTCTCTTCCTCGTCAGTGAAAACAGTTTTGAGATCCAGGCCGTACGTTTCTTGAAAAGCCTGTTCCAGAAGGGGAACCGAAACTCCAAACCCGATAAAATCGTGATAAGCATCGGGAGCGAAGCGTCCCTGCGCTATTTCCAAAACGTCGAATCCAAATTCCGTCTTAATATGCTCGAGCGGGGCTTGTTCATAGGTGACAGAGTCGCCGAATCTGGCTTTCAACTTGGGATACAGCAAAGGGACCGCCAGATTCGTGCCGCCGCGGTGTCCGTCATTGTCGGCAGCGTAGTGAGAGAGCGCGCCGAGTGCAAAGGCGTAGCCGTCCAGGTCTTTGGCGTCACGCAGGAGAGCCAGGATAAAGTCACCGCTGCGCACGTAGTGCGTCAAGTCACTGAAAAACTTATTTCCGTGGGGGTAATAGCCCATGTCCTGGATAATTGCGCCGCCGTAGGCGTAGCCATGCGCTTCTTTGAGTTGTTCCTTAGTGGCGGCGGGAAAACGCTTCAAGAGCAAGGGGCGTATGGTGGTGTCCCAAGTGCTGTCGATGATGGCTTCATGCGAAAGGACGGAGTAGGCCGCGCTCTGAAGCGGGAAACCAAGAGATAAGGAAAGTGCGAGCACGAGCGCGCAGACTCTCGCGAACCACATCCTGCCTTCACCGCGCCGCATGCTGATCTCCCAACATCGAGTCCACCTGGCGTGCACGAACGACGAAGCGCCTGGGGGCCGGGCCTACATAATAAAACGGAAAGCAGGTGAGCAAGGTGAGGTCGTGACCCGGGGTTGGGTCCAATACTTGAAGATCATCGGGGGCAACGACTTCAATCGACTCGACAAGGTAATCGAAACTACGCCCGGAAGTCTTGAATGTGATTCCATCGCCCACGCGAATATCGCGGAGCGGACGGAAAAAAGTGTCGCGGTGACCGGCCAAAGCGACATTGCCCAATTCGCCCGGCAAAGGCGAATTTGAAATGTGGGCTACGGCGCGCCGCAAATTAGCGCGGGTATTGCCCTCGACTACCATGACGCTGAGCCCCAAGCGGGGCACTTGAATTTCGCCGATCACATCGCCATTCACCAAAATGCGAGGCACCGAGGGGAGGACCGCATCCGCTTGATTGAATTTCCGCATCTCGACGGCTTGATAGACGTGCGAATCAGCAAAGACGAAACCGGCGTAGGCCAGGGCGAAAACGCCGAAGGCGAGGAAAAAGTAGCAAGCTCCGCGGAGGAGGCTCTTTCGCGATTTCGTTCGCGTGGACGAGACGATTCTCACTGAGATTGATCTCATTGGCTTAGAAAGCAGAGTCATTTCGACCCCGTTCCGGCCTGTGCCGAGGGCGGCTTTTCCGCCGCCGGCGAGTAACCCGGCCGGGTTCGCACGCGCAACCTGCCATGCAGGGGCGCAACGACCTTCACTTCAATCTTTCGAAAGGAATTGGAACTGATACTTCCGTTGGATACATACCCAAGCGTGTATTGCTCGCGAAGATCGCGGGCAATTGCTTTGGAGACGTCCGCCACGGACTCCCGAGGCCCCGGGAAATAGGCAACGCCACCAGTGTCTCTGCAAAGGCGCCGAAGGATCTGCGGGTTTTCATCTTCGTCGAGCGCGCCCACGAGGGCGACGGAATAGATTGCAGCCTGTGATTGGCGAGCCTGCGCGAGCACCTCGGAATATTTGAGATGGCTGGCATTGTCTCCGCCATCGCTGATGATGATGAGGGCCTTCCGCTCCAAATGCCCGGACTGCAGATGGTTGAGCCCCAGACTCACAGCATCGTAGAGCGCGGTTTGTCCGCGCGCGGAGACGGCTGTGAGGGCTTCCTCAAGGTCCTTTGCATCATTCGTGAAAGCCTTCCCCCCCATAGGTTCAATCGAAACATTATTATTATCATTGAAATCCACGACGAACATTTCATCTTGTGGATTGCTGGAGTGCGCGAAGGAGGAGATCGCGGCAACGACATTCGGGAGCTTGGGACCCATGCTTTTGCTGTGGTCCACGACGAGGCCCACGGTAACAGGAGTGTCTCCCTCCTCGAATACCGTGAGCTTTTGGAGCTGCCCGTCTTCAAGGACGCGAAAGTCTTCCAGCTTGAGACCGGAAACAAATGAACCGCGCGCGTCGGTCACTTTGACGGGCAGAAGGACAAGATTCACCGCGACCTTAATTTGCGGCTGAGCGGTCACGACGGCCGGCAAACGGTCCTTCGCGATTGATGGAGAGAAGCCGAGAATACCGACGGAAAGCAATAAAGGAGCAAGGAACAAGTGTCCTTTGCCCAGATGTCGCTCGCGGAAACCTGGAATGAGGGTCACGAAAGAGCTTTCTCGCGACGCCGGACGTGACCTTGCGATCACGTCCGCGACGCGGGGGAGTACCTATCGTTTACGAAGCGTGCTTAAGCAAAAGCATCAGGCCAAGAGCAATGCCGATGGACAACGCACCAACGAGTGCGAGCAACGGCATGGAGCTTGCTGTCTGTGGCAGTTCTTCGGTCTGCGCAACGGGGGCGACCACGACCGGGGTGACCGCGACAGGGGCGGTGACCGTGACCGGCTCAGGAGTTACAACTGCGTCGGGGGGTGGAGTGGTCTGTATGACCGCGGCAACTTCGACTTCTTTCAGGTCGGGCGTGACGGCGATGATGGGAAGCGACTTTATCGCTTCGACGTCAATCGTATCGACAGCAACGGCCGGAATGATGACTTTCGTGGTCTGCGCCAACTGAATCGCACGAACCTTGGGATAGACGAATTCCTGTCCGAAATTGTCGCCGGGATAAAACCAAGCGCGAAGAGCAACTGGAGCATCGGCCGGGCGTTCGCTAAACTTCATGACGGTTTGGCCTGTCGGTTTCAAACGCCAGTTATTGATCGCAAGGATGGTGGCGAGGATATGGGTGCCATCGGCGTTAAAGACCTGAACGATGTGACGGTCGGAAAAAGAATCCGCCAGTTTAAACATATAGGTTCCCGCGGGAAGAACTATGCCGGGAAGTTCCACGGGCTCATTGAAGGTGACGATGGTCTTCTTGTTGTAATCATCCGCTCGAGCGCTGGGCTGCAGTGCAACGCCTACCAATGTGACTGCGAGCAGGAAAAGTAATGCCTTTGCAATTTTCATGCGAATTTTCTCCTAGAAAGGGTGTCGCTCTTCTAATTCAAGGCCGCGTAGGATAAAGCCGATACGATCACTCGAGAGGAGATGGGGTGGCCTGCACGAGAGTCTTTCCTGCTTTTTCCAACGTGGGCATCTTAGCGGTAACCCACAAAAGAGTCTGTTCACTTAAGGACACGCCGGCAAATCGCAATGGGTGGGCCATCCGGCTGGCGAGCGAGGGTGGAACAGCCCGGAAGTCATTTCATTCGTCCTGGCGGGCAGGTGATACGAGAACTGGAAGCGATTACGGGGACACTCCCCTTGGAACATCGCACTAGGAACTGTGCCGCCCGCCGGAATGTGATACCTTCCTGCCCATGCAACTCACCCTGCAAACCCAACGAATAGGAAAGGTCATGGTGATCCGGTGCCAGGGACGCATTGTCACCGGAGAGGAAGTCCGCTCTCTCCAACAAGAAATTGAGAAAAACACCCTAGAAACGAAGAAGTTCGTTCTGCAAATGGAGGGGATCAAATACGTTGACAGTGGCGGGTTGGGGGCCATGGTTCGTCTTGCTGGCGTGCTGCGGGCCCACCACGGCGATCTGAAACTGTGCCAGATGTCTCCTTTTGTTCTCCAGGTACTTGAAGCTACCGCCCTCCTCAAAGTGTTCCATACCTACGCGTCCGAAAAAGAAGCGGTTGACGCATTCCAGGAGGGCCCGGGATCTCACGGCACGACTAGTTCGGGACTCGGTGCGAAGATCATCTGCATCGATACGTCTGTAGACCTCCTGGCCTATTTGAATGCGCTACTTAAGCGCTCAGGCTATGAAGTCCTGACCACACACAATCTCTCCGACGCCAAGAGACTTGCGAAGGCGACCAAGCCCGATGTGGTGGTGTGCGGGCCGGGGCTGCATGCCGATGAATTCGCCATGGAAAACCTTCGGCAGGCCGTCCCCAAAGCTCAATTTCTTATGCTTGCATCCGATTTTTCCACTACGGATGCGAGCCATGCGGGCTTGGACCTGGTGGAGCGTCTCCGCGCGCTCATCAATCCTCAGCAATCGTAGGTCGCAATCGAGCTTGTAAGCGGCAGGGGAGCTTCGCGAGCCGCGCGGCGGGGCAGCGCAAAGCGCATCCGGGCGCAGTGGGCGGATTATTTACCGGTGGCGGAATTCACCGAAGGCATGACCACGACCGAGGCCGACGGGGCCGCGGCGCACTAAAGAAAGGCGGCACGCGATGCAATCGAATTACTTCCGCACACGTATTCCCGGATCCTTGACTCTAGTGATGGCCGCGATCCTGGGAGCGGCGGCGATCGCGGCGCCTTCTTATGCGCAAGGATCTGCTCCGGCGAGCAAACCGCCGGAGCTGACCGCGGCGGACGTGGAGGTGTTCTTCGACGGATTGATATCGGCGTTTCTGGAGCACAACGATGTGGGCGGCGGCGTGGTGATTATCGTGAAGGACGGCAAGGTGCTGTTCGGAAAGGGATATGGCTACGCCGACGTAAAAACGAAGAAGCCCGTGTCGGTGGACGAAACGATGTTTCGGCCGGGGTCAGTGTCAAAACTTTTCACGTGTACGGCGGTGATGCAGCTTGTGGAGCAAGGGAAGGTGGACCTGGACACGGACGTGAACCGCTACATCGATTTCCAGATTCCGCCGGCGTTCGGGCAGCCCGTGACGCTGCGGCGGATCATGACGCACACGGCGGGGTTCGAGGAATGGGGCAAGGATTTGTTTGTACCCAGCGCGGCGGACCTCGAGCCGCTTCCGGATGATTTGCGCGCGCACCTTCCCGCGCGGATTTTTCCGCCGGGGACGATGCCGGCGTACTCGAATTATGCGATGACGCTGGCGGGATACATCGTGCAGCGCGTATCCGGCGAAAAGTTTGAGGACTACATCGCAAACCACATTTACAAACCACTGGGGATGACTCATGCGACGTTTGTGCAGCCGCTGCCGAAAGAATTGCAGCCGTTGATGTCGAGCGGATACGCGCTCGGGTCCGGCGGTGCGAAGCCGTACGAGTTTGTGAATGCGACGCCGGCGGGAAGCATGGCGGTGTCCGCAGGTGACATCGCGCACTTCATGATCGCGCACCTGCAAGACGGAAAATACGGCGACGCGCAAATCCTGCGGCCGGAAACGGCGAGGCTGATGCACTCGCGCGCATTCGGGCCGGCGCCGGAATTGAACGGAATGGCGCTGGCATTTTTCCAGGAGAACGCAAACGGCCACACGATTGTCGGACACGGCGGGGATACACGATGGTTCCATAGCCATCTGCACTTGATCCTCGATGCTAATGTGGGTCTTTTTATCTCCTTAAACAGCGCAGGGCGGGGTGATGTGGACATCCGGTCGGTGCTGTTCAGAAAATTTATAGACCGATATTTCCCGCCGATGCCGCCGCTGCCGCCCGCGGTCGCGACCGCCGAAGAGGATGCAAAGACCGTGAGCGGGAATTACATCACCAGCCGGCGCGGCGAAACGACGATTGAAAAGCTCGGCGCGATGCTGAGCGAGTTCCAATTTGTCGCGCAGCCGGATGGAACGATTGTGGCGACAGGATCGCGCGGCGCAAATGGATCGCCGAGGCGTTGGCGGGAGATCGGGCCGCTCGTTTACCGCGATGAGGAAAGCGAGAGCAAACTCGTGTTCAAACGAAACGCGGCCGGGCGGTTTGACATTTTCAGTTCCGGCGCGGCGAACGGATTCCAGCAAGTTCCGTTTACGGAGAGTGCGGCGTTCGTGAGGTGGTTGCTGGCCTTCGCGCTAATTGCGCTGGGGCTGACGATTCTGGAGTGGCCCGTGGGCGCAATCTTGCGGCGCCATTACGGAAAGAAGCTCGAGCTGAGTAAAGGCGTGAGGTTCTGGCGGAGTCTGGTCCGTGCTATTTGCTTGTTCCTGCTAGTTGTGGCGGCGGGTTGGTACGCCTATTTGAATGGGCCGGGCCAGGCCCACACAGACAGAAGTCTGGATATTTGGCTGAATCTGCTGCACATCTGTGGGTGGATTGGAGCGGTTGGAGCGGCAGCGGTGGTTCTCAATGCAGGGATGTCCTCGAAGATGCCGGGGCGATGGATTTGGACCAGGATCGGTGACGCAGTAACCGCACTCGGCTGTATAGCGTTGTTCTGGTTTGCCTGGATTTGCAACTTTCTGAGCTTAGGCACGAAATTCTAGTCCCCGGATGGTCAAAGGAACTGCACCCCTAAATATATGAAAATAAAGGACTTAGTGTAATTCATGAACTTTTCATTCAATATAGCGTAACACGGTATAGTATATCAGCGTCTAGTATAGAGTGCGCGCATGCGATTTGCTCGGCACTCGGAGCGAGAGGCCAAGAAATGAAAGACACGCGAAATCCAAATGTGCATTTGCCGCTTACTCCAGCGTTGTTTCACGTACTGCTGGCGCTCGCGGATGGTGACAAGCACGGCTACGCCATCATGAAAGACGTGGCGCGGCTGACGGACGGCGGAGTGACGTTGAGCGCGGGAACGCTCTACGGAATTCTTCGCCGGCTGGTGAGCGACGGAATGTTAGTGGAGAAACGCGAGCGGCCGGCTCCGGAATTGGATGATGAGCGGCGGCGGTATTACCACCTGACGGAATTCGGACGGAGCGTGGCGCAAGCGGAAGCGGAGAGGCTCGAAGACGTGTTGACGCTGGCGCGGGCGAAGCATTTGATGGTCAAGGCGCGGCCGGTTTAACGAAGTGGCGAAAGCACTTCGCGCGGAAAGACTCAGGAGTTGCAGAGAGGTAAGTCATGACGCCGATTAGGAATTCGCTTGGTGATCGATTTTTTCGCTTGCTGGTGAAGCTTTTTCCATCCGAGTTTCGCGGCGATTACGGCAGCGAGATGGAGAAAGTATTTCAACAACAAAGGCGCGAGGCGGGCGGGGGTTTCATTGGATTGCTGCGCCTGTGGAGCGAGACAATTGTAGGGGTTTTCCGCACGGCGCCGGGCGAACATCTGGAGATGTTTCGACAGGATGGCGGATTCGCATTGCGGAAGATGCGGAAAAACCTGGGGTTCACTGCGCTGGTGATATCCATTCTCGCGATAGGAATCGGGGCAAACACCGCGATTTTCAGCGTCGTGAATGGAGTGATGCTGCGGCCGCTGCCTTACGCGGAAGGAAACCGGCTGGTCACATTGAGGCAGGAGGCACCGCACGCCGGATTTAGAAACGTGAATTTTTCGGTTCACGAGATCGAAGACTATCGCCAACAGAACCACACGCTGAGCGGATTGGTCGAGTATCACAGCATGTCATTCGATCTCCTGGGCGAGGGCGACCCCCACCGGGTGACGACTGGCGTTGTTTCATCAAATTTCTTTGATGTGTTGGGGGTGAAACCACTGTTGGGCCGCTCTTTTGTCGAGGCGGATGAAGCGCCGGGCGCGCCCGCGGTGCTGCTTTTCAGCTACGAGTACTGGAAAGAGAGCTTTGGCGGCGACACAAAGATTGTGGGCCGAAAGTTCCGGATGAACGATCGCGTTCACACCGTGATCGGCGTGCTTCCACCCTTTCCACAGTATCCCAACAACAACGACGTTTATATGCCGACGTCGGCGTGTCCGTATCGTTCAGCGCCGGCGTTTATCGCAGATCGCGGATCGCGGATGATGGAAGCTTTTGGGCGGCTCCGGCCGGATGTGACGGTGGCGCAGGCACAACAAGACTTATCTGCGGTCGCGGCGCGAATGCGTGACGCTTATCCGGATGTGTATCCAAAGAACGTAGATTTTGGGATTCGGACAGCACTCCTGCAGGATGACCTGACGAGAGAAGCGCGTCCAACGCTTTGGATCCTATGGGCGGCGGCGGGACTCGTGTTGCTGCTAGTTTGCGCGAATGTGGCGAACCTGAGCCTCTCACGGCAACTTCGGCGAGACAAGGAAATCGCGGTCCGACTGGCGATGGGGGCGAGCCGCAGCCGGCTACTGCGACAGATGGTGACGGAAAGCATGATCTTCTCGCTGACGGGCGGAGCGCTTGGACTCCTTCTGGCGCAAGGGGGGCTCGACTTGCTGATTTCTTTTGCCTCACGCTTTACGCCGCGAGCAAATGAGATCACGGTGGATTCGCGTGTCTTGCTTTACTCCCTCGGACTTTCGGTGTTGACCGGTCTTATCTTCGGATCCATTCCGGCGATGTTCACAACAGGCAATGTTTCCTCGCGAATGAAAGAAGGGACCTCGGAGGCAAAGGGAATGCGGTCGCGGCAGCGGATGCGTAGCGCGCTGGTGGTGGCCCAAGTGGCGTTCTCCTTCGCACTCATGGCCGGAGCAGGACTTTTGCTTCGGAGTTTCTATCTTCTGACGCGTGTGGACCCGGGGTTCCGTCCGGAAAATGTCATTTCAATGCTGTTAGATCTAGACGTATCGAAATACCGGGGGCATCCGGACTTGGTTCGGGCCTTCCACCAACAGCTTCTTGAGAAGGTCAATGCAAACCCAATGGTGATTTCATCAGCGATCACACTGACGTTCCCCTTAAATGAAATGGGGCCCATGAAGGACAGGTTCCAAATTGAAGGGCGAGTAAAGAATTCAAACGATCCAGACCCGGTTTTCGACCAGCGGTCCGTCACGCCGGAGTACTTCCGCACCCTGCGGATTCCCCTCGAGCGAGGCCGGCTCTTCACAGACGGCGACGGCAAGGATGCACTCGATGTGGTAATTCTCAATCATACGATGGCCGCCCGTTACTGGGACAAAGAGGACCCAATCGGGCATCGAGTGTCCGGGGATGGGAAACACTGGGCAACGATCGTGGGTGTCGTTGGAGACGTGCATCAGTACGGATTGAATCAGGCAGCGACGGAAGAGCTTTACCAGCCACAGGCGCAAAATCCGACGCGATACGCGAGCTTGCTGGTGCGAACGCGGGACGATCCCATGAGGATCGAACGGGAGCTCGTCGAGGATGTGTATGCAATTGATCCGGAGCAACCGGTCGCCGACATCCATACGCTCGAACAACTCCGTCAGCAATCGCTGGCGCCGCCGAGGCTGACGAGCACGCTGCTTGGGCTTTTCGCGGCGCTGGCCCTGGTCATTACAGCAGCGGGGATTGTGGGAGTGATGGGACTCGCTGTGAGCCAAAGGATTAAAGAGATCGGAATCCGGATGGCGTTGGGGGCGACCAGCGGTTCCGTGCTCCGATTATTCCTCGGCAAGGGCTTGCTGCTTGTCGTGATTGGACTTGCGGCTGGTTTTGCGGGAGCACTGGCGGGAACACGGCTTCTTTCAGGACTCTTGTTTGGAATTGAGCCGAATGATCCCGTTACGCTGGCGGCGGTTGCGCTCTTGTTGTTGGGCGTGGCGGCGCTTGCGTGTTACGCACCAGCGCGACGCGCAACGCGCGTGGATCCTTTGACGGCGCTGAGGACGGAATAAGGCGGGGGGGTGAAGGAACTCGAAAACTTGGAGGCGAACCAACTCCAGAAATGGGCTTAATCCTGCGGAGGAGCAACGAAAATGCGTAATGCAGCGAAGTGGGTCGGATTGATGATGGCGCTTGCGATGGCAATTGTTGCGCCCGTGAAGGCGGCGCCTGCGGCGTGCGGCGGGCATGGAGACAAGAACACGATGCTGGTGTCAACTGCGCGGCTCGCGGAGCATTTGAAAGACCCGAACCTCGTCATACTGGCAATAGGAGAGAAGAGCGAATATGACGCGGGCCACATTCCTGGCTCGATTTTTGTCGAATACATGGATACCCATCTGATGAAGGGGCCGACTGGGCTGTCCGTGGAATTGCCGCCGATGCCCGATCTGGCGGCGGTATTCGGAAAGCTTGGAGTATCGAACGATTCGCACATTGTGTTATACGAAACGAAGGATTGGTTTTCGCCGATGACGCGGGTATATCTGACGCTTGATGCGATGGGGCTGGGCCCGCATACGTCTGTGCTCGACGGTGGGTTTCCGGTGTGGAAAAAGGAAGGGCGGCCAGTGGCGACAGAGGTTCGAGCCGTGACTCGGGGGACGATCACAACGTGCGCGCAGAATGACGTGATCACATATTTGGACGACGTGAAGGCGAGTGTGGGCCACGCGGGCGTGAAAATTGTCGATGCGCGCGACGCAGAGTTTTACACCGGGCAGCGGCAGCCAGACACCCAAAGGCTTGGTCACATTCCCGGCGCGTTGAGCATCCCGTTTAGATCCTTGACCGATGACTCTGGGAAGCTGAAACCACCCACGGAACTGGCTGAGATTTTCGGCGCTGCGGGAGTGAAACCGGGTGACCGAATCATCGCGTATTGCCACATCGGCCAGCAGGCGACCGCGGTGTATTTCGCCGCGCGCTATTTAGGTTATGACGCGCGGCTTTATGACGGGTCGTGGGAGGAATGGTCGGCGCATAAAGAGTTGCCGGCGGTGACGTCATCTTCAAGTCCCACCAACAATCACTAGAGCGAAGCAACGAGCCGCAGCGGACGGCCAGGGAAAAGTATCTGGGAGTCGATTCTCCGCATCTCAATAAGTGAGGGGTTGTTACATCTCCTTAAGGGGGCTTTGTGCGAGTTTTTTCACGAATGATGCTTTTGGGATTGGCAGTCGTGTCTTTCAGCATGGCTGGGCTTGGGCAGGGAGCGGCACAACAGGATGGCGTGGCAGTTTCGGTAACAGTGACGGTCTCGGGCAAGGATCGGAAAGCGCCGCCAGCGATCCCGCAGAATGAAGTGGTGGCCCGGCAAGACGGAAATGTGCGGCGTGTGATTTCGTGGGTACCCGCGAGCGGGAACGAAGCGGGACTCGATCTGATCGTGCTCGTGGATGACTCGCTATCGAGCACCTTCGCAAACCGGTGGGGCGAATTGAAGGACTTTCTGCACTCACAGCCCGGAAGTACGCGGGAAGGAATTGCGTACGCGGAATTCGGGTCGGTGCGGTTTGAGCAGGAACTGACAACGGACCACGACAAGGCTTCCAAGGCGCTCCGGATTCCCGCGTCGACCTCCGGCGAAAATACCGGCATTTACGACGCGGGGCGCGACCTGATCAAGAAATGGCCCGCGTCGAAGAATCGCAAGGCGGTCGTGCTGATCAGTAACGGCTTGGATTTCTCCGACGGCGTTTCCGATACGGATCCGAACAGAAATCTTTCTTTGCAATCACTGATTGAACAGGCGCAGCAGGCGGGCGTGGTTTTCTACGCCACTTACGCACACGGGGCCGGAAGGCTATCCGAAAACACCTACCTTGTTATGAACGGGCGGGGCTGCCTGACCCGTCTGGCGGAAGAGACCGGCGGAGACGCTTATTTTGCGGGTTTGACGACGCCGGTATCCCTCGAGCCATTTCTGCAGGACATCGGGCGGCTGGTCGGCCAGCAGTACATTCTGACGTTTGCGGCAAAGCCCGGCGCAAAAGCGGAGTACTCGCGGTTGAAGGTGGTCGTGGAGACGAAGGATGTGGAGATCCTCGCACCGAACCGCGTGTACGTGCCGAGCTCTAATTAAGACGGCGAAGCACCCCTCATGAAATGCCGGCGGCAGGCCTACCCGTGGCGTTTTTGATAAACCCCACGTGCAAGGGCTGGATTTCGCGCATCCCCAATGAAAGAATGAATTGATTGGGTGATGCCCCTCGATGACCACGGCCTGCCGTACCACCGGCTGCAAATTGAGTGTGCCCTCGCAGATTGACTCGCAGGGGTTCTGCCTGCTGCATTTCACGCTTCGCCTGGAGCAAACCTGCGCGGACATGCGCCGCGAGACGGTGATGGGGAAGGCGAGTCACGAGCGGCAGGTGGAAATCATGGAGTTCATCGCGGCCCAAGGCGAACTACTGGCGCGCGTGGCGACAAGCGGGCTGCACCTGGCTGATGAACTGAAGGCGCGCGTGTTGAGCACTTTTCTTACGCTGATGAATTTGCGCGAGAGTCTGGACCGCGCGGCGCAGCGCATGCCGCCCGGACGGACCTCTTCGCGGCTACCCTGAATCATTTCAACTCCTACATCACCTCTTGCGGGCGGCCCTCAAGAACCGAGGTAGCGCGCGTAAAGCGAGCGCGCGACGGCGGGATCGCGCGTGCCCTTGATGATGGCGCGCCCATCGGTGAAGACGGTGACTTCGTGCGGCGGGACGCGGAAGCGCAGAAGAAAATCATTGTGGCGGACATCGGAGGCGACGGCCGCAAGGCGGCGGCCGAGCGTGACGAGGTCAAGGCTGCGGCCGCGCTCGTGAATCTGCACGGAGTCGCGGCCGCACATGGTGACGTGAGGCTGAGCCTGCCCTTCCAGATGGCGGAATTCGCGGCCAACGCAGACGCGGCAGGCGGGGTTGCGCTCAACTCGGACGGACTGAAAGCGGCCTGACCAGACATCGAAGGAGACAAGCCTTGCATCTTCTTTCGTAGGCGTTCCGACGAGGAGCTTCGTAGCCTCGGCCGCTTCCATGGATGCGATGACTCCGGCGGCGGAGTTGAGCACACCGACGGTGTCACAGGTGTCATCGGCGCGATGCGCGATTGGAGGTTGCACGCCGCCATCGACGGAGGCACCATCCTCATTCGGCCCGATGAGACAAGCGAGGCAAGCGGTCTCGCCGGGGCGAATGGTCATCGTGACGCCGTAGCTGCCGACGACGGCAGCGTAGATCCAGGGGATACCGAGCTTTACGGCGGCGTCATTGAGGAGGAAGCGCGTCTCGAAATTGTCGGTGCCGTCGAGAAGAATGTTGTGGGCCGCAAGCAATTCTTCGGCGTTGCGGAAAGTAAGGTCGGCAACAACACCTTCGACGCAAACGGCGCTGTTGATGGCGTGCAAGCGGCGCTCCGCGGCGATGGCTTTGGGGAGCGCTTCGCGGGCGTCGGAGTCGTCGAAGAGAGATTGACGCTGGAGATTCGAAGCTTCGACGAAATCGCGGTCAACGATGCGCAGCATCCCGACTCCGGAGCGAACCAGGAGATTCGCGAGCGCGGCGCCCAGCGCGCCGCAGCCGATGAGTACGGCTCGCGAAGCCAGCAGGCGGCGCTGGCCTTCTTCGCCGATTCCAGCGAAAAGAATTTGGCGCGAGTAGCGATTTTGCAGGCTGGAGTCCATTTTGGATATGCGCGGGTTTTGGCGAGAACCCCGCAAGGTCTATGATAGCTCTGAAAGCATTTTCCCTCGAATCCGGCGCGCTACCGCCAGCATGGCCGCACAGGATAAGAAAGGAACAGGAAAGACCGATGTCCGGCAGCCACCGGAATTGCCTGTGCTAACCTGTCTTTTTCTTTCCATGATGGATTTTAAGCGCCGTCTGATCATCTCAATCGCGGCTGTGGCAGCCATGGCATCCCTGCTGGGAGCCGCGGCGCACGCGCAGGCCCCCGGCGGGGCGGGCACCCCCGCGCAACAAGTCCCCGATGCGAGCGCAGAGCAAATCGCGCAATGGGAAGGGCGGCCGGTTGCGGAAGTGCGCGTAGTAAATGATTCAGGCGAACTCATCGTGCAGAATCCGTCCGACCTGCCGCTTGCTGCCGGCCATCCATACGATTCCGATTCCGCAAGAACGAGCCTGCGAAAGCTTTATGCATCCGGGAATTACGAGGACCTTCGCGAAGAGATCCAAGAAGTGCCCGGCGGCCTTCGCGTGGACTTTGTCGCGAAGCGGAATCTGTATATCGGCGTGGTGCGGATCGAAGGATTGAAAGAGCCGCCGAGCGAATCCAAGGCGATGGCGGCACTGCGGCTCAACGCGGGAGAGGCGTTCCGCGAGAACGATCTAAGGGACGCTCTTGGGCGACTGGCGGAGGCTCTCCGAGAGGATGGCTTATACGAGGCGCAGACGCGAGTGGAGTCACAGCCTGACCCGGCAACCCATCAGATGGGCTTGATTGTTCGCGTCACGCCGGGACTCCGGGCGCGAACAGGAGCGATCACGCTGCAGAATACGTCGCCCTTTGCAAACGACAAACTGCTGGAACAGGCGAAGCTCAAGTCAGGCAAGGAATTCAATTCGCAAAAACTGCAACGGGCCACGGACCGTCTGCGCAAGTGGCTGATCAAGCAGGACTACCTCGGCGCGCGGGTCATGATGCATCGAGGAAGCTACGACGCAGGATCGAACACCGTGCCTCTCGCGCTGGAAGTGGTGGCCGGCTCGCGTGTGCGGGTCGAGGTCACCGGCGCGAAGGTCCCTGAAAAGGAGTTGAGGAAGCGCGTACCGATTTACACCGAGGGCGCCGTGGACCCGGACCTGTTGCTGGAAGGGCGGCGCGAATTGCGTGACTACTTCGAGCGGCAGGGATACTTCGAGGTCGCGGTGGAGTATAAGGTCGCGCTCGCGCAGCCCACGGGCAAGAAAGCCGAGGGACCGCCCGAGCAATTGATCACTTACATCGTGAACCGGGGGCCGCAACAGCGTCTGGTGGCGCTGAGTTTTGAAGGAAACAAATACTTCGACAAGGAATTGCTGCGGGAGCGGCTGTCTATTCAGCCAGCGGCGTACGCGTCTCCCGGACGATTCAGCCAGCGTCTTCTTGAATCCGACTCCGCATCGGTCCGTGATCTCTACGTCGCCAATGGATTCATGCAGGCTGCTGTTACGACACAAATCGAGCGAAACTATCACGGCAAGGAAAATGATTTGTTTGTGCATTTCCGCGTAGAGGAAGGGCAGCAGACGCTTGTCGGAAAACTCAGTCTTGAAGGAAACCACTCACTGAAAGAAGACCGACTCCTTGGCGTGATCGGCTCCGCGGCCGGACAGCCGTATTCCAATGTCAACGTCACGGCGGACCGCGACAACATCCTGGCGCTTTATTACAACGAAGGATTTCCAGAAGCAGAGTTTTCCGTGAATGTCGAAGAGATGCCGGCCACTGGAAACCATCCCCGCGTTGCGCTGAAATATTCGATCACGGAAGGCACGCAGATTCACGTCACGCGGGTGTACCTCAGCGGATACGAGCACACGCGCCGCGCAGTGGTTGCCCGTGAGGTGCAGGTGGAGCCTGGCGACCCATTACGCGAAGGCGACGTGATCGAAACGCAGCGGCGACTCTACAACTTGAATGTCTTTAGCCGTGTGACGGTGGCGCCGCAAAACGCCGCAGGCACGGATCCGGACAAAGCTGTAGAAATCATCGTCGAAGAGGCGAAGCGATACACACTGGCCTACGGGGCAGGCGTGGAAGTGCAGCGACTGGGAGGCGAGGGCTCAGGGGCGACAGCAGGCGCGCTGGACGCAAGTCCCCGCCTGACGCTGGAATTCGCCAAAGCAAACCTGACAGGCCGGGGTGACACGCTTTCATTCAAGGTGCGCGCGAGCACGCTGCAATGGCGGGCGCTGGCGAGCTACACGCTGGCGAATGTGTTCAACAAGCCTGCATTCAGTTTTCAGGCGACGGTGTTCGCGGACAAATCGCGGGACGTCACAACGTTTACATCTACACGATACGAGGGCAGCGTGCAGCTTGCGCAGCGGATTTCCAAGGCGACCACGCTTCTTTACAGGTTCACCTACCGCAAGGTGCTTGTGGATCCCAATTCCCTGCACATCGCACCGGAAGAGATTCCCCTCTTCAGCCAGCCAACGCTTGTCTCAGAATTCGGGACTTCCTGGGTGAGAGACCGGCGCGACAACCCAGCCGATGCAACCCAGGGGGCGTTTAACAGTCTCGATTTTTCGCTGGCAGGAAAGCCCATCGGTTCCTCGGCAAGCTTTACGCGGATTTTCTTCCAGAATTCGACATTTCATCGACTGGGATCAAAACTAGTTTTTGCGCGGGCCGTGCGATTTGGATGGCAGCAGACGATTGGCAACACGCTTTCGACGGAGATTCCGTTGCCGGAGCGATTCTTCGCTGGAGGCGACGCCTCAATTCGCGGATTTGGTTTGAACCAAGCAGGCCCCCGAGATCCGGTGACGGGGTTCCCGGTTGGCGGACAGGCGTTGCTTGTATTCAACCAGGAGATTCGGTTTCCGATGCGGCTGCCCAAACTGGGAACGAAGCTTGGCGGCGCTATTTTTTACGATGGTGGAAATGTCTTCAGCCGGTTAGGAACGATCACGCTGAGGACGACTCCTTCGGCGATCTCACAAAATACGGGCGAGCTTTCCTATTTTTCTCACACGATTGGATTTGGATTCCGATACGCAACTCCGATCGGCCCGGTCCGCGTGGATCTGGCCTATCAGCTCAATCCGCCGCAATTTATGACCTCGTGCACGATCGGCAGTCCGGGCTGCAGCCCGGGCGGAACGCAACTTACTCAGGTGCCGCATTTCCAGTTCTTCTTCAATCTGGGAGACGTTTTCTAATGCGCCAGGCGAAAATCAAAACCGCGCTATGGTTAGCCATCCTTCTGGTCATACTTGCCGTCATGGCGGCAAGTATTCCTGGCGTGGGGGCGCAGCAAGTGGTAGATCGCATCGTCGCGCGCGTGGAAGGCGACATCCTTCTTCAGAGTGACCTGCGCGAGCTTGGCGCCTATCAGCAATTTCTTGGCGGGCCGGTTGAGCCGGAATCCAAGAGACTGGACGAGTTGATTGACCAGTGGATCATTGACCATGAAGCGGAGGCCGCCCAATTTGCCCATCCGTCTGAAGAAGATGTTACTTCCGCTTTACAACAAGAAGTAAAAAGCATGGGTGGCGAACAGGAATTTCAGGCCAAGCTGAAAACGCAGGGATTTTCGCTTACTGCGGTACGGCAAATCCTTCGTCGCGAGATTTTTTTCAGCCGCTATCTGGATTACAAGTTCCGTCACGCGGCCCAGGTGGATGCGGCCATAGAGGAAAAATACTACAAGGATGAGTTCGCGCCGCAGATGGCCGCGCGCGGGCAGGCGGCGCCGCCGATTGATTCCGTGCGCGAGCAAATCCACGAATTGCTGGTGCAAAAGGAGATCACGGCGCGCGCAGAGCAGTGGCTGGCGGAAAGCCGCGCGCGATTGAAGATTGAGGTGATGGCGCCGATGAACGGTCCATCGGAACCGCAGTCGGAGGGGAATTCGCGGTAATGAGCGGGGCGACAAATTCGAAACGCAAGCGGCGCATTCTGGGGCGCGCGGCGAAGCTGACGCTCGGGCTGGCGGTTCTGGTCCTCCTCGTGATAGGCGCATTCTTCGCGGCGCTGTCGCTCGGCTGGCTTGATCGAGTTGCGAGGGATGCGGCAATCAAGCGAATTGCGGAAATGACGGGTTGCCGCGCGGATTTGGATGCATTGCACATTTCAGAACTCGGTTTGCGAGCCGAACTCCAAGGATTGACCTTGCATTGTACGGAGCCGGAGGGCACACCGCCCTTTTTCCACGCCGATTCGATTGTCGTTTCGCTCCAGATTGATTCTTTTTGGGCCAAGAAGGTTTCGTTGAGAGAGCTGAAGATCGTACGTCCCGGAGTGCATGTACTGTTCAATCGAGACGGAACTTCCAATTTGCCGAAGCCGAAAACAGTACAAGAGAGCCAGCGTCCACTGCGGGAGCGAATCTTTGAAATTGCGGTGCGCCATCTCGAAGTCGATAACGGCATGATTCTCTATAACGACTTGCGGGCGCCGTTGGAGGCGAACGGCGAGAACTTTTCCCTTGCGGTGGATAGGGGACAGTCCGGGAAAACGCCGTTATATGCGGGAAAACTCGCGTGGGAACATTTTACCTTTGCTGCCCAGCATTTCTTGCCGTTTGCCGCCGATCTTTCCGTGAAATTCTCGCTGGAGCCGGATGCATTTCACGTGGACCAATTGCAGCTCAAGCTGCCGCATTCGAGATTTGACGTGCAGGTGGACATCGAAAATCTAGCGAGTCCTGCGATGAAGTATCGGTATAGGGGCTGGCTGGATCTGGCCGATGTCCGCACAATACTTCGCAAGCCGCGGACTCCGGGCGGGCAGGTGGATTTCACCGGCGAGGGCAATTTCGCAAGCGGGGAATGGCAAGCCAGCGGAAATTACTCCGCGCACGGGCTGACTCTTCCCTACAAGTGGTTTCACAGCGCGGGAATTACAAGCCGCGGGAATTATCAGATCGCGCGGGGCACGATGATTGTGCCGGATTTTGAGGCAGCTGCGCTTGGCGGCTCGATGCAAGGCCGCGTGGAGCTGGTTTTTCACGGGATGCGGTTCCGCGTGGAATCTCACGGAAGAAACATGGACCTGGCGACGCTACTCAAAGCCTTGGCGAATCGCAATTTTCCCGTGGAGACGTTTCACTGGAACGGCGAGCTCAGCGTGGACGCAATCACGACGTGGACGGAAGATTTCAAGCACTTGGAATCGCGCGGCGTGTGCGATTGGACCCCACGGGGCGAAGCCGCTGACGGAAAAATCCCTGTCGCGGCGCATTTGGACTACGACTACGGGATGGACCGGCGCGCAGTGACGCTGCGCGAAAGCGAGATCACCACACCCACAAGCCGGATCACGTTTGCCGGCACACTGGGGGCATCCGATTCCAACCTCGATATTGGCCTGGACGATCGCGATCTAACGGCGTGGGATGACTTCATCAACCGTTTGCGCGGAGAAAATGCGACTCCGGTTCGTGTGGCAGGGCTCGCTACATGGAAGGGAAGGTTGACCGGTCCGCTCCTGGAGCCGATTTTCGCAGGGCACGTGCACGTGCTGGGAGCGAGTTACGGCAATCTCTTGTGGGACGATGCGGAAGGTGAAATCACGTACTCCGCGGCGCAGTTCCAACTTGCCCGGGCGCGCGCGCGAAAAGGCGGCTCTTCGGCACAGATCGACCTCTGGCTTGAACTAAAGAACTGGAGTTTCACGCCGAATGCGGAATGGCGCTTTGACGCCGATCTCTCGCGCACTCCGACCGAGGGACTACAAGAAATCTTCGGCTGGACGTATCCCGTGCACGGACTTCTCTCCGGCCAGTTTCACGGACGCGGTACGCACAGCAATCCGCAATTGACCGGGCTTTTCGATCTTGTTGAACTGAAGGCGTGGGACTGGCCGCTCGACCGCGCGCGCGGAGAACTTTCGCTCGACCACAGCAGCGTGAAAATCTCAAACGCAGAATTGCGCTTGACTCCGCTTGGCAAGACACAAGCCCCCAGTTTGTTGACGGGAAACTTTGCATTCCGTTTTGCGGATGCAAACGTGGACTTCGATCTGACGGGCGCTGTAATCCCCCTCGAAGAGATTCACCGCATCCAGACGGCTCGATTTCCCATCGCGGGAGCTCTGAGCTTTCAGTTGCACGGCAGCGGTCCAATTCTCGCGCCAGTAGCGCAAGGCACGATGCGACTGGTGGATTTGCGCGCGGGGAGGGACGTCCTGGGAAGCTTTGACGGGAAACTCGATTCCGATGGGAAAAGGGTTCGAGTCGAATTGAGTTCCGCGCTGCCTGCCGACCGGCTGCGCGGTTTCGTCGAGCTCGGCCTTACCGGGAATATGCCGATCTTCGGCGAGTTGGATGTGAAGGACATGTCGCCGGATCCGTTGATCCGCGCAGGCCTGCACCTGGAAGAACTGACAGGACACAGCAGCATGGACGGGCACCTCAAACTGACCGGGGCGCTTTTGCAGCCGGATTCGATTGCGATGGATGTGAACCTATCGCGGCTTTCCCTGGATCTTGGCTACATAAAACTTGAAAACAATGGGCCCGTGCGCCTGACCGAAAAGCGGAACGAGGTGCGCATCGAACAAGCGGACCTTCATGGTCCGAACACAGACGTGGCAATTTCCGGATTTGCGAGGTTTGCTGGAGACCGGGCGGTGGGACTTACCCTGCTCGGCAAGATTGATTTGCGGCTGCTTGGCGGCTTCGTGCCGAGACTCGACGTGCAGGGAGCGGCGAACATAAACGCATCTATTCAAGGTACGTTCGAGAAGCCACGGATTAATGGGCGGCTCGAAGTCACCGGCGCCTCGTCAAACTATGACGATTTCCCCGCTGGACTCAGCAACGTCTCTGGTGCATTTGTGTTCGACGCTAGCCGGCTTCTGTTTGAGAACGTGCGAGCGGAAATCGGCGGCGGGGAATTCCTTCTCACGGGTTCGCTGACCTACGGGGAAGGATTTGCGGCGATGCACTACGACATTTCCGCGCGGGCGACCAACGTTCGCATTCGCTATCCGGTGGGAATGAGCTGGCTCGCGGGAGGGACGTTGCGCTTCGCGGGCGGGATGCAGGCGGCCACGCTTTCCGGAAATATCACCGTTCAGCGGCTGTTGATGGCGGAAGGCTTCGATCTTGCGTCGCTCCTCGTCGCCAGCAAGGCGGCGGTGACTGCGCCTGCAACGTCGTCTCCCTTCCTGCGCAATCTTCAATTTGATATTCAGGCCAAGTCCAGTCCGGATGCGCGGGTGGAATGGTCGGGGGCAAGTTTCGAGAGCGGAGCCGACTTGCGCGTGCGAGGGACCTGGGAACATCCGATTCTCGTTGGACACATCGGACTGCTGAATGGAGAACTGACCTTCGCCGGAAACCGCTACAAACTTTCCCGAGGAGACATTGATTTCTCGCCGGTAAGGCTCGACCCGATCCTGAACATTCAGATGACGACGACGGTCGACCAA
Organism: uncultured Acidobacteriota bacterium; assembly: GCA_963838945.1. Classification (GTDB taxonomy): domain Bacteria; phylum Acidobacteriota; class Terriglobia; order Acidiferrales; family UBA7541; genus DASTCZ01. The sequence continues at coordinate 951,586 of CAWITC010000011.1, read as the reverse complement.
TATGAAGTGACGCTGGACATTTCCGGGCAAGCGAGCAAGTTGACGTTGAACTACCGCTCTGACCCGCCGCTGCCGCCGACCGACATCATCAATCTGCTTGCGCTGGGCCAGGCGACGGAGTCAAACCTGTATCGCGGCTCGACGGCGCTGCAGACTCCGCAGATGGGGGCGACGACGCTGCTTTCCGAAGCGATTTCGAGCCAGTTGGGAGGGCGGCTCGAAAAACTTTTCGGCATCAGCCGCTTTCGCGTGGATCCGTTCCTTGCGGGCACGGGCAATGAGCAAAACGCGGCGGCGCGCGTGACGATCGAGGAGCAGGTCGGGCACAACTTCACGATCACCTACGTGACAAACGTTACCGGCGCACAAGAGGAGGTCATCCAAGTGGAGTACTTGGTGAGGCCAGACGTGAGCATCATCGCTCTGCGCGATTACAACGGGACGTTTGGCCTCGATGTGGTTTTCAAGAAGCGGTTTAAGTAAAGCCTCCACGCGCGACCGCCCCTCAATTCTGTTAGCATGGCGGCCTTCAAACGGCCATGGCCTCCTCCAATTTGAATCCGGGCGCACCTGATCCGCTCACGGTAAGGCATCGTAGCGAAGCCGCGCGCGCGGCCGCGGTGGAAAGCCAGGAAGCGGGTCTCAAGCGCAAGCTGACCTCGCGGCAGGTCTCGATGATCGCGCTCGGCGGGGCGATCGGCACCGGGCTTTTCCTTGGCAGCGCGCTTTCCGTGCGCGCGGCGGGACCCGGTGTAATCCTGAGCTACGCCGCGGGCGCGACGATTGCGATGCTTCTGATGTGGGCGCTCGCGGAGATGGCCGTGGCACATCCCGTCGCGGGATCATTTGGCGTATACGCGGAAATTTATCTGAATCCGTGGGCGGGCTTCGTGATGCGGTACTCCTACTGGCTCGCGCAAGTGGTGGCGATTGGGAGCGAAATTGTCGCCGTGTCCATTTATTTAAAGACGTGGTTGCCCGGCGTGCCTTCGTGGATCTGGATTGTGATCTTTTCCGTGCTGATCGTGTGGGTCAACGCGCTGAGTGTGGCGAATTTTGGTTTCATTGAATACTGGTTCGCGACGATTAAAGTCGTGGCCATCGTGCTTTTCATCGTTCTGGGCGCGGCGATGCTATTCGGCGTGGGGTTCACACGAACCGGACTCGCAAACTACACGGGCCACGGCGGATTCCTGCCGCATGGATGGGCGGGCGTGGGACTCGGCATCACGATGGCGATCTTCAGTTACTTGGGAACAGAAATTGTTGCCGTGACAGCGGGAGAGGCGGACAACCCGAGGGAGGCGGTGCCGCGCGCGCTGCGGCAAACTCTTGGACGCCTGGCCCTGATTTATATCGGTGGAATCGCGATTCTTGTGGGCGTTCTTCCGTGGGACCAGGTGGGGCTTACAGAATCGCCGTTTGTACGCGTGTTCCATGCGGCAGGGATACCAGCGGCCGCGGGCATAATGAACTTTGTTGTGCTTACGGCGGCGCTTTCGAGCGTGAATTGCAACCTCTATCTCACTTCACGGATGATTTTCTCGCTATCACGAGGAGGGTATGCGCCGCGCGCGTTTGGGAAACTCACGCAAAAAGGAGTGCCGCTCGCGGCGTTGCTGGTTTCGAGCGCAGGGATGGCGTTGGCGTTGCTGCTGAACTTGTATTACAGCGCAACGGCGTTCGTCTATATGATTGGCGCGGCGTTTTTCGGCGGGCTGTTCGTGTGGATCATGATTATGGTTACGCATTTGGCTTTTCGCCGGCGCGCGCCCGAGGGCGCGGTGCGATTTGCGCCACGCGGGCCATGGAGCACACTTGTCGGGCTGGCCGCACTCGTTGCCGTGATGATTTCGACGTGGTGGGTGCCGGGATTCCGCATCACGCTCGCGGCCGGGCTGCCCTGGCTTGCGTTTATCTCATTGTGTTACGTTGCGTGGGCGCAGTGGCGCGCGGCGCAGCCGCCTCGCTCGAGTTGAAGGGAGCGCAAGAAATGGACGAACTGCTGAAGTGGTGCGAAGAATTTCCGATTCTTGCCAAGTCCACTTACCTCATCAGCAACTCGCTCGGCGCGATGCCGCGCGCGGTGTACGACCGCCTGCACGAATACGCCGACGCCTGGGCGACGCGCGGCGTCCGCGCATGGGAAGAAGGCTGGTGGGAGATGGCGGTCAGCGTGGGCGACCGCATCGGCGCACTCATTGGAGCAGGGCCCGGCGAGATTTCGCTCCACCAGAACGTCACGCTGACGCAGGCAATCGTCGCTTCGTGCTTTGACTTCAGCCAGCGGCGCAACAAAGTCGTGATGGTGGACCTCGAATTCCCCTCTATCCTTTACTTCTATCTCGAGCAACGGCGGTATGGAGCGAAGGTGAAAATCGTAAAGTCGCGCGACGGCCTGCACGTGCCGACGGAAGAATTCCTGCGCGCGATTGACCGCGACACTTTGCTCGTTCCGATTTCGCAGGTCCTTTTCCGCAGCGCGACAATTGTGGACGCACGCGCCATTATCGAGCGCGCGCACAAGATGGGCGCGCACGTGGTGCTCGATTTGTTTCAGGCGGCGGGAACGATACCCTTGGACGTCCGCGCGCTTGGCGTTGATTTCGCCACAGGCGGCGTGCTGAAGTGGCTGTGCGGCGGCCCGGGAGTGGGCTACCTGTACGTCCGCAAAGATCTGCGCGCGAAGCTCAAGCCCGCGGTCACGGGTTGGATGGCGCATCAGCGGCCATTTAATTTCGAGGTGGGGCCAGTGGAGCGTCGCGAGGATTCCTACCGCTTCCTGAATGGCACGCCGCACATCCCCGCGCTTTATGCTTGCCAGCCCGGCCTTGAGATTCTGCGTCAAGTCGGCATCGAGACGATCCGCGCGAAATCCATGCGGCAAACTGCAAAGCTCGTTGCGGGAGCCCTCGCGCACGGCTGGCGCGTCAACACTCCCACGGATCCGGCGGAACGCGCGGGCACGGTTTCGATCGAATGCCCGCACGCGCGCGAAGTCACCGCGGAGCTTTTGGCGCGCAACATTATGGTTGATTTCCGTCCAAAGGCGGGCGTGCGGCTCTCGCCTCATTTCTACAACCGCGATGAAGAAATTGATTTTGCACTCGACCAAATTGCGGAAATCCTGAAAACATTCGCCTGGGAACGGCCGCGCGAGCCGCGCTCGGAGCGCCGCGCCGCTGCCAACCGCGCCTGAGGCCGGTGCTATAATCCCGCCACGAATCACACTTGGGCTTCGTATGAGATCATGTGTCGCTCGTTTCGAATTTTGCCGGAGGAAAGATGCGTCCTTATCGAAATCATAAGAAAGCATGTGCGGGCGTGGCGGCGGGAGTGAGCATCGTCCTGTTCGTGGCGGTAATAATTCACGCGGCGGTTCGACAGAATGCGCCAGCGCGCGCCGCAGCCGTTCGTCCGCTTTACGACCCGGGGATTTCGCCGGACGGCAGCGAAGTCGCCTTCGTATCCGGCGGCGACATCTGGACCGCCCCGATCGCGGGCGGCGATGCGCGTCTGCTTATTTCAAATCCGGCGACGGAATCGCGACCGGTCTATTCTCCCGACGGCAAGCAGCTCGCGTTTGTATCCACGCGTACGGGCGGCGGCGACATCTACGTTTTCACATTCGCGACGGGCGAAGTCCGCCGGATGACCTTTGACGATGCCGCGGAGCAGCTCAATGCATGGTCGCGCGACGGCAAGTGGCTCTATTTTTCGACTCCGAGCCACGACATCGCGGGGCAGAACGACATCTACCGCATCGGCACGGAGGGTGGCACGCCGATGCCCGTATGCGCGGACCGATTCACAAATGAATTTTTCTCGGCGCCTTCGCCCGACGGGCAGACGATTGCCCTGAACGCGCGGGGTAACGCATCCGGCCAATGGTGGCGCAAGGGCCACAGCCACCTCGATGAATCCGAGATCGTCTTGTGCCATCCGGGCGCGCCTCCAACGTACACGAGTTTCACAGACGGCCAGGCGAAGGAGCTTTGGCCGATGTGGAGCGCCGATGGCAAGAGTCTCTATTACATCTCCGATCGCGACAGTGCGGAGAATATCTGGGTGAAGCCTCTGAACGGAACGCCGCGCGCGGTGACGCACTTTCGCGATGGCCGCGTCCTTTGGCCGGCGATCTCGAACGATGGGCGGACGATTGTTTTCGAGCGTGACTTCGGCATTTGGAAATTCAATGTGGCGTCCGGTGAAGCCACCCGCGTCGCGATCACGCTTCGTGGCGCCCCGGCTGGTCCTGTCGTCGAGCACCGCTCGCTCACGAACGGTTTCGAGGAATTGGAGCTTTCGCCCGACGGGAAAAAAGTGGCATTCACGGTCCACGGGCAGGTCTTCGCGGCATCGTCCAAGGATGGCGGAGATGCGGCGCGCGTCACAAGCAGCATGGGCGCGGAGGATGAGATCGCCTGGGCGCCGGACAGTCGCGAACTCGTTTATGTTTCCGACCGCGACGCCACCCCGCACCTTTTCACATATGACTTCACGACGCGAACCGAAAACCGGCTGACGAATGGTCCGGAGCCGGACACACAACCGCAGTTTTCGCCAGACGGGAAGCAACTCGCTTTTCTTCGGAACGCGAAGCAACTCGTCGTGATGGATTTGGCGACAAAGCAGGAGCGCATCGTGGCGACAGGAAGCCTGGATCGCCCGCCGCTTGGCTCCGCGCGGCCGTTTGTGTGGTCGCCGGACAGCAAATGGCTGGCATTTTTGCCGGTCGCGGACAGGAATTTTCGAAATGTCACAATTGTTCCCGCAACGGGCGGCAACGCAAAGCCTGCGACGTTCTTCTCGAACGTATTCGCCGACGACGTGACTTGGAGTCCGGATGGAACCTACATCCTTTACAACACGCGCCAGCGCACGGAACTGGGGCAGGTCGCGCGCGTGGATTTGGTGCCGCGAGCACCGCGGTTCCGCGAGGACCAGTTCCGCGACCTGTTCAAGGAGGAAACGCCGCGGACGATTGCTCCTGCTCGCCAGAGCGACACGACGCCACGGCAAACCGACACCACACCTCCCGCAGATGAGTCTACACGCCAAAATCCTCCGGCGGCTGGGGCACAGCCAAAAACCGTGAAGCCGGTCGAGATCGTTTGGGAAGACATTCGCCGCCGGTTGAGTCTCCTGCCGGTTGGCGTGGATGTGGACGCGCTGAGCATAAGCCCCGACGGCAAATCGCTCTTAATGACGGCAAACGCCGCAGGCCAGCAAAATCTTTACCTCTATTCGCTCGACGAGCTCGCGCGCGAGCCTGCTGTGGCGCGGCAATTGACCTCCACGGCGGGCAGCAAGAGCGACGCGCAGTTTTCGCCGGACGGCAAAGAGGTCTACTACATCCAGATGGGCCGCATCGAAGCGGTTTCTGTGGATTCGCGCCAGGTGCGTCCCGTGAACATCACGGCGGAACTGGACGGCAACTTCGCATCCGAAAAGATGGAGGTCTTTCATCAGGCGTGGTCCTACCTGCACGACAATTTCTTCGATCCTCAAATGAATGGAGTGGATTGGAATGCAGAGAGCACGAAGTACGAGCCATACGTTGCCGGGTCGGCGACGCCAGATGAAATGCGGCGCGTAATCTCTCTGATGATTGGGGACCTCAACGCTTCGCATTCTGGAATCAACCCAGGAGGCGCCGGTGGCGGACGGGGCGCGCCTGGGACCGCACGTCTGGGAATCAGCTTCGACCCCCGGCGAATACGAGCGGTCGGGACGTTTGCGCATAAGCGATGTCGTGCCACTAGGCCCCGCCGCGCTTGTGAAAGGAATAAAAGTGGGCGATACGCTACTTTCCGTGGATGGCGCGGCGATTGGTCCGCATACGAATCTTGACGAGCTTCTCGAAAACAAGTCCGGCAAGCGCGTCGAGCTGGGAATCGCCTCCAACGCGGATGGGTCGGATAAGCGGGTCGTGCCGGTGCAGGCGATCACGCGACAGGCGGACCTCGCGCTGCAATACCGCGCGTGGGTCGAGCAGAAACGCGCCTATGTGGAAAAGACGAGCAACGGAAGACTCGGTTACGTCCACATGCTGGATATGTCGCAAGCTTCTCTCGACCGCTTCTATCTGGACCTGGACGCAGAGAACTCGACGCGCGAGGGCGTGGTCGTGGACATTCGGCACAACTCCGGCGGATTCGTCAACGTCTACGCAATTGACGTGCTCGCCCGGCGCGATTACCTGACAATGACGGTGCGCGGATTTCCCTCATCGCCCGCGCGCACGATGCTCGGTCAGAGGGCGCTCGAGAAACCGACAATCCTGGTGACCGACCAGCATTCGCTTTCCGACGCTGAAGATTTCACCGAAGGCTACCGGACGCTGGGGCTGGGCAAAGTCGTGGGTGAACCGACTGCGGGCTGGATTATCTACACGTCGAATGTGAATCTTATTGACGGGTCGAATCTGCGGCTGCCGTTTATCCGCGTAGTCGGGCATGACGGCAATTTAATGGAGATGCATCCGCGTCCGGTTGACATCCCTGTCACCCGCCCAGTGGGCGAAAGCTATGGAGCGCATGACTCGCAGCTCGACGCCGCTGTGCAGGAGTTGTTGCGCGGGATTGGCGCGCGGGCGCGCCAGTGAGCGTGGCCTGGCGGGGCGAGCGAGTCTCCGATATGCATTCAAGCCAAATAGGTGAGCAGGATTTCGCGGCGCAGCGGCGCGAAATGGTTGAGAGCCAGTTGCGTGGACGAGGCATCCGCGACGTGCGTGTGTTGGAAGCGATGCTTGAGGTTCCGCGGCACGAATTCGTGCCCAAGGAATTCCGCAGCCACGCGTATGAGGACAAACCCATATCCATCGGCGAAGGCCAGACCATTTCACAGCCCTTCATCGTGGCGGCAATGATCGAGGCGATGGAGCTAAAGGGGAATGAAAAGGTGCTGGAGGTGGGGGCAGGCTCAGGTTACGCGGCCGCCATACTCTCGCGCCTTGCGGCAATAATTCACACCGTGGAAAACCACCCGAACCTGGCAACCGCGGCGCATAAGAGACTCGCGCGGCTTGGATTTGCAAACGTGGCCGTCCACACCGGTGACGGTTCCGCGGGCCTTGCCGAGGCCGCGCCATTTGACGCCATCCTCGTTGCGGCTGCGGCCCCCCTGGTACCACAGCCTTTGATCGAGCAATTGGCCGATGGCGGGCGGATGGCGATTCCGGTTGGCGACGAACAAGCGCAAGAGCTTGTGCTGATAAGAAAGTCAAATGATGAAATCCATTCGCGGACGCTCCACTATTGCGCCTTCGTGCCGCTTGTCGGAAGGTATGGGTTCAGCCGGTGATTTGCGGCGCGTGGCGCTCAGCGGCCGCTTCTCCTCGTGGATAATCGAATTATGACGCGTCCTGTCGAGCTTTCGATCATCATCCCAGCCTTCAATGAAGAACACCGGCTGCAACTAACACTCGACCGCGTTCGCGCTTTCCTCAAATCCCAGCCCGGCGCTTCCGAAGTGATTGTCGTGGACGATGGCTCCACGGATGGCACCGCGCGACTTGTGGAAAAGATGAGCGGCATCTGGCCGGAGCTTCGGCTCTTGAAAAACCCCGGCAATCGCGGCAAGGGTTACAGCGTTCGCCACGGAATGCTCGAAGCGGAAGGAGCAATCATTTTATTCACGGACGCGGACCTTTCTGCTCCCATCGAAGAGGCAGGCAAATTATTTGCGGCCCTGCGGACGCACGATGTCGCCATCGGGTCGCGTGACGTCAATCGCAATCTGATCGAAGTGCACCAGCCAAAATCGCGCGAAGCCGCCGGAATCCTGTTTAACCGGGCGGTGCGGCTGATTCTCGGACTTCCTTACGGAGATACGCAATGCGGCTTCAAAGCATTTGTGCGTGACCGCGCGGGCATTCTTTTCGAGCAACAGCGCATCGAGCGATTCGGTTTTGACCCGGAGGTGTTGTTCCTGGCCAGGCGGCATGGACTGACCGTCGCGGAAGTGCCGGTCCGCTGGGCCCACGACGCAGGCACGCGGGTACATGCGCTGCGCGACGGCCTGCGAATGGTGTTTGACGTGTTTCGAGTCCGGTGGAATGCGCTGCTGGGGCGATATCCACGGCAAAGAGGGCGTTGAACTTTATGCTACAAAGTACTTGACAAGAATTCCAAGCGTGATATGCTCTCCCCATGAATTCCGTGCGTCCCATCCGTCCTTCCGACCCTGAGCCCGTCCGGCTCGATTCCCGCGCCGCGGACAATCTTCGGTTCATCCGCGAAACCATGGAAAACGCCGGCCGCTTTACGGCCGTGCCCGGGTGGGGCGGCGTGGCGATGGGCGTGACCGCGATATGTGCCGCGGCGGTTGCATGGCGGCAGCCTGCACTGGATCGGTGGTTGATGGTTTGGTTCGCGGAACTCGCGATCGCTGTTGCCATTGCGGCGGTGACGACGTTTCTCAAGGCGCACGCAGCGAATGCCCAGGTTTTTTCAGCGCCGGGGCGCCGGTTCGCGCTGAGCTTTGTGCCGCCCTTGCTGGTCGGAGCCATGCTTACATATACGCTGGTCCGAACCGGGCAATTCGGTGTGCTGCCGGGAATGTGGCTGCTGCTTTACGGCACGGCAGTGGTAACCGGCGGAGCTTTTTCCGTGCGTGTAGTGCCGCTGATGGGATTGTGTTTCATGGGATTGGGAGCGATCGCTCTGGTCGCGCCGCAGTCGTGGGGCAACCTCTTAATGGGCTTAGGCTTCGGAGGATTGCAAGTCGTGTTTGGATTGCTCATCGCCCGCCGTCACGGGGGATGACGCAAGATAGAGCCCGTAGCTAGGCGAAAGGAAGTGCGGTGGCGAAATCGAATGCATTGCGCGCGGAGCGAACGGCGAAAGGCCGTGCACCCTCGGAGCGCTTCCGCACGGTGCATGGAGACGCGGACGCCGTCGCACCGGACCTCGACCGCCTGATCCACGAGCGCATGAGACTTGGTATCGTGAGCGCGCTCGCAGTGAACGACTCGCTCACTTTTAACGAGCTGAAGGCGCTTCTCCGCACGACGGATGGAAATCTGAGCGTCCACGCCCGCAGGCTCGAAGAAGCCAATTACATCGCGTGCACGAAGTCCTTCGACGGCAGGCTGCCGAAAACGGAGTTCCGCTTGACGGCAGCGGGCCGCCGCGCACTGGAGAGGTATTTGAACCACATGGAAGCTTTGATTCAGGCGACGCGCGACCGGTAATCACGGGGAGAATATTTTTTTGTTTCTGCGCTTTGTATTGTAAAGTTACTTGTACGGCTCCGCGGCGGAGAAAGAATTGCCATGATTTCACCATGTGGGTCTTCACTTCACGTCGCCATCATCACCGACGGCAACGGCCGATGGGCCACATTCCGCGGCATGCCGCGTTCGGCCGGACACCGAGCCGGCGCGGAGAATCTTCGCCGCATCGCGCGGGCGGCCCCGGAACTTGGAATCGGCACGCTTACGCTTTATGCTTTTTCGGCGAACAACTGGCGGCGGCCGCAGGCGGAGGTTGCAGATATTCTGCGGCTGTTACAGCAATACTTAATCGCCGAAGCGGCGCGATGCGCGGAGCATGGTATCCGCGTATCGGTGATTGGGCGGCGCGATCGGCTTTCGGCCGGCTTGCAAGGAGCGATCTCGGCCGCCGAAGAGGCCACCGCCGCCGGGCGAGGGCTTCACATACGCCTCGCTGTGGACTATTCCTCGCGCGACGCCCTCTACCAAGCCGCGCGGCGGTTCTACAAGGTCACCCGTGTCTCACGCGATTCGTTTGAAGAGGTTCTCGGCGAAGCAAGCCACGATGTCGTCCGCGAGGTGGACCTGGTGGTTCGCACGGGCGGCGAACAACGATTGAGCGATTTCCTGTTGTGGGAGTCGGCTTGCGCCGAACTCTATTTCACCAAAAAGATGTGGCCTGAGTTCTCCGTGGAAAACCTTCGCGAGGCAATCCACGAATATCGGTCGCGCGTGCGGACATTCGGAAGGCTTCCGGACGCAGTGGCGAGCTGACTCTAATTCACAATGTTGGGAGAAAAGAAAATGGAATCCAGACAGTTTTTGGCCGTTTTCGGAGTGCTGGCATTTCTGGGAACCGCGGCGGTGACGGCCGCGGCGGTTCTGGGATTCGTGGCCGCAAAGCTAATTGGCGAAAAGCATCTCGCGAGATTCTTTCTTTGGTGTACGGACTGGGTTTTCGGCGGGCGAGGATTGGCAGCGAAAATCTTCATGGTGTCGGTGGCGCTGATACTTGGCTATTCGGCAACGCTTGTCGGTGCGTCACTTGTGAGCCAGGAGTGGACGCTCTCGCCCGGCGCGGAAAAATACTTCTGTGAAATAGACTGCCATCTGGCATATTCGGTCGTAGGGGCTAGAACCGCAGCCTCGATTGGCGCAGACGCATCCACTGTGAAAGCCCAGGGCCGATTCGTCATCGTTACCGTGCGCACGCGCTTTGACGAGACCACCATCTCGCGAACTCGCGGCAATGGTCCGCTCGCACCCTCACCACGCGAAATTACTCTTGTCGATGGCGCTGGCCGGATCTATCCGGTTTCGGAAACCGGCCAGCACAGGCTGGCAGCAATTGGGGAGGCAGGTACCTCCATGATTCAACCTCTTCGTCCCGGCGAATCATATGTCTCGCGCTTCGTATTTGACGTGCCGCCCGACATTGCCAGCCCGCGTTTGCTGATTGATAGCCCCACAGATCCGCGATGGATTGGCGTCGTAATGATTGGCGATGAGGACAGCGTGTGGCACAAGAAAATTTTCCTTGCGCTTGGCTCGGCCCCAGCGCAATAACCCGCATCCGGGAATTCGCGCGACGCGAAATCAGAAAAGGAACAGAGGCGCAATGGACGTCTTCGATTTGATTTTTATCGTAATGTTTCTGGCCGCCACAACCTCCTTGGTCGCCGCTGGAGTTGCGGCTCTTCGTGGGCGCCGCGCAGGCGCGTTGCGCGTTCTTCGTGTTCTGGGTGTATGCGCGGGAATCTATTTGGCGATTGTCTGCATTGTCTCCGCTGCGACAATGCGCAAGATCCTGAACGTCGGCGATCCCCAATGCAACGACGATTGGTGCATTTCCGTGGAAGGCGCCGCTCGCATCCCTGGAAATCCCACAGTCACTTATGACGTGAACTTGCGCATCTGGAGCCGCGCCCGTCGCGTTTCTCAGCGCGAAAATGATGTGGTCGTGTACTTGACGGACGACCGGTGGCGTCGCTTCGATTCCATTCCTCAAGATTCCACCGTCCCATTCAACATTCTTCTCCAGCCCGGCGAATCCGTCACCACGCACCGCATTTTCCGATTGCCCGCGGACGCGCGGGGCGTGGGCGTTGTCGTGGGCCGCGAAGGCAGCGCGCTCGGCTGCTTTCCCGGCTGCTTCGTAATTACCGAAAACAATTGGTTTCACAAACCGACGGTTGTCCGCCTCGATTGATCTACCTCCGGCGCGGATCATCGCGTCCCCGCGTCCATTCCGCTCGCCGGGAAAAACTTCCTTTTCGTTCACCATCCCACGAAACACTTCATCTGACATTTCGTGTCCCGCAGCCGTCTAAGTTGATGTGAGAAGAGACGTATCGAGAGGACGGCGGTGTTGCTGGCAGGTACACTAAGGTGGCAATCCACCGCCCAGGAGTTCTGCTTGCCCAGGCCCGATGACCCGGCTGCCGAGCACGTGCGCGCCGAAGCGCGCGCGGAGGACACTCGTCTGGCTGCGGCCTGCCGCAGCGGAAGTCTGGAAGCCTACGAGACTCTCTATCAGACGCAGAGCGCACGAATGAAGAGCATCGCGATGAATCTGCTGGGCAACGCGCACGACGCCGAGGACGCCGTGCAGGATACTTTTCTGAAAATTCATCGGGGCATCCGGTACTTCAAGGGACAGTCGGCGTTTTCCACCTGGACCTACCGAATCCTCATGAATTCGTGCTACGACCTGCGCCGCCGCCGCGTCCGCCGCCAGGAGACGCCCGAACAGGATCTTGTCGCCGAAGACGAGACGTTTGATTCGCCGGCGCCGATGAACGACCATCCGCTGCGGCTCGCACTTGAGAAGTGCGTCAAGCAATTGACGCCGCATCTGCGCTCCGTGTTTCTTCTCTATGAAGTGGAAGGGTTCAAGCATTCGGAAATTGGCGCCATCCTCGGAGTTTCGGAAATGGCGTCGAAGAATGCGCTGTATCAGGCCAAGCGCCGGTTGCGCGAAATGCTGGCGAGGCAGCCGGAATCGGGAACGAGGGCGGCAGCCCCGGGAGAAATGTGAGGAACGTTATGCGGGAAGAACAAAAATTCGATTGCAGCCAACTCGAGCAGGCTCTGCGCGACGAGACGCCGGAACTCCTGGCGGCGCTTGCGCTTCATTCTAGGGAATGCGCCGCGTGCCGCGAAGAGTTGCGCATGTGGCAGGAAATCTCCGCCGCCGCTCTATCCATGCACAAAGACTGGCCAACTCCGGCGCTGTGGCCCGCAATCGCAAAGGAATTGAGAGTGGAAGCGAAACGTCCGCGCGGTCTGTGGGATTGGGTTGGCAAGCGCCTAACTGTGCCAACTCTGCGCTGGCAGGCGGGCGTGGCCGTGCTGGCTCTGGTCCTTATTTCCGGCACGGGCGCGTGGCTTTACCTGCATCCGAAGATTGGCGTTCCGCCGGATAACCAGCACCTGCTTACGGATCAGGCCGTGCAACAGGTCGAACAGGCCGAACAGAACTATGTGAAGTCCATCGACAAGCTGGCGCAACTCGCTCAGCCAAAGCTTGCAGCGGCTTCGACTCCGCTGATGGTCAACTATCGCGAAAAACTCGATTTGCTGGATGCGGCCATCGGCGATTGCCGTAACAACCTTGAAAAGAATCGTGCCAACGCCTATTTGCGGAATGAGCTGCTTTCCTTTTATCAGGAAAAGCAAAAAACGCTCGAACAGATTTTGAAGGAGAACTGACTTGAAACTCTGGAAATTCCCGGCCTGCGCCGCTTCCTTGTTGCTTTCAGGAATGCTATGCACAGCCGCCGCGGCCCCGTCGCCTGCAACACCGGGGCAGCAGCAGGTGGAACACACCTTTGATCACCGCGTGGACCTCCCAAAGGGGCAGTCCGTGCGCATCGAACACAAGTTCGGCGCCATTTCTGTGACCACGCACGCCTCCCGGGACGTTCATATTCTGGCCACGATCCGCGTTTCCACCTCCTCACAATCCGAGGCCGAGGATTTCGCCAACAGGATCCAGATTCACATCGAGCCGGGCGCCAGCGGTGTTCTGATCCGCACGGATTATCCGGAGCAGGGCGCCTCCTCTTGGTGGGGAAAACGGAATTTCTCCTTCAGCGTCGACTATCAGATTGAAGTGCCCGAAGATGCGCCGCTTACCGTGCGAAGCAGTTTTGGCAGCGTTCGAGTCGCGGGACTCAAAGCCGCCACCGACATTGACAACAAACAGGGCAGCGTCACCGTCCACGATGGCCGTGACTTGCAGCTTCTCCGGGATTCCTTTGGAAGCATCGAACTCATCGGCAATGACGGCGATGCCGACCTGAGCACGAACAATGCCTCGATAACGGCCTCGCAGGTGAAAGGCGCGCTCACGGTCCACGACCGGTTCGGGGGCGTTACCGTATCGAATGTTTCGCGGGGCGTGACCATCACCAACGGCAATGGCACCGTCGAGGTGCGTATGTCCGGCGGCTCCACGAGCATCACGAATTCCTTTGGCTCCGTCAACGTATCGGACATCACCGGCGACCTCATTGTTCGCAACAGCTATGGGTCGCTGGATGTGCGCAACATCAGCGGCTCAGCGGAGCTTTCCAATCCGTTCGCCTCCATCACCTTTTTGGACATAAAGCAGAAGCTTTCCTGCCGGTCGCAATATGGCAGCATTACCGGAAGCGGCGCTGGCGCGGGGGCCACGATACGCGCGTCCTTCGGCAACGTGGATGTTCACGACATCGGCGGATTTCTCGACGTGGATAATGCAAACGGCAAGATCACTGCTCGCGATGTCCGCGGTGGCGCGCAACTCAAGACGACATTTGCTTCCCTCGAGGCGGCGGGCATCCATGGCGATACCACTGTGAGCAATTCAAACGGATCCATCCGCATCTCCGACGTGGAAGGGTCGCTCGACGTCCGCGGCACCCAAAGCGGCGTCCATGCCACGAATGTGACAAAGGGTGCAACCATCAACACAGGATTCGGGGGCGTCACACTCTCGGACATTGGCGGCGAGACGTTTGTGAAAACGAATTTCGGGCTCGTGGATGTTGAGCGCATCGGCGGCTCGCTGACCGTCGAGAATTCAAACAGTGGCGTGAAAGCGTATGACATCCGGGGCTCGGCAAACGTGCGCACTTCATTCGGGGCCGTGAGTCTGACCGACATTCAGGGTAGCGTGGACGTGGACAGTCAGAATGGCGTCGTGGACGTCTCGGGCGTGCCTCCGCACAATGCTGCGGGGGCTTGCAATCACATCTCGCTACGCACCTCCTTCGCGCCGATTCGCGTTCACCTGGTGGAGACCGCTGGATACGATTTGACCGCGCGCACTTCGTTTGGCAAGGTGACGAGTGAACTGCCCGTGACTTCCACGGGCGAGTTGAGCGGCGAGTCGTTGAACGGCAGAATTAACAACGGCGGGTGCCCGCTTCAGCTCATCAACAACAACGGCGCGATTGAGATCCTTAGGGGTTTCGCCCCAGCCCCAAGGCGATAGATCCTTGCACGATACGCAGCTTAGCCTGCTTACAGATTTTACGGCGTGATGGTGCGCGCCCGGGCCATCGCGAACGCTTTCTTGATCACGCGCGTTGCCGTCGGCGTAAGGTGATAGTTTTGGAGTTCTTCCTCGCCGGCGAATGCAAGGTCGGTGACGTCACCTCCGGCATGCGGTTCGCCGCTCACCACGTCACATAGATAATCCACGATCACGAAATGGTAGAGAGGACGCTCGTGAGGTTCCCGGGTGTCCCGTGTTTTGACCTCCGCAGCCATGGCAGGCGCATGTCCGGCGCCCCCCTCGCCCTTATGAAATATCCGCTCAAAAACCTCGACGAGCTCGACCACGCTCACCTCCAGTCCGGTCTCTTCTAGGAGTTCTCTCGTCACCCCCTCCTTCAGGGTTTCACCAACTTCGAGCATCCCGCCAGGAATCGACCATTCGCCCTTGAGCGGTTCGCTGCCTCTGCGTATCAGCAGTGTGCGGCCGTCACGGATGATGACTCCGCCGACTCCAACCATGGGGAGTTCCGGATATTCGCGTTTACGTGGCATGAATCTAGGAGTGTGTGATAGAACGCACCGTTGCCCGCGCTGCCTCTACCTTCTTGCACGCGGCTGCGGTATATAATACGTCTAACGGTTGGTGTTGCAGCTTTCCAAGGAGGTAGTCCACCGTGGTACGGTGTCCAAAATGCGCTGTCGAGGTTGATGTCGACGAAGACGAAGTAGAAGAAGGCGAGATTCTGAGTTGCCCGGAGTGCGACGCAGAACTCGAAGTCGTCCAGACTCACCCCGTCCATGTAAACGTCATCTCCGATGAGGACGAAGACGAAGATGACGAAGACGAGGACGACGAGGATGACGACGATGAGGATGATGACGCTTCCGATGAAGACGCCGACGAAACCGACGACGAATAATATTCGGCGTGCGCCTTTCTACCTCATACAACGCATTCCCTTGTTTCCTCATCTAGGTTGCTGGGGAATGATGCTGATTGCCGCATTCCTGGCCTCGCAACTTCTGATTTTCCCGGGCCTTTCCGCAGCCTTCGGTCTTTCTGAGTTCGCGTATGCGAATCAGCGCAAACCCAGCCCCAACGATTGCATCTTCTACGCAACCGTTTTCACGAATGAAGGCCGGCTGCTCGTCGGTGCGGAGATTCATGTCCGGCCAACCGGGAAGAAGAAACCTGATCTGGAGGCCTGGTCGGATCGCCGCGGAGAATTTGCGGTTCGCGTTCCACCGGGCGTTGACTACGACATCGAGGTAAAGGCTGAAGGATTCGTTACTCAGGTGCGCACGGCAAACGCGCAGACGGGAAGGCAGGACATGGTCTTTCACATGGAACCTCAGCCGGCGAAAAAACAATGACCCGGACCCGCATTGCTTGCGCGCTGTTTTTCGGCTTCCTGGCGCTGGCGTCTGCCACTGCCCAGAAAAACCAGACGCAGTTGCGCACCGTCCGTGGAACCGTTGTGGATAAGCAGGATAACCCGGTGTCCGCCGCGATCGTTTACCTGGAAAACCGCAGGACCAAGGTCATTCGCACCGCCCTGAGCGATGATCATGGCCTCTACCGGTTTAGTGGACTGGATCCGAATGTAGATTTTGAGATTCACGCCGAATTGAACGGCGTCACATCCATAAACCGGACCATTTCGACCTTTGACACTCGGAATGAAATCGAAATGACCCTGAAGCTCGACAAGAAAAAGGGCGAACAATAGCGGCAACACTGCCCGCCCGTCCGCCCCTTTCTGTATGCCCATCAAAATAATTACTTCGGTTGGGACACTTGCGTGGAATCGCCCGTTTGATGGTCTGCGATCTGAAATCGCAGGAATTCGTAGATAGCCGAAAGAGCTTCCGGATTCTTCGTTGTGATTCGGACTCGTCCTCCGGAATCCAGCTTCTCGAATTTATACGTGATTTCAGCCTTTAGCCGCCGCATTGTGGGTACGCCAGGCGGAATCTTGTCGTGAATCAGCATCGGGATCTGGAAATTTCCTTCCGCGAACATCTGGGCGATATGGGCGAGGTGCATCTGAATCTGGTCGCGGGTTGTGGTGTCCGAGGCGCTATTGGCCTCGATTTGGATTGCGCCGCCCTTCGGAAAAAGCATGAAATGGTGGGTTGCCTTGTCCTGTGAGAAACCCATCTCATGTGTTCCACGTTCCTTCACCCCCGCCGCAGGATCTTGTTTGTTCTGCGGATCGGAGGAGCCTGTCTTCTGTTGCGCGTTCAGTGGGGCAATGCTGAATGCCAATGCAAGAGCAAGAATCGAAAGCTTCATTTGTGTTTCCTCCCGAAGGCAGGCTTTGGGAGATCTCCGTCAAGCGATTCGAGAAGTCCGGCCCGTTTTCCTTTCGGCGCGCGGGCCAGTTTGCGGTCCCAGTTTCGCAAGACGCCTTCCATCTGTCTGCGAAGCCGGATGAGATCGGCGATTTGCTCCTTCAGAGACTTTAGTTTTTTCTTGGCGAGCGTGTGCACACCCTTGCAGGGAACGCCACCGGCGTCCCTTACCTTGAGGATGCGCGCAAGCTCGGCAAGCGAAAAACCAATCGCCAGAGCCCGGCGGACGAGCCGTACGCGCTCAATCGCTTCTCGGGAAAACCGGCGATACCCGGCCAGTGTCCGGGGAGGGTGCGGCAGCACGCCGACGCGTTCATAGTGGCGGATCGTGTCGGGGCTGACGCCCGCCTCCTGGGCGATTTCACCGATTCGCAAGCTGCGGGAACCTCCCATTTGAATTCAACCTGCCTTACATGACGAGGATGGACCCTGGAATGCGTTCCAGAGTCAATCTCTAACTCTATAACAAGCGGGGGACGGCTCGGATGGAACTCGGTTCAGGCAAGGCACGGGAGGCAAGGCGCGTGTACAATGCTGTTCGTTTTCAAAGTAAAAAAGGAATTTTCGGATAACGGCCTTTACGCCGCCTTTGCGCGGAATCGCGCGGACACGTTGGAAGGAGAGGTTGGCGATTAGACTCCCTGAGATCGACCCACGAGATGTCATGCGCAACGGGACGAGCCGATTTCTCGTCTGGCGCGGTGCCGCAGTGTTGGCGGGAGCGTTCCTCATGACCTGGCCGGCGCTCTTGAATCGCTATGCGCTGCTTTACCCGGATTCGATGACGTACCTGGAGGACGGGCGCCCCGTCGCGCGGGCGTTGTTCTTGCACAAATTATCGGACTACTATGGCTTTCGGTCGTTTATTTATAGCCTGGGCATTTACCCGTTCCACCGGAACGCCGCTCTGTGGCCTGTCGTCGCGCTTCAAGCGCTTCTGACTGGGTTTGTCCTCTGGCTTGTTGTGCGATCAATCCTCCCGCGCCAAACCGTGCGGTGTTACGTCATTCTCTGCGCGTTGCTCAGCCTGCTAACTAGTTTGAGTTGGTTCGTCAGCCTGATCATGCCAGACGTTCTCGGTCCAGTATTGTATCTCTGTATTTATCTGCTCGTGTTCGCTCGAGAAAACCTCTCTCGTGTTGAACGCTGGGCGGTAATCCTGATTGCCTGGTGGGCGGTGGCGTCGCATGCCACGCATTTGATGTTGGCCGCCGGAGTGTGCGTCCTCTTGGTTTTGCTGCTGGTTCTTGGTCACCGGTCAACGCGCCTCCGCTGGAGAGCAGTCGCCGAAGTGGTGATGATCGTCTTGCTTGCGGCAGCCGCACAATTGGCGCTGCACGCCTATCTGTATGGTGAGCCCACGCTGAACGGCGATCGGCCGCCCTTTCTGATGGCCCGCGTCATCGTCGACGGCCCCGGACGCTGGTATTTGGAGCAGCATTGCGGAAAGGTGAAATTTGCCATCTGTGACGATGTCCAGAATCTCCCTGATAACACAGACGATTTTATCTGGGGAGAGAACGGAATTTGGCAGAGCGCCTCCGACGAAAAACAAATTCGGTTGCGGCAGGAGGAAATTCCGTTCGTCCTCGCGACTTTTCGGGCGTATCCTCGCGCGCAGATTTCCAAGTCGGCTGCCAACTTCTGGCAACAACTGGCAACGTTTGGCCTGGAGGACTTTGGCTCGAACGATTGGGTGCTGAAGGAATTTGACACCGTGCTGCCGAGCGGAAAGTCACGTTACCTGCAAAGCCGCCAGGCGCGGGACGATCTTCCTCTTGAATTCTTCAGCTCGGTCCAAAAATGGACGGTCATCGCGTCCCTCGCCATGTTCGGCCTGTTTACAATTCACATATGGCGCCGACGGTCCCGTCGCCTTGTGGGCCTCGCCTTGGTGATCTTTTTCACGGTTATTGCCAATGCGTTTGTGACGGGCGCCCTCTCAACGGTCGAGGACCGCTACCAGAGCCGCGTGGTTTGGCTCCTGCCGCTTCTGGCGGGTGTTTTGGCGCTGGATTGGCGTAATCACCACCTGCAAGCGTTGGCGGGACCCTGACGCCGGCTAAACAATGATTCTCCCTCCGCTGGGCCTTGGGCTTTGCGAAGTGAGAATTACGGGCCGGCCGCTCGTCGATTCGCACCTCAACTCCATTCAAAAAAAAGGGGGCCGGCGAACCGGCCCCCTCTTGAATCAAATGATCCCAACGCTAGAAGCGGATCCGGGCCCCGAATTCAATTTGCCTCGGAGCGTTGGCCTGGCCGTTAGGAATTACGCCGAAATCCTGCGGATCCTGAAGATCCAGATACGGATCCGGCAGCCAGGGATGGTTCAGAATGTTGGTGAAGGTGCTGATGATGGACAGTCCGAACCGGTCGGAGAACTTGATGTCCTTCGAGATGGTCATGTCGAGCTGCCAACGTGACTGCCCGCGGAGTATCCCGCCACCGCCGCCGCTGACTCCATTCACGTTGTCAAGCCCAAGGATGTACGGCCGGAACTGATTGTACACAGCGATGGGGTTGGCGAACATATTGATGCCCGTGCCGCCGTTCGCAATGTTGCCGTTCGTTGCCACCGAGTCGGGGTTGGCCGAAGCCGTCGTCGCCACGTTGATGCCGTTGATCCTGGAACTGCCCGCCGTGAATGGCGACAGCAGAATCGCGTTGGTGCCCAGGCTACCCGAGGCCGGATTGCCCTGGCCGAACGTCTCATCGCTGATGTTGCCATCGGTATAGACCAACTCGGGAGTCCCGCTATGCCAGGTGAAGAACGGCGCCACTGCCCACCCGCCAAGGATGTGTCCAACAAACCCCGACTGATTCTTGTAAATCGGTATTTGGTAGAGTCCCTGGAGATTGAAAACGAACGTAATGTCATAGGGTTGCGGCCCGAAAGATCCATGATTGGTCGGGTCATACCCGTCGTTGGGGTTGATGCCGTTGTTGGCCTGGGCGTAGAACTGCGTCCCCAAGGAACGGCTCCAGGTGAAGTTGGAGTTGAGGGTCACCCCGTGCCAGTTGCGCTGGGAGAGTGACACAAAGCCCGCATTGTAGTCGCCTTGGCCAAACGCTCCGCTCATCTGCAAACTGGTCGCCTGGGCTTGCCCGATCAAGCTACCGGCGAAGGGCGTACCCGGCGCCGTCTTCCCGAGGTGCGACCACATGGTGTAGAGCGACTGCGAGGCAATGTTGGAGTTTTCGTTGGTTGCAAACGCCACCGTGCAGCTTGAGAAAGCAGCGCAGTAGGGCGATGCGGCGCCACCCAGAGCAGCCTCAAGGAACGGCTGCACCGGTACCGAGGTTGGCGCGTTGCCCACGCAAACCGGCGTAGTCAACCCGCACAGCGACTTGTAGACGTTCGCGTAGGCGTTCTCGAAGCTCTGGCCGCCCAGGGTCAGCATCCACGGAATTTGGTCCAGGTTGATGTTCATGTACTCGTTCCGCAAGATGCGTCCGATATATCCGACCTCCAGCACGGTGTTGTGAGCCAACTCGCGTTGAATGGTAAAGTTGAATTCGTCCGAGTGCGCCGGCTTGAAGTTCGGATCCAGCACCAGCGTATCACTGGCCTTCGCCGCTGGCGTTGAAGATCCGGCGTTCACCTCGCCCGGAAAGAAGGGCTGCGGAAGAGTGTTCGTGATGCCTTGGGTGTACAGGGCGCCGGGGTTGGGATCGATCCCGATGCGGAATGCATTGGTCGGATCCGTGCCCCCTAACCCGGCACATACCCCATCCATTCTCGCTCCCGGGCACTTCACGGCCTGAATCAGCCCCACCCCCAGCAACGGCACGAGAACCAAATCTACGCCGTTCTGACGCCCGTAGATCCGGCTGTAGCCCCCGCGGAGGACGGTCTTATTTGAGCCGAACAGGTGGCTCAGGATCCCATTGTCGAAGTGCGGGTTCCAGGCCGCCGATGCTCGCGGGCTCAAGCCGCCCCAAAAGAAGTGATACGGATACTTCTGCCCGCCGCCGATATTGCCGACTAATTCATAGCCGATTGGCGGGTTGAAAATTTGCCCGGCCAGAGCCATGCGCTGCCGTGTAGCCAAGTAAGAGGTGAGGTCAATGGGGTTGTTGCTACTGTCAACCACCGAGATTTGCTTCCCACTGGTCTCAAAGGGCGGAGTCTCGACCAAATACCCCAAGCCATAATTCAGGGTGAAGGTCGGCGTCAGCCGCCACGTGTCGCTGAAATACAAGTTATAGGTGTCGATAATGGACTTGTCAAACGCCGTGGACCCCAGAGGTTGCAAGGTCAGGTTGGGACCCGAACGCGTATAAGCTACCTGCGCTCCCGTGATCCCCAGGAGCTCGTCGTACGTTGATTGCCACTTGCTGACCTGGTTGGTCGGCAGGCAATTGGTTACGACGCTCGCGGTGCACGGCATCGGCTGGAATGCGCTGCCGATCGTTACCCCCGAATCCCCGGAGCTAACCAGGAACACTGGGTTGTTGAAGGTTCCCGATCCGTTGTCGTCGCGCGTGTGGTAGTTAAAGTTGTGCTGGAAAAGCCCGCCGAACTGGAACACGTGGTTGCCATGACTCAGCGTCAGGTCGTCCTTGTAATACCAGTCCTGGCCGTCCCAGAAGCGCTCACGAACGCTTTGCGTATTCACGTTATACGGAATCAGCGCGTTGGCCGTCTCTGCGGTTGTGGAGGCCGGGCTGATTTCGATGGCCCCCGGAATCCCCGCGACTTGCGGCGGAGCGGTTTGATCCGACCAAGACCAGAAGTTCCGCAGATAGCTAACATGAAAATCGTTGGTTAGGTTCGGCGTAAGGCTTCCGGTCAGCCCCGCCACGATGAACATGGGCTTTATAGGCCGGTTGGCTATCGCTGCATAGGTTCCCTTGGTGTCTCCCGGAAAAAAGCCCCCAACGTCGGTCTGAACCGTAGACACGTTCGAGAAATCATAGTCGCGGTAGCTGGTCATGAAATGCCACTTGGATGAGAAATCATGGTCAATCCGAGCGACCCCGAAGTCAGAACTTACCGGCGTCACAACCGTTCCAAGATAGCCCTGGACGTTCAGTTGGTCGCCACCCGATGGGTCGTTCGGCAATGGCATGTACTTTGACCAGATCCCGGAAATCGTTGGATTGAACCACAGCCCGCGCGGGTCGCAAGGTGTGCTGTTCGTCGGACCGCAGCCGGCGGAAGGATAAGTGGTGGCGCCGACCGTTATCGGGGCTGAGCTCATGTTGAACAGCTCCGTGCCCGAAGGACCCTTTATCTGGATAATGCCCTCCCGGAACAGAACCGAAGGAACATCTTTCTCGATCGACTGGCTCAACGGATAACGCAAGCCTTCGTAATCTGCGAAGATATACCACTTCCCCCCAAGAAAATGGAAGGGAATCACCGGACCTCCCCCGGCCGCGCCAAACCGGTTTTGGTGTGTCGCTACCTTCCCAAGCCCGACTGCTGCGCCACCAAGAAAATCGCGGTTCCACGAGTTTGCCCCGAAATAGCTCCCAAGATAGTACTCCGACGCCTCGCCATGCCACGAGTCCGTCCCGCGCTTGGTCGCCAGTTGTACCTGTGCGCCCCCCGCGCCGTTGAAGTCTGCCGTTTGGTTGGCCGTCGAGACTTTGAACTCCTCGATACTCTCAACTGGTGTGGGTAGCACGCCGGAAGGTGGACCCCCCGTGGCGTTCGGGTTGATGTTTCCGCTGCTCGGCGTGTAGATGCTCATCGAGCCGTCCATGTCGTTGGAGTTTTGGCCCCCATCCAACTGGAACAGGTTCTGGTCGTAATTCGCACCCGCCGAGTATCCACCAGGCAGTACGCCCGGCTGCGCGATAAGCAGCGAGGTCACATCCCGCCCGGGGTTCGGCAATAGCAAAAGAGACGGACCGCCCAGCGTGGTCCCAATGGTGGAATTGCTGGTCTGCAGCCCTCCGCCAACCGAAGCGGTGACTTCCACCGTCACCACTGTCGATCCGACTTCGAGTTTGACATTCAGCGTCAGCACCGTTCCGATGTCCACCGCCTGCTGGCTGACCTTGGAAAGCTTGAACCCCGTCTTACTCACCGTGAGATCGTACAAACCCGGCGAGATGTTCACAAAAATGTATCGCCCCACGTCGTTCGTTGACGTGCTCTTGGGAACGTTGGTGGTCCGATCGATCAGCTTGACTTCCGCGCCCGCAACCGAAGCGTCCTGTTGATCGGTCACTACACCTTGCACTGTTCCAGTGCTAGTAGCCTGTCCCCTCGCGGGTGCAGCCCCCAGGCTCAATGAAACAACCAGGCAACCAACCAGCAACCCGGCGACCGACAACCGAACACACTTACCCTTGGAATTCATCCATAGGTTCATTGTTCCACCCCTGTTTTGAAATAAACGCAACAGATACCCCAACGCTCCTGACCCCACTCAAGGGACAGGAAACCCAATTTCATGACTCTCTAAATATTCGGTCTCCGAAGTTTTGTCAAGTTATATTTTTCAGTGTGTCGCTAGCACGTAATATGTCCGCTTTTCACAGGCGGCTTGGCATAGACCCCCCGTCCGGACGTGGGTGGGATGTGGTACTCCAGAGCTGCGATGGAGCGGGCAATGAAAGCACAAGAAGTGAATTTGCGGGCGATCGGCAAGCAAATGTTGCGGCTCCGCTAAGGCCGCGTAAAAAAGCCAGATTTCAGATCTATACCGCGCGCCACCGTCGGGTACATGAAGAACCAACTGAAGAACATGTGGGCCGAAATTTCGTTCTAATTTGCCGGCCGGGAACCTGCACTCGACCGACTTTAGAGGTTTAGGTTGTGCAGAGCACGCCAGAAACATGCTCGCCCACGGAACACGAAAATTCTAGCCACGCAAAGGGCCAGTCTTAAAATTTGGACAATTGGGAATATGGTGCCGGCGGTGGGACTCGAACCCACGACCTAGGGATTATGAGACCCTCGCTCTACCTCTGAGCTACACCGGCCAGTTCAAGGGAATTGATAGTAAGGAGTGGCGCTTGAAGGTGTCAAGCGGCCCAGGTTCCAGACCGACGAATATGCGGTCGAAATTGCCGCTGGAGTGTTTCGAGCTGAGGTGTGGCGGACTCTCAAACCGAGTGGTAGGAACAGCCAAATTTCTGAAAACATAGTACTTCTGGCCCATTGACCTTAATCACGGCAGACCGCTATTTTGTCCGCGTACGACTTGGAAAATTCTAGCCCAAGCTGGCGTATGAGTGCCGTCAGCGGGCTAAAGCCGGGGGTGTTAACCGTTTAGACACAAAAAACCCGTTTAAGTACCAAAGCGGTCCACCGCTGCCTATAATCCCTCCGCTGTTCGCATTTCGGAGGGTACATGAACAGGTGGTTAGCGGTATCTGTGCTCGCGGTGCTGGCGCTGGCAGGCGCACTCACAGTTTGCAACCTGCTGGCAAGCCCCGCTCTGGTGCTGGCGGGAAATGGTGGCGGCCCAGTTCCACCGTGGCCGACGTTGGCAAAGAACGGTGGGGGACCTGTCCCACCGTGGCCAACGCTGGTTAAAAACGGTGGGGGCCCCGTCCCGCCTTGGCCAACGCTGGCTAAGAACGGTGGGGGACCTGTCCCACCGTGGCCGACGCTCGCGTAGGTCGTCCAGGCGAGGGATCTTAAGCCTCGCGGGCACGCAAACATAAACCAGGGCGGGCTGGGGGATGGGCGCCACTTTTAAGTTTTGAGGTAGCCCATGCTTGGCCCACTTGATTATTCTTTTTGGATAGTGACTGCACTGTTGCAGGCGGCCGTGGTGGTGTGTGCAATTCGTGCGAAATCCTTTTTTAAGTTCTTCCCCTTGAATTTTTATATGTTAGCGGCTTCTTCTTTTACTGCCGCCCGCTACCTCATTTTGCGCGAGTATGGATTCAGGTCTTCGCAGTATTTTTATTTTTACTTCTATTCGGACGCGCTGCTTACCATATGTCTCTTCTTCGCCCTCATGGGATTGTTCGCACACGTTTTTAGCGAAATGGGCGCAAAGACCTACATCAGACTTGGTTCACTGGCTGTCCTGGGTCTCACCTGCGCGGTGTCGTTCGCGATGGTTCGTCAATCACAAGACCGGATGGTGAGCCGCTTCGTCGCCGAGCTTTCGCAGAACCTGTATTTTGTCGGAGCCGTGCTGACCTACCTTCTGTGGGCGGCATTAAAGAAGTTGCACGAGACCCGGACTCGATTGATCCAGTTGGCGCTGGCCTTGGGGGTTTACTTCAGCGCTTTAGCCGCCAATTACGCATTGGCAGTCTTATATGCTGCCATGTATCCGAACAGCTCTGCATGGAGAATTGTACCCGCTGTAATGGGCCTTTGGCTCCCGCTTGCCTGGGGCTATACGTTCTTGATGATTCCTGAAAGCGCACGCCTTTCTCCGGCGCGTGTAGTCGCCGGTTCCAGGGCAGCGGCGGGGTCGCGATGATTACAGCCATCATCCTCGCTTTTTCGATGTTTGCGCTGCTGCAGTTTTTCATTTCCTATTCGCGATCCTTGATCGCCGCCTGCAGCACACAACCACTTTCCCCACAAGTCCGAGACGTAGCGGCGATTCATGGCCGCACCGTCAGCGGCGAAGAGTTCGTGCGCTTGGTTCAACTGGCGCGGCTTTGCCCTGAACCAAGAAATGACCGGTGGCCTGTTTCGACCGTCAATAATTATTTTCGGATGCTCAATTTTATTCGGACCCTCTCGAACCGCATGATTCCGTCGCTGAAAGAGTGGACGGAGCGGGAGCGCTCCGGATGCGCCTACTTCGCCGCTATAACGCTGGATCGCCGGATCGCTTACAGCCGCGGACTGATGGCGCAGCAACTCACAAATTCACATTGAATTCCGGCGTGGTTCCGCAGAGAACCTCCACTGTTCCATTCGCCCTGGCATTGCTAAGATAGGCAAAGCCGCGCCTTGCCGCGCCACCACGATGCTGCCATCCCTTTCCCACCGTGTGCGTTCCACCATCCGGCGTCACAAAATGCTGCAGCCGGGTGATGCGGCCGGAGTGGCCGTTTCCGGTGGCGCCGACTCCGTCAGCCTCGTCCTGCTCCTGCGGGATCTCCAGGCCGAACTGGGAATCCAGCTCACAGTGCTTCACTTCAATCATCAACTGCGCGGCGCGGAATCGGACGGGGATGAAAAGTTCGTCGCCGCTCTCGCCGTTCAGCATCAACTTGAGTTCATCGCGGATCGCCAGAACGTGGCCGCACTATCTCGGAAAACAAATTCCAATCTCGAAGACGCCGCACGCAAGTGCCGCTACGGTTTCTTTGCTCGTCTCGTGAAGGAGGGCCGCGTCACACGCGTCGCGGTGGCTCACACTTCCGACGACCTGGCCGAAACGGTTCTGGCAAAAATCATTCGGGGGACGGGCCTCGCGGGATTGGCGGGAATATATCCGGTCGCGGGGTCCATTGTCCGTCCATTGATTGAAGTCCGGCGCGCCGAACTGCGAGAGTTTCTCCGTGGTCGTGAAACCGCCTGGCGTGAGGATGCAACCAATCTCGACGAATCCCGTTTGCGTGCTCGAATCCGGGCCCGGCTTCTCCCTTTGCTGGAAAGCGATTTTCAGCCGGCAATTGTCGGCCAGTTAAGCAATCTCGCCACTCTTGCCCGGCAGGATGAGGAGTTCTGGGCGGTTCTTGTCGAGGAGCGGTTTCAGTCATTAGTGCGTCGCGAAAGGGAATCTTTCCTGCTCTCTGTGAATGATCTTCTCGCGCCATTGGACTTTCCCGCACCGGTTCCTGTCGGCGCCTCCGCGCTCAAGGCTCTTTCGATGAGGCTGGTTCGCAAAATTCTTGGGGAATTGAAAGGGGATCTCCTGGGATTTACGAGCCGTCACGTCGAAGATATTTTTCATCTTGCCGCTTCATCCACAAGCGGCCACCAGGTCATCTTGCCGTTCAGGATCAGCGTCGAGAGATCCTTTGACGAACTCCACTTCCTCCGGCGAAGCCCCCGTGAACTTGAAGCGGCTATAATGCCATCTCAATCGGCGCCGGAATTTCAGCGGCTGCTTGACCTCGATGGCCGCCGCGAAGAGGCTGTTGACATTCCGGATATCGGGGCCCGTCTTCACCTGAAAGTGATTGACTGGCCTTCGGGAGCGAGGGACACTAAACTTGAGGCGACTGTTGCCGATTTCGGCTGCCTGCGTTCCCCTCTTGTGGTGCGGAACTGGCTGCCCGGTGACGCTTTCCAGCCCCAGGGGCGGCTGCGAACCCGTAAGCTGAAGCATCTCTTGCGTGAGCGGCGAATTGCCCTCCACGAGCGCCGCCGTTGGCCGGTGCTCACGAGTAACGGAGAGTTGGTCTGGGCGCGCGGGTTTCCCGTGGCCCAGAAATATGTCACGGATGGCAAGACGCGGAAGGCACTTGTGATTTCCGAGGAACCTCTTTGAGCGCAAAGCCCAGGGTAGTCTATTCGCCTTCTCGCGTGGCGAATCGGGTTACCGCGATGGGCCAGTCCATCAGTAAGGACTATGTGGGACGCCCGCTCGACGCGGTTATCCTGGTGGAAAGCGGATTTATTTTTGCGGCGGATTTGGTTAGACGCATCGCAAGTCCGGTCTCTTGCCATTTCGTTCGCACCGAATTGCGCGATGTTGAGTTGAGCGGGTTTTCCCGGCGCGAGGTGTTTTTCAGCCGTCCGCCCGAATTGAAGGGACGGGACGTTCTTGTGATGGCCGCCATCCTGGACACGGGGATCACCATGGATTTCCTGTGCAAGCGGCTGCTCGAAAGTGATCCGCGGTCACTGCGGATCGCCGTGATGGTGGACAGGCCATCTGGCCGGCGCGTGGACCTGCGGCCTGATTACTTTGGGTTCGTGGACGCATCTAACTTATTGGTGGGGTATGGGCTGGCGGGCCGTCATGACCGCCACCGCAACCTCCCATACATCGGAGCGCTCGGTCACCGGACCTCTGGACGGAGCGGGCGCATGGCGCGAAGGCGCAAGACCGGAGCCCTAAGCCCAAGGCGAGGAAAGTCGTGAATTCAAGTTCAGCGGCAAAAACAATCTTAGTTTGGATGTTTATCATCCTGCTTGCACTCTTACTCTGGCGCGTTTTTGCGCCCGGAGCGCAGTCTACGCGCGTCGCGGAAGTCTCCTACGGCGAGTTTATGGCCCGCGTGGACGCGAATAACGTCAAGGAAGTAATGCTGAATATCTCGGCCAACAGCTATGACATCGATGGCGAATTCCGCGAGCCGGACACAAAGTTTCACACCACCATTTTCAAGGAGGCCGCTCCCGACCTGGTGAAGGAGCTGCGCGAGAAGAATGTCCGCATCAACGTCAAGGAAGTCAGCCACGGCGATTGGATCACCATTGTTTTGCAGGTCGTCCCCTTCGTCATCCTGTTCGCGCTGTGGATCTTCATGCTCCGCCAGATGCAGGCGGGAGGGAACAAGGCCTTGAGCTTTGGGAAGTCCCGCGCTCGCCTCTTGACCGCGCAACAGAAAAAAGCCACGTTCAAGGACGTCGCGGGAATTGACGAAGCGAAGGAAGAGCTCCAGGAGATCATTGATTTCCTGAAAGACCCGCAGAAATTCCAAAAGCTTGGCGGGCGCATTCCCAAGGGCGTTCTCCTGGTCGGCCCTCCGGGCACGGGCAAGACGCTTCTCGCGCGCGCGATTGCGGGCGAAGCGAATGTGCCGTTCTTCTCGATTTCCGGTTCCGACTTCGTCGAAATGTTCGTCGGCGTGGGCGCTAGCCGTGTGCGCGATCTATTCGAGCAGGGCAAGAAGAATGCTCCCTGCATCATTTTCATTGACGAAATTGACGCCGTCGGCCGCCACCGTGGCGCGGGTCTGGGCGGCGGGCATGACGAACGCGAGCAAACGCTCAACGCGCTGCTTGTCGAAATGGACGGCTTTGAATCCAACGAAGGCGTGATCCTGATTGCGGCCACCAACCGCCCCGACGTGCTTGATCCGGCTCTCTTGCGCCCGGGCCGATTTGACCGCCGCGTGGTCGTGCCCCGTCCGGATATCAAGGGCCGCGAAGAGATTCTCCGCGTGCACATGCGCAAAGTGCCTCTCAACGATGACGTGGACATTTCCGTGCTCGCGCGCGGCACGCCGGGTTTTTCCGGCGCCGACCTGGCGAACCTTGTGAACGAAGGCGCGCTCTGGGCCGCCCGGCAGAACCGCAAGGCCGCCCAAATGGTCGATTTTGAAATGGCCAAGGACAAAGTCATGATGGGCGCCGAGCGGAAATCCATGATCCTCTCGGATGAGGAGAAAAAAACCACGGCCTATCACGAAGCCGGTCATGCACTCGTCGCTGCCATGACTCCCGGGACCGACCCGCTTCACAAAGTCACTATCATTCCGCGCGGCATGGCGCTCGGCGTCACCCTGCAGCTCCCGATTGACGATCGCCATTCCTACACAAAGGAATATCTGGAAGCGCGCCTTGCCACCGCCATGGGTGGCCGCGCCGCGGAAGAAATTATCTTCAATCATTTGACCACCGGCGCCCGCGCCGACATCGAGCACGCGACGGACATCGCGCGGCAAATGGTTTGCGACTGGGGTATGAGCGAGCTTGGCCCCCTGTCATTCGGCAAGAAAGAAGAGGCCATCTTCCTGGGCCGCGAAATCGCGCAGCACCGCGACTACTCGGAAGAGACAGCGATTCGCATTGACTCCGCGGTAAAGAATATCGTTACAAATGCGTACACGCGCGCGCGGGCCACACTCGAAGCAAACCGCGATTCGCTCGAGCGCATTGCGCAGGCCTTGCTGGTGCGAGAAGTACTCGACGGCAATGAGATCAAGCTTCTCATTGAGGGCAAACCCCTCGCCGACAAGCCGAGCGCAACTCCGCCGGTGCCGCCTTCGGCCGTGCCCAGCACGGATCCGAAGCCACTGGGCCGCCCCGAGCTGCGCCCTGCACCAGGTTTCAGCAAGGGCTAAGACATCGCGGCTGTTTCCGATTTTCACTTTGCCCGGCGCGTCTTCATCGAATGCGCCGGGCAATTGCTTTCCGGGGGACGGAGTGGCGTAGAATACAGCCATGGCAAAGAAATCCGAACCCGTCGAAGTGACCTGTCCCTGCTGCCAGTCAAAGCTCAAAGTGGATGCGGAGTTGGCGGTTGTCCTTTCGCACGTCGCGCCGGTCAGGACCGGGCCCGGCGTGGACTTGACCGATGCCGCCGGCATCCTGGCCGAGCAGGCGCGGAAACGCGAAGACAAGTTCCGCGAGTCGTGGGAAGCCGAGAAAAAGAAAGACGACGTGCTGACACGCAAGTTTGAGGAAGGCCTGAAGAAAGCAAAAGGCGAGCCGGTCGAAAAACCGTTGCGTGACTTCGACCTGGATTGAACTCCGGCGCTGCATTCTCCTCTCATGCCCCCACAGTCTGAACTCTCCCGGCGCGCCACGAGCGCCGTGCGATCCATCGCGCCCATCTTGTTTGCGGCACTGCTTTTTCCTGCAATGTCGGTGTGTGGGCAGCAGCAAACTGCGAACGCACCAAAGCAGGCCATCCCGCAGCAGCTCGATAAGGATCTTGAGTACGTCCGCGACCCCGAAACCGGCGAATTGCGCATGGTCCCGAAGCGCTCTTCATCGAATAAGACTCCCGCACCAGTCGCCGCTCCGCGCGGCGGCTTCGCGATTCGCTCGCGCGTGAGTCTCGTCGAAATCAGTTGCTCCGCGATTTCCGCCTCGAGAGAACCGCTGAGGAACCTTACTCGCGAGGATTTTCAATTGTCGGCGGACGGGGTTCCGCATCCGCTTTCGCACTTTGATATTTCAACCGAGCCGGCGCACATCGCATTGGTGATTGACGCCAGCCCGAGCGAGTTCCACTCTCTCGCGGAAATGAAATCCGCCGCGCGCGCCCTCACCGCTGAGCTTTCGCCGCGCGACGAGGTTGCGGTCGTCGCCTTCGCCGGACATCCTCATCTGCTTCTGCCGTTCTCTACCGACCGCAGACAATTGGAAACCGCTCTGGGCCGCATCGAATTGCTTCGCGCCATGGAAGAGACCGGCTCGAACATCTATGGCTCTGTCTATCTCGCCGCGCTGCGGCTTTTCACCGGGCCGCACGCACCCACCGGCCGCAAGGCGATTGTGCTTCTCACCGATGGCCAGGACAGCGGCCTGCGGTTGAACTGGAATCCCGCGAGCATGTTTCCGCCCCCGAATACCAAGGCGGATTACTTGACGTTTGAAGACGTTGTCCGCGAGCTTGCTACCGCGGGCATCGAGGTCTTCGTGGTTTCCACCGAGAACCGCCCCGCGGGCGTGACGGACGATTGGCTTGCCGCTCACAGCCAGGCGACGCTCATCTCCGACGCGTCTCATCTCATAGGAATTCCAACTTACACTGCGTTCCTTGCCGAATTTGTGCGCCGCGCGGGCGGGCAGCTCTACTTCCTCCGCGAGATCGGTACGCTTAGCGACGTCTATCGCAGAATTGCACTCGCCTTGCGCACGGAATATACGCTCGGATTTTATCCGGGGGCATCCGCCAGCGGGCGCGGCTGGCATTCTGTGTCCGTACATTTCGCTCAGCCGGAATCCCATCCGGGCGCGCGGCTCGATTGCCGTCCCAGCTATTACATTCCCGCTTCGCAATAAACGTCCAGTGCCCAAAGCTCTTCCGCGCGCATCTGGCCCGTCCTTCTTTCGCGCGCCGCGAATGCTCTGCCGGCAATGCCTTACAATGTCCCCTGCACAATATACCGATGATTCGCCGCCGCAAATTCCGCCTGCGTCTTCCGTCCCGCACCCTCATGCTCGGCGAGCGCACGCTCGTCATGGGCGTTCTTAACGTGACGCCCGACAGCTTCAGCGATGGCGGCGCATTCTTCAACCCGGACGTCGCAATCGCTCGTGCGCTCGAAATGGAGAAGTCCGGCGCGGATCTGCTCGACATCGGCGGCGAATCCACGCGCCCCGGAGCATCGGCAATTTCCGCTGAGGAGGAACTCAGCCGGGTACTGCCTGTGCTGAACGCGCTTCGCGGCCGTCTGCGCATTCCCATTTCCATTGACACGCGCAAAGCCTCCGTCGCGGAAGCCGCCATCGCCGCCGGCGCGGAGATCATCAATGACGTGAGCGCTCTTCGATTCGACCCCGCGCTCGGCGAAACCGCGCGCCGCCGCCGCATCCCGATCATCCTGATGCACATGCGCGGCGAGCCGCTCACCATGCAGAAGGGGCCCTTCGCGCGAAATGTTTTTCGCGACGTAACCGCCGGCCTCCGCGCCGCGATTGCCCGCGCGCGCCGCGCGCGAATCGCCAAATCTCAGATCGTGCTCGATCCCGGCATCGGCTTTGGAAAAAGCTATCGCCAGAATTTCGAGCTGCTCGCGCATCTCCCGCGATTGGCCGCTCTCGGCTATCCGCTTCTCGTGGGCACATCGCGCAAAGCGTTTCTGGGCGTGGCCCTTGGCAGCGCCACATCGCCGGCGCCGACGGAGAAGCGCATCTGGGGCACGGCCGCCACGGTCACCGCCGCAATCCTGAATGGCGCGCACATCGTGCGCGTTCATGACGCGGCCGAAATGGCGCAAGTCGCGCGCGTCGCCGATGCCATTGCCGCTGAACTATAATCCGCCGAAATTCCGGAGCGGTTCGGCCCACGCAAATCGCCCGCCGGAATCGAAGCGATGAGGAAGGAGACTGGCCTCGCCGATCAGCTCAAACTCTTCGGCGTCTGGCCGAGATTGGAAATGGGCCTCCGCAGGCGCCAGCCCTAGCCGGTCCCTGGTTAGCTCCTCCAGTCATTGGTACAGTGCGTTTCTCGGCAGCAGGCACTGACGCTCGGCTTCACAGCCAACCGCCAAGCTATAATGAAGATGATGACCTCCCGACTCCATTCGCTTTCGCAGGCTGCGCATTCAGCCGTCTCCCGCCGCGTCCTTGCGATTGACTACGGCCGCAAGCGCTTCGGCCTCGCGATTTCCGACGACCTCGGCGTCACGTCTCGCCCTCTCGCAACGCTCACGCGCGCGAATCGCCGCAACGACCTCCGCCGGCTTCGCCTCCTCGCGCGTGAACATGACGTGCGCTGCATCGTCGTTGGACTGCCGTTGCATCTCGACGGCTCCGCTGGCGAAATGGCCGCCGAGGCAACGCGCTTCGCTGCGCGCCTGGCGCAACATCTCGGTTTGCCCGTCGAAATGGCGGACGAGCGCCTGACCTCCTGGGAAGCGGCGGAACACGCGCCCGCGAAAAGCCGCAAGCATGGCAAGCCTGGAAAAAACGCAAGCCGCGACGATGTCGCCGCCGCGATTATCCTGCGCGATTATTTAGTCTCCCGGCCGCCCGCCGGAAGACGCGCGTCCGCCACGCGCGCGAAATCCTGATATGCGCCGCATACTTGTTATCGCAATCTTTCTTTCGATCGCAGCGGGCGGCGCGTGGCTTACCTATTCCCTCGTTAAGCCATTCCAGGGATTTCAATCCCCCGGCGTTTTCGTGGACATCCCGAAAGGCGCATCCGCCCGCTCGATTGCGCGCATCCTCGAATCGCAGGGAGTGATTCGCAGCCAGTGGGCGTTTGCGCTGCTGTGTCGCGTCCACCCGCGCCGAAAGCTTCAGGCCGGCGAATATTTTTTTGACCGCCCCGCAACGGCGTTCGAGGTCTTGGACACTCTTGCCGCGGGCCATATTTTCGAGATTTCCGTCACGGTGCCGGAAGGTTTCAACACGCTTCAAATCGCGGCTCTCCTCGAAGAAAAGG
This sequence comes from uncultured Acidobacteriota bacterium, assembly GCA_963838945.1. GTDB lineage: Bacteria > Acidobacteriota > Terriglobia > Acidiferrales > UBA7541 > DASTCZ01. The sequence continues at coordinate 917,854 of CAWITC010000011.1, read as the reverse complement.
GCCTCGTCGCTCGTGACGCATTCCTCGCCGCCGCGCTGGACCCCTCTCCAATTCGCGACCTTGCGCCCCGCGCCTCCAGCGTCGAAGGTTTTCTCTTCCCCGCAACGTATCAATTCCCGCGTCACCTGATGGCTCAGGACGCAATCGCTGCGATGACTTCGCATTTCCGCACGGTTTGGAATTCGCTCGGCTCCGCGGATCCTCCCCCCGGCTCGATGAGCCCCGGTCAAATTCTCACGCTGGCATCGATGGTGGAAAGCGAAACGCCGAAGCCGGAGGAGCGCCCTATCGTCGCCGGAGTATTCATGAATCGCCTGCGCCGCGGAATGCTGCTCGAATCCGACCCCACGGTCGTCTACGCATTGGAGCGGGCCGGAAAGTACAGGGGCGTCCTCACCACCGCGGATCTGCGCTTCGATTCGCCGTACAACACCTACCTTTACAAGGGACTCCCGCCCGGCCCGATTGCCAATCCCGGCGAAGCCTCTTTGCGTGCAGCGAGGGAGCCTGCTGCGGTAGAATACTTGTACTTCGTCGCGGATACTGTAGGTGGTCACTTCTTCAGCAAGACGCTTGCCGAGCACAACAGCAACGTGGCGAGGTATCATCAACTGTTGAAGGAGAAGATTCAGAAAGAGCCCGCGCCTCCCCGCCGCTCACAAAAGTAGCCATGACGGAAGCTTCTCAAGCATCCAAGAAGGCCATGATTCTCGAGGCCGCGGCCCACTTGGGCGTAAAGCAGTTCACCGCCGCCGAAGTCGAGCAGATCCGCCGCCAGATGATCGCTCGCCACGGCCCCGCCGCCAAGACCTCGCCCGATTACATTGTTAACGTCCTTGAGGAAGCCGGCCTTCGCGTCTTTCTGTCCACCAACGCCGATAGCGAAGGCCTCTACGAAGAGGAATTCCACGACCTGCTTCATTTTTCGACGCTGGAAGAGGCGGAAGTGTGCATCATGCGGCTCGACGAATTGATCCGCAAATTCCGCGCGGAAAACGAGCGCGCCGCCGCCGAGCGCGTCCTCGAAGTCGCCCGGCTCGGCCGCCGCCGCGCCGAGATGATTGCGCGCAACCCACGCGTCGACCCCTCAAAGCGCGCTGAAAAAGAGGAAATCCTGAATTGGTTCCACGTCTGGCTGGAAACGCCGGACGCGTTTTTTGACTGGCTCGAGCTGCGCAAGCAGTCGCCCGACTTCCGCAAACGCTTTGGCGCAAGCGCGGCCAGCGCGTGAACTCCCCTCGCATGGCTCCGGATTCCGCGCCGCTCCGTCTCTTGATTGATCCCCTCGACCTCGGCCCCGATGTTCGGGCAATTGGACTGGAGCTGAATGAAGAGGGCGCGGAGGTACCGGCTCGCGGGCCTGCGGCAGACGCCGTGTGGGCCGCCGCGATTCCAGCGTTGGCTGCCGCAGATCCCTGGGTGCTCGACTTCACGAGCCATTTTGACCGCCTCCGCGATTTCTGCCGCGCGCGTGACATTGTCCTTCGCGAGGCTGCCGCGCGCTGCATCGTGGTTCCTCAGCCCGGCCCGCTGAAACTCTTGGAATTGGTCGGACGATTTGAAGAGGAAACTTTTGGTTTCCGCGCGGGGTCGGCTGCCTCGTCCGCCGATGCGGAACTCGAAAATGACCTCTCGCGCCGCGGCATGGATGCCTACGACCAGGCGTTCTCGCGCTACTCTCTTTGCGGCATTTGCGATTTCGAGAATGGTTTTCTTACGCTGCTCGCCGAAAAATTTTCGTCGGCGGAAATTTTGCGCCGCCTTCGGCCCGCCCTTGCTCCGCTCGGTGCACGCGTTGAGCGCCCGGAATAGCGCCGCGTGATTCGCGGAAACCGGCATATCCTGCCGCGTTGACACTCCTGGGAGTGGTTGCTAGATTGCTCATTCTTCCTTGCAAGCAATGAAAACGCTGAATATGCGCCCGTGTTTTTGGACCCTCTCGCTGGCACTGCTGGTGGCATTTGCCGCCGCTTTTGCTGCCGTTGGATGCTCGCCGGTTTCAACCGCCACCAAGGTTCATCCCAATGAGATCCATCCTTCTAAAGAAGCTACTAAGGACTTTCTCATTTCGGCTTACAACCAGCTCTCGCGCGCCGTCACGACTATCAATGCTTCCGTGGAGATGTTTCCGGCGACAGGGTCTGCCTACAACGGCGACGTTAACCTTGAGCAATACCACGAAGTGAACGCGTTCATCCTTGCGGCGAAGCCCGCGACGATCCGCGTCATCGGCCAGGCGCCCGTGCTCGCCAAAAACGTTTTCGACATGACCAGCGACGGCCGGACTTTTCATATTTACATTCCATCGAAAAATAAATTCATCGTCGGGCCTGCGGTCCTCGAACGCGCTGCGGCAAAGCCCATCGAAAATCTCCGCCCCCAGCACATCCTCGATGCCATTTTCTGGCCCGAGATACCCGCGGGCGCGCCGGTTATTTTTGAGGAGGCGAGCGAACCTTCGGGCCGCTATTATGTCCTTACGGTTCTGTCCTCTGCTTCGCAGGAAGAGACCGAGCGGAAAATTTGGTTTGACCGCGCCGATTTAGGTCTTTGCCGCGTCCAAATCTATGGAGCTGGCGGACGCTTGCTTTCCGATGTCCACATGGATGCGTGGCAAGCAGCACCTCCCGCCGCCGGCACGGGTGGTGCGACGCAACTATCGTTTCCATGGCACATCGCGCTCAACCGCCCGCATGACGACTATCAACTCGAGATTCGAGTGAAGAAGATCACTCTAAATGAAGAGATTTCGCCGGATCGTTTCAAGCTCGACCAGCCTCCCGGCGCCGAATTGGTGCGATTGGGTGAAACTGGTCCAGGTTCTCAGCCGTGAAGCAACCAGCCCTGCAATCGGAGTGTATCCAATAGACCGAAAATGATTGGCCAGCTCATCTTCCGCAACGCTATTCACCGCCCTGTCCGCGCCTTCGTGAGCGTCGCCGCCGTTGCCGTCGAAGTATCGCTGGTGCTCGTCATCGTCGGCCTCACCGGTGGCATGTTGGAAGAGGTTGGCAAGCGCATCCAGGGCGTGGGCGCGGACATCATGCTCCAGCCCCCCTCCTCCCAAATTATTCTCGCTTTCAGCGGCGCGCCGATGCCCATCAAGATCCGCGACAGGCTCGAATCCATGAAGTACGTCCAGGCCGTCGCGCCCGTGCTCACGCAGTTCAACTCTTCGGGCGGCGTTGAAACCATTTGGGGCATTGAGCAGGCCAGTTTTAACGCCGTCTCCGGAGGATTTGTTTTCCACGAAGGCCATGACATGGCGGACCCCGACGATATGCTCGTCGACGACCTGGCGGCAAAGTCCAGAAACATCCGGGCCGGCCAAACCTACCGCCTTTTCGAGCACGATTTCCACGTCGCGGGCGTCTTTGAACACGGCAAAGGCTCGCGCATCTTCGTTTCCTTGCAGACGTTGCAAGACCTTTCCGGCGCGCGCGACAAAGCCTCCCTCTTCTTGATTAAATGCACGCGCGAGGAACACACCCCCGCGGTCATGGAGCAGATGCGCTCGGTTTTTCAGGGCTACGAGATTCACTCCATCAAGGACTTCATGTCTCTGATGACATCGTCAAATATTCCCGGACTGGACATTTTCATCGCCGCAATGATTACCCTCGCCGTCGCCATCGGTTTTCTGGTGATTTTCCTTTCGATGTACACCACGGTGGTCGAGCGTACTCGCGAAATCGGCGTCCTGAAATCCATTGGCGCTTCCAAGGCTTACATCTTGAACGCACTCCTCAGTGAGGCCTCGCTCATCTGTGCCGCTGGAATCATTGCCGGGATCGCTTTGAGCTATGGAGTCCGCTCCTTCTTGCATCTCAAGTTCCCCACGCTGCCCATTCACATCACTTCGGATTGGATTCTTCGCGCCGCGGCCATTGCAATTGTCGGAGGCCTTATCGGCGCCGCCTATCCCGCCTGGCTCGCCACGCGCAAGGATCCCATCGAAGCCCTTTTCTACGATTGAGCGCTCCCGAAATCTTTCCGCGGTCTCGATTGCTGTCTCCTGGCTCCAGTGGAGTGCGCAAGCTTCACCTTTTGCCATGGCGGATGCGGTCTTGACATTCCAACTCCGCAACTCTCGGCAAACAAAAGAGTTAAAGTGTAAAACAGACTTGGCTTCGGTTCTCCAAATGCCGCGGCCTTTCTGGAGGCTTGGCGTCTCGTGCCACTCGCGGATACAATACCCCGGCCCACCGGGGAAGCTCGCCTTGTTTGGGAATCTGGCGTGGAACTGATACTAAAGACCGAAAACTTGTGGAAGATTTACCGCACCGGCCATGTCGAGGTGCAAGCCTTGCGCGGCGTGAACTTTCAGGTTCCCCCCGGCCGCTTTGTTTCCGTCATGGGGCCATCCGGCTGCGGAAAATCCACGCTCCTCTACCTCATCGGCGGCCTCGCGCGCGCCTCGCGCGGGCGCGTGTTTGTGGACGGCAACGATCTCGCCGCCATGACCGATGCGGAGCGCACCAAGCTCCGCCGCCACAAAATCGGATTCATCTTCCAGCGTTTTAACCTCTTGCCCACGCTCGACGCTTACGGCAATATCGCCATCGCGCAGCACATTCACGGCGATGGGTTCGATCCGCACCGCTTTGACGTCGTCGTCAAAATGCTGGGCATCGGCGATCGCCTGCGCCATCGCCCTTCGGAAATGTCCGGCGGCGAACAGCAGCGGGTCGCCATTGCGCGCGCAATCATCAATGAGCCGAAGATTGTCCTCGCCGATGAGCCGACGGGGAATCTCGATACCAAAAACTCGGAGATCGTGCTCGCTATGCTGCGCCAATTGAACAAGGAATTTGGCCAGACCATCGTCATGATCACGCACAACCCGGAGGCCGCTGCCTACGGCGACACCCTCGTTCATATGCGCGACGGCATGATCGTTGACGAAGCGCCGGCCGATTGACATGCCTTCCCCCGGCAGCATGCTCTCGCGAATCGTCTTCTGGACCTACGAGCGCGGCACTCTGCCCTATGACATTGCTGTCGCCGCGATCGTCATCTTCGTACTGCTCACCCCGCGCGGTTGGTTTCACGACCGCCCGCAGATGGAGCCCACGAAGCAGGAAGCGCGCATCGTTCTGATCACGGATGACGAATCAGCGGGTACGCAGACTTTCAATGTGGACCCGCGCCTGCTCGCCTCGCCCCTGCCCAAGACGGAGCTCGAGCATCAATTGCATGACGCGATTCGCAAAAATGTTCCCGACCTCCGGGGGCGGCCGTTTCAAATCTTGAAAACGGAGCCGGTGCTCGATAAGGACGGCAAGGTGCTCTATTTCGTGGTCACCATCAAACCCTGAAATCCGGCCTTTTTTATTTAGCTTTTTGGAACGCCGTACCCGCGGCCGCCTTCGCCGCATCTTACCCTTATGGTAGGATTCTCGCGCTTCGCCCTCAGGGGACTCGCGGCATCATGTTGAATAAACTGTGCCTCCGGCGCGATACGAGTGCGTTCATCGCTCTCTCCCTCGCCGTGTTTTTTGCCGCGGTGAGCTTCGCCGCCAATCAGGGCCAGCAACACTGGACGCTGGACACGATCCTCCGCCAGCTCGACCACGAAGCGAAAGGTTTTCGAAGCCTCACTGCCAACATCGAGCAAACCAAGGTCACCGTCGCCGTCGATGACAAATCCACGGAAACCGGCCAGATCTCCGTCCGCCGCGATGAAAAGATGCGCATCGAATTCACCCAGCCCGACTCGCGCACCATCCTCCGCGCCGGCAACGATCTTTTCATTTACAACCCCAAAATTAAACGCGTCGAGGAATACGACCTTGGCAAGCATCGCGCGCTCGTGGACCAGTTCCTCCTCCTGGGCTTTGGCACTGCGGGTTCGGAACTGGAGAAAGGCTACCTCGTCACATTATTGGGGGAGGAATCGCTCGATAACCATCAGGTCGTGAAGCTTGAGCTGACTCCGAAATCGGAGGAGGTCCGCAACCAGATCACCAAGGTCCACATTTGGATTGACGAATCCACTTGGCTCGCCGTGCAGCAGCAGTTTTTTGAAACCGGCGGCGGCGATTATTTCATCATTCATTACACAAATGTCGTGAAGAATCCGCGCCTCACAGACGACCATTTCAAGCCTCGCTGGCCCAGGGGCGTCACACGCGTCAAGCCTTAGGTGGTGGGTCAGTTTCCGGATGGCCCGTCATTTGCCCATAGCCGGCGGCAAGCGCCGATGGAGATCTAAGCTTCCCACAACCGGACTTCTGGACCGGGAACGCCGGAAACTTCCGGTTACGCCGTGATTCGGGAACGACCTTGAGTGGATCGATGATCGGTCACGAATGTCGATACGTAGTGTCGCGGACTAAAACAGCCAAGCGTCTAGATGTTTTCACCGTTTGAGGGCTGGAATTACTTCAGCTTCGCGTACTCCGCCTTGGCTTCTTTCAGGATGGGGATGTCGGGGTCACCGTCTTTCCAGAGAGCGAGGAAATCCTGATACGCGGCGCGGGCTTTTGCGGTGTCGCCTTGCAACGCATACGCGCGGGCGAGGCCGAGATGAGCGAGCGCGCCGATGGGTTGGTTCAGGACCAGGCCGGAATGGTCGAGAATTTTCTGGAACTCGGCGCCGGCTTCATTGCCCTGATGCGCGGCTAGATAGGCTTCCCCACGCACATAGACGGGATACATGGCGGTCCAGTTCAAAGGAGCGCTGGTCGAGAGTCCCAGCTCATACGGCGCGGCGGCCCTGAGATCCCCAATGGCCTCAGAAGCATTTCCTTTGTTGAGCGCAAGCTTTGCGCGGAGGGTCGGAAGGTAATTGAACTGCACGATTGTGTCTTCCGGGAACCCCTTGGCCAGATCGCCGGTCAGCGCTTGAGTTCGCGCATCGTCCCCTGCATACGCCAATGCGAGAGCAGCAAAATACAGCACATCGCGGTATGCCGAGCGCCCCAATGCCAAAGTGACACGGCGACGCGCTTCGTTTGCGTTGCCGAACCAGGCTTCTCTCAGTCCAGACGTGGCAAAGTACGTTGCGGGCGGGTCCTTCTCTCCTGCCCGTTCGGCGGAATCCATCGCCCGGCGTGAAAGCTCCCGGGCGTCTTTAAGGCGCCCTGAATAGGCGGCCGTATCAGCTTCCAAACTCAGCATTTGGTCCTCGACCCCCGGCAGGCCGGCCGTCTTTGCAATCTGCTGCGCCATCCCCGCCGCATCGTTCTGCAAAAATGCAATCTGATACAGGTCGAAACTATAGAAGGGGTTATTTAATTTGCGTTCAAGAGCCTGCGCGTAGGTGGCCTTCGCATCATCGAGGCGATTCAGAGCGATGTCGCTTAAGATGCGTTGAGTGTAGGCGATGGGAAAGTCCGGATTCAAACGGATTGCCTCGGTGGCTTCGTCAACCGCTTTCTCATATTGTCCGATGACCGGCAAAATTGCCCCCGCCAAGAGATCGTGCGGATGGAACGCGCGCGGATAAGCCTGTATCCAAAGCTGGCAGGTTTCTACTGCCTTTGCGATGTTTCCGGTGACTTGCTTGTAGTAGGTTGTGGAGATGTCATACCTTTCCGCCTCGCTCGTCCGGTCGCTCAGTTCATATGCCCTTCGGTGGTAGTCCACGGAGATGCTGGATTCTCCCATATCGTTTTCCAGGATGCCCAAGTAGGTGTAGGCGAGCGCAAATTTCGGGTCGAGTTCGATGGCATGTCTGAAAAACGGGATCGCCGCGCCCGACCCCATTGTGCTGAGGACTTGAATGCCTGAGCTGAATGCCTTCAGGGCCTCGAGCGACGGTGTGGTGGCCTGTTGAAGGGGGGTATCGAATTTCTGCACCGAGCTCAGAGACTCTCCCAGTTTATTCCGAAGGTCGAATGAGGCGCTTCCGAGAGCATCGAGCACGTGGTTTTTGTCGCTGACCTTAGCTTCGCTGCTCGCCAGCGTTTCGCCGCTTGAGCAGTTGACGACCTTGAGGATCAAATCGTATTGCGTTCCAATCTGGGCAATTGAACCTTCGAGAACTGCCTTGCTCGCCGTTCGCTGGCATAGATCACGTGTCATCTGCTCGGTGAGTTTCACATCGGGCTTCTGGCCCATCATTTGCAAGGTTCGCCGGACTTGCTGGTCAGAGACGATGCTCAGGAAGGGCGATTGTTCCAGTTGTACGGAAAGCCCCTGACGGAGAGTGCCGTCGAAGACCGGGTCGCCGGTAGTATTGGTGAAATCAGCGAGGACGATGGTGTCTTTGTCCGTCAGCGCGTGGGCTTTGCGGGAGAAAACCAACCAACCGCCCACGGCCAGCGCCACGATCAGTATTGCTGCGCCTGTGGCCGCCAGCCAATGAATGGATTTCCGGACGGGCTTTGCCCCGGTCCCGGCAGTTGCGACGGCCATCCTGCCCGACAAAGTATCGCGCTTGAGCCGCTGCAAATCGGTGCGAATATCGGCGGCGTTCTGATAGCGCAGCTTGCGATCTTTCTCCAACGCCTTGTTGATGATTTCTTCCAGCTTTGGAGAAATGTCTGAATTCAGACGTACCGGAGAGACCGGCGCGCGATTCAGAATCGCTTCCGAAATCACGCCAGAGGTCGCGCCGCGGAAACGATAAAACCCCTGTTACCATCTCGTAAAGCACCAGCACCAAATGAAAACAGATCCGTGCGCGCATCCAGATCTTCGCCGCGCACTTGCTCTGGCGACATGTACGCGATGGTGCCAAGCGCCGCGCCATGTTGGGTGAGGTTTTCCAACTCGCTCGATGTGGGCATCTCCGAAATATTTAGAGCGCCGCTCGCGGGCGCGAGTTTTGCCAAACCAAAATCCAAGATCTTGGCGTGGCCGCGCCCGGTGACAAAAATGTTGGCAGGCTTGATGTCGCGGTGGACAATACCCTTGGCGTGGGCCGCATCGAGTGCATCGGCAATTTCGATTCCCAACTCGAGCGCTTGCTCCAGCGGCAGTGGCTTGCCGGAAATGGCGTGCTTCAGGGTCTGCCCATCAAGAAACTCCATGGCGATGAATCGCGCGCCGTCTTCCTCGCCGATGTCGTAAATTGTGCAGATGTTCGGATGATTTAAGGCCGATGCCGCTTGCGCCTCCCGCCGGAATCGTTCGAGAGCGGTGGGGTCGTGGGAAATCTCGTCCGGCAGGAATTTCAAAGCGACGGCGCGATGCAGGCGCGTGTCCTCGGCCTTGTAGACCACGCCCATCCCGCCGCCGCCCACTTTTTCGAGGACGCGATAGTGCGAAATGGTTTTGCCAATCATGAATGCCACAGGAACTTGGTGGCCGTATGTTAAGGTGCTGGTAAACGCAAGTCAAAGCTTTGCGTTGTACAAGTCGACTGCGACAGTTCTGGACGAGTTGTCGGCAAACCGGAAATTGACCCACTACTAAATCTTAACTTCTGTTCACGTCTTCCCCCGCTTCGCTTATTATGGCCGTCCCGCCGCGTGACGCTTTTGCCGCATTCTGTTCGTGCTCGAGCAACGCCTTCTTTCGGTCCAACCCCCACCGGTATCCCGCCAGCGCGCCGTCTTCGCGAATCACGCGATGGCACGGCACCACGATGGACACCGGATTCGTCGCGCACGCCCGCGCCACCGCGCGCACTGCCGCCGGACGTCCCATCGCACGCGCGACCTGGCTATACGTCCGCGTTGCCCCGTAAGGAATCTTCTGCAACTCTTCCCACACGCGCCGTTGGAACGCCGTTGCTTCGACGTCAATCGGCAGCTCCAGCCGCCGCTCGCCGCCGCTCAAGTGCTTGACGATCTCCCGCACCCACGGCCCCAGCGAATTTGCGTCCCGCCGAAGCGCCGCGTTTGGATACTCCGCCTTCAACTCACGCTCGAGCGGCTGCTCTTCGCTGCCCAGATAGACCGCGGAGACTCCCCGCGCCGTCGCTGCCACCAGCACTTTGCCGAGCGCGCAATCCTCAATCGTGTATGCGATGTCCATTCCCCTGCCTCCTTTTCCGTAAGTCGCGGGCGTCATCCCGAGCTGCGCATTCGCGCGCTCGTAAAGCCGGCTCGCCGAGCCGTATCCCGCATCGTATAGCGCCGTCGTCACGTCGGCCCCATGCTGCAGCCGCCCCTTGAATCGTCGCACACGCAGCGCGTCTGCGAATTGCCTCGGCGTGATTCCCAGCACGCGGCGGAACGCGCGATGCAACCGGTGAGTCGTCGTCCTCGCCTGCTGCGCAAGCGCCGCAAGTCTTGTGGGCCTGTCGGGGTCTTGCTCTATCGCCCGGCAAAGCTCCACCACTGCCGCCGTCTGTGCGCCGTATCCGTTCGTCGCCGGCTGCTCCGGCTTGCACCGCCTGCACGGACGAAACCCCGCGCGCTCCGCCGCCAACGCCACCGCGAAGAACGCCACCTGCTCGCGCCGCGGCCGCCGCGAAGGGCATGACGGTCGGCAATAAATCCCCGTCGAGCGCACCGCGTAAACAAATTCGCGGTCGCGGCTCGAATCCCGGCGCAGCACTGCGCTCCACATGTTGTCATTCATGATCGGCTTGGTTTCTCTTGCCATCTCTGCGCTTTCCGTGCGGTGAAAATCATCACCCGGAGCCCAGCATACGGATCATCCGAGCGGAGCGCTATCCGATTCTTGCGGTCAAATCTTCTGCGCCTCAAATTCCAGGCCGCACGAATCGAGTCCAGCGCCTAGTCCGGCACAACCGGCTGTCCGCTGCCTTCTTCCGGCGGATGCGGCGCTGTTATCACCAGCACCACCGCCGCAAGAATCACGGCCGCCGCCAACGCCATCCGCGCCGTCAATCTTTCGCCCGCAATCGCCCAGCCTATAATCACGGCAATGATCGGATTCACGTAGGCATACGTGGCCACCCGTGTCGGCGGCTCCGCTGCCAGCAAATGCGCGTAAGCCGAATATCCAATGATCGATCCGAATACGACCAGATATCCGAGGGCCATCCACGACCGCAGCGAAATGCTCTGCACGTGCAGTTGACTTCCTTCGCCGAGCGCCAGCGCCTCTACGCCCAGCACCGCGCCGCCCGTAAGCGTGATAATCGCCGCTCCAAGAAGCGGCGATTTCGGCATCTCCAGGTGCCGTGAAAAAACCGACCCCATCGCCCACGCCAGCGAGCCGCCAAAGAGTACCAGCGCGCAAATTGGGCTCACCGCGCTTCCCGCCGTGTGCAAAAGCGGATCTCTCGGACTGACCAGTAATCCCACTCCAACGAGTCCGATCGCCAGCCCCACGGCGATCCGCGCGGTCGGCCGCGGCCCTTTGGGACGCAGCCAGTCAAGAATCGCCATCCACAGCGGCACCGTCGCCACCAGCACCGCCGCAACATTCGAGGGCGTCTTCCTCGCCTCTGCCCATGAGATGGACGCATTCCCTCCTGCAATCAGCAGCACTCCAATCAATGCCCCGTCCAGCCACTGCCTCGGCGTCGTCTTCTCCTTCGAGTGCAGCCGCGCCAGCGGATAGAGCGCCATCCCCGCCAGGATTTGCCTTAGGGCGACCAGCAGCAGTGGCGGAGTCGTCTCCACGGCGTAGCGCACCGCCAGAAACGTCGAGCCCCAGAATAAGTACACCATTGCGTACGCGAGCGCCGTCTTCCGCGCGCTATGCCCGCGTTCCGCGTCGCCTTCGGCGCGATTGCCGTCGCGGCGCGCGGGGCCTTCGGCGCCCCATTTCCTTGTCCGGAAGTTACGGCGGAGTCTGCTTCTCGCACGATTCCCGCGATCCCTCTTCATTCAACAGAAATTATGCCCACAGGTTAGAAGATTGCTCTCCACAGGTCGAGCGCCATATTGGCAATTCACGCCGCGCTCGCCCGCCGCTTCTCCCACGTTCCCGCAACGTTGCCTCCCAGGAAACCTCGCCCTTCCTCGCCGTTGACCCACACGCACCGCCCCGGCCATATTGTTGCCGCTGCGCCGGAAGCGTTTTTGAGATAGGTGGAACTATGCGCACGGTGCGCAAGACACGGCAACAAAAGCAAACCTCCGCTGCGAAATCGATCGAATCTTCTCGCGTCGCGACGGCCCAGGTCACCGAAACCCTGGATATCCCGCCTCCCAGCGCTGTCCTGAGCAACATCGCCGCGCCGCGAGGCATGGCTCGCGTGCCCATGCATGCGATCCCGGTGACCTCTGAGCGCCGCGCCTACCCGCGCGCCCATCTGCGCCTGCCTTTGAAGGTCCTCCGCATCGCGGGCCGCCGCGAATCCGAGCCGCAAGTGCTTTACACTGACAACATCAGCTCCAGCGGCCTCTATGCGCGCTGCCCCTTCGAGTTCAATCCCGGCACGCCTGTGGATCTCGAAGTCGAACTCGTGCGCCGCATGGCGGGCCGCGGCAACGTCCGCATGCTCACACAGGCGCACGTCGTTCGCCTCGTGCCGGACGCGAAAAATGGCTGGCATTACGTCGCCTTCTCCTTTGATGACATCACCTTCCAGCGCGACGACATCATGCCCCCGCGCTTCCTGCCCTCTTAAGAGCCGCCTCGCTCGTGCATATTCCCTGAAACGAATCGCTGCTATTCTTTTCGGGGATGACCGCGCCTTTCCGCGATGTCCGCGCCATACTCTTTGACTGGGACGGCACGCTCCTCAATTCCTTCGAGGCCGGCGCCTCGGCTTACCTCGCGATGTTCCGCGCGATGGGCATTCCCTGGACGCTCCGCGACCTTGAGCGGCACTATTCGCCCGATTGGTATCGCGTCTATCGCGCCGCGCGCCTGCCCCGCGCGCTTTGGCAACGCGCCGACCGCATCTGGCGCCTGCACTACGCCCGCCAGCAATCCAGCCTGATGCCCGGTGCACGCGCCGTCCTCCATGCGATGGCCGCTCGTTACACCGTCGGGCTCGTTACCAGCGGAGACCGCTCCCGCGTCCGCCGCGAGCTTCGCCACTTCGGATTGACGCGTCTTTTCCGCGTGCGCATCTACGCCGAATCCACCAAGCTCCGTAAGCCGCATCCCGATCCGCTCAAGCTTGCCCTGCGTCGCCTGCGCGTCACGCCTGAATCCGCGGTTTACGTCGGCGACGCGCCTGAAGACATCCTCATGGCCCGCCGCGCGGGAGTCCGCAGCATCGCTGTGTTCGGTTCGTTTCCAACGCACACGCGACTCCGCGCCGCCCGCCCCGGCGCAATCATTAAACACATCGCGCAACTCCCGCGCCTTTTTCAGCGATAATCGGGAGGATGAAGAAGAGGAGGGGAAAATGTCTCGTAAGACTATTCGGTTTGGCCTGGTCATTCTCCTGGCCGGATTCGGTTCTCGCTCACTGGGCAGCTCGCAGGCGCCCCCGCCGTCCGCGCCCGAAAGCGACTACAGGAAAACCGCCTGGGAAATCCTGCGCGCCGCCGCGAACGATAAGGAAACGCCGAATCGCGAAAAAGCGGTCCGCGTACTCGGACTGCTCCGTGGCAATTCCGATGCCGAATCCATGGCGCTCACCGCCCTGGACGACAAGGAACCCGAGGTGCGCGAAGCCGCCGCGGACGCTCTCGGTGAAATGCACTCCACCCCCGCGATTCCCAAGCTGCGCGATGCGCTCGACGACCACAACGTCCTTGTCGCCTGGGCCGCTTCCCGCGCCCTTCTCGCTCTTCACGATAATCAAGGCTATGACATCCCCTACGAGGTGTTGACCGGAAAACGCAAGGGCGGCCAGGGCCTTAACGCGCAGGCCCGTGCGACCCTGAGAGACCCCGGAAAAACCGCGGGCTTTGTTTTGACGCAGGGGATTGCCTTTGCTCCCTACGGAGGCTATTTCATGCTGGCTTTTCACACCGTCGAGGGCAGGGGAGACATCGCCGCGCACGCGGCTGCGGCGCTTGCTCTTACGCACGACCCCGACCCGCGCGCCGCCCGCGCGCTTGTTCAGGCGGCCTTTGGCAAGGGACAAATTCTCGAAAAAGAATCCGTCGTGCGCATCGCCGCACTGCGGGCCATCGCCGAGCGAGGCGACCCCGCCCTTATCGCGGAAATCGCGCCGGCGATGTCCGACCACAATGACGGCGTCCGCTTCATGGCCGCCGCGGCCGTCTTGCGCTTGAGCTCAATCCCTGCGCGCACTCCGGCGAAAAAGAAGTAGGCTGCCATCCGCCTCGTCCATGCGATGTTTATCTCGAATGGGCGAACGCGAGTGGCTTTGGCGGAAGTTTTCTTATTGCGCGGCGGTTCCATCAATAAAGGGCCGCAAGCCGCCAACAAACTGGTCCGTGTTCCGAATGCTGCGAAGGACAATGTGAACAGCTTCGTCCGGATAGCCCGATTCTAATGTGAAATTGAATGATGCGAAGACGTCGTTCGTGCCGTCCGCACCCCAGGAGAGGAAGTTGGAGTAATTGTACATGAGCAGCTTTCGCATGAATCCGTTCGCATCCTTCACCTTGTCCAGATTGATGTAGCCGCCGTTATAATGCGGGTACACGAGCACGCTGATGGTGCTGTGGTCGGTCACGCTCAGTACGACTTCGAGCGAATCCGTGTTTTTCAGACCCGTGCTCGCGCTGCCGGTAAAGTTGTATGGCTGCTTATCGCTTTGTTTGAAGCTGATGTTCACGCCCTCTTCTGGGCCATATTTAATCAGCGACGCGCGTAACAGATCGCGCGTCTGGTCCCGCGTCGGAGACATGTTCTGCGCGATCGCCGGCATCACTACAAGAAGAAGCAGAATTAAAATCCCAATGCGCTTGCTCATCTTTTCCTCCAAGGAATTTGCAGCCCGAAGCTTCCTTGGTCAATGATATATTTTGATTTCCGCGTATCGCGAAATTTGTCAAGCTCTGGTTCCTTCCTGCATCGACCATGACGGGCTACTCCCCGGCGGCAAGCCTCGGTGCTGTCATCGGCCAGATCGGACCGAGAGAATGCGCAGAAGGACTGCTCCACCCGCTAAGTGATTGATATGAAAGGTCTTAGTGGTCTCGAAATTAATTTGGTGGGTCATTCAACTAAATTTTAGGAATGAAAAAACGAAGAAAACAATTCGACGATATTATACGACACTGTGGCGGAGGGTGAGCGGGGAGTAAGCGGGGAGTGGGCGGGGGGTACTAGGACATTCGAATGCGTCACGAGGGGCGCTTTGGGGAAGCCCAATACCATTCGGCGCCGCGATTTGTCTGTGGATGACAAGGCTCCACGTTGTTGATTTCAAAGGCGGACAGAGATGTGGCGAGGGACAGGGTCTAATTGCCGGTGGCGGTTGGGACGGGCGCGGCCGCGATCGAAGTGATCGTCAGCACACCGCCGATTGGCGTCGAGTCGTTGACTACGCGGTGGAAATCCTTCACTTCATGCGTCGCCGGATCCACAATCTGCCCCGCGTGCTGCATCGCGCTCGGCGCGAGCACACCCGTTACGGTTACGCGCTGCCCGACGTTCGCGGCGGCGGTGTCTTGCGGCTCGAGAATATAGAGCTTCTTTGTTTGCTCGTCGAATACCGCATACTTCGCCATCCCGGCCTTCACGTTACGCTTCGCCGCATCCACATGCTTCTCATCCGCGCCATGAAACCCAGCCAGCGTATCCGTGACAAACCCGGTCACGCTCACCTGCGCGGGCTGCGCCGGGGCAATCGAGGAGATCGTCAGCACCCCTCCAATCGGCGTCATTGAGTCCTGACCAACGTGATGGAAATCCTCCACGGCGCTGGTTTGGGGGTTCACTTGCTGACCGGCGTGCTGCATGGCGCTCGGCCCGAGCGTCCCGGTCACCGTCACGCGCTGGCCCACGTAGGCGTCTCCCGTCGCCTGCGGTTGCAGGACGTAGAGTTTGTTCGTGGCCTCGTCATAGACGGCATACATAGCCATCCCTGCCGCGACGTTGCGCTTCGACGCGTCCGCGTGCAGCGCGTTCGCGCCCTGCACCCCCGAAAGCGTGTCCGTCACAAACCCCGTCGAGCCCAGCTGAGCCATTTGTCCTTGAATTGATGCTGCTAAACTCCCGACCAAAATAATCCCGAGAACAAAACTAGATCGATTCATGATCCAACCCCCGATGATGGTTCCTCAACGGATTCCGCATACCATAAAGGACCCATTCTCAGATTTGCTGCTGCCAAATTTCCCCTGGCGCTACACACCTGAATCTCCCCAACAAAGGCTTATGAGCCACTAACTACCTCCTTCCGCGGGTCACCATTATCAGGCCAACCACTACAATGACCATGTATCCCAGAAGACCAGCGCAACCGAGAAGAAGACCTGTCCAAGCACGCCATCGTCCGCCTTCTCCTTTGGCGCTTCGGACTAGCGCGCGCCGACCAACCACAATCGCGGCCAATTGAAGAAGCTGCCCCAGTCCGGGAACCCAAGCAAGAATCGCTCCTAAGATTCCGAAACCTAGTGCTCGCTTACCAAATCTCCTTCCGATGTCTCTCCTCGGCGGGAGGAACAAAATACGATCCCGCATCAACCATATCAATACACCTGCAATCCCGCCATAGGCGAACGCAAAGAGCAAAATCCGTGGCAGCGGCACCAATCCGTAAGTCTGAATGTCAATACATGAAAGCACAAAGCCGTTTGCCACAGAAGCCACGGTGCCGCCGGCAGTGGCCGTACTGGCCCAAACCGCAGCGAGGAGAACGTAGAACAGTTGAAACGTGATAACGGTCGCAACGATACCGCACCACCCGCACCTGACAATAAATCTACCCAAGCCCGGGACACCGTCTTCCGCCGCGCGCCGAACAAGCCCCCAAAAAATGGCCGCGACGGACAATCCACCGAAAAGCGACACTGTGGACGCGCCCCAAGATGTGTAAAACCCGGGATCCATGCGGCAAACAAACCAATACAAGGCTCGATGAACACCTAATCCGTAAAGAGAAAAAAGCAGAACGACAAGGGAACCCCTCCACTGAGATTCAGTTTTCACGGCCGTCTTCGTCCACTCATCCTTGGCTCTCTCGAACTCAAAACCGATCCCTCTCAAGAGCCCCCATTAACAGTCGCACCACCCCGGATCGACAAGTATTCTAATCACCGGTGTAGCACGAGAGATTGGTTGAACATTGAACGTAACATTTTACGTGAAGACCATTTATGCACACGTCGAATGCTGCTCCCGCAGCAAATAGCGAGCATACGTCATCGGTCTGCAGACATAACCGGATGCAATTGAGTACTTTAGTAGTGCCAAAAAGTTTGCACGCACGCCTTCCGAAATCACAATAATAGGATTTATTTGGAACATCTGGGTCTTTGCACTTATCATCGTAGTATGAACAATCCGTAGTTCCCGGGCAGCTCCCTCCAATGGGCAAAGGAGAAGGCGGGTTTCCTGGATCGCATGTGCTGCCACCTGGGAGCCCCGGGTCCCCCACGCAGGGTCCGCCCCCGCGGCCTCCGCCTCCACCGCCGCCTCCGGCGCATCCTACGAAGTCCCAGAATGGATCGCACCCGCAATCCGGGCCAAGCTCCCAATTCCAGATCGGGCATCCTGGGTTCCCGCCGCATCCACATGCTTCTCATCCGCGCCGTGAAACCCGGCCAGCGTATCCGTCACGTAGCCCGTTGCAGTGACCTGCGCTGTTTGCGAATACGCGGCCACAGCCAGAATCCCAATCGCGATTGCCGACAATCCGCAATTGAATCGTTTCATGCCCTCACCTCTTCCCATCGGAATTGCTTCAGAAATCGAAGTCAGCCGCACGGTCAACTAGTTCTCACCGTTTAATGGAACACATTTCATTCCTTCGCTTCGTATCGCAAGAGCTGCTCTGTTGCCAGAAATCTTTAAGACGCGCGGAACCAACCGTGCCCTGCCATGACGTAAACGAACACCGACAACAGGAACCAAATAAGTCCAAGGCTCCCCATCACAACGGCCGCCAAGGGCACAGTCCTAGTTCCCTGATCCTCGCGTCTCCACCCTCTCAAGTCCAAGGCCCCTTGCACTAAGCCAACGGTGCTGCATGCTGTTCCGATGATCGGAACTAATATGAACAGGAGTCCAACGGCACTCCAAATAAGGGGGCTTTTCCTCGGGACGCCACGGGATGCCACCTCGTAACTTCTGTTCTCGCTTCGCCTCGTGACCGTGCGGAGGTAGATGCCGGCAATTGCCCCAGAAGCGAACCCAATCGGCACAGTGACTAACAGGCGGCCCATGCCATAAGTGGCCGTACCCATCAGAATAAAGATAAAAGAAAGCCCACCGGGCCCATGTGGATTTGAGTGCTGACGCTCAGTCAACGCAACCGCTTCAAATATCGAGAGTACTACCATCGCCAAAGCCGTCGAGAGAACTCCTCTGAGGCCTGCCCCCGCGATCACTCCCCAGCCCCTGCCTCCGGCTTCATTTGCTGCCCCTCGTAGGAACGCAACCATCCAGAGTCCGAATGCAACCCCTGCGACCAGCGCAACGATTAACGATCCGAAGGAAAGTGAAAGTATCGACGAATCCCCCGATCGCCGCAAAACAAGAATTCCGATTCCAAGGTTCACGGCGGCACCATACAGAAAAAAGAGCACTCCCTGCTTGAGAAGCCCTCGATTCAGATTGCTGAGCATGATTACATCACGATGTCAGAAAAAGCAGGACCCACACTGTGCAAAGCAGCGTATATGCAAAGCCGTGGTGCAGGCAGGGAAGAGCAAATCGTTCATAGTAAGACAGTGATCGTTTACTTGAAGACACAACCTCACACAGTTCACATAGGGCGTGTTTCCTCGGATTCCCATGTCAATGTAGACAGTCGGCGCGGCAACGCAATAATAGTCCTTCGACGTCGTGGTCTTGGCCTTAAGGCACTGGTCAAAATAATAGCCACAATCCGTCGTCCCAGGACATCTCGACTTCGGAGGCGGCGGCTCGCTGCAACCGCAACCTCCACCTCCGCCACCGCCCCCGCCGCATCCTACGAAGTCCCAGAATGGATCGCACCCGCAATCCGGGCCAAGCTCCCAATTCCAGATCGGGCATCCTGGGACGGGTGGGGCAGAGAATGTGTTGCGGTAGTTTTGTTGACGTTGCGGCACTGGCGCAGTATATCATCCGGGTACTACCCCAAATAGGTAGAGGACGCGGGTGCCGCATCTTCTTATCGCGTCATGTGTGGCCCACGCGCCGAAAAAGTAATCGGTGAGATGGCCTCAGCTCGGTCCCTTCCTGCGAAAAATACTGGGCAAAAACATCCCCAAACCAACCACCATAAGCAAACAAAAGGTGTATGCTTCAAATCGAAAGCGCGCAAGCCATGAAGATCGGAGTTGACCCAAATCCAAGAATTCCTTCAAGCTGGGGATCGAAAAGGGATAAACGAACACTGGGAACACATAAAGAACCAGGATCAAGAACAGCGAAATCCATACCCATAATTCCTTGCTGCGGAATAATTTGATTAGAAGCAATAATCCAATAATCGAAATCGTAATACGAGCGTAACCGCCCTCCTTAACCACGAATTCATATATCTCTAGCGAATGCGCGACACGCTCCGAGGACTGGACGAAGGTGATCATCTTGAAAGATGAATAACCGATCGCTAATAGGATAGGGGCTATAAAACAGCTTCCAACGGCTTCTCTAATCCTCATATTCGATTCACAATCTAAGCCTGTTCAATATCTAGTTGACGGCCCATTTCTTAATTCTGCTTTTTCTGTTTTTTGCAGCAATCGCAAACCCCACTTGACTGACCAAACGCGAACATAAAGATTGCAGCTAGAACAGGTACTGTGGAAATAATCTGACGCATTTAGACCTCCAAAAGCAGTTCTGATGGGAAGACAGACTCATTGCAATACGTTTCTCCAATCCCCAACGGTGCATGAAGCGACAGGAACCCTCAGCATGGCAGTCAGACCATCACAAAGTTTCCTCTCGCTGGCCTTGAAACCCAAATCCCGACCAGGACTCCCTTAAGGAAAGAAAGAGGAGTCACAATGAAGATCGGCACCAGTCCGTAGGTTTGAACTTCAATAAACCACAAAAGGAAAACGCCCAGGTGCTGAGAAAACCCGCTCAGACGGGGTTCCCCTGAGTAAGAGAGAGTTAAATAAAATGATGTTAAGACATAGAACATCTCAAGCGCAACTATGGTGGATAGCACTCCACGCAAGCCAGCACTAAACAAGAGACGCCCGAATGCCACACGAAAGCCACGTAACCTATTCTTCACAAGACCCAACATAAAGAGGCAAAAGAAAAGCGCGCCAAGAACTGCCACGGCTAGCTGGGTCGATGCTGATTTCACAAAGTCTGGCGCTCTTCCCGAATACATCTGGTGAATAACATATCTAACCAGCAATAGATCCGCCAAAACACCATATAGCAATATGAGCCCCATCCATAAAAAAAGCTTCCCTTTTTCCGATCTCTTGTCCTTGGCGGGTGGGGCAGAGAATGTGTTCCGGTAGTTTTGTCGACGTTGCGGCACCGGCGCAGTATATCATCCGGGCACGACCTCAAATAGGTAGAGGGTGCGGCACCCGCGCACCTTCTTATCGCGTCATGTGTGGCCCACGCGCCAAAAGTCAAAAACCCCACACGTAACTACGACGTGTGGGGCACCCACGACCTTTGCGGCAACTTATTTGTCGGCCACCCGCCCGCTTAGAGTGTTCTGGCTGGCATACGAGCAAGTCCATCGCTCTTATCGAGGGCCACCCGGAAAGGCTTACCCTGAGCGCGTCCACCAGTGGGGTGTGGATTGCTCGGAAATATACTTTGAAATTGCCCGCAACCTCTATTCGCGCTCTTCCCCAAAACGAGTACAATCCCCGCCGAACACTGGGAGGCGCAAATGTATCGTCGAATCGCCCCCGCCGCGATCTTCGCGGCGGCATTCCTTACGGTTTCTGCCGTAACTCTTGCTCAGTCATGGCGCGACAATTTGCAGGCGCTCACCTCGCCGCAGGACTACGTCCAAAAGCGTTCCTCGAGCTACGACCGCACCGGCGGCAATGAAGACTACCGTGCCCTTCCTGCCGGGCAGAGTATGACCTTGCTCGATGCGGACGGTCCGGGTGAAATCACGCATGTCTGGATTACCATCGCCAGCCCCGAGCGCTTCCATTTGAAGAAAATTGTGTTGCGCATGTTTTGGGACGGGGAAGCAACTCCCAGCGTTGAAGCTCCCGTCGGCGATTTCTTCGGCTTGGGACTCGGCGATTATTTTCTCTGGCAATCCGCGCCCATTCAGGTGGGTGGAGATAAAGCCTTGAATTCCTTTTTCCCGATGCCGTTTCGCAGACACGCGCGCATCGTCGTGGAAAATCAGGGACGCGAGGCAGCCGACGCCATCTACTGGAACATCGATTACCGCGCCTACAGCAAACCTCTCCCTAACGATACTCTTTACTTTCACGCGCAATATCGCCAAGCCGTTCCCAATCACGCATTTCCCAACGCAAAGACGAATCTCGATGGCGCCAATAACTATGTCTGGATGGAAGCTTCCGGACGCGGCCATTTCGCCGGTGTCACGATGTCCGTGATCGAAAATGCCGATGGTTGGTGGGGAGAAGGCGACGACATGTTTTTCGTTGATGGCGAACACCTTCCATCCATCAACGGTACCGGCACCGAGGATTATTTTCTAGGCGCCTGGGATTTCGGCGGAAAGCAGTTCAATTATCCGCTCTACGGCGCTCCCGTCGTCGGCCCTGAAAGAGAAGGCTCGCGGTGGTCCGTCTATCGTTTCCATCTCGATTCGCCGATTACATTCACAAAATCCTTGCGCGCTACCATCGAGCACGGCACCGCCAACGATCGCGGCGACAATTTCTACAGCGTTGCGTACTGGTATCAGACCGAGCCTCACGCGCCATTTCCCGCGCTGCCCGCCGTGGATGCTCGCCTTCCCCGCGTCCTTTCTTCTTCCGGCGCCCCGCGATGAAACCGCTCCGGCAAATTACGGCGCGTCACGTTTCGCATGCCCGCGACTAACGAGCCCTGGAACCCAAAATGCAACATTACGTCTTGGCCTGCTCTTGTTGCGACGTGTCTTATTCCTTTCAAAACTGATGAAAGCTGCGCGGTGAATGCAACAGAACCAGCACTTTGTTGCGTATATTCAGACTTGTGCTCCGCGAATAATCTGTACGGCGAGTGCTACCGACCGGGAATCCTATAGAGAATTAAAGGTTTGCCCTTAACAGGTGCGGCGTGGTATCCGCCGGCATTATGCCGATTTTTCCACCCCTTCTACTATATAGAGGGGCTAAGGGCGAGGGTCGAAAGCGCGACGGCGGGTGGGACAGAGAATGTGTTCGGTAGTTTTGTTGGCCTTGCGGCACCCGCGCACGTTTTTATCGCGGCCTGAGTGGCCCGCCCGCCACCCGGCCCTCTCAACTCGTCTACGGCCTGAAAGGTGCAACCAGCGGGAGGTGCGCGGGCCTAGACAGCAGCTTTGGTTTTATCTGAGTCCTTCCATTGCTGCTGGACTTCGACAAAATACATCTCATTCCCATCGGGATCTTGGAAATGAGCCGCCTTGATCTGTTTGTCGTCAACAATCGAACCTACGAACTTCACACCTTTTTGCTTCATCGCTGCGACCGCTTTCTCGATGGATTCCGAGACCTCAAACCCGATGGTGATCGAGCCCTTTCTTCCGGCCGGCGATTCCTTGGAAGCCGGATGCAAACCAACTGTCATTCCATCTTCGGTCTTGAGCGTGGCCCATTCATCGCCGAACCGATAGGCCAATTTCATCCCGAGAACCCCGGTATAGAAACGGACAGCGCGATCCATGTTGGAGACAAATATAGTAACAACGGCCATGGTTCCTCCTTGAAAGGCTAAACTCAGCATGACTTTAGGCTGTCCGGCTGCGCTCGCGCAAGCGCCATTTTGCGACAAGAAAGGTACCACTTTGAGCGGAGGAACAAATGGAGGATCGGTAGATGGCTAAGCGCCGTCCATCCTTGAAAACGCCTGCGTTTGCGCATGAGCCCTTCGCAGGAGTCGCTCTTCATCGGCGGGTGGGGCAGAGAATGTGTTCCGGTAGTTTTCTTGGCCTTGCGGCACGCGCGCACCTTCTTATCGCGTCATGTGTGGCCCACGCGCCCGTTTTGAATTATGGTGAAGGACAACGGAGATTTAGCGAGGGCCAACTTGACAAATCTGCTTGTAGATGATACTGAGTAGAACGTTCTACTCAATTAAGGACCTTGCGAGAAGTGAAGAAAACAACGAAAACAACCAAACCCAGAATACGGGAAAACGCGGAAAAATCCGCTGAGAAGAAAATTGAAAGCGGGGTTGAGATAAAGACCGGAAAGAGTTCGAATACCTCACGAGATAAGCTTTTGGCTGCGGCGATGGAATTGTTTTGGGAAAAGGGATACACGGCGACGGGTATTAACGATGTGTTAGCGCGATCTAAAGTGAGCGCGGGAAGCATGTATTACCATTTTAAATCGAAAGAAAAGTTGCTCATGGGCGTGTTGGACCGACTGTCGGAGATTTTGTACCCGGCTTTGCTGGCACCGATTTGGGAAACGGTGAGCGATCCGATCGAGAGAATTTTTGGATTGTTGGGGAGATACCGAGAAGCAATTTTGGCATCCAAGTTCGCATACGGTTGTCCGGTGGGGCGGCTGGCGATGGAGATTTCTCCTGAGATGGTGGAAGTGCACGCCAAGATCGCGGCGAATTTCGAGGGTTGGTCGAGCGCGGTGGCGGAGTGTCTGGAGTCGGCGCGAGGGAGGCTGCCTAAGGCGCTCGATGTAAAGAGGCTTTCTCGATTTGTGCTGACGGTGATGGAGGGAGGAGTGATGCAGTCGCGGTCGTATCGAAGCATTGAGCCGTTTGATCAGGCGGTGGCGCAATTGCGAGATTATTTTGACCGACTGGAGGCGCAGGCGAAGGCAACGGAAGAGGGCGGGTTGTAGTGGAGCTCGGCGCGGGGGAATCGAAATCCATCGAGGTGAAGAGGCAAGAGAAGCAAATGGGGATACCGAAGAGACGCAGAGAACGCGGAGGCAGAGACAAAGCTGGAGCGGAGCAGAATTGAGGCGGCCGGTTATGCGCGACTGCCTCGAAGATTGATTGAGAGATTCAATCTGGAACAGAAGGGAGTGGAAATGGGAGAGAACAGTCCGAAGCTGCTGGCGGTGATTGTAGCGGCGGTGGCGCATTGGCTGTTGGGAGCGGCATGGTTCACGCTGTTTAAGAATCAGTGGCTTGTGGGGATCGGGAAAACATCGGAGCAGTTGGCGGCGTCGGGAATGCCGGCGTGGATGCCGCATGCGGTGACGCTGGCGGCGAACCTGGTGATGGCGTGCGTGCTTGGATGGCTGATTTTGGCGACGGGACCGCAGAATGTTGTGCGGGGAATGCAGATGGCGGCGATTGTGTGGGCGGGGCTCGTGGCGTCGGCGTTTGCAACGGAGTATGTGTTCGAGGCGAGGTCGCTGCAGATATTTGCGATTAACACGGGCTATCCGCTGGTGGGGTTGCTGATTATGGGGGTGGTGCTGGGGGCGTGGAAGAAATAGAAAGCGGGGGAAAGGCAATTTCAGAATTCGCATTCAGAACGACAGGGAGAGAAAGAATGAAAAAAATAACTACGGCGTTTGGCGGGCTATTGTTGATTATGTTGGCGGGGGCCGCCCCCATCACTCCGCAGGGCGGGCCGGGGATGAATGCGTGGCCGGGAAAGGTGACGGACTTCGCGTTCCTGGCGGGGCGGTGGACGGGGATTGCGGGGACGGCGACGACGGAAGAGATTTGTACGGAGCCGTCACATCACGTGATGACGTGCATGTTCCGGTCGATGGATGCGGAGAATACGACGGGGTTGGAGTTCATTACGCTGCGGGAGATTCCGATGGCGACGGGCGGTGCGCCGACGCAGAAGGGAGCGGATGACAACCCGAATTCACAGAGAGACCGCGCGCTTACGACGGTGGAAGAGCGAGTGCGATTTTTTTCGCCGGACTTGGCGGAGGAGCAAGGAGACAATGGAATCACGCTGAGATTGGCAAGCGTTTCGGCAACGGAGATTGTGTTCAATAACGCGAAGGAAAATGGAGTGGTGAAGAATGTGAAGATTATCCGGAATGGGGAGGATGAGTTTACTTCGCATATTGATCTGATGGGGCCGGATGGGAAGCCGGGAGTAATAGAGGCGAATTGGAAGAGAGGAAAGTGAAGCAGGAGGGACGGGCGGGGCAGAGAATCTGTTCCGGTAGTTTTGTTGACGTTGTGGCACCGGCGCACCTTCTTAGCGCGTCATGTGTGGCTCACCCGCGCCGAGCATAGCCAGCTTCCATAAATATTCAGTGGGAGATTTCAGAAGGTTTTTTCACAGCTTCTCTCGCATGGGTGCGCCAATGTTTCTTGATTCCTTGCAGGAGGTCTGTGCGCGCCAGCGCTTTCTTGATTGCCTGATCAATCCCCACGATGAAAGTTCTCACCAGATTGAGGCTGATTCCTTTCAATGACGGCGCAAAGATGTACACGGAAGTCTCCCACCATCTCTGATTAGAAAGGACTTCTTTGTATTGGGCGTTTCCCGGGCCAAAGTCAATCCCGGTCACACCCTCGCACTTACAATCGCAGAAGCCTTCGATGACTTTCGTTGTGAGGAACATCCCGGGTGAGTACTTTCCGAGCTCAGTGTCGAAGCCTAAATAGTCGCTGCCGAATGTCCCGTGATTGATGTCCCCGATCCAGAAGGCACACGGGCGCTCCGCGAGATAGAGGATGTAAGCGCGCAGCCACCCCTTTTCAGCCATCAGTCGCAAGGCCTCTCGCATCTCCGGGCTATCCATGAATCCAACTCCCAATCCGCGTTGATAGGATGTATTGGCTATTTGTTCTACGTCCTGAATCATCTTGTCGAGATCTGTCACCTCACGGTAACAATGAATTCTTACCGCACCTGAGAAATGGTTGATCAGTTTCTTGGCCTGCCATTTCTGGTTCTTTCGGACCTTTGGCGATAGGTTCTGATAGAATTTTCCCACAGTGGCCGGCAGCGTGACGGCGAAATGCGGCTGCGTGAGGTGGACGTAGTCACGGCTCAGCAGGCCGGGCTTTGTCATGGCCAGCCTGCACAGGTCTGATTCCTGCCTGAGGAAATTCATGTAAGCGACATCGGCTTCCCCGTGGGAGAGCGAGCGGAGAATTTCGCTGACCATCAAGTCGCAGTTTTCGTGTGAGGCGTTTCCCCTGAGGGCCCCATTCACAAAATACATGATTTGAGCGCGGGGCCTGACCCGTAGATAGCCCAGTTTGCAGGTTAGCTGCCCACGGTCAATTCGTCCGACCAGAATAGCATCCGGCACCCCTCCACGGTAGACCACCACCACGTGGGGGCGCGCTGTCTCTGCGTTTGACCGGAGAAATGTCAAGAAAGGGTCGATTTCAGAATCGCGATTGCCTGACCACAATTCCCAAGCGTGGCGGACTTCTTCCAGCTCAGGCAACGTTGTCAATACTCTGACAGAAACTTCTTTGCACATCGTAATCTCTCAGTCATATTGGGGGGGGGGCAGAGAATCTGTTCCGGTAGTTTTGTTGGCCTTGCGGCAGCCGCGCAGCTTCTTCTCGCGTGATGTGTGGCCCACCCGCCCCGAGCGACAGCTAACCTTGCGCGAGCCGAAGACAACCATTAGCAGTGCGTACGCTGGGTTGTATTGAAAAGCTGTGAGCCGTGTCACGCTTTGACGTGGGCGGCGTCACGGGGAACATTTACCGTCGCGGGAGTCAAGGGCTCAGGTGTCTCCGTCGCCACTCGGCGCGGGCCGCTTTGAGTTGCACCGCCCAAGCTTCGGCGGGTGGGGCAGAGAATGTGTTCCAGTAGTTTTGTTGACGTTGCGGCAGCCGCGCAGCTTCTTATCGCGACATGTGTGGCCCACCCGCCAAAGAGAGGACATTCCAACCACGGGAAAAAGACAGAAACCGTGCCCTTAAAAACCAAAGGGTGCGGCACCCGCGCGCGCGCAAAGTGGTTTCATCCCGTCAAGATCCCGACACGCCCATCGCCAAACACCATGAGAATCTTCTTAAAGCGGGTCGCCATGCGCAGTTGCGAATAGATGTAGCGATATGTCTCCAAGCATGAAATTCCTCCGGCGCTTATCACAACGAGCCATCGATCACCCGCAAGCCTCGGCGCCCGCCTGCCAGCCTCGGCGCTGATCAGCTCAAGCAATTCACGCGTCATGTTCAAAAGTAGAAGCGGGTCTGAATCGGAATTGTGCACCAACCCAATCATTGTTGGCGCTCGCTCAGATTCGTCTTTCAAAAGCCGAATGTGGACCCGATTGCCGTGAATCGTGTCTTTCAGATCTCGACCCGGCGATCCGCGGCCGAGAAGAGTTTGTATTTTGTCTTCGAGCGAGGCAGCGGTTTTCGATGGCAAACGGATGGGAGCGGTGATGGTCAGCAACACTGTCATGCCGTCCGGCACGGTTTTGCCAAGGGTGGCTTGGAGACGGTCCATGAGCCTGGTCACAACCTTATCGAACCTCAAACGAAGCTTGGCGGCGTTAGCTTGGCCGGCGCCGCGCCGTTTGAGGGTTGTGATGTCAACAGCAACCCGTTTGCCTGCGACCACGATATAGGCGCCGGGGGGATCACTACCCATTTCCCACGTTGCCGAGAACCGTCTGGCGACGGCTTGAATGGCGGCTCGCTCATGCTTCTTCAAATCCCTCATGCGTCCCTACCTCTGAGGTCGACCCCATTGTTTGGGCAAAATTTCGGGACGTATGACCCGGATTCCGGCTGCTTCTCTTTTTGATTTAGCTTGCTCATGCGCCGAGCATAGCCAGCTTCCATAAATTTTCAATGGGAGATTTCAGAAGTTTTTTTCAGAGCTTCGAACCAAACAGTACGGCACGCGCGCAGAATCCGTTTGCTTAGCGGGAGGAGGGGGTCTATCTTACGCGCAGAAAGTGCGGGTGAACTCGAAAAGAGGGTTGATGCGATGAGGCGATACAAATCCGTTGTTCTGCTTTTTTTGAGTCTTGCGCTCCTGCTGGGAACCGCGCCGTTCCGGGCGGCCAGTCAGGGCACGCCGGCAAGCGCGGCACCGCGTCCGATTGATTTCACGGATGCCGCTGCGTGGAAGAGCGTCAACGCCACGAGCCTTATCCGACCACGGCGACTGGTTCGCCTATCGGTTGAGTCCGCAGGAGGGCGACAGCAGCGTCGTCATCCGGCAAACGAACGGGACGAAGGAATACAAATTTACGATTGGCGAAGTAATCGCCGGAGGCGGCGGCGCGCCGGGCGGGCCGGCCGCGGGAATGACCCCTGCCGCCACGCTCGCCATCTCGAGCGACTCGAAATTTGCGGCGTTCACGATGTACCCCACACACACGGAAGCGGCGCAGCTTAAGAAACAAAAGAAGCCTGTGCAAAGCAGAATCGGAATTGTGAACCTTGCGTCCGGAGAAAAGATTGAGATCACAAAAATCCGGCGGTTTGCTTTTTCGGGCGAGAACGGGGCATGGATAGCGCTGCAAAGGTATGGACCCGACCCGCCCGCGGGCGCACCCACTGCTCCACCAGCCGGTCCGGCAGCGGGCGGCCGAATGCGGCGCGCGATGACAAGCCGAAAGGCACGGATCTTCTGCTGCGTGAACTGGCAACGGGCCAGGAGATCAACATCGGCAACGTTTCTGAATTTGCTTTCGACAAACATGGCAACTACCTCGCGTGGACAACCGATGCGCAAGACAAGGCAGGCAACGGCGTCTCCATCAGAAATATCGCGGATGGAACGACCCGCTCGATCGAGTCGGACGATAATGCGGTTTACTCGCATTTGACGTGGACGGAGGACGGCGACGGCCTCGCCGTGTTGAAGGGCACGGAAGACAAGGCGTTCGAGGACAAGCTTTACAGCGTGGTGGGTTTCAAGGGATTTGGGCCGGGCGGGCCGCAAAAAACAGTGTTCAATCCCGCTGGCTTTCCGGATTTCCCCGCCGGAATGACGGTGAGCCCCGATCACGCGCCGGTATGGACGAAAGATCTCAGCGGATTGCTCTTCGGCATACACAAAGTAAAAAAGAAGGAGCACCCGGAAGCGGAAGGTCCGGACGCAGCTGCCATCAATGAACCGCTCCCCGAAGATAAGGTCGATCTCGTTATCTGGAATTGGCAGGACAAGCGGCTGCAATCGCAACAGCAGGTTCAGGAGCCTCAGGACAAAACGTTCAGCTATCTTTGCATTTACCGGCCGGGCCAAAAGAAATTCATCCGGCTTGCCGATGATCAAATCCGCGAGGTTACGCCTGGCCGCGAGCAGAAGTATGCGATTGGCCGCGCCAGCGATCCTTATGAGTTGATGGGAAATCTCGACGGGCGTCACTACGAGGACATTTACACCTTCAATCTGCAAACCGGTGAACGCAAGCTTGCGTTGAAGAAAGCCCGGTGGGTGGAAGAATTATCCCCCACGGGCACGCACTTCGCTTATTACGAAGACGGCCACTATTTCACCTACGACATGACGACCGGACAATCCACGAACATCACTAAATCCGTGCCCGCCTCATTCATTGATACCGAGGATGACGAAAATATCGTCAAGCCGCCGACACCGTTCTTCGGCTGGTCAAAAGACGGAAAGTACGTACTCCTTTCGGACAATTGGGACATCTGGCAGATCGCCGCCGATGGAACGAGCGCAATCAATCTGACCGTTAACGGCCGCAAGGAGCAGATCCGGTATCGCCGTCCCTCGGTCCTGAATGCGGATCAGCACGGTTACGATCTCACCAAGCCGCTCTACGTCGACGTCTACGGGGAGTGGACCAAGAAGGATGGCATTGGAATCATCCAGCCCGGCAAGCCCCGCGTGAACCGCATAATGTGGGAGGACGCTTTTTACGGCCCGGTGCTAAAAGCGAAGCAAGCCGATGTGTTTTTGTACACGCGACAGACGTACAAAGACCCGCCGGACTACTACGTGACCGATGCTTTGCTTGCGAACGGCAAGAAGATCACGGATCTGGCAGCGGCAAACGGGCAAGACCAATTCCTGTGGTCGAGCGGCACGATTCTGGTTGACTACATAAGCGCGAAGGGCGACAAGCTGCAAGGCGCGTTGCACCTGCCCGCAAATTACGAAAAGGGAAAGACGTACCCAACCATCGTCTACTTCTACGAGAAGACGTCACAGACAGCGTACCAGTATTTGCGCCCGGTTGTGCCGGGCGGCGGCTTCAACGCCGCGGTTTACACAAGCAACGGTTACGCCGTTTTTAATCCGGACATCACTTACAAGCTGAACGATCCCGGGATGTCCGCGGAGTGGTGCATGTTGCCCGCAGTGAAGGCCGCCATTGCCACGGGCGTCGTGGATCCCAGGCACATTGGGATTCACGGACACTCCTGGGGAGGCTATCAAACGGCTTTCATCATTACGCAGACCGATCTATTCGCCGCCGCCGTAGCGGGCGCACCGCTCACGGACATGATCAGCATGTATTCGGTGATTTTCAAGAACCTCGGCATCGGGAACGGCGAGATCTTCGAGAGCAGCCAGGGCCGATTCACCACTCCGCCGTGGGAGAACTGGGAGGCTTACACACGCAACTCGCCTGTGGCGCACGCAGCGAATGTAAAGACGCCGCTCGTCATTCTTAGCAATGACAAGGATGGCGCCGTGGACTTCACGCAAGGCATCGAGTACTACAACACGCTGCGGCGCTTGCAGAAGCCCGTGGTGCTGCTCGAGTATCCCGGCGAAAACCACGCGCTCGCGAGGCTCCCCAACCAAAAAGACTACGCAATTCGCATGAAGGAATTCTTCGATCACTTTTTGATGGGAAAGCCCGCGCCGGACTGGTACGTAAACGGTGTCCCGCGTCTCGACATGGAGGATCACCTCAAGGCGCGTCAACCGGCAAAAACGACGCCAACTCCGAAACAGAATTAACCGGCAGGGCTCGTTCGATGGAGCCGCGTTTCAGCGCAGGAAATGGCGAGAAAGAAGGATTGCGCAGAAAGCGGCGAAGCCAAGGAGGATAAGGCCGAGGATGGCGTTGACGAGGCGGAAGAAAAGCGGGCCGATGCGCTGGGGGATGAAGCGAACGATGACGATCAGCACTGTGAACCAAGTGGTCAATCCGGCGGCGGCCATCAGAATTCCCCATGCGGGGGCGGTGTAGCCCAAGACGGAATGGGCGATGGGGAGCCAATTGGAGGTGACGCCAACCCAGTAAATTATGGTTAAGGGGTTGAAGAGAGTCATGGCGGCACAGTCGGAGGCTTCCGAGATCAGACGCGCGGGGACAGCGCCCACGTCCCCGCGCTGACGAGCGGTGGTGTAAGCCTGCAAGGGCTCCTTGAGGGCATGGAAAAGGAAATAGATCCCCAGCGGAAGCAGAACGACTACGCCGATGGCCGCCAGGACGGTCCGAAGGGTAGGGTTGGTCAGGTCGGAAAGGAGGTAATGCCCCCCAAGGAGGGCCAGAGAGAAGAGGATTACGTCGCCGGTGACGGAGCCAATTCCGCAGGCGAGGGTATGGCGCCAACCGCCAATCACGCCGCGGCGGATGGCGAGCATGTTGACAGGGCCCATCGGCGCGGCCGTCGCCAATCCCATCAAAAACGCGGCCGAGAGCACGTGGATGTAGGAGACGAAGATCATCTTGCGGCAGATTCAGAGGATGAGCCCGAAATTCCACCTGGAAATTCCGGCAGGCAAGAATATACACCCGGTACCCGCCCATTGAGCTGTGCGAGCGCATTTTTTTGCGTGGGCACGCGACGGCGCGGTACGGGCGGGGCGAGGACATTTCAAAAGGAGAGATTCCTGCCAAACGGCAGGCAGGCTACCGAGAGAAGAATGATGCGCGAAACGAGTGGGCTGGCTTAGGTTGACGCACTTCGCGGGTGGCCCCTATAATGGACGTTTCCCCAACAAGTTTGGAGGGTCGATGTACGCGGTCATTCGAAGTGGAGGCAAGCAATACCGGGTCGCCCCGGGAGACACCGTCCGGGTCGAGCGACTCGAAGGCAAGGCCGGCGGCAAGGTCACATTTGAAGAAGTGCTGGCCGTGCGGACCGACGAGCCCAAGCTCGTTACCGGCAAGGCCGCGGCCGGGGCCATCGTGACCGGCAAGATCGTGCGGCACCTGCGAGGGCCGAAGGTCCGCGTGATGAAATATAAGACCGGCGGGCAATACAAAATTTTCCGCGGGCACCGGCAGGACTACACCGCCGTTCAAATCGGCGAAATCTCTCTGTAACCTGCGGGAAGGAATCCAGATATGGCGCACAAAAAAGGCGGCGGCTCGAGCGTAAACGGCCGCGACTCGCAGGGACAGCGGCTGGGCGTGAAACGCTTCGGCGGCCAGTGGGTTCACGGCGGCACCATCCTGATCCGCCAGCGCGGCACGCGCCACAAGCCCGGCCATAATGTTGGGCGCGGCAAGGACGATACTCTTTTCGCGCTGGTGAGCGGCTTTGTACTCTTTGAGGACAAGGGCCGCAGCGGACGCTTCATCAGCGTCGTCGCGGCGGAAACGCCGGCGTCCGTTGCAGCCGCCGCCAGCTAATCTCGCTGAGACTTCCTTGAAATGGAGCAAATCCTCCGGCGGTCCTGAAATTTCAGGGCCGCTTTTGTGTTTTTCCGCGCGCACATTCCGATTGCGTGCCACAATTCCGAATCGCCATGTTCGTTGACGAAGCCAAGATCATCGTGAAAGCAGGCAACGGCGGAAACGGCTGCATCGCGTTTCGCCGGGAGAAGTATGTTCCGCGCGGCGGTCCTTCCGGCGGCGACGGCGGAAACGGCGGAAGCATCTGGCTCGCGGCTTCCCAGCACGAGAACACGCTGCTGCGGTATCGCTTCAACCGGCTCTTCCGCGCCGACCGCGGACGCCACGGCGAAGGCTCCCAATGCACCGGCGCAACCGGCGAGGACATGATGCTCGATGTCCCCGTGGGCACGATCGTCACGGACGCAGCGACCGGCGAGCGCTTGACGGACTTCACCCACGCCGGCGAGCGCGTGCTGGTGGCGCAGGGTGGGCGGGGCGGGCGCGGGAATCAGCATTTCGCCAAGCCCTGGCACCAGGCGCCGCGCGAAGCGGAAGACGGCGAGCCGGGCCAGGAGCGCGAGCTGAAACTTGAATTGAAATTGCTCGCGGATGCGGGGCTCGTGGGATTTCCGAATGCCGGGAAGTCCACTTTGATTTCGCGCATTTCGGCGGCGCGGCCGAAAATCGCGGACTACCCGTTTACGACGCTCGAGCCGGCGCTGGGCGTGGTGTCCGCGGAAGGCGCGAAACGCACGGCGCGCGAAGCGGCGAAGACGCGCACGTTTGTCGTGGCGGATCTACCCGGATTGATCGAAGGAGCGCACAAGGGCGCGGGGCTGGGCACGCGATTCCTGCGGCATGTCGAGCGGACGAGGTTGCTCGTGCATTTGGTGGACACGAGCGACGCATCGCTGCGAGATCCGATTCAAGATTTCGAGATTATTTGCAACGAGCTGGCGGCGTTCAGCGCAGCGCTGGCTGAAAAGCCGATGATCGTCGTCGCGACCAAACTCGACATGACGACGGACCGCACGAAGCTCGATGAGCTGCGGAAATTCTGCCGCGAGCGCGGACTGGAGTTCCACGCGATTTCTTCGGCGACGGGCGAGGGCATCGCCGAATTGATCTACGCGATGGCGGATGCGCTGGACCGAATTCCGCGGCAAAGACCCGACAGCGACACTGAAGATGAGTCACACGACCGCGCGACGCCACAGGCCGGCGGCGAGAGTGAGCACACTCCCGCGGCGCCGGCGTCTAAAGAGAGAGAGCGCTGAGCCGCCGATGAGCCAACATCACGCGAAAACGCAGGCATCGGTCGCGCTCTTTGGAGGATCGTTTGACCCGATCCATTCGGGGCATCTGGCGGTGGCGCGCTCGGCGGTGAAACGCTTCGGGCTGGGCCGCGTGTATTTCATCCCATCGGGCGTGCCGCCACACAAACCGAGGCGGCATCTGGCTCCCTTCGCGCACCGCATGGCGATGGCGTCGCTTGCCTGCATGGACCATCCGGAATTTGTGCCGTCGCTCGCGGAGGCCGGAGAGGATCAGGGCGGACATCAGGTTTTTTATTCGGTGAATACGGTGCGGCACTTCCGGCATGTCCTTCATGCGCACGAACGCCTCTATTTCATCGCCGGGGCGGACCAATTTCTGGGCATCGCAACGTGGAAAGATTACGAAACGCTGCTCGGGCTGTGCGATTTCATCGTGGCGAACCGGCCGGGATTTCGTATCGAGGCGTTGCGGCTGGTGATTCCGCCCGAACTGCTGGGCCGCCGCGGGGCGCACGCAGCGCACGCGGATGCGGATACGATTTTGCTCCGGCGCACGGCGATTCATCCGCTTACCACGGTTTCGAGCCACGTCTCTTCGACGGAGATCCGGCGGCGTATTCGTCACGGCGAGTCCATCAGCGGGCTTGTGCCGCCGCGCGTCGAGGAATACATTGAAAAGCAGGGCCTCTACCGGTGACCACGCAATCCCTTCGTCCTGAGCTGCGCCGCGCAATCGAGGCCGCGCAAAACAAAAAAGCCGCGGGAGTGACGCTGCTCGACCTGACGGATCTGGCAGCATTTACCGGATGGTTCCTGATTTGCACGGCGTTCAGCACGCCGCAGGTGGCGGCCATCGCGGAAGAAATCGAAGAGCAGCTCGCGCGAATGGGACTGCGTCTGGAACACCGCGAGGGCACCAACGATTCCGAATGGGTGTTGCTCGACTACGGCAGCTTCCTGGTGCACATTTTCACTGAGCGCGCGCGGCTTTTCTATGATCTCGAGCGGCTGTGGCGCCCGGCGAAGAAAATGGTGATTCCTGACGCCGAACCGGCGCCGCTGGGCGCGCCCGGCGACGGCGGAAATCCCGCGCGGCAAGCGGAAGAAGCGAGTTAGAAAATGGCGACCGCTCCCAACATGCCCTATTCGCCCATCGCGTGGATTGCATTTGATCCGGTGTCAATTCGAGTGATCGAGCTGGCACGCAAGGTCGCGCCGACGGCGACGACTCTGCTGATTACGGGCGAGAGCGGCAGCGGCAAGGACCATCTCGCGCGGATCATCCATGAACTCGGGCCGAGGCACGACGCGCCATTCCTGAAAATTGACTGCGCGAGCCTGCCGACGGAACTTGTGGAGTCCGAACTTTTCGGGCACGAGCGCGGCGCGTTCACCGGAGCTGTTGAGCGGAAACTGGGCCGCCTGGAATTGGCGTATGGCGGGACGATTGTTTTGGATGAAGTGGCCGCGCTTACGACAGGCATTCAATCGAAACTGATGCGGGTTCTCGAAGAGAGGAATTTCGAGCGGCTGGGAGGGACGGAGACTCTGCGATTGGATGCGCGATTGATCGCGCTGACGAATGCGGTGCTGCCGCAACTCATCGCGGCGGGGCGATTTCGAGAGGACTTATATTTCCGGCTGAATGTGGTGAGCATTCATTTACCTCCTTTGCGCGAGCGTCGCGCGGACATCATTCCGCTGGCGGAACATTTGCTCGCACGGCTCGGTCCTCTGCACGGACGCAAGAGCGCGCAGCTCTCGCCCGAAGCGAAGCAGGCGCTACTCTCCTATTTCTGGCCGGGAAACATCCGCGAGTTAAAAAACGTGATCGAGCGGGCGTTGATTTTCGGCAAGACGCGGGGCGAAATGCTCGGCGTGGAGGATTTGCCGGAAAACGTGCAGGCATATTTGTCGGGAGCGCCGCACGGCGCATCAAAGCTGCGGTCGCTCGAGGAGATTGAGCGCGAGACGATTGCCGCGACGCTCGAAGCGACGCACTACAAAATCACCAAGGCCGCGGAAATCCTCGGAATCAGCCGGAAGACGCTGCTCGACAAACGCAAACGCTACGGCCTGGAATGAAAATCCATTTTGTTTTTCTGGGAAAGACGCGCCGCGCGGAATGCCGCGCGATGGCAGAAGACTACGCGGCGCGCATCGGGCGATACGCCGAAATCGAAATCACCGAGGTGCGCGAGGAATCCGCGGCACTGAAGCGGCTGGAGTTTACCGCGGGCGCGACCATCGTGCTGCTGGACGCAGCGGGGAAGACGCAGACGTCCGCGGAATTCGCGCGTTGGCTGGGACGTGCGCGCGACCGGGGCACGCGAGAGATGGTGTTTCTGTGCGGCGGCGCGGAAGGATTTCCGGAGGCGTTGCGCAACGCGGCCACGGCAAAGCTGTCGGTGTCGTCACTGACGATGCCGCACGAACTGGCGCGCGTGGTTCTCGCGGAGCAAGTTTATCGAGCGTTTGCCATCCTCGCCGGGCATCCTTACCCGAGATAGAATTAGGGGATTGCTTTGGAGTAACTGAATGTATTTCTGGATTGCAGCGGTGATTGTGGTGGCGCTGGTGTTGGCGTTCATCGCCGTCCTGGGAAAGAAGGAGGATCTCTCCGACATGACGGAGGAGGAGTTCGAGGCGGAGGCGAAGCGGAGCTCGATGATTGGCGCTGGGGTGGCGGAACTGCACAAAGCGTTCCAGCCGAACCGGGTGAAGCAATACGTCGAG
Organism: uncultured Acidobacteriota bacterium; assembly: GCA_963838945.1. Classification (GTDB taxonomy): domain Bacteria; phylum Acidobacteriota; class Terriglobia; order Acidiferrales; family UBA7541; genus DASTCZ01. Next base: position 881,421 of record CAWITC010000011.1, on the reverse strand, counting down.
GAGAAGCATCGCGTACGGGAGAAAAAGAGTTTTTCGGGGGACAAGCCGCACGGGCCGGAGGATGAGGCGGTGCCGAAGGAATAGGGTAAAGTCCTGAGACAGTTCTCATATGAATGCACCAGTGCGGGCCTCCCTGCCATTTGACACCGCCCGTACAACACCGCCGGGGCGAGTCAAGGTGAGCAAGCCCTTCCCCTGCGGCGCAGCCGTAGCGGCGGCTTGACGTTTTCGCGGCGGGCTTGCACACTTCTCAAGATTCCATTGGTTAACTCCGCCGGCTCGCACTTTGGTACGTACCGTTACATTGCCCGCGGCAGGCGAGGCGGAAGGCCCGCGATTCCCCATGCCGGAAGAAAAAGGACTGCTGATTGTCTATACGGGCCCCGGGAAGGGGAAAACCACCTGCGCGCTGGGCACGGCGTTCCGCGCGGTGGGGCAGGGGCTGCGGGTGCTGATGGTGCAGTTCATCAAAGGGTCGTGGCATTACGGCGAGCTGGACGCCGCGAAGATGCTTGGGGCGGACAAATTTGAGATTCGTCCGATGGGTCGGGGGTTTGTGAAGATCGGCGGCGCGGAAACCAACCCGGAAGACATCCGGCTGTGCGAGGAAGCGTTCCGATTCGCGGTGGAGCAAATGCAGAGCGGGCTTTATGATTTGGTCGTGCTGGATGAGATCAACTACGTGATCAGCTACAAGATGCTGGATCCGGAGCGAGTGGTGGAAGAGCTGCGGCGGCGTCCGGAACGGTTGCATGTGATTTGCACGGGACGGAACGCGCATCCGAAGCTTGTGGAGTTGGCGGATTTAGTGACGGAGATGCGCGAGGTGAAGCATCCGTACACGAAGGGAATTTTGGCGCAGCGGGGAATAGATTATTAGTGGCTAGTGGCGAAAGGTTAGTGACTAGAGGCGAGTGGATAGAATCCAGTGGCTGGTGGCAAGGGACTAGCGGCGAGTGACTAGCAAATCGGGATTGAAAGCAGCGGACTGCAATATCTAAAAACCATGGCCTGGTTCAAAAGACAGAAGAAATCGATTGAGAAATCGGTGCCGCCGGACGAACGGACGGTGCGCACCGAAGGGCTGTGGATTAAGTGTGAGTCCTGCCGGTCAACGATCTGGAAAAAAGATCTGGAAGCGAACCAGCAGGTCTGCCCGAAATGCCAGCACCATTTTCCGCTGGGGGCGCGCGAGCGGCTGGAATTGCTGCTCGACGGACGATGGATCGAGCACGACGCGGAGCTGGCGTCGAGCGATCCGCTGAAATTCACGGCATTGAAGGTATACGCGCAGCAGTTGCGCGACGCGCAGCGCAAGCTGGGGATGAATGACGCGATCCTGACGGCGGAAGGCATCCTGAACGGGCGTCCGGTGATTTGCTGCGCGATGGAGTTCCGGTTCATCGGCGGGTCGATGGGCGCGGTGGTCGGGGAAAAGGTGACGCGCGCGATCGAGCTGGCGATGGCGAGGCGGCTGCCGCTGGTGATCATTTCGTGTTCGGGCGGGGCGCGGATGATGGAAGGCACGGTTTCGCTGATGCAACTGGCGAAGGTGTCGGCGGCGCTGGCGCGGCTGGATGAGGTGCGGCTGCCTTACATTTCCGTGCTAACCGACCCGACGACGGGCGGCGTGACGGCGAGCTTTGCGATGCTCGGCGACCTGAACATCGCGGAGCCGGGCGCGCTGATCGGATTCGCGGGGCCGCGCGTGATCGAGCAAACGATCAAGCAGAAGCTGCCGAAAGGATTTCAGCGCGCGGAATTTTTGCTGGAACACGGGTTTCTGGATGCCATCGTCCACCGCAAGGATTTGAAGGCCTACATATCAAACGCGTTTGAGTTTTTTCTGAACTGAGCACCCAGGCTCCCATGGAATACAAAGATGCGGTGCGGTATCTGCTGACGCTGGGGCGCGAGCTGGCGGCGCCGTCGCACGCGCGGGCGGCGAAATTCGATTTGGCGAACATACGAGCGCTTGCGGCGCGGATGGGGGAACCGCAAAGGAAATTCGCGAGCGTGCACATCGCGGGGACGAATGGGAAAGGCTCGACGGCGGCGATGGTCGAATCCATCCTGCGGCGCGCGGGATTCAAGACGGGGCTGTACACGTCGCCGCACCTCGAGCGGATTAACGAGCGCATCCGGGTGAACGGCGCGGAAATAAGCGACGCGGAATTTGCGGCGGCGTTTACGAGGCTGCGCGGCCTCGTCGAAGAGATGCTTTCGACCAGCGAGCTTGCGGCGCATCCCACTTACTTTGAATGCGTGACGGCGATGGCGCTCGATGTGTTCGCGCGCGAGGGAGTGGAATTCGCGGCGCTGGAAGTGGGGATGGGCGGGCGGCTGGACTCGACGAACATTGTGATGCCGGAGGTGGCGGTGATCACGCAGATTGCGTTCGACCACGAGGCGTTTCTGGGGCATTCGATTGCGGAAATCGCGGGCGAGAAGGCGGGGATACTCAAGCCGGGCGTGCCGGTGGTGAGCGCGGCGGAGCATCCGGAGGCGCGGGTGGTGATTCAGCGGCGCGCGAAGGAGTTGAACGCGCCGCTGGTGGAGATTGATGAGGCGTATCGCGTGGAAGAGCTTCGCGCGCGGGATGGATTCTATTCGGCGGTGATTTCAGAAAAGGCTGCCGGAGACCCGCGGCGCATTGAGTTGAAACTTGGGCTTGCGGGACGGTATCAGGTGCGGAACGCAGTGACGGCGCTTGCCGTGGCGCACGTGCTTGCGGAGCGGAGAGTCCAAATCACGGACGATAATATTTCGGACGGCATCACGCAAGTGCAGTGGCCGGGGAGGCTGGAGCGAATCGCGGAGCAACCCACAGTTTTTCTTGATGGCACGCACAATCCCGCGGGAGCGCGGGAGCTGGCGGCATTCTGGGACGAGCATCTGGCGGGGCGGCGCATTCATCTGATTTACGGCTCGGTGCGCGACAAATCGGTGGACGAAATCGCGGGACTGCTGTTTCCGCGAGCGGCGCGAGTGACGGTGACCGCACCGAGACAGCCGCGCGCGCTTTCCGCGGAAGCACTTGCGGAAATGACGCGCCACCTTGCGCCACATTTGGATGTAGTGGCCGACGCGAGCGAGGCGTTCGCGCGAGCGCTGGGGAACGCGGCGCGCGAGGATGTGGTCTTCGTGACTGGCTCGCTCTATTTGGTGGGGGAGATCAGCCCCTTGTGGAAATCGGGCGCGGCGAACGCGCGAAGCACCGCGAATCATCCCACATAGAATCATTCGGCTTAGGCGGGAGAATATCGAATCAGGCGGGGTCGGCGCGCCGCGCGTAAAGCAGAGCGGCCAGCGCGAATATCGCGGGGAAACATTCCAGGACGTAGCGCGGCTCGGGCGTCTCGACGTGTGTGAAGTAAGCGGTACGCACGAGGCAGAAAACCACCAGGAAAGCCACGCCCCAGAGTTGCGGTCCGGCAAGAATTCCGCTGCGCGAGGCGCGGAGCGAGCCCACAATCGCCAATCCCGCATAGAGAATCCCAAGAGCCGCGAGAAGCAGCGTGACGCAGAAATCGACGGGGTCATTCTCAAATGAGTCGCGGAGCGGCCGCAATGTCCCGATATATGGCAGCAGTTCAACGCGCGGGGTGAACCATAGCGCGAACACGCGGACGAGCGGCACAGTGAAATAGGTGCGCAGGGGGTGGCGCGCGGTGCGTTCGCGCGCAAGGTCGCCGAATTTCGAGTCCCACTCCGGGCGAACGTCGCAGCAGTTCTCGTTGTAATCAGAAAAAAGATCCGCGACGCGGCTGCGTTCTTCCGGGGAATCGAAGGCCGAAGCGGGGACGTCGGAGAGCTGAAGTGGGTCGGAATCCAATTTCCACACGGTGAGATACACATCGCGGTAGCTCACGAGCCAGGTGCCTGTCCACGAAAGAAATCCACGCGGCGCAATTTCGCCGGGGAGCGTTGCGTAAGGCGGAGCGAGAAACTGAAATTCGTGCAAGGTGACGGCGTTGCGGATTCCCCAGGGCAGAAGCGGAAGCACGAAGCCCGCAGCAGTGAAGACTCCCAAGCGCGCGAGCCGGGGCCAGTCCGCGGAGCGGCGCAGCCGCCAACAGAGAACGAGCGCCAGTGCGATGAGCAGAAGAGGAGTCTCGGGGCGCACGAGGGTGCCGATGCCCGCTGCCAGGCCTCCGGCGAGCCAGGTATTGATATGGAAATGCTTGCCGCCCAGACGCCCCTTGAACGTCTCGCGGCCGGCAATTCCTCCCACAAAAGCGACGAGGGCAACCGCCGTCCAAAATGCAGCGAGCACTTCGGTGAGTATCGCGGCGGAATAATTGGCAAGGAAAGGGCAGAACGCGGCAAGCCACAGCGCGGCAAGGCGGACACGGCGGCGCGAATGTTCCGGCGCGAGATACCCGGCCAACACAGCGGCGAGCAAACAGGTTAAAATGTCAAGAACGGCTTGAGCCAACAAAAAGGGCAGGTCACCGCGTCTAAATACAAAGGAGAGAGCCGCGAGGAAAGCAGGATAGCCAGGCACGCGGATGTCCACCGGAGCCAGCCGCCCGTTCAGGTCAAGACCGTAGACACCATCGTGCAGCCAATTTCGGGCCAGGGAAAGATACATAGGGCCGTCGCCTGTGTGTGCCGGGAATTGCAGGACGATGAATACGCGGATCGCGAGGCCCGCGACGAGCGCGGCAATCGTGGCGGTCGTGGCAATCCGGGGCCAAGGAGAGAGGGAGGCGGGTTTCATGGCGCCTTCAGGTTCCACGTGGATAATAAGGGAAGTTGTGGTTGACGAGTCATTGACACGTCTCGACGGCATGGATAGCTTGGAATGACGCAGTGAAACAAAGCAAGCCAATTTTCTACGATGAGAAGCGCCTCCGGTGGTTTTTCACACGGCGGGCACTGGAGATCAGCGGCGTTGTGCTGGCGCTGCTGCTGCTGACGTTTTTCGTGTCCGTGATGCGCCTCGTGGCGCTTCCCAGCCTGCTGCTGCGAGATACGGTGCACGCGGGCCACCCGGTGCCGGTGAACCGCAACGGCACGCCGCGAAATGTCCCGCGTCCAGGGCGAAAACGGCGCGTGGCCACCCTCGGGCAATTGCCGGATAAGTATGACCCGCTGCGCGTCCGCGCGGCATTCTACGTTCCCTACGATCCCGCCAGCATGGCGACTTTGACCCATCATTACAAGGACATCGACCTGCTGATCCCGGACGAATTGCACACGACGACCGCCGACGGCACTTTGACCGTGGTGGATCCGCAAAACGTCGTGCATAAGGGGGTGGACGCGGACGAAGCAGTGCGCCTGATGGCCAATGACAAAATGCATCTCTGGCTCCAACAGGAACAGAAGGATCAGGCCGCGCAAGGCTCTCCGTTCGAGCTCCCCATCATGGCACTGGTGCAGAACTCCGACGGGACGGATTTCCAGACACGCGAGCTATCCGAAATGCTGGGGAAACCCGCCGCTCGGGCACGATTTGAAGCCGGGCTGACGAAGTATGTCCTCGGGATGCATGAGGTCGGCGTGTGCCTGGATCTGGAGAGTGTGCCGGACAAGAGCCAGGCAGATTTTGGCGCCTTCGTTGGGGAACTAGAGATCCAGCTTCACGCCAAGGGCCTGAAACTGATGGTCGCACTGCCGGCGGCTGACTGGAGCTATGACTATGCATTCTTCGGCGAGCACTCCGACGCGATTGTGCTGATGAATTACGACCAGCACTGGCAGACCTCGGCGCCGGGGCCGATTGCCGCGCAGGACTGGTTTACCGCCAACCTGGATAAGATTCTGAAGATTGTGCCGGCCCACAAGATCGTAATGGGAATTGCAAATTACGGGTACGACTGGACGGTGGACAAGAAAAAGCACGAGCCCGCGCAATCTCTTTCCGTCCAGCAGGCGTTCCTGACGGCGTATGAATCCGAATCGGATATCGAATTCGACGACAATTCGCTGAACCCCCATTACTCCTATGAAGACGAGCAGAACCGGGTCCACCAGGTTTGGTTTACGGACGCGGTGACGGCTTACAACGAATTACGGGCGGCCGAACGTGCAGGTGTGCAGGGCACGGCGGTCTGGCGTCTGGGCATGGTGGATACGTCGATGTGGAAAATCTGGGACACGCTGCATCCGGATGACGCCACGCGTGCGCTGCTCCGGGATGTGGGCGCCGGACCCGACTTGATCCTAGAAGGCCCCAATACAGGCGACATCTGGAAAATGCTGGACACGCCAAAGCGCGGAGTACGCGAATTCGATTACGACGCTGATTCGGACACAATCGATGGCGAAAGGTACAAACAGGTCCCGCTTTCCTGGCGGATCGAGCAGATGGGGGACGTACCGGGGAAGATCGCTCTGTCGTTTGACGATGGTCCGGACCCACGATGGACACCGCAAATTCTCGACATCCTGAAAGAGAAAAAAGCGCCGGCGACGTTTTTTGCCATCGGTGAAAACGCGAATCAGTATCCAAGTGTCCTAAAGCGGGAATATGAAGAAGGCCATGAAATCGGGAACCACACCTACACACATGAGCATTTTGACGAAAATTCGCCACCGGCAACCATTCGATTTGAGCTGAACCTTACGCAACGGCTTATTGAATCCACGCTGGGCGTGAAAACGGTGATGTTCCGACCGCCCTACGGGATCGATCACCAACCCGAAACCGCCAATGAAGTATCGATGCTCCCAATCCCTCAAGAGATGGGTTACATCCTGGTGGGCGCGCAGATTGACCCGCATGACTGGGGAGCACCGGGCGGCGCGGCGCCGCCTCCAGCGAACGAGATCGTAAAGCGCGTTCTGGCCGATGTTCACAAAGGGCACATCATCCTGATGCACGACGGCGGCGGGGACCGCTCGCAAACCGTACTCGCGTTGCCTCGAGTGATTGATGAGCTGCGCGCGGCGCACTACCAGATCGTGCCCGTCTCCGAGCTGGTGAATCAGACGCGCGCGCAGGTGATGCCGCCGGTGGCCGGTGACGAGATCTGGGCCGTGCGCGCCGACGGATTTATTTTTGGATTGCTGTTCGTTTTGCGAGTGAGCATCGCCTCCGTTTTTATAATCGGGATCCTGCTCGTGAGCGGGAGGGCGATAATCATCGGACTTTTGGGATTGATTGAAAAGCTGCGGAAGGGGCCCGGGGAACATCCGGAATTTCAGCCGATGGTGAGCGTGCTGATTCCGGCGTACAACGAAGAAGAAGTGATCGTGCAGACGGTGAATTCGGCGCTCGCCGCGGACTATCCTAAGAAAGAGATCATCGTTGTAAATGACGGCTCGACGGACCGCACCCGCGAGCTGCTGGAAGCGCATTTTGGCGCGGACCCCCGCGTGCACATTCTGCACCAGCCGAACCGGGGCAAACCGGCGGCGCTGGCGCGCGCGCTCGAGGCGGCGACGGGAACGATTGCCGTCACGATTGACGCGGATACTTCAATAGACGGCAACGCGATCCGGAAATTGGTGCGCAACTTCGCCGACCTCGGCGTAGGCGCCGTGGCGGGGAACGTAAAGGTGGCCAACCGGACGCGCTGGCTCACTCGCTGGCAAGCGCTTGAGTACATCACCAGCCAGAATATGGAGAAACGCGCATTTGACCTGCTGAATTGCATCCCGGTGGTGCCGGGCGCGGTGGGTGCGTGGCGCGTGGAAGCAATGCAAGCGGCGGGCGGGTTCAGTTCTCAGACGGTTGCCGAGGACACGGACCTCACGATCGCCATCCGGCGCGCGGGCTGGCGCATTTCCTATGACGAAGAGGCCATCGGATACACGCAAGCGCCAGAAACGGCGGGCACACTCATCCGACAAAGGTTCCGCTGGACCTTCGGGACGCTGCAATCGGTGTGGAAGCACCGCGACACGGTCGGGCGGCCGAAATATGGGACGCTGGGGCTCGTCGCGCTGCCGAATATTTTTCTTTTTCAACTTCTGCTGCCACTATTTTCGCCGGTGATTGACCTGCTGTTTCTGATTTCGGTGATGCTATGGGGCCTTTCCCGCTTCCACATTTCACAGGGGCTGCCGCTCGGAACGTGGACGACGCAGGACATGCAGCGGTCGGTCGTATTCTTCCTTGGCTTCATGGTGATTGACCTGCTGGCATGCGTCATTGCGTTCGCGCTGGAGAGGAAAGAGGACTGGTCGCTGCTGCTGCCGCTCGTTTTGCAGCGCTTCTATTACCGTCAGATGATGTACGTGGTGCTTTTCCGAGCGCTGATGCAGGCGGTGAAGGGCCGTCCGGTGGGCTGGCGCGGCGTGGAGCCGGAAACGCCGAAGAAGCGCGCGCGGGCACCGGAGCCGAGTCTCTCCGGGCGCGTAGGCGATTGATTGACTGAATGAATCCACGCGCGTCGAAATTCTCTGCAAAGGTTTCGCAACTCACCCCATCGGCGCGCGCAATCCGCCGCTTAAGTTTCGCTGAAACTGTGGAGCGGCAATTCCGATAATCCGCGGCAGGGTGCGTTTGCACATCATTGCCGGAAGGGTTCAACTGTAGACGACAACGAAGTAAGCCCTTCCAGAAATCGCGAGCCGGCCGTGACAATGCGTTGCGCCAGGTCCACCAAACTTCCTTTTATTCTTGACTTGTCCGAACGGCTTACAGCGGGATATTTCCATGCTTCTTCTTTGGATTTGAGTCGCGTTTATTTTCAAGCGCGCGAAGCGCGGAGATGAGCTTTGCGCGGGTTTGCGAAGGCTCGATGATGGCGTCAATGTAGCCGCGTTCGGCGGCGACATAGGGATTGGCGAAGCGCTCGCGGAACTCGGCGACTTTTTCCTCGTGGAGGCGGTCGCGGCCGGATTCGGGCGCGCGTTCGATCTCACGCTTGTACACGATGTTGACGGCGCCCTCGGGGCCCATTACGGCGATTTCGGCGGTAGGCCAGGCGAAATTTGCGTCCGTGCGAATGTGCTTTGAGGCCATGACGCAGTACGCGCCGCCGTAAGCCTTGCGCGTGATGACGGTGATTTTCGGCACGGTGGCTTCGGCGAATGCGAAGAGCAGCTTCGCGCCGTGCTTGATGATTCCGCCGAATTCCTGCTGCGTGCCCGGCAGGAAACCAGGCACATCCTCGAAAGTAATTAGAGGGATGTTGAAGGCATCGCAAAATCGCACGAAGCGCGCCCCTTTGACTGATGCGCTGATGTCCAGCACGCCCGCAAGAAATGCCGGCTGATTGGCAACGATACCCACCGGGCGGCCATCGAGCCGCGCGAACCCCACGACGATATTCTTCGCAAAGTGCTCGTGAACCTCGAAGAAATCGCCCTCGTCCATAACGGCGTGGATGACGTCCTTGATGTCGTAAGGCTGCATGGGGTCTTCGGGAACGAGGTGATCGAGCCGGGGATCGGCGCGCGAGGCGGGGTCGGAGCAGGGGCGGCGCGGCGGGTCTTCCAGATTGTTGGCCGGAAGAAAACCCATCAACTCACGGATCATGACGAGGCATTCGCGGTCGTCCCGCGCGACGAAGTGCGCGACGCCGCTCGTGGCATTGTGCGTCATCGCGCCGCCGAGCTCCTGCTTGGTGACTTCCTCGTGCGTGACAGTCTTGATGACGTCCGGGCCGGTGACAAACATGTAGGAAGTGTCGCGCGTCATGAAGATGAAATCGGTGATGGCGGGTGAATAGACCGCGCCGCCGGCGCATGGTCCCATGACGGCGCTGATCTGCGGAATAACGCCGCTCGCCAAAGTGTTGCGCAGAAAAATGTCAGCATAGCCCGCGAGCGACATTACGCCTTCCTGAATGCGCGCGCCGCCGGAGTCATTCAATCCGATGAGGGGCGCGCCCGTGCGCATGGCCTGGTCCATGATCTTGCAAATTTTCAAAGCGTTGGATTCCGAGAGCGAGCCGCCGAAAACAGTGAAGTCCTGCGCGAAGACGTACACCAGGCGGCCGTTGATTCTTCCGTAGCCAGTAACGAAGCCGTCGCCCGCAGGGCGCTGTTCGGCCATTCCGAAATCAGTCGAGCGGTGGCGGACAAATTTGTCCAGCTCCTCGAATGAGTTTTCATCGAGCAGCAGGTCGATGCGCTCGCGCGCGGTGAGCTTGCCGGCTTTGTGCTCGCGCTCACGGCGTTCAGCGCCGCCGCCCGCTTCCGCTTCCGCGTTGAGGCGCTTCAGATGTTCGATTCTGTCTTCGTGCGGCATGAGAAAAAGTGCGACGCTGCGCGCGGCTGCGCGATTACCGCCCGATCTTCAGTCCGACCGGGCCGATGTATTCGGACTGCGGACGGATGAGGTGATCTTCCGCGTGCTGCTCGATGACGTGGGCGCACCATCCAGCCACGCGGCCACAGGCGAACATCGCCACGAACTGCTGCGGCTCAAGGCCAAGAGCCTGCAAGACGAGCGCGGTGAAGAATTCAACGTTGGTGCTGAGGTTCCTGCCGGGCTTTGACTCGGCGAGGATGCGCAGGGCGGTTTTTTCGACGTGCCGCGCGAGGTCATAGAGCTGGCGGTTTTCAAGCTGCGCCTGGCCCATACGCTCGGCGACATGGCTGAGAACCTCGGCGCGCGGGTCGCGGACGCGATAGACGCGGTGGCCGAATCCCATGATGCGGCGGCCGGATGAAATCTCATTGCGAATCCACGCTTCGGCGCGGTCTGCGGATTTAATTTCGTGGAGCATGTCGAGCACCGGGCCAGGGGCTCCGCCATGGAGCGGCCCCTTGAGCGCGCCGAGCGCGCCCGTCACGCTGCTCACCATGTCCGAGCGAGTGCTGGCGATTACGCGCGCGGTGAACGTGGAAGCGTTCATGCCGTGGTCAATCACGGTGACCCAGTAGGCGTCGAGTGCCTGCGCGGCGGCGGGGTCGGGCTCGCGGCCATACACCATGTAGAGAAAATTCGCGGCGAGCGGGAGATCCACGCGGGGCGGGATGGGGTCCAGGCCCTTCGCGATGCGCGCGTGTGCCGCGACAATCGTGGGGAAAGCCGCCGTCAGGCGCATGGCCACGGCGAAGTCGGCTTCCGGCGTGATGGCGTTTGGATCCGCGAGGCCGAGGGAAAGCGTCGCGCAGCCCATACGCAGTGCGTCAATCGGCGGCGCTTTCTTTGCCGCGCGCAAGACGTCGAGCGTCAGCGAAGTGATTTGACGAAGCGCAGACATCTGGGTGGAAAGATCGCGCAGCTCCACTTTATCCGGCAGGCGCCCTCGCCAGAGGAGATGCGCGGCATCCTCGAACCCGACATGGCCGGCGAGATCTTCGACGGCGTAGCCGCCAATGATGAGCACGCCGTTCTGGCCATCGACGTGGCTCAGGCGCGTCTGCGCTGCCACCACTCCCTCGAGCCCGCGGAGGGCTCCGGCGTTCGGGGACATTCAATTCTCCTGCGGAGATAACGCGTTCAACGAGCGTACCTACTTGCCGCACGCGGGCCCTTTCGCGGCAGGCAGGCAAGAGTGCCATAATGCCGCGGTTTCCGGCAAGCGTACGCCAGCCATCGGCGCAATCTTTCAGCCGGGCAGTTCCGTGAAAGGGGCAAACAGCAATACGGCAAGCCGAGTGGCGATAAAGGTCCCGCCCAACAACAAGACAATTCCGAGCGCCATTTCGCCGCCAAATGCCAGCACGCGAAGCGCGCCGGCGGAAATCCCGCTGATAAAAACCGCGAGGCGAACGAGCAGCAACAGAATCCCGGTGTAGATGGAAATCACGAACGCAACGGCGGGGATCGACAAGAGATGACGTGTCATCAGTTTCGTTCGCGGTGCATCAGTGCATGCCCGACCAGTCGTCGGCCACGAGGATCGAGTTGCTGGGATTGGAAGGATCGTACTTCACGCTGGCGGGCTGGCCCGCGACGATGCGGTGCAAATGCACGCGCTCTTCGAGGCCAGTCACATCCTGCGCGGTCTCATACGTCACGCCGGAAATAGAGTAGCTGTAGCAAACCATCTGGCGGCTGGCGGGAGCGGAGGTGGCTCCGTTGCCGCGGCCAAAGAGGCCTGCTTTGCGCTGCTTGCCGGAATCGGGGGGGCTCGTTTGAATCAACTCCGTGACTCGCCCCTCCGCGATGCGACCCACATGATTCACGTGCAACCGCCTGCGGCGCTCGATTTCTTCGGGAGTCGGGGGACGGCTGCGCCAGCGGTACATGAGCAATCCCGCGAGAAGCACTGCAGCGGCCCCCGCGCCGGCCCACACGCGGATGTCACCAGGTAAATGGTCGGGAAATTTCACCGCGCTGCCCGGTTGGCTGTTGCCGGTTCAAAAATCCCTCCGATTGTGGCTTGGGCGGATTGCCAATCTTTCAGGAAACTCTCGAGACCCTTGTCCGTGAGCGGGTGTTTGAAGAGCATCTCGAAAACTTTGAACGGCATGGTGCCGATATGCGCACCCATCTTCGCGCATTCCACCACATGAATCGGGTGGCGGAGGCTCGCAGCAAGGACCTCCGTTTTGAAATTGTAAGCGCGATAGATGGTCATGATTTCCGAGACCAGACCGAGTCCGTTCTCGGAGATGTCGTCCAGCCGCCCGAGAAACGGGCTGCAGAAATAAGCTCCGGCCTTGGCGACGATGAGCGCCTGTGCTGGAGAAAAGACAAGCGTCACGTTTGTACGGATGCCTTCTTTCGCCAGAGTCACGACGGCGCGAATGCCGTCGGGCGTCATCGGAACTTTCACGATGATGTTCGGGTGCCAGGTGGCGATCTCGCGCCCTTCGCGGAGCATCCCGGCGGTGTCTGTGGAAACGACCTCTGCGTTCACCACGCCGGGCTTCACAATCTCGCAGATCTCGAGAATTAGTTCGCGGAACCGGCGCTTCTCTTTGGCAACGAGCGTGGGATTAGTGGTGATGCCGTCAAGCACACCCAGCGCGGCGGCCTGGCGGATTTCGTCGAGATTTGCTGTGTCAAGGAAGAATTTCATGATAGCTGCCCTTCTGCGCGAGATAAATTCAGGCCGATGGAGGCGCGAAGCAAATCAGGCGCCCTGCGCGACCACCGGGTTGCGCAAAGTGCCCACGCCGCCGACTACAACTTCGACGACGTCACCTGCCTGCACCGGCCCAACCCCGGATGGCGTGCCGGTCGCGATTACGTCGCCCGGCTGCAAGGTCATCACGCGCGAAATCCATTTGATTATAACATCAACCGAAAACATCATTTCGGAAGCGCGACCGGATTGCTTGCGCGCGCCGTTGACGAAGGTTTCGACCGTGGCGACGGTCAAGTCCAGCGCGGTCTCCAACACCGGGCCGAACGGACAAAAGGTGTCGAAGCCTTTCCCACGCGTCCATTGGCCGTCACTTTTCTGAAGGTCGCGCGCGGTCACATCATTTAAGCAAGTGAAGCCTGCGATGTACGGCTTCACGTCATCGCTGGAGGCAAGTTGCGAGCAGGTACGCCCGATGATGACGGCGATCTCACCTTCGTAATCCACGCGTTTGGAGATTGCCGGCATGACGATTGGCTCTTCCGGAGCGATGATTGCCGATGGAGGCTTCAGAAAGATGAGCGGCTCGGGCGGCACTTCGTTGCCGAGTTCACTTGCATGCTCGCGGTAATTGCGGCCGATGCAAACGATTTTGCTGGGCACAGAGGGCGGCAGAAATTTCACTTCACCGAGCGGCCAGACCCGTTCGCCCGGGCGCCAGCCGGTGAAAAAATCGCCGGAGATTTCGCGGACATTCGCGCCTTCCACGAAACCGTCGAGCGCAACGGGACGCGCCTCGCCGCCGGACCGGGAGACGGCGGCGGACAAAACCACGGACTGGAATCGGCAGAGCTTCATCGGTCTTCTAAAATTAAGGAGGCAATTCTAACAGGTCTTGTGGTTCCAGACTAAAGCGCGCGATGGCGCAATTTCGCCTCGGCGGCGAGGTGGTGGTGGTGGTCGCGAGCAACCCGAATCAAGCCTCCGAGCCACACGACCGCGGCAAGGAGCGTGTAAACTGCGGCGCCCAAAACAAAAATATGAAAGGCGCCCATGCGGAGAGACAACCGGTTGAAATACATTGTCCAACCGAAATAGCAGAGGCTGCCGATGGCCCAGCCGATTCCTCCCGAAAGAAGCAGGTCGCGTGCGGAATTGCGATACCGGGCGATAGGCTCGAAAGCGATCAGGAAAAGCACGGCGAGCGCCGCGGCATTGCGAACGATTGCCAGCCGGTCAAGGACGCTTACTCGATTGGCGAGGATCAGCCATGCGGTAAGCACGATGGTGAGCAGCACACCCATGCGCAAACCCGTGCGTAGCGCCGGATAGCGCATCCAGGAAAACCACTTCGTGTGCCGCGGCTGGGACGAGGCCATAACAAAACCTTTCATTATTTTCTTGATGCTCAGGGCTCTTGCCGCGGTACTTCCACGGAAACAGGAGTGCTGAGGGGGCTTTCGTTCCCGGAGAGATCCACCGCGGATACTCGGTAGAAATAGCGCTTGCCGGGCACAGCAGTCATATCACGGAACGTGGGGCTCGACAAGGGCTGCGAGTTCAGTTTTTGACCAGGGTAGTCGGGTTCCTCGCTCCTGTACACCCAATAGCCCGCAAGATCAGGTTCCGCGCTGATGCCCCACGATAGTTCGACGTGCGCGGGGGCCGCTTGGGTTGCAGGGATGATGAGGATAATTAGCCGCTGAGGAGCAGCGGGTGGGAAGACGTCTTTCGGCGTGACGGCCAAGGGCTTTGAGTCGCCGGATTCCACGGCCTGCCCCTCGGGGCCGCCCAAACTCCGGACGACATAAACATAAGTGGTGCCAAATACGAATTGCGTATCGCGAAAGCTTGTCGAGGGCGACGGGCCGATCAGCTCCAGCGCAACGGGCAAGTGTAGCTGGGACACATCGGTGAAATCCGGCGGCAATGTGGCGCCAGAGGGAAGAGTGGCACGATAAACGCGGTAACCGACGATCGCGACAGCAGATGAGCCCTCCGTGACCGCGGACCAGGTAAGCTCAACGGCGGTTTCCGTGACGTTGGCGACGACACTGAATGGCGGTGCCGGCACGGGCAGGACGCGCACGGAGACGACGTTGGAATCCGCCGAGGCGTGTCTTTTCGTGGCACGCGCCCGAACCATGTAAACCATTTCCTGTCCCGCAAGGGAGGCGGGGACTAGAGGGTCGCGGAATTCCATCAGGCCTTCATGGAGATAGTTATCCACCACCGCCGAGGGGAGGGTGTAAACGAGCTGCGTCGTCAGCTTGCCCGCGCCACCCGCGGGCCGCTCGCCGCGAAAAATTTCGATGGCCGGCGGCTCCATGAGCCGGTCTCCACCTTCCGATTGCGAGGGGAGAGTGAAGTTCAGCACGATATTGCTGCCCATTTGGTGTGCCGACAAATCCGAGACGGGCTTCGGCACGATAGGCTTTGGCGGAGTGGGCACGCCCGGAGCGCCACATCCACCGACCAGGCTGCACACGCTTGCCGCCACCAGGATTCCCCCGAGGGCCTGGAGGACGCGACGGCGGGAAGAGACGGAAGCTGCGGACATGAAATTGGGCTTGCTCAGAGGATGTAGCGGCTCAGGTCTTGATTCTTGACGATGTCTGCGAGTTGCTTGGTGACGTATGCAGTGTCAATCTTGATTGTTTTTTTCTTCAGGTCCGGCGCTTCAAATGAAATTTCTTCCACGAGCTTTTCCATGATGGTGTGCAAGCGGCGCGCGCCGATATTTTCGGTCTGATCGTTCACGGTGGTGGCGAAGCGCGCGAGCGTCGCGATGGCGTCTTCCTCGAAGGAAATCTTGAGGCCTTCCGTCTCGAGCAGCGCGGTGTACTGCTTGATGAGCGCGTTTTTCGGTTCGGTGAGGATACGAATGAAGTCGGCTTCGCCGAGCGAGGTCAGCTCGACGCGGATGGGCAGCCGCCCTTGCAGCTCGGGGATGAGGTCGGATGGCTTGCTCACGTGGAACGCTCCGGCCGCGATAAACAGGATGTGGTCGGTGCGAATCATACCGTAGCGCGTGTTGACCGTCGTGCCTTCGATAATCGGCAGGATGTCGCGCTGCACGCCTTCGCGCGAGACGTCCGGCCCGTGACCGGATTCGCGCCCGGCGATTTTGTCCACTTCGTCGATGAAAATGATGCCCATCTGTTCGGCGCGCTCGACCGCCCCGCGCGTCACCTGCTCCATGTCGATCAGCTTGTTCTCTTCTTCCTGGATGAGGTAGTCGAACGCCTCGGCGACGGTGACCTTGCGCTTCTTTTTCTGCTGGCCGAACAAGCCGGAGAAGTTCGCGAACATGTCCTTGATATTGACGTCCATCTCTTCGACGCCCTGATTCGAGACGATTTCAAATGAAGGCATCGATCGTTCGCGCACTTCGACTTCAACCATGCGGGTATCGAGCTTGCCTTCACGCAATTGCGCGCGGAGCTTCTCGCGCGTGCGGTCGGAGTTCTCTTTGCGCAGCGCTTCGACCTCTTTCGCCACGGGGCTTGCCGGATCCACCGGAGGCGGTGAGGGCGGCAGGAGCAAATCGAGGACGCGCTCCTCTGCAGCTTGCTCGGAGCGCTCGGCGACTTCGTCGAGCTTTTCTTCGCGCACCATGTCAATAGAGGTCTCGACGAGGTCGCGCACCATGGACTCAACGTCGCGGCCGACGTAACCAACTTCGGTGTACTTCGAGGCCTCAACCTTCACAAACGGGCAGCCCGCGAGCCGCGCGAGACGCCGCGCGATTTCCGTCTTGCCGACGCCCGTGGGGCCAATCATCAGGATGTTCTTTGGAAGAACTTCTTCGGCCATTTCGGCCGGGAGTTTTTGCCGGCGGACGCGGTTGCGCAGCGCGATGGCCACCGCGCGCTTTGCCGCGGCCTGGCCGACAATGTACTTGTCCAGTTCGGCGACGATCTCGCGCGGCGTCAGCTCGTCAAAAGACGGCAGCGGCTCGGGTTCGTCCTGCCGCTCGCCGCCGGGGAGATAAATCACCGTGTTTTTATCCACCTTGTCCGGCATAGCCTTGAGCTTACATCTCCTCAACCGTGAAATTCGTATTTGTATAGATGCAGATTTCCGCGGCGATGCGCATCGCCTCCTGGACGATTTCGCGCGCGGTCATTTTCGTGTTCTTGGAGAGGGCGCGCGCGGCCGAAAGAGCAAACGTGCCTCCGGAGCCGATGGCGCAGATTCCGTCGTCGGGTTCGATGATGTCGCCGTGGCCCGAAAGCAGGAATGTGGATTTGGTGTCGGCCACCACGAGCAGCGCGTCCAGATGCCGCAGTGCTCGATCCGTGCGCCATTCCTTGGCCAGCTCGACCGCGCCGCGCGAAAGATTGCCGTGGAATTCCTGGAGCTTGTTCTCAAAGCGTCCGAAAAGTGATAGTGCGTCGGCCGTGGAACCGGCAAAGCCCGCGAGCACCTTGTCTTCGTAAAGGCGGCGGATTTTCTTGGCCGAATGTTTCATCACATGGTCGCCAAGTGTGACCTGGCCATCGCCGGCCATGACGACCTTGCTGTCGCGACGCACGCATAAGACAGTTGTGCCGTGCATCTGCTGTGAATTCTGGGTCATGGGCGTTCGGCCATTATACCGCGAAGGCAGGATGCGACCAATGCGTCGCCGAGATTGCCAGAATTCGCATAGTGCCTCTGGGGGCACGCCGAACAGCGAGGAAGTTTCGCTAAGCCCGCAGCCCCGCGTCGACTGCGTCGGCGAAAGCGTTGATTTCCGGCTGCTGCGTGAAAATGTGAGTGGCGATGCGGATGCGCGGCGAGCCGCCGGCAATGCGGATGGCGCGCTTCGAGCATTCTTCGGCGATTTTGGCGGTGTCGCCCTTGGGATTGGCAAAGCTCACCAGACCCCCATAGAAATCGTCGCGGCTTGCAGCGGTGAGTGCGAGTTGGGGGTGCGAAGTTACGATGTCGCGCACTTTGGCCGCCTGCTGATGGATGCGTGCGTAAATGCGGTCGGGTCCAATCGTGTGGAAGAAATCGAGAGCGGCCTTGAGACCGACCATCACGCTCAGGTTGGATGTGCCTAGGTTCTCGAAGCGGTATGCCTTCAAGTCGTAGTTCTTCCATTCGCCCGAGCAGACGTTTACCCATAATTTCTTCTGTAGTTCTTCCCGCACATAGAGCAGCCCCGTGCCCTTTGGCGACATCAGCCACTTATGCGGACTTGAGGTGTAGAAATCGCAGCCGAGATCCGTCAAATTGAGCGGGATCTGCCCCACGGCGTGAGCGCCATCCACATGCGTCAGGACGCCTTTCGCGCGCGCCATCGCGGAAATTTGCTTTACTGGCAAGATCAGGCCTGTCGCCGTCGTGATGTGGGCGACGGCCATGATCCGCGTTTGCGGCGTGATGGCCTTCTCCAGTAGCCCAACAATTTCATCCGGCGACGCCGGCGGAGCGGGCAGCGCGACGTTGACGATGTTGATTCCAAACCGCGCTGCCTTCTGCTCCCAACAACCACGCATGCCGGGGTGCTCTTGATCCGTGAGGATTGCCTCTTCGCCGGGCTTCATATCCAGCCCGTTGCAGACCACGTTGTTGGCTTCGGTTGCGTTGCGCAGAATAGCCAGATCGTCACGGTTGATGTGCAGAAAGGCGGCCATGGCTTCGCGGAGATCATGAATGCGCGTGTTTTCCTCGTAGCCAAACCACGGGTAGGGCGCCTCGCGATACTCCTCCGCGCTCAGCATGTGCTCAATCGTTGCGCGCAGCACGGGCAGGGGCGTGCACCCGATCGAGCCACAATTGAGATTAATGTGGTCGGAGGCGAGCAGCCACTGGCGGCGCAGCTCGGCCCAGTAACGCTCGGGATCCGTCGCGAAGAGATCCTGCGGAGGCAGCGGAGGCCCTTCCTGCGCCAGCATTTGTTCGGCGCGGGCGAGCGGCAAACCAAAAATTGCCGCAGCAGCAGCGGCTTGATGCAGGAATTGGCGGCGTTGCATGGAAGCATCCTCCTCGCGCGGGCGCCTTTTGCAGGCGGACTGATTCCGCGCACCCGGCAGCGATCACGAGCAAACCAATGCGCGGAGTCTAGCAGAAATGGGAAGCGAGGGAGTAGCCCGTTGCCGGATCGCGCAGGACGCAGATCCGGGATTACTTGCTCTTGTGGCCTTTATCTCTCCAGCGTTTTTGGAGGTCTTCCTTGGTGAAAAGCTCCGGCGAAACTCCGGAGTTGAGTTTGCATCCGTAATAAAAGCTCTGTTGCGTGCGCTTGCCATCGCGTTCGCGCGAAATTCCAAATGGCGTCTGCACGCCCCCGGCAACGTGCCAGTTCGAGTAGATGGTGGTGTCCTGGGTCGGCTCGCCGGTCTTCGGATCGAGCGTGGTCACGACGTAACGAACCGGAAGATGGGTTCCGCGGTCCACGGCGATGCGGAAGGCATGCTGGTCGGTGTCCGTGATTTCCACCCAATCGGTCTGTTTCAAGTCCACGACATCCTCGCCGCGATAGCGGTATTCGAGGTCCGGTCCCTTCAGCCGGTAACGAATCAGGTAGTCAAAAGTGGTCTTCACACCCGCCTGAAACGTGGCAGCCACAACAGGATCCAAGTCTTCGACGCCGCCTTTGTCGAGCGACCAAGCTTGATTGCCGTTGTAGACATCAATGATGATCCCTTTGCGGGAGATTTCCCGGCGGTACTTGTCGGGAAAAATCCAATATGACCGGAATTCAGCGAAGCCGCCGAGTTCGCCGGTCAGCGGCCCGAATTGCGAAAGCCTTCCCGTGCAATCGGAATCGCGAACGGTGAGATAGGCGTTGCTGCCAAGCGCGGCGATCATCTGCTGGATGATCTCCCTCGCCATGGCCGTGCTTTTATCGGCGGGAAGCGTATCTGGATTCTGCGCGCGCGGAGACGGCCCGGCGTCGAGCGGCACCGCGGCAAGCGAGCACACGACTAATGCGACGACTGCGGCCACGACTGCCGACACAGCCGCGATACCCTCTAGCGCAAGAATGGATTTCAGCCGCACAGTACCGCGCCTCCATTCACATTGAGCACTTCCCCCTCGATAAAGGTTGCCAGGTCGGAAGCCATGAAAAGAATTGGCCCGGCGATCTCTTCGGCCGTGGCCACGCGGCCCAGCGGAATCAACGACGTTGCAAATTTCGCGCCCGCCTTGGTGGACAACACGGGCTTCGACATGTCCGTGTCCACCCAGCCCGGCGCGACGCAGTTCACGAGAATGTTATGACGGGCGAGTTCGGTTGAAAGGCCTTTCACCATGCTGATGATGGCGCCCTTGGAGGCGGCATAGTGCGCGTGAAACGCCTCGCCCCGCTGCCCGGCCGTCGAACTGATGGCGATGATGCGCCCGCTCTTCTGCATAATCATTCGCGCGGCGGCGAAATGAATCACGGAATAGACGCTTTTCAGGTTGATGCGCAGCATGTCGTCCCACTGCCTTTCGGTGAGTTGCTCGATCGGGGCGTCCTCTGCATTCCAGACGCCCGCGTTGGCAACGAGAATGTCAAGCCGTCCGAGCCGCGTCGTAGCGTGGTCAATCAGCTTCTTTGCGTCTGCCATCTTGGTGAGGTCGGCCTTCAGTGACTCGACGCGAGTGCCGTGC
Source organism: uncultured Acidobacteriota bacterium (assembly GCA_963838945.1). Taxonomy (GTDB): domain Bacteria; phylum Acidobacteriota; class Terriglobia; order Acidiferrales; family UBA7541; genus DASTCZ01. The sequence goes on along the minus strand of CAWITC010000011.1, from coordinate 860,944 downwards.
TTGCGCGCTTCCAGTTCGACCTGCTCGGCGGCATCGCGGTTGCGGTGGTAGTTGAACACGACGTCCGCGCCGGCTTGCGCGAAAAGCTTCACCGCCGCCGCGCCGATGCCGCGCGAACCTCCGGTGATGACCGCCGCCTTGCCTGTGAGTGAGATCATGCTTCCCCCTGAAGAGTGCGGTACAGCGTGAGCGGTGCAACGAGAACTGACGCCTTGCTTGTCGGCTTGCTTGAATTGGTGCTTCAGGTCGCCTGAGGGGCGACCCCCACGGCGGCGCGCACAAGCACGCGAAAAAGTGCGGCGGAAAAAGCGTCGCCGGCCTCTTCGTGAATCGGCCGCTCGGGATGCCATTGCACGCCAAGGATCCAATGCTCGGCGCCGCCCGCGGTTGCGAGGCCGTTACCCGTGTATTCAACGGCCTCAATGACTCCATCCGGAGCCTTCGCCCTGACGCTCAGTCCGCGCCCGGGGGTCCGAATCGCCTGATGGTGCGAGGTGTTCACGCGGTTTTCGGGCACGCCGGAAAGTTCAGCGAGCTTCGAGCCCGCCTCGATTTGCACTGCGTGCACGGGGTCCTGCGACGGCGCGGGCATCACTTCGCCATTGGCGGCCTTGCTGTGAGGCAACGCATTGGGAAGTTCGCTCGGGATGTCCTGCACAAGAGTGCCGCCAAGGAAAACATTGAGTGTTTGCGCGCCGTAACAAATCGCCAGCACCGGTTTCTGATCGGCAAACGCGTGCTCGTAGATTGCCCAGTCCGTCCGCTCGCGGGCCGGATCGGCGTCGCCGCAGTTTGGGTGGCGCGCCGCGCCATAGCGGGAGGGATCCACGTCCGCGGGGCTGCCGGGCGTCACGAAGGCATCGAGCGAATGCAGCAGGGCGGAGAGGCGTGCGTCATCCAAGTTCAGTGAAATCGCTACGGGCTCGCCACCTGCGTCACGCACGGCCCGGCAATAGTATTCGTGCTTGCGGCTTTCGCCGGCGACCTCTTCTTTCGCCGTGCGATAGGGGACGCCCACCCGAATCGTGCCTGCGCGAAGCCCCTGCTGATTGTTGGGAGTGGTGTCCGCCATGGAAACTTAAATCGTAGCATCCGCCGCCATGGTGCTTCAACCCGGCCCGGAAGGAAGGCCAGCACCTTCACTGATTCCAACCAAATGGGGGAGAATTAGTCCCGTTCCAACTTTTTGCGCCAAGAAGAGGGCACTATCTCAAACAGCGACTTGCTTCACAGCTCTCGGAAAATCGGAGCAAGGAATTGGAACGGCGCTAGCGCTCTTCAACGGGCTCCGGGTGAATCGTCACCTGGGCGATCTGCGGGAATTTCTCCTTCACGCGGTCTTCGAGCGTGGCGGTCGCGTCGTGAATTTCGGTAATCGGCAATTCGCCGCGCATCGCACAGTGGCAGGAGACGAGAATCTTGTGGCTCAGCTGGCGCACGTGGACCTCGTGGCAATCCACCAGTTCGTGATATTCGGCAACAAGTGAATTGAGATACGCTTCGACGTCGCGGCCCAAATCTCTCATTTCACGGGCGGTGCGGACATCGCGAGCAATTTCCGAGCCGAGCGGCTCGATGTGAATATTCACCTCGGCGGTTTGACCGTTTCTCGCGGCGACAGCGAGGATGCCGATTTCCTCCTCGAGGTCCGTCGCCTGGCTATGTGCTTCACGGAGGGTCAGGCGGTCTTCCACTTCCAGGTGCAACTCGATAAAGAGCCGCCCTTCGAGCTCCTGTGCGGCAAGGCCGTGAATGGCGAGTCCACGGCGCTGCGCAGCGGCGCGAATGGCCTCGAAGAGATGCTCATCGGCGCGGGCGCGTGGCTCCATATGTACCATCACGTCGGCGGGCAGAATCTCGCTGACGCGCCGCTCGACGGCGTCGCTGATCTGGTGAACGCGCTCAAAACTCGCGGTGCGCGGGACGCTGATAGTGACATCCACGAAATGCTTGTTGCCCGCGCGGCGGAGTCGCACACGGTCTGCGCCGAGCACGCCGTCCATGTGCGAGACGGCGTCGCTGATTTTTTCCTGCAAGCCCTCGGGCGCGGCGTCAAGCAGCGCGTCGAGCGTTCGCCTGCCCATCTGAGAGCCGACCCAAATCACAAATCCCGCGACGGCCAGTGCGGCAAGGGGATCGGCGTATCGCAACCAGGGGACCCCATAGTGCGCGCCGAGCCACGTGACCGCGATGCCCAGGATGACGGTGAGCGTGCTCCACACGTCGGTGGAAAAATGCAGCGCGTCGGCTTCCAGCGCTTCGCTCGCATATTTCCGCGCCACGCGGTTGAGCGCGCGCGAGCGGATAAGATCTATGCACAGCGCGACGCCAAGCAGGGCGATGGCGAGCAGGCTCGGCCGGATGGCGACCTGCTGAAAAAAAAGACGGCGGAACGCTTCGTAAATGATGTACAGCGCGGTGATGAGAAGCAGGCCGGTTTCGACAAACGCGGAGAAGCTCTCGAATTTCCCGTGGCCGTAAGGATGCCGCGCGTCGGCGGGCTCGTCGGAGACACGCACAGAGAGATAAGTGATGACGGCGGCGATCAAATCCAGGCTCGAATGCAAGGCCTCGGAAAGAACTCCGAGGCTGCCCGTGGCCACGGTCAGGAATACTTTCAGGCACACCAGCACGATGGCGGAGCCGACAGAGGCCATTGCCGCCAGCCTCTTTTCACGGACGGTAGCTGAAATCTCCATTTGGTGGGGCCGGTGCCTTAGTGCAGTTCCAACTGATTGCTCCGAATTCCCGAGAACCACGAGGCAAGCCGCTGTTTGAGGAAGCGCCTTCCTCTTGGCGTAAAAAATGGGAACGGCACTAGCGTAGCACGGAGGCCGCTAGAAACCGCTCTCTTCTATCCCGGCGGAGTGGAGCGGCGGTGAGTTAGAATTCGAGCGGCTATTGGCATCGCATCCTTGCATCTCATGCGAACGAAGCCGCGAATTTCATGCGCCGTATTGTGGTCATTCTGGCCGGGCTCGCAGCGCTTGGCGCTGTGGTAGACGGCATCTTCATCGAACCCTTCCGTATCGAGGTAACGCATAGTACCGTCCTGGCGCAGGTCGCCGCTCCGTTGAAAATCGCACATCTCACGGATCTGCACACGACGGGATTTGGACGGGGAGAGCAAGAGCTGCTTGTGCTGCTCGATGAGGAAAAGCCGGACATTATCATCATTACAGGTGACGCTTTGGGGCGCGGTGAACATTACGAGCGCGTCCTCTCGCTGCTCACGCAACTCCATGCGCCATTGGGCGTATGGTTCGTCCTCGGAAATTGGGAAAACTATCGGCCGCATTCCAATGAGCATGCGTTTTATTCGGAGGCCGGGGTACATCTCCTTCTCAACGAAGGCGCTCTCATCCGATCAGACGTATGGCTGGCGGGGCTGGACGATCCCGCGTCGGGAAACCCAAATCTCGACGCCGCGGTTGCTAGCGCGCCACAGGCGGCGTACGTGATTGCGGCGCTTCATGCGCCCGGGTACTTTGACACGATTGCGGGGCGGGTTCCGCTCGTTCTCGCGGGGCACACGCACGGTGGACAAGTGCGGCTTCCGTACATCCCCGTTTTCTGGTTACCAAATGGGTGCGGGCATTATCTTGAAGGATGGTATGGAGCGCGCGGTTCTCTAATGTACGTAAGCCGCGGAATCGGTACATCGTACCTGCCGGTCCGCTTCCTATGCCGGCCTGAGTTGGCCATCATAACGCTTGAGCCGTAGTTACCGGCCTATCTGTCGAATTGTGAAGGAACATCGTCGCTGTCAAATCCGCGCATCACGCGTCTGATACGAGAGACTTGCTCTCCGCGCAGTAACTAAGGTCGATACACCGAGCTCTTTCACGCTTCCCCAGAATCCCGGCAAGCTGCAAGTCAACGTGAGCGAAGAGCTTCTCGCGGAGGTCAAACAGCAGGCAGCCTTCATGGAATTCCCCGTTGTTATCTTTAATGCCCGGCTGAATTGGCCCTTGCAAAGGTTTCTCTCCGGGCTTAAGCTTTTTGTGCTGCTGCTTAGGAAACAGTAGTACCATAGTCCTATTCGGCCACCCAGCCCGTCCCAGTACCCTTGTACCGGGTCATCCTAGGCAGAAGAAGAATCTACAGCGCGCGGACGACAAAAAAGAACGATTAGGAATCTCAAGCTAAGCGAACTCATATGAACCCAACGATTCTCCCGCAACCGCAGATTAGTCTCCGAAGAGGTTTTCCCATAGGCTCAGGCGCCCCTTCGCCGAACAGGATGATTCTAACGCCCGCCCCTGGGAAGTCTGGAACGACCGCACGGTTCTCTCTGCTTCCGCAGAGCAAGCCGCGCTTTGGCGCGCTGGGCGCAAGCATGACCTTGCAGGCGGGCTTGCTGGCGCTCATCCTTATCATCCCTCTGGTCTTCCCGCAGAAGATGATTCCGAATCTTGTTTTCAATGTGATGCCGCTGGCGACGCCGATGACCGATGTTCCGGTGCCACCGAAGCCGCCGGCCGTCCGGCCAAAGCCGCAGCCGGTTCCAGTGCGGGTCGAAGAGGCCGTGACGCCTCCACCGCCGCAACCGAAAGTTATCGCGCCTCGCAATTTGACGCCGAAAGTCCAGCCAAAGGTGGCTGCACAGGTGGAAGCGCCGAAGGTTGACGCGCCTGTGGTGAACCCGAAAATGGACATGAACATTGCGCAGCCCCCGCGCCCGCGTCCCCCAGTACAAACCGGGATGATGAACACCGGAAGCGCGGCACCACCAACACTTCCAAAGACTCTGGACCCGAGCAAGGTGCAGACGGGCGGATTCGGCGATCCGAATGGTGTTTCGGGTCCCTCGAATCCAAACCTTCGCGCCAATGTTAACGGCCGCGGGTCATTCGATTTGCCTCCCGGGCCTGGATACGGCAACGGTACCGGCGGGGCCAATGGCGCTCGCGGCACCGTGGCTAGCAGCGGCTTCGGCAACGGTACGGCGATTCCGCCGACAGGGGGTGGCGGGCGGCGCGGTGGAACGGTGCAATCAGGCACCTTCTCGCAAGCGACTGTGGAAACGGAAAAAAAGCCGCCCCAGCAGCAAACACAGGCCGCCGCCGTGCAACCGATCGTCATTCTCGAAAAACCGAAACCCCAATACACGAAGGAAGCGCGCGATCTCCGGATCGAAGGCACGGTGGAGGTGAGCGTCATTTTCAAGGCGAATGGCGAGATTCAAATCCAAGGCGTCGTGAAAAGTCTGGGGCACGGTCTGGACGAAATGGCTATCAAGGACGCAAAACTTATCAAGTACAAGCCGGCAATCAGCAACGGGCAGCCTGTGGATTTCCCGGCTACGGTTCACATCGAATTTCTGTTGGCATACTGAGAATTGGAGGAGTGGAGGCAACATGCGTACGTTAAAGGCAGTCCTATTTATTCTGGCTCTCTTCGTCGTGCCGTCACGGGCGGCGTTCGGCCAGCAGCAGCAAATTCAAAATACCGGCATGCTCGAGCAGGTGGTCGACAAGATCATCGCGCGGGAAAATGCGGAGATGGTCAGCTTCCGCCAGTTCTCGCCACTGGTTGAAACTTACATCCAGAACATGCGGAACGAGAAAGATGGAGCAGCGGAACCGGCCGGCGACACGTATTTCATCGGCCGTGCAGTGCTCACCAAGGGCGTGCAACTGGAGTCCTTGATTGACAACGGAGGAATTCGCCACGGGATCCTAAGCGGATTCTCGGGCATTTTCAGCATGGGCGTCTCCTACGTCCCAGTCGGGTTCCTGGAAATGATTTATGTGGATAGGAACGGCTTCGACCGCGAGAACTATAAGTTCGACTATGTGCGCCGCGAATTCCTGGGCGAAGTCCGGTGCCTGGTCCTTGACGTGACGCCGCAAACGGCGAAGGGACGCCACACACAGAGCCGTTTTGTCGGCCGCATCTGGGTTGAAGACAAAGACTTCACCATCGTGCGGTTCAATGGCGCCTACACCGGCGGCACCAATGAGAGGTTTTTCTTTCATTTCGATAGCTGGCGCATGAACACGGGTCCGGGCTTGTGGCTGCCGTCGTTCATCTACAGTGAGGAAAAGAATCTGCGACCCGCGGGCATTGCCAAGAGCATTTCATTCAAGGCGCAGACGAGGCTCTGGGGTTACAACCTTGGCCATTCCAAGCAGGAGCAGGAACTGGGCAAGATCCTTGTGGAAGGCAACACTCCCATCAACGATCAGTCCCAGACGAACAATGACGTCTCTCCTCTGCAGGCCCAACGCAGCTGGGACCGCCAGGCCGAGGATAACGTCGTGGACCGTCTCGAACGGCTGGGCGTGCTCGCACCCAAGGGCGAAGTGGATAAGGTTCTCGAGGTTGTGGTGAATAATATTGAAGTCGGAAACAATCTCGATATTCAACCCGAAATCCGCTGCCGCGTCCTGCTGAACTCGACGCTCGAGTCGGTTTCGATCGGCCATACCATCATCCTGAGCCGCGGCCTGATTGACGTTTTGCCGGATGAAGCAAGTCTGGCGGCAGTGCTGGCCGAGGAAATGGCGCACATCACGCTTGGCCATCGCGTGGACACGCAGTTCGCGTTCTTTGACAACGTGCTCCTCTTCAACGAGAAGGAAACCTTCCGGCACTTCGATTTTGCGCGCACGAAGGAAGAAAACGACGCCGCGAGCGAGAAGGCTGCACAGCTGCTCAAGAATTCGACGTACAAGGATCAGCTCAAGACGGCGCAACTCTTCTTCGGAGAATTGCAGAACCGCGCGAAGGAGATCCCGAATCTGATCAGCCCGCGGCTGGGAAATGCCGTACTCTCGCGCCCGGCTGTCGAGGCGCAGGCGAATTCCAACCCGCAACCCAACCAGATCGTCGCGCTGCCGCTGGGCGGCCGCGTGAAACTCGATCCCTGGGACGACAAACTCGAAATGCTGAAGAGCAAGCCCGTGGGCAGCATTTCCGAACGGGAAAAGATGCCGTTTGAGGTCACGCCTTTCATGCCCTATCTGGTGCGGCAATCGAGCGGCCTGCCTCCAACAGGCATCAACGCGGAAGTGAAACAGAACAATAACCCGCAAGAGCACTAAGGGAACGCTTCAACCACTCTTCCTGCCGGCGGCAGATTCCGCGAACGCGGAATCTGCCGCCGACTTCGTTTTTCCTGGCGTGATATTCTACCTGCTGAGGAAACGTAATCATTTCCATGAGCACTTCTCCAGGTCCCGTCACGCCGCAAAAGAAGCCCGGGCGCTCCGCACCTCTTTGGAAGAGTCTGCCCGACGCCTGGCGGATGCTGAAACCCAACATTCCTCTTCTCATACTGGGTTTTGTGCTGATGGGGATCGGACGGGTGGCGGGTCTGGTCATGCCCTTCCTGACCAGGCCCTTCGTAGACCGCGTGTTGAACGGCGGCCAAATGGACATGCTGCCACGAATCGTGGCGGCGGTCCTGATTGCCACCTTCGTGCAGGCTCTGACGTCCTTCAGCCTCTCCCAGCTCATCTCGAAATCAGCGCAGCGGATGATTGCTGAATTGCGCCGCCGCGTGCAAACACACATCGGACGGTTGCCCATCGCCTACTTCGACGCCAACAAGACAGGACAGCTCGTTTCGCGAATCATGAACGACGTCGAGGGCGTTCGGAACCTCATCGGAACAGGACTGATCGATTTTTTCGGCAGCATTCTTACGGCGCTGCTGGCGTTCGGTTACCTCTTGCACGTCAGTTTCGCACTCACGGCAATCGCGATTTGCGTGCTCGGGGTATTTGGCGTTGGCATGAGCAAGGCCTTTGCCGTGATTCGTCCGCTCTTCCGGGCGCGACCCAAAATCACCGCCGAGGTCGCGGGCCGGCTTACGGAATCACTCGGAGGCGTCCGTGTAATTAAGGGTTACAACGCGGAATCGCGCGAAGAAAAAGTGTTCGCGGAGGGCGTCGAACGCCTTCTTCAAAATATCCTGAGTTCCATCAATGCGATTTCGATGATGAGCTCTTCTTCCTCGCTGCTCATGGGTCTTGTGAGCGCGCTCCTCATGTTTTTCGGCGGGCGCATGGTTATCCACCATTCGATGACCACCGGCATGTGGGTCCAATATTCGTTCTTTCTCGCCATGCTGGTCGCGCCCGTATTTCAAATCGTCAGCGTCGGCACGCAGGTGAACGAAGCGCTCGCTGGGCTCGAGCGTACGCGCGATGTTCTGAAAGAAGCACGTGAAGAAACGGACCCACGCCGCCAACGCGAAATCGGCCCAATCACCGGAACGGTGGAATTTCAAGAAGTCAGCTTCGCCTATGAGATCGGCAAGACGGTGCTGAATGAGGTTTCCTTCTCTGCCGAGCCCGGGAGTGTGACAGCACTCGTTGGCCCTTCGGGAGCAGGCAAATCCACGATGATCGGCCTGATCGCTTCCTTCTATACTCCAACGTCGGGACGCGTGCTGGTGGATGGGGTGGACCTCTCTACCGTGAAGCTTTCCAGCTACCGCACGCAGCTTGGCGTGGTGCTGCAGGAAACGTTTCTCTTTGACGGAACCATCCGCGAAAACGTCGCCTTCTCGCGACCGGACGCGACGGAGGAGGAAATCCTTACAGCGTGCCGCATCGCGCGCGTGGATGAATTCGCCGAGACTCTCGAGAAAAGGTATGACACGATTATCGGGGAGCGCGGCGTGAAGCTTTCCGGTGGCCAGAAGCAGCGGGTTTCTATTGCGCGCGCGCTGCTCGCGAATCCGCGCATCCTGATCCTTGACGAAGCGACATCGAGTCTCGATTCGGAATCCGAGGCCCTCATCCAGCAGGGGCTGGGACAGCTCATGAAGGGCCGGACGACGTTCGTTATCGCGCACCGGCTTTCCACCATTCGGCGCGCCGACCAGATCCTCGTTATTGAAGGTGGACGCATCGTCGAGCGCGGGGCACACGCTTCGCTTTACGCAGCACAGGGGCGGTATTTCGAGATGTACACCAAGCAACATGGTCTTGACGAAAACCTATTCCTTGCTCCCGGTGAAGGGGCTGCCGATCCGGAAACAGCGGCGGCACAGCGCGGCGCCGGCGGCGCTGGTGAACCCGGACTTGCGGCCGCCATGCGCCTAATTCGCGGAAACCAGACTTAAAGGATTTCCGCGCGCCTGCGGCGCCGGTAAGAGCTCAGGAGAAAAACCAATGATCAGAATTCCGCGAATCCTTACCATCATACTGTTGGGGGGCGCGCTTTTTTTCGGCGGTTACGCCGCGGGAGAGAACCGTTTCGGGCAGCCAAAGACAATCCTCGCGATTTCTCTCATAAAGTTTCGCCCCGGAGTCTCGGATGCTGAAGGGCAGAAGGCGATTGATGGTGTGAAGCAAATGGCCGCGCAAATCGCAGGCATCAAGAATATCTGGCTCAAACCCGCGCGGATGGAGCCACGCGATTTCGACGCCGCGTTTGTGATTGAATTCGTGGACCGCGCCGCTGCCGACCGTTATGCGGATTCACCCATTCACGACGCCTGGAGCAAACAGCTCCAGCAAATTCGCTTGACCAGCATCTCACCCCAGGTCACAAACCCCTAACGAGTCCATATCGAAAAACGCTCGCTTTTCTGGGGTCCCAATGCTAGTCTCCCGCCTGAAAATGGAGCGGCAGGGTGACCCGCTCCGTTAGGTCCCCTCATTCGGTTCTCATCGCGGTGAAAAACAAAGGGGGGCGTGCGTCCGGGTTCGTTCAGGGTGGCACGAGCGTCCCATGGAGGACAGGTCATGGACATGAAGAAGACAATTGGCGCCATTGTGGCAGCGTTCGTTGTGTATACCGGAACCGGCTACTTGATTCACGAGGTTTTGTTAAAGGGCGCCTACATGGCCTCGGCCGGAGTGTGGCGGTCTGAAGAAGCCATGAATCATAAGATGTGGATCATGTTCCTCGCCCAATTTATTTTTGCTGTTGGGGCGGTGCTGGTCTACCAGCGCGGAGTGGAAAAGAAGTCTTGGATTGGACAAGGCATCCGGTTCGGCATACTTCTGTCGCTGGTTGCCTCTGTGCCGGGCTTCATGATCAATTACGTTGTCCTGCCGGTGCACCATCGGCTTGCTCTACACTGGATCTTGACCGGCATAGCGCAAATGATCCTGGTCGCGCTTGTTATCGCGGGAATTTGCCAGCCGAAGGCCAACGCGACCTGACATAAACAACTGAATCTTTAAAGCGGCGGCTCCTGGGAGCCGCCGCCTGTGTTCCTCTCAGCTCGCCCTAGGACCAAAGTCGCGCGCGACTATCCGATCTGTCATCCGGCCGGGCAGCATTCTCATAATCCAAATTCTGCGTCCGGCTTTTTTCGGCACCGGGTAGCGCGGGGCCGGCTCCGCCGCTCGTAGCGCGCCGAGCACAATCTCCGCGCAATCCTCGGGCTTTGTCGTGGACGCATTCGTATATTTGCGCCAGCCGCGAAAGAAACCACTGTAAACACGAGCATAAGGCCCCTTTTCCATTTGCGGCCGGTACGCCGCAGCAAGCTCGATCGCGGCGTTCTCGATATTTGTGTGGATAAAACCCGGCTCCATGAGGATAACGCGCACGCCGAATTGCCGCACTTCGTGGCGCAGCGCGTCGCTCATCGCTTCGAGCGCGTGCTTTGAACTTGAATAGGGTCCCATCACCGGCAAGGTCATCCTTCCACTTACCGAGCTCATATTCACAATCCATCCGAGTTGCCGCGCGCGCATCTCCGGCAGGACGCGCTGAATCAACCGCACCGCCGCGAAATAATTCGTCTCGAATTGCCGGCGCAAGTCTTCCAGGTGGATCTCTTCCATCGTGACGCCGTAAGCCACGCCCGCGTTGTTGATGAGCACGTCCACGGGGCCCGCGGCGGATCGAATTTCCGCGAGCGCGCGGTCCACGCTCAAGTCGTTGCACACGTCCATTTCAAGCGGTGTGATTGGGAGATTGTGTTTCTGCGCTTCTTCGGCTAGGCGCGCGCGCCGCTCGGCATTGCGCCCGGCTGCAAATATACGATAGCCTTCGCGCGCAAGGCGCAGGGCAATTGCCTTGCCGAGACCTTCAGTCCCTCCGGTAATCAGTGTGGTTCTTGCTCCGGAATCTTTGGTCACGTTTCCCTCGCGCTTGTCACGCTAACGCAAAGCGGGCGTCGAATCCAGCGGGGCGGTGAGTTTGCCAGAAACTTATGGACAAAGCCCCGCGTCCTAGAGCATCGTCAGGCCGATGTCACAATTTTTCGGAGCGCGACTGCGCTCTAACCACGTCCAAACCGGTTGGAAGCCGATGTCAGGAGGAAAGTCATGAAATCGTACGCGTCGTTTCTTCGCGGGCTGCACGCACGATCCGCGGTGTTTGAGAGAATCGCTTTCATTATCGTGAGCCTGGCGCTGCTGGCGGGCCTTGCTCCCGCCAGGGGCGGGGCCGCGGGACAGGCGCCACTCGGCGGTGGCTCGATTGATGATTCGTCCGCGAAAAAATCCGGAGCGAAGAGCAACGAGACCCAGAATGCCGCCACGCCCGCGCCGCAGCCGATGGACGCAGAGTACACGGCGAAAATTAAGGAGTACACCACCGAGCCGTATTTCCTCACCGAACTGGTGGACCATCTTCCTGCCTCGCCGACTGTGCCCACGCCTGAAAAAATACTCGGCTACGCCATCGGCGCGCCCAATCACCTGACCTATACGAAGGACATCTACCGCTACTACCGCGCACTGGCCGCCGCGACGCCGCGCGTCAAGGTCTGGACCGTCGGTAAGAGCGAAGAGGGCCGCGAATTCCTGATGATCGCCGTGAGCGACGATTCCAACATGGTGCAAATCGACCAATTCAAGAAGATAACCGCCAAGCTCGCAGACCCGCGCAATATCAAGGACGACGCCGAAGCGCAGCAGCTCATCCAAAACGGCAAGCCCATATACTGGGCGTCCGGATCGATTCACTCGCCCGAATCCGGATCTCCCGAAATGCTGATGGAGCTGGCGTACCGCCTTGCTGTGGAAGACACACCTTTCATCCAGAACATCCGCAAGAACTCGATTGTGCTCATTACTCCGGTGCTGGAAGTGGACGGCCGCGACCGGTTCGTCGACACGTACAACTATCACCTCGCGCATCCGGACCAGCCGCAGATGAACCTGCTCTATTGGGGCCACTACGTCGCGCATGACAACAACCGCGACGGCATCGCGCAGGCCTTGCAGCTCTCGAAAGTGCAGATGCGCAGCTTCCTCGAATGGCACGCGACGGTGATGCACGACCTTCATGAATCCGAGCCGTTTCTCTACGTCATGACGGGCACCGGACCTTACAACGCATGGCTCGATCCGATTGTCGTGAGCGAATGGCAGAAGATGGCCTACAACGACATCGAGCAGATGACCGCGCGCGGGGTGCCCGGCGTCTGGACGCACGATTTCTACGATGGCTGGGCGTCGAATTACATGCTTTATGCCGCGACGGGCCACAACGCCATCGGCCGCTTCTACGAAACATTTGGAAATGCCGGCGCGGACACGCGCATGAGGAGCGTCCCGCCGAATATGACCACGCGCGAATGGTTCCGCCCCAACCCACCGCTGGCGCGCGTGAATTGGTCCATGCGCAACAACATCAACATGCAGGAGAGCGGAATCCTTTTCTCGATGTCCTACACCGCCAGCCACGCGCAGGAATTTCTTTCTAATTTTTATTTGAAGAGCAAGCGCAGCGTCGCTAAAGCCACCACGGAAGGTCCAGCGGCGTGGGTGATCGTCAATGACGGCAAACGGCCCGCGCTCGCTGCCCAGCTCGCCGGTCTGCTGCAAAATCAGGGCTGCGAGGTTCACACACTCAATCAGGAGATCGAAGTGCAGCAGCAGCGCCCAGCCGCGCCTGTTGGCGCAGGCGGCGTGGGCGGCCGCGGAGGGCGCGGAGGCGCGCCACCATCAGGCGCGGGGAACGGCACGAGCGGCGGCGAGGAACCAGCCCAGAGGCCTGCGGCGCCAACAACGACGACCGTGAAAATCCCCGCGGGCAGTTATGTGATTCGCATGGACCAGCCCTACAGCCGCATGGCGGACATGCTGCTCGACACGCAGTATTTCAACGTGAACGACCCGCGCCCGTATGACGACACCGGCTGGACGCTCGGGCCGCTGCGGAATGTGTCCACCATCCGCGTGACCGATGTGGCTATCCTCAAAGCCCCGATGACGCTCATTCAGGGCCAAGCGAAGGCGGCGGGCAGCTTCAGCGCGTCCACAGCGCGGTACTACCTCATCAACGCAAACGCGGAACCGGCGCTTGCAACCCTGCGCTTTCGGTTGAAGAACGTGAAGATGTTCGCCGCAGAAGCGGGGTTCGAGGCTGATGGGGCGAAATACAACGCCGGCACATTTATCATTCCGGCGGAGGGAAATCCGGGGGACATCGCTTCGCAGCTCGAAGCCGCCGCCAGGGACCTCGGCATCCGCGTGAAGGGCACTGCAGGGGGCCCGAGCGTGGCAAAGCATGAGCTAGCCGTGCCACGCATTGCGCTCGTTCACACCTGGGTCAGCACGCAAAACGAAGGATGGTATCGCCTCGCGCTCGACGAAATGATGGTGCCCTACACTTATATTTCGGATCAGACGCTGGGCGCCACGCCCAATCTGCGCGATCGATTCGACGTAATCATATTTCCGCCGGGCGCGGGCAATCTCGCCTCGATGATCAACGGCGTGCCAAAGCGAATGACGCCCGACGGTTCCGAATTCGGCGGACCGATCCCGTGGAAGCGCACGGACCTCACGCCCAATCTCGCAACCTCGGATGGCCAGCCCGACCAGACGGACGACATCCGCGGAGGCATGGGGTTCGAGGGCCTTGCGAATCTGAAAAAGTTCATTGACGACGGTGGCCTTTTCATTCCCATCACGTCTGTCGCTCAACTTCCGATTGATTTGGGCATCACGCCCGGCATTTCCATCGCGCAAACGCCGCAACTTCAGGCACGCGGGTCGATCTACCAGTCAAGCGTCGAAGACCGTACCAGCCCCATCGCCTATGGGTACGATGAAACGCTTGGCGTGTACTTCAACCAGGCGCCTGTTTTCCGCGTGTCGCTCGGTATGGGTGGAGGCGGGCCCGGAGGAGGTGGTGGCGAGGCGGGTGGCGCCGGAGGAGGCGAGGGGCGTCCAAGCGGCCGCGGAACGGCGACAGACCCGGACATCGTGCAAGGGCGTCCTTACCTGGCGCCGGAGCAGCGACAGCTGCCGCGAACTCCGCGCGAGCGGGAGCTCTACATTGATCCGGACATTCGTCAGTACAACGCTTCTTCGATTCCGCCGCAATCCATGTGGCCGCGAGTGATCGTGAGATTTGCCGCCGAACGCGATCTGCTCATCAGCGGCGAGCTGGCCGGCGGCGCGGCGCTCGCGGAATCGCCCGCTGTCGTGGACATTCCCGTCGGGCGCGGGCACGTGGTGTTCTTTGCCATCAACCCGATGTGGCGGCAGGAAACCAACGGCATGTTCATGCTGGTGATGAACGCCGCGCTCAACTTCGATCATTTGCAGGCGGGATTGCGCGCATCCGCGCCGCACTCTGGCGGCAACGGCGCCGCGAGCGACGACGATGACGCCAACAACAATCATTAGCGCGAATTTCTAGATTAAGCGACCCGCGAATTAGAATTAGGGGCGCAACCCGTCGCGACGGACGCCCCTACGTTTGTCTCTGCTTCATCCGCGTCTTTGTGGTGAGGTCTTTTGTGTTTATTGTTTTTGCGCGGGCAAAACACTCAGGACAATTGCCGAGGGATGTTCCTTGTCATGCAGAATCGTGTTTGTCGCCGCGACTTTCCTTGTCGCGTGCGCGATGTCCGGCTCACCGGTGTTGAGGTTGCGGTCAAAGCGCGGATAGTTGCTGCTCGCAACTTCGATTCGCAGATGGTGGCCGGCCTGAAACACATTGCTCGTGGCCCACAAATCCACGGTAATCTTGTAGACCTCGTCCGGTTTCATCAATTCGGGCTTCTCGCGTGAATCGCGGTAGCGCATTCGCAGGATGCCGTCCGTAAGGTTTTGAGCAAACCCGTTTGGCCACACGTCCACGAGTTTTGCCGTGAAGTCCGTGTCCACGGCCGATGAGCGCACGTAAAGCTCAACTGTGACGGGCCCGGTCACGTCAATGTCCTTCGCGATCGCTTCCGTTGAATAAACCAGAATATCCTTCCGCGCTTCGATGTCCCTCTGCTCCTTCGGGCCCGGAGCAAGCAAATCTGGTTCGCAACACAAAGGACCGCCGCGCGTCGGCACGGGATTCGCAGGGTCGTAAACGAAGTGATCCGGAGACTCCTCTCCGGTCGGCGCGGTCGCGCTCAACGAACCATCGCTCGCGGAGCTATTCGCCGTGCCACTGGAATGGAGATACATCCGCTGCGGCTGTGCGCCGGGCGGCGGCCAGTCATCGAAATCGCGCCACTCATTGCGGCCCATGGTGAAAACGCGCACGGGCTTTTCCTTGTCCATTCCATTCGGCGCGCTTTTGATGATGTAGTCGTACCAGCGAAGCATCGTGCCCGTGGCGTCCCAACCGGCCTTTGCGCCGAAATCCACATCACCGATCTTTTGGCCGGAACCTGCGTGACCGCCGATCTCGATCACCAATCGCTGGTTATTGCGCGCGTATTCCATGCCTGCGTGCGCTTTAAGTCCCGAAAAGTTTCGCAGCGTGCCTCCCAGAAAGATGTCATACCACGCGCCGACGTGGAACGCGGGTACCTGGATGCGGCTGTAATCCGCTTCGATGGACCACTGCTTCCAGTAATCGTCGTAACTCGGATGCGCGAGCCAATCCTGAAAATACGGCGCGGCCATTTTCGGATCGTTTGCCTTCAACACTGGATAGTCGCCCAACGGCAGCGTATTCACCCAATCGAGAATTTTCTTCAACCCCGCGGTGTAGCGCCGTTGCGTGTCTTCCGCGAGACCTGAAGTCCACGACTCATTAAACCACTGCTCGAATGCGCCGCCCTGGTAGGTCCAGTTTTCGTGATAGTCCGACGCGGTGATGAGGGGGAAGATCCCCGCCAAATGCGGCGGCTTCGCAATCGCGGCGAGGAGTTGCGTTGCTCCGACGTACGATCCGCCCCACATCCCAATCATCCCCGTGGACCAGGGCTGGTGCGCGAGCCATTCAACGGTGTCGTAGCCGTCCAATGATTCATGCTTGAATGGATACCATTCGCCCGCGGAAGAAAAACGCCCGCGAACGTCCTGCACGACGCAGGCGTAGCCAGCCTCGGCGGCGCGCATGCAGAGGTGCGAGTTAAACGCTTGAGATTTGTCGTATGGAGTGCGTGTCAACAGGACGGGGAATTTGCCTTCGGCGCGAGGGCGGTAAACGTCGGCAAAAAGCGTGACGTCGTCGCGGGTCTTCATCGAGACATTTCTCTCGATCACGACCGCGTAGCCCTCGTCGCCCGCGGCATTCTTCGCGGCAGGCAGTGTGCCAATCAACGCCACCGCAAGAACTAGCGCGGCAACGAGGCATGCTTTTATCGTGCCGGACCGACGCAACTTGCCACATAACCCGTCGCGCGCCACTTTAGCGTGCACGGAGCCGCGCCCAGTCGAATTGTCTGCTCGCATGACCTAAATCGTAGGGCCATGCGATATGCCCCGTCAATCACCGCGCTCAATCAACCAGCCGCAATCAGGCCGCTTTAACACGCGGCTCGCGCGGGCGGAACGCGTTTCGGCTGAGGAAAAGCGCCCCCACGATAATTGTGACAGTGAGCAAGCCTATCCAAAGATAAGCGGTGAACATACTGTGGTTCGCCGGAGTGAAATACCTGGTCGGCAACTGATAGATGGAATCTTCCATGGCGGTCAATGCATGGAGAGTGGTTGCGTCCCTCATTCCCGCGAAGTAGTCCCGCACGGCTTCGAGGTATGGAGCGAATGTGGCCGCCATCAGAACAATCGCACCGGCTAGGCATGCCGGGGCAAATCGTCCGCAATTGCATGCCCACCGATAGATCCAGATTGTGCGCAAGCCGGGTGCAAAACGGCCTGCAAGAAGAAGGAGAGCCGATAAGGCCACCGCGCTGCCAAAAAGGACCACGCCGAGCCCGGCGGAGTGAAGCGCAATGCTTGTGGAATTCAGAGGGCGATAGAAATATGGCATGCGCAAAGGTAGTTTTTCCGCCTTCCTTCGAGCAAACGCCTGGTTCTCGATGAAGAGAAGCTTTGCGACCTCGGCGTGGCCCGCCGCAGCTTCGAGTGGCTGCAAAAATTCGTAGGCAGGCTGCAACATTGAATCCGCAGTGTACCGAGTCCAATCGCTGTGCGAATTGTCACGCACGCGCTCGGCGAAATGCGCCGCGGTCCAGGCCAGATGACTTGCGGCCGCAGCATCGCCCTTCTGTTGGGCTTCTTTAGCTTGTTCGAGTAGTAGTTTTGAGTAAGTTTGCGACTCCCACAAGCCAATGGGATAGATTCGGAAGATGCCAATCGCCACATCCTGCGGTTGTCGCATGTTGTGCGCTTTGAGCACGGATTGTTCCAGTGCAATCACCCGGTCAAAGTAAGAGTCGTATCCCGGTGCGGCAAACGCCCTTTCCATGGCCCCGCGCCAAACTGGATCCTGAAATAATTTTTCGTCCATTTTTGATTCCGGGCCTGGATAGTTGAGCTGCCGCCGCAGATCATTTGAGCGAATCGTCGCTTCCACGAGATAAGGCGCTGCGTTTTCCGGGTCTGACGCCTCGAGCTTTTGAGCCCATCCATATTTCTGCGGCACGTTGTAGTAGGAGTACCAGGAACTGCCACCCTTGACGAAAATCCAAGTAAGCGAAGGATCCATCGCGACCGCTTCGTTCGACAGGCGAGCGTCTTCTTCCAGAGAGTCATTACGTGAGGAGAGATACGCCAGGGTCTTGGCGTCATGGTTGGCTTCTGCTTCTCGAGCCATCCGCTGGTAGTTAGCGTCCTGCGAATTGCTTAACGGGCGCCATGAGTGAACAACAGCGCTGAAGCCCTCATGCACCGACGAGAGCAGGAAAAACGCGACGAGCGCCATTAATGCGAGTCCGAACGCAAGGGGACCCGGAGTTTTCACAGTGGAAGGCTCTTTCTCACTGTCCTTCCATCCATACACAACTTGATTCCACCACGCTTTGCTGAGTGACATGATTCCTCCTGCGAGCCATTGAAGGCTCTCTTTACTTGATTCGATTTCGGGAAGTTCCGCCTGCATTGCCAGCGCCCATTCGCGCGAATCGCCAGGCCAAAGCGCGACAAGTCCGCGGAATACGCGTGCAACAAAATCACGTACAGCGCTTTGCCGCGTCTGTTTGCCGGCCGGTTTTCCGGGATTAGGGATCGCTTCCATAAATCAGCTTTGCTCCAGTGCCGGCTCGCCCAAATGAATGCTCGCGTGCTGTCGCGCGGGCCTGAGTGCGCCTCGCGATTTCGCTTTTGTCGTTGCCGTCGAAAGCGCTTCGAGCGCACATGCCCGTCCGCCGGCCGTCAGGCGGTACATGTGGCGCGGCGGGCGGCCGCCTCTTTTTTCCGCAGGCGCCTGGGGCGTTTCCCACTGCGTTTCAAGCCAGCCGCGCTCCTCGAGACGCATCAGGATCGGATAGAGCGTGCCGGATTGCAGCCCGGTTTCGCGGCTTAGCGCGTACCCGTAATGCCAGCTTGCTGCCTTGGCGGTGAGTGCCGCGAGAAGCTTCAAGGTCTGCTTGGAGGCTCGAACGTTTGCGCCCATGAACGAAATCTACCTATGTAGACTCTCTGTGGCAATAGTACGGGACGTCAGTTGTCCCCATGGCGCGGAATCCGGCGTCGGCCCTATCTGTAAGTTGCTGATTTTATTAGACTTACTGAGGTATTATCGATCCTGGTAGGTTAGCCAGCGAAACTGTTCCAGCGAATCCAGGATTAGAACGCAGTTGCCGAAAGGCTACGCAGCTCGGTCACGCCGTGAGGGCGGTTCGTTGTGGAATTTTCTGACGGCAAAAACGGCAAGCACAGCGAAAAGCAGCAGGGCGGCGATTTGCGTGATCAAAAATGGCGGCTCGGACTGCGTCGGGGCGAGCGCATTCAGCGCAGAGACCTTCCGAAAGGCCTGCACGATAAGTACGAAAAAGTTCAGATAGAGGGCGATCACCGCGGTGACCACGTAAATGCGCCGCCAGGCCCCAGCGAGGCGGAAAGAATAGCGGGCGAGGAGGGCGACCGCGAGCACGACGAGCGAGATGATGCCGATGATGTGAGACGGCAGAAGGTGATGGAACGGAGAGAGGAACCCGCTGAGGCTCGTCGCGAACGTGGTCGCGAGAAAGACCGCGGTCCACCCGTCAAGGCGCTTTTCGGCGATCAACCCGAATACGACGACGAAGCCCGAGAGGATTCCGATGAGGCTTAACACGACGTGCACGAACGTCAATGTCGTCATACCGAATATCATGACCAACTCCCTTTCCTTCTGAACTTGCAGTCTTGATTGTTCCGGCGATGCGAACCATACATCCGGCGCACGCGACACGCAATGCCGCGAACCCGTTTCAGCGCCGCGAGACAGGAATCTCCGTTGATTCAGAACCCCGGCGGCCGTTCGCCCGCTACCGCGAAAGTGCGCTCGAGCGCAATCCCCGCGCGTCCCAGCGTGCCCTCATCGAAAAGCCGCCCGATCAGCGTAACTCCGTGGGGTACGCGGCGAGGCGGCGAAAATTTCGGCAATGGGCTTGAAGGATCCGGCGCCCAGTCGCTGCGCGCTTCGGACACCTCGACAAATCCCGCGCGCAGCGTGAGCGACGGATGCCCGGTGAAATTGGTGATGGTGAGCATTTCGTCGCGCAGTGACGGCACGAGGAGCAGGTCCACTCCCGCGAAGACGCGCGCCATCTCGATTGCCACTTTGCGGCGCAGCCGGTCTGTCTGAACGAAATCCACCGCGGATAGAAATCGCGATTGCCGAAACAGATTCGGCCATGCATCGGGCGTCTGAACCTTCATCTCTCGCTCTTTGTGATTGAGCGTGAGCTCCTCGAACGCTGCGGCGCCTTCGGCGAAGAGAATCAAGTCGAGAGAATCATAAGGCCAGTCCGGGATGCTGACTTCCACGGGAACCATCCCGAGCTTCCCCAAAGTTTCGAGTGCGGCGCGATCCACTTCGGTTGCGGGGGCCTCCTTCATCCACTTGGGGAAATACCCCACGCGAAGCCCCTGAACGGGCGCGGTTGAATCGTAGTCGAGATGACTCGGTACGCTGGAAACGTCTCCGGCATCCGGCCCGGAAATGGCGTTCAATACGAGAAGCGTGTCCTCTACGCCGCGCGCCATGGGCCCGAGTTTATCGAGCGACCAACAAAGCGTCATGGCGCCAGTGCGCGGGACGCGGCCGTAGGTGGGCCGCAACCCCGTAATTCCGCAGCGCATACTCGGGCTGACAATGCTACCGCCGGTTTCGCTGCCAATCGCGAAGCCCACCAACCCCGCCGCGGTAGCGGCGCCCGGGCCCGCGCTCGAACCGGAGGAACCTTCCTCGAGCAGCCAGGGATTCATCGTCTGGCCGCCGAACCAGATGTCATTGAGCGCGAGCGCGCCGAGGCTAAGCTTGGCGACGAGCACCGCCCCCGCCGCGTGCAACCGCGCGACAACAGCAGAATCTTCCATTGGAGCGCGATCCTTAAACGGCTCCGCGCCGTAGGTGGTCGGGATGCCCGCGGTGTCGAGAAGGTCCTTCGCGCCCCACGGAATGCCGTGCAGCGGGCCGCGGTACTTGC
This sequence comes from uncultured Acidobacteriota bacterium, assembly GCA_963838945.1. GTDB lineage: Bacteria > Acidobacteriota > Terriglobia > Acidiferrales > UBA7541 > DASTCZ01. Next base: position 840,246 of record CAWITC010000011.1, on the reverse strand, counting down.
CCGCGGAAATTTCCGCGTCTGCTTTCTTTGCTTGCGCAAGCGCCAGGTCGCGCGTGAGCGTGATGACGCAACGCAGCTTGGGATTGAAGCGCTCGAGCCGCTCGAGATAAATCTGCGTGAGGCGTGAGGGTTTCAGCTTGCGCGTTTCGATCCAGCGCGAAAGATGCGTCAGTGGTGCGAAGGCGATGTCCGATTCGCTTGCGGGCAGCGGGCCGGGATCGATGTTCGTGCGGACAAACCTGTCGCGATCGGGCCCGCGCTTCTGGCCGGGGAGTATTGGATCCCAACGCGAATAGGGTGCGAGCGCCGGCTCCAACTCGACTTTGTGAGGCCCGGTGCGCCGTTCGTAAAGCGGCGCCAGATTGCTTCGCCAGCTTGAAGCCGCCTGTGCGCGCTCCGCTTCGGTCATCTCCACTTGCACGAGCTTTTCCGCTTCGGAAAAAGTGAGCGGCGAAACTTCGGGCCCAATGGCTGGCGCCGTTCCGAATGCGGGCGGCGCGCCGGGCGGGAGGTCGGGCGGCTTCTGCGCCTGCGTCTGCGATTGAGTCTGGGACTGTGATTGGCTCTGTCCCAGGACGGCCACTCCCAGAAGACCGATGGATGTGTTGGTCAGGAATTCTCTGCGCGACTTCGGCATGTATCCTCCGAGGAATGCGGCGGGTATTGTAGCTTCGCCTTCTTGGATCGTGCCAGTGCGCCCAAGCGGAGGTGATTAGCATCACATACATAGCCAGAGCGCCGGATGAGAATGCCGCCTAGGAGGCCAACGCGATGATCAAGAAAGTGAAGGGCGGCTACAAGGTACTTTCCTCAAAGGGACGCAACATGGGCGGCCCTTACAAGACGCGCGAAGAAGCGCTGAAGCGATTGCGCCAAGTGGAATTCTTCAAGCGGCAGAAGGGCTAATGCGGATTGGACGGGAATGCCGCCCTCAGTAATGCTGTTGCACGACTGAGGTTTGCTTCAGGAAACGACGCATTGCAATCTTCAATCACTTGATCGAAGAAACCGGCCGTATCGTGTAAGAACTCAAGACTCGCATGTAATTGGAGCGCTCGAACGCGCCCGGATCTGAAACCGAACGGTAGCTCATGCTTCCGCACATCTGGCGGATTGATTCGTATTCGTGGTCTTCCATCCACCTCTCGAGATCGGTCAGGACCTCCTTTGCGTACATCACGCCATTGCGCAGCAACGCCGAGGTCATCATCGCGACGCGCGCCCCTGCCATCATGGATTTCAGCACGTCGTCTGCGGTATGGACGCCACCGGTGACGGCAAGATCTGCAGAGACATTTCCGTACAGAATGGCAACCCAATGCAGGCGGAGTAGGAGTTCGTTTGGATGGCTGAGAGTGAGCGTGGGCACGATGTCAAGCATCTCCATATCGAAATCGGGCTGATAGAACCGATTAAAGAGAACGAGGCCCTTGGCGCCCGCGTCTGCAAAACGACCCGCGATATTCGCCGGGGCGCTAAAGAAATAAGAGAGCTTTACGGCCAGCGGGATTCGCACGCGTTGCTTGATTTGCCCGACGAGATCGCAGAATTCCTGTTCGAGTTCCGCGCCGGTGCGGCGCGGATCCGTGGGAATCGAGTAGATGTTCAATTCGATTGCGTCCGCGCCCGCCTGCTCCATGAGGGAAGCAAAACGAAGCCATCCGCCGGGCGTAATGCCATTGAGGCTTGCGATGACAGGGATCGAGACTGCCCCCTTGGCGCGGCGAATCAAATCGAGATAGCCGTCCGGTCCGAGGTTATAGGTTTTAAGGTCTGGGAAAAAAATGATTGATTCGGGGAAGCTCTCCGCTCCGCGTGAAAGATCTGAATCCACGGAATCACTCTCAAGTGTGAGCTGTTCTTCAAACAGGGAAGGAAGAACGGCGGCGGCTACTCCGGCATCTTCGAGCTGCCTGAGATTGGAGACGGATTCGGTTAATGGAGACGCCGAAGCGACGATCGGAGACTGCAAGGAAAACCCCAGGTAAGTTGTGCTGAGGTCCATCATTCGTCCTCCTCACCGGCCGATTTCGGCGCGACGAGCACCGGACTTTCCGGACGTTCCTCATGCGGATCGGGAGGACTACCCGGCATGGCCGCGCGATTCTCATAGACGCGCCACTGCCGGTCGACATCGCCCTGAGCAAGCTGCAAGAGTTCACGCGCAGCTTCGGGATTGCTCCGCGCGAGCATGGAGTATCGCGCTTCCTGGTAGGCATATTGCTTGAAGGGAATGGCGGGCGCTTTGGAATCGAGCTGAAAGGGATTCTTGCCCTCTTGCCGCAGCGCCGGGTTATAGCGGATCAGCGGCCAGTAACCCGAAAGCACGGCGGCCTTTTGCTGCTCGAGCCCATGGCTCATGTCATACCCATGAGCGATGCAGTGGCTGTAAGCGATGATCAGCGATGGCCCATCGTAGGCTTCCGCTTCGAGAAACGCTTTCACGGTGTGCGTGTCGCCGCCGCCCATCGCCACGCGGGCCACATAGACGGAGCCATAGCTGATCGCCTCCATCGCAAGATCCTTTTTCGATGACTGCTTGCCGCCGGTGGCGAATTTTGCGACCGCGCCGCGGGGCGTGGCCTTGGACATCTGCCCGCCCGTATTCGAGTAGACCTCTGTGTCGAGGACAAGGACGTTGACGTTGACGCCGGAGCCCAGGACGTGGTCCAGTCCACCTGCGCCGATGTCGTAGGCCCAACCATCCCCTCCCACGAGCCAGACGCTTTTGCGGACCAGGGCATCGGAGACGGCGAAAAGGTCGCGTGCATCGAGTGAATCGATACCACCGAGCTTTTTCTTAAGTTCGGCGACGCGTTTTCGCTGCGCATCAATGCCGCGCTCATCCGACTGCGGGGATTCAAGCAATTCTGCGGCAAGGGTATCGCCGATACGGTTTGCCAGGCGGAAAACAAGTGCTCGTGCGTAGTCGGCTTGCTTATCAACAGCGAGGCGCATGCCAAGGCCAAATTCGGCGTTATCTTCAAAGAGCGAGTTGGACCAACTGGGACCGCGCCCATCGCGATTTACAGCGTAGGGCGTCGTGGGGAGGTTGCCGCCGTAGATGGAAGAACAGCCGGTGGCATTGGCAATCAACAAGCGGTCACCGAAGAGCTGCGTGAGCAGCTTTATGTAGGGTGTTTCTCCGCAACCCGCGCATGCGCCTGAAAACTCGAACAGCGGTTCGAGCAGTTGAACATCCTTGACCTGGGTGTGCGAGAGAAGGTCCCGATTGGAATCCGGCAGCGCGAGGAAGAAATTCCAGTTGTCGCTTTCGGAATTTCGCAAGGGCGGCTGCGGTTCCATATTGATCGCCCTGTGTTTCACCTCGCTCTTGCTCTTCGCCGGGCATATTTCGACGCAAAGGTTGCAGCCGGTACAGTCCTCGGGAGAAACCTGTAACGTGTATCGCAGAGTTTCAAACGCGCGCCAGCGTGGCTTGGCGGACTTGAATGACTCTGGAGCGCCTATCAAGGACGTTGTCTCATAAACCTTCGCCCGAATGACGGCGTGCGGGCAAACAAGAACGCATTTGCCGCACTGTATGCAAAGTTCCTCATCCCATACGGGGATCTCTTGCGCGATATTCCTTTTCTCCCAGAGGGCTGTCCCCGTCGGAAATGTGCCGTCCACTGGCATGGCGCTTACCGGGAGAGAATCTCCATCGCCGGCGATAATTTTGGCGAGGACGTCTCGTACAAATGCTGGAGCCTGTTGGGGAACGGGAGGGAGAATATCAAACCGGCTGGTAACTTTTGCCGGCACAGAAACCTGATGGAGATGGGCGAGCGCGCTGTCCACGGCCGCAAAATTCTTCTCGACAACCGCGTCGCCGCGTTTTCCATAGGTTTCGCGAATCGCTTTCTTGATTGCCTCTATGGCTTCTTCGCGCGGAAGAACTCCGCTGATAGCGAAGAAGCAGGTCTGCATGATCGTATTAATCCGGCTGCCCATTCCGGCGTCCCGCGCGACTTTGTAAGCGTCGATGACATAAAAACGCAGGCGCTTCTGAAGGATGGTCTCCTGAATCTGCCGGGGAAGGTGGTCCCACACTTCGCCGGGGCCGAATGGCGCATTCACGAGAAATGTTGCGCCGTTTTCCGCGGCCGTAAGAACGTCCATCCGCTCGAGAAATTGGAATTGGTGGCACGCAATAAAACTGGCCTTGCTGATAAGGTACGAGGATCGGATAGGCCGCGGGCCGAAGCGAAGGTGCGAGACCGTGACCGAGCCAGCCTTCTTGGAGTCGTAAACGAAGTAACCTTGCGCGTAATTAGGAGTCCCCTTGCCGATAATCTTGATGGAATTCTTGTTCGCGCCAACCGTTCCGTCGGAGCCTAGTCCGTAAAAAAGAGCGCGCACCGTATCCGGTGACTCGGTGGAAAAGGACGGATCATATTCCAGGCTGGTGTGGGAAACATCGTCGTGGATTCCGACCGTGAAATGATTCTTGGGCGCGGCCTTCTTCAACTCATCAAATACTGCGAGGACCATCGCAGGCGTGAATTCCTTTGAGGAAAGACCGTAACGCCCCCCAAGTATCCGTGGTGAGCTGGCATTCGCATTTTCCGTGCGGAATTCGCTAAAGGATGTAACGACATCCTGATAAAGAGGCTCTCCCACGCTGCCCGGCTCCTTCGTGCGATCAAGGACCCCGATGGACCGCACCGTTTCCGGCAGCGACTGCAAAAACAATTCAGTTGCAAAGGGCCGGTAAAGCCGGACCTTGAGCAAGCCGACCTTCTCACCGTGCGCGGCCAGATGCTCCACCGTTTCTTCTACTGCGCCCGCGCCGGAGCCCATCAAGATAATCACGCGCTCCGCATCGGGCGCGCCGACGTAATCAAAAAGATGATATTGCCTGCCCGTGCGGGCTGCGAACCGGTTCATTACATCCTGAACAATGGTCGGACACGCGCGATAAAAAGGATTGATTGCCTCGCGTGCCTGGAAAAATGTGTCGGGATTTTGTGCCGTACCGCGAAGAACAGGGCGATCCGGCGATAGCCCGCGCCCGCGGTGCAGTCGGACGAAGCTCTCGTCAATCAATGCGCGAAGATCATCATCGGGCAGAGGGACAATCTTATTAACTTCATGCGAAGTCCGGAATCCGTCAAAGAAATGAAGGAAAGGAATCCGGGATTCCAGCGAAGCGGCCTGGGCAATCAGCGCAAAATCGCCTGCTTCCTGCACGGAGTTGGAAGAAAGCATGGCGAAGCCCGTCGCGCGCGTTGCCATGACGTCACCGTGATCTCCGAATATGGAGAGCGCGTGGGTCGCGATGGTTCGCGCTGCAACGTGAATGACGGCCGCGGTGAGTTCTCCGGCAATCTTGTACATATTGGGGATCATGAGGAGCAGGCCTTGCGAGGCAGTAAATGTCGTGCCGAGGCAACCTGCTTGCAACGCGCCATGCAGGGCGCCGGCTGCGCCTCCTTCGCTCTGCATTTCGATGACTTTAGGAACCGTCCCCCAGATGTTTTGCCGGCCCTCTTCCTGCCATTGATCAGACCATTCGCCCATCGGCGATGAGGGTGTAATCGGATAGATGGCGATGACTTCGTTCAGGCGGTAAGCGACGGACGCAGCCGCTTCATTTCCGTCTAAGATTGTGATTTCCTTCGCCATTTGTATTCTCCTAATGCCCCAGATTCGCTATCAATGAAACTGACTAAGCCGGTTTGCCTGAACTTGGAGCCGGATCGCTCAAGACAGGTTGATGCAGTGTTGTCATCGGCTCGGAAAGTCCTTCCGTAGCCGGGTAAACGAGCCCTAAGATGTCACTAGGATGATCGTTGAGATGTCGCTATGGCGGATGTGACAGAAATCACAATCGAGGATGCTTTAGATCACAAATGCTGGTTGCCGTTTTCCACAAGAACTCCTGATATGCACAGGCCAATAGAAAATCTTTAAGCACGGGCGCTTGACGAGAAACGGAAACCTGCTATACTTGCAGATGGTCTGGAGCAATCTGGACGTGTCAGGGGCTGTCGAGCACGGTGATTCAATAAGATCCCGAGTGAGGTCAGCTACGAATACCGGATAGAAATCTGTCGAGCAACGCGCAAAGCTGCCACAGTGTGGCAGTTTAGCCCGGCGCTCGACGCCGGGTTTTTTATTTTGTGGCCGTGTTGCAAGCGGTCCTCCCCGCCGGGCGCGGGGAGTTCTGGTAAAGCCAGAGACATCGCTCTTTGACAATTGAATAGGCTGGCAATGCGTGAGGCGGTTGCCCTGCATTTTCGCAAGGAAATGCGCGGGTAAGCGCAACGCGCACCGCAAATATTGCACGAGCCGAGCGTAATTGTTGTGGAAAGGCGAACTTTCCTGAAGGACGCTCCGGTTTGCATCCGAATCCGCATCCCGCGGACCGGATAATGGCCGGTGCAACTTTCTAGGTAAGTTTTATGATTAAGCTACTAAGGGCGTGCGGTGGATGCCTTGGCGCCAGAAGGCGATGAAGGACGTGGCAAGCTGCGATAAGCCCCGGGGAGCCGCAAGCAGGCTTTGATCCGGGGATTTCCGAATGGGGAAACCCCTCTGAGTAAACCTCAGAGACAGCCCGCTGAATACATAGGCGGGTATGAGCTAACCCAGGGAAGTGAACCATCTCAGTACCTGGAGGAAAATAAATCAACAGAGATTCCGAAAGTAGCGGCGAGCGAAATCGGAACAGCCCAAACCTCGGTGTTTACACCGGGGGGTTGTAGGACCGCGTGAGTAGAGTTACCAATCCGGAGGCTAGGTGAACCCGCTGGAAAGCGGGGCCATAGAATGTGATAGCCATGTAACCGAAAGCTTACCGGACTCGAAGCGGTATCCTGAGTACCACGGGACACGGGAAATCCCGTGGGAAACTGGGGAGACCACTCTCCAAGGCTAAATACTCTCTGGCGACCGATAGTGAACCAGTACCGTGAGGGAAAGGTGAAAAGAACCCCTGCGAGGGGAGTGAAATAGTACCTGAAACCGCATGCTTACAAGCAGTCGGAGGGCCATGTTTTCCGCTTCGGCGGATTTCAAGCCTGACGGCGTGCCTCTTGCTTAATGAGCCGGCTAGTTATTCTCCCAGGCGAGGTTAAGCGCAAGCGAGCCGTAGCGAAAGCGAGTCCGAATAGGGCGACAAGTCTGTGGGAATAGACGCGAAGCGGGATGATCTACCCTTGGCCAGGCTGAAGGTCGCTTAACCGCGACTGGAGGGCCGAACAGGTGTGAGTTGAAAATCGCTCTGATGAGCTGAGGGTAGGGGTGAAAGGCTAATCAAATTCCGTAATTGCTCGTTCTCCCCGAAATGCCTTTAGGGGCAGCCTTGTGTGATCTGCCACGGTGGTAGAGCACTGACTGGACTAGGGACCAACTAAGGTTACCGACTCCAATCAAACTTCGAATGCCGTGGACAGCAGCACGGGAGTGAGACTACGAGGGATAAGCTTCGTGGTCGAGAGGGAAAGAACCCAGACCGCCAGCTAAGGTCCCCAACTTCAGACTAAGTGGGAAAGGAAGTGTGACCGCTCAGACAGCCAGGAGGTTGGCTTAGAAGCAGCCATCCTTTAAAGAAAGCGTAACAGCTCACTGGTCAAGCGGTCATGCACCGACAATCCAACGGGGCTCAAGTCTGAGACCGAAGCTGCGGAATGTATGTGGGCGCAAGCCCGCGTACTTTGGTAGGGGAGCATTGTGTGGAGTCCGAAGGTAGACTGAGAAGACTACTGAACGCCACGCAAGAGACCCTGCCGGCATAAGTAGCGATAAACACGATGAGAACTCGTGTCGCCGAAAGTCTAAGGTTTCCTGAGGAAGGTTAATCCGCTCAGGGTTAGGCGGGTCCTAAGGTGAGGCCGAAAGGCGTAGCTGATGGACAGCAGGTCAACATTCCTGCCCCGCCAGATGGGCGTTATCACGATGGGGTGACGCAGAAGGATATGGGAGTCGGGTGATGGATGTCCCGATGGGTCTGTGTAAGCCGGATCTCGTAGGAAAATCCGCGAGGTCATTCAACGGTGAGACAGGCTCCGAGACCACACGGTCATAAAGTCTCTGATTTCACGCTGCCTGGAAAATCCTCTAAGGAGTCCATTTGGTGCCCGTACCACAAACCGACACAGGTAGACGAGGTGAATATCCACAGGCGCTCGAGAGAACACTCGCTCAGGAACTAGGCACATTAGCCCCGTAACTTCGGGAGAAGGGGCGCCCCGCTAGGGTTTATAGCCCGAGGGGGCCGCAGTGAAATGCGCTCTGCGACTGTTTAACAAAAACACAGCTCTCTGCTAAGTCGAATACGACGTATAGGGGGTGACACCTGCCCGGTGCCGGAAGGTTAAAGCGAGGGCTCAAGGCCGCAAGGCCCGAAGGTCCGACCTGAAGCCCCGGTGAACGGCGGCCGTAACTATAACGGTCCTAAGGTAGCGAAATTCCTTGTCGGGTAAGTTCCGACCTGCACGAATGGTGTAACGATAGAGCGACTGTCTTGGCGAGTGACTCGGCGAATTTGTGGTTCCGGTGAAGACGCCGGATGCCCGCATCTAGACGGAAAGACCCCGTGCACCTTTACTGCACTCTGGTCATGATTAACGGGAGAGTCTGCGTAGCATAGGTGGGAGCCTTTGAGTCTCAGGTCTCGGCTTGAGAGGAGGCAACAGTGAAATACCACCCTGATTTTTCTGTCGTTCTAACTTACGCCCCGCGACGGGGCGGAGGACACGGCCAGACGGGTAGTTTGACTGGGGCGGTCGCCTCCCAAAATGTAACGGAGGCGCCCAAAGCTCGGCTCAGGCGGATTGGAAACCCGCCGTGGAGTGCAAGAGCACAAGCCGGGTTAACTGCGAGACACACAGGTCAAGCAGAAGCGAAAGCTGGGTCTAGTGATCCGGTGGTCCCGCGTGGAAGGGCCATCGCTCAACGGATAAAAGGTACGCCGGGGATAACAGGCTGATCTAAGCCAAGAGTTCACATCGACGCTTAGGTTTGGCACCTCGATGTCGGCTCATCGCATCCTGGGGCTGTAGAAGGTCCCAAGGGTTAGGCTGTTCGCCTATTAAAGCGGTACGTGAGCTGGGTTCAGAACGTCGCGAGACAGTTCGGTCCCTATCTGGTGTGGGCGCAGGAGACTTGAGAGGAGCTGTCCCTAGTACGAGAGGACCGGGATGGATCGACCTCTTGTGTACGGGCTGTCGCGCCAGCGGCATCGCCCGGTAGCGAAGTCGAGCAGAGATAATCGCTGAATGCATCTAAGCGAGAAGCTTGCCTCAAGATAAGGTCTCCCAAGTCCGCTTCGGCGGACTAAGAAGGGCGGTCGAAGACTACGACCTTGATAGGCGGGGGGTGGAAGCGCAGTAATGCGTGAAGCTGACCCGTACTAATCGCCCGTTCGGCTTAATCATAAAACTTTCCTAGGCTGTTGCACGGCTTGGGCAATGTTTGCAATCGCAAGCCTATTCAATTGTTCAAAGTTGAAGTCACGGAGAAATTTTGCCGCTCCTTCAACTTTTACACTTTCCTGGTGGTCATACCGCGGGGGTCACACCCGTTCCCATCCCGAACACGGTAGTTAAGCCCCGCTGGGCCGATGATACTGCACGGGTAACTGTGTGGGAACGTAGGTCGCTGCCAGGATAATTTCCAAAGCAAGGGCGTTCCGGTTCGCCGGAGCGCCCTTTTTGTTTTCTGCGGACCTCGATTCGCATTCTGCGAACCGCGGCCGTTTCTCTTATGCTTGGCTGCAACCTGCGACGAAACACTGAGGCGACAATGTTTGAATTGAACGCTGGAACGATCCACCTAACCGAAGAAGAGCTGGTGCGAAAGATCGAAGACTGCTCGCTCGAATGTGAATTCCATCACGCGGATCACATCCGATTGGCGTGGATTTACTTGCGCATGATGCCGGCGGCGGAAACAGCGGAACGAATGGCCAGCACGCTGCGGCGCTACTCGGCGCATAAGGGGAAAGCTGAGCGGTATCACCACACGATGACGCTGGCATGGATCCAGCTCGTCGACGCCGCGCGGCGTGCTACGCCCGAGATCGGCATTTTTGAGAAGTTCATCGCCGCGCATCCCCATCTTGCCGAGCAGAAGACATTGCTTCGACATTATTCCCAGCGTCGTCTCGACAATCCCGCAGCCCGCGCCGAATGGCTTGAACCAGACGTATATCCGCTCCCATGATGCAAACGTCGTGCAAGAAAACCTCTAGGCCCCTTCGCCGTTTAGATATACGTTCGCATAATTCTTTGCAAAGAAATTGAAACATCGTCTGGTGGTGCTAAAAATTTCTCGTCAAAGAGCGATTGCTACCCCAAACCAAAATGCGTATGCAATTGCTTCGCCGCAGCGAAGCAGCGGCGCAAGGATTGGTAGCTGTGCTATTTGTAGGCCTTGAGGTCCCGCCAGGAATGCAGCGGCCCGGCACAAGGCCGGGCCGCAAGCTTGACGAGCGAGCCTCGCTTACGCGAGCGCTGCTCTCTAAAGAAAATTTGCCACGCCGCGCACACGCGCGCAAGAGTGTGTTCTTATCGTGCAATAGGCAATCTTGAGAAAGAGAAGCGCTTACATCCGCTTCTTCCCCCGCGGCAATCATGACCACGCCTTTGGCGATGCGCGAGGCGCGCGTCTCCGCGCGCTTGGCCTGCGTAATCCAATCCACATAGGCCCGGCGGTGCGAGGATGAGAAGCCTTCAAATGCCGCGCTGGCCTTTGCATTTCCCGCAAGCACGGCTTTGAAATATTTTGGCACGGTAATCGTGCGCGGCCTTTTGTCCGGCTCGATTTCGACCGTGACGATGTCACCGGATCCAGCGTTGCCGCCTTCCTGCATGGCCTTGTTCACCATCATTGTGTGTCCGCCCTTGCCGTCCGGAAAAATCGAGCTGCGGAAAGCGAAGCCGTTGATCGAGCCGCTCACGGACACGCGCGCGCGGCTGCCCCATTCTTTTTCCACGTCGAAGGAAATTTGGAGTTCCGACCACGCGCCCTTCGGGCCGATGGAGACGATTTTAGTTTTGAATTTTTTCTTTGCAGCCTTTTCCTTTGCAGTCATTTCCATTGCCCCCGGGGCTAGTCATCGCGGTTTGCCTTTCTGAGTGCCAAATCCTTATACAGTGTGCGCCGCGATAAATTCCACTAATCGGCTGATTCCTTCGCGGAAATCCGGCTCCGGCGTGATCAGGCTTGCGACCAGATATCCATCCTGCGGAAAATCGAAGAACCGGCCGGGATGGACGAGCACGCCGCGCTCGCAGAGCAGCGCGACGGCGAGTTCCTCATCCGGCTGCGTGGCGGGCACACGAAGAACGGCGTACCAGCCGCCTTCGCGATCCAGACACGCAATTGATTTGTGTCCCTCGAGTGCGGCATCCAGCCGAGCCAGATTTTCCTTCACGCGCGCATGTATCTGGCGCTGCATCCCGTGGCGCAATTCGAGCAATTTCGGTAGCGCGAGCTGCACGGGCGTGCCCGGCGAGAGATAGGTATCCGCGATGATTTCGAGGCGATCCAGCGCGGGCCGCAGGAGATTCTCAGGTCCGTTTGCGACGAGCCACGCAAGCTTCATCTGCGGAAGCGCGGAAATCTTGGAAAGTCCGCTGAGTGTGAAAGTAAGCGCTTCCTTTGTGAATGCGAAGGACGCATGAATCTTCGATTCTGCCGCGAAGTCGAGGAAAACCTCGTCGGCAACAATCGCCATTTTGCCTTCGGCGCAAATTTCGCGCAGCGCCGCGGCTTCCGCGGGCTTTATGAAAGATCCCGTCGGATTATTCGGATGCACGGCCAGCACGGCGCGAGACCGCGCGGTAAGCGCCGCCCGCAACGAGCCGAGATCCACGTGCCAGCCGTGATCATAGAACAGCGGGTACGGCACGATGCGGACGTCGTTCAATCCAGCGAGGTACTCGAGCAACGGATAACTCGGCGCGGGAAAAAGAACCTCGTCACCTGGCTCGCACAGCAGGCGAAAGATGTAGCTGTAGGCTTCGCTTGTTCCGCCAGTGAAAATAATCTGCCCGGGATCAATGTTCCCAGCACAGACACCGAATCCAGGCCGCCCCAAGTAATACGCGGCAACTGCTTCGCGGGCGGAGCGAATCCCCTTACTTTCAGGGCAGTATTGCAGCGCGCGCGGATCGCCGAGCGCCGCGAGGATTTCGCTCGAAGGATAGTCGAAGCCGCAGATGGTGGGATTCGATTCCGTCAGATCCAGCAGTGGCTTCCCACTGCGGCGGTGCGACTCAAGAGCTCGAGCGAAGCGGTTTGGTTCGAGGGGCCAATTCGTGCGCGAGGCGAACATGTGATTGGAAAATGAACACCCGAGTTATACCATGTCCGCCCGCGCTCGTTTTCTTGCGGACCTACTCTCTGAATTTCGCCATCGCGAGGCTGACATCCTGAGCGCGCCTCTCTCAATTCGACGAAAGCACAAATTGGTTTCCGTCCGGGTCCTTGAATTTGACAAACGTCCCCCAGGGCATTTTCTCCGGCGGCCCGGCGAATTCAACGCCGCGCTGGACAAGTTCCTGGTAAGTGCGCTCGACGTTGTCGCAATTGAACGACAGATGAGAGAACGTGCCGATGTGAGTTTTATGTTCGTCCGGCGTAAACAAGACAATCCCGGTTTGGGCGCCGGGGATGCCGAGTTCGATCCAGCGTTGCTCCACGAACGGCTGATCGGTTTGCACAGTGAAACCGAGTTTCTCCGTGTAGAACTTGAGCGCGCGGTCCTGGTCGCGCACCGGAATGCTGCCGAATTTGACTCCTTTAATCATGTTTTCTCCTTTCCTGATCTTGCGAATGCTTCTGTGAACGAGTGGTATCCTAGCGGCGCACGCGCGGCTTGACAATCCCATTTCGCTTGCTACAGTATTGATTACTGTAGTGGTCTAAACCATAAGGATCATGAAACTCGCGCTGCCGTTGAAAGTGGAGCCGTATCTTGCCGAGGTCTTGCTCCGCGACCTCGTGGGGCACGATCGCAGCCCCGCGGCATTCCTCGTTTATTTTTCGCTTTACGCGCTCACTTACGCAGCAGGGCGCCGCAACGTCCGCATCAGCCTGGCACAACTCGCCGAGCGTACCGGCCTTTCCAAGAGCGCAGTGCAGGCCGCGCTGCGCATTCTGATCCGCAGGCAACTCATTCGCGCGCACCACGCCACGCGCACTGCCGTGCCGGAATTCACCGTCCAGCGGACCTGGGCGCGGTAAGCCCGCAACACCGGCGCTATCGGGTACTTTTGTCGGATTCGACTTTGCCGTCGCGGATGTTAATGATCCGCCAGGCGTGCGTGGCGATGTCGGGCTCGTGGGTGACGAGGATGATCGTATTGCCCTGCTCGTGTAGCCGCGCGAACACGCCCATGATCTCCTCGCCGGTCTTTGAGTCGAGGTTTCCGGTGGGCTCGTCGGCGAGCAAGATCGAAGGTTTGTTGACGAGCGCGCGCGCGATGGCTACGCGCTGGCGCTGGCCGCCGCTCAGCTCGTTGGGTTTGTGCATCATGCGGTCGGTCAGATCGACAATCTGCAGCGCACCCTTGGCGCGTTCCACGCGCTCGCCGGCGGGCGTGCCGTTGTAAATCAGAGGAAGCTCGACATTGTGGAGTGCGGTCGCGCGGGGGAGCAGATTAAACGTCTGGAAGACGAATCCGATTTCCTTGTTGCGGATGTAGGCCAGTTCGTCGTCGTCGAGCTCGCTCACCAAACGCCCGGCAAGCCAGTACCGGCCGCTCGAAGGCGTATCCAGGCAGCCAATCAGGTTCATCAGCGTGGACTTGCCGGAGCCGGAAGGGCCCATAATCGCGACGTATTCGCCGCGGCGGATTTCGATGTCCACGCCGCGAAGGGCGTGAACCTCTTCCGAACCCATCTGGTAAACTTTGGTGAGCGCCTCGGTCTTGATGTTAATTCCCTGGTCTACCAAGTCCTGGCGAAAACCCTCCGCGGTCGTCATCTCAACTGGCATGTTCTGTAAATCCCCTTTGCTTTAGACGCCGCTTACGTGGTTTGAGTGCTCTGGGTTGGAGCGCTGTTGTCCACTTTCACTGGGGTATCGGGCCGTAGAGTGCGAAGCGCTTTGTAGCTGCCGGTGACGATTTCGTCGCCTTCTTTCAGCCCGTTGATGACCTCGATGTCGGTCATCCCCGAAATTCCGGTCTGCACCTGGACGAACTGTGCCTTGCCGTTGCGGATGACAAACACGCCCTGAACGTCATCTTTCTTGGCGGCATCGCCTGTGGCTTGATCCGGTTTGGAGGCTGCAAGCGTAACGCCGGAGTTTCCGCCCTTGCCGGCTGCAGCCTGTTTGGCCGCGTCCTCAAGCTGTTTGCGTGAACGCACAGCGAGCGCCTGTATAGGAATTGAAAGAGCGCTTTCCTTTTCCGCGGTCACGATCTTTGCAGTCGAAGACAGCCCCGGGCGCAGGCCCGTGGGAGGATTATCCAGTGTAACGACGACCTTGAAATCCTTTGCCTCCTGCGATGCCGTTTGAGATTGTGTGGATGCCAGACCGGAACTGCGAAGCACGGCCTGATCGCCGACCGCCGTAACGTGAGCCGCAAAGGTTTGCCCGGGCATGGCGTCAATCGTTACGGCCGCAGATTGGCCGACGCGCACGTTTACGATGTCGGTCTCATCCACCATGACCTCTGACGTTACAAAAGACATATCGGAAATGGTCATCAGGTAGCTGCCGGTGGCGTTCTGAATTCCGGGAACAACGTTTTCGCCTTTCCGGACTCCGATGAAACTGACCAGGCCGTCAATCGGCGCACGGTAGGTCGTCTTGTTGAGGACGTCATCCAAATGACTAAACGTGGCCTTGTTCTGCTCGACCATGTGACGCGCCTGCTCAATGAGCGCCTTAAACTGAATCACTTTTCCTTGCGCGGATGCAACCGCCGATGCGGCGCCGTCGAAAACTGTCTTTCGCGTGTCGTAATCCTGCTTGGGAATGAGGCCATCTTTATAAAGCGACTGGCCGCGCTCCCAAGAGATGCGCGCGTTATCCAGGTTAGCCTGCGCCGTTTTGACGTCTTCCTGTGCCGATTGATAAGACGCCATTGCGGAATCCAGTCCCGCCTGAGCCGCGTCGACGGCGGCATTCTGCGCCTTCGCGTCGGCGGTGGGCTGGATGCTGTCAATCTTCAGCAAAATATCTCCACGTTTGACGTCGTCGCCTTCCTTGACAAGAATGTCCGTAATCTGGCCCATGCCCTGTGCAAGCAAATTGGAATACGTTTTCGCAGTAATCTGACCCGAGGCAGTTACCTGCGTGATCAGGTGCTCGTGCCCCACCTTCGCGGTCTGCACCGTCACAACGTCTTTGTTGGCCTGCTTCACGCTGTAGAGGACAATACCGCCGCCCACCAGCACCACTCCGACACCTATTGCGACCTTCTTCCATGCCTTCATTTGAGATTCCCTTTTACTTGATTCGGGGGTTTCTGCCCGTCCAACCACCCTCACTCATTGATACGCGCCCGCGAGCCCAAAAGTTTCTCGTCGCCACCCTTGCCCGCAGGAATGATGCATGACCTGGGCGGGAGGTTGGACCTGGACCGCGGTCCCAAACTTGCCAAGAACTCAAATCCCCGCAACCCGTTGTAATCACTTATTTTACTCTATATTCAGGCAGGGATGCATTCCCCTGTTGGCAATTGCTCACCACAACCTTCGACTCCCGGATTACATCAATGGTTAGCGAGGTCTCCCACCTCGTAAGCGGGTTGTGGTTCGCCCGGTGCAAAAGCCGCATAATTGTGCTCGGGAAGGATCTTGGCAGAGCGCGAGTCTCGTGATGATCGGTAGAAAAAATCGGGCAGCTTATTGGGGCCTGTGGCTATTCGTTGCGCTGACTGGACTCATACTTTCGGGGCGCGCTGCAGGACCGCAGGCGTCGCATACCGCAAGCAATCCCACATTCTCCCGGGACATCGCCCCGATTCTCTATGCCTCCTGCGCAGGTTGCCATCATGCGGGCGGGCAGGGCCCGTTCCCGCTTATGAGCTACGAAGATGCAAAAAAGCACAGCGCGCGAATCGCTACCGAAACGCGCGCGCGCAAAATGCCGCCCTGGTTGCCTGAACACGGCTATGGCGATTTCGTCGGCGAGCTTCGTCTGACCGGCGCGCAAATCCGGCTCATCGCGGATTGGGTGAATGCGGGGGGGCCGGAGGGCGCGGCAACTGAAGCGCCTGCACCACCCCAATTCTCTCCGCAATCTTCCAACGATTGGCAACTCGGCCCACCCGACATGGTCCTCGAAGCGCCCAAATCTGTGCCCGTGCCAGCTTCAGGTCCGGACATGTTTTGGAATTTCATTTTCTCCCCGGCGATCAAGACCGAGCGTTACGTCCGCGCCATCGAAATCCGGCCCGGCGGCGGTTCGATGCTTGTCCATCATGCCAACTTAATCATTGACCGCGCTCGGTCCGCTCGGAATCAGGAAAAAGAGACTGGCGCGGGCTTCCCGGGCATGGACGTGAGCATCGAGCGCGCGGCTCTGGATTTCCCAAGCCACTTTCTTTTCTGGAAGCCAGGAAGTGCGCCGTGGGTCGAGCCGGATGGATTGGCGTGGAAGCTGGATCCCGGCGCGGACCTCGTGCTGAACGCGCACCTGAAGCCAATGGGGGCGCGCGGAGACGTGCGCCCGTCGATTGGCCTCTATTTCACGGACACGCCGCCGGCGCATTTTCCCATGCTGATTCAACTTCAAGATGACAATGCACTCGACATCCCCGCGGGCACGCGCGATTTTGTGGTGAGCGACGATTTCCGTCTTCCCGTTGATGCGGACGTCCTCGCGGTCTATCCGCACGCGCATTATCTCGGCCATTTGCTCGAAGGCTTCGCTACACTGCCGACCGGCGAGCGGAAGTGGCTGATTCGCATTCCAGTGTGGGACCCGAACTGGCAGGCCGTCTATCACTACCGGGAGCCCGTTTTTTTTCCGAAGGGATCGGTCGTGTCCATGCGCTATCACTTCGACAACTCTTCCGCGAATCCGCGGAACCCGAACCATCCTCCGAAAAGGGTGCAGGGCGGAAACCAGGCGACCGACGAAATGGCGCATCTGTGGCTCCAGATCTTGCCTCGCGGGAGCGGTGACCGGCGCCCTGAGATTGAAGAAGCGCTCATGCGGCATCGCATTGAAAAATACCGGGGCGATCTGCAGGCGCATTTACGTCTGGCAACCCTGATGCTCGCGCGGCTCAATCCCGCAGGGGCTGACGCCGTGCTGGAAGACGCAATCCGCATCACCCCGCGAAATCCCGACGCGCATAATCTTCGCGGCACCGCGCTGGGTGTGCTGGGCCGTTCCCTGGAGGCCATCGAAGAGTTCCAGCTCGCGCTTCAATCGAAGCCGGATTTCGGGCCGGCCCGGTACAATCTCGCAAGAGCTCTCGCCAAGTCTGGCCGGCTCGATGAGGCGGTCGTCCAATTCCGTCTTGCGGCCGCGGCATTATCCGAAAACGCCCAGTTCCACAATGATTTCGGCGAATTGTTGCTGCGGCAAGGCAACGCGGCGGAGGCATTTGACCAATTCGAGAAGGCGCTTGCGCTTGATCCCGCAAATCGTTCCGCCCAAGAAAACAGGGACCAGACCCTTAAGCTCTTGCATCGCCCGTGATAGGAGTTGGTGAAAGGAACCGTCCCCAAAAGACACAGGCAACCCCCCCGTTACACCTGCAATCTAAGCCTAGTAATCAGGAGAAGACCGGGGAATCCATTGTTGACTCAGCACTTAGAGGCAGCTAAAATCATCGCTCGACTAAGTGGGAGAGGTGTCTTCATGAGGCCAGTTAAGTCACTAGCTTTCATCGGGATTATTTCGGCCTCCTTGATTGTCCCTATTCTTCGCGCGCAGAACCCTCCAACAACCTCAAACCAGTCCGGAACGGGTCAGCAGGAGCAAACCAAAAAACCGCCACTTACGAAGCAGCAACTGGAAAAGGCCAAGAAGGAGCTCGACAGCGCCTACAAGACTTGGCTGAATTACGACGTAGCCTACATCATCACTGACTCCGAGCGGGACGCTTTTCTGCGGCTTTCCACGAACGAAGAGCGCGAACAATTCATCGAGCAATTCTGGCTGAAACGCGACCCGACTCCCGACACGCCGGAAAACGAATTCAAGGAAGAGCACTACCGGCGCATTGCTTACGCGAACGAGCACTTCGCTTCAGGAATCCCAGGGTGGAAGACGGACCGCGGGCGCGTTTACATCATCTGGGGCAAACCGGACTCCACCGAGACGCATCCTTCTGGCGGCGCTTATACGCGGACTGTTGAAGAGGGCGGCGGCGAAACATCCACATATGCCTTTGAAACCTGGCACTACAACTACCTCGAGGGGCTTGGAAACAACATCGACCTGGAGTTCGTTGATACAACCGGATCCAACGAATATCACCTTACCACCGACCCCGAAGAAAAGGATGCACTGCTTTACGTCCCCGGCGCGGGCTTGAGCCAAATGGAGCTCGAAGGGATGGCGGACAAGTCGCAGCGATTCCAGCGAACCGATGGGACGCATTTGCCCACGACTGAATATGACTTGCCGGGCATAAACAACACCGAATTTTCGCGCTATGAACTCGCGGCCAAAATCTTCGTCGCGCCTCCGGTGAAAAACAAAGAATTAGAAGCGCTGGTCTCGGCCCGGATCGTTCGCAACCAGCTTCCTTTTGACTACCGGTTCGACTACCTGCGGATCACCGATGATACGGTCAGTGTGCCCATCACCATTCAACTCGCAAACCGCCAGTTGACCTTCCAGAGCAAGGATGGCGTGCATTCAGCGCAGATCAACATTTTCGGCCGGATCAGCACCCTCGGCGACCGCGTCGTGCAAACATTTGAGGACACGCTTTCGCGAGATTTTCCGGATTCGCTTTTCCAGAAGTCCGTCACCAAGCAATCCATCTATCAAAAAACGATACCCCTGCGTCCCGGCCTCTACCGGCTCGACATCGTCGTCAAGGACGTGCAGAGCGGAAACGTTGGCGTGGTGAATACGCGCCTTGCCGTGCCCCGGTTTGAGCAGGAAAAACTCGATACGAGCACTCTGATCCTCGCCGACGATATCGAAAACATCCCCGCGGGACAGGTTGGCATTGGGCAATTCGTGCTGGGAGATGTGAAGGTCCGTCCACAGATCAATCAGGAATTCCTTTCGGACCAGAAGCTCGGAATGTACCTCCAGGTGTACAACATCAAGGTGGACGACAAGACGCACAAATCCAACGTCTCAATTCACTTCCGGGTCACGCACGGCGATCAGGAAGTATTCCAGATCACCGAGACTTCCGAACAATTGAAGCAGCAGGGCAATGAACTGACGATTCAGTCCCTGCTGCCGCTTGCCACATTCGCGCCCGGGAAGTACAAAGTGGAGATTTCCATCAACGATCAGATTGCCAATGAGACGATTACACGCGGGGCAGAATTTACGATTAAAGCCCCTGCGGAATCACGCGCTGCCGTGAATTGATGCGCACAAGGGGGAGGGCCTCGATGGCTGGTACATTGCGCTCCCAAATCAGGGCAATCGCAATTGCATGCGCGCTCGCTCTTGCCCTCGGCACGGCCCTGGCCGCGACATCCTCGGCGGACTCCACATATGGGAAACTTGCCGGCGTGGTGGTGGACCCGGCCGGCACGCCGCAGATGGGCGCAAACGTAATCCTCATGCCGGAAGGGCTGCAATCTCCTTACCGCCTTGCCCTGTTTACAAACCAGCATGGTGGCTTTGGAAATTCGCGCATCCCCGCGGGCTTTTATGAATTGCACGTCACGCTCGCGGGTTTTCTCCCCAAGATCGAGCATCACGTCCGCATCGCGCCAAACCTCACGACGCTCGTCAAAGTAGAACTGGCTACAATTTTTGCTTCCCTCGACAGGCTGCGCCGCGGCCCTGACAAATCCTCCAGTCCCGACGATTGGAAGTGGGTGCTCCGAACTTCAGCGGCCACTCGGCCGGTGCTGCAATGGACCAATCCGGGCTTGACCGCTCCGGGGACGGCCGATTCCGCGATACCGCATGGGCATGGACAAATCGAGATGACCAGTGGTTCGGAGCGGCCTGGCTCCATTTCCAATATGCCGGATGCACCGACGACTGCGGTGGCGTACGATCAGCCGTTTGTCAATTTCGGCCACGTTCTGTTCGCCGGAGAAGTGAATTACGGCGGCACCCTTCCTGCCTACGCAATTGCCACGGCCTGGGCGCCTGCGGGGAATGCGCCGGGCGGCCCGGTCACGGAAGTCGTTTTGCGGCAGGCGTCGCTTGGGCCGGATGGACTTGTTTTCCGCGGCGAGCGGATTTCACAGCGCCAGACGATTGTGATTGGCTCGCGCGCCACGTTGCGCGTTGGCGCCGAAGCACTCGCGGCGCAGCTTGACCGGAGCACAAAGTCGCTCCGTCCCAGCGCTGCTCTGGACGTGATGCTTCCGGCTGGCTGGCAGGGCACGGTGTTTGTAATTTCCGGGACAGCTTCCAGCCCGATTCTCAGTCCTTCGCCGCAAACCAGCGCGATGGGCTCTCTCGATGGATTCCCCGTTTTGATGGTGCGGAACAGCCGGCCGGTGCTGGAAGGCGGCTGGCATGAAGAAGCTGGCGTGCGCCACTCCATTTCGCGGCGCGGCAGCTTTGAAGCCGCGGCGTTCCACGAGCGCACCGGAGATACCCCGGTTTTCGGTCGCGGAAATACGTCCAACTCGGATTATTTGCAGGATCCTTTTTCGAGCGCTTTCGTTTATGACGCAGGGCCTTCCTCGACTTGGGGAATTCGCGCGGCCTACAAAGAAAGACTGTCGCAATCGCTGGACCTGGCATTCATTTATGCCTATGCGGGCGCTCTCTCCTCGGAAGACATTCCGGCAGCGGCGGACCGGCCCTTGCGCGACGCTTTGCAGATGCAATACCGGCACAGCGTTTCAGGGCGCGTCTCGGGAAAGGTCCATCGCACGGGCACTCAGTTTTCGGCCAGCTACAAGTGGCTAAGCGGAGACGCGCTGAGCCAGCAGGATGCCATCGGGCAGGCCTTCTATGGAATTGATCCGTATCTCAGCCTGAGCATTCGGCAGGAGATGCCATGGACCATCGGGGGGCGCCGATGGGAAGCTCTCGCCGACTTCCGAAACCTGCTGGCGCAGGGGTATTTCTTCGCGAACTCGAAGGATGGGCAAGTCCTCCTCATGCCTGCTTCCCGGTCCGTTCGTGGCGGGATAAGCGTTCAATTCTGAGCGCTGATCTGTCTATACGGCAAATGGGAACCATAATTCCAATATCGGAATCTACTTTGCTCGCGCTACTGCTCGTGTCGCTAAGTACTTTGTTTCATTGCACTTACGATGTACTATTATTTACTGTATTTGGAAAGTTGCGTGCAGATAAGTTTGCGGGGCAGTCTACCCCGCGAGTGAATTGGTCTGGTTCTGGTCTGGCAGTTAGTTTGGCAAAGATATGACGGATAGCCTCCGAGTCCGGGTTGGCGCGGTCATCCTCGTCTTGGTGACGATGGCGGCCATTGTCTTCGGGGTGATCAATTTCCGCCAGCGCGCGGCATTCGATATCCCGGACGACGGTGTGACCTGGTGGGACACCTCGGCTGGAGTTGAAGCAAAGCACGTCGCGGCGAATTCCCCCGCCGTGCTGGCGGGCATCAAGCCCGGCGACCGCCTCATCTCCATCAATGACAATCCCATGCGCAGCACGGCGGACGTCACCCAGCGGCTGTGGCGCGTCGGGCTGTGGACGGAAGTTCGTTACCAGTTGTCTCGCGGCAGCTCGGAATTCGCCGCGCGTCTGGTGACGGCTCCCGCGGAAAAACCTCTGGCCTACGAGAATTTTCTTCGGATCGTGGGCCTCGTGTATCTCTTCATTGGGTTTTTCATTTTTGCGCGGCGGTGGACCGCCCCGCGCGCCTTGCATTTCTACATCTTTTGTCTTGTTTCATTCATTTTCTATTCGTTTCATTACAGCGGAAAGCTGAACGCTTTCGACCAGGTGATTTTCTGGGCGAATAGCGCGGCGTGGTTCCTCCAGCCTTCGCTTCTTCTGCACTTCGCGCTCGTCTTTCCGGAGCGGCATCAGTCGCCGTGGCGGCATCGCGGAATTCTCGCGCTCGTTTATGGCGTCCCCGCCGCGCTTGGCGCCTTGTACGCCGTCGTAGTAAGTGGTTCATTCGGGTTTGCATTCTGGGTGGGGTCGCGAATCCTGCTGGATGACATCCGCCTGATCTTTTTGGGCTTGTATTTCGTGATCGCGGCTGCTGTTTTTCTTCTGAGTTTTCGTCGCGCGCCAAGCGGCATTCTCCGGCAACAATTGAAGTGGGCCTGCTTCGGCACGGTCGCCGTTGCCCCGTTTGTTCTCACTTATATCCCGCTATTCATCTGGAACGACGGCGACGTGCCTCCGTGGGCGAAGACCCCCACCGTTTTGCTTGTCTTGATGCCTTTGTGTTTCGCCTACGCGATCATCCGCTATCGCTTGATGGACGTGGACATCATCTTCAAGCGCGGCCTGGCGTACACCGCGGCGACAGCGGGTGTGGTCGTCATCTATTTTCTCGTGATTGGCGGCGTTGCCGAGTTTTCCCACACCGCGGTGCCCGCGGGCCCGGCGGGCGGCATGATCGCCATCGTCCTCACCGCTTTTCTCTTGCAGCCTTTCCGCGACTGGACGCAGCGGCGGCTCGATCGCTTCTTCTATCGCGATCGTCTCGATTTCCGCCGCACGCTGATTGAATTCGGCCGCACGCTTACCAATGAAGTCCACCTCGAGCCGATGCTGGGCTCGGTGATGGACCGCATCTCGCAAACGCTGCTCGTGGACCGCATGGCGATCTTCCTGGTGGACGAGGCTTCCGGCCGGACGCGCCTGGCGCGCGCTCTCGGCATGGGCGCGCCGGAGGACGCGGACTCGCTCGATTACGGCTTCCTCGACCCTGCGCGCGCGGAATTCACGCGCGGCTATCTGTTCTTCGAGTCGCCGCGTTATGCGGAAGAGACCGACGCTTCCTCGCGGCGCACCCTCGAGCGGCTGGACCTGAACTATTACATTCCGTGCCGCATCCGCGAACGCACCGTGGCCGTTCTGGGCCTTGGCAAGACGGTGGACGGCGATTTCCTTTCGTCGGACGACGTCGAGCTGCTCTTCACCATCGCCGGCTACCTCGCCATCGCACTCGATAATGCGCACCTCTATAGCTCGCTCGAACAGAAGGCCGCGCAAATCGAACGCCTCAAGGACTTCAGCGAAAACATCGTGGAATCGCTGCACGTCGGCGTTTTCGCCGTGGACCTCGAGGGCCTCGTCGAATCCTGGAATTCGCAGGTCGAAGCGCTTCTCGGCGTGCCTCGCAAAGATGCCATTGGCCGGCCTCTCGATGGAGTGCTACCCGCGGACCTCGTCGCGGAGATTGAAGCGCGCGCCGGGGAAGAAAACGTTTCCAGTGTCTATAAATTCGCCATGCGAAACCGCGAGGGGCGCATGCTGGTGGTCAACGTCTCCATCACGCCGCTGCTCGGCAAGGACGGCCAGCGCCTGGGCCGCCTGATCCTGGTGGACGACGTTTCGCAGCGCGCGCGCCTGGAAGATCAGCTCATGCAGACCGAGAAGCTGACTTCGCTCGGCCTGCTGGCCGCCGGCGTGGCGCACGAAGTGAACACGCCGCTTGCGGTCATCTCGAATTACATCCAGATGCTGGCGCGGCAGTTCCCGGGCGACGACCCCCGGCACACCCTGATTGAAAAAATCGTGAAGCAAACGTTCCGCGCGAGCGAGATCGTAAACAACCTGCTGAATTTTTCACGCGTGGGTTCGTCACAGTTCAGCGAAGTCAGCATGAATGCCGTCGTCGAAGAGACGCTCTCGCTCGTCGCCCATCCGCTGAAGACGGCGCGCATCGAAGTGGTCCAACATCTCCAGAGCGACTTGCCGCCGGTGTTCGGCTCGATGAACCGCCTCCAACAGGTTTTTCTGAATCTTTTCATGAATGCGCGTGACGCTATGCCCGCTGGCGGCGTCCTTAATATACGGACGGCGTGCTCGAACGGCACCGTGGAAATCGAAGTCAGCGACACCGGCGTGGGCATCCCGCGCGACCAAATGCACCGGATCTTCGATCCCTTTTTCACCACCAAGACCACCGGTCGCGGGACCGGTCTCGGCCTCTCCGTGAGCTACGGCATCATCAAAGAACATGCGGGCAAGATTGACGTGAAGTCCGCGCCCGGGCGCGGCACGCAATTCCGCCTGGAATTCCCGGTCGCGCGAAAGGCGGCGCATGTCTAAGGGCTCGATCCTCGTCGTTGACGACGAGGTCGAAATTCGTGAAGGTCTGGAGCTCCTGCTCGGCTCGGAAGGGTACGGCGTCACAAGCGCTGAGACCGGCAGCGAGGGCCTGGCCAAGCTGGAAGGCAGCCCCTACGATCTGCTGCTTCTGGATGTGAGCCTGCCGGACCGCAATGGCCTGGACATCCTCCGCGAAATCCGCCACCGCGATCCCGCGCTTCCCATCGTCCTGATCACCGCTTACGGCTCGGTGGATATGGCTCGCGCCGCCTTCAAGAGCGGCGCGCAGGACTACATCACCAAGCCCTGGTCGAATGACGAATTGCTGCTGCAGGTGGCGCAAGCCGTCGAGGGGCGCCGGCTGCGCGAGGAAAACGTCCAGCTCAAGCGCGCGCTCAAGGAGCGCTACAACTTCCCGAACATCATTGGCAAGAGCGATAAGATGCTCGCCCTGCTGGACCTGGTCTCACAAGTGGCGCCGTCGCGCTCGACCGTGCTCATCAGCGGCGAAAGCGGCACCGGGAAAGAGCTGATCGCCAAGGCCATCCATTCGGCTTCGCCGCGCGCGGATAAACCATTTGTACCGGTCAACACTGGCTCGATTCCCGTGGACCTTCTGGAATCGCAATTGTTCGGCCATGTGAAGGGCGCGTTCACCAGCGCCGTCGCGTCCAAGAAGGGCCTCTTCGAGGTTGCCGATCAGGGCACGATTTTCTTCGACGAAATTTCCACCATCAGCCCGGAGACGCAGGCAAAACTGTTGCGCGTGATTCAGGAGCGTGAGTTCATGCGTCTGGGCGGCACCGATACCATCAAGGTGGACGTCCGCATCGTCGCCGCCTCCAATGTGGATCTGCTCACCCTCGTGCGCGAGGCGCGCTTTCGCGAAGACCTCTACCACCGCCTGAATGTGATTTCGCTGAGGCTTCCGCCGCTGCGCGAACGCACGGGAGACGTTCCCATGCTGATCGATCATTTTCTGAAGCGCTTCTGCGAGGAGAACTCCAGACCCCCGCTGCGCTTCTCGAATGCTGCGATGAAGCTCCTGATGGATTACGAATGGCCGGGCAACGTGCGCGAGCTGGAAAACGTTGTCGAACGCGCCGTCGTGCTGGCGCAGGGAGAGCAACTGGACGTGGACCTGCTTCCCGAAAACCTGCGCGGCACGGAAATCGTCCGCGGCGTGCGTTTGCAGCTTTCTGAATTCATGCCCCCGCTGCCCGGCGAGCCCGGAGCTCGCACAGGCGCCGACAACCCGCGGCCCTCGCTGTTTCAAATGGTGGATGAATTTGAGCGGCGCATTGTTATGGACATGCTCGAGCGCACCGGCTGGAACCAGACCGAAGCCGCCGAGCATTTTCAGGTGCCGCTCTCAACCCTCAATCAGAAGATCAAGCGGCTTGGCATTGAAGTCCGCCGCCGCGCCATCGGCCGCGCGGCCAATGGCGATGCCCCTGGGAAGTAATTCCTCTCGTTGTCCTGTTATCCGCTAAACTTGAAATTTACCGGAGTCCTGCCATGGGAACCAGAATAGATCGGGCGATAGGGCGAACCTGGCCCGGCTTCAAGGCTTTGAGTTTCTTCTGAGGTTATTCAGGCGGGTCGGGCGTTCATATTGCGCCTGCGGGCTTTTTGTTGTCGCGGACCACGGCCTTCGATAAGTCCGCTTGATCCAATTTGGCGCCGCTTAGATCAACCTCTCGAACGCTCGCTAATCCCAAATCCGACCCGCTTAGATCCGTGTTATGCAGGACTGCCTGCCGAAGAACTGTCCCTCGAACCGTAGCGTTGCGGATAATTGCATCCGTTAAGTCCCCGCGGAAAACCTCGCTCCCGCTCAGATCGGCCCCGGTTAGATCGGAGGCGACAAGCTTAACCTCGGTCATGTCGCATTTCTGAAGCTTCGCCTTCCTTAGATTGCATTTACTCATGTCTGTTCCACAAAGCCTTGCGCCGAAGAAGTTCGCGGATTCCAAATTGCATCCCGCGAGCATCGCTTGGGAAAGGTTTACATTGCGAAAATCGGCGCGCGAAAGGTCCGCGCCCTCGAGGTTTGCGCGCACGCCGCCCGGGTCGCCGCGAAAGAATTTGCCATGCGCATCCAGGATTTCACTGACGCGTTTGCCGCCGTGCTTGATGCGCGAAACCGGGCGCAGCCCTTTGCCGCCCCCTAACAGACTTTCGAGGAATCCCATCGTCTTCTCGTTCCTTCCAACTTGCTTGCCATCTTGCTTGATCGATGCGCTCCATTCTACTGAAAATGCTTCCGGCTTGCACCGCGCGTAATCTCGGAGGCCCTGGTCGGCCGCCCCGTTTGCGCCACAGCCGATTTTGCGCCGCCTCCCCGCGGATGTGATACCGTAGATTCCATAGGAAAATCCGCCATGCGCCGCGCCGCAATGCCACTTTTCACCGCCTTCATCGCCTTGACTTGCGCTGCCTGGGTATTCGCCGGCTCCGGCTTCAGCTCAATGCCCCGCGCTCGGCAGAGCGACCGCGAATATGTCGCCAATCTGGCCACGGGCCGCGTCATCGTCTGCGTTACGCGCGAGGCCGTGCTCGTTGGCGCGGTCAGCGAAAAATCCGAAGCCGGAGCGCACCCGCCGCTGTTCGTTCCGCTCAATGGCGGCCACGTCGCCGTGCTTCTGGGCGCTGTCGAATGGATCGAGTTGAATTCGGGCAAACCTCCCGTTCGGCTGGACACGGAATTTGCCGACCTCGCCGTCCGCAGCGGACGCGCGCCGCAAATAACTTCGGGAGACGAAGCCGGGGACATCGAAGGCCTGGGCGTCGCGTTCCTCGAGCGGCTCCGCCAAATCGTTGGCAAGCTCCACCATCCGCTGAACCTGAAATCCGACGAGCCCATCATGCAGATCCTGATCGCGGGATACGAGAAGGATTACGGGCCGGAGGCTTGGCTCCTCAGCTACCGCGTGCAGCAGCGCGAACTACGAGATGATTACTGGGACATTCTCGTCCAGCGTCCGAGCTACTTGCAGCTCTATCCGCCGGAGAAGGGCCAGCCGCGCACCCTGATCGAAGTCCGCTATCCCCCGGAAATTCCAGGGCCGACAATTCTCCAGATGCTCGGGCAAAATGACTCCCGGCTGATTCCGGTTCGCACCTCGGACCCCAAGGTCGGTCAGGCGGCGCAGAAGATCTTTGACGGTGCGAGCGACAAGGCGGCGTCGGATCCCGCGACGATCTTCGTGCGCGGCGCGATCACGGCAACCATAACACCGGAAAACAAGCCCGCCCTCGCGGTTCTTCGCGAAGGCGACAAATTCGACTGGGTGATTCCTCCTCCGGAAACGTTTCAGAAAGCGGCCGACGACAAACGCGATCCCAACGCGCCCACCCTGCGCGCGCCGCATCATCAATAAAAAATAACGGCGGAAATTTTCAGACGAGGTTCTACCGCGCCTTGCCGGCGTACTGCTGCTTCACGCGCGCGCTTTTTTCCGCCACCGACTTCGCCAATTCCTCTTTGTACGCCGTGAGCCGCTTCGCGATCTCCTCGTCAAATGTGGCGATAATTTCCGCCGCATAGATGCCAGCGTTAATCGCCCCGGGTTTGTCAATTGCCATTGCCGCCACCGGCACTCCGGCGGGCATCTGCACGCTGGAAAGCAGAGAGTCCATGCCGCTCAAAACGGTTGTCGCCATTGGCACAGCGATGATGGGCAGCGTCGTAATCGCCGCAACCACTCCAGCGAGATGCGCAGCGCCGCCCGCCGCGACGATGATAGCCTTCAGCCCGCGCGACACCGCCGTGGTCGCATATTCATGCGTTCGCGCTGGTGATCGGTGCGCCGAGGTCACTTCGATCTCATAGGGGATGCCAAATTTCTCCAGCATCTTTGCCGCCTCCGACATCACGGGCAGATCCGTGTCCGACCCCATGATGATCCCCACTAACGCCCGCTCGCCCTTTTGATCGCTCACAATCCCTCCAAGTCCTTGTGCTCGCGAGTCTTGTTAATCCCCGGCGGCCGATCCTTGTTTGGATGACTCTAATTTGGCCGAACCCTGTTTGGCCCACTCTTCGCTGGCTCGAGCGCGGCCTATGTCGGTTCGATAGTGCGCGCCCGCGAAGTGTATTCTACCAACAGCATCGTAGGCGGCGCTCGTCGCCGCGGCAAGTGTGTTTCCGCTGGCGGTCACCCCAAGAACTCTTCCACTACTTGTGTAGTAACTGCTGCTTTCCTTTCGCGTCCCCGCGTGAAAGACCTTTGTATTGCTGAGTTTTGCCGCATCCTGCAACCCCTCGATAGCCTGGCCGGTCTCGGGATGATCGGGATAGCCGCGCGCGGCCATGACAATGCAGGCGCTCGCGTCTTCTTTCCAGCGCAGCTTCCTCGGGTCGAGCCGCCCGGCGGCGCAATCCGCGAGGACTGAAGCAAGGTCGAAATCCATGCGCAACACGATGGCCTGAGTTTCCGGGTCGCCCATGCGGCAGTTGAATTCGAGTACCTGAGGGCCCGTGGCCGTCAGCATCAATCCGAAATAAAGAAAACCGCGATACGGGTTGCCTTCCTCAGCCATGCCGCGAATCGTGGGTTCGATGATCTCGGACTGAATCCGCGCGCCAAGTTCCGCAGGAAGAAGGTCATTCGTAGAATACGCGCCCATCCCGCCGGTGTTCGGGCCCTGATCGCCATCGGACACTCGCTTATGATCGCGGGCGGGCGCGAACGGCGCGATGCGCGCGCCGTCCGTGATTATGATCAGCGAAAGTTCTTCTCCAACGAGCGCTTCCTCGAGCAGGACGCGCGCGCCACCTTCGCCGAATTCGCGTTGCGCCATTGCACGGTCGAGAAATGCCGCCGCTTCTTCCGGCGTCTTCGCCACGAGCACTCCCTTGCCCGCGCATAGCCCATCTGCCTTGATTACCACCGGCCACTTCACTGCGCCAAGCGCGCGAATCGCATCTGCTGCGGAATCGTAGAAGCCGTACGTGCGCGCGGTCGGAATCCTGTGGCGCGCCAGGAATTCCTTTGCAAATATCTTGCTGCCCTCAAGCTGCGCCGCCGCTTGGGATGGCCCAAAAAGCGCCATCCCGCGGCGCGCAAATTCATCTGCCACGCCAGCAACAAGCGGCAGCTCCGGCCCGATGACGGTGAGCTCTGCGCCCAATCGCCCGGCCAGATCCGCCATGGCATTAGGATCCTTCTGGTCAACGGGAAGGCATTCCGCTTCGTCGGAAATTCCGCCGTTCCCTGGCGCGCACCAGACCTTTTCAACTTCCGGGCTCTGCTGCAGTTTCCAAACGAGCGCGTGCTCGCGTCCGCCGCCGCCGATGACGAGAATTTTCATCGCGTCGCAACGATAGTCGGTCGGCGCGAAGATTGTCAACCACTCGCCCTGTGCGCCCCGCGCGCCAATCCCGTGCGCGCATCGGAATGCTCGAGCATTTGCTCCTCTATTGCCCTCCGGCGCGAGACGTGGTGTTATTTGAACCTCGAGGCTCTTCACCTGTTCGCACTATGACGATTCCTTGGGACTTCTGGCTCATCTTCGCCGTGCTCGGCGTGATCATTCCGTGGCGCGGCGCGGCCCGCGTGCACCGCTTGCTGGCGATGCCGCAGGTCACGCCCATGGACCGCCTCTCCATCTATGCCTCCACAATCGCTTTTCAGTGGTTGCTTGCGGCTGTGGTTGCCTGGCGGTGTTACGCGCGCGCCGTTGGCGCCGCGGATCTCGGCCTGATCGTTCACTCTCCCGTAAAGACCGCGCTCGTGACCGCGATTTTGCTCCTCGTTTTTGGACTCCTCCAATACGCCGGAATTCGCCGCATGGCCGCTCAGGACGCATCCGCCCACTCGCAACTCCGCCAAATTTCCATGCGGTTGATGCCTCGTTCTTCCGTTGAAGCGCTGGCATTCGTCGCCCTCGCTACCACCGCCTCGCTCTGCGAAGAATTTCTCTTCCGCGGATTTGTCTTCGCCGTCGTCATTCGCGCCACATCGTCACTGATTGCCGCCGTCATCGGCTCTTCTTTGTTCTTTGCCGTTGCGCACATTTATCAGGGTAAGCGCGGCCTGATTACCACGTTTCTCCTGGGTCTTTTTCTCGCCGGCTCGCGCATCTGGGCTGGTAATCTCATTCCCGCCATCGCCGGGCATCTCCTTGTGGATCTCATGGCAGGTTATCTCGCCCCGCGATACTTGAATAACTCTGCCCCCAGAGGGGCAAGTTAGGCGATGCTGACATCATCTACTACTGTTGTAGTTTATAGCGGAAACGAGATCCCCGTCCCAGCTACGGATGCTATCTCGACAGTCTTGGTCAGGTATGGGATAGCGGTTAACGAGGAGCAAATCTCTCAGATTCAAGCCTACTTGGCTTGCTTAGTCTTTTGGAATCAACGAGTTAGCCTTACTTCGGTTTCTGCACCCATGGAGATCATTGAGCGTCATTTCGCCGAGAGTTTGCTTGGGGCAACCCTTATACGTCCTACCGAAGGTCGGCTCGCCGACGTTGGTACCGGTCCTGGCTTCCCCGGGCTGGCCCTCAAAATTGCCCTGCCATCACTGCAAGTCCTTTTGATTGAGCGAAATACGAAGAAGTGCGCGTTTCTTAACGAAGTCATTCGGTTCCTCAATTTGGACCTCGTTACCGTGATCCGCTCCGATTATGCCTCGATTTCACCTCAGGAATCAAAGTTTGAGTACATAACTTCGAGAGCGCTCGGAGACCACAAGAACTTCTTGCGTTGGGCGGCTGGAAGGCTCACACCATCCGGTCAGATCATTCTTTGGCTGGGAACTCAGGATTCCTTGAAGCTTTCACAGACGAAAGGGTGGCGCTGGGAACCCCCTAATTCGGTCCCTCACTCTCAAAGACGCGTAATCCTTGTCGGAAGCCCAATTTCCTAACGCCCCCCCTTCCCACACCCCTTAACAGAATTGTCTCACGTGAAACAATTGAGTAACTCGGTCCGCAGGCAGCTTTCAAGATTGTTTCACGTGAAACAATTACGCATTTCGCGTCCTATTTTGAGGGATCGGATCCATATTCACCTCAAATGAAGTAAATTTGCCAGGCTACCGCCGACACGACTTCAGCTCTTTAATTGCGGCTACAGAGCCTGATCTGAATTGTTTCACGTGAAATATTCTCAAACGCAGAATTGAGTCTTAGATTGACTGGAACCCAAACTATGCCTTGCAAAGCTCTCAGAACTTGCGCTGGCACGACCATTTAGGGTACCCGAGCCAGCTCTTGCAAGCCGAATTGTTTCACGTGAAACATATTGCACTTGGATTCCGCAATTTGTTACACTTCACGTCCCAGGGGGCTTCCTTGGGAAGAATTATCGCCGTAGCGAACCAAAAGGGTGGAGTTGGAAAAACAACTACTGCAATCAACCTCGCGGCCTCTCTCGCCATATCAGAACGTCGCACACTAATCATTGACTGCGATCCTCAGAGCAACTCCACGGCCGGCCTTGGCTTTCCGAAGGACCCCGCGCGGCGAAGCCTTTACAACGCCCTGATTCTGCACGAACCGCTCGACAGGATCATTCAAAAAACCCAGGTAGAAGGCCTTGATTTGCTTCCAGCGAACAAGAATCTCGTGGGAGCTGCCGTCGAACTTGTCGGCGCCGAGGAGCGCGAATATCAGCTGAAGCAGCTTCTAAGTACTATCAGAGAAAGTTACCAATATATAATAATAGACTGCCCGCCGGCGCTCGACTTGCTCACGCTGAACGCGCTTGTGGCTAGCGACTCCGTCCTGGTCCCGATCCAGTGTGAATATCTGGCGCTGGAAGGCGTCTCCGAATTGCTGGATACACTGATGCGGATTCGCCGGTCGTTGAACCAGAACCTGGCCATCGAAGGAATCCTGCTCACCATGTACGACGACCGGACGATCCTCTCCAAACAGGTCGCGGCGGATCTCCGGAGTTTTTTTGGCAACCAGGTTTTTGAATCTGTCGTGCCGCGAAACGTCCGTTTGGCAGAGGCGCCAAGCCACGGGAAGCCAATCATATTCTACGACATACATAGTAAAGGGGCGGAGAGCTATATCCAACTTGCGAAGGAGGTTATTGCCAATGACCAGAAACGCGCTGGGCAGGGGTCTGGGAGCCCTGATACGGGAGCCCGAGCCGCAGCAGCAGCCGCAGGCGGCACAAGCGCCGCAGCCGGCGCCAGTGACCCCAATGGGCAGCTACCAGGTGGACATCGACCTGATTGATCCGAACCCGTACCAGCCGCGCACGCGCTTCCGCGAGGAAGCACTTGAGGATCTGGCGCGCTCGATCCAGGCGAACGGCATTATTCAGCCGCTCGTGCTTCGCAAGATGGGCGCCCGCTACCAGCTTATCGCCGGAGAGCGGCGCTGGCGAGCGGCGCAGCGCGCCGGATTGCAACGCGTGCCCGTGGTACTGCGTGAAGTCCCAGAGGAGCAAGCGCTCGAGCTCACGCTGGTCGAGAACCTGCAGCGCGAGGATTTGAATCCTATCGAGGAAGCGCGCGCATTTGACAGGCTCTTGAACGAATTTCACCTGACGCAGGAAGAAGTTGCCGGGCGCACAGGAAAAGACCGCACGACGATCGCAAACTCGGTCCGATTGCTTCGTCTGGACAAACCGATCCTGGATCTGATGGAAGAAGGGAAGCTCACCGCCGGCCACGCGCGATCGCTGCTCGGTGTTACAGACGCCGAGCTTCGCAACAAGCTCGCGCACCGCATCGCTCGAGGCGGCTTGACTGTCCGGCAGCTCGAGCGATACGTCGTGCGCAAGACTCGTGGGGGGCAAGCGCCCAAAAAGGGTGGCGCGGAACTGGATCCGAATATGCGAGCGGCGATCGAAGAGCTGGAGCGGCACCTTGGAACAAAGGTTACGCTAAAGATTGGTTCCAAGGGCCGCCCAGGACAATTGATCATAGACGTTTACAGCGACGAACAAGCCAGTGCAATTTATGAGAAGCTCATGAGCTAGACTACGTATGTAGTTGTATGCGCGAGTAGTACCGTTTCGTTCTTGACTGTGGGCTGTACCTTGCTAGAGTAGTCCTTATCGGAGTGTCCCATGGCATGGCCATTTAGCGACCGTAAGCGCGAATCAGTGTCCCAGAACGAGTGGTCCGGATTCCTAGACCGGACAGTTCGCTTCGAGGGCACCCTCGAATTCTCGGGGACGCTTCGGATTGAGGCCCAGGTCAAGGGGAATATCCTCTCGAACCAAACCCTCGTACTGGGTGAGGGCGCCAAGGTTGAAGGCCAAATTGAAGGCAACCACGTGATCATTGCGGGGCGGTTTGACGGGGTGATCTTTGCCAAGGGGCGAGTAGAAATTCAATCCCAGGGCGTCGTTTCGGGCGAGATCCACTCGCCGTGTCTGGTCATCGAACCGGGCGGCATCTTCGACGGGCGCTGCCACATGACCGCCTCCTCACAAACCACCAAGGCGGTCACCATTCCGTTCCGCGCTGCAAGCCAGGGCTGATTTTCGAGTAGCGCTCGGTTTACGGCCGAATTCGAACCGTCACTTCCCAGAACCCATTCTTGGACCCGGATACCACTGAAGCAAATGTCCCGCAATCCGGCTAGGCATCCATCTGACCGCTGGGAGTCTGGGTCCAAGGCGGCCGTGCCTGTCTGCTCGTCTTCCATCAAATAGGAAGCGTGCGCCAGGCACGGCAGCTAGAACTGTTTGAAGATCACGATCCGCCAGCCTTCTTTGCGGAAGGCTGCGTCGGCTGGGGAACAATCCGCAAATAAGGCCGCGGTGCTTTCCAGCCGCCCGGATACATCTGTTTTGCCTCATCGTCTGAAACAGATGGGAGAATGATTACATCGTCGCCATGCTTCCAGTTGACCGGTGTGGCGACTTTGTGTTTGGCCGTGAGTTGCATCGAATCGACGACTCGCAGCACCTCGTCGAAGTTGCGGCCGGTGCTCATCGGGTAGCTGAGCATCAACTTGATCTTCTTGTCCGGTCCGACCACGAACACGGTCCGCACCGTGGCATTCGTGGCTGCGGTGCGGCCATCGGAAGTATCGCCGGCATCTGCCGGCAGCATGTCATAAAGCTTGGCCACCTTGAGTTGCGGGTCCCCGATCATCGGATATTTCACCTTGTGCCCCTGCGTCTCTTCAATGTCCGCGGCCCACTTGGCGTGACTGCTAACCGGGTCCACGCTCAACCCGATGATTTTGCAATTGCGTTTTTCGAATTCCGGCTGCAGCCCGGCCATATAACCAAGTTCCGTGGTGCACACCGGAGTAAAGTCCTTGGGATGCGAGAATAAGATGGCCCAGCCGTTGCCGATCCATTCGTGGAAGTTGATCGTGCCCTGCGAAGTTTCGGCGGTGAAATTGGGAGCTTCATCATTTATGCGCAGCATGAATTGCCCTCCTGAGGCTGAGACATTATACATAAATCGGCTGCAGCCGATTTACTGGATCGGTGGTCCACCTTGTAATTTTTTGGGATTCCTTAGGCGACGACTCACTAGGTGACAGCCGCTTCTACGGTTGAGAGGGCAAACGCGATCCGTTACTCCTCATCATCCTCGTTTGCGCCGATCCCTTTGGATGTGCCATTGCCCGCAGGCACAGTGATAGGCGTTGGGTGAGGGGTCTCGGCCTCGGTCGCCGTCACACCATCTGTGGTGGAGGATCCCGTGCCACTAGTCAGCAATTTATTCAGAATCGGGATATTCACGCGTTGCGATTCCACGAAGTCCACGCCCTCCGCCGTTAGTGTGAAATCTGCGTTGTCCGCTCGGTTGATGTAACCTTTGTTTCGAAGATACCACGCCGTGAATTCCAAATAATCACGGGGAAACCCCATGCGCCTTTCAACTTCGAAAAGTGAAACTTCCGGGCTGGAAGGGTTTGTGCGGCGCTGAATATATAGCAGCGCCAGCACCGCCAACCGCCGATTCAACTCGCCCTTAAGGCTATCCATAAAATCAATCGAAGTGGATAGGGGAACCGGCTGGGGCACCTCGTTCTTGTAAGACGCATCGTATTCGGCGCGGCGCGCTGGATTGGACAATACGTCATAGGCTTGCTTCAACAAGAAGAACTTTTCAGCATCGCCGGTCTTCTGGTTGTCCGGGTGAAGTCGGACCGCCAGAAATCGATAAACGCGGTGGATTGTGCCGGGCTCGGCATTGGGGCTGATTTGGAGGAATTCGTAGTAATCCTGAATTTCCATTATGGTCTCTCCGCAGAGATTCTTCCCTCTTAATAGATAAAATAGCGCGGAGTCCCTCGGACGTAAACGCAATCATGGCGTTAGGAGTCTTAAAGTTAACTGGCGGGTGCTGATCGCTACCCTTGCTAAGGAACCTTGTTCTCAACCGGTCATCGATGGAGATAGCGTCCGGGTGGGGGCGCACTCGGAAGTAATGCAAATGCCTGATTTACGCGCGAACCGGACTAATGCCATGACTTTGAGCTGATCCATTACCGATTTTCGCCCCCGAGATTTCTGTACTCCGCTTATCCTTCCAGGCATCAAATATCTGCAAACAACCTGGGCCGCATGGTAAGTGTGAATCGTGATTTTTCACCATTTTCTAAAATATCTGCACGGCTCATTCGTCATCAAATGTAGATGAAGCAAGCGCTGAGCATAAACGAGATGGCAGGCGAACAGGACCAGCGGATTTCCGAAACGGTTGCGCGCGAGCAGGCTCGGCTTCGCAATTTCATCCGCAGGCGGGTGCCCGATCGGGGCGACGCGGAAGACATTTTGCAGGACGTCTTTTACGAACTCGTGGAAGCCTACCGCCTGATGAAGCCGATCGAACAGGTGGGAGCCTGGATGTTTCGCGTGGCGCGCAACCGGATCACTGATTTATTCCGCAAGAAAAAGCCGGAGGCTTTGTCCGACCAACAGATTTTAGCGATGGATGGGGAGACGCTCACGCTCGAAGATCTGCTCCCGTCGTCCGACCGCGGCCCGGAGGAGGCGTATGCCCGGACTCTGTTGCTCGAAGAATTCGAGGAAGCGTTGGATGAACTTCCCCTCGAGCAGCGCGAAGTATTCATCGCGCATGAAATTGATGGCCGCAGCTTCAAGGAACTTGCCGCTGAAAGCGGCCTGAGTGTGAACACGCTTCTTTCGCGGAAACACTACGCCGTGATGCATCTACGCGAACGGCTTCGCAAGGTTTACGGCGAATTTAATCTTTAATTTTGGAAAAAGTGAGGAGGACGAAAATGGTGGAACACATCGTGGAACACATCGTTGGCACGATTATTAAAGTTTTGCTTTTTCTGGTCATCGCAATCGCTGGATTTGGCCAGGCAGTCCATTACTTATGGAACTGGCTGATGCCCACGCTCTTCCATTTGCCGGTTATCACATTCTGGCAAGCGGTGGGCCTCCTGGCGCTGGGCTGGGTGCTGTTCGGCGGGTGGCGCGGAGTCGGCAGGCGCGGTTGGGGCCGCGGGAGCTCCTGGCGGCGCGGGAAGCACGGGCGTTGGGAACAGATGACTCCCGAGGAGCAGGAAAAAGTCAGGGAATGGATGCGCAACCGCTGCGGCGGAGCCCGGGCGGACGTGGCGCCCAAGGCCTGACTTGCCGAAACAATGCCACTGTTGGCCGGGACTTCAAAACCGCCAATTGAAAACTAACATGAATACGCAACGCGCCAACCGAAGATTGATCCAGCCGTAACCAACCGCCTTCGCCCGCGACTTCGGGGCGACCCGCGCTATAATCCTCGATTCCGTTGCAAGCGAGGGCGAAGCTCGTGGAAACCGTAAAGCTGACAGGGATGGCGAAGGCTGCGGGGTGCGCCGCAAAACTGAGTCCGCGCGTGCTCGACTCCGTATTGCGCGGACTCCCGAAGCAATCCGACCCGAACGTGCTGGTCGGCTTCGAGACGAACGACGACGCGGGCATCTACCGCCTCGCGCCGGACCTGGCGCTCGTCCAGACCGTGGACTTTTTCACGCCCATCGTAGACGACCCGTTTCTCTTCGGACAGGTGGCCGCGGCCAATTCGCTGAGCGACGTTTACGCGATGGGCGGCCGCCCGGTTTCTTCGCTTACGCTCGTGGGCTTTCCCGAAAAGAGCGATCCTTTGGTTCTTGGCGAAATTCTGCGCGGCGGCCTCTCGAAAATGCAGGAGGCGGGCTGCTATGTCATCGGCGGCCATTCCATCCGCGACGACGATTTGAAATTTGGCTATGCCGTCACGGGATTAATCCATCCGGACAAAGTTTGGCGCAACGTGGGCGCGCGGCCGGCCGATGTGCTTCTTTTCACCAAAGCTCTCGGGACGGGCGTGATTGCCACGGCGTTGAAACGCGGCCGCGCTTCCTCGGAAAGCGTCGCCGCGGCGACGGCCTCGATGACGCGCCTTAACCGCGATGCCGCCGAAGCGCTCGCCGAAGCCGATCCGGATCGCAAATTCATCCACGCCGTGACGGACGTGACCGGCTTTAGCCTGCTCGGCCACGCGCGCGAGATGGCGCTGGGCCATCCGCAAACGGGCATCTCACCGGTTTCCCTGGAAATTGATCACGCGCGCATTGAATACCTGCCCGGCGCCGTGGAATGCGCCGCCGCGGGAAACGCTTCGGCCGGCCTGCTGAACAACCGCGAATTCATTGGCGATTGCGTTGAATTCGCCGCTTCGGTGCCGGAGGAGTATCGCTTGCTGCTCTTCGACCCGCAGACTTCGGGCGGATTGCTCGTAGCCATCGCGCCGCACGGCGCGCAGGCGGCGATGGACGCGATGGCGCGGCGCGGCGTGAACGCGCGCCAAATCGGGCGCGTGGTTGGGAAGCGCTCGCCGCTGATTTCCGTCGCCTGATAATGGACACCATCACACACGCATTCGCGGGCGCGCTCCTGGGAAAAGCTTTTTTCAGCCGGCGCGGTCCGGACCCCGCGACCGAATTCCTGCCGCAGGCGCGCGTGGCGATCTTTACCGCGACCATCGCGTCGGCGTTTCCGGATTCCGACGTCTTCTTTGACATCCTTTCGCGCGACGACATGGCCATGATGAAGTATCACCGCTACGTCACGCACTCGATTCTGATGATGCCGATCTGGGCGGTTGTGATTGCGTGGCTCGTGCGTTGGCTGGCGCGGCGCGTGGGCGCGGCCCCGCCGTCGTTTGGCGTGCTCTGGCTCGCGAGCGTCGTAGGAATTGCCAGTCACATTTTGCTCGACCTCGCCACGTCATTCGGCACGATGATCTGGAGCCCCGTGAGCCGCGCGCGCCCGGCGTGGGACATTATTTTCATCATAGATTTCACGATGACGGCGCTGGTGCTCGTCCCGCAGGTGGCTGCGTGGGTGCACCGCGATCCGGCCCGCGCCTTGCGCCGCGCTTCGCGGATGTGGGCGTTATTTACGCTGCTTGCGCTGGGCGTTCATTGGCTCACGGGAGCTTACGGCTATCCCTTTTCGTGGTGGGTCGTGGTGATCGCCAGCGCGATTTTCGCGGGCGTGTTTTTCATTCCGCTGCGCCGTGGCCGCGGCGCGCGAATTCGCCGCTCGACCTGGGCGCGCGCGGGATTGATCGCCGCGGGCGGCTACTTATTGCTTTGCACCGCCGCACATTTCGTGGCGCTTTCGCGTCTCGAGAAATTCGCGGCGGAACAGAAAATCTCAGCGCAGGAGATGGGCGCGCTGCCGCTGGCTCCCTCGATGCTTTATTGGGATGGATTGATTCGGACGGAAAACGGCGCGTACCGCCTGCACGAGAACCTGCTTTCCTCGGAAACATTGGAATACGATTTCTTTCCCGATTCCGCGCCGGCGGGGCTCCTGGATACCGCGCGCAAGCTTCAAGATACGCAGACCTATCTGTGGTTCGCGCGATTTCCGATTTACACTTTGCGCCGCGTGGACGGCCGCGACGCCATCGAAATCAAGGATTTGCGTTTCATGATGCGAGTGCGCGGAAGAGTGCCGGGCTTCACATTTCGCGTGACGTTCGATTCCGCGGGCAACGTCGTCCAGCACGGAATGGCCCGCACCGCGCGGTAAGGGCCGTCCAAAAAAATGGCCGGACCATTCGCCATGGGTCGCCACAGCGAACAGCCCGGCCGCATTTCAAATCTGATTCAAATCTGCAAATTTACATTGCCGGCGCGGGGATGTAGCTCAAATCCGCCCGGAACTTGATTATCTGCATTTCGGTGCTGTCCGTATTCGCATCTATCCGCTTCTGGAGCGCTGTGGCTTCGTCTTTGCCAAGCGCTTCGGCAAGCATCATGTCGAAGGTCTTCGCGGGCTCCTCAAAATCGGCATAGCTGGCATGTTCGACCACGAGGACGAAGGTGTTCCCCTTGCCGCCGTGCGCCAGCGCGTACCAGTTGAAATTTGCGGGCCAGTTGGTTTTCTTGATGGCCTCGGTGATCTTCTTAACGTCGGCCATGAACTCATTCGTCTTGCCCGTCTTTACCGTGAACGTGAGGACTTCGCCGTACTTGGAAGGCATCGTGGCGGCCGACGGCCGGCTTACGTCGGCTAAATACTCATAATCATGCGCCACAAAACCCTGGGTTGCAGGGCCGATGACCTTATCCCATTCGGCCTGATCGTTGTCTTCGCTGATGGGCGGGTTGTCCAGATCCTTCCAGTGAACGAGCGCGCTCCCCACGGCGAAAGTGCCCGTCTGTTCGCCGGTCATAATTTCCCACACGAGGAGCGGCCGCGGGTCCTTCATCTGTTTGTGCCATGCAGCTTTTGCCTTTCGGCCTTCCTCGTATTGTTTGGTCATGCCCATCTTTGGCGTTTGGAATTCGATCTGCAGAATATTCGCTGGTTTTTGCTGTGCTACAAGCGCGAGTGCCGTTAATCCGGCAAGCGCGCAGACAACAAGAGACTTAAGGCTTCGCATTGATTTCCTTTCAAGTTGTGTGATTTGACTTCGGTTAGGGGGGATAGTATCCGCGCCTGCCCCTTAAGTCAATTGAATTGGAAATGTCTCAATCTCGAAATCTGGACATGAGCCCGGCGCTTGTCTTACTTGCTGCCGGATGATAGCTTGCGCGGAATGAAAAGAGCTCCCGCGATTTTGGCTACATCAATCACAGTAATATTGTTGGCGGCATCGGCCTTCGCCGCGGACGTGACCGGCACCTGGAAGGCGACGGTGAACCTGGGCGACCAGACCGGCTCGCCCACTTTCGTCTTCAAGCAAGACGGCGAAAAACTCACGGGCGCCTATTCGGGCGC
This sequence comes from uncultured Acidobacteriota bacterium, assembly GCA_963838945.1. Lineage (GTDB taxonomy): Bacteria > Acidobacteriota > Terriglobia > Acidiferrales > UBA7541 > DASTCZ01. The sequence continues at coordinate 799,792 of CAWITC010000011.1, read as the reverse complement.
GCTGGGCGAAGCGCAGCTCAGCGGCACAGTCAAGGGCAACGATATCGCGTTTGACTTTGAGGCCGCGGGGATCACTGTCCACTACGCCGGAAAACTTTCTGCCGACGGCAAGAAAATCGAAGGCACCGTCGATTACGGCGGCCAGGCCAGCGGTACTTTCACCGCCTCCAGAAGTGGAGCGGACAAAAGCAGCAAGACGTAGCGGCGCAACGCCGTTCGCGTGGAATCAGCAAGTTCGCCGTGGATTCCCCAGGAGACATTACCCTTCGCTGACTCAAACCGCGCGGCTGCGTTACAATGTTCTCCTGAATACGCATGTTTGAAAACTTAACTGAAAAACTTCAGCGCGCTTTCAAAAATCTTCGCGGCCAGGGCAAGCTCACCGAAGAGCATCTGGACGCCGCGCTGGCGCAGATTCGCGAGGCGCTGCTCGAAGGCGACGTCGCCGTCAGCGTGGCGGATGAGCTTCTCGCGCACATCCGTGAGAAGTCGCTCGGGTCGCAGGTGCTGCTGAAACTTTCGCCCGACCAGCAAGTCGTCAAAATTGTTCGCGATGAATTGCTGGCGCTCCTGGGCAAGCATGCCAAGCCGCTTTTTTCTTCGCGCCCGCCTTCGGTGTGGATGATTGTCGGCCTGCAAGGCTCCGGCAAAACCACCACGACGGGCAAGCTCGGCAAGTGGCTCGGGAGCAACGGCCACCGGCCCATCGCCGTTTCCACCGACGTGTACCGCCCCGCGGCTCGCGAACAATTGGCGCAAGTCGCGAAGGCCGTGAGCGTGAAACTCTGGCCCGGTGCGGGCACGGAGAAGCCGCTCGAAATCGTGCGCGGCGCCATCCGCGAAGCAAAGCTTTCCGCTTCGGACGTCATCCTCGTTGACACCGCGGGCCGCCTGCACATTGACGACACGCTGATGGACGAGCTTTCGCAGCTCAAGCGCGAATTGCAGCCGGCGGAAATTCTGTTCGTCGCCGACGCCATGATCGGCCAGGACGCCGTGCGCTCGGCCGGCGAATTTCACAAGCGCCTCGGCCTCACCGGCGTGATTCTCACCAAGCTCGACGGCGACGCGCGCGGCGGCGCGGCGCTGAGCATCGGGAAAGTAACCGGCGCGCCGGTGAAGTTCATCGGCACGGGCGAAAAATATGACGCGCTCGAAGCGTTCTACCCGGAGCGCATCGTCTCGCGCGTGCTCGGCATGGGCGACGTCCTCTCGCTCATCGAGCGCGTCGAGCAATCCGTGGACGAAAAACAAGCCGCGGAACTCGAACGCAAGATGCGCCGCAGCGAATTCACGCTCGGCGATTTCCGCGATCAACTTCGCCAAATTAAAAAGATGGGCCCGCTCGAATCCGTCCTCGACATGCTGCCGAAGGTCGGCCCGCTTGCGAATGTGCCGCGCGACACAAAAGTGGACGAAAGCCGCCTGAAGCGCATCGAGGCCATCATCAACTCGATGACCGATTCCGAACGCGGCGACCACGGCTTGATTGACGGACGCCGCCGCAAGCGCATCGCCGCGGGCAGCGGCACGTCCGTCCAGGAGGTGAACCAGGTGCTCAAGCAATATCTGCAAATGCGCTCGATGGTGAAACAATATGGCGCGCTCGCCTCGGCCGGACGGCTCAAGGGTTTGGCCGGCAAGCTGAAGGGCGGCGCCTAAGATGCGAACGCGGCCAGCCGTCGTTCTTCTCCTCGGCATCATCAGCGCGCTCGCACTGGCAATCCCGCAAGCCAATTCGCAACAGACCCCCGCCGCGGCGCCGGTCGCTTATCCCGCTGAATTCCTGGCCACCCTCGCGCAACTGCGCGACGCCGCGCTCTCCAGCGACTACGCCTATCGCCAGGTCGCGCACCTTGCTGAAAATATCGGGCCGCGTCTTTCCGGATCTCCCCAAGCGCAGCAAGCCGTGGAATATGTTGCGGGCGAGCTGCGGCGCCTCGGATTGGAAGTCACGCTGGAAAAAGTGATGGTGCCGCACTGGGTGCGCGGAGAAGAGCGCGCCGAGCTAATCGCTTTCCCGGGCCAGGCTCCCCACACTTCGCAGAAAATTGTTCTCACGGCGCTGGGCAATAGTCCCGCGACTCCGCCCGATGGAATCACCGCGGAGGTTGTTGTCGTAAACAATTTCGATGAGCTGGCCGCGCTCGGCCGCGAGAGAGTGACGGGCAAAATTGTTTTGTTCAACGCGAAATTTGACGTGCGCATGGCAGCCGAAGGGCGCGCCCTCGACGCGTACGGGCAGGTGTACGAATATCGCAGCAAAGGCGCGCAGGCCGCGGTGGCGTTGGGGGCCGTGGCGTCGCTGATCCGCAGCCTCGGGGATTCGGACAATCGAATTCCGCACGCCGGTTACAGCATTGCCGCGGGAATTCCCGCCGCCGCGGTCACTTCGGAAGACGCGCAACTGATCGCCGATCTCGCGCAACAGGGCCGCGTCGTGATGCATCTCGTGCTGACTCCGCAAACTCTCGCCGATGTTCAGAGCTACAACGTGATTGGCGACCTGAAAGGCAGCGAACATCCGGAACAACTCGTGATTGTTTCCGGACATCTGGATTCCTGGGATCTGGGCACCGGCGCGATTGACGACGCCGCGGGCGTCGCGGTTGCGATGCAGGTTGCAAATCTTTGCAAGCAGCTTGGTTTGCGTCCGAAGCGCACCTTGCGCGTGATCGCATGGATGGATGAAGAAAATGGAACCAATGGAGGCGCCGCTTACGCCGCGGAGCACAAATCCGACGCCGCCAATCATATCGCGGCGATTGAGAGCGACCTGGGCGCGGGCCACCCGCTCGGCATGGGAGGTATTTTCACCCCGGGGGCGATCGCGGCGCTGCAACCAATCACGCGAATTCTCGAACCGATTGGCGCGACACTGCTTCAGCCCAACGGAGATTCCGGATCGGATATCGAGACCTTAGCCGCTGTGGGCGTGCCGGTATTCGGACTGATTCAAGACAACCGGACGTACTTCCACTATCACCACACCGCGGCCGATACGCTGGACAAAGTCAATCCGCACGAGCTGGCGGAGAATGCCGCGCTCATGGCCGTATATGCGTACGGCATTGCGGATGCCCCAAAGCCTCTCCCGCGGTAATGGAAATTAGTTCACGCAACATTGTACGACCGCACTTTGGCGGCGCGGTTGAAGGGCCACGACTGCAAGCTCAAAGTCGCGTCCTGATCCCCTTGCGTGTCGTAAGCCCACCTTGTTGAGATCCGATCGTTGTGTAGTTTCGTCGCGGGTTTGCTGCCCCAAGGTGAGAAGGGGTTACTGCTGCAAGTCGTGGAGGAGAACTACTTCATTCGTGCTCTGTTGGCGTTCGATTGCCAATTTCTTCCCATCGGGCGACCACTCGAAGGCGACAATGTGATCCGTCGAGGTGAACTGCGTCAGTTGATGGCCGGGGCTGCCGTCCAGCGGCTGCTCCCACAGGTTGCCCACCCCATGTTCGCGAACCAGAAAAACGAATGATTTGCTGTCCCGTGTGAATCTTACGCTTACGCTGGTGGGACGACTCGGATTGTTATCGAGAAGGCGTGGCAGAACATCAGCGCCCGCGTCGGTAGCAATGAGCGCGAGCTTGAGGATGTACTGGCCGGGAATGCTTTCCATATTTACGTCATAGGTCAAGAATTTCCCGTCGGGTGATACCGTGGCTGGACCCGAATAAATCGCGCCGGGTACTTTTTCACCCGGCACTGGTTCCGGAGTTCCTCCGCTCAATGGAATGCGCATACTGCGGCGGTTTGCGTTGTCGAAGTAATAAAACCATTTCCCATCCAGCGAGCATGAGGGGTTGCCGTCGCTCGGTCCGTTTGTTAACTGGGTGATTCCCGAACCATCCGCATTCATCCGCCGGAAGGCAGTGTGTTCCTGTTTGTCCCACCACCGTCCTACTAGAGTCCGCCCCTCGTCGCACACCGCAAATACATCAATCCCCTCAATGCCCGAAGAAGACTGCAGCGTGGTTTGTGTTTTTCCATCCAACGAAAGCCGGGCGAACTTGCTCGGATCGCCTGCCCTGGAAACATAGAGTTCATCGTCGCTAGCCCAATGAAAATCCAGGATAAAATCCTGATGAGGAATGCCGGGGACCTCTACGCTGGGGGCTGCACCCGAACCCGGCAGAATGTCAATCCAATTGAGAAAATGGAACTGTAATGCCGCGATGGTTTTGCCATCGGCCGAAACGGTTGGTGAAAACTGATTCAAGGTCGCGCCGTTGGCGATGGGCCGGAATTCACCGGAGGGATAGGAGATCACCCCCAATCTCGAGAAATTGCTCCCCATGGTGTCAGCTGTGATCAGCAAGCCGCTTCCGTCTGGCAGCCACGTCACGCTGTTGATCCACAAATCATCGGAGTGATAAACCGTCTTGACCGCGCCGCTCGTCACGTTCAACGCTTCAATCCTGTGAAACCCATCCGGGAGACTTGGCTCGTACGGCTGATACACGATCGTCTTTCCGTCTGGTGACCAGGAAATGCTCCTTGGGGATGGATAGGCGCTCGCAATCCGCAAAATCTTTTCGTCGCTGCCGTCGACATTCGCGGTGAGCCAGCGCAACTTCCCCACCTCCGGATTATTTATCCTCACATATATCATCCGCCTCCCGTCGGGAGAAAATGTGGCGTTTGAGTCCACATCTTGCTGCAGCATTTGCGGAGATCCGCCAAGCACTGGCATACGGTAGAGGTAGTAACCGGTTTTCCCGCCGGGCGCGCCATGCCGGAAATAAATGTAATCTCCGTCGCGGGAAAAAGTTAGGCTCGAATAATAAGTATCAGTCGGCGCTAGAATCTGCGTATCGCTTCCCGTCGCCACATTTCGTAGCCACAGACTTCTCTTGCCGTTATCATCTATTTCGGTGACCACGGACTTTCCGTCGGGTGAGATGGCGGCTTCGACTGTCTTTCCGGTCTCCATAAGCACTTTGATCGAGAAGTTTTGGAACGCAACCGATTGATTCCGGTGCAACAGCAAATACACGCCGAACGCCGCTGCCGCCACGAGCGCGATAACGACTATCGTTACTAGCCCTACCCCCCACTTGTGCTGCCGGGCCACGGCAACGACCGAAGAGGCGCTGGATACGTGCGCCGTGGAAGATGCCTCTTTGAGCGACCCGCTGCTCGGGGCGCTTCCGAGCGCACCGGGCACGGGACTAACGCCGGTCCCCTCAGGCGGCGCACCCGCGGAGGAGGGCGCGTCCCGTCGCCCTGAATCCGTATCCCGTTTCAGGCGCTTCAGGTCCGCGCGCATGTCGCTTGCGTGCTGATAGCGCGTATCGCGGTCCTTATCGAGCGCCTTGAGGATGATTCTCTCCAACTCCACTGGAATTCCGGGATTCAAACGCACCGGCGCCGCCGGGGTCCGGTTGAGGATGCCGTCAAATATCACGCCGGAGGTTTCGCCGATAAAGGGAAGCGCGCCCGTGGACATTTCATAAAGCACCACCCCAAAGCTGAAGAGGTCGCTCCGCGGGTCAAGCTCCTTACCGCGCACTTGCTCCGGCGACATATACGCGACGGTTCCAATCGTCGTGCCCGGGCTGGTCAGGTGCTCCGCGGCGAGCGTCTCGCCGGCCGCCTGTGTTGGCAGCGCCGGATCCGCCTTGCCCTGCGAGGTCGTCTTTGCGAGTCCGAAATCCAAAATCTTTGCGTGGCCGCGGTTGGTGACGAAGATATTTGCCGACTTGATGTCGCGATGCACGATTCCCTTTTCATGCGCGGCTTCCAGCGCGTCAGCAACCTGGATTGCCAGCCCGAGCGTGTCTTCAACCGGGAGCGGCTTGCCCCTGATGCCGTGCTTCAGCGTCTGGCCCTCGAGGTATTCCATGGCAATAAACGGCAGTCCACCTTCTTCGGCAATTTCGTAGATGGTGCAAATGTTGGGATGGTTCAGTGCGGAGGCGGCGCGGGCTTCCCGCTCAAAACGCGAAAGCGCCTGCGGATCTTTCGCTACGTTATCAGGAAGAAATTTGAGCGCCACCAGGCGGCCGAGCTTGATGTCCTCGGCCTTAAAAACGACACCCATCCCTCCACCGCCTATCTTTTCGACAATGCGGTAGTGCGAAATCGTCCGGCCGAGAATGGGGCTGGAATCGGGCATTTGCCACGCATCTTACGACAGCGCCTGCAGGCAGGCAATTGCGCCCGCATGGGCGCACCTTGTCGCTGCCGGCGCATCTTCAGATAGTGACTCATTTTGATTTGTGCTAGGTTTGGTCGAGGTTGGCTATGGAGGCTTGAATGTCGATCCAGAACTACGCGGAATTTGTGGCGCTCAAAGAAGTTGGTCGGATCGTTCACCTTGCACTCGTTGAGATGGCAAGTCGTGTGTGTGCTGGCGTAAGTACGCAAGAACTCGCCGATGTCGGTGGCACAGTCATGCGACGGAACGGTGCGCGTTCGGCACCCGCCCTTGTGTATGGTTTCCCAGCCGACGTGCTGATCAGCTTGAACGATGAAGCTGTGCATGGAATTCCGGCAGTTTCTCGGGTGGTGCAATCGGGCGATTTGGTGAAACTCGATGTGACCTTTGAAAAGAACGGCTACATGGCTGATGCCGCAGTCACCGTTCCAGTAGAGCCTGTGTCGGAGGGTGCCAGAAGGCTTGTCGCGTGCGCCGAGCGGGCGTTTCAAAAAGCGATGCAGTTTGCGCGGGCGAATCACCGTGTCAATGAAATCGGACGCGCTATCGAGCAAGAGGTTCGCAGCTGTGAGTTTCGCGTCATCCGCGAATTGGGTGGTCACGGCATTGGTCATGCCATCCACGAGGCGCCGAATGTGCCCAATTTCGATGATGGCTCGGCAAAGCAGCGTTTGACTTCCGGTTTGGTCCTAACCGTTGAACCAATTATAGCGATGGGCTCAGGTCGTCCAATGCATGCAGGAGATGGATGGACCGTGAAGACTGCTGACGGGAGCCTCTCGGCACACTATGAACACACGCTTGTGATTACCGGCGGAGCGCCAATCTTGTTGACCGCAGCCTGAGACCTCACCTGCACCAACGTTCCGGTAGTGGGTCAGTTTGAAGTGCGCTCACTTCTGGGTCTGCGAAGAACAAGCACCATACCGATTACCATAAGAAGGACCGGGACTATTAGAAGCACCTTATCCCAACTGTAGGAGGTAATGAACGCACTTCGGTAGAGAGACAGCAGCACTTCAAGGATGCCCGCAATAGCGAACATAAGGCCGAAACCAAGACCGATGAGCAGAAATCCAGTCTCTCTTTTGGTCACAGATTTCGCTCCACTTTTATTTCCGGTATATTCTCAGGCCGCAAGCCATGCGGCAAGCGAAAAGAGCATTCGCCGCAATCCCTCGGAATTTCAAGCTAACCCACTACCCATCTTCAGCCTTCCTTGACCGCTCCGCGCGGCCCGCTTACACTAGTCCTCTTGATTTTGTTGGTTTGAAGCTCTCAGGGGGAGACTGCCTTGCCCAAGCGCACTTTTCAACCACGCGTGCGGCGCCGCCACAAGACGCATGGCTTCCGCGTACGCATGAAGTCCGTAGGAGGACGCCGCGTGCTGGCCGCGCGGCGAAAGAAGGGACGCCATCGCCTTACGCCCGTCTGATGTTTCCGGCGCCGGCCATCATGGGAGCCGGCGCTTTCCGCGTGACGCTCGGCTCGTGCGCCGCGGTGAATTCGAGGCCGTGTACCGCGGCGGCCGCAGGCGTTCGAGCTCGCAATTCGTTGTTTTCTTCCGCCCAAACGAAGCGGGACGCAGCCGTTTCGGCATCAGCGTGAAAAAGGCCCTGGGCGGCGCGGTTGTGCGCAACCGGATCCGGCGGCGCATCCGCGAAATCCTGCGACTTCACACCCCGGAGATACCTGCTGGATGGGACATCGTGATTCACCCGCGCGCCTCGGTGGCGCGAAGCGAGTTTTCGCGGTCGGCGGCGGAGTTGACCGCGCTCCTGCGGGGAGCGCTCGCGTGAACGCCCGCCGCGGAATCGCGGCGCGCGCGATGCTCTTTGCGTTGCGCGCGTATCGGGCGTTTGTCTCGCCGTTGATGCCTTCGGCCTGCAAGTTCTACCCTTCGTGCTCGCAGTACGCTCATGACGCCGTCGCGCGATTTGGCGCGCGTCGCGGCACATGGCTCGCGCTGAAGCGGCTTTCACGATGCCGGCCATTTCATGCCGGTGGTTTTGATCCTGTGCCGGATCCAGAGGGCCACGCGAACGCGGGGCAGGTGCATGAATCCGGGTCGCATGAGTCGCAGCCGCCCGAGCGCGCCGAGGAGCTTGCCCGTTGAGCGAGCCCAAGAAGGAGATGTCTCACGAATACCGGACCCTGCTCGCCGTCGTGCTCTCCGTCGGCGTGATCGCGATATCCGCTCTGCTCCTCAAGCCGAAATCGCAGCCGGAGCCGCAAATGCCTCCCGCGCAGACCGCGCCGCAGTCGCAAAGCGCTCCGGTTAATTCCCCGGCAACCACTCCGCCCCAAACGGCCGCCTCGCCGCAGGCCTCGAAGCAGCCGAAGGGCAAGGGCGCGCCTCCCGCCGCAGAACCGCAAATTGCTACGCACATCGCTGCTACCCAGCGCACTCTTACCATCGCAAGCGAGGACAAGTACCGCGTCGAATTGTCCAATGTGGGCGGTGTTGCGCGAAACTGGGTGCTCCTGCTTCCTTCGCACACCGGCGACAAAAAGCCGGAGGAACTCGAACTCGTGCATGCGCAGACCGCCCAGCAGCTCGGCTGGCCGCTTTCGCTCGCAATGGACGACCAGCAGCTCGAAACGCGCGCCAACTCCGGGCTTTACGAGGTCACCGTCACGCCCGCGTCTTCCTCTGACACAATTCAAGCGCCCTGCGATGTGGACTTTGTGTGGAGTGACGGCCATCTTTCCGTTACGAAGAAACTGAAATTTGACGCGAGCAACACGGTCAGCCTGGCGGTTGACGCCGAATTGGACGGTCGTCCGGTACCCGCCTCGATCGCCTGGCGTGGCGGCTTCGGCGATCCAACGGCCGAGCACGCCGGCGCCGCGACGATTGTGTTCTATAGCCTCGGCGCCAAGCTCAGCACTTTGGCCGCCAACAAACTGGGCCAGCCGAATCAGACGGATCTGCGAAGCGTGCAATCCGGGCCGCTCGATTACGCCGGAATCGAAGATAACTTTTTTGCCGCGGCATTTCTGCCGCGGCTGGAAACTTCGGGGCCCCGCATGGGTCTGCCGGACACGCTCGGCGGCGCGATGACTTTGACCCAGTGGGCGTTCAGCCGCGACATTATAAGCGGCAGCTCGACATCCAAGGAATTGACTCCGGAGATGGCCGCGGGGTCGGCACGCGGCACGCCGCTCGATCTGCGGCTTTTTGTCGGTCCAAAAAACCTTGACGAGCTGAAGGCCATGCGCCCGCCGCTCAATGACCTGGTCCAGTTCGGGTGGTGGGGATTCGTCGCTGAGCCGATGTTTTACGTCCTCCGCTGGATTCACACCTTTGTCCCGAATTATGGCTGGGCGATCGTTGTGCTCACCTTCGCCATCAACATGGTGATGTTCCCCCTGACCATCAAAAGCTACCGCTCGATGCAGAAAATGCAGAAGGTGGCTCCCGAAATCAAGTCCATCCAGGATCGCTACAAGAAATATTCGATGCGCGATCCGCGCAAACAGAAGATGAACGAAGAGGTCATGGCGATCTACAGCCGCGAGGGCATCAGCCCGCTCGGTGGTTGCCTGCCGATGTTGCTGCAAATGCCGCTCTGGCTCGGGCTCAACCGGATGATCAGCTCCACCATCGAGCTGCGGCACGCCCCCTGGTTCGGCTGGATCCACGACCTTTCCGCGCGCGACCCTTACTACATTCTTCCGATCATAATGGCCATTACTTTTTATCTGGCGCAGATGTCCACGCCAACGCCCACTACCGACGCCAGCCAGCAGAGGATGATGAAGCTCATGCCCGTCATGTTTGGCGGAATGTTCATCATTTTCCCGGTGCCTACAGGACTCGTGGTGTATATTCTCACCAGCAGCCTGGTGAATATGGGGCAGCGGTGGATTTTGAACCGCACGATGCCCGCGCAAGCTCCCGCTAAACCCGCGGGAAAGAAAAAATAGGCGGGCGTGATTCACCGGCGCGATCTACCGGCGCCGTTTACCGGCAAGTGCCGCGCCTGAGGAAACAGCGCGGCAAAGGATTCCGAAAAACATGGCCCAGTCCCAACAATTCGCGCAGAGTTTTGTTCGCGATGGCAAGCTCGACCGCGACGCCGTCGCCGCGGCGCTGAAAGGCTGGCTCGGCGCGGTCATGCCGAAGACGGGCTTGAACCTCCGCTGCAAGATTCAGACCGCGCCTTCGTCCGCTGCCGGCGACGAGGAATTTGAAAAGCCGGAGATTGTCGTGCTCTTTGACGGGCCGGATGTGGGTGTGCTGCTCGAGCACGGCGCGGAAACGCTTCTCGCATTGGAGTATCTTGCCGTGCGCTCGCTGCGCATCGAGCCGCCGTTCTTCGATCGCATCCGCTTTGATGCCGGCGACTACCGCGCCGCAAGAATCGCTGAATTGAAGCTCGCCGCCCGCGTCGCCGCCGACCGCGTCCGCGAATCGCGCCAGCCCTTCCGCATGAATGCCATGACCGCGCGCGAACGCCGCATCGTTCACCTTGCGCTCAAAGACGCGCCCGGCATCCGCACCTCCAGTGACGGCATGGGCGACGAGCGCCAGGTTGTTATTTATCCCGCGGACACACAGTAAGAAGCTTCCCTGTTAGATTTGAACTTCCGCACGCAACTCTTCGAGGGCGCGCAAATCCTCGCGCGAGAGCGCGGCCTGCGCGAGCAAGTCCGGCCGGTTGCGCAGCGTTTTGGCGAGCGCGGCGCGGCGGCGCCAGCGGCGAATCTCTTCGTGGTTTCCTCCGATGAGTACGTCGGGCACGCCCCACTCGCGATATTCGGCCGGGCGCGTGTAATGCGGGCAGTCCAGAATTCCCCCCGCGCATTCACGCGCCGCAAGGTCTTTCGTCATCCGCGCGGCTGCCTCAGCACCCACAATTTCGGTTCGTTCTCCAGTGCCGAATGACTCATAGACTGACGACGCTTCGTTGCCGAGCGCGCCGGGCAGCAACCGCGTCACGGCATCCACGACAATCGCAGCGGGCAACTCGCCCCCGCTCAACACAAAATCGCCGATGGAAATCTCGTCGGTCGCCAAATGTTCCGCCACGCGTTCATCCACGCCTTCGTAGCGTCCGCAGAGCAGCACGATTCGCTGCAGCTTGCTGAGCCGCCGCGCCGTTTGCTGATCAAAAAGCCGGCCTGACGCGGAGAGCAAAACAACGCTCATATCTTCCACGCGTGATCCGCCAGCGGGCGAATTTCCCAAGAGCGCTTCCACCGCATCAAACAGCGGCTCCGGTTTGAGCACCATGCCCTCGCCGCCGCCAAACGGGCGGTCGTCCACGGTGCGGTGTTTGTCGTGCGTGAATTCGCGCAGATCCTGCACGCGGATCTCAATCAGATTTGTTTCTCGCGCGCGGCGCACAATGCCGTAATCGAGCGGCCCGCTGAAAAATTCCGGGAAAATAGTGACGATGTCGAAGCGCATGGATTGCGGCTTATTCTACGCTATGGTCTTGGCCGTGGTCTTGCGTGAAGCTGCGATCCTGCTTGAAGCTGCGGACTTGCCTGAAGACGACGGGCGGTTCAAGTCGCGCAGTCCCTCCGGCAGATTGACTTCGATGCGGCGCGCGGCGGTGTCAATCCTCGTGCAAATCTCCTGCGCGAGCGGGACCAGCAGCTCGCCCTCCGGCGTCTCAATTTCAAGAACGGGCGTGCCCACTTGCTGGACACCCTTCACAACACCGAGGCGCACCGCGCCGAGCTTCGCGCCTTGCTCCCACACTTCGCAGCCGATGAGCTCCGAAATGTAATAGCTGCTCGCGGGAAGCGGCGTGCGCGTGGAAAGCGGCACCTGCACTTCGAGCCCGCGCAATTTCTCCGCCGCGTCGATCGAATCCACTCCCGCAAAATGAATGATCGCGTGGCCGCCACGGCCCGTGCTCAACCGGCATTGGCGGACCTCCGCGCGCCGCGGTTCCGTGCGGCCATCCCAGAGCCATACTTCGCGCAGCTTCGTCAATCGCCCGGGGAAATCGGTGAGGATCGCCGCGGCGACTTCGCCGCGAATTCCGTGCGGACGCACCACGCGCGCGAGTGTCAGCCGTTCGTTCGCTTCGGAGGGCACTACTCGAGAATTTCCAGCGTCAGGCGTTTTTTAATTTTCATGCCGGCCGCGCCAAGAATCGTGCGGATGGATTTCGCCGTGCGTCCCTGCCTGCCGATCACCTTGCCCAAATCGGTGGGGTGCACCCGCAATTCGAGTACGGTAACCTGTTCCCCATCCACGGACCTCACCTGAACTTGATCCGGATTATCCACCAGAGCTTTCGCAATCGCTTCCACGAGTTCTTTCATCGCACCGCCTCCTGCTTGAGCGCGTATCCCTGCCCGCCCCACCCATACCGGCAGGCGGCAGGCAGGAGCCGGGACTTTCGCTGGGCGATTCCCCCGAAGCGTTCCGGCCTCTCGCCGGGCGCCCCGAGCGGCGGGGGCGTCAGGCGATTTTTTGGGCGCGGAGGAAGCTGCGAACCGTGTCGCTCGGCTGCGCGCCACACCCTAACCAGTACTTGATGCGCTCTGCCTTAAGCAGGATGGCTGCGGGTTTCTGCAAAGGGTCGTAGGTTCCGACGACTTCAAGGGTGCGGCCATTCCGGGGGCGGCTCTTCTCAATCACCACCACGCGGTAAAAGGGCTTCTTCTTCTTGCCAATTCTCGCCAACCGGATTGACACCACGCGAATACACCTCCTCAGGAGCCTGCCATTATAGACGCAAAGCGCTCGATTCGCGAAACCCACTTTCTGTAATTCGGCGGCTTGGATCGGGATGCACAAATCGCAGACGCAGAATGCGCAGACCAAAAGTCCCGCTCTAAAGGTGTTAGGCGCGGGGGGTGTTAAAAAAACTATCTTTTTCTGGAACGCTATGATTCTAAAGGACTTAGACAGGGGCGCTTTGCACGAGGTCTGGAAGTGACTGATTATAAAGGATTTGGACAGGGGCGGATTTTTGTGTGGATTTGACGACAGTGTTGAAAACAAAGGAGTTAGACAGGGGCGCGGTGGGGCGCAATGCGCAAATCGCCGCAAGAGTTTGATTCTAAAGGGTTTAGGCAGGGGCGCGGAAGGGGCGGAATGGCTCAGTTGCTTCCAAGTGATTGGAGACATTGGAGTTAGGTGGGGCGCGGCCATTGCGGTGCCGGGCGTCAAAGCCAAACTTGCAATGCAAATCACCGGAGCTAAAGGACTAAGGGTCATGCGGTCAACCGGTCCGATCCAGAGAGAACTAAGTTACACACATAGTTACCATAAGACAATGAAGTTGTCAATAGATAATTAGAGGAAATTGAAAAAAAGTTGAGGAAGAGATTTCGAATGGCGGAGGAAAAGGCAAAACCTATTCGAATGGAAAATGAGATTTCAGGAGAAATTGGGCGCTGAATGTGGATGGGCAAAGATGAGATTCCGCATAGCTCGGCAAGCTCACCATATGCTGTACGGGCGCTCGCTCTTATCGAGCGGCGCCCGCGCACGTCCTTATCGCGTCATGTGTGGCGCACGCGCCGGCAGTTTGTGAGAGCGACAACGCTGAGGGATTCCGCATCTGTGCAGCCAGTGTAGGCGGATGAGGGAGAGGCAATCGTCGTCAAGTTGCCCCACGCGCCACCGGCTAACCGGCAGGGCTTTTGGACAGTGGCTTCGCCTGACCTCTATTGCTTCGGTTTCGCGGCGGCCGACCCACCTCGGAGTCCCTCGGGTATGTCGTCCCAATCGAAAGACACGATGCTCTCTGGGCCGCTAAAATATCCGCCGCCCACGTCCAAGTAGAAACGGACCTCCATAAACCAATAGGGGCCGACGTGATTCAGGGGCACGCTAAAGAGCAAGCTCTCCCCAGGAGCGATGGTGGTCGTCGAAAAAGTGTCCGGAATCGAATACCCCTGCGGCGGCTTTTCCTTTGTCTTCGCAGCGGGCTTCGGTCGAGCCTCGCCCTTAAAGTGAAACGCCATGTGTCCTACGGGGGCGGAGACAACCTCATCGAAAACACCCACCCCGGGATCGCCGGTCCCCGGATCAAAGATGGCCACAATTATGGGAACCCGGCAGTTATCCATAAGGCGCAACCACAGGCCCTGGCTGGTAGTATCCGAAGGGAGCGGCTTTCGTGGCCCCATATGATCGAACTTCAAGTAGACATAGTCCTTTGACGGATCAATAAGAAAGCTCTGGGTTTGAGGTTCAGGACTCAGCACCGCCGGAGTGCACAGCGAAGCGACGCACAGGAACAAAGAAAGGGCGAGTGTCTTCATTAGTGCCCCCCCTTTGTATTTTGCTGCCAGGCTTTCAAATTGCTGTTCGGGTAGTTCTGCCTGATATACCTATCCAGGTTTTGCTGACCGGCGGTACCCAGTGGCAGGAGCGAGTTGAATGTCGTTTTCCCGGTCTTAAAATCTTGCAGCGACATGGTTGTTGCTCCCAACCCCTCCAAGATACCCGCTGTCACGTTGTAGGCCCTGTGTTCGGTTTGGAAAGTTGTCGGGTCGCGGTTGGGATCAAACCCGGAACCTATCCAGTCGGAGGCGTCCGCCACGTGCGAGCCTTCGTGGGCTTCGAGCGCGGCCAAACTGCGGACGTCTTCGCTGGCGTCTAACAGGTGCGAGTTCTTGTCGAATGTGACGCGGATGTTCTGACCAGTAGGGTTATCGTCAGTCTTGGCGACAGCGGGTCCCGTCGGATCGGTTTTTGTCAGGTCGCTGCCGACTGTGCCTTGAGCAATCGTCACGCCGTTATCGATTCCCTTTGTTCCAAAGGCATCAATGGCGCGCTGTGCGTCTGTGTACTTTGAGGAATTCGGACCATATTTTTCCCTTAGTTTGTTCGCAGCATCTTGTGCCACATCCAGCCCCTTTTGGAATTTGTCGCACTGGGATTGGCTAACGGTTTTAAAGTCACAGATATATTGACCGGTTGGATCGGTCAGGTTCAGCGGGCCGTTCTGAACGTATGCGTAGAGGTTCCAACTTTGCGGATTTTCGGGATGTTGTCCCAGACCAAGTTCGTCAGCGCTCATGAAGCGACCTAGGCTTGAGGAGTCGTATCGAGCCTCAAAGTTATCTAGCCCACTTTCTGTATCACGTTCTTTGCCGGTGAATTTGTAGTTTTGGGAGCACGTGTTGAGGATGGCTGTGCGTTCGCCGCCGAAAGGATAGAAATCGGCATCGTAGCATAGCGTGGCGGTGGATTGGCCGGAAGGAACTTCCGCAATGGCGCGGGAAGTGCCGAGATGGTCGGCGAAGTAGTAGAAGACGTTGTTGGACGGATCGCGGCGGGCGATGCGCTGGCCGCCGAAGAAAACGTATTCATTAATGAGGTTGCCGGAGAGATCGGTTTCGTCGAGCGTGTCGCCGCTGTTGCCGTACCAGTAGAGTGTGCCGCTGGATTTCTGTACGCGCTTGCCGTCGCCGTCGTATTTGTAAGTAACGCCCGCGGCGGTAATTAGCTGGTTCTCTGCATTGTAGGAGATGCCAGACACGCCGGAGCCGCTCGTGAGGTTGCCGGGAGAATCATAGCCGTAGCCGCTGAGGCGATTGTTTGCGAGAGCGGTAACGCTGAGGAATTCGGCATCTGTGCAGCCGGTGTAAGCGGATGAGGGAGAGGCAATCGAGGTCAAGTTGCCCCACCCGCCACCTGCGATATTGAGATTGTCGTAAAAATACGCTTCGCCCCAACAGTTGGCTGGACTGGTGGCGTGGGCGGGTGGCCCAAGTACGACTGTTGTTCTATCTCGCGTAATCACAATCGAAGAATACCACTGTTGTAACTCACCGGAGCGTTAGAATGCGGGGGGCCGGACGTGGGTGCCCCACACGTCGAAGTTACGTGTGGGGTTTTTGACTTACGAATCATGCCGAAGAACCTCAAACGCTACACGGGCAAAGGGCATTTGCATTTCCTCACGTTTAGCTGCTACCGGCGGCGGCCGCTCCTTGCAAGCGCCCAGGCGCGCAATCTCTTCGTTCACGCGCTGGGAATCATTCGCGAGCGATGGAAGTTCCTTCTGGTTGGCTACGTCGTGATGCCCAACCACATGCATCTGCTGATCGGCGAACCCGAGAGGGGCACGCCCTCGACGGTGCTCCAGGTGCTGAAGCAGCGCGTCTCGCGGGATCTGCGCAAGAGGGGGCGGCGCAAGGCTGCCGGCCAGCTCTCTTTGCCATTCGCAGGTGGTGACAGCGGCCTGCTTCACTTCTGGCAACCTCGGTTCCACGATTTTAATGTGCACAGCGCGAAGAAGCGCAGGGAGAAATTGGTTTATATGCACTCCAATCCGGTGAAGCGCGGACTTGTGAAAAGTCCGGCGGACTGGCTGTGGAGCAGTTTTTCGTTTTATGAAAAGGGAGAGAAAGGATTGATTTCGATTGACCCGGTCGTGTAGAGATTCACTGGTAGGAGCGTGAGAGTCAAAAACCCCAGACGCGAAGCCGGCGTCTGGGGCACCCAAAAGGTTCTTTTCGCGTCGTTTCCAGGCCACCCGCCCGCGCAAACCCTTTATTTGCGAAACGCGGGGGGAATCGGCTATAGTTAGCGACTGTCCCGGCTGCCCGGCCCCGCCCGAGCGGGTCTGAACCACAAACACCCTAAGGAAGAATTACCATGAGCGTCGTGCTGGATAAGGTCAACGAGCCTCAACTGCGCAAAGACATCCCCGATTTCCGCCCCGGCGACACCATCCGGGTCCACGTGCGCTTGAAGGAAGCCGAAGGCGAAAAGGAGCGCATCCAGCCGTTCGAGGGCGTGGTCATCAGCCGCCGTGGCAGGACCACCGGAGCGTCGTTCACCGTGCGGCGCGTCAGCTTCAGCATCGGCGTCGAGCGCATTTTCCCGCTGCATTCGCCGATGATCAGCTCGATCGAAGTCGTGCAACGCGGTCGCGTGCGCCGCGCAAAGCTTTATTATTTGCGCGGACGCAAGGGCAAGGCCGCGCGCATCAAGCGCGTCGAGCACACCGAGCAGACTGAGCAGGCGGCGACCACGCAGGCGTAGGAATTCCCTTAAAATTATGTTCCAGGGCGCAATCCCGAAATTTCGGGATCGCGCACATGCGCGTCCCCTTGCTCGATTCGCGTGCTAAAATCCCCGCTCGATGGTCCGACTTTGCTGCTCCCGTTTCGAGCGGCTCGCGCGACAGCGCGGCTGGTTGCGGATCGCGGGCATTGACGAGGCCGGGCGCGGCTCGCTCTTCGGCCCGGTGGTCGCCGCCGCCGTCATTTTGAACCCGCGCCGCCGCATCGTCGGCCTCGACGACTCAAAGAAAATTCGCGCGGAGCGGCGCACGGTGCTCGCCGACCGAATCCGCCAGCACGCGCTCGATTTCGGCGTCGCACAGGTGGACGCCGGGCGCATTGACGCCTGGAACATCTACGAAGCCAGCCGCCAGGCGATGCTTGCCGCTGTCTCGAGCCTTACGATGGCCGCCGACTACCTGCTCGTTGACGCGATGGAGCTGCCGCTCGCCGTCGAGCAGAAGTCCCTCATCCACGGCGATGCCCGCTCGGTTTCGATCGCCGCCGCGTCCATCCTTGCGAAGACGGAGCGCGATCGCCTGATGGACGAATTCGACCAGGTCTATCCGCAATATGGGCTTTGCCACAATCGCGGCTACGCCACCGCAGACCATCTCGCCGCGCTGCGCGTCCACGGCCCCACGCCGCTGCATCGCCACTCGTTCGCGCCCGTGCGCGAATCCACGTGCTGGTCCGCGTCCGCGTCGCAAACGGCTTTGCCGCTCGCCACCGATTGAACGGCGGCCCTGGGTCCTGCGGCACGTCAGAAGCCATACACATAAAATGCAAAAATTGGTGTATGACTTCCGTGGAGATAGAGCGAACAAGAAGTTTTCCCGGATCGCCCGAATCGCCAACCTGCGCGTGTACAAGTCCCCCAGAACACCCGCCTGATGCCCCCACAAGGGGGTGGGGAGGACGCATGGGGCACCGATTACTGCCTCGCAGCGTACCCTTGCGCGTTTCGTTGACGGCCCCCTGACCCCGTGCTAGCGTGAAATTTGTTCCTCATGAGCTGGACGCTTCCCCGGTGCGGGACGCGCGCCAGCTATTAGCGGCCGCCATGGGCTCGGTGAGCCGCCCCGCATGCTGACAGGGATATATTCCTGACAGCAGGCAGGCCTCTCTCGAAGCCAGGAAAACGCCGCCGATGAGTTATAGCAAGGTCAAACATGTCGAAGCCGCGCAGAAGCATCTCGCGCAAGGCCGCATCGCGCAGGCCATCGCCGAATACCAGCAAATCCTGAAACACGAGCCCTCCGATCAGGTCACGCTGATGACCATGGGCGACCTTTACGTCCGCAAGGGCGAAACGTTCCAGGCCATCGAATACTTCGAGCGGCTCGCGCAGCACTTCATCCGCGACGGCTTCCTGACCAAAGCGATCGCCATCTATAAGAAAATCGCCAAGCTCGCGCCCGAAGAGATGAAGCCGCTCGAGCGCCTCGCCGAGCTTTACATCCAGCAGGGCATCCTGAGCGAGGCCCGCCCGCTGCTGCTTCAACTCGCCGAAGCGCACATCAAGGCCGGGCGGCGCGAACCCGCTTCGGCGCTGCTCCGCAAGCTGCTCGAGGCCGAGCCGGATAACCTCCGCGTGCAGATGCGCCTGGCGGAAATCCAGCTCGCCATGGGACAGAAAGCGGACGCCGCGCAAACATTTCTCGTCTGCGCGGAGCGCCATCTCGCCATGCGCGATTACGACGAAGCCGCCAGGTTAATCACCCGCGCGCTCGAACTTACGCCCGAGAACGCCGCCGCCCGCCAGCTCAAGGCGCGGGTTTTTTCCGCCGCGGGGAAGCACGATGAGGCCGCGAAGCTCCTCGAATCGCTGCCGGACGTGGATGCGGGCGGCGAAACATCCGAATTGCTGATGGACCTATACCTTCATGGCGGGCAGCCGGCCCGGGCAAGGGACTTGAGCTTGCGAGTCATGGCGCGCGAGCCGAAAAAATACGCGCTGGCCCGCAAAGCCGCGATGTCGCTTCTCGAAAGCGGCCAGTCCGATGCCGCGCTCGATTTAATGAATCGTTTCCGCCACTCGATGGCCGAAAGCGGAGAGACAGAAGCGCTCGCGAAAATGCTGCAAGCGGCGGCGACGCGGCTGCCGGGACGCCTCGAGCCACTCGAATGGCTCGCCGAGCTATACACACAAGCGAATGACGCGTTCCATCTGCAGGAGGCGCTCGCGCATCTCGCGCAAGCCGCAGCCGCCGGCGGGATTCTGGATCGTGCGCGGGAAATATACGAACAACTCCTCGAGCGCTCGCCCGAGGACCAGACGCTTCGCCGAAATCTCGAAGCGGTCCGCTCGCGCCTGGGATTGCAACCGCTCGTACATTCCGAAGCCATCCCTCCGATGGCCGAAGAGCCTTCCACGCCGCAGGAAATTGTGGAGCCGCCGCTCGATCCGGAAACCCAGCAATACGTCGGCGTCGCACTCACCGACGTGGACCTGTTTTCGAGTTACGGCCTCTCCCAGAAGGCGATTGACCTGCTCGAATCCGTGCTGGAACGCGCGCCGCGTTACACGCCGGCCCTCGAGAAACTTCTCGATTTGTACCTTGGCGCGGGCCAGAGCAAGCGCACCGCGGAACTCGCCGAAAAACTGGCGAAGATCTATACCGAACGCGGTGATGGATTGAACGCCGAGCGCTTCACGGAACTGCACCGCCGCTTCCAGCGCGCCGCGGCGCTCGAACCCGAGCCGCCCGCTGCCGCAGCGCCGCCGGCCGCGCCGGAGCCGCCGGCGGAATTCCAAATCCCCGCGCCCGACGCGGAGATTGCCCTCGCCGCTCCGGATGAAAATGAAATTGTGGAAGAAGCGGCCGTGCCATCCGGCGCGCCGGAAACACCCGCAGCGGATCCCGCTGAATCGTCCGTTCACGAAGTGGACCTCTCCGATGAATGGGCCGCCATCTCCGAGCAAGTGGAGAAACCGGGCGGAAAGCGCGAAGCGCCCGATGAGCGCGGGCCGAAGGAAGAACCGATACTGGTCGAATCCGACTCCGCTCCATTCGTTATCGAAGATGCGCGCGAGCCCGAGCTTCGCGCCGCGCCGCCGCAGACTCTTCGCCCGAGTCAGCACACCGATTCCGATCCGGTCGAGTACGAGCTTGAGCTTGTGGAAGAAGAGACTTCGGCCGCGGGTCCCGCGAACGTTTCGCCAATCCGGCCCCCCGCCCACTCGGCTGCTGAAAACGAGGGCCCGCTCGGCGATTTAACCGCCGAGTTGAACGGAGTCTTCGATGGCGCTCCAATGACCACACCTCCTGCGCCGGCCAACGGGTCAGCTCGGACATCCGCTCCGCCCGCCGCGGCGGCCAGCCTGCCCTCCGATCCCGGCGGGCCGCTCAGCGAAATATTCAACGAATTCCGGGCGGAGCTAGAAGAACTGCAGTTGGAGGAAGACCCGGAAACGCACTACAACCTGGGCATCGCCTACCGCGAAATGGGCTTGCTCGAAGAGGCCATCAGCGAATTCCAAAAAGTCATCCAGGCGCACGAGCACGGCAGGGACTTCCGTTACATCATGCAGTGTTGTACGCTGCTGGCGCTGGCATTTATGGAAAAGGGCCAGCCGGAGATCGCCTCATTCTGGTACGAGCGCGCGCTGAAGACGCCCGGCCTGGATCAGGATGCTGTCTTGGCGTTGCGCTATGACCTGGGAGTGGCGCAGGAATTAGCGGGCCAGTCGGATGCGGCCCTGAAGAGCTACCAACAGGTCTACGCGATGAACATAGATTACCGCGACATCTCCGAACGCATCGGCTCGCTCCGGCACCGATGATTTTCGAGTATTAGCCCCATAAAAATGGACCGTCTTCTTCGCGTGCTCGTGGTGTTGATTCTGATGGAGCTGGGAGTTGGGCTGATCGCCCTGCCCTGGCTGCGTTATTGGGAGCACAACTATTTTCTGGACCACTACCCCGATCTGATTCACATTATGCTGCATCCCGCGATGCGCGGAGCGATTTCAGGCCTCGGGATTCTGGACTTCGTCGTAGCCATCAGTCTTCTTCGCCGCCCCGTTGCACCAGCCGGGGAATAAAGCCGCGCGATGCACCGCCAATCGTCCATTCTTTGCTACGTTACGGATTGCTGCGCCCTCGCGCAGTGCTCGGAACTGCCCGGCCGAGTCGCGCTTGCCGCCAGCGCGGGCGTGGACTGGATTCAGCTCCGCGAAAAAGACCTTTCCGCGCACGAATTGCTGGCGCTTGCCGGATTCGCCGTGAGAGAGGCCGGGAAATCCGTTTCGCCCGGGCGCGTCCATGCCCCCGAGAATGTCCGCATTCTTGTGAACGACCGGCTGGATGTGGCGCTTGCTGCAGGCGCTGCCGGAGTTCACCTCGGCGAGCAATCGCTGCCCGTTGCCACGGTTAACGCCGCGCGTGTGGGTGGCGTCATACCGAAGGGCTTTCTGATTGGCGCTTCCTGCCATTCGCTCGATGCGGCGCGCGCGGCCGAGCGCGATGGCGCCGATTACGTTTTCTTCGGCCCTATTTTTGCGACGCCGTCGAAGATTGCCTTCGGCGCTCCGCAGGGAATAAGCAGGTTGGCGGAAGTGTCCCGGAGCTTGAAGATACCCGTGCTTGCCATCGGCGGATTGAACGAAGAAAATGCCCGCGAATGTTTTTCTGCGGGAGCGGCGGGCATCGCCGCCATCCGCATGTTTCAGGAATCGGCGGATCTCCCGGCGTTAGTCGAGCGGCTCCGCGGCTGGATATGAACGCGCGATGCGCGAATCGATGCGCGGCTCTGAAAACGAGGTCATTGCCTGATGCTGCAAAGAATCCTCTCCATCATTTTCCTGGTGATTGTGGCCATTCTGATTGGCGCGTATTTCGGCTTCACGCACTTCGACATTAGCGCGCTCAGCCAACCCGGCCGCGTGGAAACCTACCTCGCCACGCAGGCCAAGCACCGCCTTGTCGCGCGCGCCGCGCAGCAACCGATTCCGGCCGAGACGCCAGACACGAAAGAAAACCAGGCCGATGGCCACGTGCTCTATGGCTCGGTCTGCGCGAGCTGCCACGGCTACGACGGCCGTACGGTCACTCCGCTCGGAAACTCCTTTAACCCACCGACGCCATCGCTCGCCTCAAGCGATGTCCAGCAATACAAGAATGCCGAGTTATTCGTCGTCATCCACGGAGGCATCCGTCTATCCGGCATGCCAGCCTTCGGCAACGCCCACTCCAGCGATGAAATCTGGAGCCTCGTTCACTACGTCCGCTCGCTTTCCTCCGCTTCGCCTCGGACTCGCTAAGAAGGACGCACAGTTTCCAGCCGATTTTTGGGAGAGGGTGCAATTGCACGATTCGTTCCACTGGTGATTGCCGCTCCCTTCAGGGCTCCAACTCGTATGCTAGACTGGCTGGTCAGCATCACGAGCGCACCTTTCGCATGGCCAAACAACTCTTCGGTACCGACGGCATCCGTGGTGTCCCCGGCGAATTCCCGCTGGACGATGCCACGCTTTTCCGCGCCGGGCGCGCGCTCGGCCGCTATCTCCGCCCCAGCGGCAACACCCCCCGCGGGCCCGTGCTCATCGGCATGGACACGCGCGAATCCGGCCCGCACATCGCCGGCGAGCTTGCGGCGGGACTTGCCTCCGCCGGAGTCGCCACCGCATCGGCGGGCATCATCACCACGCCGGGAGTCGCGTGTCTCGTGCGCCGCAGGAATTTTTCCGCGGGCGCGGTCATTTCCGCTTCTCACAACCCCTTTCACGATAACGGCGTGAAGCTTTTTTCTTCCGAAGGAATGAAATTCCCTGACGAATTGGAAGAGCAGCTCGAAACCGAAATCCTCAGCGGCAAGATCGAGCCCGGCAAAGCGGAATGGCTCGAGGCGGATCCGTCGCTTGACGAAGAGTATCTCGAGTTCCTGCGCGGACGTGTTCTCCCCGGCGCGAAGCTCGCGGGGATGAGAATTGTGCTCGATTGCGCGAACGGCGCCGCCTATAAGCTCGCGCCCCAGCTTTTTCGTTCGCTCGGCGCCGCCGTTATCGCCATCCACGACGCCCCTGACGGCCGCAACATCAACGCGAACTGCGGGTCGCTCCATCCGGAAGCCCTGCAGAAGCGCGCGGTCGCGGAAGGCGCTGCGCTCGGCGTGGCTTTCGATGGCGATGCCGACCGCGCGCTTTTCGTAAGCGCTTCCGGAAAGTTTGTGGATGGCGACGGCATCCTGCTCGCCGCCGCGCGTTACTTGAAATCAACCGGACGGCTCAAGTGCGGACGCGTCGTCGGCACAACGATGGCGAATCTCGGCCTCGAGCGCGCGCTCGCAACAGAAGGACTCACTCTCGCGCGCGTGCCCGTCGGCGACCGCTATGTCCTCGAAGAAATGCTTCGCGGCGGATGCAACCTCGGCGGCGAGCAGTCCGGCCATATCATTTTTCTCGATGACGCCACCACCGGCGACGGCCTCCTCACCGCCCTCAAAATGGCGAGCCTCGTCGCACTGCGCGGACCGCTCGATGAGCTCATTGCCGGGCTCAAGGTCTTCCCACAGACCATCCGGAATGTAAAAGTGCGCTCCAAGCCGCCGCTCGAATCCCTGCCGGAAGTCGCCCGCGCCCTCAAGGAAGCCGAAAGCGCCCTCGGCGATTCCGGGCGCGTCGTCCTGCGCTACTCCGGCACGGAGCCGAAGGCCCGCGTCATGGTCGAAGCCGAGCGCCCCGAAGACGTCGAGCGCTGGGCCACCGCTATCGCCTCTGCGATCCAGGCTTCCCTGGGAGCATAGTGGCGTGTCGCTGGCCGATTCCGCGCCAACTTTCCGCTTACCATAGATGCCCTGCCTTTCCCCTGTGAAAAACGGTATCGGCCCCACCGATCTGCCACCCGACATTGCGCAGAGATTTCTCGTAACCTCTGTGCTTTCTTGCAGATAGTGGCGGAGGCAAACTAATGCGTGGCGTGGCAAAGCATTTGCTCATCTGTAGACAACAAATATCGTTTCCCGGGGTGGCCCTGCTTGCCTACTGCCCGGCAGGGTCTTGGGGTGTCGCGAAAGGGGATCCGCCATGGATCCCCTTTCTGCTTCCAGGCCTTCAATGACCGGAGTTGAGCAGAAGGATCCTTTTCGTCTTGCTAAGAAATGCCTTATCGAAAGTAACTAAGGTGAGCTGGGAGCTAGCGGCAAACGCGGCGAGATATGAGTCCGCCCAATCCTTCGGAGCAGGGCGGCGCAAACGGCTAATACTGCGGAGTTGCGATTCTAATCCAGGCGCTTCATCAAGGTATCCGATGCGATCATCTTTTATCCAGCGGTCGTAGGCCTCCTAAGCCTGCTCCTGGTTCATTACCTCTTCGCTCTCCATGACAGCTTCCGCTGAAAGAAGGCGAAGCAATCCAATTTGGGTGAATCGGCAGAAGAAGAGTCGCGCGTTTTCCCTGAGCGGGATAAACCACTCGCGCGCCGCGGCGAGATGGACGTGCCCCTCAAAAGTCAAAGCGATCCGCACATTGATGTCAGGAAAAAGAAATGATCTCGTAGATCTTGGCATTATCGAGTTGCACGGACCCTGGCCGCTTGGACTTCACAATCGGCAGCCGCACGCGCCGGCCGGATTTCTTTCTTTTCTCTTTCAGGACGATTTCGACGCCACGAAGGATCAGGTGTTTGGCCGTGCTTCCCTCGCGTACGGCGCGCGTCCTCAGGCGAGCGTAGATCGGGTCCGGGATGTCCACCGTTGTTCTCATGGAATTATCTTTCCATATTTATGGCTGGTATGAAATGTCCTAACGTAAGAAGGCGCAAAAACAAACGGGGCGCAGCCCGCGCCGCGTCCCGCAACCATTCCAAATGTGTCTTGACCTGTCCTAGCTGCAGCCGCTCGTTCCGCCGCAGTTCCCGCACTTGTAGCAACTCCCATTCGGAGTCATGAGCATCCCGCAATTGCTGCACGTCGGCGCGCTCGCCGCCATTGTGCGTGCGCTGAAGCTCGCGCGTGAAGGTGCGGGGTCCGTCGCGGGCTGTGCTCCGGGTGCGGAAGCCGCAACGGACGCCGGCATCGCGCCCGCCTCTCCATTCGGCATGTCGCCCGTCTTGATGTAATCCTGCGAAATAAATTTCCAGCCCAGCCACCGGGCAATGTAATCGAGCACGGACGACGCCATGCGGATTTCCGGCGTCCGCGTAAACCCCGATGGCTCGAAGCGCGTGTTCACAAGCTTATCCACCAGTGCGCGCAGCGGCACGCCGTATTGCAAGCCAATCGACATTGCCAGCGCGAAACCGTCCATCACGCCGGAAAGCGTCGAGCCCTCCTTCGCCATCTTGATGAACACTTCGCCCGGTGCGCCGTCGTCATACATCCCCACGATGATGTAGCCGTCGTGCCCGGCCACAGTGAACTTGTGCGTCAGCGATTTCCGCTCGTCGGGCAGCTTGTGCCGCTGCGCATAAACGAAAAGTTCCTGCTGCTGCGGTGCTCCGGCCTGCGCCGGCTCCTGCGCCTTCGCGGATTCGTCCTTCTTCGCCCCCGCGGCCGCCAGCGGCTGCGACATCTTCGAATTGTTCCGGTAAATCGCCACGGCCTTCAGTCCATGCCTCCACGCGTCCACGTACGCCTGCATCACGTCTTCTATCGTGGATTCTTCAGGCATGTTGATCGTCTTGCTGATGGCGCCGGAAAGGAACGGCTGCGCCGCCGCCATCATCTTCAGGTGGCCCTGCCAGGAAATCGAACGGCCGCCGATACTCGATTCCAGCGAGCAATCAAACACCGGCAAGTGCTCCGGCTTCAATTCCGGCGCGCCTTCGATCGTTCCCGTGTTGTCCACGTGCGCGACGATTCTTTCCATCTCTTCCGGGGTGTACCCCAGCCGCAAAAGCGCCTGCGGCACGGTGTTGTTCACGATCTTGATTACGCCGCCGCCCACAAGTCTCTTGAGTTTCACCAGCGCCAGGTCCGGCTCAATGCCCGTCGTGTCGCAATCCATCATGAAGCCGATCGTGCCCGTCGGCGCGAGCACGCTCACCTGCGAATTCTTATAGCCGTATTTTTCTCCCAGATCGAGCGCGTCGTCCCACGATTGCCGCGCGGCCTTCAGTAGCGTTGGCTGCACGTTTTCCGGCTTGATTGGCCGCAGCGAATCGCGGTGCAGCCGGATCACTTCCAGCATCGGCTCGCGGTTTTTCTCGTAGCCCGCGAATGGCCCCAGACTCCCGGCGATGCGCGCCGACTGCGCGTATGCTTCGCCCGTCATCAGCGCCGTGACCGCGCCGCAAACGTCGCGGCCCGCGTCGCTGTCATAGGGCAGCGCCAGCGACATCAGCAGCGCCCCCAGATTCGCATAGCCAAGCCCCAGCGGCCGGAAGTCGTGCGAATTCTCCGTGATTTTTGGCGTCGGATAGCTGGCGTAGTCCACCAGAATTTCCTGCGCCGTGATGGTTACGTCCACCGCGTGCCGGAATCCATCCACATCAAACTGTCCCGATGGCCCCGCGAACTTCATCAGGTTGAGCGATGCCAGGTTGCACGCTGTGTCGTCGAGGAACATGTATTCCGAGCAAGGGTTCGACGCGTTGATTCGCGCCGTCTTCTTGCAGGTGTGCCAGCGGTTGATCGTCGAATCGTACTGCATACCCGGATCGCCGCAATGCCACGCGGAATCCGCGGCCATGCGCAACAACTCCTTCGCGCGGTATTGCCCGGCGGGCTTCCCGTCGGTCACGTTGCGCGTCCACCAATCGCGGTCTTCCTCGACCGCCCGCATGAATTCGTCCGTCACGCGCACGGAATGGTTCGCGTTCTGGAAGAAAACGGAGGAGTAAGCCTCGCCGTCGATCGCGGGGTTGTAGCCCTGCTCGATCAGCACCTGGGCCTTGCGCTCTTCCTTGGTCTTGCTTTCGATGAATTCGACGATATCCGGGTGATCCATGTTCAGGATCACCATCTTCGCCGCGCGGCGCGTCTTTCCGCCGCTCTTGATCACGCCCGCGAAGGCGTCGAAACCCTTCATGAAGCTCACCGGCCCGCTGGCAATGCCCCCGCCGGAAAGCGTTTCCTTGCTCCCGCGCAGTGACGAAAAATTCGTCCCTGTGCCCGAGCCCCACTTGAAGAGCATCCCCTCCGTCTTCGCCAGCCCCATGATTGAGCTCATGTCGTCCTGCACGGAGTTGATGAAGCAAGCCGAGCACTGCGGCTTCGCCTGCACACCCAGGTTGAACCACACCGGCGAATTGAACGCCATCTTCTGCTCGACGAGCAAGTGCGCCAGCTCATCCCGGAAGGCGTCGCGCGAAGCAGTGTTCCCAAAGTAGCCGCCCTTTTCACCCCAGCCCACAATCGTGTCCACCACGCGGCCGATCAATTGCCGCACGGACGTCTCACGATCCGGCGTATTGATTTTGCCGTGGAAATACTTCGAGGCCACGATGTTCGTGGCCGTCTGCGACCACCCCTTCGGCACCTCGACGTTTTCCTGCCGGAAAATCACCTGTCCTTTTTCGTTGCCGATCTGCGCCGTGCGCTGCTCCCACTCCACGGCATCGAACGGTGAAACCTTCCCGTCGGTATAATGGCGATTGAACTCCAGGCCTGTTTTTGAACGGACCACGGTAGGATTCTGGACCGCAGTCTGCATCGTTTCTTTGTTGAGAGCCATTCTGACTTCCGCCATGGTCCGCCTCCGCGCATTTTTGAGAAGCCCCGCGCGGATCGCGGAACCCCTCTATTTTACCCCCACTGGGTGGTAAGGGCGCAGCACCTGATTCTCCGTCAGGCACTACTTGATTCGATTTTCCCTGGGCTTCCAAAACCGGCAAAAAGCGAAAACCACTCCCCCGCGAATCCGCTTGGTTCTTTCGCTCGGCGGAATCGCCTTCACCGCCGGTTCATGAGCTGAACGAACCGGCGGCGGGAGTTCTTCCCGTCGAATGTCTCCGTTTCCTACCGGGCAGGCTGCGTGGCGCCGAACTTTGCAGAAGCGTGGGTGCCGGAACTCCTGCGCGCCGCTCCACGGGTCCCCCGAATCTGGGGGGGCAGTATCATCGGAACAGCGATTTCTGTCAAGAGGGAACTTCACAAAAAACGCAAAATGTTTGGTCAAAGAGGAAACAGCTGTCTATTTGTAGTGGTGGGGTTCCCATTTCGACGCAACGATCCGCTCCGAACATTTTTTGCCCCGCGCATTGACGATTCCGCATCCAAACTCTAGCATAAAGGTGTAACTCCTTTCGTCTGATGATGATGCCGCGCTTCCAGTTCGTTCATCGCAAGGCCGAATGGCTCGCCTCCGGACTCTGCGTTGCCGCAATTACGATCGCTTTCGCATTTCCGACGACCGCAGCGCGGCAATCACTGCAAGTCGGCGCCGCCGAGAAAATCACGCTTCCTGGGCTCCCCAACGCCGCTCGCGTCAACAGCACGCTCTACCGCGGTGCGCAGCCGAGCCCGGCGGCGTTCGCTGAGCTCAGAAAGCTTGGAATTGATTTGGTAATTGACTTCCGAGACAGCCGCGAAGACATCCAAAGGGAAAAAGAACGTGTCGAAGCGCAGGGCATGACATTCGTCAGCATCCCGTGGAATGCAGAACATAATCCCTCGCGCGACAACGTCATAGCATTTTTTGCGACCCTGCATGACAACTCAGGAAAAAAGATCTTCGTCCACTGCCAGCGCGGAGCCGACCGCACCGGAGTCATGATCGCGCTCTACCGTATTGTCTACGACCATTGGACGCCGGATCAGGCGGTGGCGGAGATGAATGCTTTCCATTATTGGAACCAGTTTTTGCCTCATCTCGCCCGTTACGTCGAAGCCTTTCCCGCCGCGCTTTCTGCGGACCCTTCCCTCACCGGGCAGCCCGTTCCGGCCACCCAGCGCTGATTCATTCTCCCAATTAATGGAAGGTGGAATGTGTTGCTCGCGCTACTCGTACCGCAGCGCCTCGACCGGATCCAGCCGCGATGCCTTTACCGCCGGCCACACACCGAAGATGAGTCCGATGCTGATGGATACGCTGATGGCCATCACCACGGCCCACAACGGCACAATGGCTCGCATGTCGGTCCACTGGCGGATTCCCGCGACAATGGTCTCAATCGTCGCCACGCCTATCAGCCCACCGATGCCGGTAAGCGTCATCGCCTCAAAAAGAAACTGCATCGTGATATCGCTGCGCCGCGCGCCAATGGCCTTGCGGATGCCGATCTCGCGCGTACGCTCCGTCACGCTGACCAGCATGATGTTCATAACACCCACTCCGCCGATCAGCAATCCGATTGAGGCGATAACAAACGTTGCCAGCACCACCATCCCGACGATCTCGTCGAACTGCTGAACCTGCTCCGCCGACGTCGAAATCGAAAAGTTGTCCGGCTTGTCGTAGGGAACTTTTCGCCGCCGCCGCAGCACCTCGCGCGCCTGATCCACGGCCGTGTCGAGTTGATCCGCCTTCGCCTGGAACCGGATCGAGATCTCATACGCCGCCGGATAAATCTTTCGGAACGTCTGGTACGGAATCAGCAGCCGTCGGTCCTCGTCGCCCATCCCGAATCCTCCCTTGGGCTTGTTCAGGACGCCGATCACGCGGAAACTCGATCCGCCGTCCAGCAACACCTCGCGTCCCATCGCCGGCAATTCCCCGAACAACGCCTTCGCCGTATCCTCCCCGAGAACGGCCACGTCTTCGCGGTGGTCGTTTTCTGTTTCGGTGAAAAACCGCCCCTCTTTCAGGGTCGCGTTCGCGTACACCATCTGATAGATCGGCTCAACTCCCCGGAAATCCGGCCCGTTCACGATGTTTCCCTGATACCGCACCTGGTGATTCACGTCCCAGTATTGAACCCACGATGTCAGCGCCGTTACGGCGGGGCAAGAGGCGCGTATGGCGTCGCCGTCTTCGAGGGTCAGCGGTTTCCGCTCGCGCTCTTCTTTCGGACGCCGCCCCCCTGCCGTTGGTCCCTGCTCGAAGCGGCTCACGAACGCGGTGTCCGCGCCAAACGAGCTGATGCTGTCCACCACGTTTTGCCGGAATCCCTGGATCAGCGCGACCACAATCATCACCACGCCCACGCCAATCACCACTCCGAACACGGCGAGGAAACTGCGCAGCTTGTGCGCCCGCAGCGTGTCCATCGCCAGCTTCAAGTTTTCGCGATAGTCCTGAGCCATGGTTCTGTTTCCTTATGTCTCCGCCCGCAATGCTTCAATCGGGTCCAGCCGCGCCGCCCGCATCGCAGGGTAAATCCCAAAGAAAAGTCCGACGCCCGTGGAAAGAATCAGGCTGAGGATCACCGCGCTCAACGGCGTGGTCATCGGAAACTCCAGCACGGTTCTCACAAACCAGCTGATCGAGTACGCCATCCCGATCCCGATCGCGCCGCCCACTGCCGCCAGCACCGCTGCCTCCACAAGGAACTGCGTCACAATGTGAGTTCTCCGCGCGCCCAGTGCTTTCCGGATGCCGATCTCCCGCGTGCGCTCGGTCACGCTCGCCAGCATGATGTTCATGATTACGATTCCTCCCACGACCAGGAACACCATGGTCAGCCCAATCGCCATCCTGAAAATCTGTCCGGTCAAATCCTCCCACAGTCCCATGATCGAATTCGGCGCGATGATCCCGAAGCCGTCCGGGTCGTTATATTTCGCGTGGTGCCGCGTGCGGAGAATCATCCGTACTTCGTCCTCGGCCGCGTCCATTGCTTCGGGCGTGCGTGTTTGCACAAACATATCCAGCGAGTTCTGCGATGTGTGCCACGATTTCTCATAGGCGTGATACGGCACCAGCACAAATAAATCCTGCGGCTGGCCGAACACCGTTCCCCTCGCCGTCGCCACTCCCACGATTTGAAATTCCCTCGGGCCCGCCCGCAGTGATTTCCCGATCGGGTCCGTGTTCAGGAAGAGTTTTGTCGCAATGTCCGCGCCGATTACGCACACCGGCGAACGGTGGTCTTCGTCGCTTTCGTTCAGCATCCGCCCGCGGTCGATTCCCATCGAGCGGATTTCCATGTAATTCGGCGTCACTCCATCGATGCTTACGTCCTCCACAAGCTGATTCCCGCTGTGCACGTCAAGCGTTGTCTGCTCGAGCGCCGCCGCCTGTTGCACTATTTTTGCCCCCTCAATTACCGCCTGAAGATCTTCATACGTGAGCAGCGGACGCTTCCGCGCTTTCAAGAAGTCATCATAGTTGGTGATGATTCCGAAGCGATCCACCACGAACGCGTTCGCGCCCAGATTCGCCACCTTATCCGAAATGTAGAGGGTTAACCCGGAGACCACGGACATCACACCCACAAGCGTCATCACCGCGAGGATAATCCCCAACAATGTCAGGAAGCTCCGCAGCTTGTGCGCTCGCAATGCATCCAGCGCCAGGCTAAACGTTTCCCCCAGCGCCACTTTTGCCGATGGATGGTTTGTTTTCATTCCGTACCTGTGCCCAGGCCTCTATCTTCTAAAACGTTTAGACACGGCCAAATGTTTCCTGTTAGCCGGAAATATAGGAAGACCTTTGTTTACACAGGCTTAGAAGCCTCTGGGCGTGTCGCGTTGCTTGGCGTCTCATCTGGCTGGCAGGCCTGTTCGTTTCCCGGCAGAAACTTCGGCTGGAGCTATCCGCAGTTTGACGGCGTTCCAGCTACAATAATAGCGTGATTCCCGGCCCGCCGCCGGGCAACCCACGTCGACGGAGGCTGAATCGTTAAGAGTGTGTCTCCAATGGGAATCACCTAAGCGAGTCACCCAAGAATGATTCTGGGCCTCTCACGGTCAGCCGCCATGCGCCGCCTCATTATCTTGATCGCGATATCCGCCGCCGTGCTTGGCGCAGCTCTCCCCCGTGGGCGCGCTCGCGCTTTCCAGCACTCCGCTCCCGGCCCGAACGATGCTCCCCTGACCGAAGCCGAACGCCGCGCATTGATCGACCGGCTCTTCGCCAATCATTCTTCCGACGACGGCGCGCTCGCGCTCTTTCAGCGGACGGAGCACCGCCAGATCCGCAAACACCTTTCGGATTCGAATCCCTCCGAGGACAAAACTTCCCGCGTCGTCCCCACTGGGATCAACTACTGGCGCGTTCTTGTCGAGGACCACGGCCATCCGTTGCCCGCCGCGGACTACCAGGCGCAAATGGTGAACCTCGAGCACACTCTCGAACTCATCAACGACCCCGCCAATTCGGAAATGCGCCGAGCACGCGATAAATTCAGCGCGCGCATGAAATCCCGCTCAGACCTTATCGCCGCGGTGCGTGACGCATTTATCTTCACCTGGCTTGGCCGCGAAACCCGAAACGGCCGCACGCTTGCCAAGTTCCGGTTGGATCCAAATCCGAAATATAAGCCTCCTTCCCTGGAAACCGAACTTTATGTCCACTCCACCGCGACCATCTGGGTGGACGAAGCCTCGGCGCATGTCGCGCGCATCGAAGCCGAACTCACCAGTGACTTTGCTGTCGGAGGCGGCGTGCTCGGTAAGGTCTATCGCGGCTCGCACATGACGCTCGATCAGACCGAAGTCGCCCCAGGCGTCTGGCTCCCCTCCCTCTATCAATACGATTTCACCGGACGCAAATTCCTTTTTGGTTTTGAAATCCACGAACGCACCGAAGCCTCACACTACGAGCGCGTCGGCCCGCCGAGCGAGGCCCTCGCCTTTATCCGCCGCGAGCTTTCCCCCACGCTGGCGCCCCGCGTGCAGCAGTAGCGCTGCCCATCCAGCCCCCTTGGCGTAATTTCTGCGCAATTTCGCCTGAAACATTTTTCGCCGCCGTGCGTCTATTCCTATAGCTGTCTAGAGGAGGCCCCGTGACCAAGTCCAGCAACGATGTCCTCCAGGGCACGCTCGCTTTGCTTGTCCTGAGATCCCTCGCTCGCGCGCCCATGCACGGTTACGGCATCACGCTGCACATCCAGCGCGTCTCGAATGACGCCCTGCGCGTCGAGGAAGGCTCACTCTATCCCGCGCTGCACCGCATGGAGCAGGACGGCTGGATCGCCGCCGAATGGGGCCTTACGGAAAACAATCGTCGCGCCCGCTATTACCGGCTTACGCCGAAGGGCCGCAAGCAGCTTACGCTCGAAGAAAAGAAGTGGAGCCGGCTCACCCAGGCCGTCGCCGAAGTTCTGCGCTTTGCATAAGCGTTTTGCATGAAAAGGAGGCGCCCGTGTCCCTATTCACGCGACTGCGAAATCTCCGGAAGAAAGACGCGCTCGACCGAAATCTCGACGACGAGCTTCGCTCGCACCTCGAGATGCGCGCAAATGACAGCGCCGCCGCCGGCATGTCTCCTGACGAAGCCCGCTACGACGCGCAGAAACGTTTCGGCAATGCAACGCTGATGAAAGAGCGCACGCGCGACGTCGACATCCTCGCGTGGCTCGAATCCGTCGGACAGGACATCCGCTACGCAGGCCGCATGCTGAGAAAGAATCCCGGCTTCACCGCCGTCGCGGTACTCACCCTCGCGCTCGGTATCGGTCCGAATACGGCGATGTTCAGCGTTCTCAACGCCGTTCTTCTTCGCCCTTTGCCGTATCCGCATCCCGAGCGCCTTGTCGAGCTTCACGAATCCAGCACGCAAAATGGTCAGCTGTCGGTTAGTTTCCCGGATTTTCAAGACTGGCAGAAACAGCAAACGGTTTTCGAGCACCTTGCGCTGTACCGTCATTCGGGTGTCAACTTGACAGGGATGGGTGAGCCGGAACGCTTATGGGGCGCCGTAGCTTCCGCGGATCTTTTTCAGATCCTCAAGCTCACACCGGTGCTGGGACGCGTATTTTCTCCCGAGGAAGATCGTCCTGGCAGCGTTCCGTCGGCAATCTTGAGTTATGGCTTGTGGCAACGGCATTTTGGCGGTGACCTGCACATCATCGGGAAAACGCTCATCTTGAACGATGTTCCTCACACTGTGATTGGCGTCCTGCCCGACATACCGAGCATTCCGCGTAGCGCAGAGCTCTGGACGTCTCTTGGACCTCAGGCAGCCAAGCCAGAACTCAATCGGCGCAGCAATCACATGGGATATTCCGCGTTGGGACAGCTTAAGGCGGGAGCGAACCTCGATCAGGCGCGGGTCGAATTGAACACCATCGCGTCTCGACTCGCCACACAATTCTCCGACTCCAATACCGGAGAAAGTGTTGTCCTTACTCCCCTGTTGGATAATTTGGTCGGCGAGTATCGCCGGGGATTATTTCTTTTGGCCGGCGCGGTCGGCTTTGTTCTGCTGATTGCCTGTGCCAATCTCGCAAACCTTTTGCTGGCGAAGGGTGCCGCGCGCCAGCAGGAACTCGCCATGCGTTCGGCTCTCGGGGCGGAACGCGCGCGCATCATCCGGCAATTGTTGACGGAAAGCATGATATTGGCGCTCGCTGGAGGCGGACTAGGTGTGTTGTGTGCGGGTTGGGCGCGAGGTGCGATCCTCATGCTCGCTCCCGCAGGCGCCGCGCGCTTCCAGGAAACACACTTGGACGGCACTGTGCTTGCATTTTCACTTGGGCTTTCACTCTTCACGGGCCTGCTCTTTGGATCATTGCCGGCGTGGAAGCTCGCGCGCACGAACTTGCGAGGAGTGACGCATGACGGCGGCAGAGGCTCCTCCGATAGCTCGGCCAAGCGGCGGCTGCGCCAAACGTTGGTAACGAGCGAAGTGGCGCTCACTCTTGTGCTTCTGGTCAGCGCGGGCTTGCTGGTTCAAAGCCTTATGCGAATGGAATCAGTCAATCTGGGGTTTAATCCAAACAATCTGTTGATGACTGTTGTTGACCTCTCGGCCGGCCGCTACGGCGATGACAGCAAGGTCAACGCGTTTTACGATCAGCTGCTCGCGCGCGTCCGGGCGTTGCCCGGTGTCCGCGGAGCAACGCTCAATAGCTCTCCGCCCCTCGACACGGGCTGGGAAACGGGATTCGATGTCGAAGGACGTCCACCTTTTCCTGTGGGCAAAGGGCCGTTGGCGGAAATCAGCATCGTGGATTCCGATTATTTCCGCGTGATGGAGATTCCGGTGTTGCGTGGCCGCGCCTTTGGGCCCCAGGACACGCACGACGGGCCGCCATCCATCCTCATTGATGAAGCGTTTGCGCGGCGCATCTGGCCCGGCGAAGATGCGCTTGGCAAACACCTGTTAATTTCGATTAATACACCTCGTCCAAAGACCTTTGCCGTGGTTGGCATTCTACCGACGGTCCGGCTGTACGGGTACAGCGAAGAGCCACACTTTTTGCAGCTCTATTTTTCGCAATCTCAATTCGCGATCGCGAGTCCGACTTTGTTGGTGCGCTCGTCCGGGGATCCTTCGGCGCTGGCGGCCCCAATTCGGCGAATTGTGTACGATCTCGATCCCAATCAGCC
The DNA here is from genome assembly GCA_963838945.1 of uncultured Acidobacteriota bacterium. Classification (GTDB taxonomy): domain Bacteria; phylum Acidobacteriota; class Terriglobia; order Acidiferrales; family UBA7541; genus DASTCZ01. Next base: position 764,321 of record CAWITC010000011.1, on the reverse strand, counting down.
GGTCTTCGCCGTCCGAACGTTGGAAAATGATCTTAAAGATTCAATCAGCTCCCCGCACTTGATGGTTTCGCTCTTGACTGTATTCGCGGCGCTTGCGCTGCTGCTGGCAATCTGTGGGTTATACGGTGTGGTTTCTTACGCGGTGAGCCAGGGGAGGCGCGAAATCGGAATCCGTGTGGCGCTCGGCGCACAACCCTCCCAGATCTTATGGCGGGTATTGAGCCAGGGCGCGCGGCCCGCTCTCATTGGCGTGGCCATTGGGCTGGTCGGAAGTTTCGCTGTAACCCGATTGTTAAGAGGGCTTCTCTATGGAGTGAGTGTCGTGGACCCGGCAACTTTTGTTGCCGTTCCCGTCTTGCTGACGATGGTTGTACTTCTGGCGTGCTATATGCCCGCGCGTCGCGCTTTGCGCGTCGATCCCACGGTGGCCTTGCGCTACGAGTAGCTCCCTGAATTACAAGGCGAGATGGTGGCCGGGTTACTCACGTTGTCCTGGAAGCTTGAAAGGAATGTGCTCTATGGCTTGGCTCTCTCGATTACGCAACCTCTGGAAGAAAGATTCGCTCGACCATAATCTCGATGACGAGCTTCGCTCGCACCTCGAGATGCGCGCAAATGACAGCGCCGCTTCCGGCATGTCTCCCGAAGACGCCCGCTACGACGCACAGAAACGTTTCGGCAATGCCACGCTAATGAAAGAGCGCACGCGCGATTTGGACCTCCTCGCCTGGCTCGACTCCCTATTTCGTGACATTCGTTTCGGCGCGCGCATGCTGCGCCGCAGCCCCGGCTTTACAGCGGTTGCAATTCTCACGCTTGCGCTCGGAATTGGCGCAAACACGGCGATTTTCAGTGTCGTCAACGCATTCCTCTTCCGTCCTCTCGCCGTTCAAAACCCGGATCGCCTGACGGTCATTGCTGTACAAACTGGTCCTGATTCGGTTCCTGCGGAGGTTTCCTATCCGGACTACCGTGACTATCGTGAGCAATCTGACGCGTTCACTGACATGAGCGCTTACTCTTTGAATCTCGTCGGGTTGGGCTCCGCCGGTCACGCCGACCGCCTAGTCGCCAGTTTTGTCACCAGCAATTACTTCTCAATGTTGGGAATCCGCCCCGCCCTCGGCCGCATGATCTCTTCGGGAGAGGGCGACGCCCCAAAGACGGGCGCCGTCGTCGTCCTCGGCCATCACTATTGGGAGCAAAGATTCGGCAGCGATCCAAGTGTCATCGGGCGCAGCGTGAGTTTGAACGGTCAAGCCCTCACGATCATCGGCGTCGTTCCAAAAGATTTTCGCGGTTTGTTTCCCGTCGTAGAAATGGACGCTTATATCCCCATGGGAATGAACGAGGCGAGCTCTCGCCACTCGGAATTTTTCACGGATCGCAATCGGCACGAACTTCACGTTTTTGGAATGTTGAAGCCCGGTGTGACTGCGAGGCGCGCTGAGGCATCCCTCTCCGTTATCGCTCAGCGCCTCGCGCAGCAATTCCCGGAGGCCGATCAGGGCCAAACCGTTAGCGTCGTTCCCGAGCGCCTTGCGCGCCCCACTCCCTCGGCCGGCAGATCCCTCCCAATCGCTGCGGGCGCCTTTATGGTCTTGGTTGGACTTGTCTTATTGGTTGCCTGCGTAAACGTTGCGAACCTGCTTCTCGCTCGGGCTGCGGCGCGCAAAAAGGAATTTGCCATCCGCTCCGCGATGGGAGCCGGACGCAGCCGGATAATCCGTCAATCGCTTACCGAGACCATTCTTCTTGCGTTGGCAGGGGGAGTGGGTGGCGCATTGCTAGGTAATTGGGTATGTAGCGCGCTTGAAACTCTGCGTCCTCTCGGAGATTTCCCGATTCGTTTCAATCTCTCGTTCGACTGGCGCGTGTTCAGCTATGTTTCAGGCATCGCTCTGCTCGCCGGAATCGTCGCCGGATTGGTGCCCGCGCTTCGAGTGTCGCGCACCGACTTGAACGAAACGCTCCGCGAAAGCGGCCGGGGCGCGGCTGGAGATGGAGGCCGCCATCCTGTCCGGAATATTCTGGTGATTGCACAGGTTGCCGGCTCGCTCGTCCTCCTTGTCGCCGCTGGTCTTTTCATGCGCAGCCTTGCTCGAGCGAAATCCATTGATCTGGGTTTCAATCCGCGGAATCTTCTGGATGTTGGACTGGATCCGGGTCTGCAAGGATACGACCAGCCGCGTGCGGAAGCCTTTTTCCGCGAGCTGCTCCGCCGCGTCAAATCGTTGCCTGGCGTGGAATCAGCGAGTTTCGCTTACACCGTTCCGATGAACTACTACAGCACGGGATCGCAGGTCTATGCCGAAGGGCAAGCAACAGCCGCGCCCAATGGGAAAACTCCGGACGCCGCGTACAACGTCGTGAGCCCGGACTATTTCAGCGTAATGCAAATTCCCATTCTAGAAGGGCGCGCGTTTACCGATGCCGATACCGCCGCCACGGCCCATGTTGCCATCGTCAATCAAGTGATGGCCGGGCGTCTCTGGCCCAATCAAGATCCCATTGGCAGAAAATTCAGCACTAAAAACGCAAATGGGCCGTTCATCACGGTGGTCGGCGTCGCGCGAAACTCCAGAAACAATGATCTCATGGACGCGCCGGACACATATTTCTACGAACCCATCTCTCAGGATTACTTGTCCACTCACGTTCTGCAGCTTCGCACTTCCGTTCCGCCGGAATCGCTTATTCCGGCCGTGGAAGCACAGATTCGCGAGCTCGACCCCGGCCTTCCTGTCTTCGACGTTATGCCGATGGAACGCACTCTCGCAGGTGTGAACGGATATTTCCTGTTCCATGTCGGCGTCGGGTTTGCCGGAGTGCTCGGTGGCTTGGGAATGCTGCTGGCAGTCGTGGGTCTCTACGGCGTGGTGTCCTTCTCTGCCAATCGACGCACACACGAGATCGGCATTCGCATGGCGCTCGGCGCACAGCCGGGAGATATCTTCACCCTCGTTCTTCGCCAGGCGATTGTTCTTGTGGCCGCCGGAATTGGCCTCGGACTCATCGCTGCGTTGGCCGTCACGCGCCTTCTCTCCACCTTGCTGATGGGCGTCGCGCCCTACGACCCTGTTACGTTCGCGAGCGTTGCAGCCGTCCTGGTCGTGGTAGCCCTGATTGCTTGTTTCCTGCCCGCGCGCCGCGCCGCGCGGCTCGATCCTTCCATCGCTTTGCGCTACGAGTAGCTTGCTCGGAGGATTGCAAGATTAATTGCCGAGTTGGGGTCGTCGCCCCGCTACTCCGCGAGGCACGGGGGGCGGCAACCAGGAATTGAAAGGAGTTTCACTTATGTCCTTGCTCAAGCGACTGCGAAATCTTGGGAAGAAAGATGCGCTCGATCGTAATCTCGACGACGAACTTCGCTCGCACCTCGAGATGCGCGCAAATGACAGCGCCGCTTCCGGCATGTCTCCCGAAGACGCCCGCTACGACGCGCAGAAACGTTTCGGCAATGCCACGCTGATGAAAGAGCGCACGCGCGACGCCGACATCCTCGCGTGGCTCGAATCCATCGGGCAGGACTTGGTCTACGCCGCGCGCTCGCTCCGCAAAAATCCTGGGTTCACTGCGGTCGCCGTCCTTACGCTAGCGCTCGGCATGGGCGCGAACACGGCCATCTTTACTGCAGTGGACCGCGTGTTGCTTCGGCCATTGCCGTACGCGCATGAGGAGAGGCTCGTCGCCCTCTGGGAAGACTTCAGCTTTATCGGCTTCCCGCGGAACAACCTTTCGCCCGCGGACTTTGCGGATTGGAAAAAGACGAATTCTGTTTTTGAAGATATGGCCGCAGTGAGATATCGCACGGCCGATCTGACGACCGACGGACCGCCGGAAATGGTGCTGGGACGCGGCGTAACAGCAAATTTTTTTCAGGTATTAGGTATTTCGCCGGCATTAGGCCGGACGTTCACCGATGAGGAAGACAAATCGGAGTCTCCCATTGTTCTGATCAGCAGCAATCTCTGGCGCCGAAGATTCGGTGGCGACTCTGGAGTCATCGGGCGCTCCATCGCCATGAATGGTAATAAAGTCACAATCATTGGTGTGATGCCGGAGGGGTTTTCATCCCTGAACCGATCAACCGAATTCTGGGTGCCGGCAAGATTTACGCCGCAGGATATGGCCAACCGGGGATCGCACTTTTTGAATGTGGTGGCCCGTCTAAAACCAGGCATCACGATCGAAACAGCCCAGTCGGAGATGGCCACAATCGCCAAAAGGCTGGAAACCCAATTCCCCAGCACAAATATGCGGGTGGGCGCTGTGGTTCGGCCCCTCCGCGAAGAAATCGTGGGAAATGTGCGGCTGCCGCTGGCGATTCTGATGGCGGCGGCAGTTTGCGTCCTGCTAATCGCGTGCTCGAATTTGTCGAATCTTTTGGTGGCGCGGTCGGTAGGCAGGAGACGCGAATTGGCTGTGCGCGCGGGTCTCGGGGCAACAAAGAAAAGGCTGATCCGCCAATTGTTGACGGAAAGTCTATTGCTCTCAACACTCGGCGGGATCCTTGGGTTGCTGTTCGCGCGATGGGGTGCGGCAGTACTTGGAAATCTGGTGCCTCCCGGCATGCCCGCATCAACCCCGGGCTTGGATCTCCGGATGTTGGGATTCACGTCTGCAGTTGTAATTGGCACGGGGATACTATTCGGTTTGCGACCAGCCCTTCAGGGGGCAAACACATCCCTTAGTGAGGTTTTGAAGGAAAGTGGCAGGACGGGGATGACCGGCAACGCGAAAATGACAGGCAACGCTCTGGTTGTTTCCGAAGTGGCGCTGGCATTTATGCTCTTATTGGGCGCTGGGCTACTGCTGGAGACACTCGCACGCATCAGATCTCTGGACGCCGGGTTCCGGTCGGACCACATTTTGACGATGGACGTGCGTCTTTCAAGGAAGAAGTATTCAACCGATTCTATGCGTGTTTCGTTCTTTGAAAATGTTCAAGGGCGCTTGCGAGGGTTTCCGGGCGTGCAAGGCGCCGGTTTCGCATCTGACTTGCCTTTCACTTCGACTGGGGACACCGAAGGTTTTCGCATTGAGGGGCGTCCGAAGCCGCCAAGCGATGCGGAGTTGGACGCGTTGTACCGGGAGGTGACAAACGATTACTTGCAGACCATCGGCGCGCGGCTGCTTGATGGACGCCTCTTTGGTGCACAAGACGGCGCCTCATCCATGCGAGTGGTCATCATCAATCAGACTTTTGCGAAGGGATTCTGGGGCGGCGAAAGCCCGATCGGGAAACGGATTCAGGTAGGAACGCCCGGGCTGGAAACGCCGTGGCGGACCATAGTGGGCGTGGTCGCGGATGTCCACGAGCGCGGGATGCTGTTGGAAATGAAGCCAGCAGTTTATCTGCCGGTGATCCAGGTCTCGGCGCCAGACCCGGAGTACCTCGCGATTCGTACCACAGGCGATCCGCTTGCCCTTCTCAATGGGGTTCGGCAGGCAATCTGGGCAGTCGATCCGGAACAGCCAATATCGGACGTCCGGACGATGCAGAGCCGAATGGACGAGGAAATCGGAAACCGGCGTCAGGCAATGGTTTTGCTCGGCACATTCGCCGGGTTAGCTGTATTCCTGGCTTCGCTGGGAATTTACGGTGTGCTTTCTTATTCGGTGTCGCAGAGAACCAAGGAAATCGGCATCCGTATGGCGCTGGGAGCGCAGCACCGTCAAGTCTTGATTCAAATGTTGAAGCAAGGAGCAACGCTCGCTGCATTAGGCCTGACGTTGGGAATTGCACTGTCACTTGCGCTTGGCCGGCTGATGGCAGGTTTGCTGTTCGGCATCCAGCCAACGGATCTCAGGACTTTTATTGCGGTTTCTCTGCTACTTGCAACAATCGTGCTTTTCGCAATCTTCGTTCCGGCGAGGCGGGCGACCCGCGTGGATGTTATCGTTGCGCTGCGGCACGAATAATTTCGATATGCGGCGCGGCTTCACCCTCAAGTAGCGTTCCTACTCCGCCCTTAGCGCCTCAACCGGGTCCACCCCAGCGGCCTGCCGCGACGGCAGGTAGCTGGCGAGCGTCGCCGTGGCGACAAGGCCTGCGCACACGGCCACATAGGTGACGGGATCTACCGGGCTCACCCGGAACAGCAGCGAAGTCATCAGGCGCATTACCGCTAGCGCGGCGCCCAGACCGAACACCACGCCGATGCCCGAGAGCAATAGTCCGTGGCGCACGAATATACCCGTGACATCCTGCGGCTGCGCGCCGAGCGCCATGCGAATGCCGATCTCGCGCCTGCGTTGCGACACCGAATAGGCAATCACGCCGTAAATCCCGATGATCCCGAGCAGCAACGCCATCCCTCCGGCAACGCCAAGCATGATCAACGTGAACGAAGTCCGCGCCATGGACTTCGTGTAGAAGTAGTCCACCGTGTGGACCGCGGAGAGCGGGAGATTCGAGTCCACCGCCCACACCGACTCGCGCACATCTTTCAAAAAGTTTTCCGAACCGGCTCGAGGACTCCGGATGGCGAACGCCACTCCGCGTTGCACGGAGATGTCGTCACCCTCGAACTTACTCAACAGGATGGGAAAGTACACGGAGCTTGAGGGTTCCTCATTCACGCCATCGTCGTATACGTCCGACACGACACCTACGATTTCGCGCCAGTTATCCGTGGTCGCTACTCGAAAGCGCTTTCCCAGCGCCTTACTTGGATCCTGCCAATACTCAAGCGCGAGGTTTTCGGACACCAAAGCGACGGGAAGTTTGTTTTGGGCGTCTGTCCATGTGAGATCGCGGCCGGTAATCAGTGGAATGCCCAGAGTGGTGAGGAACCCCGGCGTCATGAATTTGAACTTGCGGAGGGGTGGAAGCTGGCCCTCCGTGTAAGTGTGGTCCTCCACGAAAATGGGATCTTCCCAGCCATTTCCATCCATGGGGATCTTCGTGGATACTCCAACCGAGGACACCCCCGGAATTGCCGCGAGCTTGCGGGAAATCTCCTCTTCCATGCTGACGACGCGCTCAGGATTAGCATCGGGCGCTTCCGATGGGGGAATATAGATCCGGAATGTCTGTACCTCGGCGGGCGCGTTGAATCCGGGATTCACATGCGTCAGCGCTCGAAATGTACGGATCATCAGCCCTGAACAGATCAGCAGGACCACGGCCAGCGCAACTTGAACCACCACCAATGAGTTTCGCGCGCGGTGTTGATCCCGGCTCTGGCTCATCCCGCGCGCGCCTTCGCGGAGTCCTGTGTTCAAACGAACCCCCGAATACTTAAGGACGGGGATTGACCCGATAAGAAGGCTCGCAAACAATGACGCCGCCAGTGTGAACAGCAAAACCCGCGCATCAATGCCAATCTCGCGGATTCGAGGCAGGCCAGTGGGCGCAATGGCGACCAGAAAACGCAAGGCGCCGTACGCAATTCCCAGCCCGACCGCGCTTCCCATCAATCCCAGGATCACGCTTTCAAATAGCAATTCTCCTGCGATTCGGGACCTCCCGGCCCCGAGCGCGGCGCGGATCGCCAGTTCCTGCCGGCGTCCTTCGACCCTTACGAGTAGGAGATTTGCCACATTCGCGCAAGCAATCAGCAGCACCATTCCAATCGAGCCCATGAGGACCCATAAGACCTTGCCTACGTCGCCGACAACATCTTGTTTCAACGGACGGAGATTTGGCGCGATTCGCGCATCCTCGAACAGCTTCAAACTGAACCCCGGAGGTGTCGGAAAACTCCGCATAACGATGGGAAGCATCCGCGCCACATCTGCGTCGGCCTCCGCGATGGTCACGCCAGGTTTCAATCTGGCAAGGGCGTTATAGCTGAAGTTGCCCAGATGCGATTTATTGCGGTCAAGCCGGTAGGGCAGAATCAAAGCGGGATCGGTTTGATCCAGGAAATGGAAATCTTGCGGCAACACACCGATGATTACGCGCTGTTTTCCATCCACGACAATTGTTTTTCCCAGTACCGAAGTGGATCCGCCGAATTTGCTCTGCCAATATCCATAAGAAACCATCGCCATTTGCGGCGAATCCGGTTTATCGTCCTCGCGGCTGATCATGCGGCCCAACAGCGGCTGGATGCCCAATATCGGCAGCGTGCCATCGGTCACCAGCAAGGCCCGGACCTGTTCGGGTTCCCCCATGCCCGTAACGGCGTCAGAATCGCTTCCATACAAGCCAATATCCTGAAAGGTGTGGCTCTGATCCCTAAAGATGAAATAGTCGGAGGGTGACAATTGCGCATCTTTTATTTTTACCCCCGGCGCCGTCAGCCAGACGCCCGCCATCTCTGCGGCATTGGGATATGGCAATGGTTTCAGCAGGACGCCTTCGAGAACACTGAAAACCACGGTGTTTGCTCCGATGGCCGCCGCGAGCGTGATGAGCGTGATGGCCGTGAACATCGGCGCGCGGCCGAGCCTCCGCAAAACCTGCTTGAGCTGATTGCTGAATGAATTCATATAACTGACCCCCGCGCGTCCGCGCACCCCAAGCACAAAACCGTCGCTGACAATCGCTATAACCTTTAGACGCTTATAGATACGCGAATGTCCCAAAATTTGTTCACAGGATTGCCCTTAATATCGTTGGGCGTGGCGGGCTGCAGCCGCTCCATCTCCGGCTTGCCAAGTGGGTTGTTGGTCTTGAAATCGGAATCCGACTCGCGACCAGGGCAAGAATTATCTTGACTCAAACATCACTGCTATGGTAAGGTCAATCTCGGAATAAAAGCGTGAGCCCGCCGTTCGTCGGCGGGTTTTTTGCTTTTTGCCCGCTAACGATTTCGCTCGAAGCCCTAACCTTGCCCTCCCTCGCGTCATTTGTTAGCGTAGAACTCCATTCGTTTGCTGGAATCGCGGGGACTCGATGGAGAGTATTCACATCACGCTGAAAGACGGTGCCGTTCTCGACGTGCCGCGCGGCTCAACCGCCGCCGACGTCGCCGGGAAAATCTCGCCGCGCCTCGCCAGTGCCGCCCTCGTCGCCCGCGTCAGCAATGGTGCTTCCGGTGAACTCGTGGACCTCTCGCGCCCGCTCGACCACGACGCGAAGCTCGAAATCCTCACCGAGAGAGATCCCGAAGCCCTGCAGGTCTTCCGCCATTCCGCCGCGCACCTGCTTGCCGCGGCCGTGCTCGAACTTTTTCCGGACGTGAAGCTCGGCGTCGGCCCGCCCACGGACACCGGTTTCTTCTACGAATTTCTGCGCGAGCAACCGTTCACTCCCGAAGACCTCGAAGCCATCGAGAAGCGCATGCATGACATCGCTTCGCGCAACGTCCCAAACGAGCGCAAGCTCATGCCCAAGCCCGAAGCGCTCGATCTTTACAAGAAATCGAATCAAATCTTTAAGTGCGAGCTCGTCGAAGAAAAAGCCACCGAGCCGATGGTCTCCTTCTACACCACCGGCAAGTTCATTGACTTCTGCCGCGGCCCGCACATCCCATCCACCGGTCGCATCCAGGCTTTCAAGTTGATGAGCGTCGCCGGCGCTTATTGGAAGGGCGCGGAAGGCAATCCGCAGATGCAGCGCATCTACGGAGCGTGTTTCTTCACCAAGCCCGAGCTCGATGATTATCTTCACAAGCTCGAAGAGGCCAAGCGCCGCGACCACCGCAAGCTCGGCCCCGAACTCGATCTCTTCAGCATCGAAGAGGAAGCCGGCCCCGGCCTCATCTTCTGGCACGCCAAGGGCGGCCTCATCCGCAAGATCGTCGAAGACTGGCTCCGCGACGAACTGCTCAAGCGCGGCTACGACCTCGTCTTCACTCCACACATCATGCGGCTCGATCTCTGGAAGACCAGCGGCCACACAAACTTTTACAAAGACAGCATGTTCGGCCCGGTCGAAGTCGAGAAGGCTGATTACCAGTTGAAGCCCATGAACTGCCCCGGCCACATCCTGATTTACAAGTCGCGCCTCCGCAGCTATCGCGAGCTGCCCATTCGTCTCGCCGAGTTGGGCACTGTCTATCGCTACGAACGCAGCGGCGTGCTCCACGGACTGCTGCGCGTCCGCGGCTTCACGCAAGACGACGCGCACATCTTCTGCATGCCCTCGCAAATCGAAGCGGAAGTGGAAGCCTGCGTGGACTTCGCCTTCGCCGTAATGAAAAATTTCGGCTTTGACAAATACGAAATCGAGCTTTCCGAATGGGACGCCGCGCACCCGGAAAATTACGCCGGAAAGCCGGAAGACTGGCAGCGCGCCACCGCGGCCCTCGCGGATACGCTCAACCGCCTCAAGGTTCCGTTCAAACGCATGCCGGGCGAAGCCGCGTTTTACGGCCCGAAAATTGACATCAAATTGATTGACGCCATCGGCCGTCCCTGGCAACTCACCACCGTGCAGTTCGATTTCAACCTGCCCGCGCGCTTCGGCCTCGAGTATGTTGGCGAAGATGGCTCGCGCCACCAGCCGCTCATGGTCCATCGCGCGCTGCTTGGCAGCGTCGAGCGCTTCTTCGGCATTCTCATCGAGCATTACGCCGGAGCGTTTCCCGCCTGGCTCGCGCCCGTGCAGGCGTCCGTTCTCCCCATTAGTGAAAAATTTATGGACTACGCGAAACAGGTTGCGCAGAAGCTTAAGGACGCGGGCTTCCGCGCGCACCTCGACGACCGCAACGAGAAGCTCCAGGCTAAAATCCGCGATGCGCAGATGCAGAAGATTCCGTACATGCTCGTCGTCGGCGCCAAGGAAGCCGAAGCTGGCGCCGTCGCCGTCCGCCATCGCACCAAGGGCGACCTCGGCGCCAGGCCCCTCGCCGATTTCCTCGCGGCGCTTCGCGACGAAGTTGATAACCGCACCACAAGCTGACATCTCTACGAAAGGAACTCTCCATGCCCAAATATGTGATTGAACGCGAAATCCCCGGCGCTGGAAAACTCACGCCGGAACAGATTGTCGGTATCTCGCAGAAGTCCTGCGGCGTGCTGCGTAACATGGGCCCGCAAATCCAGTGGCTGCACAGTTACGTCACCGACGACAGGATCTACTGCGTCTATATCGCCCCAAACGAAGAAGCGATCCGCCAGCACGCAAAGCAGGGCGGCTTCCCGGCCAATCGCATCTCCGCCGTCCGCCGCATGATTGATCCCACTTCGGCCGAGGGATGAATTCTGCGGATCTGAATACCGGCCCGCAGCTTGACGCTGCGGCCTACTCCATCGGCCTCCGCGCGCTTAGCGATTCTGACGCGCACTTGCGCGGCGTAATCGAGCGCCACGGCCCGCCGCCGATGTGGACGCGCGAGCCGGGCTTCGCCACGCTCGTTTACCTCATCCTCGAGCAGCAAGTGTCGCTCGCATCCGCAAAGGCCGCTTACGACAAACTCATCGCTGAGGTAAAGCAACTCACCCCCGGGCGATTTCTAAAGCTCGACAAGCGCGCATTGAAGCGCATCGGCTTCAGCCGCCAGAAAATGTTGTACTCGCGCCTGCTCGCGGAAGAACTTTCCAAGCGCCGTCTCGATCTCCGCGCGCTTCACACAATGGATGATGACGGCGTCCGCGCGCGCCTGACCGCGCTCAAAGGCATCGGCCCATGGACCGCCGAAAATTACCTTCTCTTCGCGTTGCGCCGCCCGGACGTCTGGCCGGCTCACGACCTTGCGTTGCAAATTGCGGTGCAGCAGGTGAAGGGATTGCGGAAGCGGCCGTCGCCTGAGAAGCTTCACGCGATGTCAAAAGCCTGGCAGCCGTGGCGCAGTGTCGCGACGCGCATTTTCTGGCACCATTATTTAAGCACTCGAAGATCGAAGACCTAGCAGTTTGTTGAAAGTATGGGTTGGGTCGTCATTCTGAGCGGAGCGAAGAATCCGTCTTTCTTGAAGAACAAATGAAAGAAGTTGAAGCGACGATTGCCGCCTTGACAGGAGTGTGAACCGTGACGAATAAATTCCATAAATTCGCGCTGAGCATCCTCGCAATCTTCTTCGCCGTCGCGGCGGCCAGTGCGCAAACCGCCCCGAAGGAACCGCCCAAGGAGGAAAAGAAGCCCCCGCAGCGCGCCGCCATTCGCGCCGGGAAATTGCTCGACGTTCGCACCGGCAATTACACGCCAAACGCCGTGATTCTCGTCGAAGGCGACCGTATCGTGAGCATCGGCGCCTCGGCCCCCGCGGGCGTTCCCGTAATTGATCTCACCAACTCCACGGTGCTCCCGGGACTTGCCGATTGCCACGCGCACATTCTCGACAATCCGAAAGATCAATCGCCCGCCGGCGGCCTGCGGATGTCGTCGCCCATGGCCACTCTCTGGGGCGTCCACAATTTGCAGATCTGGCTCGACCACGGTTTCACTTCGATGCGCGACGCCGGTGAGTCGGATCTTTCCTACGGGCAGCTTGCGCTGCGCGACGCCATCCGCATGGGTTTCATCCGCGGGCCGCGGATTGTTTCGTCCGGCAACTTCGTCAGCCTCACGGGCGGCCACGGCGATGCGGACGCCCTCGCACCCGACCAGGCGCTTCCGCGCCGGCCGAACATCGCCGATACCGTCGATGAAGTGAATGAAGCCGTGCGCCGCGACATCAAGTACGGCGCCGACTGGATCAAGTTGATGGCAACGGGCGGCGTGTTGGATCCCTTCAGCGATTTCAACGTGCAGGAGCTGAGCGAAGCGCAAATGGCCCGCGCCGTGGAAGTCGCGCATCGCGCGGGCAAGCATGTGATGGTGCACGCGGAAGGCACCGAAGGCATCAAAGCCGCCGTCCGCGCTGGCGTGGACTCCATCGAGCACGGCACGATGCTCGACGATGAAGGCGCGGCGCTCATGGAGCAGCGCGGCACATGGCTCGTCCCGACTCTTTTCACCTTCCAGCATGGCGCCGAAGAGGGAACTTCACTCGGCGCGGACCCCATCATGGCGGAGAAGGGCAAATTAATTCTGGCCGCGCAGCAGCCCGCATTTGACCGCGCGCTGCGGCATCACCTGAAAATTGCCTACGGTGTGGACGACGATCCCGATTTCGTCTCGAAAGAATTCGGCGCCCTCGTCCGCGCCGGCATGACTCCGCTCATGGCCATTCAGGCCGCAACCGTGCGCGCTTCCGAGTTGCTTGGAACCGCGAAAGACACCGGCACGATCGAGGCGAGCAAGTTCGCGGATATTATCGCCGTCAGCGGCGATCCCGTGAGCGACATCGGCGCGATGGAGCGTGTCGTGTTCGTGATGAAGGGCGGAGAAGTAATCAAGAATGAAGCCGCGAACCCGCGGTAACGTTCACCCGCGCCCGTGCGCAATCTTCACGGCGTCCGGTGAACGCATCAAGCGCAGCATCGCAATCACGCCGACCGCCGGCCCCGGCGCGAGCGCCGCGAAAGCCCACGGCCAGCCGTGCGATTCGCGCAGCACGGGCACGAGCCAGATCGTCGCGACCGTCAGCGTAAACCCAATCGCAAGCTGCAGCGTCAGCGCCGTGCCAACGTAGCTCTGGTCCGCCACTTCCGTGATCATCGTCGAGAATTGCGCCGAATCCGCGACCACCGCGAATCCCCAGATGAGGCCGATGGCAAGCGCGAACTCCAGCGAACGCAGCGCCACAAATCCAATCACGAGCGCGCACGCGCCGCTCAGAACCATCGAAGCCGCCGCCGTTCGCGTGCGGCCCCAGCGGTCCGCCAGCACGCCCGCGGCCCAGCAGCCGACTGCGCCCACGCCGATGCACGCGAATGCCGCGAGCGCGGCTTCGCTTGTCACGCTCGCTCGTTGCGCGGGAGTCGAGGGCAATCCGCGCGCATGGATAATTGCGTCGCCAAAGAACACCGCGCACCACGTCCACATCGCGTAAAGCTCCCACATATGCCCGAAGTAGCCGAGCGTCGCCAGCCGCACGCCGCGATTCGCGAACAGCCGCAGCCCTTCCCGAGGGTTGAATTCCGCGCTTGGAAACGGATACGGTCCGTCGTGCCCCGCGAATGCCGCGAGCATTCCTCCGGCGAGCGTGAGCGTGGAAGTCGCGATGATTACGCGCGGCCAGTGAACCCCGCCCAATCCGTTAAGGAGATTTGGCAACGCCGACCCAAGCGTCAGCGCGCCAACAAGCACGCCGAGCGCGGTGCCCCGCTCGCGCCGGAACCATGTGGCCATCGCCTTCAGGCTCGGCGGATAGACGAGCGCCAGCGCCGCGCCGGTGGCGAATCGCAGCGGCACCGCGCTCCCGAGACCACCGCTCGCGAGCAGCGCCAGGTTGACGGCCGCCGCCCCCGCCCCGCCATATAGCATCAGCCGCCGCGGCGCCGCGATGTCGGCAAGATTGAGCGCCGCGGAAACGAGTGCTCCGGCCACGAATCCAAGTTGCACGGAAATCGTGAGCCACGCGTCTGCAGACGGTGAAACTCCCCACGCCGCGCGAAGTTGCGGCAGCACCGCGGACGCCGAAAACCATGTCGTCATTTCAAGAAACGCCGCCGCCGCGAGCAACCCAAGCGCGCGCCAACGTCCCTCGGGCAAGCGATCTTCGGTGTACGCACCGGATTGGCTTTGCTCGGTTTGCATGGACTTGGCGAGGCGGCCCATTCTGCCAGAATGAGTGGCGTCGCGCACGGGACAGCATCATCAGTTACGCATGGGCCCCAAAGGCACGCCCGCCGCGGCTGGCTCTTGCCTGCGGAATGTCGGATGAAGTTGTACTGATCGGAAGTTGCGTGAAGTTCCAGGTCATGCAAGGACGCGTTTCGGCGTCATAGGTATACAGTAACGCCGAACAACGGGGCCTCCGGCAAGCGCATCCGCCGACTTCCAATCCGGCGGGAAGATCTTGCTTAGGCGAATCACCTTGGAAAGAGAACCATAATGATCCAGCGAAGAATATTAAAGTTGCTCGCGCTCGCATTCGCAGCCGCTTCCTTAATTTCGACCCTAATTTTCCTGCAAAGCGCACCTCTGCGGGCCGCGGCTGACGGCAATACCGCTGCCGCGTCTTCGCAGGCGGCGCCGGACCTCTCCCGCATGGAGCAGGTAATCCAATACTTTCTTTCCAACAAGCAATTCATGGGCTCGGTGCTGGTGGCTCGCGGAACCGATATTCTTCTCGATAAGGGCTATGGTTCGGCGAATTTGGAGTGGGACATTCCGAATTCTCCCACGACGAAGTTCCGATTGGGTTCCATTACGAAGCAGTTCACCGCGGCCTCGATCCTCCTCCTGCAGGAGCGCCAGAAACTCAGCATTGACGATCCGGTGAAAAAATATATACCCGATGCGCCCGCTGCCTGGGACAAGATCACAATCTTTAACTTGCTGACGCACACTTCGGGAATCCCAAATTACACGAGCTTCCCTGACTTCTCATCCCTGGAACCCTTCCCTACTACCCCCGAGAAACTCGTCGCCCTTTTTCGCGACAAGCCGCTCGATTTCCAGCCCGGCGAGAATTGGAACTACAGCAATTCGGGTTATGCCCTGCTGGGCTACCTAATCGAAAAAATCGGTGGTGAAAGTTATGAAAGTTTTGTTCAGGAAAACATTTTCACCCCGCTAGGCATGAAAGATTCTGGCTACGATTCAAACTCCGCGATCATTCTCCACCGCGCGGCGGGATACACGCCGGGCAGGGGCGGGATGGTGAATGCCGGTTTTGTTCACATGACGACGCCTTTCTCCGCAGGCGCGCTGTATTCCACCACCGAGGACCTGTTGCGCTGGGAGCAGAGCTTGTTCGGCGGAAAGCTGCTCTCGTCTGATTCGCTCGCGAAAATGACCACGCCCTTCAAGAACGATTACGCATTCGGCTTGGGAGTCCGAACTGTAAATGGCCGCAAAGTGATCGATCATGGCGGCGGGATCAATGGATTCAATACGCACCTCGCCTACTATCCGGACGACAAGCTGGTGGTGGTCGTTCTGGGCAATCTCAACGGCGGCGCGCCGCAAAACATCGCAATGAAACTGGCATCCGTAGTGCATGGCGAAAAGGTTGTGTTGCCATCGGAGCGAAAGCAGGTTCCGGTCGACCCGAAGATTTTCGATGGTTTTGTTGGCCGCTACCAAGTGGCGCCGAATTTCATTATCACCGTGACGCGGGAAGGCGATCACCTCTTCACGCAGGCGACCGGACAACCAAAGGTCGAGATACTTCCGGAAACCGACCGCGACTATTTCGTGAAGAATCTAGACGGTACCATCACATTCGTGACAGACAGCCAGGGCCGCGCGACCGAGCTGATCCTTCATCAACTCGACGCTGACCGGCACGCGAAGAGAATTGAGTAAGTCCGCGGCAGTATTCGTTTGCCCGTGCCAGAGCTTGCCTGTGGCTTGATTTATAAAACTTCCTCCATGCTATACTGACTGCCCCAATGGCTCCCGGGTGATTACAGGGGTGTGGCGCCGCGGGGAATGATTCTTAGCAAGCCTGCTGGAGGTGGGTTTATCGCCGAGCGAAGTTTCCGGCCGACTGACCGTATCCGGGTGAATGAACGCATCCGGGCGCGGGAAGTTCGCGTGATTGATGAAGAGGGCGCGCAACTGGGCGTCATGCAGCCTTTTGAGGCCATGAAGCTCGCCCGTGAGCGCGGTTTGGACGTCGTGGAAATTTCCCCGACCGCGGACCCGCCCGTCTGCAAGATCACCGACTACGGCAAATATCTCTATCAGGAAAGCAAAAAGAAGCACGAGCAGAAGAAGCATCACAAGACTTCCCAGCTCAAGGAAGTGAAATTCCGGCCTTCCACTGCCGAGCACGATTTCCAGGTGCGCAAGAACCAGATCCAGCGGTTTCTCGGCGAAGGACACAAGGTCAAGGCCATGATTTTTCACCGCGGCCGCGAAATGGCGCATCAGGAAGTGGGCCGCGCGAAAATGGAACGCCTGCTGAAAGAAGTGGCCGATTTCGCGCTCGTCGAGTACGGACCGCGCATGGAAGCAAACATCCTGCTGGCGCTGCTCGCGCCGAAAAAAGGAGCGCCCGTGGCGCAGCAGAAGCCGCGCACCGCGCCCTCATCGCAGGAGGCTTCGCAGGAAGGGACCAGTGGGTAAAAAGAAGAGCGTAAGATTAAAGGTCAAGACGCATCGAGGCGCCGCCAAGCGTTTTAAAATCACGGCGGGAGGAAAAGTCCTGCGGATGCATTCCGGCAAACGGCATCTTCTGGGCTCGAAGCTGGCCAACCGCATGCGCCGGCTGAAAAAGATGGCGCGCGTGCACCCCGCCGATGCCGGGAACGTTAAGAAGATGTTGCCGTACGGCCAGGGGTTTTAGTTTTTTAACTGGACGTTTTTTCTGGATTTTTTTCCGTGCCAGGTAGAGCGTTATCCGCCACGGCGGGCCTGCCGGCCGGCGGGGTTGCGCTGTTCTCATCAAGCGAACGGCAAGCGGCCCTGAGCGCGAGCGAATCTTCTTCGATAATTTAGATTCGCCGCGCATTCTCAACACGCCGTGGAGACCCAGTCTGCTCGCTTGATTTCGCCGCGACCTGTTTTTTCGGGCGACGTTTTCTACGCGAGCAGGTTTGTGTCTCCTCACAGGAGCTAAAACATGGCACGAGTCAAACGGGGAACAAAACGCCGCGCGCGCCGCAAGAAATATTTGCGCCGCACAAAGGGATTTTTCCTCACCAAGAGCAAGCTGTACCAGTCCGCGCAGGAAGCCGCGAATCGAGCGGAGCGTTTTTCTTACCGCGACCGCCGCAACCGCAAGCGGCAGTTCCGCCGCCTGTGGATCCAGCGTATCGGCGCGGCCGCGCGTCTCGCCGGCCTTTCCTACAGCAAATTGATGCAGGGGCTGAAGGCCGCGGGCATCACCGTGGACCGCAAGGTCCTCGCCGACATGGCCGTGCTTGACGCTGAAGGCTTCGCCCAGATCGCAGCGCAGGCCAAGGACGCGATCCCTGCGCCAAAGCCCGAATCAAAGCACCAACCGAAGCCGGAAAAAAAGGCCGAGGAAAAGCACGAACCGAAAAAAGCCTGACGCTCTTACAGTACTCCGCCTATTCGCGCCCGGAGGCTTCCGCCTCCGGGCCATACCGCTTGCTATTCACTCCGCAGCGCAACCACGGGATCCACCTTTGTTGCGCGCTGCGCGGGAATGTAGCAGGCCAGCAATGCCACGCCGACCAGCGTCACCGAAACTGCCGCCAGCGTACCGGGGTCAGTGGGGCTTGTATTAAAGAGGAGATTCTCCATAAGCCGCGTCAAGGCAATCGCGGCAGCGATACCCATAATGACTCCGGCGGCGGCAAGCCGCGCTCCAAATCCCAGCACGAGCAGAAGAACATCGCGCGCCTGCGCCCCCAGCGCAATGCGGATGCCGATTTCCTGTGTGCGCTGCGCAATGGTGTAGCTCGTCACTCCATAGATCCCCACCGCCGCAAGAACCAGAGCTACCGCGGCAAAGATTCCAAGCAAAAACGCGGAAAGACGCTGCTGCGCCACCGAATCCGAGAGCGAACTGTCAAGCGTTTGGATTTCCGTGATGGGCTGATCGCGATCCACTGCCGCGACGGCGCTCCGCACGGCGGAAAGGATTTGCATCGGATCGCCGGACGTCTTGACGACAACGGTCATGGTAGACCAAGGGCGCTGCGGCAGCGGCGTGTAAAGCTCTTCACCCGGGTTATTGCCCACGCCCTGATTGTGGACGTCCGCCGCCACCCCGACGATTTCGGAAGGGGTTCGCTGGCGCGCAACCTGAATATGGCGGCCCAGCGGATCCTGGTTGGGCCAGTAGTGTTTGGCGAGGCTTTCGCTGATGATGATTACGTCGGCCATGTTTTCACCGTCGCCATCGGTGAGTATGCGCCCGCGCAATAAAGGAATGCCGAGCGTCTGGAAATAAGAAGGGCTGATCGAATTCCAAATGGCCACTGGACGCTGCCCGCGCGGAATGTCCGGGGACATCCCTTCCGCGAGAAACGGTGCAAAAAAAACCGAATTGGGGGGGACCATGAAGGCTGTCGTGACGGAGCGTACCGGTGGCAGCGCGGCGATTCGTTCACGGAGATCGCGGTAGAACGCGGTTCTCTGAAACGGCTGCGGGTACTTCGTTGTGGGCAATGAAATCCGAAACGTCAGGACGTTTTCCGGCGCAAATCCGAGATTCACGTGCAGGAGCCTTACGAAGCTCCGCAAGAGAAGTCCGGCGCCGGTGAGCAGGACAACGGAGAGCGCCAGTTCGGCAACGATAAGGACGGCTCCCAGGCGATTGCGGCGGGGACCCGTCGAGGAACCGCGCGAGCTTTCCTTCAACGCTTCTATCAAGTCGATCCGCGACGATCGCCACGTAGGCACGAGACTAAAGAGAATCCCCGTCAGTAGGGACACTCCCAGCGAAAACAGCAATACGCGCGTATCCACGCTAATAGCGGTCGTACGGGGGAGCGGAATATCTTGCATCTTGGAAAGGTATTGCACTCCCCATGCTGCCAAGAGCACGCCCAGTCCGCCTCCAAGGAGCGCCAGCAGGATGCCCTCGGTCAGAAATTGCTGCGCCAGGCGAAACCGGGTCGCGCCGATCGCCGCGCGCACTGCCATCTCCTTGCCGCGGCCGGCGGCGCGGACGAGGAGCAAGTTGGCAACATTGGCGCAGGCAATCAGCAATACAAACCCGACGGCCCCGAGTAATACCCACAGCGTTTCGCGAACGCCGCCAACCGTTGACTCCGAAAGCGAAACCGGAACAAGAGCGCCTCCGAGGCCGGCATCCGTGTTCGAGGGAAATGCTTTCTGGTAGGCGCTGGCAATCGTTTTCAGTTCGGTCTGCGCCTGCGCAAGAGTTACGCCGGGTTTCAACCGTGCGTAACCATAAAGGTAGCCCGACCCCGTCGAAATGCGTTCCGGCGGAAACAGACTGAATTCGTAGGGGCGCGGCACCCAAACATCCGTGCCGTTGAACGGGACATCCAGCTCGCTGGTGAATATGCCGACAACGGTATAGCTCAGGCTGTCCAGCGACAATCTGCGTCCCAGCACTTTCGGGTCGCTTCCAAAACGGTCACGCCACAGCGAAAAACCCAGCACGGCAACCGGCGCGGCGCCTTGCTGGCTTTCACCAGGAAGAAATCCGCGCCCGATCTCCGGGCGCACGCCAATCACATCAAAAAAAGAAGAGGAAACCCGCCCTGCCTGAACCTGCGCCGCCTCGCCCGCGCCGGAGAGGTTGAAAGTGTCTGACGCGGAAACTGCAAAGCTTTCAAACGAGGTCACATGCTCGCCTACGAAAAGAAAGCACGGATAGCTGAAAGCTCCCCCGGATACGCCTCGCTTCTCGTCAAATCCGGAAATTTGCACAATGCGGCCGGGGTCCTTGAAATCCAAAGGGCGCAGCAGGACGGCGTTGACAACGCTGAAGATGGCGGTGTTCGCGCCGACTCCAAGCGCCAGCGTAAGCACAGCGATCGCCACAAACGCCGGGCTCTTCCTCAGAACTCGTGCGCCAAACTTGAGATCCTGCCAGAGAGCGTTCATCAGGCCTCCTGACTTGTCTTCGGCTGCGCACGCACAAGTTTGCGAGTTGAGGGTTGGAACGAGAAAGACCCTTCCATGAAAGGTAGGACGCTGCCACGGAATGAACTGTTACATCGCAGAAGTTGGCCTGAGCGCAGTGCCAGCTAAGAGAGCAACGAGGGCCGCTCGATCTACTCGCACCGCTTCATTCATGACGTAGCGCGACGAGCGGATCCACGCGCGTCGCTCTCCGCGCCGGTATCCAGCACGCCGCAATCGCGACAGCGAACAATATCGCTGCGCCCGCCACGAATGTCGCCGGGTCGGTGGGCTTCACTTCAAAGAGCAGCGTGCGCAGAAGCCGCGTAAGCGCGATCCCCGAGCCCAAGCCAAGCACAACTCCGAAGATCGCGAGTCGCGCGCCCTGCGCCAGCACCATGCGCAGTACATTCTCGGGCAGCGCGCCCAGCGCCATACGAATGCCGATCTCCTGCGTGCGCTGCCCGACGGCGTAGGCCATCGCGCCGTAAATTCCAACTGCGGCAAGCAGCAGCGCCAGGCCCGCAAATGCCCCGAGCAGCGCCATGTTGAATCGCTGCGAAGCCACCTGTCCCGCCAGCATCTCGTCCATCGTTTCCACACGTGAGAGAGGCACGTCCTTGTCCACCGATGCGACCGCATCGCGCAAGGCGGGGACAATCGTCCTCGGGTCAGAGTCCGTTCGGATCGCCAAAGACATGTCCATAAATGGCGACTGATTGAACGCGAAAAATGCCTCCGGTATCGTATCGGCCGCAAGTCCGGACTGCTTCATGTCGGCAACGATCCCCACGATAGTCCACCAGTTATTGCCGCCCATGCTTCTGCCAAATTGAATCCTCCGGCCGATTGGATCCTCGTTCAGAAGGAACTGGCGAACAAATGTTTCGTTTACAACCATGGTTTCCGGAGTGGAGGAACCGTCACGACGGTCGAGATAACGCCCCGCCTTGAGCGGAATTCGTAATGTTTCGAAATACCCCGGGCTGACCATGTTCTGAGCAATTTTCCAGAAGTTGCCGGGTGTGGCTTGCGTTACCGAATGCCCTTCCACCTGTATCGCCCCGGAAAACCGGACAAACCCGTTAAGCGGAAGCGCCGCCGCCGCCCCCGAGGACGAAACGCCAGGGAGGGACTGAATCCGTTCCAGCAGTTGTGAATAGAATGCCCGCTGTTGATCTCCATTTAGATAGGTCTTTGCCGGAAGGACGATGCGCGTCGTGATTACGCCATGCGAATCAAAGCCGGGCGGAATCGTAACCAGGCGGACAAAGCTGCGCGCAAGAAGCCCCGCGCCGATAAGAAGCACGAGCGCCATCGCCAGCTCGAGCGTCATCAGCACCTGTTGCGGCCGCACGACTTTCCTTCCCGCGCTCCCTTGCGCACCGCCCTGCTTGAGCGAGTCGTTCAGCGAAAGCCGAAACGCCGACACAACCGGCGCCAGGCCAAAAAGGATTCCCGTGAGAATGGAAACTACAATCGTGAACAATACTACGCGCGCGTCCAGATACGTCACGTCCAGGTGCGGAATGTTGTGCGGCCCGTAATGCCGCACCAATGCAACAAGCCATACGCCAAGCGCCAGGCCCGCGGCCCCTCCTGCCAGTCCCGTGAGCGCGCTTTCCGTAAGAAGCTGGCGAGCCAACCGCCAGCGTCCGGCGCCCAATGCTCCTCGAACCGCGATTTCCCTTTCGCGAGCTGCGGCGCGAGCGAGTTGCAAGCTCGCAACGTTTGCGCAGGCGATCAACAGCACAAATCCAACCGCGCCCAAAAGCAAGAGCAGCGCCTTGCGCACATCCCCCACCAGCCGGTCCTGGAGAGACATCACCTCCGCCTGCGAACCGGCGAACAGTTTCCCGAAGCCCCCGGGGAATGTCGCGTGGAAGTGGTGAATGATGGTGTCCAATTCAGCCAAAGCCGCTTGCGGCGTGACGCCCGGTTTCAAACGCGCAATGATTCGCACAAACCCGATGGGCTGGGTTGCCGAAACCTCAAACTCCTCAGTTGCCATCGGAACCAGCAAATCCCCCTTGCTGTTCTCTGGAAACTCAAAACCCCGTGGCAGCACGCCGATAATCGTGTAGAGGTTCCCATCGAGAGTGATCGTCCGTCCGACAACGCCGGGGTCGGTGGAAAAGCGCCGGCGCCAGAGCGAATCGCTCAGAAGTGCAACGCGTGGGCCGTTGGGCCGGTCTTCTTCCGCCGAAATGTCGCGCCCAAGTTGCGGTGCCACACCCAGTGTGCGCAGGAAGGTGTTCATTGCAGTGACACCGCTCAGGCGCTCAGCGTCGCCCTCACCCGTGAGTGTGAAGTCCTCTCCTCCCGGTTCGTATGCGGTCATCTCCTCGAATGAGGTGCAGTGCTTCCGCCACGCAAAATAATCCACGTCAAAGGCAGCGGACATTTTCTGCGCCGGAAGATAATTGCTGATCCATACGAGCCGCTTCGCATCGCGATACGGCAGCGGCCGCAATAGCACGCTATTCACCACCGAAAAAATTGCCGAGTTCGCGCCAATCCCGAGCGCGAGCGTCAGAATCATCACCGCTGTAAGCCCAGGTGACTTCCGCAGCATCCGGATCGCATATCGCAAGTCCTGCAAGAAATCAGCCATGGCGTTTCCTCCCCTTATCTTGCGCAGCCGTATCTCCTGCGCATCAAAATGGAAATCTGCTGACAGCCGTTCCGCCGCAGCCGTAACAACCGGCTCCTCAGCGCGCCGAATTTCCCCCGCGAGAGTGCGCCAATCTCGGATTTGCGCCACTGCAAGCGCCTCCGCTTCGGCGCGCGAAGCGCCACGTGTCAACGCATCGCTGTACGTCTGCTCGAGCTGCAGCGCAAGCTCTTCAATAATTTCCGCTCCGCGCGCGCCGCTCAATCCAAGCGGCGGCAGGTTCGCTCGAACGAATTGGCGCCAATCCGGCATCGCCCTATGCTCTCAGTGTTTCACTAGCAATCCATCATTCATATCGCAGCGCTTCCAGCGGGTCCACGCGGCTCGCTCGCCGCGCCGGAATCCAGCACGCAATCGCGGCGACCGCGGCAAACAGCACCGTAACGCTCACCAACGTAACCACGTCATACGGCTTCACTCCAAACAGGAAAGAAGTGAATGACGCGAGCACGCGCGTCAATGCCATGGCGCCTGCAACGCCCAGCGCCACGCCCGCGCTAACCAACAACATTCCTTTCCCAACAATCAGCCGCAAGATACCTCCGCGCTGCGCTCCAAGCGCCATGCGGATTCCAATCTCTTGCGTCTGCTGCGTCACGGTGTAAGACATCACTCCATAAAGCCCGATGGCTGCGAGCAGCGCCGCAAGCCCTGCAAACAGTCCCAGCAGCACCGTCCGGAAGCGCGGCAGTGCGATTAAGAGGCTCAAGATTTCATCGAATGGCTGGAAGTCCGTCACCGCTTGCTGCCCATCCACCTGCTGCACTGCGTGCCGCACCGCCGCGGCCAGCCCTGAGGATCCTCCGCTCGTCCGCAGAATAAACGTCGCATCTGTGCGCGGGAACTGCGCAAAGGGTTCGTAAATCTCCAACAACTCGTGATCATCCGCCTGGCCGTATTGCTTCACGGAGGCCACTACGCCGACAATTTCGCGGACGATCACATACTGGTGCCCGAGATGAATCTTCTCGCCGATGGGATTGCGCCCCGGAAACATCGTGTGCGCGAAAACGTCGTTGATGATGCATACGTGCGGCGTGGATGCGTCATCGGCGGGAGTAAAGTCGCGTCCGGCGAGAAGCGGAATTCCCATGGCGCGGAAATAGCCGGGGCTCACTCGGTAGGAAAGCGCCGAAGGATGATCGTCGCTGTCCGCATCGTTCAGATGGCCTACGCTGTACATTTCATCGTCTCCGCTCGCCGGAATCAGAGTCGTGAGCGCGGCGGAATTCACGCCCGGCAGGGTTGCCACGCGCTGCTGAACCTCGCTATAGAATTCCAATTGCTGCTGCGGCGTTGAATAGCGCTTGCTGGGAATGTTTACGTTAAATGCGAAGCGCCCCGCTGTCTGCACGCCGGGATCAACAGCGGTAAGCCGCGAAAAACTGCGCACCAGAAGCCCCGCGCCTGCCAGCAACACAAATGCGAGCGTCACTTCGGCAACCACCAGCAACTTGCGGAGTCCCGCGCGCGCGCCGCTTCCGGTTCGCCCGCCTTCCCTCAACGCATCCTGCAACTCGCCTCGCCCCAGCGCGATGGCGGGCGCGGATCCAAACACCAATCCGGTGAGAAGCGCGAGTGCAACCGTGAAGATCAGCACGAGGCTGTCCACTTTTACAAATTGCGCGCGGGGAAGAAAGTTTGCGGGCAACGCCGAAATGACTCGCGTGCTGCTGAACGCAATGAGCAGGCCCAGCGCCGCGCCAAGGAACGAAAGCAAAATACTTTCGGTCAGTAACTGCCTCACCAAACGTCCCTTGCTCGCTCCCAACGCCAGCCGGACGGCGATTTCCCTTTGCCGGACGCTGGCGCGCGCGAGGAGCATGTTTGCGGCATTTGCACAAGCAATCAGCAGCACGAATCCCACCGCTCCAAACAGCACGAAAAGTGCCGGCCGGATCTCCTGCACGCCTCCAGCCTGTGAAAGTGGAGATATCGCGACGGTCCACCCGACATTGGTCGCCGGATATTCCTTCTCCAGGCGCTGTGCAATGCCGGCCATCTCTGCCTGCGCCTCTGCGATGCTCACTCCGCTCGCCAGGCGCGCGATGTTTCCGAGGTAGTGCGCACCGCGCGCGTTCTTCAGCTCATCCGGAGTAAATACCAGTGGCAGCCAAACCTGCGAAGCCGCCGCGGGAAACTGAAATTGCGGACCCATCACCCCAATCACCGTATAAGTTTGCCCGTCCAGCGAAACGCTTCGGCCAATCACGGTGCGGTCCCCGCCAAACGCGCTGCGCCACAGCGCATCGCTGATCACCGCCACGTGATTCTTGCCCGGCTGAAATTCGTCCGCGCTGAAAGTCCGGCCCAGTTCAGGCTGTGCTCCTAGAATCTCGAAAAATCCCTCTGTCACCATCGGCCCCGCCCAGCGTTCCGGCGTGTCGCCGCCCGTATAGGTGTATCCGTCGGGTTCATAGGCCGCGATTTTTTCCAGTGTGTGCGTCTGCGCCCGCCAATCCAGGAAATTCGGTGGCGCGACTGAAAATTTCGGCCAGCCCTTCTTCGGGTTGCTCTCGTACACGCGCACCAGTTGTTCCGGCCGCGGATACGGCAGCGGGCGCAGCAATACAGCGTTCACCACCGAAAAAATTGTCGCGTTTGCTCCGATCCCCAGCGCCAGCGTTAGGATCATGATGGCCGTGAACCCCGGCGTTTTGCCCAGCATGCGCACCGCGTAGCGGATGTCCTGCAATAAATCTGCGAGCATGTTTCCTCCTCGCCGTTTGCGAAAATGCTCTTCGTGGAATGCTTCGCGCCACGGCTCCGGCAACCGCGCGGCCGCGCGCGCAGTCGCCTGTGCTGCCGCGTGCTGCACCGTCGGCGTCTCCGCGCGCCGAATCTCCGCTGCGAGCGCCGCCCAATCTCGAACCTGCGCCGCCGCGTGCTCTTCCGCTTGCGCAGCCGTATCCCCGCGCGCGATTGCCTCGCCGTAGCTCTGCTCAAGTTGCTGCGCAAGCTCTTCAATAATTTCCGCTTCTCGTGCGCCGCTCAATCCCAGCGGCGGCAGGTGCCCGCGGACGTATTTTTTCCAATTAGGAGCCGGCATGAATCACACACATCCTTCGCACTCCGCTACTCATAGCGCAGCGCAACCAGCGGATCCACGCGCGTCGCTCGCCACGCAGGAACAACGCAAGCCAGCATCGCGACAATCGCCAACACCAGCATTGCCCCGCAAAGGACGAGCGGGTCTGCCGCGCGAACCGAATAAAGTTGGTTTTGCAGGTAGCGGCTCAGCGCCAATGCACTTCCCAAGCCAAGCAGCACGCCCGCGCCAACGGGAAACATCGCCTGCCTGACGATTAACAGGTAGATGCGTCCCGTCTGCGCGCCGAGCGCCATCCGGATTCCAATCTCATGCGTGCGTTGGACAACCGTATAGCTGACCACGCCGTACACGCCGATGGCTGTCAACGTCAGCGCGACACTCGCGAATCCGGAAAGCAGCAGCATCGGAAACTTTCGCGGTCCCACGGAGCTTTCCACGATTTCCTCCATCGTGCCCGTACCACTGAGCGGCTGCTCGGGCTCCACCTCCGCCAGCGCTTTCCTTACGCTCGCCGAGAGAATCGCGGGGTTCGATTCCGTGCGGACCACGATTGCCAACTCCGGCCATGCGGCCTGGCTATATGGCACGAAGAATTGCGGGCGGAATCCTTGATCGAGCCCCAGGAAATGCATATCCCCCACCACGCCCACTATCGTCTTCCAAGGAACGCTATCCTTGAAACTGCCGGCCTTAAAACGCCGTCCGATCGGGTCCTCGTTTGGAAAATATCGCTTCCGGAAACTTTCATTGATGATTGCCGCTCTCGGAGCATTCAACGAGTCCTGGTTTGTAAACTCTCGCCCTTCCAGCAGTGGGATTTCCATCGTGCGGAAATAGTTGGGGCAGGCGACGGTATAAGCGGATCCGGTTTGTTGGCCGGGTGCGGGTTCGGGCGCCCCTTCGACCGTGACGCTCCGCCCGGCATATCCATTCAATGGAAGGTTGCTTGCCGCGCTCACGGATATCACGCCCGGAATTTGGCTGATTCGTTCCTCCATTTGCTGGCACAACAGTGGCCGGATCGGTGGCCCATAAAAATCCGCTTGCGGCAGCGCCAATTCACCCGTAAGCACTCCTTTGGGATCGAATCCGGGCGCCACACCGAGCAGACGCCGCAAGCTCGTAATCATCAGTCCGGCGCTCGCGAGCACGGTCAACGCCAGCGCGACTTCAGCTACCACCAGCGCGCTGCGCACCCGCCGGCCCCGCGAGCCCGTGCTGCCGCGCGAGCCGCCCTCCTTCAGCGATTCGCCTGGCGCTATTCCAAATGCGTGCAGCGAAGGCGCCATCCCGAAAAGGATCCCGGTCACCAATGCGATTCCCAGCGTGAACCCGAGGACATGCATGTCCAAATGAACCGAGGTCAAATCGCGAAACGGAATATTCCGAAGACTGTTCGGCATGATTCTCAAAAGCAGGGGAGCAATCCCCCGGGCCAGCGCCACCCCCGCCCCGGCGCCCACCAGCGCCAGAAGAATGCTTTCCGTCATCAACTGCCGGAAGATTCGCGCGCGCGAGGCGCCCAGCGCGGCTCGCACCGCCAGTTCCTTTCGCCGCGAGCTTCCGCGCGCCAGCAGCAGATTCGCTATATTCACGCATGCGATCAGCAGCACAAATCCGACGGCCAGCAACAGCGTCAACATCACTTGTTGGAAGTCTTCCATCCAAAGGTCCCGCATCCGCGTCAGAGTCGCGCTTTCGCCGCGATTGTCCTCCGGATATTCCTGCGCCAGTCGGAGTCCGATCGTATTCATTTCTGTGCGTGCTTGTTCGAGATCAACCCCCGGCTACAGCCGCGCGCACACGAAGAATGAATGCGATCCGCGGTTATGGTCCTCTTGATTGAAAACCATGGGGACCCAGAGCCTTTGCCGCGAATTGGAAAATGCGAATCCTTGCGGCATCACGCCTACAACTGTGTAATTTTCCTGATTTATGCGAATCGTCTTACCCAGAATGGAACGATCCGCAGCGTACCGGCGCTGCCACAGTCCATAGCTGAGCACCACCACGTGTTCCCGCCCCGCCGTTTCCTCGTCTGGAAGGAAAGTGCGGCCCATCGTGGGTTTCACCCCCAGGACATCGAAAAGTCCTCCGGATGCGCGAAGTCCCTCGACGACCTCGGGTTCTGCTTCCCCCGAAAGGTTGTAGCCGAGGTATTCGTAGATGGCCATTCGCTCGAATACGTCGTTCTGTTTTTCCCAGTCCAGATAGTTGGGCGCGGAGACGATGCTTTCCGATTTCGCTTTTCCTGCCGTGTTCTCCCAAACCAGCACGATCCGGTCAGGATCGTGATAGGGCAGCGGCTTCAGCAGTGCGTCATTCACAAGACTGAAGATCGCCGTGTTTCCCCCTATCCCCAGCGCCAGCGTAAGCACTGCCAGCGCCGTAAATCCGGGAGCCTTACCCAGCATGCGCACCGCGTAGCGGATGTCCTGGTATAAATCTGCGAGCATGTTCCCTCCGCGCCGTTTGCGAAATTGCTCTTCGTGGAATGCTTCGCGCCACGGCTCCGGCAACCGCGCCGCCGCGCGCGCTGCCGCTTGAGTCGCAGCTTGACTGACAACGTGCTGCACCGTCGGCGTCTCCGCGCGCCGAATTTCTTCGGCGAGCGCCGCCCAATCTCGTATCTGCGCCGCCGTGTGCGCTTCCGCTTGCGCAGCCGTATCCCCGCGCCCGATTGCCTCTGCGTAGCCCTGCTCAAGTTGCAGCGCAAGCTCTTCAATAATTTCCGCTTCCCGCGCGCCGCTCAATCCCAGCGGCGGCAGGTGCGCTCGAACGAATTGCTTCCAATCCGCCATGGCGCTCCTAAGAACTCTCCACCTGTGCGACCCGCTGGATCGCCCGTATGAATTCGCGCCACGTCTTCCGCTGCACGGGGAGTGCGCGCCTTCCCGCGGCGGTCAGCTTGTAATAACGCCGTCGCCGCTGCCCCGCTTTTTCAAGCCAGCGGCCTTCAATCCATCCGCGGCGTTCCAACCGGTAAAGCATCGGGTAGAGTGAGGCTACGTGAAATTCGAGCACGCCTTCGGAACGCTGCTCGATGAGCTTGGCGATTTCGTAGCCGTGCCGGGGGCGGTTTTCGAGCAGGGAGAGAATCAGCACTTCAGCCGTTCCTTTTTTTAACTCGGACTGCATGGTCGGGGTGCCTCCATATACGGCTACGCTATATATAGACGCGCACCATGTCAATTCGTCACGCAGAATTATTGGGGTCGGGCGAAGAATAGGGTGAGTCGCGGCGCTGGCTAATGCGGGATGGGAGGCGAGGTTTGGTCCGCGGCCGAACCGAGATTCTGGCGAATCACGTTGGACTGGTCCACGTAGAAATACCACTGGCCTGTAATGCCGGGGCTGATCGGATTGGCGTTCACTTCGTAACCGCTCGGCCTCCCGGAGCCGCTCGGGTCAATCGGCGTGTAGATGTAGTGGTAGCCGCCGCGAATCCCCGATGCAAGCTCCACGTCAATCAAACCGGCGCTTGTGGGAGTCGGGACGCTGCCCGGAGCGGGCGGCCCGAGATCGAGGAGCGTCTGCGAGAAACCGGAAGAATAGGCCGCGTCGTAATTGACCTCTTCGGTCGCCACCGTGCGAAGAGCCGAGACCGCGGAGGCCTCGTTCGCGGCCATCTTCGCATGCGTGAGCGACGGAATCGCGATTGCCGCAATCACCAGGATCACGGCGACGACGATCAACAGTTCGATGAGCGAGAATCCGCCCTCTCCGCTCCGTGGACGCTTTTGGTTGTGGGTGTGTCGCATTGCAATCGCTCCTTGCGCAAAAGCGCGTAAGGAATGTTCAGTATTTCCATTCACAACCTAGCACCCAAACTGTCAAGAGGTACATGGTACCCGGTTAACATTTAAGTATCGGCAGGTACCAGTGGGGCCGGGGCGCTCTCCGCGCCTGAATTAGGGCTATTTCGAGGGCGCGGGCTTCCGCGCAGATTCAAGCATTTCCCAAACCGAATCGGGAAGGTCGGCCAGATCGTTGAACTCGCCGGCCCCGCGCAGCCATTGGCCGCCGTCAATCACAACACATTCGCCGTTCACGTAGCCCGCTCCCTCCGAAATCAGATAAACGGCGAGGTTTGCCAGCTCATCGTGGCGCCCAAACCGTTTCATGGGGTGTTTTTCCCGCGCGTGCTCTTCAAATTCTTTTGTTGGCATCAGGCGCGACCACGCGCCTTCCGTCGGAAACGGCCCGGGCGCAATCGCATTCAGCCGGATATTGTGCCGCGCCCACTCGACGGCGAGCGAGCGCGTCATCGCCAGCACGCCGGCCTTCGCGCAGGCGGAAGGGACAATAAACCCCGACCCGCAATCGGCTGCGGCGTACGTGGTCACAATGCTTAGCACCGTCCCCGGTTGGCGCGCGGCGATCCACCGGCGGCCCAATGCAAGCGTGCAGTGAAACGACCCCTGCAGCACGATGCCCACAACGGCCGCGAAGGCGTTGGGGGAGAGTTTTTCTGTGCGCGCGATGAAATTCCCGGCGGCATTATTGATGAGCGTGTCCACGCGCCCGAATTCGCCCTCGGCCGCCCCGATGGCCGCCTCGACCGCCGCGAAGTCGCGGACATCCGCTGCCGCGAATGCGCACGCGCCGCCCGCCTTGCGAATGGTTTCCGTGGTTTCGCGCAACGGCTCTGTGCGCCGCCCCGCCAAAAACATTTTCGCGCCCAGTTCCGCCATGCGCAGCGCCATCGAGCGGCCGAGCCCGGTGCCTCCTCCGGTCAGAAAAATTGTCCGTCCTGAAAGCAGATTATCTTGGAACATTGCGCGCTCCCGAACAGAAGTCTTCGGGAGATTAGCACGGAAGCCCGCGCCGTAGCGGCGCTTCGCGGGCGGATGCCTAATGGGATGCGCTGGGAAGGGTTTGCTTGTTGAGCTTCGTGAGTTCTTTTGCGAACAGGGGGTTGCCGGGAAATTCCGTTGCGAGTTGTTCAAGCTCTTGGCGCGCCAGATCATTCTGCTTTTCCCGCAGCGCCGCGAGCGCCAGCAAGAGCTTGCCGTAGGGCCGCAGGTAATGTCCCTTTTCCGCGGTCACGCGTAGCCTCTCCATTCCCGCGGCGCGGTCTCCGTGAATCCCGTCGAACCACAGGAAGAATCGCTTATACGCGGGAAGGCATCCGATGATGTACTGCGCGGCCCCAATCGAAAGGTTCGCGTCGGCGCGGCTCGGGTCAATCGCGAGAAGCTTTGTGGCGATTACCTCCGCTTCCTTGATTTGCCCCAGGCTCTCAAGCTGTTTTTTTTCAATTACGCTGGCATAGTCGCCGCGCATGCCCATGGACATCGCCAGCGCGAAGAGCGCGTTCGTGTCGTCCGCGTGCTCATGGAGCCGCGCCAGGGCAAGCTTTTTTGTGCGGTCGAGCGCGTCCTGGAAAGCAAATCGCCGCCCCGGATCCGGTGTCAGCGGTTTTCCGCCGAGAAGCCGGTCGTCATCCAGAAAGAATTCCGAGCTGAGCACGCCCTGCGCGTAGAACTCCTCAAACAGATAGCTGGCCGCTTCGGCCATGGGGCCCAGCGCCTCATTGGGCTGCGTTTTCTCCCAGGTGGCGAATAGTGTGCGGGCGTCGGCAAATCGCAATTCGTATAGCTCGTGGAAACCCAGGTCCATTTGACTATCGGATGGCGCGGCGAGTTTGGGAATCGCTTGAGCCCCGGCAGCCCATCCGGCGGCGGCAAGGAGGATTCCGGAGGCGAGAATTCGGGCCGGAATTCTGTTCACCGATAGTTGTACGCGTGTTCCGGATTTCAAGGCTCCCATTATCCCACGCCGATCCCCCACCCAGGGAACCTGCGTGTTTCCATCGCGGCAAAGGATGCGGCAGATAGCTTCCGAATGGCCGGCCATTCAGAACCAATCGCTATTTTCTTGAATCGAAATGCCGGGCCCGGCGAACTCAAGAATCGCCCGTTTATCAGGAAGTGGTAGGGGTGAACTCTGGTGGATCCTTCGCGACTTTTGGCCTGTGATGCTGGAGAAAGATGGAGAACGCGAAAAGGACATTCACGCGGGACAATCCCGGTGTGCTCTATCGCGCTCGCCGGCGCCGCTGCGTTGGGCCGACGGCTCACGCAGTCTCCTTTTGAAAGTCGAGGACCATGAGCGTAATGTCGTCCTCCTGCGCGCGGGCGGAGTTGTAGCCGGAAAAACCGGCGATGCTCTCGAGGAGGGTGTCGGCGAAACGCGCGGCAGAAATATCGCGCTGCGTTTCCAGAAATTCTTTGCAGCGTGACTTGCCGAATTCTTCCTGTGCGGCGTTCGTGGCTTCGATGACGCCGTCTGTATAAAGCAGACAGCGATCCCCGGGCCCAACGCGGATTTCCACGGAAGAGTAGGCGGCATCGGGAAACACGCCCAACATCAGGCCGTTCTCTTCGATTTCCCGGACGTACCCCGTGGCTCCCGAGGCCAGCATGAGCGGTGGGTGGCCTGCGGCGGAGTAGTGCAGCAGGCTCTTCTCCAGATCCACAAACAGATAAGCGGCGGTGACGAAGTGCTCTTCGAACTTCCCGCAGAGAGAGTGATTCAAGCCGGTGAGAACGCGCGCGGGATCGTGGGCGTGAGCCGCTTGGCCCGCGAAAGCGACCTTGAGCATGGAGGCGATCAGCGCGGCCGGCACGCCGTGTCCTGAGACGTCGGCGACCAGAATGCCGGCGCGTTTTTCATCGACGCAAAGGAAATCGTAGAAATCGCCGGCGACGGCGCTCATGGGGACGTAACGCGCAGCAATTTCCAGTCCCCTGAGGGTGGGGACGCTTTGCGGAAGCGTGGAGGACTGAATCCGGCGGGCGATTTCCAACTCTTTGTTGATGGCGAGGAGTCGTTCTTCGTTCGCGAAAATCCGGTACGCGGAGACGTATCCGAGACACGCGATGAATACCAGGAAACCAACAAACTCCACGTTTTGCCCACGCAAGATCTTAAGACCCTCGAGATTTTCGTATACGATGAACAAAAGCAATACAAGAAAACCCGCGATGAATACGCGAATTTCGTGGCTTAAACGTTTGCGCGGGCCGGGATGCTGTTTACTGCCGGCCAGGAACAGCCCGGTTGCCGCGAGTGTGGCGAACAGCACGATCGTATTTGCGGTCTTGAGTTTGGCCAGACTGACCCCCAGCGCCGACGCGAGGATTCCGAAAATCGCTACGACCCCCTGTGCGGCGAGTACCCAGCGAAGGAACTTTCTGAGGTGTTCCCCGACGACTTGGTAAAGGAAAAGGGTGAAGGGCAAAATAATTACGCAAGTGATGATCCAATCTACGTAGCTCCAAAACATTCCCGACTCATCGAAGAGGGATCGAATGGAAGGACGACCAGTCAACAGCCTGACGGCATAGAGATTGCACAACAGGCCAAAGTAAAGCAGCGTCGGGTCGCGCATCCTGCGGCGAAAAGAGAAAAGTGCGATTGCCGCGAGAGCGATAGACAGAATAGCGACGGCGGCCGCAATGTTGGCGAGTTCCCAACGCTGGTCCGAGCGAGAGAGAGAATCCACGGCTTGAGCCAAGAGTACCGCGGTTGTCTTCGACATGTCCGGCATGTGGGATTGAATTGTAGCCAAGTCACGACATTCCTGCGGAGGGATTTCGCCGTACCCTCGTTCCGAAGTTGCCCCGTCCAAGTGACGGCGCACTCGGTAGCAATCCCTTTGGCTGCAAAAGCTTATTCAGGAACCTGACCCACGACTGGCTTGGGCGAGCCCTTTGCGTGTGTCTTCCAGCGTCGCGCGAAGCAATTCGCGCGGAATGCTCTCGACGAACGGCCCGACAAGCCAGCCGAGCCCCGTCGGAATGCTGCGCGTTAGAGAGACGGATTCGGATTGGACGTACACGCCGCCATCCCGTTCGAGAAATCTCCAATACGTATTGATCCTCCAGAGAAAGCCGCCGTCGTGTCCTTCCGGCAAGTCCCTCTCGTCGGGCGCGCCCGCGTCTTCCACTTGCTGCACGCGCGTCGAAATGCTGCGGCTTGCTGTTCGTCGCGCGTCGAGCCGGTCGTAATGCGCGTCGTGCTCTGTATCCAGCACCACGGTGATAATTTTCTTCTCCCGCAGCCGCATGAAGACGTGAAAGTCATCGCCCGCGTGCGAAATTACATTCGCGCGGACGACCTGCGGTGCGTACACCTCCGCGTGGTGATCGTAGTCCTGCACCAGCCGCAACGTTTTTTCCAGCGTCGTGCCGGGTATGAACGTGATTCCAATCCAGTGATGGATCATCCCTCCCGGGCATTCAATCGCGCGTCCGTTGTCCTGCGTTTCAACCCGCTCGATGCGCAGTTCGCCCCCCCGCAACGCGGAATACGCGGCATCGCGCGCTCCCGCGGGCAGGCGTTCCAACATGAGAAACGCGCCGCCGGGGCGGACCTCTCCGGCGATTCGCTCCTCGGTCAATTGAACATATCTGTTAAACGCCTGCGAGGCTTCCTCATTGGGGCTGATTGGCTCGGGCCCTGCCGGGGCTTCCCCCGCAGGCATGGTGCACGTCGCCAGGATCGCGACTAGAACAAGTTTCCCGGCGGTGCTATTCACAAAACTCATTCTGTCCGCTTCTCCCGGCGCTTCTCCATAAATTGTCACCCGGCGCCGACACAATTTCAGCCGGGTACTCCCGGCGGAGCCTTTGTTTCCATGAATTTAGATGCGTCCGCCAGTCCTGGCAATAGTAACAGGCGCACGCGCGATTCCATGGAACTAGGACCAATGTAGGGTTGCCTTAGGTGGACTTCTTGGCCGGAAGGAATTGCCGCGCGAAGGGACCCACTCCACCAGTGAAAAGAGGAGCGATGGGGGGTACCAGCAGAATGGGTCTGGCGGGTTGGGTAGCTCGCCTGCGCTACCGATCTCTCGGGAGCGCCGTCCCCGCAGCGCAGCCCCCAACCCGTTGAAAGTATCCTGGCCCCCCGAGAGATCTGCCACAATGAGCCACTGGCCCCATATTTTTCAGTACCCGGGTTGTAGTACCTAGTCGCTCCGCGCCCTCTTTGCTGCCCTCTTTCGCATGACTTTGCCAAACTTAAAGATAACGAGCGGAAGCCCGGCAGCGTCTGATAGAATTCAACACTTTATTAACGAACCTGGGGAGGGGAGCAATGAACAAGAAGTTCCGGATCAACGCTTTGAACCTCGCGCTGCTTGGGGCCGCGCTGGCATTGGCCATTGCCGCGGGCCGAGCGCAGTCAAATCCCGCTCCCGCGCAGACCCCAGCTGGCGGTTCGCAGTCTGCGCCCCCGGCCAAGCCCAAGAAGGCGCCGGATGTCTACAAAAACATCCAGGTACTGAAGGACCTGGATGCCGACAAGCTGAAACCATCCATGAGTTTCATTGCCGCATCGCTCGGTGTCGAATGCAATTTTTGCCACGTCCAGGAAAATGGCCAGTTTGTCTACGAAAAGGACGACAAGGCCAAAAAGGCCAAGGCACGCGAGATGATGCAAATGACCAATGACATCAACAAGAACTCCTTCCATGGCGAGCGGAACGTCACCTGCAACACCTGCCATCGCGGCTCCGACACCCCCGTTCCCGTTCCTGCCGTCCTCGAGACGGAGGGGGAACGGCCGCAGCCAAACGCCGCGCCACTCGTCAATCCGCCGTCCGCGGACCAGATCCTTGCTAAGTATCTGGATGCACTGGGTGGCGCGGACGCCGTCGCCAAAATTACCACCCGCGCGGAAAAAGGGAATGTCATCTTCGGCCCGAATCCGACTCCGATCGATATCTACATGAAAGCGCCCAACAAGCGCGTCTCCATTGCGCACAGTCAGAACGGCGATAGTTACACCGCATACGATGGCACAGCGGGATGGATGGGCGGTGGCCGCGGTGGCGCACGTGACATGGACTCGATTGATTCGATGAGCTCGATGGTGGACGCCTCCCTCGCGTTTCCCGCAAATCTCAAAAAAGTCTTTCCGCAGATGCGCGTCCGGACGGAAAAAATCGGTGAGAAGGAGATGTACGTGATTCTCGCCCGCGGGCCGGGTGCGCCGATCACGCGGCTTTATTTCGACGAGCAGACCGGCTTGCTCGCGCGCGTCATCCGTTACAACGACGTTGGCCTCGGCGCAATGCCCGTTCAGGTGGATTTCTCCGACTACCGCGAGGTGGACGGCGTGAAGGTTCCTTTCCATTGGACCCTCTCGCGGCCGACAGGACGCTTCTCAATCCAGATTGACAGCGTGCAGCAGAACGTCCCGATTGATGATGCCAGATTTGCGAAGCCCCCCGCGGCCGTTCCCGCCGGGTCCGCTCCGCCGGGGCATTAATCCCGCTACAAAACAATTCTTCATCGGGCTCCGCATCTTGCGGAGCCCGAACCTGTTTTAATTCAGACTTAGGGATCGCTGTTTGCAGGTTTCGCGGGAGGCGCGGCGGGCGGCTGGAATTTCAGGTTCACCGTTACTTCCTCATTCGCGTGCACGTTGATGTTGCGCTGCAATTCCGTCCACTTCCCGTTCGCCTGCGCCTTCAAATCGTAGAGCCCGGGGCGCAACTTCGTAAAATGGTAGCGCCCCTCCGCATCGGTCAAGGTAGTGTGCGGCGCGCGGCCGTCGCTCGGCTGCAAATACACTCGCGCGTTGGCCTGCGGATTTCCATCGGCACTCTGCACAACCCCGGAGATGCTTGTCTGCTTTTCCTGGGCTAAAGAATTTCCCGCAGTCAGCAACATCAGAAGGACAAGAGCAACAAAAGCGCGGCGCGTCATTGCATTACCTCGGACACGGCAGTTCCTCGGAGCAGTGCCTCGACATGATTCGTCGGGCTTACCTCTTGAGGGCTTCCACCATTCTAAAGGAACGCATTCTTGTTCTTGAATTTGTGCGTCGCCCGCGTTTCCGCTCAGTCAACTCCCCAATCAACTCGATCTTTAACTCGACGATGCTGCCTTCGCTTCCCGCTCTTCCATGCCCGCGAGTTCCCCAAGCGAACTAACAATCAGGTCCGGTTGCACGATTTCGCCCGGGTCGCGCGTTGCGCCAAATTTTCCTGCCACGCTCACGCGCCGCACCCACACGGTCGCGAGTCCAAGTTTTTTCGCCGGCACGTGGTCGTGATACAGGCTCTGCGCCACGTGCAGAACTTCATTCGGCGCCGCGCCCCACTGCTGCGCCGCCACTTCCAGCGCCCGGCGAAACATCCGCGGGTCCGGCTTGTACGCGCCCACCTCTTCCGCAGTCACAATCGCATCCATCCGCAGACCGAGTTTCGCATGCGTGCGCGCGAATGACGCGCGGTCCACGTTCGAGACAATCATCAGCTTGTGCCGCCGCTGCAAGCGCCACAGCGCCTCCGTCGTATCGGGGAACACCGGCCAGTCGCTCACCGACCGCCCTAGCGCGTCCGCCGCCGCGGCGTCCTCGCCCGCGCCCAGCCGCCACGCGATTCCCGCGTGCGTTGCGCGCAGAATCTCCGGATACGCCGCGCCCGGCTGCGCATGCTCGGCTTCGCTTTCCGCCGCGCCGAAAGCGGCGAGCAGCTTCGCGTCATCCTCGGCGGCGCCCGCCGCAATCCCCGCGCGCGCCGCCCACGGACGCAGCACGCCGAGGATGCCCGCCTCCCAATCCACCAGCGTGCCGTAACAATCAAATGTCAGCACGCGAAAATCAGCCAGCCGCATCGCTCCTCCCGCATGTCGCTTCTCAATTGTATCCCTACGTTGCATCCCCACGGATGTATCGCGATTAAATGAAGCCCAATGCGCTCGATGCGGGCTGAACGCTATAATCGAATTCTGGAATTGAAATTCATCCCGGAGCTTCCCGTGGGAGACGCACCCGGCATCGATGCTTATTTCCTGAAGACCGCGCGGCTCGGTTTCCGCTGCTGGACCGCGGAAGATTTGCCCCTGGCTCGCGCCATCTGGGGCGATCCGGCCGTCACGCGCTTCGTCGGCGGCCCTTTCTCGGATGAGCAGGTCCGCGACCGCCTCGCCCGCGAAATCGCATCCATGCATTCCTATGGCGTCCAGTATTGGCCCATCTTTCTGCTCTCCACTGGAGAGCACGCCGGCTGCGCCGGAATGCGCGCGCGCAAGCCCGAGGAGCGCATCTTCTCCATGGGTTTTTATCTTCGCCCGGCCTGCTGGGGCGAAGGTTTTGCCGTCGAATCCGGCCGCGCGGTCATCGCCCACGCCTTTGCCACGCTCGGCATCCGCGAGCTTTTCGCCGCTCATCATCCGGAAAACGCATCTTCGGGCAAAGTTCTCGTAAAGCTCGGCTTCACGTTCACTCACAAGGAGCTTTATCCGCCCACTGGCCTCCTGCATTTCGCATATTCCTTGAAGCCTCCGGCAAAGTAACTCTGTCGAGTCCGTGGATGGCCGCCTCGCATTGCCTGAGTAACACAGGCTTGAGCCTGTGGTACTTGATTCCCCTAACTTCGCACAGGCTGAAGCCTGTGTTACTCAGACTATCTCAGTGAGGCGTCATGAAACTGACTCCGCGTCTGATTCCGGATCGTAATCGGGGGCGTGCACTATTTCAGCGCCGGCGCGATCGCCGGAGCCGGGATCAATGTCTGAGCCGGATTCCTCCTCGGAATCTGAGTTGGAATCTTTTTCTTTTTCTTTTTCTTTGTCATCGAGATAATCGAATGCGTGGGGATCGATGGTATTGAAGGCGTCGAAGATCATGCCGAGCCATTGGTCACGACCCTTGATGTTGAGGACTTCGTCTTTGACACGGTCGAGACTGTTGAGGAGCAACGAGGCGGTGTAGACCAGGAGGCTGGCGTTGCGGATCGGGATGCGGTTGCCGGCGATCAACTCAAACAGTTTCCCCAGGACATGATTGACGGCGGCGGTGGTGTTGAGCGCGGGAGTTCCCTTGAAAAGATATTCGGCGACGGCATCGGTTTCGCGAAGCTGGCGATCCTCGGTAGCGTGGGCGGGGCAGAGACCGGATGTGTATCCGGCTTTGCTGCCCTTCACTGATTTGAGAGCGAGGCCGCGGCATTGGCGTCCCGCAGCGTCGGTGTGGGTGCAGCGAATGCCCGGCGAGGGAACGCGTTGCCGGGGCGGGCGAGTTTTCCTGGGTGATTTGGTGGCTGTTGCTTTGTCTTCAGACATGAGAGGCTCCTTGGAGAGAGAGTCGAAAATCTAAGGTCAAGAATTGAGAGATCAAGGATAGGGTTGAGGCACCCTTGATAACCTCAAGGGGACTTTGCCTAAGTGAAAGGCACCCCCCCCACCCCCTATCTTTTTGTAAGAGTGTGCGCCTAAAGGACTTACAGGAACGAAACGCGGTAAGAGTAAGCGCCTAAAGG
Organism: uncultured Acidobacteriota bacterium; assembly: GCA_963838945.1. GTDB lineage: Bacteria > Acidobacteriota > Terriglobia > Acidiferrales > UBA7541 > DASTCZ01. The sequence continues at coordinate 724,915 of CAWITC010000011.1, read as the reverse complement.
ACTTACGAGTATTCACTTCTAGTAAACTAAGTATATTAGATTCAACCACTTACGAATTCCGGTGAAATGCGGCTCGTAAGGGTATGAAAATAAAGGACTTTAAGTCCTTTAGGCGCTTACTCTTACGAGTGATGCTCAGGAGAGGTGAACTTCTCCACTGGCAGGGGCGACTTTTCCCGTTTTGGAACTACACTCGAACTGACCAGTGCAGTCTGAAGAGAAGATTACCATAGGGTTATAGTAAAAGTCAAGGGAAAAATGGGGGTATGGTAATAATCGGGCCAACGATCAGCGCCCCATCTTATTAGGAGTGCCCCGATAAAAGGCATCGGGACACAAAAGGCGTGCTTCGGCGTGGAGGGAGTGGGAAGGAGGACATTTATATTGCGGGCCTTGCCGTGTCTACCCTGCCTAACCGGCAGGCAGGCTGCTCGCACCCCGACTACTTCATCGGGGCAGACTGTGAAGGCGCTCGCAGCGGCAGGGGCTGCAGGGCGGGGAGAAAAGCGCACAGCCAGAATTATGCGGCGAAAGACCCCAATGCCAGATGGCGCAAGAGAAGATCCAAGACAGTTGATGGATATTTGCCGGCAAATTCAATCAATTTTGATTTGCTGACACGCTTGAAATCGAACTCGTCGAGATCGGGGCGATGGCCGCCTTGCAGAGTCAAGTAAACCCAATCGAGAACCGCTTTTTCAGGCAGCGCAATTTTGTAACGCGCATATCGAGTTTGCTTCTCTGAAAATCCCCAGAAGAGTTTCTGGGAAATCCGCCGGAATGAAATGCTGAGACTCGGCGTCCTGAAATCGCCTGTTTTGCCGGTGGTTACGCAGGTTAGAGCTACCGGGATCTGCGTGCTGATCCCCCAGTGATGCAAAGCGGATTCCAACGAGACATAGGCCCTGGGACGCAGGACCGCGACCAGATCAAAAGCGGAAAAATCCGCGGCAAATTTGTTCACGTAGATTCCGTCCGTGACTCGCTCGACAAAGCCACGAGCCTTCTGGCGAGCGAGCGCCGTTCGTAAATTCGCGAGAGACACGCCGTGCCTGTTCGCAAATTCACCCGCCAGAATCACGTCGCTTCGCCTGGCTTCTTCCTTGAGTAATTTTGCCCAGTCCATGATGTTTTCCTCCACATCCCATCCTTCAAAGCCATTCAGCGTAAAGCGCTTCCAGCACTTCCCGTAATTGCCGGAAATCGCCAATTTCCAGTGAAGAATAGACCGTTGCAGGAAGCACGGGACGCAGCTCCGTGCGACACCTCGGGGCGTTCATGGCCTCAATTCGATCGTGAATCAGCGGTGGCCCAATCTCATTTTCAATCAGTGTATCCGAGAGGTGTTCGCGCAGATTTTTCTTGAGTTCCGCGCCTACCGAATTCAGCAGGTGAATATCAAACGCGTCTCTCGCCTTTACGAATCGCCGAAGGAGAAATGCCTCCGCCTTTTGCAGCAAGAGGAGATCCTTGGATGCGGCCTTTAAGTCGGCTTGTATTCCGAAAACGGCCTCCTCCCGGTGAGTTTCAATCTCGCTCCCAATCACGGAGCCGTATCGATTCAGATCTATGCGAAAGAGCCGCTGTCCAGAACCCGTTATGATGGACAGTCGGACTTCCGCTTCGCTGGCCGCTTCCGTCTCAATTCCAATGGGAACAAACGCCAGGACCTCCGCGACGGGGGCCAATCCACGCTCCAGCGATGCGATTACATCGCCGGCCAGTGGCAGTTTGTCAGTGCGCGAAAGGAGATCGAGATCCGCCGAGTGCCGGACGCTTCCGAAAAACAGAATCAGCGTGGCGCCGCCAACGAGTACAAAATTCTCAGGGAAATCCGAGAAGAGCGTTAGAGCCGCCTGCTTGATTAGCGTTTGCAACTCGGCCTGCGCCTTTGTGAAACCCTTCGCCTCGTACCGCGCGATTTCATTTGCTATGTTCATGAATCCTGGTGTTCCTCGAGAGTTATGGGCCTCGAGGCCATCGGCAAATTATGTTCGCAATACTAGCTATATATGGCTCATAAAGAGCTTATATCATTCTTTTGGAGCTAATACAATACGTTTATGTACCAAGTTGGGGATATAATGTATGCGATGGGGATCAGTGCGACAAGCGGTAGGCAGACTGCTCGCGCCCCGACAACTTCATCGGGGCAGGCTGTGAAGGCGTTTGCAGCGGTAGGGGCAGGGGCGAAGCGTGGCAGGAGTACGGCCGGCACGGAGGCCGGCGCTACGGAGCAAGAAAGAATGCCACCCTCCCAATGGCATCGGGACAGGTTACGAGTGGCGCTACACAGGCACGGCTCACAGGAGATTGTTAACGAGCTTTGCTGCTCGCGCGTGTTGGAATGGCGGCGAGACGGGCTAGGGTACAATTCTCCGGGAGATACCCCGCAGCGTGGCGCCGAAATTTGAAATCCTCGAACATCCCGCGGACATAGGGTTCTTCGCCTACGGGACGACACTCGAAGAACTATTTGCGAACGCGGCGCTAGCGATGATCTCGATTGCCGGCGACATCGCGGCGGTGCGCGAAGTCGAGCGGCGCGAGATCGAGGCGATCGGCGAAGATGCGTCGACCGGGAACACATCGACAGAGAACGCTTTGATCGGGAACGTTTCTGCCGGGAATACAGGGGCCGAGAATACCGAGGGCGAGAACACGCCAACCGGGAAGAGCGAGGGCGAGAATACCGAGTCGCTGCTCTACGCGTGGCTCGCGGAGATATTGGCGGTGATGGACGCGGAGCGGCTGGCGCTAGCGCGAGTAGAAGTGACGCAGCTTGGCGGAGGGCGCGTGCGCGGAGTCGTGTATGGGGAATACTACGATCGCGCGCGGCACCGCGCCGGAGTCGCGATCAAGGCGGTGACGTACCATCAATTCGCCATCGAGCGCACGCAAGACGGCTGGCGCGCGCGGGTGTTCCTGGATTTGTGAGCGCGCGGGACGTTGCTATCGAGTTCTGCCGCTCGTGCCGTGAGGGCGCTGGCAGGGGAATGAGATGGTGCACAGCCAAGAGTGGCTGTGCTGCGGAGCGCGTCTTTGTTAGCCGTCTTTGTTACGCTTGGGGGATGGTGTAATCTTCTGGGCTTGTTCACGCGATGAAAGAAAAAACCACACAAACGCTGGGCGCGCTGGGCGTGCAGCGAGCGGAGCAGCTTGCGCCGCTCGTCGCCGGGCTGCGCGAAGATTTCGAGCGCGACGCGGCGAAGGCGCGGGACGATGCTTCGTGGAAAGCATTCCGCGACGCGTGGCTGGGGCGGAAATCGGGCGTGCTCGCGGCTATCACGGAGAATTGGCTCGCGGCGGCGCCGACGCCGGAATTGAAGCGCGCGGCCGGGCAGGCGCTGAATGAGTTGCGCGCGCACGTCGAGGCGGCAATTGAGGAGCGGCGGCGCGCGATCGAAGCGGGCGAGGATGAGGCGGCGCTGGCGCGGGAGCGCGTGGACTTGTCTCTGCCGGGAGTGATGCGGCCGGTGGGTTCGCGGCATCCGATCCGGCAAACGTTTGACGACATCGAGCGAATTTTTCTTTCGATGGGCTACACGGTTGTGACCGGGCCGGAGATCGAGACGCCCTACTACAACTTTGAGGCGCTGAACATTCCCGAGCACCACCCGGCGCGCGACAACATGGACACGTTTTACATGGAGACGCCCCTTCTCCCCGGCTCAGGACGCGCGGAGACGCGGTTGCTGCGCACGCACACCTCGCCGATGCAAATCCGCACGATGGAAAAGCAGAAGCCGCCGGTGCGGATCATCGTGCCGGGAAAAGTCTACCGGCGCGACAATCCGGACGCGACGCATTCGTTCGCGTTCCACCAGATCGAGGGGCTGGCCGTGGACGTGGACCTGACGTTTTGCGATTTCGCAGGAACGATTGATTATTTTATCCGGCAATTTTTCGGGCCGGGGACGAAGACAAGATTCCGGCCGAGCTATTTCCCGTTTACCGAACCTTCGGTGGAGTTCGACGCGAGTTGCATTTTCTGCGGCGGAAGCGGAGTGACGGGGGCGGGCGCGAACTGCTCGAAATGCAAGGGGTCCGGGTGGATCGAGCTTTTCGGCGCGGGGATGGTGAATCCCGCGGTCTACAATTTCGTGAAATATGACGCGGCGAAATTCAGCGGATTCGCGTTCGGGCTGGGGGTGGACCGGCTGACGATGCTGAAATACGGGATTGACGACATCCAGGTGTTTTTCCAGAACGACGTGCGATTCCTGCGGCAATTCGGGTAAATTACAGAGGCTCATTCGTGTCGGATCCCAAAATCTTGATAGTAGGTTCCGAATTGGTGGGAGTTAAGTCCATCGCATGGGAGCAATGGGCTCAACACAACGTATTGGACTACCAACTGCTGATTCTCGACTGCCAAAACTGGCCGTCAATGAACGTTCTACTTAACATTTCACAAGACCTAAGTACCTTCATGAGGGCAGGACACCGGATTTATGCGGCCTTTGCGATGAAAATCCTCTACGACTGGCTGAAGGAATTTGTGGACGTGAAAGCGCCGGCGGCAGAGGTGCGTTCGCGGCTGTCACTTTCAGGAACTGCTGTCGATGCTGTGGAAGAAACCGCGGCGGGGCCGATGTTTGACGCCGAGCTGACCATCAATCGCCCGGACTGCATGGGGCATTACGGCGTGGCGCGGGAAGTCGCGACGATTTACCGGCTGCCGTTGAAGCGCGTTGAGCCAAAGTTGAAGGAATCGGCGGAGGCGGCGTCCACGGCGACGCGCGTGGAGATTACCTGCCCGGAATTGTGCGGGCGCTACACGGCGCGGGTGATTCGCGACGTGAAGGTTGCGCCGTCGCCGGAGTGGCTGCGGAAGCGGCTTGAAGCGCTGGGGCACGGCTCGATCAACAACGTGGTGGACGCGACGAACTACGCAATGCTCGAACTCGGGCATCCGATGCACGCATTTGATTACGACAAACTTTCCGAGCATCGAATTGTGGTGCGGCGCGCGAAGGCCGGCGAAAAGATGCGCACGCTGGACGGAATCGAGCGCACGCTCGCCGCGGACATGTGCATGATCGCGGATGCGTCGCGCGCAGTGGCCATCGGCGGCGTGATGGGCGGTCAGGATTCCGAAATCGGGTTTGCGAGCAAAAATATTTTGTTGGAGTCGGCGTGGTTCGATCCCATCTCGATTCGGTGGACGGCGAAGACGCTCGGGATGCGGACGGATGCTTCGACGCGGTTCGAGCGCGGAGCGGATTCGGAAATGGCGGAGCCGGCGTCGCGCCGCTGCGCGGAATTGATTCAACAGGTGGCGGGCGGCGAAGTGCTCACGGGCGTGGTGGACGTTTATCCGCGCAAGCCGCAGCCCGGCGTGCTGCTGCTCGCGCGGCGCGAGCTTTTGCGCGTGATGGGCGGGGATGTGCCGGACGCGGAAATTGAGGCGATCCTCAAGTCGCTTGGATTTGCGCCGAACCGGACGGACAAGAGCGGCGCAAGCTCAGCGGACGCGGTGTGGGAATGCCGCCAGCCGTCGTGGCGCGCGGACGTGGCGCGCGAAGTGGACTTGATTGAAGAAGTCGTGCGTCACTACGGGCTTGACAAGTTTTCGCCGAAGCTTCCCGCGGCGCGGACGACGGCGGCGCGGCTTCCCCATGCCGCAGCCGAAGACCGGGTGCGCGAGCGGATTGCGGGGCTCGGTTACCGGGAAATCCTGACGATTCCGCTCGTGGATCCCGCGGTGGACGCGATGTTCCGCGCGGAAAGCGACGCGCCGATCCACATCGCGAATCCGCTGGCCGAGGATGCGTCGATGATGCGCTCGAACGGGATCGGGAACATGCTCGCGGCGATCGAATGGAATTTGAACCGCGGGCAGCGCAGCCTGCGGCTTTTCGAGATTGCGCGCGCGTACAGATGGAATGGAAAAGAGCCGGAGGAGCGCGCGATACTCACGCTCGGGGCTTCCGGCTATGCGCGCGAAAAGGGGGTGGCGGAAACGGCTCGTGAGTTTTCGTTCGCCGACCTGAAGGGAGATCTCGACAGGTTGGGCGAGCTTGCCGGAGGGTTGCGCTGGAACGCGAGCGGGCCTGCGTGGCTGCACCCCGCGCGGCGCGGAAGCATTATTTTTGGAAATGCACCTACAAAAGAAGATAGCGCAGGCGTGGCGGGACAACTTGCGCGCAGCGCGGCGGAGAAACTAAAACTGCGGCAGGATGTTTACATTTCGGAATTATTGCTGGAGCCATTTTATGCGGCGTGCTCGGCGGCGCAAACAGCGCGGCGTTACACGCCCATCAGCAAATTCCCGGCGGTCGAGCGCGATTTTTCGCTGGTGCTCGGCGAGGGCGCGACATTTTCACTGGTTGCCAGGGAGATCCGCTCGCTTGCCATTCCGGAAATCATCGAGATCGAAGCTGTGGATCTATTTCGCGGAGGAAATGTGCCCGCCGGAAAGTTTTCTCTGCTCGTTCGTGTGACTTTCCAAAGTCACACCGCCACGCTCGCCGAAATGCAGTTGAGCGATTTTTCCAACCGGATTGCCGCGGCGCTGATTGAAAAACTGGGCGCAGCGCTGCGGACAGCGTAAATAAGAAGCGGACGGGGCCAATAGCATTCAGTGGCGGGCGGGCCACCGCCTTCGGCTGCGCCTCCACATCCCCAGAAAGCAGATTGATCTTCCACAATCAATGTCCGAGGAGACCAAAACAAGAAGCCGGAGCGTTGCGTTCGGTACTTTGGCGCCGGATATTGTTGCGGCATCCGGTTCCGGTATCGAGCGGGCATCGCATTGCCCGCAGGACGCAACACCCCGGCCTTTGTGACTTACCGAGGGCTGTGCTAGTAAAGCATTTAGAACCGATACACAATTCCGCCTGAGTAGCGGAAATTATTCTGCGTAAATGTGACGGCAGCTGGATTTGGCAGCCGTGTCAGGAAGTAATCCACCTGAGCAAGCCGAATCGAGAAACGGTGGGAAACTTTGAGGTCAAGTCCGCCGCCAATCGCAACGGCGAAGCTGTCCGCAGATGCGGCCGGCGAGGTTGACTGCAGAACGGAATTCAATCCCGCCGAAGTATGGAAACCGCCTACTAAACCTTCGACATAAGGTTGGAGCGGGCCATGCCGGAACGAAATGCGCGGGCCAAAGAGATAGCTAAACTCCACACCCGGAGGCATGGTAGTGGTTGTGGTTTCGGATACGGTTACCGAGACGCTTCCGGGCTTGTAAACACCAAATTCACCAACGAGGCCGAACCACTTTGAGGGATAGGCGGCAACCTGCGCAACTCCGCCGTTGAGGCTGAAACCTGCGACGCCGTTACCGTAGGTCTGATAGACATAGGAATAGCCGAGAAAGACGTCCGCCTTATCCTGTGCTGCGGCACTGAATCCAAATAGTAAAGAAAACGCCAAGAGACACACGAGCCTTCGCATTTTTAAAGGTCCCTCCCTTTTTTATTTTCTGAGGCGGGCCCGAATTCGGGCCGCCTTACCCTGCACTTGCTTGTGGAGGCGCGCCGGCCTGGGTGCCGGGAGCTCCACATGGCGCACAGCCATAACGTGGGATGCCAGCGTATGGAATGAGGTTGCGCGGAGAAAACGGGTGTGCCGAAAACAGCAAGAACCGTCTATCTTATTGAAAACGCGCTACTTATGGTCATTTGCCTTCCTGAAGCCGATAACCCCGAATTGAAACGCCTTCGCGCATTCCACAGGTGACGGAGGCTTGCGATTGTCAAATCAGGCGTGACGCGCCACAATCGCGTGCATGGCAAAGAACAACTTTGCAGTGGTGGTGCTCGCGGCGGGCAAGGGCACGCGGCTGAAATCAAATATGGCCAAAGTGCTGCACCGCGCGGGAGGACGGACACTCATCGAGCATGTGATGCGCGCGTGCAAAGGAATCAGCGCGAGGCGAGCGTGTGTTGTTGTGGGACACCAAGCGGATGAAGTCGCAGCGGTCGTCGCGCCGTTTGGCGCGAAGACGGTGCTTCAACAGCCGCAACGCGGGACGGGACACGCGCTGGTCGTCGCGAAACGCATGCTGGCAGGCGCAAAGCAGGCGCTCGTGCTGCCGGGAGACGCGCCGCTCGTGCGCGCGGAAACATTGAAGGCGCTGATGCGTACGCACATCGAAAGCGGCGCGGCGGCCACTCTGCTGACCGCGGTGCTGGCCGATCCCACAGGATATGGCCGCGTCGTGCGCCGCGATGAAAAGCGCGTAGCGGCAATCGTGGAGCAATCGCAGCTCGCCGGAGATCAGGCGGAAATCAACGAGGTGAACTCCAGCATTTATTGCTTCGATCTCGGGAAACTCTGGCCGGCGATGGCGCGACTGAAACCGGTTAACGCGCACCACGAGTTGTATCTGACGGATGCAATCGGATTGCTCGCGAATGGCGGAGACACGGTGCTCGCGCAGATTGCGCCAGACGCGGCGGAGATTCTCGGGTGCAACACGCGCGCGGAAATTGCCGAAGTGGACAGGACGTTCCGCCGGCGAGCGGCCGAAACACTGATGGCCGCGGGCGTGGCGATCCAATTTCCAGATACGGTGGTGATCGATCCCGATGTGACCGCCGGGCCGGACACTTCTATTGAGACGGGCGTTCAGCTTCTTGGGAAAACCCGGATTGGCGCGAATTGCCGGATTGGAGCGGGAAGTATTTTGAGCGACATGACCCTGGGCGATGGAGCGATTGTGAAGCCGTACTGCGTTTTGCACGCGAGCCGCATGGCGGCGGGCGCGCAGGCGGGGCCGTTCGCGCATTTCCGCCACGGCGTTGAAGTCGGCGAAGACGCTCGCGTTGGAAACTTCGTCGAGGCAAAGAAGGCGGTGCTGGGACGCGGCGCGAAGGCAATGCACCTGAGTTACCTGGGCGACACGCGCATCGGAGAGGCGTCAAATATCGGCGCGGGAACGATCACTTGTAATTACGACGGCGCGCGGAAAAATACGACGGCGATTGGCAAGCGCGTGTTCATCGGAAGCGACACGGCGCTTGTGGCGCCGGTGCGCGTGGGAGATGGAGCGTACGTGGGCGCGGGGTCCGTGATTACGAAGAATGTGCCGCCCGACGCGCTGGCGCTGGCGCGCGGAATGCAGAGAAACATTCCGGGATGGGCGCGCAAACGGCGGCGGGAGATGGCGAAGGAAGGCGGGCCGCGGAGAAAAACCGCGCGGAAGAAGGCGCGACCGAGGGTCCGGAAGCGCGCGCGCGGCAAGCCACGCCGGCGGCGTTAAGGCTGAGGCGAGGCGGAATCGGCGAGGGCGAATTCGACGCGGCGGCGGATGGGGTCGATGCGCTCGGCGACGACGCGGATGCGATCGCCGAGGCGCCAGGCTTGCGGGGTTGCTTCTTGGCCGGAGCGCGAGCCATGCCCGGGACGCGATCCTTGCGTTGTATGCGCTCCGCGCTCGCTGCGCGCGAAAGGTTGGTGACGCCCCGAACGATTTGTTGAAGCGGCGGCGACAATCACGTGGTCGCGCTCGCGATAGAGGCAGCGTTCGCCGGTCTGCTCTTCGAGGCGATTGATCGGCACAAGTCCTTCCACGAAAACTTCCATCAGCTCGACGAAGAAGCCAAATTTCTGCACGGAAATAATCAACGCGTCGTATTCCTCGCCCAGGCGGCTCTCCATGAATTGAGCAGTCTTCCAGTCCATCAATTCGCGCTCGGCGGCGACGGCGCGGCGCTCGGCGTCGGAAGTTTCGTTGGCCATGGTGCCCAGCTCCACTTCACGGTAAGGGCCATGAGTTTTTTCATCCGTGCGCGCCGGCGCGGACGGATTGGCAAGCGCCCATTTCATCGCGCGATGAACAATGAGATCCGGATAGCGGCGGATTGGAGATGTGAAGTGGCAGTATTCGCTGAAGGCAAGCGCGAAATGGCCGAGCGGGTGCGCGTCATAACGCGCCTGCTTGAGCGAGCGCAGCATCAGGTAAGAAAGAATGCGCTCCTCGGGCTTTCCGGCGATTTTGTCGGTGAGCCGCTGATAGTTCTGCGGGCGGATGTCAATTTCCATGTCCGCGGGCAAAGTCACATACATGGGGCGCTCGCGCGAGCCGCGGCCCGAGCGCCCTTCGCGTCCGCGCGGCACAACACTACCGTGCCTCACGGCCAGGCGGCGCTCGGCAAGTCCCGGGACGCCCAGCGAATACCCAAAGGCATGCGCCAGTTCCTCGAATTCGAGGACTTTCCTCGCGTCCGGCTTTTCGTGCACGCGCTGGAGCGCGCCCACGGCGTGCTGGATTAAAAAGTGCGCGACGGCCTGGTTCGCCGCGAGCATGAACTCCTCGATGAGCCGGTGCGCGATATTGCGCTCGCTGCGGCCGATATTTGTCATGCGGCCTTCGGGGTCGAATTCGATGACCGGCTCGGGCAAATCGAAATCAATCGAGCCGAGTCGGCGGCGGCGGGCGCTCAGGACAAGCGCGAGGTCGCGCATGGTGCGGAAGTTTTCCCCGAGGTGCGAGTAGAGCGCTGTTGCTTCCGCGTCGCCTTCGAGAACTTTGTTGACGTCGGTGTAAGTCATGCGCGCGGCGGAGCGAATCACGCCCGGCGCAAAATCGGCGCGCGTGATTTCGCCGCGGCCGTCGAGCTCCATTTCGGCGCTCATTACGAGGCGGTCCACGCCGGGCCGGAGCGAGCAGATGTCCGTGGAGAGCGCTTCGGGAAGCATGGGCACGGCGCGGTCGGGGAAATAAACAGAGGTGCCGCGGAGGCGCGCTTCGCGATCGAGGCCGGATGCCGGACGAACATAGTGCGCCACGTCCGCGATGTGGACTTGCAGCCGCCAGCCGGAGGAAGTGCGCTCGGCGTATACGGCGTCGTCGAAATCGCGGGCAGTTTCGCCGTCAATAGTGACGATGGGCAGACCGCGGTAATCGCGGCGGCCGGCGGTCTCCGCGTCGCCGGGTGTGCGCGCGACTTTCGCGGCATCCGCGACAACTTCCGGCGGAAATTCGTGGGGGATGTGGTGCTTGCGGACGATGATTTCGATATCCACGCCGAGCGCGCCCGGACGGCCGAGGATTTCGACGACGCGCCCCGCGCCTGCCACGCCGCCCTGCGGGAAGCGAGTCAACTCAACGTTGACCACGGCGCCATCGAGCTGAGGGAGCCGCGCGCGGGGACTTGCGGGCCGCTTGATCCCCAGTTTTGCGGCGAGCGCTTCGGGCATCTCATCGCCCGGCGGAATGACGATCTCCGTGAGCCGTGCCTCGTAAGGCGCGACGACATTGCCAGCCGTGCCATAGCGAAAGAGGCCGACGACCGTCGAATGCGAGCGGTCAATTACGCGGACGATGCGGCCTTCGGCGCGGCCGCCGGGATCGCGGCGGACGATGCGCGCGAGCACGCGGTCGCCGTGCATCGCGTCCCCGATGGCGTCCCTGCCGATGAAGAGGTCGCCGTCCATTCCCGGCATGGGTGTTTCGAGCACAACGAAACCGTAACCATCCTGATGCGCGACAAGCCGTCCACGGAGGAGGCCCGCTTCGGACTGTGGCGGCGCCTGCGGAGGACGGGAACCGGCAGGCTGGCGCCCGGCTCCTACATTCACAGGAAGGCCCGGCCCGCCACGCGCGGCTTTCCCAAGGAGCCGAAACCGGCCGCGCGAAAGCTCCTCGACTTCCCCCTGGCGCTTCCACCTCGCGATGATCTTCGTGAGCGCGCGACGGCCGAGGTGGCGCAAGTCAAGCTCTCCGGCAATTTCGCGCAGGGTCATGGGACGGGCGGCCTTTGCGAGAAAGGCTCGCAAATCCTGTTCCGAAAGGCCTGTCTCGCGCACTTTATGGGGTTCGGGTGGGTGGTGTGGATGTTTGCCGCGCATGGGGTGTTTTTGGCTAGGGGACCATTCTACCGGGCCAGGGGCAAAGTAGCGCGCAACTTTTCTGGGGGCGCCGGGTTGACACAAGGAAGGTAATACCAGACCGTCTGGCCTTCCTCCGACAGGCCGGACGGGGTCCCCTTCGGGGGACGCGGGGGGCAGCTAGACCTGGGCTGCCCCCCTTTCTTCACTCCCAGGCTCTTCTTGCTTTTCCGGTGAATCTCGGTGTCTCGTTAGCTCTTCACTCATGGCTCGCCGTGCATTCTGCTCATCGTGGCGCTGCTTGGGGTGAACTGGAAAGTTCAGATTGGAGCGGGATGTCTTAAGGGTTTTCTGGACGCGGGCGTACCTTAAACGGAAAAGCAGCCGGACGGAAGGTCCGTCGCAACACAACGAAGACAAATGCCAACCCTGCCGAACTATTTTGGGAGGGGAGAGGTGGCGTTCAGGACTATGTGCAGTGGCGCTACCTGTGGGGGCTTGGCGTAGCGATTCACCAGGAAGCGCTGGCCGTCTTTGGTTACGTCGTAGCTGAACAGATCTGTTGAGGAAACCGGGGTGCGGAACTGAGTCTGGAATAATGGGGCGGGATTGCCGGGGGAGAAGCCTCCTTCGGTGATCACCGGTACCGCGGTCAAGGTGGCCTTGGCGCCCATGTAGAAAATTTCTTTGCCATCGCCGCGCCAGCGGGGCTCGGTGCCGCCACCGCGGGAGACTTGCCACTTGCCTTCTGCGGAGGGGAAGGACGTCACGTAAATTTCCCATTCGCCGGATTCGTCGGAGGCGTAGGCGACCCATTTGCCATCGGGGGAAATTTGGCCGTTGGTCTCGTTGGATTTAGTGGCCAGGAAGGGCAGGATCTTTCCACCTGATACCGGGACTAGCGCCAAGCGGGTTCCACCTCCACCAGGCTGCCACGTGCAGAGGAGTTGCTTGTCATCTAAGGACCATGAGTTCGGAACGAGATCGTCCGTTGACTGAGTGCCAGATCCAGGAGTCCCTTCCTGGAAGACATCATTAGCGGGCAGCATTCCTTGAACCTGTTTTAGGAAGAGGTGTACGGAATTCGTCATCGTAGAGCGGTACGCGATAGTGGCCCCATCGCGCGACCATGTTCCCACGTCATCCTCACCGGCATCGAAAGTAAAGCGCGAGCTGGAGTTGTGTTTGAGATCGTTGATCCAGACGTTGATGTTGTTGGCTTTCACGTCGGCGATATCCACGATCACACGGCTGTCGTCGGGCGAGAGGTTTGGATTTGCGAGCACTCCGGAAACACCCACGTGCCCGAGTTCTTTGCCGGCTCGGTCGTACCACGTCAGGAGCGATAGCGAAGCGCCTACAGTCGGGTTATAGACGACGGTTCCATTCTCTGACACGGAAAATGCGCCCCAGTAGGTGGATGGCTGGTAACCGATCTGATCCGCGATGACCAACGGCTCTCCGGACGCGACTCCTGTCGAAACGTCCATACGAATTGCGCGCAATGCTGTCTTCTCATCCGTATAAAACAGGCGGCCGTTTGCGTATCCGGGATTGGAGTAAGCATGGACAACCGAAATCTTTTCTTTTTTGGCCAGCGAACTGAAGTAGATGGCGTCATCGTGGGAGTTCGTGAAACTTCCCGCCCAGAAAAGGAAATGCTCACCGTCGGGCAGAAAAACGGGCCAGCGGTGCGAATCCTCTTTCGCGCTGTTGAAGATCTTGTCGGTGAGCGGAGCGGGATTGGTGCCGTCCGCATTTACTCGCCAAAGCCATCCGGCCGCCTGCGGAGAGTAGATGATCACGCCCTGACGCCCCCAGGTTCCGCCCCGGCCGTACGTCGCGGCGGCAAGAACCTGCGCAACTCCGCCGGAGGCAGAGATTTTTTTCAGTTTGCCCTCGGCAAAAAATGCAACGTAGGCGTCGTCGGGCGACCAGAAAGGATAGCTGGCGCCTTCGGTGCCCGGCAGCATCGATACTGATGGAGAACCGATGCGCTGGACGCCCAGCATGGTGACGCCGGAAGTTGGATCGGGAGAAACGAAAGCAAACATGCGTCCATCGGGGGAAATTGCCAGATGACTCGAATCTTCCTGAATGGGAATGGCAAATTCGAGGCGCTCGGCGGAGGCAGGTGGTTTGAGAAAGAGCGCGAATGCCACCAACGCGATTACGCCCATCAGAGCTGCCGTGAGCCACGGGAGCAGTTGTTTGTTGCGTGGCGCGGCGACTGAGGGGAGTGTCGCGCTTGAACCGGTGCCGGAGAGCGCGCCGATCGCGAATGACAAGTCGCGCGCGGATTGGAACCGGTTGGCAGGACTTTTCTCGAGGCAGTGGCGCACGATGCGGTCGAGGCCGGGGGAAATTTTTAATCGTGCGAGGTCAATTTCAGGGGGATCTTCCTTGAGAATGGCGTTCATGGTTTCGACGCCGGAGTCTCCCTTGAAGGCACGCTTGCCGGTGGCCATTTCGTAGAGAATCGCGCCCAGGCTGAAGATGTCGGTGCGGTGGTCAACCGTCTGTCCGCGAACCTGTTCGGGAGACATGTAACCCACCGTTCCCATTACGGTGCCCGCGGCTGTGAGCGCGGGACTTGTGAGCGTTGCGTTCGCAGGTTTGAGCGATGCGGCGTCTTGAGATGACTTGGCGAGACCGAAGTCCAGAATCTTTACGTGGCCGTCGTTTGTGACGAAAATATTTTCCGGCTTCAGGTCGCGGTGCACGATTCCTTTATCGTGCGCTGCGGAGAGACCGTTCGCGATCTGAAGAGCGTATTCAGAGACCTTGCGCGGAGGGAGCGGATCGGCGCCCATCTCTTCGCGTAACGTATGGCCCTCGAGAAATTCGGAAACGAGAAAGTGGGTTCCCGACTGAGCGCCCACGTCGTAGATGACGAGCAGATTGGGATGGTTCAGCGCGCTGAGGACGCGCGCTTCCTGTTCGAACCGCTGCAAGCGGTCGGCGTCACCGGCAAGCGACTCGGGAAGAACTTTGATGGCGACGGTGCGGTCGAGACGCGTGTCGCGCGCGCGATACACTTCGCCCATTCCGCCCGCGCCCAGCGGTGCAGTGATTTCGTATGGGCCGAGCTTTGTGCCGGATGTGAGTGGCATGCGCGGGTGGGAGTATAACCTCGCGCGGCCATTGCATGGCAACTAGCGTCATTTGGGTGCTTTGCGCAGAAGGCTGCACGCCCACTCGGCGTTGACGCCATGGGGCCGCCATCCTAAGATGATTGCCACTACTGATGCAGAGCAGGATGTCCCTTCAACTCCCTAACGCAAGATTGTCGGCACGTTCGTGGCTGATTGTGTTTCTCCTCGTCGCGGTGTGGACCGGGTTGCGTGCGGAGAAAATAAGGGATCTGCACGCGCAAGGGTACGTCAACGATTTCGCAGGCGTGTTGAGCGCGCCGGCGAAAGAAAAACTCACGGCACTTTGCACGGAGTTGGATCAAAAGGCGGGCGCGCAGATTGCCATCGTCACGGTTCGATCACTCGATGGGGAATCCATCGAAGACTACACGATTCACCTTGCCACGCAATGGGGAGTTGGGCCGAAAGAAAAATCGCGCGGCGTGATGATCCTGCTCGCGCCCGGCGATCACAAGTATCGCTTTGAGGTCGGCTACGGGCTGGAGCCGATTCTCCCCGATGGAAAAGTCGGCGGGTTCGGCCGCGAAGCGGTCCCGCTGCTGCGCCAGAACGATTACGACGGCGCAATTCTCCTGATGGCGCAGCGTGTTGCGGCAGTGATTGCGGAGGACAAAGGCGTAACGCTGGACGCGCTTCGCGGGGCGCCACCAAATCAAGCGCCTACTGAACCGGATGGCGGGAATTCAGGATCCCATATTCAATTCCCTTTCCGCCTTACAGCCCTGCTTGTGTTTTTGTTAGTCAGCATTGTCCTCAGGCTCATCTTCTCCCGCTCAGGCGGGGCGCGGCGCAGGGGCGGCGGTGGGTGGATCGGGCCCATGATCATTGGAGGAATGATGCGTGGGGGAGGAGGGTCCTGGGGTGGCGGAGGATTTGGCGGCGGTGGAGGCGGTGGCGGGTTCGGCGGATTTGGTGGAGGGTCGTTCGGTGGAGGCGGCGCAAGCGGAAGCTGGTGAAGTTTCTTCGCAATTCGCGGGAGGGGTTTGAGGAATGCGGATGAGGAGCCATGGAAAAAGAACTTTCTGAGTTCGTACAAAAACTGAGAGCCGCCGCGGGAGAAAATTTGAAGTCCGTAATTTTATTTGGCTCTTCGGCGACCGGGGAGTTTCAGTCCAAACATTCACACCTGGATGTTCTCTGCATCCTTGAGCGGGCGGATGTCACAAACGTGGAAGCCCTTCAACCCGCTGTCGAGTGGTGGCTTCGCAAGGGCAATCCAGAGCCCAGGGTATTCACGCTGGAGGAGCTGCGGCGCTCCGCGGACGTTTTCGCGATTGAATTGCTGGACATGAAGGATCGGCACCGCGTGTTGTTCGGCGAGGATATTTTCGCGGGCTTAACAGTTCCCCTTCACTACCACAAGCTCCAGGTCGAGCGGGAACTACGGACGAATTCGCTACGGCTCCGGCAAACGCTTCTCGTCGCTCCGAAAAATGCGAAGGCAAGGCTGGGAATTATGGTTTCATCGGTTTCGTCTTTTGTGGCGTTGTTTCGCCACGCGTTAATTGCGTTGGGCGAGCCGCCTGCGGCCAACAAGCGCGAGGCGGTTGACCGGATTGCGCGGATTGCGGGCGTTAGCCCGAGCGGGTTCCACACGGTACTGGATTTTCGCGAAGGCAAGCGAAATGAAAAAGAAATCGACGTCGCGGAAACGCTTCGGAGCTACGTGGAGCTTGTCGACAAAACGGCGAATGAAGTGGACCGGCGACTGGACGCGAATCCCTGACGCAGGGATTCGCCGGCCCGTGCCCGGCGTGTCACAATGGCTGTCACCTTGAGAATCCAGCGGCGGCGGAAAGATAAATTCAAGTTCGGAGGGAAGTCATGAAGAAGGCTCTGATCGCACTCGTGGTCGTCGTCGTGGTCGTGGGGCTAATTGCGGCCATTGTCGGCGGAATGTACGTCAGCCGCCGCAACCAAATGGTGACCAAGAATGAAACCGTGCGATCCGCCTGGGCGCAGGTGGATGTTGTCCTGCAGCGCCGCGCCGACCTGATTCCCAATCTCGTGGAAACGGTGAAAGGATTTGCCGCGCAGGAGCAGACTGTGTTCCACGACATCGCAAGCGCCCGCGCCGCACTGCTCGGGGCACACAGCCCGGAGGAAAAAATTGCCGCCAACGGACAGCTCGACGGCGCGCTCGGCAGGCTCCTGCTCATCGTCGAAAACTATCCGCAACTGAAATCAAACGAAAACTTTCTGCGGCTGCAGGATGAATTGGCGGGAACCGAGAACCGCATCGCCATCGAGCGCAAGCGCTATAACGACACCTTGCAGGATTACAACACGTATATCGGGCTCTTCCCGAATAGTATTTTTGCCAGATGGGCGGGATTCCAGCGCAACAATGCGTATTTTGCGGCGTCAGAAGGCTCGCGCGAGGCGCCAAAAGTTCAGTTTCCTCCACCGACCCGCTAGCAAAGTGTAGATCTGAAATCTAATCGCCGCCGCGACGGCCTCCGCGACCACCCGCGCCGGGGGGCAGCGCCGACGGCACCGAAATCCCGGGCACGTTGGCCGACTGCATTTTGGCATTCAGTTCCGCGAGTTCCTTCTTCTGGATATCGTCCCACTTCGCAAGCTGCTCGGTGAGCTTCTTATTCAGAGTCTCGAACACCGCGTAGGCCTGGGCCGTGGGCGCGGCGTCCGCGCTTTCCACGGAGCCGAAAAGCGCGAGGAGTTGGTTCCCCACCTTGATGGGGAAATTCAACGCGTCCTCGCCGCTCGTGGCCTTCGTCTGGATCAACTCCTCCTCGACTTCCGTCATACGCTTGTTCAGCGCATCGGCGGCATCGAGGACCGGCTTGTTCTCGGCGGTTGCGGGCAGGCGCTGCTTGAGCAGGTCAATCTGCTGGCGCAAGCCGCGGATCTGGTTGATGGCGTCATTGCACGCGGTGACGCGCCCGTTGATTTGCGTGGCGAACTGGAATTGCTTGTCGAGATCGGCCTGAGAAACATTCGCGCGCGGGTCCGTCCTCACTTCCACTTTTGTGGTGTACGACTGGCCCCCGGCCGTGAGCTTCACATTGTAGGAGCCGGTGGAAACGACCACGCCCGCCCCGCGCCCTGCCCAATAAACGGCGCCGGGGACTTCGCTGGGTGGATCCGTGCGCAAATCCCAAGTAAAGCGATTGAGCCCGGGATTTGCTCTTGGCGGCGCAGCCCCGCCGAAACCTCCGCGACCACCCCGCCCGCCGCCGCCCGCGCCGGGTTCCTCCTCCTCGGGTGGAGCGCCTTCGGCGCCCGCGCCCCGGCCTCCTCCGCGTCCGGTGGACGTGAAAGTGCGAAGAATTTTGCCGCTGCTATCGGAGATTTCAATCGTGAGCGGGCCCTGCGGCGCGGCCTTCAGCCAGTAGTCGAGCGTGAGTCCTCCGCCGCCGCGGCCTCCGCGAATCGCGGGGATCGGTGTGAAGACGTGCGCGTCTGCGTTCATCGCATCGGAAGACATCTCGCGAAGCGCCGAGATGTTGTCCAGAGCGTAGAACGCGCGGCCGTGGGTGGCGATGACGATGTCGTTGTCCTTGATCACGAGGTCATGCACGGGAGTATTCGGCATGTTCAGGCGGAACGACTTCCAATTCGCGCCGTCGTCATACGAAACGTAGACGCCTGCTTCCGTGCCGGCGAATAGAAGCCCCTTCTTCTTCAGGTCGGACTTCACGGAATGGGTAACCACGCCGTCGGGAATGCCGCTGGTAATTTTCGTCCAGGTCTTGCCGAAGTCGCTGGTTTTGTAGATATACGGCCGCATGTCATCGAGCTTCTGGCTGTCGAGCGCAACGTAGGTCGTGCCGTCTGCGATCGGGGATGGGTCCACGATGCTGACCTTGATCCAATCGGGAATCCCTTTCGGCGTGACATTCGTCCAGGTCTTGCCGGCGTCGCGCGTCAGTTGCACCAAGCCATCGTCGGTGCCCGCCCAGATTTCACCCTTCGCGAGGGGCGATTCGGCGATGCAAAACACGGTGTCGTAATACTCGACGCTGGTGTTGTCCTTACTGAGCGGGCCGCCGGACGGCTGCTGCTTGGATTTGTCATTGCGAGTGAGGTCCGGGCTGATTTGCGTCCAGCTCGAGCCGGCGTTATTCGACATCAGAACGAATTGCGAGCCGGCGTAGAGAATATTGGGATCGTGAGGCGAGGTCGCGATGGGGAACGTCCACTGGAAACGATGTACGAGTCCTTCAGCGCCGGAACCCATCGGGTTGAGCGGCCAGGGATTGATGTCGCGCTCGGCGCCGGTGGCGTGGTTGTATTCCGTCAGCAAGCCGTCGTAAGAGCCGGCGTAGGTGATGTCGGGATTATCGCGCTTGGGGACTACCCAGCCGGATTCGCCGCCGCCGACGTCATAAAATTCGCCCCCGCCTCCGCCGCGGCCGCCTGCGCCGCGGCTGGAGATCGCCACGGTCGAGTTGTCCTGCTGCGCACCGTAAACCATGTAAGGAAATCGCGAATCCGTATCCACGTGATAGAACTCGGCGGTGGGCTGATTGTCCTCCGTAGACCAAGTGCGCCCGCCGGTGTGAGTGACGCTTGCGCCGCCGTCGTTGCTGTTGATGATCCAATCGGGATTCGTAGGGTCAATCCAGAAACCGTGGTTGTCGCCATGCAAGCCGCGGAAGTTTGCAAACGTGCGGCCGCCATCAATCGAGCGCAGGATGCTGGTATTGAGAACGTATACCGCGTCCGCGTTCTTGGGGTCCGCAAAAATGTGATGGAAATACCAGGCGCGCTGCGTGAGGTTGTGGTCGCCGGTCAGAAACTGCCAGGAATCTCCGCCGTTGTCGGAGCGATAGACGCCGCCGCGTTCGGCTTCGATAATCGCGTAGACGCGGTTGCTGTCCGCGCCGGAAACGGAGATGCCGATGCGGCCGAGCACGCCACTCGGCAGGCCGCGCCCGCGAATCTGCGTCCAAGTGACGCCGCCGTCCATCGATCGATAAATTCCGCTGCCCGGGCCGCCGCTTTCAAAGCCCCACGGCATGCGCACAAACTGATACATCGCCGCGAAGATGATGCGCGGGTTGTGGGGGTCCATGCTCAGGTCAATCGCGCCGGTCTTGTCGTCCTTGAAAAGCGTTTTCGTCCAGGTATTGCCACCGTCGGTCGAGCGAAAAACTCCGCGCTCCGGGTTCGGGCCAAAGGCGTGGCCCATGGCGGCGACGAGAACGATGTCGGCGTTATACGGGTCCACGGCGATCCGAGCGATGTGGCGGGTCTCTTCGAGGTGAATGTGAGTCCAGGTCTTGCCGGCGTCGGTGGATTTCCACATTCCGTCGCCATCGGAGATATCTCCGCGCATACAGGATTCGCCGGTGCCGGCGTAAATGACGTTGGGATCGCTCGGCGCGACGGCAATCGCGCCGATGGAGCGGATGTCCGTGCTGTCCGTCATCGGCGTCCAATTTTCGCCGCCGTTGGTCGTTTTCCAAACGCCGCCCGCCACCGCCCCGAAGTAATAGGTATCGGGGTTGCCGGCCACGCCGGCAACGGCCAGCGCTCGTCCACCGCGCTGCGGTCCGATGGAGCGCCAGCGCAGCGGCCGCCACATGGCCGGATCAAACGTCTGGGCCAGCGAAACGACCGCCCCTAACAAAAGGAGCGCGGTGACTCCGAGGAGAATTTGGCGGACACCCCACGACTTGTGCGATCGCATTTGGTGATTCCTCCCGAACTGAGAATGGCAGCTATCAATGGCGGCGGAATTCTATCGCCAAAGAGGGACGAACGGAATCCATTTATCGGGCTTTATAGGGCGCGCCAAAGGAAGCGGATCATGAACCGGGAGCGGACAGGACACAGAGGCGCCGATGCTCCGTGCCTGAAGGGCATCGGAATTCTATAATGAAGTCTTGGAGACCACATGAATTTTTCGAGGAAAGCATTGGCGGCATTCGCGATTGCGTTGGGCGCGCTTGTGTTGGGGTTTGCGCTCACACTTAACGCCGCGCAAGACCAGCGAGGAAACACGCCCACGAGTCACAAAGTAATCAAGGACCCGGCCGAATACAACGCATACATCGCCGCCTTGAATACGAAGGACGCCGCGCAAAAAGCGCAGTTGATGGAAGCCTTCGCGAAGCAATACCCAGACAGCATCGTGAAGATTGACGCCCTCGAGCAGGCCATGGCGGCGTATCAGCAAGCGAACAACCCGCAAAAGCTCGCCGAGACCGCAGTGCGCATTCTGGAGATGGATCCGAACAATATCCGCGCGCTGGCCATCACTATTTTCCTCAAGCGCGCGACGCTGACCGCAACAACCGACGCAACGCAGGCCGCCGCACTTAGCCAGGAGATTCGCGCCGGCGCCGAAAAAGGGGCCGCAGCACTGAAGATATGGCCGAAGCCGGAAGACATTTCCGACGCCGAGTTTGAGGGTTTGCGCAATCAGATGACCTCCATATTCTGCGGCGCGCTCGGATTCGTTGATCTGCGCGCGAGCAATTGGGCATCCGCGCGGGAAAATCTCATGAAGGCTGTACGGGCGGGTCCAGATAACATGCAGGACATCTACCAACTCTCCGTCGCAGAGCTGGAAATGAATCCGCCGGATGTCAACGGCTTTTGGTATGCAGCGCGAGCCATTCACCTCTTCGAGGCAGGGAAGAATGCAGCGGCGGCAAATTCGATCACTCAGTATGCGAAAGCAAAATACAAGAAATTCCACGGTGGGGAAGACGGCTGGGACCAGATACTCGCGCAGGCGGCAACACAAACGGCGCCGCCCGCCAATTTCGCAGCCTCGATAAAACGCGCGCCAACGGTCTGCGAGCTTGCCGTGCAGGCCGTCCAAGAAAATGATCCCGCTACGCTTTCCTTCAGCGATTGGGAATTTATCCTCGCGCAACGCGATTGCTCGCCCGCGGCACGCCAGGCCGCGCAAAAGGTGTGGGCCGCGATTCTGGCCAAACAAGATAACGGCAAGGCCCGGCTGAAAATTCACGTGAAAGTGATTTCATCCACAGCGGACACAATCCTGGTTGCCATCACGGGCGATAACCAGCAGGCGAATAAAGCTGACATGAAGGTCACGCTTACGACTCCAATGCAGGAGCCGCCAGCGCCGGGAGCGATGATTGATGTGATCGGCGTGCTTACCAGGTACACGTCGAACCCATTTCTATTTGTGATGGAAAAGGGAGAAGTGCAGTAAGGTTCCGCGGGCACTTCCCGGACAATTTGAGGTCAGGCCAGCGCGGCTTCCGCTTCGGCGGGCGTGGCGTATGAATTGAAAAGTCCCTCCACGTGCGTGACGGTGAGCACCGCGCGTACGCGCTCATTCATTCCGGCTAACGCGAAGCGCCGTCCCGCCTTCTGGATCGACACCTGTGCCTGCACAAGCAATCCCAGCCCCGCCGAATCCATGTACGGCACATTCGTGAAATCCAGGATCGTGGCGCCTTCACCTGCGGCGCGCAGTTCTTCGCGCAAGGGGAAAAGCGTGGTGATAAGAAGCGGTCCAGTCATTTCAATGACCCGCTGGCCGGGGCGTGCGCCCTGCCGGGAATGAATCTTGAATTCAAATGGTTGCGCAGGAGCTGGCATAGGGGCGGATTCTACACCCCCGAAGGCCGTGAATTGTTACGGAAATGTGAACGCGTCCGGCCCGCGGCCCGGCCGCAACAGCTACCTGGCGATTTCGGCGGAGAAGACATTGGTGCCCAAGAGAGGACTCGAACCTCCACGGCCTTGCGACCACTAGAACCTGAATCTAGCGCGTCTGCCAGTTCCGCCACTTGGGCACATCGTGCGGTACAACGAGGCAAAAAGAATTTTGCCTGCCACCCTGGGCTTTGTCAACGCGGCCCGGCAACGATGCGGGAGAATTGTCCGGCCCAACCTGCTCTAAAAGCAGTTCAAATCGACCCTGGAGGCTGATATTCATAACAACCGGAAATGCTCGTCGCTGGACATAGAAAAAAAGCGGGCCGGTTGATTGCCGGCCCGCAGATTGTTTTGAATCGCAGCGACGAGACTAGAATATAAACGACGCTCCGATCTGGAGGACCCGCGCCGTATTCCCAGTCGAGTTTGACAAGACGCTGGTGATTTGCCCGAACGAACTGCTGTTAATGTTCTGATCTCCGACAAAAAACGTTGGATGGTTCAGGACATTGAACGCCTGGCCCTTGAGCTCGAGTTTCATCCTTTCCGTAATCAGAATGCTCTTGGACACAGCGAAATCCATATTGAAGAATGCAGGGCCATTGAAGGCGTTCCGCGCCAGAGTTCCTACTTGTCCCGGTCCCGGATTGCAGAAGCCGTTCGCCACCAACGGCGAGCAGGTTAAACCGTCCGGGCCGGCGCCCAAGCCGGTAGCTGGACTAACAAAGCTCGGGTTGATGAACAAGACCTCCCCAGCAAACGACCCCGTAGTATTGATGGAACGTTGAAAGTCGGCCCGAATCTGGTCCAGCGTGAGAGTCGTATCCACCGTTTCGTCCCCCGACCGGCCGCTGCGGTTTAACGTGCCGCGTCCTGAAAAGATCGAGAACGGCGATCCACTCTGCAAGGTGAAGACCGAGGAGACCGTCCAGGCTGAAATGATTCGGTTCACAAAGCCGTTGCCGGGTGCGAGGCGGTGCCCCTTCCCCAACGGCAGTTCGTATAAGAAATTGGACTTGAACGCGTGCGTGATGTCGAAATTCGCGCGCCCACGTTCGAGCTGAGGCTGTGCATTGTCCAGCAACGGTGAAAAGTTGTTTTGCGAGCCGTCGGAATCGTCAAGGACCTTGCTGAAAGCGTAGCTGGCCTGGATATTGAGACCCCTCGCGAATCGCCGCCGGATTTCCACAATCCCGGCGTTATAGCTGGAACTCGAGTAGTTCTCCAGCAGGTCGCCGCCGCGGATTAAATCATTTGGCGTGAACTGACCGGGAAACGCCTCGATACCGTCGACATGGTACAGATCCGCCAGCGATCCCACCTGCCCTTGTTCGATATCGGACTGAACCACACCGGCGCCTGGGAACCCTCCGCCCGGAAGCGTCGGGAAGATCGTCAATGGCTGGCTCCCCGGTCCAGCGAAGTTGATGTTGCATCCGAGGCCGGCGGCAAGTGAGAGGAAGCAATTGTTCCGGGCGCGATTGAAGTCTGCAAGGAAGCCGTTTTGGTTGATCACCACCTGGTTGATGTCAATGCCCCGGATGAGACCAACCGCGTGGTTGCCAACGTAGGAGACAATCAGCGTGGTGTGCCATCCGAGTTCTCTCTGAATCGAGAGGTTCCAGTCCTGAACGTAGGGTGTGCGCAGATTGGGAGAAATCGCGAACCCGGCGTTAGAGCCGGGCCCACCTAGATTATTGAAGTTCTGCTGGAACGTGACCGGAATCAGGAACGGCGGTGCTGGAAGCGCCGATGTGGCGGGGGCGCCGTTATCACCACTAAGCGATGCAAAAACGTTGGGATTCGTGTTCGATGAAATCAGGCCAGCGTTCCCCGAAGCCGCGTTGAGCACCGCCGTGGGGATATCATCGTTTACAAAATGTAACGAGTAACCCGCACGGATGACCGTCTTGCCGTTTGAAAACGGATCCCAGGCCAGGCCGAGATTGGGGGCATAGTCTCTTAAGTCCCGATTGTACGCCAGACGGTTATTCGCCTTTCCGCCGACAACGTTCACAGTCGCGTTCGAGAGCAACGTGTCCTCGACGGATTGGCCCGGCTGAACGACCGGGAGCAGAAGCAAGCCATCCCGCTCGCTGAGGGGGACGGCATATTCCCATCGCAAGCCATAGGTCAAAACGAGGTTTCTCCGGATGCGCCAGGAATCGGTACCATAGAAGGCCCAATTATTGAGGCGAAGATTCTGGTTTGAGGGCGCTCCCGAAACGAATCCTGAGGTAGGACTTGTCACGTTAAACGTCTGGCTGGTATTGCTGACAAACCCGGCGAGTGTGGACAGCAGATTGTCCGCGTGCCCGAGAACGTTGGATGAGATCGGCGCGGGGAAGTCGCTGTTTAGCAGCGCGAACGTATTGGATGGGCTGAACCCCAGTGCCAGGTTTTCCGAGGTCCCGGCAAAATTGTAGGGGTTTATGGTGACGCGCTGAATATACGTGCCGAAACTGATTGTATGGTTTCCTTTGCTCCACGTTGCGTTGTCGCCCCAGTCCCACGTGTTTGTATAGCGGCCCTGGTTGAAAAAGTTTGGCAATGGATTCGTAAAATCCGTCCCCGTGATAATGGTCGGTCCGAAAGCCTGGGTGCTGGTAAAAATCGCGGGTGCAAGGTCGAAGCCGAAACGAACTTCGTTGGTGAAATTCGATTTCGGGCTCCAACGCCATGCCATCGAGGCAAAATTGACTTTGTCATTGTTGCTTACGATGGGAACAGTGTCGAACGATTGGTCGATATCAGGCCTGTCCACAATCTGTTGGTTCCAGGAGTAGGTCCCCGAAAAAGAATTGTGCGGACTGGCGTCGTAGTCGAAGCGGACGCCGGTATTCGGCTGCACGACATTGGACCTGGCATTAAACGCAAATCCAGTAGTGTTCAGTCCATCGCCCACCTGTTTGCTATTGCCTGTTGTCGGCACATTGGCCAGGAGAGCTGCAATTTTGGGGTCAATGGTGAAAACCGGCGAAGCGCCAGACCTCGCGGTGTTTTCGAGCGTGAGCAAGTTGACGGAGATCAATTGGCCGGGTGTGACTCCACCCGGGCAGGTGATGGTCGTGTTATTGCAAGACGTATTGTATTGAAACGTGCCGGTCCTGGCGCCGGGCGTGAGAATTGTTGAAGTTATTGGCGTCGTCTGCCCTAACCGATAGCTTTCGTACCATGCATAAACAAAGAGCTTGTTCTTCAGAATCTTCCCGCCGGCATTCCCACCCCACTGGTTCAGGTTCAGTCCGGTCTGCGGGACCCCATTAAAGTTATTGAACCAATCGTTGCCTGCCCATTTGTTGCTTCGGTACCAATAGAAAGCCTGGCCGTGCCAATCATTTGTCCCGCGTGGTGTTACGATGCTGATCGCCGAACTGCCGCCGCCGACCGCCGAATTGCCGTTCTGCGAGTTCAGGGTGAATTCGCTTACCTGGCTCAGGACGGGCAAGTTGGGAAGGAAGTCGAGGTCATTTGTTCGGATGAAGTTGTCTTGGACATTGACGCCGTCTATGGTCACGTTTGAGAATGTGCTCCGCTGGCCATTGACTACCGTCGTGGTTTTCCCGTTCTGATTTACGCCCGCTTCCAAACCCAGCAGATTCATGGGATTTCGATCCGCAATCGGCAGTGACGCGAGTTGGCTTTTGTCTATGTTGGATGAGACCTCGGCGTTGGTGGTTTGAATTTCTTCTGCGCCGGCCTCGACGTTCACGCTTTCCGCGACTTCGCCGACCTCCAGAACGATTGCAGGTACGGAATACTCCTGCGAAGCCTCCAGCCTAATATCGGTTACCGTACCAGTCTTGAATCCCTTTTGTCTGACTTCGATTCTGTAAAGACCGAAATTGAGACTGGCAAATTGATATCCGCCATTCGGCCCTGTCTTCGAACTGTATTTGGTGCCGGTGTCTTGGCTGGTGATGGTAACTTCAGCCCCAACAATTGCCGCTTTATTTTGATCCAAGACGATCCCTGTAACCGTCCCTGTCGGGACTTGAGCAACTGTGGAGATAGCCGCAAATAAACCCAACAGACAAAAAAGTGCGAGGTACTTAGTGATACGAGTGAAACACATCATGGCCCCCTTTGGTTTGTGAAACCCACACGGGAATGGTTGCAGGCAATAACAGTTCCAAACTGTCTAGGCTCTTGGTTTCGATAATGTCTTTGTAAGCAGCGACTTACAAAATTCGAAACTAAGAGGGCGCGGCCCGGAGGATTCAATAATTCATAAAACTAGGCAACTTCTATTGATTATCAAACATATTGAATTCCATAATGCGTCCATCTTGAAGCAAAGTTTATTGACGCTGCGACTTGAATCTTTTCTGTCCCAGGTTGCATCCCGCTTTGGTCAGGGGTGCTATAATCCGCGCAGAAATCGTTTCTGGGCCCCGCGCTTGGACTTGGGGAGGGAAAGTCCGACCCAAAGTGGGAGGGTGCCATGGAAGAATTAACTTCAGGGTGGCTCGGCTATTTGTCGCTGCTCTGGGTGGTCTTGACTGTTCTCTGGATGGCGCTGCTCGGTTACCGCGCAATGCTGACCAGCCGCGAAGAAGACACACTTTTTCTGACCAAAGGCGAGGCTCACGCAGCGGAGGATCAGCACGCTCTGGCGGGAAAGCTCGAACGCCTGAGCAAGCCTATCTGGGTCTTCGGGGTTGCGGCGGGGATGTTGCTTGTTCTGATTATCGGCCTCTGGCTCTGGAGCGGCATGAGCAACGTGCCGAAGTCCTGATGGCGCGCTTTGAGCGTTAGAGAGTGCCGGATCTGCCCGCGGCTGCCGGAACCGGTTCCTGCGTGAGCGAAGTATGGTTCAGCACGATGAGCCACCGGCCGTTCCGCTTCTCGAAGAAGAGCGTCGTGTGGCCGTGCGCGGTCGTCGCGTTGCCATCCATCACGCCGGTTAGCTCCCACTGATACGTCGCCCAGGCGGAGTTGCCCGTCACTTTGCGGAATGTGTTGCTGCGCTCGAGCTGCAGGCCCTGAATCCGGGTGCGCTGCCCCTGGTACGCGCGCAGGTAGGCGGCCCAGCCGGAAACCGGCGGCTCCCAAGCACCGCTCACCAGCAAGACATCATCCGCATAGAAGGCGTGCATCCCTTCGCCATCCCCGGTCTGCCACGCAGCGAGCATCTGCGAAATCTGCCGCTCAATTGCGTCGTCGTCGGAGACGCCGGAACTCTGCGCATCCGGGGGCTGCTTCGATTGGTCTTTCTTATTTTTCTGGGCGAACGCTGAGGACAACAAGATCGCGGCGATAACTGCGAATGTGGCTATTCGCCATGCCGCGCTCGCGTTTCCATTTTTCAAATTGAAGGCACCCATCGATTCCCCCTGAACGTCCGTGAAATGAAAATAGCACGGCCTTTAGCCACACATGAGAAAGGATTCCGAAGGAGTTCGCCAGACAACAACTTCGCCCGTCTCCGCACAGGCCGCGCGGGAGCGCCGATTACTTCGCGCGAGATTGGCTAATCAGGTTGACGAACAGGCGGTATGCGCCGGCATTTCCTTCGGGCAATTGCCGGAAGAATTCGAGCGCGGCGTAGATGTAGACGCCCTTGCCGTAGCGCGTCCACACAAGCGACCCATTCAAGTCCGATTCGCCCGGATCGTGCATGGCAAGCACGGCCTGATAATGCGAATCGAAGCTCGACCAGAGATAGTTCGCGCGCTCCTGCACCCAGCCATTGAAGTCGTCCTGCGTGATCTTGTTGGGGGAATTCAGCAGCGGCGAATCGGGCGTGAGAAAACGCACGTCCGCGGTTTCATCCGTGATGCGCAACGCGCCGCCCTGCATGGCGGCCGGATACGGAGTGATTTGCGTCTTGAGCGAGTTCCAGAAGTTGTCGCGCTCGTATTCCAGTACCAAGGTTCCGCCCGCACTGGCGTAATCGAGCAGCCTTTGGTTGTTGGCCAGCACGTCGGCGCGCAATTCATACGCCCGAATGCCCACGATGATGGCGTCAAAGCGGCTTAGGTCGCCAAACGTAAGCGCCGCAGAGTCGAGCATCTCGACATGAATCCCCAGGCGTCCGAGCGCCTCGGGCACAAGCTCCAAATCCGCGGCCACAAACCCGACGCGCAGATTCGCGGGAATGTTCACGTTGAAGGCGTGAACGGGAGCGGTTGCCGGCTCGCTCCAAAGGTATGCGGGGAGCGAAGGCAGCGGCATGAGCGAAGTGCGGAAAGTCTCGTCTCCGCGCTTGGCCCAGGCCTTGATTTCGTACTTTCCCGCAGCTAGTTTCTCCGGCGGAGTGATCGTGAACCGCACCAGCGCGTCTCCGCCCGCGGCCAGATCCACTTCCTGTGTTGCGGGAGCGTGCCAGCCTTCGGGCAAATCCATTCCGGCCGAAACGTGGACGGCGTTGGCGGAATAGGCGTGCACGAGCGCGAGCACTTCCTGCGGTTTGCGCGGCTGGTTCACGGCGATGACGAACTGCTTCGGTTCGAGCGTAAGCCCTACCGCGGGCACAAGCCGCAACGATTCGGTGATGACGGTTGTAGGCGTCGCCCTTTGCGCCATCACTTCTGCGTCGGTGTCGAACCCGTAGCCTTCGATCGCCGCATGCACGCGCGCAAGAACGAGCGGCGCGGGAAACGGGAGCATCCAGTCCGCTGAGCCGCGCGGCGCTTGCGCCCCTGCGGGAATCGAGACTTTAAGGGTCCATACGCCGTTCTGATCTTGCGCCGGCGCCTCCGCGTGCCAACCCTCGGGCAGCACAAGCGTCGGCGCGGCGAATTCAGCAGAATTGATTTGATCGCGATGTTGCTGATCCTCGCGCACGGTAAAGGATTCCCCTGCAACAAGGTTGCTGCGATCCGATTGGGCGAATACACGGATTCCCGCGGCGATCGTGAGCGCATGGTCGATCCGCCAGCGCGCCTTGGCCAGCTCATATTCGGCGTCGGGGACTTGCGCGTGACTGCGGACGGAAATCTGCGATTCCAGGTCGGCCACGATCTTCCCCGCGCCCGCGAGTTCGTGCACCGCCTTCGGCCAATCTAGCGCTTGCGCCGCGACGCGCGCGCGCTCGAGCGCGAGGTCGGTCTCAATCAGCTTCGTTTTCAGTATTTCGGAAAGAGCCGGAAACCGCGCGGGAAGCGAGCCGAGCGCGAGTGAAAGCTGGGCCTTGTCGAACGCGGCTCCATCCTGCCGCATGAGCGTTGAGGGACGTCGAAGAAATTGATTCACTCCCAGCGAAAACGAAAACGCAACGACGCCTTGCGACCGCTGGTTGGCAAAGCCGTCGCGGCTGATTTCGTTGTAGGACTTTCCCCAGATGGGCGAGATTTCGTTGACGGGAAGCGTGACTGCATTCTCAGTTTGCCCGCGCCCGCCGCCTAACCCTTGCTGCAGCAGCAGATCCACATGCCAGGCTTTCAGTCCGTTGGTCAACTGGTCCGGAAAAATATTCGGATCCGCGGCGGCTTCCACAGCCTTCGGCGTCAAGTAACCCGACGCCTGATGATTGCCGTGTCCGGTGCGGATGCTGTCCCAGCCGTTGATGACGATGTTTGGCCGGAACGTGCGGATCACTTGCACCATGTCGCGCAGCGCCGTATCGCCCCAGATGCGCAGAGTTTCCTCGAGCGTTTTCGAGTAGCCGAAATCCGGCGCGCGCGTGAAATAAAGCTTCACGCCGTAGGTCTCGGTCGCGGCCAGCAGTTCCGCGCTGCGGATTACGCCGAGCTGATCGCCCTGTTCCGGGCCGATGGCGTTCTGTCCGCCCTGCCCCCGGGTGATCGTCAGCAATGCGACGTCGTCGCCGAATTGGCGCGCCAGATAGGTCAGCGTGCCGGAAGCTTCATCATCCGGATGCGCGGTGATAAACAGGACTCGCGTCGCGATCCGCGCGCGCTGAATCGCTTCCAGTGCATGGGGCAGACTCTGCCCATTTGGATCGATGGCCGGGCGCTGCGCAAATACAGGAAGCGCAAGCGAGCAAAGAATTGTTGCAACTGCGGCTGCAACCGCCGCAGCACGAAGGCGCGGCGGCGTCATGGCGCCACCTGCTTCGCGGAGGCGCCCCCGGAAACGAACGGCCATTCTCCACGCAGCCGCGCTTGAACCATATAAACGGTGATCCCAGCCAGAATCACGAGCAGTCCTCCCAGGGCGAATTTTCTTCCGGTCGCAATGAACAATGCAGCCCAGCCAAAAATCACCACTATGGCAGGCAGCGGGTACAGCGGCATTTTATAGGGCAATCGAGATGCGGGCCAGCGCCGATGCAGAATCATCACCCCCACGGCCTGCCCGATGAATTGCACCAGCAGGCGCATCGCGAGAATGGCTTTGATTACATCGCTCAATTTGAACAGCAGGCTGAAGACAAGCGCCGTAGCGCCGAGGAAGAGCAGCGAAACGTGCGGAAACCGTTTTGTAGGATGGACTCGCGCGAAGACGGAGAAGAAATTGCCGTCGCACGCCGCCGCATAGGGCACGCGCGTATAACCCAAAAGCGCTGAAAAAAGCGAAGCGAACGCGATCCACAAGATCATCACCGTCACGCCCTGCGCCGCGCGCGCGCCGTAAATCTGCTCCATGAACGCGCTCACGATGAAATTAGATTTGGACGCATGTTGCCACGGCAACACGCCCAGGATGCTCGTCTGCATCGCCAGATAAAGCGCGGCGATGCCGAAGATGGAGATAAAAATCCCGCGCGGGATGTTGCGTTCCGGCCGACGAATTTCGCCGCCGAGGTGGCAGATGTTGTAGTAACCCCAGTAAGTGTAAACCGTGTTGACCATCGCCGCGCCGAGCCCCGCAAAAAACAGCCACGACCAGTTCCATGCACCCGCGGGATACGTGAATGCGAGCTTGGCGTTGAAATGGGTCATGCCGCCGAAGATGATCCAGATCATTGTCCCGATCACTCCCACCCACAGCAAAACGGAAATCTTTCCGATGGCCGTGATGCGCCGGTAGAGCAGCGCGACCAGCACCACCACCAGCCCGCCGGAAACGGCCTTCTGCGCATAAAGCCCAAGCGGATGTAGATATGTCAGGTACTGCGAAAAACCAATCGCTCCGGACGCCACCACCAACGGCGCTTGAATCAGCGTCTGCCAGATAAAAAGAAACGAGAAGAGCCGCCCCCAGCGCCCCGGGCCGTACGCTTCGCGCAGGAAAACGTAACTCCCGCCCGCCTGCGGCATCGCCGCGCCCAGTTCCGCCCACACGCAACCATCGAGCAACGCGAGCGCCGCGCCTGCCGCCCACGCGAGCAGGCACTGCGGCCCGCCCATCGCTTGAATTACCAGCGGCGCGACGATGAACGGCCCGATGCCCACCATGTCAATCATGTTGAGCGCCGTGGCCGGCAGCAATCCCAACCCGCGCTCGAGGCTCGCGGACGTGGCTGGGTTCTGGGCCGGGTTCTGGGCCCGGCCGCCCGCTCCTTCATTCATCCCGAATTGTTGAGTCTCGTTCACCGGCGTATTCCGCCCGTTTGGCGAGCCGATAGGATAGCACCGCATTCCCGGTTGCGCGGAAGCGAGGCATCCCTATCCGATGCAGTAGAATGCCCTGTGATGCCGCGGCCATTTAAGATTCGTGAGCGCTGCGTGCGGCGCTGCTCGCCGCAGTGCGTTCAACGATTCGCGTGCGCCGTGGTTTTTTGTTGCGTGGCCGCGGCGCCGCCATGCCGCGCACAGGGCGCGCACCGGCTTCCGCTGCCGCAAGAAGCCCGCGACGGTCTTGACGCGCTTTATCGCGGCGATCCGGACGCCGCCATCGAGCATTTCCGCCGCGTGCAGACCTCGCAATCCGAATCGCCGGTCGGGTTCCTGCTGGAAGCCGACGCGATGTGGTGGAAGATTTATTGCCGCTCGCTGGAATTCAAATGGAACATGCTGGATATCTGGGAATTGCCCGCCGCGCCGGAAAATGAGGCCTTCTTAAAAACCGCCGACAAGGCGGCGTCGCTTGCTGAAGCGCGGATCCAGCATGCTGAGACGGCGGAGTTGCATCTTTACGCCGGTACGGCCTATCTGCTCCGCGCGCGTTTGATTGGAATGCGCGGCGATCGCCGCGGCACCGCGCGCGCCGGAGTGAAGGCACGCGAACATTTTCTTCGCGCGAAGACGCTCGACCCGCAGCTCGCTGACGCCGATACCGGCCTCGGCCTCTACAACTATTACATCGACACTCTTTCCTCGTTTGCCAAGGTCTTGCGCTTCTTCATGGGAATCCCCGGCGGGAGCAAGCAAGAAGGCATCGCGCAACTCACGAATGCGATGGAGCACGGCGATATGACCGCCGTCGAGGCGCGCTTCTATCTCGCGAAAAACCTGCGGCTATACGACCAGCAGTATGAGCGCGCGGCGGAATTGATGGAGCCGCTCGTGGCGCGCTATCCGCAAAACCCCATTTTTGCGCTGATGTTCGGCAATTTGAACGCGCTCCTCAATCGAAAGGAAAAAGCCGCGGCAAGTTATCGCGCTGCGGCAGCGATTCCCGCGGCCGATACCAAGTCCCGCGAGCGGGTGGCGAAACTTTCGCGCGAGGGGCTTGCGGCGCTACACGTTCAATAATAGAAGCCGGCTCGTCAACGCGTAAGATTGTTCAGCCGCGCGGGCAGTAAGTAAGCCAGCGCGGTGCCGACCACCATTCCAACTACGTACCCGTACGGAACGCCAAAGCAAATCAGGCCCACAAGCAGGACGATCGCGAATTCACCTGGCTTGCCCGCAGTGTCGCGCGTGAGTCTCATCAGCGCCAGCGCCTCAAACAGGAGAATCACGCCAAGCACGGGCAACGGGAATAATTGCACCGCCGTGGCGAACCCTCGGCTAAAGAAAAGTCCAAGCCCCAGATAAAGCATCCCGTAAATCATCACGGACCCGCCCGTGCGCCCTCCGAAGGCGTAGTGCCCCGCGATTCCACCCGAGCCGTGGCAGGTGGGCACGCCGCTAAAAAATGGATTGACGAGGTTCATGAAGGAATACGTCGCGCTGATCTTCTTGATCGTGACTTTACGCTCGGGAAACAGGTCGTCGGCCACCTGCCGCGTCGCGAGAATCGAGTTCCCGAGCGAAAGTGGGAGCTGCGGAAGCGTAAGGAGAATGAATCCGGTCAGGACGTCGTGCCATGCGGGCACGTGGAGCAGGGGCAGCCGGAGTCCGAATCCATGGCCCGGCAAGGTTCCGGTCAGCTTGAACGCAATCGCGTACAGAATTCCGAGCGCAATCACAAACGGCGCGGGCGGAAACCGCCGGTTGCCGAGGAGCAGCAGCGTCAGCAAGAATGCCGCCCCCGCGAGCGCATAACCCCAGCGGCCGTCGGCGGGAATGTAATCTTTCAGCGCGAGGTACGCGAGCTGCAAGCCAAGCCCGAATTGAATTCCGCGCACGACGATCTTCGGGACGGCGCGCGCGAGCCAGCCAATCAATCCCGTCACGGTCAACGCCAGCATCAACACGCCGATAACCAAGCCGGCGCCATACAAAACATTCCCGCTGAGCTTCTGCGCGATGACGATCACCGCCATGGCTTTGAGCGGCTGCGCGGGCATGGGCATCCCATAAAGCAACCCCGTAAAAAGTTGCATCACGCCAAACATGATCAGCACGCTCGCGACGTCCAGATGGGCGGCAATGATCATTCCGACAATCAGCGGAAAGTCCGTGCCGATGTCGCCGAACGCACCGGAAAACTCGTTGCGGTCAAATCGGGCGCGGGCGTGCAGCCATTGGGCAAGGGCGGTCATGGCATCCAAGAAAGGTCGGTATTATACGATTTAAGGCGCGTTAATAGTGCGGTTTTGTGTGTATGGGCCGGCTAACTGCGCGCGGCTTCGGATTGCTCGAATGCGTGGTAGGAGGAACGAACGAGAGGCCCTGCTTCAACATGCCGGAAGCCCATCCGCTCGCCAAGTTGTTTGTATTCGGCGAATTCATCCGGGTGGACGTAACGCACGATCGGCAGGTGTTCGCGCGTCGGTTGGAGATACTGCCCGAGTGTGAGAATGTCGGTGCCCTGCGCGGCGAGGTCGCTCATTGCCGCGCGCACTTCTTCGCGAGATTCTCCAAGCCCCAGCATCATTCCGGTCTTCGCGGGAATCTCCGGAGCAAATTCCTTCGCGCGGCGGAGCAATTCGAGCGAGCGGTCATAAATCGCGCCTTTGCGCACCTGCCGGTAGAGCCGCGGCACCGTTTCGACGTTGTGATTCAGCACGTCTGGCCGCGCGGCAAGCACGGTTTCCAGCGCCGGCCATACACCGCGAAAATCGGGGATGAGCACTTCGACCCTGCAACCCGGCACGCGCCGGCGAATTTCCGTGATGGTGCGCGCAAAGATTGCCGCGCCGCCATCGGGTTCGTCATCACGATTCACGGATGTGACCACCGCGTAGCGCAACCCCATTTTCGCCACTGCTTCCGCGACGCGCTCCGGCTCGTCTTCCTCCGGAGGGCCAAGCGGCCGCCCCGAAGGCACGGCGCAGAACCCGCACGAGCGCGTGCAGATATTGCCAAGAATCATAAAGGTCGCGGTGCGGTGCTCCCAGCATTCGCCCATGTTCGGGCACCGCGCGCTCTCACAAACAGTGTGCAAACCGAGAGTGCGCATGATTCCCTTCAGGTCCTGGTAGTTGGGCCCGCCGAAGAATCTCACCTTCAGCCATTCAGGACGCGGGTGCATCCCGGGCGGCGGGACGGGCATGCCCGGACGATTTGCACTTGGCAGGATGTTGAACGGTGACGCCATCGAAATCCCATCTTACGCCAGCCCGACTGGCTAGACAACCACTGGGGTTTGCTCCACAGACAAGAGTTGTTGACCCCGTTTTGCTGCGTTTGCGCCGCATGATATTAGGCACAATGATGCGTGTTTACCACACATTGCCAGCGTACTGCTCAAAGCCCCATGTAAACTATTGAAAACAAAGGGGGTGTTGACGCGCGGTTGGGCCTGGAAACTGCTACTATTTCTAGTGTCATGCCGCTTCAAACTACCATCGCGCGCCCTGTTGAGACTTCAGGGGTGGGACTCCACACCGGTGTGAAATGCCGGATGCGCTTCGCGCCTGCGCCCGCGGATACGGGAATTGTGTTCCGTCGGACGGACCTCGATAACTTCCCTATCGAAGCGCATGGCAGAAACGTCTCGCGCGTAAGTTATGCGACATCGCTGATGAAGAAGGGCGTATGGCTTTCCACCACTGAGCACGTGCTTGCCGCTCTCTATTCCTGTGGGATCGACAATATTTTTATCGACGTCGACAATCTTGAGCTTCCCATTCTCGATGGCTCCGCGCAGCCCTTTATGGAAATGATCGACCAGGCGGGCATCGAACGGCTGCACCACAGGCGCCGCTATCTGAAGGTGCTGAAGCCGGTCGAGGTGCATGAGGGAGATCGCCGCATTGGCATCTATCCCGCCGACGAGCTTCGCGTGCGCGTCTATGTGGACTTTCCCCACCCGATGGCGCGCCAGCAAGAGATCGAACTTGTCGTGAACCGGGAAAGTTTCTCGAGAAGGCTTTCCACTGCCAGAACTTTTTGCTTTCTCGATGACGTGGACCGCCTTCGCGCCTCAGGCCTCGCGCGCGGCGGCTCGCTGGAAAACGCAATCGTCCTCACGCGCGACGGCGTGATGAATGGCCCTCTGCGCTCGCCCGACGAATTCGTGCGCCACAAGGCGCTCGACCTCATCGGAGATCTCGCGCTTGTGGGACGTCCGCTCCTCGGGAGCGTGGAAGCGTACAAGGCGGGCCACGCCCTGCACACGGCGCTCGTCTCCAAGCTGCTCTCAGACAAAACGCTTTGGACAGAAACCTCTTCGCCGGGCGTGGAACACCGCAGCCACGCGTCCGTCACGGCGCGCGAAGAAACACCCAGTGTTTCCGCGGCTGATTAGCGTTCTATCTCCGCTTTTTTGGTCCGGTTCCTACTTCTCAAACCGAAAAACCACGGTGATAAACGTGTCCACCTCAACGGGCTGGCCGTTGAGCCTAGTGGGCCGGAAGCGCCATTGCCGGACGGCTTCTTTCGCTGCGAAAGCGAGGAAGGCTTGCCCGCTCAACACCTGAAGCTCTCGCACCGTGCCATCGCGCCCGATGATGGCGCGCAATTCCACGGTGCCTTCGATGTGATTGTGCGCCGCAATCGTGGGATAGACAGGGTCCACTTTGTGGATGAGTTGCGCCATTTCGGCGCCCTGGCTCACCTCAATCGGTTTGACTGGAGCTTTCGTCTCGATTGCGGAGATAGGCGGTCGAGGGCCGTCATAGATTCCGGGAATCGGAATAGCCCCGATTCCCGTGAAATTGCTGTTTGGGTCTCCTGTTGGCAATCCAAAGTTCGGAGTCTCGTTGGAATCACCGCGGCTATTTTCATCCGAAACATCACTCCGTTTCTTTGTGTTGGACGGAACTGGGTAGATTGGTCCGTCAGCGACTATGTGGTGTTTTCGTGAAGAGGGTTGCACTGGGTCTTTGGGCTTCGTCTCTTGGCCGCGGCGAGGAATTCCGCCGTACGGCGCGATCGGGATGGCATTTCTGACTGCCGTCAGATTGCTCGTGGCAAAAAGAGGCAAGATCAACATAAGAATCAGTAGCCCGGCCTGCGCCAGAGCTGAGATCCCGAATGCCCTTCCACGCGCCCTGCCAGCGCGTGACGTTGCATTTGGGTCTGGGTCTATCATGCAGTCGACCAAAAAGCCTTGCGTACTGGCAGATGGTGGGAGTTTGCCTGCATCTTCGGGTGGGTCCTGTTGCGAGCTTTCTGGGCGCATAGACACATCTCCTGTGTTTTCAGCGACTTACATGGTATTTCGCTGAATTATGATCGATTCAATTTGGAGAGGCGCGCCTTCATTAGCGTTGGACACCGGCGAAAGTCGAATGTTCCCTATTCGTCTGAAAATTCCTCTGGACGGCAAGGAGGAGTTTATGCTAAGTAATACATGGGGAACAAGTTAGCGTTGGTTGGGGCGAGATTTCCTTCCAGAAATTGCATCCAGTCCGCCATCCAGTGCATCTGAGTTATTGGGGGAGTCACGCAAGTCGCGAAAGGGATAGGTACCAGTATCATGAATCGCAATTCTACAGAAACGCTCGGAGTTCGCCAAACCGGGTGGGCCGCGCTGAACCGCGATCCACAAGAGGATATCGTTGAATTCACCTGCCCGCATTGCGGTGCGGAGGGAACGAAAAACGCACGCCGCGAGCGGTCGTTGTACCGATTCACCGACGGCTTCCTGCAGGATTTACAGGGTGAAGTGACCGTCTGCCGGAACTGCAAGCGGTCCATGCGCGTCGTTCCGATCGTCATGCTGCATGACCAGGACGAGAAAAAGCGCTTTGAAGCTGTGTTCGCCGACGAACTCACGCCGGTCGTAAATTAAGCGCAACAAGAAAAGCAAATAAAAAGGCCGGCCCCTCTTTGCGGGACCGGCCTTTTCTTTTGCGGGCTGACTTCTCTTGCGGCTCAGCGCCAGCGGCGGCCGCATTCCGATTGCAGCCGGGCCAATTCGAGCCGCTCATCATTGGCCTGCCGGCTGTAATAGCCGTGCCGTCGAACGGCACGATCGAGCTCCCGCTCTTCTTTCGCGATCCTGCGATAGCAGGCGTCGTCGCGATCTCGATCGTAAGCCTTTGCTACCCCGGCGCCTCCGAACATCACCAAGGCGCCCAGCAGTACCGCAAATAGTCTGATTTTCCGGGTCATATAAGCCTCCTTGGCAACGAGGAAGGCCTGGGGCCGGCCAGGCAGTTTCGTTGTCACCCAGTACGATGGCGCGCGGACCGCCGCGGGTTGCCCATAATTGTAAGTGTCTGCTTACATACGAAACATGCCGCACGGTTGTACGCGTCACGGATTGCGCGGGGACGGCTTGCTTTGCGCGGGCCGCGGCGGGAAAATGGCCCCACGGACTGGGGGGTCGCATATGGCTGAGCGCATCAAGGTCGAGATTTATGGGCAGACGTACAATATGCAGGGCGAACTGGATGCCGCCTACGTGCAAGAGTTAGCCGCTTACGTGGACGAGAAAATGCACGCTGTCGCCGACGCCGCCCGGACCGTGGATTCCGTCCGCGTGGCCGTGCTTGCCGCGCTCGCCATTGCCGACGAGCTCCACACAATCCAGCGAAACCAGAAGGACCTTCGCGGCGCCCTGCGCGACCGCGCTCAGCGATGCCTTGGCCTGGTCGAGCGCGCCCTGAAGCAAACCGCCTGAGAATCCCCGCAACCTAATGAGGCGCAACGGTTTGGGGGCGCCACACGTCTGAAGTACACTCGATGAGTTGTTCCTGGGATTTATCAAGTGAAAGGCTCAAAGAGCCGACGAGCAATATCCCATGCCAAATCTGGAAGTCCGTTTGGCTCATGAATCTCGACTTCCGCGAATCAGGCGTGTGAATCCCGCGAAATCGCCGGCCCTCTGACTTTGGGTGGGTCAATTTTTTACCACGGAAGGAGTTGAAATGTCTCTCCGAAATGAAATTGTTTCATCTGCAAGGAATACGCGCCGTTTCCTGCGCCGGGCATTGTGGCTTGGCCTCGCGTTGAGCTGTGCCGCGCTCGCGCCGCGCCCCGCGGGCGCGCAGCAAAGCCAGCCTGTGCGCATCACGCTTGAACAGGCGATGGATCTCGCCGTAAAGCACAACCACGCCCTGCTGGCGGCGCGGAACATGATTCTGCAGAACCAAGCCTCTGAAATCACGGCCAACCTGCGGCCCAACCCGGTAATCAGTTGGGACGCGCAGTTCCTGCCGTTTTTTAATCCCAGCAGTTTCACCGGAACTTATGTCGACAACAGCGCGCAATTCGATTTGGGAATCAGCTACTTGTTTGAACGGGGCCGGAAGCGCCAGCACCGGCTGGAAGCCGCGAAGGATCAGACATCGGTCACGCAATCTTCGGTATCCGATAACGAGCGGACACTGGCCTTCAATGTCGCGACACAATTCATCGCCGTCCTGCTGGCCCAGTCCACTCTTGACCTCGCGATGCAGGATGTCCAGAGCTTCCAATCGACCGTGGATATCGGCGAGGCGCAATACAAGGCCGGCGACATCAGTGAAGGCGACCTCCTGAAAATCAAATTGCAATTGTTGCAGTTCCAAAGCGATGTTTCGGCCGCGAAACTTGCCAAGGTCCAGGCGCTCGCCGCGCTGCGACAGTTGGTGGGCTTTGAGTCCGTGCCGGATGAATACGATGTTCAGGGCGAGCTCGAATATCTGCCCGTTCACTCGGGTCTTGACGATGTAAAAGCGCAGGCGTTGCGCACCCGTCCAGATTTGCGCGCCGCGCAACAAAGTATAACCTTGTCGCAGGGCGAGTTGTCTCTTGCGCAGGCCAATGGCAAGCGAGACCTCACAGCCAGCGTCAACTATTCGCATCTTGGCGGCGTGAATACGGCCTCCGCATTCTTCAACATCCAATTGCCCATCTTCGACCGCAACCAGGGCGAAATTGCGCGTACCCGTTATGCCGTCACTCAGTTTCAAGAGCTTGCAACGGAAGCTTCCGAGCAGGTGATGTCCGACGTGGTGGATGCCTTCGCGGGCCTCCGCACCAATGACCAGATCATTCAGCTTTACCGCTCCGGCTATGTGGATGAGGCCCGGGCATCCCGCGACATCAGTGAATATGCATATAAGCGCGGCGCAGCCAGCCTTCTCGACTTCCTGGATGCCGAGCGCACGTATCGCGCGAATCAGCTCGCCTACCGCCAGGCGCTCGCCAGTTACATGCTCTCGCTCGAGCAATTGCGCGAAGCCGTGGGAAGCAGGAGCTTGCCATGAAAACGAACCGGCTTCTTGCTGCGTTCTTGATCGCCCTTGCAGGGATGTGCGCCTTCTGCGCCGGGTGTGGATCCGGACAAGAAGAATCAAAAATGACTTCCTACACGGCCGGACAAGCTCAGGGTGAAACCGCCTCTCTTTTCACGGTCCCTCAGGAACAGATGTCGCACGTGCAAGTCGTGCCCGTGGAAAAGACGCGGCTTGCCCGCGTGCTCCGGCTGACCGGCACGGTCACTTACAATGCATTCAAGACAACTCCGGTCTTTACGGCGGTAAGCGGCCCGGTTCATGAAATCCTCGTTACTCCGGGCGAGATGGTGACGGCGGGCCAGCCGCTCCTCACCATCAACAGCCCGGATTATTCGTTGACTCGCTCCACCTACATCAAAGCGCGCGACGCTTTTCAGCTCGCCGAAAAAAATTACGCGCGCGCCCAGGATCTTTTCGCGCACCAAGCGATCTCGGAGCGCGACCTTCAACAAGCGGAGTCTGACCGCAATCAGGCGCAGGCCGACCTCGAATCGAGCACAGACGCGCTGAAGGTGCTTGGATTCGCGGATCCGGAAGCGCTATTGAAAAATCCCCCTTCGCCGCAAATTCCGCTCCGGTCGCCCGTCTCCGGTGAAGTGGTCGACCGTCTTGTGGGGCCCGGGCAATTGCTCCTGCCCGGTGCGACGCAGTGTTTTACGATTTCCGACACGAATTCGGTTTGGGTGCTCGTCAATGTTTACCAGAGCGACCTGGCATCCGTGCGCGCGGGCGATGCCGTCGATATCACGACGGATTCCTATCCGGACGTGTTCCACGGGCGCATCTCTTACATTTCGCCGGCGATGGACCCGAACACGCGCACGCTGCAAGCGCGAATCGTCACGGACAATCCCGGTAGGAAGCTGAAAAACAACATGTACGTGACGGCGCTGGTGCAAGCCGGCGCTATTCAGGATGCCGTGCTCGTGCCCGATTCGGCGGTGCTGCATGACACCGAAAACCAGCCGTTTGTCTACGTTCAGACGGGATCCAACCAATTCGCGCGGCGTTTGGTCACTTTGGGCGAGAGCAACGCGGGCCGCACGCAGATTACAAGCGGGCTGAAGGAAGGCGAGCACGTCGTGGGCGACGGCAGCCTGTTCCTGCAGTTCAAGAACTCATTGCAGCACTAAGGATCCAGCCGAACCCGTGATCCATCGGATCGTCCAATTCGCTCTGCGCCAGCGCTTCCTCGTGCTGATGGTGGTTCTCCTAACCATTGTCGCGGGCATAATTTCATTCCAGCGCATGCCCGTGGACGCCTACCCCGACCTTTCGCCGCCCATGGTCGAACTCATCACGCAGTGGCCAGGCCACGCCGCCGAGGAAGTCGAACGGCTCACCACTCTTCCGCTCGAGCTGGCCATGAACGGCACGCCGCAGCTTGCGGTGATGCGCTCGATCTCGCTGTATGGGCTGTCCGACGTCATCATGACTTTTGATGAGGGGACGGACCCGTACTTCGCGCGAAACGCCGTATTCCAGCGTGTCTCTGACGCGACGCTGCCCGCGGGCATCACTCCGAGCATGTCGCCGCTGTTCAGTCCCAGCGGCCTCGTTTATCGCTACGTGCTCGAAAGCCCCGACCGCTCGCCGCAAGAGCTGCACACGATTGAAGCCTGGATCGTGGAGCGCGCGTACCGCTCCGTGCATGGGGTGGCCGATGATTCCGGCTTTGGCGGCCCGACGATGGAGTACCACGTACTTCTCGATCCCGCGCGGCTCTACAACTACCACATCCCTGTGGTGCAGGTGCTTAGCCAGCTGACCGCCAACAACGCAAATACCGGCGGCGGTTTCTATTCGCAGGGCGGCCAGTTCTACTACGTCCGCGGGCTCGGTTTGCTGAAGTCTGTCGAAGATATCGATGACGTCATCGTGGGCAGCTCAAATGGAGTGCCGGTGCGGATCAAGGACGTCGGGCGGGTGGAAATCGGCCATGCGCCGCGCCTCGGCATTTTCGGTTTCCAGGACATAAACAAAAACAACGACGACGCGGTTGAAGGCGTGATCCTCATGCTCCGCGGCGAGCAGACGCAAAACGTCCTGAAGGGCGTCGAGAAAAAGACCGACGAGCTTAACCGCGCTATTCTTCCGCCGGACGTGAAGGTCCGCCCTTTCTACGACCGCAGCGATTTGGTCCGCGTGACCACGGATACCGTCGAGGGCAATCTGCTGCGCGGGATGATCCTCGTGCTTATTGTCCTGATGTTCTTTCTCGTGAGCGTGCGCGCCGCCGTGATCACGGCGCTGACCATTCCGCTGGCGCTCTTGTTCGCATTTGTGTTCCTGCACGCCACAGGCGAGGCTGCGAATCTCCTTTCCATCGGAGCGATTGATTTCGGAATCATCATTGACGGCACGATCGTGATGGTCGAGAACATTTACCGCGAACTCGCTCTGCGCCGCGGCCAGCCATACTCGCTCCACGACGTCATCCTGTCCGCCGCGCGTGACGTCGACCGGCCCATCTTCTATTCGGTCGCCGTCATCATCGCCGGCTACATCCCCATTTATGCGCTGCGCGGGCCCGCAGGCCTGCTGTTCCATCCCATGGCCAATACGATGGCGTTTGCCTTGGCAGGCGCATTGTTGCTCACGCTCACGCTCGTGCCCGTGCTCGTTTCCTACATGTTCAAGAGCGGCGTGAAAGAAAGGACGAACCGCGCCTACGAATGGATCAAGCGTGAATATAAGTCAGAACTAACGGCGTGTTTGGACCATCCGGGTCTCACCATGCTGATTGCCACGATCATCTTCGCGGCCTCGCTTCTACTGGTGCCCTTGATCGGCGGGGAATTCATGCCCCACCTGGATGAAGGCGCGATCTGGGTGCGCGCGACGATGCCTTATACGATTTCCTTTGAGGAATCCGCCGCATTCGCCCCGAAGGTGCGCGACATCCTGCAGTCTTATCCGCAGGTAACGGTCGTCGGCTCTGAGCTCGGCCGCCCGGACGACGGCACCGACCCCACCGGGTTTTTTAACTGTGAGTTCTATGTCGGATTGCGGCCATACAACGACAAGACTTGGAAAGAAGGCTCGATCCACACAAAGGCGGAACTCTCCGCGGATATCGAGCGCAAGCTCGACTCCTATCCGGGCGTGATTTTCAACTTCACGCAACCCGCGGAAGATGCCGTGGACGAAGCGCTCACAGGGCTGAAGTCTTCGCTGGCCGTAAAGGTGTTTGGGGAAGACCTCAACATTCTCGAGAAGAAGGCTGTCGAAATCAAAAACGTGCTGGATAAAACCCCGGGCTTCACGGAATTGACCGTGGTCCGTGAGCTTGGCCAGCCGAGCT
This sequence comes from uncultured Acidobacteriota bacterium, assembly GCA_963838945.1. Taxonomy (GTDB): domain Bacteria; phylum Acidobacteriota; class Terriglobia; order Acidiferrales; family UBA7541; genus DASTCZ01. The sequence goes on along the minus strand of CAWITC010000011.1, from coordinate 681,273 downwards.
TGATCGTGGAAGTGGATCGCCAGCGCGTCGCGCGTTACGGCGTGAACGTGGCAGACGTCGAAGCCGTAGTGCAGGCCGCCGTGGGCGGCCAAGCGGCAACGCAAGTCATCCAGGGAGAGAAGCTCTTCGATCTCGTCGTGCGCATGGAACCGCAATTCCGGTCGAACGCCAGCGGAATCAGCGGCCTGCTTGTGCCCACGCCGGCCGGACAGCAGATTCCACTTTCCGAGCTAGCCAACATCCGCGAATCCTCGGGCGCTTCCTTCATCTACCGCGAGAATAATTCTCGCTACATTGGGGTCCAGTTCTCGGTCGAGGGCCGCGACCTGGAGGGAGTGGTCAATGCCGGGCAAGCGGCAGTCGCAAAGAGCGTCCAAATCCCCGATGGTTATCGGCTCGATTGGGGCGGCGAATACAGCGAATTGCTCGAGGCAAAATCACAGCTCGCCATCATCGGTCCGCTTACGGTGCTGCTGATTTTCATGATCCTGTTCGCGCTGTACGGTAACTTCAAGTTTCCCTTGATCGTGGTTCTGAGCGTTGTCATGACGGAGCCGGTCGGCGCGCTGATTGCCCTGAAGCTGACGCATACGCCGTTCAGCGTGTCGAGCGTGCTTGGCCTGCTGGTTCTCATGGGCGTCTCCGCTGAAACAGCAATCATCGACACGTCGTATATCAACAAGCTCCGGCTGGAGGGTATGGATATCCGCACGGCCACGCTTGAGGGGTCGCTGATCCGGCTGCGGCCCATCATGATGACGGCGCTTGTGGCCTGCCTCGGCCTGTTGCCCGCGGCGCTTTCCACCGGCGTTGGTTCGGATTCCCAGAAGCCGTTTGCAATCGTTATCGTAGCGGGGCTGCTTTCGCGACTTTTCCTCGGTCGAATTGTCAGCCCGGTGCTCTACCAAATGGTTGCAAGGGAGAGAGATGTCTTGCAGGTTTAGGATTGTTCCTGGACCCCAAGTGTTTCTGATAGGTCTGTGGTTACCGCTGAGCAACGGAGAGGTTTGCAACACTTGAATCGTGTCGAGCGTCTAAATTAGACTAAGGCGTTGCCGCAAGGGGTGAATGTGAGTCCTAGGTATTTATTTAAGACAAACCTCCACAGGCGCATTGTCGCCTGTCTGGCCCTCGCAGTTCTTTTGACCGGGACTTCCGTAGCGCTTTGGCATCATCACGATTCGGCATCCGAATCTGAGAACGCCTGTCAGGTCTGCCATGTGGCGCATTTTCCGCTTCTTAGCCCGAAGCTTACGCCCAACAGCACATTGCTTGTTGTAATCAGTTCCGCACCACCGGCTCCCGAACAGAATCCCGGCCTTGCTCCCGTGGCGCCCCACGCCACGCCACGCGCGCCACCCCTCGCGGCGTAATCCCCTTCTTCCATAGCTGTTCGTGTTGGGTCGGCCCGGTCTCGTTGGGCCGCGACCCGGCAATCATTGATGGCTTTCTTCCAGGCCTTCGGGCCACCCCAGGGAGGGGCTATGTTGAGCAAAAAATTTCTATGGAGTGTGTTCGCAATCGTTGTTTGCGTGAGTTTGATTGCTGTCCGGGGCACGCGCGCGCAGTCCTCGGGAACTTCAGGAACTGTGGAAGGCAATGTTGTTGACCCGGACGGCAAGGCGATTGTTGGGGCGGCGGTTGAGTTGCAAAACCCGGTAAGCCGCTACGACGCGAAGACGACAACGAACGACCAAGGCCATTTTCGCTTTACCAATATTCCGTACAATCCGTACCACCTGACCGTGACATTCACGGGCTTCCAATCCTATGTGGAAGACGTGGACGTGCGTTCCGGCGTGGCCATCACGAAGCAAATCAGTCTGAAGATCGGCACGGCGGCAGTGAGCGTCAACGTGGAGGCGAACGGCGGGGACCTTGTGGAGAATGAGTCGACATTCCACACCGACGTGGACCGCAATCTATTCGGAAAACTTCCGCTGGAAGGCCAGTCCTCCTCGATGAGTTCACTCATCACCCTATCGACGCCCGGTGTCGCGGCGGATTCCAACGGGCTGTTCCATGGCATGGGTGATCATGCGGAGAATTCGTTCTCCGTGGATGGCCAGCCCATCACAGACCAACAGAGCAAGATTTTTTCAAATCAAATCCCGCTGGATTCCGTTCAATCCTTGGAAGTTATTTCCGGCGCACCTCCCGCGGAGTACGGCGGCAAGACGAGCCTGGTGATCGTGGCGACCACCCGCTCGGGCCTGGGCGAAACCACTCCTCATGGCAGCGTAACGGCTTCCTACGGCACGTTTGGATCGTCCACCGGCGGTTTCGATATCGGCTTCGGAAGCGACAAATGGGGAAACTACCTCGCGGCAAACGGCTTGAACACGAGCCGATTCCTTGATTCGCCCGAGTTCATCCCGATGCACGACAAAGGCAATGAGGAAAACTTGTTCGACCGTGTGGACTATCAATTTTCGAAAAACGATTCGTTTCACCTTAACTTCGGCTACTCGCGGTCCTGGTTTCAGAATCCCAATACCTTCGACCAGCAGTTCCATACTTGCAATGCAGGGTACACATGCAACCTGGCAGGCCAAGCGATCAACCCTCTGAACGGCGCTCTTCTCGGCCCGACGGATCAGCGCTCGCAGATCGGGACATTTAACATTGCTCCCGTCTGGACGCACTTGATCGGTACGAACGCAGTCTTTACTCTTGGCGGTTTTGTTCGGAGAGATCAATTCAACTACTACCCCAGCGCTGATCCTTTCGCGGATTTTTCTCCGGACCTGCAGTCACAGACCATCACGCAAGCCCGGGAACTTACCAATGCGGGCGTCCGGACGGACATTTCTTACGTGAAGGGTATCCACAACATAAAGGCGGGAGTCACGTACGAACAGACATTCCTCACTGAGGATGACAAGCTCGGCACTGTCGATCCGGGATTCCTTGGGTTATTCAACGCATTGGATCCCGTCACCGGCCTTCCTGTGCCCGGAACTTCTTGTTTGAATGCTCTCGGCGTCCCCGTCTCCGCTCCATGCACGACGCTTGCGCCCAGCGACTTGACGCGCGGAGGAAGCCTCTTCACCTTTCATGGCCACACGGACGTGAAGGAGTTGGCGCTCTATGTGCAAGATACGATCACCAAAGGAAGCTGGTCGTTCAATCTTGGAATTCGCGGCGACATCTATAACGGCCTTTCCACTGGCTCTCAGGCGGAGCCGCGGTTAGGAATTGCGTACAACATCAAGAAGACCAATACCATCCTGCGTATTTCTTACGCGCGGACACTCGAGTCCCCATTCAACGAAAATCTGGTCATTGCCAGCGTGGGATGCAGCAACCCGGTCATCGCTTTCATGGTGCCTCCGCCAAACATCACCTGCGTGGGAGGGGCAGTTACACCAGGCTGGCGCAATGAGTTCCACGCAGGTTTCGAGCAAGCATTTGGGAAATACCTGGTTGTGGACGCCGAATACATTTGGAAATACACTCACGGCGGGTATGACTTTGGCGTCGTGGCCTCCACGCCGATCGCGTTTCCGATCGAATGGCACAACTCGAAAATTCCCGGTTATGCGATTCGTGCGAGCGTGCCGGAGTTTCACGGCTTCAGTGCACTTGTCGTGATGTCCAGCGTCGCCGCGCGCTTTTTCCCCCCACAAGTCGCATCCGTACCCTTTTTGCCCGCTCCCGCCGTCTTCCGCATCGATCACGACGAGCACTTTAACCAAACGACCCACGTTCAATACCAGCCCTGGAAGCGGGGCCCGTGGGTGGCGTTTAACTGGCGATATGACAGCGGGCTGGTAGCTGGCGCAATCCCCTGCGAGGCGGCGACCGCAACCTGTTTTGCTTCGACGTCTCCGGCCGATGGTGGAGGGGCGGTCATTCCAGGGACCAGCACTCCACTTCCCGCGGGCCAGGTGGCCTTGGTCAACAACGCGACAGGATTGCCTCTAACCGCCGATCAGGAGTTTCAGTCCGGGCTTACCTGTGATGGCAAGCTGGCTGCTCCAAGCCCCTTTGGCGTCGCGCTCGCCACTTGCGATGCAGCGGGGCTGGGGTCCCTCTATGTAAAGATTCCTGCGCCCGGCACGGAAAACGACGACCACAATCCGCAGCGCATCGCGCCGCGCAACCTGTTCGATGCCTCCATCGGCCACGACAATCTCTTTCACAATGACAAATACAAGTGGAGCGCGCGCTTCACCGTGATCAACCTGACCAACAAAGAGGCGTTGTACAACTTTTTCTCCACCTTTAGCGGGACGCACTACGTCACGCCGCGGACGTTTACGGGGGAATTGGGCTTCCACTTCTAGTGGGCCGTCTAATCAGGCGCGACGGTGGAATGCATGTGATGCATTCCGCCGCCGCGGCCTTCCAGCCGGAAGCGCAGAAAAACATAGAACGCCGCGGGATGCGCGCCGTAGAACGGTTGTATCGCTTCGGGAACCCGATACAACGTCGCATTTGCGCCGACACCTGTTAGCAGGTGCGGTACGAGGTGAATGTCACGCGTGTATCCCGCGGTGAACGCGCCGACACGAAATGTTGTCCCAACCGTCGCCGCGAGCTGCTGTTGGATGAGCGGTTTGTCGGCGAATAATTCGTCGCGGTCCACCAGTTCGGCGCGGCCCGTTATGTAATTCTTTTTCTGGAATTGCACGACGGACTCCATTAGGTAGCTGTTCAGATTTCGCTGCGCCGCCATCTTGTGAACGCGGCCCCAGATGACGCTCGTCGTCCAGTGCCCTGTCTCCCAAGGGCGGTTGTAAGAGACGGACGCCGTCGTCCGAAGCTGGTCTCCCGGCTCGAGCGCTTCCGGCTTCGTCAAGCGTCCCGCGGAAAACTGCGCGCTCCAATTCTGTGTGGGCATCCAGTTCGCCCGCGCCGACCATGAATCCGGCGCACCTGCCTGGATGATCCATCGGTTCTCGCCCGGCTCGGCGCCGTGAAAGCCGGATGCCTCGATGCCCCAGTGCGGGCGGAAAAGCGCCGCCGTAATCACCTCATCCGAAATGTGCGTCGAGTCCTGCAAGTGGTGGCTGAGCGGCGCCTGTGGCAGCTCGTCCGCCGAAGCGCGGTGAGGGAATCCCACGGGACCGAGCGCCGGATCGCCCACGGGCGCGAAATAGATTTCGATCGTGGTCTTCTCGTGAATCGTGCGCGCGTAGGCCACGCTCAACTCCATGAACAGGTTGTGCGGATGCTGGCCGTTCACAAGCTGTTGGCCGAAGGCGGTCTCGCCCGTCTGGAATAATTCCGGATAAAAGCGGCCCGTAATCGTCGCCGGCTCGAGGCTCATCATCGCGCGAATCTCGAATGCGCCTCCGCCAAGTTTGTGCTCGGCCATTCCCATGAACCAGTTCGTCGAGAAAAATTTGTCCGCGCCGAGCGGGCCCCGTCTGCTGCATGTCCGCGATGAATCCTTCGCCGTGGAGCATCAGGTTCCAGCCGTTAGCCTTGGTAAAAAGCATCGACGCGGTGACAGACTCGGGATTTGCGCTGGTTCCCGACGCGCGCTGCATCAAGAAGGTTGAGGCGCTGTCTGCCTTTCCTGCGTTCGCAGCGGGCATGTTCATCCTCTGCATCGGATCCTCGCTCTGCGCGGTTGCTTGGACCACGCTCGCGCTTGCCAGGATGGCGGCGGCTATCGCGATCTTTTTCCAGGATTGCATATGCGCTCCAAATGAATTGTTCCGCCGGGGCCCTGCACATGTGCCCTCTTCAAGATGAGCAAGGCCGCGGGCAACGAGCACTGTCGGCCCTGGAAAGCGTTCCAGGGTCAAACGAGATTGAATGGGATCTGTTTGGCTGTCTTAGATACGCAGTACGGGCGTAGTGAAAATGAGGCTTGGAGGTTTGGCTGTGGCGATATCGCTTCCGTGCGTGCGATTCACGTCGGCTAATGCAGAGAAAGTGCCGGCAGTTTGCGGCCAAAGCCCAATTTGCTGAAGAGTTGTCTGTTGCATGCTTCCGTGCGTTGCCGCGAGGATCCTGTTGTGCGTGTGACCGGCATGCTGGTGACCGCCCTTGTCATGGTCCGGCATGTGGCCCGGCATATCCGCGCGCCCGCCACACGTGCTTGCGTAGCGCGTGAGCGGCGCCGCGGGAGTCATGGCGCAATCAATTTGGCACGCGAATGCTCCGGCGCTCGCAACCGATAGCGCCATCACGAGCAGTGTTACCGCGCAGGATGTGATCGTGCCTCTCATCTTTCGATTGGACTCTATATTCTGCGCCCAAATTGCACGAAACAGAAGGCCCTCCACTGTTTGCCCGCGTTCCACGCGGCGGCTACAATGCCTGTGGGTGGCCTGCCGGGCGCGTGATGGCGCGAGGGCTGTTTGAACCAATGTGAATCTCCCGGGCGCTCCATAAAACGGTGTTGTGCATGCCCCGCGTCCCGTCCTGCGGGATCCGGGGAAGCCTTTAGCCGGTGCGGGGCGCCCACCTATTAACGAGGTTCACGGTCCAGCTCCACACGGCTTTCGTGGACCGCTCCTTTTTTATTTTTTGGACGCTCTTTCACGATCCATGCGCATACTTTTTATCGGCGACATTGTCGGTTCCCCGGGCCGCGAGCTTGTTATCAAGAACCTCGCCCGGATTCGCGAGGAGACGCGCGCCGATTTGGCGATCGCCAATGGGGAAAATGCCGCGTCCGGATTTGGCATCACGCCGAAGATTGCGGACGAACTCTTCGCCGCGGGCGTCGAGGTCATCACCGGCGGCAACCACAGTTGGGACCGCAAGGAAATCCTCGACTACATTCCGCATCAACCGCGCCTACTCCGCCCGGCAAACTTTCCCGCAGGCGCGCCCGGCCGCGGCCTTTACCTGGGAGAGGCGCGCAACGGCGCGCGCTACGCCGTGCTCAATCTGCAGGGCCGCGTCTTCATGGTGGCGCTGGACTGCCCTTTCCGCACAGCGGACCAGGAACTCGCGCGTGTCCCGCCCGATGTGAAGATCATTTTCGTGGACATGCACGCCGAAGCGACAAGCGAAAAACAGGCCATGGGCTGGTATCTCGACGGCCGCGTTTCCGCCGTCGTCGGCACGCACACGCACGTCGCCACCGCCGATGAACGCGTTCTCCCCAACGGCGCCGCGTTTATAACAGACGCCGGGATGACCGGCCCGCACGAATCCGTCATTGGTATGGACCGTGGCGCGATGGTGAAGCGCTTCCTCGACGGCTTGCCGGCGAAATTTGAAGTCGCCGCAGGCGATGCGCGGTTGAACGGCCTGCTGGTTGACGTGGACGAGGCCTCCGGCCGCGCGCGCTCCATCTCACGGATTCGTTACCCGGACTGAGGCCCTGGCATCCCTCTGCGCGGAACCCTCATCTGGTGCTATGTGCAATTCTTTTTTATGCGAACACGCGCTTCCATCTCGCGCTTGCTGATTGCCGCGGCCTTGTGCGCCCTCGCGGCGGGGACTTCGCGCGCGCAGCTTCAGCCCGAACTTTCGCTCAACGCAAAAAGACGCGTTTTCCCGAGCCTCGGCCCCGGTGTGCGCGGCATCAAGAGCGGCCCCGATGGGCGCTATTACGTGCTCACGGCTCACTCGGTGTTGGTGTTTGATGCTGCCGGCTCCAAGGTGGGAGAAATCCCCGCGCCGTCACCCAAAGGAAAGAAAGCGGATTTCCTGAATTTTGCCGAAGCATTTGACGTTGGCGGCGATGGCCGCATTTACGTCGCGGACCGTGGCGCGAATGCGCTCCGTGTTTTCACTCCCGCCGGAGCTCCGGTGCTGACCATCACGTTTCCTTCTCCTACGGGAATCGTTGCTCTTTCCGGAGGCGAGGTTGCCGCCGTGACTTCCACGGCCGACCATCTTGTTTCCGTCTTCGATATGAACGGAGCCGAGCTCCGCACCTTCGGCGATCCTGTGGACCTGGCCGAAACTCCCGCGTTCAATCAATACCTGAGCATCGCGCGCCTTGCGACCGACGCCGCCGGCAATATCTACGTCGCTTTCACTTTTTTCCCTGAGCCAACCGTTCGCAAGTACGACCGCTACGGTTATGCGGCGCTCGAAATCGTGCTCAACACGCTCGAATTTGCGCCCGCCGCGCAGGCCATCCGCCGCGAGATCAAGCGCCAGGACGCCAAAGGCGAGGGGTCGCTGCAACTCAAACAGCGTCTGTCCGCGATCGGCGTGGACGCCGAAGCCCAGACCATGTGGCTCATCATTGGCGATGAACTCTTTCGATTCGACCGTGACGGCAAACTCTTGATGCAATACACGCTCTACATGCCGGATGGGCCGCACTTCGAGCCGAATTACATCTTCATCGAACGCGATCGCCTGCTTCTTTCCACCGATTCACAGGGAATTTACGAATTCTTGCGCCCGGACAAGGATCCCGCGCTTTCTCCTGCCACGGAAAAACACTTCTAAGCCTCTTTTCGCGGGATTCTTCTCTTGTGGAAATCCTGTGCGAATCCTGTGGGCATCGTTTTACGGCTTCGTTTTGTTTTCTCTTGCCGCGGACGATTCTTTTGTGCACAATCCCGCCCTCGCTTTAGTGCCGCCCCCAACTGGACGGCGCCGTCTGAAAAAGAGCGCGGGCAGTTCGGGGCTTCCACAGCTTTTCCACATGCGTGGATGTTGCTTGCGCGGCGGGTTTTCGTCTTTCGTTTCTAAGGATTATGCCTTCTGTGGCCGGTTCGACGATTCTCGTGAATGCCTGGGACAAGATCCTCCACCATATGGAGCGGCGGGTGAATCCGCACAGCTTCACCACTTGGTTCCGGCCCACGCGGCAGCACGGCACAGAGAACGGCAAGCTGCTCGTTCGCGTCCCTAACCGCATGTTCCGTAAGAAGTTATCGGAAACCTATGGGGAGCTTCTGCAGGCCGTTTTGACCGAGGTCGGCCTGGCGGATACTCGCGTCGAGTTCCTTTGCGAGGAGCCGGATACGCCTCCCGCCCCTTCGCCGCTCGTGCGTCAGCAGCGCCTCGATTTTGATTCCGTGGATCACCAGCTAAATCCGCGCTACACGTTTGATTCGTTCGTCGTTGGCAACTCGAACCAATTCGCGCACGCGGCTTCGCTCGCCGTCGCCGAGCAGCCCTCGAAATCCTACAACCCGCTTTTCCTTTACGGCGGGGTGGGCATGGGCAAGACACATTTGATGCAGGCCATCGGCCACTTGATCAAGCGGCGCAACCCGGCGCTGCGCCTCACTTATGTGAGCGCTGAGAAATTCACAAACGAAGTCATCACCTCCCTGCGCTTTGACCGCATGATCACCTTCCGCGACCGCTACCGCAATGTGGACGTGCTCCTCGTGGACGACATCCAGTTCATTGCCGGTAAGGAGCGCACGGTCGAGGAATTTTTCCATACGTTCAACGCTCTCTATGAGTTGCGGAAACAGATCGTCCTTTCCTCGGACAGCCCGCCGAAAGAGATTTCCGCAATCGAGGAACGCCTCCGCTCGCGCTTTGAATGGGGCCTGATTGCGGATATCCAGCCGCCCGACCTTGAGACGAAGATCGCCATCCTGCAGAAGAAGGCCGACTCCGAACGCGTCCATATTCCGGATGAAGTCGCCGAGTTCATCGCCCGCTCGATTAAATCGAACGTCCGCGAGTTGGAGGGCGCACTGACGCGCCTGCTGGCTTTCTCCTCACTCACAAGCGTCGCGCTGAACATTTCCACGGCCCAGCAGGTCCTCCGGAACATCATCGCCACGCAGGAAAAGAAGGTCACGATTGAGCTGATTCAGAAGCGCGTCGGCGAGCAGTTCGGTCTGCGCGATGCGGACCTTAAGATCCGCTCGAACTCGAAGGCCATCGCCTTCCCGCGCCAGGTGGCGATGTACCTGGTGAAGCAGCTTACTTCTGCTTCGCTGCCCGAAATCGGCCGGCAATTCGGCGGCAAGCACCACACGACCGTGCTGCACTCTATCAACAAGATTGACGCCCTGCGCCGCACGGACAAGGACCTCAATCGTACGATCAACCGCCTTATGGACTCATTCAATTAGGTCCCTGATCGGACCTTTTTTCTGTGCTTCCGTTGGACCCATGCTCCCTGCGCGTTGTTCTCTATTCCTTCGGCACGCTGTGTGGAGGCCTCTTAATCTTGTGTCCGCTTGCTGTGGATATCCTGTGCCTTACCTGTTCCCGCTTTGTGCGCGCCTGTGGACATTCTTGTGCCTCAATGTCCCGAGGGCTTCATTTGCGCTGGTTTTCCGCGGTTATTCACTGGTCGCCACTTTTATTTCCTTTCGCTATCCCCTTCCGCCGTGGAAGGCTCTGGACGTTTTCCACGTTTCCACAGACACGGCGCCTACGACTGTCTTTATCCTTTGATTAAAATGGAGTAGATTGTAGCCGCCATGAGCGGAGCCACTGCAAAGCGAACCGAAGGGACCGAGATGATGGAATTCAGTGTCAGGAAGTTCGATCTGCAGGAGGAACTCGAGTTGACGCAGGGCGTCGTCGAGCGCAAGACCACCATCCCGATCCTCTCAAATCTCCTTTTCGGGGCCGAAGACGGCAAAGTTCGCCTCACCGCAACGGATCTTGAGCTAAGCATCTGCACCTCGTGCGAAGCCAAGGTGAAAAAAGAGGGCAGCGGCACCATCCCCGCGAAAAAACTGCTCGAACTCGTGCGCCTCCTGCCGGATGAAGAGATCCGCTTCAAGCTGCTCGATAATCACTGGGTCCAGATTCAGTCCGGCCGCAAGAATTACAAGATGGTGGGGATGTCCAAAGAAAACTTCCCGGCCATTCCTGAGCCGCCCCACGCGCTCGCAAAAATCCCCGCGAATCTTCTTTCCGGACTGATCGCGCGCACCGCCTTCGCAATTTCCGTCGAGGAATCGCGCTACACATTAAATGGCGGCCTGCTTATCCTCAAGCCGGAAATGATCGCCATGGTTGCCACTGACGGTCACCGCCTCGCGCTCGCCGAAGCGGATCACAAGTTCGCCGGGCTCAATTCCGAAGCGCGCGTGCTGGTTCCAAAGAAAGCGCTTGCCGAACTCCAGCGCCTCGCCGCCGACGCCGGCGAAGAAGCCGCCATCGAATTCTCGCGCGATGATAGCTATCTCTTCTTCCAGGTCGGCTCGCGACGCCTGGTCTCGCGCATTCTTACCGGCCAGTTCCCGAATTACGAAGCAGTCCTGCCGCGGGAAAACAACAAGGCCGTCATCCTCGAGCGGAACGAATTGAATGACGCCATACGCCGCGTCTCGCAGCTTGCCGACCAGCGCTCGCGCGCCGTGAAGATTTCCATTTCGCCGGAAGGCATCGAAATCTCCGCGCAAAGCCCTGAATACGGCGAGGCCACGGAGACGATTGAGAAATCTTACCAGGGCGACCCAATCTCCATCGGATTCAACGCGCAATACATGCTGGATTTTCTCGCCGCCGCGCCGGATGGCCCCGTGCGCCTCGAACTCAAGGACGAACAGTCCGCGGGGCAGATGCGCCCCGAAGGCGACACCGCCTACCGCTACAAGTACGTGATCATGCCCATGCGGATTTGATCCTCGAGGCGCCACGAATACGCCGGCTTTCTGCGAAATCGAGTCTTGAAAACGGCTCGGAATGTACATCTATTTCTCAACCCCTCCCACGCCGTTAGCCAACGCTCCAACCCATTGATTTCACAGGGTTTGCAGCTTGGAACACCTTGCATATCACGGTTGAGAAAGTGCTGCTTTTTCGGTAAAATATGTGTGTTGTCGGACGCTTAGTTTTCCTCTTGTTCGGCACGTCGGCCAGGCTCGAAAACGCCCGGGGATCCCGCAGTGGCGGGAGGGCGCGCAAAGCCTGGAAGAAAGAAAGTCTTCGCCACGTCCGCGCGATGCGGTCGGGATGAAGCGAAAAACCTTACGAGTCCCAGCAGCCCGAAAGAAGCGCTACCGGGATCAAAGGGTAAGGCGACGGTCGGCTCATTCATCGCGAGCCCCCTCCCTTCGTTTGCAGGAGACCACATGGAAGAAAAAGATTCGGCCGCCCCAAAGGCCGCTGCTGGACACAAGTACGATGCTACGTCCATCAAGGTTTTGGGCGGGCTCGAAGCGGTGCGCCTGCGCCCGGCGATGTATATCGGCTCGACGGGCGAAATGGGGTTGCACCACCTCGTGTGGGAAGTTGTGGACAACTCCGTGGACGAAGCCTTGGCTGGCTTCGCCGACGAAATTAACGTCGTCGTGCACGAGGACAACAGCGTCACGGTCACCGACAACGGCCGCGGCATCCCCGTGGATATGCACGCCACCGAGAAGCGGCCCGCAGCCGAAGTCGTCATGACCGTGCTCCACGCCGGCGGAAAATTTGACACCGATACTTATAAAGTTTCAGGCGGCCTGCACGGGGTTGGCGTCTCCGTCGTAAACGCTCTTTCTGACTGGCTCGATCTTGAAATCGGGCGCGATGGCGCCACTTGGGAACAGTCCTACAAGCGCGGCAAACCCTCCAGCAAACTCAAACAGACCGGCAAGACCCGCAAGACCGGCACGAAGGTCACCTTTCATCCGGACCCGGAGATCTTCAAGAACATCAACTATAGCTACGACATCCTCACGCAGCGTCTCCGTGAGTTGGCGTTCCTCAACAAAGGCCTGAAAATCACGCTCAACGACGAGCGCAACGACAAGGAAGCCGAATTCCGCTTCACCGGAGGCATCGCAGAGTTCGTCAAGCACCTCAACAAAGGCAAACAGGTGCTGCACGATTCGCCCATCTATATGGAAGGCAAGCGCGATCAGGTCGACATGGAAATCGCGCTGCAATATAACGACGGCTACGCCGAAAATATCTTCGCCTTCGCCAATACGATTAACACCGTGGACGGTGGCACGCATCTTTCCGGCTTCCGCTCCGCGCTCACGCGCACCATCAACTACTACGCCGGCCAAACCGGCATGCTCAAAGAGCAGAAGGACGAAGTCTCCATCACGGGCGATGATGTCCGCGAAGGGCTCGTCGCCGTCGTCAGCGTAAAGCTCCCCCAGCCGCAGTTTGAGGGGCAGACCAAGGGCAAGCTCAACAGCGACATCAAAGGGCAGGTCGAGCAGCTCGTCAACGAACGCCTCGGCGAATACTTTGACAAGCACACCACCGTCGCGCGCCGCATCATCGGCAAGTGCATTGACGCCGCGCGCGCCCGCGAGGCCGCCCGCAAGGCGCGCGAGCTGACGCGCCGCAAGTCCGCGCTCGATTCGAGCGGCCTGCCGGGAAAGCTCGCCGACTGCCAGGAACGCGATCCCGCCCGCTGCGAAGTCTTTATCGTTGAGGGAGAGTCCGCCGGAGGCTCGGCCAAGCAGGGACGCGACCGCCGTTATCAGGCCATCCTGCCGCTCAAGGGCAAAATCCTAAACGTGGAAAAAGCCCGCTACGATAAGATGCTCGGCCACGAGGAAATCCGCACCATCATCACCGCGCTCGGCACCGGCATCGGCAAGGACGATTTCGACCCCGCGAAGCTTCGCTATCACAAGGTCATCCTGATGACCGACGCCGACGTGGATGGCAGCCACATTCGCACGCTGCTGCTCACGTTTTTCTTCCGTCACATGCGCGAGCTGATCGAGCGCGGCCACATCTATATCGCGCAGCCGCCGCTCTACCGCATCCGCCGCGGGAAGATGGACCGCTACATCCGCGACGACCGCGAATTCACTAGTGAAATGATGCGCCGCGCCACCGAAGATCACCGCGTGAAGCCCAAGGAGGGCGCTTCCATCGAAGGCGCTTCGCTCACGGGTTTCCTCCTCAACGTTCAGGAATACGACCAGGTCCTGAAGAAGTTGTCACGCCGCCTTCGCGTGCCCGGACTCGCCGAGCTTCTCGCCGAAAGCGACCTCGAAAAGAAGGCCGATTTCGAGGACAAGAAGAAACTCGAAAAGCTCGACCGCGCCGTGGAAAAAGCAAAGATCGAAATGAACGCCAAGATCGCCTGGGATGAAGAGCACAGCCTTTACGAGCTTGGATTCACCAGCGGCACAAAAGAGCGCCCCACACAGGGCAAGGTGAGCTGGGCGCTCGCCTCCACGCCCGAATATAAGCGCCTCCGCGCGCTCTATGGGCAGATCGAGCCGATGGACAAGCCGCCATTCCAGGTCTCGCGCAACGGCGACAAAATCACCAAGGAAAAAGCCGTGGACGTGCTCGCCTATGTGCTCGAAGACGCGCAGAAGGAATTCACCATCACGCGGTTCAAGGGCCTCGGCGAAATGAATCCCGAGCAGCTCTGGGCCACCACGATGAACGCCGAAACGCGCACGCTCCTGCAAGTGAAAATGGAAGACGTCGTCACCGCCGAAACGATTTTCACCACGCTCATGGGCGAAGACGTCGCCGAGCGCCGGAAATTTATCGAGGACAACGCGCTCGATGTCGTGAACCTTGATATCTAACGGGCGGATTGCCGGAGGCCGGAATATGACAAACCAGCTCATGCATTTTGCAATCCATGCGGACGATCCCGATCGCGCGCGCAAGTTTTACGGCGGCGTGTTCGGCTGGGGCTTTGAAGGCTTCGGTGGCGGACCCATGACTGATTTCTGCATGATGCGAGACGCCCAAGGGAAAGAGCTTGCCCCGCTCGGCGCGATACAGAGGCGCAAATTCAATCCGGCGGGGAAAGATATTTACGGTTTCGAGTGCACGATTCGCGTGGAGAACTTGGACGCCATCACGAAGGCCGTCATAGCGCAAGGCGGGAAGATTGTTATGCCGCGTTGCGCGGTGCCCACGGTCGGCTGGCTCATCAAGTTTCTTGATACTGAAGGCAACCTGGTTGTCGCGATGCAGCCGGACCCTTCGGCGAAGTAACAAAGCCCATGGTTTATCAGTTGAGTTGGTCAACGCTTCCGGGCCTGCGCGGGCTTTCGTGCAGCGATTTTAAGGCGGCGCCCACTCAAGCGCCGGACAACGACCGCGGCGTGGCCGTCGAATTCGCGAATGAAGCGCAGCGCGACGCGTTTCTGCGGGAACTCGAAGCGCACTTTGCTTCGCGCCGATTTACGAACGCCGCGGACGCCTTCGACACCGTTAAGGCATACGTCTTGGAGCGCACAGCAAAGCACTGAGGACGCATCACGCGTACGAATAACGAGGAACAATGGCCTGACGAACCGACACTCTCAACACTGGTCCCGGTAGACATCGAAACCGAAATGCGGCGGTCGTATCTCGATTACGCCATGAGCGTAATCGTCGCCCGCGCGATCCCTGACGTCCGCGACGGCCTCAAGCCCGTCCAGCGCCGCATCCTCATCGCCATGAACGACCTCGGCCTCGCCTCAAACCGCGGCTTCCGCAAGTGCGCCAAGATCTGCGGCGATACCTCCGGCAACTACCATCCCCACGGCGAAGCCATCATCTACCCCACGCTCGTCCGCCTCGCGCAGGACTTCAACATGCGTTACATGCTCGTGGACGGCCAGGGAAATTTCGGCTCCGTGGACGGCGACCCGCCCGCGGCCATGCGTTATACGGAAGCGCGGCTCACGCGCATCTCCGAAGAGCTCCTCGCCGATCTCGAAAAAGAGACCGTTGATTTCGTCCAGAATTTTGACCAGACGCGCGAAGAGCCGTCGGTGCTGCCCGCCAAAGCCCCGAATCTTCTCGTCAACGGAGCTTCCGGCATCGCCGTCGGCATGGCGACGAACATTCCACCGCACAATTTGCGCGAAGTGATTGAAGCCGCCGTCCTGCTCATCGAAAAGCCGGACGCCACGCTCAAAGACGTAATGAAAGTTCTGCCCGGCCCCGATTTTCCCACCGGCGGCTACATCGCCGGCCGCGACGGCATCCTGCAAGCGTACAAGACCGGCCGCGGTTCGTTCATCATGCGCGCCAAGGCCGCCATCGAGCAGGCGGGCAAGGATCGCGAAAGCATCGTCATCACGGAAATCCCGTTCCAGGTGAACAAGGCCAGGCTGATTGAGCGTATCGCCGAGCTCGTTCAGACCAAAAAAATCGAAGGCATCTCCGATGTCCGCGACGAATCCGACCGCGACGGCATGCGCATCGTGGTGGAAGTCAAGCGCGGCGAGGAATCGCAGCTCGTTCTCAACCACCTCTTCAAGCACACGCAGATGCAGGAATCCTTCGGCGTCATCCTCCTCAGCATCGTCAAAGGGCCAGCCGCGCGAGCTGCCCATCATCGACATGTTGCGGCTCTTCATCGAGCACCGCGTCGAAGTCGTCCGCCGCCGCACGCAGTTCGAGCTCCGCAAGGCCGAAGAGCGCGAGCACATCCTGCTCGGTTTCAAGAAGGCCATCGAGAACCTCGACGAAGTCATCAAGCTCATCCGCAAGTCCAAGTCGCCCGCCGAAGCCAAGGAAGGCTTGATGGAACGCTGGAAGTTCAGCGATCGCCAGGCGCAGGCCATCCTTGACCTGCAACTCCACCGCCTCACCCAGATGGAGCGCGAGAAAATCATCCAGGAATTGAAGGAAATCCAGGAGCGCATCGCCGAGCTGCGTTCGATTCTCGCAAGCGACAAAAAGCTCCGCGGCGTCATCATGTCCGAGTTGCGCGAAATCCAGAAGGCCTATGGGGACGACCGCCGCACGCAGATTGTGGACAAGGTCGAAGAGATCAAGCTCGAAGACCTGATCGCCGATACGGACATGGCCATCACCGTCAGCCACGCCGGCTACATGAAGCGCACGTCGGTGGACGTTTACCGCCATCAGACGCGCGGCGGAAAGGGCCGCATCGGAGCGAAGACGCGCGACGAGGATTTCGTCGAGCACCTCTTCATCGCCTCCGCGCACAGCTACATCCTGCTCTTCACCTCCAAAGGCCGCGTTTACTGGCTCAAGGTTTACGAAATCCCGGAGGCTGCCGCGGCCACGCGCGGACGCGCCATCACTTCGCTCGTCAAGTTCCAGGAAAACGAAAAACTCACCGCGCTCGTTGCCTCCACAAACCTCGAGGAAGAGGGCCGCTACGTTTTCCTCGCCACGCGCAACGGCACCGTGAAGAAAACCCCCATCGTTGATTTTTCCAACCCGCGCTCCGCTGGGATCATCGCCATCAACCTTGATAAGGACGACGAGCTCATCGGCGCGAAGCTCACCGACGGAAAGAAAATGATCTTCCTCGCGAGCCACGACGGCCAGGCCATCCTCTTCCGCGAAACGGAAGTTCGCCCCATGGGACGCAACGCCGGCGGCGTCAACGGCATGGACCTTGCCAAGGGCGATTACGTCGTCAGCATGGACGCCGTGCAGCCCGATTTCGAGATCATCAAGAAAGAGCACAAAAAGACCGCGGAGGATCTCGACGCGCTCGATGGCGAAATCATCAAGGACTCGCTCACGTCGTTGATGCTCACCGTTTCCGAAAAAGGTTTCGGCAAGCGCACTCCACTCGCCGAATACCGCATCACCTCGCGCGGCGGCAAGGGCGTCATCAACTTGAAGACCACTGAGCGCAACGGCTCCGTCGTCGCGGCGCTTCAGGTCACCGAGGAATCCGACGTGATGATCATCACCGAGCAGGGTAAGGTCATCCGCGTTCACGCGAACGAAATCCGCGAGGCGGGGCGCTCGACCCAGGGTGTCCGGCTGCTGCGCGCCGAGCAGGGCGACGAAGTTGCCGCCGCCGCCGTCATTCAGGAAGAGGAGGAGCCAGCCGTGAAACCCTAGGGATGGTGCTTGCCCGTCTCTGAGGAACCCTAATTTTCCGGCGGACTATCCGATTGTGGCAAGTAGTATCCCGGCCTGGTCCGCACCGTCGCTTTCGGCCGGTCCACTTCCACTCGAATCTCGTGGTAGCCGTAGGGCGAAGTCCCGCTGGGGCGATACGACAGCGTGTATTGCGCGTGCAATTCGCCCCCGATTTTGTCGAGTCCCGCTTCAATTCCGCGGTCGTGCATCGTAGGGAAGTGCTCTCCGCCTGTCGCGATGGTCGCCACCTCCAGCGCGTGCCCGCGCACGATATCCGCGCCGTGTTGCACCGCCCAGACCCCCAGTGCCAGCAGATCCCCGCTTTGTTGCTGGCCGATTCCAGGCGTCGTTGGCGTCTGCGGTTCGCCGGGAATCGGAGGGCCGCCGTAAATACCGGGAGGCGTGGCGGAAGGCGTCGCGCTGCCTTGCGGTTCGGCGCGAAATTCCGCGGCCGTCGTGGAAAGCCCCACGGTAAAAATCGTCACGTTTTCCAGTTGCGCCTGTTGAAGCACGCCGCCAAGCTTCGCCGCGCTCCCGCGATCTGACGCTTCCGTGATCGCCACGATCACGCGCCGCCGCTCTGCAGGGCGCTCGCCCAGCATTCGCACCGCCGCGGCCATTGCGTCGTAGAGCTTCGTTTGGCTGCCGCCATCCTGCAGATTCTTCACCACTTTGTCGACTTCGTCGCGGCTGTCGGTGAAATCCTGCAAGCGGTCCACGCTGCTGCCGAACGCAATCACGGCGGCCTCGTCAAATTCGCCCATGATATCTTGTGTGAACACGATCCCCGCCTTCTGGATTGCCGGCAGCATCGGCGCGACGCGCGTGCTCGTCTCCACCAGCAGCACAATGGAAAGCGGGTCGCTTCCCATGTCGAAATGGTCGATCTTTTGTTCCGTGCCGTTATCGAAGAGCCGGAAGTCGGTCTGGGCCAGGTCCATGATGATTTCGCTCTTCTCGTTGCGCACCACCACCGGCGCGCTCACGAGTTCGACCCGTACGCGAATCGCGTCCTTCCGTTTGACCGGTGCTTGCGGATCGCCCCCCACGGGCGTCCCGCGGATCGGCCCCGGCGGCGCCTGCGCCCCCGCTTGTGCGGAGAGCAGCATCACCGCGGCTCCGAGCGCCGCTGTTGTGCACAAGATTTGCGAGAGCTTCTTCATCCGGACTACTTCCTGGGATCAGTCTAATGGATTGGATGCGTATGCGTCACCCCGCGTTGGGCGTCGCCGGTGTAGAATGGCGGCTTTCTTACGCTAGGCGCAAGCAATCCGCCGCAGGAGCCGGGATGCCGAAGAAACACCCCAACGCCGTAAAGCTCGCTTATCACGATTCGCGATTCATGGAGAGCACGATCGCCCGCCCGATCCGCATCCTCTCGGAGTATCTGGACCCGCTCATCCGCCTGCGCAGGGAAGGCATCGGCGACACCATCGTCATGTTCGGCTCCGCCCGCATCTTCCCGCGCGCCGCTGCCGAAGAACGCCTGAAGCGCGCCCGGCGCAACGCGAAAAAGCGCCAGTCGCACGCGGCCCGCGAGGAACTCCGCGAGGCGCGCAATCATGTGGAGATGTCCCGCTATTATGAAGACGCGCGCGCCCTTGCGCGCATAATCACCGCTTGGGCGATGAGCCTCGGCTCCCATCCGCGCCGCTTCGTGATCTGCTCCGGCGGAGGTCCGGGCATCATGGAAGCGGCCAACCGCGGCGCGGCGGAAGCCGGAGGCAAATCCGTCGGCCTCAGCATTGAGCTGCCGCACGAGCAGGAACCCAACAGCTACATCAGCCGCGATCTGAGCTTCAACTTCCATTACTTCTTCATGCGCAAACTCTGGTTCGCGCAACTCGCCAAAGCGCTCATCGTTTTTCCCGGCGGCTTCGGCACCATGGACGAGCTCTGGGAAATGCTCACCCTGATGCAGACCGGCAAACTCCCCGAGCACAATCTGGTCTTGATTTACGGACGCCGCTACTGGGATCAGGTGCTCAACTGGCGCGAGATGCTGCGCACCGGCACCATCAACGCGCGCGAGTACGGCCTGTTGCGCTTCTCCGATTCCGTGGAAGACGCATTTGACCAGGTCCGCGGAGTTCTCGAGCAATACCACATGAAGCTCAACACGGACCTGCAGGAATAATTGCGGACGCCCTTCGAATCGCTCCGTTTCAAATGGAAAACGGCCTTCGTTTTAACCGAAGGCCGTTTCCTTTTCAGCAGGCTCTCGCTGCGGGGACTTTTTGCAAAGACGATTCTTCCAGTGTCGCGCCGCGCGGGGCGTTTCTGCCGCCGCTCCTTACCGCGGCCGGCCTGCCGGTCGGTACGACCCAAGCGTCCGTGGCCGCAGCCGGAACCTCGGCCCCAGCGGTGGCGGCACACGATGCAGTGGCGCGCCGCAGTTGGTGCATAGCTCTGAATGCATCTGGTCCACCCGGAGCCACTGGCCGCGCGCCAGACATTCCGGATTAATGCATTGAACGGTCCAGCCCGGTAGATACTGCACGGTACCTCCCGAACTTTTCCATTGCCCGGCGCGGAACGCACAAACCGTTCACGCAGGGCCGATTCCCCCCTGTGCCCTTCGGCAAGCGGCGTGTGCCTTTTGCCGGAGTGCGTGGAAAAGTTTGCCGGATTGTGCGGCACCGCCGTAGGTGTGTCAAGAAAAAACACACAATTAGTAGTAGGCCTGTTGCGGCTCCTGAAACACCCGATTCGCGCGGCGCTGCAAAACGACGAGCGTCAGCCATCGCCCGCGCTCCCCAAGCGAGCGGATCTGCGGAAATAGGAGGGATTGCCGGGCCTGGTCCGGTCAAATGGCGAGCCAGCCCTGCGAAACGCTAATTCTGAGACGGGTTTTCCTGAGGTTTCGGCGGCGTCGCAGTCGGTGGATTTTTCTTCGTCTCCTCCAGCGCGCGCTGGAGCCCCGCTACCTGCGCTTTGGCCTTGTCGACTTCTTGCTGCTTGGCGTCAATCTGCCCTTGTGCCTGCGCCAGCGCTGCCTGCACCTGCGGGCTTTGGGTTGCCATCGGATTGTTGTAATACCCCTGCTGCTGCAGGAGGTAGTCGCGCCGGGAGAGGTCCAGCTCTTTTTCAAGCGTATCCAGCTTCTGCTGTGCGTCCGCCAGTTCAGTATCCAGCTCGGCCTCTGTTTTTGGCTTTGCGGCGGGTGCATTCGTTGGTGCATTCGTTGGCGCGGGCGGCCTTGCGGTCGCATCTTCCGGAGGAGGCGCTGGCGGACCGACCACGCTCACGCCGAAGGGATTCGTCGGGAGGTTGTCATTTGTCCAGGTTTTCGTGGCCGTTCGCGTTGCAGGTTTCTGCGCGCGCAGTCGCCGCGCAATTTCTCCGAGCGATGGGGGCGTCTGTTCGCCCTGCCCGGCTCGCGCCGCGGCGCCGGCGCCCAAGCCCGACGCTGCCAGCGCGCAGATTACCGTCCCGCGCCAGATGCCGCGAATTGTCGCTTTGGGGCTGAGTCCGCGCATAGAGCACCTCCCTGGTATAGTTTTTAATGCTATCCCCCGCCGCCGCCAAAAACAACTGGCCTAAAGGCCAGCCCCCCAATCAATTACGTCAGACACAGCCCCGGGGATTTGGGTTAGAACCTCGCGGATGGTGTTTCTGGTAGTATCGGCGTTTCTTGGCAACCAACCAGGAATTACGAAAGGGACATCGCAATGAAAAAAGTCTTTGCTTCGGTGGTTGTCGCCGCCTTCTTCTCGTGGGGAGTTTTCGCGCAGAGTTCACAGCCTGCGAGTAACCCGTGCGAAGGCCTTGCCCACATTGCCCTCCCGCTGGCGAAAATTACTTCGGCCCAGGCGGTCGCGGCAGGAGCGTTCTTGCCATCTCCGACTGGAGCCCCCGCCCAACCCGCTGCCGTTGCCCTCTTCAAAACCCTGCCCGCATTCTGCAGGGTCGCGGTGGAAGCCACCCCGAGCGCCGATTCGGATATCAAAATTGAAGTTTGGATGCCGGTCAACGCCTGGAATGGCAAATTTCAGGGCCGGGGCAATGGTGGTTTCGGCGGAGAAATAAGATTATCCCTCAATGGGCAGCGCCATCGCCGAAGGATACGCAACCGCTGGCACCGATACGGGCCACTCCGGCTCCGCAATCGATGCGACCTGGGCGCTGGGCCATTCCGAGAAGGTAATCGACTTTGGGTACCGCGCCATCCATCTGATGACGCAGATCGCCAAAACCTTGGCAACCGCCTTTTATGGCAGCAATCCCCAGCATTCGTACTTTTCCTCTTGTTCCAATGGTGGCCGGCAAGCACTGATGGAAGCCCAGCGGTTCCCGGAAGATTATGACGGCATCATCGCCGGCGCGCCCGCCAATTTCTGGACGCATCTCCTTACGCGCGCCATCTGGAATGCACAGGCCACGACTCTCGACCCAGCCAGTTACATCCCCGCCGCCAAGTTGGCCGCGATCAGCCGCGCAGTCAACGATGCGTGTGACGCGCTCGACGGCGTGAAGGATGGCATTCTCAACGATCCTCGGCAATGTCACTTCGATCCCGCGGTTCTGCTTTGCTCCGGCGCCGATTCGGATAGTTGCCTTACCGCGCCCCAGGTATCCGTGCTAAGAAAACTGTACGAAGGCGCGCAAGACTCCCACGGGCGCCCGATTTTCCCGGGTTTCTTGCCGGGGGCTGAAACCGGTGGGAATGGCTGGCCAACCTGGGTCACCGGATCGGCGCCGCGCGGCAGCCTGCTTTTTTCCTTCGGCTTAGGATTCTTCGCCGACATGGTTTATGAAAAAGCGGACTGGGACATCACGCACGCAAACATTGACCAGGCGCTCAGCCTGGCCGATGAAAAATTGGCGCACACCATGAATGCCGTGGACGCAAACCTCACTCCGTTCAAGTCCCGCGGCGGCAAGCTCATCATCTACCACGGTTGGAACGATGCAGCGATTTCGGCGCTCAACACGATTGACTACTACAACAGCGTGATCGGCAAGATGGGCCGGCAGGAAACGGACTCGTTCGTCCGGTTGTACATGGTGCCCGGCATGCAGCACTGCGGCGGCGGTCCCGGGCCGGATTCCTTCGGCCAGGCGGGCCCGACTGCGCCGATGGACCCCCAACACGACATTCAGCTTGCTCTCGAGCAGTGGGTGGAAAAAGGGACCGCCCCTTCCACAATTATCGCCACCAAATATGGTACCGGAGATGCCAATAGAACCGTCAAGATGACCCGGCCGCTTTGCGCTTATCCGCAGGCCGCGAAGTACAACGGCACAGGCGACACAAATCTGGCCGCCAGCTTCGTTTGCACCACGGGAGTTCACTGACCGCGAACTGCTGAGGCGGGCTCCGCCAAATGATCTATTTCAAAAAAACGCGGCGAGCGCTTTGCTTCGCCATCGCGGCCATCGTGCTGTTTCCTTCCTTGCAAAGCCACGCGGGCATTTCGCCGCTGGCCCGCGAGATCCAGGTTCGGGAAATCCGCGTTCGCCTCACCAACCGCCAACTGGGTCTGCAAGTTGATGTCGCCTCAGAAGCCCCGCTCATCACCCAGTATTCACTGCCTCCTGAAAAAGAGCGCCAGGCCATCGAGCTCGCCCGCGCAGGACGCCGTATTTTTCTCGGGAGAATTTCTCACCGGGACGATTGTTCTCTTGCTTCTCCTCCGCTCCGGCTGGGCCGCGAGGTTTCGCGATTGGGCCGAACGCGTTAGCTCCCGCCAAGTGGTGCAGGCTGCGGTCTTTTGGCCGCTTCTCCTCTTCACGCTCGATGCCGCAATTCTCCCATTCCAGATTTGGGGGCACATTCTCGTGCGCTCTTACGGACTTTCTGTCCAAGGTTGGCTTTCCTGGGCGCTCGATTGGATCAAGGCGGAAGCGGTCTCGATCGTTGTCGTAGCATTCGTTGGCTGGCTCGCCGCCGCGCTGATTCGCCGCAGCCCGCGCCGCTGGTGGCTCGGTGCCTGGGCCGCCTCATTGCCGCTCATGATCTTGGGTGTTTACGTAGAACCCTTTGTTTTCGAGCCGTTGTTCTATGATTTCCATCCACTCGTGGAATCGCATCCCGCGCTCGCGCGGAAAGTTCAGCAGGCCGCGGCCCGCGCGGGCGTTGCGATCCCGCAGGATCAAATCTTGGAAATGCTCGCCAGTCGAAAGCTCAACTGGATTAACGCCTATGTGGCCGGGATTGGGAATTCAAAGCGCGTCGTTTTTTGGGACACTTTGCTCGCCCGCACGGACGAAACCGGCGCGCTCTTCACCTTTGGCCATGAACTGGGCCATTACGCGCTAAATCATGCCTGGCAATACATCGGGCTTTGTGCGCTGGGCCTTGCGATCGGGTTTCCGCTGCTGGCGTGGCTCTTTGAAGCCGTGTTGCGCCGGTACGGCGATCGCTGGCGCATTCGCGCGCCGCACGATTGGGTTGCTCTGGCCGCCCTGCTGCTTTTGGTCAACGTGGCGCAGGTCGGCCTGATGCCGCTCCAGAATGCAATCAGTCGCCATTTCGAGCATCAGGCGGATGTCTTCGGGCTTGAACTCCTCCACGGCGCGGTTCCCGATGCCCCGCAGGCCGCCGCGCGAATGTTTCAGGTTCTCGGCGAGGCGAACCTGGAAGAACCGGCGCCCTCCCGGTTCACCGTGTTTTGGTTCTATTCGCATCCGCCGATCGACGACCGCATCCATTTCGCGCTGCGCTACGACCCGTGGTCCGCGGGACAACGGCCGCGATTTGTTTTCTCGCCGCCCACGGCCCCATCCGCGCCTCAGCGCTGAATAGCATTCCGTCCCGGAGCTCGATTATTGTTTATTCTTTTCGCGAAGGTAATGAGCCGCAACTTTCGCCCGATTCCCGCACACCGCCATCGAACACCAGCGCCGTTTGCCCGTGCGCGAATCGTCATAGAAAAAAAGCCCGCAATTTGGATTCGCGCACTTGCGGATCGGCGCCGCCGGACCCTCCGCGATGATCTCCGCGGCCGACCGCGCAATCGCCGTGAGCAGCCATTCCAGACCCTGCGCCCGCGCGTGCAGTGCGACCCGCCATTCCGAGCTGCCCTTCTTCGTGCTCCGCAATTGGCTCGAGCCGGTCGTACCCCTCCGTATAAGCAAGGATCTCGTTGATTGGCTCGACCCAGCCGGGAAGAACCTCGGCGCCGTCAATGCGTGCCACAAGGATCATTCTCAATGCGTCGCGAAACAATAGGGCTCTATGCAAAAGTCTCATCGCATCGTCCGGTGCGCTCGCCCAATGTCCGAGAAGTGCTGGTTTTGCCTCGCCCCAAATCAACCTGCTCTTCACGAAGAACTCGACCAGAGCTTCGTAATTCCCCGGGTCCCCTGAAGCGGGACCGTCGAAAAACCTCGCGTTTGCAAAGTCGAGCGCCAACCGATCACCCATTAGACTTGTGCCCTTCTTCACAACTATTCACAGACTCTCCCGTAGTCCTGCCACCTCGCTAAACCTCAACTACTCTCGGCGAAATAAATCTAACCTGTATACTACAATAAAGAGGTTAGGCAACGATTCCCTTGATTTTTATAGCCCTTCCGAGCCACACTAAACTCGAACTTTGATGTGACTCCAATGTCTCCTCGGAATCCAATAGTCATGAACCGCATTTTTTCTCGCATCTTCATTCCCGCGGTCATGTTAGCAGCGTCGGTCTGCTGCTACGCCTTGGTTCTTGCGGGTTCCGCGCAAGCGCCAAGAGACGCGACTGCGGCAAAAAAACCAGTCCTCGTTGAATTATTCACATCCGAAGGCTGCTCGAGCTGTCCCCCCGCTGATGCGCTGCTTGCCCGGCTGGGCGCGGAGCAGCCTGTCGCGGGAGCCGAAACCATAATTCTCGAAGAGCACGTGGACTATTGGGACGACCAGGGATGGCGCGACCCCTTCGCCTCCGCGACTGCCACCAGGCGGCAGCAGGAATATGCTGACGTTCTCGGGGGAGGCGTTTACACGCCGGAGATGATCGTGGACGGGCACGCCGCATTCGTCGGCAGCGCGAGTGGGCAGGCGCGGCGCGAGATTGATGCCGCGGCGGGCGCTGCGAAGGCGGAGGTCCATCTTGAATGGGCCAACAGTTCGGCCGGCGGAGCCGCGAACTCGCTCGTGCTGCATATTCGAGTAGGAAGACTGCCCGCAACTGCCGATGGCGCCAAGCCGGAAGTGTTCCTCGTCGTCACCGAGAACCATCTCCATTCCAGCGTCCTGCGCGGGGAGAACACCGGGCGCGCGCTTGAGCACGACGGCGTTGTCCGCCATTTCGCGCGCGTTGCTGCGGCGAATGCGAAGAGCGACGCCGCGTATGAAGGTCAGACTGTAGTGAAACTCAATGGCGACTGGAAACGCGAGAACCTCCGCGCTGTCGTCTTCGTGCAGGATCCGCGTACGCGCCGAGTCTTCGCCACGGCCGCGATTCCGTTCTGATTCATACCACCACAACATCGAATCCATTCGCGCGCGAGTGCTACACTTTCGCTCCGCGCAGATGACCATTGTCGAGCAAACCATCGAGATTGCCGCGCCGCCAAACGAAGTGTTCGTATTCTTCGTGCCGCAGCGAATGCCTTACTGGTATGGCGCGGAAATGGATTGCCAATTCGAGGTGTCGGGAGGCGAGGTGGATTTTCGCGCGGCGCAGAAAATGCGCGTCAGCGGCCATTTCAGGGGAAGGCTCGGAAAAAAAGAGATCGCGCACACCGTGGTGGTCACGCACTATGAAACGCCGCGCCTGTTGGAATGGCGTTTCGAGGATGCGTACGGCGTGCGCGGCCTCGAGCGCTGGGAGTTGGACCCAGTCCCCTCCGGCACGCGCGTCACGATGCGCAGCGAGTATGAAATGCCGGGCCGCATCGGCCGCATCGTGGACTGGATGATCACGCGCCGCGCGGTCGCGCGCCGCAATCGCGACTATCTCGCGCGCCTCCGCAAGCTCGCCGAGCAAAGATGAGGCACTGCGAAATCATTCGTAGGCCATCCCCGAATCGCTGGGGCGCGGTATTTCGAGTCCCGTTTGCTCAGGAGTTGATGCGAACCGAGATAGGTGGTTTCTTCCCGACACGAAGTGTGTGATTCCCTGTCTGCTCCATCTTCACGATAAATGTCGGATCCACGACTACCTTTCCGTCCCACTCCACCGCCCTTTGCTTTATGAGTCGTTGGGCCTCTGCACGAGAAGAAGCAAGCCCTGATCTATCGATAATCCAGAACAATTTAACATCGCCCTCCGGCGTGAAGGCATACTCCTTCATCTCGGAAGGCAAGGCATGTTTTCTGTAAATTCGATCAAATTCCGCAGCGGCCTCTCGCGCCGCGGCCTCGCCGTGGAAACCGGCAATGATCTCCTGCGCGAGGCCAATCTTCACTTCCATGGGGTGCGCAGCGCCTTCCACGACGTGGCGGCGCAAGCGGATGATTTCGGCTTCCGGGCGGTCGGTGAGAAGCTCCATGTAACGCCACATCAACTCATCGGAAATGCTCATCAGCTTGCCGAACATCTCCTGCGGCGTTTCGGTGATGCCAACGTAATTGCCGAGGGTTTTGGACATTTTTCGCGAGCCGTCCAGCCCCACGAGGATCGGCATCGTCAGAGCGACTTCCGAAGCCACGCCGTATTCGCGCTGGATGTCGCGGTGCACCAGCAGGTTGAACTTTTGTTCGGTTGCGCCAATCTCCACATCGGACTGGAGCGCCACGGCGTCGTATGCCGTCAGCAGCGGATACAGCAACTCGTGAACGGAAATCGGCTGGTTCTTCTCGAGCCGTGAACGAAAATCCTCGCGTTCGAGCATGCGCGCCAGACGGTAGTGTCCGCAGAGGCGCACCACGTCGTGGCTCGACATCTTGCCGAGCCATTCGCTGTTGTAGCGGACTTCGGTTTTCTCCGGATCGAGAAGCTTGTAGACCTGTGCGAGATAGGTCTTGGAATTTGCGTCCACCTGCTCGCGGGAGAGCGGCGGCCGGGTTTCGGATTGTCCCGTCGGGTCGCCGATCATCGCGGAGAAATCGCCGATCAGGAAAATCGCCGTGTGGCCGAGGTCCTGAAAATGTTTCAGCTTGCGAAGGACCACCGTGTGCCCGAGATGAATATCCGGCGCCGTCGGGTCCACGCCGAGATACACGCGCAGCGGCTTGCCGGACGCGCGCGAGGCTTCGAGTTTCGCGACTAGCTCTTTTTCCTGAATGATTTCGGCGGCGCCTTTGCGGATGTGGGCGAGCTGCTCGTCAATTGGAGGAAACGGCACGGGAAGGAACGCCTTGGGAGGAGTCGCCTTCTCGCCGCTTTTCTTTGGGCTGCCGGACTGTGCGCTCATGATTTGTGTCCTGCCGCGCCCTGTGCCGCATCTTGTCCCGCCGCCGTTCCCGTTGACGCTGACGAGAGATGAATCACGCGGCGGCCTTCCAAGCGGTAGCGGCCTTCGAGCACCAGTCGCACGGCTTCGGTGTAAATGCGGTGCTCTTCCTTCAGGATTCGCGCGGAAAGAGTTTCCGGTGAATCGTCGTCGAGCACGGGGACAATCGCCTGCAAAATAATCGGGCCGGCATCGAGATTCTCGTCCACGAAATGCACGGTGCAGCCGGCGTAACGCACTCCATATTCGAGCGCCTGCCGCTGCGATTCGAGTCCGGGAAACGACGGCAAGAGCGACGGATGAATATTCAAGATCCGTCCGCGAAACGCCGCGACAAAATGCGGCGAGAGCAGCCGCATAAATCCGGCGAGGCAAACCAGCTCGACGTTCGCTTCCCGGAGCGCGGCCACGACTTGTTTATCGTACGCTTCGCGCTCAAGCCCCTTCGACGGGATCACGAGCGCGGGGATGCCGTGCTCGCCGGCGCGCGCGATGCCCGGCGCGCCATCGCGATTGCTGACGACGATGGCGATCTCCGCGCCGGGAAGGCGTCCCGCGTCGATGCTATCGGCCAGCGCCTCAAAGTTCGAGCCGCGCCCGCTAAGGAGGATTCCGATGCGCTTTGCCATTTTCATCGCAATTCAACAGACGCAATTGCAAACCAACCTGCGGCACTGCAAGTTAGCATACGACTGCCCGCGCGCAAAACGATATGGGAACGGTCAAGATTCGATGGTTCCAAGTTGGAGGTTACATGGTCATTGAGTTTCCCTCCTCAACATATTTTTTTTGAAACGATATGATTCTAAAGGACTTAGCAGGGGCGCGGTTTTGTAAGTGATTGAATTCATTGAGTTTACGTGGGGCGCGTATTTTGAAGGGTTTGTTGATTCTAAAGGACTTACGCAGGGGCGCACTGGGGCGCAATTGCAGTTCTTCCTGCAAGTGATTGAGAACAAATAGGTTAGACAGGGGCGCGGAGGGGCGCAATTGGCATTTTGTCTCTATGTGTATGGGATCATTAGAGTTACGCGGGGCGCGGTGGGTACCGTTGCCGTCCCCGGCGGTACAGGACCCCCCACCCCCCATCTTTTTGTAAGAGTGTGCGCCTAAAGGACTTACAGGAACGAAGAGCGGCAAGAGTAAGCGCCTAAAGGACTTACAGGTTTTTCGGGAATTTGGCCGGTAAGTTATTCCATCCAGGAGGTTTACGGGTGCGATTGCACTGAAATTGTGCAACAGTCGCTGCAAGAGTGTGCGCCTAAAGGAGTTACGAGAAAACTTTTCACTCAGATCCCTGCCTCGATTGAACCGCGACAGTGGCGTGAAGGATTGAATTTGCTGGGGTTGCGGGCTATGGATCGCTGGAATTCGCTTTCTCAAAGAGTACAGCAATGAGAGGAGCAGCCCGAAGATGTCTCTCGGCGACTTCATACGGCATGTTACCACAACAGTTAACCAACGTCAAGAGAATTATTTAGGAATTATTGCGAGAAATCGAGGCGCCAATTCGAATTGGCATTCGAATGGAGGGGTTATTCGAATTGAGATCTAGAGTTAAGCGGGAGGCGGTGTCCCGAACAAAGGAGAAAAACCGAAATCCGCACCCTTTCGTATTCGCGAAAGGATGCGCCACCCACGAACAAAGGAGCGGCCACCCGCCGAAGATTACGTTGCAGACAAGGTTACGATAGTTTAGAATGTATGTCAATAGATAATTGAGAGGAAATCAAAGAAAAATCTGGGAGTTATTCGAATGGGATGGCAGGAAAATAACTCAATGACAGGCCTCGGCTCGTATACTAGGCCTCATTAAGATAGAATCCGAAAAGCATGGGCCGCTATCATAAGACGAAACTGGGTTCCCTAATCCTCGGAGACTCTCTTGAGTACCTTGCTAAGCAGAAACCTCGCTCTGTCGACCTGATTGTCACAAGCCCGCCGTTTGGTCTTGTCAGGAAGAAAGACTACGGGAACGTAGAAAGTCACGAATATCTTGAGTGGTTCAAACCTTTTGGAAAAGAATTCAAACGTGTTTTGAAATCCACAGGTTCACTCGTTATCGATATCGGCGGCGCGTGGATCCCGGGCCAGCCTACTCGCTCTCTCTATCATTTCGAACTTGCGATAATGCTTTGTAGGGAAATCGATTTCTGCTTGGCCCAGGAGTTTTTTTGGTGGAATCCTTCGAAACTCCCAACTCCAGCAGAGTGGGTTACCGTGCGTCGCGTCCGAGTGAAGGACGCGGTCGATTTGGTGTGGTGGTTTTCCCCCACCCCTTGGCCCAAGGCAAGTAATCGGCGCGTTCTCGCCCCATACAGCGATGCTATGAAGGGTCTTTTAAAGAATGGTTATCGTGCCAAAATGCGGCCAAGTGGCCATGATATCAGCGAAAAGTTTTCACACGACAATGGCGCGGCTATTCCACCTAACCTAATCGCAATCCCAAACACAGAGAGCAATTCTTATTACTTACGTTACTGCGAGAGCCGCGGTATTAAGCCCCATCCCGCTAGATTCCCGGCTGCGTTGCCAGAATTCTTCGTTCGGATGCTTACGGACGAGGGCGACACCGTTCTTGATCCATTCGCAGGGAGTTGCGTTACTGGAGAGGTCTGCGAGCGACTTCGCCGAAGGTGGACCTGCATAGAGATGAGGGAAGAGTATCTCAAAGGCGCTCTCGGGCGCTTTGAACGGCCAACCGCAGCGCAACAAGAAACTATGTTTGAGGGAGTGGGACGTGTGATGTCTTACAAGGTCCATCATCCCGCCGCGTTTTGGAATGGTCGCGAAGAACCATTGAAGGACGATGGGGGAAAGACGCGGAGGGGTGATGCCCGCGATACCGCCTGAACAGCTCGTCACCGCCATAAATAATGCAGTGGGCGACTCCGGGTACTCCGGAACGCTAGTTTCTGCGTTGCGGCGCCAGCCACGAAGGATTACTGTAGCTGGCCAGAATCTCCTCACCACAATGACCGTGTATGCCTGGACGCTCACGTTCGGTGGCCGTCCGGCGCTAGCTGACGAATACCGCATTCAAATGACCTCCGTTGAGTCCCCGCTCGGCATAGGCGAGGATGGGCCTACTATTATCATTGGGTACGAGCCGGCCTTGAACTTATTCGCGGGATTCGACCTACAGCGTCATCGGATCTTCACAGCAGGCTCTCCGTCGGTACAGATCGACAGGCCGGTTCTCCAGCGTGCGGAGCGTGAAGGTTTGAGCTTCCACAGGAAAAGTAACGACGAAATTGCGGTTGGAATCCGTCCCGACATGCTGATCGTATATGCTATGAATTCCACAATTCTTCATCGACAAGGCCGAAATGCAAATGTGTTCCGATTGTTAAATCAGGCTGTACAGAGGCAACCGATTAGAAATCGGGAGATGGAAGCATTGTCTGAGCCTCGACAAATAATAGTTGCTGAGGTCACTCGTTGGGCAAGAGAAGCAGGTTTTAAGCGCCAGGTTCTTTTTGCCTATGGAAATCGGTGTGCCGTTTCTCGATTGCAGCTCCGGCTGGTCGATGCCGCGCATATTCTCCCCGTCGGGTCACCTGGAAGTATTGATCATGTGCGGAACGGAATTGCGCTCTCTCCAACCTACCACCGTGCCTATGACGCGGGGTTGATATATCTCGACCAAGAATTTCGTATGAGAATAAATCAGGGTAGGCTCCATTTACTTGAGCGTCTTGACCTTGCTGGTGGTGTTGAGGCGTTTCGTCAGCCGCTGGGCCAGATATTCCTTCCGCCTGATCCGCAGCAGCACCCATCACGCGAGTTCATCCGCAGAGCCAACGAAATTCGCCAGGTCAATGCGTAGGTGCGTATTCTCTTTGGCTGAGTGCCGGTGATTTATGTATGTATTAATCCTAGCTATTGACCACGGGATACAGCTTATTCCGAGCGAGTCCGACACTCCCAAAAGCCGCGCGGAAAAGGCCAAGCTTGAATCTTTGGTGAGAGCCGCCATTGGCGTGCGTGGAGTTCAGGCAATCTGCGAGGAGGCAAGCCCGCAGTGGCTGACAATCGCCCAGAGGATTGCGTATGAGAACCGACCCCGTATTCCTTGGAGGAATATCGTTATGACAGCGCAGGAAAGACTAGAAGCTGGTGTCTATGATGCGTTGCTTGGACGGCCTTTCCATTGGATTCCCGTTGACGAAAGAGATGAAGAACGTGTTGCCATCGAACACCGCATTCCTGAAGACGAAATCCGAGAGCAGTTCTTCGTGGATTGTATCGTGGAGATTGCTGGAGCCTGCGGTGCAAATGACATCTTGGTGCTTTGCGGGGATATGCACGCAGACGCATTGAAGGCGCGACTGGAAGCGCACGGGCGTCCTGCGGATGTTGATCATTCTTTGATTCATGAGAGGCGATGGGAGTGACCCCGTTAAGTTTGCAAGGAACAGGCGCAATGGACGCCCGCACGTACAGGTGTTTAGTTAGTTCGGCGCCGGCGCAGCCTGCGTTGAACGGCGGGGCCGGTGAGTTCGCGGAGGGCGTCGGAGGCGATCCAGCGTGCGGCATCGAAAGTTTGCGTACGACTGAGCGCGCGCAAAACGACGAAGAGGATCGCCGACGAACGGTCTTCAGTTTTTCGTGATGACCAGTTTTTCTAAAATCCTTATGGATTTTGAGGAGAGGCGGCCTTCTTGGCCTGATCCTCGAGAGTCTTCTGCAATTGCGCCAGAGATTGCTGCATTTGAGGGTCGGTCGCATGTTCATGGGCCGTTTTGACAAGCGCCGAGGCACGTGGGTCGCCCAGCGCAACAAGAGCGCTGCCCGCCGCGGGATTCCCACTTTCCCACAGCGCCGCCGACGGCGCGGTGAATGTAGTGTGAGCAGGAGAAGGAAAACCAAAAGCGGACACGTCACTTGCTAACAGATGCGGACATTTCGATTTGCTAACAACAGAGACATAGTGAACCGCTCGCGACCGGTCGGCATGACAAGCATCACACTCGGCCGCGATGGACATCACGTGGCATCCTTGGCCTAAATCCCATCGGGACAGGTTTCGGGCGGCGGTGCGCAACCCTGAGAGATAACCGAAACTCTTCTCTCGGCATCGGAGTATAATAAGTAGAAGGGTGGTGGATATGAGGCGGTATCTTCCCACAGGTGCCATCTTGGTTTGTGCGGCGATTCTTTCTCCTGCGGCAACTCAGGCACAAAGAGGAGGCCACTCCGGCGGCGGTGGACATGGCTTCTCCGGAGGGCATGGCTTCACGGGGAGCTCTTCGATGCGCAGCTCCGGACCCGCCGGCGGCGGACAAGCGCATTATGCGTCGTCGCGCCCCTCCTACTCGCGCATGACCGCCCCGCGCGCCGCATACGCCCCGGGACGATATCCGATGGCTCCTAGGGCTCCAATGGCCTCGAGGGCTCCCATGGGCGCAAGGCCCGGTTTCGTCAACGCGCCAAATCGCAATTTAGTGCGCACGACGCAGCCAGGATCGCGGCCGAGATACACCTATGCATCGCCCGGAAGGGGCGTTCCGACTTCTGACGCTCGCAGAGGTGGCGTCAGGCGTCCCATCTTCGACCGCAATCACAGGTTCCTCGGCTACTACAATTCGTTTTTCCCATTCTATGGATATGGATCGGGTTGGCCCTACTACGGCTTCTACAACGACTACTACGATTGTTATTACGATCCCGCTTGTTATGCCGACTATTCGCAATATCCGCCGCCGGCGCAGTACACGGATCAAACAGACCAGCCGGGAGACCAAGACATCTATGCGCCGCCTCCGAATGGCGGAGGAGCCGCGCCTCAGTACGCGTCACCCAGCCAGCCCTCGCCAGCGGCAGGCCCTGACGATTTCGTCCTTATCCGCAAGGATGGCGGCGTGCTTTTTGCAAACGGGTACATTATCCAAGACGGCCAAATCATCCTCATCGACAGTAAAGGCATCTGGCGCAAAGTGATGCTCTCCGAACTCGACCTCGACGCCACCCGCCAATGGAACGATGAGCTCGGGAACCCAATCTCGCTCCCAAATTAAGACCCCATCGGGTGGCACAAGATAACAAGATAAATGGACACTGGAACACCTTGACCCACAGCAACTGCTCTTTCAGCGTGCGGATGAATCGCTCGACGCAGCCGTTGCATTCCGGCTGTCGCACGAATGAGGGCGAAGACTCCATGCCCAGGAAGGCGATTTCGGCTTAAGACATATGGGTAAAACGGCTCTAGACGAAAACCTCTGTAATTCCGCGGCAATTCTTGAGTCCCTGAAAACGGCTGGTGTGAACTGCAGATCGCCTGGATCCGCCGTCTGAAAGAGTAGTGGGTCAGTTTGAATTTCTTTTCTTGTGCGGATAGTATTCCGCTGACCCATTTCGCCTTATGCAACGACGCTCCTTTATCGTCGCGGTAGTTCTCTGCGCATTAGGCGTGGCACCTTGCCTTGGGCAAGACACCCTTCAACAGGAAGCCGACCGGTTGGCCACATTGTTGAACTGGCACTCCGGCACTATTGTGGCGGAAATCGGAGCGGGCAATGGCAAGTTGACGCTCGCGGCAGCCGTGCGCGTCGGCCCCTCGGGGAAGGTCTATAGTACAGAGCTCGATGCGACAGCGCTGGCCCACCTGGAAGAACTGGCGGCGAAGGAGGGGAACATCACTGCCGTCAAAGCCGCCGAAACCGACACAAACCTTTCGCCCGGGTGCTGTGACTCCATATTTATGAGGCTCGTGTATCATCACCTCACAAGACCGGCTGAAATCGACGCAAGCCTTTTCCGGTCGCTAAAACCTGGAGGGCGGTTGGCGGTGATTGACGAGGACCCGAACAAGGGAACAACGATTCCAGAGGGAGTGCCCAAAAACCGAGGCGGACATGGCGTGCCGCAAAAAATCCTTATCAGTGAACTCGCCGCTGCCGGATTCGAGGTGGAGACTGTCTCCAACGATTGGCCCAGCCGCGATGCGTTTCACCTAATTTACTGTGTTGTCTTCCGAAAGACCAAACCTTAGCGTTTAGCGAAATTCAAACTGACCCACTACCAGCCCGAGTGTCTAGTATCCCATCAAGGCTCTTCAGGAGAGACTTGATCTCCGTCTCTGCAAAGTTTTGGCAGTCGGAATAAAGTTTCGTCAACAACCCCGGCAGGGTCTGCGCGAGCGAGGGGAGGACTTGCTGGAATTCTGGGAATGCGCCACGAAAGGAGCGAATTCTCCGCAAATTTTCGCTTAATTGCAGTTTTCGTTCGGTTTCGTCCCCCCAGATGCTCTT
This sequence comes from uncultured Acidobacteriota bacterium, assembly GCA_963838945.1. Taxonomy (GTDB): domain Bacteria; phylum Acidobacteriota; class Terriglobia; order Acidiferrales; family UBA7541; genus DASTCZ01. The sequence continues at coordinate 646,066 of CAWITC010000011.1, read as the reverse complement.
CCAGTACTGACAGGTGAGGCAAGACGCACCACAGGTGGTGCCTTCGTGAGATAGGAATGATTCCCAGCCGGTCCCCGCAAGCGAAAGAATCTTTAACGAATCGTCGCGGCGCTTTTCGCTGTTGCATTTTCTGCAAGCAACTAACACATTACCTGGTGCGTGCAGGCCTGCGCGATAACGATTCATGCCGTCGAGATGCTCAATTACTGAAACCGTGTCCGCCAGATTGTGGGAGCAATATGGGCACTGGTTATTAAACCTTTTCCGAACAAGCTCCTCGTATTCTTCGCCGTCAACCTTAGTTGGCCAGTTTTCGCTGATCCTACGACTTAATTCGTGAAGAAACATGCTTACTAGCTTGTTCGCAACGTCCGATTTGGCCCGTCGCGTTGCAGAGCGTAATTGGGCCGTGGGGTCTCTCACCTTTCTTCATCCCCGAGCAGCCAATTGACCCCCACCCCCAGAGCTCGTGCGAAAGCTTTAAGCTCGTAGTCGAGAACATGACGGTAATTGTTCTCGATTTTGGCGATTGCGGCTCGATCAAGCTGGATCCCTAATCGAGCGAGCCTCCCCGAAAGGGCATCCTGCGTCAGCGCTGGAGTGCAACGTCGGCGCGCTTTAGCGATACGCCCGCCGACAATGTTTTTCCCCGTTAGCTTCTTGATCACAAAAAAGAGACTACCTTTTGTATGAGTCGAAAATGTTCTAAACTAGAACACTAGTTGGAGGGTACCTATGGAAGGGGCTCTATGGTCGCGATGAAAAAGAGGAAACCGCACTCGCCTCCGGCGCGGACAAAGCCAAGACATGAAAAGCTCCCCTGGCCAGGGTTGAAGGCCAAAGATCACCTGACCCGGGTTATAACGCGGGCGGTAAAGAAGGCAAAGGAGACAAGAGAAGACGAGGCGTGGGCAGAGGATCAAATTGCACGCGTGCTGGATTACGTTTCGCCAGAGACTGTGATTAGGTTGCTTTTCCGCGAGGCGCGTCGTCGAAGAAAGCCTATCCTGCGGTTCGAGTGCGCTCATCTTGGGCTTTCAGGTTTTTAATGTGGGACGGTGCAAGTCTAACGTGGTAGCGCGCGGTGAAACTGCTGGCGCTGCCTGCGTTGGACGGCGGGGCCGATAGGCTTGACCACGGTTATTTCAAATCAACGTGCGGCAATGAAAGTTTGCGTACGACTGAGCGCGCGGAAAACGCCGAAGAGAGGCGACAGCATTCCTTATGGATTTTGAGGAGAGGCGGCCTTCTTGGCCTGATCCTCCAGAGTCTTCTGCAACCGCGCCAGGGATTGCTGCATTTGAGGGTCGGTCGCATGTTCATGGGCCGTTTTGACAAGCTCCAAGGCACGTGGGTCGCCCAGTGCAACAAGAGCGCTGCCCGCCGCCCGATTCAGTTGGAAATTTGGGGATTCCACCGAGGCCGTGAATGTGTCCGCAATGATTGGGTAAGCGCGCGGGTCATTTTTCCCCGCTGCTCCGAGAACGGATAATGCCGCGGCGCGGACGCCCAATGGATTGCCTCTGGCCGCGAAACGAACCGCGGAGTCCAGCGCGCGCGGATCGCCCAGAGCGGCGAGACCGGTGAGCCCCGACACGCGAATGGTGTCGCGCCAAGAAGGCTGGTCCAAAAGTTTTTTCAACGCGTCGTATGCGCCCTGATCCTTCGTTGCCCCGAGGCCGGACGCCGCCGCGCGAATCACGTTGTAGCTCGGGTCATTCAAATAGCCCAGGAAAACGCCAGCCAGCGATGCATCTTTCGCGGCAGCTAAAACGTTGATGGCGCGCGCGCGCACGCGAGGGGTCTTATCCTTTACAGCGGCCAACAATGCCGTTCGCACATCCGGACCGGCCACACCTCTGAGCGCCTCCACGGAATCCAATCGCACGCCCCAGAATGCATCGCCGGTTGCAGCCGACGCGATCGCCTTTGTGATGGCCAAGTTTTCTTCAGCGGGTGTGGCAGCGTTTTTCATGCGAGCCTTTAGCTCGTTGAGCGCAAAGATGCGGCCAAGCACGTCGCTGTCGTGCGAGAGTTGATAAACCAATTGCGCAGTGGTCTTTTCAAAATGCAATTCCTTGATCAGCGTGCCGCCGTAGTCGAAATCGATCAGCAGCGGTTCCGAGTCAACCTTGAAACTAAAGGTTTGCTCCTCCTTTGCCTCGATCATCGCTTTTTCGATATGCGCGCCCGCGGCAGAACCAATCTCGATCAGGACCGGCATCTGGAAAAACGCCACCTGTGGATAAGCCGAATTCGCGTCCACTTTTTGCTCCTGGCGAACAGTGAGCGTGACCGTTTTTAAGCCCGCGTCGTATGCCTGCGTCACGCGGAAGATGGGATGACCCATCCTGTAAAGCCATTCGTCGAAGAACCAGTCCATGGATTGGCCGGTAGCCTCTTCGATGGCGATGCGGAATTGCCCGGTCTCCACCGGCTGGTGCGCATACTTTGTGAGGTAATGGTGGATCGCGCGCCACCAGTTTTCTTCGCCCAGCGTCGTCCGCAACATGTGGAGAACGGCGCCGCCGCGCGGATATGCATAGGTGTCAAACACAGCATCCGGGTCGGTGTAATTCTCAGTGACGATAGGACGCCGCTCGCCGCGTCCCCAGGCCTGGAGGTATTCGTCCTGATTTGCTTTGACATCGCTGTAAAGGAAGTCGTCACGGCCCAGCGACTTTTCATCCCACATTGCCTGGAAGTAAGTTGCGAAACTTTCATTCAACCAGACATCCGCCCAGGAGCGGCAAGTGACGAAATCGCCGAACCACTGATGCGCCAGTTCGTGGGATTCCAGGCTATCCGCAGTGCCGTCCAACTCGCCGCGTGCGTCGTGGATCATTCCATCAATCATCGTGGTGGCCGAAATGTTTTCCATGCCACCGCCGAAGTTGTGCGCCATGGTCTGGGCATATTTCACATAGGGGTACGGAACGCCGGTCTTCTCCGAGAAAAATTTCACCATGTCCGCCATTCGAGCGGCCGTGATTTTGCCCTCGGGTACCTGGTTCGGATAGACGTAGGTAGTCACAGGTATCCCTTCATAGCTCTGTTCCACGGGAGCGTATTCGCCAACAACGATCGAGGTCAGATAGGTTGCGTGCGGGACATCCATCTTCCAATCATACGTGCGCGTGTTTCCACCGTTCTCTTTCACGCCGATCAGTTTTCCGTTGGAGACTACAGAAAGCGGCTTCTCGACGGTGGCGATGATTTCCGTCGTGGTGAAATCGTTCGGATGGTCGTAACAAGGAAACCAAAAATGGTTGTCCTCACTTTCGCCTTGCGACCAGATTTGCTTCGGGGCCGCCGGGTCATCCGCGGTTGGCTTGATAAACGTGAGTCCGCGGGCCCCGCCAAATAGAGACCCCGGAGACGCGGGATTCGTGTGATAGTCAATGACAATGGTGAGTACGTCGGAGGGTTGATAGGCGCGATCCAGCGCAATATCAAGTTTCTCCTTCTTCGCGTCGGCTTCAAACTTGAGCGGCGCCCCGGACGCGAACTTGACCGAATTGATGGTCATGTTTCCGGCATCCAGCTCCACGCGCTTTAAATCATTGACCTGTGGCATTAATGTCAGCGTGGCCGTACCGATCGCTTGGTCGTGGTCGAAATCAAAATGCAAATTCAGCGTGATGTTCTGCGTGTGGAAGTCGTGACTGGGGATGTAGCGCGCCTGCGGTAGCGGCGTTGGTTGAGAAGGCGCCGGCGCTTGATCTGTCGCGGCTTGTCCCATGGCTTGGGCCGCTGTGACCTGCCAAACCGCGAGCGCCAGTGCTGCAAGCAGAAAAGATCCGGCGGCGTTCATTCGTCGACGCGCACTTCGCGAATAAATCTTCTTTGATATCCACATAGGCGTCTCCTTGGGGGCTTTCCGGCGCTTGTAGAAGGGCTTTGTTTTCAATGTTGGCCGCTTCACGCGAGCAAACCGAGTCTACATCAAAAGGGGTTTCCGTTTAGACCTCGCAAATTGACACCCTTATCCCCCCAGTGGGTCTCCCGACTGAACGGTATAGTTTTTCGTCGCATCACGGATCGCGGACCGTGATCAACGTTTGAGCGTGCTTCGCAGTCTTTTCTGGACGGCGGAGCCGGTGAGTTCGCGGAGGGCGTCGGAGGCGATCCAACGTGCGGCGCTGGAATCGATGGCGCGGATTTCGTGCGCGGTGCGGATGGCGGTGCGGTTGAGGGCGCGATTGCGCTTGCCGATGTTGCGCAACGCCCAGTTGACGGCTTTCTTGACGAAGTTGCGGTCGTCGCGCGATTCGCGGCGAATGATGGCGAGCAGGCGAATGAACTTTGCGTTGGGCGCGGCTTTGTCCTTGTAAGCGAGATAGGCCATCATAGAAAAGGCGGCGCGCTTGACGAACTCCTCCTTGCGGCGGCTCCACTCGGCGGTTTTTTTCCACGCGGGCGCGGCATAGACGAAGAGATAGCAGCAGGCGGCGTCCACAACGTCCCAGGAATCGAAATCGCGCGCCCAGCGATTCATTTGCGCTGAGGTGACGCGCGCGGGCTCGCCGATGAGCGCGGCCAGGCACTTTGCTTCGTGATTGCCGGTGGCCCAGAGCTGCTCAGCGAGCGCGTGATTTCTGCCAATCTTGCGCGCCAGGGCATGCAGCAGGGGCACGGAGATTCCGTGCGCGTCGGCGACGTGGATATTGAAGTGAACCAATTTCGCGCGGACGCGCGGGTCGGCGAGAGCGCGGAGTTCGCCAAGGACGGCATTCTTCGTGTAATTAGAGCGAGGCACAGGTTGCCGAATGGGCTTTTTGGGGCTGCGATTCATGCGAAGTGGGATTTTCACACAAATCCTAGCGCGGCAGATAGTAATTGGGTGGGAGGGCTTGCGCGAAGGAGAGAGAAAAGGTAGATTTAGAACATGGCGAAACTAAAGCGAACACCAACAACCGAGCGACAACTGATTGACCTTATCTCCGTGGGGCATTCGATTCGCGAGGACTTCGCGAAGTTGGGCATCAAGGAGGTTCGGCAGCTTGCGAAGGCCAACCCCAAACAACTCTACGACCGGCTTTGCCGGCTGACCGGCGAGCGGCAGGACCCATGCGTGCTTGACGTGTTCACGGCGGCAGTGGCGCAGGCGAAGAATCCGCGGCTCCCTGCGGCGCAATGCCAGTGGTGGTATTGGTCGCGGGTGCGGAAGGCGCAAGCAGCGGTCGCGTAATGCAGTTGACAGGATTACCGCGTATCGGGATCTTTTCCGTCGAGGCTGAAAATGTTTTCGATGGACTCTCCGAACAGGTGCGCGATCTTGAAAGCCAGAGGCAAGCTGGGATCGTATTTGTCAGTTTCAATGGCATTGATCGTCTGACGAGAGACTCCCAGCATCCCCGCCATTGCTTCCTGGGTCCAGTCCTTTTCGCGCCGCAACCTACGAAGGCAGTTTTTCACTCCGGTCATCTCGATTCGCTAAGAACAGGCGTACTTCCTTTTGGCGAGAAATTGTCCGACGAAACTACCCAGAATAAACGTAACAATCCAAAGCAGTTCCACATCGCGGATCGTTACAATCCCCGGGGCCAAGTGATAAAGAGAGTCGGCAAGAATCAGACCCACGAACGAAGCCGCGAGACCGGTCAGGAGCGTCGACTGGATTATCTTCTGTCGCATTTCGTCTTGAAAGCGGTAGCAGGACGCGAAAAGTATCACGAAGCACGCGGCGACGATGACGCGAAACAGCCCTGCAAAGAGCTTTTCGTCCGGCGTCATTCTTTCAAAATGAAGCGAGGCGGTAGAAACTAGAACTGAAGTCGCGATGACGAGGAGAACGATCAGTATTTTCCATTTTCTTTTTCGATCCATTTGTTACTCCCTAACCCAAGAACTAAACGGATTCGAATGTAAAGCATACTTGTCATAATGTCAAGCATTATTTACTTCTTTTTTCCGTTTCTGGGGAATTTTCCTGGTGGACTTGACGGCCAGCTACAGGGAAAGCTGGCCGGAGTAAGCGATGCGAGGGCCAGAGCCGCCTACGACCTGGCCGATGCGGTAGAACTTTTCGCGGCGGCGCCTCAGGTCGGTTTCAAGCGGGCGAACATGATTCGGCGGGACGATGAGGATCATTCCCACGCCGAGGTTGAAGGTGGCGAGGAGTTCTTCGCGGTCGAGCCTGCCAATCTGCGCAAGATAGCCGAAGATGGGCGGCACGGGCCACGAGCCCAATGCGATTTCGGCGCGCATTGAGCGCGGCAGCACGCGCGGCAGATTGCCGGGGATGCCGCCGCCGGTAATATGGGCCATCGCGGAAAGCCAGCCGCGCGCAAGCGCGTTTTTCAGCGCGGGCAGGTAGCAGACGTGAGGCTTGAGAAGTTCCGCGCCGATCTTGTTGTTGATAGCGGCGACGTAGGTATCGGGCTTTAACCCTTCCTGATCGAAAACCAATTTGCGCGCGAGCGAGTAGCCATTTGTGTGTAAGCCCGCGGAGGGCAGCGCGATGAGGACGTCCCCGCGCTTCACCCGCTCCGGGCCGAGCACGCGGCCGCGCTCGACAGCGCCGACGATAAAGCCCGCGAGGTCGTATTCACCGGCAGCGTAAAAGCCGGGCATCTGCGCGGTTTCGCCGCCGATCAGAGCGCAGTCCGTGGCGCGGCAGGCGCGGCTGATGCCTTCGACGATTTGCTCGATCACGGAGGGATTGATGCCGCCGACCGCGAGGTAATCAAGAAAAAAAAGAGGCTCGGCGCCGAGCGTGAGAATGTCATTCACGCAGTGGTGAACGAGGTCCGCGCCAACGGTGGAGTGGACACCCATCGCAAAGGCGATTTTGAGCTTTGTGCCGACGCCGTCGGCGCTCGAGACGAGGAGCGGGTCGCGCCAGCGCTTGCGGTCAAGCTGGAAGAGCGCTCCGAACGCGCCGATGCCGCCGACAACGCCGCGCGTGAATGTGCGCGCCGCAAGCCGCGCGATTTTTTGCTTGGCCTGGTCGGCGAGAGCGATATTCACGCCGGCGTCGGCGTAACGCATTCGGAAGACCTCTTCAGGATATTGTACCGGGCAATGAGCTAAAAGAAATGGAACAACCGCTTCCAGCGAATGTGGCTGGGATGAATGAGCGCGTAACCGTAAGCTGCGAAACGCTCGCCGATGTGGCCCGGCTCCCAGGCCATCGTCGTGGAATTGCCTTCGCGGACCGGCGCATCAATCGAGAGATAGATCATGACCGGGACGCCGATGAGATTCGCGCGGGGGACGCAGCCCCAAAAACGGCTGTCGTAAGAATCGTTGCGGTTGTCGCCCATCGCGAAATAACAGGCCGGAGGAACCTTGTACGGCCCGTAGGGGGAGAAGGGGGTCATCGGCTCCTTGAGATAGGGCTCGTCAAGTTTCTGGCCGTTGATCCAGACAGCGCCATCGCGAACTTCAACCGTGTCGCCGGGCATTCCAATCACACGCTTGACGAGATCCTGAGAGCCTTCCTGCACCGAGCGGAAAATAATGATCTGCTGCCGCTGGGGATTGCGCCACAGAGAAACGTGCCAGGGAGTGAGCGGCAAGCCGATGTCGTAACCAAGGCGGCTGATTAACAGATGATCGCCGATGAGCAGAGTGTTTTCCATCGAGGCCGAGGGGATTACGCGAGGCTGGCCGATCGCCGAGTAGATCACCAAAAAAATCCCGATGATCCAAGCCCAGGCGATGATTTCGCGCTTGGCGCGTTCTTTGAATGGAAGCTGCGGTTCGTCGCCCTGCGGATTCTCTTTAGGACTCACGCGTCACCGTGACCGGAGGAGTGGAATCGGAGGCGGCCTCACCGCGGCGCTGCGCGTCTCCATGCACTTCGAGTTGCACCGGCGGCGTCGGATAAACGCCGGTGAAACAGGAGGTGCAGAAGCGAGCGTCGGAATCGCCGACCGCCGCGCGCAAGTTCTCGAGCGAGAGGTAGGCGAGCGAATCGGCTTCGAGAAATTGACGGATCTCCTCAACTGTCTGCAAATAAGCAGCCGAAGGATTCGCGGGTGCGCCAGCGAGTGCCGGGGCGGAAATGCGAGGGCGGCGCATCGAATCCGAGGAGGCGATCAGCTCCGCGTGCGTCGGCGTGTCAATGCCGTAGTAGCAGGGCGAAATCGTCGGCGGCGAGCTGATGCGGACATGGACTTCCGAAGCGCCCGCCGCGCGCACCATCCTTACAATCTTGCGGCTGGTGGTGCCGCGCACGATGCTGTCGTCCACGAGCACGACGCGTTTTCCTTCGAGCAGGCCGCGCACGGGATTGAGCTTCAGCTTCACGCCGAAGTCGCGGATGGACTGCGCGGGCTGGATGAACGTGCGGCCGATGTAATGGTTGCGGATGAGCCCCATGCGAAATGGGAGGCCGGATTCGAGCGCGTAGCCAATCGCGGCGGGCACGCCGGAATCGGGCACGGGCACGATGACTTCGGCAGGCACGGGATATTCGCGCGCGAGCACCCGCCCGAGCATTTCGCGGCTCTGATTCACAGAGCGGCCGAAGACGAGGCTGTCTGGCCGCGCGAAATAGACGTGCTCGAAAATGCAGTACTGATGCGGCTTCGGCGGGGCGAAGCGGATGGACTCAATTCCCGCGCGCGAGATGCGCAACATTTCGCCGGGTTCGATTTCGCGGAGGTAGGTGGCGTCAATCAAATCGAACGCGCAGGTTTCGGACGCGACGAGATGCGCGTCGCCGAGCCGCCCGAGACATAGCGGGCGGAAGCCGCGCGGATCGCGGATGGCATACAGCTCATCACGCGTGAGCAACAGGAGCGAGTAGGCGCCCTCCACCTGATTCAGCGCATCGGCAATCGCGCGGGAAAGGTTGCTCGCCGTGCTCCGCGCGATCAGGTGCACGATGACTTCGGTATCGCTCGTGGTCTGGAAGATCGAGCCGCGGTGCTCGAGCTTGCGCCGCCATTCGGCGGCGTTGATCAAATTGCCGTTGTGGCCGAGCGCGAGCTTGCCTTTGTTGCAATCAATCAAAATCGGCTGGGCGTTCGTGAGGCCCGTGTCGCCCGCGGTGGAATAGCGCGTGTGTCCGATGGCGGAATCGCCGGGAAGCGTCGCGAGGCGCTTGGGATCGAAGATGTCCTGCACCAACCCCAGGCCCTTGGCAAGGCGCATTTCGGCGCCGTCCGAAGCGCAGATGCCGGCGGCTTCCTGACCGCGGTGTTGCAGCGCGTAAAGGCCGAGGTAGGCGAGCTTCGCCGCCTCCGCGCTGCCGAAGACTCCGAATACGCCGCAGTGGTCGTGGAAATGATCGTCAGTGATTTGGATTTGTGTGCTCACAGGTGCGGCACCGCCGCCAGAGATTCACCGAGCGCCGCCGGTGAAAGCAGCCAGAGCAGCGCGGCGAAGAACAAGCCGAGTGCGGCGAGCGGGAACCACCGCATGTCCCCAAAGGAGCCGAGCGCCCCGAAATCCCAGTAACCAAATAGCGCCCAAAGCCCAATCGAAACATGCCGCGCCCAAACATACCGCCGCGCGATGCCAATAGCTCCGCTGAAAAACCCAACACCCGCCAGCAAGTAGATCAGATCCGATTCCGTCATATTGCTTGCGGGATGCACGACGACGTTCAGGAGGCAGAAAACGCCCGCGGCGGCCCACAACGCCACCACGTACCAGCGGCCGAATTTTTCGGAAACGTTCATTTCATTCTGAAAAGCCGAAAATTCCCCTGATGCACCACAAATTTCAGCCAGTCATCACGGACTTGAGCGAATCAGTCCATGCGGCGCGAAGTTTTTCGCACGGCGCTTGAATGACATGCCTGCCGTTCACGGCGATGACGAAATTCCCATCGCGCGTCACGCGCCCCAATTCCATGACGCCAATCTCGTATTGTCTCGCAATGTCTCGGACGCGGGCAAGCGATTCAGTTGCACACGAGACGACGGCGCGCGCGCCGCGTTCGCCGAAGAGCGACGCTTCCGCCGGTCCGCTCGCCGCGAGGCCCGCTTGCGCCGCGCATCCGCGCGAGGCGAAGCAGCTTTCGGCGAGCGCGACAGCCAGGCCGCCGTCGCTGATGTCATGCGCGGAGCGAAGCAGTTTCTCGCCGGTCAGCGCGAGCAATGCTTCGATCAAACGCTTTTCCGCGGCAAGATCCACGGCGGGCGGCGCGCCGGCAACAATGCCATAGAGTGCGAAGGCGTACTCTGATGATGAGAGTTCGCGCTGAGTAGTGCCTCCTTCGGTTCGCTTGCTTTCGCCCGCGCCATCCAGCAGCAAAATCGCGTCGCCTTCCTGCTGAAAGGCGATACCCACCGCGCAGGACACATCTTCCAGAAGGCCGAGCACGCCCAGAACCGGCGTGGGGTAAATCGATTGGCCGAGCGTGTCGTTGTAGAAGCTGACGTTTCCGCCGGTAATCGGAATGTCGAGCGCGCGGCACGCCTCCGCAATGCCGTCCACGCATTCGCTGAATTCCCACATCACTTCGGGTTTTTCGGGATTTCCGAAGTTCAGGCAATTCGTCGCCGCCCACGGGCGCGCGCCGGTGCAAGCAACGTTTCGCGCGCCTTCGGCTACGGCGGCCTTCGCGCCTGCGCGCGGCGCGAGCCAGCACCAGCGCCCGTTGCCATCAACTGTGAGCGCCAGGCCGCGATTTGTGTCTTTCACGCGAAGCACGGCGGCGTCCGCCGCGCCTGGCCACGCCAGCGTATTCGTTCGCACCATGTGATCGTACTGCTCGAAGATCCAGCGCTTACTGGCAATCGCAGGCCACGCCAGCAGCCGCGAGAAATTATCGGTGAGGTTCGCGCCCTCGGGGACGAATTCAATTAGCTTCTCGCCGCCGCGCGGCGTTGCCGGAGGCGCAAGGGGACGCTGATACGCAGGCGCTTCGTCAGCGAGAGCCTTCGCGGGGATTTCCGCGGCGGCTTCTCCGCGCCACATCACGCGCATCATGCCGTCCGTTGTAACGCGCCCAATTTCGATAGCGTCGAGTCCCCATTTTGCGAACACGTCGATGACTTCGCGCTCGCGCCCGCGCTCGGCGACAAGCAACATGCGCTCCTGCGATTCGCTGAGCATCATTTCGTAGGGCGTCATGCCGGTTTCGCGCTGCGGCACGCGGTCGAGGTCCAGCTCGACACCCACGCCGCCGCGCGAAGCCATCTCGCAGCTCGAGCTTGTCAGGCCCGCGGCGCCCATGTCCTGAATCGCGACGATTGCGCCGGTCTGCATCGCTTCGAGACACGATTCGAGCAAAAGTTTTTCGAGGAATGGATCGCCCACTTGCACATTCGGGCGCTTCTGCTGTGATTCCTCGGTGAATTCCGCCGATGCAAGCAGGGACGCCCCGTGGATTCCATCACGCCCGGTCTTTGCGCCGACGTAAAGCACGGGATTTCCCGCGCCGCGAGCCCGCGCAAAGAAAAGTTCGTCGCGCCGCGCGATGCCCAGCGCCAGGGCGTTCACCAGCGGATTGCCCGAATAGCAGGGGGCAAACGCAACGTCGCCGCCAACCGTGGGCACACCAAAACAATTGCCGTAGAAAGCGATGCCCCCCACAACGCCGTCAAGGATGCGGCGGTTTTTCACGGCAAGCCCGGTGGAAACGCTCGCCGCGCCGGGCACGTTCGTCACCGGCCCAAAACGCAGTGCGTCAAGAACAGCGATCGGCCGCGCGCCCATTGTAAAAACGTCGCGCAGTATGCCGCCCACGCCCGTGGCCGCGCCTTGAAACGGCTCGACGTAGCTCGGGTGGTTGTGCGATTCAATTTTGAACGCCGCGCAGAGGCCGTCGCCGATGTCCACGACCCCCGCGTTTTCGCCGGGGCCCTGCACAACTTGTGGCGCTTTCGTGGGCAGCCGCCGCAGATGTACGCGGCTCGATTTATAGGAGCAGTGCTCGCTCCACATCACACTGAAGATGCCCAACTCGGTGATGTTCGGCTCGCGCCCGAGGATTTTCAGGACGCGCGCGTATTCTTCGGGGGTGAGGCCGTGTTCGGCGGCGATTTCTGCCGTGACTTTGATTTCAGTTTCGAGCATCAGAAAAAGAGGTTCCCGCTAGCGCGCTTGCAGTGCGACCGTCGCCTTCTCGCCATCGTGATGGGACATTCTGCCGTGGTTGGCAAGCCACTGGGCGATCGATTGAAAAATCACGAGTCCATCGGCGGAGCCAAGCGCTGCTTCCGAAGCGCGCTCCGGGTGCGGCATCAGGCCGGCGACGTTGCGCTCGCGGCTGCAAATGCCGGCGATATTCGCGAGCGAGCCATTTGGATTCGCCGCGGGGTCTTCGCGGCCCTCCGGCGTGGTGTACCGGAAAAGAATCTGGTTGTTGCGTTCGAGCGAAGCAAGCGTCTCCGCTTCGCAGAAATAATTTCCTTCGTTGTGCGCGATGGGAATTTCGAGCACCTGCCCGCGCCGCGCGGCGCAAGTGAAGGGCGTGTCGGCCGCTTCCACGCGAATATGGACCGGCAGGCAGCGGAACCGCAGCCCCGCGTTGCGCAGCATGGCGCCGGGAAGCAGCCCCGCTTCCAGCAGAATCTGGAAACCGTTGCAGATGCCGAGCACGATGCCGCCCGACCGCGCAAAACGCTCCACCGCGCGCATCACCGGCGAAAACCGCGCGATGGCCCCCGTGCGAAGGTAATCGCCGTAGGCGAAGCCGCCCGGAAGGATCACCGCGTCCGCGCCACGGAGGTCTTCGGTTTGGTGCCACAGGAATTCGACCGGCTGGCCGAGCACCTTGCCAATGACGTAATGCGCGTCGTCATCGCAATTCGAGCCGGGGAATACCACCACGCCAAATTTCATGCCCTCATCCTCATTACTGCAAGACTGGAAACACTACCAGCAAACGCGTGCGCTGAATACTTTTGAATTTCATTTGGACCGGGAGCAACAGCGAAATTAAATTATAACACAGGCCACCGTCTTCCCCGGGCTGGCCGCGCAGCCGCCCCGCGCCCTTTTCACTGCCGCCAACCTGCGCTATCTTGTGGGCGCAGCAAGAGAGGTGAATCGTGACTGGTCGCGTCTGTCCGATGTGCCAGAAGAAAGTTCCCGCCGGACTGGTTGTCGCGTACTCGGACACGCTGGAATGCCCGCACTGCCATTCGCCGCTGCGCTTGGCGGATTCGAGCCGCATCCTCGGCGCATTTTTCGCTCTGGCCGTCGGGTTGCTGGTTTGGAGTTACACCGCCCCCGGCACCGGTAACATGGGCTGGGTGCTGCCTACCGTGTACACATTTCTCGCTTATAGCGCTGCGTACGCGGTCTATCTGATGGCCACCGGAGAAGTTGTCTCGCGCGCCGCCGAACCGGAGCCTGTGCCAGTTTCTGTCGCCGTCTCCGGGCATGGCGGCGGTCACCACTGAGTACTTTTTAGGGAATCCCGACGGGACCCGCGATCAGGAATCCTATTCAATAGCGGTCCCTCGCGAACCTGTCTGAAAAACGGTTTGCGTACGCGTACCTTTGTACTATTGCCCTGTGCCATTCTGGAGCACACACTCCCCAAATGGCGCGTTACCACGCATTACTCGGCCGGCGCATCGAGGTGCAATACAGGGCGGGAGACGTTATCCTGCCCGCCACAGGCACTCTCGCCGCCGACTCCGGCAGGTCGATTTTCCTGGAAGAGCGGCTGGCCGTCCGTGGCCAGGCGAAGACCTTCCGCTGGGAAATCCCCTACGGCTGCATACTGAGCCTGGACGAGAGTTTTGCTCCGGCGCCTACATTGCCAAAAGAAGGCGCGGAGGATGATCGCGCGCAGCGCGATGCCGCGGATGCCTCCTTGGCGCGCTTGCGTCAGCGCCCTCGCGAAGCCTAAGCGACGCAAGCCTTCTTTTTCCCTGAACACTTGAATCCTGCCTTGCGCATCGGTGGGCAGCAAGCCGGTCTCGCGCTGAACCTCTCGCACTGAACCTCGCGGCGCGCTATATTCCTTCGCTTGAATTCCCCGCTTCAAGTCAAAAAGCGGGCCAAGGGGAATATCGTGAAACCAACCATTGGATTTATTGGACTCGGATTGATGGGCCGGGCCATGGCGTTAAATCTGTTGAAAGCGGGCTTTTCGGTTGTCGCTTGGAACCGGACGCCGAGCAAGACAGCGGAACTTGTTTCCGCGGGCGCCAAAGCAGCGGAAAGTCCGCGCGAAGCCGCCGCCGCGGCCGACGTGCTCATCACCATCGTGAGCGATCCTCCCGCGCTTGAGTCCGTGCTGTGGGGCGGAGGCGCGCTCGAGTCGCTCCGCCGCGGAAGCGTGCTCATCGATTCGAGCACGGTCTCGCCGGCGCTGGCGCGGCGTGCCGCTGCGGCGTGCCGCGAACGCGGCGTTGAGTTTCTCGATGCGCCGGTCACAGGCGGCACTTGGGGCGCCGAGAAAGGCGAGCTGGTTTTTATGGTGGGCGGCGAGGCCGCGGCGCTCGCGCGCGTTGAGCCGGTGCTCGGCGCGATGGGCAAGAAATGGTTCCACCTTGGCCCGGCGGGCGCCGGACAAACCGTCAAGCTCGCGATGAATCTGCTCCTCGCGCTCGAGGTGCAGGCGTTCGCCGAAGCGCTGGCGCTCGTCACGGGCGCGGGCGTGCCCGCCGAAAATCTTGTCAGTGTGATGCAGGCCAGCATGGGCCGCGCGCCTGTGCTTGACGTGAAAGCGCCCGTCATGCTCAAGCAGGATTACAAGCCGAGCTTCCCATTGCGCCTGATGAACAAGGACATCAACCTGGCCATGGAATTGGCGAATCAAATAGGCGTGAAGCTGCCCGCGGGCGCCGCCGCTCGCGAGGTGTATGGCGCCGTCCTGTCCGCCGCGAAGGAAGACGTGGACTACGCCGCCGTCGCCAGCTATTGGCAGTAATTCAAAGGCTGCCTAGGTTCTTCAGGAACTCACATTCGGCGGGAAGAAGCTTATCGGCAAATCCCGCGAAGTGCGCAGCCCCGCCGGCGCCGCGAGAATGGCGGGTATCGTATTTACGACGACCGCCGCCGTCGCCAGGTCGCCGTGAGTTCCGCCGGGAATCATTAGCTTCAGCCCCGGCGTGCCGGTCAGTTCGATGGTGTCGTGGGGATCCTTCGCGCCAACGTACATCTGCAACTCCATATAAATCTTCTCTTCGCCAGCTGCCAGCCCGCGCGCAATCTGATGCACTCCCGCGGCCTGGCCCGCAGCAACTTCCAGAAATTCCGTCTTCACCAATTCGCGCGCAACCACCGGCTCGATGGTCTCGGTGATTTCATCAATCGCGAAGCCCAGCGCATCCGCCACCATGGCGATGGACTCCGGTAGGCCGTGGTGCTTGATCACTCCCGCCGCAACCTGCGCGCGAAATTCTTCGACGCTCATCCCCGCGCCGATTTTCTTTTGCAGCGGCAGCCGCCGCTTGCCCGCATCCACCACGCGAACGGATTTCGCGTGCTCGATTTTTTGTGAAACCGATGAAAGCGTAATCGCCAGCTTGTCCATCACGAAGCCCGGGTTCACTCCCGTGCCCACCAGCGCCACGCCCCACGTTTTCGCCTCCTCATCGAGCTTCGCGGAGAGCTCGGGATATTTCCGGAAGGGATACGCAAGCTCCTCGCACGTCGAGACAACACACGATTCCGCCGCCAAACTCTCCAGCAGTTGATCCATCACGGAAGGAAGCGTTGACGACGTGGAATGCACGACGATATCCGCGGATTTTCCGAGCATCACCGCCGCGTCGCCGGCTACCGGCACACCCCAGGGTGCGTCCGGCGCGCCCACAACTTCGCCAAGGTCGCGCCCCGCCTTTGCAGGATCTTTGTCAATCGCGCCGATGACTTCGACGGAATGTTTCTCCCGCAGCAGCTTTACGATGGCCGCGCCGATCGGCCCGACTCCATATTGAATTGCCCGTATCTTCTTTTTCACGGAGCACTCCGTATGACTCCCGCCACATGCGGCGATACCATAAAGGAATTAACGGCGATGTTCAACTCCACCGAGCCGGCAGGCGGCGAACCACCGCTTGCCGTCGGAGCGGCCCAGCCGGATAATGGCACAGCGGAGGATTTATGGCGGTTCAAAAAATGAGCGACAAAGAAGTGGCGCACGAACTCGCGAAGCTTCCTGGCTGGAACTTCGAGAATGGAAAGCTCCATAGAGCCTTTCAGTTCGCCGATTTCATTGAAGCATTCGGCTTTATGTCCCGCGCGGCCCTGGTAGCGGAAGCGATGGGCCATCACCCCGATTGGTCGAATGTGTGGAACCGCGTCACCGTGGACCTTTCGACCCACAGTATCGGCGGGATTAGCCGGCTGGATTTCGAGCTTGCCGCGAAAATGCAAGCGTTCGCCGGGAAGTAGAAAGCTTCAATCCCGCGACGCAATTCCTTGAATCTCGAACCGAGCGCCAAACAGCAGCGGCCCCGACCCAATAAACGCCCGTGCCGGAAAATCCTTGCCGAAGTATTCGCGATAAATCGTGTTGAATCCCGAGAACAGGGAAACGTCGGCGCAAAAGACTTGAACGAAGACAAGGTGCTTCATCTCCAGCGCGGCCGTTTTCAGCGTCGCCTTCATGGCGTCAAGCATCAAGCGGATCTCACGATCCGCCTCCGCGGGCGGCCGCAACGTAGCCGGGTCCAGCCCGAGGTGCCCGGAAAGATAAAAGGTCGATCCCACCCACACGCCGTCGCTGAACGGCCAATCGCCTTTGCGTTCCGGACGGATGACGTAACGGCGATTCTGAATTTTTTTGCGTGTGGGCATTTTGAATTCTCCTTTGCGCCTTATTTTCTATCGCGAAACGGCGCGGGACCCTTCAGATGCGCGCCCTCTGGGGCGAGATTCAATGCTAGGAAGCGCGTTCCCGCCACGGGACTGGCATAGTAGGGCGCAATCTCGCGAAAACCAATTTGGCGGTAAAGCTCGTGCGCTTCCCGCATGGAAGGGAGCGTGTCGAGACGCATCGTTTCGTATCCAATCTCTCGCGCCGCGGCGATCAAGCTTTCCGTCAACACCCGGCCGATTCCGCGTCCTCGGAATTCCGGCCTCATATACAGCCTCTTCATTTCGCAAATGGTTGTGTCGAGCGGCCGCAGCGCGCCGCATCCAGCCGCGTGTTTACGGCCGGCGGCGAAATCGTAAGCGAGCAACAATCGGCCCGCGGGCGAAGCATACTTGCCGGGCAATTCTCGAAGCTCGCGCTCAAAATCCTGGAAGCAGAGGTCCACGCCAAGTGACGCCGAGTATTCGCGGAATAGTTCCCGCACCCGCTCAACTTTCGCGTCGGAATCTGCTTGTTCGATGAGAATCATTTTCCCGGGACGATTGTTCATTTCCCCGACGATTGTCTAGCTTCGCCTCGCGCAGCGAAAGAGTCGAATTGGCCGCGCGAGGCCCCTCCTTGCGGCCAATTTGGCTCCGCCTCAGCCGGCCATCGCACTGTTTGTTAGAATGAATGCGCCACAATTCACGCTCCAACGGAAATAGATTGCCTATGTCCAAATCCGCAAATCCGGCCCGCGCCATCGAATCCACCGTCAAGCCCGCTGACATGCCGGTCTTTGACGCCTTCCGTCGCTGGGGCTACTTGGCCGCGAATCTCGATCCGCTCGGGTTCCTCAAACCTCTTGATTACCCGGAGCTGCGCCTCACCGGCGAAGCCGCGGACCGCGCCCGCCAGTTTTATTGCGGCACGATTGGCGCCGAATTCATGCACATTCCGGATCCCGCGCGCAGGCAATGGATCATCGAACGCCTGGAAGCACCCGCGCCGGAACCGGACCGCGCGCGCATCCTCGAAAGGCTCATCCGCGCCGATCTATTCGAGCAGGTCATGCAGTCTCGCTATCTCGGCTCGAAGCGGTTTTCGCTGGAAGGGACGACCGCGCTCATCCCTCTTCTTGACGAGATTCTCGTCGCGGCGGCCGAACATGGCGCAGTTGAATCCATCATGGCCATGAGCCACCGCGGGCGCCTCAACGTGATGGCACTCATAGCCTGCAAAACCCCGCGCGACATTTTTGCCGGGTTCGAGGACGTGGACCCTCGCAGCGTCCTCGGCGGCGGCGACGTGAAATATCACGTCGGCGCGACCGGCACTTACGAAATGCCCGACGGCCGCAAGCTTGGAATTCACCTGGTCTCGAATCCCAGCCACCTGGAAGCCGTCGACCCGGTCGCTATGGGTCGCGCGCGCGCAAAACAGGATCGCGTCGGCGGGGCGTCTCGCGATTCGCAGCCCGCGCACGAGCAAGTCCTTCCCGTCGTAATGCATGGTGACGGCGCTTTTGCCGGCCAGGGCATTCTTGCCGAAACGCTGAACCTCGCAAGCGTGAAAGGTTATGCGGTCGGCGGCACCATCCAGATCATCGTCAACAATCTAATCGCATTCACCACCATCCCCGCCGAACTGCAATCGACGCGTTTCGCTTCCGATATCGCCAAGCGCCTGCCGGTTCCCATCTTTCATGTCAACGCGGAAGACCCAGACGCCGTCCTGCGCGTCGGCCGACTTGCGCTCGAATACCGGCAAGCCTTTGCAAGCGAGGTTGTGGTGGACCTCATCGGTTATCGCCGCCACGGTCACAGCGAAGTGGATGACCCGACCATCACCCAGCCGCTCCTTTATCGCAAGATCAAAGACCATCCGCCGCTGTGGCAAATTTATGCGCAGCGAATCGCAACGGATGCAGCCTCGCTTGCCGCGCAAATCCGCGAAGAATACGAATCCGCGCAGCGCGAAGCCGGCCAGCTGACAAAGATCCCCGCGCTGCGCAAACTCCCCGCCTACTGGTCGCCCTACAAACGCGGGCGGTACGATCGGGGCTATGAAGTGGACACGGGAGTCGCCGCGAATACGCTCGCGGAAGTCTCGCGCGTTCTGTCAAGCGCGCCACAGGGTTTTCACGTCCATCCGAAAGTGAAAAAGCTCCTCGAGCAGCGCGCGGAGATGGGAATCGGCAAGCGTCCCGTGGATTTTGGCTATGCGGAGTTGCTCGCTTTCGCCGCGCTCGTCCGCGAAGCCACGCCTGTGCGGCTTTCCGGGCAAGACTCGCGGCGCGGAACGTTTAGCCAGCGCCACTCCGCGCTTATTGACACGGAAAACGAGGACGTCTACGTCGCCCTCGAGAATATCTCGCCCGGGCAGGCGCGCTTTGAGGCATATAACTCCGCGCTCAGCGAAGCCGGCGTGCTCGGCTTTGAGTACGGCTACAGCCGCGACTTCCCTGAGGCGCTGGTCCTGTGGGAGGCGCAGTTCGGCGACTTCGCAAACGGCGCACAGGTCATCATCGATCAGTTCATCAGCGCGGGCGAAGACAAATGGGATTTGCCATCCGGCGTTGTCCTGCTTCTCCCTCACGGTTACGAAGGCCAGGGGCCCGAACATTCCAGCGCGCGCATCGAGCGCTTCCTGCAACTCGCCGCCGAAGATAACATTCAAATTTGCCAGCCATCGTCCGCCGCTCAGTACTTTCATCTTCTTCGCAGGCAAGCCCTGCGTCCGTGGCGCAAGCCGCTCGTCGTCTTCACGCCGAAAAGCATGTTGCGGAATCCCGATGCGAATTCGCCCATCGAGGAATTCTCCCGCGCGCGCTTCCTGCCCGTCGTGCCGGATGCGGATGTCGCCGGCGCCGCGCGCGTCCTCGTATGCTCCGGCAAAATCGGTCACGACCTTCGTGCGGAACGCCGCGCGCGGAACGGCCAGTCAACGGCCATTCTCTTCCTCGATCAGTTTTATCCCTTTCCCGAAGTGGAACTCACCGCCGAACTTGCGCGGCACTCCGGCGAAATCGTGTGGGTGCAGGAAGAGCCCGGCAATATGGGCGCGTTGTCTTATGTGATGCCGCGTCTGCGCCGCCTCGCAGGCACAGGCCGTTCGGTCCGCTCCGTCAATCGTTCGCCGAGCGCCAGCCCGGCCACCGGCTCCGCCAAGGCGCACGAGCTTGAACAGAAAACCCTCCTCACCCTCGCCTTTTCCACATGAAGAATTGAACGCCCAACGAACGGGGAGTGATATTCTTCCCTCGTCTGCGTCTCAAACGAGGAGATTCCATATGTCGAGAACTACGATGGATTTCCGTGCCCCCGCCGATACCTGGCAGTGGATTGACCCATGGGCGCAGGCCACCGGCTTCCAATTAAAGCAATCGGCTGGCCCGATGCGCCTTTACCAGAAGGGTCACGGATTTTGGATGGCGCCGGTGATGGCCTCTTTTCAGCAGGCAAACGACTTGATCCACATGGAGACCTGGGTGCGCGCCAATTTGTTCGTCCGCATGATGTCGTTTTTTATTCTTCCTGCCGAAATGGAACTTCATTCAGGTGGTCTAAAGGGAGTTATTCCTCGAAAGTATGGCCGCGAAGCAGTGAACAAGCTGCTCGCGCAACTTCAGGTTCCACTGATTCCCTGAGTAGTGCGCTGATTCTTCATTGAAGAAGCGGGACCGCAAGACAGACTCCGGCAATATTTCATTTATACTCGTATGCTACACTCCGCGCCTTCGGGCAGCCGGATACCATGTGGAGGTCGAGCGTGAATCGATTGCGCAGCAAAGCGATCATACCGATGGGAATGTTTCTGGGCGCGGCAATCATTTTGTGCGCCGCGCTTGGCATAGCGCGGCAGAACTCACCCGCGCAGCCTGCCGCCATCGTTCCCGAATTTCTTCCCACCGGCCAAGCGATCACGCCCGCCGCCGCCCCCGGCTCGAATTTTCAGACGCTCAAGCCCGAAATCCCCGGCCGAAAGAATCGGCTTGCCGACGATGCCGTCTCCACCGCTGTCAGCCCCGATGGAGACGTCCTCCTCGTTCTCACCAGCGGCTACTATCTCTGGAACAATTCCGCGGGCCGCGCCGATCAAGCCGCTTCCACGGAGTATGTTCTCGTCTTTGATATTTCCCAGGGCGCGCCGCGCCAGGTGCAGACCATCCCTGTGGCCCACACATTCGGTGGAATCGTCTGGAACCCGAACGGCCAGGAGTTTTACGTCGCCGGCGGGGTCGACGACGTCGTTCATTCTTACGCGAAATTCAGCAACTCGTGGGCGGAGTTCGGCACGCCCATCCCGCTTGGCCATTCCGCGGGCCTCGGCCTTCAGATCAAACCGATGGCCGCCGGACTCGACATTACTGCCGACGGCCAGCGCCTCGTCGTCGCCAATTACGAAAACGATTCCATCAGCGTCGTGGATCTCAACGCGCGCAAAAACAACGGCGACCTCGATCTCCGCCCTGGAAAGACCGACGCGTCTAAGGCGGGAATTCCCGGCGGTGAGTTCCCTTACGGCGTCGCCGTGCAGGGCAACGCCCGCGCCTACGTTGCAAGCGTGCGCGACCGCGAAGTCGTCGTCGTGAGCCTAAATCCCAAACCTAGCATCGCAGCGCGCATCCCGCTCCACGGCCAGCCAAACAAACTCACGCTCAATCGCAAGCAAACGCGCCTCTACGTTTCCGAAGACAACGCAGACACGCTCGCCGTCGTGGACACTACGACAAATCACATCATTGGAGAACTGGGAGTCACAGCGCCCGCCGAAATCCTCGCGAAGCTCGGCGGCTTCAAGGGTAGCAATCCAAACAATGTCGCGCTCTCGCCGGATGAGCGCACCGCTTACGTGACACTCGGCGGCGCAAACGCTCTCGCAATCGTCCGCCTCAAAGATGACGGTTCGCCTGCCGAGGTTTCCGGGCTGATCCCCACCGGATGGTATCCGAACGCCATCAGTCTGAATCGCGCTGGCACGATGCTCTATGTCGCCAACGGCAAAAGTAGCGCCGGTCCCAATCCACAGGGGTGCCGCAACAACGCGAAGCCGGATCGTGATGACGCCGCCCGCTGCCGTGCCGCCAATCAATATATCCTCCAGCTCACTCACGGCGGCCTGCTCGCTGCGCCGGTTCCCCCGTCTGCCGCGATTCCGGCGCTCACTCACCGTGTTTCGGAAAACAATCGCTGGCCCGAGATCATGGCCAGCAACGCGGCGTCGCAAAAGTTGGCCGCGCTGCATGGCAAAATCCACCACGTGATTTACATCATCAAGGAAAACCGCACTTACGATCAGGTGCTCGGCGACCTTGAAAAAGGCAATGGCGATCCGCACCTTGCGATCCTGCCCGAGCCGATTTCCCCGAATCATCACCAGATCGCGCGCCAATTCGTCACGCTGGATAATCTGATGGCCAGCGGTGAAGTGAGCGGCGATGGCTGGAATTGGAGCACCTCCGCCCGCGGCACGGACGCGCTCGAAAAAGATATTCGCGTGAATTACGCAGGCGACGCCCTCAGTTACGACGAGGAAGGCGAGAACCGCAACCTCAACCCCGGTATCGGTGACATGACCGCCCGGCGCAAGGCAAATCCTGCAACACCCTCCGACCCGGATCTCCTCCCCGGCACTGCCGACATACTCGCGCCCGACGGCCCCGGCGGCCCCGGCGAAAATGCAGGCGCGGGGTATTTGTGGGATGCGGCGCTCCGCGCCGGATTGACGCTGCGCAATTACGGATTCTTTCTCGACCTGGCCAGATACGAAATGCCGGACGCCATCCCATTCCATATAATCCCTCCGCACGACGCCCGCTCCCAGGGCCTCACCGTGGCGTTTCCCACAAAGCCCGCGCTCGCTCAAGTCACGGACCCTTACTTTCCGGGATTCGACCTGCGCCTCGCGGATTACTGGCGCTTCAAGGAGTGGGAGCATGAGTTCGATGGATACGTCTCCAACAAAAATCTTCCGGCTCTCGAATTCCTCCGCCTGCCGCACGATCACTTCGGTGATTTCAAAGACGCGATGGACGACGTGAACACCGTCGAAACCGAAATGGCGGACAATGATTACGCCGTCGGACTCGTTCTCCAGAAAATTGCCACCAGCCCGTACGCCAAGGACACTGTTGTGTTCGCCATTGAAGACGACGCCCAGAACGGCGCGGATCACATGGACGCGCACCGCACCGTTGCTCTCGTCGCGGGAGCGTACGTGAAGCTGGGCGCGGTCGATTCCGGCCGCTACACCACGGTCAACATGCTACGCACGATCGAAATCCTGCTCGGCATAAACCCCATGGGATTGAATGACGCCGCCGCCGTGCCGATGGCCGATTCTTTCTCGCCGGATTACACCCCGTGGACGTACACTGCGCGCGTTCCCAAAGTCTTGCGCACTACGAAGCTCCCGTTGCCGCCCGAGGCAAGCGCGGGCGATTCCCGCGATCCCGCTCTCTCCGCTTTCGAGACGCGATATTCGCACTCATTGCATGACGCCAAATGGTGGACGGCGCACATGCGCGGCCAGGACTTCTCCGTCGAGGACGACTTGGACACCGACCGCTTCAACCGCGCGCTCTGGCTTGGCCTTGTCGGGCCGGGCGTGAAGTTCCCCTCGCGCACAACCGGCGCGGATTTGAGCCATGACCGCGAGCAGTTGCTTGCAAAGTTCCACGCAAGCTTCGGGAATTAAGGCCGCACGGAAAAATGCCAGCACAGGCAATCAAACGAAAATCGCGCGGCTTCATCTGCATCAACGCGCATCCCGAAGGCTGCCGGCAAAATATCGCCAGGCAAATCGCCGCGATTCGCTCGCACGAACAGACGCCGCGGGCGGGACTGCGAAACGTCCTCGTCATCGGCGCTTCCACGGGTTATGGCCTCGCTTCGCGAATCGCCGCGGCTTGGGGGTTTGGCGCGCGCACGCTCGGCGTCTTCTTTGAACGGCCGCCCGAGGGAATCAAGACGGCATCGGCCGGCTTCTATAACACCGTCGCATTCCACGAGTTCGCCAAACTCGGCGCCCTCTTCGCCGCAAGCTTGAACATGGACGCTTTTTCCGGTGAAGCCAAACGCCAGGCCATCGAAATCATCCGCCGCGAATTGAAGCCGCTCGATCTCATTGTTTACAGCCTCGCGTCGCCGCGGCGCGTCCATCCGAAGACGGGTCAGGTGTTCAATTCCGCGCTCAAACCTATCGGACAGCCATTCACGAGCAAGACCATCGAGCTCGATTCGGAAAAGGTTGTGCCCGTCACTCTGCAGCCCGCAACGGATCAGGAAGTCGCGGACACCATCGCTGTCATGGGCGGCGAAGACTGGCAGATGTGGATCTCCGCGCTCCTCGATGAAGGGCTGCTCGCGCCAGGCGCGCGCACAATCGCCTATTCCTACATCGGACCGGAAGTCACCTGGCCGATCTATCGGGACGGCACAATCGGCCAAGCAAAGAAAGATCTCGATACCGCGGCGCTGCGGATTCGCGCGCGTCTCGATGCCAAACTGGGCGGCGATGCGCTTGTCTCCGTTAACAAAGCCGTCGTAACGCAGGCGTCCGCGGCGATTCCCGTCGTGCCGCTCTACCTGAGCCTGCTGCCATTGGCGTTACGCGCGCGCGGCCTTGACGAAGGTTGCATCGAGCAGATGCGGCGGCTCTTCTTCGAGCATTTGGCGGAAGGCGTCCGCGGCCCGATGGATGAGGCGGGCCGAATTCGCCTCGATGACCGCGAGTTGCGCGCCGACGTGCAATCCGGCGTGATGCGCGCGTGGCCGGATGTAACCACGGAGAACCTGCGCCAAATCACGGCGTTCGGAGATTATCAGCGCGAGTTTCGTTCACTTTTTGGTTTCGAGGTCGATGGCGTGGATTACGATTCATCCGTCGAGACCGACATCCACTGGTGAACTGTTGTGCCGCAGCTGTAAATTTCTAGTGCAACCCCACCATTCCGCGCAAGGAATTCCTCCGCAAAAGGAATTCATTGTGCGGCGCTTTCTGCGGCCAGCCGTGCCGAGTGGCCCGCAGCGGGTTTTGCAGCGCTGCTTTCTCCGATGCGCGTGCCGGGATGCTCGGGCCGAAAAGTATTTCGGATGCGCAGGACGATGTTTTTCTCGCGCAGCGGTTCAATCGTCCCGGGGTGCAGGACTTTCGCTCCGCGATTTGCCAGGTGCAACGCTTCGTCGTAAGTCAGTTCTTCCAGCAGATTCGAGTCTTCTTCCGGCAAAATTTCCTCCGGCATCGCCGCGCGTCCGCGGGGATCGCGGTCAAACACTCCGTCCACGTCGGTCCAGAGCCACACCTCATCCGCGTCGAGCACGTCCCCCACGATCGCAGCGGAATAGTCGGAGCTGTTGCGGCCCAGCGTCGTAGTCTCGCCCGCGACCGTTGCGCCGATGAAGCCTGTGACAACTGGCGTGACTCCTCGCTCGATAAGCGGCAACAACAGTTCGCGCCCGAGCCGCCGCGTTCCCTCCCTTGCCGGCCGGGCATTTTGAAAGTTGGCATCAGTGATGAGGAACCGCGTGGCGTCAACCGCTTCCGCGCGCAGGCCGTTGCTGCGCAGCGCGCCCGCGACAAGCCGCGCGCTGGCGCGCTCTCCATAGGAAAGAACAGAGTCGGCCCAGGCGGCGCCTGCGTTTCGCGGCGTGGTTCCGGCGATACTCGCGCGGAGCCCGGCGCCGAGGTCTTCAAGTTCATTCCACACCCGCGCCTGTTCCATAAATTGTTCCCTGGATTGCCCCGCGGATTGTCCCGCGTCCAGCTTTAGTGAAAACAGAATCTTTCGATGCCGCGCGCGAAGCGCCCAAACCTCAGCGAGCGCCCGAATTCCCTGGCCCTCGCGCACGAGATCAATGATTTGCGCAAGCTGGTTCGTCACGCCCGCACAGGCGGAGCAGACGAGGACCGTTTCCCGTCGCTCGGCGTGTTCGCTCGTGAGCCGCGCGACGTGCGCGATCGCCGCCGCGTCCGTGAGAGAGCTGCCGCCGAATTTCAGCACTTGCATCAGCGGTCCTCCGTGCTGCGGCTGGCGATCCCCGCGGTGGCGGCTCGCGCAGCCCAATCTTCCCGCTCCGTTTCGAGGCGCGCGCCTTCCAATTCCGGCTGAAGCCTGAGCACCGAGGGCGCCGCGCCGTGCGCGATAAATGACGCCGAAAGCAACTCCGCAATTTCCTCCTCGCTCCCGCGAACGAACGCGAGCGCCGCGGATCCCGACCCGCTCATGCAAACGCCGAGCAAATCCGCGTGCCGCGCCTCGAGACACTCCGCGAGTCCCGGAACTCCGGGCGCGCGAAATGGCTGGTGCAAGCGATCGCGAAAAAGCTCCGGCTCAATGGCCGCGGCGTTTGCGCCGGAAAAGCAAAGTGCGGCAAGAAGACTCGCCCGCTGAAGATTGTGCACCGCGTCGGCGCGCGAGTATTCGCGCGGCAGCACGGCGCGAGCCTCGCGCGTCATGGTCGGCGTGGCGGGAATGACGGCAAGAACCCGCAGGTCGGCCGGAAGTGACGTCCGCGCAAAAAGAACGCGTCCGCTGCTTTGCTCAACCGCGGCAAACGTGAGTCCGCCATGGATCGCGGCCGCTGCGTTGTCGGGATGCCCCTCGATTTCGGCGGCATGTCGAAGCATTTCTTCGCGGTCTGGCTCCACGCCGAGCAACGCCGCTCCCAGAAATAGCCCGCACACCGTCGCGGCGGCGCTCGATCCCAGCCCAACGCCCACTGGAATCTCGCTTTCAATTTCAATCTCCCCGCCGGAGATTTCAGCGTTCCGAATGGCGGCGAAATCCAGAATTCCTTGCGCAACTAAATTGGAAATATCGGCCGGCACGCGCTCCGGATGCCGCCCTCGATACGCGACAGCGAAGCCGCGTTCCGCGCGAAGCGCGGCCCGTGCGCGGAGTCGAAGACTTAGCGCCAGCGCCGCGCAATCGAACGCGCAGCCGAGATTCGCGGAGCTAGCGGGAGCTGAAGCGGAAACCCAATCACTCATAGCTCACCGCCCTCCCGCCGCGCCGGCCGCCGTTGATTTGGACGCCGCGGCCATCACCCGCTCGAAATCAGCGAGGCGGGGAGGAATCGGTTCGGCAAGCTCGAATCGGCCCGCGAGCGCGTCTGTGGTTTTCAATCCATTCCCGGTGATGCACAGGACCGTCGTTTCACCCGCGGCGATGCGTCCCTCCGCGATAAGTTTCTGTGTTACTCCAAGCGTGACGCCGCCCGCCGTCTCCGCGAAGATGCCTTCCGTTTCAGCGAGCAGCTCGATCGCCGCGACAATCTCCGCGTCACTCACGTCTTCTGCCCAGCCGCCGCTCGCGCGGATGCCCGCGGCCGCGAAATTGCCGTCGGCGGGGTTGCCGATGGCGAGTGACCGCGCGATCGTATTTGGCTTTTGCGGGTCGAACTCGACCTTGTTGTTCTTGACCGCATCGGAAATCGGCGAACAGCCGGTGGCCTGTGCGCCGAAAAATTTCACCTTCTTCGGCTCGACAAATCCGAGTTCCGCCAATTCGCGGAATGCCTTGGCGATTTTCGTGATGAGCGAGCCGCCCGCCATCGGCACAACGACGTTATCGGGCAGCCGCCAGCCAAGTTGTTCGGCGATCTCGAATCCAACGGTCTTCGAGCCTTCCGCGTAGTACGCCCGCAGGTTGACGTTCACGAATCCCCACGGATAGGCGTCCGCAATCTGCGCGCACAGGCGGTTCACCTGGTCGTAGTTGCCCGCGATCCGCACGACGCGCGCACCGTAAACTTGAGTGTTGAGAATTTTCGCGGCTTCCAGATCGGCGGGAATGAAAATGCACGCCTGAAAACCTTCCCGCGCGGCCTGCGCGGCTACGGCGTTCGCCAGGTTGCCCGTGGAGGAGCATCCGACAACCTCAAATCCAAATCGGCGCGCCGCCGTAAGCGCTACCGCGACAACGCGGTCCTTGAAGGAAAGCGACGGGAAGCAAACCGCGTCATTCTTGATATAAAGCTCCGTGGCGCGTTGCCCGCTGAGGTGGAAAATTCTCTTGCCGAGTTGCCGCGCCCGCACCAGCGGCGTAAATCCTGCCGCGAGGTCGGATTGAAAGCCTTCAGGAAGTGGAAGCAACTCCGCGTAACGCCATAAATTTCCCGCGCGCGCCGCAATGTTCTCGCGCGAGAGGCGCTCACGCACGGCGGCGTAGTCATAAACAATTTCAAGCGCCGAAATGCAATCCGCGCAAAACGACCGCGGAATGTTGCCCCAAAGCTTGCCGCACTCGCGGCACCGCAATTGATAAAGCTCGCCCGTCTCGCCCATCGCGTCCTCTCTGTGCTCGCCGCTTGCGCTGTGGCGGCGCAACGCGGCTCCGAGTAGTTCCTGCAATGTTCCGGCCGAGTCTGCAAATTGCGGGATGAAGTGAGCCGCCGCGCCGGGCCGTTCGTGCATGGATGCACGAAGCCCTTGCGCCTGCGATCCTTCAAGTCTGGGGTGAGAGTATTAGGTCTTGCGCCTAAATTCCCATGTCCCCCCGCGACTCGGGGCGGGAATTGGCACCGGATGAAGAGCTTTGCGCTCCACCGGTTGCCGTGGCGTCTTCGGGCCCGTTCCCTCGGCCACTCTGCATGAAAACCCAGGCCCTTGCGGCTTGAGTTTTACAATCTCACAATACGAAAACACCGGTGCCGTGTCAAGAGACAATGGCATCCGCGAGCCTTCTTTGGTTCACGCATGTGATAAAATTCTGGGATTCAGTAGGCTCGTAGCTCAGCTGGTTAGAGCGCTACCTTGACACGGTAGAGGTCTGGGGTTCGAGTCCCCACGGGCCTACCATTCTTTTCAATACATTAGAGAGTTTTCTTTGAGATCCGACAGAAACTTCACCTGTAATTCTTCACCTGTAAATGGTGTTTTTGGGACAGTCGGAGTCGGCCTCGTTCGGCGACTTGCGCCAAACACGTACCCTAAGATTGCATCACCACCGCTCGCGGTGCAGTTTCGGCTGGTTGGGGAAATCCCAACTTTCGGGTTGCCGACGATACACCCAGCACCTCAGTCTTCGCTTCCCGCATCGCCGTTTCTCGGAACTTGGCGGGGCTCCTGCCCGACATCGCACGGTCAAGACGCCGATTTGGGGTGGTTTTTACCGCGTGTTAAGATTGCTGCGCTGGTGGTCCCTGGCCACACGCAGCGGAAGTGCTAATTGGTCTCACAACATGGACCGCGAGGGTGGACAGAAGTCCGGCATTCCCCGGCTGGTGCTGTCAGCATGGGCCACGGCTTCGCCCGGCTACTTCGCCGCCTACGTGCGCGATCCGCAAGCAGAGAATCCTCACGCGCAAATGCCGGGCAATCCTGCGTACGATGATGCGACCGTCGGCGCTCTCGTGGCCTATTTCCGGACGTTCATTCCCCCGAGTGCGGCCTCCAGTTCGATTCTTCACGAAAAAGGAAAACAATGACGCTTCGTATCGCCAAACTTGCGCTGGTTTTCGCAGTAGCGATCTTTTATTGCTTCGTCGTATTCAACAATACGACAGACTACGATTCGAATTACCAGTATACGCGCCACGTTTTGATGATGGACACAACGATTCCGGGCAACCACGGGATGTGGCGCGCTATAAACTCGCCTGTGTTGCACACGGCTTTTTATCTTTCGATTATCGCTTGGGAAACGGCGACCATGATCCTCTCTTGGCTGGGAGGGATCATCATGCTGCGGGCATTGCGTGAAACCGCTGCGAAGTTTGATCAAGCCAAACGAGTCGCGATCGCAGCTCTGACGCTCAGCCTAGTGATGTGGCTGATTGCTTTTCTAAGCGTCGGCGCCGAGTGGTTCCTGATGTGGCAGTCGAAGACGTGGAACGGTCAAGAGCCTGCCTTCCGCATGTTCACGGTGGTCGGCATCGTTCTGCTGTTTGTATCCCAACCGGAGCTGGAAGCGCGGCGGTAACCATGCCTCATTGCTCCGTCGCAGGCAGGCTATTCAATGCGGGAAAACGTAGGAAAGTCATTGTGGCCTGAAACAAAAGTTCTTTGATCCCCGTGTGAGTCTTCGTAAGTTCTTTTTGCGTGCATAACAGTTTGTTGCTCGGGCTGCCGCATGAGATGCCTTTTCGGGGCCGACCCCGGGTGGCACACGCTTTGAGATTAATCTGAATATTCGGGTGGTGCATCCTTCACGTTGTTTGTGCAGGGTGCGGTTTTTCTACTCACCTGCATTTGACTACCATTAACCAGACGAGGGCAAACATTGGAATTTCTTCACCTGTAAGAACTCCGGCTTAGCTCCACTTCCACCGACTTAGACAGTCTCCGACGCTTTTCAAATTGTTGACAATACGTAATTACGGCCCTTTGACACGGTAGAGGTCTGGGGTTCGAGTCCCCACGAGCCTACCATCCTCATCTTCATTTCCTCCCCTTGTTCAAATCTGTAATAATGAGCCCCAGCAAGCCACTGAGCCGGGCTTCGTATCCCCTGACGTAACCACCCCGGACTCCGATACGTCCTTAAGATAGCGGACCTGCTGACAGTTGCCCTGTGACTGTGTCGGAGGAAGCCTCCAATCCCCGGGAGCCGGGCCAGGCTGCGTGAGACCGAGAGTTAAATCTAATTAGGGTGCATCGTTCATGAAAATCTTGAGTTTTGTCGGGAAGCACCGGATTGCCACCGCACTGTGCTTGGTTATCGTCGTTGGTACGCCCACCTATTTCTATTACAAAGGCCGGGGGGCAGAGGTCAAGTACACCATGGGCAACGTCCGTCGCGGCTCGATCACGGCCGTGGTCCAGGCCACGGGCACTGTCAATGCGCTCACCACGGTCCCGGTAGGCTCCTTCATTTCCGGCACGGTTGAATATGTTTTTGCCGACTACAATACCAAAGTGCATGCCGGTCAGGTTCTGGCGCAGCTCGACCCGGCCTACTACCAGGCGCAGTACGCCACGGCCATCGGGAACCTGGACAATGCAAAGGCAAACGTACAAAACCTCGAAGCAAACATTAATTCAATGCAGGCGGCGATCAATTCCGGCCTGGCCAATGTGGCCAAGCTCCAGGCGGACGCCGACTATGCCCGCGCGAACACCAAGCGCGTGCATGACCTCACCTTGGCGGGCATTGACACAAAAGATCAGGATGACTTGTCGGTCTCCACCTTGGCGCAGGCCAACGCAGCCGTTGTCGCCGCTAAAGCGCAAGTGGATCAGGAGAGAGCACAACTGGAACAGGCCAGGGCTCAACTGGACCAAGCCAAGGCCCAAGTGGAAGCACAGCGGGGTGCGTTGGATCAGGCCGTTACCAATCTCCGCTACTCCACTATTGTTTCCCCCATTGATGGCATCGTGGTCGCTCGGAGCATCACCGTTGGCCAATCCGTTGCCGCTTCCTTGCAGGCGCCAAACGTCTTTACGATTGCTCAGGAACTCAAGCACATGCAGATTTATGCCAAGACCGATGAGTCCGACACCGGAAACATCCACATTGGCACGGAAGTCACTTTCCAGGTCGACGCCTTCCCCAACGAGCTTCTCCATGGCCGCGTGGACGTCATCCACTTGAATGCCACCACGGTGCAAAACGTCGTGACCTATGACACCGTGATTGACTTCGAGAACCCCGACGAAAAGCTCCTACCCGGCGAAACTGCTTACGTCACCATCCCCACGGGCTCGGTGGATAACGCGATCATCATTCCCAATGCCGCGCTCTCCTTCACACCCGACATGCCATTCGCGGAATTGCGCCAGTTGTACACGGACAATAAGGTCCCCCGCGCCGCATACACCTCGCACTTGGGCGGCATGCAAGTCGTTTGGAAGAAGACGGCGGACGGTAAGCTCCAGCCACTTGCCGTGCAGGCTGGAATCACAGACTACATCAACACGCAAATGATTAAAGGTGATCTGAAGGAAGGCGACCAGCTCATCACCTTCCAGGAAGGTGGCAACAAGGCCGGGGGCGGATCGAATCCCTTTAACCAGCAGCAAGGCGGCCGAGGCGGCCCCGGCGGTCCGGGCGGCGGTGCTCGAGGTGGCCGATGAAATATAGTGAAGTTCTCCGCGTGGCGTTCCGCGCGCTTGGGCGGAACAAAATGCGCACGGCTCTTACGATGCTCGGCATCATCATTGGTGTCGGCGCCGTCATCTGCACCGTGGCTATCGGCGAAGGCGCCTCTCAGCAAATTCAGGATCAGATCAACAGTCTGGGCGAAAACATCATAACCATCAACGCCGGCAGCGTGAATCTCGGCGGCGTTCACCTTGGAAACCAGGCCACCAAGACCCTCACTCCGGGCGACGCCAAAGCCATCCAAGAACAGATTCCGATGATTAATCGCGTTTCGCCCGGCGTTCAATCAGGAGTGCAGGTCGTTTACGGCAACCAGAACTGGGCCACTCGCGTGACCGGAGCTTCTCCGGATCTGCTCCAAATCCGCCACTGGCCGCTTGAGCGCGGAAGTGCTTTCAGTGACCATGATGTGGATACGGAAGCCGATGTTTGCCTCATCGGACGGACGGTCGCTCAGAATCTGTTCGGTGATGCCAACCCCATCGGCCAGACCATCCGTATCTCCTCGCTGCCCTTCCGGGTCATCGGCCAGCTTATTCCCAAGGGGCTCAATCCTTATGGCCAGGACCAGGATGACACCCTCATCCTCCCCTATACCACGGTGATGAAAAAGCTTTCAGGGATTTACTGGCTGCAGAGCATCACTGTTTCCGCCGATTCCTCCGATGACATGGACCCCGCACAGCAGCAAATGGCCGCGCTCCTGCGCCAGCGTCACCATCTCCGCACAGATGAACCGGATGATTTTATCATTCGCAATCCGACCGACCTCGCCCAGGCCCGCGCGCAGTCCGTCACCGTCATGGAGCTTCTCCTGGCCGTCATCGCCTCGGTTTCTCTCGTTGTCGGCGGCATCGGCATTATGAACATCATGCTCGTCTCCGTCACGGAGCGCACCCGCGAGATCGGCGTCCGCATGGCTGTGGGCGCCACGGAATCCGACGTCCGCCGCCAGTTTTTGAGCGAAGCGGTCACGCTCAGCATGTTCGGCGGTGCGATTGGTGTCATCTTTGGTTTCTTCGCCTCCAACGCTGTTTCTGCGATGCTGAAATGGCCCACGCTCGTGCCCCCTTCTTCCGTGGCCATTTCGGTGTTTTTCTCCGCCGCTGTCGGCGTCATTTTTGGCTACTATCCGGCCCGCAAGGCCGCATCTCTCGATCCGATTGAGGCACTCCGTTATGAATAAACTCGGGAAATTCATTACCTTGGCCGCCCTTTGCGCCGCTTGGATGTCCGTTGTGGTGTCGGCGCATGCCCAGAAAGCGGCTTCCACCGCCGGCGACGAATTCTTTGTCGTATCTTCAGTGGACCGCGCGCACAACGCGCTCATCCTCCTGCGCCCTACGGAGATTGCAACTGCTTTTCAGACGACTGACAAGACCCAATTTGTCGATGAAAATGGTAAGCCCTTGAAGTTGTCTGATTTTCGCGCTGGGGACACCATCTTCGCTTCCTATCTTTCGAAACCGGATGGAACTTTCACGCTCGAACGCGTTCGCAAAGGCATCATGACCGTGGCAGAGCTTCGCCGCCGCTATCGGGATCTGGCGGGCCTTCCGTCCGATGCGGGCCAAACTTCGCATACAACATCAACACCGGCGAAACCGAAGTCAACCACAACGAAGCCAAGCACAGCAAAGCCCAATACCACGGTGCCAAATAACCCGGAATCAAATCAATCGTCTGATTGATGGCCGGCGCAATAAAATTTTTTGGCGGGGCTTTTCTCCGCGGACCCAAAGACCCGCATCTTGCCCGCCCCCCGTCGTCACGCCCATGATTTCCCGCTCCTGCACTTGACTTCCCTTCACTCTGCCCATAGACTTCGCTCCGTTCACTGTCCTCGGCTAACCCTAGGGATCCCCGGTTCTTCGACCCAGTTCTCTTCTGAGGAGGAAGACATGGCCAGGTCAAAAAAGAGCGCCGCCGTCGCCACTCTGAAAAAGGAAATCACCAAGCACAAAGCCAGGATGCGCAAGGCTTTGCGCAAGGCCAAACCGGCAAAACGCAAGAGGCTGCGCTTGGTGATCAAGCGTCTCGAT
Source organism: uncultured Acidobacteriota bacterium (assembly GCA_963838945.1). Classification (GTDB taxonomy): domain Bacteria; phylum Acidobacteriota; class Terriglobia; order Acidiferrales; family UBA7541; genus DASTCZ01. Next base: position 612,315 of record CAWITC010000011.1, on the reverse strand, counting down.
AGGGCTTTCGCTGCGATCAGCTTGGTCTTCGACGCGAGGTCCTGTGCATTTGACGACACAAATTGCACCTTCATGGACTAGGCGCGTTAACCCGCTTCGCCGCAGGGGCTGCAGGTGTGACTCGCGCGGTCGGCTGCCCTAGAAAGCTCCCTGCATGACGCCGCGAAAGAAGCCCCTCTTTCGCCGCTCTCCCTTTGTAGTTGCTTACTGGAAGAGCGGCCACTTGCTCTTTCATAATTTCGCCACCGGCGTCATCTTGATGGCCGATCCGCTCGCGGCTGAAATCCTCACCGCGTTTGACGGCTGGCAGCCCGCCGAAGCCATCGATGTCCGGTTCAGCGGCTACACCCCCGCATCCGTGCGTCTTGCTGTTCACCAACTCGCGCGGCACACCCTGCTCGAGCGCTCGGACCGTCCGCTCGATCCGAAATCCCGCGCGATGCAATCCTGGCGCCGCTGGTCTCCCGCCGCGGGTTTTTTCCACTTCTCCACCAAGGACACGCGGTTCCTCACGAATCCCCGCGACGTCGCGCGTTTCTTTCGCGCCCAACTCCGCCGCGAACGGATTCCTCCTGTTGCAAAGAGTTATCCCAAAGCGCCGCGCGTTGCCCTTTCCGCCGCGGAAACCGCCGGCGAATTTCCTCAAACGCTCCTCGCCCGCCGCACCTGGCGCGACTTCGCGCCGGGTGCCGTCTCCGCAGATCAACTTGCAACGCTTTTGCGCTTCACGTCCGGCGTTCAGCATTGGCTCGACATCCCTCGTCTCGGCCGCGCCGCTCTGAAAACTTCCCCTTCCGGTGGCGCGCGCCATCCCACCGAGGTTTACGTCCTCGCGCTGAATATAGAGGGGCTGCCCCGCGGCATCTATCACTACAATTCCGTCGCGCATCATCTCGAGCGCCTTCGTCGCGGCGCCACCCGGAGCGAGGTCACGCGATTACTCCCCGGCCAGTGGTGGTACGAATCCGCCGCCGCGCTCTTCCTGTTCACTGCCGTCTTCCCGCGCACCCAGTGGAAGTATCACGCCTCGCGGGCTTATCGCGCCGTGCTCATCGAGGCCGGCCACGTTTGCCAGACCTTTCTGCTTACGGCAACCTGGCTTGGCCTTGCGCCTTTTTGCTCGATGGCGCTCGCCGATTCTTACGCGGAAAAAATGTTGGGCGTGGACGGAATAACCGAATCGATCCTCTATGTCGCTGGTGTGGGAATTCGTCCGCCGGGGAAAAAATCAGCGCGGTGGCCGCGCGAGATGCGCCGCCCCGAGCCGGTGTTGGATTAAATCTGCGAAAAGTGTGACTTCAATTGGGCGTCGCCGGCTGGCCCAGCCCCACTTTGCGCAACAGTTCCTGAAATCTTGCATCCCCTCGCAAGCTGTCAAACCAGGGGTGCACGCTCAGGTTCATCAACCTGCCGGACCGTTCCTCGTATGCTTTCGCGAGTAAATCCAGCGACTCGGTCCGGTCGCCAAGCCCGAGATGGATCAACGCGAGGTCGTAGGGACTGACGTAGTTTTTGCCGGACTCCTGCGTCAGCTCCTGCAATATTTTCTCCGCCTCCGCGCGGTTTCCGCCCAGCGCAAGCGCATAGGCAAGATCCGCCCGGAAACCCGCAGCGTTGTTCGAGAGCCGCACCGCCTCGCGGAATTCCGCGGCGGATTCCGTGAATTGTTTCTTCGCCGCGTATGCCTGTCCGAGATACTCATGCGCCACCGCGAAGTTCGGATTCAAGGCAAGTGTGCTTCGCGCCTGAAGGATCGCCTCGTCGTACTCCCTTGCAAGGAAATGGCACCACGCGATGTTCGCGCTGATGATCAGCGAAAGCGGGTCGAGCCCCTGCGCCTTCGCCATTTCCCGCAGCGCGTCATCTTTGCGGCCCATCGCCGCCAGAAATAGTCCGTAGTGGTGGTGCGCTGTCGCGTTGCTCGGGTCCAGCTCGATAGCTCGTTGGAATGCGGCTTCCGCGCCCTTGAAATCGAGCGACGACACGTGCACCCACGCCAGCGCGCCATGCGCCTCGCTCAGTGTGTTGTCCAGTTGCAGCGCCTTTTTCGCCGCCGCCGCGCCGGCCGCGAGCGCCTGCTTCGGAGAAAGAATCGGATAGTTCGCCAGTGAGGCGTAGCTATTTGCCAGCCCCGCGTACGCGGGCGCGTACTTTGGGTCTTTGTCGATCGTGCCGGCGAAGTCTTGGATCGAAGCCCTCAGCCCGGCCTCTGTCCGTTTGTTGTACTCCGCCAGGCCCCGCAAATACTCTTCGTACGCCGCGGGGTTTACCGTCGGCTGCTGCCGCGTAAGTTTCGCCTGTTCCTGTTGCGTCAGGCTCGCGTTGATTTTTTCCGCAACGTCCCGCGCGACCTCGCTTTGCAGCGTGAGGACATCGCTCAGTTTTCGGTTGTAATCTTGCGTCCACACCGTTTTCTCCGGAGATGCCTGGACGAGATGGGCCGAAATCCGCACGCTGTCGCCGGCCCGCATCACCGACCCTTCCAGCAGCGCGTCCACGTGCAACTCGCTGGCGATTTGCGGCAAAGGTTTGGACGCGTTTTTGTACAGCATTGCCGAGGTTCGCGAAATCACGCGCAGCGAGCCAATTCCGGCGAGTTCCGTCGTCAGCGCGTCCGTCATTCCATCAGCAAAGTATTCTTGCGACGCTTCTCCCGACTCATTCTTCAGCGGCAGCACGGCAAGCGAGCTGATGTGGGGCGTTCCCGGCGTCCCTCCGAAGAATTTTCCCGGCCAGTGGAAGAATAACGCCGAGACAATCAATGCCATCGCCATCGCCACCGGGATCAGCAGCAGCCACATCAGCCAGCCGCGTCTTTGCATTGGCTGCGCCTGCATCGCCTGTGCCTGGCGTTGCGCTTGGGTTTGTCTGAATTGTCCCGGCGCGATCAGTCGTTCACTCGAAGTGGTCGTGCGCTGTAGCGTGCGAAGGTCCACGCCGAGATCCGCGGCCGTCGCATACCGTTCCGCCGGATCCTTCGCCAGCATCTTGCCCACGATCCGGCCGAGTTCCGCCGGAAGTTTCGGGCTTACCTCCGCGAGCGGCGACGGCTCTTCCCGCATGATTCGGCTGGCCACCGTGATGAAACTGCCGCCCTGAAACGGGTTTTGCCCCGCGAGCGATTCATAGAACACCACGCCCAGCCCGAAAATGTCCGCGCGGGAATCCGGCTCCTTCAAATCCAGCACTTCCGGCGCCATGTAAGCCGGCGTCCCGCGCAGCCACCCGCTCGAGGCGATCGTTTCCAGCGTTTTATCCGTTTCCGGATTCGGCAGCCGCTTGGCCACGCCGAAATCCAACACCTTCACCTGCCCGGCCGGAGTGAGCATGATGTTTTCCGGCTTGATGTCTCCGTGGACGATTCCTTTTTTCTGCGCCGCGTCAATCGCGCCCGCGCACTGCACCGCGATTTCGAGGAACTCGTCAATCGCCAGCGGACGCGCCAGCCTGCGCCGCAGGGTTTCGCCCTCGACATATTCCATCACCAGGAAAATTTCTCCGCTTTCCTCGAAGGTGTCGTAGATCGCGGCGATATTTGGATTGTTCAATCCGGAGGCGAGTTCGGCTTCGTGCAGCAGCCGTTCGGCGTACTTCGGATTGCTCCGCATCTCGGGCGAGACGCGCTTCAGCGCCACCGGACGTTTCAATCGCGTGTCGTCCGCGCGGTAGACCTCGCCCATGCCGCCCGCCCCCAGCCGCGCGCGCACCGCGAATCTTCCGATCATCTTCCCGGTGAGATCAGAGCTTTGTGGGGGCCCGGATGAGGCTGGGTCTTGCGAAGCCATTGCTTTTCGCTGCATCATCGCAGACTTCCCCGCCGCGGTCTACCGTTCAGGCGTCAGCGCCGGCTCCCGCGCTTCCCCCTACCCCCACCCCCATCTTTTCGTAAGAGTGTGCGCCTAAAGGACTTACAGCAACGAAGAGCGCTAAGAGTATGCGCCTAAAGGACTTATGAGTTTGACATTCAGTAAACTAAGTCTATTAGATTCAATCACTTACGTTTTTGGATAAGAAGTGCCTCGTAAGAGTATGATAATAAAGGACTTTAAGTCCTTTAGGCGCATACTCTTACGGGGTAGTCGCGACAAAGACGATAATCACTTCCGGCAGGGGCGGCAATTCCCATTTTGGAACTGCATTCGAAACGGTTGTCGCAATCTGCGGTCATATATACCACAGCGTTATAGTGAAAGTCAATGGCAAATTTACATGAAATCGTTCAACAACCTCCCCGTTGAAATTCTGATTTATCATTGTGGGCCGCGGCGGCGGGTCTGCCACCCGCTTCCGCGAGGAGACTTCTTATGAGCCGCGTTGAAATTCAAATTATACGGACGGGGGGCAACGGCTTCAGGCTCGTACTGGATTTATTTGAGACGAAATCTGTTGGGACGGGGATGATGGTGGAAATTCCGGGCGGCGCGATCCTAACGATGGGCGGCTCGCCAACCGCAAAACTTGGGCAGGACGATTGCCCAGTCCTTCTGAAAATGGATTTGCCGAATGACGACGCCGCTGCTTTGGACGCCATCTCCGAATGGTTTCGAGGGAAATTGGCGCGGCGGCCGAACGCGAAGGTGATCATTCAACAGAAAGAATGCCGCTTTGAAAAGGGAGAGTTGCAAAAGCTGTTAGAGACCAAAGATGGAGATTGAAAGGAAACAGTCCGGAGATCCACCGATAGGGAGCATCGGGGCGCACACGACGCGCTGCGCGACACTCATGATGACGTCGCGAAAAAGAGGCGGCGAGAGCGATCACGCGCCGCGGCAATCGGGGCAAGCCGCCAGCAAAACCTCATGAACCCGCTGAGGGTTTCCGAGAAGCGCAGCACGCTCCGCGCGGAAAGCTCGATAAGCTTCGCTCGCGGGCGATCGTTCATTGCAGAATTTCTCCACGGACGCCGGCGAACTGCACGGCTGTGCCCGGCGCGAGGCGGATTGTCTTCCCGCTGGGAATCTCGCGCGATTCACCGGTGGAGGTCGAAGCCATCCACGATGCAGTGGAAAGATTGCGCAGGCCCAGAATCTTCGGGTCCGCGGGACGCCGCGTGACTTCGGCGACGACGCCATCTCCCGCCGAGGCTTGAAGACCCGGCATCTCCGCTTCGGTGAGGCGGCGCCCGGGCGTCAACAGCAATCGCCGGCCCGCGACGAAGAATGTCAGGGCGTGAGGAGCCGGCGGAGTCGAGAATGCCGCCGCGGGAGCCAGAGGCGGAGGAGGGGCGTAAGCGGCGGGTTGAGACGGCGGCGGCGGAGGAGCACCACCTCCGCGATACAACTGCGTTGCAAAATTCTCCGCCCGCGAGGGAGAAATCTGCCGGGCCTTCAGGATTGCCGCGCCGAGGAAACCGTAGGAAACGATTCCCACGGCGAGAAGGATGGGGACCGAATCAATGGTATCCCACAGCGTGTGCAAGGCCGCGGCGCAAAGCCAGCCGATTCCGATGGTGATCCAGCGGTTCTTCGGCCTCAACATTGCGAGACCGATGAAATAGCCGAAATACCCGCTGTAGGCGATGTGTCCGGCAATGTCTCCGCCGATGCGGCGCAGGAGAAGATCGAGCCCCGCCGACAAGCCGCTTTGATTCAGAAGGCCGGGGAGGTAATCCTGCATCGTTTCATACAGTGTGAAGCCGAGCGCCGATCCGGTGGCGAGGAGGACGCCGTCCAGAGGTTCGTGAATCTCCAGAGGACGCGCAAAAGAGGCCGCGATTTTCGGGGCCACGAACGCGCACAGCAGGACGGGCACGGCTTTCACGAACTCTTCCTTTAAGCCGACAAAGAAGAAGACTTCGTAGAACAACCTAGGAAACGGAATGGCGGACCAGAATTGCGGAGGAGGAAGTGTATGGCCTGCCAAAAAGACGCCGAAGACGGTCTGAAATACGTTCCAGATGGGCCAATACAGCAGGATTGCCGTCATCACGGCGGGAATGAGCGGTAGCCAGGGCGGTTTGGGCTTTCCGCAAAGGCGGTAAATCAGATAGTAGGAGCCGATCGCAAGGGCGCAGGCGACCAACCAGAGAATGGGACTCTCGACGAGAAAGCCAAGGAGAAACATGATCACGAAGGGAATGAAATAGGCTTTCGCGGCGAGCTGCTTCCACACCGAAGGCAATGGAATGAGCTGCGATTTTGCCGGGGCCTCCGGCTCTTCCGTGCGGTGCGGCCCTCCGGGGCGTTTTGCCATGGTGCGCTCCCTTCATCACCTGGTAATTCAATTGCCGCGGTGCGCAGGCGGCGTTACCGGCCGAGAGAGTGGAGAAGTTCCGCCAGATAGGGTCCCCAGATTGCGGGAATGGTGTGGGTGCCGTGGCCGCGGGTCTGGTCGGTGATGGGCAGCAAGATGAAGCGGCCGTCCTTCACGCGCGCGATTTCGCGCTCGGCGATGCCGAGTTCGGGCGGATTGATCTGATCGTCGGCGGAATTGATGAACAGAACCTTGGCCTGGATTTTTTCCAGATTGGGCTCTGGATTGTAATTCCGCGAGGCGTCGAAGTAATAGAGCATGTCGTTTGCGTCGGTGGCGGCCGTGCGTGTTATGCGTTGCTGTTCGAGATAGGCGTCGGCTTTTTCGCGCGTGGGATAATTTTTTTGCCACTGCAGCGGGCTGCTGCCCATCAGCAATAGGATGTCAATCGCTTCCTGCAAGCCGTGAATCGGAGCAGTGTATTCGCCATTGTTCCAGGCCGGGTCGCGGCGAATCGCGTCCAGGATCATTCTTCGCATGATGCGGTTGCGTCCGGCGATTTCGACCGGCTGACAGGCCAGCGGGACGAGCGCATCCATGAAGCCGGGATAGGATTCACCCCAGACCCACGAGTGCATGCAGCCCATCGAAGTGCCCATCACAAGCAAAAGGTGATCTACGCCGAGGGCTTCGGTGACGACGGCGTGCTGCAAGGCGACCATGTCATCGTAATCGTAGTGCGGGAACCGCATGTGGAGGCCGTTGCTCGGCTTGCTCGAGCAGCCGTGGCCGACGCCATCGGGCAAAATGATGAAGTAGCGATGCGCGTCGAGCAACTGCCCGGGGCCAAAGAGGACTCCGGCGAATTGCGCGGAGAGAAACTGCCGGCCCGAGCCTCCGGTGCCGTGCATGATGATGACGGCGTTGGTGACGCGGCCGTTCGCATCTTTTTGCGGCGCGCCGAGCGTGTAGTAGTGGAGCTTCAATTCAGGAATCTTTTCGCCTGAGCGAAACTGATAATCGTGATCGACGTAGTCACCCTGCTTGAGCGTTTCGGTCCACGGCGCGCCCTGCAACCGCTGCGGCAGGGAGACGGGGCCGGCGGTGCAGGCCTGTGCGGCGAGGCGCATATCTTCCGCCAGTTGAGCGGCTTGCTGGGCAGCCTGTTGCTGGGCGTCCTGAGCGAAGGAAGGAAGGGCAGCGGCCAGCGCAAGAGCAATCGCAGAGATCATCGAGACGGCCAATCGTTTTCTCATTCTTCCTCCGGCAGTGCGTTCTCCAGCAATGCTTCCGTGGAATCCTTGATTTACCAGATGCGGCAGCGCTGATCTTCCGGGCGCACCATCGGGTCCCCGGCCTTGCAAACGAAGGCAGCGGCGAAATCCGGCATATTCTGAAGCGGCGCAATCGCACGGAATCTCGGCAAGGGGTGCGGGTCCACCGTGGTAAGCATTTGTTCATATTGGGCGCGCGCGGCCGTCCCCCAATTGCGCGCGAAGGAAATAAAGAACCGCTGCTCGGCGGTGAACCCGTCCATTTGCGCCGTCGATTTACCGGCCTGCGCCTTCCTGAAGGCGGCGTGCGCGATGACAAGCCCGCCGAGATCCGCGATGCTTTCGCCGAGGACGAGCTTGCCGTTTTCGTGCAAATCGCCGGCGACAACAAACGCGTCAAATTGCTTTTCGATGCAAGCGGCGCGTTCCTCGAAATTCTTTGCGTCCTCCGGAGTCCACCAATCGCGCAGGTTGCCCGTTGCGTCGAACTGCCGGCCCTGATCGTCAAAGCCGTGCGTCATTTCATGGCCGATGACGGCGCCCATGGCGCCGTAGTTCAGCGCGTCATCGGCTTGGGCGTCAAAAAGTGGCGGCTGGAGAATGCCGGCGGGGAAAACGATTTCGTTATTCTGTGGATTGTAGTAGGCGTTGACGGTGGGCGGCGTCATGCCCCACTCGGCGCGGTCCACGGGCGCGCCGATTTTGGAGAGGTCGCGATGAAACTCAAAATGCTCGGCGCGAAACGCGTTAATGACGTACGAGTCGCGGTCCACGGTAACGGCGGAATAATCGCGCCAGGTGTCGGGATAGCCGATCTTCAGCGTGATGGCGTTGAGCTTGATGAGCGCTTGCGCGCGCGTGGCGGGACTCATCCAGGGCAGCGTTTTCAGGTCTTCGCGCAGGGCGTCAATCAGGCCGTGAACCATTTCGAGCGCGCGAGCCTTGGCCGCGGGCGGGAAGGCGCGCTCCACATATTTCTGGCCGAGCGCTTCGCCGAGTTCCTGGTCGGTGGACCGGACGCAGCGCTTCCAGCGGGGTTGCTGCTCGGTCGTGCCGGTCAGCGTGCGGCCGAAGAAATTGAAATTCTCATCCACGAAGGGAGCGGAAAGGCGCGGGGCGGCGGCGTGAATAAGGTGCCAGCGCAAATAAACCTTCCAGTCATCGAGCGGCACAGAGGTGATCTGGGCATCGAGCGCCTTGAGAAAATCCGGTTGTGAGGCGTTGACGACGCGGATGCCCGGAAAACCGATGGCCTTGAAATACACCGTCCAATCGAAGTGGGGCGTAAGCTTCTGGAGATCTTCGGCGGCCATGCGATGGTAGATTTTTTCGGGGTCGCGTATTTCGACGCGGGTCATGGACGCGGTGGCAAGCGCCGTCTCGATGTTCATCACCGTGCCGGCTTCGGCATTGGAGCGCTCCGCGGTGTCACCCATGAGGCCGAACATCTTGATGAGGTGCTGGCGGTAGCCATCGCGAATCTGTTTCGAGCGGTCATCGTCCTTGACGTAGTAGTCGCGGTCGGGCAGTCCGATGCCGCCCTGAAAGGCCGCGCCGGTTTGCTCGGAGCTGTCGCGGAAATCCTGCGTCGAACCGAAGGCGAACAGGGCGTGGGCGCCGAAGCTCTGGAGGTGAGCGACTTCGTCCTCGAGCGAAGCAATGTCCGAGATTTTCGCGATACGCTCGAGTTCCGTGTCGAGCGGGTGAATTCCCGCGGCGTCAATCTTTGCCGTGTCCATGCAGCTTGCGTAGTAGTCGCCGACTTTCTGCTCGATGGAACCCGGCGCGGCGTTTTTCTTCGCGGCGGCTTCATCGAGGACCTGGTGCAGGACCTCGAGGTTGTGCTCGGCGAGCAGATTGATGCGGCCCCAGGAGGGATAGGCGGCCGGGATCGGGTTGCGTGAGAGCCAGCCGCCGTTGACGAAGCGGAAAAAATCGTCGCACGGCTTGCAGGTCTTATCGAAATCGGCGGGATCAAGGCCGTGCGTGATGTGCGCGGCGGGCTGCTGCGCGCGGCCCGCGGGCATCGCCGCGAAAAGAATGAACGTAGCCGCAACTGAGGCGGCGCAAAGAACGAAAATGCGTTTCATTGAATGAATCTCCTTTGAATGCGCGTCCCGGTTTCTCACAGGCGCGGTTAAACGTCCAGGTTCGGGTGTTTCAAATGGAAGCCGGTGGCTTCCTGATAGGCGCGAGCGAGCGTGCAAACTTTCGCGTCACCATAGAGATTGCCGAGAAACGTCAGACTGACCGGCGTGCCGGGGCCGCCGCCCTGATTTTCATTTGCCGGCTTGGGCGCATCGGGGCCGCGCAGTCCATTGGGAATAATGATGGACGGATGCCCGGTCAGGTTTGTGAGCGTGAGCTGGCCGCCGTTTGTCGGCGCGACGATTACGTCAAAATCCTTGAAAATTTTCGCGACCGCCTCCATGAGCAACAACCGCGCGCGGTTTGCCTGGATGTACTCGACGGCGGGCATGAATCGCGAAGTGCGGAAAGAGTTCGGCCAGTCGTTCGGGTTTTGTTCGGTAAGGAGTTTATCGCGGCCCGAACGGGTGAGTTCGTCGAAGGCAGCGGCGGCTTCGGCTTCCAACAGTAGACGCATCGCGCCGAGCGGGAAGTCCGGTAGCTCGACGGGCTTCATTTTCACGGCCATGGCGCGGAGTTTGTCGAGCGCGGCAACGTCGAACTTGTGATCGTATTCGCGGGAAGCGAATCCATTGCGGCGCTGCGTTTGCTGGCGCTCATAGCGTGTCTTCTCTTCGTCGGTCATATCAGCCAGCGGCTTGGGCGGCTGCGTTTCCGCCAAGGGCCGAAGCTGGAAATCTTTTTCGAGGACGCCCACGCGCAGCGCGCGCCAGCTCGCGGTCGCATCCCAGTTGAACGCGGCGGGCTGGACGCTGCGGTCTTTTCCGTCGGGGCCGTAGATGGCGGAGAGCACCATCGCGCAATCCTCGACGGCGCGGCAGATCGGGCCGATCTTGTCCATGCTCCAGGAAAGCGCCATCGCGCCGGTGCGCGGAACGAAGCCGAAGGTGGGGCGCAGACCCGTCGTGCCGCAACGCGTGGCAGGCGAAGAGATGGAGCCGAGCGTCTCGGTGCCGATGCTGAAGCCGACGCAGCCCGCTGCGGTCGCTGAGGCGGGGCCGGCGGAGGAGCCGCTCGAGCCCTGATTCGGATTCCACGGATTGCGCGTCATGCCTTTGAACCAGCGGTCGCCCTGCGCGAGGGCGCCAAGCGTGAGCTTTGCGATGAGGACGGCTCCCGCTTTGTCGAGGCGCTGCACGACAGCGGCGTCTTCGTCAATCATCTGGTTCTCGAAGCCGCCCGCGCCCCAGGTGGTCGGATAGCCCTTCACCGCGAGCAAGTCCTTCGCGCCCCACGGAACGCCGTGCAGCGGGCCGAGATATTTTCCCGCGGCGATGGCTTTGTCCGCTTCCCTGGCTTGCGCCTTGGCGCGATCTTCGGTCAGCGTGATAACGAATTTCAGCTTGGGGTCGTATTTTTTCAGGCGCTCGAGATACATTTCCGTAAGCGCCATGGAAGAGACTCTTCGCATTTGCACTAGGGCCGCGAGCTGGCGGACGGTGTAAAACGCCACGTCTTCGATATTTTTTGGCGCTTTCGTGGCGACGGCGGGCGCGGGGGAAATGCGCATCGGCGCCTTGCCGGTGGATAGCTTCCAACCCATCGGCAGCGGATCAAAAACGAGCGCGGATTGGACGCTGTTGTCCATGTGCAGCTTATAGATGGCTTCGTAACCCTGGGTGGCGTTGTTCAAGCCATTCAGCATCGCGTCTTTATATTCGTCGGGAATGGTGACGTCGGCGATTTTCGCCGCGGCATCAATCATGTCTTTGGTGATGGTTGGCCTGTCCTGCGCGAGTGTGTAAAGCACGCCGGGCAGCAGCGTTCCTGCGAGACCGGCTCCCGAACAGACCGCAATAAAATGACGGCGTTCCCACACAGAGAAACCTCCGGTTAATTTCGAGCGGCAAGAGTGTAATACAGGCGAACCTGATTTTGCGCGTGGCAAGCTCGCGGGCGAACGGCTTCCGCTAAGGCTTGGTCATCGTTTCCGGGCGGACGAGAGCGTCGAATTCTTCGCCGCTCAGATGGCCGAGCTTGAGGCAGGCTTCGCGGAGGCTGATGCCTTCTTCGTGCGCGGTGTGCGCGACCTTTGCGGCTTTGTCATAGCCGATCTTCGGGCTGAGCGCGGTCACCAGCATCAGTGAGCTTTTTACGTAGAAATCGATTTTCGCGCGGTCGATTTCGATTCCCTGGATCATGTATTCCACGAAGCCGTGCGATGCGTCCGCGATCAATGTGACCGAGTGCAGGAAATTGTAGATGATGACCGGCTTGAAAACGTTCAGCTCGAAATTGCCCTGCGAATCGCCGAACGCGATGGCGGCGTTATTGCCGTGGACCTGCACGGCGATCATGGTCATCGCCTCGCACTGCGTGGGGTTCACCTTGCCCGGCATGATGCTCGAGCCGGGCTCGTTTTCCGGGATGCGAAGCTCGCCGAGCCCGCAGCGCGGACCGGAAGCGAGCCAGCGAATGTCATTCGAAATTTTCATGAGCGAGCAGGCCAGCGTGTGGACCGCGCCGTGCGCGTAAACGAGCTCGTCGTGCGCGGAAAGCGCGGCGAATTTATCCGGGTGCGAGCGGAAGGGCAGGCCGGTCAGCTCGGCGATTTTTTTCGCGGCGCGCGCGCCAAATTCCGGGGGCGCGTTGATGCCGGTGCCAACCGCAGTGCCGCCGATGGCGAGGTCGTAAAGGCCGCCGAGCGATTCGCGCAAACGCGCAATGTCCCGGTCCAGCAAGCTCGCCCAACCGCCCATTTCCTGGCCGAAGGTCAGCGGGACAGCGTCCTGCAGATGTGTGCGGCCAATCTTCACCACATTTGCAAATTGCTTCGCCTTGGCGGAGATGGCGTCGCGCACCTGCTCGACGGCGGGGACGAGCGCGCTGTGAACGCGCTCGGCGGCGGCGATGTGCATCGCCGTGGGGAAAGTGTCATTCGAGGATTGCGACATGTTGACGTCATCGTTTGGGTGAATCGGCTTTTTCGAGCCCATCACGCCGCCGGCCATCTCGATCGCGCGGTTGGAGATGACTTCGTTGACGTTCATGTTTGTCTGCGTGCCGCTGCCGGTTTGCCAGATGCGCAGAGGAAAATGCGCGTTGAGTTTTCCGGAGATGACTTCGTCAGCCGCGGCGGCGATGAGCTTTGCTTTGTCCGCGGGGAGCTTGCCGAGGTCCTGATTCACCAGCGCCGCCGCTTTCTTCAGGATGCCGAAGGCGCGAATTAATTCCGGCGGCATAACGTCGCGGCCGATGTTGAAGTGGAGCAGCGAGCGCTCGGTCTGTGCGCCCCAGTAAACGTTTGCGGCCACGGGGATCGTGCCCATGCTGTCGGATTCGATGCGCGTCGGCTGCTGGGGCTTGGTCGCGGACATGGCTGGCCTCCGATTCCATTATAAATGGGTTGCGGGGCATTGGGCGGTAAACGATGGGCGGCAATCGTCGGCCGGCTTACGGCGGAGATTAACGAGTCTGGCCGGCAGGTTCAAATGGCGAATAGATGATGACGCTGCGGCTCTCTACGCCCATGGGAAGGCGGCGAAGCAGATAGACGCGGGGGCGGGGACCACCGGATTCAAGGCAGGCCTCGATTCGGTAGTAGTGGCCGCCGTAACGCACCAAGCGCCCGGCCTCCCAGTCGCGTTTCGGGCTTGGGGATTCGATCTTGAGCTGCCAGTCGGCGCGGAGGTCGTCCTGCGTGACAAGATCGGCAAGCTGCGGCTCTGCCCGCTCTTTTCGTTTTCTAATAGTGCGGTAAATTAGATCGGGAACGAAGAGAACCATTGTTCCCGGCGTCTCGCCCCCCATCGCGGCGGTAAACGCGCGGCCGAATCCCTCGAAGATCAAATAGATCATCAACCAGGTGATTGGGTTCATCGCTGTGAGAACAAGCGAGAAAGTCTGCATTTGCCCCCCGCCGCAACCATATCCGAGGGATTTCTCGAGCGAGCAAACCGCGGAAGCGCTCCAGAAGAGAAGGAGAAACGGCGCGAAGAAAAACTGCAGGATGCCGGAGATGATGGTGGCCGGGCGCCAGGCAATGTTTTGCTGCGCGAACCATTTGTCGCGCCAGCGCCGCGGAAGGAAGCTCAGGAAAGGCCCGAGGACGAAGCTCCACAAGAACTGGCTGGCGTGACCTCGAGCGGAGAATTGCATCGCAATTCCAGCTTAGCGCAGCGAGTGCGCACGAGACCGCCGCTCGTGCAATGGTGTGGTGGAAGACGCAATGCGCCGCGCAAGCCTTTTGTCGCCGGGTGAAGATTTGGCAGGCGATGCGACATGAAAAAGTGAGGTAAATTGGAATTGCTCGTGCGCACCCCATTCCCAATGCGGAACTCGGTTGCCGCAATCCTTCTATTCGGGATTGCGTCTCTCGGTGTTGCAGGAAAGTTGGAGCAAGCGGCCACGCAAAATCCCCCCGCGCAGGATTCGCAGGCTCAGCAGGGAGCGGGACGTTCCAAATTCCTCGCGAGCCTGCCGCAGGGATTTCAAGTTCCCCCGGAAAGTGACGCGGTAGGAACCCGGCTGCTTGCATATTACGGCGCGGTCTTCGTAGCGCGCGGGGACGCCACGCCTCCGCCGGTTCTTGTGTTCCCCGATGAAGACGCAGTGACCAAATGGCAGGCAAGCCTCCAGTCAGACAAGACGACGGTCGGCAGGACCATTATTGAATTGCAGAGAGTGGCGCTCGCGGCGTTCATCGCGGCAAGGACGGAAGCACAAGCAAGCAATCTCGACATCACTCCGCGCGGCGCCGATCCGGCGAAGCGCGATTATCAAGACACGGTCAAATTGTGGAAGAGCCGCGTCGAGCCGGGACTTGCGCACTGGGCAGCGGTGGGGCGGCTTGATGCGAAGGAAGCGCAGCGCATTAAGAATTTGCCGCCTGCGCAGCAAGTCTCCGAGATATTTCATCTGGAAGACCAAGGGCTTTTCTTTGCCGGCGATTTCTCGCGGACGATACTCTCTTCGGTGTCGCCGCCGGGCGCATCTCAACACGTCGCGATGCTCGCGGTGGACATCATGGAAGATGAAAACGCGGCGGTGCGCGCGATTCTCGCGAAGCATGGCTGGTATCAAACGGTGCTCCTGGACACTCCGCACTTTAACTATTTGGGAGTTTCGGAACAGGAGTTGCCCGCGCTGGGCCTGCAAAAAGTAAATCTTGCCGGGCGCGACTACTGGATCCCCGGCCTCGGGATTTCCGTTGATAACCTCCTCGATAGGCGGCCGCGGGTCGCTCCCCCCACGGGGAGAAATAATTAGCTGCTGCCCCAGATGTCGCCGACCGTGAATCCTTCCGGGAACGGGTCTGTAGGATCGAGAACGTATTGGGCGTAGCCGGTGATCCACGCGCGGCCGCTGATCGTCGGCACGACAGCTCGATATGGCCCCACCTTCGTTTCGCGGATCAATCTTCCAGTAAAAGTTGTGCCTAGAATCCCTTCGTGGACGAAATCCTTATTGAGTGCGAGCTGCCCTTTTGCGTGGAGCACGGCCATCTTGGCGCAGGTGCCCGTGCCGCACGGCGAGCGGTCAATCGCGCCGGTCCACGTGGCGGGCCGCGCCCAATCGAGTTGGCCGGTGCTGACGACCACGGCGTTTTTCGCGTGCGCGCCGCGTTTTGTGGGCGTGCCGGAGAGAACTGCGATCGTCACGCCCGCAATGCCGGAATTTTCTGGATGCGCCGCAGGCAATTGCTCGCGCGCCGCGGCCTTCACCATTTCTCCGGCGCGAACGATGTCGCGTCCCTCATCCGGCGTGAGCCGCAGGCCAAGCGCGGCCGCATCGGCAATCACGTAGAACATTCCGCCGTAGGCCACATCCACCTTTACCGTGCCGAGCTGCGGGACTTCGATGTTTTTGTCGAGGTGCACGGCGAACGCGGGGACGTTCTCAAACGTCACTCGCACGACCTTTATGTTGCTTGCTCCGTTCTTGCGCGGCGCCTTCCGCGCTTTCTTGCGAACCTGGGCTTCAACATGTACAAGGCCCGCCGGCGTGTCGAGCACGAGCTTTGTGACCGGAGCGCGTGCGGGAAGGATTCCGGTTTCGAGCAGCGCCGTCACCACGCACATCGTGTTCGTGCCGGACATAGCCGGGTATTCGACCTGCTCCATGATGATCATTCCCACGTCGGCTTCGGGGCGCGTGGGTGGCAGAACGATGTTGCAGTTTGCGGCGGGGTAGCCGCGCGGTTCGCGCAGCATGAGTTTGCGCAGACCGTCGGCTTTCGTTTCGAGATAGACCTTCTTCTGGAAAATTGTTTTGCCCGGGATGTCACGCTCGCCCAGCACAATCACGCGGCCCGGCTCGCCGCAGGCGTGCAAATCCACCGCGGTAATCCTGTCGGGAACTTGCATTGAACCTCCCTCTGATTCGCGCGTCATCATAATTCCAAATCGGTGCAGGCGCGATATACTCCGCGCGACAGGAGGGCCCCATGTCGCGCTGGACACGCCGCAAATTTCTGAAAACGAGTTTGGCTGCATCAGCAAGCGCCGTCGCGGCGAAAACCGCATTGCCTTTGCCGGAGGGTGCCGGCGCGGGAGCCGCGACAAACGAAAAGGCCGGCGTGCTCTCGCGCGCGTTGCAGAATGCCGCATCAAACGCCTCACCGCGCGAACGCCTTCTCCTGGATTTCGACTGGCGGTTCGCGCTGGGCCATTCGAATGATCCCGCGAAGGACTTCGGTTTCGGCGCCATGCGCGGCGAAGCGACCTTCGCCAAATCCGGCTCGTTCCCGCCCGTTACTCGTGCGAATTTTGACGACAGCGCGTGGCAAAAAATTGATCTGCCGCACGATTGGGCCGTCGAGCTTCCTTTCGTGAACGCCCCGCTGCTTCCCGGCCATGGCGGAAAGCCGCTCGGCCGAGAATATCCGGAGACGAGCATTGGCTGGTACCGCCGCGTCTTCGATCTCCCCGCCGCGGACGCAGGCAAGCGCATCTCCCTTGAATTCGACGGCGTCTTTCGCCACGCGATGGTGATGTTCAATGGTCATTACATCGGCGAGGAGTTCAGCGGCTACGCTCCCTTCCGATTCGATCTAACCGACTTCGCGAATTACGGCGACAAAAACGTGCTCTCGGTGCGCGTGGACGCGACGCTCGGCGAAGGCTGGTTCTACGAAGGCGCGGGGATTTACCGCCACGTCTGGCTGGAGAAGACGGACCCGCTGCACATCGCGCCCGGCGGCAATTACTTGAGATCGGAGGGTCGGGGAGATTCCGCGACTGTTTTCATCCGCACCGAAGTGCGGAACGAAAGCGATAAGGAACGGTCCTGCAGAGTCGTGTCGCGCATCACGGATAGCGACGGCAAGTTGGTAGTCACCGCGGAGGCGGGCGTCGCGCTGATTCCCGCGTGGGGGAGCAATACCTTCGCCTGCGAAGCGACCATCAATCACCCGGCGATGTGGTCGCCCGAAGAGCCACACATTTATTTCGCGGCCACATCTGTGGAAGCCGATGGCGTTACCACGGATCATGAGGACACTTCACTTGGCATCCGCACATTTCGCTTCGATCCCGACAAAGGCTTCTTCCTGAATGACAAGCCTGTGAAAATCAAAGGCACTTGCAACCATCAGGATCACGCCGGCGTCGGCGCGGCGCTTCCCGACCGATTGCAGTCCTACCGCATCGAACGGTTGAAGGAGATGGGCTCGAACGCGTGCCGCACATCGCACAACCCGCCCACTCCGGAATTTCTCGACGCGTGCGACCGGCTCGGCATGCTGGTGATGTGCGAGACGCGCATGATGTCCTCAAATCCCGTCGGGCTCAGCCAGTTGGAACGGATGATCCGCAAATACCGCAACCATCCGAGCATTTTTATCTGGTCGCTGGGCAATGAAGAGCGCGAGCAGGGTACGCCGCGTGGCGCGCGCATTATGGCGGCGATGAAGCGGCTGGCGAAGCGGCTCGATCCGAGCCGTCCCGTCACCATGGCGATGAATGGGAGCTGGGGCAAGGGCGTCTCGGGCGTGGTGGACGTGCAAGGCTGCAATTATTACGAGCACAACATTGACGCGTTCCACGCGCAATTCCCCCAGCAGCCGATGATTGGCACGGAGACAGCGAGCCACTACATGACGCGCGGCATCTATGAGGCGGATAAGGAACGCGGTTACGTAAGCGCGTATGACGTGAATGCGCCGAGCTATGCCAAGACCGCCGAGCAATGGTGGAAGTTTTACGACGCGCGGCCGTTTCTCGCGGGCGGCTTCGCATGGACAGGCTTCGATTATCGCGGCGAGCCGAGCCCGTATGGCTGGCCGTGCATCAGCTCGCACTTTGGAGCGCTGGATACCTGCGGCTTCCCTAAGGACACCGCTTTTTATTACAAGGCGTGGTGGGGCTCGCAGCCGGTGCTGCACCTTTTTCCGCACTGGAATTGGCCGGGCAAGGAAGGCCAGGAGATTAGCGTCTGGTGCCACAGCAATCTCGAGAGCGTCGAGCTTTTCCTGAATGGCGCGAGTCTGGGGGTGAAGAAGGTCGAGCGGAATTCACACGTCGAATGGAAAGTGAAGTACGCGCCCGGAGTGATTGAGGCGCGCGGGACCAAAGGCGGCCGCGTCGTACTGACCGAAAAGCGCGAGACGACCGGCGCCCCCGCGGGGCTGCGCCTGCGTCCGGATCGCGCGAAGATCGCCGCCGACGGCGAAGACGTTTCGGTCGTCAACGTGGAAGTGGTGGATGCCAACGGGCGCGTCGTGCCCGTGGCGTCGAATGAAGTCAGCTTTCGCGTAACAGGCCCCGGGCGGATCATCGGCGTGGGCAATGGCGACCCGAGTTGCCACGAGCCGGACAAAGGCGAGAAGCGCAGCGCGTTCAATGGACTTTGCATGGCGCTTGTGCAGGCGCTGAAGGAGCCCGGAACGATTCGGATTGAAGCTTCGTCAGCGGGCCTCGCAGATACCTCCGCGGTCATTCAAGCGGAGGCGGCGACGCCTCGCTCCGCAGTGGCGTAAATCCTCGAGAATAGTACGAAGCGATTCCAAGGCGGCCGGGCAGGCCGTTGTCCATCTTATGCAGGGGTGGTTTCAGAATTGGGTCATCGCGGCGCCTGGCCGTCAGTTTCTTCAGCATAAAAACTTTACATCCTGGTGTGACATTTCATCATCCAAAGCGTCATAACATGTAGAAGTACGAGGTATATGCGATGACGGCGAAATCGGATCTGCCGCAAGGCACTTTGGATTTGCTGATTTTGAAGGTTGTTGCGCTTGGCCCGGTGCACGGGTACGCCATCGCGCAACGCCTCCAACAGGTGTCGCGCGATGTCGTCCAGGTTCCCCAGGGCTCGCTTTATCCGGCCCTGCACCGGCTCGAAAACCGGGGCCTTCTGGCGGCGGACTGGAAGGAAACCGAGACCGGGCGCGAAGCCAAGTTCTATCACCTGACGCGAAAAGGACGCGCGCAGCTCGAAACGGAAGCAGCGGATTGGCAGCGGCTGACCGAGGCTGTCGGGCTCATTCTACGATTGGCCGAAGGAGGTACGCGATGACCTGGTGGCAGCGCCTTTGGCGCCGAAAGCAAATGGAAGAGCAGCTCGATAAGGAAATGCGCTTTCATCTTGACCAACACGTGAACGAGCTGATCGCGCAGGGCCACGATCCGGAAGAAGCGCGGCGCGCGGCGAGGCTTGCTCTGGGCGGCCCAGAACAGGTAAAGGAAGATTGCCGCGATGCCCGCGGCACACGGTGGTTGGAGGATCTGCTCCAAGATATTCGCTTCGCGCTGCGCATGCTTCGCAAGAATCCGGGATTTGCGGCGGTCGCCCTGCTGACGCTTGCCCTCGGCAGCGGAGCGACGACCGTCATGTTCACCGTCGTCAACGGAGTGCTGCTGAAGCCGCTGCCATATCCAGAGCCCAACAAGCTGATGTTGTTGCAGGAAAAAACAGAGCAGTCGACGCGGTTTGGCAATCTCTGGGCGTTTGCATACCCAAACTTCCTCGATTGTAAGAGCGAGAGCCGCTCTCTCGACTTGGCGGCGTGGCGCTTTGGCGGAGGCGCGATTCGCGAGCCCGAGAAAGCCGAGTACGTGAATGGCCGAGAGGTCTCGTCCGATTTATTTTCCGTGCTGGGCGTGAAGATGTTCCGCGGGCGCGCTTTCTCGCCCGAGGAAGACCGGCCCGGAGGAGCCCCAGTTATCGTGATCAGCAATGGATTGTGGCAGCGCCTCTATGGCGGGAGCGCGGAGGCAATCGGTAAGCCGCTCGTGCTCGATGCAAAATCCTACACCATCATCGGAATTCTTGCCGCCGGTTTCCAGTTAGTGGAGCAGACGGATTTGGATGTGTTCACTCCGATCGGTCAGGATGCCTCTCCGGGCATGCTAAGGCGCGACAGGCATCCCGGCATTAATGTCGTGGCGCGTCTCCACCCCGGCGTTACGCTGGCGCAGGCACGGACGGAACTGGAATTGATCGGCCGGCATCTAGAGAAGCAATACCCGGAATCCAATGAGGGCCGCAGCTTCATCGCGGACCCGCTTCGTCCCGACGTCAGCGACGTCGGGTCCACGCTCTGGTTGCTGCTGGGCGCGGTCAGCCTCGTGCTGCTGATTGCGTGCGCGAATGTGGCCAATCTGCTGCTGGCGCGCGCGGTTTCGCGCGAGCGTGAATTCGCCATGCGCGCGGCGCTCGGAGCGAAACGCACCCGGTTGGCGCGGCAATGTCTCACCGAGAGCGCGGTGCTGGCTGTTTCCGGCGGCGCGCTCGGTGTCTTGCTCGCTGCGTTCGGAATCCGCCCGTTTGTAACGTTCTGGCCCGGAAGTTTGCCGCGGGCCGAAGAAGTCCAACTCGATTGGCGCGTGATGCTCTTCGCGCTCGGAGTTTCGCTCCTGAGCGGTTTTCTTTTCGGCCTGGCGCCGGCGTTGCGAGTTCCGGTGCGCGATCTCGAGAAGAGAATTCGCAGCGGAGCGCAGACCGTCGCGGGACACGCGCGCCGACTGCACGGCAGTTTTGTGATATCCGAAATCGCGCTGGCAGTCGTGCTGCTTGTTTCCGCCGGAATCCTGGGGCGGACGCTGCTGCGCCTCGCATCGCTTGATACGGGCGTCAACGTCCACAACGTATTGACCGCACGGATGGAGCTGCCGCCCGCCACGCTCGCAATCCCGGGCCAAATTCTTCCGGCCTGGCAGGACGTGCTGGATCACGCGCGCCGCGTGCCGGGCGTGGAGTCCGCCGCGATGGTCGATACCATCCCGATGCGCGAAGGGTACAACCAGATCACATACTGGCCCTCTCCTTCTTTGCCGCCGCCGGACCAGGCGCCGGAAGCGCTGGCAACGAGCGTGTCGCCGGATTTTTTCAAGGTCATGGGCATCCCGCTGCTCAAAGGGCGATTCTTCGACGACCACGATCGCAAAGGCAACGAGCTCGTCGTGGTGATTGACGACGTCTTGGCAAAAAACGCGTTCAACGGACAGGACCCCATCGGCAAGCGTCTCTGGATTCCGGACACGTTCAGCCCATTTTCCGACGGACCCACAGGTTCCGACGTCGTTCGCGTGGTGGGCCTGGTGGGCCATGTGCGGCATTGGGGGCCGGCCGGCGACGACAGCGCGAAACTGCGCGCGCAATTCTATTATCCGTTTGCCCAGGTCGCGGATACGAATTTGCGCCGCTGGTCCGAGGTGTCGTCGCTTGTCGTTCGGACAACGACTCCGCCATTGAATCTGGTCGAGCCGCTCGAGAAGGAAGTGCGCGGAGCGAGCGGGGATCAGGTCCTCACCGAAATTCTCACCATGGAGCAGATCGCGAGCGCCACGCTCGCCCAACAACGCATG
This sequence comes from uncultured Acidobacteriota bacterium, assembly GCA_963838945.1. Taxonomy (GTDB): domain Bacteria; phylum Acidobacteriota; class Terriglobia; order Acidiferrales; family UBA7541; genus DASTCZ01. The sequence goes on along the minus strand of CAWITC010000011.1, from coordinate 590,957 downwards.
CTCATGTTGCTGTTCGGCGCGTTCGCGGGGCTGGCACTGTTGCTCACGTGCATCGGCGTTTACGGAGTGCTGGCGTACTTGACCGGCCAGCGCGTGCCGGAAATCGGAGTGCGCATGGCGCTCGGCGCCACCGCTCGCGACGTCATCGGGCTTGTGCTCCGGCAGAGCGTCGGAATGATCTTCATCGGTGTTGGCGTAGGCGTCGCCGGAGCGCTCGTGGCCGGGCGCCTGTTGGAGCGATTCGTGGCCGGAGTGCGGTCGATTGAACCACTGACATTCGCCATGATGGTTTCGGTGCTGGTGGTTGCCGCGCTGTTCGCGAGTTTTGTGCCGGCGCGCCGCGCGAGTCACGTGGACCCGGTGAAAGCTCTGCGGCAGGATTAGGGTCGCGGTATCGGTTGCACCTCCCTCGTTTTTCTAATTTTGGCTTCGCTCAGGAAGCGAAAAACATTTAATTTCTGTAACGCTATGATTCTAAAGGACTTAGACAGGGGCGCTTTGCACGATGTCTGGAAGTGTCTGAAACTAATGGAGTTAGACAGGGGCGCTTTTTGGGGCGAATTCGTAACATTGTTGATTCTAAAGGAGTTACACAGGGGCGCATTGGGGCGCATTTGCGCATTTTCCTGCAAGTGCATGGAAACACAAGAGTTAGACAGGGGCGCATTGGGGCGATTTTTCCCGATAGAAACTCTCGGATTGCGGAAACCGCAGATTCTAAAGGAGTTAGCAGGGGCGCGGTACGGGCGCAGGCCACGTCTATCTGAGGGGACTTGGGGGAGGGTGGCCGGAGAGCCGGGTACGGCGGGTGGGTATTCGAATAGTACTCTAACGTACATTTCTACTTATACTATATGATTTGGTGAAGGTCAAGGAAAAAATGGAGGGATGCTTAGTTAGGGTTCTAATTCTTCGGACTCGGAAGCCCCCACGAGTTGCAGCCGCTCTCGCTTTAGCGCCTCGTGCAGTAGGCGAAACTCTTCCTTTGTAAAGGGTCTAATGCGCACACCTTTGGCCTTCTTGGTTGATATTACGCGCGTCAAAATTGCCGACAAGTATTCATCAACCCTACTTAGCAGTTCTTGGGCCCAAACTTTTACGGTGTCATGCGTGCGCGTAAGAAGTGCTGGGAGGACTTCGATCGTACTCTTGTCGCGGTACATAGAGTGCTCTGCTGAGACTTCAAATCCCGTTTCTCTCAATGCTCCGATGAGACGTTCAAGGTGAGGCCGCGCCGCTGTAATTGGATCTGCGCCCGCTCCATATACCGGGCTTGGAACTATGAATTCGATCCTCGGAAGATATCGCTCAAAATCGAGCCGGGGAACAGATGCCAGGAAGAAATTGGCGTACCAGACTGTATTTAACATTTGTATGTATGGATCTGCCTTCCCTCTGAAGTCTCGCCAGAACCGGGCTTGCCCAGAGCTCGTGCCTATGCCGTGTCCCGTTAGTTCTCGGTCTCGTCTTTGAAGGATGGTTTCAGGGGGGGAGGGTCTCAAAACGGAGTATTGCGAAGCGAAGGGTGGGTTTGTGGCATGGAACGGCCTGAAAACGATACATGTGCGCGTCCAGCGGTCGAGCTTTCTGCGCCCCGCCGTCAGAAGTCGGGTTAGGAGGGACCTGATCTGGCATGTTGTTCATGGCAGCGAGTGGCCAAGATTCAAGAAGTGACAATCCCTTTTTCGCAGCCAATTGAGAAGCATACCAATTGAAGACTGGACCGAATACTCGCAGTTGTGCATTCTTGATTATGCCGGCCACAGTCTGCGCGTCTGCTTGGCATTTGTTTACTATTGCCCAGTTGTTGGAAACTATGTCTCTGACGATCTCACCATAGCGTGTTTCGTCCGCGTAATGATTGAAGTCACGGTCTTGCGGCACGGTGGTGCCGTCTCGTAGAACCACATCAGCCGGGGGAACTTCCACGCTACCCTTGGACGTATACCAGCGGTTCAAAGCGCGGAGAGTGGTTCGGCACTGCAAGGCCTCCATAGCATTCCAAAGGGAGTGCATGAACTGGGCGTCGCTCAAATCAGGATAGAAGAGCTTCGCCATTACAGTGTAGCGATTGTCGCGCTGCTGAATGTCCTCGGGCTTTTCGGGAAGGCGCATGAATACTGGAAATTCCTTGCCATCCACGACGATCTTGCGGTTTACCTGCCCAATGGAAGTATTGATCGAGATCATGGGGGCGTGCCCGACGTAAAAGTCAGTTTCTTCGCCCAAGAATGAGAGGACTCCGCCTCTCGTCGACCCATCAACAGCAGCGACGAGCCAACGGTCGGTGGGGCTATTTTGAACCTCAGTCATGAACCTCTCATCCGAGACTCGGAGAGAGAGCTCTTCACGGAGTCTATTTTCGTCCCATGTAACTGGGCGCGCGCCACTGCTGACTTCTAGTTCCTCCAGTGCGTCCTCGATGCTCTCCGGTAGACCTATTGCCTCGACCGAGAGGCCAAGGCCGTATTGAGTTAAGCCTCGGAGTAGAAGCAGGCCGTTTCGGGCTTCCGCTTTCTGCTTCGACAGCTCACGGGGATCAGCGCCGAGGGCCGAAATTTCGGAGATTTCGCGGAGAAGGGCGTCGAAATAATTACAATAACTGACGATCGCCTTTTGGAAGAGGTCACGCGCGGGCTCGACCATTAGCTTTTCCCTGAGCAAAATCCATACTTCTTCAGGAATGTCGCGTAGCTGTCGCTGGGATTCTTTCCAGATGGGAAGCGCCAAGAGCGGGTACTCATCACTTACCCAAGCAGCCAGTTCTTCCTCTTCTAACCAATGTCCGTCGATGGTCTGACCCGCTTTGTACCTGATAGGCCGGACATCTTCGTTGGCTACTAGTACGCCTCGATGAACTAGCCTTCTCGCGATATTTTGGTAGGCCTCCGGCGTGACCTTGTCGCCCATGGATTCGGCTTCCTTGTGTACGTCAGGCGCTGTCGCGCCGTCTGGCGTAGATGCCAGCCGCAGGAATAACTGTTCACGTTCGCGTGTCGTTAAAACTCTTGCCGCATTCATGTCAATTACCGTGTCGTTTTTAATGGTGTCTTGGTTCTCTTGGCAAACACCTTAGGCGTTGTTCCGCCCACCGGTGTTGACCGCTCACGCACGCGCATGAGGAATCCGTGTCGGACAAGTTCGCTGGACCCCGAAACTCCGCATACGCCACGCGGAAGCTTGGGTAGTTTCGCGACGAGGCGTTCATCAAGATCTGCCATAACCCCTTGAATTGCCCGCAACTGATCTTTTTCCAGGGCGAAGATAAAACGCAATTGCAGTCTCTTCAGAACGCTTGGATTCAAGTCGGATGGAGATTGGCTGATCAGAACGAGCCCGGTGCGGACGTGGCGCCCCATGCGAGCAAGTTCAAACATGACTTGGCTGCTGACGACACCCTCGTCGCTCGGTGCCACTTGATGGGCCTCGTCGACCATGAATATCGAAAACCAGTTCGCTGCGGACTTGTCTCCGGCCTCTGCCTTGCGAGCCATCTCCCGCCCTACTCTTTGTAATTCGCGTGCTGCCGCGGCTGCGATCAATCGGGTCTGCCTGAGGGTGAGGTACCGACAATCGAGCACTACAAGTCGATGCTTTACGACCGCTTCGATAAAGTCGAAATTCCCGCCTACAACAGGATCGTGCTCCAAAGCCAGAATTCGGCTTATCGCTGTATTGATGCTTGAGCCCTTGGCATCCGTCTGTTTCCCGATCTCTTGTATCTTTGCGACGAGGTCTGCGAATGTAAATGGTTGCCCCCTCCTCTCGCTTCTAAGCCTGTCGTGAGCCAGTTCAATCAACTCAGCGTAAATTGTCCCCTCTTGGACATTAGGAGCAACTTGAAGCAACTCCGCTGATGTAATCAGAGAAAGCGACAGCCCGAAGCTGGGATCGGGTAGGGTGAGGATGAGTCCTCCAAGGGATCGCGCGGCGGCAATCATCTCGCCGTTGACGTCGAGTATTAGTATTGGAATGTTCCATTGCAACGCTTCCTCCATTACAACTCCCGAGGAATAGGATTTGCCTTTGCCCGGATTGCCAAATATCCCCATATGCGTTTGGAGCGCCTCGGGGTGCAAAGTCACTGGGATTAAGCGGTCGCCGTAAACCTCGCCGATGTGCAAACCATCATCAGGTTTCTTAAGAGACCCGATGGTCTCGGCGATGAGGTCGTCCGTCAACAACACAACTGGGTCTCCGGCTCGAACGAGGCGCTCGACTGAGGAGGCGGGGCCTTTGGATTTGACGGAATCGTTTGTTATTTCTAACTCTAATTCTTCTACGGTAGGACCCTCCATTAGACGGTGAATTCTGGTTGAAATCCCCTCAGACGCATATGAGACGGTCAGGCCGAGTCGCTCACGGGCCACCGCTAATACAGGTTCCTCGTTCGGATTTACGTCCCTGCAGTTCGCGACTTGAACAACCGTAAGGACCGAGTGGCCGCGTTTCCCGTGCCATACACCTACAAATTGCCCAGGCCGAACTTCGTACCGAGGGTCCAGAACCGCCGCTACTTCAAGGAAATTTGGCGTTCCCTCCCAATGCACAACCTTTCCGATTTGCTCGAATAAGGCGGGTAGTGGGCACCCGGCGTCCCGCTCAGTTTCGCGTTCGTGGATCAGCCTCGGCACTTCTACCATGGCAGCTTGTTGATTCTCAGACATAAACACCTCCCTTGGGAAGTCCGAATCCAAGATAACACTAACACGTTATCCGTTATCTTGTCAAGAGGGGTTGGTAACTCATTCTAGAGCGGCCGTGACGGCATTGTAGGCAGCACGTGCGATCGCTAAATCGAGGGCGTTCCCAACCAGTTCGGCTGCTTTGGAGGGTACGTCGCAAAAGTGAAAAGAGTCGTCGATTCCCTGTATGCGAGCCGCTTCGCGGATTGTTAATGTCCGAGGTTGAGTTGGGTGCCAGTAACGGCCGCTTCCTGGGTTGGAAAAGTAGGATGTTATTGTGCGAGCAAGCCCTTTGCGGTGAAGACGCCCATAGCTTTGTGAGAAGTGATCACTTCCGCCTTTCCATCTACCACCTTCCGGAACTTGTTCCATCCTTTTTATCATCTTGGGCCCATGTGTCCATGGGGTGTGCGAGAGACGTTGCGCAGATGTCGAGCCAATATTGGGGAGACCATCCAAGATTTCCGATAAGTAAGGCGCGGGTTGGTCTCCGGTAGGGTCCGAGAGAACTTGGACAGATTTGGCAGCTCTCCCTGCGGCAGGTGTAGCCCCAAGTAGGCCGATAGGGTCCTCTGATAGCTTCATGAGTTTTCTGTTCCTGAAGCTGAAGTAGCGTCGAGGCCCTCCATGAGTAGGTTGGGACAAACAAGGGTCGACTCCCACGGACTCGTGTAATGCAACCAGCACCAGGCGCTGGCGAGTCTGGCAACTGCCGTACAGAGCAGCGTTAACGATCGCTGCGGTCCAGTTATACCTTTGCCGCTCTAGCAATTGCGTGAACCGAACAAATCTTTGAGAGGTTGCAAGCAGGGGAACATTCTCCATCACTACCGCTAAGGGTTGCAGTTTCGAGACGAATTCTCCAAAGACCGAAATGTGACCGTTTCTGGAATCGCGCGGGTTCCTCTTACCCGTATCGCTGAAGCCTTGGCAAGGGGGACAGCCAAGGAGAATGTCCACTCGACCGCCAACTAGGTCTCTAACTCTTCTGGCGCTGACTTTTCGCAAATCCTCTGTCCAATACGGAGCGGAAGGATAGTTAAGTTTATAGGTTTGCTTGGCATACGGATTGGTATCCACCAGGAGACCAAGCTGACACTTTCTCCAGGCCCGGAATGGTTCCCACGTCCTGGCTATTCCGGCATACAGCTCAACGACAGTATACTTTCTCGAAGTCATAGGATTTCGCTGGAATCGCTTATGGACAATCTTTCAAAATACGAACGAAGCATCCAGATGTCGAAAGTCCGATCCACCGGCAACCGTTCGACGGAAATCCTGCTACGGTTTTTTTTCGTTAGGATGCGGATACGTGGCTGGCACATGCATCCCAATTCAGTTTTAGGACGCCCGGATTTTTGGTTCCCAAAGCAGAAGATTGCGATTTTTGTCGACGGTTGCTTTTGGCACGGATGTCTCCGCTGCTTGCGGATGCCAAAGGGAAACAGGCGATATTGGAGGGCCAAAATCAAGGGGAATCGACGCCGCGCTCGATTTGTAGCAAAAGCATTGCGGGAGCGTGGAATCCGCGTCTTTAGGATATGGGAGCACAGCCTGCACCATGCTCGATCCAGGGGTCTTCGCCTCAGAAGGATTCTTTCGGCCCTTTGAATGCAGACTGACACTAGATTTCCCTCGACCGTTTTCTGCCTCTACCACGGCGGTAAATGTGAGACTTCAAAACGATCAATCGCTTGATTTCACTGACTCTCCACAGGCGGATAGCGCGCCCCTCGCGAAGGGTAGTCGTGGGCGCTCGCACTTTCCTTGCTCGGATCCATCTTTGAAGTGTCCGCTGAGAGATCCCCGCAAGTTTCGCAGCCTCTCTGGTTGGAACGCTGTGGGACATCATGTCATACGTATGACATATTCGCTGGAAATTGTCAAGATAGAGGGATCAGGAATACAAATCGGTTTGGAGCGCGGCTGGAAGATGGCGCGGCATGGTGCGGGACGGTCAACCTCTTCAGCGATTGATTTGGTCCCTTTCTGCGAGTCGCGAGCTGGGAGCCCAACGCTTCGCTGCGCGAAGGAATGGGCCGCCCAGAAAAGCGTGAAGGCTGCCCTACGCGTCCCGCTGGAAAATACAAGCTACAAAATGCGATTGAGAGCAACAGAGATTTTTTTCATGCCCTCCTCGAAGACTGGATCGTTCTGATCAGGCACGGTTCAAACGTTCTGGCCCCTGCTACTGATACACTTCCGCGGTTGCAAGTGCGGCACCAGTCGGGCCAATGCCTCCTGTGACGAGGACCTTTCCGTTGTTGAGCAACGTCGCCGTGTGAACTGTGCGTGTGGTTTCCATGCCACCGGTTCCGGCGAAGGTGTCCGTGGCCGGATTGTAGAGTTCTGCCACCGCGAGCGCGTTTCCAAAATTGGGATCGTCTCCTCCCGCCACGAGCACCGTTCCGTCCGTGAGCAAGGTTGCCGTGTGTGATGCGCGCGAAATTGCCATGGAGCCGGTCGGGGAGAAAGTTCCGGCCGCAGGATCGAACAACTCCGCGGTGGCGGTATCGGCGCCGCCCGCTACCAGCACCTTGCCAGTGTTCAGCAAAGTCGCCGTGTGGGAGTTGCGCGCGACCTCCATGCTGCCGGTTGGAGAGAAACTTCCGGTTGCGGGATCGAAAAGCTCTGCGGTGGCGAGAGTTCCTGATGTGTCGCCGAGTACCACAAAATAAGATCCGCCCGACACAAGCACGTTGCCGGTGTTGAGCAATGTCGCCGTGTGATTGCCGCGCGCGGCTTCCATGCTGCCGGTGGGCGCAAAAGTGCCGCTGGCTGGATCGTAGATCTCCGCCGTCGCGAGAGTATTACCACTGGCATCCGATCCACCCGTCACCAAGACTTTCCCGTTACCGAGCAAGGTAGCAGTGTGGCAGGTGCGCACCGTCTCCATGCTGCCTGTCGGCGAAAAGCCAGCAGTCGTTGGATCGTACAGCTCCGCGGTAGCACTCCCCCCGCCGGTGACGAGCACCATGCCATTATTGAGCAAGGTCGCCGTATGGCAGGCGCGCGCGGTGGCCATGCTGCCGGTCGGCGCAAAAGTTCCGGCAGTTGGATCGTAGATTTCCGCAGACGCGAATATCGTGTTGACATCCATTTGGCCCCCGGCAATGAGCACCTTTCCGCTGCTCAGCGAAGTGGCCGTGTGAAGCAATCGTGCGGTTCCCATGGCGCCCGTCGGCGCAAAACCATGCGCAAAAACCTGAATCGTGAAAGCTTGCGGAGCGGAAGTTGCGCCGGTCGAGTCTTGCACCGTGACGCTGATGGGGAAAGACCCGATCTGTGTGGGAGTGCCGGAAAGCACCCCTTCATTGCTAAATGCCAAACCGGGAGGGAGCGCGCCAGTTTCGCTCCAGTTCTGGTATGGCGAACGTCCGCCGGTCGCTGTAAATGTGAAACTAAATGGCAGGTTTACTGCTGCGCCGGGGACCAGCAAAGGACTCGGACCGACGAGCTGGAGGTGGTGGGTTCACAATCATGATGCTGTAGTTCGCGCTTGTCTGGGCTTGCGGTGAACCCGAATCGGTCACGGTGATGGTGACCTGATAAGTGCCGGCGGCGGTCGGGGTGCCCGAAATCTGACCGCTGGCGAGATTCAGGCCGGGCGGCAAGGAAGAGGGCGCAACGGGAGCCCAAGTCCAGGTATCCGAGCCCACACCGCCGGAGGAGGTGAGCGGGAAAAAGAAAACCGTTTTGTATCCATAATCGAGGCAACCCCCAGACCGGGTTAAAAAAGATGCAAACTTTGACGGTGTGCGGGTTATAGCGTGTCCCGACAGTCCCATTCGGCGGAGACCCTGAGGTGATCGCCGGCGCGGCCGTTGCAGTAACCGCGATCGTGCCCGAAGTCCCTGTGAGCGCCGGCGTAGCCGTGTCGGTAGCGGTGACGATTTGGTTGCCAGCGGTCTCAAACGTTAACTGAAAGTTTCCTGCGCCATTTTGTAGCGGTCCACTCGGAGGGAGGATGGCTTTGCCATCCGAAGTCGTAATTTGGACCGTGCCGCTGTAGCCGCTGGACGGGGTGTTGGACGCGTCCAACGCCACGACCGATAGGGTGATTGGCGAGCGAGTAGCAGCAGCACCCGAATTATTTGAGACGGAAAAGTGAGTCGTCGATTTGGCGGTGCCCACATCAATCGCGCTGGACATCCCGGTGAGGGATGCGTTATCAGTGGCCGTAATGGTTTGATTGCCGAGGGTAATGAGCGTCACAAAGAAATTCCCAGTTCCATTTGTTAGCGGGGAGTTTGAGGGCAGCTTTGCTTGCGCATCGGTGCTCGTGAATTGCACTGTTGCGGAGTAGCTCGTGACGACGTTGTTGGAGGCATCGAGCGCGGTCACGGTGAAGCTGACCGGTGTGCCGGTGGTTGCGAAGGCCGGAGCGGTGACAGACAAATGAGTGGCCGAGAGAGGCGGAGGAGGAGGCACGGAATTCCCGCCACACCCGTTGAGGAGGCACAAGCCGCAGACGAAGAGTAAGAACAACAAAGATCTTTTCATGACGCCTCCTAAAGGCCGCACTGGTTTTTTTCACGAGGACAGTTTTCGCGATCCTATTGACGCTTATCCTTTTCCCTGCTTACTCCTTAGGCGTGAAATCGAGGAAAAAACTGGCAAGGGAAGATTGCCTGGGGCTGAAAGCACAGGTAGAGGACTCGAGGGAGGTGTGATATTCTCCGTTGACGAAAGTACTAAGTTGCGTCCCATGAGTAAGTTACGTGACGAAGGACTCCACACATGAGGTGACCGGCCTGCTGCAGGCTTGGGGCCGGGGTGACCAAGAAGCCCTGCAGAAACTGGTTCCCCTGGTACACCGAGAGCTGCGCCAGGCAGCGCGGCGTTATACGGCCGGGGAGAGGCCCGGTCATCTTCTCCAGACAACAGCGCTCGTCCACGAAACCTATCTGCGGCTGGTCGGGGTGCAGAAGGTGAGTTGGCAGAATCGCGCCCACTTTCTGGCCATGTGCGCGAAATTGATGCGCCGCATATTGACGGATTTCGCGCGCTCCCGCGGTTATCAGAAACGCAGCGGTAAACTGAATCGCGTGTCCCTCACGAACGCGCTTTGGGTCGCCCCGCAATCGGATACGGACTTTGCCGCGCTAGATGAAGCGATGGAGAAGCTGGCGGCCGTAGACGAGAGGAAGAGCCGAGTTGTGGAAATGCGCTTTTTTGGAGGTCTTACTGTCCAGGAGTCGGCGGAGGTACTGAAGGTTTCGCAAGAGACGGTTATGCGCGACTGGAAAATGGCCAAGGTATGGCTTTTGCGGGAACTCAACGGGGAAGGAAATCGTGGAGCCTGAACGCTGGCGCCGGGTCGAAGAGTTGTATCACTCCGCGTTGCGTGTTGCGGCCGACCGGCGCGGTGTCTTTCTGAAGGACGCGTGTCGCGGAGACACAAGACTTTGCGAAGAGGTCGAGTCCCTCCTTGCGTATGAAAGTCCGGCGAAAGAATTCATGGAGACCCCGGCCTTCGAGGTTGCCGCAAAGCAGATGGCCGGGGACGAGGCCAGTGAAAATCAGGCCGATCCCGTGCCCCTCGGTGCGACGCTGCAGCGCTTTCGCGTTATTGAGAAATTAGGCGTGGGCGGCATGGGAGTCGTGTACAAGGCGGAAGACACACGGCTGCATCGCCCTGTTGCGCTGAAGTTCCTGCCGAAGAGACTCGCGCGCGACCCCGCATCACTCGAACGATTTGAAAGAGAGGCGCATGCGGCCTCGGCGCTGAATCATCCCAACATCTGCACCGTCTATGACCTCGGCGATTACGAAGGACAGCCCTTCATCGCAATGGAGCTGCTGGAGGGGCAAACTCTGGACCGTCGAATCGGGGGACAACCTCTGCCAACAGAGGAATTGCTGACGTTGGGAATCCAGATTACAGAGGGCCTGCAGGCGGCGCATCAGAAGGGCATCATTCACCGCGACATCAAGCCGGCAAATATTTTTGTAACCAGTGAAGGCCAAGCCAAGATCCTGGATTTCGGTCTGGCGAAACTTGCTTCTCCCGTAACGGTAATCGGTGTTGACTCCAAAGTTGGTCAAAGCGACGAAGGCGTACAAGGAGCGCCAGGCGAAATCGAGCAAGTGGGAACTCCTGATCCGTCCCTCAGCCGAACCGGTGTCGCGATGGGCACGGCAGGCTACATGTCGCCCGAGCAGGCGCGGGGCGAGAAACTGGATGCGCGCACGGATCTGTTTTCTCTTGGACTGGTCCTCTTCGAAATGGCCACCGGGAAGCGCGCGTTCCGCGGTGACACCGGGCCGGAACTACACGCCGCGATCCTTAATCAAACGCCCGCGTCAGGCCGCAAGCTGAACCCCAAAGTCCCGGCGAAGCTCGATGAGACTATCCGCAAGTCGTTGGAGAAGGAGCGTGAACAACGATATCAGTCCGCGGCGGAGCTGCGGACTGATTTGGAAATCCTGAAGCGAGAGGAAACACCACCGGTGCAGATTTCACGAGCAAAGATCGGCGTCGCAACACGCCGTTTGCTGACCGCGCTAGCGAGCTGCGCGATCCTTGCGCTCGCCGTCGCTTTGGCGCGTCCCGTCGTTCCTGCACCGCGAGTCAAGCGAGTCCATCAGATTACTCATATTGGCACGGTAGTCACGAACCATAACCTTCTGGTTAGTGGGTCTCGCATTTACTTCGCCGCTGGCGAGAAGGGCGAAATTCAAATTCGATATGTTTCCCTCGACGATGGTTCCGTCTTTACAGTCGAAAAGCCGTTTCCGAATATCGGGCTCCTTGACATCGCGCCCTCCGGAGGCGAACTTTTGGTTACAGAAGTCGACCAGGAGCTTCCCTTCCCGGATTGGCACCGCACCCTTTGGAGATTGCCTCTGCCGACGGGGACTCCGCTGCGCGTCGCAAGTATATGCACGGATGACGCCGCCTGGTCTCCGGATGGCCGCACGATCGTTTGCACAGATGAGTCCAAGCAAAGCCTCAACCTGGTGGATGCCGACGGCGGTAATGCAAGAAAACTCGTCAGCCTTCCGGGAATACCATTCAAGCCGCGCTGGTCACCTGATGGCAAGCTCATTCGAACGTCTGTGCTTGATCCAAAAGGAGGAGGAATTTCGCTGTGGCAATTGGATGCCTCCGGCCGCAACGTTACGCGGATGCTCTCCGGTTGGAGCGCTTCGAGCCGCGCATGGATAGGGCGCTGGACCCGCGACGGGCGCTATTTCCTGTTCACCGGATTGCAAGGAGGCACGAGAAATATTTGGGCGCTGCGAGAAAAGAGGGATCTTCTTCGAAGAAACGGCACTCAGCCGGTACAGCTCACTGACGGACCTATTAATTTTTATCTGCCCGCAGCCAGCGACGATGGCAAGACGATCTATGCCGTGGGAGACCAGCCGCATGGCCAGCTCATGCGCTACAACGCGCGTTCGGGCCAGTTCGAGCCGTACGCAAGCGGCCTTTCCGCGGCTGATGTGGCCTTTTCGCGCGATGGGAAATGGATGGCTTACGTGACTTATCCGGAAGGCGCTCTGATGAGGAGCCGTCTGGACGGATCCGAGCGATTGCAACTTACATTCGCTCCGATGCGCGCCTTCAGCCCTCAATGGTCACCTGACGGATCGCAAATCGCCTTTGCAGCCGCCGTCCGACCCGATGGTGCGGATCGGAAAATTTATTTGGTTTCTGCAAATGGAAACTCTCCGCGTTTGGGGGTGCCTGGCGCGGGCGGCCAGCAAGCCAACGCAAGCTGGTCTCCGGATGGACAATCCCTTCTATTTGCGAGTTCTGATGAATCGGGCTCGCAATGGACATTGCATGTGTTGAATATCAAAACCGAAAAGGAAACAATCCTTCCGGGGACACTGGGAATCGGCTTTGGTAGTCTGTCCCCTGACGGCCGATACATCGCAGGTCTTTCCGCCTCGACGGGAAATCTGATCTTGTATGACATGGCGGCGGGTACAACCCGGCAATTAGCCGAACTCGCGGAGTACCCGAGTTGGTCACCTGATGGCAAATACGTCTACTACTCGACTTTGGGTTCTATGCCTGTCCTAGGTCCTGAGAAAGCTGCAATTTACCGCGTCAAAGTGGCAGACGGCAGCATCGAACACGCGGCCCCGACGCCCAATTTCCCCCTGACCGGGAATTGGGGAGTCTGGACCGGGTTAGCACCGGACGGTTCAATATTGGTGCTTCGCGAGTTGGGGACAAGTGACATCTACGCTCTGGATGCCGATCTTCCCTGATTGGCTCTTGCGCGATTCTTCACAATTTGTATGACACCGGCCTGACACTCCAGCTTATCGACTTTCGAGAATATGCGGATTGTTTCCGAGTGCGCCGTGATACGACCGCGATAGATCAATGCCGGTGGGAGACAGTCCGGCTCGTGCAAAACTAGTTGCGCGATTGCCGATCGGTTCAGAGCGAGCGCTGCGGGACTGCGCGTATTACCTGCGGTAACGCTGGACCAGCTGCTGGAAGCGCGGGTCCGTGCGCAGCGAAGAAAAGTACGGGCTCGCATCGAGGGCGGCAATATCGCGAAATCCCGTCTCGAATGCTTTTTGCAGCGTGGCGAGAGCTTTCTCTTTATCGCCGCGAGCCGCGTATGCCGCGCTGAGCCAGAAATAGTAGATGCCCGTCGGGCGAGCGCTCTTAGAAACAGCGGCAATAGCTTTGTCGTAGTCTCCCTGCGCCAGGTAGACTTGCCCCAGCCCCAGGTCCGGCAAGGAGGACGTTGGGTTTAATTCCCGCGCGTGCTCGAAGGCGGCAATTGCCTCCGGGTAGCGCTGCTGGAGGAAGAAGGCGCGACCAAGGTGATAGTGGGCAGCATACTGCGAGGGCCGCAGACGAATGGCTTCCTGTGCGGCCTTCTCGGCGGCAGCGGCCTCCGGCGGCTGTTCGTACGCCAGCGCCCAAGAAAGCATATCCCAAGCAAAGGCATTGTCCGGATCCAAAGCGGCAGCGGTGCGGTACTCCCGCGCCGCGCCCGCATAATCATACTTATCCACCAGGATCGTTCCCAGCGCCATGTGGGTCTCAGATAATCGCGGGTCGATGGCCAAGGCGCGCTGCGCGAATTGCTCGGCACGCTGCAGATGAGACGGATTCGATTCGACATTGCGATAGATCTGCCCTTCAACCCATGACAACCCCGCGAGGGCAAGAGGATAATCCGGGTCCAACTGGAGCGCGTCCTCAAAGTGTCGACGCGCAGCTTCCAACTTTTCGGCCTGATCACCATACTCGACCAGTGCTTCCCCTCGCAAGTAGGCGTCGTAGGCCTGAGGATTCTGGGTGTAACGATGCTGAATGGCCTGCTGTTCCAGAGGACTGAGCTTGAGGTTGAGCGACCCTGCAATCTTCAGCGCAGTCTGCTCTTGCAGTGAAAAAACGTCTTTCATTCCTCCAACGAATTCATCGGCCCACACCTGGAACCCAGTGGTTGAATCGATCAAATGCGCGTTGATCCGCACCTGATCGCCCGCTTTCCGGACGCTTCCCTCGAGCAGATAGCGTACGCCGAGCGCTCTCCCGATCTCCGCGGCGCTCTTGTCAGACGCTTTCAGCGCAGCGACCGAAGAATGCGAAGCTACGTCAATTCCCTGAATTTTCGAGAGCTTGGTGGTGATTTCATCGGTCATTCCGTCGCTAAAGTAAGCGCTGTCCGGCTCGGCGCTCAGGTTTTGCAGGGGAAGGACGGCAATCGACGGCTTGGCGGCTACGACCCCGGACTGCGACGGAGAATGTTTCTCATACCACGCGATCCCTGCAATCGCGACCAGCAAAACCAGCAGAGCGATGCCGGCCAATACGATTTCGCGCTTGGATCGTGGACGCGCCTGGGCCTGCATGTCCACTGAAGCGGACCGCGCCGAATCCGTGGTCCGCTGAATGCGTTTCAAGTCAGCGCGCAGCTCGGCGGCGGACTGGTAGCGCAACCCCCGGTCCTTTTCCAGCGATTTTTCGAGGACGCGCTCAAACTCGGCGGGCAGCACCGGATTCAAGCGCAGCGCTGGAGCCGGCGCCCGGTTCATGATCCCATCGAAGATTATTCCCGTACTCTCTCCACGAAAAGGCAGCACGCCTGTCGCCATCTCGTACAAGACGACCCCGAACGAGAACAAATCCGTGCGTGCGTCCAGTTCCTTGGCTCTCACCTGTTCCGGCGACATATACGCAACCGTGCCCAGCGTCGAACCGGGACTGGTCAAGTGCTGTTCGTCAATCGCCGCTGTCACCGTATTTGCCGCAGCAATCTGGCTTGACGAGCTCCCCGCCACCGCGACTTTCGCCAGCCCGAAATCCAGTATCTTCGCGTGCTCTCGTTCGGTGACGAACAGATTCGAAGGCTTAATATCGCGATGGACGATTCCTTTGGAGTGGGCTGTGTCAAGTGCGTCGGCAATCTCGATGGCGAGCGATAGAATCAGCTCGGTCTCCATCGGACGCCCCGCAATGCGATGCTTCAGCGTCACGCCGTCCAGAAACTCCATCGCGATGAAGGCTGCGCCGTGCTGGTCGTCAATCTCATAGATGGTGCAGATATTCGGATGGTTTAGAGCGGACGCTGCCTGAGCCTCTCGCTGGAAGCGGGCCAACGCTTGAGAGTCTTTGGCTACTTCATCAGGAAGAAACTTCAGGGCGACAAATCGGTGCAGGGTTACGTCCTCCGCTTTGTACACCACTCCCATCCCACCACCGCCGAGCTTTTCGATGACGCGGTAGTGCGAGATCGTTTGGCCGATCATTCGGGAGATACCTGGCTTTCCGACCGCCTCATCTTACGGACGGGGCAGCCACCAGTCAACGAATGGCGGCTCTGGCGCGAGCGTGCCGAAACCAGAGAAATTGGCCATATCAAGGGGTATCTGTGGAAGTGGACGCACTCGGCACGCCGGTTCGAGCCACGATGCGAGAACCCCGGGTTGTCGGCAACCCGGGACTAAATGCCAGCCCCGATTTGAGAAGCCGGCTCTCCGCCAACACGGACCGAGCCTCACCGTGATAGAGCAGCTCCAGGACACAACCAATTTAGGAAACACGAAGCGAGACTTCAAAGGCTCGCAATGTCCGGTAGCGACCAGGGAAATTCCTCCGGGTCAAAGCTCAAGACAGCAGCCTTGCGATTGCAGACCTTGTTTCCGGAGTCGGCTTTGTATTTTGACGAATGACAACGTGCTAGAATCAGCGCCGACTGCTTCCCATCCGTATGGTCGGTCAAACCATCTCGCATTACAAAATCATCGATAAGCTCGGCGCCGGTGGCATGGGCGTGGTGTACAAGGCGGTGGACCTGAAGCTGGAGCGCACGGTCGCCTTGAAATTCCTGCTCACGGATGTCGCCGTCAGCGAGCGGGACAAGGAAAGACTGCTCCGGGAAGCGCGCGCGGCTTCGGCGCTCGACCACCCCAATATCGGAGTGATCTACGGGCTCGAAGAGACCGATGACCATCAGCTCTTTATCGTGATGGGCTATTACGAGGGAGAAACCCTCGCGCGGAAGCTGTCGCACGGGCCGATACCGGTCCGCGAGTCGCTCAACCTGGCGACCCAGATTGCCAGCGGACTTTCCGCCGCGCACGCGCGCAACATCATTCACCGCGACATCAAACCATCGAACATCATCATCACCGGCCAGAATGTGGCGAAGATCGTTGACTTCGGCCTCGCGCGCGTGGTTGCGACGCCGAGCATGACCCAGACCGGGGAAATCACCGGATCCGTGGCCTATATGTCTCCGGAGCAGACGCTCGGCAAGCCGGTGGACCAGCGGACCGACGTCTGGGCGCTGGGAGTGGTGATGGCGGAGATGCTCTCGGGCCAGAACCCATTCGCGCGAGACGCCGCGTCATCGGTAATATTCGCCATCCTGAATCAACCGCCGGTTCTGGGTGGCGCGATTCCGCCCGAAGTGCAACCCATCCTCTATCGCGCCCTCTCGAAGGATCCCGCGACCCGGTATCCAACCTGCAAGGAATTGCTCGCAGACTTGCAGGCACTGCCGAAATTCGCGGAACGAGAGGTGGATGGCGCTGCGCCCACTCAAACCTTCCGGTCAAAGGACTTTGATGAGTATGTCAAGCACGCCTCGACGCCCAGTTGGGGCCCTGGCGCGGAGCGAAGGCCGGTTCGGCGCTGGTGGTTGGCAGCCGGCGCTCTATTCCTGATCCTTGTTGGCGCTCTATTTTTGAATTCCTCGATCCGTGAGCGGATCAAAGGAGCGCTCCTTCCGAGCAATGAGAAACACATCGCGGTTCTCCCCTTCGACAACCTCGGAAACAATCCTGAGAACGAGATCCTCGCCCAGGGGCTGATGGACAGTCTGACGAGCCGGTTATCGAACCTCGAGGTAGGCCAGCAATCGTTATGGGTTGTCCCCGCCAGCGTGGTTCGAGGCCGGAAAGTGGCTGATCCGTCCGCGGCTTTGCGCGAGCTAGACGCCACGCTGGTTGTAAAAGGCAGCATCGAGCGGGAAGGCAATTATGTCCGTCTGACCGTCAATCTCATCAACACAAAAACGCTGCGCCAGATAGGATCCGCGGAGTTCGAAGACCGCGCCGGTGACTTCGCTACTTTGCAAAACGAAGCGGTCTCAAGGCTGGCCCGCCTGATGGGAATCACCATCACGCCGGAAATGCTCAAGGCCACCGGGGGCAACGTCAACCCCGCGGCCTACGAGTCGTACCTGAAAGCCCTCGGCTACCTGCAGCGCTACGACAAGCCCGGCAATCTCGATTTGGCGATCGCCGCGCTCAACGACGCCGTGAAGGCCGACCCACAATTCGCAGTGGCATATGCCGAGCTCGCCGACGCCTACCGGATGAGATATGGCGTGGATCCAAGTCCGAAGTGGGTGGAGGAAGCCGCGGCGAACGCCAGCCGGGCAGCTCAAATTGACAGCCATATCCCGGCGGTTTACGTCACGCTGGCGCGCACCCACGCCATGCAGGCGAAGTATGACCTTGCCCTACAGGAGTTCCAGCAGGCTCTTCAACTCGACCCGCACAGCGCCGATGCTCTTGAGGGATTGGCCGGGACGTATGAACGAATGGGGCGGCTCGCAGACGCGGAATCCACATTCAAGAAAGCGGTAGCCCTAAGGCCCGATTTTTGGGGCGGATACAACTCACTGGGCCGTTTTTACAGCCGCCGCGGAAAAAATGCGGATGCCATCGCACAATTTCAACAAGTCATCGAGCTGACCCCTGACAATGCCCTGGCTTACCTCAATTTGGCCGCTGTATATCTCGACATGGGAGCCCCGAAACAGTTTTCGCCAGCGGAGCAAGCCCTGAAGAAATCGATCGAGCTGAGTCCCAGTTATCCGGCGTATGCAAACCTCGGGCTTCTTTACTACAACGAAGGACGCTATGCAGATTCGGCGGCCGTGACGGAAAAGGCCCTGACGTTTAACGACAAGGATTATCGCGTTTGGTCAAACCTGCTGGCCGCTTACGAGTGGCTGAAGAATGACGACAAAGCCGCTGTGGCCCGCGAACATGAGTTGAAGCTCGTGGAAGACGCCGTCAAGGACCAGCCACAAGACGCCACGGCCCAGTCTGAATTGGCCGGCCTGTATGCGAAACAAAAAATGCGGGAGAAGGCCCTGGTCCGAATTCAAACGGCACTGGCCCTTTCGCCCGACGATCCGAGAGTCCTGGTGAATGTCAGCGACGCGTACGAGAAGCTGGGCGACCGTGTGAATGCGCTGCGCTCGGTCGAAAAGGCGCTCCAGAAGGGATATCCTTTGGAGGACTTGAAATCGGACCCGGACCAACAGGCGCTGTTGCAAGACCCGAAATTTCGGCCCAATGGAAAGTAGTCAAATCAGGAAAAAGGAGAAACACGAATGGCAGAACCAGGAAAAGCACGAATCACTGACGCACCTCGACTGAACATCAATATCAATGCCAATTACGATTCGAACGTGGATCACGGAAACGTCGATAACGGCGGCGAGGTTAATTTCAATTGTGCCCCCACGGGAGGCGCACTGATCTACACCGATCCGGCGGGCGCTTTCGACGGCGAGGCCAACGGCTACCTCACGCTCGCGCACGGAGATAACGGCCCCTTTACTCCCAGCCAAGATAATTTTGTAATTACTTACTGTTGCTGCGCTGTGGGGTCCAGCTGCACTCCAGAAGGAACAAAGGCCGGCGGCGGGTACACAATCCAGGTCGGCAATCCGCCAGAGGGGGGCGGCAAAAAGAAATAGCAGATTGTCGAATGTCGGGCAGGCATTTCGCGCGGGGTATCAACGCGCGCTCGGAGTGCCTGTCCGCACCCCCGATCCACACGTGCCCTGAAGACCCGATTGAATTGGAGCCACCCATTGCACTCAACGAGTGACCAGATGATTCAGAACCGAAGGCTGCGTACTTTGCTGAATTCAGGAAAGATGGCCCGGCTCTGCCATCAGAGTTGGAGCATAAGGCCTTCGGCTTACGACCGAGTGCGAATCGACCCAAATTCACGCTTGCGAGAACCTTAAGCCGTTGGAGAAAAACGAGGTTGGCTCCCCGGGCTAGATTCGAACTAGCAACCCTTCGGTTAACAGCCGAATGCTCTACCGTTGAGCTACCGGGGATCCGATGTCCTAACTCCTTGAATTGTAGCATCTTGCGCGGCATTCTCCTGAATCGGAATGACGCTTTCTTGGATGCACTAAGTTCAAAACTCGGGCAGATTGAAGCCAAGTTCGGCCTTTTCCGCCCACTCTTTGCGTGTCTGAATCCGCTTTGACGCCTTGCAATAGGGATCTGTGATGGACTTATCCGAATGGCAGATCCAAGAGCGCAGAATATCCTCCGGCGTTTCTTGATCCCGCAAATAAGTGACACGGAACTTGGGGAACGGGTGGAAGCCACTTGCTCCTAGTTTGTGCTAGTTGTCGCGCGCACTGCAACGGCTGACGTGCGAATTCTTTGCGGTGCATTGGCGCTACTGCCGAATGATGGCGTCCTTACTGACATCGGAGTCCGCCGAGATCCTAGAGTCGGTCTGGAGCAGCCGGACCTCGCGTGTACCCTTTCCTACCAGGTGGATCGTCTCCGCGCGCAAAGACTGGAGCGTTACTTTTTTGGCATTCGTTAGCTCGATTACAGGCGCGGTGGATGCCGGCGCGGCCTCCACATCCACGGTATCCAATCGGAGATCCTCGACATCTTCCGCCGTGAGACCCGATCGCCACGTGGCAGACCGCGGCTCGTCCCAATGGATTTGGAAATCCTTCAGGGAGAAGTTGCGGGCTTCGCGGAGCGCGATCGCGGTGCGGGTGTTTTCGTAAGGCGCCGCCGGGTCATGAGAGACGAACAGCCGGACGTTATCGAGGTGGATGTTCTCGAGCCAACTGTCCGGATGACCGTTGATTGCCGATGTGCCGGTGGCGTGAGCAATTACGTTGGAGATCGAGACGTTCCGGATCTTGCCGGCAGGCGGTTCGTGGTCGCGCTTGGTTCCGTCGACTTCGCTGCGGCGCTTGATGTTGAAGTGAATCGGGTCGCCGTCCCCCCACCAGAACCAATCAAAGCGGCGCGTTTCGATCGAAACGTTGGAAATCACAACGTCTTCCACCACACCGCCGTCGAACACCATGAACGCCAGGCCGCGATTCGAGTTGGTAATGACGACGTTGTCGATTGTGACCCGGCGGACGGCGTTGGAGTTGCCATCACAAAACTTCAGCGCGCTGGAGGCCGAGGAGAGTCTGCAGTTGGTCACCGTCACGTTTTCGGTGGGCAACGCCGGGCCCCAGATATTCGCCGACCAAAGGACGATCGCGTCGTCGCCGGTCTCGATGGTGGAGTTGGCCACGCGGACGTCCTGGCAGCCGTCCGGGTCGATGCCATCCGCCCAGACGCCTTCCTTGGCGCTTGAATAGATGTAGACGCCATCGATGACGAGCCTTTTGCACGCGTAGGGGTTGATGGTCCAACTCCGCGATCGGAGGAACTTGAGGCCCGCGATCCGGACATCCTGGCACCGGAGCAGCAGAACCAAGCGCGGAGAGACCGTCTCGTTGGGGTATCCGGAAGGGAACGGTCTGAGGAGCGGCTTCCCGGTGGCCTGCATCAGGAGCTGATTGGGTCGAATGTAGAAGTCCGTGAAGTCATTGGGCCGCCAGGCGTAGGAGGCTTGACCGTCAATCGTGCCGCGGCCTTCGAGGGCGATGTCGTGCAGATCCTCGCCGATTAGGAGTGCAGATTTAGGAGGGGGATCGAATTGGCGGCCGTCGAGCGAAGCAAAGAGGGTTGCGCCGGCCTCCAGATACAGGCGCACTCCCGAACGGAGGTGGAGTTGTCCGGAGGTGTACTCGCCGGGCGGGACATACACCGTGCCGCCAGCGGATTTTCCGCAGTCATCGATGGCATGTTGGAGGGCGGGGCGCGCGTCGTCCTGTTTGCCCCCGGTTGCGCCGTAGTCCTTCACGTTGTACACAAGTTGGGCGGAAAGCTCAGGAGCGGACGCGGCAATGCCTGCAAGAAGCTCGTTGCCGAAGAATGACGCGCTTGCGGCACCTGTTGCAGCGGAAGCAAGAAAACGGCGACGGTCGAGCAAGGAAACACCTCCCAGAGCGATGAAGCGGCGATGCTATCGCCTGTGGGTTTCGTTGGCAATGGAAGAGCGCGGCCACCTAAGGGCTGTAGGAAGGCAAAACTCAGCATCGCGCTTTTCACATGCAGCTTGATAAAGTGGCTTGATAAAGCCTGTATTCATCCAAGCGGGATTTGACAGCGGCGGCGCAAAAAGGATTGAATCCCTCTGCTGACGCTCCACGATGGGCGGCCGGCAGGGAGAGTTGCAATGAGAAAACTGATCTGTTTGTTGGGCGTAATTGTAGTAGCGGGCGCGATTGCCACCGCGTACGGAGTGCCTGCACCATCACCCACGATCGTGCACCTGATGAATGCGCAGGGGCTGAGCGTGGGCACAATCACGATAACGCAAGGCGATGGCGGATTGGAGTTCAAGCTCGACCTGATGAATCTGCCACCCGGTGAGCATGCGCTGCACGTGCATCAGAACGCGAAATGCGAAGGGCCGGCCTTCACATCTGCGGGGCCGCACTTCAATCCCGATGGCAAACAGCACGGCACGGAAAACCCGATGGGCGCGCACGCCGGCGATTTGCCGAATATTACCGCAGACTCAAATGGCGTGGTCGTGAAAACTCTGCTGGTGAAAAGCGTCACGCTGGGCGACGACGCACATTCCATTTTCAGCAATGGCGGAACCGCGCTCGTGATTCACGCGAAGGCCGATGACATGAAGACCGATCCCTCGGGGAATGCCGGAGACCGGATCGCTTGCGGCGTGATTACCAAAAGCGGGATGTGAAATTACGCATCGTGTGACGCGCGGCGAGGGTTGCTCGGGTTACTGAATTCGCTGAAGGGCCGCTTCGTCCCCAATAAGCCTCTCGAAGATGGCGAGCACGTGGCGGCGGTATTCGACCACGCGCGCGAGGACGTCGCGCAGTCGCGGCTCGCGCTCGGATTCGCGGTGCCATTTCGCGAGCACTTCCGGCGGGACCGCGATGTCGCGGCGGAGCTTTTCGGCATCATGCCCGCGCAGGAAAAGGCCGTAGAAAAAAGCGGCTTCGCGCTTCGGGTATTCAAAGTCGCGAACGGATTCGTCCGGCGCGATTGGGATGCTGACCGTGTTGGCTTCGTGCGTCTGCATGGGCAAAGAAAAGGCAGTTTACCTGAACTCCATTTCGCGTCAAGGGAACAATGGTACTGGGACTCCTAGAGGTGACTAGGCGGGTTGGCGGGAGGCTCGGACGAACACCCGAAGTGCGGCCACGTTCGGGCCATAAGCGCCAATGCGCGCTGCGTCCACGGGCAGGCCAAGGCGCTCCGCCTGGTCAATGTTGATTCCGGCGTCGTCCAACTCGGAAAGACTGAACCCCACCGCGGGCTTCACCCGGTTGGTTTCGGCCGCAAAAATGGGCCGAGGGGGGCGGCGGCGGTGCCACGGGCGCCGGGAAATCTCAAAGAATTGTTGCCAATCGCGTTTGCCCCACATTTTGGCCCTCCCGTTCCTTTTGCCGGGAGCCTCACTGCATACTCAGATGCGTCTCAAGCGAATTCGGTCGCTTCGTGCTGCTTTGATCCGCCGGCACCCCGTTGTACGCTAGAAACCGGGATGGCGTCCATAGAATCATCCACCTACTATTTCAAACCCGTTACGGGGCGAAAAGTGTTGTGTTGCAATTGAGGTTTTTAGGGTAGGCCACGCAGGGGGCGCTCGCCGGGCTTGGCCGCCGCTGTTATACTTGGGTTCCCGGGGACACCCGCAAGAGGCAGCGCATTCGTGTCCAAGCACACCATCGTAGTCCACTACCATGAGCTTTGGCTGAAGGGCGGGAATCGCCGCTTTTTCCTCGGTAAGCTGATCACTGCATTGCGCCGGTCGCTTGAGGATTTGGGGCTGGCGAAGCTGCACTGCCCCGGCGACCGAGTGTTGCTCGAGCTGGCCGACGGCGCGCCTGTGGAACCCGTGCTCGAGCGTGTCGGACGCGTGTTGGGAGTGGCGAATTTTGGTGTTGCGCGCGAGGTCGCGCGCGATGACTCCGACCTTGAGCTCCATGCAATCTGCCGCGCCGCGTGGGAGGAAGTCGAGGGCGCGGCGTTTCAGTCGTTTGCCGTGCGCGTGAAGCGCGGCGACAAATCGTTTCCTCTCCGCACGTCGGAAATTGAGCCGCGTGTCGGACGCTATCTCCTCGAAAAGCTTCGTGATGCGGGGCGCGATGTCCGCGTGAATCTTGATGCTCCCAATCTGACCTGCCGCATCGAGATCACCAAGCGTTCTGCGCTGATTTACGCGCGCAAGATTCAGGGAGTCGGCGGCATGCCCGCGAATACCGCCGGGCGCCTGATGTGCCTCCTTTCGGGCGGATTCGATTCGGCGGTCGCGGCATACAAGATGATGCGCCGGGGCGCGCACGTTTCCTTCGTCCATTTTTGGGGGGGAGGAGCGCGGCCCGGGGAATCCTCCGTGCACGTGGCGCGCGAATTGGTGCGCAAGCTCGTGCCTTACCAATTCACCGCGAAACTTTTTCTGGTGCCTTTCGAGTCGCTCCAGCGCGAAATCGTGAATGTCGCCCCCGAAGAATACCGTGTGCTGCTTTACCGCCGGCTGATGCTGCGAATCGCGGAACACTTTGCGCGGCGCGACCACGCGCTGGGGCTGGTGTCCGGAGACAGCCTTGGACAGGTGGCCTCGCAGACATTGCACAACATGGCGGCGGTGGGCGCGGCGGCGGAGTTCCCTCTTTACCGCCCGCTTGTGGGCGACGACAAAGAGCAAATCATGGCGCTCGCGCGGAAAATCGGCACATACGAAATCTCCGCCGAGCCGTTTCACGACTGTTGCCCTCTCTTCCTGCCGCGCACTCCCGCGCTGCACGCCTATGCCGCCGATCTGGAGAAGGCCGAAGCAATGCTGGACGTAGCAGACCTCGTGCGCCGTGGCGCGGAAGCGGCCACGCAGGAGCGCTTCCGTTTTCAGGCCGGCCGCGTGGAACGGGTCGAGTCCTTCCGCACCGCGACGGCGTGAAGCTCATCTGTCCCTGCAAGACGCCTCGCGCAATTCAATGATAGGATTCGCCGCAATCAGCCTGGCGATGGGCACAGTCTCCGGGCCTCATGAGGGTTCATGCGCGGATTGATGATGGATTTTCCGCTGACGCTGCCGACCATCCTCGAGCGTGCGCGGAGTGAGTACAGCCGCGTCGAAATCGTTTGGCGCAAGCCCGACAAATCTATTGCCCGGTATTCGTTCGGCGATTTCTACCGCCGCTCGCGGGCACTTGCGGAGGCGCTCGCGCGCGCGGGGATGAAGCGCGGCGACCGCGTGGCTACGCTGATGTGGAATCACGAAGCGCACCTCGAAGCCTATCTTGGCGTGCCCAGCGCGGGGGGCGTGCTGCACACGCTTAACTTGCGGCTTCATCCCGCGGAACTCGCCTACATCGCAAATCACGCCGAAGACCGCTTCCTAATCGTTGACGATGTTCTGCTGCCGTGCCTCGAAAGCTTTCGCCGCGAATGTTGCTTCGAGCGAGTCTTTGTGGTGCCCTACGGCGGCTCGCATGTACCCGCCGGTTTTGAAAATTACGAAGCGCTTCTCGCGACCGCAAAGGGGAATTTTGCCTACCCCGCCATCGAAGAAAACGACGCCGCGGCAATGTGCTTCACCTCCGGCACCACAGGACGGCCCAAGGGCGTCGTCTATTCGCACCGTTCGATTGTGCTGCATTCCTTTGCGGAAGCGGTGAAAGATACCTTTGGCGTCGGCCACCACGACACCGTGATGCCCATCGCGCCTATGTTTCATGCGAATGCCTGGGGGCTGCCATTTACCTCCGTTATGCTGGGAACGAAGATCGTGCTGCCGGGGCCGCATCTGGATGCGCCGAGTCTACTCGACTTGATCATCAGAGAAGGCGTGACCATCGCTTGTGGCGTGCCCACAGTCTGGATTGGAGTGCTCGCCGAACTCGAACAGAATCCCGGCAAATGGAATCTGCCACATCCGCTGAATGCGCCTTGCGGGGGCACAGCTCCGCCCGAATCGCTCATCCGCTCTCTCGACCGGTACGGAATCCACATTCGGCACTTGTGGGGCATGACGGAGACTTCGCCGCTCGCGACCACGGGTGGCGTTCGCCAGCACATGCGCGATTGGACTGAAGACGAGCAGTACAAGGTCCGCGCGCGGCAAGGCTGGGCCTCGCCGTTTGTGGAATTGCGCGTCACACGCGATGGGCGCGAGGTCCCGCGCGATGCCGAGACCGCGGGTGACCTCGAAGTTCGCGGGCCGTGGGTCTCCTCGAGCTATTACAACGCGCCGGAAGAGCAGAACCGCTGGACGCCGGATGGATGGTTCCGCACCGGCGACGTGGCGACCTGGGACGAGGATGGCTACATCCGTCTCGTGGACCGCAGCAAAGACCTCATCAAGTCAGGCGGCGAATGGATCAGCTCCGTGGATCTCGAAAATGCCCTCATGGGACATCCCGCGGTGCGTGAGGCCGCCGTCGTAGGCGTGCCGCATCCGAAGTGGCAGGAAAGGCCGCTCGCAGTAATAGTCCTGAAGGAAGGCGAGCATGCGAAGCCGGAGGATTTGCGCGAATTCCTCGCGGCGCGGTTCGCGAAATGGCAGCTTCTGGAGGCGTATGTATTTTCGGATGCGATTCCGCGGACGTCCGTCGGAAAATTTCTGAAGAGCAAGCTCCGCGAGCAGTACGCCAACTGGAAGTGGGAATAGAAACTTTTCAGTTGTGCTGGGTCACCCCGCAGGTTTTGGCTTTAGCCGCCGCTAATTCAGCAACCCAAAGACCGCCACGCCATTCGCTGTGACGACGTAAACGCGTCCATTCACCACCAGTGGCATCGCGGAAGCATTGTCGGGCCCAAAATCATCTCGCCCATTCGGCGCCTGCTTCGAGTTGTAAAGTTCTCGCGACAAATCCATGGCGTCGTATGCGTGGAGCACGCCGGAATCACCACCCTCCAGCAGCCAAACGATTGCGCTCGCCGAGCCGGGCGTAGTGCCATGCACTGAGCCATTCGCGGAAACAGAGAGTGAAGCGCCGCCTTGTCCCAGAATGCTGCTTGCCTGACTGACAGGCGCGGGCGAAAGACGGGCGTTCGTTATGGTGAAAGCCATTACACCGCCTCCCGCGGCGGCAACGTAAACCGTGTTGTTAAAATATGCGAGCCCGGCGGGAGCGGCGCCTGATGGGGATAAGCCGTCGATTCGCTGGACAACTCCATTCGCGGGGCCAGTTACACCGCCATTTGTAGTGCCATTGATTGCCGGTCTTATGCCGGCTTGCGAATCGCGATCCAGCACATAGATGTTTCCATCGGCGCCCGCGCCGACCGCCAGGCGCCAAACTTTTCCGGATTGGTCGGTTGCATCCGGCAACAATAGGACTTCGCCGGCCGCAAGGTTTCCATCCGCAATGATTTGCCGTGCAGAAGAGTTCAGCATGGGCGATTGGATCGAACCGATTCCCGCGAGGAAGAGATTGCCTGTTGCGTCGGCGGCGAGTGTTCCGCTATTCCCCGCTGCGCTTCCCTGCGAGCCGGCCGGCCCGAAATTCATCGCACCGGTGACGGCGAGATTGCCGGCGTCAAATGCCACGACCCACGCGCCGCTGCCGGTAGATGTCGCGGGCGAAGTGGAAGAGCACGGCACACCCCACGACGTATACACTTGACCATTCAATGCCAGCAGCCCGGCCTTCGCCTTCAGGACCGCGGCGTCAAAGGCCGGTGCACCGCTGGAAAGTGAAACAGGGATTGTCGCAGGGCCGCCGAAGAGTTCCGCCCCAGTGGACACATCAAGAGCGTGCAGCCGTTCGTAAGAATTCCCCGCAGCGTCCCGCGATTTCGCGATGAGATAAATCGCGCCGTTCGACCCTCGCGTTCGATCAATCACCGGAGTGGCCGTCACGCCCGCATTCGGCGAGGCCGGATTGCACACGTTGTTGTCGCCCGGCGTTTCGCCGGCGCCCGTCACAGTCGCGCGCCAGAGAACGTCGCCCGAGAATGCGTCAAACGCAAACACGGTGTCATTTTCCGTGGCAACGTAAAGAATATCGTGGAGACCCTTTCCGGGCACGTTTACTTCAGAAAGATAAAGCGGCTGCGCGTCCACGGCGCCCTCCACCGCAAAGAATCCGGCCTTTCCGAACCCGGCAGGATTCAGGTTGCCGGGCGTGAGAATAACTTCCTTCGAGTTCGATCCGGTGCGCGCATTGTCGCTGTGGAATGTCGCCGAACTGGTCGGCGGATTAACTGTCAGAGTGACGACGTTACTTTCTACGCTGCCGGCGGAGTCGCTGATATAAACGAAGAAGAAGTCGTTGTTGTCGTTTGTGGTCAATGGCAGGGTCGTGTACGACGACGCATTCGCGCCACTGACGCTCCCACCGTTCTCAAACCACTGATAGGTCAACGTTCCCGTTCCGGATGCGGTTACGGAAAACGTGGCGGTCTGCCCGGCTGTGACGGTCTGATCCGTTGGCTGCGTGCTGATGGAGGGGGCGCCTGCATTCCCGGTGCTGTTGTTCTTGCAACCGGCCACTGCCAGCATCCCAACCGAAATGGACAGCCATGCCACGACTACCCGGATCTTCATGAAGGTCGCCCTCTTTGGAATCACGTATCTTAGCGCAATCTATGATGCTTTGCGGGCGTGAGAGTTTGCTAGCGCGGATCCCCTGCGCACATGTTTTTTTCTCTGCACCGACCGAGCCCGGGGCGATACCGCGCCGATATGTGCCGCATCCCGTGCCTATGTGCGGTAGCTGGCGTTGATGTGGACGTATTCAGCGGTGAAATCGCAGGTCCAGACGCGCGCCCGCCCGCGCCCGGCGCGCAAATCCATCACGATTGGCACCCGACTGGCGAGCAGTTTTTCGTGCGCGGCGCCCTCGTCAAACGGAAGCGCGCGGCCGCGCTCGTAAACACGCAAGCCCGCCATGCGAATGGCCGCATGCTCCGGGCGGAATTCGATCCCCGCGCGGCCTGCGGCGGCGAGGATGCGCCCCCAGTTCGGGTCGCCTCCGGCGAGAGCCGTCTTCACCAGCGGCGAAGTCGCGATCGTCTGCGCGACGGTCTTTGCGGCGGCATCGTTCGGCGCGCCGCGCACTTCGATTTCGACGACGCGGGAAGCCCCTTCGCCATCGGAGACAATCGCCAGCGCGAGTTTTTTGCACACTTTCTCAAGCGCGGCAACAAATGCGTTATACCCGCGACCCTTTGCTGGAATTGTCGGAGTGCCCCACGCCTTCGATTTGCCGCTCGCCAGCAGCAGCGCCGTATCGTTCGTAGAAGTATCGCCGTCCACGGTGATGGAGTTGAACGTCCGCCCTGAGACTTCCGCCAGCGCCGCATGCAACACCCGCGGTGAGGCCGCCGCGTCGGTCAGCAGAAATGCAAGCATCGTCGCGAGATTCGGATGAATCATCCCCGCGCCCTTGGCGCAACCGAGCAGGCGCGCCGTCTTGCCGCCAATGCGGCAGGTTGCGGCGGCCCATTTCGGACGCGTGTCCGTGGTCATAATCGAGTGCGTGAAACTGTCGTAATTGGCGGGCGCGGCGGCAGCCGTGCGGGAAAGCTCCGGCAGCGCTGCCACGATTTTCTCGACCGGCAGCGGCAGTCCGATCACTCCCGTCGAGCAAACGAGGATTTGCGCGTCGCGGCAGCGAAGCGCCCGCGCGGCGGAGTTTGCCGTGGCCCGCGAAGCCCGCATCCCGGCCGGCCCATTCGCGCAATTTGCGTTTCCGGAATTTACGACGATGGCGCGAATGCGCTGCGCCGCGGCCGCGATGTGCTTTACGCAGAGCAGCACCGGCGCGGCCTTCACGAGGTTCTGCGTGAAAATTCCGGCGGCTGTGCATGGCTTGTCTGCAATCACCACGCCGAGATCGAGCCGGTTCTTGCGCCGCAGACCGCACGCCGCGGCGGCGTAGCGGAATCCCTTCGGCAGCGCTCGCGCCGGAATTGGCTCCGGCACATTGAGGGGAGTTGTGGTGGGCGCGGCGTCCTGGCTGGCTTCCGCCGTGGAAACATGAGCTTTCTTCACGCTCACCGGCCGGCCTCGAGGTCCGATATTTTCTTGCGCCACGCGAGGATTGCCGCGCGCACGGTTTCAGGTGCGGTGCCCCCGGTGACGCCGCGCGCCGCGAGCGATCCCTCGACGGTCAGCGCGGCATTGAAATCCTCGCCGAATTCCGGTGAATACTCGCGCAGACGGTCCAGTGGAATCTTAGTCCACGCCTCGCCGTGTTTCTCGGCATCGCGCAAAACCTTCCCGAGGATTTCATGGGCGTTGCGAAAGGGCACGCCGCGCCGCACGAGATAATCCGCCGCATCGGTGGCGAGAAGCGACGGGTCGGAAGCAAGCTCGCGAAGCCGCGCGGCATTCACTTGCGTCGCCGCGATGTTGCCCGCGGCCACTTCCACCAGTGCCAGCGTCTGATCGTGGGCCGCGAACACCGGCTCCTTGTCTTCTTGCAGGTCGCGTTGGTAGCTCGTGGGCAAGCCCTTCATCGTCACCAGCAGCGAAACGAGCGAGCCCACGATTCTTCCGGTCTTCCCGCGCGTCAGCTCCCACGCATCCGGGTTTTTCTTCTGCGGCATCAGACTGCTGCCGGTCGCGTACTCATCGGGCAGCGCGATGAATCGGAATTCCTGCGACGCGAACAGGACAAAATCCTCCGCCAGGCGCGAAAGATGAGTCGTCAGCACTGCGAGCGCGAAGAGATATTCGAGCGCGAAGTCGCGGTCGCTGACAGCATCGAGACTGTTCGCTGTCGCTCGCGCAAATCCCAGCTCGCGCGCGAGCGCTGTGCGATCAATTGGAAACGCGCAGCCCGCCAGCGCCCCCGACCCCATCGGACAGGCGTCCGCCGCATTCGCAGCGGCGGCGAGGCGCGCCGCGTCGCGATGAAACGCTTCTGCATGCGCCAGCAGAAAATGCGAAAACAGAATGGGCTGTCCGTGCTGGAGATGCGTCATCCCCGGCATTGGCGCGCCAAGATTCTTTTCGGCCTGCGCCACCAGGGCGGTGAGCAAACGCGCAATGCAGCGCCGCAATTCCTCTGCCGCATCCTTAATGAACAGCCGGAAATCCGTGGCAATCAGCTCGTTGCGGCTTCGTCCGGTGTGCAGCTTCGCGCCCAGCGGCCCGAGTGCCTCGATGAGCGCCATTTCCACAAAATGGTGAACATCCTCCGCGGGGGATTTGTCCAGCCACGCAGGTTCGCGGCCCGCGCGCTCCGCAATCGCTTCCAGCGCGGCCAGCAATTTCTTTGTTTCATCAGGTGTGAGGATCGCGGCGCGCTCGATGGCATGCGCCCACGCGCGGTTCACCGCGATTTCATACGGCAAGAGCCGCTGGTCAAATGAAAACGACCGCTGAAATTGGTCAAATACCTCGTCCGGGCCGCGGTCGAAGCGCCCGCTCCACATCCGGCCGCCCTTGCTGGGTCCCGGCGCGATCACTTCGCGGATTCTCCTTGCGGCGTGGTCACAGGTAGCGCGAAGAGGTTGATGAATCCCTCTGCGTCCTTAGGGTTGTACCGGGTCATCGCGAAACTCGCGAGGTCTTTGTGGTAAAGCGAATGCGGCGATTTGCGCTTCGTGACCGTGACGTTCCCTTTGTAAAGTTGGAGGCCAACCGAGCCGCTCACTCGTTTCTGCGCGCTGGTGAAGAAAGCGTCAAGCGCCCGGCGCAGTTCCGTGAACCACAGTCCGTAATAGACCAACTCGGCGTAACGCAGCGAAAGCCCTTGCGCGAAATGCGCCGTTTCGCGGTCGAGACACAGCATTTCGAGTTCGCGGTGCGCCAGCACCAGCAAAGTTCCCCCAGGCGTCTCATACGCGCCGCGCGATTTCATTCCCACTAACCGGTTTTCCACCAGATCAATTCGTCCGACGCCGTTCGCCGCGGCCAGATCGTTCACCGTGTCGAGAAGCGCCACCGGGCCGAGCCGCTTGCCGTTCACCGAAACGGGGTTTCCCGCCTCAAAGCCGATCTCCACGTCCGCGGATTTGTCCGGCGCTTTTTCCGGCGCCACCGTCCACTGCCACATCGCCTCTTCGGGCGCGTTCGCCGGATCCTCGAGCCGCCCGCCTTCGTGCGAGAGGTGCCAAATGTTGCGGTCGCGGCTGTAGATGTTTGCTTTGCTCTGCTCGATGGGAATGTTGTGCGCTTTCGCGTAAGCGATGGCGTCTTCGCGCGAAAAAATCTTCCATTCGCGCCAGGGCGCGATGATTTGCAATTGTGGGCCGAGCGCTTTGTAGGCCAGCTCGAACCGCACCTGGTCGTTGCCCTTGCCCGTGCAGCCGTGGCACACCGCGTCCGCGCCGTGCGTGAGCGCGACTTTCACCTGCCGTTTCGCGATCACCGGCCGCGCAAACGAGGTCCCGAGCAGGTACTTGTGCTCGTACACCGCACCCGCTCGCAGCGTCGGCCAAATATATTCGGTGATGAACTCCTCGCGGAGGTCTTCAATCGTCGCAGCGGATGCGCCGGTCGCCAGCGCCTTCCGCTTCGCGCCTTCGAGATCCTCTTTCTGCCCGACATCGCCGATCATGGCGATCACTTCGCATCCGTCGTAAGTCTCTTTCAGCCACGGGATGATGATGGACGTGTCCAGGCCGCCCGAATAGGCAAGTACGACTTTCTTCGGCAAGTTGAAATCCCCTCAGCTCAAGAGCAGAAGCAAGATGGCCTTCTGTATGTGCAGGCGGTTTTCCGCCTGGTCATAGATAACGGATCGCGGTGAGTCAATCACGTCCGCCGACACTTCCAGGCCACGATGCGCAGGCAGGCAGTGCAGAAAAATTGCGTCCTGCGCCGCGAGCTTCATCAATTCCTTGTTCACCTGGAAAGGGGCGAAAATCTTCGCGCGCGCCTCGGCCTCTTCTTCCTGGCCCATGCTGGCCCACACGTCGGTATAAACCGCCTGCGCGCCGGCGACGGCCTCTTCGGCCGAATGGAACAGGTCGATCTTCGCGCGCGTCTCGCGCGCCGCGCGCTTGGCCTCTGCCACAATCTCCGCGTTTGGTTCATATCCGTGGGGAGTCGCCACGCGCACATGCGCGCCGGTCCGCGCCCCGGCGAGCAGCAGGGAATGGCACATGTTGTTTCCGTCGCCCACATAGGCGAGCTTCAGTCCGCGCACGCCGTCGAAACGCTCCTCCAGCGTGAAGAAATCCGCGAACGCCTGGCACGGGTGATAAACATCGGAAAGCGCGTTGATCACGGGAATCGAAGCGTGCGCCGCAAGCTCGTCAATCGAGCTTTGCGCAAACGTGCGCGCGACGATTCCGTGCACCCACCGCTCGAGATTCCGCGCCACATCCCGGATCGTCTCGCGCTCGCCGAGCCGTGTCACTGTATGATCCAGGAAGACCGCCCCGCCGCCCAGGCTCTGGATGCCGACCTCGAACGCTGTCCGCGTGCGCAACGACGGCTTCTCAAAAATCAGTGCGAGAAAACGGCCGCTCAAAGATGTTCGGTACTCGCCGGGACGCGCCTTCACGTCCGCGGCAAGGCTCATCAGGTCGCGCACCGCCGCGGCGGAGAATTCCATGCCGGTTGTCAGGTCGTGTGCCAATGCTGGAGGGGCTGGGGCTATTGCGCTCATTTTCACCTCGCGGCCGCCAGCGCTTGCGCGCTCCCGGAATCGGAGTGCGTCGCTTTTGCGGTCTTGGTTTCGGGTTTCTTGGTCTTTGCAAATACGGTTTCCATGCGGCGGAGAAAATCCTTGATCTGTGCTGATTTCACAATGAACGGAGGCAGCAGGCGCAACGTCGTCTCATGCGTGCAATTGATGACCACCCCCCGTGCGAGCGCCTCGGTGACATAAGGATTCCCGTCCACGGAAAGCTGTACTCCGATCATCAATCCTTCGCCGCGGATCTCGGTGATGAAATCGAATTTCTTCGCGAGTGCGGCCAGACCTTCGCGCAGTTCCGCCCCGCGGGCGCGCACGTTCGCCATCAGGTTTTCTTCCTCGATGATGGTCAGGAATTCCAGCGCCGCCGCGCAAACCAGCGGCCCCCCGCCAAATGTCGTTCCGTGCATTCCAGGCGAAAGGGCCGACGCAAAAGATTCCCGCGCCAGCATCGCGCCAAGCGGCAGGCCGCCCGCCAGTGGCTTTGCAATCACGGCGATGTCGGGACAGCCTGCAAATCGCTGGTATGCAAATTCGCGCCCTGTGCGCCCGAGTCCGCACTGGATTTCGTCCGCAATCAGCGCCGCATCATGCCGAGTCGCAAGTTCCCGCGCGCGCCGCCAGAAGGTTTCGCTGACGGGGTGGACGCCGCCTTCGCCCTGCATCGGCTCAATCACAATCGCGCACACAGAATCCGTGAACTTCGATTCCAAATCAGCGGCGTCGTTAAAGCGCACAAACTCCGCGCCCGGCACGAGCGGCTCAAACGGCTGCCGGTACTTGGAAGGCCAGGTGATGGACACCGCTCCGAACGTCCGGCCGTGGAATGAATTCTCCAGCGCGAGGATGCGCGTCTTCCCTTCGCCGTGTTTCGCGTGGGCGTAAGCGCGCGCCAGCTTCAACGCGGCCTCGACCGCTTCCGTCCCGCTGTTCGTGAAAAAGACGCGGTCCAGCCCCGACCATTTCGCGAGTTTCCGCGCCAGCGGCCCTTGATAGGGATTATGGAACAAGTTTGAGACGTGCGTCGCGCGCCCCGCTTCACGGCGGATTGCCCGCACCATTCGCGGATGCGCGTGTCCCAGCGCGTTGACCGCGATCCCTCCCAGAAAATCGAGATACGCGCGTCCGAGATGGTCATACAGCAGGCAGCCCTTGCCGTGTGTGAAAACGATCTTTGGGCGCTTGTACGTGTTCGCGAGATATCTCTCGGCGTCGCGGATTGCCGCCGCGCCGCGGGGCGAAACCCTCTTTTGAGAATGGGTCTTCCGATGTTTTGAAATTTGTTTTGGCATTTGTCGTTTTGTTTGGGAGAAAGTCTCAGCGCGCCGCACTGGCCGCCGCTCGATACGCGGGCAATACGCGCGTGCCGGGTCCTTTGCCGCCGTTCGCCGCGGAAAGGAGCCCGTCCGTTTTTGTGCCGCCGACGATGCGCACCTGATTCACGCCCGCTGCCAGCGCACGCTTGCACGCTTCCAGCTTGAGGATCATCCCGCCGGAGACTTTGTGATGCCGGATCAGATCCTCTACTTCATCAGCAGAAACAGCCTTCAGCACCTTTCGGCCGTCGAGCACGCCTGCCACGTCGGTGAGATAGATCAGCCGGTCCGCATGAATGAATTCCGCGCACGCCGCGGCCATGTGATCGGCGTTGATGTTGTAGAGTTCGCCGTCCGCGCCAAGCCCGAGGCACGAAGCCACGGGCACCACGCCTGCGCGCCATAGAGTTTCGAGGAACTCCACGTTCACGCCGGTCAGATACCCGACAAAGCCCAGCCCGCCGGGCGTTTCGTTGTAGCTCATCGGCTCGGCGAGAAACGTCCCCGCATCCGAGGCGCACAGCCCGATGGCCGGCTGCCCCGCTTGCGAGATCGCTCCCGCAACGCGCTTGTTCAGCAGCCCGCCAAGCACCATCACGGCGGCGTCGCGCGTCTCGCGGTTCGTCACGCGTAGCCCGCCTGCAAACCGGCTCTGAATCCCCATCTTCTCCAGCGTCGCGGTGAAAATCTTCCCGCCGCCGTGCACCACCAGCAGTTCATGGCCTTCCTGCGCCAATGCCGCCGCCTGCCGCGCGATGGATGCCACCGTTGCTGCGTCATCCAATAGCGCTCCTGCCAGTTTGATTACGAGTCTCATATCACTCCTGCCTGCGGATCGAATCGCCACATCGCGTTCAGGTTCTGCACGGCTTGCCCCGCCGCTCCCTTGCCAAGGTTGTCCAGGCAGGAAACGATCGTCAGCCGGCGCCCCGTCGCGTCCAGCGCGAATCCGATGTCGCAGAAGTTTGTATTTACCACGTGCTGTAACTCCGGCAATTTCCCCGCTGGCCACAATCGCACCATCGGCCGGTCTGCGTAGAATTGCCGGTAAAGTGTCTCAATCTCGTTCGCTTCGCGCGGCTCATCCAGCCACGCATAGAGCGTCGAAAGAATTCCGCGCGCCACGGGCAGCAGATGCGTCGTGAACATCACATCGTCAAGCGACAGCCCGAGATGCTCCGTCACCTCCGGCGTGTGCCGGTGCGTGAAGAGTCCATACGCGCGGAAGTTCTCGTCCACTTCCGCGAAGTGCAGTTCACGCTTCGGTTCTTTCCCCGCGCCCGTCGCACCCGATTTGCAGTCGCAGACGATTCCTCTCTGTCGCGCAATCCATCCCGCATCCACAAGCGGTTTCAATCCAAGAATCGCCGAAGTTGCATAGCAGCCGGGATTGGCCACAATCCGCGCGCCGGGCAGTTGGTCGCCGTAAATCTCCGGCAGGCCATACACTGCCTCGTCTAAAAATTTCTGCGGCGGCGCCGGCAGCTTGTACCAGTGTGTGAAAGTTTCCGGATTGCGGAAGCGGAAAGCCCCGCTCATGTCCACAACGCGCATTCCCGCATCCGCAAGTTGCGGAACTATTTCAATGGAGGCTTCGTGCGGAGTGGCCAAAAAGACCGTCGCCGCTCCACTGTCTGCTATGGCGTCCACGGAAAAAGTGCGGCAGGGCGCTTCGCCCCAGCCGCGGAGCTGAGGAAAAAGTTCCGTAAGGCAGTGCACGTGCGCGTTGGCATCGCGCAAATAAAAGGTAGGCTTGGCGATTTGCGGGTGCCGCAGCAGCAGCCGAGCCAGCTCGAATCCTGCGTAGCCCGTTGCTCCCACGACGGCGACCCGGCGCGGGTCGCTCATCGTAGCAACTCCTCGACGCGCTTTTGCACCACCGCGCGAGTTCGCGGCGTTGCCGTAATGATCAGCACCGTGTCGTCGCCCGCGATCGTTCCGGCGACCTCCGGGAAGTGTTCGCCGTCCACCGCCGCGGCCAATGGCTGCGCGCCGCCCGGCGGAGTTTTCAGTATCAGCAAATTTCCTGCGGGACGTATGTCGGAAAGGAATTCGCTCAGCGCTCGCGCAAGTGCGGAAAGCGGCGCGGGCTCCGGCCCCGCCAGCGGCTTGTAGCCCGCGGAGGTCTTCACCAGTTTCAATTCGCGCACGTCGCGCGAGAGCGTCGCTTGCGTCACGTTTAACTTGATGTGCGCCAGCCGCCGCCGCAGCTCGTCCTGGCTCGATATGGCCTCGCCCGTGATCACTTTTAGAATCTGCCCCTGGCGGTAACGCTTCTGCGTGCTCACGGCGATTGCGAGATTATTCATCCTAATGAATATTTATACGGACTCGGGAAACCGCCGTCAAGCAAAAAATGCAGCTTTAGGAATTTCTTTTCCGCGGTCCAGGGCGCGCGCAAGTGGAGCCCAAGAGGAATCTAAATGGAGGCTCCGTTGAGACAAAGTCGAGCCGGATGTTATTCTGCCCGCATGGATGGTTCCCCTGCGCCCGCGCCGCCGACTCCTTACCAGATCCTTCTGGAGGTAGCGGAGGCGATCGCTTCCTATCGCGACCTGCGCGAACTCTTTCACGCGCTCGCGGAACGCCTCCATCTCGTGGTGGGATTCGATTATCTGAACCTGATTCTTCACGACGCGAAGCGCAACGTCATGCGCCTGCACATTCTCGAGACCTCGCGCCCCACGCATGTCGAGCCGGGCCTCGAAATCCCCATCGAGTGGTCGGCGGCGGGCATGGTTTTCGAGACGCAACAGCCACTCGTCATCCCCGACATTGAAAAAGAGGAACGATTTCCGCGCATGAAGGAAATGTTGCAGCGCGAGGGGATCGTTTCTCTCTGTGTCCTGCCGCTCACTTCCGCCCAGCGGCGCCTGGGAGGCTTGGGCTTCGGCCGCGCGAATGCCACGCCCTATGCCGAAAGCGAAGTGCAATTCATGCAGCAGGCCGCGCGGCTCGTGGCCGTTGCTGTGGATAACGCGCTCAACTACGAACGCGTGCAAGGTTATCAAAGCCAACTGGCCGAAGAGCGCGACCGCCTGCGGCTGCTTCTCGAAGTCAACAACGCCGTCACCTCAAACCTCGACTCCAAAAAACTTTTCGCCGCCATCACCGCTTCTCTCCGCCGGGTTCTGCACCATGACTTTACCAGCCTGTCTCTCTATGATCCGAAGCGGAACGTCATGCGCCTGCACGCGCTGGATTTTCCGCAGGGCCGCGGCTATTTCCGCGAGGAAATGGAAGGCCCGCTCCTGAACAATACTCCAGCAGGAACTTGCTTCTCGCAGCGCAAGCCGCTCCTGCTTCGCGCGCCTGACTTTGCGAATTACGCCAGCCCCGTCTCGGAACTCCTTCAATCCGAAGGCGTCCGCACCATCATCTGCGTTCCTCTTTTTTCTCCCAATCGCACGCTGGGCACACTGAACGTCGGCAGCCTGTCGGATGGCGCCTTCTCGCAGGCTGACGTGGACCTGTTGAGCCAGGTCGCCGCGCAGGTTGCCATCGCCGTCGAAAACGCCCTCGCATACGAGGAAATCGCGGCCCTGAAAAACAAACTCGCCGAGGAAAAGCTTTATCTCGAGGATGAAATACGCAGCGACCGGAACTTTGAGGAGATCATCGGTGAATGCTCCGCGCTTAAAAAAATCCTTAAGCAGGTCGAGACCGTCGCGCCCACTGAATCCACCGTCCTCCTACAGGGCGAGACCGGCACCGGCAAGGAGCTTTTCGCGCGCGCCATTCACAACCTCAGCGCCCGGCGCGAGCGCACCCTCGTAAAAATCAATTGCGCCGCCATTCCCACGGGGCTGCTCGAATCCGAACTCTTTGGCCACGAGCGCGGCGCTTTCACCGGAGCCATCGCGCAGAAAATCGGCCGCTTTGAGCTGGCCGATGGCGGCACGTTGTTCCTCGATGAAGTCGGCGACATCCCTCCCGAACTCCAGCCCAAACTCCTTCGCGTCTTGCAGGAGCAGGAGTTCGAGCGCCTCGGCGGAACGCGCACGATCCGCATCAACATTCGCCTCGTCGCCGCCACGAACCGCGACCTCCCTCAGATGGTCGCGGATCGCCAGTTTCGCAGCGATCTTTTCTATCGTCTGAATGTCTTCCCGATTCAGATTCCCCCCCTGCGCCAGCGCCGCGAAGATATCCCCGTCCTCGTCCGGTACTTCGCGCAGAAGTACGCGCTCCAGATGAACAAGCCCATCGATTCCATTTCCGCCGGCACCATGGCCGCGCTCACCAACTACCGCTGGCCCGGCAATATCCGCGAACTCGAAAACCTCATCGAGCGCGCCGTCATCCTTTCTCGCGGCGCCGCGCTCGAGGTTCCCCTTGCGGAGCTTCGCGAGCCTGCCGACACCGCAACGAGCGCATCGGAAACGCTGGAAAGCGCCGAGCGCGAACACATCCTCCGCATCCTCCGCGACACCGGTTGGGTTCTCGCCGGTCCGCGGGGTGCCGCAGAGCGCCTTGGCATCAAGCGCACGACTCTCCAGGCGCGCATGTCTAAGCTAGGAATCAAACGTCCAGTTTGAGACTCGCGACTCTGCAGTCCACAAAACGCCTGCCGAAATACAGTCATATGCCCAAATACGGGCAGGCTCGACTTGTGCTCGCTCGCGAGAATATGAGCAAGAGTCAATATAAGTCTCTTATTATCAATAACTTATCAGCAGGCGCACTAGATCACATTTCTGGTCACCCAATTGCCACTTACCTCACTTCCGAGTGGCAGGGGGGACATGCTCAAGATCACTGTAAGTCGCGATGAATCGGCAACAATTCTTAATCTCGAAGGCAAACTCGCTGGCCCCTGGGTGGCTGAAATGGAAGCCTCCTGGGAAGCCGAAAGGGCGCAGTCGTCCCAACTTAGTGTTGACCTCGGCGGCGTCACCTTTATTGACGCTGACGGCAGAGCCCTCATCAAGCGGATTTATCAGCATGGGGGAAAGCTTCTGGCGAAGGGCTGCCTGATTCGGGCAATCGTCGCGGAAGTCACGGGGAATCTTTCCGGCGAAAAGAAGAACTCTTCGTCGTTTTGCAGGGGAGCGAAACTCCTCGTCGCACTCTTCCTGCTCCTCGTCGGAGCCGCGCAAACCACATCCGCGCAGCAGAACGCCCCGCTCCGTCTCACGCTCCGCGACGCCGTTACGCTTGCTCTCAAACAGAATCCGCAAGTTCAAATCGCGGGCCTGCAAACCGCGCAGAGCATCCAGTCCCAGCGCATCGCCCGCGCGGACCTTTTGCCGCAAGCGCAGTTAAACACCTCGGTCGGCGTAACACGCGAAAACCTCGAAACCGCTTTCGGCCAACGCTTCCCCGGTCTTCCCCAACACATCGGCCCATTTGAAATTTTCAATGCGGGCGCGCAGTTCGGCGGTCCAATCCTGGACCTCACTCTCTGGAATCGCTTGCAAGCCTCAAGGCAGGCCGCCTCCGCCGCCCGCGCGGATCAGTTGACCGTGCGCGAACAGATCACTTTGCTCACCGTCTCGCAATATCTCGGAGCCCTCCGCTCAGTCGCTGAAGTGCGCAGCGCGGAATCGCGCGTCGCACTGGCGCAAGCACTTTTTGACCAGGCCGCCGACATGCAGAACCACGGCGCCGGCACGGGCATTGACACGCTTCGCGCCAACGTCGAACTGCAAAACGAGAAGCAGGTGCTCCTCTCCGCGCAAACCGGCCAGCAAGTCGCGCTCTTCGGTCTCGCGCGCCTGCTGAACCTGGACCCCCGCCAGCAAATCGAAATCTCCGATGAATTGAGCTTTTTCCAAACGCCAGAAGTCGCCGTCGAAGAAAGCCTCGACCGCGCCTACAAGGCGCGCCCGGAATTGACGCAGCTCGAAGCAAGCCTCCGCGAAGCGCAGGCGACAAAGCGCGCGTCGTTTGACGAACGCCTCCCCGCCGTTCGCGGCAGCGGCGACTGGAATTATCAGGGCCTCTCAATCAACACTGGCATTCCCGTTTATCAGTATCAACTCGGGGTGACCTGGCCTCTCTTTACCGGCGGCCGCATCCGCGCGGAAACGGCTCACGCCGATCTCGAAATCCAGAAGATCGAGCGCCGCCGCGACGACCTCCGCAACGAAATCGCGCTCGAAGTGAAAACGGCGCTCGCCCAACTCGAATCCGCGCGTCATCAAGTCGATGTCGCGAACCTCGGCGTCCAACTCGCGCAGGAGGAAATCACTCAGGCGCGCGATCGCTTCGCAGCGGGCGTCGTCAACAACATCGAAGTCGTCCAGGCGCAGGACGCTCTTTCCCGCGCCAGCGACAATCAGATCGCCGCTCTCTATCAATACAACCAGTCGCGCGCCGACCTGGCACACGCCATCGGCCAGATGGAATCGCTCTATGCCAAATGAGCGTAAATCGAATGCAGAGGAAGCCATGGAACTCAAGGTGACGGATCTCGATAGCGAATTGAACGCCGAAATGAAGCCTCACGACGCGGCTCCGCCCCAGCCGGTTGACGCTCCGCGCGGCGGCCCGTTGTCAAATTCAAGATTCCGCCGCACCCTGCTCGTCGGCGGCGTCATCGTCATCGTGGCCGCCATCGCCGCTTACTGGTATTTCAACGGCCGTGTCTCCACCGACGACGCGGAAGTGGATGGCCATCTCAACCCGGTCTCCGCGAAGATCTCGGGCAACGTCTCCGAAGTCCTTGTGAACGATAACCAGGCCGTGAAGGCGGGCCAGGTGCTCGTGAAAATCGATCCCCGCGATTTTCAGGCGCGCGTGGATCAGGCCCGCGCCGCGCTCAATCTTGCGGAAGCGCAGGCGCACGCTGCCAATGTCACCGTGCCTTATACGCAGGAAGTCACCGAGAGCGGGCGCTCCGGCGCCGGTGCTGACATGCAAGCCGCGCTCGCCGACCAGGCCCGCGCGCGTCAGGCCTATCAAATGGCCACCTCTTCCGACCTCGCGCTGGCCCAGGCGAATGTCGCAAAGAAGCAGGCTACCGCCGACCGCGCGAAAGCCGATCTCGAGCGCATGCGCCCGCTCGCGGCCAAAGCGGAAATTTCGCAGCAGCAATTTGATTCGTATGTCGCCGAAGCGGGCGTCGCGGAAGGTGATCTCGAAGCCCAGAAACAGAAACTCGCGCAGGCCGAGCAAAACGTCGCCATCGTGAAAGCGCAGCTTGACGCCGCAAACGCGCGCATAGGCATCGCCCAGGCAGGCACATCCCAGGCCAATGCGAATTTCAAGCAGGTCACCATTCGTTCTGCGGACGCGGCTGCCGCCGCTGCGGCCGTCGAGCAGGCCCGCGCGAATCTCTCGACCGCCGAGCTTCAGTTGAGCTACACGACCATCGTCGCGCCGGTGGACGGAGTCGTCACTCACAAATCCGTCGAAGTCGGCCAGGTTGTCGAGCCCGGCCAGGGGCTCGTCATTCTGGTTCCCTTGCAGGACGTCTGGGTGACCGCCAATTTCAAGGAAACGCAGCTTGCCGGCGTCCACGCGGGGCAAAAGGCAGAAATCCACGTGGACATGTACGGCAAGACGTTCACCGGCCACGTGGACTCCATCGCGGGAGCCACCGGCTCGCGCCTGAGTTTGCTGCCGCCCGAAAACGCCACCGGCAACTTCGTGAAAGTCGTGCAGCGCATTCCAGTGAAGATCGTCCTCGATCCTGTTCCTCCGGAGCAGGCCGTTCTTCGCCCCGGCATGAACGTGGACGCGACGATCATTCTTCACTGATGGAGATTAGCTCGTAAGGGCGCAATCCGATGGGCGAAGGATTCACCAATCTGCTGGGCCGGGCGCGCCGCGATGGCGTCACCAACCCTTGGGTCATCGCTGTCGTGGTCATGCTGGCCACGTTCATGGAAGTTCTGGACACCAGCGTGGCCAACGTCTCGCTCCCGCACATTGCCGGAAATCTCTCCGCGAGCGTGGACGAGAGCACCTGGGTGCTCACCTCCTATCTCGTCTCCAACGCCATCGTCCTCCCGCTTTCCGGCTGGTTTTCCTCCATCTTTGGACGCAAGCGTTTTTACATGTTCTGCGTTGCGCTCTTCACCGTCAGCTCATTTCTCTGCGGACTCGCGCCCAGTCTCGGCTTGTTGGTTTTCTTCCGCGTCCTGCAGGGCGCGGGAGGCGGCGCGCTCCAGCCGGTCTCCCAGGCAATCCTCGTGGAAAGTTTCCCGAGGGAAAAGCAGGGCATGGCGATGGCGTTTTACGGCATGGGTGTCGTCCTCGCCCCCGTCATCGGCCCCACGCTTGGCGGCTGGATCACGGACAACTGGAGTTGGCGCTGGATTTTCTTCATCAATATTCCGGTCGGGGTTCTGTCCATTGTCCTGACCCGTTTGTTGATCTTCGACCCGCCTTATCTCCTGCGCCGCGCTTGGAAGGCGATCAAGATCGATTACGTCGGCCTCGGTTTCTTGAGCGTCGGCCTCGGCTTTCTGCAGATCATGCTCGATAAGGGGCAGACGGACGACTGGTTCGGGTCCAGTT
Source organism: uncultured Acidobacteriota bacterium (assembly GCA_963838945.1). GTDB lineage: Bacteria > Acidobacteriota > Terriglobia > Acidiferrales > UBA7541 > DASTCZ01. Next base: position 548,300 of record CAWITC010000011.1, on the reverse strand, counting down.
TCATCATCTGGTGCGCCTCGCTCACGGTTATCGGTTTGGTCGGCATGGTCTTGTGGGAGCTTTACACCGATGAACCCGTGATCAACTTGCGATTGCTAAAAGACCGCAACTTCGCCATCTCCGCGTTCTCGATGTTTATGCTCGGCGTGGTCCTCTATGGGACAACCGTCTTGCTCCCCATCTATTTACAAACGCTGATGGGCTACACCGCCACGAAAAGTGGATTGGTGCTCTCTCCCGGCGGTCTCGCCGTGATGGTCATGATGCCCATTGTGGGTATCCTGCTCAGCAAATTTCAGCCGCGCTGGCTCGTCATTGTCGGCGTGCTCATCACCTCGGCTTCGCTCTTTTACATGTCCACCTTCAATCTCGAAATCAGCTACGGCATCGCCGCTCGGGCGCGCGTTTATCAGAGCCTTGGCATGGCGTTTCTCTTTGTCCCCATCAACACCATGGCCTTCTATTTCATTCCCAAAGAAAAGACCAACAGCGCAACGGGCATTATCAATCTCGCCCGCAACATCGGCGGGAGCGTCGGCATTTCCGCCGTCACCACCATGCTCGCCCGAGGCTCGCAGACTCATCAGCAGATCCTTGCCGCAAATGTCAATCCGCTGAATCCGGCGTATCGCCAAATGATGGCTGGCACGACGGGTGCTCTGATGGCAGGCGGCGCTTCCCATGCTCAGGCCGTCGCCGAAGCGCACGGCATTCTCTACGGCATGGTCCAGCGCCAGGCCTCCATGCTCGCTTTCGTGGACAACTTCCGGCTTCTCGGTATCGGGGCGGCCGTGATCATTCCGCTCATGTTCTTGATGAAGAAGATCTCGCCGCAGAAGGGAGCGGTCGTCGCGCATTAAATTTGTTGGATTTGGATTCATACCGGCGCTGATCGCCGGAAACACAAGGGGGAACAATGGCAACTCTCGCGCAATCCGTTTCGCAGTTCGGCATCATCAAACAGCCCGAGCAAGACGCGCTCGTTCGCCGCGCGATTCGCGGCGATGCGGCCGCGTTTGAAATGCTCTATGCGCCGCACAGCCGCGCGCTTTATCAAACCGCTCTCCGCGTTCTTGGCAGCCCGGAAGAAGCGGAAGACGCCCTGCAGGAAGGGCTCCTGGCCGCCTTCCGCAATCTCCGGCGCTTTGAAGGCCGCTCGCAATTCTCCACGTGGCTCACGCGCATCGTCATCAACGCGGCGCTCATGCGCCGCCGCAGCAAGCGCTCGCGTCCGGCGGTTTCGCTCGACCAGTGGCCCGCCGAAGAAGGCGCGATTCCTCCCGCGGAACGATTCGCCGCTGATGACCCCGGCCCCGAAGAACTCTACGCAGGCAGGGAATTGGGAGGCCTCCTCGAGGCTTGCCTGAAAAAACTCTCTCCGGTGCTCCGGTCGGCGTTTCTGCTCCGCGAAGGCAAAGGCCTTACGACGTCGGAAGCCGCGCGCGCTCTCGGCGTTTCCGAAAACACCTTGAAGGCGCGGCTCTGGCGCGCCAAGCAACAACTCTCCGCGCTTCTCGAGCCGCTGATCCGGCGCGGCCGCGGACCGGCAGGCAAGCTGACGCTCGTCCCTCAATCCTGAACCGCCCGCGCATTTACGCTGGCTGGACCATTTGACTTTGTAGGGGCGCAACATGTTGCGCCCCTACCCGCACGCGTCGTATTGTTTCTCCAACTTAGGAGCCCAACCATGGACATCGCCTTTCTCGGTCTCGGCCGAATGGGACGCGGCATGGCCGCCAATCTTCTGAAAGCTGGCCACGCTGTCACCCTCTGGAACCGTACCCGCGCCCGCGCTGAGGAATTGCAATCCCTTGGTGCGCGTGTCGCCGCCTCGCCCGCCGAAGCCGCTCGCGCCGGAGTAGTCATCACCATGCTTGCCGACGACCACGCCGTCGAATCGGCCGTCTTCGGTGAAAGCGGCGTCTTGAAAGCGCTTCCTGCTGGCGGTCTGCACATCTCCATGAGCACCATCAGTGTCGCGCTCTCTTCGCGTCTCGCTGAGGCTCATCACGCTGCGGGACAATCCTACGTCGCCGCCCCCGTCCTCGGCCGCCCGGAGGCCGCCGCGATGGCGAAACTCTTGATTATTGCCGCGGGATCGCTGGAAGCCATCGCGCGTGTCCAACCGGTCTTCGACGCGATGGCCCAGAAAACAATTGTCGTCGGCTCCGCCCCTTCTGCCGCCAACGTCATAAAACTCTGCTGCAATTTTTTCATTGCCTCGATTATCGAAGCCCTCGGAGAGTCATTCGCGCTGGCCCGCAAGTCCGGCATTGAGGCTTCCAAGCTGCTCGAAGTCTTCACTGGATCGCCCGCCACCGCGCCCCTCGTAGCGACCTATGGATCGCTGATTGCCGAAGGAAAGTTCACGCCGCCCGGTTTCTCGCTGCCGCTCGGCCTCAAGGATGTTCGCCTTGTCCTGGCCGCCGCCGATACTGCGGGCGCGCCGCTTCCGATCGCCAATTTGCTGCATGATCGCTTTCTCACGGCAATCGCCCACGGTCTCTCCGATAAAGACTGGTCCGCCATCGCGCTCCTCGCCGCCGAAGACGCCGGACTGCGCTAAATTCTTATCTTCACCGGAGGTATCATCATGGCCACTCAATCATCCAAACTTGCTCCCATCCCCCACCGCCATCTCGGTGCCCTCGAAGTCTCCGCCCTCGGCCTCGGCTGCATGGGCATGTCCGAATTCTATGCCGGCCGCGACGATGCCGAATCCATCGCCACCATTCATCGCGCGCTCGACCTCGGCATAAATTTCCTCGACACCGCCGACGCCTACGGCATCGGCAGCAACGAAACGCTCGTCGGCCAGGCAATTCGTGGCGGTCGCAACGAAGTCATCCTCGCCACCAAATTCGGCAACATCCGCGGCCCGAAAGGCGAATGGCTCGGCGTCAGCGGCAAGCCTGAATACATCCGCAAGTGCATTGACGGAAGTTTGAAGCGCCTCGCCACCGACTACGTGGACCTCTACTACCAGCACCGCGTGGACCCGGAGACGCCCATCGAAGAAACCGTCGGCGCGATGGCCCAGCTTGTTAAGGAAGGCAAGGTCCGCCACATCGGCCTCAGCGAAGCCGCACCCGCCACCATTCGCCGCGCCGCGGCCGTCCATCCCATCGCCGCGCTGCAATCCGAATACTCGCTGTGGACGCGCGACGCCGAATCCGAGATCCTGCCCCTGTGCCGTGAGCTTGGCATCGGCTTCGTCGCCTATAGCCCGCTTGGCCGCGGGTTTCTCACCGGCGGCTTCCGCCACGCGGAAGCTCTTGCTCCCGACGATGCGCGCCGCTTCATGCCGCGGTTCCAGGGCGATAACTTCGCCGCGAATCTCGCGCTTGTCGCTCGCATCGAGGAGATCGCCGCGTCGAAGCATTGCACCGCGGCGCAACTCGCGCTCGCTTGGCTTCTCGCGCGCGGCGCGGACATCGTCCCCATCGCCGGCACCAAGCGCCGCAAATACCTAGACGAGAACGCCGCCTCGGTCAGCGTCTCTCTCACTCCCGAAGACATTGCTCGTATTGACGCCGCCGCTCCGCGCGGCGCCGCTTCCGGCGAACGCTATCAAGCCCAAGCCATGGCCCGCGTCAACCTCTAGCGATCACACTCTCTTGATCAACCGCACGATAAACAGCAGCAAGAGCGCGCCGACCAGCGCCATCAGCAACTGGGCAACCAATCCGCCGCCCATCGATATATGAAGCTGAGTGAATATCCATCCGCCGACGAATGACCCCACAATTCCGAGCAACAAATCCACGATCAATCCATATCCCCTGCCGCGCATGATCTTGCCGGCAATGAATCCCGCAAGAATCCCCACGACAATTATCCACACCCACGTCATATTCATGATCATGATTGTCCTCCTCGATTGAATTCGGGTGGTTCGACTAGGCGAACTCTATATCAAATCCGCTCCTCAAGTCAGCCTGGCACACAACATTTGCACGCAGCTCTCTTGCGGAACTCATCGAACCCGATCGTCGTCTCCCCAATGGAACATTTCTCACTATCGCATCGTCTTATCGTCTAAGGTTCTCAGGAGGCCGCCATATTCCATTCCTACTTGCTGGACATTCGCTTCGCCCTTCGCATGATGCGCAAATCGCCGGGCGTCACCGCCGTCGCGCTCTTGGCGCTCACTCTCGGCGTCGGAGTAACTTCCGCAATGTTCAGTCTGGTTTATGGTGTCATTCTGCGGTCCCTTCCGTATGAAGATCCCGCCCGCATCGCCGCTCTGGACATCGCCGGGCCGCGCGGTCACTTCAACTCCGCCGACGCCAATCGCTACGTCTTCTGGCGCGATCACCAAAAAAGCTTCGAGTCTCTGGCCGCATTCATGGGCGGCATGCACGTCAATCTCGAAAGCGGAGACCAGCCGGAGCGCATCCTCGTTCGTTCGGTGACTGCCGATTTCTTCCGCGTCCTGCGCGTTTGGCCCACGTCCGGCCGTTTTTTTCTGCCGGATGAAGACCGCCCCGCCGCGGCGCCCGTCGCCGTTCTTGGATACGGGACTTGGAAGCGCACCTTCGCCGGCAATTCCAGCGTGGTCGGCCGTTCGATTCTGCTCGGCAGCAAGGATTACACCATCATCGGTGTCGCTCCTGCCGGCATGGACTCCACCCTTGCGGCAGACGTTTACATTCCCGTCGATCCGGTTACCAGCACGCTCGCCGGGGGATTCAACTTCTCGGTCATCGGCCGGCTTCGCGACGGCGTGAGTCTCCAGCAGGCCGCGAGCAACATGCAACTCATCGTAGAGCAGATGCGCGCGGCCGATCCGAAGTCCGTCTTTAAGCAGGAAACCGCCGGTGTCTACTCCTATCAGGATGAAATCTCCAGCGGCGTTCGTCCGAGGCTGTTGATGCTTCTCGCGGCCGCCTCTCTCGTGCTTCTCATCGCCTGCGCCAATGTGGCGAATCTTCAACTCGCTCGTATTTCGGGCCGCCGCCGCGAGATCGCCCTTCGCGTCGCGCTCGGCGCCTCCGCGCGCCGCGTTGTCCGCCAGATTCTCAGTGAAAGTGTTTCGCTCGGACTCGTCGGCAGCGCCCTCGGACTCCTCTTCGCGAAGCTCGCGGTCTCCGCCGTCATTTCCCTCAAGGCAATTGACCTCCCGCGCCTCGAAGAGGTGACCGTGGATTGGCGCGTCGTTCTGTTCTCCGCTGCGCTCGCGATTCTGACGGGAATCCTGTTCGGCCTCGCCCCAGCTTTCCGGGTTCTCCGCACCGATCCTCGCGACGCGCTCGCCGAAGGCGGTGTACGCGAAGGCGAAGGCCGCGCCAGCCGTCATTTCCGCGGCTCTCTCGTCGTTCTCGAATACTCTCTTTCCGTTCTGCTTTTGGTCGGAGCGCTCCTTCTCACCGAAAGTTTTGTCCGTCTGAATGGTGTCGACCCCGGCTTCGATTCCGCGAACGCCCTCACCGCGCAAATGAGTCTCACCGGCCCGCGTTACCAGACTCCCGCGCAGGTTTCCGCATTCGCGCGCCAGGTCGTTGAACATGTGAGCCGGGTTCCCGGCGTCGTCGCCGCGGCCACCACAAATTATTTGCCCCTCAGCGGCGGCATGAACATTCCGCTCGGCTCGATCGAAGGCCAGCCCAATCCCGAAGATAAATTCCTCGGCAACCTGGAATGGTTCGGCATTACGCCCGATTTTTTCCGCGCCATGGGTATGCGCGTTGCGGCCGGCCGCGCGTTCGATGAACGCGATACCGCAGCCGCGCCTCCCGTCGTCATCGTCAATGAAACCTTCGTCCACAAATATCTCCCCAGGCAAAATCCTCTCGGCGCGCGTATCACCATCGCTTGGAGCTTGATCGGCAAGGAGGCCGCCGACGCCCCGCGCGAAATCGTAGGCGTCATCAGCGACATCCATGAAGGCAGCCTGAGCGCCCCACCCCAGCCGCAGACCTACGTTCCCGTCACCCAGATCAACGCCGCGATATCCGCGGAGGTGAACAGCATCATGCCGACGACGCTGGTCGTGCGCACTGCGGGCGGTGCGGCGGCCAGCTCAGGCGTCAGCGCCGCGGAGAGCCGGGCGATCGTGGACCAGGTCCACGCCGTTGACGGCCTGCTGCCCGTCTTCCAGGTTCGCGGCATGCGGGACGTCGTCAGCGCGTCGGTGCAGGAGGAGCGCTTCCTGCTGTGGCTCGTCGGCGGGTTCGCCATCGCCGCGACTCTGCTCGCAGCCATCGGCGTCTATGGAGTGATGTCGTATCTCGTGGGGATGCGCACGCGCGAGATGGGCATCCGCGCGGCGCTCGGCGCGACTCCGGCGGCGCTCGTGCGCATGGTCCTAGGCGAAGCCGCCGTGCGCGCGGCGCTGGGGCTTGCGCTCGGACTCGGCGGCGCGCTCGCGCTCACCAAGCTCCTGCAGACGTACCTCTTCGGCGTCGAGCCGCGCGATCCGCTCGCGTTCACGCTCGCGCCGCTGCTGCTGCTCGTTGTCGCGGTCGTCGCGACGTGGCTTCCGGCGCGGCGCGCGGGACGCGTCGCTCCCATGACCGCGCTGCGCCACGAATAGCGCGCAACGCAACTTAGCCACGCAACTCGCGTCGCGTCGCGCAAATCGCCGCGTTTTCTTGGGCAATTTGCTCGCGCAAAATAAAAAGCCCCCGGGCCGAAGCCCGGGGGCGTCAAATTAATTTAGTCTCAGTGTCTCTTCAATTAGGTTTTACCGCGAAGTCGGCGCGATTTCAAGTCCGGCCGGCGGTCGGTAGTGTCCTAATTTGAATGCGACGTTTGGTTAGTCATGGTGGAAATAGAAGAGGTTCCCGTCCAGATCCTGTACGGTGAACTGCCGTAGTCCCCACGGCTTTTTTTCCAGAGGATCCACGATGTTCGCACCTAACGACTTCAGTTCCTGGTATGACGCATCGATATCTTCAGCGAACACCCAGTGAACGGCAGGTTCGAACGGCGGCTTCCTCTTTCGAAAGAATATCACCGCATGATCGCGTGAAACGGCCCCAATCTCTTTGCCTGGGTAAAGCCATCCAATCTTAAAGCCGAGTGCATCTCTGTAATGCTCTTGTGCGCGCACGACATCAGCGACCGGCAACTCCGGCACTGGGTGGCACATTGAGTTGATTTTCTCCTTTGCGCCCACATAGCTCTCCTTTGCTCTCTTTATGCAACAAGACCGCCCACGCGTCAAATGTAGGACTCTACCGGGCGGGCACACGCGACGGGCGCCGCGGTGCCTGCCTTACCCTGCGTGGCCGGCAGGCAAGCGGCGTGCAAGCGCCAGGTAAACTTATTTCTTTGCGGGCTTCTTGACGCGCTTGCGGATCTTGATCGGCTTTGCCGGCGTTTCTCCCAGGACCTCCGCGGTCATAATCGCGGTCACAAACTTTTTCGGGCCGTGGGACTCAAAATGGATGCTGGTCCGCTCGGAATCAGCCTCGGTCACAATCCCCAGGCCATAAACGCTGTGCTTGATGTATTGCCCTTCGGGAAGAATCTGCACGATGCCCTCCTCGCCTCACGAGAATCTGAATGCACGACTTCGGGCTTGCCTCCCTACAGCTCTTACGGAAGACCTTGTTCCTTTACTGAATTCTTGGACTGAAGTTAAAGGGGCGAGCCGTACGGCGTACAACCCGCCCCATCCCATTTACAGGGAGCTGACGTTTTCAGCCAGGAGACCCTTCGGTCCCTGCTTGACTTCAAACTCCACCGCCTGACCCTCGTTCAATGACTTGTAGCCCTCGGACTGGATCGCTGAAAAATGGACGAATACATCCTCCCCGGACTGGCGGGTGATGAATCCGAACCCCTTGGCGGCGTTAAACCACTTTACTGTTCCTTGTTCTTTCACTTCGTTATTTCTCTTTTCTTTTTAGTGTAGCTTGATGCGACTGCCATCTCCCCATTGGGATGGGTACTTCGGCCATACACAAAAAAAAGCCACGGAGCATGCCCCGAGGCTTGAGTCTTGGATCCAAAGCAACGACAGAGCAACAAAGCACTCCTAGCGTACCACACTCCCCCCTCCATGTAAAGGGGGATTTGAGCGACCTCTCAAATTATTTTTGGCTGTAAGTTGTTGATTCATAAAGAGTTGCTTGGTGAGCCGTTCCCTTTCCAATAATTCTGGTGCAGAGGTGAGGAGCCGCGGAGGCCGAAGGGCCGAAAATGGGCCGAACGACTGGCCGATCCGTGTAGCCCGCGTTCCCCTGAACGCGGGGATATTGGGCGGTTGACAGGCCCGGGAGTCGGGGAACCCGGGCTACATTCTGCGTTGCTGTGCGCCGCGAGGCGTAGAAAACATTTAGTTTCTGTAACGCTTTGATTCTAAAGGACTTAGACAGGGGCGCTTTGCAAGAGGTCTGGAAGTGTCTGAGACTAAAGGAGTTAGATAGGGGCGCTTTTTGGGGTGAATTCGTAACGTTGTTGATTCTAAAGGAGTTAGACAGGGGCGCATTGGGGCGCATTTGCGCATTTTCCTGCAAGTGCATGGAAACACAAGAGTTAGACAGGGGCGGATTGGGGCGCAATTGCCGTTTTGTCTGCAAGTGCTCGGAAACAAAGGATTTAGCAGGGGCGCGGAAGGGGCGCGGTGTGAGTCGATCTAAAGGGGCGGCGGGGTGCCGAAGGTTCGGGCCGGGTACGGCGGGAGGGTGTTCGAATAGTATCATAGAGTACATTTCTACTTATAACATAGAGCTTGTGCGAAAGTCAAGGGAAATCTGGTGGTTTGTCGCCGGCAGGCGAAATTTCCATTTTGGGGAGACAGCTTAACGTGGTCCTCCAGTGGCAAGCATGGACAAGTTGGCTCTTGGTACGGTCTATCTATGAGCGTGCCAAGTCAAGGTCGTGTGCTATAAGCAATTCTTTCATCTCCGGGTGGTGGGTCCCCATCATTGCTATCAACTCAATATCAAAGTTGTGCTTGCGGGCAAGATCCCGTACGTCGGAAGCATTGTCATAGGTCATCAAAAAATCGCCGGCAATTCTGCTAGTGATCTCGAATAGTTTCTGATGATCAAGCTCAAAAGTAGCCTGCTTATGTAATTGGGGCATGTTGCCAACCAAGAAAACTGGCCGGGTGCGCGTAGGAAAACGTCCGCGGGGCAGCGGGAGAGCATGGCAGATTCCCAATCCTTGTGAATCGTTCTAGAATCCACCGGCATGAGAAGCAGAACCATGATTGCGAGCGTCATCCTGTTTGGGCTGTCAGCGGTTTTTTCGTTCGCGGCGGCGGTGTCGAGCAGCCGACTGCTCAATGGCCAAGCTGCGCAGCTTATGGCGCCGCGTTTCGAAGTCGATCCTTTGTGGCCAAAGCCGTTGCCTAACCACTGGATCCTTGGATCCGTAGTGGGTGTTTCGGTAGATTCACGCGATCACGTCTGGATCATTCATCGTCCAGGTTCGCTCGAGCTCGGGGAAGTGCACGCCACAACGAATCCACCAATCGCGCAGTGCTGCGCACCCGCACCGCCAGTGCTGGAGTTTGATTCGGCCGGCAATCTCGTGAATTTTTGGGGCGGCCCGGGGCCGGGATATGACTGGCCTGAATCGAATCACGGCATTACGGTGGATTACAAAGGCAACGTGTGGATTGGCGGCAACGGCCGCGGAACGCAGGCAGCCAACCGTGCCCAAAGCACGAACCCTGGCGCAGTGCCCAGCTTTCAAGATAACTCGATTCTGAAGTTCACGTCATCGGGAAAATTTCTGATGCAAATTGGCAAGTCCGGCAGCAGCCGGGGAAGCAACGACGTAGAAAACCTGCGGCTGCCGGCAAAAGTCTTTGTTGATCCGAAACGGAATGAAGCGTACGTGGCCGATGGTTATGGAAACCATCGCGTAATCGTCTTCGACGCTGATACAGGCCAGTATAAGCGCCATTGGGGCGCGTACGGCAATCGCCCCGACGATCGGGACCCAGGGCCTTACCAGCCGGGCCAGGCGGCGCAGCAGTTTCGCAATCCGGTACACTGCGCCATGTTGTCACACGATGATCTGCTCTACGTATGCGACCGCGCCAATGATCGCATTCAAGTGTTCAAGCCCGACGGCACATTTGTGAAAGAAGCCTTTATCGAAACTGCGACGCTCGGCTCCGGATCCGTGTGGGACCTGGCATTTTCGGCAGATCCAGAGCAGAAATTCATTTACATCGCCGATGGAGAGAACGGCCGCATACATATCCTCGACCGCGATTCGCTTGCCGTGCTCACCAGCTTTGGCGAGGGCGGTCGACAACCCGGCGAATTCTACGGCGTGCACAGCATTGCGACCGATTCCCAGGGCAACATTTTTACGACCGAAACCTATCGCGGGCAGCGCGTGCAGAGGTTCGTTTACAAAGGCTTGGCGCCGGTCACGAAAAAAGATCAGGGAGTGGTTTGGCCAAAAGGAGCTGGAAGATGAAGATCAGCGTGGTTGTGCTGCTTGGCGTCGGTACGCTTCTGGTTCCGCAGGGCGGGATGAATCCGAGCTGCCACCGCTGCTCTGCCACATACATCCCGCGTGACGAAATCGATGCTTATCTGAAGCGAGCGCCGGCGCGAGTGGTGAATTCAGTTTCCGACCAGCAAGTGCGCGCAGTTGATATCGGCAAATCTCACGTTGCTCTCGGCGTGGTATACCGCGATGGCGTGCAGGCGGAAGGCTCAGCCGTGGCCGAGCACGACCTGGTCAGCGAGGTTTACTACATTCTGGACGGAACCGGCACGCTCGTGACCGGGCCTGATATTGTCGGCTGGCAAGCAAGACCGGCGACCAACGAAAACGTCAGGCTCCTGAATGGGCCCGGCGGCAACGGCGCCAGCATTCGCAACGGCGAGACTCACGAGCTTAAGCCGGGCGATGTCCTCATCATTCCCGCCGGAGTGGGACATTGGTTCACGAAGGTAGATGGCCAGCTTCGCTACCTCATGGTGCGCATTGATCCGGATAAAGTAACGCCGGTAAAGGATGAGGCCGCTTCGAAGGCCGATCTAGCGACCGTCACTCACAAGTAGTCGCAATTGCGGAAATTTTGTACCTCGTTATCGGGCGGCTGACGGGCTATCCGGAAGTTAAGACCGATAGACGTGTGGAGGTACAATAATTTTGGCGGGCGAAACGGAAGCAGGCTCTGAGGGGACGCAACCATGCTAAGGGATAGCCTGGTAGTCGTGTCGATGCCTGGAAAAATCCACGCCCGAAGGACGGAACACTCACCAACGGAGAGCGCCTTCTCTCCAATTCAGTCTGAACCAACACACCCTTGTCATCATAAGAGATCAAAACCAGATCTATTTTGGATTGGTTAGTGACAGGGAACCCGAAAACCTCAGCAAGAGGATGATTTGGCATCGTCGATACTCAAGCACACGATAAAAGGTGTCTTGCAGTCGGCATAGTGGCGATAAACTGGCCATCCGTCATTGGTTGTTTTTAAAGGGGGCGTCCGCGTTTGGGCCCTTCGGCTACGCTCAGGGTGACGACGCAAGGAGCCGTCAGCGAAAGACCGCCCGAAACATGTTAAGGGAAAGGCGCCAAAATGCGGCTAGAACTGAAGTTTGGGGAAGTACTAGCGGAGGGCGAAAAAGTTCTAGAACTCGGTTACCAGTAGTTTTGTAACCCTTCACCCATAGGGGAAGAGCGCGGCCGGCCGCTAATCTCTCCTCACGTTGCGAGTCAGCCTTTTCAGTAAGCGATTTGCTTAATGCTAAGGCAGCGCGGCGACTGAGGAGAACAAAATGATCCTCGCCCTAGCGGTTCTGATGGTCCAACCCTCGGCTTTGCCTGCCCCTTCGTCAGTCAATGATGTGACCGAGGTCGTGGCTCCCGTGGTCATGACCGACGATGCGAGTTCGACCGCCACGGCGGCGAATGACCCGAAGGATGCTGAAGCGACGAATGTCCAGGTGAATCCCGCGATTGCGAGCCTGCCATTGCAGCGATCGTTTTCCGGCGGAGTGATGATATTGATGCAGTCGGCGCCAGCGCCGATGAAGGACGAGAAGGCCGCTCAGAAGTCTGCGCCTGCGCCGGCGAGCGAGCCAGTGTTCCAGACGGTGACGATGCAGCCGGGGCCAACGACATGGCAAGGGGATGACGTCTCCTATGTGCCCGGGCAGGTCGAGTTGACGCGCGTGCCAGGGCCGGCGACGGGAGATGAGTCATCGTCGCGCGCGGAAAGCGGCAGCACGTCCTCAGGCACCCCAGCGGGCTTTACGCCCACGGGCTTTGCGCCCGCAAGCTACAGGCCCGCGCGCTATTCGCCGATTTCGGAATCGGGACGGATGCACGGCCTGCCGCGAAAGTGGCTCATGCTGAGCGCGGTCGAGCACGGCGCGGCGACGTTTGACGCGTGGTCGACGCGGCGCGTGATTATGAACGGGACGGGCTACGAAATGAACCCTATGCTGAAGCCGTTCGCGAATTCCAATGCGCTGTATGGCGCGGTGCAGGTGGCGCCGCTGGCGTTCGATTACTTGAGCTTGAGGATGCTGCACAGCGAGCACGGGTGGATGCGGCGGATGTGGTGGGTGCCGCAGTCGGCGAGCACGGCGGCGTCATTGTTCGGCGGCGTGCACAACTCGATGCTGCACTAGGTCTTGATCGCGCCGCCCACCTGCAAGCAGGCGCGGCGCGGCGCAACGAGAAGATTTCGCAACGCGCGGAATTCGCGAGGCGCGTTACGAACAAAGGTCGTAGTAGTGGCGCGATTCCGATGTTTCGGGGAGGAACATCGGGGCCGCGCTTGCTTTTCGCGCCAACCGTAAGTTAGTGTGCGGCCGGGTGGAAACAGAATGAGTTCCACGACGCCCGTGCCGATGCTGCAAGCGCCGTCCCGAACGATTGGGACCAGCGCTTCGCCCGCGCAGGCGGGGCCAGCCGCGCGGATGGTATCGCTCGACGTGTTCCGCGGCCTGACCATCGCGGGCATGATCCTGGTGAATGACCCGGGGACGTGGGGCGCGATCTACTGGCCGCTGGATCACGCCGAATGGAACGGGTGGACGCCCACCGACCTCGTCTTCCCATTTTTCCTTTTCATCGTTGGCGTTTCGATGACGCTTTCGTTCGCGTCGCGGCTGCGGCGCGGAATCACGCGAAGCCGGCTCGCGCGACACGTCGTGATTCGCGGGCTGGCCATCTTCGCGGTGGGACTGTTCCTGAACGCGTTCCCGCATCCGCACTGGGCGACGCTGCGGTACACGGGAGTGCTACAGCGCATCGGCGTGTGCTACTTGCTCGCGGGACTGTTCGTGCTGCTCACGGCGCGTCGCGCGGACGCGGAAGGGTTTGCGGCGAACGTCGGCGCGATTGCCGCGGCGATCGCCGTGCTGCTCGTGGGCTATTGGGCGCTGATGCGATTCGTCCCCGTGCCCGGTTATGGAGTGGGGAACCTGACGCCGGAGGGAAACCTCGCGGCGTGGATTGACCGGCGATTGATGTGGCACCACTTGTGGAAGCCGATGTGGGATCCGGAGGGATTCCTGAGTACGTTGCCGGCGATTGCCACGGCGCTTTCTGGCGTGCTAGTGGGGGAGTGGCTGCGCACCGCGCGAGACGCGCGCCGCAGGATCGCCGGGTTGATGGGGGTGGGGGTGGCGGCGATGATCGCGGGCCGGCTGCTGCATTATGTTTTTGCGATTAACAAAAATTTGTGGACGAGCACGTATGTGATTTTCACGAGCGGCTTCGCGATGATTCTGCTCGCGGCGTGCATGTGGATTGTGGACGTGAAGGGCTGGAAAAAATGGGCTTGGCCGTTTCTGGTGTTTGGGAGCAACGCCATTGCGGCATTTTTCTTCGCGACGCTGCTGGCAAAGCTGAGCGTGATCTATCACGTGCACTCCGGCGGGCGGGCGATCACGTGGCACGGATACGTTTACAGCCATTTCTTCGCGAATCTCGCGACGCCGAAGAATGCATCGCTGCTCTTCGCGATTTTTTTTGTATTGCTTTGTCTTCTTCCGATGTGGCTGCTCTACCGCAAACGCATTTTCATCAAACTGTAACAGTGTTACAGGCAGACTTGACCACGCGCGCGGGACGCAAGTAACCTGAATTGACCGGGTAGTTCGTACGAGACAGCGCCTCGCCGCGGAGAATTGTATTCTCACATGACGCGAATCCTCATCATTGAAGACGACCGGGACATCGTGGAGCTGGTGCGTTACAACCTGGCGCACGAAGGGTTTCAGGTGACAGCGGTTTCGGACGGCGCTTCCGGGCTGGCGCAAGTGAAAAAATCGCCGCCGGACGTATTGCTGCTCGACCTGATGCTGCCGAAACTTTCGGGGCTGGAAATCTGCAAAGAGATCCGCCGGGACGCGACGCTGAACCGGCTGCCGATCCTGATGGTGACGGCGCGCGGAGAAGAAGCAGACCGCGTGGTGGGGCTGGAGATGGGCGCGGACGATTACGTGACGAAACCGTTCAGCCCGCGCGAACTGGTGGCGCGCGTGAAGGCGCTCTTGCGGCGCGCGACGCCGCAGGAAGAGCCGGAGCGCACGGTGGAAGCCGGAACCTTGCTGATCGATCCGTCTTCCTATCGCGTGACGCGGAGTGGAAAGCCGGTGACGCTGAGCACGCTGGAATTCCGGCTGCTGCACTACCTGGCATCGCGGCCGAACAAGGTTTTTTCGCGCGACCATTTGCTGGACGCCGTGTGGGGCGCGGACCGGTTCGTCACGCCGCGGAGCGTGGACGTTTACATCCGGCGTTTGCGCGAAAAGGTCGAGCCCGACCCGGAACGCCCCTTCCATCTGAAGACAGTACGCGGCGCGGGATATCTTTTCGAACTCGCGCCTGAATCCACGCGGACGGAACGCGCCGGCCGTGCGAACTAATCTTGTCTGGCAATGGATCCTCGCCCTCGGAGGATTGTTGCTGGTTGTCGCGCTCGGATTGAGGCTCGCAACCACCCGGGGAGTCTCGGAAGGTGAGTTTCTCGGGCTTGCCGGAATCGGCTGCGCACTCTTCCTGATGGTGTTTCTTTCCACCCTATCCAGTGAATCCTATCGTTCGCGCACGCGATGGCTGGTGGAAGTGTGCCGCCGCGTGGCCGCCGGAGATTTTTCGCCGGTTGACTCGGATTCACACAGCGACGAACTTGCCGCGCTCGGCCGAGCGCTAAGCGAAACATCCGACCGGCTTAAAGAGACGATCGCTTCATTGCGCGCGGGGCAGAGCCGCACGGCAGCGATCCTGGAAAGCATGGCCGAGGGCGTTGCCGTGGTCGGGGCCGACGAGCGAGTGGTTTTCTCGAATGCCGCGTTCGCGCAAATCCTTGGACTTGAAGAGAGTGAACCTTCGGCGGGGCAGGGGCGGATGCTCGTCGAACTGGTGCGGCAGAGCGAGTTGCTCGTGCTGGTGAAGAAGGCGCTCGCGGAGCGGCGGCGGGTGGAAAGCGATGTAACGGTGGGAACCTTGCGGCCGCGGACGTTTGCCGTGACGGCGGTTCCCGTGGAAGCCACAAGAAAGGACACGATCGAGGGCAGCGAACAGGGTACCGCGCAGGGTATCGCAATTCGAGAAACGCTTGGCGCGGTGCTAGTGTTACACGACATCAGCGAGTTGCGGCGGCTGGAGCGCGTGCGGCGAGATTTTGTCGCGAATGTGTCGCACGAGTTCAAAACGCCGCTGACGGCGATTCGAGGCTTCGCGGAAACACTGCTCAGCGGCGCGCTGGACGATGCCGATCACCGCACGCGCTTCGTGGAGATTATCCGGGAACACGCCGAACGGTTATCGCGGCTGACGGATGACCTGTTGAGGCTCTCCAAGATGGAGGCGGGTCAATTTGCGCTGGAGTTCAAGCCGGTGAACGCAGGGGAGCTGCTGGCCTTGTGTCTCGAAACCGCGCGGTTCAGCGCGGAACAGAAAAAACTGAAGATTGAAGTGAATTGCCCGAAAAAAATGCCGGCGGTGCGGGGAGACGCTATGCGACTTCGCGACGTCATCCAGAATCTGCTCGATAACGCAGTGCAATATACGCCAGCGGGTGGGCGGATTGTGGTGACTGCAAGCGCAAAAAATGGAGACGTGGTGTTTGATGTCTCCGACAACGGCATTGGGATCCCGCAGGCGGATCTGGAGCGAATCTTCGAGCGGTTTTATCGCGTGGACGATGCGCGTTCCCGCGAGGCCGGCGGCACGGGATTGGGACTGGCCATCGCAAAGCATATTGTGGAAGCGCATGCGGGAAAGATTTGGGTGGAGAGCACCGTCGGAGAAGGCTCGAGCTTCCATTTTTCCATCCCCATCGCCAACTAGAAGACTGCGGCGACTGCCCTAGCGATAAATTTCCCTGCGGTGTCCGACGCGGAGAACCAGCACGATGAGGCGGTCGTCTTCGATCCTGCAGATGAGGCGGTAATCACCCACACGATATTTCCAAAACTCCCCGAGCCGCGAGCCACGCAGAGCCCTTCCGATACTGCGCGGATTATCCAGCTTAGCTACGCGCTGATGAAGGAACTTCAGGATACGTCTCGCATGGTGAGTGTCGAGTTTTCCCAATTCACGGTCGGCCGTCTCAGAAAGTTCAACGATCCAGGCCATGGCGTCTGATTACGTCTTTCAGCGGAATGGTACGTTCTTCACCGCTGCGGATCCGTTCGAGCGCGCGCTCGGCCAGGTACATATCCTCCAGGTCTTCCAAGTGCTCCAAGATAGCTTCGCGGACGTAATAGGTTTTAGTGCGCCCGGTGCGCCGGGCCAGCTTTTCAAGTCTTTTTTCAATGGACTGCGGGAGTCGAATCGCCAACATTGTCTGCCTCGCTATACAAGTATAGCATACAATTTTACTCTTGGCCCTTCTCCGGCTCTGGTCGAAACGCGAAGCAAAATAATCGGGGGGGGGGTTGTAAGTGTAAGGTGGCCGTAACGATTGAGCCCTTCGCGAAGTATTCACCGCTGTTTCACGACACCGTAACTTTGCAAGCTCATGCTAGACGTGCCGGGTTATAAAGATTGACCGGCAAGGAGAGTCCCATGGCGTCGGCGGCACGCAGCACAGAACAGGTGTATCAAGAGGCGCTCGTCAACTATTTGATTTCGATGGCGCGGACGGTGGAAGGAAGCCTGAATAAGGCGCTCCACGCATTGCTGCAGGTTCACGATCCCGCATCGGGACAACTTGCCAGCGAAATTTTCCTCAATGAACCACGCATCAACGAGATGGAAGTGCTGATGGACGAGCAGGCAGTGCGCGTCCTGCGCCTTGGGCACCTGCCGGATGAAGAGATCCGCTTGACCGTGGCCACGCTGAAAATCACGAACGACCTGGAACGCATGGGCGACCTGGCCGTGAATATCGCCGAGCGCGTAATTTCGCTTCGTGAGATGGAGGCCACCGAGCCGCCCGCGGACCTTGCGCCGATGGCGGCGGCCGTCCGGGCGATGGTGGCGAAGAGCTTCGGGGCGCTGATCTTCCGGAATGTGGTGCTGGCGGGAGAGGTGCTGGAATCGGACGATATTGTGGACCGCTACCGCGACCAGATCTTCGAGCACCTGCTTGCCGGGATGCTGGAGGGGCCCGCGAGGATTGCGGCCGGCCTGCAATTCGTGCTGGCCACGCGGTATCTGGAGCGGATTGCGGACCACGCCACGAACATTGCCGAGGACACGATTTTCTGGCTGCGCGGGCTGGATGTGCGGCACGGCCGGGCGCTTGTGGCGAACAAGACGCCGGAGGCGGGTCTCACGCAGAATTCATAATCCGTTGACAAGCTGTTGAATCCGCGGACTTAGAATCACCGCGACAAAAAAATCCTTCCCGGCCTCCCCGGCCGGGGAGTGAGAGTCACTCAAGCCGTATCCTACCTAGAGGCCGGCGTTCCCCTGGCGCCGGTCTCATTTTTTTTGCGCCCACCGGACTGAAGAGGCAAAGCAAGAGGGCATTCTTTGGGAGATTCTCGCGGGAAGCCAGAAGCTCAGAGGAGAACCGGGCAGGAGCGCAACTTGCGTTGCGTCCCCACCCGGTTGGAACCGTGTTCGGGATATTCCGAGACAGCCTTGAAATTTACGGCAGGGTGTACCGAATGTCCGCGTAAACCATGAAGAGGTGCGCGTCCCTCGGCCCTCCCGTGGCTACGAACCAAGGATTGCGTGAGAGATAGGAGCCCTGAGTGATGAGCTGAAACTTGCCATAGTTGGGGTTCTGCCAAAAGGTTTGTATCCAGCCGATAGTGGCTTCCTGAATGGAGCGGTTGTTGGTGACAGCCGACCCTGTGAACCCATATCCGATGGGAGGGCCGGACGGTGCGCTCGGGTTGACGCTGAAATTGCGGCCATAGTAGGCGCTGCCGTAGTAACCATAAAGCATGGTGGACTTGACCGCCTGGTACTCGAAGCCACCGATGCCGGAGTAGGCATGCACGGGAGAAGGAACAAAAGGCGACGTCAAAGTCGACTGACGGACAACGAAATCCGGGCCGGAGCCGATAATGTAAACTCCGCCGCCATCGCTCCAGAAGGTGTTGGCGATCAGATGGAAATTCTTTGCCAGCTCAAGGTTGAAATTCAGCGAGGCGCCGAAGCCAGGAGAGGTGCTTGTAACGTTGCCGACTCCCGTGATCGAGTTGGGGGTGAAGAGCTTGAATTCGCGGAACAGCCCGACCGCTTCGATGTGCATGTTCTTATCGCCAACCTTCGTGTCATTGGCGACCTTGAAAACGAAATCGGGGATAAAGCCCGGCGTGGGAGGAGTGGAAAGTGTTCCGCCGCTGGTGAGGTCCACCTGCCCGTTTACGGGGGTAAACAAGGTGGGCACCGTGACGGCCGAGGTCAGGAGAGCATCCGGGTTTTCCACGGAAACGCCGAGCGTCCAACTGTCATTCGGGTGGTACATGATGCGGAACTGAGGAGTACGCTTCCAAGTCAAGCCGACCTGGTAGTTCGTGTCCATGTTCTGCGAGTAGAAGATGTCTGCGGGGAAGACGCCGATTCCCTTGCGGTTTGGAGTCATCATGCTCCAATCCTGGCCGCCCATGATTTCCCATTTTCCGCGGCGGTAATCGCCGAAATAAAGCCGCATGCGGAGGGAATCGGAGTTGCTGGTGACATTGGCGTTGGCCGCAATCAAGCCGAGAAAGTCAGCTTCCACATAGCCTGAGATGCTGCCACTTCCCACAGGCGCGTCCACTCGAAGGGCGATGCGTGAGTTCTGGACGCTGAAGCGAGTTTCGCCAAAGCCTGGGGGGCCAGAGGCGCCCGCGGCACCATTGATATAGGGAACGCCATTGAAAGTGGTCCCGATGCCGTTGCCCGTTGCTTCCGTACGGTAAACGGCCGTGAAATCCATGAAGCCGCCGGGAGTGAAGCTGGCATCACCAATCTTGAAAGAGAGCGGTGAATGCTGCTCGCCGCCGCCCTGAGGGGCCGGAGCGCCAAGTGCCGGGTTGGCCGCGGGAGCCGGGGTTCCTGCCGGTGCAGAAGTTGCGCTGCCCGCCGCCGGGACAACTGCGTTGGCGGTGGGCGAGTTGGCGGCCGGAGCGTTGGATGAAGTGGTTTGATTGGCTAGGCTGGCCTTCATATCAGCCAATTCGCGCTGTTGGCGATCGAGTTGCTCGGCCTGTTTGAGGATCAAGGCGCGCAACTGCTCGATTTCCGAGGCCAGCTCCGCACTCGAGGGAACTGTACCGGAAGTGGCCGCCTTCGAGGGATCCCCTGTAGGAGTCGGCGTCTTATCGGTATCTGCCGGCTTATTATCAGTGGGCTTGGCGCTATTCGAGCTGGACGGTTTGTCGTCCTCCACGCCTGCTAGCGCGGAAGCGGCTGGCGCGGCAATGAATCCCAATGCCAGAATCCAAATTGCTACCTTTCGCATTCAATCCTCCTTGGAATCAGAACTCCCATGTGAATTAGCTCCCGACGGAGTCTTGAACGGGACCCCGCACTGCAAAAAAGCCCTTACCTCGGCGACACCAAGACCGTGAATGGGGGAGCCTAGGTGTCACGCGTCAATCGTATGTGAGAGGGATGTGAATCTTCTGTTACAGCCGATTTGTCCGGGAAAGGCGGGGGGAACCTCCTTCTTTTAACAGTAAAGATCGGGCTGAAATTTGAAATGTCGTATTAAATCGATTTGACATAACGGCTTTAAACGTATTAAGACATACGGCTCTACTTCCTGCTCTGGCGGACTTCCGTCAGCGGTAAGAGATTTGGCACGGCATTCGGGGGGCCTATGAAGTCTCACAAGCGCACGGGGAAACTTCCGCGTTGTCTTCAAGTGACTTTGCGAACGGCGATGGGCCGCCTGCTGATATTCGCCTTTGCCATGCTCTGCGGGCACAGTGCCACCTCCCAGATGACATCGAGGATCTCGGGCCGCGTGTTGGATCCATCCGGAGCGGTCGTCGCCGGCGCCGAGGTCACAACCCGGAATCTCGAGACAGGCGCCACGCGCAACACACAGTCCAACGGTGATGGGTATTACGAGATTCTTTCGCTTGCCGCCGGCCGCTATGAGATCAAAGTAACCAAGCAAGGCTTCCAGGCGGCCATTCAAACGGGGATTTCGCTCGCCGTAAGCCAGAAGGCTGTCCTGGATTTCTCACTCCACGTAGGCCAGGTGACCGAAGAGGTGAAAGTCGAATCGGGGGCGCCGGTCATCAACACCACGACCGCGGACGTTTCCGGGCTCGTCACGCAGGAGCAGATCAAGAATTTGCCGCTGAATGGCCGCAGCTTCGACCTGCTGCTCCCGCTCAATCCAGGCATCGTCAATTTCACGTGGGAGAAGACCGGCGGTACGGGCGTCTCAAATTCGAGCACGGCCAACAATTTTTCCGTCTCGGGAAATCGGCCGCAGCAGAACATCTTTCTCTTGAATGGCGTGGAATTCAGCGGCGCGGCTGAGAACAATATGCAGCCGGGAGGAGCGAGCGGACAGTTGCTGGGCGTGGACGCCGTCCGCGAATTCAACGTGCAGCGCGATTCCTATAGCGTGAGCTACGGCAAGCACCCCGGCGGCCAGGTCGAAATCGTGACTCAATCCGGGACGAACCAGTGGCATGGATCGGCCTTCGAGTTTCTGCGCAACAACATTTTTGACGCGCCCAATTTTTTCGACAAAGGCTCCGCGCCGCCGTTCCAACGAAACCACTTCGGCGCCTCCACCGGAGGCCCCATCCAAAAGGACAAGACTTTTCTGTTTGTCAGCTATGAAGGCCTGCGCCAGAATTTGCATCAGACTTCGGCCGCGTTCGTTCCGGACGCCGCCTCACGCGCCGCCGCCGTGCCCAGCGTGCAGCCGCTTCTCAACCTTTGGCCCACGCCGCCCGTGGGCGCGCCCGACTTCAACGGAATTGCGCAAGTTTTCAGCAGCCCCCTGCAGACCATCCGCGAGGATTTCGGCACCGTGCGGCTCGACCACGTTTTCTCTTCGCGCGACAACCTCGCCGCCGTGTACACGGTTGATGACGGAGGGGATTTGACCGCCACCATCTTGGATCCATTTTCTTCGGACATCCTCCGGCTTCGCGAACAGGTTGGGAGCCTCGAAGAGACGCATGTCTTCTCCGCGTTTCTTCTGAACGATTTTCGCGCCGGCTATTCCCGCGCCGGCTATTTCTTCATGGGAGAGCCCACACCGGGCACTCCCGCGGCCAGCGTCCCCGGATTCCTGGACGGACTTCCCGTCGGCGCGGTGGTCGTCGGCGGCAGCGCGGCCTCGAACCCCCAGGCGCAGGTGGGTCTCGCGGGGAGCAACAACGGCAGCAACCTGCGCATCGCGCGAAATCTTTACACCTTCGACGATCATCTCTCCTGGACCCGCGGCCGCCATCAATTCACTTTTGGCGTCTGGCTCCAGCCATTTCAATCCAACGAAACGATTGCGCTCAGCCAGTTTGGCCAGGCCACCTTCACAAGCCTTCAGACTTTCTTGCAGGGAACCGCAGCAACTTTTCTTTTCGATCCCGCGCCCACGGAAATGAACTGGCGCTCGCTCCTCGGGGCGTGGTACGCGGAGGACGTGATTCACGTGACCCCGCGACTCGAAATCTCGCTCGGCTTTCGCGATGAATTCACCACCGGATGGAACGAAGCCCACGGCCGCGCCGCCAATTACACCTTCACGAACGGCGTCATCTCATCGCAGCCGGACATCGGCAACTCCCTATTCACCGTCAACAACGCCAAGTTTCTCCCGCAGCCGCGCATCGGAATTGCCTGGAGCCCGTTCAGCAACAAAACTGTCATCCGCGCGGGCTTCGGCATGTATAACGACCTGCAGGACGCCCTCGGCTATCGCGCCGATCAAAACGCGCCATTCAATCCCGTCTACAGCGTGGCGAATCTGCCGGTTGCGCAGCTTCCCATCAATCCCGCCGCGCCGGTACCCGCGAATGCGCTGCTCGTGCCCGGCGGCATTCAGCCCGATATGAAAACGCCAACGCTGATCTCTTATTCACTCCGCGTTCAGCAGGAGATCACACCCAACACGTCCCTCACCGTCGGCTACGTCGGCTCGCACGGCTATCACGAAATCATCGGCATTGACGGCAACCCATCTCCCGCAGTCATTTGCCCCGCGTCGCCGTGCCCGGCTGTATTTCCGGCAAATTTTCCGGCGCAGCTCGCGGGTCAGCCCGTCCCTGCGGGCACATTTTTCATCAAGAGCGGGACGCCAAAGGCGAATCCGTCGCTCGCGACGACCTGGACCTGGTTTTCTCTCGGAACAAGCAACTACAACGCATTGCAGGTTGATTTCAACCATCGCTTCAGCCACGGTCTCTCGATCCGCGGCGTGTACACGTGGTCCAAAGCGCTTGATGACGGGGACTCGGTGAATCAAACGACATCCAACAACGCGCCGGGTCTCGTCTCCAATCCTTTTAACTTAAGAGCCGATTATGGGCTGGCAACGTTCGACGTCCGGAACGTCGGCGTCATCAGCGCTTATTACGTTCTTCCCATCGGTCGCGGGCAGCGGTATGCCGGCGGGGACACTTGGGCGCACGAGCTTATCAGCGGATGGGCGATCAGCAGCATCGTCACGGCGCAGGGCGGCTTCCCGTTCACGCCGCAGTTGAGCTACAACCCGTCGAATGACGGCGACACGCGAAATCCCGTTCGTCCTTTCGCGAATCCAACCTTCACCGGCTCCATTATCACCAGCAATCCCGCGCAGTGGTTCAACCCCACTGCGTTTCTTGAGCCCCCGGCCAATAGCGGATTCTTCGGCAACCTCGGCCGAGACACACTCATCGGCCCGGGCCTTGCCGTGTGGGATTTTTCGGCGATCAAGGACACCGCCATCCGCGAATCGATCAAACTCCAGTTTCGCGCGGAACTCTTCAACATCCTGAACCGCGCGAATTTCAACACGCCCAACCTGATTACGTTCACTCCTTCGGGCGTTTCGGGTACCGCGGGGGCCATCACCAGCACGTCCACGACATCGCGCCAAGTTCAATTCGGCCTGAAGCTTCTTTGGTAGAGGTTTTGAAGCAGTCTTTTTCTATGGCTGCGTTCGTGAATACAAAGATGTGGGTGCGCTGCTTGCCCGTGCAAGTCCCCCGCGCCGGGAAAAGGTTGCGTTGATGCTTCACTCGGATATAAAACAGTTCCTGACATGTCATCTACAAAACTCCTCGCCCCTCGCGATGCCGCCAAAATCCTCGGCATCAGCTATCCCACGCTGAAGCAATGGATTTACAAGAATAAAATTCACACGGTCAAGACGGCAGGCGGCCACCACCGCATCCCCGAGTCTGAACTCGACAAATTTCTGCACATCAAGTCGGAGCGCGGGCCGGTCCCCAGGCGCCGCGATGGCTACCGGCACATCAGCGGCCGCAACCAGCTTACCGGCCGCGTCATCGAAATCAAGATCGACGGCCTCATGGCCCAGGTTGCGCTCTCCATCGGCGGCCAGACCATCACCGCCATCATTACCGCCGACGCTGTGCGCGAAATGCGCCTCAAAGTCGGCGACACTGCCGCCGCGCTCATCAAGTCCACGGAAGTCATGATCCTCCGGCCCTGAAAAATGGCGCTATTTTTGATTCGATTGCGGCAATTTGAAAATTTATTGAATTGCTAGCGAAGAGCGCCTTCCTGGTAGAGCAACTCGGAAAGCTGAGTGGCGTAGTCATATTTTGCCGTGGCCTGGGCGATGCTTGCCTGCGCTTGATTGAGCTGGGCCTGGCTTAGCTCAATGATGGAGCCCAAGCCGAGATCGTAGCGCGCCTGAGCGAGGTCGAGAGCCTTGTTGGCCTGGTCGAGAATCTGGGCGGTGAGGGCGATGTTTTGCCACGCGGTGCTGGCTGAAAGCCAGACCATGCGGACGTCGCGGACAACGCGGCCCTGCAGATCGGTGAGTTCGGCGGACGCCTGGCGGGCGCGGTCTTCGGCTTCCGCGCGGCGCGCGCTGAACAGTTTTCCATTGAAGATGGGGATGTTGACGTTGAAACCCGCTGCGGCGTAATCGAGCGGGATCGGTGATTGACGATAAGGAGCGACCCCTGCGACTCCTGCGAGAGAGATGGTGGGCAGCGACAAGTCCCGCTCCGCTACAGCGAAACGCCGCGCGGAATCGACCTCGAACCTCGCGGCGGCCAGCTCGGGGCGGGCGCGTTCGGCCGCGGCGAGAGCCTCATCGAAACCGGGGAGCGAAGGCGCCTCGGCGGGCTCGGCGAGATCAAACTGCGGCGCCCCTGCGAGGCCGAGCGCTTCGGTTAACACGGCCATCGAGGCCAGCGCATCATTCTGCGCTTTGACAAGAAGCAACTTCGCTTCACCTAGATTGACGTTGGCGAAACTTACGTCGAGGCCTGATTTCAGTTTGCTCTGAGCAAGAGCGGTAATTTGTTCGGAGACGAGTTGGCGCTGCTTTACGGTTTCCTGCGCGACGCGCAGCACCGCCTGGGCGCGGAGCGCGCCGTAGAATGCGCGGTCCACATCCAGCAGCACGTCAGCGCGAGAGAAATTCACATCCTCTTGCGCGGCTTGGGCCTGCAGGCGGGCGCTGGCGACGAGGTTTTGCGTGCGGCCAAAGTCCGTGACGAGTTCCTCTGCGGTGAGGCCGGTGGCGAACCGGTCAAAAACGGTGGGGTTGTTCAACGCGCCCGCGGCGATGCGGCTGCCAGATTCGGACTCGACGCCGGTGATGCTGCCGTAGAGAGTCGGAAAGTAAGCGGCACGCGCCTCGGTGACCTGTTCGGACGTAGCGGATGCGGCCGCCTGTGCAACGAGGATGCGCGGATGGTTTTGCAGGGCAATGCGGCGCGCGTCCTCGAGGGTCAGATGAGTCGGCGCCTGTGCCGGCACAGCTGGCGTTTGCAACGCAGGCATGGACGGCGTTTGCGCCCGAGCCGGACTCGCGAAGTTTAAGAGGGACACGAGTAGCAAAGTGATCCGCATTTGTTGAAGCATTACGCCTCCTGTTTTCCTGCTGTCTTGGCGGAACCGTCCTGGCCGCCGTAGACAAGCAGATACGCGGCGGGAACGAGGAAGATTGTGACTGCCACGGACGCGACCAGGCCGCCGATGATCGCGCGCGCAAGAGGCGCATAGGCCTCGCTGCCGGTGCCGATTTTCAGAGCCATCGGAATCAAGCCGAACACGGTGGCAAGCGAAGTCATCAGGATCGGCCGCAAGCGGATGCGGCAGGAGTCCACGATGGCATCGCGGGCCGAGCGTCCGTCTTCCTGCAAGCGGTGAGCGAATTCGACGATGAGGATGCTGTTGGAGACCACGATGCCTACCATCATGATGATGCCCATGAGCGATTGAACGTTGAGCGTGGTGCCGGTGGCCCACAACAGAACCAGGACACCCGTGGCGCCCGGGGGCACGGCCAAAAGAATCAGGAGCGGATCGCGAAACGACCGGAACTGCGCGACCAGGACCAGATAGAGCAGGACGAGCGAAAAAAGAAGGCCAAATCCAAAGCTGCGGAACGACGCGCGCATTTCCTGCACCATACCGCGCAAATTGACGCGCACGCCTTCCTCCAGTTTGGTCCCACCGAGAATGGCATTAATTCCATTGGCGACGCGGCCCAGGTCTTCGCTCGAGGGAGTCACGTAAATATCGATGACGCGCTGAATCTGGTAGTGATCCACTTCGGTTGGCGCCAGAAACGGAGAGACATTGCTGACGGAATCGAGTATCGCCGGGCGAGTCTGGCCCTCGGCGCGCAGCGGGATGTTGTGTATGTCTTCCAGTGACCGGACTTGCTGCTCGGCATACTGGACGGTGAGCAGGTATTCAATGCCGGATTTCGGGTCCACCCAGTAACTCGGCGCGATCATGCCGTTCGATGTGAGCGCGGTGACAACGTTGTCCACAACTTCCTTCTGGCTGAGGCCGAGTTCACCTGCGCGGATGCGGTCCACATTCACGCGAAGCGATGGATAGTCGAGGTCCTGCGGAATGTAGACGCCGCTCACGCCGGGCAATCGGCGGATCTGGCGGGCAAGCTCCTTCGCCGTCGCGTAAGTAGCATCAATGTGAGAGCCGCTGACTTGCACGTCAATGGGCGCGGGCAAGCCGCGATTCAGGACGGCTTCCTGCAATCCCCCGGTGGCAAGAAATGCGCTGATATCGGGCATTTGCGCAGCGAGCTCCCGGCGGATTTGATCCATGTAAACGAAACTGCTGGTCTTGTGATCCGGCTGCAATTCAATCTCGATCGTCGCCGTGTGAGGGCCGGAATTGGGAGTGTACATAGCGGAGAAGTCCGCGGTGATGCCGATGTTCGAGACAATGAGCCGCAGGTCGCCGGCGGAAATGATCTTTCGGACGATGTCTTCGGCGCGCGCGACGAGCGCATCGGTATTCTCAATGCGCGTGCCCGACGGCGCCTTTACGTTGATGACAAATTCGCCCGAATCCGACCGGGGAAAGAAGGCGAGTCCAAGCAAAGGAAAGAGCAGCAAACTGAGAAGAAAAACGCCAAGGGTCGCCCCCACGACGCGCCAGGGATGCCGCAAGCGTTTTTTCACCTGGTTGTCGTAGCGATTCAGCATCGCTTCAAAGATGCGGTAAAAATTCTCGTTGAATCGCTGGCCCAAACTCTTCTTGGGGCTCGCGGGCTTCGGTCCCTCCAAATCCGCGTAGTCGTAAACTTCGGAGGCAGCTTTGGAATGTCCTTTAATTAGCTTGGCGCAGAAGAGCGGCACGACGGTCATGGCGACGAGATAGGAAGCAAAGAGAGCGAGCACTACGGCGAGGGCAAGGGCCGAGAAAAGAAAGCGGCTGACGCCATAAAGAAACGTCACCGGGAAAAACACAACGGCGCTGGTGATGGTGGCCGCGAGGACGGCCGTGGAGACTTCCTGCCCGCCTTTCTCGGCGGCGACTCCGGGAGGCTCGCCCATTTCGAGGTGGCGGAAGATGTTTTCGAGCACGATGACGGAGTTGTCGATCAAGCGCGAAAAAACAATGGCGAGACCGGCGAGAACCATCGAGTTGATCGAGCCGCCGCCGAAATAGAGGCAAATAATTGCCGCGAGCGCCGAAAGCGGAATGGATAGAAAAACGGCAAGGGTGGCACGCAGGCTGGAGAGAAAGATGAGCACCATCAAGCCCGTCAGCAACAATCCAATCCCGCCTTCATGCAACAGCGTATAGATCGCGCTTTTGACGAACTCAGACTGGTCAAAGACAACCCGCGTGATCAATTCCTTCGGGACATCCACAAGGTTCGAGAGGACGTCTCTGATACCGTTCACGACGGCAATCGTATTTGTGTCGCCGCCCTGCTTCATGACCGGGATGTAGACGGACTTCTGTCCATCCACGCGGACAATGTTGGTTTGAATGGTGGAGGCGTCGCGGGCGTAGCCAATGTCGCCCACGGTCACCGTGGAGGCGCCTGAGGTTTTCAGAGGCAAACGGTTCATGTCACTGACGGAAGAGATCTGGCTGTTCGTGTAAATGTTGTAATCGTAAGGGCCGATCTTTGCGTCGCCCGCGGGGAGAATCAGGTTGGCGTCGTTTACGGCGCGGACGACGTCCATCAAACTTAATTCGTGCGACTGCAGCTTGGCCGGGTCCGCGTACACCATGATCTGCCGGTATCGACCGCCAAAGGGCTGGGGGACAGACGCTCCGGGAGCAACCGCCAATTGATTGCGGACGACGAACTGGCCGATATCACGCAACTGCGTTTCCGACATTCCGGCGCCCTTTAGCGTGACGAGGCAAACCGGCAGGCTCGATGCGTCAAATTTGAAAACGATGGGCGGGAATGTTCCCGGCGGCAGCCTGCGGAGATCGGCCATCGCCAAGTTTGAGATTTCCGTTACGTCGGCGTCGGCATCCGTGCCCGGTTGAAAATAAATCTTGATGATGCTGACGCCGGGAAGGGAGCGCGACTCCATGTGATCGATGCCTGCGCCGAGGGTGAAGAACCGCTCGAAGACGCCCGTTATTTCCGTTTCAATCTCTTCGGGAGGCATGCCATTGTAAAAAGTTGCGACGACTACTTCCGGCATGTTGATGGTGGGAAAAAGATCCACGGGCATGCGGACCAAACTCGCGAGCCCAATCGCGACGATCAAAAGGCAGATCACAACAATGAAGTAAGGGTTGCGGATGGAAAAGCGCGACATCAGCGGCCTCCCTGCGGATTGGCCGGTTCCGATTGCTTGGGTTGAACTTTCTCGCCCTCGCGGAGTGAGCCGTGATTGCCGAGCACAACGAGTTCGCCTTCGTGCAAGCCGGAAAGAACTTCAATCCGGTTAGCGGTTTCGATGCCGGTGCTCACCTGCCGTTCTTCAATCTTTCCCTCGGAGTTGACGACATATGCGGTTGCGTTCCCTCCCACCCGGTCGAGACCCTGAACGGGGATCGTCAGTGCGTCCGGCCGCACGTCGAGCGCGAGCGAAACATCGGCGTACATTCCGGGAACCAAATCGAGGCGCGGATTGGGCACGTCGATTTCCGTGTCCATCGTCCGTGTTTCCATTATGACCTCGCTCGAGAAGCGCGCGACCTTTCCCACAAGGTCCCGGTTCAACCCTGAGACGTGAATCTTCGCCGGCGAGCCGATGTGAATGAAAGGGACAGCGGACTCGGGGACGGGAATCGTCAACCGCAGCAAGCCGTTCTGCGAAAGCTGGATAAGAGGGATGGCCTGTTTTTCCGAGGAGGTTCCCGCGGCGAGCATCGCGCCCGTGTCCGCATAACGTTTGGTGACGACCCCGTCGAATGGCGCCCGGATTTGAGCGTAAGCGAGGAGAGTCTGTGTCTTTTCGAGGTTCGCGTGAGCGGCGCCGAGTTGCTGCTCCGCAGCTCCGAGCGCGGCTTTGACCGTGTCCACCTGGGCTTGAGCTTCACTGTCCTTCGCCGTGATATCGTCCATTTCCTGCTGCGCGACAAGGTCAGGACGCGTTTTGATGACCTCGGCAAGCCGGTTGAAGTTAAGATGAGCATCTTTATAGACCGATTCCGCGCGGCGCAGATCCGCTTGCGCACGAATCACTTCCTGTTCGGCGCGCCTCACCTCCGCGCCCGCCTGTGTGACTTCATCCTGAAGTTCGGGGATTTCCAGGACCGCGAGAAGCTGGCCGGTGCGGACACGATCGCCCACGTCCACATAGATTTTCTTTACAAAGCCGGCGATTTTCGCGTGGATATCAATTTCCTGGAATGGGCGGAATTCCGCGGGGACGTCGAGGGTGTGTGCAATCGAGCCGCGTCGGACAGGCGCGACTTCCACTACCGGGATGCTTTGCGTATCCGCGCTCGTCCCGACGCGGCCCTGCCCACAACCCTGCAAGATGCTGAAAACGATCAGCACAAGAAGCATGAAGAGCAATACGACCACAGCATGGACACCGATGTGAAAAACACTCTTTTTTTGCCGCGTCTGCGCAATCATTTGGATTCGCCGTCCTTCCATGATTTCATTATTCGATTTCCCGGATAAGGTCCCGCAGGCCCGCGACTGAGAAACCGGGCGACCAGCAAAAATCAATGACTTGTTTGCGCCGCCGGGAAACCTCTGCTGCTTTGGCGGGAACTTCGGCGGCGATTTCGTCAGGAATCTTGAGCACGCCGTGCTGATCGGCATGGAGGAGGTCGCCGGATTGAATTCTCAATCCACCGATTTCGACGGGTTCATCCAGAGAAATGAGGTGCGCGAACGCGTGGGAGACGGAGAGGCTCGAGGCGAACATTTGCAACCCCAGAGTCTCCGCTACCGGCAGATTTCTTACCGCGCCGTTTGTGATGCAACCCACACAGCCAAGCGCCCGAATGATGTTCGCGTGCATTTCGCCGACAAGCGCTCCCCGGCCGGGAGGATCGTCCACATCTTCCAGCACCACGATGCGCGGCGCAGGAGTCCGAAGGATCGAATCCCACCAGTCGGTTCGATCGTGAAAGCTGTGACCGATCGCCGGAGGGACCGAACACCGGACTTTGGCGGTTACGGCGTAGCCCGCAATGGGAGGCAGCGCCCGCGACAGGCAGCGAATGCTGCCATCACAAAAGCCTTCGTTCCGCAGGCGGAGATGGAATTCCTCAATCGTATTCGCGACGGTGCATGTATCCAGGCGCGCCAACGACTCTATTTTATCCGGCATGAGCGGTGGTGTCATTTTCAACTCCTGAAGTGCTGAATCGAGCGCATAAGGAAACTCGCGGCCTATTCGATTCAGGCCGTATCGTACGAGTCTTTGGCTAAAGATGGGAGAAAGAAAAAGTTAAGACGTCGCGGGGGGAGCGCGAAGTAGAACCATCGCGGCGGGCGGCTCAAGCTCCTCAGGCGTAAATTCCAAAACAGGAAGCACGCTTGCCACCCGCGGTTCTTGCAATGAGCAATGAGGCACAGGAATCGCGGCAACTTGCGGCGCAAAAACCTCATGATGGACGAACTTAGCAATCTTGACGGACGCCGAGAAATAACGGGATTGCGGAGAGTGTCCCGCATAGTGCGCCGTCTTTGCCCTGACTGCTTGTACACATACGCAAAGGACGAGAAGGAATACTGCCAGATACAGTTTTCCATCCGCGCGGCAAAAAGGACAGCGATCCGATTTTGACTGCAAGCTCATCAGCTTCTCATCTTAGCGTCGCAACGCAGTTTGATGCAAGGAGGTTGCGCCGGGGATTCCCCGCCAACCCACGATCCCGGTCTGGTTCGCTAACTTGAACACCCAAAACTATCTGTAAATCTAACAAACAAAAGGGCTTTTTCGTTTCATTCCGATTTCTCGCCTTTGTAACAGGACTGTAACAATCCCGTGCAAGAATGGCTAAACGGAGGATGCCACGTACCATGAAAAAGATGTTACTGGTTGTGTCGCTGTGCCTGGCCTTGGCGGGCGTGGTTGTTTCTCAAGGCGGGACCGTGCAGATTAACGCGGGCGGAGCCACGTTCCCATTTCCGATGTACTCGAAGTGGTTCACCGAGTACAACAAGCTGCATCCGAACATTCAAATCAATTATCAATCGCAGGGCTCTGGCTTCGGGGTCGCACAAATTACCGCTCGCTCCGTCGACTTCGGCGCGTCGGACATGCCGATGACTGACGAGCAGTTGCAAAAGGCCGGGTTCAAGATCCTGCATTTCCCGACCATTCTCGGTGCCGACGTGCCCAGTTACAACGTCCCCGGCGTAACTGGTTCTTTGAAATTCACGCAAAAGGCGCTGGCGGGGATTTTTCTGGGGACCATTACGAAGTGGAACGATCCGGAGATTGCCAAAGCGAATCCCGGCGTGAAACTTCCGGCCGAGGACATCATCGTGGCCCATCGTTCCGAAGGCAGCGGCACGACCTATATCTGGACCGATTTTCTTTCCAAGATCAGCGATGATTGGAAGAACAAGGTCGGAAAGGGCACCAGTGTAAACTGGCCTGTGGGCCTTGGCGGCAAAGGCAACGAAGGCGTGACTGGCGTTCTCAAACAGA
This sequence comes from uncultured Acidobacteriota bacterium, assembly GCA_963838945.1. Classification (GTDB taxonomy): domain Bacteria; phylum Acidobacteriota; class Terriglobia; order Acidiferrales; family UBA7541; genus DASTCZ01. Next base: position 516,462 of record CAWITC010000011.1, on the reverse strand, counting down.
CGCCCTACTCCATCGGCTACGTCGAGCTGATTTATGCGATCCAGAATAATATTCCTTACGGCGATGTCCAGAATTCCTCTGGAGTTTTCGTGAAGGCGAGTCTGGCAAGTGTCACGGCGGCGGCGGCCGGCGCGACAAAGAACATGCCGGATGACTTTCGCGTTTCCATCACCAATGCTCCGGGAAAAGACGCCTACCCGATTTCCAGTTTCACCTGGCTTTTGATTCCGGCGCAGATTAAGGACGCAACCAAGCGCGACGTCATCAAGGGTTTCCTTAAGTGGATGTTGACGGATGGGCAGAACTATTGTGAAGCGCTGTCGTACAGCAAGCTTCCGACTCTTATCGTCACCAAGGAGACGAAGGCGATCTCGGCGATCCAGTAAAAGTGGTAAGCTTCGCGCGCGACATCTATGGGAACAGCTTCCACATTGGCCGGGCCTGCGGCAGAACAACCCGTAGGCCCGGTTTCACGGTCAAGGACTCTTTTGCGGCGCTTGCGCAGCGGGGATGAGATCGCTCACCTTGTTACGCTAATTTTTGCAGCCAGCATCCTGCTGGTTACAGCGATGCTGGTCTATCAATTGTGGATACATTCAGCGGAATCACGTGCGCAGTTCGGCTGGAAATTTTTCGTCACTTCGACCTGGGATCCTGTTTTTGGTCAATTCGGCGCGTGGCCTTTCATTTACGGAACGTTGGTTACCACGGCTGTTGCGCTCTTCATCGCGGTGCCACTGGGGCTGGGCGCTGCGATTTTCTTGTCTGAGCTTGCGCCGCCGAAATTGTCTTCCGGCTTGTCGTTTGTGATCGATCTGCTCGCCGCGGTTCCCAGCGTGATCTACGGTGTGCTGGGAATCTTTACGCTCGTGCCGCTGATGAGGACGACCATCGAGCCATTTCTTAAACACACGCTGGGCTTCCTGCCTTTGTTTCAGGGGCCGGCGTACGGGATCGGGTTTCTGACGGCCGGAATTGTGCTGGCTATCATGACCGTGCCTTACATTATTTCGGTTTCCCGCGAAGTCCTCCTCGCCGTGCCGCGGGACCAGCGAGAAGCGGCTCTGGGGTTGGGAGCAACGCGATGGGAAGCCACATGGAAAGTCGTGGTTCCTTATGCGCGGACGGGGATTCTGGGTTCTGTGTTTCTTTCCATGGCGCGCGCGCTCGGCGAGACGATGGCTGTCACAATGGTGATCGGTAATGTGCCAAAGGTCGCCGCGTCGCTCTTCGCGCCTGGGTACAGCATCGCGGCGGTCATTGCCAATGAGTTCACGGAAGCAACGGGCAGCCTTTACCTGAGTTCGCTGATTGAGCTGGGCCTCGTCCTCTTCCTTCTCACATTCGTTCTCAATGGACTGGCGCGCTTGCTGATCATTCTCACTTCGCGGCGCGGAGCAGGAGTCGGCAACGCATGAGCCTGCGGACTATCTGGCGGAAACTGCTCAGCGGCGTAATGCTGAGCCTAACGGGAGCGTGTGCGCTCGTTACGGTTTCCGCGCTCTTCGTTATTCTTGGATATCTGGCCTGGTATGGCGCCGGGAACCTCCACTGGAGCTTTTTTACGCAACTTCCCGCTCCTGTTGGGGAAACAGGCGGGGGCATCGCACATGCCATTGTCGGCAGCGCAAAGATGCTGCTTCTTGCGGCGGCCGTCGGTGTGCCCGTTGGATTGTTGGGCGCGGTTTACCTGGCCGAATTTGCCAGTTCCATACCCGCGTTTCTGGTGCGCTACGCGGCTGACATGCTCAACGGCGTGCCTTCCATCGTAATCGGGATTTTTGCGTACACCATTGTCGTCCTGCCGATGCATCATTTCTCGGCCTATGCCGGCGGATTCGCGCTGGGGGTGATGATGATTCCCATCATCCTCCGAAGCTGCGAGGAATTTCTGCGAACTGTGCCGAGGTCCCTGCGCGAGGGGGCCATGGCGGTTGGCGCAAGCAAATGGAGGACGATCGCGACGGTTGTTATCCCCGCCGCTTTGAGCGGGATTTTGACCGCGATTCTTCTTGCGGTGGCGCGCGTGGCCGGTGAAACCGCGCCGCTTATCTTCACGGCGTTCGGAAATCAGTTCTGGGCGAAAGGGCTGGGGCAGCCGACCGCCGCTTTACCCGTGGTGATTTACAACTATGCGCTCTCCCCGTACGATGATTGGCACCGACAGGCCTGGGCTGCGGGGCTTGTGTTGATCGCGTTGGTTGTTGTAATCAATGTGCTTACGCGCCTGCTCCTGCTCCGCCAGACGGCGCAACGGGGCTAAGGAGCCATGGAAATGTCTGCATCAGCAAGGTCCGCATTTACCAAGGAGGAGCCGATGACCGCGGTACCATCCTTACCGGTTGGGGTCTCGACGGAAACCGCCCCGGAAACACCGGTCCGGATGACGGTTTCCAATGTGGACTTCTATTATGGGAAGGCGCAGGCACTCTTCCATGTCAACCTCAAGGTAGCGTCCAACCGGGTGACGGCGCTGATCGGGCCTTCCGGCTGCGGGAAATCCACGCTGCTGCGCACGTTCAACCGCATGCACGAAACCTTGAGCCACACGCGCCTAACCGGCCAGATTCTTCTCGATGGAGATGACATTCTAAAGCAAGACGTCACACGGCTCCGCCGGCGCGTGGGAATGGTGTTCCAAAGGCCCAACCCATTTCCGAAGTCCATTTATGACAATGTCGCTTATGGATTGCGTATCAACGGTCACAAAGGTACGCTGAAGGATGCTGTTGAGCACAGCCTGCGGCGCGCGGTGCTTTGGGATGAAGTGAAAGACCGGCTCAACCGTTCCGCCTACGGGCTTTCGGGCGGGCAGCAACAGCGGCTGTGTATTGCGCGCGCGCTGGCCGTGGACCCGGAAGTGATTTTGCTCGATGAGCCTTGCTCGGCGCTCGATCCCGTAAGCACGGCGAAAATCGAAGAGCTGCTCATTCAATTGAAAGAGAACTGCACCATTGTCATCGTCACACACAACATGCAGCAGGCCGCCCGTGTGAGCGATTTCACCGCCTTCATGCTCACTGGCGAACTCGTGGAATTCAATCCCACGCCGCAATTGTTCACCACCCCGGCCGATCCGCGCACGGAAGCGTATATCACCGGCCGATTCGGCTAGTCTAGGAGCTTGCATGGAACGCCACTTTGAAAAAGACCTGGAAGAGCTGAAGGAGCGGCTTCTCTGGATGGGCAGCCTCGCCGAGCGCTCCGTACATCAGGCGATTCATTCCGTGCTGGATAGCGACGAGAAGCTGGCGCACACCGTGCTCGATGAAGAAGGCGCGATCAACGAGCTGCAAGTCGAGATTGACGACCGCGTCGTCCAATTGCTCGCTCTCTATCAGTTGATGGCCGCCGATTTGCGGTTCGTACTGGCCTGCTCGCGCATCAACAACGACCTCGAACGCATCGGCGACCAGGCCGTCAACATCGCGCAATCCGCTCAGCGCATCGTGCGCCACCCGCGAGTGAAGCCTTATGTGGATCTGCCGCGCATGAGCGAACTGGCCGAAGAGATGGTCCGCGACTCGCTCAACGCGCTCGTGCGCAAGGATATCGAACTTGCGCAGGCCGTTTTGAAGCGCGATGACGAGGTGGACCAGCTCCGGGATCAGATTTTCCGCGAGTTGCTTTCCTACATGATGGGCGATTCGGCGGTCGTTTTCCCGGCGTTTGAGCTGATCCTCGTGGCGAAGAACCTCGAACGCATCGGCGACCACGCCACGAATATCGCCGAGGACGTCATCTACATGGTTGTCGGCAGCGACGTCCGCCACTCCTCCGCTCCCGACCGGCGCTAGGACAGGGGCGGAAGCGGAGGGGCAGCAGTCTTTTTCTTGTCAATCTGGAAGAGTTTCAGTTTGCCGCTCTTATAGATCACGGCGCCGATGCTTTGCAGCCCCGGCTGAAATCTTTCGGGAGCGTCGTAGGCCCACACATAGTCATAATCATCCTGCAACGCCTTCCAATCCACTTTCTCGTCGTAACTGAGCTCCCAGAATCCGTCCAGGGTAAAAGTGTCTTTCGTGATGTTCAGTGGAAGGAGTCCCGGCAACGTGAATAGGTATGGTGAAAACCACCCGCGGTCGATCACGCCGTATGCCCAGAAGTGCGCGAAGGGTTGGTTCATCGGCTCATCGCTAATGTTTTCCACGATCGGCAGAACGCGGGCATTCGGAGTCGTGAATGCAAATGACCGTGCCAGCCCTTCCAGTTCAGGTTGCGCCGCGCGGAAGTCCTGAGTGACGTTGTAGGTGCGGACCGCGAAAACCAGCAACGCAAGCGGAACGAGGTACCATCCGCGCCTGCCCAGTCGCGCGGTGGCAAAAAGCAGGATGAAAAGCACCGGCAGCGCGCGAATGTCCACATTCCATCCCTCGCCGTAACCGATCGGCAACGCCAAAAACGCAGCGGTAAACCCCGCCGCAACCGCCAACCAGCGCCAATCCCATTGGAACTCGCGGTTTCGAGGCCACCCGAAAACAAATACACCAACGACGGCGGCAAGACTCAGCGCGTCAAGAAAAAATGAATTGCTGTGAAGAATCAGGAGGAATGAATCGAGCTTGTCGGCGATCGTCCGAAATACGGCGCCACCGCCCTGCTTTTCGACGGCCCTCGACGAAATGAAGTAGAAAGCGAGCCCGGGGATTGCGAGCGCCACGGACCAGAGCCACTCGCGCCACCGCGGGCGCGTAAGCGAATAGAGGCCGATGATCAACATCGAGAAGACGAAGCCGAAAACGTGAGTGAAATAAGTGGCCGTCAAGGCAACGCATACTCCGAACCATCGACGAAGCGATGGGCTGCGAAGCCACTTCATCCACAAGCCCAGCGTGAAAAACATCAACCCTATGCTCCAGAAATAGCCGAGGAATCCGTAGCGAAAGAAAATGTTGTGCGCGGCGAGCGGGAACCAGATCGCGAGCGCATCTTCCCCGGGATGCGCTTGTCTCAGAAAAAACCACGCCGCCAGCGGCAGTCCCAGCGCACCGATGCTCAGCACAATCTTCCCAGCCACCAGCGGAGGCACAATGCGGCCCAGCTCCATCAATACGAAATCGGTGGTGATGTATGGATTCAGTCCCCATTGGCCGGCGTAAAACTGGCCAAAGGTGTAGGAAGGATCATGCAAGTGCGCGAGCACGAAGCTGCTGGCCAGGTGATTTGGAAAATCAAGAATCGGCGGGTAGTGGACAACCCAGATCGGCACCAGGATCGCCGCCGCGACGAGCGCAAACACAACCGCGACAAGCCGTTTGTCGCGGAGGAACCGCGGTGTGCTGGATGGAAGGGATGGATTCTCGCTCATCGCATTGCCGGCGAACCTTTATCTTACAAGACCATCGCGCGGCGGGGCATCAATGGCTGTCATTTTCGAGAGGCTCGCCCCAGATGTAATGCCCGAACCAGCGAAGATTTTCCTCCATCACGGAACGCTGCTGCTTCGGCTTGTTGATGGGGTGTCCGAAGCCGGGGTAGACAACCATGCGCACGGGCACACCGTGATCGCGGAGCGCCTGATAAAGCTCGAAGCCGTTGGGAATCGGAACGCGACGGTCGCTGCCGCCATGCTGGATGAGCGTCGGCGTCTTTGCCGACTTGACGTACGTAATTGGCGACGTCTTCCTGTAAATTTCCGGATCATCCCACGGCGTCGCTTGCAAATACTGCCGCGTGAACGGATGAATGTCCGTGTTCACGTAGTAGGTCATCCAATCGGAGATTCCCGCGCCGACGGAGACGGCCTTGAAGCGGTCACTGAAAGTCGTGATGAACGCGGAAATGTAGCCGCCTTCGCTCCAGCCCATCGAGGCGACACGGTCGCGGTCCACCCATCCTTTCGAGATGAGGTAATCCACACCGGAAATCACGTCGTTGTAGTCGCCCGTGCCCAGATTGCGGACATTGAGCGAACGAAACGCCTCGCCGTATCCCGCCGAGCCGCGGTAGTTTGGCCGCAGCACGAGCGCGCCCTTGGCAACGAATATCTCTATCGGATAGTAGCGGTCGGCGGAAAGATTCGTGCGGTCCACGCCTGTCGGGCCGCCATGAATCACAACCAGCAGCGGATATTTCTTTGTGGGATCGAAATCGGAGGGTTTCAGGAGAATTCCCTCAATATTGGATGCCTTGCCTTCAAAGTTGGATATCCATTCGATTCGCTCCCGAATCGCGGGCTTGAAGGCTTTGAGCTGGCTGCCCATGTCGGTCAATGTGTGCGGGGCAAATGGACGGAGCGCGGCAACGGAAATCTCCGGAAAGGTGTTGTCCGTGGAGCTCACAAACGCCGCTTGCCGGTAGTCGTGGGTGAACGAAAACTGCGAGGCGATCAAAGCATCCGGTGACGTGACGCGTTCAATCGCTGCAGTCTTCGGATTTAGGCGGAACAGATGCGCATAAGTGCGCTGCGACGCGCCGAAGTAAATTCCGTCCGGGCCCCATGCTAGCGGCGCGGCTTCTTCGTCAAACTGGCCGGACATCACGCGCGGTGTCCCGCCCCCCGCAGGGATAATTGCGATTCTGCTGTTGGTGTAAAAGAAGTTGGGGCTCGCATTTGCGGTGGAATAGGCAATCTCCGTTCCGTCGGGCGACCACACGGGGTCGCTATCGGGTCCGCTCGTGTCCACAATCTTCTTCACTGTGCGGTCGGCCAGCGTGACGACGTAAATGTCTGAGGTCTCCGCGGAGCCGAGGTCCGGATCGCGTTGCGCCGAAAACGCGATGCGCGCGCTCTCCGGCGCCCAGGAGAAGTCGTTTACGGTGAACGTGTTGCCCTCAGTCAGACGCTTTGGATCCGGCGGGTGCGCCGCATCGGAGTCCGCGCCGGGCACGTCCAGCAGCCACAGGTGCGTCATCGAGTAGTCGCCGCTGATGATCTGGATCTCTCCGTATTTTTCGGTATTGTCTTTGTGCGGCTTCGTTTCCGGATCGGTGCTCGTAAACGCAATGATCTTTCCGTTGGGCGCCCATTCAAATGAGTTCACGCCGTTTTCGGCTTTGGTAAGCTCGCGCGCCTCCCCGCCCGCCGCGGCGATGAGCCATAGCTGCGTCTTGCCTTCTTTCGCCTCTTTTAGCACAGCGGGCCGGTCGGAGAGAAATGCGATCCACTTTCCGTCGGGCGACCACTGCGCGTCATAGCTCGAGCCCTTCCCGCTCGTCAAGCGCAATCGCTGGCCTGCAGATACGTCCGCGAGCCACAACTCGCGCTCGAATGCATTCGCTTCCCAATTTGTGCGCGTGATCTCGTAGGCCACCCAGCGCCCGTCGGGCGAAATCCGCGGCGCGCTGGCGCTGCGCATCTCCAGCGACTGGTCAATCGTCGGCGCGCCTGGCGGAAGAGCGATGGGCACAGCGGCGGGCGCGGCCGCGGGCTGCTGCGCCACGGCGCTCAATGCAAGAATCGTTGCCGCGCCCGCAGCGAGCACACCGTTACGCAGAATCCTCATGGAATCCTCCAAAACAAGTGAATTACCAACCTGCGAGCAAGCAGAAATCAGGGTTGCACGCCCGCATATACGGGAATTGCAGCGCGCGAAACATTCTTGTAAACCACGCCGCCCTTCATCACAAATACGACGCGCCGTACGGCCGTAATGTCTTTCAACGGATCCCCATCGAGCGCGATGATATCGGCCTGCAGTCCCGGAGCAATCGAGCCGATCTGGTCTCCCATGCCCATAGCTTCCGCGCCGATTGAATTCGCGGACATCATTGCCTGCATCGGCTCCTGACCGCCGTCGCGCACGCGGTCAATGAACTCCTCCGCGTTGCGCCCGTGCGCGCCCGCCACGGCATCCGTGCCGAAAACGATTTTTAGCCCCGGAATTTTCACCGCATGTTGCACCAACTCATGGTTCATTGGCAGGATCTTCTCCATCGCCGCAAAACCCTCTTCCGTGTATCCCGGTGTGCCGAGGTACTTTTCCTTGTTCAAGAGATAATTTTCAATCACCAGCCCGCACTGCGGATCGAAATATGTCCCTTTTTCGGCCATGAGTTTCAGGTCGTCGTCGGTGCTCAGAGTGCCGTGCTCAATTTCCGTGCACCCGGCAAGGGTGGCGGCTCGGACAGCGTCTTTGTAAGCGTGCACAAGCGTGCGCAGGCCCTGCTTCCTCGCTTCATCGCAGGCCGCGTTCAATTGCTCCTGTGAAATTGTCATCCCGCCGCCCTGGCGGATGCTTTGCGACGCGAAGATCTTGATCAGGTCCGCGCCCGCTTCTTTTTGCTTCCTCACATACGCGCGGATTTCATCCGGCGTCCCGGTCCGATCGCCTCGCCCCTGCAGCGGCTCGACGGCAGTAAGTATCCGGGGCCCCGGCAGTATTCCCTTCGCGATGGCGTCGCGCAGCGGAACATCGTTTGGCGCGCCCACGCTTTGCACCGTCGTGAAGCCCGCCATCAGCGTTACCCAAGCATTCGACGCCGCTTGATACGCGGCCTCTTGTGTTGTTCCTCCCGCGCCCGCGTTCTTCCCGTCCTTGTCAAAGCTCCATGTGATGTGCACGTGCGCGTCAATCCAGCCCGGCAGCACCGTCAGGCCGCGCAGGTCGTAATCTACCGGCCCGGCCTTCGGATCAATGGCAACGATCTTCGAGCCCTCGATCACGATGCGTGTGTTGCGCAGCACATGGCCCTTGCCATCGAGCACCGCGCTCGCCGCAATCACAATTCGTTTGCCATTTGCGGGTGCTTTTTCAGGAGCTTGTGCAGGTGTTTTTTGCGCTAGGGCGCAGAGGCCCAGTACGCTGAGCATTCCCAGAATGATCTTCGCGGATCGCATTGTGGCTCCTCCTGCCGTTTCGATGGCGTATCATGCTCTATCACGATTGGCGAATGGTGTCACGCATGACCAGGACGCAGCAGTCTCTATTGGCCAATTTTCGGTCCTGTTGCTATTCTGCGATTCGGGAAACGAGTGATGAAGGAATTGATTCGCATCGTGCTCTTCGCGCCGGGCATTCAGGAGGCCCGGCTGCGAAAGCCATTTGAAGAATTGGAAGAGAGCTTGAAGAACGAATTGGGCAAAGACCGCGTCCGGCTGGCCTACGTGTCCGTGGCTTCGCCAAACCTCGCGGATGTGGCCGCCGAAGCGGCCGATGACGGCGTCGCGCGCCTGCGCATCCTGCCGCTGTTTCTTACGCCCGGAGGCCCGCTCGAAAAGGAGATTCCCGAGCAGGTTTCCGTCGTCCGCGCGCAAGTGCCGCAGCTCACCGTGGAAATCCTGAAGCCGGTCGGCGAGCATCCGCGAATGCGCACGCTGCTTCACGCGCTGGCGCGCGAAGCAGCAAACTTCTAAGTTTTATTACCTGTCGCCCGCGGCTCCGGGGTTTCCACGGAAAATCCTCTTACGGCAAATCCAGCAGGAGGAAGTCCGCGCGGGAAGCGCCGCCGGCCAACTCCAACGAGCTAGCTTCGGTAATGCGTGCCTGGTCCCCCGCGGAAAGCGTGATAGGCGATGCCTTCGGTGTGCCGTTTTTCGCCGCCAAGTTCAGCTCACCTTTCACTACAAACAGATAGGCTCGGCGCCCCGGCGCGAGCAAGTGCTTCACGGATTGCTTCGGCGCAAGAAGCGACGTGTAGATTGTCGCGTCCTGGTGAATCTGCACGGCGCTTTTCGCTTCACCGCCTGCGCGATTTTCCGGCGCCGCAACGGCCAGCAGATTGCCGCTTCTCGCTTCCTCCGAAAACTTCTTTTGCTCCCACGAAGGCGCGAGCCCCGCCACTGCGGGAATAATCCAAAGCTGCACGAGATGCAGCGGCTTTTTGTCCGAGGCGTTGTACTCTGAATGTCGCACGCCCGTCCCCGCGCTTATCCGCTGGATTTCGCCGGGGGAGATCCGGCCGACGTTCCCCATACTGTCTCGGTGTTCCAACTCACCCTCAATCACGTAGGTGACGATCTCCATCTCGCGGTGGGGGTGCATCGGGAACCCGCCGGCTCCGCGGATGATGTCGTCATTGAACACGCGTAGCGGGCCAAACGAAATGTTCGCAGGGTCGTGGTAATGGTCGAAGGAAAAGTGCCAGTGCGTGGAAAGCCAATCGGTCTCGAAATGGTAGCGGTCCGCGCTGCGGATAATCTGTGTCACGGTGTGCCTCCCGGTGAAATCTGAATTCCGGGACGATAATACTCGTTATAACGACATTTGTCAAGAGGTGATTCGCCTCGGCTCTCCTCCCAACCTTTCTCGCAGGTTCGCCTCTTTCCGCGCCGCCATGCGAGTTCCTCCGCCTGCCGTTACTCTTATCTCGTCGGATCCCGCCCCGGGTTCCCCCCGCCTGCGAGTTGGTGTACATTGGATGTGACCGCTGCCGCGCAGACGCCGCCATGAATCCCGTCCAACAGAAATCGCAAGCGCCACAATCACCGGAAAACGCTTCGGGAGGCCGCCGCGACTCGCTCTCCGTCACCGACAATCGCACCGGCAAATCCTACGAGCTGCCGATTTCCCACGGCGCCATCCACTCCACTGATTTTCGCCAGATCAAGACCAGCTCCGATGATTTCGGCATGATGTGTTACGACCCTGCGTTCAACAACACCGCCTCCTGTGTCAGCCGAATCACTTTTATTGATGGCGACAAGGGTATCCTCCGTTACCGCGGCTATCCAATCGAGGAACTCGCGGAGAAGAGCACCTATCTCGAAACTGCATTTTTGATCCTGCATGGGGAGCTCCCCGCGCAAAAACAACTCAACGACTGGGCCTACCACATCACGCATCACACCTTTATCCATGAGAGCATCAAGAAATTTCTCGATGGCTTTCACTATGACGCCCACCCGATGGGCATGCTGATTTCAACCATCGCCGCACTTTCCACCTTTTATCCCGACGCGAAAGATATCTTTAATGAGGATTCGCGCCGCAAGCAGACCTGGCGGCTCATCGGCAAAATGCCCACGCTCGCGGCGTTTGCCTATCGGCACAGTCTCGGAATGCCTTACGCGTACCCGGATAACGAACTGAGCTATCCCGGCAATTTTCTCAACATGCTTTTCAAGACCACCGAGCTGAAGTACCGGCCGAACCCGACGCTCGAACGCGCCCTCGACATCCTTTTCATCCTGCACGCCGACCACGAGCAAAACTGCTCGGCCAGCGCGATGCGCAACGTCGGCAGCTCGCACGCCGACCCCTTTTCCGCCACGGCGGCGGCCACCGCGGCGCTCTACGGCCCGCTGCATGGCGGCGCCAATGAAGAAGTCCTGCGCATGTTGATGCAGATCGGCTCGGTCGCAAACGTTCCGGCCTATCTGAAACGCGTGAAGGCCGGCGAAGTGCGCCTGATGGGCTTCGGCCACCGCATCTATAAGAACTACGACCCGCGCGCGCGGATCATCAAGCACGTGGCCTACGAAGTCTTTGACGTGATGGGCAAGAACCCACTGCTCGAAATCGCCCTCGAATGCGAGCGCATCGCGCTGGAAGACGATTATTTCGTCTCGCGAAAGCTCTATCCAAACGTGGATTTCTATACGGGGCTGATTTACCAGTCCATGGGATTCCCCATGACGATGTTTCCCGTTCTCTTCGCCATCCCTCGAACTTCGGGATGGATCGCGCAATGGCAGGAGATGCTGCTCGACCCCGAGCAGAAGATTGCCCGGCCGCGCCAGATCTACCTCGGAGCCGGCGAAAGGCCCTACGTTCCGCTCGTGGATCGCGGCTAATGGAATCGAGACCCCTTCCGGTGTGTGATTAGCGGAATTCTCATCATTTTCCAGGAAAACCTTTTGCTGTTTTTGGCGTCTTTATAGCGGGGTTCTTGGCTCAAGGGAGGGTGTCCCCAGGCATTCGTGGCCACCCTCATGGACACGTGAAAGCGGCAGTTCTAAGGGCAATTTCAGGTGACCCGGGGTAGGGTCTAAAACCATCCATGCATGAGTTGACCTCCCAACGAACTATGGCCAGCACGGAGCCAACCGCCGCGCCGGTGGATGCCTCTCTCCGCGCGCCGCAGGCGCCTCGAACCGGCAACGCCCGGCGGTCTTCCTCCCCCGCCCCTTGGAGCCGTCTCGTCTTTTGGGTTGCGTTCCTCGCGCTGGCCGCTATTTGCGCCACTGTCTACTTCCTTCACCGAAACCAGGCCAGCAACCAGTCAGCGGGCGAAGTCCAGCGCACCGCGCGCGTCGAGCGCCGCGATTTTGTCCGGACATTGCGTGTGAATGGCACGGTCGAAGCTGTCGAGACCCACCCCATTACCGCGCCACGCTTGGCCGGCCAGACCAACAGTAATTTGACCATCACCACCCTCCTCCCGACTGGTTCCCACGTTCACAAAGGTGATTTGCTCGTCGAATTTGACCGCCAGGCTCAGATCCGCAACGCTATGGATCGCGAGGCTGATTACAACGATTTCCTCCGCCAGATTGACAAGTTGCACGCCACGCAAGCCGCCACAGTGGCGGTCGACGACGCCGATATCAAGGCGCAGGAAGACCTTGTGAGGAATTCGGAGCTTGAGCTAAAGCGCAGCGAGGTACAGTCCCGCATTATTGCTGAAAAGGACAAAGCGAACCTCGACGAAGCCAACGCCAAGCTCAAACAGTTGCGCGACACTTATCAGCTCAAACGCCAATCCGATACCGCCGCAATTCGCGTTCTCGAAATCCAGCGGGATAGTTCACGCCTTGCCATGGAGCACGCCAAAGCTAACTCGGAAAAGCTCGCCATCCAATCTCCCGCCGATGGACTGGTGGTCATCACTCAGACTTGGAAAAACCAGGGTCCCGCGGATTGGAGTGTGGGAGACGATACCTACGGGGGCGCTGGGTTGATGCAGATTGTGAACCCAAACTCCATGCGTGTTCGTGCGCAGGTGAATCAACAGGACATTCCTGAACTTCAAGAGGGCCAGCCCGTCGAAATCCGTCTGGATGCTTACCCTGACCTCGTCTTTCACGGCCGCACGGAACTTGTTTCCGCCATCGGGACTACTGGCAGCTTTTCAGATAAGGTCCACAATTTCGTCGTTCTTTTCACAATTGAGGGAACCAACGCCAATCTCCTTCCGGACCTTTCCGCCGCCGTGGATGTGGAATTAGAGCGTATGCCGAATGCGCTCGTGGTTCCTCGCGATGCGGTCATTCGCCGGGATGGCAAAATGTTTGTCCGCGTCATAAAAGGAAACACATCCGAAGAACGCGAAGTGAAAATTACTAAAACGAACGAAGTTGAAGCAGTCGTCGAATCTGGAATTCAGGCCGGAGAAACGCTGATTCGCTCTGCGGAATCGGATGCAATCCCGCCGGCCAAGACCGGCGTTACTTCGGCAAATAACTAGGAGCATACGGATCCTGATGGCGGGCTTTTTCCAGCAAGCGTGGCGCACGAAACGTGGTTGGATCATTGCCGCGGCCGGTGTTGTCGTTCTCGCGGGAGTCCTCGTCGCCATGCGTCTGGCGGGACCGCGCGGCGGCTCAGCGACCGTTTCCGCCGCCGGCGCAACACCCACTGCCGTCGTCGTTCGCGGCGATCTCGTGGATTCCGTCGAACTCCGCGGACAGTTCCAGGCTTATCACACCTCTATTCTGGAAGCGCCTTCCGACTCAGGCGCAATTCAGATTGTGAAGCTCGCCAAGGATGGCGATCCCATCAAGAAGGGCGATGTCGCCGTCGTGCTGGACCCCTCCACATTGCAGGCCACGCTCGACCAGCGCCGCTCGGATGTCAAACAAACCGAAGCCCAGAAGGCCGATGCGGAGGCGCAGGCGCGGCTCACCGAGGAGCAGGACGTCACCGATCTCCAAAAAGCAAACTACGACGTCGAAAGCGCCAAACTGACCGCAAGCCAGGCTGAAATTCTTTCCCCGATTGACGGCGAAGAAAAGAGACTTGCCGTCGCCGATGCCGAGGCCCGGGCGCGCCAGGCGCAGCAAAAGCTCGAATCCGACCGCGCCAGCTCCCGCGCGAATATTGCCGCCTTTGAACAGAAGCGGCAGAAAGCCTTGCGTGACGTCAAGCTATACGAAGACGCCATCAGCCACCTTACTTTGTTTGCGCCGGTCGACGGGATCGTGAATCGCCTTCCGAATTGGCGCACCAACAACTTTGGGGGCAATGCCCAGCCTTTCAAGGAAGGCGACCGTGCCTGGTCTGGCGCGAACATTCTTCAATTGCCGGATCTTTCCTCGTTGCGCATCTCTGCCCGTGTGGATGAGACGGATCGCAGCCGACTGCGCGCAGGGCAAACCGCCACGGCTCGCGCCGATGCCATCCCTGATCAGGAGTTCGTTTGCAGTGTCTTTGAAATCAGCCCCCTCGCCAAAATTGATTTCAGCAACGGCTGGCCTCCAACGAAGAATTTTGATGTCTCCGTTGTGATCGATCATCCCGACCCACGCTTGCGCCCGGGCATGAGCGTAACCGAACGCATCGCCGTGCAAAGTATCCACAACGTCATCACGGTTCCTGCCACGGCCGTATTCACAAAGATCGGACGCACCGTCGCCTTCGTCGCGCAGGGTGACAAGTCCTCCAGTAATTTCTCCGAGCGCGTTGTTGTCGTGGGTCATCGCGGCGGCGGCCAGGTCGAAATCCTTAGCGGGCTGCAGCCCGGCGAGCGCGTCGCCCTGAAGGATCCTTCCGCCGGGGGGAAACAATGAGAGGCAAGCAATGAGGGTCAAGCCATGAAGTCGAGAACGCGTCTGCAGCTGATCATCGGATTGCTCGTCCTGGTTCTGGCGAGTGGCGGCATTGCCATTTCCCTTGCGCGCCTCCGCAGCCCGGAGCGTTCCCTTCCCACAACAAGAGTCGAGCGCGGCAACATCGACCCCAAAATATATGTTACTGGCGTACTCCGCACTCCAAATAGCTCCTCCTTAATGGCGCCTCCTGTCAACGGCACGCTTCAAATCATTTCTCTCGCCAAAACCGGCGAATTGGTAAAGCCCGGGGATGTCGTTCTCCAATTCGATCCCAGCGAGCAGGAATACAACCTCGAGCAAGCGCAATCACAGCTCAATCTTGCGGACCAGCAGATCGCAAAGTCAAAAGCGGATGGCGCCGTCTCCACAGCCACCGATCAGGTCGCATTGCTCCATGCGCGTTACGATGTCCGTCGCGCCGAGCTTGATTGCAGCCAGAACGAGCTTCTCAGCGTCATTCAAGCGAAGATCAACAATCTCGCCCTTGAAGAAGCCAGGCGCCGCCTCGCTCAGCTCGAGCAGGATGTTCAGTCCCGCGTTGCCTCCAACCAGGCTCAACTCGCCGTTTCGCAGGAGCTGCGCACCAAGGCATTGCTCGATATCAAAATCGCTCAAGACCACATTCAGAGCATGACCATTCGCTCCACGATGGCCGGCCTGCTTACACGTAAAGGGAACCGGAACGCGAGCGGCGGAATTGGCTTCCCCGGAATGGCCATTCCGGAGTTTCAGGAAGGCGACCAGACCTCTCCCGGCAACATCATCGCTCAGGTACTGGATATCACACAGATGGAAATCTTCTCTCAGGTCCCTGAGGTCTCACGCGCGGACATCGTTGCGGGTGAAACCATCGACATCCAGGTGGACGCCGATCCAAAAAAGTCCATTTCCGGCAAGGTGAAGACCGTATCCGGCATGGCAACGAACTCAGACTGGTGGGGTGGCGACCCCACGCGCCGCTTTGACGTCACGTTTGCAATGGATACACCAAATTCTTCCCTCCGCCCCGGACAGACCGCCCATATCATCATTCGCGGCGAGACCCTCCGTGATGTTCTCCATCTCCCTCGCCAGGCCATCTTCATGCGCGATGGCAAGCCCGTCGTCTTCGTCCGCGCGGGCCGCACGTTTGAATCTAAGCCTATTAAGATCAAACACTCTCTGGAAAGCCAGGTCGTTGTCGAGGGTCTTACGGAGGGCACGGAAGTTGCCCTTGTGGACCCCGAAGGAGCCGGCCAGCGGCCTTCCTCCTCCGGAGCGAGTTCCTCCGCTCCTGCCGGTGGCAAGCAATGACGCCTTCCGGCGCCGCTGCTCGCCGGGGTCTTGTTAATCTGAGACCCGAACGCGATTGGATTCAGTACGTCTCCGACCTGAACCTCGGACTGCAAAACCTCACACAGCACAAGCTTCGCTCGCTCCTCACCATGCTCGGCATGATCTTCGGCGTCGCCGCGGTCGTATCCATGCTTTCGATCGGCGCGGGCGCTCAGCAGCAGGTGATGGCGTTCATCGAGCAGTTGGGGTTGCGCAACGTCGTCGTCGAGGCCAAGGAGCCGGCCAACGAACTGGACTGGCAGAAAATCCGGAAGATTTCGCAGGGGCTTAGTTTCCAGGACTACCGCGTCATCCGCGCAAACGTCGCCGGGCTTACCGGCTCGACGCCGCGCAAACGGCTCACTCCCACGAAGCTTCTTCCCAAGCCGTCGCGCGAAATGCCCATCCTCTACGGGGTCGAACCCAATTACGAAAGCATCGCCAATCTCCGCGTCGTCGCGGGCCGCTTCTTCACGGACGACGAAAACTTGAAAGGCGCGCCGGTGTGCGTACTTGGGCAGGGCGCCGCTTCCAACCTCTTTGGCTCGCAGGAAGTCGTGGGCCAGTATGTGAAAGTGAACACACAGTGGTATCACGTGATTGGCGTGGCCGGACCGCAACTCACGGCGCAAACGCCCGTTGCCGGGCTTCCCTCGCAGGATTTGAACAATCTCATTTATGTTCCGCTCTACGCCGCCATCGACCGCATGGAAGATGCGAACAGTTTTATGAAAGACGAAATTGACGGCGTCTATATGCAGGTCAGCACGCCGGACGCCAGCGTCGAAACCGCGGACGTCGTCCGCGGTCTGCTCAACGCCTCGCACCGCGGCGCGGACGATTTCTCCGTGATCGTCCCCGCCGAATTGCTCGCCGAGCAGAAACGCACGCAACGCATCTTTGACGTTGTGATGGTCGCCATCGCCTCCATCTCGCTGCTCGTCGGCGGCATCGGCATCATGAACATCATGCTCGCGAGCATCCTCGAGCGCACCCGCGAGATCGGCGTCCGCCGCGCCGTCGGCGCCCGCCAGATGGACATCATCCGCCAGTTCCTCATTGAAGCCGTCATGATCTCCTTCGTCGGCGGCCTCATGGGGATTCTCGTCGGCTTCGGGATGTCGCAGTTGATCGCCTGGCTCGCCGGATGGACTACCATTGTCACTTGGATTTCCATCCTGCTCGCCTTCGCTGTTTCCGTTTCCGTAGGATTGATTTTCGGGATCTACCCCGCGCGCAAGGCCGCGCGTCTCGATCCCGTCGAGGCCATCCGTTACGAATGATCTTGCGTTACGAAGTATCGTCTGTAACGCGCGGTCATTCGCCAAATATGATCTGCTGCCGCTGCGTTGCGGTTTATGGTAGGGCGGGCCGGCAGCCCCGCCCGCATCCTTTTGAATTTCCAGGGAGGCTTCCATGCGCCGTTCCGCTTTGCTTGTTTGCTTGGTTCTTTCAATGGGCTTCACGTCCGATGCCCTTCGTGCCCAATCGAGTCCGTTCCCAACGCCTCAATGGTTCAAGGAAATCACGCAACGTCCTTTGCTTCCCTCGAAAATCCCCGTTCCCGAACATCTCCGTGACTTCGTCACCGAAGGCAAACTCCGTCTCACGCTCGAGCAGGCCATCCAGCTTGCACTCGCCAACAACACCAGCATCCGTGTTGACGAACTCACTTATCAGAGTTCCGCCTTCAACGTTTTGAACGCACGCTCGCCATTCGATCCATCCTTTACCTCCAGCTTTAGCGCGTCGCGCAGTTCGAGCCCGCAGGCCACGCAGTTGGGCGGCGCGAGCGTCCTCAGTTCCTTGAGCCAGAGCAGCCAGTCAAATTACTTTCAATTTTTTGAGACCGGCACGTCCGTCAACATCGGTCTGACCGCATCGCGCTTCAATAGCAACAGCACTTTCAACACGTTCAATCCCTCGCTCCCCGCCACCCTCAGTTTCTCCGTGTCGCAGCCTCTTTTGCGCAATCGCGGGCTCTTTCCCAATCGCGCGCCGATTTTGATCGCCCAGCGCAACCTTCACCAATCGCGCGCCTCTTTCCAGATGCAGATCAGCGCCATCATCGAAACCGTCGTGGACCAATATTGGAACGTAATCCTCGCGCGGGAAAGCCTGAACGTCGACCGCAAATCCGTCGATCAGGCGCAGGCCAGCTATGATCATGACAAGCGCGCTCTCGAGCTCGGCGCTCTCGGCCCCTATGACATCTTTCAATCGGAATCGCAGCTTGCCACGCGCAAGGTTACCGCCATCCAGGCCGAGTATTTCCTGAAGCAGCAGGAGGACGCGCTCCGCGTTCTCCTCGGCGCTGACTTAGACCCGAAGACCTCCGCGCTGGACCTGGATTTAACCGAAGCCCCGGAGCCTGTGGGGGATCTGCTGACCGTGGATGCGGGTCATGTGATCGAAACTGCCCACGTAAAGCGCCCCGAATATGATTTTTATCGCGATGCCCTCGCAGTCGACGACATGAATATTCGCCTCGCGCACAATCAAATGCAGCCATCCTTGAATCTCACGGGCTCCTACGCCGGTTCAAGTCTGGCCGGAGATCAACTGGATAGCACCACCATTCCCCCAACCATTATTTCGGCCACCGGACTCGGGTATGCCCTGAGCCAGGCGGCGCAGTTCACATCTCCCACGTATGGCTTCAGCCTCTCGCTTGGTCTCCCCATCCGCAATCGGGCTGCCGAAGCTAATTTGGGCACGAATGAATTCGGCAAGCGCCGCGACCTCTACAACGAACGGTCCAACGAGGAATCTGTTCAGCTCGAAGCTCGAAACGCCGTCAATCAACTTGAAGTCGCCAAGCTCTCCCTGGCCCAGGCAAAGATCGCTCTCGACCTTGCCCAAAAAAACCTCGATGGCGAACAGAGAAAATACGACCTCGGAGCGGACACGCTTTTCGTCTTGCTGCAAACGCAACTTCAACTGACATCCGCCGAGCAAACCGTCGTTCAGGCCGAGGTCAACTACCAATTCGCTCTCGTGGCCGTGGATCACGCCACCGGTGAAATTCTGGAAAAGCACAACGTCCAGATCCGCGACCCCAAGCTCTAGTTACAAATCTTAGTCATCCCGGGCATCGAGCGCCGGCGCTTGTGAGATTGTCGTATTGCTATTGAGGGAACTTTTTTCGCCTTCGGATTGACTTCCCCGATGGTCGCGCGAAAATGGTCGAGCCCCCTTCCGAGAGCCCGATCCTTCGGGCCTGTCTCTTCCGCTTGGATTTGGTAATGAGGCCTTCTCCCGGCAGACGCTCGTCGCCTGCCACCAGCCCGGAGTCTCCGAAGTCATCCACATATCCACCCGCGCAGTCCAGCAATGCGAGCGCCATCTCCTGCACGAAGCCCATCCTTCCGGCAACCAGAACTTCGCCGCCCGAAAGGATTTCCGCGGAATTGGTCCTCCAACTCGCGGAAGAAAACGCCAGTCTCGAATTGGCGCTCGACGAATTCCCCGACCCTGTCCTTTGGATGGACGGGAGCTGCCGCATCTATCGCGCGAACCGCGCTGCCGCGGATTCCTTTGGCAAGAAATTGCCCGGCATTCTTGGGCGTCCCTGTTATGAAGTGATTCACGGCGCGAGCGCCCCTCCCGCGGATTGCCCTCACCTTCGCGTGCGAGCGACGGGGCGCGCGGAGCGCGGCGAATGCCTGCACCCGCCTCAGGAAAAAGCCTTTGATATGGCTGCCTCGCCCTGTGGCTTCGCGCCGGATGGCTCCCGGGGTTGCGTGGCCGTCCTGCGGGATTTGACCGGCCACCGCTCAGCCGAAAACGACCTGCGTTCGGAATGCCATCAACTGATTGGCCGCGCCCGCCACCTTGAGTTGCGCTTGCAGGAGCTTGCCCTGCTCGGCGAAATGGAAGACATGCTGCAGGCCTGCGACACCCCCCCTAAAACCTATGCCTTGTTGGCCCACTTTGCCGCAAAACTATTCGGCGAAGATTCCGGCGCGCTCCGCCTGCTGCGCTCCAGGAAAAGGTTCCTGGAAACAGCCGCGGTCTGGGGGGAAAACCCTCCATCGCTCCGGCCTGTCTCCGCGGATCGCTGCTCCGCGATCAAGTCGGGGAGCGCTACGGACCCCCTTGGCCGGAGTCTCTCCTTGCCGGCACGCGGCTGCTTCGCCATCCGCAAATTCTCTGTGTTTGCCGGTCATCGGGCAGGGCGAAATTCTCGGATCGCTTGAATTGGTCCTCGCCGCGCCACAGGGAAATTCCACGGAGATCCAATCCGCCGACGCCGTGCGCCGCCGCGCCATGACCGTCGCCTGGCATTTCGGCCGGGCGCTCGTCAACTTGCGCATTCGCCAGACTCTTCGCGGTGTCTCCATTCGCGATCCGCTCACCGGTTTGTTCAATCGCAGGTATCTCGACGAAGCTCTCGACCGCGAAATCCATCGCGCCATGCGTGCCAATCGCCCGCTCTGCGTCATCATGCTTGACGTGGATCACTTCAAGCTTTTCAACGATGCGTACGGCCATCCCGCCGGCGACGCGCTTCTACGCTCGCTCGCGCGCATGTTGCAGTCGCGCACGCGCCGCGAAGACGTCACCTGCCGCTACGGCGGCGAGGAATTTGTGATGATCATTCCCGAAACTCCGCTGGTAGTGGCGCATCAGCGAGCCGAGCAGTTGCGCTCGGAAGCTCTTCGTCTTCGGCTCCATCACAATGGCCGGGGCCACAAAGCCGTGACTCTCTCGCTCGGCGTCGCCGCCCTCCCGCAGGATGGAATGAACGCGCGTGAGCTGCTCGCCAGCGCCGACCGTCATCTCTACATCGCGAAACAGGCCGGCCGCGATCAAGTCGTCACCGCCGCTCACCCGGCAAAGCATGAGTCTCTTGTTCAAGTCCCGTAGCGCGCGATTCAAATCCCGCCTCGCTATTCGGGCGAGGAAGCTTGCTCAATCACGCTGCCCACGCACCGAGCGGCGGAGCGGACAGAAGCGGCTTGACAGGTTCATGCGAGCTATGTTATTTCGCAAGTACACTCGCTGTGTGGCAGACGCGTCTAATCCGCCGGTGTCGCTGGCGGGACGGAAGTCGCACAGTTTGGGCTATAAGGGGAATTAAGTTTTTTCTAGCAACACCCTACCCCACCCCGGGAGGTGAAAGCCGCCAGGTTTTCACCTCCTTTGTTTTTTCGGCGCTGTTCTTGTGGGATTCCCCGCGCGGTATGTCACTGCCGTTGCGCGTAGGAAAGTTGCGGAGCGGCTTTCTTGCTTCTGCGCTTGTCGGCGTAGAGCAACTCGTCGGCGCGCTCGAGAAAACGCTGCGGCGTCTCGCCGGGCTCGTACCCCACGCATCCATGGGAATATTCCACAGGGATGCGGGCGCCTTCGCATTCCACTTCCACATTCGCGATGCGCTTCAACAGTGATTGCACCTGCCCGATCGTGCATTCGGGGAGGATCGCCAGAAATTCGTCGCCGCCCATGCGTACGGCGAAGTCGGAAACGCGAATGGCGCTGTTCAGCCGGTCGGCAAACTCCTTCAGCACCTGATCGCCCGCGGGATGGCCGTACCGATCGTTGATCTTTTTAAAATTGTTGAGGTCAAATGAAATCACGGTGAGCGGATGGCCGTGCCGGTGTGACCGCGATGCCTCCGCCGTAAGACGCTGCTCCGCGAACCGGCGGTTGTAGAGGCCGGTCAGCGCGTCAATTGTCGCCAGGCGGTGGAATTCCTCCGCGCGCACGCGCAGGCGCCCCATCGCCTGCAACTGCTCGGAAAGTTGCCGCCGCAGCCGCTTCACCTGATATTGCTGGTAAATCGTGTAGGTATTGAAAAGCAGCACCAGCCCGACGAGTCCGCGCACCGCCTGATTCAGGCTGAACCGGAAGAACGCGTCGTCGGTTTTCAGCAATTCCGGGAAGCTCATCGAGACGACCGCCCCCGTCAGCAGCAGCATGACGATGACGGCCATGGCCCAGAGCCACCAGTCACGGCGCTCGAGCTTCCTCAGGCTGGCCTGAATTTCCGTAAGGCGGTCTTCCGACGGAACATCCGTAGGGACTTCCGGCGGCATTTCCGGCGGAACTTTCTCCGGCTCTTTCGCCGGAACTACAGGCAATGAGGGCTGTGTCGTGCTCATTCTGTGGACTCGTTATTGCACTCCAACTGGAGACCAAGTCGGTCTGCCTCAATTATAAGTGTCCGGAAGAGAATCCGATTAAAACGCAATCCATTTCTATTGCCTGTTTCGCTGCAAGCCGTACTACTCTGAATTCATCTCTCGTTCCGGACTGAAACTTCGAGCTCTACGCCCCCTGTGCTCGAAAGTTCAGGGCTTTGCCCCGTTCCGTCCGGTGCAGGGTTTCGCTTCACGGCCTCAACGAAGTGGTCCGCTTCGCGCGTGGGGCGGGGAATGCGGTAGCCGTCGCAGACCGCGAGCGCAAATTCGATCGCGCGCGCAAGCGATATCCGGTAGCCAACCGACACAAACATCGGCTTCACTCCGGTGCGCGTGCGTAACACCGCGCCGATGGTCTCGCGTTTCGCGGAGCGCTCTATTTCCTTCTCCTTCGGCGCGAGCAGCGGCGACCATGAGCCGGCCTTCGCCGCGGGCTCCCGATATTCGCCAATCAAGAGCGACTTCGCGCAGCCGATCGTTGGCCGGGCGAGCAGCATCCCCAGGTGGCAGGCGAGGCCGAAGCGCCGCGGATGCGCCGTGCCATGGGCATCGCAGAAGATTAGATCCGGCGAATGTTTCAGCCGAGCAAACGCCGCGAGTAGCGCGGGAACTTCGCGAAAGCTGAGTAGGCCGGGCACGTACGGGAACGTGAGCGGCTGCTCGATGGAGACGCGCTCGACTTCCACTAACTCCGGAAACGTGAAGACGACGACTCCGGCGATGGCGCGGCCCGTGCCGCGCTCCCACGATCGCCGCTCCGGCAGGCGGAAGGCGAGGTCGCAGCCCGCGACAATCTGGACGCGGCCTGCGCGGTTCTCGCCTTTGCCACGCTCGCGTTCGAGTCGCTGGCGCAGACGGAGCTGGATCTCGCGCGCTTCCGCGGGCGTCGCGTCCCAGCGATGCAGCCGAAGTGCCCTCACCGCAATGTCGCCTTCACAAAATCAGCGCCTTCACGAAAACCTCGATTCCGGGCGGCCCGGAGGCTTACTCCCGGGCTTGCGCGAGCGTCCAATACATTGAAGCAAGAAGCGGGTAGCCTTGGGGCCGCGCCGTCGTATAATACCCCTTGCCCGGTGGACGATGCCGGGCAGGTCTGGCTCCGCTTACAGAGCGCTGAAGAGCGGAACAGTTTAGGTAAGACTCAGGCTGATTCGCGCGCTCGATTGCGCAACATTCTTAGCCATGAACGCCGATCATCAAAAACTCGAAATCATCACGCGCAAGGATGGCGACATCGTCGTGGTCGAGCCGCGCGGCCG
Source organism: uncultured Acidobacteriota bacterium (assembly GCA_963838945.1). GTDB lineage: Bacteria > Acidobacteriota > Terriglobia > Acidiferrales > UBA7541 > DASTCZ01. Next base: position 493,096 of record CAWITC010000011.1, on the reverse strand, counting down.
CGCCACCCTTGGCGAAAATAGCGAATTGCTTGACCGCGAACTGCAGCGGCTCGCCGCCGAGGGCTGTAAGAAAATGCTCGTCGACCTGAGCGGCCTCATCCAGATTGACAGCTCGGGCATCAGCGCTCTGGTGCGGCAATGCACCGGACTCACCCGCAAGGGCGGCAGCCTGCATCTCGTAGTCCCCGCCGGGCGTGTCCACGATGCGCTGAGCGTCACGCGGCTGCTCGAAGCCATTCCCACATTTAACACGCTCTCCGCAGCCCTGGGGAGTTTCAAAGCCTCCGCGGCGCAGTAGCTGTGGAGACTCGCGCAGTCACAGCCTGGGAATTTCTTTCCCCCCGGCAACGTCATCTAATCAGCCACCACTCATACATCGAATGAGGACGCCAGTTTGATACAGGTTGGATTTACAACTGGATTGAGTCTATGACGTGATTCGCAACCCTACCAATATCCCCGGCCAACCACAAATTTCGCAAGCCAAGCCGTAATCAGAACACTCCACCACGCGGCGCCCATCCACTTTGGGAGCAGAAGCTCCTTCTTCCGCAGAGCTGCAACCATTAGCTTCTGGCAAGACACGGCTGAAAGAATGACTATGGGGATGGTATACGGGTTCCATAGTAACGAGGCGTGAAAATCGCCATGCAAGAGGGACAAGAAGCTCCGCATGCCGCCGGTTGTGGGGCAAGGGATGCCGAGGAAGGCGCGAAGTACACTCGGCGGAGTTTTTCCGGCCGCTAACCATCTACCGTTCCACGTCAAATAGGCCGCGAAAAACACCATCGCGCAAATGCGGATGGTCCGCCTCCCGCCGTCCGTGTTCGTCATCCCAGTTTGATGCCGCATCCCGAACATTTCCGGACCTCTTCCTTGGTGCCTTGCATAACAAATGGGAGCCAACAGAGCGGCAAGCAAAACAGAAGGAGAACCACAAACAAAATCCAACCGGCGCTTGACATGTTCTTTGTGATGACCGGAGGCCCTTGAAAGCCACAGAACGGGCAAGTGAATCTCCCTATCGGGGGTGGCGGAGCGGGCGTCGGCTGCGCCACAGGTGTCGGCGTGATTGTCGGCGGGACTGTTGATGCTTGGGTGGCATTTTCTGGCGTAGCCTGGCCACACCATTGACACGAAGCAGCGCCTTCCATCAGCTTAGCGCCACACTTTGGACAATTCATGGTTCCTCGGGAGCCGGTGATTCTTGGTGTGTCGATGCTGAACGCCAAATCCTACTGGTGGGAAGTCAGAAGGTCAATAGCGCGCTGGATGTCCTAAACATTGTTGGCTGCCCCATGTTCGCCCTTAACACGCGAACAGCACGTGGCCAGCTCGCCGAACGACGGAGATTTTGATCCCTATCCGTACCCAATCACCGCGCAATTCCCGGGTGCCGCTCGATAAGAGCGAAGGCGTTGTCAAGGGTGCGCCTGTTATCTTCCGTCCCCACGCTCGCCGCTTCATCGCTCGGCCTCAAAAAACACACTGCATCCTGATGGCGCCCGGCCAGGATGCAACAAATCAGCCGCTATCGCGTCTTAAGTGAAAGCCAAACGCAATGAAGCCGTCCATTGTTCAGACGGGTGTGTTGCGGCGACTCCGGTGGTTCGCGAACGAATACATGCGGGCCGGAGAAATAAGAGGACAAATAAAATGAAATTCCTAAAGGTTGAGGCACACAGTTCGCCCAGGTCGTGGCTCGCGCTCTTATTCGCGATGCTGTTGATGGCGGCGGGAGCGCCGGCTCTTACCTCTGACACCGCGACGTTTCGCGGAAATCTGGAACATACCGGTGTCTACGATGGACCAGGCGCCCCCAAATTGAATAGTGTTAAGTGGAAATTTCACACTGATGGGAAGATCTATTCATCACCCGCCGTGGCACAAGGAAAGGTGTTCATCGGCAGCACAGACGGGAGCGTCTACGCACTGGATGCCGAAAGCGGAAAACTTTCGTGGCGATTCAAGACCGAGGGGCGCATAACGTCATCTCCCGCCGTCGCTGACGGTCTCGTCTATTTTGAAAGTTATGATGGGAACTTTTACGCGGTGGATGTGGCCACCGGATCCTTGAAATGGAAATTCGCGACTGGCGGCGAGCGCCGGTTCAGTGCAAAACACATTCACGGAATCGACCCTCCCGAGGAATTGATGCCGGACCCGTTTGATTTCTACTTGTCATCCCCCGCGGTGTGGGACGGAAAGGTGTATTTCGGGAGCGGGGACGGCAACGTTTACGGTCTCGATGCGGCGACCGGGAGTTTGGTGTGGAAATTCAAGACCGGCGACGTTGTCCACGCTTCACCGGCAATCGCGAACGGCGTGCTTTTCATTGGAAGTTGGGACACTTATTTCTACGCACTGGATGCCAAGAGCGGCAAAGAGCGTTGGCGCTTCAAGACGGGCGAAGATCCAAAGATTCACAATCAAATTGGAATTCAAGGCTCCGCCGCTGTGTCGGATGGCACGGTGTACTTCGGCTGCCGGGACTCGAATCTCTATGCACTTGATGCCGAAACGGGTGCAAAGCGATGGGTTTACAACAACAAGGGCTCATGGGTGATCGGTTCGCCGGCCGCTGAGGGCGGCCGATTGTATTTTGCAACTTCGGATTCCGGTCTGTTTCACATTGTGGACGCGAAAACCGGCGCGGATGTGGCGTCACTGAGTTTTAAGTGGCCGATGTTCTCGTCACCGGCGATCGCGGAAAATCATGTGTATATTGGATCGCACGAAGGAAAGCTCTTTGCGATCGATCTCGCCGCCCGGCAAGTATCCGGAGTTTTTCGGACAGATGCCTCGGTTCAGAATGGTCCGGCCTTGACCGCTAAAGAAGGTGGGCCCAATTATGAAGCAGCGATGCCTTCGAGTTTTTATGACGATATAGTTGCCGGTGTGCAAAAAATGTTTAGCGTTGGAGCCATTCTCTCTTCACCCGTCATCGTGAATCACACGGTGTACGTCGGAAGCGCGGATGGGAATCTCTACGCCATCGATTAGATACAAACCAAGCCCTTCCCCGCCAAGGCGGGGGAATAAGGTTCCGGGGAACCGCAATTCGCGGACAACAGAACGCCGGGTGGCGTGCACGTCGTGGCCGGGTGCCGCGATATTTGGTTTCTAAAACTGCGGGTGTTGTGTTTTTCTTGCCTGTTTGTCCTTCTCTGAAATCTCAAATTTCAAAACTGAAATTGTCCCTTTTTTCTTCTGCAGCCGCCATGCGTGTGCCCTGCCGCCCCCCGCACCTGCGAGCGCTTTCACAGCTTGCCCCGTGACCTCCATTGGGGCAGCCGCTCCTGCGGGCGCCTTCTTCAATCTTGTGCGCGCGGCGGCTAGTCGTGCCGCAGCACGGACATGGGGTCGACTCGTGAGGCCCGGCGCGCGGGCATCGCTGCGGCAATCGCAGCGACAGCGAGAACGATGGCGATGCTCGCGGCATAGACGCGCAACTCGAGAGTGTCGAGCATAAACACCCGGCTGGCGGCAACGCGCGCGACCCCGAGCGCAAGCAACGTCCCGATGGCGAGACCAATGGCCGCGAGCTTGATGGATTGGGAGAGCACCAGCCCAATCACGGACCGCGAACTTGCGCCCAGCGCTATCCGAATTCCGATCTCTTTCAATCGTTGCGTCACGAGATACGCGATCACCCCGTAGATTCCTATGCCGGTAAGAGCGAGCGCCAGCGCGCCCAGCCCTTCGGAAATCCACGCGAAAATGTGAAAGGGAAAATACTGCGCGTCGAGAACTTGCTGCATGGAGATCATTTGGGTAACCGCTCCCGGTGCCGCGGCGGTGAGCGTTGTGTCGAGGGATTGCCTCACCACTTCGGGATTCCCGCGAACTCGCACAAGCAGAGCGTAATCAAATGGCGCAGCGGCATTCAGCGGGAAATAGATACAACTTTGATCAACGCCGAAAATCACCGATCCGCTTACCACATCGCGCGCAATCCCGATCACTCGTGCGCTGGTGAATTCAGGCAATTTGTTCCCTCCAAGCCGGGCGGACTCCGCCGGAAGCTGGATGCGAAGCGTCTGGCCGAGTGCATCGGATTGCGGCCAGAATTTTCGAGCTGTCGCTTCGCTTACGATTACGACGGGCGCTTCTGCGCGAGCTTCCTCGATTGTGAAATTGCGGCCGCGCGTAAGGGGCACGCGAAACACACCAAAGTATTCCGGCGATACGAAATTGTAGCCCGCATAAACGAAACTCGTTGCTTCTCGGGTCGCGACTTCGATTCCCCGCAAGTTGCCGTAGAGCGGTGTGCGCCAAACGGCGGCTTGCGATTCGACGGACCGATCGGAAGCTAGACCCGCGCTTACTTTCCCGCGTAGGTCCTGGCGCGTGTCAATCTCAATAACGTTGTGCACGTCCAGGCCTACATCCACTGCTTCAGCGTGCCGCCCGCCGCGCAGAAGAATTCCCGCGCAGATCAGCAGCATCACGCAAATCGCCACTTGCGCTGCAAGGAGGGCGTTTCGCAATCGTCCGCTGCGATGGCGGCTGGTGAAATCCCCGCGAGTCGCTCGGATGAGATCGCCGCGCGTCGCTTGCAATGCCGGAGCCAGCGCGAATGCCAGTGTCGAAATGCACGCAGCGATCAAGACAAACGTGAACACTCGCCAATCGAGATGGATCGGCACAATGCGCAATTGGCTCGCAAATCCCGAAGGCAGAATCGCGTACAACGCTCGGGTCCCCACACTGGCTCCGAGCCAGGCGATGCAAAATCCCAGCGCCGCGGACGGAACCGCCAGGACAAAACCCTCCGTCAGCAATTGCCGGACGAGTCGCGGCCGTGCAGCCCCGAGCGCAAGCCTTAGCCCGATTTCCCGCTGCCGCGCCAACGCGCGGGCCAGCATCATGTTGGCTACGTTGGCGCAGGCGAGGAGCAGGATGAGGCCGAAAGCAAAAGCCGAAGGGAGCGCTCCTTCAATCATCTCGCGTGTGAGTGGAAACGACGTCGCGTTGGACTGAAGTCCAATGCCAATCACTTTGTCTTCTGGCGCGTATTTTGCGGTGATCCCGCGCGCCGAGACGAGTAGTGACGCGCGAGCCTGATCGAGTGTGATGTTTGGGCTCAGTCGTCCGATGACTTCTAGCGGATGAGGATTCCCGGGGCCGAACAGATCGGGACCGTTCAGGAGTTGGTCGTACATCGTCATCGGCGCCCAAAAATCCGGTGGCTGATTTTGAATGCCCGCGAAACCGCGGCGCGCGACCCCAACAATTTCAAACGGGCGCCCTTGAAGCAAAATTACGCGGCCAATCACGGATGCATCCTCTTGGAATTTTGCTTTCCAGAATGCATCGCTCAGAACAATCACGGGATTGCTGCCTGGCATCACCGCATCCGATGGAATAAGAGTGCGGCCAAGTTCCGGTGGCACGCCCAGCATTGAGAAATAATTGCCCGAGACGAGCTCTCCCTTTAGCGCTTCGCCATTGAAGCGCACGTTGGCGCGCCGCATGGTTACCACATCGGAGAACGCCCCATTGTCCCTGCGAAGCTGCTGAAATTCTTCCCAGGAAAATCCGCGCCCGGAGACGGTTTTTGTGTTCCACCACATCGAATACAGGCTGTAAGGGTCTTGCACCGAAAACGGCGCCAGCACGTATGCGTTGAACCCGGTAAATAGAAGCGTGTTGAGGCCAAGGGCCAGTCCGATCGTCAGAATCACGGTGAGCGAGAAGAGTCGCGCATTCCGAAAACACCGGACCGCGTAGCGGATGTCTTGTCCGAGCGATTCCAGCCACGCGAAATTCCAGATGCCGCGGCTGTCCTCGAGCGCGAGCGTCATGTTCCCGAACGATTGCGCCGCCGCCGCGCGAGCTTGCTCGGCGCTCATTCCTTCGCGGCGCAGTCGGTCTTCGGTCATCGCCCTGTGCGCGCCCAATTCCTCTTCTAATTCGCGCTCCACGGAACTGCGTCGGGCGAAATGGCGAAGGCGATTCCAGAGTTTCATGTGCTCTCCATCACCCGGCCGATGGCTGCAATCAGGAAATCGAAGTCTCTTTTTTCTGTGGCCAGTTGGCGCCGCCCTGCGGCCGTAATGTGGTAGAAGCGAGCCCGGCGGTTGTTCTCGGATGCGCCCCATTCCGCCGCGACAAAGTCATTCAAGAGCAGGCGTTGCAAAGCAGGATACAGCGACCCTTCGCCGATCTTCAGAGCATCCTGAGAAACCTCCTGGATGCGTTGCGCGATGCCATAGCCATGATTGGCGCCTCGGCTGAGCGTGTGCAGGATCAGCATCTCCAGCGTGCCGGGCAGGAAATCGGGTTCGAGGTGTCGTCCCATCGACTGTCGATGGGAGTATCCGGCAGTCCCCAACCCGTGTCAAGAAATAAATTTACTTGAGCTACCCGATCCACCGTTTTCTTTTCTTCTCTTTACCTTCTCGTCGTTCCGCCTGAGACAGCGCCGGGAAAACCCTCTTCTATGAGCTTGCGACCAAAACGCGAGATGTTCATCCAATCGGAGACGGCAAATCAGGAGCCATAAAAAATGGAAATCGGCGTTGACAGCTTCGCAGCGGCCATCTCCGACCCCGCCACGGGTCTCACCATAAGCCCTGTCCAGCGTATGCAGAATCTACTCGAAGAGATCAAGCTCGCCGACCAGGTTGGCCTCGAAGTTTTCGGCATTGGCGAACATCACCGCGCCGAGTTCCTGGACTCCGCCCCCGTCGTGATTCTGTCTGCCGCTGCCGCGCAGACAAAGAACATCCGCCTCACCAGCGCGGTCACCGTGTTAAGCGCCGCCGACCCCGTGCGCGTCTTCCAGGAATTCGCCACTCTGGACCTGATCTCGCATGGGCGCGCGGAGATCGTCGCCGGTCGCGGCTCGTTTGTCGAAGCTTTCCCTCTGTTCGGTCTTGATGTCGAAGACTACGACTCGCTCTTTGAAGAAAAGCTCAAACTCCTCCTGGCCATCCGCAAGAACACGCACGTCCATTGGTCCGGCAAGCACCGCGCGCCGCTCACCGGCCAGGCGGTCTATCCTCGTCCGCTGCAAGACCCGCTGCCGATTTGGATCGGCGTGGGCGGCACGCCTGAATCCTTTGCCCGCGCCGGTTTGCTGGGGCTCCCTCTTGCGGTCGCCATCATCGGCGGCGAACCGAAACAATTCCGCCCTCTGATCGACCTCTACCGCGAGGCAGGCCGCCGCGCCGGTCACCCCGCCGGGAAGCTCACCGTGGGTCTTCACGCCATCGGTTTTTTGGGAGACACCACCAAGCAGGCTGCGAACGACTTCTTTCCGGGTTACGCGCACACATTCACCGAGATCGGCAAGGAACGCGGCTGGCCGCCGACAACCCGGGCGCAGTTTGACGCCGTGCGCGGACCAACCGGCGCGCTGCTCATCGGCGACGCCGAAACTGTCGCGAAAAAAATACTGTATGTGAATGAAGTCCTCGGCGGCATCTCGCGGATCACGTTTCAGATGGGCGTCTCTACGCTTCCCCAGCCGAAGATGTTGCGAGCGATTGAGATCCTGGGCACGCGCGTCGCGCCGATCATCCGCAGGGAACTCGCCGCCTAGGCGTTAAGCATCCGCTGGTGCCCCATGTTCGTCCCGGCCGGACGAAGAGCCTGTGGTGAGCTTGCCGAACCTTGGGGCTTTTGACCTCTCAATTTCGATCCAGGATTCAGGTGGGATTCTTGGAACCTACTCCATAGGAATTCAAGATGTCGTACAGTGTGATTACGCCCTCGATCTTGCGAATGTCAGCGCGGCTGACGACAGGCAGGAGTTCGAGTTGTGCCGCACCCATGCGGCTGAGCGCGAGGTCGAGCGACTGGTCCGGATGAATGTGAGGGAATTCGCGCGGATTCAGGATTTCGTTGAGTTGCTTCCCGGCGGCTCCGTTTGCAATCTCCCGGTCGAGAATCGCCCGATTCACCACGCCAACCAAACCTCGTTGATCAACGACAGGCCAAGCGGTGAGTTCGCTCGATCGAGTGCGCTCCAGCGCGTCTTTAACCGACAATTCGGCGGACAAAGTTTCTTTGGGCGCGCGCATGGCCCTCCCTGCCAAATGCTTGCCTTGCTCCCGGCGCGTCTCGGGCGAGGGCAAGTGGATGCCATCCTGGAGAGAAAGTTCTTCGTAAATTGTACGGGGCTGCAAGCGGGAGGAGATGAAGAAACTCACAAGATTTGCAATCATCAGTGGGACGATGACCGCGTAATCGCGCGTCGTCTCAAAAATCATCAAGACAGAAGTCATGGGCGTGCGGATGATTCCGGCGAAAACGGCGCCCATGCCGACCAAGGCATAAGCTCCGGGCGTGGCCGTCTGTGCTGGCATTAAATGGTGAGCAAGGCTTCCAATGGCTCCTCCCAACATTGCGCCGATAAACAAGCTGGGGCCAAAAATGCCGCCTGCGTTGCCGGAAGCATAACTGACGGTCACAGCCAGAAGCTTCAATATCACGAGCAAAGCCATCAGACGAAAGACCATTCCTCCGTTCAAAGCGTCGCCTACGTATCCGTAGCCGACACCGAGGACCTGGGGGACGAACCACCCCATCAGGCCGACCGTTATCCCTCCCACGATGGGTTGAAACCACACGGTTTGCTTGGGGAAACGAAGGAAGCGTTCCCGCAATCCCAGCAGGAGCTTGGTGAACGCCACAGAAACAAGACCACCGGCAACGCCGAGAATCGCGTAAACGACGAGCTCCACAGGATGACCCAGCTTGTATTGCGGAACTTTGAAAAGAGGATTGTCGCCGAGCAGCAATCGGAGTACGACCCACGCCGTCGCGGACGCGAGGACAACGGCGCCCATCATGGGCGCATTTAAGTCGCCAACAATCTCTTCCAGCGTGAAGAGCACGGCGGCTAGAGGCGTGTTGAATGCGGCGGCAATTGCGGCAGCGGCTCCCACGGGAATAAGTTTCTTTACCTGCTTGGGTTTGAGTCCCAGGGCGCGCCCCAGCACGGAGGCAATGCCGCCGCCGACCTGCACGGAGGGCCCTTCACGTCCGAGCGGAATTCCCGAAGCGAGCGTAGCCGCAGTGCAAAAGAATTTTCCCAAGGTCGTCCGGAGAGTGATTACACCATCGCGCGCGAACAGTGCGGCCTTCGTCTGCGGAACACCACTGCCGCGCGCGTCGGGAAAATAACGGAATATCAGATACCCTGCGCCCAGCGAACCCAACACCGGAATGAGCACGCGCCGCCAGGCAGCGCTGCCGACAGGATAAAGCCGCGCTCCCAGGCGCTCCGTTACCAAAATGAACGCCACAACGGCCAAACCAGTAAGCGCACCGATTACGAGCGCAAGGGAAAGGATTATGCGGTCCTCGCGCTGTTTGAATGGGAAGACTCGCGCCAACCACCTGTAACGTCGCGAGGTTCCATTCGGCTTATTACTTGTTTCCGTCATTGCTGAGGGCAACCTCCCATGATGCCGACGATTGTCCACGTTTCGTGCGTCCCCGTGCCGACTTGACGACCTTAGCGAGCGCGCGGATCAATTTTTGGCCCACCGTGGTGAAGTTCGGCGAGGTGATTCCGCGCAAGTGATCCCAGAAGGCGCGCCCCCTTAGCCCTCAATGAAACATGGACCACTCGCCCGTCCTCGCTGCCCCGCGAGCGGTAAAGATATCCGGCGCGAGCAAGACGATCCACGCGCTCGACAACGGTGTTTTGTCGGACGCAAAGTTGTTCGGCCAGGGCCTGAATCGTGGCTTCCCTTCCGGGTGGCATCCCCCGAACGGCAAGGAGGAGTTGGTATTGCTCAGGCTCGAGTTTCAGAGTGCGCGCGGCTTTCTCGCTGGCTCCCAGAAACAGACGGATGCGGTGACGGAATTCCGCGAGTGCTCGGTAATCCGTCTCGGCAATCTTAGGAACCATAGTCAGCACTTAAATCGGTAAAGGATATTATTCGCGAAACGGCAAAGCCATGTTGCATTATTTCCGTGGAACGCGAACTCCCCCTGATTGCCGCGATGGAATTCGAACAATCTCTACAGAACATTTGGCGTGGCGAGCCACGGTGTCCGAAACGCTTCCGAGCAAAAAACGTTCCAGGCCGTTGCGTCCATGTGATCCGACCACGATCAAGTCGGCGTCCCACTTTGAAGCCACGTCGATAATCTTGGATTTGGGATTCCCCAGTTCAAAACTCGTAGTCACTTGCAGCCCTTTGGACCGCAGCAATTTAGCAGTTTTCGCCAATAGTGCTTCTGCAAGCACACGTTGTGAGTCCCGTCCGTGTTCAGCACCAGGATAAGAGGCCATCATTTCAGGGAGCTGAGGCGAATGAACTTCTATGACGTGCAAAATGTGCACTTCTGAATCTCTTGGCTTGGTTTGTTCAATCACGGTCTTCGTCGCCGCCTCTGAGAACTTTGATTCATCAATTGCAAGTAGAATCTTCACGACTCATCTCCCTCGCATCCTATGCGCCCAAGCACAAGTATTCCCTATTCGGCGCCCGACCAGGCTGGGCGGATATTAGATTATTCAACTGTCACAATCCAAGTTGAAGATGGCTATGGACAAGTGGCCCGACCCGTCGCGCACTTTCGCTGTTCGCAAAAGACAGTTCGACCGGTGAATTCAATCCCTCCCCGCGGGGAATAACATTCTCCGGGTGAGCTTATGTCCTATACCCAATCCACTGCAACTCTATTGATTCCCGACGAGATGTCCCCGCCGATTCTCCTGCCAGCAGGCTTCATCGTCCGTCGTGCAGAACGGACGCTCCTTGCCAAAGCTTACAATCTGTATTCGATTCGGGGAGACGCCCTGCGAGACTAGGTATTGCTTTGTCGCCGCAGCGCGGCGGTCCCCCAGTCCAAGGTTGTATTCCTCTCCCCCGCGGTCGTCGCAGTGCCCCTCGACGGTGATCTTTATATCGGTGTGGGCTTTTAGGTAATCGGCATCGTGAGCGAGGGCTGTTCGCGCGTCTGGACGCAAATCTGATTTATTGAAATCGAAGTACGCGTCCTTTACGATGACGTTAAACGGTTGATCTGCACTCGTCGCCGCCGTCGTTCCCGAGGCCATGCTCGGCACCGACACATCAACCGAAGCTGTCGCCGTCGCCGCACCACCAGGCCCAGTCGCTCGAAGTGTGTACGTTATCGAGTCGTTCGGGCTGACTCTTTGCGATCCTTCCGCCGCCACGCTTCCGACGGCCGGGGACAACGTGAGTTGATTGGCGTTTGATGATGACCAGGTCAGCACGACGCTTCCGCCCCTCGTGATCGTGCTGGGCGAAGCCTTCAGCGTGACCGTCGGAGCGGCGGGTGGGGCTGTGGACTGGGCTGCCGGAGTGCTACTTGCTACATGCTTTTGGCAACCCGCAAAAATCAATATCCCCGCAATTGCAATCGGTAATGCGATTCGTCTTGCTTTGTCATTTCTCATAATTTCCTCCAAGGAATTCGAGAATGAATTTCGTTGGACCGGGACATTCGGATCAGACGCTTCTCACGTCATGAATCCGATAACGAAAAGGACTTATTACGAATTGCTTTTAAGGAATGTCCTTAGTGGCTCAGCATTGAAGGGTGCAGATCAAAGAAGGTGAACGAGGTTTTTCCTGAAACGTGTGTTCGGTTCGCTCCCGCTGAGAGCAACGCGCGATATTGAAGGGAGCGCTTCCCGAAACGGAGGAGACAAACGCGCTGATCCAATTCAATAGTCGGAAAGCAGCTCGCCGGGCCCGGAGTGCGCTGATCGGCCCATGCGATGCAGAAAACGAACCTTGCCCGACAGGAACCAACCAGATACTCGACGCGCAGACAATCACCACTACGATCACCGCAAATACCGGGAATGCCATGCGAGACAGCATATATGAAATTATCTTAACCTCAGCCCGCACTGTCAACTATCTGTAATCTCTGTCATGCGATTCCATTACCGGGAATCTACTCTTTGCCGCGCGAGTGCCCCATACGTCGTCTTTACGTGTGGGGACTTTGACTCCGCAATCGCCGCGCATCTTCCCCTGAAATTTCATTTTCCATTCGAATAGGTTTTGTAATTTCCGATTCCATTCGAATTGTCTCCCTCAAATTTCTTCATTTTTCTCTAATTATCTATTGACAACTTCTATGTCCTATGGTAACTATGTGTGTAACTTACTTCTCTCTGGATCGGACCGGTTCGCCGCATGACCCTTAGTCCTTTAGCTCTTGGTATTTGCATTGCCAGCGTGCCTTCACCGGCCGCCGCCGCAATGGCCGCGCCCCACCTAACTCCAATGTCTCCAATCACTTGGAAGCAAGATAGCAAATGCGCCCCTTTCGCGCCCCTGTCTAAACCCTTTAGAATCAAACTCTTGCGGCGATTTGCGCATCGCGCCCCTATGCGCCCCTGTCTAACTCCTTTGTTTTCAACACTGTCGTCAAATCCACACACAAATCCGCCCCTGTCTAATCCCTTTAGATTCAGTCACTTCCAGGCCTTGTGCAAAAGCGCCCCTGCTAAGTCGTTTAGAATGATAGCGTTCCAGAAAAAGATAGTTTTTTTTAACACTCCCTGCGCATAACTCCTTTAGAACTCGAGTTTTGGTCTGCGCATTTTGCATCCCGGCGCTTTGGGTCGGGACCGCGATTTCGGCCTGGATGATAGCGCTTCAGAAACAGGGGGGAGGGGGTACCAACAATCGATGAACCCCTAATCTAAAACCGACCGCTTTCAGTCCGCGGTATTCATTCCTTCAGGTGCGGCACGGCCACATGCGGAGGCAGCGCGAAGAAACACGCCAGCAAAGCATTCAGCCCCAGGCTGGCGGGCACGTTGACCCACGCCAGCGCAAAGCACACGGCGTAGAGCACCGGCCCAAATGCATACTGTTGCGAGAGCTTTTTCGCGGCTTCGACGTTCACCTCCGCCCCGAGCATCAGGGTCCGCTTTGACACCGCGTATCTCCACAGCGCGTTGAACGCGATTCCGATGAACACGCAGGTGCCGTTGAACAGCATGACGGCTGTTCGTTCACCCGGCGTGCCCAAATGCGCCGCTAGTACCGCCGTCGGAAACGGCAGTGCCGTCACGCCAAGAAGGAGCGCCAGGTTTAGGATCATTAGCACTGTGTCCGAGCGCTTGATGTTGGTGAACATCCGGTGATGGTTGATCCACATGATGCCGATGAACATGAACCCGATCACGAAGGAAACATACGACGGCCATTGCCGGATCAACTGGAGTGCAAGCGGCGTGGCGCCCGGCGCGGGGACCTTGATTTCCAGCACCAGCAGCGTAATCGCGATGGCGAAAACGCCGTCGGAAAACGCTTCCACCCGCGCGGTTTCGTTGATCGTCATCGGTCAACGCTCCTTGCGCAAACGGAATCTGCCGCCGCAATCGGCCGCCGCGGTTTTGACCTGGTGCCCGAAAACGGCTACGGTATCGCTGGCGCAAGTTGCAATCACAGCCGCGAGTCTATCGGTGTTCCGCGCACTGGCGCAAGTTAAGGAAGTCCGCGCACCGGCGCAAGTTGCCTCGCAATCGTATCGAACATGACAGCGTCGCTCCCATCCATCGTCATCGCCGGGCGGCCCAACGTGGGCAAGTCCACGCTCTTCAATCGCCTCACCAGCTCGCGCCGCTCCATCGTCACCAACGAGCCGGGCATAACCCGCGACCGCATCTACGGAACCGCAAACTGGCAGGGCCGCAGTTTTGAGGTCGTGGACACGGGCGGCATCGTCCCCGACGACCGCGCCGCGATCCCGCGCGAAATCCTGCGCCAGGCGCAAGTGGCCATCGAGTCAGCCGCGCTGCTGGTCCTCGTTGTGGACGCGCGCACCGGACTTACTCCGCTCGATGAAGAGCTGGCGCGCCTGCTTCGCCGCACGGGCAAGCCGCTCATCCTCGCGGCAAATAAGGTGGATTCGCAGCAGCAGGTTTCGCTCACCGGGCCGCTCCATTCCCTGGGCGTGCCTGTGTTTCCGCTTTCCGCCGAGCACGGCTTCGGCGTGGACGTTCTGCTCGATTACGTGAGCGAAAAGATTCCCGCCGCGCCGCCGGAGTCCGAAATTTCAATTGCGGAAGCAGGTAGCGCGGAAGAAGAAATTGGCGCAATCGCTTCGGGCGAAGCGGCGAAGCCAGGCGAGCTGCAAATCGCAATCATTGGCCGGCCAAACGTCGGAAAATCCGCGCTGCTGAACCGCCTCGCGGGCGAAGAGCGCAGCATCGTTTCGCCGGCGGCCGGGACTACGCGCGATTCGGTGGACACTGTCGTCCTCCACGACGGGAAACTCTATCGCTTCGTGGATACGGCCGGCATCCGCCGCAAGGGCAAGACAAATCTCGTCGCTGAAAAGTTGAGCGTGATGATGGCGCGCAAGGCCCTCGAGCGCGCCGACATCGCTCTGCTCATCGTGGATGCAGCGCTTGGCGTCACCGCGAATGACGCCACGATTGCCGGCTACGCGCAGGAGTCCGGCTGCAGCGTCATCATCGTCATGAACAAGTGGGACCTTTCTCTCGAAGCCGCGAAGCGCGCCATCGAGGAAGAGCGCTCCAGAGGCGGACAAATGCGCGTGAAGGCCCGGCCCGTGCGCATGCCCAGCGGCAAGCGATCCGAAGAGCAGCCGCGCCGGCGAATGTTGCACGCGCTATCCGATCCCGGCCTGCTCATGAAGGAATACGAGGGCCTCGTGCGCGACAAACTGAAATTCCTCGCGTATGCGCCCATCGTCTTTCTTTCCGCGCTCACCGGCGACCGGGTTGACAAACTCTATCCGCTGATTGAACGCGCCGCGGATGCCCGCCGCCGCCGAATCTCCACGGGCGAACTCAATCGCTGGCTCGCGACCGTGGACCTCGACCGCGGCACTTCGCCCGCCACGCGCAAGGTGAAGATCTATTACATCACGCAGGCCTCCAGCGCCCCGCCGACCTTTGTCTTGTTCACCAACCAGCCCCTGCGGCTGCACTTCAGCTACGAGCGCTTCCTCGAAAATCGCTTGCGCGAGAAATTCGATTTCACCGCCGCGCCGCTGCGCTTCCTCCAGCGCGTGAAGGAACGCGGCCACCGCGAGCGCGGAAGGAGACCAGCCAAGCCGCGGCGGCGCCGAATTTTGCGCCATGGCAAACCAACGAAGACGAGGCATTGAAATTCGCGCCGTGACAAGCCAAGTCTTTGATTTCCACATGAACGCTGTCGCCGCATTCGGGCTTTTTGCCGTCGCGATGATGCTCGTGTTTTACGCGCTCGAAAAACGCAGCCCCTGGTTCATCCTGGCCTTCGCGGGTGCATGCGTGCTCGGCTCCGTCTATGGATTCCTCCAGGGAGCTTGGCCGTTCGGCGTCATCGAGGCAATCTGGTCGATCGTTGCGGTGCGCCGTTGGTGGCTCGCACCGAAGCCGTAGCCCGCTGACTGTGGAACGCCGGATTGACAGCGCCCAAAAAGGCGCTACGATAGGGCGAGCGGACCAGCCCCCGTCGCGCGAAAGTCGCAAACCATGTCTGAAACAGGAAACGGCCACGCGGCGCATCTTCTGCCGGAGAAGAGTTTCTTCCGCATCGGTGAAGTGAGCCGCCTCACGGCAACCAAGGCCTTCGTGCTGCGTTATTGGGAGACGGAATTCCCGATGCTCCAGCCGGTGAAGAGCCCGAGTGGTCACCGTCTCTACCGCCGCGAGGACGTGGCGACGGTAATGGAGATCCGGCGTCTGCTCTACGATGAGGGCTTCACTATCGCCGGAGCGCGCCGGCACCTGCGCGAGCACGCCGGCCACGATGTTGCCCACAACGGCGGCGCGAGTGGTGGGCATAGCGGCCACGCCGCCGACGGCAATGGCGCCGAGCATGCCGGCGAGACCGGCGGCGGCCCCGGCGGTTTAACAGGCGCAGCGGGCGTTTCCGCGAGCGATCCGTTGCCTGCGGTCAGCCGCAAGGTGCTCCAGGATTTGCGCGATGCATTGCGCGCATTCTTGACGCTGCTCGAAACCGAGTGATACCCTGATTTTCGCGCTGTTTCGGCGGTTTTCCGCACCGCGGCAGCGCGCGAAGCCGCCCGCCGCGGGCGCTCTTCAGCCGGTCGGGACGTGGCGCAGCCTGGTAGCGCGCACGCTTGGGGTGCGTGAGGTCGCTGGTTCAAATCCAGTCGTCCCGACCATTTTCCGCGTGTCCGGCCGCTTTTTTTAGACACGCGCGGCGATTCCCGCCATGAACGCCGCCGCGGTTCCTGTTATTCTGGTTATTCGCCATGCCGCACATCCTGATCACTAACGACGACGGAATCCACGCCGAAGGCCTGCGCGCGCTGGTGGACGCGCTGCGCGATACCGCGACGCTCAGCGTAGTCGCGCCCTCGCACGAGCGCAGCGCCTCCGCGCAGGCGCTGACCCTGCGCCAGCCCATCTTCTGCGACCAGATCGCCGACCGCGAGTGGGCCGTGGAGGGCACCCCCGCCGACGCCATGATCGTCGCGCTCAACAAACTGCTGCCGGAGCGGCCAGACCTGGTGATCTCGGGGATCAATCGCGGCGGAAACATGGGCGAAAACATCTATTACTCGGGGACGGTGGGCGCCGCCGCGGAAGCGACGATCAACCGGCTCCCCGCATTTGCGATTTCGGTGGTGCATCGCGGAAAAGGATTCCGGTATGACAAGGCCGCGAGTTTTGCGCGCGACCTCGCTGGGATTATTTTGCGCGATGGAATGCCGGATGGCGTGCTGCTGAACGTGAACGTGCCGATGGAATGGACGGGCGGCGTGCGGTTCACGCGGCAATCGGAAAAAGTGACGCGAAATATCCTGCAGGAAGGAAAAGATCCGCGCGGCCGAACGTATTACTGGCTGCACGAACAACAGGTCACGGAGGGTCTCGGCGAAGACACCGATTACATGGCGGTGTTTGCCGGAGATGTTTCAGTGACGCCGCTGCATCTCGAGCGGACGCACACGCAGTCGCTCAATCACCTTTCGCACTGGGCGAAGGAACTCGCGCGGCCCGGCGGAAAAGCACGGCAGCGTTAGAACTCAACGTGAAAGCGCAGCGTCGGGACAACGACCGGTCCGCGATCGCGATTATATCCGGGGTTTTGGATGTACTGCAGACCGACGGCGCCGTACAAACCCTTCCAGAAGTGAGCGTTGTAAAAAGTTTCCAAAATATCCTCGCGGCCGTAATTCAGATTTCCGTCCCCCAAGAGAAATCCAAGTCCGCCCAGTTTCAAATACTCCTGATGATCTTTGGAGATGCCGTTCGTCACGAAGCCCAAACCAATCTTGTCCAGCTTGCGGCGCCATTTTTCTCCGCGCAGCCACGCACCCAGCTCGACGGTTTCATCCACTTCGGTATAGACGAAGGATTCGTTGCGGCCGTCGCTCCATCCAAAACGCCCAAATACACCGATTTGTGAAGTCAATTCCTGCTCGAGGTTCACGCCGAAGCCGTATTTCACGCGGCCTTGCATGCGAGTGGCAACAATGTCCGGCACCGGCGTCAACCCATGCAGAAAATCGTTGACCGCTTCCCGATAGCTGCCCATGTTGGCGTGGTTCACATAGGCGAGAACGCGCACAATGCCCGCGCGGTTGGGCAGCAGATCGCCCCCGAGTTGACCTTCCACATTTTCCGAGTGCGCGCGCAAAAGATCGGCGTCGAGATTAATGCCATTCGCTACCTTGGGCATCATCGCTTCGGCAAAGCGCACCGACCAGCGCCGGTCATCGTATTCGACGATGGCGCCATCGGTGTATCCGCGGGTGTTTGCGGCATAGTCCCAGGCGCCATTATTGTCTATGGTCCAATTGAGAAACTGCAGATGGCTGTCGCTGCCGCCGGAATTGTTATCGAAGAAATCCACGAGGTCGAATTTGCCGATGCGGAACTCGATACGGCGGGCGGGGAGCGAAGTCGCAAGGCCAAAAGGCCCGCGCACGGCAGTGACGCGTTCGCTGCTGAGCGGAATGATCTGGCGCAGCATCAGGCGCGCCAAATAAGGCGCTCTGGAAAGCTGAATACCCTGTACGGTACGAACGTCATCGAGGTCGGTGATGCCGGCCAGCCCAACGGCGCCGCCG
Source organism: uncultured Acidobacteriota bacterium (assembly GCA_963838945.1). Taxonomy (GTDB): domain Bacteria; phylum Acidobacteriota; class Terriglobia; order Acidiferrales; family UBA7541; genus DASTCZ01. Next base: position 475,084 of record CAWITC010000011.1, on the reverse strand, counting down.
ATGCCGCCACCGGTGGCGTCCTCCAGATCCGCAAGGACTACCGTCGTGTGGGTAAGCGCGAAGCCGGTGTAAAGCGTAAGGATGTGTGTCGTGGCGCTCTGGGCCTGGGGCGTCAGGCTGTTCTGTCCGCTGTACTTGGCGGGGAAGGCCGGGTGCCACTGAAAAACAACATTCCCCTGTCCAGAAATCCACCAACGCGACGTGTCAGAGTGCGGGAAGAGTGTTTCGGGGCCGCTGGAATTGTCATCGGAGGATGCAGATGAACCGGTGTCCTGCGCGCGAGAGACGGCGGAAACGGCGGCCGCAAGACACAAAAAGACGATCCACCGCGTGACTGCTGCCGTCGGATATGCATGCAAAACCTTCATAAGGATCGTCCTTCATGGCGATTAGCCCCCGTGAACAGACTTTTATTCTCGTCAAATCTTTGATACCATACCCCCATAGGGTAGTCAAACGAAATGTCACATTTATCGCGAGAAAAATTGGACCTGTTGAACCGGACGAAGAAGGTGGTGGGACAGTTGGAGTCCGTCGAGCGCGCGCTGGATCAGGATGAGCCGTGCGCGGACGTGTTGCAGCGGCTCGCCGCCGCGCGCGGAGCAATCAACAGCCTGATGGCGGAGTTGATGGAGGACCACATCCGGCATCACATGGGGAAGAAAACGAAGAGCGCGGAAGAGGGCGCCGATGATTTGATTGAGATTGTGCGGTCTTACTTGAAGTAGCGCGGTCCTTCGGCATTCACTCACCAGAATCGCCTAATTCCGTCGTTTGCGGGCGACGTTCTTGCGGTTGTTTGGAGCGTTGCGTTCGATCACGGTGGTAATCTCTGCGTGATGAGAAGCGACGCGTCGACATCGCCGGATCAGGCTCCTGAGCCTCCCAGCGAAACGCGATCTGCACGACCGCACGATGATCGTTTCGCTGCACGCCTGCGCGGATTCGGGCCGGTCGGGATCCTCGCGTCTCTTGTGGTACTCGCGCTCGGCCCGATCTTCGAGCCCTTCGGGCCCCTCGCATCGTTGGTGTGGGTCTGGCGTTCGCGAACGCCGTGGCGCGAAATCGGCTTCGTGCGGCCCAAGAGCTGGATCCGCACCGTGGCCGTGGGTCTCGCCTTCGGCATCGTGCTTAAGTTTCTGATGAAAGCGATGGTGATGCCGCTTCTAGGCGCCAATCCGATCAATCCGGAGTACCACTTCTTGGAGGGGAACACAGCGGCGCTGCCAGAAATGGTGTTCAACATGATCGTCGGCGCCGGCTTCGGAGAGGAAACCGTGTTCCGCGGGTTCTTGTTCGAACGCTTGGGCAAGCTGTTCGGGGCAAGTGTGGGCGCAAAGACGGCGATCGTCCTGCTCAGCTCCGCATGGTTCGGAGTAGTCCATTACCCGGTCCACGGGCTCGCCAGCGCCGAACAAGCAGCAATCGTCGGACTTGCGTATGGAACGGTTTTTGCAATTACAGGGCGAATCTTCATGCTAATGGTCGCGCATGCCGCATTCGACCTGACCGCGCTCGCGATGATCTACTGGAATCTCGAATCCAAGATCGCCCACCTCATTTTCAAATAGATCAGCCGTGAGGGGCTCAAAAATGCATGGGGGCGGGTCTCAGACCCGCCCCCATACACTTGCATTCATCGCCGAGAGTGAAACTGCTCGTCCTACATCCCGCCGCGGCGGCCACCACCCGCAACAACGCAAGGCAGCATCGGCTTGCGCGGGAAGGCAGCATCCCGGTTCGCCGCCTGATAGACAAACGCTGAAACGATGGTGGCCATCTGCTTCAGATCGTCCGCTTGCACGCGATCCCAAAGATCCATGTTGCTGTGGTGCGTGCGGGTGTCGTATTCGAGCGGGTCCTGAATGAACTGGAAGCCGGGGAGGCCGACGGCGTCATAGGAAAGATGGTCGGTGCCGCCGGTGTTTTGAATCGTGATGGTATTCATGCCCATGGATTCAAACGGCTTCATCCATTCGCGGAAAATCGGCCCGGCGGCGTCGTTGCCCTGCAGATAGACGCCGCGGAGCTTGCCGCTGCCATTGTCAATGTTGAAGTAAACGTCGAATTTGTCGCGTTCGGCGGCCTTCAAATCCCACTGGCCGGTATCGGTGTTGCATCGTCCGAAATGATTCTGAACATAGGCGCGCGATCCGAGCAAGCCTTCCTCCTCGCCGGTCCAAAGTCCGATGCGAACGGTGCGCTTCATTTTCAAACCGGAGGCTTTCAGCACGCGCATCACTTCGAGCATCACGGCAGAACCAACGCCGTTGTCCGTAGCGCCCGTGCCCGCTTGCCAGGAATCGAAGTGGCCGCCGATCATGACGATCTGATCCCTGAGAGCCGGATCCGAGCCGGGAATTTCGCCGACGATGTCAAAGGACTTCCCATCATTGTCGATGAATTTATTCTGAATGTTGAGTTCGACGGTGACGGGAACTTTCTTTTGCAGCGTGCGGTAGATTCGGTTGTAGTGCTCTGCAGCAAGCATGACCTGATTGATTGTCGGCGCCGCCCCCGTGGTGGCATAGATGGTGGGCCCGCGACCCCCGCGTCCTCCGCCCTGTCCCGGAGGCGGCACGGGCGCAATGCCCGTGGCTTGCTGGACGTAAACAGTGCCACCATCGCCACGGCCTTCCTGGAACATTGCGGCGACGCCTTCATCGAGGAAGAAATTCATGAGCTTCGCGCGGATGCGCTGGAGTACCGCGTTGCCCGCCTGCAAAGTCTGCAGCGAAACGCCCGGGGGCAGATTGAAGCCACGGCCGCCGTAGGTCTGCTGGGCGATCTCATCCAATTCGGCTTGCGTGTAACGATGGGCAAGCGGCTCGGTGCTCATAGGGATGTCGCGCGCCGGGTCCATCATCACGATCTTGCCCTTGAGAGTTCCCTTCAGGCCGGCGATCAGGGCGTCCGCGGCGTCTTCGGTGACTGGAAACGTAAGAGGAGCGTCCGGATTATTCGGATTTTTCACGCCGACAAGAACGACCTCCGCGGTGACGGGGCCGTCCGTGCCTTTCGTCCAGGCAAGCGGATAGGCAATCAGAGGATAGGTGACGGGCGAGATCACGTTGGCGTAGAAGCGTTCGTTGACCCAGCCGCGGCCGAAATCCCAGAATTCGTAATGAGGATTTTCAAGCTTCCAATCCTGCATCTGCTTGAGGACCCAGTCGCCGGCGAGCTTGACGTTTGTCGAGCCGGTCAAGCGGCCGCCGTAAACATCGCTGATGTAACTCAGGATGTCCATGACCTGAGAATTGTTGATGGCCTCGCGTTTGATCTTGTAAACGGCGTCGAGGTCCACCGAGTCCGTGTGCATCATCTGCGCGGCGATCGGAAACACCAAGAGCGCGAGCAGAGCCAAAGTTCCGCAACGAAATGCCTTACGCACCTTCCACCTCCGCAAGTTGTGAAAAAGTTTGATTCGAGGATGTCTCGCGCAGACCTGTGGGGCAGGCCTCTGCTTACGGGAAACCACTCGGGGATTGTGACGCGCCTTGGTCCGCGGCGGTTTCCACAAGAACCGCAGGGAAACGTAGCGCAGCAGGCCGGGGTACATTAAACTGCCGCCGCGGCGGGAATGCACCCGCTCGAGGCGCACCGGCGCGGAAAGCATGGCGGGAAATCAGAACTACGACGTAGCTGTAATCGGAGCCGGAGTGTTCGGCTCGTGGACGGCGCTGCATCTCGCGCGCGCGGGGCGGCGCGTGGCTCTGGTGGACGCGTATGGGCCGGGGAACGCGCGGGCGAGTTCCGGCGGCGAATCGCGGTTGATCCGGATGGGGTACGGGCCGGATGAGCTGTACACGCGATGGTCGGTGCGGTCGCTGGAATTGTGGAAGGAATTTTTCGCGCGCGTTGGGAAACCACTATTCCACAAGACGGGCATTCTCTGGATTGCCGACCGGGAAGAAGACGCGCAGATGAGCGCCACGCTCAAGGTCCTGGCGCGGGTTGGAGTGCCCCACGAGAAGCTCGCGCGAGCGGAACTCGAGCGGCGTTTCCCGCAGATTGCGTTTCATCCCGCGAGCTGGGGATTCCTGGAGCCGGAGAGCGGCGTGCTGATGGCGAGGCGCGCGGTCGGCGCGGTGGCCGAGGCGGCCATCGCCGAAGGCGCGGATTATTTCAACGAGCGCGTCTCCGCGGCGGAAGGAACCGGCCAGACATTTCACGTAAGTACGACGTCAGGACGCGAGATTCGCGCGGAGCAATTTGTTTTTGCCTGCGGGCCGTGGCTGGGGAAGGTGTTCCCGGATCTTCTGGGCCAGCGGATTTTCCCCACCCGGCAGGAGATCTATTTCTTCGGAGCGCCCGCCGGGGATTCGCGCTTCGCGCCACCCGCAATGCCGGGGTGGCTCTGCCATAGCGAGTTGATGTATGGCGCGCCAGATTTGGAATGCCGCGGATTCAAGATTGCACACGACCAACACGGGCCACCGTTCGATCCCGACACCGGCGTCCGCGTGCCTTCGGCCGAGGGCATCGCCGCGGCGCGCGCATACCTTGCGCGGCGATTCCCCGCCCTCGCGAAAGCGCCGCTGGTGGAGGCGCGCGTGTGCCAGTACGAAAATACATCCAACGGAGATTTTCTTGTGGACCGCCATCCCGAACATGAAAACGTGTGGCTCGTGGGCGGCGGTTCCGGGCATGGGTTCAAGCACGGACCCGCGATGGGAGAACACGTTGCCGCGCGAGTGCTGGGGAAGGCAGCGCAGGAGCCGCGATTCTCGCTTTCCACGAAGGCGACGGTGCAGCGCCGGGCAGTCTACTGAACTGAGCTTCTTTTACGAAAAGACCGGAACAATTTCACGCAGTGGCGCGGCGGAACCGCGGGCCCAGTCCCAAATCTTCCGGATGGTCCGAGTATGCGTAGGCGTAGTCTTCGCCTGAAGTGTCCACCTGATTCAGGACGACTCCGATCATCCTGCCCGGAACGTTTCGGAGATTGGCGCAAGCCTGCTTCACGAGTTTGCGCGGCGTGAGTCCGCCGTGGACCACAAGGGCGACGGCTTGAACGTGGGAGGCGAGGACGCGGCTATCGGCCATGCTCAGAAGAATCGGCGAATCCAGTATCACGACGTCATAGACCATCGCAGCCTGATGGAGGAAATCCTCCATCCTTGCCGAGGAGAGAAGCTCGGCGGGATGGAGCGGGCGTTCCGCGCCGGCGATGACATCAAGCCCGGCGACTTCCGATCGACGAACGAATTCCTGCCAATCCCCGGGGCCTTCGAGATAACTGGCAAGTCCGGTGCCCAAATCTCCGAAAAAAATCTTGTGCACGCTGGGGCGGCGCAAGTCGGCGTCCACAAGGAGGACACGCTTGCCGAGCTGCGCCAGGGAGATGCTGAGATTCGTGGAGATCGTCGTTTTCCCTTCGGAGGGCACGGCGCTGCTGATGAGGACGGAGCGAGGAAGCGCGCCATCCAGCGCGAAGAGGAAAGAGGTCCGCAGGTTTCGGATGGATTCGGAGAGTACAAATTGGCCGGGCCCGGACTTATCAAGCCGGAACCAGTCTTCCGAAACTTGGGGACCAACCGGTCCGATGCCGTTGCTTCCCAGGCGAATAATGACGCGAAACCGGTGACGGTTCTGCCTGGGGGAGGAATCGCAAATAGAGGGAGCGGCGGGAATAACCCCAAGCAAAGGAATGTTGAGGGAGTCTTCGACGTCCTCCCGCGTCTGGAAGGTTTCGCGCAGATACTCCTGCATGAACACAAAGCCGATACCGAGCGTGAGCCCGGCGAGCGCGCCGAGGATGAGGTTGTAGGCCACGCGAGGCCGTGAAGGAAACGCCGGGGCCTGCGCAGCTTCGAAGATGCGCGCGTTGGGAGCGTCAAACCGGGCGGAAACTCCGGCGTCATTTATTTGGCGCAAGAGGCTCTCACAGAGCTGTTTGTCGAGATCCACTTCATGTTTCAGAAAGGTGTCCTGCAACAACTGCTGCGTTGTGCTGCGGACAAGTTCCTGCTGATTTTGAAAGGCATGGAATACGAGAGCTTCCTGCCGGACGGAGGTCTCGAAGTCCGCGGAAACCCTCTGCGACAGGCGCTTGCGTTCCTCATCCTGCGCGACGCGGACTTGCTTGAGTTCGTCCTGAAGCTGCTGGATCTGCGGAAATTTCGGGCCGAATTTCGAGGAAAGGCCGGCAAGTTGCGCGGTCAAGTCCGCCTCTTTCTTCAGCAGCTCTTCGAACAACGGGCTGCGAAGAATGGAAAGATCGCCGGATTGCACCTGCCCGTGGAGCGATTCCTTTTCGATGCGCACCGTCTGAACGCGGGTGAGTTCGGTCTGGAGCTGTTGCAGACGCTCGCTATCCGCATTTTGCTGGACGCCACCAACGGTTTCGACGAAAAGCAGCCGGTGCTCTTCCTCGTACCGCTGCAGAGCGAGTGTGTCCTGCTCGAGCTTCGCCTTGGTCTGATTGAGCTGGTCGAGGAGCCACGCGGACGCGGATTGAGCGGTCGCGGACCGGCCATCCCGGACCTGATCGATGTAGAAAGTCATGAGCTGATTCGCCGACTGCGCCGCCGATTCCGGGGATTCCGAATCGAAACCGACTTCGATGAGCCGCGTCCCTTTCACAAGAGTGACGGTGAGACGGCGCTGGAAATCGGACGGGGCCATTGGGATAGGCGCGACGCCGCGGGAGGCCTGCGTCATCAACCCGAGGTGATCAATCACGCGGGAAGCGAGTTGACTGCTGCCAAGGATGGCAACCTGAGTCTGGAGGTAGCTATCCGGGACCGCCTGCTCTTGAAAAAGCTCGCCAAGGCTAGCCACGCTGCTCTTGGGCATTTCAATCTCCAGAACACCCCTCGCGCTGAATACGGGCCGCTGTTTGAGTGTGCTGAAAAGAGCGAAAAGAAAGACGGCGAGCACAAGCGGGAGAATCGTCCAGCGCCGCCTCCAGAAAAGATGCCGGTAGGATGAAATGGACAGGCGGCTTTCCGCTCCGGGATCCTCAAGCGCAAAGGGCCGGCGGGCTGCCAATCCCACGGACCTGACCGCGGGGAAATCCGATTCCGAATGGGGATTCAAGATCGCCTCCAGAGAATTGCGGGTTGATGCCTGGCAAATGGATTCGAGCCGGCGTGGCGGCAAGCGAGCGCACAACAGGGCGGGGACATGCGGACGGGCGATGAGAAACCATGGGCTGCGGGGTCCGGGCTGGGCGGGGTGCGCACGGATATTCTCGAATAGTTAAGTAAAAAACAGTGTATATCTATAGATAAATAGAAATCCGGTGTCAAGTACTTTTTCTATGGAACCCGCCGGGGCGGTCTGCGGCAAGGGGAGGGCGGCCGGAAGGCGCGCCACCGCTTTTGCTTCGCCGGCGCGCGGGCCCCGAAATGCGAACGCCCCACCCTCCCGATGGAGAGTGGGGCGTTTTGCGGAAAAGTTTAGAACGTCAGCCGCGCGCCGAGTTGGAACTGGCGCCGGTTATAATCCGACGTGAAAGCAAGCGGGGTATTGGGAAGAAACGACACGATTCCTGTAGGGTTTGCCGGCAGGTTGGCAAACCCGGTGGCCGTGGTGGGCACCTCATTATTCACACCGGAGTAGTTCGTCCGGTTGAGAAGGTTGAAACATTCCGCGATCAACGTGAGACCCGCTCGGTCACCCAAATGGATTTGCTTGCTCAGCCGCATATCCCAGGTGAAAAAGTCCGGACCAATCCCGGTGTTCCGGCCGATTCCAAGCGGGCGATCATTGGTGGAATGGCGGTCACCGTTGATGTCCATGCCGCTCGCAAGAATGTTGAACGGGTGGCCGCTGTCGTAGCTAATGATTGGAGAGAGCTCGAAGCCGGACAAGAACCAGTTGTGCCAGGGGCTTTGCATGAGGCTCGAGAAAACGACCCTGTGGCGCTGGTCAAAGTCGGAAAGACCTCTTTCCCCGTTGAGGTTCGTATTATCCACGGGGCCGTAGTCACTGTTGAAATCCGTGGTCGTGTCGATTGCTTTGCTGTAGGTATAGCTGGCCATCATGGAGAAGTGGTTGCTGAACCGCTTCCGGACCTCGAGGGTTCCGCCCCAATAATGCGCTGCTCCTTCCGATGAGTAGACATTGTCCTGAAGGATGAACGGATTGGCGAAGCACAAGAAGGGATTCGCCGTGCATGCGGGAGCCCCCCAGTTTCTGAAAGTGACGCTCTGCCCGGTAAAAGGATTCACTGACGTTGTTAGTGGCGCCGCGGGGAGTGCGTTTGCGTCAATCGCGACCGGGAGCCTGAGCGTGTGCACATAAATGCCGCTCACGGAGACAGTCCAGTTCGAAGCAAACTGCCGCTCGATCCCCAAAGAAGCTTGCTGCGAGTAAGGGCTCTTGTAACCCGTCTGGCCGGCGAAAACTACGCTGAGCGGAGGAAGTGGAGTGTTATGTGAAATGTTGATGCCGAACTGGGTCAGACTTGCCGGGGTGATACAGGCAGCATTTCCTGCTGTGGGAGACGTGCACGAGATCAGGCCCTCCGCAAAAAGCGTCTGGAAGATTACCGCCGAATTCAGAGCGGGGTTTCCGGGTGCGCCAGTCAGCGGAACAAAGACCTGGGCAATTTGTTGGAACCCATTCACGACGCCAAGGGTCTGAACCACGTCGGCGATCTGGCCGTAGATGGGCGAGTAAAAGATTCCGTAACCGCCGCGAACGACGGTCTTGTGATCCTTAAACGGATCCCACGCAAAGGCAACGCGCGGGGCGACATTGTGCAGTTGAGACGCCAGCGGGCCGTACTGTGCATCCATTTCATACCGAAGGCCATAGGTAAACGAAAAGTTCGATCCCATCTGCCAGGTGTCCTGGGCATAAAACGCGCCAAACGGCCGCGGGTAATTGTAATTAGGGTTTCCAAATCCCTGCTGGTAGAACTCCGGCAGCCCCAGGGATGCGGACTGCAGAGAGTTGATGGCCGCGGGAGTGGTGCTTGCAGAAAGGCCGCACGCGGCGGGCACCTGGAGGCAAGGGCTCAGCAGGCCGCCGGGCAAGTCGCCGAATTCAAAGCGGCCCGGGAAAAATGTGTGGGATTCGGTGTGGTCTCCGCGCTCCAGGAAATATACTCCGGCCTTGATGGTATGGCGGCCTCGATTGAAGGTAACGTTATCCGCGGCTTCAGTACGACGCAGGATGGAAAGGCTCGGCAGGAAGATCTGGGTGCCGAAGGACGCGAACCCCGTAATGTCAAGTCCCGCCTCGCCGGGAACGTTCGGAATCGCATCAAAGGTGGAGTAGCTAAATTGCCCGCGCAATTCATTCTGCGTTTGCGAACTGAATGAGTGGTACCACGCCGCCTGAAGAGTGTGGTCATACGTATGAATCGAATTTCCTCGCGTGAGGCCCGTAAGGCCAAGGGAGTCCAAATTCGCTTCGATGTCATGCCCGAATATGTAGGACAAACTGATCTGGTTGGTATCATTGAACGTATGATCCAACCGCATATTCGCGAGATATTCGCTCTGATTGAAGGGAGCCAACCCGCCATTGCTTTCAAACATGTTCAGAAGCGTGGCCATGCGCGCAGTTTGGAGCGGGCCGGCAACCGGGCCGAGGATTGGCACCAAATTTGCCGTCGGATTCAAGGTCAAGAGGGTCTGGAGGATGCCGGCACACGTCACAGCGGGCAGAGCAGGCTGACCCGTGATGCACGGGACTGGAGGATTCCCGGCGAGACCAGCCAAACCATTGATGATGCCCTGCTGGTTGTTCCCGGAAGTCAGGCCATTATCCGGACGAAAGATAGCCGTGCTATTCAGAATCGGAACGCTGTTCTGCGAACTCTGGCGCAACCCTTCAAAGGATGCAAAAAGAAACGTCTTGTTTTTTCGGATGGGCCCGCCAAGGGATCCGCCAAACTGCTGGCGGCTTAGGGCGTCCTTCACGGGCGTCCCCAAAACATCTGGATTCGCGGGATTGAAGGTGGCGCCGACTCCCAGCGCCGGTGTGAAAGCGAAGGGGTCTTGCGCATCCATACCCTGATTCCGAAAAAGGCCGAAAAGGCTGCCATGCACATGATTCGTGCCGGACTTGCTGACGATGTTGACGGAAACCCCGCTCGAGGAGCCAAGTTCCGCCCCATAGTTGCTGCGGTTAATCTGGAATTCCTGGACGGCTTCCTGACCCAGGTTCACGCGGACGCCGCCCGAATCATCGTTGACCTCGCCGCCGTCCACGGTCACGTTATTTCCCCTGCCGTTGCTCCCATACAGAGAGAGTCCGCTCTGCGGCGTCTGTACCACGCGAAAATCCTGGGAATCCACCAACTTCGTGGAATTCGACACGCCCGGAGCGAGCAGGGTGAACGTAAGATAGTCGCGGCGGTTGATAGGCAAATCCTCAATTTGCATTGTGGTGATGGTATTCGCCTGGGAGCCACGAGTTGTTTCCACCACCGGGGGTTCCGTCGTCACTTCCACGCTCTCCGCGACTTGCGAGACCTTGAGGTGGAAGTCGAGCACAACGGTTTGCCCGACGTTTACTTCGACGCCCTTTTGGATCTGGGTTTGGAATCCCGAGATTTCAATTTTGACTTCGTAGATCGTAGGCAGGAGCCCGTTGATCTCGTAATGGCCGTTTGAGTCCGATTTGGCCGGATGCTTTAGACCCTTCTCAGCGTCCGTTGCGGTTACGGTCGCATTCGTGATTGCCGCTCCAGTCGGATCCGATACCGAGCCCGCGATTGAACCTGAGGCGCCAACGCCCTGCGCATGCGCCGCGAAGGCAGCCGATGTCAGGCAAACGAAAATCGTTGAAAGTATTCGAATTTTCATTTTCTTCACACCCCATTTCCACTGCGTTCAAATAGACCCCGACAACTTCGCGTATGGTACTTGGCTAGGTACTCTTGATGCAAGATTTTCAAGGCAGGTTGTTGTCTCTTATAGAGGCCGATCGAATTTCCATTTTTCATAGATCAAACTCCTGGGCGGAGCGAGATGCCTGGATTGCCCAAGGCCGGCTGACTCAGTGAGAACGGCGCATAAGACCCAGATAGACAAGGCCCGCGACAAAGAACCCTACAAACCAGGCGTAATCATAGAGTGGGCGGAGAGGCGGCAGGACGAGCCCCGTCAGGGCGACGGCGACTCCCGCGGCCAGCGCTCCGACGGCGCGCCAGTTGATGCCGCTCGAGTAGGCATAGGCTCCATCGGAGCGGTACAGAGAGTCAACGTCGAGATTGCAATGCCGGAGCACGAAGTAATCGGCAATCATGATTCCTGCTATGGGACCGAGCAGCCCTGAGTAGCCCACCAGCCAGCCGAATATATATGCGCTGAAGCTGCCGAGGAGCTTCCACGGCATCATCAGCACTCCGACCACGCAGGTAATCAGTCCACCGGTGCGGAAGGAGATGCGCCGGGGATTGAGATTCGAGAAATCGTTTGACGGAGAGACGACGTTGGCGGCGACGTTGGTGTTGAGCGTGGCGATGAGCAATGCAACAAGGGCCACCAGGGCGACGACCGGACGGTTGAAGCGGCCAAGAAGCGTGACCGGGTCCCAAATGGCTTCGCCGAAGATGACCACGGACGCCGAGGTGACGGCGACTCCGATGAATGAGTAGAGCGTCATGGCCGCGGGCAAGCCGATGGCCTGGCCGAGCATTTGCGCGCGCTGAGAGCGGGCGTAACGCGTGAAGTCAGGAATATTTAGCGCGACCGTGGCCCAGAAGCCAACCATGCCGGTAAGCGATGGAACGAAAAACCGGAAGAATTCGCCTGTGGTGTGGAACTTGCTTGGCGCGCTCAGAACCGGGCCGAGTCCGCCGGCAAGCGAAGTGATCCACCAGAGCAGAATCAGTCCGACACCGAGCATGAAGGGCGCGGCGATGCCCTCGAGGAACTTAATTGTTTCGATGCCGCGCAGAATCACGGCGACGTTGAGCGCCCAGAAGGCGAAGAAGCAGATCCAGAGTCCGGCGTGCGAAGATCGCGCCGCAGGCCAGACAATTCCCAGCATCGTGTAAATCGCCTGGCCGCCGATCCACGTCTGAATGCCGAACCAGCCGCAGGCAACAAGCGCGCGGAGGACGGCCGGGATATTCGCTCCGCGCACGCCGAACGACGCGCGAACGAAAACGGGAAACGGAATTCCATACTTCGTGCCGGCGTGCGCGTTCAAAAGCATTGGAACAAGCACGATGAGATTCCCGAGAAGGATCGTGCCGATGGCCTGCCACCAGCTCATACCTCCGGCGATAAGCCCCGAAGCGAGCATGTAGGTTGGAATGCAAACGCTCATGGCGACCCAGAGCGAGGCGTAATTGTAGACGCCCCAGGTGCGGCGCTCGGCGGGAACCGGTGCGAGGTCTTTGTTGTAAAGAGTGCGGTCTTGGCTGGGAACCATGCGGCGATTGCCAGGTTATTGCGGGATCATTGCCACGCTCCGCCACGCGCGACGCGCTTCAGAAAGCTGCCGCGGCCCGTGCGGCCGAGGAATTTCCCTCCGTCCACGACCACTTCGCCGCGGGAAATCACCGTGCGGGCGTTGCCCTTGACCTGAAAGCCTTCAAACATCGAGTAGTCCACGCGCATGTGGTGCGTTTTCGCGCTGATGGTGTGCGCGGCGTTCGGATCCCAGATCACGATATCCGCATCGCTGCCGGGAGCGAGTTCGCCCTTGCGCGGATATAGGCCGAAGAGCTTCGCGGGCGTGGTCGAAACAATCTCGACAAAACGGTTCAAGGTCAGCTTGCCCTCGTTCACCCCGTAATGAAAAAGCAGTTGGAGCCGGTTCTCAACGCCCGGCCCGCCATTGGGGATCTTGGTGAAATCGTCCTTACCGAGGCTCTTCTGGTCCTCAAAGCAGAATGGGCAATGGTCCGTGGAGACGACTTGCAAGTGATCGTGTTTCAGTCCTTCCCAGAGCTTCGGCGGGTGATGCTTTTCGCGCAACGGCGGAGTGAAAACATACTTGGCGCCTTCAAAATTGGGACGGGCGAGCTCGTCAATCGTCAGCAGCAAATACTGTGGGCACGTTTCCGCGAAGATGGGCACACCGCGATCACGCGCTGCGCGGACTTCGTTGAGAGCTTCCTCGGAGGAAAGATGAACGATGTAAACGGGCGCGCCGGAGATTTCGGACATGGCGACAGCGCGGTGAACGGCTTCGGCTTCCGCCGCCACCGGCCGCGTGAGCGCGTGATAAATCGGCGCGGTCTTGCCCTCGGCGATGGCGCGGCGCACGATCACATCAATGATGCCGCCGTTTTCAGCGTGGAGACAGATGAGCGCGCCATTCTGCGCCGTTCGCGAAAGCGCTTGAAAGATCGTCGCGTCATCAACCATCAGAATATTCGGGTAGGCCATGAACAGCTTGAAGCTGGCCACGCCTTCGCGGACCAAATCATCCATGTCGTCAAGGCCGGCGGCGCCCAGGTCGGTGACGATCATGTGCAGGCCGTAATCAATCGAGGCGCGGTTCTCCGCTTTTTTCCACCAGGCGTCGAGCGCGTCCCTCATGCGCGTGCCGCGCGGCTGGATCGCGAAATCAATCAATGTGGTCGTGCCGCCGAATGCGGCGGCCTTGGTGCCGGTCTCGAAATCGTCGCTCGAGGTCGTGCCGCCGAAGGGCATGTCGAGGTGCGTGTGGACGTCAATGCCTCCGGGGAGAACGAGCATTCCGGTGGCGTCAATCACTTTTTCGCCGGCGGCGGCTTGTAATTTCGCGCCGATTTCCTTGATGCGTTCGCCTTCGACGCGAAGATCGGCCGCGCGCGTCTCTTTCGATGTGACAACTTTTCCGTTGCGAATCAGCATTTCGAGGCCCCCGTGCGCTGCTCCCAGCTTTGCGAAGGCACGCCGGAATCCACGCGCTCCATGGTGATGCAATTCTCCACCGGGCAAACGAGCCAGCAGAGGTTGCATCCGACGCATTCGTCTTCGTCCACGCGCGGGACGCGGATAGGCGGAGTCGCGTGCAGCCCGGTTATCTCATGTTTTTCGACGGGCGTAAGAACGATGCGGCTTCGGCTGGCCGCGAGGAGATCCTCGGGCGTCTTGAAACCCTCGATGTGGATGCATTGATGCGCGCCATCCCAGCAAGCGATATAGCAAAGGTCGCAGCCGATGCACGTGTCGCGGTTGATGCGCGCGATGATTTTGTAATTGAGGTTCAGGTGCTTCCATTCGGTCACATTCGGCAGGCTGCGGCCGCGGAAATCGTCAATCGTGCGAAACCCCTTTTCGTCCATCCAGTTGCTGAGGCCGTCAATCATGTCTTCGACGATGCGGAATCCGTAGTGCATCGGCGCGGTGCAGAGCTGGACGCTCTGGCAGCCGAGAAGCAGGAATTCCGCGGCGTCGCGCCAGCCGGAGATGCCGCCGATGCCGGAAACGGGCAGCGAGGATTCGGGGTCCCCGGCGATCTGCTGGACCAGGTGAAGCGCGATGGGCTTCACCGCGGGGCCGCAGTAACCGCCGTGCGCGGACTTGCCGTCCACAAACGGGCGTGGAACGAAAGTGTCGAGGTCAATGCCCGTGATGGAATTGATGGTGTTAATGGCGCTGAGACCATCCGCCCCGCCCTTTTTCGCCGCGCGCGCAACGTGGCGGATATCGGTCACATTCGGCGTGAGCTTTACGAGCACCGGCGTCTTCGCGACTTCCTTCACCCACTCGGTGATCATCGAGCAGTACTCCGGTACCTGGCCCACCGCGCTGCCCATGCCGCGCTCGCTCATTCCGTGCGGGCAGCCGAAATTGAGCTCGAGGCCGTCCGCGCCCGCGTCTTCCGAGCGGCGGACGATCTCGTGCCAGGCTTCGCGGCGCGAGTCCACCATCAGCGACGCAATCACGGCGTGATGCGGATAGCGCTTCTTCACTTCGTAGATTTCACGAAGATTGACGTCAAGCGGCCGGTCGGTGATGAGTTCGATGTTGTTGAGACCCATCATGCGCACTCCGTTCAGGTCCACCGAGGAGTACCGGGAGGAAACGTTGACGATCGGCTCGCCGAGAGTCTTCCAGACGGCGCCTCCCCACCCGGCGTCAAATGCGCGCATGACCTGATCGCCGCAATTCGCGGGCGGCCCGGATGCGAGCCAGAACGGATTCGGAGAACGGATCCTGCCCGCAAACACCGTGGTCAGATCAGCCATCGTGAGCCTCCAGCCACTTCGCAATCCCCGCGCCGGCGCGTTTGCCATCGGCGACGGCGTCCACCACTTCGCGGCCGCCATTCACGCAATCGCCTCCGGCAAAATATTTTGGATTGGCGGTCTGGCCGGTCTCGCGATGGATGGCCACGCAGCCGTCGCGCAGTTCAACGCCGCGGCAACGCGAAAGAAATTCGACGAGCTTCGTCTGGCCGATGGATGGGATCACCATTTCACAGGGGATGTGGAAATTGGAGCCCGGGAGCGGCGCGAGCTGCGCATCCACGCGCACGCATTCGATGCTTTCGACGGACTGCTTGCCGTGAATGCGCACGGGCTGCGTGTTCCAGTGGAATTCGATGCGGTCGAGCTTGGCGATTTCGTATTCGTAATCGAAGGCGGACATTTCGCATTCGCCCCGCCTATAGAGGATGTGAACTTCTTCCGCGCCGAGACGCCGTGCCGCGGTTGCGGCATCAATCGCGGTGTTCCCTGCTCCGATCACCACGACGCGCCGGCCAACAGAGATCGATGCCGTCTTGTATTGCGCGATAAAGTGAATTGCGTCCACAACGCCGACCAGATCCTCACCCGGGATTTTCAGGCGATGCGTCGAGCCGAGACCCACGCCCAGAAAGATAGCGTCGTATTCCTTTTCGAGCGAATCCGGTTTTGCCTCGACTCCCAGCTTGAATTCCGCGCCCATCGCGCGGACCAGCTCCACTTCTTTCAAGCTGTCGGCGGGCCGCAGCTTGTATTCGGCGATGCCGTACGTGTTGAGCCCGCCCGCCAGCGAATTCGTGTCAATCAGCGTGACGCTGATGCCGCGGCGGCGCAGCTCAGCGGCGCACGCAAGCGATGCCGGGCCGGCGCCGATGCACGCGACGCGCCCACGAGCCGCGCTCTTCGCTAATGGAACCGCGGGGTTGTGCTCATAAAAATAGTCCATCGCATGGCGTTGCAGGCGGCCGATTTCAATTGGCTGCTTGTTGTAGCGATGCATCACACAGGAGCCTTCGCACAACACGTCCACGGGGCAAATGCGCGAACAACTGAGCCCGAGCACGTTCGATTCGAGAATCGCCAGCGCCGAACCGCGCAAATTTCCGGTGGCGATCTTTTTGATGAAGCGCGGAACGTCAATGTGCGTGGGGCAGGCGATCGTGCACGGCGCGCCAAAACAGAAAAGACATCGGGACGCCTCGACCGCCGCGGCCTGTGGCGCGAAGGGCGGATGGATCTCCGCGAATCGCGCCGCAAATTCTTCAGGCGAAAGCGCAGGAACGGCGTCGCGCATCGGTCAGGCCTTCACGAGGTCGCTGTAGGAGTCCGGCCGGCGGTCGCGGAAGAATTGCCAGGTCTGGCGCACTTCTTTAATTTGATCGAGATCGAGGTCGGCGGTGAGGACTTCGTCTTTATCGCGCGAGGCCTGCGCGATGATCTGGCCGCGCGGGTTGCAGAAGTAGCTCTGTCCGTAAAACTCGCCGATTTTCCACGGCGCTTCGATGCCAACCCGGTTGATCGCCCCGACAAAATATCCATTCGCGACGGCGTGCGCGGGCTGCTCGAGCTTCCAGAGATACTCGCTCAACCCGGCGACGGTAGCCGAGGGGTTGTAAACGATTTCGGCGCCGTTCAAGCCGAGCGCGCGTGCGCCTTCGGGAAAATGGCGGTCATAACATATATATACGCCGATCTTCACGAAGCCCAAATCGAAAACGGGATAGCCCAGGTTTCCCGGCCGGAAATAAAACTTTTCCCAGAATCCCGGCGCGACGTGCGGGATGTGCGTCTTGCGGTATTTGCCGAGGTATTTCCCTGAACCGTCAATCACCGCCGCGGTGTTGTAAAAGATTCCTTCCTGCTCGACCTCGTAAATCGGCACGATGAGCGCCATTCGATGCTTCTTGGCCAGCTCCTGCATGCGCTGGATGGTCGGGCCGCCGGGGATTTGCTCCGTGAAGTCATACCAGCGCGTTTCCTGTTCGGCGCAAAAATACGGGCCGTAGAAAATTTCCTGCAGGCAGGTGATTTGTGAGCCGGCCTGGGCGGCCTGCGCGATATACGTCTCGTGCTTTTCCATCATCGCCTGCTTCACTTTGGCGAGCGGAGCGTCCGGCGGAGCGACGTTCGCCGCCTGAATCAAGGAAGAGCGGACAATTCGGGGCATGGCGTTTCCCCCTGGCGATTCCTTACGGCAAGTCTAGTCTACCTGAGGCGCGCAATTATGTGTCTTTCCGATGTGGTTGGCAAGAATAGGCGCGACCGGCATGTGCACGGCGATAACGGGCGTGCATGGCGATAACTTCCGTACAGAAATCCCGATCTATGGAGAACTGGGGGGCGCGTCATGCACACCAGACGCGCGAACTTCGGCGACCGGCTGTGACTTGCGACCGCGCGCCTCGTATTATGAGTAGAGAGCCGCGCTACCGGCCCTGCAAACAATAGGAAGGAATGCCAAGGCGCTGGACGGAGTAAACTGTCCCGGCTTGTGCCCCTGACGGATTTGCGTAATTGCCGATCTCTTGCGCGTGGAAATTCGGATCATCGCGAATCCTGAACTCAAACCAACGGAGCTCCGGGTCGTCAAGAACGACGAAGGAGTCCCACGAACACAGCGCGGAACGGTAGTCGAGGATGCGCTCGGGCCAGTATCCAAACGTGCGCCAGTTCCGCATGAGATTGTCCATTGAGACGGCGCCGCGCCAAGTGTCTGATGCGTCGGCCGCGTCGCTGTCCAACAAGAAGCGCAGACGGTCCCGGTCCGTGCGATCGTATTCTATCAGCGACATGAATACGTGCCCGTGCTCGACCACGATGGGCACACCGGGTGGAAGCGTGGCATTAATCGACGCAGGCAAATGCCCGGGCGACGCGCGTGTCTCGACGACGTACCCCAGCAGCAGCCCACCCATGACGGCGATGCAGATGGCAGTACGCACCCCCGCCAATGAAGAGCGGCCTCTTCGCGCAAGCGGTAATTCATCCAGACCCGCCAGCGTCACCACCTCGGCCAAAGCCACGCAAAGGGCGAAAGCGCTTGGGAGGACGTAGCGAGAGGTCAGCATCGGAGTTATCAAATAAGAAGCCGCGGCAAGTCCTATCGGAACCAATACGAGAGAGGCGGCGAGGAACAGGATGTCGGCTCGCTGCCCGGATGCGTTCGATCCCGGAATGCGCTGGGCGACGGACCAGGCCGCAACCACCGCCAGGAGCACGATTATGTACGGCAGCACCGGCATAAGGTCCAGACCAAAATCGTAGGCGCCGAGAAGGTCGGATAGGTCCGGCTTCATCAGCCACCCGTGTGGTTTGGCGATGGCACTGACGCGGACCATTGGCCCAACCCACAGCGCGAGCGGCAACCATGAAAGCATTACCGCCGCGTAAAGCCGCGGACGCAAGTTGTGCCGCCAGACGTCCGACAAGAAATACGCGAGCAGGATGACCGCGCTGTACAGGACGCCATAGGGATGCGATTCGACCAGGAACAGGTGCGCAGCCACAATGGCCGCGAGCATTCCCCAGGAAGGCGCCGGCAGCCTATCGGAGAAAGCGAAAAGCAGCACCGCTACGGAGAACGCGAAAAACAATAGGCCGTAGAAGCGGGCTTCGACGACCTGGTTGGCAATTTCCCTTGAACCGCAGATGACGAATGTAATAGCGAACCCTGAGGCAAGTGTTCCGTAGAAGCGGCGAAGCGCTACCCAGAGGCAAGGCACAGCAGCGAAAAACGAGACCGCGCTAAACCACCTCAGAGAGATGGCCGAGGCGCCGAACGCCGCCGCCCAGGCGCGGGCACTGATGTAATACAGCGGGAAGCCTCCATCTGCCGCACCGGAAAGCGCTTTCATCATGTGCCGGAAAGAGGGATCGGAGACCAGGACCATGCTGAAAACCTCGTCGGTCCACACCGGCTTCTTCGTCATCCTGATGATGGCGACCAGGGCCATGCACAGCACCGCGGCGGCTGGCACCGCGACGTCCCAGGCCGTCCAGCCGTTCACAGCCGGCTCGGCCCGGAGTCGGCGCTCGTTTGAGGCGATGTGCGCAGAGTTCAAGCGGTTCTCCTCCGACGAAAAGCGTAGAAATACCACTTCAGGTAATGGGGGAGCCAGCGGCAGACGCGGCTTCCTCCATGACATGAGGATGCGGCAGCGGAATGATGAATTTCCCCCGAAAACCGCGCGCCGACAATTTGGGCACCAGTTCGGCGGCGATGTGCCAGGAGAGGAGCAGCGCATATTCCGGCTGGTCGTCGAAAAGCCGGGATTCCTCGAGCACCGGAATCAGCGTTCCCGGGATGTACTTGCCGATCTTGTATGACCCCTGGATCTCGAGCACGCAATCCAGGATGCCGTCGTCAAGCCCGACGTAATTGATGAGCGTGCTGGCCCGCGATGGGGCGCCTATGCCGTAGATGTGCTGGCCACGGGCACGGATGTCCCGGAGCAGCGCATAGAGATCCAGTTTTGTCTGGGCCACACTGGTGCGGAACAATCTCAATTTCTCGGGCGTCAATTCCGTCTTCTCAGCGCCAAGAACTTCGGCAACGCTCGCGCGGACAGGATACTTCCCGGCGCGCGCCGCGTAGACGCGGATAGAACCCCCGTGCGTCGGGATGCGGCGGGCATGGATCACCTCCAGCCCGTGCATCTCTAGCAGATATCGGAGGCTCGTGAGCGAGTAATAACGCAGGTGCTCGTGGTAGATCGTGTCGTATTGCAGCGTCTCGACGAGCGACACCAGGTAGTGCGACTCGGAGACGAAGATTCCGTCATCCGTCAGCAGCTCCAGGATGGATTCCACGATCTCGTGGATGTCCTCAATGTGGGCGAAGACGTTCGTGGCCGTAACCAATTTGGCTTTGCCCTTCCTGCTGATCGCCGTGCGGACCGCCTGGCGGTTCATGAAGGAAATCAGCGTGGGGATGCCGCGCTGATTGGCAAGGTCTCCTGTGCGCGTCGGCTCAATGCCGAAGACCGGACCACGCGCGCTGAAATTGCTCAAAAGCGTTCCATCGTTCGATCCAATGTCCACGACGAGGTCGCACGCGGCCAATGGATAAAGAGCGGCGACTTCCCGCGAAAGCTCGGCGAAATTATCGCGCAGGATTTTCGTGGTGCCGCTGGTGTAGGGATATTCGGGAGGAAAGAGGATGGCGGGGTCAACAATCAGGCCCAATTGTACGAGTTCGCATTTGCGGCAGTGCAGGACCTGCGCCGGATACGCGGGTTGCTCTTCGGGGCGTGTGCCGATGCGCGGCATCGTGTTCACCGGCGGGAGATATCCGATGAAAATCACCGGGTCCAGTTGCGAAGAATTGCAGACCTGACAGCGGTCCACCACGATGCTGCGCCCGGAACCGGCGGCCAATTTTTTTTCGCCCTGTGCCCATTCTGCTTCCTGCATTTGCACCGCCTTTCGCGGGTTTTTGCGGCTTTGCGCCGCCACGCGCCCGGGCAGGCCGCCAGCCCGCGCGGGATTTTACACCGCGGCTTTGCGCTTAGCGTCGGAATTGCGGCGGCACCACTCCACGGTTGCCGCCAAACCCTCCGCCAGCGGAACGCGCGGGTGGTAACCCAGCCCGCGCATCCGGGTGATGTCCGGGCAGCGCCGCAGCGGGCTGCCGGGCCGCAGTTCTCCGGGCACCACGCGGATTTCGCGGCCGAAGCAGCGCGCAACCGCATGCGCGAGATCGGCGATAGTTGTTTCGACCTCGGTTCCGATGTGGTAGACACCCAGGTGGTCGCCCTGCTCGAGCACTCGCAGCACGCCATCAATCAGGTCGCTGATGTAAACGAACGCGCGGGTCTCGCTGCCCGTTCCCTGGATCGGGAAATCCATCACGCCGGACGCCGGCCGCCGTTCTGCGACGAGCGCCTCCATGCGCATCGCGAACTGCGGGATCACGTGCTCCCAGCCCATCTCCGGGCCGTACGCGTTGTGCGGGCGGAATATCATGGCGCGGTCAAAAAATTTGCGGCCGTAGTTGATCAGCATCAGCTCGCTGATGATCTTGCCGCCGCCGTAGGAATAGCGCGGATTGAGTGCGTCCGGCACGTTTAGCGGCACGTCTTCCGGCGTGGGGACCACGGGTGGAGTTTGATAAACCTCGGAACTTGACGCCAAAACCAACTCGCGCACCCTGTGTTCCACGCACGCGTCCAGAACGTTGATCATTCCCTTGAGTGCCACATCCAGCACCAGTTCCGGCTTGGAATAGAAATACTCGGTGCCGTTGATATATGCCAGATGGCAGACGCAATCGGCGCCCCGTATCGCCTGCTTGACTGCATGCGGATCCCGGACATCGCCGGTGAAAATTTCGATGGCCCCGGCCGCATCGCCCAACTTGCGCGCCGCGCCGCGGGAATTATCATCCAGCACGCGCACGCGATGCCCCTCCTTCACCAGCCGCCGCACCAGCGCGCTGCCGATGAATCCCGTCCCCCCGGTTACCAGATATGTTTTCGTCATCGAGATTACTTTTCCTGGCCCGTGCCCGGAAAAGCCGAAGCGGCGCGTACGCGAACCACAGGCCTTTCGCGTGCTGGAACGCGGCGAAGATGCTTGCACCCCCAGATGAACCACCGGAGATATTCGCCGGTCCAGGGGCCCAGCCTAAACGTAGACTTGCCTCCGTAGAGACGGTCGATGGATATAACCGGCACCTCGCCGAGTTTCCATCCAGCCAATTGCGCCTTCATCGCCATTTCAAAAGTGACGGCCCAGCCTACCGGCCTGGCTTCCAGTTTCAGCGTCGGGAACAGAGAGCGGCGAAAGAGCTTAATTCCGGTTGTGGCGTCGCTCAAGACGCAACCGGCCATGCGGTGAAAAAGCCGGTTGGCAAACCGCGAAAGCACGCCGCCGATCAAGGATCCGCCCAGTCGCCGGCCCCCGTGAGCGTAGCGGGAACAACTGACCATGTCACAACCTTCCCGCATCAGCGAAAGCATGTCTTCGATCGCCAGCAAAGGCCCGACTTCATCCGCGGCAAATAACAGAACGTAATCTCCCACGGCAGCTTCGACACCTGTTGAAATCGCGTTGACCACGCCGCGTCCCCGCTGATTGTGGACCAGACGCAGATTCGTATAGTCGTTCTGCATGGCGCGGATCACCGGAATGCTGTCGTCTTCGGGGAAATCATAGACAATCAACAGTTCATGCGGGACTTCGATCACCGCCTTCAGCAGCTTCACCATGATTCGAAGATTGATGCCTTCGTTCCGAACCGGAATCAAAATGGAAACCGTGACCGCCCGAGGTTGCGGAGGTTCCGCCATCACGCGCAACGCCAATCCTTCTTCGATTTCTGGAGGTTTCACCGGGATCACACATTCCTTAGATAAGAGCCCAAGCTCTGAATCTTCGACGGCGCCGCAGGGCGATGCCACGTCCTCGCGGCCGCTGGCTCAATGTTCCTCACGGCTGTTTCCCGCGCGCTTCGAGTAACACCTTGAGCCTGCGGACCTGCTCCATGACGCTTTCCCGGTTCCTGGTACGAATGAAGCGAATCGGTATTCCAGCGTAGACGCTCCACGGGCGGAATTCAAAGTCTTCCGGTACAAAGCTGAGGGCGCCGATCACAGCCCCTTCGGGGATCTGATTGCGCGGCATGACGACAGAGTTTGCCCCGGCTGCGGTGTAGTCGCCAAACGTCACGTTGCCGCGGATCAGATTTTTTTTTACTTGTTCTATGCCGGATGGAATGATCGTTACAAGGTCATTGACAAAGTCGTCGCTCGTGCACCAGACCTTCACGCCGGAGGACAGGCTGCAGAAATCGCCGATCTCGAACTGCATGTCCGCGCCGCCGGCAACGCTGCAACCCGATGCGATATGAGTGCAGCAGCCGATGCGTACTCGAGTGGAAAAGTAGCAGTAGTCGTCAACGATTGAATCTTCGCCAACGACAAAGTGTTCGGGATGGCGGATACGTGTGTCGGGGGAGATGATGGCTTTCATCTTTTCCGCTGTTGGGTGTTCCGTTACACGTGTGCCGCAATCGCGCCGGATTGCGTCAAAAACTCTCGAATCTCCCGGCACACAGTGCTGATGTCGTCATCTGAAAGCGTGAACGCGGAAGGCAGCCACATCGCGTGCGGAATCTGTTTCGTGCTATTGGGGAATTGTTCGCAGGACATCCGATAGGGCGCCTGGGTATGCAGCGGGAGCCAGAATCGCCGGCCGCGAATTCCTCGCGCAGCGAGGTAATCGTACAAATCGTCGCGCCGCTCGACGAGGACATCGGTCCACTGAGGGACTTCCCCTGTCGCCACGCAAAAGTTCAGGACCGAGATGTCCTGGATGTGTCGGAGCCCGTCCAAGTATCCTCGATAAATGCCCGCCATTCTGTCGAGCCTGCGCGAGAGATGCTTGAGCTGTGCCAAGCCGACCGCGGCCTGCAAGTTCGTGAACTTGAAATTGTAACCGATGCTGTTGTGGAGGTCGTCGCCCCCGGTGCCCCGTACGGGCCGGCCCTGATCCTTGAGTTCGCGAAGCCGGACATGCAGGCTGTCATCATTGGTCGCGACGAGGCCGCCCTGGCCGGTGGTGATTGTCTTGTTCGGCGAAAGGGAGAAACACCCAGCAATGCCTAAGGTACCCAAACAGCGGCCCTGATACCTTGACATCAGAGCTTCGGCGGCATCTTCCACCACCAGAAGTCCGTGACGCGCGGCGATGTCGAGAATTGCGCCGAGATCGGCGGCGCGGCCGCTCACGTGCACCGGAACGATGGCTTTTGTGCGAGTAGTAATGGCCCGCTCTGTTGATTCTGGATCGAGAGTCAGCCGTTGCGGGTCAATATCGACGAGAACCGGCTTTGCACCCGTCAGCGCGACCGCGTTGGCCGTGGCGATAAAGGTCACATCAGGCACAATGACTTCATCGCCCGGTCCCACGCCGATCCCCGCCAATGCCAAGAAGATGGCAGCAGTGCCGCTGGTGGTGGCGACGACGTACTTGCAGCCGAGGAGCGTCGCGATCTGGCTTTCAAACTGGCTTGTCACATCGCCGTCGTTCAAGAAACCGCTGTCGATGACATCGGCAACGAGCGCCTTTTCTTCGGCGCCGAACTGCGGAACCCAAAAATCCAGTGTTCGATCCAAAATACTCCTCTCATTCGGAAACTGCGAAGGCACGGGCCCGCGTGAACTGGCTGCCCTTGCCCCAGAAGTTCCAGACATCCACGATCACTTTATGGCCCGGGTTCAAGCTCCGATACGCATGGTGGGGAGCGCACAGAATCAGGATATCGCTTCTCCGAACCACTTCGTCGAGCGGCAGGAGCGCCGGATCGCTGCTCACATAGGGATCCGTGGTCAGCACAGCCTTGGCGCGAAACATCAGAATCTTCTTCAGCTTGTAGCTGAGCGAAAAGCGCGGGTCGTCGCTTTCCGCTTTGAATGCCATCCCCAGCAAGCCGACGGTCATCTCTTCCAGATTATACGTCGCGGCCAGTTTATCCACGATAAATTGCGGCATTCCTTCATTCACGAGCATGGCCTGAAAACCCAGGCCGAACTGGTTGCGGTAGAAACTGGCCAGTTGCATCGTGTCCTTGAACAGGCAAGGGCCGGCGGTAAGCCCCGCCGTGGGAAAATCCTTGGATCGCGGATAATCGCGTTTCATGCCTTCCAATATCCTGTAATAGTCCATGCCCGCGGCGCTGGCAATCATGTAGAACTGGTTCGTCACCGCAAAGTGGATGTACCGGTAGGAATTGGTGAAAACCTTCGCCAGCTCGGCTTCCATGGGAGAAAGTCTCACCACCCCCGGAGCAATCAGATTGAAAAGTTTCGCCGCGGCTTCTTCCGCTTCGGACGTGACGCCGCTCACGATCTGAGGAAGACTCTGCAGCTCCTCGATGGCATGGCCCTCCAGGATGCGTTCGGGACAAAACGCGAGCATCAGGCGCTTGCCCTTCCCCTTCGCGTACTCCGCCATGGATTCTGTCACGCCCGGATACACCGTCGAGCGGATCACGATCAACTGCTTCTCGGAAAGGAACGGAAACAGATCGTCGAAACACCGTGTCATCACCCGCAGCGAAGGAGTCAGGAACTCATCCACCGGCGTGCCGATCGTAATCACAACGGTTTTCGCTTTGGCGATGTCCTTCGCTTGGCTCGTGAATAGCAGCAGGCCCTCGGCGAGCGCCTCCCGCAGCAGTGGTTCCGCTCCTTGTTCCATGAAGGGCATCCGGCCGCTGCGAATGATGTCCATCGAATCCTGGTTCACGTCGTAGATCAGCACTCGCCGCTTCTTGGCGGCGAACACGATCGAAAGCGGCAGCCCCACATGGCCCGCGCCTCCCACCACGCAGATGTCCGCTGGAGGTTGCATGGCGCCTGAGTTGGATTTTGAAATTGCGTTCATCTCCCCGTTCCCAAGGCTCGTTTGCGCGCCCGCTGCGTTTCCGCGGCCGCCTGCTCACATCTTCGGTTGGGCGCCCGGGCCGGCTGATAG
Organism: uncultured Acidobacteriota bacterium; assembly: GCA_963838945.1. Taxonomy (GTDB): domain Bacteria; phylum Acidobacteriota; class Terriglobia; order Acidiferrales; family UBA7541; genus DASTCZ01. Next base: position 449,514 of record CAWITC010000011.1, on the reverse strand, counting down.
CTTGCCTTTTACTGTGGCGAGCAGCAGCACCGCCAGATTGGGCGCATGATCAATTTTCCCTTCGCTGACGTAGCGAAACAATTCGCGCTGCTCGCACCGCATCAGCTCCACGCCTTCCTCGCGAATCACAGGGGATCGGATTTGCGTCGCGCCCCCCGCATAGAAACACCACAATTTGTTCGCTTGCCGCCCTGGGTCCGGAGCCAGCGTGCCGAGCAGTTCGAGCTTTTCGGCTTCGTAGCCCGTTTCTTCCGCGAGTTCCCGCCTCGCGGCTGCCTCCGGTAACTCTCCATCCTCCACGTGCCCGCTCGGCAATTCCAGGGTCTCTCTCCCTACGGCTGGCCGATATTGCCGGACCAGAAGAAGCGATCCCTCCGCGGTTGCAGCCAGCACCGTCACGTAGTCGCAGGTCCGTATGACGTAATACGGCGAATCTGAGCCATCCGCCATCCTCGCCACCACGTCAAACCAGGGCACCGAAAAAACGACTCTCTCGTCGCTCATTTTTCCTGCCGTTTTCGAGTGCAATCGTATCATTGTCTCACGCAGAATCCATCCAGAAGCGCGGGATTGGCGCCGCGATCGCCGCGGCCGAGGGCGGCGATGCGGTTCTTTCGCATAGTTGCTGGACCGAAACAGATTTAGATGTCGAGCGAGGCTGGAAAAGCGGCACGTTTTGACTTTGGGGTCTTACTGTGGCCGCCGGAAAGGCTCTGCAATCCAAAACCCTGGGAGAGCATTGCACGCGTACGGGGTCGGGTGTATGTTATCTGTCAGGCGGGAAGTCAAAGCGGAAATTTCGGATGAATTACTCCCGGAGGCGAATATGCGAAGACTGGCACAACCCTTTTTGATTCTTGCACTTTTATTAGCTTTGGCCGCCATCCCGGCAATTGCCGGCCCGAACTCCTCTCTGGGCGTAGTCACGGGAGCAGATCGTGCAAACATCGCTCGAGTCGCGGCGGTGGATGGCACCAGTGTTTATGACGGCGACTACATCACCACACAATCGACGGGCGCGATTCGCCTCCGCCTGGGGCAGTCCCAGCTTGTTCTTGGGGGCAACACAATCATCACGCTGCACAAGTCGGATGCCGGTGTTTATGCGACGCTCCTGGCCGGCATGGTGCGTTTTTCGATCGTGCCGGGTTCTCCCATCGAAGTTCGCGCGCTGGATTCACATGCACTGGTTGTAAGGGCGAAGGGTGACGCGGCGGCGATCGGTCAGTTGTCGCTGGTGTCGCCGACCGTCTTTGAAGTCGGAAGCACCAAAGGCGATCTGGCCGTGAGCGTGGAAGGAACAGATCATGTGGTGGCCGAATCGACGGCCTATCGGGTGCATATGGAAGAAGCCGATGGCGGGCCTGTTAACCCCACAGGCAGGCGCGGCTGTTTTTGGATTTGGTTTCCGGTTGCCTTGGTTGTCACGGGAACCGCAGTAGGCCTTGCGCTGGCTTTTTTTGTAGCCCCAGCAAGCCCTGAGTGAAATTCAAGACGGATCTCTTTATCGGGCGGAACTTTAATTGGTTCCGCCCGATCTCTTTTTGGATCTGGTTTCGGGTTTCTGTGGCTGTCGCGCGAACCACGGTCGGCGTTGCCCTGGCCTTTAGTAGCCCCAGCAAGCCCTGTGTGAAATTCAAGACGGATCTCTTTACCGGGCGGAACTTTAATGAGTTCCGCCCGGTCTGTTTTTGGATCATCCACTTTTGATTCCGGATAGTTTCCGCGTCGCAGGCCAGAAAAACCAGTGGATAGAAAGAGCCTCCTCAGCCCTTTTCCTCACTCATCCAATCGCCTTAACTTTTCTCATCTCTCCCCTCATCCAACCGCTTGAATTTTTCTCGTCGCCGCTCGGTAACGGGCTAAAGCCATGATGCTGATTGGTGGCGAATGAATCGCCCGGAATCTGCGCGTCGCCCCGTTCATGTTGAACTTTTCTCGTCGCCGCATCACCGGAATCTACGCGTGACGCCGTTCGTGACGAATTCGAATGCTTCTGCGCTGCGTCCGCTTGTGTCGCAGTTTTCTTCAATTTTGTTTTTCTCTGTTTTTCGCCAAATTTATTTAGTCAGACGACTGACTAAATAAATCTTGAGACCTAGCCCCCCCAAAAGATTCCTCCCTACGAATCCTGTAAGTTGTTTTATTTCAGCAGGTTACCGGACATACCGCGTGGCGTCGGCCCCCGATGCGATTTCAACTTTTGACGTCTTTCCTTTTTCCGAGAGCAGTTCTTCCATGATTCCTCGTAGCAGTCGAGCGTTCTTGTCCCACGTATACTGAGCCGCAGTCAATGTGGCCGCGTTCCCAACTTGCTCCCGCAAATTTGGATCATTCATAAAGCGGGCAAGCCAATCGGAAAGTGTTTGCGAGTCGTAATAATCTTCGAGAATCACTCCGTCTATTCCATGATGAATGATCTCGCTCACTCCCGCGGCACGGCTCGTGATTGCCGGCAGACCACACGCCATAGCTTCGGCCGGAGGCAATGAAAATGTGTCTTCAAGAGAAGGCCCGGCGTAAACATCCGCTGCCGCGTAATAAAACTCAACATCCGGCCGCAGCGGCAAGAGCTTGATTTGCTCCGCCATACCGAGTCTGTGGATCTGTTCCTGAAAGGGGGCCAGGGAATCCTCACCGACGATTAAGAGACGGATTTTATGGCTATGGATTCTGCCCACCGCTTCAAGGACGCAAGCCAACCCTTTCTTCTTCCAGTCATTGCCGATAAAAAGGACGGCGAATTCATCATCGGCAAGGTTTAGCGCAGCACGCGCCGCGGGGCGGAGCGCCAGCCGCCGTCCGGGCGCAAATCGCAATGTATCGAGGCCATAGTAAACGACGGTCAAATCATTCCGCCGTCCATAAAGAGTCTTTATCTCCCGGGCGGTTTTCTCTGAGACGGTGTGAAGTGAGACCTTTTCGTTGCTATAAATCTTGCCTTCCAAGAGTCCGAGGAACTTGTAATAGATTCTGCGATGAAGCAACAGCGGCCACGAACGGACAGGATTCCCCCGCAGACTAAGTTCATTTCGCATCTGGAGACGAAAATTCTCAAAGAGCATGTGCACGCCAATCAGATCGGCGTCCAAACAATTTATTCCGGGCGAAAAAATTAAATCGGGGCGGAGGCCGCGGAGGCGGTGCCATCCCCGGCAGAGGCGGTTGGCGAACAGCCACCAGAGATAGCCGAAGAGGTGCGGGCCGGGGGGAATCCAAACGCGATGCCAGACGATGTTCGAGAGGTCCAGGTCAGCGACGCGGGAGCTGTAAAGATGGATCTCGAAATCCTTGGCGAGGCGCTCAATTTGTTCGGCGACGCAGCGTTCCGTTCCGTGGACTTTGTCAATGAACGGCGAAAGGACTGCAATGCGGGGCCTAGGCGGCATGGACGTGGCGGGCGGCGGCCGCCTTTTGCTCAGCCAACAGGCCAGGCAGGCGAAACAACATGCCGAGCGTTAGCCAGAGATAGGCATTGGTCAGGTAATTCTGATAGCTGTTCAGGCCGTAAAAGGTGAATGGTCCCAGCAACATGAACGCGAACCAGAAAATGGCAAAGCCAATCGGAAAAAGGGGCGTCTGTTTGAGTTTTCGGACGACCTTCCACGCGGAAACAATCACGGCAATCGTCCAGAAGGTCCATAGAATCGGGCCGAGGACGCCGAATTCAGCGATGAGCACGCCATAGCCACTCTCAGAGCCAAGGTAGAGAGGGCGAAGACCAACCAGGCGACCGACATATTGTGTTCCGAGAGAGGCGTTGCCGATCCCGTTGCCGATTTGCCAATTTGGCTGTGAAAAAATTTTAATGAACTCCTGGATAGGATATTCCCAGCCGCGGGTTCCCAACTCAGAGGTTGCACTCGATGGGGATAGAGTTTCTGAATAGAAGGCCCAGCGCGCGTGTACGGCCTCAGGGAAAAAAGTAACCGCAATGAGAATTGCGATACCCGCAAAGGTAGCGGACAAACGTATTGCTTTGCCCAGGCGAAACGCCTGGCGCTCGCGCCAGGGGGCTCCCCAAAGAATTGCAAGGCTCAAGACTGCTGCGCTTACCAGCACATAAAGAACTGCGGCCCGTCCGCCGCTCATGAGAGTAGCCAGCACGATGACACCGAGAGCAGAGAAAACGACCGGGCGGCCCTTCTTGGTCCGCATCAAGAGGTAGCCCGCCGTGCCGTAGGCCAGAATAAACAGGAGCATTAGAAACAACGTAAAACGGCCATCGCTTACGAAAACGGAAGTGGGACGCGAGACCATAATATGTGACTGAGGCGTCGCCCGAAGGACATGTGAAAGTTCGTACAGCTCGGGCGCCATGTCCGCCGGGGTCAGGATATCCAGACCAACAAGGGACTGGAAAACTCCGAGACCTGCCACGAAGAGAGCAATCCACATATTCAGGGTCAACACTTTGTAAAGGTCTGTTTCAGTCCGAAGGATCGCGTACCCGGCAAAGAGCAAGGGGACGTAAAAGAAATATGTCTTCATGCCGAAGATGCCGAAAAGAATGTGGGGGGAATTAGGGTTGAACATCTGGAGGGCCCCAAACCAAAAGAAAATGGCCAGCCAGAAAAGAAAGGGAGGCTTAAATGTGAGAAGTTTATGCCTCCGGTAGGCCACGAACATCGCGACATAGGTGAAGGCGATGACGAAGTCTTTGGCAAAGAAAATGAAGATGCTATTGCCGGTATACTTGCGAATCATGTCCTCGAAGACAAGCCAGACAAGAAAAATAAAGACTCCCAGGCGCCAGTCTCTCAAGATCACGGTCATGACCACAAACCCGATGGCGGCGACAAAGGTCAGGATGATATAAATGGAGGTTCCGGAAGACACCCACCCCGAAAGCTGCCAGATAAGGGCAAACATCCCAATCAAGAGCGCGAGCGCCTTGAGGGTTCTCTGGTCCCCGAATCCAGTTCGTAGGCTGCTCATTTGCCGGCTATTCTCATTTGTGGGGGATAAACCGCACGGCTTGATGCACTGCTGTTGGAAAGGGCTCCCCCACGCGGATGTATTCTCGCACGAACGGCGTGCCGTGGCGCGGAGATTTGCATAGGTATCATCACCAGTGACCCCGTCCTACGCTGAAGCTTCGGACGGCTGGCCTCTCCTACGCCCCCGAAGCCTCGGGGGTCCGATGGGCAGGCCCCCATCCCCCATCTTTTTATAAGAGTGCGCGCCTAAAGGACTTAGAGCAACGAAGAGTGGTAGGAGTAAGCGCCTAAAGGGCCTGCGGGAATCTGGCCAATTTTGCCGATAAGTTGTTTCATCTGAAGGATTTAGAAGAAGGATCCCGGAGAAGCCAGGAGGTTGTGCGAAGTATTCTAATTATATCATAAAGTAGAGTTCTAGATATAATATATTATTTGTGGGAAGTCAAGAGGTTTGCGGAGGCGGGCAGGCTTGTTCTGAGCATGGGGCGGAGTGCATTTCTACTCTGAGGGCGCAATGATGGTGTCATGTGAAGAATTAAAGGTCCGCGACCCCGAGGCCGAGTCACGCGTTAGTCTGCGACGATTCTCGAGAGGTTCGGGATCTGAAATTCAAGCGGGGATTTCTAAATCCCGCCGCCATCGCCGGGGTATTTGGCGCCTCCGAATGATACGGCGTCGTGGAACCGCTCGACGGCTCTGAGCCGATTTTCCAAAGGTTCGTCGTCTCCCGCATCGATTACAAACCCGTCTTTGTGAACCAGAGGGTGAATCATGATTTCAAATGATGCCCCGGCTTCCATAGAGCCCATTGTTTCCTTCAGAAAGATGTAGTCCTCCAGACTACCAAAATACTTCGTCCGGGAAAGGCCGGCGCCGCGAAGCTTGCGGTTGACGATGGCTTTGTAAACGCGTTTTCGAAGGCTGATTCCAACGCCGCAGTTGCGCGCCAGCCGAATGTAGGGAACGTGCTCAGACCGGGCCACCGCGATCACTACGCCGAGGATTGGCCAGAGGTTGTGAAGGTGGTGGTGAGAATCGATATGACTGAGAGGAATCCCGTTAGTCCGGCTGCGCGCGATTTGAGCGCGCATCTCTTCAGCGAGAGACCGGCTTTCCGAGACGCCTAGGACGAAAACCGGCGGCCACGACTGCAGGGCCAGACGGCCGTCAGGGTCGCAGAAGCGGGCAGTCTTCTTTATCGGGTCCGTCAGGGGAAAGCCTTCGTTCAAGACGATGTGGAGCCCAACGTGGTCTCGCAGCCTGTGCTCATGAGCGAGGGAGCAAGCTTCCTCGAAACCCGGCATATTTGCCATCAGGGTCGTACTCGAGCAAAGGCCCGCTGCAAAACTCTTGACGATCGCCAGGTTTAGACGTTCGTCCAAGCCGAAGTCGTCAGAATTGATGATCAGCATAGCGAACTAGATAACCGGGCGGCGCACGGCGCCGGGCTCAGCGGTGCGAGACTTCAACTTCGAGCTCAAAAATGCCACTCGGTGCAATGTGAGCGCCGAGAGGCAATTGCATCAATCGGCGCCCGCCCAGGTCCGAGATGAGGACAAATTGGAGATCCTCAAACACCTGGAGTAACGGTTGATTGCGCGCCGTCGGGATCAGTTCGGCCTTAAGCACCTTCATTCCCCGCTCGGCCTCATGATTTGCAAGCCATTCGAGGAATGTGTGTTCCACGCGCTTTTGCGCCACGCGACAGGAAAGCACCATGTCACGGATCACTGGGTTCTCCTGACTCTCATCGACACACGCAAAACCCACGATCCCGTATTCGCCGAACCGATCGCTGCAATCCAATGCCAGGCAAAACATCCCCGGGGCCGAGAGTAAGGCGCTAAACTCCGCGGCCGTGTAGCGCCGATTGGAGAGATTGAGTTGATTCGCCCTCTGGATTAGTTCCAGGCAACGCTGGACGTGTGCTTCTTCCCGAGGCACAAACACGCGCAACTTCATCTCGCAACTGCGCAAGAACGCTTCATAATCGCCGGAGAAAGCGTTTTTTTGCTCTTCCCGCTTGATTTCGGTCAGATACAAGACTCTCCGCTTTTTGCTGGTCTCGGTAACCGGGACGTCAAACTCTTCGAAACCCGGCAGAGACGGGATCTGTTCGATGGAGTACACGCGGACCTGGGGCAAAGCGTTTTGAACCTCGGCTCGCTCAAAAGGAGAGTCATCAATGAGCGCGAAGGTGTCCAAATCGATGTTCAGTTTGGAGGCGACCTGCGCGAGATTCTTGCTTTTTGGTTCCCAGTTGATTGCAGGATGAAGAAAATAATCCTGAAGGTGCAGGCGCTCCACCACCTTCCAGGCATCCTTGAAATTGTTCTTGCTGACCACGGTTTGAACAATGCCCCGGTCGTCGAGCCACTTAATGAGTTCGAGAGCCTGGACGTTTGGCTGCAGCCCGAGCTCGCCGTCTTCGGCCAGGGTGCCTTTCCACACAGTATTATCAAGGTCCCAGGCGACGCACTTCAGCTTGGGCTTATGGAGCTTCCCCTCCCCGACGGGGGGGCTCAACTTGTATCCGGGTTGAAATCGAACAAAGTCCAGCCAGGTAAAAATCAGGCGCCGCTCATCAGAGTTTTCAGGGGACAACGTGATCCCGCCTTGAGCGTTGAGCCGGAATCGATCCGCGGGCAATGTGTGGAAATTCCACCCCGGGCGAATTTCGAAACTGTGGCGCAGCTTGTGGTCACCCGCGTGGTGATCAAGAATCAGCCGAAAGGGCTTCTCTTCGGGAGAAAAACACTCCAGCACAAAATCATCGTACGGCGCAGCAGGCTCCCCACTGAAGAATTTTGCCAAAAAGATGTTACGCCACAGGATGAGCGCGCCGTTGAGCCGCCGCTTGGGATTAATTGGCTTGAGAACATCGGAAATGGAGTTGACGATTCGAGTCAACTGGCGGTCGAGCCCGTGAAACGCCCGATGGCTGCGGACACGGACAGACTTCCCGTACAAAGCCGTTTCCAGTTTTCCCCAGCGCCGGAAGGAAATATCGGCGCCAAATCCGAGCAGGCCATTGAATCCGGGGTTCGGATAGATCCCATAAACAAAGCGGGCGCATTTCTGGTCCGCCCGGACTACGTAAAGCGAGCAAGTCTGATAACAGAGCGGCAGCGAGCATTCGTGACAATGCTCCTCCCACAGGAGCAAGGAAGTCTTGTAGACGTCCGCAGGCTGCAGCGCCGAGCGTCCGGCGTGGCGGCCTTCCGGTTGTTCCCGCCATAAGTTCGACTTCGCCCAGTCTAGTTGGAACATGAGGGCGCGATCTTTCTCTCCCGTAAAAGACAAGCAAGAACCGTGCTCAGCGGTTTCATGGGAACAAGGCGCATGAGGCTCTACGGCTGCAGCGCGACTTCTCCCCAAAAATGTCGCTCAGATTCCATGGGTTGTCAACCCGCGCGTGGGATGAGGGTGTTGGCCTGTTTCCATTTCGCGACAACTAATGGTGTGGTAATCTCTACGCAAGGGGCGAGCTGTGAGGTGATTTGTGGAGCGGAAACATTTCATGCGTGCAACTTGGTTGGGTGCGATTGGCGCGGGGGTGTGCACACTCGTCTGCGCCGCGACTGTTTTTGGTCGCCGGGTCTCTAAGTGAACTGGCTGCGGAAGACCGCCTTGATGTGTTCGAGGCGGGCGCCGAGTCTCGCGGCTTCTTCGACGAGGCCGAGTTCTTTGGCGATGCGGATGGCGTCGTGGAGCGCTTCCTTGGCGGTGCTGTAGTAACCGGTGGCGGCGGATGGCGAGTGCGCCTTCTCATACATGTCATCGTAGGCCTGCTCGGCGAAGTTCTTTAAGGTTTCCAAGCGGGCGAGCATATCTTCGCGTTCGGTAGGCATCGGACAGTCTAGGAGCTTTTGCGGAGTTCGGCGAGGACGAGCCTGGCGACATCCTTGAGCGTCTCGAAGACGCCGAGGCCATTGACCGCGACGGCTTCCATGACCGGCTCGCCTTTTTTCTGGAGCTTCTGCTTCAGGTCTTCGACGGGAAGAATGTCGGGCAGGTCGCGCTTATTCAATTGGAGGACGTAAGGAATCGTGTCGAAAGTGAGCTTGTGCTCGGCGAGATGCTCCTGCAAATTTTCGAGCGTTTCGAGGTTGGCGTCCATGCGTTCTTCCTGCGAATCGGCGACAAAGACGACGCCGTCGGCGCCTTTGAGGATGAGCTTGCGGCTGGCTTCGTAAAAAACCTGGCCGGGGACGGTGTAAAGATGCAGGCGCGTCTTGAAGCCGCGGACGGTGCCGAGATCGAGCGGAAGAAAGTCGAAGAAGAGCGTGCGGTCGGTCTCCGTGGCGAGCGAGATCATTTTCCCCTTCTGATTCGCGCCGGTGTGCTCGTAAATCCATTGAAGGTTGGCGGTTTTGCCGCCCAGTCCGGGGCCGTAGTAGACCAGCTTGCAGTTAATCTCTCGGGCGGGGAAGTTGATAAATGGCAACGGAGGCTCCGGACTGGCTCTTCGACGTTATAGCACACGGCGCGTAGGCGACCAATGCGCAAGCGCGCGCGGGTTTCCGGAAGCGAACGGCAAGAAACTTCGATTTCAACGCCGTTTGACCGAAACGGGCGGCTTTGCTACGATGCGCAAATGGCAGGAACGAAAAGGTCCGCAAGACGCCGCTCGGCGCGGGTTCCCTCCGGTGGGGCAGGGCGCGCTAAGCTATTGAAACAAAAGGGGGTTAAGAAGAAGGCGGCACCACGCAAACCCCCGATAAACCTAGTGGACCCGGAAGTCCAGCAACAATATAAGAATTACGAAGAGGCGCTCCGGCAATTCCATCAGCAGAAATTCCATAAAGCGAAGGAGCTGCTTGAGAAGGTGATCGCGGCTCCGAGCAAGGAGCTTGCCGACCGCGCGCGCGTCCACCTGAGCATCTGCGAGCAGCGCATCAGCCGGCAGCCTTCGACTTCGCTACGCACGCCCGAGGAATACTACCAGCACGGCGTGGCGATGATGAACCACGGGCGCTGGGACGAAGCGCGCGAACATCTTGCGCGCGCGCGCAAGCTCGCGCCGAAGTCCGACTACATTGTTTACGCGATGGCGGCGCTCGATTGCCTGACGGGCGAGGCGGAGTCTGCCATGGAAAACCTGAAGCTGGCCATCGAACTGAAACCGGAAAACCGCTACCACGCGCGCAACGATGAAGACTTCGCGTTCCTGCAAGAAGACCCCCGCTTTACGGAATTGCTCTACCCCGAACGCGAGGGCATGGGCGGGTAGTTTGCCCGCGCGTGCTGTGCGCATCCCGTGAGACGCAACACAGCATTGCAAAATTCGCCCGGAAGGATCGTGGCCATCGGCGGAGGGACGGGGCTTTCCACCGTGCTCCGCGGGCTGAAGGAATTTGTGCCTCAGCATGGGCAAACCGATGCGCGGCACCCGATCGAGGATCTCGCGGCGGTGGTGACGGTGATGGACGACGGCGGCAGCTCGGGGCGGCTGCGCCGCGAGTACAGCATTCTTCCTCCTGGAGACATCCGCAATTGTCTGGTGGCGCTGTCGGATGACGAGGCGCTGCTCAGCCGGTTATTCCAATACAGGTTTGCCGCGGGCCGCGGTCTGCGCGGGCACAGCTTCGGGAATCTTTTCCTCGCGGCGTTGGCGGACATCATGGGCGACTTCGCCGACGCGGTGCGCGTGAGCGGGCAGGTGCTGGCGATCCGCGGACGGATTTATCCCTCGACGCTGCAGAACGTGACGCTGGAAGCGACGATGGAAGACTGGCGCGTGGTGGCGGGCGAAACGCGGATTCCGCGGGCGCGCGGACGGATCCGCGAATTGCGATTGCGGCCGCGGCGTGTGCGTCCGCTTGCCGAAGCAATGCGCGCGATCGAGCAGGCGAACGTGATTCTCGTAGGGCCGGGGTCTCTTTACACGAGCGTGATTCCGAACCTGATCGTTTCCGGCGTGGCGGAGAAGATCGCGCGGTCCAAGGCGGCGCGCGTGTACATCTCCAACCTGATGACGCAGCCGGGAGAAACGGACGGAATGTCCACGGCGGACCACGTGCGCGCCATCTATCAGCATACCGGACGCAGGCTTTTCGATTGTGTGGTGATCAATACGCAGAAAATTTCGCCGCGCGTGGCGAAGCGCTATCGCGCGGAGGGAGCCGAGCCGGTGATGAACGATACGCGCGAACTGGCGCGGCTGGGCTTGCGTTGCATTTCCGGGGACCTGCTCGACGAGCGCGGTGTCATCCGGCACAATTCGGCGCGGCTGGCGCGGTTGCTGGTGAAGACATTTCTCACGTGAGGCGGTACGCACTGAGCGTGCCGGACCGGGCATTTCATTCAGGGGCAGCGGGGGCATTTTTAAGAGCGCTTTCCTTGCGCGGTTGCGATGGGGCTCGTATACTTCCCCCCGCCGCTCAGGCGGGGTGCGAGGCGCGGCAGCCTCCCGATCCCGCGGGACAATGCTTCCGATGAAGGACCCTAGCAGGACAATCCGAGGAGAGGCCGCAATGGCGAGCGCCGCCGCGAATGAATTCAACATCTACCAATCCGCCGAAGCGCGGTTTGAAGAAGCGGCCAGGCGGCTGGGCCTGGAAGCGGACCTGTATAAGTATCTGAGGTATCCGAACAAAGAGATCACGGTCTATATTCCGGTGACGCTGGACAACGGCAGGCTTGAGATTTTTGTGGGTTACCGCGTGCACCACTCGATTGTGCGCGGGCCGTGCAAGGGCGGTATCCGGTTTGACAAGAATGTGTCGCTGGATGAAGTGCGCGCGCTCGCCGCGTGGATGACGTGGAAATGCGCGGTGGTGAACATTCCATTCGGCGGGGCCAAGGGCGGCGTGATTTGCGATCCGAGCAAACTTTCGCAAGGCGAAATTGAGCGCATCACGCGGCGCTATACGGCTGAGATGAGCGAATGGATCGGGCCGGAGCGTGATGTGCCCGCGCCGGACCTGGGCACGAATGAGCAGACCATGGCGTGGGTGATGGACACGTATTCGATGCACATGCGCCATACGACGACGGCGGTGGTGACCGGGAAGCCGCTCGATTTGGGCGGCTCGCGCGGGCGACGCGAGGCGACGGGCCGCGGGTGTCTGATGGTGTGCGACCGCGCGCTCGCGCGGCTGGGCATGAAGCGCGAAGAAACGCGCGTCATCATTCAGGGGTTCGGAAACGTCGGCTCGATGGCCGCGATGCTGATGCATCAGGCGGGCTACAAAATTGTCGGTGCGGCGGACGTGTATGGCGCGCTCTACAACGAGAAGGGCTTCGATGTGCCGAAACTCATCGACTGGGTGACCGTGCAGAAAAAACCGCTGCCGGAATTTCCCGCGGGCGGAACGAAGTTTTCCTCGCAGGAGGTGCTGTTTCAGCCATGCGACCTCCTGATCCCCGCGGCGGTGGAGAACCAGATCACGACGCAGAACGCGCATCGCGTGCAGGCAAAGATTCTTTGCGAAGGCGCAAACGGGCCGACAACTTCAGCGGCGGATAAGACCATCGATGAAAAGGGAATTTTCGTAATTCCTGATATTCTGGCGAACGCGGGCGGAGTGAGCGTCAGCTACTTCGAGTGGGTGCAGGACCGGATGGGCTTTTTTTGGCGCGAAAGCGAAGTGAACGAGCGGCTGCGCGACATCATGGAGGGCAGCTTCGATGAAGTGGTGCGTTATGCGGAAACGCATGGAGTGAACAACCGCATCGCGGCTTATATGCTGGCGATTGACCGCGTTGCAGTTGCGCTGAAGCACCGCGGAATTTATGCCTAACCGGAAGGCAAAGTAATGCAAAATACTGCCGTATTGAGTAAAGTCCCGGAAGCCAATATGTGGGCGGATCACATTACACCCGGTCACGATAAGACCGAAGAACAGCACCGTCACGACATCTGTATCGTGGGGCGCTGGCTTTATGAACAGGGCTTTGTTCCTTCCACGGACGGCAATCTTTCCGTCCGCCTTTCTGAGAACCGCATACTGACCACTCCGGCCGGCACATGCAAAGGGAGACTGGATCCTTGCGACGCCGTGGTGACGGACATGGAAGGGCGCAGACTCGAGGGCTGCTGCGAGCCATCCACGGAATTGGGTATGCATCTTCTGATCTATCGTCAGAGAAGCGATGTGAACGCCGTCTGCCACGCACATCCACCGATTGCGACGGGCTTCGCCGTCGCGGGAGTCAGCCTGGAAAAACCGTTGATCGCGGAGATGGTTGTGAATCTGGGTCCGGTGCCACTGGCGCCATATGCAGAGCCCGGGTCGTCTGAGCTCCGCGCCTCGCTCGAGCCTTTTGTGGCGCACCACGACGCGATCTTGATGGCGAATCATGGCGTGGTCACTTATGGTACGGACTTGCTGACCGCCTTTCGGCGGATGGAATGCGTGGAGCATTGCGCCCGGATTGCGCTTGTGACCGAGCTTCTCGGCAAACAAAGCTTGCTTTCTGGCCGCGATGTGGAAAAATTGCTCGCGGCGCACCCCCGCCATAAGCTTTAGGCGGCGATGCGAGACCGGCGCACGCCGGCCGCGGAGGATGAAGAATGGGCGAAGCACTCGGCATGATCGAGACGCGGGGCCTGGTTGCGATGATTGAAGCCTCTGACGCGATGGTGAAGGCGGCGAAGGTGACACTGGTGGGCTGGGAGAAAATCGGCTCGGGGTACGTCACGGCGCTGGTGCGCGGGGATGTTGCCGCCGTGAAAGCAGCGACCGATGCCGGCTCAGCCGCGGCGCGGCGCGTCGGCGAGTTGATTGCCGTTCATGTGATTCCGCGGCCGCATCCGTCGCTGGAAGAAGTGCTGCCCATCGGAAAGTCGGCTGTTACCGCGGGAGCCGGAGATTAAGCGCGCCGCACTCGGGGCTGGCGCTGCATTGGACGCGGCTGCGCACAAATTGGAATGATTCTTGGCCGCATCGCCGGGACCGTCGTTTCTACGCGCAAAGACCCGCGCCTCGAAGGAAAAAAGCTCCTCATCGTCAAACCTATTTCGCCGGAAGGCACGGATGAGTCCGGCTATCTCGTGGCGGTGGACACGGTGGACTCCGGATTCCGCGAAACTGTTCTCGTCGTCTCCGGCAGCTCCGCGCGGATGGCGGCGGAATGCAAGGACCGTCCAGTGGACGCCGCCATCATCGGCGTTGTGGACACCGTCCAGCTTGACAACGCGCACGACGCCGAGCTCGTCTCATCCCGCAGGAAATAACGTGCAACTTGGCCGCGTGATTGGCACCGTCGTCTGCACGGTGAAAGACGCGCGGCTCATCGGGCAAAAACTTCTTATCGTGCAACCGCTCGACCGGAATGGCCGCGATAAAGGGAAGGCTCTCGTCGCGCTCGATTCCGTTGGCGCGGGCGCGGGCGAGACGATTTACTGGTGCCGCGGGAGAGAGGCGAGCTTTCCTTTTCTTCCCGAGGAAGTGCCCACGGAAGCGACGATTGTCGGAATCGTGGACGAGATCAATTTGCACGCGAAGTTGAATTCCTAACAATAGAGCGCGCCTAGCAACTTTGCGTTCCTAACAAAAATGCGGAAAGCGGTGGTTCGGTGCTGATTGGGCGGGTGGTTGGAGACGTGGTCGCGACGCAGAAGACGCCGTCGCACGTGGGGCGCAAGATTCTGCTCGTGCAGCCGCTGAATCTCGATGGCAGCGACCGCGGCGAGGCGGTGCTGGCGCTCGATTCCGTGGACGCGGGCGCGGGCGACCGCGTGTTGCTTACGACGGAAGGATTCTGCGCGATGACGGCCGTGGGGCGGCCGAACTCACCGATTGATATGGCCGTGATCGGCGTGATTGATTCGGTGGATCTGGTCGCTGGCGTAAAATGACCGGCCCTGGCGCCCCCTTCCAGCGGGCGCAGATTCGCAATTCTTAAGAAGCCCTCAGCATCCCCGTGCTGGATACTTGCCCCGAGATGGAGTAGATTTCGGCCACTCAAACGCTAACCTTGGGAGGAATTCATGAGCACGGCAAAAATTAGCCACGTCATGCTGGGCGTGGAAAACACGGCGCGCTCGCTCGAATTTTATCGGGACAAACTCGGCCTTTCCGTGCAAAGCGAACACCCGGGCTTCGCTTTTCTGGATGCGGGCGGCTTCACGCTCGCGCTGAGTGAAGGACTTGCGAGAGCCTGCGAAACACGCGTCGGCGCGACGGAGCTGGTTTTTGGCGTGGAAGATGTGCGCGCGGCGTATGAATCGTTGAAGAGCAAGGGAATTCCGTTCACCCACGAACCGCGCGCCGTGGCCGGCCCAATGTTTGCCGCGAATTTTACCGACCCCGACGGACACCGGCTCTCGATCTTCGGGCCGGAACGGAAAGCGTAGATTCGAAGTGCGTTGACACGCCGCGAAGCGTGCTCAATAATCCTTTCGCCGGGTTTTCGCCCGCGCCACTCATGATTGCCCAACTTCGCGGAACGCTGCTCGATAAGCGCCCCAACCAAGTTCTGGTGGATGTCGGCGGCGTCGGCTACCAGGTGCACATTCCGCTTTCCACCTATTATTCGCTGGAGGACCTGCACAGCACGGTGACGCTGCTCGTTCACACGCACCTGCGCGACGATGGAATCTCGCTCTACGGTTTTCTTTCTTCGCGCGAGAAGCAGTGCTTCGAGCTCTTGATCGGAGCATCGGGTGTCGGCCCCGTCCTGGCGATGAAGATTCTTTCCGGCATGAACGTCGAGGAATTGGTCCCGGCGATCCGCAGCGGAGACCTCGCCGCGCTAACGCGCATCCCCGGCGTGGGAAAAAAGACCGCCGAGCGAATCGTTGTCGAGCTGCGCGACAAACTGGCCGCGATGGAAACTCACTCGGCGCCGCGCCCACCATCGCCGGAAGGGCCGGCCGAAGAGGTTATTTCCGCGCTGGTCAATCTTGGATATGAAGAACGTGACGCGAAGAAGGCAGTCGAAGAGGCCAAACATGACGCCGGAACAGAATTCAACGATCTGCTCAAGGCCTCGCTCCAGAGACTGGCGCCTTCCCGGGAGGGCCGCAAGCATGCGGCCGGTCAGTTGTAAGGTGGCTTTGAGAAAACACAAATGAGCGCGACAAAACCAACCGGGCAGTTTGGCACACCTTCCGCGAAGCGCGAAAGCCGCGTAATTTCCGGGCAAGCCTTTGACGAGGACGCGCGCATCGAATCGAGCGTCCGTCCCAGACGCCTTTCGGATTTCATCGGGCAATCCCGCGTCAAAGAGAATCTCTCAATTTTCATTGAGGCGGCGCGCACGCGAGGCGAGGCGCTCGACCACGTATTGCTCTTTGGCCCGCCCGGGCTTGGCAAGACGACCCTCGCGCAAATCATCGCCAGCGAAATGGGAGTTGCCATCAAGACAAGCTCCGGGCCGCTCCTCGAGCGCAAGGGCGACCTCACCGCCGTATTGACGGCAATCGAGCAGCGCGAAGTTTTCTTCCTCGACGAGATTCACCGGCTCATGCCCGCGGTGGAAGAGGTCCTCTATCCGGCGATGGAGGACTACCGAATTGACCTCATTATCGGGCAGGGGCCCGGCGCGCGCATTCATCCCTTCCAGTTGAACCGGTTCACGCTCGTTGGCGCCACCACGCGCGCGGGACTGATTACCGCGCCGCTGCGCTCGCGTTTCGGCATCGTGCACCGGCTGGATTTTTACACACCCGAGGATCTCGCAGTGATTGTGCGCCGTTCGGCAAAGATCCTGAATATCCCCGTTGACGATGATGGCGCGTTCGAAATCGCCCGCCGCGCAAGGGGAACACCGCGCGTGGCAAATCGACTGCTGCGCCGCGCTCGCGACTTCGCCGAAGTCCGCGCTCGCGGCCACGTCACGCAGGAAGTTGCCCGCGAAGCGCTGCAAATGCTCGGCGTGGACGAGCACGGCCTCGACGAAACCGACCGCAACCTGATGCTCACGATTTTGCAGAAGTATTCCGGCGGCCCGGTGGGACTCAATACCATCGCGGCCTCGCTCAGCGAAGAAGAAGACGCCATCGAGGAGATCTACGAGCCCTATCTGATGCAGCTCGGCCTGCTCGATCGGACGCAGCGCGGGCGCATGGCAACCCCGCTCGCCTACAAGCACTTCGGCATGGAAGCGCCTCATCGCCAGCCGCCGCTCTTTTAGTGGTGGCGGCGATGCCCACTCACACGGCGTATCTCTCCCTCGGCTCAAACCTCGGCGACCGCGCCGCGAACATCGAGCGCGCGCTTGCGCGGCTCGATGCGGCGGGCGTGCGAATCGTTCGCCGCTCATCGCTTTACAAAACGGAGCCCGTGGAATTCACCGCGCAGGGATGGTTTCTGAACCTTGCCGCCGAAGTGGAAACCGATCTCATGCCGCGCCAGCTTCTTCACGCGATTCGCCGCGTCGAGCAGGAAATGGGACGCCGCAGAATCGCGCGCGCCGGGCCGCGCGTGCTGGACATTGACGTTCTTCTCTACGGCACGAGCATCGTTCGCACACCGGAGCTGGAAATCCCTCATCCGCGCATGGCCGGGCGGCGCTTCGTGCTCGTGCCAATGGCTGAACTCGCGCCGGGCCTGCGCCATCCCGTGCTGAAGCTCACCATGCTCGAATTGCTGGGCTCCACGCGGGATCGCAGTCAGGTGCATCGCTGGCAGGGATGAATCTGAAATTTTGAGAGGCCGCCCGGATCACTGCAGAGGCTCGCCCGGTTTGCGGGTTTTCTTTTTCTTGAGTTCTTGCTCTTCCGCTTCCTGCCGCTCGTATTCGAGGATCTCTTCCTCGGTCATCATGTATTCTTCGCGCGCCGCGAACATTTCATTCCGCCGCGCGTCAAGACGCGTGCCGCCGCGCACCAGCGGGCGCGGGGCCGCGCGAATCTCGATCTGTACATTTCGCAGCGGCGCTTCGATGGCCTTCGCCTCCAGCAGCAGGTCGCTGACTTTTTCGAGGAAGTCGTGCAGGTGATAAGGCTTCAGCAGGTAGGGGAGTCCGGCGCGCTCGAGCACCGGCTGGACTTCGGATGCCGCGAGGGTCGGAACCAGAAAAAGGACTCGCGCGGGTGCGCGCGCGCAATCCTCGGCGGTCGCCAGCGCAAGCTCGCCCAGAATCTCGAAGACGGGCCCGGCAACCCCGGTCATTGCGATATTGGCGATCACCAACTGTGCCGTGCCGCGCGCAAGTTCCGCAAGCGCCTCGCGCGCCTCGGCAACGACGCGAACTTCCCAGCCTTCCGAGTCGAGCACCTGCCGCAGCGCCGCTTGGCTGACCACGTCGTCATCGAGAATAAGAATGCCGATGGAGTCCACGCCGGCCTCCAGATTCAGTATATTCCTAGAGCGCCGGCCGGACGCCGCCGATACGTACTCTTGCTGCAAATCGGGCACTGTTACGAGGTACAGTGGTAATGCAGAGTAGCGATGCTCAAGAGTGGGAATGAATAGAAACTCAGAACAAAAGTCCCGGCTCACGATCCTCGACGCTCTCGCCAGAGGGCTGCGGCTGCGCTGCCCGTGCTGCGGACTGGGTACCCTTTTTTTTAGGCCTTTCCGCATGTACCACGATTGCCCAGTATGCGGCCTCGAGTATTTCCGCGAGTCGGGGTATTACGTCGGCGCGATGATCATCAATTACGGCGCGACGGCTTTTCTTATGTTGGTCATCTATCTTCTCGTCGCGTTTCTTCTGCCGCCCATATGGAATGCCCCTCCGGAGACGAAAATCCCCGTCTGGATGGGCGCCGCGATTGTCGTTTCGCTGGCGCTCTTCCATCACAGCCGCGCCCTGTGGATTGCCGCCGATTACTGGCTGGATCCCTGGCAGCCAAACGACCCTCTCCTGCGCGGGCCTTCCGCCAAAGCCTGAACTGCCAGGGCCGAAATCCCACTAGCGAATAAAAAGCGAAAGATTTCGCTTGACATGGCGAACAAAAAGCGAATACACTCCCGCCCATTGAGCAACACACTCAGCAGCGAGGCGGGCGATGGCCACTTTCCCCACTCCTACCTTATTTCCCAATGCCCCTTGCCACGGGGGCGCCGAGCCACCGGCTTCGTCACAAACGAAGCTTGCTGCCGACTCCGTCGGCATCGCCCGCCTCGCCGCTGCTTCTCCCTGCGCTGACGCCAAGCGCGGGACGCAATACTTCATCCTGCCCGTCCGGTCGATTCTGAACGCGTGCGAATCCTCGCGGGTCCCGTTTCCCTGGACGATCAATCCCTATCGCGGATGCGAATTCGGCTGTCTGTATTGCTACGCGCGTTACACCCACGAATACATGGAGCTGGACGGCGGCGATTTCGAGAGAAAAATTTATGCCAAGGCCAATGCGGGGCCGATTGTAAGCCGGGACCTTTCCGAAAAGTGCGCGAGCGGCGAGCACATCGCCATCGGCTCCGCCACCGATCCATATCAGCCCGCGGAAAAAGAGTTCGGCGTCACGCGTTCCATCCTCGAGCGGATGGCCGAGCGCGAGGGGCTGAGCCTTTCCATCACCACGAAGTCCGACCAGGTCGTGCGCGATGTGGAATTGCTGCGGAAGATCTCCGCGCGGTCGTCGCTCACCATCAACATCACCATCGTCACGCTGCGCACGCGGCTCGCGCGGCTGCTCGAACCTCGCGCGCCCCGGCCGGACTTGCGTCTAAAGGCCCTCCGCGGTTTGCGCGAAGCGGGACTGGCGGCGGGCGTGTTTGCGATGCCTGTGCTGCCGGGCCTCACGGATAGCAATGAGCATCTCGATGCGTTGGCTCGCGCCGCGAGCGAAGCCGGCGCGCAGTGGTTCCTGGCGGCGCCGCTCTTTCTCATGCCGTCGTCAGCGAAGCATTTCCTGCCGTTAGTTGAAAAGAAGTTTCCGCGCCTGGCGAAGCAGTATCGGGAATGGTACAGCCGCGCGGCCTATCCGCCGGAAGACTACCGCAAGGAAATCAGCAAAAAAGTTGCGGCGCTGCGCCGCAAATACGGGCTTGGCTCAAGCCCCGCGCAGGCGCACCCGGGACCGCCGGCGCCGCAACTCTCGCTCGCCCTCGGTTGATCGCGGCAGGATTCAGGGAACGATAATCCGGGGGGCTTCCTGCTGCGCGCCAGCTTCTCGCGGAAACTGGGATCGCAGAAACTCCAGAAATATACGCGAGCGGGGATGCCCATTCGTCTGCTGGCGCCCGACGCGGAGCAAGAACACCAGCAAGTGGAACGCATCGGTTTCCTTCAAACGAGCCATGCCGCCCCGCTCGGCCGCCTCGCGTTTGTAGTCTTCAAGAAATTTAACGAGCGCCGCGTAGATCGCCTGCGGGGGCCCGCCCGCAGGGGGCTTTTCGTAATAAATGCCTGAGCCGAGCGTGCGATACGTTTCCGCGAGCGCCTGCAGCGCCACGAGCGCGTCCGAATCCGTGGCCGAGGGCGATTCCGCAACGGCCTTGAGAATGGCGAAGCCGAGGCCGGACACCACCGGGCCGTGCTCGTGAATTAAATCCGGAGAAAACTCGACGTCGGGGAACGGAATGTCGGAAACAGAGAGCGGCTTGCGGTGCTGCACTTCGTAGCGGTGCGCCGCGATCAGGTAGCCGCAATCCACGGGGCAGTCAATCGTCACCTCACGCTCGGTGGCGCAGCAGACGGCGCAAATTTTTTCGCCCTTCGCGGGGCAGAATCGCTCGGCCCTTCGCTTCCGGCAGATGGGGCAGGTTGTGGGCGGCGCCATTTTTATCAGTGAACTTGAGGATTCAATGTAAGGGAAGTTTCAGTGCAGCGCAATTCTTCAATGCATTGCTTAGCGCGCGCGTGTTCGACGGCTCTCCGCAAGCCATTTCAAATACACCCCGACCAAAGCCGGGGATGGGAAGGAAAATTTTTTGAGTAATTTACCTTTACATGTGTTTCGGCGAGTGCCTTCCGAGCACGTCTAGGAGTTCTTTGGCGGCCTCCGGCGCGGGAACGGCGCCATGCAGCGCGATCTCCTTGGAGGAAAGCTTCTTGCCGTAGAGCCGCTCGTTGGCATCCTCATCCGGCCGCAGCGTCGAACCTTCCAGCGAAATGCCGGCAAACAATCCGCGCGACCGCGAGTAGCTGAGGACTTCCGCGCGCATCGTCACGTCGGTGGCCGCGGCTGCGTCGCGTCCCTTTGGGCCCGCCGCTGCCGCTGCGTCCGCTCCCAGCTTCACCTTGCTGGAAAGAATGGAGTTCGCGCCGCGGTCGTTCATCACGAGCAATACGAAATCCGTAGCCTCTCCGCCAAGCTGAAAGCCGATGCTTCCGCCTTCGAGAGCCATCGCGGTAGGGGCGCCCCAGGGGCCGATGAAGTTATCGCCGCTGCGGCATGTCATCGCTCCGCGGCCATAGCTCCCGCCAATGCCGATCGCGCCTTTCACCACCGACGGCATCACAATGACGCAATCCGCCTTGTCGAGCAGCATCTGCGGGATGTCATCCGGCACGTTTAGAATCTCTTTCATCACCGAGCCGCAGTTGCGCATTCGTTCTTCGTCTTTTTCCTTGTCCGCCGCTACGAGTGGAAGGGCGGCCATACCTGCTGCGAGCAAAAATGCAAGCGCTTTACGCATATGTCTCCTCTCATTTGGGTGGGTCCCAGAGATGATAATTCTTCCCGCCGCCGTGTGCAACGCCGCAAGCCGATCATTCGCCTGCGCGGTTTGACGCATTCGCGGGAAAACGATAGCTTCGACAAGTCGTGCAGAACGCGATCCCATTTCCGTCAGGGACCAGGCCAAGAAGCCGCGCGAATGCTCAAGCGGTTTTTGCGGTTCTCCTGTGTATTGCAACGCTTGCCACCGCTGTTGCGGCTCAATCTCCAGCGCGCAAACCGGGTAAGCGCCCGCGTGAGCGCGCCGATATCGCCGCCTTCCGCGATCGCGTTGAGCGGATTCTCTCGGCGCCGGAAGTGAGCCGCGGCTACTGGGGACTTTTCGTCCAGGATGCCGACACCGGCGAAGTGCTCTTCGCGCAGAATGCCGACCGTTACTTTCTGCCCGCCTCGAATGCAAAGTTGTTCACCGCCGCGCTCGCGCTGGCCACGCTTGGCCCCGACTACCGCTTCCACACATCCCTTGAAACTCGCGCGGCCGTGGATGCGAATGGCGCGCTTCAGGGCGATCTGGTTCTCGTTGGCCGTGGCGACCCGAACCTTTCCAATCGCAAGGTCCCGTTTGAAAGCCGCACCGCCCGCGAGGGCCCGCCGGAAAAAATTCTTGCCGAGCTGGCCGACGCCGTCGCCGCGCGCGGTGTAAAGCAAATCACCGGCGACGTCATCGCCGACGACAGCTATTTTTCCGGCGGCGCCTATCCCTCCGGCTGGGCAATTGACGACATGCTGTGGAATTATGGCGTTCCGGTTTCCGCCATCGAAATAAACGAAGGCACGCTCCTCATCGAGCTTCGCCCCGGCGAAACCCCCGGCTCGCCCGCCGTATACACCGCCGACCCGTGGGCGGGAATTTATAAGATCCACAACCTCGTTACCACCGGCCCGCCCGGCTCCGAGCAGAAGCTCGCCGTCGATCGCGAGCCTGGCTCAACAGAAATTTTTCTGCGAGGCACGATGCCCGCCGGCGCGCCCCCGCATTCGCTTGGCATCGCCATTGACCGCCCCGCGGAATATGCCGCCGCTCTGCTAAAGAATTTGCTCGAAGCGCGCGGCATCCATATTTACGGCCGCGCTCGCGCGCGCCACGCCGGAGAGGACGGCGCGGAGTTCACGTCGTTACCGTCATCGGGCGTTGCGTCAACCGTGCTCGCGGAGCACGTCTCCCAGCCGCTCTCCGAAGCGCTTCGCGTCATGGACAAGATCAGCCAGAATTTGCACTCGGAGCTGCTTCTCCGCACCGCCGCGCGTGAAAAAACCGGCGACTCCTCCGCGGACGCCGCAATTCAATTTGAAGAAGATTTCCGCAAGACCATCGGCCTCACGGACACCGACGTCATCATGACCGACGCTTCCGGTCTTTCCCGCAAGGACATGGTCACGCCGCAGTCTGAAGTGATGCTACTTCGCTGGGCCGCGAAACAGCCCTGGTACGAAGTGTTTCGCGCCTCGCTTCCTGTCGCTGGCCTGGACGGCACGCTCACCGACCGGATGGCGCACACCCCCGCCGCCGAACACATCTGGGCGAAGACCGGCTCGCTCAGCCACGTGGATTCGCTTGCGGGCTACGCGACCACCACGCGCGGCGCGCATCTCGTCTTTTCATTTATGGCCAACAACCACAATCTCAAGGGCCGCGCCGCCACAGACGTCCTCGACGCGCTCGCCCTCGCCATGGTCGAAGACCTCGGCACGAACAAATCCACCTCCGCAAACCGGTGAAGCCGCTCCCATGCCCGCAACACAACGCATCGTGACCGTCTTCGGCAGTTCGCGCCCCCGCGAAGGTGGCGCCGATTACGCCGAAGCGCGCGAACTCGGCGGCGAACTCGCCCGCCGCGGCTTCGCGGTCTGTTCCGGCGGTTACGGCGGCGTGATGGAAGCCGTCTCGCGCGGCGCAAAGGAAGCGGGCGGGCGCACCCAGGCCGTCACCGCGAAGTTTTTCCGCGCGCGCGCCAACACCTGGGTGGACGACGAGACTCAGGTGGATACCTGGCAGGAGCGGCTCTTTGAATTGATTCGCCGGGGCGACGCCTTTATCGCCTGCAAAGGCGGCACCGGCACGCTTGTCGAGCTGGCCGTCGTGTGGGAAATGCTCAACAAGCGCGTCATCGACGCGAAGCCGTTTGTCGCGCTCGGCGATTTCTGGCGGCCCATCGTCGAACGCGTCCGCGAAGTCGAGCTGGGCCACGCCTCGGCGTGGACCGAAGCCGATGGGCGGCTCGTTTATGTCGCGCACAATCCCGCCGACGCCGCCGCGCATCTCGTGGAGCGCCTTGCCGCATTGCGCGCGGATCATCGCGCCGTTCACTGAGACCCGACCGTGTCCCGATCCGCCACAGACCTTCTCGAATTCGGCCGCCTGCTTGAAATCGTTCGCGGCTTCACCACCTGTGCGCCCGGCCGGCGCGCCGCCGAAGCGCTGGCTCCTTCGCAGGATCGCGCGCGGCTCGAAGATGAATTCGCACTCGTCCGCGAGGCGATGGAATGGCTCCGCGGCGGCGGAGAACTCGGATTCGGCGCGCTCGCCGACCCCGAGCCGTGGCTTTCGCGTCTCGGTCCCGAAGCCGAAGCTGCTGCATCGACGGCCATCCTGTCGCCCGCCGAATTGCTGGACGCTGCGTCTCTCCTAGAGACCGCTCGCTGGCTGCGCGAATATTTTCACGACGCGCCAAAACCTTATCCTCGGCTCGCCGCGCGGACATCCGCTCTCGGTGATTTCCGACCTATCTCCACCGCGATTCGCCGCGCAATTCTTCCCGATGGCGCCATCAGCGACGACGCCTCGCCCGCCTTGCGCCGTATCCGCACCGCGCTTGGCCGCGCGCGCGACGCCATCCAGAAAACGCTGCGCGAAATCCTCCGCTCGCGCGGCGCGGAATCCGGCGAAGACTACGTCACGCTGCGCAATGACCGTTACATCATTCCCGTCCGCGCGGCGGACCGCCGCCAGTCCGGCGTCCGCGATGCCATCGTCCACGGCGCCAGCGCCACCGGCCAGACGATTTTCGTCGAGCCGCTCGCCGCCATCGAGCTCAATAACAAACTCGTCGAGCTCGCCGAAGAAGAAGCCGGCGAAATCGCGCGCATCCTCGCGGAGTTGACGGATCTCCTCCGCGCGCAGGAGCCCGCGCTCCGTCACGCCGCCGAAACGATCGCCGAGCTTGACTCGCTCTTCGCTCGCGCGCGCTTCGCCCGTGAATTCGATTGCGCGTTGCCCGTTTTTTCCGAAGCCGCGCGGATTCGCCTCGATGCCGCGCGCCATCCGGTGCTGGAAGCTTCGCTGCGCCGCGAGGGCGGCCACGCCGTTCCGATGTCGCTCGCGCTCGGCGGCAATGAAAAAGGCGGCGATAAATCCAGCGCCGAAACCGTCCTCGTCATCAGCGGCCCGAACACCGGCGGCAAGACCGTCGCGCTCAAAACCGTCGGCCTCGCCGCTCTCGCCGCGCAATCCGGCATTCCCGTCGCCGCGCAATCCGCGGAGCTTCCGCTTTTCGACCGCATCCTCGCCGACATCGGCGACGAGCAATCCATCGCCGCGAACCTCTCCACCTTTTCCGCTCACATGCTTAATCTTCGCTCCATGCTCGAAGCCGCCACGGAGCATTCCCTCGTCCTCGCGGACGAGCTCGGCACCGGCACCGCGCCCGAAGAAGGCGCCGCGCTCGCCGTCGCGCTGCTCGAGGAATTCCGCGCGCGCCGCTGCCTCACGCTCGCCACCACGCATCACGATCGCCTGAAGGCATACGCCAGCACCACGTCCGGCGTGCTCAACGCCGCAGTGGAATTTGACGCCATAAATTTGCGGCCGACCTATCGCCTCATGGTCGGCGTTCCCGGCGGCTCGAGCGGCATCTCCATCGCCGAACGCCTCGGGCTGCCCGCGCGCGTTCTCGAACGCGCCCGCGCCGAAATCACACCCGCCGCGCGCGAGGCCGCGGACCTCATCGCCTATCTGCACGCGGCGCGCGATGAGGTGGATCGTCTCCGCGCCGCTTTGCGCGAGCAATCCGCGGAACTCGAGCGCGAGCGCGCGAATCTTCAAACCGAGTGGATCGAGCGCCAGCGCAAACGCATCTCCGAACTCGAGCAACAGTTCACCGTTTCGCTCAAGCAGCACGAAGCCGCGCTCGCGCAAGCGCTCGAAGCTCTAAAAGACCGCGAGCTCCGCGCGCGCATCGAAAAACAAACCGGACGCGCCGCCGCAAAAGCCCGCACCGAAGCTCGCGGCGAAGTGGATGCGGCCGTGGTCCAGACGCTGTCCGATTCGCAGCAGGATCTCGGCCCCGCCGCCGCGCCTCTCGAGAAGCCGGTCGAGCCCGCGCGGCTCGCGCCGGGCGTCAAAGTTCGCGTCAAGGGATTTCCGTCTCCTGTCATCTTGCGCAGCATAGATCTTCGCCACGGCGAATCCGGCCCCGTAGAAATCGAAGCCGGCCCTCTGCGCATGAAAATTTCTCTCGATGACGTGATCTCGATTGTCGAACCCGTAGGGCCGCCGCTTGCCCGCACTGAGCGCGGCGAACGTGCTGCCCTATCCGGTGGCACCGCAGGTGTCGTAGGGGCGCCGCTTGCTGCGCCCAAACGCGGCATCACCGTCCATTCCCAACCCGCCGACGATCCCGCTACCGACGACATCAACGTCATCGGCCAGCGCCTCGAAGAGGCCACCCGCCTCGTGGATAAATTCATTGATCAGGCCGCCGTCGCCGGCAAGCTCCGCGTCCGCATCATCCACGGTCACGGCATGGGCGCTCTCCGACGCGGCCTCGCCGAATTCCTCTCCGCCCATCCGCTCGTCGAGCGCATCTCCCATGAAGCCGACGATCGCGGCGGCACCGCGATTACAGTAGTCGACCTGAAGGTGTAAAGTAGAGGGCAAGATCCTGATCCTTGGGGCCAAGAATGCCATGCAACTCGCTCCCGGTTGGTCAATTGAGAAAGTTGAGAGAGCTGTCGACTCATATTCGACAGTTGACCTGCATGCATTCGTTCGTGCGCGGTACATTGCTCTTTTCTTCGAGCCTCTCTCAACACTAGAAACGCAATCCTTCGACAAGAAGGAATCTTTTCGCACAGGCAACGAGCTAATTGAATACTGGCAATTTGGATTTGCCATAACTAGTTTATGCTGTCTCTTGGCCGAGACTTTGCAATGCTACCGAATAGGGATTCCCAGCTCTCATAGGCACGAACTTAAGAACCTCCACGAGGAATTTATCTCTCAATTCGCAATCTATCCTCAATATCAGGTTCCCGACACAGAGTGGCCCAGTGAAGTCGGTGAGGTGTTTCGCTGTTTCTTCGCACAGAATCAAGCACTCTTTCCCGGTATCAACGGCGAAGACTTCTATCGCAATATCCGGAACGGTCTTCTACATCAGGCGCAGACGAAACACGGTCGTAGAATTGGCATATCTGGCGATCTTTGGAGTACAGACAAGCTGAATCGAGTTAAACTTCGCGAACAGCTAAAGACATATTTTGACAGCTACTTGGCGGAGCTTAAAAGTCTTGAGAGAGACACCGACGTTTGGGACAGAGCCCGACGCAAGATATGGTGGTTGGTCCAGCTAAGCAAACCGTAGCCATCAATGGCTGACCCCGGCTCATTCGCGGATCGCGTCAAACAGCAGGCGGACATAGTCCGCGTCATCGGCGAATACGTGCCTCTGCGCAAGTCCGGCCAAAATTTCACCGGCCTTTGCCCGTTCCATTCCGAAAAAACGCCGTCTTTCGCCGTGCATCCGGTCAAGCAGATCTACCACTGCTTCGGCTGCGGCGTCGGCGGCGACGTTTTCAAGTTCATCATGGAAATGGACAAGGTCGCTTTCCCTGACGCCGTCCGCGCCGTCGCCGAAAAGTGCGGCATCCCTATCCCGCAGCAGCGCGACCTCACGCCCGAAGAGCGCAAAACAAATCAGCAACGCTCCGCGCTCGTCGAGATGCACCGCGAGGCCGCCGCGTTTTTCGCGCGCCAGCTCGCTTCCACCGCCGAAGGCAAAGCCGCGAGCGCCTATCTCGCCGACCGCGGCCTCGACGCCGAAGCCATCGAGCGCTTCAGCCTCGGCTATGCGCCTTCCGGCGGCGAATCGCTCCTGCGCCACCTCAAGCAGAAATTCCCTGACGCGCTCATCGCGCAATCCGGCCTCGCCTCGCGCGATGAAAAAGGCCGCCTCTACGACCGGTTCCGCCGCCGCATCATCTTTCCCATCGCCAATGAGTTCAGCAAGATCGTCGCCTTCGGCGGACGCTCGCTCGGCGACGACATGCCGAAGTATCTCAACTCGCCCGAAACGCCCATCTACTCGAAGAGCCGCGTCCTCTATCACCTCGATCGCGCCAAGGAGCCCATCCGACGCGCCAATTTCGCCGTCCTCGTCGAAGGCTACATGGACACCATCGGTGTCGCGCGCGCCGGCATTGCCAATGTTGTCGCCAGTTGCGGCACCAGCCTCACCGAGCCGCAGGTCAAGCTCCTCTCGCACTTCACGAAACAAATTGTCGTAAATTACGATCCCGATAGCGCCGGCCAGGCCGCCACCGAGCGTTCGCTCTCTCTATTGCTTGAAAATGATTTCGACACGCGCGTCCTCGCGCTTCCTCCCGTGGACGGCAAGCCCGCCGACCCCGACCTTTTCATTCAGAAAAAAGGCGCGGACGCCTATCGCGATCTGCTTTCCAAAGCGCCGCCGTTTCTCGATTACCTCATCGCCCGCGCGCGCCAGATGGACCTCACTTCCGCGCAAGGAAAACTCGCCGCTGTCAATTTTCTGATGCCCTACGTCCAGCGCATCGCCAATCCGCTGCTGCGCTCCGAATGGGCCACGCGCATCGCGCAGCAGTTGCGCATTGAAGAGCCGGTGCTCCGCGAAGCCCTTCGCAAATCCGCCGCCGAGCGTCGCAGCGAAGTGCACACCAAGCCGGAGTTGATTTCGCGCAGCGCGCGTCCCGCCGAGCGCCGCCTCGTCCAAATGCTCATCGATGCCGGCGAATTCCGCGCGCGGCTCGCGCAAGCGCTCGCCGCCGAAGAATTGCACAAAGGCCTCGAAACCGAAGCCGTCTTCGTCGTGCTCCTGCCCGCGTGCATGGAAGGTTCGCGCCCGGACGCAACCACACTCGCAGCATCTCTGGACGCCCCCGCAAGCAAACTGCTTCTTGAGATTGACTTCGAGGATGGCGCCCCGGCCACTTGGGAAGAAGCCGAAAGCTGTCTGGTTCAGCTTCGCCGCCGCCGCGTCGAGCAGGAGCTTGCCGAAGTCCAAAAGGAAATTGAATCACTTTCGGCGCATACGACCGCCAGTTCGGCCGCCTCTGCCACATCGGGAAACTCCGCCGCGCAGTCCTCCGCAAAATCGGGCGCCGCGGCTGCCGCCGGTTCCAGCGGCGGCGCGTCCCCTCAACGCCTCAACGAACTCCTCGCCCGCAAGCACGACCTCCGCAAGCGCCTCGGCGATCACTGACGGCGGCAATATACGTTTATGGTGGAGAAGCTCTTTGCATTATGTCAATGAATTCACACTCTGCTTTTATCATCGAGATGACAATCGCCGTCGCCGGCGCAGCATTAATCTTCTGGGCCAAACCTCTATCAAGTAAATACAACGCTTGGACAACAGAGGTTCGCCAGAGGTTTCGTTTCGCCAAAGAACCTCCCACACCGCAATGGGCCGAATTGAATTTTAGAATTATGGTCTGGCTGTTTCGTCTTCTTGGAATTGCAATTCTATCTGCAGGTCTCTTCTTAGCGTTTTGCCTCGTTCAGTAGTGGCCGTCGCGCCCTACTTCTTCCCCACGCTGCTGCCGGCGATGTCGCCCACCGCGATGGCTTCGCTAATCTGGTCCCGCAGGTTCCGCAACGCATCGGGCGCATGCGGATGCATCAACAATTCTTGCGGATTCGGAATCAGCCTCTCTTCCTCGCCGCGCCCCTTCACGGTAGGATGGCTTCCAACGCGCCCGTAGCTCAGCTGGATAGAGGTCGCCGCGGCGACGCTTCGAACCAGAGGGTCGGGAGTTCTCCACCGCGGAGGATCGCTAGGGACGCCAGTTCCCCTCATGTTTTTCGTCTACGTCCTACGGAGCAAAACGACCGGCCGCTTCTATACGGGCCTAACAACAGATCTTCCGCGACGTCTGGAGCAGCACAATACAGAATACAGTCAATCCACAAAAAATCGAGGACCTTGGGAGCTTGTGCATCAAGAGACGTTCGAGACTTATGCTGAGGCGATCCGGCGAGAGAGAGAATTGAAAACGGGGAAGGGACGGGAAGAAGTAAAAAGAATCGTGAATGCGGTAAAATGAATTGCGACGCGCCCGTAGCTCAGCTGGATAGAGCATCTGGCTTCGAACCAGAGGGTCGGGAGTTCGAATCTCTCCGGGCGCGCCACTTCTCTACGCGTCACGCGGCGAAGGTCGTTCATGACTGGCGTTAAGCTCAAGACCAGGTGGATTCCAGTTTGTGTCGTATCGATCGCGCTGAATGTGGCGTTCGGGTCTGTTAGCGCCTGCTTGGAGCGCGTGTCGGCGCGAAACCAGAGCGCGCCCGGGACAACGGATTCCTTCAAGCGGATGGCGGATGGCAAACAATGGACGATACAGAATCTGAACGTCAAGAGTGACCCTTCCTACTGCTACGAAAATGCGGAAGCGAATTGCGTTCGATATGGGCGTTTATACACGTGGGAGTCAGCGCGGCGAGGATGCGAATCGTTAGGAGTTGGATGGCGATTGCCGACGGACGACGAATGGCGGCAGATGGCGAAGCACTACGGCGGTGTCAATGAGGATTCGGATGACAGCGGTAAAGCGGCGTACAAGGCGCTCTTGATTGGAGGTAGCTCGGGATTCAATGCCTTGCTCGGTGGCGGCCGCTCTGAGGATGGCCAGTATGCGCGGTTGGAGGCCCATGGTTTCTACTGGACGGCGTCAGATAGTGGGTCGGCGGGCGCATGGTTCTACAACTTTGGTCATGGCGGACTCGCTCTCTATCGTCAGAGCGATGGCGAAAAGCCGAGCGCATTTTCCGTTCGGTGTGTCAGGGAGTGACGAGCGAAAACTCTGTCGCGTATCTGCTGAAATAGACCGCTGGCGCCGCAACCGATAGGGTCCCAGACTGCTTTATGGATTCACTCCAGCTTGGAGCTCGACCTGCGTCAGACTCGCCACGATTTCACGCATGAAAGTTCTAAGATCGTCCCCTTGGGTGCGCCATTTCTTTTGCGGTTTCTTTGCTATGAGTTCCAAAGGGTTCTTCTGGCGCTTTCAAACTCGACCTTGCGATGGGCCGAAGAGCTGTCCTGTCAGCGTGATTAAAATCAACAATTTCAAAAGAGGCAGACTCATTTTTCGACGTAGTACTGCACGGAAGTGACTACCCGGACGGTCTTCATCAGGCTGCTGTCGGCGTTAGAAACATAGATGCCGCCCTGATCAGATTCGCCGGTGTCACTGCCAGAATTCGCAGGCAAAATTGAGACAACACCCTGATACGCCTGCCGAATCGATCCGACAGTGCTTCCTGAATCTTTGGCGAAGCGATCGGCGGCAGAGCGAGCGTTCCGCGTGGCTTCCGTAATCATGTCGGGCTTGATGGAGTTCAATCCTGTAAATCTGTAGGCCAATCCTTGATTGCTGTTAAGGACAATGCCCTGCTGCAACAGATTCATCGTTTTCTGTGCTGCCGCCGCGATTAGATCGACTCTGGATGTCATCACGATGACTCGCTGGTCGACGATATAGCGATAAGGCGCCCGGTTGCCACCCACGCATTCATTGGCCTGGGTATCCACCACACGGACAACGCCCAATTCGATTTCGGAGGACTGGATGCCCTGCTGATTCAAAAACTGCAAGATCACTTTCCTGTCACCCTCGGTCTTTGAGTACAGCGACGACAGATCATCTCCCGCCTCCTTGTACTCAATGGGCCAGATGGCTAGATCGGATTTGACGTTGCGCTCGGCCAGGCCCCTCACCATCACATAACGGTCACCAAGCCGGGTTGCCTTGATCTGCGTTCCCAGCACCCAACCGCCAATAATGAAACCAACCGCGAGCAGTGATCCCAGGAGTGCCATTCCGGCGCGACTTGTTTGGTTACTGTTATTCACGTGTGCCTCCCCAGAGTTGATCCCATTTGCTTCTTTTCACCCAACAGCTAGGTCGAACATCCATTTCAGATTGTTGAACGCATCTGACGTTCCAAACCTTTGCGTGGATTTCACACGGTGGAACCGCAGAGGGCGCCAGATAAACCAAAGAGTTAGCGACATTGGGAAGAGCCCTGCCCGTGTTAGGCCGAATTCCCCTTCGGACAAGCCCATAGAAGGTCTGACACACGCGAGTCAAATAGAACACGCCGGCAGGAGTGGTTCATGTTTCTCGAACCCAAATCAAACTGGCCACCATTTCACGCATGAGAGTTCTAAGATCGTCCCATTGGGCGCGCCACTCTTTTGCGCCCTTTTTTCTGCGACTCCCCCGATATATGCAACTGTGAATTCATCGTTTCAAAGCCAATCTGAATTCCAGCCGGCAGCTTCGTTAACTTCAATCTATCCAACCGGTAGAATACAGACACAGTTAGCCCTTGGACTCGCCTCCAGCAAGTCTCACAGCCCGAGGCTGTGATATAGACTCTCTCACTGGAACTGGTACAAATTCTCGGGCTGGTCATCGGGGCACCGGGCATGGCTGGTTACCGCGTTTGCCAGTCGCTCGTTTCTTTGGCTTGAAAACCAGTTTTTTGAGTATTATCAGTGAACGCAAGACGGGACAAGGCAGAGCACAATATCTGTGGCGCCGTTGACCGTCCTCGCTCCGCGAAAGGCGCGTTGATGTTTTAGTCAGGAAGGAATCATCTGTATTTCAGAACCCAAATCTGATGGGCCCGCAACTCGCCGGAAGGGCCACGAGCAACCGGCGGCTACTTCGGTATGCGGCTGGCGATATCACCACATCGGCATTCCGACCGACATTCAGCGTCCCGGCGAGATTTACCTGGAACGATTCAAGATGTACGTCTCGGCGTTCGAGACCAGTCCCTGTGGTATTCAATGGATGCGGTTCGAGCCCGATAGCCCGGTGCACGCCTTGGTCAAGTCAGTCCCTCACATCGCGTTCGAAGTGGACGATCTTCAATCTGCTATAGCAGGGAAGCAGATTCTCACGGAACCGAACTCACCTTCGAAAGGCGTTATGGTAGCGATGATCCTCGATAGCGGCGCGCCGGTTGAACTTCTCGAATTTCAGCGTGATCGATCAACGCATTGAGACCCTCGGCGGAGCGTCGGACTTAGAGAAGAGATTCGTTACACAAAGTGTTGGTCGCCCAAGTCGAGCTGGATTACCCGCCTAAAACGCACTTATGTTTGCTGGTTGTCTTTCACTTCTCTGGTAAGTCGGGCGAGCTCGCCGCGTTAATCAGGACTTGGGGCGACTCCCGCATGGGCTACAAGCCGCGAGCACATTCACTTTCACAGCCCATGGCTGTGATTTAAAAATTCTCTCGCTCCTCCTGGACTAAAATCTCGGGCTGATCAGGGGGCTACACGAACGATGTAGAACGACGCTTTCTTGACGCTTCAAGATCGAGTGGTTCTTTCACACTCCAGCGTTGTGGCGCTTTACCCTTGATCCATCCCGTTGTATAAAGCTCGGTGCATCCTTTGCGATCCCCGGGTTGCTCAAATGAACGTTACCGGCGGTCGGCTCTCCCGCATCGTGACACACCTGCGTGAACGGGATTGAAAACAAATGACTGTATCAACGCCTAGTTCGAACCTCGGCCGTCATGTGTTTGGAGTGGCGGCTTTGGCTTTTGGCGTCATCACGCTGGCCTGGCACGACTACAACGACGGGCATCAACTGCGTTACCTTGTCTACGCCGCGGCCGCTGCCCAGATTTTCGGCGGCGCTGCGATTCAGTTCCGCCGGACCGCGAAAACCGGCGCAGCCTTCCTTGGTGCGGCTTATCTTGTCTTCGCCTTGCTGTGCGCACCAGGAATCGTCGCCAAACCGAAGATCTACATTAGCTGGGGCGATTTCTTCGAGCAGTTCTCTCTGGTGACCGGAGCGGCGATCGTTTATGCGCGCTTGTCATCGGCATGGTCACCGGAAACGCTGAATCGGATCGGCCGCATTTGTTTGGGCATCTGTGCCGCTTCTTTTGCCCTCGAACAGGCGATTTATCTTGATCCTACCGCCCATCTTGTTCCGAAGTGGATTCCGCCAAGTCAGATGTTTTGGGCGGTAGCGACGACTGTTTCGTTCGCACTCGCGGCCGTGGCTCTTCTTACGAATCGAGTGGCGCTTCTCGCGGCTCGCCTACTGACAATGATGGTCGTGAGCTTTGGGCTGCTCGTGTGGGTACCGTTGGTTATTTCGGATCCCCGCAATCATACGGATTGGAGCGAAAACGCCGAGACCTTCGCGATTGCCGGAGCAGCATGGATTCTCGCTGATCTTCTCGGCGAATATCGGCTGAGTGGCCATCGCCCCGCGATGACGTGAGGTCTGCCGGCTCTCGTGAGGTATTCCGTAAATTCGGCGGGAAAAGCTCTAAAATCGTCCCCTTCGGCGCGCCACTTTTTGCAAAAGCAGCCGATTTGATGGTCCAGTCCCGAAGCCTGACCGCCGTGGGGCGGATCTGTGTGAGGAATTCGCCGGGACGAACTTTTCCCGGCACTGTTCGTTACGGAACAGTTTTCAGGATGGTGCGCAGTCATAGTTCGGGTTGGCAATTGGCTGGATAAATTGGGAATAGCGGCCGGTCGCCAAGGAGACGAACGAATGCCTAAAGCAAAGCGCAACTCAAAGAACCTCCCGCCGATCCACGTCCACAAAGGTGCCTTCCACAAGTGGCTGGGCAAGAAGCCGGACTCTCCCATCACGGCAGCCGACATTGCAAAGGGGAAAGCATCAAGCGATCCTCATGTTGTCAAGATGGCGACTTTCGCTGCCAGCTCCAAGAAGTGGCGCTAATAATCTGAACTTGCGCCCGTGAATCACACGCCGTCTTTACGGGCGGCGCGCCCGGAGCGCGTCCGGATTGTGGTCGGCAGGGTGACGCTTCGAACCCAAGGGCCGCGAGTTCCCCGCCGCGGCTTGTCTTCTGCGCGCGGTCGTCCGCCTCCGGCTTGAACCAGCCCACCCACAACGAGTGGACGTTTTCGCCCTTCCACCGCTTCCTTTGCACTAAAATAACGCCGAACTCGCCATGAAGATCGCGCTCGCCAATATCAGGTTCCCGGCCACTCCCGAGGAGTCGATCACTCTCGCCGCGCAGGCCATCGCTCAAGCCTCCATCAAGGGAGCGCGCATCATCTGCTTTCCGGAATGCTTCGTCCCCGGCTATCGAGCAATCGGCAAATCCGTGCCCCCTCCCGATCCCGAATTCCTCGAACGCGCGTGGACCGCGATCGCCGAAGCAGCCGCGAAGGCAAACATCACCGTCGTTCTCGGAACGGAACGCGTTGTTGATGGCGCGCTCCTGATCACCGCACTGGTGATCAATCAGGACGGATCCTTCGCGGGCTTTCAGGACAAGGTCCAGATCGACCCTTCCGAAGAGGCCACCTATTCACCAGGCTCCGGCCGCCGCGTTTTTCAAGCCGGCCCCATGACTTTCGGTGTCGCCATCTGCCACGAAGGCTGGCGGTATCCGGAGACCGTCCGCTGGGCCGCGCGGCATGGAGCTCACGTTGTGTTTCACCCGCACTTTCACGAAGCGAAGCCCGGTTCTTTTCGGCCGGCGGTCTTCGCCGATCCCGCGAATACCTTTCACGAGAAGGCGGTCCTGTGCCGCGCCGCCGAGAACACCTGCTATTTCGCAACTGTCAATTTCGCGAGTCCCGGCTCTCCCACCACCTCGGCAATCGTCAGTCCGGATGGGACACTACTCAGCTACCAGCCCTACGGTAAGGAAGGATTGCTGATCGCGGACATCGACATCACCGCGGCGACTGGCCTGCTTGCGGCTCGGTGCAGAACTGTCTCGGGATAGCGCGGTCCATGGCCTTTAGACTGACACGCCGGCCCGATCTGCCCGGATGGGGGGTTTCAATATCGGAGTAACGAGCAAAATCCTTCGCATTGAATGTCAAAATGCGCCTGACCCCGTGGACGCGCGTCGTGGCCGCCAAGCGCGCGTCATAAACCTGCACCCCATGCACGCTATGCGTTACGAGAAGTTTCCGCCACTCCTCGTGAACCGCC
Organism: uncultured Acidobacteriota bacterium; assembly: GCA_963838945.1. GTDB lineage: Bacteria > Acidobacteriota > Terriglobia > Acidiferrales > UBA7541 > DASTCZ01. The sequence goes on along the minus strand of CAWITC010000011.1, from coordinate 413,838 downwards.
GGGCTGTCCCGAAGCAAGCGTCAGGGCTTAGACCCTGAAGACAATAACGACTCCAGGAACGTGTGAGGGGCAAGAATCTGAATTCCCTGAAAAGGGTTGAGCGCGAGAAGGTCAGAGTCGCCGGTAACGATATGGGTCGCTTGGCCACTTACCGCAAGTTCAAGAAGCTTATTGTCCTTGGGATCACGGCAGGCGGCTATTTGTACATCCACATCAACCCATTGAGTCTCGCGCGTCAACGCGGCTAGAAAGCTGCGAATATCTTCCTCATCGACATATTGACGGAACCGCTTTCTGGTAAGGACTTCATAGAGTTCGGCGAGGGTCGCAAACGAAAGCAGGACTCTACCGTTTCGGAGCGCCAGATCAAGAGCTTGGCGGGGTTTCGACTCGGGAAGAAGCAACGCACTGACAAAGACGTTCGTATCGAAGACGCAACGCAACTATGCGCCCTTCAGAATGGAATCCAATATGTCCGGTGCCAGCCCCCGAGCCTTCGCCTTGGCGCCAACCTCATCGAGAACTTGCCGGAGGGACGGGTATTCGCGGGCAGCGAGATCACGAAGCCAAAGGCTCAAAAGAGCCTGCATCTTCCTCTTTTCCTCCGGGGCAGCGGCGTCGTACGCCTTTGCCGTTTGCGGATCAAGCGAAATCGTAATTGTGATGTCTGCCATGGCGTTAACCTTTCATCATTCTACGGCAAAAACCCACTGCCCGCCACAGTTAGCGCGCGGCGCGGTTGCCCCGCCTCCTCTCGCAACTGCAAGCGCACTCACAGTTTGCCCCGGTGAGGCAATCGGGGTGCGTTGTTTGCATCCCGAGTTTTCTTCGGGACGCGATCTGCTGCGGCTCTGCGACGCTTAAACAAAGTTGTGGCTCCGCGGCGTTGAAAAAACGCTGGGGCTTTTATTTTGTTTAGCTTCGTTGTGTGGGCTGCGGCGACAAACACTCTCTCACGTCCCGATCCTTTACTTCGGAAAGGATGCCCTCAGCCGGTCTGGGCATATCAAGCCAACACGGCTCAGCACTATCCGGCCGTTGTGTGGTATAGCGTTGCGTGATGCAACTGACCGCGAATTCTCCAGGCTCCTCTACCAACACGGAGCGATCGGCTAAGAGCCAAAAGGCGCGCCTATGGCGCCACATTATCCTGTTTGGGCTTGCGGGTGGAATTCTCATCACGCTGCTCAAGTGGACCGAGTATCGCTATCTGGTCGTTGAACATTCGATTGAGATCTATGGAGGGCTGACGGCGGCGACGTTTGCGGCGATTGGTATCTGGCTCGGACTCCGGCTGACGCGGAAACAGATTGTGTTGAAGGAAGTGCGCGTTCCCGTTCCGGCCGGGCAGCCTTTTGCCGTGAACTCCAAGAAACTAGAGGAGCTGGAAATTACGCCTCGCGAGCTGGAAATTCTGGCACTGATCGCCAAAGGTATGAGCAACCGCGAAATCGCGGAGAAGCTTTTCGTGAGCGAGAACACGGTGAAGACCCACTCCAGCCGCGTTTTCGATAAACTCGGCGCGAAACGCCGGACGCAAGCCGTGCAATTGGGCAAGGAATTCGGCTTGATACCGTGAACGTGGTTCGGGAGGACGGCTCTGGAAGCCGGCTAGCTCACCCCAAGGCATGATTTTTGGTCTTCCAAGCCAAAATCACCCGAAAGGATGACGACAATTTCTCAGGCTGCAAGCTAGATTACGCCAGTCGTCAATCTCCAAATATCGGAGGACATGAAGGTGAAAAAGACAATCGTCACGTTCGGATTGATTTCCGGCGTGATTTCGTCGTTGCTGATGCTTTGCACGACTACGCTGCTCGACAGGATCGGGTTCGACAAGGGCTATATCGTTGGATACACGTCAATTGTGCTGTCGCTCCTCCTGGTGTTTTTCGGCATCCGCTCGTATCGCGATAACGTGGCGGAAGGCCACATCACCTTCGGGAAGGCGTTTGGTGTTGGGATCTGCATCACCCTGATTTCGTGCGTGTTCTACGTGGCGACTTGGGAAGTGTTGTACCACACGGTTTTTAGCGACTTCATGGATAAGTATTCAGCGTACATGATTTCCAAGGCGCAGGCGTCCGGCGCGAGCGCGCAAGCGTTGCAGGCGAAAATGGATGAGATTCAGCAGATGAAAGTAATATACGCGAATCCGCTTTACAATGTGCTGTTCACGTTTATCGAGCCGTTCCCGGTCGGATTGGCGATCACGTTGATTTCGGCGGCGGTTCTGAGAAAAAAGGCGCGGCCGGAATCGGCGCAGACCGCCGCGACGGCGTGAGGCGCTGCCAAACCCGCGCTGCGACGCTTGAAGTATTCATGAATGAGAGTAGTCTCTGCGATTGGGACAATTTGAAATGGAAGCTCTGTCTTCCTATTACCGGAGAGAAATTTATTTAAGAGAGAGAGGAAAAATGGCTAGAATCACTGGAATTGGCGGGGTTTTTTTGAAAAGCAAGCGGGATCATAAAGCTCTCGCCGCCTGGTACCAAAAACATCTCGGCATGCCGCTTGAGGCCTGGGGCGGCGCCGGCCTTGAGTGGACCGAGGACAAAGCAGAGGATAAGGGTGTTACGGCATGGCATGTCGCAGAGCCGGGCACGAAATGGTTCAGCCCGAGTGAATCGAGTTTCATGATTAACTATCGAATCGACAATATGGACGAAATGATCGCTCAACTAAAGAACGGCGGCATTGAGATCTTGAAGGGCCCCGAATTCCACGAGAACGGGAAATTTGCCTGGGTAATGGACCCCGAAGGAAACAAAGTCGAATTGTGGGAACCAAAGACCTGGGACGAAAAAAACAAGAGGCCCTAGGTAAGAGAGCCGTCGGCACGGCGTTAATAGGCGGGTGGCCCATCCGTTCCGGAGGAATGGACGGGGAATTCAGGATTTGAAATAACTCGGAAGCCCGATCAACGCAACTTCACAAACTAAAACCCCCACCCTTGCTGCCCAAGAATGGGCCAACCGCCCGGTTAGTGCATTCATCGGGACTTGGGAGCAGTTTGGCTAGTGGATTCATTAAAGGGTCTGCTTTCGTTACTGGACATAGTGCTTAGCTGGCCCACTCCTGAAAAGTCGGCTAATCGGACAGATGCCGCGCTTAAGGTGAAACGGGATCTAAAGTCTCAATTTGCGAAACGCATGGAACCCATATTTTTCTCTGCCGAAAGACTCGGCAATTGGATGGAGGCTGCGGTTCCGAAACGTTATCGGGACACAGGATCGAACGCCGAGGCCTGGCTGGCAAGCAGTATGAATCGGTCAATGGCGTCTAGCTCTTCCGGGTTGAAGCGGGCTTGGACTCGATTCCTCAACACTACAGAAAGTTTGGCCCATTCTTCCTTAGACGTACCAAGTTGATTTTCAAGACTTTCTGGTTGTGTAGCAACGTGCTGGGAAGTACTTGGTTCCGAGACAAATCTGCGATGAGCCGCCTGCATGTGGTCGCGCAATTCACGTTCCGTATCGTACAGACCGTTGCATTCAATACAAGTGATCAGAGCCGCTTGTGCTTTTGGCATATCTATTTACCCCCTGAATCTTAGCTTGCCTCCTCTGACAGTGCAATTTTATCTTAGTTCATCCCGCGGGGCTCAAAGGGAATTGATCATGCTGGCTGTGGAAAAATGTGATATCTGTGGAAAACATCCACCGTGACGCCAAGGCCTCGTCCGCCAAGGAGCATCGAAATCCTAACGCCAAAGGCACATAGGTGAGATTGTGCGCCCAATATATCCGTAACATACTCATTCTAAATGATTAAGATGGATGCGGCCGCACAGATTTTTTGCTGAGCACACAACGGATTTTCGGCGAAAGACAGCCAGGAGACTCTCTTTATTCGTGGCGCAGGGCGACAAGTGGGTCCACGCGCGTGGCGCGCCTCGCTGGAACATAGCAAGCCAGGGCGGCTGCGGCCACCAGCAAGATGGTAACAACGGAAAACGACAGTGGATCCACGGCGCTGACCTGGAACAGCAAACTCTTGAGAAAACGCGTGGCCCCGAACGAGATTGCCAGACCCAGGACCAATCCCGCGCCGGTCAGCAGCAAGCCCTGCCGCAACACCATGCTCAGGATGTCACTTCGCTGGGCGCCCAGGGCAATCCGCACCCCGACTTCGTGCGTGCGCTGGCTGGCCGAGTAGGAAATCACGCCATAGACGCCGACAATCGCAAGTCCCAGGCAGAGTCCGCCGAGTGAGCCCGCGAACAGGACCGCCATCTTCAAGAGGAAGAATCCGTTAGCGCCATCGAGGGATTCGTGAAGCGTCATCACATTAAACACCGGCAGATTCGGCTCAAGGGCGTGAATCTGCTTCTGAATGGTGATGGCGAGATCATCTGGCGCGGCCTGCGTCCTCACATGGAGAACGCGCATCGCGCCATATTGCTGGGCGAAGGGAAGGTAGAAAAAGGGCTTGGGCGGCTCAAACAGGCTGTTGTACCTGGAATTCCGCACCACTCCCACGACCTCCACCGGAGCTGAATCAAACTTGTCGTAACGAAAATAGCGGCCGATGGGATCCTGGCCGGGCCAGAGGCGGGCGCCCATGGTTTCGTTAATCACCGAGACGTGCGCGGAGCCTTTTGTGTCCTGCGCGTTGAAATTACGGCCGCGCACGAAAGCGATTTGCATAGTGCGGAAATAGGCTTCGTCCACCATGTTGTCGCCAATTGAGGTAGCTTGCGTGCCAATTGAGTCGCCTTCCTTCCAGACGTTTTCGGACGAGTTGTAATATCCCATGGGCACCGAAAAGGCGAAGCTTGCGCTCTCCACTCCGGGCATCGCTCCAACTCGCTCGATGGTTTCGCGGAAAAATGCAGCGCCGCGCTGTTCGTCGTAACCAAGCTGGCCGGTGTCCATGGAAAACAGCACCACGCCCTCCGGCTGAAAGCCCAAATCCATCTTCTCCGCCACTCCCAGGCTTCGCACGAAGAGTCCCGCGGCGATCAGAACGACCACGGATCCGGCAACCTGTGCGATTACCAGCGCCCCTCGCAAGCGATTGCGTCCCGCGGCCCCGCCCGAATCGGAGCGGCCCCCTTCACGCAGAGTCGTATTCAAATCCAGCCGAAACGTCTTCCAGGCCGGCGCCAGGCCCACCACAACTCCGCAGAAAACAACTACACCGCCAATGCAGGCAAATACGCGCCAATCAAAACTAAAGTCCGCATGGAGCGGGATGCCGCCCGTAATCTTGATAGCGCCAATCAAGTGGGAAAGCCAACGTCCGAAAACTGCGCCGGCGAGGCCGCCGAGAGCGCAGAGAATCAGGCTTTCCGTTAACAACTGGCGCAGCAAGCGGAGGCGCCCCGCCCCCAGCGAAGCCCGAATGGCCATCTCTTTGTTTCTGCCGGCGGCTCGTACGAGCAAAAGGTTCGCCACATTGACGCAAGTAATCACCAACACCAGTCCAACCATCGCGAGGAATACCGTGGCGGCCAGGACCGCGCCCGTAACCGCGCTGGGCTCCGGCCGGGCGAGTCTCTCCGGGAAGACGTCCACGACTTGATTGCTATCGGTGAGCGGATATTCTCTGGCCAGGCGGTTGGCGATGACCTGGAGAGAGGATTGTATCAGGGCGGCGCCGGCGCCAGGCTTTGGCTGTACGAAAACGTGCATTTCGTCTTCGTCGCGGTTTGTAAAAAGATCGCCAAACCCCTCGGCGCTCGCAGCCGTACCGACAGGGAAATACGCCTTGATCTCGAGGGGCGTATAGGGACCCGCGAAACCCTTCTGCACCACACCGACGACGGTGTACGGCTTTGCGTTGACGTTAACGCTGCGGCCGACAATCAAAGGGTCGCCGCCAAATCGTTGCTGCCAATAATCGTAGCCAAGAACGACGATGGGTTCAGCGCCACGTGTTTCTCCCTCTCCGGGATAGAACAGGCGTCCCATGGCCGGCTGCAGGCCAAGTGTGGAGAAAAAGTTTCCTGTTACGTAGATGATGAGGAGCCGGTCAGAGCTATTCTCCGCGGTGAGCGTCGCGAAATCGGTGATGTATCCAGCCATGCTGGAAAGAGCGTTGGATTGTGAGCGATAGTCCAGAAAATCGAGATAGGACATCCCGTGAGGCGAATTTTCACCGCGACGGTGAAGCGCCACAACCAAAAGTCGCGAGTTGTCACGTCCTGGAAGAGGACGCAGGAGAAATCCGTTGACAACGCTGAAGATGGCCGTGCTTGCGCCAATTCCGAGCGCGAGCGTAAGAACCGCGAGTACCGTGAAAGCCGGATTCTTCAACAGCATCCGGATTCCGTAGCGCACGTCCTGCAAGATTGTTTGCATGGGCACCCCCGCTGCTCTGTGAAGTAATACGTCGCGGGTGGGCGCGAAGTTCCACACGAGCGGGCGCCCCACCGCCCCTGTCGCCATTCTTGATTCGCGGCGCGTCGCCGCTACTTTCGCCATGACTTTCGGCGTCGTGTGGCTCGGCGCGCGATTCACGCCTTGAACATCGCGCTGATATCCCGAAAGCTCACCGCCTCCTCGGCGAATGCAAAAGTGCCGTGCCCCCGCATTTCCCGCGCCGCGCGAAGTAAGGCGCCATACGCGGCCCGGGAAAGGGCGCTGCCGACGCTGATGCGCTTGACTCCAATTGCGGAGAGCTCGGCTTGATTCAGTTGAACGCCTTGCAGTCCCACGAGAGCATTTACGGGGCGATCCAACGATCTGACCACGTCGGCAATATCGTCCTTCCTCGCAAGCCCCGGCGCGTAGAGAACATCGGCGCCCGCCTCTTGATAAGCCTGCAGCCGCCGGATCGTGTCCCGGAGGTCCGGCCGGCCGTTCAGATAGTTTTCTGCCCGCGCCGTAAGCGTGAACGCAAAGGGGAGGGCGCGCGCCACCTCCGACGCAGCGCGCACTCGCTCGACCGCTTGCTCGTGCTCATAAATGGGATGGTCTTGCTGCTGGGTTGCATCTTCGATTGAGCCGCCGGCAACTCCCGCGGCCGCCGCAAGACGGATGGTTTCCGCCACCTCTTCAGGAGCGTCTCCAAAACCATTCTCCAGATCGGCGCTGACGGGAAGCTCCGTTACTGACGCGATTGCGGCCACGTGCGCCATCATTTCGTCACGTTTGATCGTGTTGTCCCGCTGGCCGAGAGAGAAGGCATAGCCGGCGCTTGTGGTCGCCAGTGCCTCAAAACCCAGGTGTGCCAGCAGCCGCGCAGAGCCGGCGTCCCACGGATTGGGAATGATGAATGCGCTGTCACGCTGATGGAGCGCGCGAAAGGTCCGTCCCTTTTCACTCTGCGTCGGCATAGGATTCACTTTGGTCCCGTAAGTGTCGACGGAAGGTTAAACGTTCCATCAACTACTTCTACGAAGTTTCTCTCTTCGCGCAGGATAAGGCGCTTGGTCTGTGCCATGGTGAAATTCTCAACGGCTTCCGGATCTGTCTTCAAGCGTGCCCGGTAGCTTTCATATGCGGCCAGACTATCGAATGCAATCAAACCCCATGCCACATCGTTCGTGCCTTCATAAGGAAGAAAATACCCTACCAGATGCCCGCCGCATCTGGGAATGATGCGGCCCCAATTCTCAGCGTACTTCTTGAATGCATCCCTCTGGAACGGATCGATCTGATAGCGGATAACGCAGGTCATTCTCATTGAGGTCCTCCCTTTTCATTCTGCGTCAGCATACGAATCACTTTGGTCCTGAGAGAGTCGAGGGAAGGTTGAACGTTCCATCCACCAATTCCACGAAGTTTCTCTCTTCACGAAGGATGATGCGCTTCGTCTGCATCATCGCCGCATCTTCGCGCGCTTCCCGATCTTCCTTCAAGCGTGCTCTGTATTTTTCATAGGAGGCGAGACTATCGAATGCAATCAAACCCCAGGCCACATCATTCGTGCCTTCATGAGGAAGAAAATACCCCACAAGGTGGCCGCCGCATCGAGGAATGATGCTGATCAAATTCTCGGCGTGCTTCTTGAATCCATCTCTCTGGAACGGATCGATCTGGTAGCGGATGATACACAGGATTGTCATGGTTGTCCTTTCCGTGGCCGGCGCGGCCGGCGCATATCCGCCAATCGCCAGCACCCCACACATCGCCGCGATGCCTCCAATTGCTTCGCGGCGGCTGATCTGCCCGGTGGACGGGTTTGGCGGAGACATCCCGGGCACTATGCCAGTTGTTCGACAACAACAATTCGTCTATAATCAAAGTATGGATGTCGAGCGCCACACAAACGATTCGGTCGCAAGAATTGCCGCGGCCATCGGCGAGCCCGCACGAGCCCGCATCCTCTACTGCCTGATGGACGGCCATGCACGGACAAGCACCGAACTTTCGGTGGTGGCTGAAGTGAGTCCTTCAACCGCGAGCGTGCATCTGCACCGATTAAACGCCGCGCACCTCGTCAAAGTTCTCACGCAGGGCAAGCATCGCTTCTACAGCCTGGAAGGCCCAGGCGTAGCCAGCGCGCTCGAAGGGCTGAGCGTCCTCGCCGGCGCATCTCGCGGCAATTTTGCGCCAACCACGCCAAGCCCGCTGCGTGCCGCGCGGACTTGCTACGATCACATGGCCGGCACAGTGGGCGTGTTGCTCCACGACCGCTTCAAAGCGCTGCGGTGGCTGACAACCGCTTCGACGGCCGGCAACGACGCATACGAACTCACCCCGAATGGAACCAAAGCGTTCGAGGCTCTTGGCATCGACATCGAGGCGGCCCGCAAACTTCGCCGCCGGTTCGCGTGCGCGTGCCTGGATTGGAGCGAGCGGCGGCCCCATGTCGGCGGCGCGTTGGGGGCAGCCCTCCTGAAAATCGCTCTGAAGAGAAAATGGGTGGTCCAGGATCTCGACAGCAGAGCCTTAGGCGTCACAAGTCTTGGGCGGCGCGAAATGCTCACTCGATTCGGCATCCATGTTTGAGCGATTCAAGATGCCGCTTCGTGGCCGGGTGGACTCGCTCGTGGCCGCTCCGCGCCTGGGGCCGGGTCAGGCTTCCGCTTGGACTTCTTCTTCGTTATTCTCGTCACCTTCTTCCTGGTCTTCGTCTTGAACTTCGCCACCGCCTTTGTCGTCGCCGCGATCTTGGCCGGCGCTGCGCAGGATGGCGAGACCTTCTTCGACTCTTTTGCGGTGCGCGAGTCTCGGATCTACTTTCGGCGAGCGCGCGGGGCGATCCGAGTCCAGTTCGTTATTTAGAAGAGCGAAGACATCGCGGAGGATGACATCCAATCCGTGCGCGCCTCCGGCATCGATCAATTCGTTGCGGAGGGGATGAAGCGTCCGCAACATCAACTGGGCGATCGCGGCAAGGACAGCGGCGTTGCGGATGGGGATGCGGTCTTCGACGGTGACGGTGAACAGTTTGCCGAGGGTGCGGTTGATGGCGCAGGCGGAGCGGAAGTCGTCGAGCGGGCCGAGGATTTCCCGGGAGACCACTTTTGCGTCATAGACTTGCATCTCCTGCTTGGCGTGGAAGGAGCAGTAGAGGTTGCGGCCGCCCGAGCGGGATTGGCCGGGCATGGTGGTCATTTTGCAGCGGCGGTTCGCGGGAGTAATGAAAGTGCAGCGTGAAACGTGATGTTTACGTGGCGCTAGAGTTGGTTTCTTCTTAGACATGGTTTCGTTGCCTCAATCTGAGAATTTGAAGGTGTTTGATGGAAATCGAGAGCGAGAACATTATTTTTTTGGAACGATATGATTCTAAAGGACTTAGCAGGGGCGCGGTTTTGTAAGTGATTGGATTCATTGAGTTTACGTGGGGCGCGTGTTTTGCACTGTTTGTTGATTCTAAAGGACTTAGCAGGGGCGCGGAGGGGCGCGATTGTCGTTTTCCTTGCAAGTGCTTGAGAACAAAGAGGGTTAGCAGGGGCGCGAAAGGGGCGGAATCGTTATTTTGTTTCCAAGTGATTGGAGACATTGGAGTTAGGTGGGCCGCGGCCGTTGCGGCGGCGGGCGGCGAAAGCACGCTTGCAATGCATATTACCGGAGCTAAAGGACTTAGGGTCATGCGGCGAACCGGTCCGATCCAGAGAGAAGTAAGTTACACACATAGTTACCATAGGACATAAAAGTTGTCAATAGATGATTAGAGAAAAATGAAGAAATTTGGGAGGGCATTTCGAATGGGGAATGAAATGATAAAACCTATTCGAATGGAAAATGAAATTTCACGGGAAATTGGGCGTTGACTACTTACGGACAAGGACTAAATTCCCGCATACGCCGGTTCGGGACGAACACTGGGTACCCTGGTACAGAGACTAGGCGATGACCCGCCAGGAATGTCGGGGTATACTATCGAAACTATGAAGTACTTCGTTGGTTTCTTTCTGCCGCTTCTGGTCATGCTTGCCCCTCTGAGAACAGATGCACAAGTAACTTCAAACATCCTTCAGCGTGTCTTGAATGTGCGTGTAAACGCTGGAACCGATCACGAGGCGACGGCGACGGCCTTTACCATAGACGTCGATGGCCGCGAGTACCTAATAACCGCAAGGCACGTTGTTCAAGACCTTAAGAATGAAGACAACATCGAAATTTTTATGAACGACCGCTGGTCATCTCTCCGGGTAAAGATCTTTCGCTGCGAAGGTCCTATCGACATTGCGATACTCGTTCCGCCGCATCAATTGACCGTGAACTCCGACTTGCCATTTGACGCGGGAGTCTTTTTTTTCGGACAGGATGCTTATTTCCTTGGCTTCCCTTACGGTTTGCAATCTTCGGTTAAAGGACTCAACGGCCCCTATCCGATAGCGATAATCAAACGCGGCACAATCTCGGGTAACTTTGCCATAGACGCGAACGGGAATGCAATATCGATACTCCTGGACGGCTACAACAATCCTGGCTTCTCAGGTGGTCCGATCGTATATCGCGATATGAATCAAAGCGGCGTTGTCATGAAGTTAGCCGGGGTTGTATCAGGCTTCATCCCTGAGGAGGTTCCCGTCATGAAGCAGCATGATATTAGGTCGCCCGCGGATGCGGGAGCTGTGGCAAAAGCGCAACCTTGGAGGGTACATCGAAGGGCCGATGGAACTTATTTCGAATACGTAGACAATGGCACATACGTCGCTCTGAACACGGGCATAGTGGAAGGCTTCTTGATAAAACCAGCGATAGATTTAATCCGCCAACATCCGATTGGTCCGGAGGCAAAGGACCTGCCTGGCAATCAGCCGAATAAGTAGGGTTGGAGGCACGAGGCTAGTCGCGGAAGCGCCCCATCAGGATTAAGAGCAGGCCACGATGCTAGGGCGCGGCACCCGCGCTACGACGCATCGCTCGACAAAGACCGATTATGCCGAGGATTCCCCAAGAGACTAAGATGGCGAGAGCCGATAACAGAAACCAAGCGGGAGGGCCGGGTATGTGGCCGTCAGAAAGTTGGGCATCATCCTTATACAATTGGGCCAATATACTTCTGGTTGTCGGACTGGTATTGAGCATGGCTTCCACTATCATGCTGATCTGGATGGGCAATGTGAAAGAGGCGTATACAAAGAAATCTATCTCCGACATCAAAGGCGAAAACAGCGTCTTACAGCAAAAACTCGCAGACCGCGTACTAACGGATGACCAATTTAATGCAATCGTCGAATCGCTTAAGTCCTTCACTGGCCAGGAATTTGGTGTGACTCCGTTTTGGGACGATCCAGAATCCGCATCTTTAGGCAAGCGGATAGGGGTTGCTTTGGAAAAAGCTGGCTGGATAGAGATAAAGGCTGAAATCCAAGAACCCATTTTCGGAGGGTTGGTTGGGATAAGAGTGATTGTTGACCCAAATGCTGACGCTAAAACCAAAGAAGCGGCTGATTCGTTAATTTCGTCCCTATTGAAACAGGGTCTTGTCACCATCGGAGACGAGTACCCGCTGGCTAGAAATCCGCAAAATAGAAGAATGCAGATTGAGATTGGGACTAAGCACTGAGTTGGCCGAATTAGGACACTACCTTCTAACCGACCTGCTTGTGCTCGGAATAGTTTCTTCTTAGACTTTCCATCGTGAGCAAATACACACCCGGGGAGTTTCGCCACCGACTCAGCTAAGTGCCGTAGGCGTCTTGAGGCGATTCAGCCGATGGTCTCTGCAAGAAAGCATCGGCTTTCTTTGAAAGGTATGAAAATGGGCAGCCCTCTCTTTGAATTGAAAAAGTCCAGTGATTTGTTCAAGAAGGCGAAGTGGAATATTTCTAAGTTAAATGAACGAGTCAGTTCCTACGATCTTTTTGATTGCCTGTGTACGATCAATCATATTCCTGACTGGATCAAAAATGACCCACAGACCAAAGCCCTCACAAGGAAGGTAGAAAAAATCGAAGAGGAACCGATAGTTGATGCAGTGCGAAAACTCTGCAATCGGGCGAAGCATTTCAATGCCCCCGCACCAAAGACCAAAATGCAGTTCGGCTACGGGAAGGGAAGATATGGAGTTGGGGCCTACGGCGCAGGAGAGCCAAGTTACGAAGTAGAAGTGAACGGTCAGATGATGAACGTCTTAGACCTAGTACGGGATGTTATTCAAGAATGGGAGAGGTTTCTTACCGCGCATGGTCTTTTGTAATTGCACGGGCGTTCCCGCAATTAGGGTTGCGCAGGAACCTTTAATCATCGATTCACCCTTCTTAACCTTCTGACCCAGTACCCATATCTGTGTAGCCCGACCTTCTGGCTCGTAGCAAGAGGTTCCGTTTGCTGTTGGTAAAACCAGAGTACGCTGTCGCTTTCTCTCGTTCCTAGTCGTCCTCATCGTCTGGTGGGGCTGTCTTGCCGAGTTGGAGGCTAAATCCGCGAGTGTATAGAGAACACAGGTATGTTGAGAGGCCGTCTAGATCAGGGAATAGGGCATATCGGTGCATTCCGAACCGGAGGAGTCGTCGAGTCGCACGACGCCATGTGGTCTGGTCGAAATCGAGTAGGAGCGCCACCGTCTCGTCATCATCCCAATCCTTGTCAGGATTACCGTGCACCGTAAACACACTACTCTGAACAGCTATGCGGCTCGTGGCATGACTGGGCAGGAATGACAACACCCCTTTCACATCAAGAGGACTATGGACGCTTGAGACGTTCACTTGAACCGGAAGTTTCCTGGCATAGATTGCCGCCGGATATTTTGGCGGGCGGAATTTGCTCGGTCCGGGTTTTGGGTTTTTAGGAATGGGAGGGAAACGATTCTCCAATGCAAACCATGCAGCCGCTAATGGATTGAAAGTCCAATCGAGAAGCCATGTCGCTAAACCATGATGTTGCCCCAATGCCACAACGTCCCAGGGATCTTCTAGCCGAACTGTACAATGAAGAGCCGAAAATTGTTTGAATCGTTCGTAGAGGAACCTCTCGCGGTGTTTGCTGTAGGGCATGTGACCATCTACAGCGCGGCCGACCTTCGGGCGTAGTTTGTGTGCTAAGAAATTTGGAACACCTCTAAAAATTGTGAAGCTTCTATCAAATCGGCTCGATTGGAATTGTTGCTGAAGCTGATCCCAATCGTTGACCTTGATTTCTTTCATGAGCGACATCCTTACAGTACAGTTGCGGTGTGGAGATTAAACCATAATCCGTATCGAAAGGGCCGAAAGAGGGCTAATCCGCCCGCCATTGGTGAAGCGGAGGTAAACTCCAACATCATGGAGCTTTAAAACGAGTGAAAAGCGGTGCGGCCAGAGATCGCCGCCGCCGCGGGGCGCCCTGACCGGATGCCTTCGCAAAATGCGTGGAGCGGCAGCGGCGCGTCCCGAAGAAGACTCGGGAGTCAAAGAACGAGCCTCGAGGACGACAAGTTAAAGGGCGGGGCACGGTGGGGGTGGGACACGCGGCCGACGGATGCGGAGGAAAAAAGAGGCAATTGCAGATTTGAAATTTGATATGGCTCTGTTGACATCCTATCGGAGGGAGCGGTGCCTCAAGCGATAGAGGTTGAAGCTCAGTCCGAGCAGCGACGCTTGACGCTTTTGCATGGGCAGAGTGCGTCCCGGTGCTCGTGCCGAGAGTTTGCGTTTGATGATGGAGAAAACTGTTTCCACCTTGGCTCGCTGGCGGTAGAGCTTTTGCGGAAAATGTCGCCGCATCTGTCCACGAATTCCCACTCGACTGCTGCGGCCCCGCTTGGCCGGGATGATGCTGCGCGCTCCGAGCCGCTGACGAATGTGCTGATGGTTTTGTTCGGTGTCAAATTCGGCGTCGGCCAGCACCAACCCGATCGGCGTGACGCGACTGGCCGCATCGACCAACCCCGGCAGAGCCTCGGCAATCACACCACGGTCGCTTGACGCCCGCGCTGCGCCAGAATGATCTGTCTGTCCAGATCGGCGACGATCAGCCACTTCAACCAATAGCTCCAACGCGTCATGCCGCGGGGCCGCTGCTCGATGCGGCGAATAAAGAACGTGCTGGCCGCGTTGTGAGCACAGCCCCGTACCGTCGACGGCCACTCGCGCGCCGCGCCGCGCTCGACGTTTTGGGCTCTTGAATCGCCGCGCCGATTCTCCCAGCACGCGATCGATGGCGTCTGGTCGTCGAGCCGCTGCAGGAAACGATACAACGTGGTGTAATCAGGCACGCGGGAGAGCTGCAGTGTCTCGCGCAGTTCGCGGTGCTCGCGCAAACGAACTTCGGTCTCGCGAAAGGTCCAATCTTCGTAGCGCATCAGGCACAGCACGGCCAGCAACTGCGGTTGAGTGAATTGGTGTTTGCTGAAACGACTGCGATAGGTCGGCAGAGTCGCAGTCGCCACATCCAGGGCCACGCGCGCAAACGGCAGGAGTCCAATCTCTGGCATCGCTCCTCCTGCTCGAGTAGAAAACACGATTTGCGCTCCCGTTTCACGCTTCAAATCAGCCCGCGTGCCAAGGATGTCAACAGAGCCATTTGATATTTCAGAGAAGGACAAGAAGGCAAGAAAAACACAACACCCGCACCCTTGGAGACGTTCTTATCGGGATTTGCTGCTCGCGCTGTGAAGGCGCTCGCAGCGGCAGTGGGTGCGCCACCCGGCGGACGTTGACTCTCTTCCGCAGCCGCCTATTTCAAAGAAGCCATATCAATAACAAAGCGGTATTTCACATCGCTCTTCAGCAACCGCTGGTAAGCATTGTCAATCTGCTGGATGGGGATCAGCTCGATATCCGCCGTAATCCCGTGGTCGCCACAGAAATCCAGCATCTCTTGAGTTTCCTTCAGCCCGCCGATGGCGGAGCCGGCCAGGCGCCTTCGCTTCATGATCAAATTGAACGAAGCGATCGGCGATGGCTTTTCCGGCGCGCCCACAAGCGTCATTGTGCCATCGAGCTTCAGCATCTGGAGATACACATTCAGGTCATGTTCCGCGGATACGGCATCAAGGATGAAATCGAAGCTGCCTGCATGTTTCTGCATCTCGTCTTCGTCTTTGGAAATCACAACTTCGTCGGCGCCCAGCCTTTTTGCGTCCTCAATTTTGCCGGGAGACGTCGTAAACAGCACAACGTGCGCGCCGAATGCATGCGCAAATTTCAATCCCATATGCCCCAATCCGCCCAGACCGACGATTCCCACCTTCTGTCCTTTGCCCACTTTCCAATGGCGCAATGGCGAGTATGTGGTAATCCCCGCGCAAAGCAGCGGTGCAGTTCCAGCAAGGTCCACACCTTTCGGCACGCGCAGCACGTACGCTTCGTCAACCACAATGCTTTCGGAATACCCGCCGTATGTAACGCCGCCGAGAATCTTGTCCTCCGAGTTGTAGGTCAGCGTGAAGCCGGTCTCGCAATATTGCTCCTGCCCGGCCCGGCAACTGGCACAGGTCCGGCAAGAGTCCACCAGACACCCCACAGCGGCCAGATCGCCCTCCTTGAATTTTTTCACGGCGCCGCCGGTCTTTACCACGCGGCCGACAATCTCATGACCGGGAACGACCGGATACACCGTCGGCATGGCGTTCTCCCACTCGTTGCGCACTTGGTGCAGATCGGAATGGCAGACGCCGCAGAAAAGGATTTCGATGTGCACATCCTGGGGACGCGGATCCCGGCGGGAAATATTGAATGGCGCGAGCGATGACGTAGCGCTTCGCGCTGCGTACGCTTTCGCGGCAAAAGTCTGTGGCTTTGAAGATTGTCCATCTCGCGCTGGCACTTGTCCGGCTGCTTCGCTCATGTTCGCATTCCTCCCCGATTGGCCCACCTCACTCAATCTTGACGGATAGCCTGAGTGAGCCATTACTCAGCCTTGCTCGGTGATTGGATGCGCGCGGCTCGCGCGCGGGTGCGCCATTTTTGGCGAAGCCAAGTGCACGGTTTTCAGTTTCGGAACTCCGAAACGCAAAGTCTTGCCGAGGCGCCACGGAGGTCATATGTACGGCTTGATTTTGAGATGGCGCGTCCCGCAGGGATTCGAACCCCCGGACGTCGGGCCAGGGAGACGGCATACTCGTAAATCCCCTCACGTTCATAAGACTGGCCGCATGAAAAGCGGCCAGAGATCCCCGCCGCGGCGGGGCATCCTGGCCGGATGCCTTCAGGATGACGTCAAAATCCAATAGGCGGCCGGGGCGCTGGGACACCGGCCCGACAGATGCAGATGAAGAAAGAGACAATTGCAGATTTGAAATTTCAGAGAAGGACAAAAGGCAAGAAAAATACAACGCCCGCACCCTTGGAGACGTTCTTATCGGGATTTGCTTCTCGCGCAGTGAAGGCGCTCGCAGCGGCAGTGGGTGCGCCACCCGGCCTCGCGTGTGAGCGCTGAACGAACAAATGCGCGGGCGGGGCAAGCGCCGCCCCTACGAGGCCAGACGCAAGAGCGGCGGGGGACGCGCGACCAGCGGACGCAGAGGAAGAAAGGGACAATTGCAGATTTGAAATTTGAGATTTCAGAGAAGGACAAAAGGCAAGAAAAACACAACACCCGCACTCTTAAAAGCCAAATATTGCGGCACCTGGCCACGACGTGCATGGCACCCGGCTGCTGATTCGCCGGAGAGGTTCAAGGGAGTTTGAATGAACCGTTGCAGATGGAGGTCGAGCCACCCGCGGCGGGGTAAGCAATATTGCATGTACCCGAGCCCGAGATGCCACTCATGCTTCCAGTGCCGCCCGTAATCTGATATGTCCTCACACCTGTCAACATTACGCCATTTCTAACGGACGCAGTCGCTTGAAAGGCGTAGGTAACCTGATCGCCGCTGACCAGGGTTTCCGTAACGAGGCCCCAGGCTTTGAACAGGGTTGCCGAAGTTTCCTGATAGACAGAAACTGCCGACGTTTTGGGCGCCACTCCACCGATATTTCCCGTCACAGAGCATGTTCCCTGGATAATCCAAGACTTGATGCTCCCGGTCTGGATTTGTTGACTGATGGCGCCGGTCGGCAGGCAATCCATGGTCCAGGTGTTATTCGTTTGCGCAGAAGCACCCGCAACGGCGAAAGCAAATACCATACAGCCAAAGAGAGTTTTACACTTCATCTCGATCTCCTTCGTTCGGAATTTCGCAGGATGGACGGAATCTACTCGGCATCAGTGCGCGTGTCACGCGCAAACTCCATGCTAGGGGGCGACGCCTTCGACGATAAAAAAGCGGCCCTTCTCTGAGCTTTGCCTGAGCGGCTTGATCGCCTGATAGGCCGGCGAATCGTACCACTCGCGCGCTTTCTCCACGCTATCGAAAGCGAGCACCACGAAGCCCTTTGGGGGTTCGCCCTCGAGGGCCAGGGGCTTGCCGCCGCGAATGACAAAGTGGTGGTTGAAAGGCGACAGCGTTTCCTCCACCTTCGCCCCATCTTTCTGAAGGGTAGGAAGGTCCTGTATTTCATCAGCTTCCGAGATGACGTAGGCAGGCGGCGCTTTCGCTTGCCTTGCATGAATCGCCGAGGCGCCAGCAACGCCTATCGAGACGCCAGCCAGCACTGCCAACGCCAGTTTGTGATTCGCTTGCATGGGTTCATTCCTCCTGTGTGTTTGTGCAAACAAGCACTGACCCGTATTACGCGATGGGAGACCAAAAGTTTCGGCCTATTGGAACTGCGACGGCCGCCGGCGGGCGCAGAGGAAGACAGAGACAATTTCAAAGGCAGACTTGAAATGATGAGGCCCCGCCGGTGAGTTGGCGGGGCCGGGCATTCGAATAGCGGTGCAAGTTATTTTGCGGGTGGTTTGGAGGCCGCGGGAGCGGCAGCCTTCCGCATTTCCTTGCCTTCCATGACGGTTTGCAAAGAATTTGCGTCGGGACCCATTTCAAATTTTATTGTGACGGTGTCATTCGAGAATGTGGCCGTGAACCGGCCATGCATCATTTTTCCTTGCATGGTCGCATCATTGTCAAAAACCCAGGTGTCACCGTTGGCGACGCCGCGTACGGAGAATGCTTCCCCGGTACTGGACACTTCAGAATAGATGTAATTCTTTGCCTCGGCATCGTAAGCCATCAGGCTGTTGCTGGTCACCTTGCCCATGGCGCCCATGTCCATCGCTTGTTTGCAAGAAACTCCAAAACCACCGACGGGCCAAACACAGGAGCGAGTCGCGGTAGCTTTGCCTCCGGGAGACATTCCGGGAACGGGCTTCATTTCGATCGTTGACGTCCAGTTACCGACGAAGGAGGCCATTTTTTTCACTTCCGGGCCGGGTTTCGGCGGGGCAGTGGGAGCCTGCGCAAGAACGATGGTGGTGCAAAGGAGCAAAGCGAGAGCTGCGGCAATGATTGGAAAGCGGTGACGCATGGTTTCCTCCGAGAGAGAGTGGGGTCAGAAAACTGACGGATACTAGCAGTTTTCCACGGTGAAGGATAGCGCGGCATAGCCCGTAAGACTTCCGGGGCTGAGCGCCAATCGGAAAGACGGCCGGAAATATCAGCGGGAACGTAATCAGCTTCCCCGGCGTCTATACAGATGAAGCGTTCGGCGGCGCAAGGGCCGATGCGGGCGGCAGGGCCGGCGGCAGTGCTTGAAAGCGCCGACAGAAGCACATGTGGATAAAGAAGTTGACTCAGGGCGTGCCTCCTTTGTAACCTTGCAGGGTTTTGGTGACGCAAAGCTGGCCGCCTGCATCTAATCTAGTGGGCGCAGGGGCTCCGCTTCCGGCGGGCAGACCGGGGTATGGCGGGGGATTTCAGAGGCGGCAACGAGGGGATTTATCTCACCGGTGGGTTTCCACCATCTTGTTAGGTTCGATGAAACTGACGCCGCTGGGGTGTCCTCAGTGGACACTGTCGCCCCGGGGACACGATTTTGCACCCAATGGCGCGAAACAGGCACGAATTGTCGCCGCGAAGGGGCTCTTCGCGACGCCTATATATAGAGGGCCGTTTTTGACCGTTCACATTTAGATTTGCCTGCCGGCAGGCAGGCCGCGGTTTCGCGGGAGGCTAGATTGGCCGTTCTACTGGAAGAAAAATACGATCAGGTACGCCAGCTTATCAGCATGGGCAAGGAGCGCGGCTACCTGCTTTACGATGAGGTCAACGACCTCCTCCCGCCGGAGGTCCATTCGTCCGAGGAAATTGACGACCTGCTCTCCACCTTTGAGCGCTACGGCATTGACATCTACGAGGACGTGAACGCCGCGAAGGCCGCGCGCGCCGCGGCCGACGCCGATGGCGGTGGCGAAGGCGAGGTAAAGGAAAAAGAAGAAGGCACCGCCGCCGATGAGAGCGAACTCGACCTCACGCCCGGCACGCTCGAAAAGACCAACGACCCCGTCCGGATGTACCTCCGCGAAATGGGCACCGTGCCGCTGCTCACGCGCGAAGGGGAAGTTGCGATCGCCAAGCGCATTGAGCGCGGGCAGAACCTCGTCCTGAAAATTATTTCGCGTTCCCCCATCGTGCTGAAGGAATTGCTCGCCGTGGCGCAGGACCTTCGCGAGGGCAACCGCTCCATCAAGGAAATCGTCCAGTTTGACGATGAAGAGCTGACCGAAGAGAAGATTGAAGCCAAGACCCGCGCGACTCTCAAGACGCTGGACAAAATCCAGAAGCTCTACGACCAGAGCCTGAAGCAGGCCGAGAAACTCGAGAAAATTCCCAGGGCAAGGAAACGCACCTGGCTCCGCGCGAAATACGACCTCGCGCGCACCCGCATTGAAATGTCGGTGGTCGTCCGCTCGTTCGATTACAACCTTTTCGAGCGCAAACGCCTGATTGACACGATCCGCCACACGGTTGACCGCCTCCAGTCCCTCGAACGCGAAGCCGGCAAGCTCGAACGCCGCGCCGAGGCCAGCAAGGGCGAAAACGCCGCCGAAGCGCGCAAGGAACTCCGCGAGCGCCGCGCCGAAGTCCGCGAAATCGAGACCGCGAGCGAGGTCGGACTCGTTGAGCTGAAGCGCATGCAGAGCGTGATTGTGCGCGGCGAAGTGGAAGCGGAAATCGCCAAGAAGGAATTGATCGAGGCGAACCTCCGGCTGGTCGTCTCCATCGCGAAAAAATACACGAACCGCGGGCTGCAGTTCCTGGACCTGATTCAGGAAGGCAACATCGGCTTGATGAAAGCCGTGGACAAGTTCGAGTGGCGCCGCGGCTATAAATTCTCCACCTACGCGACCTGGTGGATCCGCCAGGCCATCACGCGCGCGATCGCCGACCAGGCCCGCACCATCCGCATCCCGGTGCACATGATCGAGACGATCAATAAACTCATCCGCACGCAGCGCCAGCTTGTGCAGGAATTCGGCCGCGAGCCTACGTCCGAGGAAATCGCCAAGCGGATGGACATCCCGGTCTCGAAGGTGCGCAAGATTTTGAAGATCGCGCAGGAGCCGATCTCCCTCGAAACGCCCATCGGGGAAGAGGAAGATTCGCATCTTGGCGATTTCATCGAAGATAAGGCCGTGGTGTCGCCCTCCGACGCCGTCATTAATTTGAATTTGAAGGAACAGACCTCTTCGGTGCTGAAGACGCTGACGCCGCGCGAAGAAAAAGTCATCAAGATGCGCTTCGGCCTGGACGACGGCAGCGAGCACACGCTTGAAGAAGTCGGGCAGTCATTCGCCGTAACGCGCGAACGCATCCGCCAGATCGAAGCGAAGGCGCTGCGCAAGCTGCGCCATCCCTCGCGGTCGCGCAAGCTTCGCGCCTTCCTCGAAGGCCCTTCGCGCGATTATTTATGAGGTGGGGCGGTCTGGAGCATTCTTATATTGTCCCGGGCCCTGTTGTTCGCCGGATTCAGTTCCAGAGACTTCTGATAGTTCCTGATGGCCAAGTCTTTTTGTCGCGTGACCATGTAAATCAAGCCCAGGCTGTCGTAGGCTTGCCAGGAGTTGGGGAAGCTCTTCGCGTTCAGCTCGAAGACAGCAGTGGCTTCTTTCGCCTTTTTCCGATCCATCAAGACAAAACCGAGATTCGTGAGGAGCAACTCGTCTTGAAACTCCACCGGATACTTCTTCTTTAGTTCTTCGTACACGTTCCTGCCTTCGTCTGAGCCATTTTCCGCAAATACCTGTTCGAGAACTCTCTGGATCCGCATTCTTGGTGAATCAAACTGATCGTATTTTGCCCAGGCAAAGGCCGGATGTTCCCCGCCGATGGATTCACGTACCAGTTGATTTCGCAGACTGAGACCGTTAAACCCATTTGCAAAGTAGACGACGCCGATTCCTTGTTTCGGATACGCGACGAAATAACCCTTGAAATCATCGTTGTCGCCCCAATGCCAGAATGCCTCACCGTTGTCTGTCTGTTCCAATCCCAATCCGAGACCCCAGCCCAGATTCTCGGATAGATGAACAGGGGCCTTGTCCGTGCACACCACGCAGTCGGGATCGAGTCTTACTTGTTGCGTCAACATATCGTTGAGGGTCGCCTTCTTCAGCCCGGTCCCTTTCAGAATGGCGACGATAAAACGGGCGTAGTCGGGTGCGGTTGTGTGCAAAGTGGCAGCCACATTAGCGGTAGTGGGTTTCTGTTTCGTGGCCGCCCCACCCGATGGGCTATGGGGAGCGGCGAAGTTCGCCTCGAATATCGGCTCCCAAACGTAGCTGCTGCTTTTCATGCCAAGGGGGTCAAAGACACTTGTTTCCATGAACTGTTGGATTGGCTTTCCCGTAATGTGCTCGACGACCTCTTGCAAGTATTTGAACCCCTCACCGGAATAGCTAAACCTTTCGCCGGGCGCGAACGAAATGCTAAGTGGTTTGCCGCGACTCCAATTCGGGAATCCAGTGCGATGGCTGAGAACAATTCGCGCGGTGATCCTCCGGAACCGCGGATCATCTAGCTTTTTTGACGGAAGATAGTTCGTCAAAGGGACATCCAGATTCAATTTGCCCTGGTCCACGAGTTTGAGCACTGAGTAGGCAAATACCGGCTTGCCAAGAGATGCGGCCTCGAAGATTGTTTCGCCCGTGACCGGCTCACCGGTTCGCGCATCCCGGACGCCAAAGCCGCGACTCCAGACGAAGGCCGAATCATGAATTAGAGCAATCGAAAGCCCCGGGACCTTCGCTTGCCTCATGATTTCGGGAAGAACCTGTTCGAGTCTAGCTTCCGTCGTCTTCGGGTCTTCGGCCGTCCGCAGTGGCGCGGAAGACATACCCTCTGGTGTGCCCGCAAGAAGAGCGGCTTCATCGCTAGAAATAGGCCTGGAGGTTTTTCGACAGGAAACGGGAACGCCGAGCATAAGCGCAGAGAAGATGAGTGCGCTGGCCAACCGGCGCGAAGGGGACTTCGCGCCGAGGCAACACGCCGATGGCCGATGGTGCGCCCTTTTCGAAACTGGACACCCGCCCTGGCTTGAAACACCACTTCTTGCATTCAGACGCTTCGATTGGGAATTTCGTCACAGAAACTCAATCGTTTAATGGGTTCGTGCGAGATGTGATCACTGCCCTGCTCAGACACTCCGGGCAGAGGCAGTCGCTGTACTGCGCGCGCAAATTGGCCAGGGCTTCGGGCTTGAGTTTCACATCTTCGCACCAGCAGGGGCCCCAGGGCGCATGACAGTCAAATTTCGCGCCGCATTTCTCGCAGACTTTCTGCTTCGGCGCGTTCGCTGCGTTCGCTGGATTTTGGGATGATTGTTGCCGCTCGCTCATCGAGATTCTCTTCCCATTCTATCTCCGCCTATCTTCGCAGCTCATTCTAATCTGTGCCGTCAATCCTATTTCGGCAGCGCGGGGAGATTGACGGAGGTTGCGTACTGATAGACGAGTTGGGCGCCGCGGTCGGCGCCAACGGCCGTAAGGATTGCGAGCGCGATGAGGCCGGCGAGGAAGATGCGGCGAAGTCCACCGGAGAAATTGCCACGCTTGGCGTAGCAGAGGATGCAGAGCGCGAGCGCGAAGCTGGTGGTGACGAGCATAACGGTTTCGTGGAACTCGAGGACATCGTGCACCGCTCCGCCTTCCGGGACGGAGGATTGCGCGACCCAGCCCGACACGGCAGCGGCAAAGGCGCCGAGCGTGCCGAGATAGAGAAGACGGATTGCGGTGAAGTGCCAATCATCGCGGGCGCGCCATACGGAGAGCGCTTCATAAAGCAGGGCGGCGAACCACAGCGCAATGGGGAAGTGAACGAAGAGCGGGTGGTAGTTCAGCATGGCTTTCAGACCGGGAAACATGGTGGCACCTCCAAGCCTGCATTTTTGAACGAAGAGCGGGATGGTGTGATGGTCAGGCGCTCCGGGGCATTTTCACACAAGTCCGTCGTCACAGACAGTGCGTCCCGAAGAAAGCGGGGGACGCCCAAAGCGCGCGGCAGGATGACCGCGTGCCCTCAATAGTTTAGTTTGACAAATCAAAGTATATTGGATAAAGTCTCGTTCGATGCGGAGCGATGCGGCACGATCCGTGCTGGGGGTGATGGAGAATTACCCGAGGATTTTCTTCGCCTGCCACACGCGTCACGTCCGGGACCCGAAAACCAAGCGGCTCGTGAGCGCGCACCAAGCAAGCATTCTGGACCACCTCGACAGGGTCGAGCCAATCACAATGATGGACCTCGCGAGTCACATGGGAGTCACGCTTTCGACGATGTCGCTCAACATCGAGCGGCTGGTGCGCCGGGGATATGTAAGCCACACGAGAGACCCGCGCGACCGGCGGCGCGCGCAGTTGCTCTTGACGCAAACGGGAGTGCGCCTCCGCGAAGCGTCCACAGTGCTGGACGTGGGCCGCGTCCGGGCAATGCTTGCGGAAATGGGCACAGTGGAGCGGAGGCGGGGACTCGAAGGGCTGGCACTGCTGGCGCGGGCGGCGGACCGGTACATGCAAACGAAACCGCCAGCGCTTGCGGGTTTTCGACGCAAGAGCAGAGCGTGAGAGCCGCGCACGGAACAGGAATGAGGAGGAGCAAATGAAATGGGCCTTGCTTGTTGTCGGAGCGCTCGTGGCAATTGCGGCCATCATCGTCATCATCGGAGCGATGCTGCCGAAGGGCCACGTGGCGACACGCGGGTCGCATTTCCGGCAAACGCCCGCGACGATCTGGCAGACCATCACGGAATTCGAGAAATTCCCGAGTTGGCGCGCGGGAGTGACGAGCGTCGAGCGGCTGCCGGACCGCGACGGCCATCCTGTGTGGGCGGAACGCAGCGGCGAGGGCCGGAAGGCGGAGACGATTCCATACGAACTGGTGGAATCGGTTGCGCCCTCGGGAAATTCCGCCGGGCGCGTGGTCACTCGAATCGCGGATCCCAAGCTTGCCTTCGGCGGTACGTGGACCCTAGAAGTAGCCGCGGCTGACGGCGGGACGACGGTGCGGATCACGGAGCGAGGCGAGGTTTACAACCCGGTGTTTCGTTTTATGTCGCGATTCATTATGAGCCAAACGAAAAGCATGGAAGATTACCTGGCCGCACTCGGGAAGAAATTCGGCGAGACAGTTTCGATCCAGGAATAGGGAGGGTGGCGAAACAATGGGCGCAGAAATTCAATGTAGAGTGAGATTCGGGAAGCGGGAGTCCACGGGGCGGGCGCTGCTGGAGACGAGCGAGATTATTTTCCGAGGGTAATTCCGGCTGAAGATTCCGTTCAAGGAAATCAAAGCGGTGAAAGCAGTGAAGGGCGAGCTGCGGGTGCGGTTTGCGGAAGGCGAGGCGATTTTCGAGCTTGGCGCGGCGGCGGAGAAATGGGCCGACAAAATCCAGCACCCGAAAAGTGTGATTGAGAAAATTGGAGTGAAGCCGGGCGGGAAAGCGGTTGTACTGGGCGTGAAAGACGCGGATTTCCTGATGCAGTTGCAGGCGCGAGCGGATTGCTCGGATAAGATTGGACGCGCATGCGAGTTGATTTTCTTTGGCGCGGAAAGCGCGGCGGAATTGAACCGCGTGCCCGCGCTTGCAAAGGCGCTGGCACCCGCGGGCGCGCTATGGATTGTCTATCCGAAGGGGCGCAAGGAGATTACCGAGGTGGGGGTGCTGATGGCGGGACGCGCGGCGGGGTTGAAGGACGTGAAGGTGGTGGGGTTTTCGACGACGCATACGGCGCTGAAATTTGTGATACCAGTTTCAAAGCGATAGACAATGACGCTGGTGATGGCCGTGAGTGTGAATGTTCAGCGGGCGTCAAGGATTTGCTGGGGATTTCAAACGGCGGAGTTCTTCTTTGGCTGCCCCGAACAGGAGATTTAGCGTTGCCCCTGTATCCAAAGCCTTCTGAAAAAGGGACGCAGCATCGGCGTTGTTGCCGGCAAGCAACGCATGCTCAGCAAGAAAGAAGTTGGCCTCGCACAGGCGCCCATTAGCCCTTTTGGGATCGGGGTCCGCGGCTGCCGCCAAAACGGACTCGGGAGTGGCTGCGCCCAGGTACAAGTTCGCTACAATCGCCGGCCACCTCGTCAAATCCAGCCCCGCGGCATTTTTTTGCAACTCGCTCCGAACATCGTTGCCGGCCCTGGCCTGGGCGAGGTATGTCCAGAGGACGGCGAAGGCGCTCTTGGGCTGAATCTGAACCGCGCTCGCAAAGTCTATCTGGGCAAGTTCGTACTTGCCCAAACTGAATTGCGCCTGGCCTCGCTGAATGAGGGTCAGGGCATTCCTTGGCTGCAACCGGATGGCCTGGTCATAATCCTCGATGGCGCGAGCGTAGTCTCCTTTGTTTTTGTAAGCGAGGCCCCGGTTGTCGTAGGCCACGGCGTAGTTTGGACTCAGGCGGATGGCCTGGCCGTAATCCTGGATGGCGCGATCGAAGTCGAGCTTGCCATAGTAAGCATTGCCACGGTCGTTGAAGGCAGGGGCGTAATTTGGATTCAGCCGGATCGATTGATCGAAGTCCGGGATGGCGAGGTCGTATTCGCTCTTATGGTTGTTAGCCACGCCCCGGTTCTGGAAGGCCAGGGCGTAATTAGGGTTCAGCCGGATGGCCTGGTCATAATCCTCGATGGCGCGGTCGTAATCGCCCTTGTTATTGTAAATGACGCCCCGGTTGTTGAAGGCCTGGGCGAAATTTGGATTCAACCGGATGGCCTCGTCGTAATCCGGCATGGAGTGGTCGTAATCCAGCTTGGCGAAGTAGGCGACTCCCCTTCGATAATACGCGGTCGCGAGGTTATCTTGAGAAAGGATTCCGGATTGGATTGCGGCGGTGCAATACCGAAGCCCGGCGTCTGGATTGGATTGGGAATTGTCGATGCACAACTTCAGGTCGTCGCTCGACTGCGCCCAAGAAGGAGGGGTAAATAGAAGGGTCAAGAGCAGCGCAAGCGTATAGTGAGTCACTCTTCCCACGTCGCCATCTTCCTTCATCTAAGAGAGCCAACATCATCTGAATCGGATTGGACGGAGCCTATCACGGACGTCCAATCTGGGTAAACTGCGGGATTCCGCCAAGTGTATGATGACGAGATGGCGGCGCTGATCGATTTACGCGAACTGACGGTGGAGCTGCCCACGGCGGGCGGGTGGGTGAGGCCGGTGAATGAAGTGTCGCTGCGGATTGAAGCGGGCGGGGCGCTGGGGCTGGTAGGCGAATCGGGATCGGGGAAGACGATGCTGGCGCTGGCGCTCATGGGATTGCTGCCGGAAGGCGCGCGGGTGAGGGGCGAGGCGTTGCTCGGAGGAACGAGCGGCGGAGCCACGGATCTTGCGGCGATGCGCGGCGACGAAGAGTGGCGCAGAATCCGCGGGCGGCGGATCGCGATGGTGTTTCAGGAGCCGATGACGGCTCTCAATCCGGTGATGCGCGTGGGAAAGCAGGTGGCGGAAGCGGTTCGCGCGCACAACCCGAAGATGGCGCGCGCAGAGGTGGAGCGGCGCGCGATGGAGGCGCTCGAGCGCGCGGCGGTGCCGGAGCCGGAGCTGCGCGCGCGGCAATATCCGCACGAGCTTTCGGGCGGGCTGCGTCAGAGGGCGCTGATTGCGATGGCGATTGCGGCGGGCGAGCCGGAGACGAATGGCGAACGGAATCTGCGCGCGGTGCAAAGATTGCTGATTGCGGACGAGCCGACCACGGCGCTCGACGTGACTGTGCAAAAGCAGATTCTGGAATTGCTGGCGGAGTTGCGGCGCACGCTGGGGCTATCGCTGCTGTTCATCACGCACGACCTCGCGGTGGTGGCGCAAGTGGCGGACCGCGTGGCGGTGATGTACGCGGGGCGAGTGGTGGAAGAGGGGGCTGCTTTGGAGGTGTTGCGCGCGCCGAAGCATCCGTACACGGAGGGATTGCTGCGCGCGTCGCCGACGCTCGAGCGCGGCGGGCTGGTGGCGATTCCAGGGACGGTGCCGCCGCTTAGCGGGCTGCCGCCGGGTTGCGCGTTTGAGCCGAGGTGCGCGAAGCGAGTGGAGGAGTGCAAACGCGCGGTGCCTGAGATGCGCGCGGCGGGAGAAGCGCATGAGGCGAGATGTATCCTTGTTTGATGTGGGAGTGAAGCGTGCGGCATCATGTGATGGAAGGCTTCTTCGCTTCGCTCCGAATGACAACAAAAAGAAGATTGCTAGGAAATTGACATGAAACATTCCCACCAATTGGATTTGGTACGCGACCGGTTCACAAAGACGGCGGAAAATTTCTCGGAATTTGTGCTGAAGCAGCGCGTGGCGGAGGCGAATCGCCTTGCGGAACTGGCGACGGACGGCGCGGATGCGCGCGAGTGGCGAGCGCTCGATCTGGCGTGCGGTCCGGGGACGTTTGCGAGGGCGCTGGCGGGGCGCGTGCGGTTTATTGTGGGATTGGATTTGACTCCGGCGATGCTCGCGCGGGCTCAGAAAGCGGTGGGAACAGTGACTTCGGCGTGCGCGTTTGCGTGCGGCGACGCGGGGCGGATGCCGTTTGGCGGCGCGACGTTCGACGTGGCAACGTGCGGATTTGCGTTGCACCACATGCAGAATATTCCGCGCATCCTCGCGGAACTCGCGCGGATTCTGCGCGCAGGCGGCCGCGCGGCGGTGCGCGACATCATCGTGCCGGAGGGCGCGAACGCGGAGGCGAACACGCGCATTGAGCAGGCGCGCGACCCTTCGCACACGCGATGCCTGAGCGTGACCGAGTTCCGCGAGCTATTTGCCGCCGCGGGGTTGCGCGTGCGTAAGGAGGAACAGGCTGCGCGTCCTCGCGATTTCGACAGTTGGATGCACGTGGTGAACGCGGAGCCGGGGTCGACGGTGTACAACGAGGTGCGAAGGCTGCTCGAAGCGACGATTGAAGATGATGCGGCGGGGATGCATCCGCGGAGAAAAGAAAATGGCGGGCTGGAGTTTTCGGTGACGACGCTGTGCATTGTGGGGGAGAAGCAGTGACGGCACCACTGCTGGAAGCGCGCGAGTTGCGGAAAAGTTTTGCCGCATCGGCGGAACGATTTGCAACCGAGGAGCAAGCGCGCAGGCTTGCGGTGGATGGCGTGAGCCTTGTGCTGCAGTCCGGCGAAACGCTGGCGATTGTAGGCGAGTCAGGATGCGGGAAGACGACGCTGGCGCGGATGCTGCTGCGGCTGATCGAGCCGGATGCGGGCGAGATTCGATTTGAGGGCGCGGACTTGCGCGCGGTGCGCGGCCCAGAGCTGCGGCGATTGCGGGCGAAGATGCAGATGGTGTTTCAGGACCCGTATTCATCGCTCAATCCGCGGATGCGCGTGGGGACGATTGTGGGCGAACCGCTGGCGATTCACGAGCCGCAGCTTGCTCGCGGAGAGCGCGAGAGACGCGTGAGCGAAACGCTCGCGGCGGTGGGGCTCGATGGCGGGGCAAATTCGCGCTATCCGCACGAATTTTCCGGCGGGCAGCGGCAGCGAATCGGGATTGCGCGGGCGCTGGTGATGCGTCCAAAGTTGGTGGTGGCGGATGAGCCGGTGTCAGCGCTGGATGTTTCCGTGGGAGCGCAGATACTGGAATTGTTCGCGCGATTGCAGCGCGAATTTGCGCTGACGTACCTGCTGATTTCGCACAGCCTGCCGGTGGTGGCGCAAATTGCGACGCGAGTGGCGGTTATGCGGGCGGGGCGGTTCGTGGAAGAAGGGCCGGTGGAGCGGGTGCTTACAATGCCGGCGCATCCGTACACGCAGGCGCTATTGGCGGCGGTCCCGGCGCTGCCGGTATGATGAAATTTGCGAAGCAGTGGCGATTTGTGGAAAAACCTTCAGGTCCTCGGCAAGAAGCGCCGGGGAACCTGAGCTACAGGGTGGTTCCAGCTTGAAACTTTCCTGAAAGTAGTCCGTAATACCGGGCAGCGGACGGTCCGCGCAAATTCAAACTGGAGGGATTGCGATGGGAACTACTGCGGTTGCGCCTGCACCTGGCGGAGAACCAGCAAAGATTGGGACCTTCGGGCGACTTACCGGGGTGCTGTTCAGCCCCGGGCCGACGTTTGAAGATATCGCGCGGAAGCCGAGCTGGCTTGCGCCGATGGTGATCCTTTTAATTCTGAACATAGGGGTCACGGCCATCGTTGCAAAGAAATTGGATTGGTCCACCGTGGTCCGGAACCAAATCGAAAACAGTTCGCGAGCCTCGCAGTTGACAGAAGAGCAGAAGGACCAACAAATCGCCATGGGAGCCAAAATTGCTCCGTACATTGCCTGGGGTGGCGGGATCCTCGGGATGCCGATTTTCGTGTTGATCCTGGCGCTGGTGTACTGGCTGGGATTCAACCTGCTCAAGGGGGCGGGGCTGAAGTTTTCGACAGCATTTGGGATTACCGTCTACGCGCTGGTACCAACGATGCTGGCCTTTATTCTGGCTGGGATTATTCTGTATTTGAAACCCGCGGAAGAGATAAATCCCGATCCGGCAAGGATGGCGGCGACGAGCCTGGCGGCGTTTCTTCCGTCGACGGCGCCGAAGTGGCTGGTGGCGATTGGTGGTTCGCTGGATATTTTCTGGATTTGGTGCATCGCGCTTCTTGCCATTGGCTATTCGGCTGCAAACCCGCGCAAAATTACGAGGGGCAGCGCGTTTGCAGTGGTAGTCGGAATATGGCTGGTGTGGGTGCTCGCAAAAGTTGGATGGGCCGCGGCCTTTAGCTGATAAGGCCTTCTTTGCGAGTCATTTGTTGCAAATAAGAGGATTCGCAGGCGTCGTGCCATGCTAGTAGACTGGCGCGATGGAGTTTCGCTTTGAGCTGCTGAAGACAGATCCATCCGGCGCACGGCTGGGGCGGATTCAAACGCCGCATGGCGTGGTGGATACGCCGGCATTTATGCCGGTGGGGACGGCAGCGAGCGTCAAGGGAATGAAGCAAGAGGCGCTCGAAGAGCTGGGCGCGCAGATTCTTCTCTGCAATACCTACCATCTTTATCTTCGTCCGGGACATGAACTCATCCGCAAACTGGGCGGGCTGCACCGATTCATGGCGTGGCCGCGAGCGATCCTAACGGATTCGGGGGGCTACCAGGTTTTCAGTCTGGCCGATTTGCGGAAGGTGACGGATGAGGGCGTGACGTTTCGTTCGCATCTCGATGGCTCGGAGCATTTGTTGACGCCGGAGAAGGCGCTGGAAATACAAATAGCGCTTGGCTCGGACATCATGATGGCGCTCGACGAGTGCATCGAGCATCCCGCAAGTGAAGAGCGAGCGCGAAAGGCCGCGGCGCGGACACTGGATTGGGCGCGGCGGTCGCGCGAATCATTTTCAAGAAATGCCGGCGCAGTGCACGGACAAAACGGGAAACAGGGGCAGGCGCTCTTCGGGATCGTGCAGGGCGGGACGTCTGCTGCACTAAGGCAGCAGAGCGCGCGCGACTTGGTCGGGCTGGACTTCGATGGTTACGCGGTCGGCGGGCTGGCAGTCGGGGAGCCGCATGCGCTGACGTGCGAAATGACGGCGGAGGTTACGGCGCTGCTGCCCGCCGGGAAGCCGCGCTACCTGATGGGGGTGGGCAAGCCGGAGGACATCCCGGATTACGTCCGGCGGGGGATTGACATGATGGACTGCGTGCTGCCGACGAGGAGCGCGCGGCATGGATGCATCTTCACGTCGGCGGGACGGTTGCTGATCCGGCAGGCGCGCTACGCGGACGATGCGCGAGCGCTCGATGAAGCGTGTGTGTGCAGTGTTTGCAGGCGCTATTCGCGGGCGTATTTGAGGCATTTGTTTATGGCAGGGGAGATACTGGGAGCGGTCCTGGCGACCCACCATAACGTCCACTTTTACCTTGACCTGATGGGTCGAATCAGGCAGGCTATTGAGTTTGGGGACCTGGCGGAATTCTCCTCCGAGTTAAGGATGCGCCTGGCTGCGGGCCCCGGTTAGTTCCCGCGGGTGTGAAAGGTTGGCCCACCAGGCGTTCCCCGCAAGATGCGGAACCCTCCTGCCCTCCCTACGTTCGGGGAGCGGCAGGATTCCTGTTCTTGGCCGATTTTTGGGCCTGTTCCAGGGGCGGCTCTCGAGTGGGGCCGCAAGGCGAGTGGCGGCGGTCGCGAAACGCGAGTGGGGCGTTCAAAATGAACCTGAATCTTCTGGCTGTGGATGCGCAGTCATTGGGGCCGTTTGCGGGCCTCCTTCCGATTCTCCTGATCATGGTGATTTTTTACGTGCTGCTGATACTGCCCGCGCAAAAGCGGCAGAAAAAGACGGCGGCGATGCTCTCCACTTTGAAAAATGGAGACAAGGTGGTCACCAACGGCGGAATTTTCGGGACGATTGTTGGTCTGGAGGATGATGCAATACAGCTCCGCATTGCGGATCAAGTGAAGGTGAAGGTCCTTCGGTCGGCGATTGCGGGACTCCAGCCGGAGAACAAGGAAAGCTGAGGGTCGCGTAGCAGACGGACCAAGTCCAACGATGAACTCGAACCTGAAATGGAAGGCAATCTCCGTGGCGGCTGTAGTGCTGGTGTGCCTCTACGGCCTCTTCGGGTTGCCGGATTTTCCCAGGTCGTTTTCGATGCTGAAGGAGAATTTTTCCCAGCGCATCAAGCTGGGGCTGGATCTCCAGGGCGGGACGCACCTGATCCTGCAAGTGCAAGTGAACGAGGCCATGCGACAGGAAACCGCCATTTTGGCGGACGATATTGTTACCAAGCTCCGGGCCAAGAATATTCCCTCCGACCAGCCGGTACTCGTTTCCGACACACAGATCAAAGTTTCAAATATTCCTCCGGAAAAGATAAGCGACTTCCGCAGCTTGGCGGGGGACTACTCACAAACCTGGGATATGGCGCCCGCGCCGGGCGAGTTGAATGGTTATCTGCTGACGATGCGGCAGAGCCAGATGGCGCAGATCCAAGACCGGACGATGTCGCAATCCGTGGAAACGATCCGGCGGCGCATTGACGAGCTCGGGCTGACCGAACCTTTCGTCGCTCCGTATGGGCAAGGCGACAATGAAATCATCGTGGAACTGCCCGGCGAAAGCGATCCAATCCGCGCAAAGGATGTGATTCAAGCGGGCGGCCAATTGGAAATCCGATTTGTTCCGGACCAAACACCGTATCCTTCCGAGGCGGCGGCCATCGCGGCAAAGAATGGAATCCTCCCGCCGGGAACCGAATTGCTGCCCGGGGCCGCAACGGCATCCGGGGCGCCGGTAGATACGGGAGAGAGCTGGTACATCGTTGACCGGGTTCCCATTGTCACCGGCCGCGACTTACGCGACGCCACGCCGGCGCGAAATACGCAGAGGCCTCCCTATTTCATGGTGAATTTCCGGTTGACCGTCGAGGCAGGCCGCAAGTTTGGTCCGTTCACGGAACAGCACATCAATCAGTATATGGCCATCATTCTCGATCACCGCGTCAAGACAGTTGCCGTAATCAAGGGCCGGATTGAAGATTCGGGAGAGCTCGAAGGGTCCTATACCGAACAACAGGCAAACGATGAATCGCTGATTCTTCGCGCGGGCGCGCTGCCGGCGAGCATCAAGTACCTCGAGGAGCGCACGGTAGGGCCGTCGCTCGGAGCGGATTCGATCCGGCACGGCTTTCAAGCTTCGATTACGAGCTTGATCGTGGTGTTGATTTTCATGGTGGTGTACTACCGCTCGGCGGGAGTAAACGCCGTGGTCGCGCTGATCCTGAACCTGGTGATTCTATTGGCGGCGCTGGCTTACTTTGAAGCGGTGCTCTCTCTGCCTGGCATTGCGGGCGTTATTTTGACGATCGGCATGGGCGTGGATTCGAACGTGCTGATATTCGAACGCATCCGGGAAGAGTTGCGCGGTGGGAAGGCGCCGGCATCCGCGGTGGATTTGGGATTCAAGAGGGCATTTTTGACGATTATTGACACGCACGTGACGACGGTGGTTTCGGCGGCGTTCCTGGGCCTCATGGGAACAGGGCCGGTGCGCGGATTCGCGATTACCCTGGTGATTGGTCTGGTGGCGAACCTGTTCACCTCGGTGTATGTATCGCGGCTGATTTTTGACTGGCACCTGGCAAAGGCGCCACGGCAGGCGGAACTGAGCATATAGCCAGAAGTACGAGTCACTGGGAACCCGGCGAGGCTCGCCGGTGTCTAACTGGGGCGGGAAAGAACGACTATGGAGTTCTTCGGGCAAGTCAACATCGACTGGATGGGAAGGGCGAAGTACTTCGTTTCGCTTTCCCTGCTGCTGCTGGCGATTGGAACAGCGGCGACGATTTATCGTGGAGGCCCGACCTACGGCATAGATTTCAAGGGCGGCACGTTGGTGACGGTGCGCTTCGCGAAACCTCCGGATGTGGACAGCATTCGCAAGGATTTAGCGGGACAGGGACTGGGACAGAGCACGATTCAAACGCTCCATGACATTACGAACCCGAGCGTGAATGATGTTGTCATCGGCCTGGAAGAGAAAGGCGCGGGCGAACAGGCACTGGACGCGGGCAAAACCACGATTATCAACGCGCTGAAGCTGAGTTTTCCCGCTCCCGAAGCGGGCAAGCAGGACTTCAATTCTGTGACCGTTTCGGATCTGGCCGATGCGCTGGTGCGGCGCGATCCCCTGGCGCTGGGCGTTTCCGCGGGCGACCGTTACAAGCAGATTGCGCAGCAGCTGGTGAGTTTTCGCGACAAGAACCGCAACGGCATCGTGACCGATCTCGGGGACTTGAGCAACGCAGGCGCCGCACCGCAGGTGGTGACGGCGGTGAGGGCGGCGTTTTATCCAGGCCCTTATGTGGTGCAGAATGTGGAGATCGTAGGCCCGAAGGTGGGAGGCGAGCTGCGCAAGCAAGCAGTGTACGTCACCCTCTATGCTTTGGGCGGGATGCTGTTATATATTGCCATCCGGTTCACGGGAGACACGCTGCTTCGCTCGGGTGGGAGCGATAGAGAATCGAGTGGTTTTGTTGAGTGGTTCCTGCGGCTGATCGATAAAGGCATATTTGGAATTGCGGCTGTGGTGGCGGTGTTTCACGACGTCCTGATCACGCTGGGACTTTTTTCATTATTTCACGGGTACTTTGAGATTTCGCTGACGGTGATCGCGGCGCTCTTGACGCTGGTAGGTTATTCCATGAACGACACGATCGTCATTTTCGATCGCATCCGTGAGAACATCCGGCTGATGCGGCGCGAACCGTTCCCGGATATCGTGAACCGGTCGATCAACCAGACGCTTTCGCGGACCATCTTGACGAGCGGTCTGACGTTCCTAACCGTGCTCGTGCTGTTCCTAATGGGCGGGCCGGCGCTGAGGAGTTTCTCCTTTGCTTTGGTGATTGGTATTGTGGTAGGAACCTACTCCAGTTTTGGTATTGCAGCACCTCTAGTGGTGGCTTGGAACCGCTGGAGGGGGCCAAAGGTAGCGGTAAGCACCGGATCCGCAGCCGGCAGCAAACCCGGACAGGCAAGGCGGGTAACCGCCTAACCCATTCCGGGGGGAGGTAAGAGTTATGTTTGATCTATTGGTTGAAAGCACTCCGGGCGGTCAGAAGAGAACCAGCAAGCCGTGGACAGTATTTCTCTCCGCGGCCGCGCAAGCAGGGCTTGTGGCCATCATCATAATCATTCCGTTGTTGGTCACCCCAGCCTTGCCGAAGACGCTGCTCTCCAGCACGTTGCTCGCGCCGCCACCGCCGGCAGCCCCACCGCCGCCGCCGGCCGTACAGGTAATCAAAATTGTGAAGCCGCAAGTTCGCCTGATTCAAGAAGGCAGATTAATCGCGCCGAAGTCAATCCCCAAGCAAGTGAACCTGATTAAAGAAGAAGAGTTGCCACCGGATGTTCCGACGTCGAGTACTAACAGCGGAGTTGTTGGCGGCGTGCCGGGCGGCCAGATAGGCGGCGTGCTGGGAGGCATTATCGGCGGGTCTGGAACTGTTGCCCCGCCTCCGCCACCTCCCAAGGAAGTTGTGCCGGCGCGCGTTTCCGTGGGTGGCGATGTGGAACAAGCAAAGCTAATCAACAAGGTCACGCCGATTTATCCCTCGATTGCGAGACAAATGCGCATTCACGGGACGGTCCGTCTGCACGCGATCATTTCGACGGATGGAAAAGTGATCGAGCTGACCTTCGTTTCCGGGCCAGCGCAGCTCGTCCAAGCGGCAATGGACGCAGTGAAGCAGTGGCGTTTCAGCCCAACGACGCTCAACCACACCCCAGTGCAAGTGGATTGTGTATTCGACGTGAATTTCATTATGCAGTGAAACCGCACGGCGCGGGCCGCGCCCGCGCTGCGACTTCCGCCCGGAGCGGTTCGTGGGACGGTCCGGGTAATCTCTGCGGGATCTACGAAAGGAAAAGGAGCCAAATCAATGCTTGCAACTGTATCAGCGGCAATCTGGACCTTAATCTTACAGGCAGAAAGTACGTCAAATACGTGGGATCTGCGTGCCATGTGGAGCAGAATGACCTGGCTTCCCAAGGGCATCATCGTCCTGCTCTTTCTTCTCTCCGTGTGGTCCTTTGGCGTGATGATTGACCGCGCGCTGATGTATTCGGCGGCGCGCAAACAATCCCGCATGTTCGTTCAGCAAGTGGCGGGGGCACTGCGCGAAGGGAAGCTCGACGAGGCGATTTCCATCGCAGAGCGGAACAAGAAGAGCCACATCGCAAAAGTGGTCGCGACGGGCCTCTCCGAGTTTCAATCGGCCTCCGCGCAGGTGCCGGACGAAGAGGTCATCGAAGCGGCTAAACGAGGTCTGGAGCGCTCGGTGGCCATCGTGCATGCCGAGATGAAGCGAGGGTTGAGCGGCCTGGCGACCATCGGTTCGACGGCCCCGTTCGTCGGGCTGTTCGGTACGGTCACGGGAATCATCAACGCCTTCAAAGGCATTGAGACGACGCACGCCACAGGTCTTTCGGCCGTGGCCGGCGGTATCGCGGAAGCGTTGGTGACGACCGCAATGGGATTGGTCGTCGCGATCCCCGCTGTGTGGGCCTACAACTACTTCACAAACAAGGTGGAGGCCTTTGACGTCGAGATGGAGAATTCCTCGATGGAGCTGGTCAATTACTTCATCACGCGGCGAAGCGCCAAGAAGTAACGGACCATGGCTTATAAACCACAAGTAGGACCCACGATGTCGGCCCCGAACGTGATTCCGATGGCGGACATCATGCTCGTGCTGCTGATCATCTTCATGGTGGTCACACCGATGCTTACGAAGGGGTACCCGGTGAATATGGCCACCGTCCCGCATCCCGACGACTTGCCCAACGCAGACCGCGACGACGCCATCATTGTTGCCGTGACGCGCGACGGCGCCATTTACCTTGGAATGGACAAGACAACGGAAGCAGACCTCACAACCAAAGTCCAAGACCTGGTCTCGAACCGGTCGGACAAAACCGTTTTCATCCGTAGCGACGGCCGCGCCCACTACGGCGCCGTGACGAAGGTCGTGGATGATATTCGTTCGGCCGGCGTGGACAAAGTCGGGCTTTTGACGGAACGCGTGACTCGGCAACAAACAGCGGCTCCGTTGGCTCCTACGGCCCCTACGAGCCAGTAATTTTCCCACGGATCCCTGGCTCCGGGTCCGTGGGCTCAAAGGGCCGGCGCCGTGCATAGAGGTTGGCGTTTCACGCGGCGCGGTGATTACTGCGGAAAAGGTTCGGCGAGATGTGAATTAGACGGCGCGGGGGCGCCGGGAAGATTCAATTAAGAAGCAATTTTAGTTCGATCTCAAGTCAGAACGGAGTGCGACCATGGCAATGCAGGTAGGTGGAAATAAGGGCGGCGCGCTGGCGGAAATGAACGTCGTGCCCCTGATTGATATTTTGCTCGTGCTGCTGATCATTTTTATGGTGATCACGCCGACCACCCCGATGGGTCTTGATGCGTTGGTGCCGCAGCCCGCACCGCCGAACCAAAAAGAACAACCTGAAATGATGAACAAGACCGTCGTGGTCCAGATTTTCATCAACGGCAGGGTCAAGATCAACGAGGAGGATTCGTCCTGGGAGACCCTGGGTGGCCGCCTGGACCAAATTTTCAAATTGCGCGCGGTCGGGAACAAGGTCGCATTCGTGAAAGGCGATGAAGAAGTCCCTTTCAGCCAGGTGGCGAAGGCGATTGACATCATGCGTCAGTCCGGAATAGAACAGGTTGGACTTCTCACGCCCAAAATGGAGTCCAACCAGTAAGTACACCTTCGGCAGGATGGAAAGCGAGCTATGAACGCATCCCTTTCGGACACCAGGATTCGCAGACACCGGCACTTTGTGACACTGGCGCTTGCGCTGATTGCTATTGCCGGCCTCACCGGTTGCAGCAAACTAAAGGCCCGCGACAAACTAGCTCAGGGCGCACAGGCGTACAAGAACGGGCAATACGACCGCGCCATTGAAGATTTCCAGGAAGCAATCAGGCTCGATCCCGGCTTGACGGTCGCGCAGCTCTATTTGGCAACGGCATACCAGACACAGTACATTCCGGGGGCGCCCTCGGAAGAAAACAAACGGCTGGCCGACGAAGCTATCGCGCAGTATCAGGATATCCTGAGCAAGGATCCGAAGAATCTGGATGCCATTGATCGCATGGGCGCGTTGTTGTATGCAATGGGGGCCACGCCTTTTGCGCAGGAAAAATTTGACGAATCCAAGAAATACCATATGCGGCATATCGAACTAAGTCCGAATGACCCCGAGCCTTACTATTGGGTGGGATTGATTGACTGGACGCTGGCGTTCCACACCAATCAGGGGTTTCGTGCCGATTACAACCACGCGCATCCTATGAAGCAGATTAAGGACGATCAGCCGCTGCCGCCGGACCTGCGCGATCAACTTGCGGCGAAAGAATCGGCGACGGTGGAAGAGGGCATCGACTCGATGAAGAAAGCGATGGATCGGCGCGCGGATTATGACGACGCGATGGCGTACCTGAGTCTTCTCTACCGCCAGAAGTCAGACATGACTTCCAATCCAAGCGAGCGTGACGATCTCCAAAAGCAAGCCGATGCGCTCCTGGACCAGGTCAAACAGATCAAGCAGAAAAAAGCCAATCAGCAGGAAAGAAGCTGATAGCCGGTTCCATTCCAAAGGGCTCTTCTCAAACCTTGTAATCCCCGGTCCGATGACAAAGGCCGTGGTGTCACCGGCGGAACGCGATTTGATGCCTCTTGCGTTCGCCCGCAAGCGGAGATGTTCCCCGCGGGCGTAGAATAGAATTCGAATGTCGGCACACGGAAAACCTCTGCTTCGGTTTGACCGGACGTCGCGGGCGCTGGAGACGCGCTTTGCCGACCTGGTGGCAAAGGTCCGCCAGACCCGCCCCACCGACGACGTCGAGCTGCTGCGCCGGGCGTATGAATTCGCCGCCGAGCAGCATCGCCTGCAAAAACGCGAGTCCGGCGAGCCGTATCTTTCCCATCCGCTGGAAGTGGCCCACGTGCTGGCGGACATGAAATTGGACGTGACCTCGCTGGCCGCCGCGCTCCTCCACGACACCGTCGAAGACACACCGATCCCCGTCAACCGGATCGCTGAGCTGTTTGGGTCGGATACGGCGCGGCTGGTCGAGGGCGTCACAAAAATCAGCCGCCTGGACTTGCTCGCACCGGAAGCGCGCCAGGCGGAGAATTTGCGCAAGATGCTGCTGGCGATGGTGAATGACGTCCGGGTAGTCGTCATCAAGCTGGCCGATCGTTTGCACAACATGCGGACGCTCGAGTATCTGCCTTCCGACAAACAGGAGCGCATCGCGCGCGAAACGCTTGACGTTTACGCGCCCATCGCGCACCGCCTCGGCATGGGCTTGATCCGCGGCGAGTTGGAGGACCTCGCATTCCGTTTCCTGGAGGCGCCCTCTTACCTGGAGCTGCAGAAAAAAGTTGCATCGCGGAGCAAGACGTCCGAACGGTTCCTGACCGAGGTGCAGAACACGATTCGCGAGAAACTGGTGGAGAACGGGATTCCCGCCGACGTGGAAGGCCGCGTCAAGCGGGTCTTCTCGATTCATCAGAAGACAGAACGCCAGCAGCGCACCCTCGATCAAATTTATGATTTGCTGGCCGTGCGAATCGTGACGGACAACGTGAGGAATTGCTACGCCGCGCTGGGCATCGTCCACCAGGTGTGGCGGCCGGTGCCGGGTCGCTTCAAGGACTACATCGCGATGCCGCGGCCGAACCTGTACCAGTCTCTGCACACCACGGTGATCCACGAAGGGCAGCCCTTCGAGGTGCAGATCCGCACGCAGGAGATGCACCGCATCGCCGAGCAGGGCGTCGCGGCGCACTGGAGATACAAGGACGGCCGGCAGGTTTCCGATGCCGACGACCAGCGAATCATTTGGATGCGGCAGCTTATCGAGTGGGCGCGCGAGATGCAGGAGCCCGGCGAATTCCTTTCCACGCTCAAGGTGGACCTTTATCCGGAAGAGGTCTATGCGTTTACGCCCAAGGGACGCGTGATTGCCCTGCCGCGCGGAGCCACGGCGGTGGACTTCGCTTACTCCGTCCACACGGAGGTCGGGAATCAGTGCACGGGCGCCAAGGTGAATGGACAGATCGTGCCTCTGCGGCATCCGCTCTCGAACGGCGACGTAGTCGAAATCATGACCCAGAAGGGCCACGTGCCCAGCCGGGATTGGCTGAGCTTCGTCAAAACATCTCGCGCGAGAAGCAAGGTCCGCCATTGGATTCACCTGATCGAGCACCGCGAGGCAACCGAGGTCGGGCGGCGGTTGCTCGAAAAAGAGGCGCGCCAGTCCGGCCACGCGCTCAAACGAGTGCCGGAAGCGGACCTGCTTCGAGTTGCCGCGGAGTACGGCTGCTCGCGAGTCGAGGATCTCTTTGCCGAATTGGGTTACGGGAAATACTCCGCGCGGCAGGTGTTGAGCAAGGCGCTCGGACAAACACTCGGAGAGCCCGCCGAAAAGCAACCGCCGGAGGGCGCTCCCGGGCGGATTGTTTCGACCGTCAAGCGCATGCTGGGGATGAACGCCGGGGCGATCCAAGTGCGCGGGGACAGCGACCTGCTCGCTTATCTGGCGAAATGCTGCAATCCGATTCCCGGGGACGACATCGTGGGCTACGTCACGCGCGGGCGCGGCGTCGCGGTGCACACGACATCGTGCCCGAATGTGCAGAACCTGCTCTATGACACGGAGCGGCGGATTGAGGTTGGTTGGGCAACCTCCTCCGACGCGCATTTTACCGTCAGCCTGATTATCCGCAACGTGGACCGTCCCGGAATGCTTGCGGATATGACAGCCGTGATAGGGGAAGAGGGATGCAACATCAGCATGCTGACCAGCCAGCCCGATAATTTGCATGCCAGAGTGGATGCGACGGTTGAGATTACAAACCGTAAGCAACTCGAGCGCATCATCGCCAAAATCAAGAAGATCTCCGGCGTATTCAGCGTCGACCGCGTTTACCGCGTTTAAGGGCGCCCGCGCGCGAAGCCCTTTCTCTCCCTTTCCCGGCTGTGGGCGTTGACCCTCCCGGCACGCCATCGCCATCCCGCGCCACTCGGCGCGTCTGGTACCGCTAAAATAGGAGTAATGAGCTCGCACTGTTGGCGCCGGTCCATTTGTCTTGCTGCGATTCTTGCGGCGGCGCTTTGCTTTGGCGGTTGTCAGAAGTTCCACCACACCGATACGCAGCCGCTGTACCAATCCGGTTTCTGGTCGGACACCATCCAAAAGCTGCGTGATATGAACGTCAGCGATTCGGAAGTGGCTGATTTGATCAAGGTGCGCAATGCCGGGTATTCCGATGAAGACTGTATTGAATTTGTGCGGCTGGCCCGCGGCCGCCAGCAGATGTTCACTAGCGGCGACACCGTTGCCGGGCTGCTGCATTCCGGTCTCGCCGAGCCCACGGTCATGGAGCTTGCGCGGCTCAATCAAATCGAGACTTGGGCGCTGGAAGCGCAGTCCATTCGCCTCGCGGGCTATTCCGATCGAGTGGTCCTGGCTGTCGCGCGCCGCCGCGCGGAACACCAGCCGGTGGCTTCCGCGACTTCGCTCGTCGAATTGAAGAATACGGACGTGACCGAACAGCAGGTGCTGGACATGATTTCACGCGGGCTGACCGATGAGCAGGTGGGACAAAAGGTAGCCGCGCACAAGCAAGCGGAAATGCCGAAGATTGTATATGTCCACCGCGCTCCCCGCAAAAAGCATTGAGACTGTCGCCATAACTCTTCTCTGCTCCAACAATTTTGACGCGCATCCCCTCACCCCAGTAGAATCTTCTCGCATTGCAACACACTGCGCTGAAACAGTCATTTCTTCTCGTTGTTGCCGGGGCGGCCGCCTGGGTGGCCGCAGGCTGCTCGGTGCCGTTTGCGCCCGGTTACACCATCGAACAGCAGAGGATTGAAGTCACGTATTCAGAGGCGGCGCCGGACCGTGTCTCCGTGCGCGCGTGGTACCGGATGAGAAACACAGGCACGCAGCCGCTCGAGGAACTTCGCTTCCGATTGCCCTACAAGGATTGGACGGAGGACTTGCGCGTGGAATGGGGTGGTCAAGCGCTTGCTCCGCAGGGCGTCGCGGGAACCGAAGCGGAATTCTCCACGCGCTTTGACGCGCCATGGAATCAGAAAGACCGAAAAGAATTTGTACTGGCCTTCGATTTGAAGATTGTGAATACCAATCTCTCGCTCGGCGAGGGCCGCGGACCATTTTTCATTCTTCCCTGTGGAGGATGGTACCCATATCTCTTGCCGCCGCCCGAGACGTTCTCCGGGGGAGGCACGCCCCCTAATAAGTGGGATTTGGTTGTAAGTGTCCCGCAGGGCTACCTGGTTCACGCCAGCGGCACTCAGCGTGTGCAGGATCGACACGGGAGTGGCAAAAACACAGGCTCTTCCCATCGCTTCGAGCAGAAATTGGGAGCGGATTTTGATCCATTTGTCGTCGCCGGGCCCTACCAGGAACAGAAAACCCAGTGGGGGTCCGAAACGGTATTTCTTTGGTCGGGGCAGACATTACCCGAGTCGCGTACGCGCGAAATCGGCGAGCGATTTGGCGAAGAAGCCGCGTATTTCACTGCGGAATTCGGGATGAAAGATGCAACAAAGGGACAGGCCTGGATGATTGGATGTCCTGGAGGATTGGCAATTGGATACGGCCAGCCAGGCCAATTTCAAACGGCCGGTCCTGACAAACGCGGGGGTTCCATTGTCGGCTGCTTCGCCGTGCCGCAAGGCGTTTTCGTTCCGATATCATTTGAGAAATTTGACGTTCCGGGCTCATTCGTAGCGCCCGCGCAAGCAGACACTTCCAAAGTGGTGCTCTCATTCACTTCGGTGGACGTCCAATTGGCGGCTACTTGGTTTACTTTTTCGGTGGGCGTGGCGCCCGGCGGACCGTGGTTTCCGATGTCCGGGGCGCCGGATTACATGGCCCTTTCGTTCACCCTTTCGAAGAATCCTTCCAGGCGCGGGGACTACATCCGCCAGCTCATCGAACGCGTGGATTCTGATCCGGAGGGCGCGAAAGAAAATCTCGCTTCGGCAAAGACAATCGAAATCGCTCGCAT
The DNA here is from genome assembly GCA_963838945.1 of uncultured Acidobacteriota bacterium. Taxonomy (GTDB): domain Bacteria; phylum Acidobacteriota; class Terriglobia; order Acidiferrales; family UBA7541; genus DASTCZ01. The sequence continues at coordinate 370,659 of CAWITC010000011.1, read as the reverse complement.
CAGGAGCGAGCTTTTTTATCTTGCGCTGGAAGACCGCTGCGGCGCGACGAATGTGCATCGCGCGCTGGCGCAAATCGTGCGCATCCTTCAAGGCAAGACCTGGGACGTGAACGATTTGCGCTCGGCAACGGAAGCCGAATGCGGCGCCGACCTCGCCGAGTTCTTCCGCCAGTGGCTCAATCGACCGGGGATCCCGGATGATTTTCGCGCGCGTTACATTGGCTCTCCCGCGGCGAAGCCAGCCGATGCAGGTCATTAGCTGAGAGGGAAAAATGTCCGAAGCGCGGAAGCCTCGGACGGATGTGTTTATCTAAAGCAAGAGCAACAAAGATTTTCAGGCACGAGCTGCTCAAATCTCAGGAGGAATCGAGTGAAACAGATCATCGCGACCGACCGGGGGCCGAAAGCCATCGGCCCTTATTCACAGGCCATCAAGGCAAACGGGCTTATTTTTATCTCCGGCCAAATTTGCATTGATCCGCGCACGCAGCAGCTTATCGAAGGCGATATCTCGAAGCAGACCGAGCGCGTGATGGAGAACCTGAAAGGAATCATCGAGGCGGCAGGGTCATCGCTGGACAAGGCGCTCAAGACGACCGTCTTCCTCGCCGACATGGGTGATTTCGCCGCGATGAATGAAGTCTATGGCCGTTATTTCGCTCAGGCGCCGCCCGCCCGTGCGACCGTGCAAGTGGCGCGCTTGCCTCGCGATGTGCGAGTTGAAATCGAACTCATCGCCGAGGCGTAAACTGGACGAGGTACTACGCTAAGGTTCTAAAGGGGAAAATAGGGCTGATGCTGGCGAGTTTCTGTTAGAAGCGCCGGCGATCTCCGCGGTCCCTGTCGCCACCGCCATCGCGACCGCCGCCTCCGCCGCGACCACCGCCTCCGCCACGGCCACCGCCTCCGCCGCGACCACCACCGCCTCCGCCGCGGCCTCCACGGCCTCCTCCAAATCCGCCGCCATGGCCACCGCCACGAGGCGCCTGGGGACGCGCTTCATTTACCTGAAGCTGACGGCCATCCAGCGTGGACCCATTGAGCTGCGAAATGACCTTTTCCATTTCCTCGCCGGGGCCAAGTTCGACGAATCCGAACCCGCGGGAGCGACCCGTTCCCGCATCCCGGATGACACGGGCCGAAGCTACCTGGAACCCATGACTCGCGAAAAGCTGCTGGAGACCTTCGTCCGTCGTGTCAAACGACAGATTCCCTACGTATAGCTTGGCCATCGAAATTCACCTTCTGGCGTTTCACGCCGGGGAAATGAAAAAGGGCGGGCGCGGGAGACCGGCCCGCCCTGCGGACTAGAGGCTGGTTACGTTCGCGGCCTGCAGGCCCTTGGGGCCACGGGTAACCTCGAATTCAACAGCTTGCCCTTCGTTGAGCGTCTTGTACCCGTCTCCCTGGATGGCGGAGAAGTGCACGAAAACGTCCTCGCCGGACTGGCGCTGGATGAACCCATACCCTTTGCTGGCGTTGAACCACTTCACAGTTCCTTGTTCTTTCACGGCTTTTCCTCTTCTTTATTTGGTCTGGTTACTTCTTCCGTTCGATTGCTCCACCTCTAGCCGCAACAAAAAAGGCCGCAAGCGGTTTGGCCTGCAGCCCCTTTGATGAATGCATCCAAAGGTCTTACAAGAGCAGCAAACGCAGGTACAGCCTAACACAGGTCTGGAAGTCAAGCTAGAGATTGGCCGCGAAGTGGTAGCCGGCCGGCCCGGCTCGCGAGGATGTTATTATTCGTATGGGAGGCCGCGAATGGACGCCGCAGTTCTACACACTCTCGGGAAACCACCACGTTTCGAGGCGTTCCCAGAGCCTGTTCCGGGCGATGGCGAAGTGATCGTGCATGTGCGCGCCGCCGCGCTTAAGCCGGTGGATAAACTGATAGCCAGCGGCGGGCACTACGCCAGCCCTCGCGAATTGCCCGTTGTTTGCGGGACCGACGGAGTAGGAATTCTCGATGGCGGAGCCCGGGTGTTCTTCGGCGGGCCGAGGCGGCCTTATGGCACTTTTGCGCAGCGCACCGTCGTGCGCCGGGATCAATGCTTCACTCTGCCAGATGGCGTGGACGACGACACCGCCGCTGCAATGCCGAACCCCGGCGTGTCGGCCTGGCTTTCGATTACGTCGCGCGCGAAGCTGGTCTCGGGCGAGACGGTTTTGATCCTTGGCGCGACGGGAATCACCGGGAAGCTCGCCGTGCAGATTGCCAAACTTCTTGGCGCGGGACGAGTAATCGCCGCGGGACGCAATGAGGAGGCGCTGAATTCTTTGCGAGACCTTGGCGCCGACGCGACCATTCGCCTGGACAAGCCGGGCCAAAATCTTACCGAAGCGTTTAAGCGCGAAGCCGGCTTCAACGTCATCATTGATTACTTGTGGGGCCGTCCTACTGAAGCGTTGCTTGCCGCTCTTACAGGTGGGGAGTTTTCCCAGATTGGGACTGAGACGCGCCTTGTGCAAGTGGGTGAGTCCGCGGGGCCAGCAATATCGCTTCCGGCTGCGGTGCTGCGCAGCAAGGCGCTGACAATTCTGGGGACAGCGGGAATTCCGTCACGCGAAATACTTACGGACGCCATTCAACAAGTGATGTCCCACGCCGCCAGCGGCAAATTGCGGATCGACACAGAACGTGTGCACCTTTCCGAGATCGAGGACGCATGGCAGCGGGGCCAACGTGCTCGACTGGTTGTAATTCCATAGTGGCGCGAATCCGGCGCGATTGACTTCGCGAGTGCGATGGCGTTACGTTGATAACCAGCGCGAAGGGCGCATCCAGTCCGCGGAAAGGGCCGTGCCCACCTTAAGTAAACTATTGAAGGTTACGAACCTTCTTTCAGCCTGATTCGGGCGGACTCCAGGCGCAGTTACGAAAGGAAGGTCGTAATGGATTCCAAGCAGCTACCTGTCCGCCCCAATTTAGAGCAATACAAGAAACAAGCCAAAGATCTCGTAAAATCACTCAAGACAGGCAATCCCGAAGCGATCGAGCGTATCAGGAACCATCATCCACGCGCGCACAACCTGCGGCGAAAAGTCCGTGAAGGCGCTCTGACAAGGGAGCAGCCAGCCAACCGTCTCGATGCCGAGTTCCGGCGTTCGCCCTTCACCCTTGCCGATGCACAACTGGTGATCGCCCACGAATACGGCTTCGAAAGTTGGCCCAAGTTCAAGCAGCACCTGGAAGAGCTGACTCGCAAGAGTTCTGCCGTATCAAATTTTGAATCGGCCGTGGATGCCATCATCACGGGCGATGTGGCTACGCTGGAGCGTCTGTTGCGTGAAAATCCGGAACTGATTCGAGCGCGTTCGACACGTGCGCATCACTCGACACTCCTGCACTATGTGTCTGCCAACGGCGTGGAAGACTTTCGCCAAAAGACTCCGAAAAACGCTGTTGAAGTCGCGAAACTGCTACTCAAGTTCGGTGCCGAGGTGGACTCAACGGCGGATTCGTACGGTGGAGGATCAACGACTCTGGACTTGACGGCGTCGAGCGTCCATCCATTGCGGGCAGGAGTGCAAAGCGCGCTGATCGAGACCTTGCTGGACGCCGGTGCAGCCATCGGGGGCATTTCCGGCGGTTGGCCGCCGTTGATGTCGGCGCTGGCCAATTATCGCCAGGAGGCCGCCGAGAGTCTCGTCCGGCGCGGCGCGAAGATAAACAATATCACCGCAGCGGCCGCACTAGGGCGGCTCGACCTGGTTAAGAACTTCTTCAACGAAGATGGCAGTCTGAAAGCGGGAATTGCTGGCGCTCATTTTCCGGGTGTCGTGGAAGGTCCGAAGATTCAGATGGAGAAGGCATTCATTTGGGCTTGCCAGTACGGTCGAACAAACGTTGTCGATTTCCTGCTTGAGAAAGGCGTTGACCCAGCAGCAGGAGCCAACACGGCGCAGACCGGATTCCATCTCGCGGCGGATGCCGGACACTTGGATACTGTCAAGCTGCTCATCAAACGGAATGCTCCGCTGGAATTGCGGAATGTTCACGGCGGCACCGTTCTGGGTCAAGCGCTCTGGTCGATCGTGAACGAGCCTCAACCCAACCACGTCCAAATCGTCGAGGCATTGCTCGATGCCGGCGCACACATCGAAGAGGGTTCGCTCGGCTGGCTGGAGAAACAGGACATCGCCGCTGCATCGAAAGTGCGGATTGCCGAATCACTCCGGCGGCATGGCGCGAAATCTTGAGCCAGTTGCAGGCGTATGGTCATATGGAGATTCGATGACCATTGTGCAATACAGACAGGCTGGGAAATCCGACGTCCCCGCCATGGCGCGAATCCGCGCCTTGAGTTGGGGAACCGAGGATTACTGGCGGACCCGTATTGCCGCTTACATGGATTGTGAACTCCACCCTCAACATGCGTTGATGCACCGCGTGAATTACGTTGCTTTGGAGGGTGATTCCGTCGTGGGTCTTATCGCCGGGCACCTCACGACTCGCCATGGGTGCGATGGAGAGCTGGAGTGGATCGACGTGATTCCGGAGCAAAGAGGGAGCGGAGTCGCATCCGGATTATTTCGCCGGTTGGCGGCGTGGTTTGCCGAGCAGAAAGCGTCAAAGATCTGTGTGGATGTCGATCCGGCGAACACAATCGCGCGGCGTTTCTACACTTGCCACGGCGCGACGGAGTTGAACCCGCACTGGCTGGTCTGGAATGACATCAGCGTCGTCCTAGCCAAGCGGTGATTCAACCGCATTCAGAGTGGTAAAATCGCTTCGATTTGAAGGAGATCTCAATGCCCGAGCCGAAAACGAAAGCGACCGAGGCGAGCGTAGCGAAGTTCCTGAGCAAAATTCCCGACGTGAAGCGTCGTGAGGATTGCTTCACGGTCGTGAAGCTGATGAAGGCCGCGACCGGTGAAGAGGCGGTAATGTGGGGGAGCAGTATCGTCGGATTCGGCCGCTATAAGCTGCAGTATGCAGGCGGGCGAGAAGCCGAGTGGCCCATTATCGGCTTCAGTCCGCGAAAAAACGATCTCACGCTTTACGTCGGGCTAGGATCCGGCAAGTTCAAAGATTTGCTAGGTCGGCTTGGCAAACACAAAGCAGGTAAAGGGTGCCTGTACCTCAACGGACTTGATGGTGTGGACACGTCGGTGCTGAAGGAGCTGATCGAGAAGTCGGTGAAAGCGAAAGCGTCCGAGCGGGTGAAGAAGTAGCTGGAGGAGGTTTGAATGTCAGACAATGAAGCGGTCGCGGCAGGTCGAACCCAGTTTGAAGGCGTCACACCTATAGTTCGCGTCCGAAGTCTTGCGGCCAGCATCGACTACTACGTGAAGGTGCTCGGGTTCAAAGTTGATTGGGGTGGCTCCGAAGGGTTTTTCGCGTCGGTTTCGCGTGACCGCTGCCACATCTTCCTTTCCCAAGGGGACCAGGGAAACCCTGGCGCCTGGGTCTGGATCGGCGTCGGGAATGCCGCGGCACTCTTCAAAGAGTATCGCGCCAGTGGAGCGAAAGTCCGGCATCCGCCTACCAATTACGAATGGACTTACGAGATACAGGTCGAGGATCTCGATGGCAATGTGCTCCGGATGGGTTCTGAACCGAAGGCGGATCAACCCATTGGCGAATGGCTTGACATGCGCGGCGACATCTGGGTAAAGACGCCCGAAGGCGGGTGGAACCGGGTCAAGCGCGGCTAGCTCAGCGGAGCAGTCATCCGCCGAAACTTACTCCTTCCTTCGACTCGTCTTTCTGACTGCCTCGATTCGCGCACTTCGGCGCAGCCACACTGGCCTTCGGTAAAACTCCTTTTGACGGTCAACAGAAGTATGCTAGACTCCTGTTGACCATCTAAAGGAGCCTATGCCGACACCCAAAGCCGAAGTCCTGCAGGGAACACTCGATTTGCTGGTGCTGAAGACGCTCGATTCCATGGGGCCGATGCACGGCTTTGGGATCGCCTTGCGCATCCAGCAGGTCTCCAAGGATTTGCTGCAATTGAATCAGGGAACGCTGTATCCCGCGCTGCTGCGCCTCGAGCAGCGCGGCTGGATCGCATCCAAGTGGGGCGTTTCGGAGAATAACCGCAAGGCGAAGTATTACTCCCTGACGCGCGCCGGACGCAAGCAACTCGTAGAGGAAGTAGAGAGCTGGGGCTCCATGTCCACCATGATCAACCGGGTGCTGAAGGCGAATTAGCACATGCGTATAACATTTCGTATTTTTTTCCGCCGCCTCGCCGCCCTTTTCCGCAGCCGTCGTCTTGACGAGGATCTGGACGCGGAACTCCGTTCGCACTTGGAGATGGCAATCGATTTGAATCTGCGCAAAGGCATGACCGCCGGGGACGCCCGGCGCGAGGCGGTGCGCGGCTTTGGTGGCGTCGAGCAGGTCAAAGAGAGTTACCGCGACCAGAGAGGAATCCCCATGATCGAGACCACCCTTCAAGATCTCCGCTTTGGCTTTCGGCTGCTGCGGCGCAGTCCGGGCTTTTCCATTCTGGCGATTCTTTGCCTTACCTTGGGAATCGGCGCCAATGCCGCCGTCTTCAGTTGGATCGAAGGGATCTTATTCCGTCCTTATCCGGCTGTGGCCCATCAGGAGAATCTGTTGGCGCTCACTGGAACGGCGCGCGGTGAATCCGGCCCTACAGCTATTTCGTGGCCGGATCTGGTCGATTTGCAAAGGAACTGCACTCTAGTTGACTCATTTATTGTGAGCAAAATCATGGGAGCAACGCTCAACATCGGCGAGCGCGCCGAACGCGCCACCGGGAGCATCGTCTCAGCAAATTATTTTGATGCCATCGGGGTACATCCGATTCTTGGCCGTGGATTCGAATCCGGCGAAGACACGGGACGCGCTGCCCATCCCGTCGTTGTGATCAGTTACCAGTTGTGGCAAGACCGGTACAAAGGAGATCCACAAATCGTCGGGAAAACGCAGCGGCTCAATGGCGTGCTGCACACGATTGTCGGCGTCGCGCCGGAAGGATTTTATGGGACCTTCGTCGGTTGGGCGATGAAGGTGTGGGTGCCAGCGTCAATGGAGGAAATTTTTGAATCGGGCGGCTACAAACTGGAGGATCGCGGCGCGCGGTGGATCGAATCTTACGTTCGGCTCAAGCCTGGCGTGACTCGCGAGCAGGCCCAGCAGGAAATTTCCGCATTGGCGAAGCGATTGGAAGCGGACTATCCGGATACCAACCGCGGCCGCGGCATCGAGCTGTGGCCGTTATGGCAGACCCCGTTCAATAACGCGGGCACTTTGCTCCCCACACTGGAAATCATGCTGGTGGTGGTCGTTTTTGTCCTGCTGATCGCATGCGCAAATGTCGGGAATTTGCTGCTGGTCAGGTCGTTCGCGCGACGCCATGAGATGACGGTTCGGCTCGCGATTGGCGCTGGCCCCGGCCGCTTGGTGAGGCAACTTCTCACCGAAGGCGTGATCCTCTCGGCCTTTGGCGCAGCCGGCGGACTCCTTGTGGCGCACTGGTGCCGCCACGCGCTCGTGCTGCTCTTCCCGGCGCGGGGTGGAGTGGCGATGCACCTCCCGGGTGAAATTGATTGGCGAGTGCTCGCGGTGAGCGCCGGGGTTTGTCTGATCGCAACGCTTCTGCTAGGGCTGGTTCCCGCGATTCAAATGCGCAAGCTCGATCTTGCCGGTGCGCTGAAATCCGATGCGGGAGGTGTCGTCGGGAGCTGCGGAAGAGCATGGGTTCGCTCAGGCCTGGTTCTGGTCCAGGTGTCGCTGAGTTTCGTCTTGCTGGTCGGAGCGGGGCTGCTCATGGAGAGTCTGCAGAGAATCCGAACCGCCAGCCCGGGTTTTACGACGCGCGCAGTGCTGGTCACTTCTTTCGATTTGGTGTCGGCGGGATATAATGTGCAGCGCTCCAAGAATTTTCAGGACGAGCTGATCGATCGCGTGAAGGCGCTGCCCGGGGTCCAGTCGGCTGCGTTCGCGCGAGCCACGCCGCTGGGCTACGGATCTTATTCTTCCACGCTGATCGCTGTAGATGGGTACCAACCTCCGCCGGACGAACAGCCCACGGTGGAGTACAACGAAGTGGGGCCGAGCTATTTCGCCACGATGGGGATCCCGTTGGTCTCGGGCCGCGAATTCACCCGCGCGGATGACGAAAAGGCTGCTCTCGTTGCGGTGGTGAATGAAACCATGACTGCAATATATTGGCGCGGCAGGAATCCGATTGGTGAGCGTGTTCAGGTCAAGGGCCGGTGGATGCAAGTGGTCGGTGTGGCGAAGGATTCCAAATACCAGAGCGTCCGGGAGACACCGAAGCCCTTTTTCTACGTGCCTCTGCGCCAGAATTTCCCACGTGCGTCGGGCTTGTTTATCCGAACACAACTGCCCCCAGCGAGAATGACGGCGACGCTCGCCCGCGAGGCGCGCGTGCTGGACGCGAATCTTGCACCCTACGAAGTGATCACGCTACAGGAACAGTTGGATCGCTCGACATCGCCGCAGTTGGTGGCCGTTACATTAGTTGGTGTCTTAGGTGGATTGGCGCTGCTGCTCGCTGCCATCGGACTCTATGGCGTGATGTCGTACGCGGTGTCACAGAGCACGCGCGAACTGGGATTGCGGATGGCGCTCGGTGCGGGCGCATCGAATTTATTAAGGCTCGTGATGTCCAAGGGCCTGATGTTGATGGCGGGCGGCGTTGCCCTGGGCGCGATAACGGCCCTGGCAATCACAAGGTTGTTGGGAAACATGCTTTATAAGGTCAGTCCGCGCGACCCGTTGGTATTCGGCGCGGCGTTCCTGGTGATGACAATCGTGTCTTTGGCGGCCTGTTTCTTGCCCGCGTGGCGCGCGGCGAATACAGATCCGGCGCGGGTGCTGCGAGATTGATTCTCTACTTCGACTTTCAGGCTTTCGGGCTGAGCTCGACGGGTTGCTCCGCACGAGCGGACTGAGCCTGTGACTGCATGTAATCCATCATTTGCAGGCGGAGGTTCCCCTGGTTGGTGGCGTATGCGAAGGCCGTTTCCAGCTCGATGATGTTCTCGCGCACCATCCGCTCGAGCTCGCCATCGAAATATTGCATGCCCTCGTTCGCGCCGTCGCGCATGGCATCGAGCAGCGTTTTCCCTTCGCCTTCACCGCGCTCGACGTATTCGCGAGTGCGCATCGTTGACTTCAGGATTTCGATGACGGCTACGCGGCCTTCGCCATCCTTCCGGGGCACTAACCGTTGCGAGACAATGTAGCGAAAGGACTTCGAGAGTCGCGTGCGAATGACTTGCTGGTCGCTCAACGGGAATGCGCCGATGATGCGCTCGACTGTCTTGGACGCGTCAATCGTGTGCAGAGTCGAGAAGACCAGGTGTCCGGTTTCCGCCGCTTCGAGTGCGATTTCAATCGTTTCCTTGTCGCGCATCTCACCCACCAGAATGACCTTTGGAGCCTGCCGCAGCGCCGCGCGCAACGCCAGCGCGAATGACGGTGTATCGCTGTAAAGCTCTCTCTGATGAATGGTCGCCTTCTTGTGCAGGTGGAGGAATTCGATGGGGTCTTCAATGGTGATTATGTGATACGCCTTCTCGTCGTTGATCTTGTCTAGAATTGCGGCCAGAGTTGAGGATTTCCCGGAACCGGTTGGGCCGGTCACCAGTACGACGCCGTTTCGCAGTTCTGTGATTTCCATTAGTTGGGGCGGCAGGTTAAGAGCGTTGAAGGTTGGCACCTTGGTGGGGATCACGCGCATAACGATTGCGCAACTTCCGCGCTGCGTGAAAATGTTCACGCGGAATCGCGCGAGCTTCGCCAGACTGTAAGAGATGTCGCAGGAGCCCAACTGGCGGAGCTTGTCCACTGCTAGCGTGTTTTTGCCAATCAAATCGCCCGCAATCCGCGCGGTATCTTCTGCGGTGAGCGAACCGACCTGGGGGATCGCCACTTCCCGTAGCTGTCCGGTCACCTCGATCTGCGGCGGGCGCCCTGGAGAAAAAATAAGGTCGCTGACGTGCTTTGCCGAGCGCAGCATTGCCGTGATTATGGCAGCCGTCGGAAAGTTTTCTTTTGTAGTTTCGCTGGGCTGGGGGTTTTCCATTTGTTTTCCATCCATCCCGGGAGGGGATTTAGGCCGATCTGGCCGGAACATCCAGTGTGGGCTGTCGCCGGGGTTTTTTCAGTACCATCCGCCTCCCCCGATGGCGAATGAATTACCGTACATGGGGTCTGGATGTGCGGGGGGGCCGTGAAACAAAGCCAATGAAGAATGGTGGGCCTGGGTAGACTCGAACTACCGACCTCACCCTTATCAGGGGTGCGCTCTAACCACCTGAGCTACAGGCCCACGTCTCCGAAGCAGAGCGCAATTTTATCATTCTCAAACGCAAACTGCCTAGCGCCGCACTAATATGCGTTCGCATCAACCGCAATTGGACCGGCCCTCGAAATCCGCCGGGCCGGAGTGGTACTATCCCGCCGATAGCCATGACAAAACCACGCTTCTTCGCCGCATTCGCGGCCGTTCTCATCTCTTGCGCGCTGATTTTCGCAGCGCCGCAACAACCGTCCGGCAATACGCCCGGGGGCTCGCCCCACGCGATTGTGCTTCACGCCGCGCGATTGCTGGATGTCGAGGCGGGCAAGCTGCTCGCGCCCGGCGAAGTCCTCGTCCAGGACGAGCGGATCACTGAAGTCGGCGCGTCAGTGGCGCATCCCGCCGATGCAGAAATCATTGACCTCGGTGACGCGACGCTCATGCCCGGCCTGATTGACGCGCACGTCCACCTTTTCCTTCACCCGGGCGCCGAGGATTTGCAGACCGTGGAGGAATCCGTTCCACAGCGGACGATTATCGCGCTTTCTGCCGCGCGCGCCGACTTGATGGCCGGATTCACCGCCGAGCGCGACATGGGCACCGAAGGCGCGGGCTCCGCGGACACCGCCGTCCGCAACGCCATCAACCAGGGCCAGTATCCGGGGCCGCGGCTGCGCATCAGTGGCAACGCCATCTCCATCCTCGGCGGGCATGAGGACGCTATCAACTACAATCCCGCGCAGCACATCCTGCCCAACGCAACCTATGCGAACAATGCCGCCGAGCTTGTCGCCGTGATTCGCCAGGAGCTGAAGGAAGGCGCGGACTTCATCAAGATCTATGAGACCGGGCGCGACTCGTTTCGCGACGGCCAATTCACAACGGTTTATCAGTATACGGAAGCGGAATTGACCGCCGCCGTCCAGGAGGCCGCGCGCGTTGGCAAGCGCGTGGCAGTTCATGCCACGGGCGAACCCGGCACGCTTTACGCCGCCCGAGCCGGAGTCGCCTCCATTGACCACGCCGACCAATTGAGCGAAGAGACGATGCGCATCATGCGCGAAAAGCAGATCCCGGCCGTGCCGACTTTCGCAATCTCGGAATACTTCGCCGACCACGCCGGCTCGCCCGCGGCAAGCGCGCGCCAGCATCAGACGCTCGATTACCACGCTCAGGAATTTCGCAAGCAGATTGCGGCGGGTGTGCCGATGGCCGTCGGTTCCGATGTCGGGCCGTTCCCGCATGGCACGCAGGCGCGCGAACTCGTCCTGATGGTGAAGTATGGAATGACGCCGCTCGCCGCTCTGCAAGCCGACCTGCTCAACGGAGCAAAACTCCTCGGCTGGCAGGGACAAATCGGCGCGCTGAAAGCGGGCTATTTCGCGGACATTATCGCCGTTCCTGGCAATCCACTGGATGACATCAGTGTGACGGGCAAGGTTTCCTTTGTGATGAAGGGCGGCGTGGTCTACCGGAAATAGATGCGCCGCGGGTCCAGCGCTTAATCGAATTCCATTCGTGGCGTCGCTTGATCCGCGCCCACGCGCCCCACCGTAATCTCCGCCTTGAAATAGTTTTCCCCGCGGATCGGCGCACCCGCTGCGCGCCGCAACAGAGCGATTTGTCCGATGTGCGTAAGAGCGTCCGCGACAGGAGCTTGAAGCAGTTTCTCGACCGGGCATCCCAGCGGAAGGCCGGAGGCGAGATAACCATCGAATGCTCCCAGCGTGCGGTGAAAGCGCTTCACTTCCTCGTCCCACGGAAGAGGAGTGGAGCTATTCCATTCATGCCGCCCTTGCGCCAGCGAAAGCGACCAATCAAAAAGGTCGCCGATGTGCGCGAGAATTTCCCCGGGCGTTCGCGCGGACTCGGTTACGCGGAAGCCGGCGAATCCGGCGGGCGCGCCGCGAAGCGCCTTCCCGCCGCGATAAGCGACGGTAGCGACGGCGTGCCGAAGCATGGCAACATGCGGATCCATTTCAGCGGACATAATAGCTCCTGAGTTTTCCGATTCTGGTCGCAACCTGCGTGAGTCTAGCCGGGCTAGTTGCGCCCGTCAAATGCGGCCACAATACTGGGTCCTGACGCGCCGATTTTCTTGCCTCGCTTGAGGAGCGCGCATCCGTATCGTATGATTCCCTGCGGCGACACTCATCAGGGCGGCAATTTTGTCCGGGTTCTAACGAACGATGATTACGAAAGCGATCGGCGCCGGCAGCCGCTGGCTGCTCGACAAGATCGTGGGCGCGCTCGCGGCCACCGGAATCAATCCCAATCTGCTTACTCTGATTGGCCTGGTCGTGAATTTCTGGGCCGCGGTGTTGTTCGCAACCGGACTTTTCAAGACTGCTGCCATCGTCATTTTCATCGCGGGATTCCTCGACATGCTGGATGGCCAGGTCGCGCGACGCCAGAACCGCGTGACTGCATTCGGTGCGTTCTACGATTCCACGCTCGACCGCTATTCCGACATGGCACTCTACATGGGTCTGCTCGTTTATTACGCCGTGAACGGCCGAACCTCCTATGTAATCCTCGGAGCCGTCGCCACGGCCGGTTCGGTCATGGTCAGTTATGCTCGCGCCCGCGCCGAGTCGTTGATTCCGCTTTGCAAAGTCGGCTTCATGGAACGCCCCGAACGCATGGTGTTGCTCATCATCGGGGGCCTGTTTGACCGCATGGCGCCCGTGCTATGGGTGATCGCCATCGTCTCCACCATCACTGTGATTCACCGCATCGTGTACACCTGGCAGGAGATGCGCGCGGGCCGGACGCTTCCGGGTATTCGGCTGAATCTGTAGGTCCATCTCCGGCTTGCCCTTCTATGATGATGTAGCTACAATGAACTTCGAGGTAGCTACATGCGAACCGTTGGCAGCAGGGAACTCAAAAACCGTCTGGGGCGTTATCTTGGCATCGTCCGGAAGGGCGAATCCGTCCTCATTACGGACCGGGGGAAGCCTGTTGCCAGGCTTGTCTCTGCCAATGAGCACGCCACTGGACCTGGCACCGTGGACGAAATCTTGTGCAAGTTGGAAACGGCAGGACATCTGCGAATGGCAACCAGGCCGCTCAGGAAAATCAAACCTGTCCCTTCAAAGGGTAAATCGGCTTCCCAGATGATCATTGAGGACCGGCGTTAGTGCTTTACTTGGACTCCTCGGCGCTCGTCAAGCGTTACATCCACGAGACGGGAAGTGACGAGCTGGAGCGGCGCCTCGCATGGGGAGATCGTTTATTCACATCCGCCCTTAGTTTTGCTGAAATCCACGCTGTATTCGGGAGAAAGCGGCGCGAACATTTGTTGTCCACACCTCACTTCGAGGAGGCCCGAAGAAAGTTTCTCTATGACTGGCTTTATTCCATACAGGTCCTTGAAGTTAACACCGAAACATTGAAAGTCGTGCCGGAAGTGGTCAGTCAATTTCCTCTGGGTGGGTCTGACGCGGTTCATCTGGCGGCCGCAAGTTTTCTTCGCGACAATGCAGGCGTGAACCAATCGCATGATCCGGGAGACAAAGTCTTTGAATTTGCAGTTGCCGATAAGAAACTAGCGCGGATTGCCAGGGAATATGGGTTCCCAGTATTTGATCCCGATTTATGAACCCCTGGAAATAGGGAAAGAAGCCTGAACCGCTCGCCCTGGTGAAATCTCTAATTTTTCGCGTAATACTCATCCACCGGCGCGCACATAATCGCGCGCACGCGGTCGCGCAACGCCGGCACGTCTTCCTTTCGCAACCCGTTCGTTTCAATCGTGTCGTGTATGTGCACGACGATTTGCGACGGGTGCAGCCACCAGCGGTCCTTCCGGTTGAACTCAAACGATCCAACGACACTGACCGGCACAATGGGGCAGCCGAATTGCAATGCCATCCGGAAGCCGCCGTCCTCGAATTCTCCGATTCGCCCGGTGAGAGTCCGCTTCCCCTCCGGGAAAACAATCAGACTCGTCCCGCTGTCGAGAGCTTTCCTCGTCTGCAATAACATTCGCTTTAGTTCCGATGGCGATCGGACGTCCGGGACCGGCACATTCCCGAATCGTTTCATCAGCATCCCGTAAAGCGGGATGCGGAAGTGCGATTCCAGCTCCAGGCCGCGCACGTATTGCGGGATCACGCTGTAAAGAACGAACGGGTCAAAAAGGTTCACGTGGTTGACGGCAAAAAAACAGGTCCGCTTGTGGTCAAAGCCGGCCGCGAATTTTACAGTCAGGCGCGCTCCTGCCAGGCGCACGACGTTTCGGTTAAAACCCCGCACAAAGGGATCAATCCTCCGCGGGTCTACAAACATCCCGCACAGGATCATCAGGACGACTCCGACAACAAAGTGAATTCCGCTGACGGCCCAGAGCAACGCGCTGCGGACGGCCAGCCAGGCACTCCTCATGCCATGACGTCCAGCGCGCCGGGCAGCACTTCGATCGTCCGCAAGTCGAGCGTTAGAACTTCACCATCCACCATCACGTCCACCGGGCCCTCGAGTTGGAACTCGATTCGACGCGCGCCTTTGCGCGAGGCGAGCGGATGATTCAGGTGGGTGCCGTCAAAAAGCGTGGAAAAGTTTCGCAATAATCCGATCCGGCCAATCGGCCCCCAGCGGACAAATTCCACCATTGCATCGTCCGTCTCCGCATTCGGGGCGATCATCATCTTTCCGCCGGTGAACTTGCTGTTGTTGAAGGTCAGGAAAAGACAGCGGCCGCCTTCGAGCTCCGCCGCGCCATCCACGCGAAGCGGGAACGCGCGCCGCCGCAGCAACGCCAGGCACCCCAGCACGCCAAGAACATAGCCCAGCTCGCCAAGCCGCTTGAAGCGGCGATTGGCCATCGCTGTCACGTCCGCGGTGAAACCCACGCTCAGTAGATTGATGTAATGCAGTTCGCCTTCCGCGTGCGTCACACGAATCACGTCGCAAGCGCGGCGCTTTCCGGTGAGGATCGCTTCGGTCGCGTGCTTTAACCCGTCCTTGCTGAAATCGCGCAGAAAAGAATTCCCTGTGCCGAGCGGCAGAAAACCCAAGGCGACACGTTCGCGAGTCCCTGAGAGGGGAAATAATCCATTGATGATCTCGTACGCAGTGCCGTCGCCGCCCACGGCGATGAATTGGCGATAGCCCTGGTCGTAACCCTCGCGCGCCAGCCGCGTCGCATCGCCCGGCGCAGCCGTGTGAATCGCCTCTATCTTCAGCCCGGCGCTCCGCAGGCGCCCGAGCGCTTTCTCCGCAAGCTTCCCAGACTTGCCTCCGCCCGCCGCGGGGTTCACGATCGCCAGCATCGCGTCATTCTTCATAGCGCCTTCACCGATGACCGGTCGAGTGCGCCCCGGATCTGTTCCGCCAGCTCAACGCGCTTTATTTTCATCGAGGCCGTCCGTGGAAAATCCTTTTCCCACGCCACGTATCCGCTGATCCGCTTGTAATTCAACAGTTTCTGATTGCGGGCAGTCATTTCAGCGAGCAACGCTTCATCAACCGTGCGGTTCGTCTCCAGCTGCAGCACCAGGACGAGTTGCTCGCCCACCATGCTGTGCTTCGGCCAGATGTAATTCGCCGCAAACACGCAGAATTCCTTTACGGGCAGCCCCTCGAATGCGGCTTCGATGTCCTCGGGATATATGTTTTTCCCTTCTATCGTGACGATCATGTTCTTCTTCCGCCCGAAGAGCTGCAAGTGCCCCGATTCGTCGACCCGCCCGAGGTCCCCCGTCATCAGCCAGCCGTCCACGATCGTCTCGGCCGTCAATTCCGGATCATCGAGGTACTGCGACATCACGGTCCGGCTGCGCACCGCGACTTCTCCGATTCCATCATCGCCCGGGTTGACGATTCGCAACTCGATGCGTGGAAAAACTCTTCCGACCGTGTCCGCGCGAAAGGGTTTCAAGTCGTTCACGCTGACGCCCATGCAGGCTTCCGTCAGTCCGTACGCGTTCGCGACGGGAATGCCCAGATCGTAAAAGAACTGCAAGGTCTTCGGTTCGGTGAACGCCCCTCCCACGATTATTGCGCGAAGTTTCCCGCCAAACCCGCGATGCACCTGCGGCAACAACAGGCGGCTGAGAGCGAGTCGCGCGCGTCCGCGCGTGAGGCGTTTGTTGATTCCGATCAGCAAATCCAATGCGCGTCGCTTCCCGCGTGGAAGCGCGTCAAAGCGCGCCTCAAATCCCTTTTGGAGGTTTTTCAGTATCAGGGGGACGAGCGTGACATGCGTAATCCTGTATTTTGGGAAGGCGTCACGAACGTATTCCGGCCGCATCGTGCGCAAATGCACGACCGTGCCTCCGCTGACAAATAGATAGAAAAAACCCAGCATGAAATCGATCGCATGATTGGTGGGAAGGATGCTGAGGTAGCGGTCACCCGGCCCCACGGGATAGAGCGAGGGAAACATGGCGCACTGCTCCAGATAATTCTCGTGCGTCATCACGCAACCCTTAGGCCGCCCGCCCGTGCCTGACGAATAGACGATGCACGCCCAATCGCTGCGCTTCCGCGGCACAAATTCCGGCTCCTTGTCCGCGTGGAACTCCTCCCATCGCGTCGCGCCACCGAGGTTCGCGCCCGGCGGCGCCTCGGTCACAAGCTCAATGTGCAAGCGCCGCTTTTCAAATCCTTCCGTCTGCATCAGCGCGCGCCAAATCGGGTACTCCGTGATGAGCACGTTTGCGCGCGAATGCGCCAGCAGCGCCATCTGCTCCTTCGGACTCAATTTGTAATCAAGCGGCACCAGCACGCCGCCCGCGTACAACACTGCGTATGCCGAGATCAGCCACTTCGACTGGTTCGTCATGATGATCGCAGCGCGGTCTCCTGCCTTAAATCCACGGGCCTGCAACGCCGCGGCCAGTGGCTGCGCCGCCTCACCAAATTGCCGGTACGTCAGACGCGCCTTCTCGTGGTCGCGGTCGGCCTCGATCAGGCAGACCTCTTCCGGCCAGCGGTTCAGCGCATCGCGCAGCGCTGCTTCCAACGAATCGTATTTTTTCAAGTCCAGCATTCGGTCAATCTTTTTGGATTGGGGATGACATTAGAATAACAGGAATTCTCCGGCCAGTTTCTGCGCGTGGCCGCTTCGTGGCGGGCCTAAAGCCTTGCTTGGATTCGGCTTGCCAGCGTTCGGAAATCGCTCACGCCTTGCATTTCGTAGTCGGGCAGCTCGATGCCGAAATGATTTTCCAGCCGCGTCAGCATCTCCAGCGCCTGCAGGCTGTCAATCCCAAGCTTCTTGAAGAAATCATCCTGCGGGCTCAGGGACGTCCGCGGCACCTTGAATTGCTGCGCCGCCAAATCCAGAATCTCCCCGGTTGTTTGTTCAATGGTCCGCATTCAATCTCCAATGCAATTGTCTAGTCCGCGGCTTTACGGCAGATATGGCAGCGCGTCCGTGCTCTCCGCAAACTTCCGCAGGCCCTCCATCACCGCCGGCCGCGTGAACAATTCGCAAAACAGATCAATCTCCCGGCGCAACTCGTCGTGCGGAATCGGCTTCACAAATCGCTTCGCCGCCGCGCTTGTCGCGCGGTCGAATTTTGTTACTTGCGCCGCCGTCGCCCGCGCCACGCGCAGCGCTTCTCCTTCACCAGCGACCTGGCTCACCAGCCCCACAGCCGCCGCTTTCTGCGCATTGATGCCGCGCCCCGTCAGCAGCAAGTCGCGCACAACCGCGTTGCCTAGGTCGCGTTTCAGCCGCGGGATACCTCCGAATCCGGGAATCAGCCCCAGACGCAACTCGGGAAAGCAGAACCGCGCCATCTTGTCCGCGACAATCAAATCGCACGCCAGCGCCAGCTCGAATCCGCCGCCGAAGCATACGCCTTGCACGGCCGCAATCGTCGTCAGCGGCGAATCGTCCAGAGTGTTGAGCACCGCGTGGACCCGGTGCAGGAACTCGCGCACGCCCGCCACGCGCGCCGCGATCTCCAGCGGCGCGGCGCTCTGGTAGAGCTCGCGTAAATCCGCTCCCGCACAAAACCCGGCGGGGCGCGTGCTATACAGGATTACCGCGCTCGCCTCGCGCGAAAACGTATCCAGCACTTTGGCGAACTCCTCCAAGTCCGCCAGCATCTCTGTGCCAATCTCATTGCACGGCGCGCGGTGCAGCTCGACCTTGACTACGCCCTCCCGCACTTCCCATGACAGCGATTTGCCCTTAAACGAATTCATGCGCTCTTCTCGCGGTACATTGTTTCAATCTCCGCGGCGTATCGCGCGCCGATGGAGTCGCGCTTGATTTTTCCCAGCGCGGTCAACAGCCCGCTGTCAATTGTGAACGCTTGCCGCTCGATATGAAAGCCATAGATGCGCTTGTAATGCGGCATCTCTTGGTTGACCACTTCGATCGCCGCCGCCACGCGTTCTTGCGCAACGTCTCCCGTCACAATCGCCACAAGATAACTGCGCCCGTGTCCAACCAGCACCACTTGCTGTGCTCCCGCCATCATTGCAAGAAGTTTTTCTTCGATCGGCTCCGGCGCCACATTGTGCCCAGAATTCAATATCAGCAAATTCTTGATTCGCCCCACAATGCGCCAATTGCCGTTCGCGTTCACTTCGCCCTGATCGCCGCTGTGGAACCATCCATCGCGCAATACCTTGGCGGTCTCTTCCGGCCGTTTCCAGTACCCCGGAAACACATTTGGCCCGCGCACAAGAATTTCCTGATTATCGCCAACCTTTATCTCGACGCCTTCCACCGCCGGTCCTACCCAGCCGGGCTCCGCGTGGCCGGGTACATCCATCGTGCAAATACCGGTCGTCTCCGTCAGCCCGTACACCTGCAGCACCTGGATCCCAAGCATCATAAAGAAAAGCTGAGTGTCTCGCGAAAACGGCGCTGAGCCGCAAATCAGCGCCTTCAAATTCTTGCCGATGCGTTTCCGGATCGCCGGAAACACGGCAATTCGCGCCAATGCGAGCCACATCGCCCCGCGCGCCGCTTCGCCATTCTGCTTTGCCAACCACGCTCCCCACGCCCGCGCGAATATCTTTTGCGCCAGCCCGCCGCGTTTCGTCAGATTCTCTTCGATGCTCCGCCGCACTCGTTCGAGCAGCGTCGGTACATTTTGAAAATAGTGTGGCGCGGCGACTTCCATCTCGATCTGAATCCGGCTCAGATCCATCGAAAGCGTTAGCAGACTCGCCCGCGAAAGGCATGAGAGCATCAGGATCCACGACCCGGCAAAGCAGAACGGCGCATAGTGGAACACTCTTTCGACGCCCTCGTGCTCCGCCATCAATTGGTTCAGCCGCTCGGTCGTCCGCTGAACCATAAAACTCAAATTTCCCGCCGTGAGCAAAACTCCCTTGGGTTCTCCCGACGTCCCCGACGTGTAGAGGATCGCCACGGCGTCGCCGTCTGCCAGCGCCAAGGCAGGACTCTTCCCGGTATCCACTTGTTCGGCCGCTCCCCGCGCGAAAATCTCATCGAAGAGCGCAATCCGCGGCGCTCCTCCCCACTCCGCTCGCACCGCATCCGCCAGCGTCGAATCTCCCGCGAAGATCATCTTTGGCTCGGCGTCGCGCATCATTCCAACAAGCTCCCGCGTTGCTTGCCGCGCATACAATGGCACGACGATCACGCCTTCAGCCACCAGCGCCAGATTCAGCGCCGCCCAGCGAATGCTGTTAGCCGCCAGCAGCGCGCACCGGTCGCCCTTCTGCATCCCTGCGCCGCGCACAAATCTCCGTGCCATCTCAATGTGCGCCCGCAATTCGCCATCCGTCGCGGTCGCAACGCCGCTCGCTCGCGCCTCCTGCAGCACGGCGCGTCCCGCGCTGCGCTCCAGATTCGCAAATATATTTTCGAGGAAATTCACCGCGGAGACCTACGCCCCTGCTCCCGCCGTCACAGCCGCGCTGTCATGCTGCTCCACAAGTTTCCGCAGCGTCGAATCGAGCGGCGTTAGATACTCTTCCCACGAGTGCACCCCGCTCCGTATTTGAAATTCCGGATAAATCTCGTTGACGTATCGCTCGAAATAAACCCCCATCTTCGCCATCAACTTCAAATTTCGCACCACGCTGCGTCCGATTCCTTCGCGCAAGCCGTCCGCGTCGCGCCACAGCGTCTCCAGCGCCACCGCGATCTTTTCCGCGAGTCCCTCTTCATCCACTTTGAAGACCAGGTGGTCGTGCCCGCGCTCGTGCATCAGGTTGTGGATGCGCTCGTCCATCGTCACGCCCGCCGAAGGCACCAGCGCCGGCATCGAAGTCACGATCGCGTGGAACCTCGACGACAACATCAGGCTCCCGCACCGCAGCACGCTCACCATCTCATACATGTTGAGGTCGTCCGACGTAAACACCGGCACTCCGGGCATCCGCTCCGCCATCGCCTGGCACGCCCTCGAGTCCAGCCGCTCCGTCCCCACAAGAATCGGGAACACGTTTCGCCGCTTGCGGAACGCTTCGACTCCGTCCGACATCGCCGCGATGTATTTCTTGAACTGCGCATCCACATCGCGGCCGGATTTGTGGAAATAAATTGTCCGGTAATGGCTCTCCTTGTATGCGCCCGTCACCGTTCGCGCCGCATATTTCGCGACAGATGGCTTCACCGGCCACCAGAATGGGTTGATCGGGCACACGATTAGCACGGGCGTCGTCCCGTCCCACCCCGCGCGCCGCAGCGCTTCGCGGCCGTATTCCGGTCCGAGCGGCTCGAATGTCCATGCCGCGTCCGTGCCCAGTTCCGTCGGCACGCCAAGATGACCCAGCACCGTCTGCGATTCCGGGTTCCGCGTGATAATCAGCGATGACTTGCAGTATCTTCGGCAAAGTTTCTGCAGCATTGGGTTCATCGCCCCCGCCTCGACGCCATAGCCCAGCGAAATCTTGTTCTCCGCCGTGGCCATCCCCAGCGCGCCGATGTACATTGTCGTCAGCGCGTCGGCGAACTTGCTCTTGAACGAGGAACCTTCGCAGGCCACCACTCCGTGGTGCTTTGGCACTTCGCGAATCAAGAATGGCGGGAAAACGTCCGGCAGGTGCACCTGTTTACAGCCCTTGAAATAATCGCGCGTCCAGTCGAGTGTTTGCGACATCACCGTCAACTCAACCCGGTCCGCGCCGAGTACGTGCCGCACCTGCCGCGCAATCTCTTCCACGCGCACATCCGAGCCTGTATTTCTTGCCCCGCTGTACGTCGCAAAAAGCAGCTTCAGCCGCTCGCCCGGTTTCCACTTCACCCCAGCGCCGAGCATCCAGCGCAGCTTCATCTCTTCGATCATGGCGCTCGTCCACGCTTCGAGGACAAAATCCATCATCGCCCCACCCCCTGTGCGTGGCCATGGACGCGGCTCTCCGCCGCCGCTGGCCACGCCTCGTAGGGATACTGGAAATGGTTCTCACGGCTGAATTTCAGCAGCGGGAAACAATATTTCGTGAACGGCGCCGGCGCGCCGCCCATTTCATTCACCACGCGCGAATTATCAAACACTGTGTTCCAGTAAATATATGGCAGGAACACTTTCATCAGCGCCGCGCTGCGCCCGATATTCCCGCGCCGGTTCGATAATGAATTCACAATCGAAGTAAACGGTCCTGCCAGCCACGGCGTGTAAAGCGGCTTGGCTTTTCCCGACGCCTGCGCCAGCGCGTTCGTGATCTGTCTGCACGATTCCGAACTCGTCCCCGAAGAAAGATGATACGTGTCGTGCTCCGGTTTGTCCTTCTGGTGCAATGTCGCAATCGCTTTCGCGACGTAATCCACCGGCACGATATCAATTCGGTCGCCCGGCCTTAGCGGCAGCACGGGCAGCCCCGCCAGAAAAACAAACGCGCGCACCATTTCAAACTGGGTTGTCGCGCCATACCGAGTGTCGCCCAACACGATGCTCGGCCGGAAAATCGTCGTCGGAGTGTCCGGCAAAAGTTCGCGCACCATGTGTTCGCAGAATTTCTTGGTCCGCGCGTAGGGATCGTAGTCCGAGCGGTCCCAGTCAATCGCGGCGTCTTCCGTGACGCTCTCATCCTGCCGCTTTCCCGCCACCGCCACCGTGCTCACAAAACTGAACCGCCGCAGCCCGCCCACGCCCCCCGCGCGCTTGGCAAGCTGGATGACCTCCAGCGTCCCGCGCAGGTTCACGTTCAGGCAGCTTTTTTCCGATTTTCGATTGAGCGACGCGGCGCAGTGGATGACCGAATCCGTCGTCCCCGCCGCGCGGCCATAATCCGCGGCATCCATCCCCAGCTTCGGATCCGTCAAATCCCCGCGGAAAATCACGATGCGCGAACCGAGCGATTCGCGGAAGCTCGCGAAATCCATGTGCAATTGCAGCGCCCGCCACAGCCGCTCTTCCGCCTCGCGCGGATCGTGCGCGCGCACCAGCACGTTGATGCGGTCCGCGCGCCCGCCCAGCAGTTCCCCCAGGATGTGAGCGCCGATGTACCCGGTTGCGCCGGTCAGGAAGATGGCCATGGAATCAGGTTTGCCGCGCTGTTTGGGCGGCTGAGTCCCCGCCGTTTTCGCCCGCCGCCACCGCGGCAATTTGCACGGAGCGCTTTGGTTGCCGTTCGATGGCCCGGCCCTCGATCAGCGGGTAGCACCACTTCCGCAGCGCCGGTACGTGGATGTTGATCCAATAATCCCACCAGTCCACCGAAGCCGGATCGAATCCAAAGGCCGCGCGTTCTTCCGCGGGCAGCGCTTCGGAAAGCGTCAGCACGTTGTCGCACTCGAACACCTGCTCATTGTGCAGGATGAACGGCTCGTACAGTTCAATCAGGTCTTCGATGCGCCCCAGATCGCGCTCCGCTTTGACGAGCGGCTTCTTGAACTGCATCTTTTCCATAAACCGGTTGATCCCCGAAATCACGGCCTTCTGCGCCGGAATGCTCAACTTCTGGTAGCGGCTCTTGGAAACGGGAATTGTGTCAAACCTCAGTCGCAGCCAGTGTTCAAGTCCCTGTTGAGCGCGGTAATGCTTCCGGTGCGCGAGGCCCGTCAACTCAATCGAGCGGCCCATGTTGCAGGGATTCACCGCCGAAGTCGCCAGTTGATAGACGCTTTGGTGTCGCCGGGAAATCAGCGCCGCCGCGATCAGCGTCATCCCCCTGCAAACCATGTCCACAGGAATCACATCCAGGCATTTCCGTGCATTCGTCGGCAACTGCCGGAAGTATGTCCCCAGCAAATAGGAGAGCGGCGCGGATGTATTGATTCCCTCATTCCATCCCTGAAACGGCGTCACCGTGGACGTTTCCACAATCGACGGCCGCACAATCGCAATCGGCAATCCCGCGCCGCGTGAGATCAGCAGCGATTCCGCCAGGCTCTTCGTCAGCGTGTATGTGTTCGGCCAGCCGAGCCGCTGCGCGCGCCTCGTCCCCACTCGCGTCAGCCGGTTCCGCTGCCAGCGCTGCCGGTTGCGCCGCAACACGTTCGCGACTTCCTCCGGCGAAAACGCGGAAGGATCGCTGCGCCGTCCGAGCGCCTGCCTGCGAAGCGCCGCCGTCATGTCCGGCCCTTCGGACCGCGCCTCCAGGTTCCGAATTGTCTCTTCCAGTGAATGCCACTCATGCTCCGCGTTGAAATCCGCGCTCCGTGCGGGCGTGTAATTTGGCTTCAGCTCTTCGCGCACGCGTCCATCGCGCCGCCCCACGACGTAACATGTCGAAAGGTGCAGCAGCGCCGCGTGGTCGCATGTGCGCAGGAATTCCAGCAGGTGCATTGGCGCGGCCACGTTGCCCGTCAGCGCTTCGCGCAGATCGGGATTGAAATCCGTCAGCCCGGAGCTGTTCACCACAAGATCGAGCCGCGCCGCCAGTTTCTTCCACGTGGATTGGTCCATCCCCAGGTCCGCCCGTGACACATCGCCTTCGACAACCTCGACGCGCTCGGCCAGGAATCGCCCGATTCCCTCTCCATATTTCCGGTGCAGCGGCTCGAACACCGGCGATTCTTCCGCGATTTTTTCAAACCGCCGCGCCGCGCTCGTGCTCTTCTGCCTCCGGATGAGCAGGTAGACCTTTCCGATGTCCGGCGCCTCACTCAGGATTTGCTCCAGCCAGACTTTTCCGATGAAGCCCGTCACGCCAACGAGCATTACGTGCTTGCCGCTCAGAGTTGCGCGAACCGAGAGCGGCGCGGCCGGCTTTTTCCCGTCTGTAAGCACCACCGGACTCAGGTCCGCGGGATGCGTCCGCACCGCGGGCCTTGCCGCAGCCTCGAGTTGCTCCGGGCCGGCTTTTATTTTCAACGCGCGCATCAGTTTTTCCGGCGCCACGCGCCCATCCGGCGCGCCGCCGAACACCAGCGCGAATGCCCCGCGCGGTGGGATCACCGGGTCCATCACCCGGCCCGTCGCCACCCCGTCGCGGAATTCCAACCGGTTCGTCAGCACGCGCTCCACGCCCAGATATCGCGCCAGCGGACAAATCACGTGGTCGAGTCCGTGGCTCACCAGAATCACTCGGTCATTCGCGGCCAGGCATTCGCGCAATTTCTCCACGCCTTTGGCCTTGAGCTGCGGTTTGATCACGTAATTAAAATATTCTTCGCCGAGCAAATCGAGCCGGTCGCGCGTCACCCCGCGCAACAGCGCATCGAGCGTCCGTGTCGCAAGCCGCTTATTGGTGAAGTACAGCGCCGGACGCGTTATCGCTGTCGCCGCGACCGCCCCGCGCCGGAACCATCGCCCCAGGAACGTGTGCGCATTCCAGGTGAAATAGGCCACCTGCCGCACCGCCGTCATGTCCACCAGGCTCCCCTCAACCCGCCAGTAAATCACGCCTCCTGGCGCCGCCTTCCGGCTAACCATGCTTTCAGCAGGGTGTTGCAGTGCCTGGCCACCTGGACGCACTTGTCCACCCAGCATCTCCGGCCCGTTTCGACGGTCCGTCTTGGCATGCCCCAGGGGGCTGTTTGCCTCGGGTTGTAGCCTTGGTGCGCTCAATTTGGCGTGCCCTGAAATGCTAAATCCGGCCTGTTTTGAGGCGTCAGGGAACACATAAGTTATGGAGAATCATAGAAATTATCACTCTCTGGAGCTTAGGGCAAGCTCGCCAGCCCGTAGCAGTGGTGTCATATTGGGATAGGCCGATATTTCGCCCTTGTGTAAATTCACAAGAGCCGACAAGGGTAGATAACTGCCGGGTGTGAAACGATACGTCCGGAATGCGCCGGGCCCGAACGGCAGTTGTACGGGCAGCGCGTTATCGGGTCAGTGAACCCAACATCTCGGATAACTCTACATTACGCGACTTTCGGGAGACCAATCTACATCCGGCGAGATATGTGGTCGCTTTTCTCCTAGGTGCGCGCAGTTACTTTAGCTTCGCAAACTCGGCCTTGGCTGCGATGAGGATGGGGATGTCGGGGTCGGCATCTTTCCAGAGCGTGAGGAAATCCTGATACGCGGCGCGGGCTTTTGCGGTGTCGCCTTGCAACGCATACGCGCGGGCGAGGCCGAGATGCGCGATTGCTCCAATGGGTCCGTTGACTACAAGACCGCGATGGTCGAGGATTTTCTGAAACTCGGCGGTGGCTTCGCTGCCTTGACGCGCGGCCAGATAGGCTTCGCCGCGCACAAAGACGGGAAGCAGAGCGGGGCCCATAAGGGGACGGGATCCGGGCTTGCCCAACTCGTAAGGCGCTGCCACCTGGAGAGCTTCGACGGCCCTCGAAGCTTCGTTGCGATTGAGCGCGAGTTGCGCGCGTAGCGTCGGCAGGAAGTTGGACTGCACTATCGTATCCTCCGGGAAGCGCCTGCCCAGGTCATCCGCCAATCCCTGCGCAGCCGCATCCCGTGTGAGGGCCAGCGCCAGCGCTGCTAAATACTGCGCATCGCGGTTCGTCGATAGCCCCAGCGCCGCTTTAGCCCGTTCGTGGGCCGCGTTTCCATTTCCGAAGAGGACTTCCCGCAACGCCGCTGCGGCTTCGTAGCTCGCCGCGACCTCGCTCTCTTGCGCCCTCTCGGCTGAAGCCACCGCACGGCGGGAAAACTCTCGGGACATCTCCAGCCGCCCCGAGTAGGCGGCTGTGTCGGCCTCCGCATTCAGAAGAACATCTTCCGCACCCGGCTTGCCCGCTGCCCAAGCTATTTGGTGCGCCATCCCTGCCGCGTCGTTTTTCAAGAATCCGAGAAAGTAGAGATTGAAGCGCAGAAGAGGGGAATCGAGATTTCTCGCTTGCGCCTCATCCGCAGTGGCCCGGGCATCCTCCAGCCGGTACAGGAGGCGATAGGCGATGACGAGGTTGGCATAATTCCGACCGTCCGCGCTGAGACGGAGTGCTTCCTGGTCTTCCCCAAGGGCTTTGTCATAGTGGCCTAAATTCCAAAAGGTGTTTCCCAGGCTTCTCGGTGGCACATCATCTCGCGGATAGGTTTGCGCCCAGAGTTCATAGGCTTGGCGCTCCTTTTCCAGGTCAGCGATGACGACGGAATAATAGTGAGCCTCAATGTAGAATTTCTCCCGTTCGCTCACTCGCTCACGCAACTCGTACGCCTTTTTTGTGTTCTCGGAGGCTAGGCTTGTCTCGCCAAGATTCAAATAGCTTATTCCGAGCCAGGCATAGGCCATGGCGAATTTCGGGTCGAGCCGAATTGCGCGATCGAACATCGGCAAAGCGGCGGCGGCGTCGGCCTTTCCCTGTGCTGTCTTGAGTCCCAGGCTGTAGGCTTGGAGGGCTTCGAGCGATGTAGTGGTGGCCTGCTCAAGCGGCGTATCAAACTTCTGCAGGGTGGTCAGCGACTCGCCGAGTTTATTCCGAATTTCTGAAGCGGTCTTTCCCAGAGCATCGAGCACATGGTTTTTGTCGCTGGCCTGAGCCTCGGTGCTCGCCAGCGTTTCCCCGCTTGAGCAGTTCACAGCCTTTATCGTGAGAAGGTACTGCGCGCCAATCTGCCCGACGGAACCATCGAGGACGGCGGCGCTTCCCGTCCGCCGGCAGAGTTCCCGCGCAATCTCGGGGGTGAGCTTCGCATCCGGCTTCTGGCCCATCAGATGTAGCGTCTGCTGGAGTCGTTGGTCAGAGATAATGCTCAGGAAGGGTGATTGCTCCAGTTCCACGGAAAGTCCCTGCCGAAGCGTGCCGTCAAACATCGTGTCGCCGGTCGTGTTTGTGAAGTCCGCGAGGACGATGGTGTCTTTGTCCGTCAGCGCATGGGCCTTGCGGGAGAAAAACAGCCAGCCGCCCACGGCCAGCGCCACGATCAGTATTGCTGCGCCTGTGGCCGCCGGCCAATGAATGGATTTCCGGGCGATCTTTGCCGAGGTGGCGGCTGCTGCCACGGATGCACGGCCCGATTCTGTGTCGCGCTTCAGCCGCTGCAAATCCGCGCGAATTTCGGCGGCGCTCTGATAGCGGAGCTTGCGGTCCTTCTCCAGCGCCTTGTTGATGGCCTCTTCGAGCTTTGGTGAAACGTCCGGATTCAGGCGTACCGGAGCGACCGGCGCGCGATTCAGAATCGCTTCCGCAATCACGCCGGAGGTCTCGCCGCGGAAAGGCAGAACGCCTGTCGCCATCTCGTAGAGCACCACGCCAAACGAAAACAAATCGGTCCGCGCATCCAGTTCTTCGCCGCGCACCTGCTCGGGCGACATGTACACGACGGTGCCCAGCGCCGTGCCATGCTGGGTGAGGTTCTCCAGCTCGCTCGATGTGGGCATCTGCGAAATATTTAGGGCGCCGCCCGCGGGCGCGCGCTTGGCCAAACCAAAATCCAAAATCTTGGCGTGCCCGCGCGCGGTGACAAAAATATTGGCAGGCTTGATGTCGCGGTGAACGATTCCTTTGGCGTGCGCCGCATCGAGTGCATCGGCAATTTCAATTCCCAACTCGAGAACTTGCTCAAGCGGCAGTGGCTTGCCGGATATGGCGTGCTTCAGGGTCCGGCCGTCGAGAAACTCCATGGCGATGAATCGCGTGCCGTCTTCCTCGCCGATGTCATAAATCGTGCAGATGTTCGGGTGATTTAAGGCCGATGCCGCCTGCGCCTCCCGCCGGAATCGTTCGAGCGCGGCGGGGTCGTGGGACATTTCGTCAGGCAGGAATTTCAAAGCGACGGCGCGATGCAGGCGCGTGTCCTCGGCCTTATAGACCACGCCCATCCCGCCGCCGCCGACCTTTTCGAGGACATGATAGTGCGAGATGGTTTTGCCAATCATTGCTGGGAAGCCGCCCTTGGCGACGGATGTTAGGCTGTGCTCACAGGCAAGTCAACGCGCGCGTACCGCTTGAATTTGCGCTTCGCACCGAAGCTAAATTAGCAATTATAATAACTACTGCGTTTGCCAATAGAGCCTCTACTTGGGCGTAGAGCCGGCTGCTGGAGATGTGGTTCACCTGGGCATCTTGGCGATTGTGCCCGGATCACGGCGCACTCGGTAGGAACCCGTCTGGCTGCAAATGCTTTTTCAGGAAACTGACCCGCTACCGGTCTAAGCCATTTCCGTTTCGGAGGATAAAAACCCATTCAAATGCATCCGGGCCCCGGGCCCGATTGGAATGTTGGAACTTGTTGGCAGTCGCCCAATCTCGGTGTCCCGTCAATTGTCTCATCGGCACCTGTCGGCATGGGAGGTTGTAGTCCTTGGACTATTTCGAGAGCGCATCCGCCGGTGGCATCAACGCATCCGCCCAGCCTCACTGTTCTGGTAAAGTGGCGGCGCGAACACGCACGCACGCATGCACACTCCGGGCGCACTCTTCGACACGACACATTCCCCGCATCCGCCCGGCAACTCCGCGCGGCCAACCGGTGAGCAGATACGCGGGTTTTTCGCGGCGTGGGGCGGATGGGCGCTCGACGGCATGGACTCCTTCATCTATGCGCTGGTGATGGTTCCGGCGCTGCGGGAGCTTCTGCCGCGGTCGGGACACGCGGCGACGACGGGCGAGGTGGGGTTCTACGGCGGGCTGTTGTTCGCGCTGTTCCTCGTGGGATGGGGGCTCGCGTTCCTGTGGGGCCCGGTTGCGGATAAGCACGGCCGCGTGTTCACGCTCATGCTCACCATCGTGTGGTATTCGGCGTTTACGCTCGCGGGAGCGGCGGCGACGCGCGTGTGGCAGCTCGGATTATTCCGGCTGCTCGCGGGGATCGGGATCGGCGGAGAATGGGCGATGGGAGGAACTTACGTTGCGGAGGCGTGGCCGGAAAAACTGCGCGCGCGGGCCGGGGCATGGATGCACACGGGCTACTATTTCGGGATTCTGCTGGCGGGCGTGCTGAATTCGGTGGTGGGCGCGCGGTATGGATGGCGCGCGATGTTCGTGGCCGGCGGCGCGCCCGCGCTGCTTGTCGCGTTTGTGCGTTATGGAGTCGCGGAGCCGGCGCGATGGCGCGAAAAAGCGCGAGTGGTGCAGCGCTGGAGCTTGTGGCGGCCATTCACAGCGCTTTTTGCGCCGGAATACCGGCGGCGTACCCTGCTCAACAGCTTTTACATGCTGGTGAGCATCACCGGGCTGTGGGCCGGATCGGTCTATGTGCCCGCGGCGATCACGGCGCTCGCGGAAGCGGACCAATTCCCGCGTGAGATGGTCGCGGAGTTCGTGTCGCTCGCGACGATACTGCTTTCGGCGGCGACGATCCTCGGATGCATCGCCGCGCCGTGGCTTGCCGCGCGGCTCGGACGGCGCGGCGCGCTGGCCGTATATTTCTTCGTGATGCTCACCTCGATCTGGTTCACGTTCGGCTACGCATTTCATCGCGCCGCGGGCGACGGGCTCGTGTGGTTCGGCTACGGACTTTTCACGCTGGGATTCGGCGGCGCGAATTTTGCGGTGTACACGATCTGGCTGCCGGAGCAATACCCGACCGAGTGCCGCGCGAGCGCATTTGCG
The DNA here is from genome assembly GCA_963838945.1 of uncultured Acidobacteriota bacterium. GTDB lineage: Bacteria > Acidobacteriota > Terriglobia > Acidiferrales > UBA7541 > DASTCZ01. The sequence continues at coordinate 340,629 of CAWITC010000011.1, read as the reverse complement.
TTCGCGACATCATTCGCGCGGTTCGCGGGAGCGGGCATCACGTTTCTTGTGGGCGCAGGCGTCGCGCGGTACGGCAGCGTCGGATATCCGGTTGCGCTGACCGCCCTGGTATTTATTCCGGGGATGCTGTTGCTGCCGTTTGGGCATGAGACACAAGGCGCGGCTTTGCCGGAATAAACGGAGCCGGAAGAGGAAGAGGAAGAGAAAGAAAAGTAGGATTTAACGCAGAGGGCGCAGAGAATATCATGGACCCGCCACCGCGGGCAGGCACGGAGAGCGCGGAGGAAGGAATATGACGATGAGAATGACGGATTTTCGCAGGATGGCGTTATTGGCGGCGCTGGCGGCAGTTGCGGCGGCAGCGATGGCGGGCGGAGCGCGCCAACAGGCAACGCAACCAACCACGGACTTGCCGACGTTTTTTAAGAACACCGTCGGATTGACCGCAAGCCAGATTTCGTCCATCCAAGCCGGGAAACCGGTCGCGAAGGAAATGAATACGCCCACGCCGGAGGAGATGTATCTCTTCGGGGCTGTGTACATCAACGCTAAGCCGGAAAGCTACCTCGCGTTCTCCCGGGATCTTAACCAGTTGCGCCAGTCGCCCGATTATCTGGCAATCGTCGAGTTCAGCAATCCACCGCAGCTTTCCGACCTCAATAATTTCGGGTTCGCCGCCGACGAGGTTCAAGAATTGAAGAAATGCAAGTCCGGGAATTGCCAGATCCAGATTCCCGCGGAATCACTGGCGGCGCTGCAGCAATCCGTCAACTGGTCCGCGCCGAACTTGGACGATCAGGTGAACCAACTCGTCCGAGCATCGATCTTGAAACACCTGCTTGCGTACCAGGGCGGAGGCGACCCGTTCCTTTTGACTTACAACGACAAGTCCAAGCCGACGGATGTGTCGAAAGATTTCCAGTATGTTTTGAATTTCATCAAGGCGCTGCCGCAATACCTGCCGGACTTTTACAACTACCTGCTCAATTACCCCAAGGGACAGCCGGCAAACGTGGATAACTGGTTTTACTGGTCAAACGTGAAATTCGGATTGAAACCGACGCTTCGCGTGGTGCAAGTGGTGACGCTTACCGGCGCCTCGAGCGACAAAATCGCCTACGCCATCGCCGAAAAGCAGCTCTATTCAAGCCACTACTTTGAGACGGCGCTGGACATGACGTTCTGCGTACGCGGCGATGGTCTGGCGCAGCCCGGCTTCTATCTGCTTATGGCGGAAGGCTCGGAGCAGGCCGGCTTGACGGGTTTGGAGGGGTCGATTTTGCGAAAGGTGGCCGTGGATAAGTCGGTGACGGCGCTCCAACAAGCGCTGACGGCAGTGAAGCAAACGCTGGAGAAGAATCAAAAGTAGATGGACCCGGGGAAATGAAAGCGGCGGTGCGAGTGTGACGATGAAAGTGGCGGATTTTCGGAGGATGGCGCTGGGGATGCCGGAGGCGGTGGAAGGCTCGCACATGGGGCACGCCGACTTCCGCGTGGGAGGAAGAATCTTCGCGACGCTCGCGTATGCGGACGAAGGGTACGGCGTGTTGTTGCTCACGGCGGAGCAGCAGCACGGAATGGTTACGGATGCGCCGGAGCTTTTTTCGCCGGTGCCGGGTGGATGGGGCGCTCATGGTGCGACGCGGGTGCGGCTGGCGAAGGTGAAGCCGGATATTCTCGAGGGAGCGCTGCGAACAGCGTGGAAGAGAAGGGCTCCGAAGAGATTGGTGAGGGAGAAGCAAAAACCTCGGGAATAGGACCGCCGGGCGTTAGTGCGGCCAAATCGTAAAATCGCGGAATGCCATCCGGACAATTTTCCCGTTCATGTTCTGCAACGCTTCGTTGAGCTCGAGCAAATGAGCGCGGCCAAGTTCCAATGCGTGCTCATCGGGCTGAGAGACCGTTCCAATCGGGTAGTCCAGATATGGCGTGCGGGTCTCCTCAATGTGATTGCCAAGAACGTGCGCGACGATTTTGCCATTCGTGAAGTTCACGAGCCGCTGGATGCTGCGAATGAACGCAGGCGCGTCGGCCACGTATAGCCGACCCGGATATAGCGTATCTCCCGTGAAGAGGATCCCCGTTTCCCGATCGTAGATGGCGATGGACGAGGCTTCATGGCCGGGGATGGGAATCAGGTCCAACACGCGGGCGCCCAAATCGTACTGCACGACTTCCTCGGGCCAGTTTTTGAAACCAAAGAAAGATTGAACGGCGCTTACATTCGGCGCCACAACCGTCGTATTCGGGAGAGCCTTCATTTGCGCGTCGCCGGAGATGTGGTCACCGTGTGCATGAGTGTGCGCCACGACGAGCGGAATCGCGCTGCGGCCGTTGCGTTTCAGCCATTCGTTGATCACGTGTTGGACTACCTTATCGACGCCGGTTTCACCCGCTCCGGTGTCGAGCAGGAGCGCCTTCTCCTTTCCGAAGAGGAGGAAGAGGAATGGCTTTTCGTAGCTGAGGCAACCCGATTCCCGAAGGATGTAGAGATCGTCGTTGTATTGGTGGATTTGAAATTCCACGATATCGAAACAATTCGGGCCGGTCGCCTGCCAGCGGTCGGGCAGCACTCCGCGCTTCACTCCGGCGCCATCGGGTTGCGGCGACTGCGCATGGACGATAGACACAACAGCAAGCAACAAAACCATGAATGAGATGCCACCCATCTGGGCATGCCGGAAGAGCATTGACGATGTCTCCTGTGCTGCGCTATGTGCAATTGGCGACGCGCGGCAGGATAGCACACAGTGCCGATATCATCTCGCGGGCACGAAGTGATCGAAAATTCCGACGGGCCCCGAGGAGGTTGAAGAGGGAAAAGAAAAGCAACTTACTTGAATTCGGGCCTTAGCGGATAGTCGACGATGATGGCCCGGCCATCGGTGAGGGCCTTGACCGAATGAGGGACATTCCCCGGCACGATCGCGACGAAGCCTGGCCGGGCGATCTGGGCCACGCCGTCGATGGTTATCTCAAGCTCGCCCTCGATCACCTCATAGACTTCTTCCTGAGGATGGAAGTGCTCGTGAATGGATGAACCGCGCACGAAGTCGTAGTGCGCGAAGGTCATGCTCGGGGAGTGGAAATATCGTCCGCGCCAGCCCGGCAAGCGTTCAACCACGTCGAGGTTTTTGGTGTCAATAAAGGGCATCAAGGCTCTCCTTGAAAGAATGCTAGCACGAACGACCTGCGTGACAATAGGCAGAGGCGGCCACGCGCCGACGTGTACTTGAAGGGGAAGTCCTTGTAGGATTGCGCGCATGAAGAAAGCGAAATCGGGCAGGCGCGACGGTTCAGCTAAAGACAAAAGCGCGGCGAAAGGCAACCGCGTTGCAAAAGACAACCGCGTTGCGAATGGCAACCGCGGTGCGAAAGACAAGGGCGCGGCGCGCGGCTCCATGATGAAAGGCAAAGGCGCGCCGAAAAACGTTGACGAATACCTTGCCGGCGTTCCGGAACCCGCGCGCGGCACTTTGAAAAAAATTCGCGCGGCGATCCGGTCCGCCGCGCCGCCGGAAGCTACCGAGACCATCAGCTACCGGATTCCCGCGTTCAAGTACAAAGGAATGCTGATGTGGTTCGCCGCGTTTTCGGATCACTGCAGCTTGTTCCCCACTGCCGCGGTGATCGAAGCGTTTAAGAAAGAACTGAAGGGCTACTCCACGTCCAAGGGGACCATCCACTTCCCCACGGACAAGCCACTGCCGGCGGCACTTGTGAAAAAAATGGTGAAGGCGCGGGCGGCGCTGAACGAAAATAAAAAACGGCGCTGACCGGGTCGACCTCGAAAATTAAATGCAAAGGCACGGCCACCCGCCAAAAGGTTCCTTCAAGAAACTTTAGCCAACCGGCAACGTTTCCGTACTGATGAACACGTGTTCCGCGTCATACTTTCCGGAAGCCATTGGATAGCCCTCCGAAAACGGCCAAAGCAACCGCAAAAATTATCCCACCCACAATGAGCGTCACAACCTGCGTGAGCAAAAGAATGGCCAGAATCAGGCAAACGCCAATGAAGAATATTCGAGCCGTTTTTCCATTCATGGAACCCTTTCAACCGGAATCGGCGATTTGGACGTCTAGCTCGCACATCATAATGCTCCTCCTGCCCTGGACACAACGGATTCGGAAACCACCCACCCCGATCTGGGAATTTGAAGGTGTTTGGTGGAAATCGCGAGCGAAAACATTATTTTTCTGGAACGCTATGATTCTAAAGGACTTAGACAGGGGCGCTTTGCGCGAGGTCTGGAAATGACTGAATCTAAAGGAGTTAGACAGGGGCGGATTTGTGTATGGTTTTGGCGACAGTTGTTGAAAACAAAGGAGTTAGACAGGGGCGCGATGGGGCGCAATGCGCAAATCGCCGCAAGAGTTTGATTCTAAAGGGTTTAGACAGGGGCGGGGTGGGGGCGGAATGGCTCACTTGTTTGCAAGTGTATGGGAACATTGAAGTTAGGTGGGGCGCGGCCATTGCGGCGGCGGGCGGCGAAGGCACGCTTGCAATGCAAATAACAGGAGCTAAGGGACTTAGGGTCATGCGGCGAACCGGTCCGATCCAGAGAGAAGTAAGTTACACACATAGTTACCATAGGTCCAGAAAGTTGTCAAGAGATAATTAGAGAAAAATGAAAAAGTTGAGTGAGGGAATTCGAATGGCGGAGGAAATGATAAAACCTATTCGAATAGAAATGAAATTTCAGGGGAAAAGTACCGCGATGTGTAAGACCGATACATTGATTGGATAAGGGGCGTCCGGCAACCTCCAATGTGTATTGAAAAGAGGCGGCCACCCGCTCCTTAGGATCGCTTGCCGGTTCGCTTGCCGCGGCTGATGCGCACGATGCGGTCCGGGAAAACGGCGCGGATTTCGAGCCTGCCGCCCATCGCTTTAATAATGTCGTCAAGGCTGCTCAGATACATGTCCTTGCGGCGCTCCATCTTCGAGACCGCAGCCTGATTGATACGAAGTGCGCGAGCAAGCTGCTGCTGAGTGAGCGCGCGGGATTCCCGAAGTTCCGCAAGAATCAATTCCTCACGCAATCTGTTGGCACCGGCCTTAATTCTGGCGCGGCGCTCGGGAGCCATCTTGTTCAGGAGTTCCTTGAATTTTGTCGCCATGGGGATCGGTGAATCCGCCATTCAATTCCATGGAAGGAATATAACCTAGAGGGAATGCACAATCAAGAGGGAAAGCGTGCCAAATCCCCCGCCAAGCGAAAGACCCCATGGTTCGGCAAGGTCACCACAGGCTGTTCGTTGGTTCGGGGCGAACCTGGGGCACCCGCGCGGCGCGAAAAGGCGAGTCGCAGACCTTCCTCTACAAAGAAACTCCGAATTGGCAGGCCCGCCCGAGGCGGGCCTGCTTGATTCCGGAAATGGGCGACGCGCTGTGACCAGTATTGGCGATGCGCAGCGCGAACGGAATGAAGTTGAGGTTAGTGAGTGGTGGGTGTTTTCGGCGACGCGGCCTTCTTCGCCGGAGGTGTTGCGCCCATCGCGGGGGTCGCGGACTTTGGCGCCCAGAACGCGGGATCGGCGTCAATGGTTTCCTTGCTTGGGTAACTCATCTTCGGGTTCACCTCCATGAGCATCGTGTCGGTTCCAATCGTTCCCGAAGAAGCGAGTTCCGCCAGCTTTTTCCGGCCGTCATCGCCGATGGCGTCTTGATACGCCTGGCCGTGAATTTCGGCGGAGGCGTCGAGATCCGCCATCGTCTTAAAGTAAGTGAAGATAAAGAAAGTTCCCGCCGGCATGCCTGACGATACCTGATAAACGGAATAGTTGAATTTGAGATTCGTTTTTTCGTGAGCGGCCTTGATGATCTTTCGAGCATCCTCGAAATCCGTGATATGGCCGGGGCGAATACGGACTATCGCGATTGTGAAAAACCGCGTGAGAGGGATACTGACGCCCGGGCGGTAGCTGAGATCCGAACGGTACCTGGCCACGATGCCGCGCTCAGAGGTAAGGAGTTCGCCGTCCGCCGCGGAGTCACGCTCCAATGCGGCCTTGAGAACGGGGTTGCTGTCGCTGTCCTTCATGTCCTTGCCATAGGCGGCATAGCTGTCATAGCGCGCGATGAACCACGCCTCGTCGGGTCCCGTGATGGTGACCAGCGCGGTGTAGTTTGGCGACGCCTTGGCGGCTTTAGAGTCACGGACGAAGGCGGCTTCTGTTTTTTCATGGGCCGCGGTTTTTCCGGGTTTCACTTCCTCGCGAAAGATCTGAATCATCGCGGGTGGCGGGGTGGGCACGTCTTGCGCAATGGCGACCGACGCGCACAGCAAAGCCAAACACACTGCAATGTAAGGTGCAAACTTTCTCATGGATACCTTCCTGGATTTGTGATTTGGAAACGGCCAGGCGGGAGACACGTCACTCACAGAGAAAAACGGGGCCGACTGCAATAAGGAGTGGAGAGCGCGAACCGCCGGGCTGGGTGGAGGCTATGCTGTCGAGGCAGGAATGTCAACGAGATTCTGGCGACGAAAAGCAGGGTGAGGTGGGCGCGGAAGAGGTTGTTGAGGAAGAGGCAAAACCCCAGGCGCGAGACCGAGACCTGGGGCACCTGGCTAGTTAATTTGTGGTTTTCTTGGCGGGCGCGGGGGCGGCGGACTTTACGCGCATTTGCTTGCCGGTCAAGATGACTTGCATTGAGTTTGCGTCGGGACCCATTTCAAATTTCATTTCGGAGGCGTCCTTTGAAGTGTATGTGACGGTGAACCTGGAGTGCGCCGGTTTGCCCATCATTGGCGTATCGGTTTCAAAGACCCAGGTATCGCCGTTGACGGTCCCGCGTGAAACGAAGGCTTCTCCGTTGCTGTCCACTTCGAAATGGATGTAATTCTTTGCTTCGGAATCGTATGCCATCAGGCTGACGCTGGTCACCTTGCCCATGGCGCCCAAATCCGCCTTTTCCGTACAGGAAACTCCGAAGCCGCCCGCGGTCCAAACGCAGGAGGTAGTCGAAGTGCCTTTACCGCCGGGCATCCCCATCGCAGCTTTCATGTCATAAGTCGATGTCCAGTTCCCGATCATGGCTGCCATTTTTTTCACTTCCGGGCCGGGCGCCGGCGGGGCAGTGGGAGCCTGCGCAAAAGCGATTGCGGTGCAAAGGAGCAGCGCGAGGGCTGCGGCGATCATTGGGATGCGGTGACGCATGGTTTCCTCCGAGAGAGAGTGGGATCGAAAAACTTTGGGAATGCTAGCAGGTTTTTGGGGAGTGGGGGAAGACAAAGACAAGCGGCCACCCCGCGTTGCATGCTGATGGGGCCGGGTGTACGTTATCGACCGGCCGGGAAGTCAAAATAGGAATCCGGGTCTAGAGAGGGAAACATGCCAATTACGTCCTTTTCCAGTTTCACCGATGGCCTCAGCCGCGACCAAAGAAGCCGAGAGCATTTCATCACCAACACCAACCTGGAAAACGAGCGGCTATGGGTTCCTTACGCGGACGGCGTCTGGTTCCAACCGTGCCAATTTAACGTTACGACTGGAGGATTCAGCCTGGTGCTCAAAGGCCTCCCCGGTTCGAAGATTGGAACTCACTACCACGTGGGTACCGTTCACGGCTATACGATGCGTGGTTACTGGCGATACCTGGAACATGACTGGGTTGCGAAGCCCGGGACTTTCATCTACGAGCCCGCAGGTGAGGCCCACACGCTGGTGATCACCGATGACTCACCGGAACCGATGGTGACTCTCTTCATCGTTGGAGGCGGCTTGATCTATCTGGACAAGGCAGTGGACGGCAGTTTTGCCGCCTACGAGGATGGATTCAGCATTCTGGAGCTGTGCCGGAAACACTATAAACAGGCGAGGCTGGATGCGCGGGGGCTAGACCAGATGGTTCGGTAAGTTCGAGTGAGGGTGCGACCGACGCGGAGAGCGGATCGTGAAAATATTCATCCTCAGATAACGAATACTCTAGCTTGCCCTTGGACGTCAGAGTTGGGATAGAAAAGGACGGGCTCCGCCAAAAGCGGCTTGGCACCCACAGGCAGATTCAACGTCGAAACATGAATGCAAAAGCAAGGCACCCCGGCAGTTCGAGGTAACACCATTCAACGTCCATATTTACCGGCGATCCATCCGATAATCAGTCCACCCACCGCACCTGACGCGAGAATTGGAACCATCGCTTTCGTGATGATTGCATCAGGCAGGCTCAACAAGATGCCCATCACCAACCCGACGGCCCATCCGGGCCACGGCAGCCGGATATTGCAAATCACAAAGCCAAGCGCGAAGCGGGCGATGAATGCGCCGAGCATGGCCGCTCGCTTGTCAGGAAAACTGATTGGAATCATCAGCGCTGTGTCGAGACCGCCAAAGAGAAGCCCGCATATTACGCCAAGGTAGATTCTTGACATGGCTTGTCCCTCCGGCAGTACTTCTAGCAAAGTCGCCATCTCGGACGCCAGCAGTTTCTTCGGTGAACTCAAGGTGAGTGGCTACAGCTCCAGCAGGAGGCCTAATGATAGGTCAAAGGAAATGCGGACACTGCGAAAGACCCCACGAACAACTGCCACGTCCGAACCAAAATGCGAAGGCGCGGCCACCCGCCTAAATCTCATACACTCCCCGGCCAAGAAAACGGATTAGCCTCAGGTCGCGGAGGACTTGGAGTTGCTGGCGGATTTTGTCGCGGACGTGCCGGTTGTCAGGGTGGAGCGCTGCGAGAGAGTTGGTGTGGGCGTAGACCTCGTCCAGAGTAAAGGATTTCTTGCCGAGCGAGCGGACGACATTGAGGACATCGAGAGTCCAACCACGACGATTCAATGCAAGCTTGGAGAGCGGTGCGAGGCTCTTATAGTGGCGGCGAGCGGTTGTCGCGCTCTCGGACTTGCCTGACGATATCAACGGAATTTTCGCATCGGACGGAATGCGACCGAGAATTATGTCGCAGCCGATCCAACCGGCGCGGCGGGCCGTGGGGGCAAGAGGTCGGCGCTTTTCGACGGCTGACATGGTGAAGACGAAACTCGGAACAAGAATCAGGTCATTGACCCGCCAGGAATCCATCCCGTAGGAAAGAACAAACAGATTCGGCGTATTACCCGTGACGATGGCGTGGCGCATGGCTGAATAAGCGGCATCGGGAATGCGGTCGGAGATTTGCCGGGAGAGGCTTTTCAATTGGTAGGGAGACTCGCAATTGGGGCAATTGAAATCGATCGCGGGGGTACCGTGGCGAGTAGGAGAAAGGGAGTTGGCTCGGCACTTTAAGCAGTAGAGGTTTTCTTCTGCCCACTCTTCCGTGGCTACACGGGCGCGCTGGCTGGCGCTGTGGTATTTCGCGGCGGATTCCGTGGAAGGGCGAGCTGCGCCCGCAGATTAGATCATGATTACGTAGCTAAATAAATCTCAGTCTCCGGTTTTGATGACGAAGAGGACGGAGATTTTGGAGCGGTTGCTGGAGTGGAAGCGCTGCCAGGCTTCTTCCATGGATTGCGCGGCGGTAGAGAAAACGACTTCGCGTTTTTCTGAGCCGACGAAAAAGAAATTCCTTTCTTTGTGGACGAGTCGAGTTGGAATTGCTGCGGTCATTGGTGCGTGCGGGCGCTGCATTGATCGATCCACGAAACACGCTGGCGGATCAAGATCATTCGGATCATTTTTAGGGAATGCGTTCCTCGGAAGTGCTTTGCCGGAATTATTCTCGCCTGCATTCAGGACGACTGTTCCGATCTGAACCACGACGAGTTCTGCGACGACGCGCGAAAGCGCGAGGCTCAGCGAGGAATCTTCAAATTCGACGCCGATGGTGAAGCGGCGCAGGCGCAGCGCCGCGAGGAGAGTCGTTCCGCTGCCGGCGAAGGGGTCGAGGACGAGGTCGCCTTCGCTCGAGGAGGCGCGGAGGATGCGGTCGAGGAGGGCGACGGGCTTTTGCGTGGGGTGCTTGCCGAAGCGCTTCTCCCAGGGCTCGGGCGGAGGGATGGTCCAGACGGATTTCATCTGCTTGCCCGCGTTCAATTCGCGCATGAGCTTGTAATTAAATGTGTGGCGCGAGTATTTGTTCTTGGCGGCCCAGATAATTGTTTCGGTGGCGTGGGTGAAGTAACGGCAGGAAAGATTGGGCGGCGGGTTGGGCTTGACCCAGGAAACGTCATTGAGGAGCTTGAATTCGAGCTGCTGCATGGCGAAGCCAACGCTGTGAATGACGTGGGCGGTGCCGCTGACCCAGATGCTGCCGTTGGGCTTGAGGACGCGCTGGGCGGCGCGCAGCCACGCGAGATTGAATTCGTGATTCTCCGCGGCGCCGCGGGAGCGGTCCCAGGCGCCCTTGTTGACGCTGACCATGCGTCCGGCGTGGCAGGTGATGCCGCCGTTGGAGAGGAAGTAGGGCGGGTCGGCGAAGATGAGGTCGACGCAGTCGGCGGGCATGGCGGCGAGGATTTGGAGGCAGTCGCCGTGGTAAAGGTAGAGGTGGTGCGCGCGGTCCTCGAAGAAGGGAGAGGTGGGGACGAGCGAGTGGCGGGGGGTTGCGCCGGAAGTGCGGGCTCCGGGGCTGCGCGAGCCTGGCGATTTGCGGGCGGCGCGGGGACTTGGATGATTGATCAAACATAAAATTGAGTGGGATCGGATCGTTGATCGAGTGGTGAAGAGTGTCAAGTGCGGGAGGGGCTTGCGGGGAAAGCGCGCGAAGGGTAGAAGAGATGGCGATGAAACGGGCGGCGATTGGCGTGCGAGCGCATTCGGGCTGGGCGGCGGTGGTGGCCGTGGGAGAAGGCGCCTCTTCGCTAAGCGGCGCGGGGCGTGGCGCGAGGAGCGGGGGAAAGCGCGGGACAAAGCGTGGAGCGGGGCCGGAGGCGCTGCTGCGCGAGCGGGTGAGCGTGGTCGAGCCGGGAACGCGCGAGCGAGGGGTGCGCGGGGCGGCGCAGCCGTACCACCATGTGGCGGGATGGAAGATTGCCGCAGCGGAAAAATATTTGGGGGAGTGCGCGGCGATCGGGCAGGAGATGGCGGCAGCGGCGCTCGGCAAAATGGCGGAAGAGCTGCACGCGCGCGGGTACACGGTGGCGGGATGCGCGGTGCTCGCGGGGTCGGGGCGCGCGCTGCCGGAACTGGCGCGCATTCTGGCGGCGCATCCCTTGATCCACACAGCGGAGGGGATTTTCTTCCGGCGCGTGTTTCAGGATGCAGGCGAGCGGCTGGGGTGGCGAGTGACGGCGGTGCGCGAGAAGGAGTTGGACGAGCAGGCGAAGCTCGCGCTGGGCGCGGACGCGGCGCGGGCGAAACGCAAGATTGCGGGAATGGGGAAAAAGATGGGCGCGCCGTGGACGGCGGACCAGAAGATGGCGTCGCTCGCGGCATGGATGGTGATTGGAGGGAAGTAGGGAGCAAGAGAAACAAGACTCAGGTCGTCCCGGCTAAAAGCGCCCGGGGCGACCTGAGCTACAGGAAAAGCAAACGGCCCGGGGGGAAAGCCGGGCCGTTTGCGTTAGAGATGAAAGAGAATGTTGCGCGTGCGTCTTAGGGGAAGCGCCCCGCTACAAAATAATCAGCGGTGGCCGCGGAAGCCTCCACGGAAGCCGCCGGTGCGGAAACCGAAGCCGAACCCGACGAACGGGTAGCCACCCCAGTAACCATAGGGGCCCCAGTAGTAAGGATAGCCGCCGTAATAGTAGGGATAGCCGGCGTAGTAACCCGGGCCATAATGCAGATACGTGGGGCGGTGCACAAGCGTGCGCTGCTGCGCGTAGGCGTCCTGATCCTGCGCGTAATCGGACTGGGCGACCGGCTGGAAGGCGATCTGGCCGCGCTCGGTGGAAATTTGGAGCGGCGCTTCCAGGCGGAAGGTCAGCACCGATTCGGGATAGAGAACGGTCGGGCGTCCGCGCGTGACAAGCACGCCGACGATTCCCGCGGCCGCGCCGATGCCGGCTCCGACAGCCGCGCCTCCGCCGCCTTCGGCAGCGCCGCCGATGATGGCGCCGAGTCCGGTGGTGCCGACGATGGCCGCGGCGTCGCGTCCATGGGACGTGCCACCGGAGGACTGCAGGAGCGTGGTGTGGACGGGAAGAATCTGGCCGTCAACGAAAGTGATTTCGGCGACTTCAACGCCGAGTTCCGAGGTGCCGCTGACGCGACCCGCTTTTTTCGCGGAGACGACGCGGCCGGTGAGAAGCTGTCCGGGGCGCGCGACAACCCAGCCATTGGCGATGAGCGGCTGCTCGAGCGAGGCGGTGAAGCGGTCGCCGGGCTGATTGTGGTCGCTCGAAAGCTCGTTATTGATGCGGATGCGAATGAGCGTGCCCGCGGGAAGATTGAGCGAAGGAGGCACGGGGATTTGGTCCTGCGGAGGCGGAGCCTGCTGCTGTCCCATTTGCGGAGGGGGCGGCGCGGCTTGCTGATCCGGAGGGGGAGCCTGCTGCTGCGGAGGCGGCGCGGATTGCTGAACTGGAGGCGGCGCCTGGGTATCCTGCGCGGAGGCAGGCAGAGCGCCGAGACAAAGTCCGGCGGAAATCGTGATGATGGCTGCGAAAAACAGCAGCGTGCGAAGGTTAAGCCTTGAGAGGCTGGTGTTCATGGTTACTCCCATTCTCTCCGACCCACAAAGATAATATACGCGGACGAATGGAAAATTTGAATCGCCCATCTGCCATGGGTGTCGTCCTAGCACATTAGATGGGGGAAGGGGGAGGGGAGGTTGCACGAAGGGGCGAGGCAGGGAGGCAAGAAGCAAAGTGGAGAAGGTAAAAGAAAATCTTACGCGGATGCCTGCCTACCGGCAGGCAGGCGCGGGAGTAAAGAGGGGGAAAGACAAACCAATTCCAAATTTGAGAATTCAGAGAGAGGCAATCCAAGCATTTTTTACTGAAAACAAAAAACAAAAGGCCCGGCGATGAAGCCGGGCCTTTGCCGTAATCGAAGCTCTTTGACGCTCCGCGCCGAACCTTCGGTGCGGAGAACGCGCATGGGAAGCGCGCCGAATAAGACCTGCCAGAACCCGATGAAGTGAGTGAGTGTTGCGACTCCTGGTCCGTGAGAACCAGTGGCCAAATTCACCTGCACAAAAGAACAGGATCGGTTGGCACGTTTATTTAGAAAGGAGGTGATCCAGCCGCAGGTTCTCCTACGGCTACCTTGTTACGACTTCACCCCAATCATGAATCATACCTTGGGCGCCTGCCTCCTTGCGGTTGGCACAGCGACTTCTAGTACAACCCACTTTCGTGATGTGACGGGCGGTGTGTACAAGGCCCGGGAACGTATTCACGGCGTCGTTCTGATACGCCATTACTAGCGATTCCGGCTTCATGCAGTCGAGTTGCAGACTGCAATCCGAACTGAGCATGGTTTTTTCCGGTTAGCTCCCCCTCGCGGGTTTGCGACGGTCTGTACCATGCATTGTAACACGTGTGTAGCCCTGGACATAAAGGCCATGCTGACTTGACCTCATCCCCACCTTCCTCTCCGTTATCCGGAGCAGTCCTCTTAGAGTTCCCCCTTGCGGGTGGCAACTAAGAGTAGGGGTTGCGCTCGTTGCGGGACTTAACCCAACACCTCACGGCACGAGCTGACGACAGCCATGCAGCACCTCTACACCGGCTCTTGCGAGAGACGTATTTCTACGTTTGACCAGTGCAGTTCAAGCCCAGGTAAGGTTCTTCGCGTTGCGTCGAATTGAACCACATGTTCCACCGCTTGTGCGGGCCCCCGTCAATTCCTTTGAGTTTCAGTCTTGCGACCGTACTCCCCAGGCGCAGGACTTAACGCGTTAGCTCCGGGACGCACCCCCAACGGGATGCACCCCAAGTCCTGATGGTTTAGGGCTAGGACTACCAGGGTATCTAATCCTGTTTGCTCCCCTAGCTTTCGTCCCTCAGCGTCAGTTGCGATCCAGCGAGCCGCCTTCGCCACGGGTGTTCCTGCAGATATCTACGCATTTCACCGCTACACCTGCAATTCCACTCGCCTCTCTCGCACTCGAGCACGGCAGTTTCGGAAGCAGTCCCTGGGTTAAGCCCAGAAATTTCACTCCCGACTTGCCGCACCGCCTACGGACCCTTTACGCCCAGTAATTCCGAGCAACGCTGGCCCCCTACGTCTTACCGCGGCTGCTGGCACGTAGTTAGCCGGGGCTTCTTATACCGGTACCGTCACTCCCCTTGCGGGGCATTCGTCCCGGTCGAAAGGGGTTTACACTCCGAGAAGCTTCATCCCCCACGCGGCGTCGCTGCGTCAGGCTTTCGCCCATTGCGCAAGATTCCCCACTGCTGCCTCCCGTAGGAGTCTGGACCGTGTCTCAGTTCCAGTGTGGCCGGCCATCCTCTCAGACCGGCTACCGATCATCGCCTTGGTGAGCCGTTACCTCGCCAACAAGCTAATCGGGCGCGGGCCCCACCTCGGACGCCTTACGGCTTTGATTTCCGAAACCACGGTTCCAGAAATGTTATGCGGTATTAGCCCCGCTTTCGCGGGGTTATTCCCCATCCAAGGGCAGGTTGCCCACGTGTTACGCACCCGTGCGCCGTGCGCCCATTCCCTGTATTGCTACAGAAAACTACGCACTCGACTTGCATGTGTTAAGCACGCCGCCAGCGTTCGCTCTGAGCCAGGATCAAACTCTCGTTTGAAACCTGTGTTTTGAAAATCAAAATCCCGGCTTGAGCCGGGATCCAGACCTCAAAACGAACTTTTTAAATCGCTCGATTCACTCAAATCCGCAAGCGTCGAAACGTTTGCGGAGTAAATCAAACGGGTTCTGGCATGTCTTATTCGGTTGTCAAAGAGCAATACCCCCTGTCACGCAGGAAGGTGATACGGCAATGGGTAATGTTACAGGGATAAGGGGAGTGAGTCAAGGCGAATCTGGATGGTGAAAATGAGGCGACGCGCGAGTGCAGGGGCATGTGCACAGCGCGAAGCGAGCGGCATTTCCGAGAAGCGGAGTAGAATCCCGGCGATGACCGAAGATATTCAACACAGCCGATGGACGGAAATCCTGCTGCTCGCCGCGCTCGGGTTGATGCTGGTTGCGACGAACCGCTGGATTACTTTCATCGATGATGAGACCACCATCATCACGACGGCGACGCAGCCTTTGCGCACGACGTTGCAAGCATACTGGGCCGGGAACGGTTTGCACGAGCATCCGCCGCTTTACGACGTGCTGCTCCATTTCTGGCTATTCATCACGCGGGACGCATGGAGCGCACTGCGGTTACCCGCGATTGCTTTTTACTTGATTGGGATGTGGCTGCTGGCGCGCGCCGCGGAAGAGATTGGGGGACGGCGCGGCGCAAGGGCCCTTTTGTGGATGGGGGCACTCTGGCCATTTGGATTTCACTTCGGGCGGTTGGCGGCGTGGTACTCGTTCTGCTTTCTAATGGTCGCATGGCTCACACTGGCTTATCTGCGGCTGCTGCGGCAAGCCAGCTTGTGGCGTTGGTGCGGGTTTTTGATGAGCGCGGCCGCTCTTATCTACACGAACTATTTCGGTTGGGCATTTCTCGGGTGCCTGGCGGCGGACACCATCATGAGAAAGCGCGGTGCACGGCTACACGCCATGGGGGCGATCGGAGCATGCACGTTGGTTCTTTCGATTGGATATCTGCCGTTATGGCGGCCGTTCCTATATGAGTTGAAGAATGGATTAAGTTTCGCTCAACCATTCACGACGAAAATTCTTATCGGTGGGTTCCACCTCTACAACGCGTTTGTGAGTGAATCGGCGGCGCCCTGGTTCCTTTGGCTTGGAATTCCCGCGGGGATCTGCGTGGCGACCTGTCTGGTTCTTATGATGAAACACGCTCCTTTTGAGGCGCGCAAATTTCTTTTGTACGCGCTTCTTTTGACCGCGGCGATGGCCGCACTGGGAATCATCAACGCGAAGCGAATGCTGCCTGTTACGGCGTGGCTCTTGCTGCCCGCAGGAGCGGCGGCGAGCGCGATCCCGCGGGGGCGTCCGCGTATGATTTTCGCAGGGGCGCTTGCTGGAATCGCGGCCATTGGATGGTTCGGGATATTCTCGCGGGAGTATTACTCCGCACCGCGGTTCATCGAGCCTTGGGGGCAGGTTGCAGCGGAAGCGGCGGACCGCGCCGAAACCGGCACTTTGTCCAGCACTACGATCATCAGCAATAATCCGTCATTTTTCTTTTATTTGAGCTACGCGCTTCCCACATCAGAACGAAGCGACGGCACGCGAGAGTGGCAACCGTCCAATGTCGCTGGAGTCTTTAGCGCCGGGGATTGGATTGGTAATGGACGGCCTTTGCGGGAGCATGTCTATTTCGTGCGAGGCGCGCCGGGGCCGCTCCGCGCCGGACCGGCGTGGGATGCGGAGCAATGGCTCGACGGCCAGTGCCAGATCGAATCTGAAAAGCAGCTCTTGCGCGATCCCGCATCATCATTGAAGACGAGGTTTTTTCCTTGGCTGGGCGAACTGCCATGG
Source organism: uncultured Acidobacteriota bacterium (assembly GCA_963838945.1). GTDB lineage: Bacteria > Acidobacteriota > Terriglobia > Acidiferrales > UBA7541 > DASTCZ01. The sequence goes on along the minus strand of CAWITC010000011.1, from coordinate 324,218 downwards.
CGGGTGCGGATAAGGGAGTACACTTGCGGAATGGGGGGCGCGGCTCACCTTAGCTCAGCGATAAAGGCGAGAGCATTGCGCGAGGGCGGAGGACGGACATGGCAACCTTGAAAGCGCGCCGGGGTTCCTACTTTATGGAATAATCTAAGAAGGGGAAAAGGCAAGAGGTATGGAACGGAAATCGAAGACGGGGGCGGATCAAGGGATGCGCCTTGGACGAGTGGCAGCGACGGTAGTGTGCGCGTCGCTGAGCCTGATTCTGATGTACAGCGCGGCGGGACAGCAGGCGGGCCCACTGAGGCCACCGCCGCCGACAACTCCCGCGGCAAAGGCACCAGCGAGCGGCACCGGTACGAACGGGACATCTTCCACCGGAACTACGGGCGGCACCAATGGTTCGAGCGGACGGACAACGAACGCGCCAACGCTGCCGCCACCGACGATGCCGGTGGAGGATTTGATCAAGAAGTTTGCAGCGCGCGAGGACGCGCTGAAAGAGGCGCGAGGGAATTACACGTACACGCAAAAAGTTCTCGTCAAGGATTATGGGTCAGGGGGCGACGAGGGCGGCCAATTCCAACAAACCAGCGACATTGTTTTCACGCCGGAAGGAAAGCGATATGAAAAGGTGACTTATGCCCCGCAGGGTACGCTTCAGTTTCTGATAATGACAGCGGAGGACTTCAAGGATATCGAAGACATCCAGCCATTCATGATCACAACGGATGAACTGCCGAAGTACAACATTACCTACGTGAAGCACGAACCGTTAGACGAGCTGACCTGCTATGTGTTTGATGTGTCGCCGAAGCAAGTGGAAAAGAACAAAGCCTATTTTGAAGGGCGCATCTGGGTGGATGACCAGGGGTTCACCATCGTCAAGACTTATGGGAGAGCCCTGCACGGGCTCAAGGTAAAGAAGGGCGAAGACGGGCAGCTTTTCCCGCGGTTTGAAACGATTCGCGAAAATATTACAGCCGACCTATGGTTTCCAACCTATACGCATGCGGACGATTTCCTGCACTTCCGGGCCGGCGATGTCCGAATCGTCATGACAGTGCGGTACACGAACTACAAGTACTTCGGGTCAACGATCAAGATCGGTCCCTCGAAACAGGTGGACCACGAAGAATTTCGCGAGCCGCCACAGCAATAAACGATGGCGCGGACTTCCTCTAGCAATTTGATACCCGACATTCGCCGAGTTCTCACGGCGGCTCTGGTCGTGGTGTTTGCGGGAGCCGCATTACTACCAGCCGCGGTCCAGAAACAGGGCGAAGAACCGATCCGCGTGGGCGTACAGCTTGTGCTCCTGGAAGTGACGGTGAAGGACAAGGCCGGGCAAGTGATGGACGGGCTCGACAAGAAAGATTTCGTGGTCAAGGAAGACGGCGCGGAACAGAAGGTCGAGCACTTCAGCCGCGACGAATTACCACTGGCCGTCGCGCTGGTGGTGGACACAAGCGCATCCATCCGCCCCTTTTTCGACCAATTGCGCGGCGCGACGGCGACGGCGCTGCGGGCGCTTAAGGCCGATGATTCGGTGACTTTGTTCACGTTTGCAAGCCAGGTAGAGCAACGCGCAGCGCTTACAAAAGACAAGGCGGGGCTTGCGGCGCAGCTCGAGGCGCTGACGGCCGGGGGAAGCACAAACATCAACGGGGCGATGGCCGAAGCCGCGACAGACCTTGTGAGGGAAGCCCCGGAGGGGCGGCACGTGATTGTGCTGGTGAGCGACAACGTGCCGACCGACAACGGGGGAATCGGCGCGCAAGAGGTGATTCAACGCGTGCTGGCGAGCGGCTCGGCAGTGTACAGCCTGAAGGTGCCGGGCGAAAACCCGCTCTCGGATCGAGTGATCGCCAAAACCATCAAGGGGCTGATCAGCGTTCCAAAGCTGGTGGAGCAGACGGGCGGGGAAGTTTTTGACGTGGAAAAGATCGGGTCGCTGGATACGGCTTTTGGAGCGCTGATTCAACGGATCAAGACGCGGTACACGCTCGGATACTACGCGACGCACAACAATGGCAACCAATTGTTTCACAAGGTCGACGTGCAATTGGCGGTTTCGTTTGGAAAGAAGGGTCAGAATTACGTAATCGTTTCCAAGAGCGGGTATTACGCGGCTCCCTCGGCGCGGTAGCGGATTCAGGCGCGAGCAGCGGCGAGGCGGCGGAGAGAATCGGTGTAAGGCGCGCGAGCGACGCCGCGCTCGGTGATGATGGCGGCGATGAAGCGCGCGGGAGTTACGTCAAAGGCCGGATGGGCGGCTTCGACATCCGGCGCGACGCGCGTGCCGCCGAAGTGCGTGACTTCCTCGGAAGAGCGCTGCTCAATGGGGATGGCATCGCCCGAAGAAATGTTGAGGTCAAGAGTCGAAATCGGCGCGGCGATATAGAACGGCACGCTGTGTTCGCGCGCGAGGACGGCGATCTGGTAGGTGCCGATCTTATTCGCGGTGTCGCCGTTGGCGGCGATGCGGTCAGCGCCGGTCACGATGGCCCCGACGTCTCCCTGCTTCAAGAAGTGCCCCACCATGTTGTCCGTGATGAGCGTGAGAGGAATGCCAGCTTCGTGCAGCTCCCATGCGGTAAGGCGCGAGCCTTGGAGATAGGGCCGCGTTTCGGGGACGAGGACGCGGAGGTTGTGGCCCTGCTCGATGGCAACGCGGATGACGCCGAGCGCCGTGCCGATGCCCGCGGTGGCGAGCGCGCCAGCATTGCATTGCGTCATGACGCGGCCTTCACGGGGCATGAGTTCGGCCCCGAAGCGGCCAATGGCTTCATCAATGGCGCGCTTTTCACCGTGAACGAGTTTTGCTTCGGCGACCATGGCCTGTTTGATGGCGTCAAGGGTTGCGTGGGCTGAATTGAGTTCCGCGAAGCGGCGCTTCATCCGCTCAATGGCCCAGAAGAGGTCGACGGCGGTGGGGCGGGTGCGCGCGAGCGTTTCACAGATGTCAGGGAATTCCGCGCGGAGATCTTCGACTGATTTTGCCGGCGAGCGAAGCACACCGAGCGCAACGCCCATTGCGGCGGCGACTCCGATGGCAGGCGCACCACGGATGACCATTTCCTGGATGGCGCGGGCGACTTCGCGATAGTCCGTATAGGTGTGATGGATGACTTCAATGGGAAGGCGGCGCTGGTCAAGAATGACAACGCCGGAGGGGGTCCATTCGATGGGTTGGGCGACGCGCATTCCTCTTTTCGTTCGATTCTCCACTTGATGAACACCCGATTCAATGAATATTTGAGAGATCGGTGAGCCATTTCGTCTGAATCAGAAGACCCACGAACAGAGTGGAGTTATAGGCGACGTGCATGAGAAGACTCGCAAGGACGGTTTGCGTACGCGCCCGAACCCATGTAAACACGATGCCCACGCCTACAAGCAGCGCGACCAATCCCCAGGCGCCCCAGAGCTGCAACGCATGAAATAAACCGAAAAGCATCCCAGTGAAAAGGACACTCGCGACCATGCCAAAGCGCCGGGCCACGACCGGATAAAGGAATCCGCGGAACATCAACTCTTCGACAAGGGGCGCCACCAGCACACCAAAGAAAATGAGCATGATTAAGGCGGGCCGGGATTGGAAGAGGTCCTCGAATGGCGTGGGGGGTTGTTTTCCCAAGAATCTTGTTACTTCTGAGACGGCCAGCGACACGCCTACGCCTCCAAGCAAGCAAAACAATACATTTGCCGGACTCGTGCCCGTCTGCCCCAGCGGGCGAAACCCCATCGTGCGCCAGAAGCCTTCATGTGGTTGCACAATTGATCGCGGGCGGCGGATTCGGACGAGGATCCAGAAATAGAGAATCGTGGCGACGGAAATCAGGACTTGAGTAATAATCGCGATCAGCGGAAAGGCGACAGGGTCATTCTTCAGCTTGTCGAGTGTCATGTGGAACGCCGCAGCACCAACAAAAAAGGCAACAAGCCCCAGGACAAAGTTGATCCCCAGATAAATGAGAAGGAAGAGACCGAGGTCGGCTCCACTCCAGGGGACGCGGAGATCGGGCGGGAGGGCCGCGTATGGATCCGGGGGAGGCAGCGGAGGTGCAGGTGCGATCGCGGAGTTGGCGTCTTGTGCTGCTTGCGGCGTCTGGTCAAATTCGTTCATGTGAGATAGACGGCTTCCATTCAACACGATCTCGAAGCGCTTCCTGCTCGTCCTTGTATGACGAGACGGCAGTTTGAGATGTTCCGTGCAGACTGTCAAATCCGCAGAAGAGAAGACTCAGGGATTGCGGAGCGGAAGAGTGAGCGCGGGTCTAAAGATGCGCCCCTACAAATTCTTCCCGTTCAACGATAGGACGCGGGCGAGGGCCTGGCCGGTGTAGGACTTTTTGATGCGCGCGACCTGCTCGGGAGTGCCCTGCGCGACGATGCGTCCGCCGCCGTCGCCGCCTTCGGGGCCGAGGTCAATGATCCAGTCGGCCTGCTTGATGACGTCGAGGTGGTGCTCAATGATGAGCACGGTGTTGCCGAGCGTGGCGAGGCGGTTGAGAACGTCAAGGAGTTTGCGGACGTCGTCAAAATGCAGGCCGGTGGTGGGCTCGTCGAGAATGTAGAGAGTGCGGCCGGTCTGGCGCTTGGCGAGCTCGCGCGAGAGCTTGATGCGCTGAGCCTCGCCGCCGGAAAGGGTTGTGGCGGACTGGCCGAGCTGGACGTAGCCAAGACCGACAGCGGAAAGTGTTTCGAGCCGCTGGCGGATCTGCGGAATGTTCTTGAGGAGCTTGAAGGCGTCGTCAATCGGCATTTCGAGGATGTCCGAGATGGAATGGCCTTTGTAGCGGACGGCGAGCGTTTCGGCGTTGTAGCGACGTCCGCGGCAGATTTCGCAGGTGACGTAAACATCCGGAAGGAAATTCATCTCGATGCGGCGGAGACCGTCGCCCTGACACGCTTCGCAGCGGCCGCCCTTTACATTGAAGCTGAAGCGGCCGGGGCGGTAGCCGCGTTCGCGCGATTCCGGAAGCATGGCGAACAGATCGCGGATGGGGGAGAAGACGCCGGTGTAGGTGGCGGGATTCGAGCGCGGCGTGCGGCCGATTGGCGCCTGGTCGATTTCGATGACTTTGTCGATGTGCTCGATGCCGAGGATGGCGCGGTGCGCGCCGGGGCGCTCGGCGGAGCGATAGAGTTTCTGTGCGAGCGCGCGGTAGAGAATGTCATTGACGAGAGTGGACTTGCCCGAGCCGGAGACGCCGGTGATGACCGTAATCAGGCCGAGCGGAATCGTGACGTCGATGCCTTTGAGGTTGTTGGCCTGCGCGCGGAGGATTTGGATGACTTTGCCGTTGGGCGAGCGGCGGTTTTCGGGCACGTGGATTCGCAAAGAGCGGGCAAGGTAACGGCCGGTGAGGGAATCGGCGTTCGCGGCAATCTGCTGCGGCCGGCCTGTGGCGACTAGGTGGCCGCCGGCGTTGCCCGCGCCAGGGCCGAGGTCCACAACGTAGTCGGCGCGGCGGATGGTTTCTTCGTCGTGCTCGACGACGAGAACGGTGTTGCCGAGGTCGCGGAGCTGTTCGAGCGCGGAGATGAGGCGGCCGTTATCCCGGGCGTGGAGGCCGATGCTGGGCTCGTCGAGAACATAGAGGACGCCGCGGAGGCGCGAACCGATTTGCGTGGCGAGGCGGATGCGCTGGGCTTCGCCTCCGGAAAGTGTGGCGGCGGAGCGGTCGAGGCTGAGATAGCCGAGGCCGACGGCGAGGAGGAAGTCGAGGCGCTCGGCGATCTCGGAGAGGACGCGGGCGGCGATTTCGCGCTGGCGCGGCGTGAGCTCCTTGAGGATGGCGTCCACGGCGGGGCGCGCGCCGCTGATGCTGAGTGCGGCAAATTCGGCGACGCTAAGCCCGGCGATTTTTACGGCGAGGCTTTCGGGGCGCAGGCGGCGCTCACCGCAGACTGCGCACGGCACGGGAGACATGTACTGCGTCATCCATTCGCGGTAGGTGTCGGAGCTGGATTGCTCGAAATTTGATTCGAGGAGTTGCAGGATGCCCTGGAAGTGCAGTCCGCGATGTTTTTTCGTTCCTTGCGCGGATTTTCCGGGCGCGGGATTCGCGCCATTCTTTCTCGGCGGATAGCCGTAAAGGACAAGGTTCTGCGCACGCGGAGGAAGTGAATCGAACGGCGTGGCCAGATCGAAGCCGTGGGCGTACGCAGCAAGCTCGAGGGTGCGTTTGATGAACGCGGAACCCGAGCCGGGGCCAAGGCCGCCTTCAAAGAGAGGCCGCGACCAATCCACGATTACCTTGGCGGGGTCCACTTCATATTTTGAGCCGAGGCCGTTGCAGGCGGGACAGGCGCCATAGGGCGAATTGAAGCTAAACGAGCGCGGCTCGAGCTGCGGGACAGAAATGCCGCAATCGCGGCAGGCGAGTTTTTCGGAGTAGGTACGCTCGGCGCCGCCCACGACGGAAATGGTGACGAGGCCTTGGGCGAGCTTGAGAGCTGTGTTGACGGATTTTTCGAGACGGCTCGCAATACCGGCCTTGATGTGGAGGCGGTCGACGACGATTTCGATGGTGTGATTTTTGCGGCGGTCAAGGCGTATGGGTTCGTCAAGAGGGCGGAGTTCGCCGTCAATGCGGGCCTTCAAGTAACCGTCGCGCGCGAATTTCTCAAGTTCCTTGCGGTATTCGCCCTTTCGTCCGCGGACTACCGGCGCGAGGACCATGACGCGGTCGTCAGTCTTGCAGAAATCGCCGACGAGCGTGGACTGGACGATCTGCTCGGTGGACTGGCGGTGAATGGGCTTGCCACAATTGGGGCAGTGCGGCGTGCCAATGGAACTGTAAAGGACGCGGAGGTAGTCGTAGATTTCGGTAATGGTGCCGACGGTGGAGCGAGGCGAACGCGAGGTCGTCTTCTGCTCGATGGCGATGGAGGGCGAAAGGCCTTCGATGGAGTCCACATCGGGGCGCTCCATTTGGTCGAGGAACTGCCGGGCGTATGCGGAAAGGGATTCAACGTAGCGGCGCTGGCCTTCGGCGTAAATAGTGTCGAATGCGAGCGAGGATTTGCCCGAACCCGAAAGGCCGGTGATCACGGAAAACGTATTCCGAGGAATTTCGAGGTCGATATTCTTCAGGTTGTGCTGACGTGCGCCGCGGATGACGATGCTCTTCAGGCCCATGGAACTTGGATACCCTCTCCCTGTGCGGGCCGCCACCCAGCGGGCAGAATACGGCCAGCGTAATCTTTCAGCTTAAACAATCCATGCGAGTGTGGTCAAGGCAAGCTGTGAAGAGCAAAAAAAGTCTTGCGCGGTTTTGACACTTCGCCAAAAATTTGAGCGTAATACTAGATAGAGAGGCAACCGCATCGCAAGCTGACAGGACACCAGGAAGGAACGGGTTTGCGCCCGAATTGAGACCCTATGAAACTAGGCCGCGACACATGGGTAGCCATTCCAGTTGTCTTGGGGGGTTTCGGATATATGTTGTGGAGTGGCCGGAATGAGCCGTGGCCAGCCATGCGCATCGCGGGTTTGTGCATGCTTGCTGTTGGCGCGCCTCTCTGGATACTGGCGCGGATTCAACTGGGAAAATCGTTTTCAGTGAGCGCAAAGGCCACGGCGCTCGTCACGCACGGCCTGTATGCGCGGATCCGAAATCCAATTTATGTCTTTGGGAGCCTAACTATTGCAGGGTTAAGTTTCTTCTACCAGCGACCCATCTTCCTGCTGGTGTTTCTGGTTATCGTGCCCTTGCAAATCGTTCGCGCCCGCAAAGAGGCGCAAGTCCTTGAGGCGGCATACGGGAATGCCTATCGCGAGTACCGGGAAAAGACCTGGTTTTGAGGGAGCAGGGTCTGCTCAGGTTCGGGTTCAGGTAGCCCCTCCGGCCTACTTGAAGCAAAATTTTTATGGGGCGGGAGGTTTTTACGCGACGCGACCAGGAGGTACCCTTTTATTTTCAGTGAGTTACGTTTGGCTTGCCGCGTGCCCTTTGGAAGGGCCGATGGGGAAAGGCGAGCCGAGGATCCCTTTAGGGGATTGAGGGCTGGGCCGGTCCGCCTTTCCTCCTCTAGTACTTCCGCCGCCTACCTTCCACCACACCCAAACGACCGTAACTAAGTAACGGCGGAAGTACGTACGGGCGACCTCGAATTCCCCAAGCAGGACAAAATTCCCAAACTGTTGTGAAGAGCGGCACTGAAGCGGCCGCACATTTTCCCGCAAATTGCGCGATCCATGAATGAGCGCAACTTGCGTGGTGAAAGATTCGGAGCTATTCTCGCGCTTCCGTTTCTCCACTTCACGCTGGGGGAATTTCCCAGCAAACCGGTCCCAACGGCATTTTGGATTTTTGGGCAGTCGTCACCGACTTGGACGCGGAATGCCGTGCGGAAGCGGCAAAAGTCGTGGAATCGGCTGCAGCGGAGCAAGAAGGGGGAATGAGCTACAGGTCTTCGGTGCTGTTCAAGAGAAGAATTCCCTGAATCATGGGATCCGCCCAAAACCCGCCCGTCATCGAACCAGGCTATACCTACGCCTCGGTCACCGACAAAATCAGTTCAATCGTCTTGAGACGTGGCACGCCGCGAGGCTGGTATTTCGGCTTCGCCATCGCCTTCGCGCTGTTGATGCTCCTGACCTATGCGGTCTTTTGGCTTTTTGCCATCGGCGTGGGGATCTGGGGCATCAACATCCCCGTCGGATGGGGCTTTGCGATCGTGAATTTCGTGTGGTGGATCGGGATCGGCCACGCCGGTACGTTGATCTCGGCCATTCTTCTATTGTTGCGGCAGCGTTGGCGCACGTCGATCAACCGTTTCGCTGAAGCGATGACACTTTTCGCCGTTGCGTGCGCGGGACTGTTTCCGCTGCTGCACATGGGACGTCCATGGCTTGCCTACTGGATGGCTCCCTACCCGAACACGATGGGGCTCTGGCCGCAATTTCGCAGCCCGCTGGTGTGGGACGTGTTCGCGGTTTCGACATATGCGACGGTGTCGCTGCTGTTCTGGTTCGTGGGGCTGATCCCGGATCTGGCGACGCTGCGCGACCGTGCGAAGAAGCGCGCGGCGAAAGTCATCTACGGATTTCTGGCGATGGGCTGGCGCGGCTCGGCGGTGCATTGGCACAGGTACGAGTTGGCGTCCCTGCTGCTTGCCGGTCTAGCGACCCCGCTCGTTGTCTCCGTACATACGGTGGTGAGCTTCGATTTTGCGGTGGCTTTAGTTCCCGGATGGCACACAACGATATTCCCGCCGTATTTCGTCGCCGGCGCGATTTACTCGGGCTTTGCGATGGTGATGACGCTGGCGATTCCCATTCGGAAGTTCTATGGATTGGAAGACTTCATCACCATGCGGCACCTGGAAAACATGGCCAAGGTGATGCTGGCGACGGGATTGATCGTCGCGTATGGCTACATGATGGAAACCTTCGGCGCGTTTTACAGCGGGGGATTCGATAAGTTCATGATCCAAAACCGGATGATGGGGCCCTATGCATTCTGGTACTGGGTGTTGATCACGTGCAACATCGTGATTCCACAATTCATGTGGTTCAAGAAGGTCAGGACAAACGTTGCGGCACTATTCACGATTTCAATCATTGTGAATATCGGCATGTGGCTCGAGCGGTTCATCATTGTGGTCACGAGCCTGCACCGGGATTTCCTGCCGTCGTCATGGGGCATGTATTACCCGACGCGATGGGACTGGGCGACGTTCGCCGGGACGATTGGGCTGTTCCTGACGCTGCTATTCCTGTTTATCCGATTCCTGCCGATCATTTCAATTTCCGAAATGCGCGGACTGGTGCCGGCAACGCCGGAGGAGAAAAAGAAGTAACGCGCCGCGCGAGATCGGGCGGCTGGATTTCATGGGACAAGTCTTCCATCGCAGCACGAACACCATCGCTCGCGTGAGCATCTACGGCGCGGCGTTCCTGATCGCCGCACTGGGCTGGGCCGTGTATGAGCTTTCGGCCTCGCCCTACGTGACGGACGTAAACGTCGCCAAGGACCAGCCGGTGCCGTTCAGCCACAAGCACCACGCAGGGGAGTTGGGTCTCGATTGCCGCTATTGCCACACCTCGGTGGAGACATCGTCATCCGCGGGCATGCCCCCGACGCAGACCTGCATGACCTGCCATTCGCAGATCTGGGTGAAGAGCCCGATGCTGGAGCCGGTGCGCTCGAGCTATCGAGACGATAAGTCGATCCAGTGGACGCGCGTGAACGCCGTTCCGGACTTCGTCTATTTCAACCACAGCATCCACGTGAATAAAGGCGTCGGCTGCACGACGTGCCACGGACCGGTCGCGGACATGCCGCTCACCTGGCGCGCGAACACATTGCAGATGAGTTGGTGCCTCGATTGCCACCGCAATCCGGAAAAGTATGTGCGGCCGCGCAACGAGGTTTTCAACGCGCATTACGCGGCGCCCGCGAATCAGGCGGAGCTGGGGCTGGAGCTGGTGAAGAAATACGAGATTCAAAGTCTGACGAATTGTTCGACGTGCCACAGATAGAAGAAACAGACGAGAAGCGATGACGAGCGGCGACAACTCGAAGAAGCGCATCGGTTTCGACGCATTGCGCGAACGCTCGAAGGACGCGGAGCCGCAGCGGATGTGGCGGAGCCTCGAAGAACTCGCGGACACGGAGGAGTACCGCGCGTTTCTCCACAATGAATTCCCGCATGACCCGGAAAAGGATTCGGAAAAAGAGCCGGGCGGATTGCCGCGACGCGACGTCTTGAAATGGATGGCGGCTTCGGCGGCGCTCGCCGGTCTTTCGGGCTGCACGAAAATGCCGGACCAGAAGATCGTGCCGTATGTGCGCGCTCCTGAGGAGATCATTCCGGGCAAGCCGCTCTTTTACGCGACGTCGTTTGTGCAGGGCGGCGTGGCCACGGGCGTCCTAGTGGAAAGTCATATGGGGCGACCGACGAAGATTGAGGGCAATCCGTTGCATCCGGGAAGCCTCGGCGCGACGGACATCTTCGCGCAGGCGTCGATTCTGGATTTGTACGATCCCGACCGCTCGCAAGTGGTGATTCACGAAGGGCGGATTAGCAGCTACGCCGCATTTCTTTCGGCGGTGGCTGATTTGCGGACGAACCTCGGCGCGACGAAAGGCGCTGGTCTGCGAATTCTAACCGAGACAACTACTTCGCCCACGCTCGGCTGGCAGATGCAGGAGCTTCTGAAGGAATTCCCGGAAGCAAAGTGGGTTCAGTGGGAGCCATGCTCGCGGACGAAATTACAAACAGATATTACAGCGACGTTTTGCAGGGCGTGCCCAGCGAATCCCGTCTATCAATTCGATAAAGCCGAAGTGATCCTTTCGCTTGGCGCCGACTTCCTTTACTCCGGCCCGGGTACGGTCCGATACGCGCGCGATTTCGCTTCACGGCGAAATGCCGAAGGTCCAGCGATAAAAATGAACCGACTTTACGTCGTCGAACAAGGCGCGACCACGACCGGCGCAATGGCCGACCATCGTTTGGCGTTACGCGCTTCGGACATGGAGATGTTTGCCGGCCAACTTGCGTCCGCATTGGGTGCGCCTCTGGCGCCTGAGTCCAGAACCAGCTATATGCCCGGGGTTCCCGCTGGCTGGATGGAAGCGCTCGCCAAAGATTTGCGAAGCCACACCGGGTCCAGCTTGGTTGTGGCCGGTGGGCACCATTCGGAACGCGTTCATGAGCTCGTACAAGCGATAAACGCCGCGTTGCGCAATGTCGGGAATACGGTGATTTATACCGACATGCTCGAGGCGCTGCCCGGCACCGGTTCGCTTAAATGGCTTGCCGATGACATGGCGGCGGGGCGTGTTCAAGCGTTATTCATTTTGGGCGGGAACCCTGCATATTCTGCACCCGGCGATCTTCATTTCACAGAGAAGTTCCTCAAGGTTCCATTCAGGGCTCACCTTGGCCCATACGAAGATGAAACCGCGGAGCTATGCCATTGGCATGTCCCCGCGGCGCATTACCTCGAATCCTGGGGCGATGCGCGAGCGTACGACGGTACTGTGAGTTTCATTCAGCCGCTGATTGCGCCGCTTTATGACGGCAAAACGCAACATGAAGTTTTGTCCGCGCTGCAAGGTCATGCCGACAAGACTGCTTACGATGTTGTGCGTGAGTATTGGAAAGGTCAGCGAGGTGAGAAGGACTTCGAGGCGTTTTGGCAGAAGTCACTTCACGATGGCTTGATTGCCGGGACTGAACTTCCGGCGCGGGACGTAGACTCCAGCCTTAGCAGCGCGCAACAAAATGGCGCGCCTTCGCATGCTTCTCAGTCCGGTGGCGGCCTCGAAGTTGTTTTCCGGCCCGATCCGACCATCGGCGACGGCCGATGGGCCAACAACGGTTGGCTGCAGGAAACGCCGAAGCCGATCACGAAACTCACCTGGGACAACACAGCGCAGATGAGCCCTGCTACAGCGCAGAAAATTGGCGTCGTGAATGGGGATGTCATTCGAATCGTTTTGAATGGCCGCGGTGTCGAAGGACCTGTGTGGATCGTTCCGGGCTATGCCAACGATTCGATCACGCTCCATCTTGGTTACGGACGGCGCCGCGCGGGTCGCGTCGGAACAGGCGTCGGCTTTAACGCATACGAGCTTCAAAGCGCCGGCGAATTCCCCGAAGTTGTGACCCCGTGGATCGCGCTTGGAGCAGAAGTCCATAAACTCGGCAAGCGCTACGACCTCGCCCCCACGCAACACCACAGCATCATTGACGCGAATGGGCACAAGGAAGAGCTGGAAAGCGTGAACGCGTTCGAGCGCGAGCTCGTGCAAGTGGGCACGCTTGAAGAATTCCAGCGCAATCCGAAGTTTGCGCAGGAAAAAACCGAAACGCCGCCGAAAGAACTCTCGCTCTACCCGGGCTACGAATATAAGGGCTACGCCTGGGGCATGGCGATTGACCTGAACAAGTGCAACGGCTGCAACGCATGCGTAGTGGCGTGCCAGGCGGAGAACAACATTCCCGTTGTCGGCAAGGAAGAGGTGATTCGCGGCCGCGAAATGCATTGGCTGCGCGTGGACACTTATTTCCGCGGTGACCTCGATGCGCCAGAGACTTATTTCGAGCCGGTGCCGTGCATGCATTGCGAAAACGCGCCGTGCGAAGGCGTGTGTCCGGTTGCGGCAACTGTTCACAGCCCCGAAGGGCTGAATGAGATGGTTTACAACCGCTGCGTCGGGACGCGCTACTGCTCGAACAATTGTCCCTACAAGGTGCGGCGCTTCAATTTCAAGCTTTACTCCGACTTTGTAACGCAATCGCTTGTGCCGTTGCGGAATCCGAACGTAAGCGTACGTAGCCGCGGCGTGATGGAGAAGTGCACCTACTGCGTGCAGCGCATCCAGTCGGCAAAGATTGAGGCGGAAAAACAGGACCGCACGGTGCGCGACGGCGAAATCGTGACGGCGTGCGAGGCGGTGTGCCCGGCGCAGGCGATTACGTTCGGCAACATCAACGACAAGTCGAGCCATGTGTCGATGTGGAAGGCGAGCCCGCGCGATTACACGCTGCTTGCGGAGCTGAACACGCGCCCGCGGACAAGTTATCTCGCGCGGCTGCGGAATCCGAATCCGGAAATGCCGGGTGGCGGGAAAGACTGAGCGATGCGGAGACACCCACTTTACGGATTGCTCGCGGAATTTGAGACGCCCGAAGCCCTGCTTGCCGCCGCACATAAGACGAATGCCGCCGGCTACAAGCGCGTGGACGCGTTCACGCCTCTTCCCGTAGAAGGCCTGGCGGAGGCGGTGGGATTTCACCACACAAGCCTCCCGCTCGTTGTGCTGATCGGCGGGATTCTCGGCGGGCTGACCGGTTTCCTCATGCAGTACTACGCTAACGTGTTCAGCTATCCGCTCAATGTCGCGGGGAAGCCATTCAATTCCTGGCCGGCGTTCATTCCGATTACGTTTGAACTGACGATCCTAGGCGCGGCGATTTTTTGCGTGTTCGGAATGCTGGCGATGAATGGATTGCCGGCGCCGTACCACCCGGTGTTTAACGTGGAGCGATTCGCGCTGGCGACGCGCGACCGATTCTTCCTGCTGATCAAGGCGCGCGACAAGCAATTCGATTTGGCGAAGACGAAGGCTTTCCTGCAAGGGTTGCAGGCGAGAGAGGTTTCCGAAGTTGATGCGTGACGATCGCACCAGGCGCGGATGGAAAATGCGCGCGGGACTCGCGACCGCGGCGGCGATTGTCTCCTTTATCGCCGGCTGCCGACGCGACATGCAGGTGCAGCCGCGCTACAACCCGTATGACGCCTCGGCATTTTTCGACGACGGCCGCTCTGCGCGCCAACCGGTGCCGGGAACGATTGCGCGCGGCGAGCTCCATCTGGATGCATTGCTGTACACCGGCAAAGTGGACGGCAAGGAAGCGGAGGTTTTTCCGTTTCCCATCACCCGGGCGGACCTCGCGCGCGGGCGTGAACGGTACAACATTTATTGCGCGCCCTGCCATGATGTCACCGGCAGCGGACGCGGCATGATTGTGCTGCGCGGTTTTCCGCAGCCTCCGTCATTTCACATTGACCGGCTGCGCCAGGCGCCCCCGGGACATTTTTTCGACGTAATGACGAACGGCCTCGGCGTGATGTACAGCTATGCAGCGCGCGTCAGCCCGGAAGATCGCTGGCGCGTCGCCGCCTATATTCGAGCTCTGCAGTTGAGCCAGCAAGCAAATCTGTCCGATACGCCCGCATCAGCGCGTGAAAAACTTCAGGCGGAGCCGCCGAAATGAGAAATATAGGCGATAGCGACTACCGTCTGCCACAATTCGACCGCACACGACGTGGGATGCTGATGACCGGCATTGCGGGGCTTGCTGTGTCCGTTCCGGGTTTGGTGCGCGCGCCGGATCAGTTTTACCGATCGTATCTGCTCGCGTACCTTTTCTGGATTGGCATTCCGGTGGGCTCAATGGCGATCCTGATGCTTCATCATCTTACGGGCGGCGGCTGGGGATTTGTGATTCGGCGCGTGCTCGAAGCCGGCACGCGGACGCTCTGGCTGATGGCGCTGCTCTACATTCCGTTGTTGCTTGGAATGGCGCACCTTTACGGATGGGCGCAGCCGCAAGCGGCGTCGATCCCTCTGTACCACCAGAAACATTTCTATCTCAACACACCGTTTTTCATCGCGCGAAGCGTGATCTATTTCGTCCTGTGGATGGGATTGGCGTGGCTGCTCAACCGCTGGTCGTTCGAGCAAGACCGCACCGGCGATACGAGTCTGTCGAAGAAATTGGAAGGATTGAGCGGGCCGGGGCTGATTCTCTGGGGCTTGGCGGTGACGTTCTCGTCGGTGGACTGGATCATGTCGCTCGAGCCGCACTGGTTCTCCACCATCTACGGAATGATCATTATGGTTTCAATGGTGCTTTCGGCGATGGCGTTTGCAGTGCTGATTGCTCGGAGTCTGGCGAACGGCGAACCGCTCACGCGCGTAGCGACGCCGATGCGATTCAATGATCTCGGTAATCTGCTGCTCACATTCGTGATGCTGTGGGCGTACCTGTCGTTTTCGCAATTCCTTATCATTTGGTCGGGGAACATGCCGGAAGAAACGAGCTGGTATATGAGTAGGGGTCGAGGAAGCTGGGCGGCGCTTGCGGTTGTTTTGATTATCTTTCACTTCGCGATACCGTTCGTGCTTCTGCTCTCGAGGAACATCAAGCGCACGCCCAAAGCGCTTTCGCGCGTGGCAGGCCTTCTCGTCACGCTGACGCTGGTGGACATGTTCTGGCTCATCGTGCCTGCTTTCGAGCCGGCAGGCCCGCGTGTGCACTGGACCAATCTATCGCTGACCGCGGGGATTGGCGGATTGTGGCTTTGGGAATTCTTCAGACAATTGGATGGCAAGCCGTTCGTGCCGTTGCACGACCCTCGCTTGGCTGAGCTATTGGAAAATGCGGAGGGACATTGACTTGAAACCGGTAAACACGAACCCGGGCTATGAGAAGCGCGACGTCAACACGCGCGGAATACTCTATTTTGTGCTCGCGCTGTTTCTGCTGCTCGTTGCGTCGTTTCTCTCGATGCGCTCGCTATTCGGCTATTTTTCCGCTACGCAACCGCTGGGGCCCGCGGCGTCACCGTTCACCAACTCGCGAGCACTGCCGCCGGAGCCACGGCTCCAGGTGCAGCCCGTGGAAGATCTCAATCATGTGCGGCAAGGGCAGGAAGAGTTGCTGAATACCTATGGCTGGGTGGACCGGGCGAGTGGAAAGGTCCGCATCCCGATTGACCGTGCAATGGACCTCGTCATCGAACGCGGCCTTCCCGCGCGGCAGAACGCCCCGCAGCCGGAGGCAGGCAGCAAGGAGGAAGAGAAATGAGCACCCGAAATGGATTTGCCAGACTTGCAGCGAAGTTTGTGGCGAAGTTCGTACCAATTTGCGCCGCCATTGCGGCAATCTGCTGGTTGTCGCCGTGGAACGTGAACGCGCAAGACCTGCTCGCGCAGAATCCTTCCGGCAGACCGGAAGTGCTGCGGGATGTCGGGCTTGACCAGAAACTCGACGCGCAGGTTCCGCTCGATATAACGCTTCGCGACGAGCACGGCGCGAGCGTGACCATCGGGCAGTTTCTGCAGGGGAAGCCGGCGATCCTGACGCTCGTTTATTACCAATGCCCGATGCTGTGCACGGAAGTGCTCAACGGAACGCTGAACAGTTTAAAGGAAGTACCGCTTGAAATCGGCAAGGACTTCAGCGTTATTACGGTGAGTATTGACCCGAGCGAAAAGCCCGTGCTCGCGGAAGCGAAGCAAATCATGTACGCGGGCCTCTACGGACGTCCCGGCGCCGTGCATGGCTGGCATTTTCTGACAGGAGATGAGGCGCAAATCCGGCGGCTCGCTGCAGCCGTGGGATTTCGCTACGCCTACGACAAAATGTCGAAGCAGTTCGCGCATGCGAGCGGGATCATGGTGCTGACGCCGGAGGGAAAACTCTCGCGTTACTTTTATGGGATCTCGTATCGACCCCGCGATGTGCGATTGGGATTGGTGGAAGCGTCGGAAGGCAAGATCGGCTCTCTGACGGACACCATCCTGCTCTATTGCTATCACTACGATCCTTCGACGGGGAAGTATGGGGTCGTGATCACGAACGTCGTGCGCGCAGGAGGCGTGCTGACGGTGGCAGCGCTGGCATTGATGGTTTTTATTTTTTTGAGACGAGAGAGAAGAGCCGCCGTTGCAGACGCCACGCACCGAAGTACACAGCGAGATACAGCATGATGCCGGGTTCTTGTGGAGAGATTGCGGAAGGATGATGGTTAACGCATCCCAACTTTATGTATTGGCCCTGCTGGATTGGCCGGGGATTCCCATTCGGCCAGAGCCGGGCTCGACCATCGCGGAAGGCGTGGACAGACTTCACTTCTTCCTGACAGGGATCACACTGTTCTTTACGTTCATCATTTTCACTACGATCCTCTATTTCGCCGTCAAATACCGCCGCCGCTCGGATGATGAGCAGCCTGCCGAAACAAAGACGTTGCTGCCACTCGAGCTCACTTGGACGTTGATCCCCATCGTGCTTTGCGCGGTTGTCTTCACCTGGAGTTCGAGCCTCTATTTCGAGAACTCCCGCGCGCCAAACGCTTCGATGGAAATTTTCGTCGTCGGCAAGCAATGGATGTGGCATCTGCAGCATCCGGAGGGCCCGCGCGAAATCAACGAGCTGCACGTGCCGCTCGGAGTGCCGGTGAAGCTAACGATGACGTCGGAGGACGTGATCCACGATTTCTACATCCCGGCCTTCCGCATAAAGAAAGACGTGCTGCCGGGCCGCTACTCCACGATTTGGTTTCAGGCGACTGAAACCGGAACATTTCATTTTTTCTGCTCGCAGTATTGCGGCGCGGAACATTCCCGAATGATCGGCTGGGTGTACGTGATGCCGCCCGCGGACTACGCTGTGTGGCTTTCCGGCGGGATTAAGGGCGAATCCATGACGCAAGCGGGCGCGCGGCTCTTCAATCAATACGAATGCGACACCTGCCATAAGTCCGATGGCAGCGGCAAAGGGCCTGTGCTCGACGGAGTATTCGGAAAGTCGCAGCCTTTGAAGGATGGGCGCACGCTGATGGTTGACGAAGCTTTTATCCGCCAGGCGATTACCAACCCGAACTCGATGCCGCTTGCGAATTATGCGCCGGTGATGCCCTCGTTCCAGGGACAGTTGAACGAGGAGCAGATTCTGCAATTGATGGCTTACGTGAAGTCCCTTGCCGCTCAGGAGAGGAAAGGGAAATGAGTGTCGCAGCCGCCGAAACTTCCCCCGACGGGCGCGTGAATTATTTGAACGTGAACTACGGCATTCGCTCCTGGCTCCTCACCACGGACCACAAGCGCATCGCGTTGCTCTATCTGATTTCCATCACCTTTATGTTTTTTATCGGTGGGACTGCGGCGGTTTTAATGCGGATGCACCTGATTACGCCGCAGGGAACGCTCGTCCAGCCGGAGACCTATAACAAATTGTTTACGATTCACGGGATCGTGATGATTTTCTTTTTCATGATTCCTTCAATCCCGGCGGTGCTTGGGAATTTCCTTGTGCCGATGATGATTGGCGCGAAGGACCTGGCATTCCCGCGCATCAATCTTTTGAGCTGGTACATCTATGTGGTCGGCGCGATGTTCACGCTCTATTCAATCCTCGCGGGCGGCGTGGACACGGGTTGGACGTTTTACACACCCTACAGTACCACCTACACGAACACGCACGTGATTTCCGTGGCTCTCGGCGTTTTCATTACAGGGTTCAGCTCCATCCTCACCGGCTTGAACTTTATCGTGACCATTCACAAAATGCGCGCGCCGGGTATGACCTGGTTTCGCATGCCGCTCTTCCTCTGGGCCATGTACGCGACGAGCATCATTATGGTGCTTGGCACCCCGGTCGTCGCCGTGACCATTGTGCTCGTTGCGTTCGAGCGGTTGTTCCACGCGGGAATCTTCGACCCGAGGCTTGGCGGCGATCCCCTCCTCTTCCAGCATCTTTTCTGGTTTTACTCTCACCCGGCGGTTTACATCATGGTGCTGCCTGGCATGGGAGTCGTGAGCGAGTTGATCGCGTGTTTTTCGCGCAAGCGGATTTTCGGGTATAGCTTCGTCGCATTTTCGAGCCTCGCGATTGCCGTCATCAGCTTCCTTGTGTGGGGCCACCACATGTTTGTCGCGGGCCAGTCGGTTTACGCCAGCTTGATTTTTTCGCTGCTGAGCTTTCTGGTGGCGATTCCCTCGGCGATCAAGGTGTTCAACTGGACGGCGACGCTTTACAAGGGATCCATTTCCTATCAGGCGCCGATGCTCTACGCGCTCGGCTTTATTGGTTTGTTTACGATGGGCGGGCTGACCGGATTGTTTCTAGCATCGCTCGCGACCGATGTACATCTGAGCGGCACCTACTTCATCGTCGCGCACTTTCACTACATCATGGTTGGCGGCACCGTGATGGCGTACATGGGCGGCATTCACTTCTGGTGGCCAAAAATGACCGGCCGGATGTATTCCGATGCCTGGGCCCGGTTTGCCGCTTTGCTGATCTTCGTGGGATTCAACCTGACGTTTTTTCCGCAATTCATGCTCGGCTATCTCGGCATGCCGCGCCGCTACGCGACGTATCCCGCGGAGTTTCAGGTTCTCAACGTGATGTCGTCGGCGGGCGCTTCCATTCTCGCGGTGGGCTACCTGATTCCTCTCGTCTATCTCATCTGGTCCATGCGTTATGGGCCAGTGGCGGGACCGAATCCCTGGCGCGCAACGGGCCTTGAATGGCAAACGCCTTCGCCGCCCCCGCAGGACAACTTTGAAGTGACGCCGGTTGTGACCGAGGAAGCCTACGCTTACGCCGAACGCGCAAAGCCCATCTCCGCCGGCAAGGAGGGAACTCGTGTCTGACACGACCTCCGCAGTCCACCCTCCAGGAGTAGCCCATCATTTTGTCGATGCCGATCAGCAGCGCGAAACCGGGAACCTCGGCATGTGGGTTTTCCTGGTCACTGAAATTATGTTTTTCGGCGGGGTCTTCTGCGGCTACACCATCTATCGCTCCCTCTACTTGCCCGCATTCGAGGCCGGAAGCCGCTTGCTCGATGTCCGGCTCGGCGCGACAAACACCGCCATCCTGATTGCGAGCAGCCTTACGACGGCGCTCGCCGTTCACGCCGCACAAACCGGCAAGCGCAAAGCGCTCATGTTTTTCCTGTTGCTTACGATGGCGCTTGGTACGGCCTTTCTTGGCATCAAGTATTCGGAGTACGCGCACAAGTGGCAGGATTTTCTTGTTCCCGGGATTCGCTTTGCGCCGGCCGAAGCCCTGCCCTCGGGCGTAACGCTTCCGAATCTTGAATTGTTCTTCTGCTTTTATTTCATCATGACGGGGCTGCATGCTCTGCACATGATTATCGGACTGGGAGTTCTTGGGGTGCTGGTTGTGATGGCGAGGCGCAGAAGATTCTCCGCCGAATACAACACGCCCGTGGAAATCAGCGGACTCTATTGGCACTTCGTGGATATCGTCTGGATATTTCTGTTTCCACTGCTGTATCTCATCGGAGGGCGCTACTGATGTCCTCACGCGTCGTTTCAGTCAAGACTTACGTCGCGGTTTTCGTGGCGCTGATCTGTTTGACTGCGGTGACCACCGCCGTTGCATTCATCAACCTCGGGCCTCTGAACACGGTCGTGGCGCTCGTCATCGCCGTCGCCAAGATGCTCCTCGTCATCTTGTTTTTCATGCATGTTTTGTACAGCCCGCGCCTCACGAAGCTCGCACTTCTCGCCGCTTTTTTCTGGCTTGCGCTTCTGTTGACCTTCACTCTTTCGGATGTTCTCACTCGCCACTGGACGCCCTCGCCCTCCAATTGGGGGCCTTCCATTCCCGCTCCCGCTCCGCGCGAAAAATAGTCTGCCGCCTTGCTGCGAAACAGGCTTCGGGTGGTACTATCCGCGCGTGCTTCCCGGCAAATTGGGGCATGTACTTCTCAGGTTCCGTCGATCGGTCTGCACGACTGAACGTATCTTATTGCTCTTTCTCGCAGGAGTTGCATTCGCCGGCGGGTGCCGCCCGCCGATCATCCCGCGCTCCCGTGCAACCTCTGCTCGGACATTCGAGCGCACTTCGGATCGCCTCGCACGCGGAAAGTACATAGCGGAAGCAGTGAGCGGCTGCATGGAGTGCCACACCCCACATGATTCCGCAGCGCCCGTTTCACCCCTGACTCCCGGCAAGATTGGCTCCGGAGAAGTGATGCCATTCACCGGTCTGCTCTGGAACGTGGGACGCGTGGTTGCTCCCAACCTTACGCCAGATCCGGAGACCGGTGCAGGAAACTGGACGGATGACCAACTCGCGCGAGCAATTCGCGAAGGCATCGGCCACGATGGGCGAGCGCTCTATCCGATGATGCCCTATCAACGTTTTCGCGCGCTTTCCGATGAAGACCTGGCTTCCATCATTGTTTATCTCCGTTCGCTTCCGCCGGTACGGAATCCGCTTCCTTTCACCAGGCTGGTCCTGCGTGTGAGAATCATGATCCGCAATTTTCCGCGGCCATTGAAAACTTCTGTGCCGGCGCCCGATCTTTCCACGTCAGAAAAGCGCGGAGCGTACTTGGCCCAGATCGCCTCTTGCGCGGATTGCCATACTCCGATGGACTCACTCGGGCACAGATTGCCGGGCATGGAATTTGCCGGAGGTCTCGTTCTGGCCGGCCCTTTCGGCCGCGTAGCCAGCGCGAACCTCACGCCCGATCCTTCGGGCATTCCCTATTACGACCTCGCGATGTTTACAACGGCGATGCGCACGGGTGCGGTCGTAGCGCGCCCGCTCAATCCCGTCATGCCCTGGACGACCTATGGGAGCATGACAGATGATGATCTCGCCGGTATTTTTGCTTACCTGCGGTCCCTGCCATCTGTGCGACATCGCGTGGACAATAGCGAACCGCCCACATTTTGCCGGATTTGCAAGCAGCGCCACGGCTTCGGCGACCGGAACTGAAAGGTTCCGCGTATGGTTTCTCATGGTGATGCCTGAACTCTTGGGGCGTGGTCCAATTGGTAGGACGCTGCACTGTTAATGCAGACGGTGGAGGTTCGAATCCTCCCGCCCCAGCCAAAAATCCACGTGATTCCGGAAATTTTTTGCGAGTTTCTCAGCCCTGAACGGTGGGGTGACCGGCTTCGAGCCAGCCGCGCCAGCCGCCGTCCATTGAGCTGACTTTGGTGTAGCCCATCTTCTGAAGATTTTCGGCGGAAAGGGCGGAGCGAAATCCGCCGCCGCAGTAAAGCACGATCTCGACGTTCTTGTCGGGAAAGCGCATTTCGACGTCGCGCTCGATGATGCCTTTGCTGAGATGCTCAGCGTTGGGCAGATGGCCGCGCGCCCATTCGCTTTCCTCGCGGACGTCCACGAGCGCGAACTTTTCTCCCGCGTCCATCCGCTTCTTGACCTCCGCCACATTGGTCTCGCGAATGCGAGAACGGGCTTCATTGACGAGCCTGAGAAATCCTTCGGAATGTTTCATTTCAGTGCCTCAAGAAAGAGCCTCAAAAAAGAGGCTGTTTGGCCGGAGCCTAGCATAGTTGGGCACCTGCCCCCTAGCTCTGGAGTTCCTTCATGTCCCGCCAATTCGGACCGGCCATCAAATCCACCTTGAGCGGGACTCGGAGCGGATGAGCTTGCTCCATGCACTCGCGCACGAGCGCGCCAAGCCGCGCAAGCTCCTCCGGCGGCGCCTCAAACAGCAACTCGTCGTGCACCTGAAGGATCATGCGCCCGCGGAAATCTTCTGCCCTGAGCCGCCGCGAAAGTTCAATCATCGCAAGCTTTATGAGGTCGGCGGCGGCACCCTGAAGTGGCGTATTCATCGCCGTCCGTTCGGCAAAGTTTCGCAAACCCACCATTGGCGAATTGATTTCCGGAATGGGACGCACGCGGCCAAACATCGTTCGAGTGAAACCGCTCTTCCGCACCTCTTCGAGCGTGCGGTCCAGGAATTCTTTCACGCCGCTGTAACGTGCGAAATATGCCGCGATGAACTGCGCGGCTTCTTTAGTGTCAATGCCGAGCTGTTGGCCAAGTCCAAATGCGGAAAGCCCATAAATGATCCCGAAATTGATGACCTTGGCGGCGCGCCGGTGCTCCGAGGTTTGCGCCATCGGGCCGACGCCGAAGACCTCCTGCGCCGTGCGCGCGTGAATGTCTTCGTCCTTGCTGAACGCCTCCACGAGCACAGGGTCTTCGGAGAGATGCGCGAGAATTCGCAACTCAATTTGAGAGTAATCGGCGGAAAGTAGCTTCATCCCCGATTCCGCGGCAAAGGCCGCGCGGATGCGCCGGCCTGCTTCCGTCCGCACCGGAATGTTTTGGAGGTTCGGCTCGGAGGAACTCAGCCGCCCGGTCGCAGTGCCGGTTTGGCTGAAGCGCGTGTGCAGGCGGCCTGTTTCCAGATTGATCAGCCGGGGCAGTGAGTCAACGTAAGTGGACTTCAATTTGGAGACTTCGCGGTATTCGAGAACCTTCCGCGGCAGTTCGTGCATCGGCGCCAGGGCCTCCAGGATTTCGGCGGCGGTCGAGCGCGCCTTGCCGCGCCGCGCGGGCGGCTGCAAGTTCATCTTGTCGAAGAGAATTTCGGCGAGTTGCTGCGGCGAATTGATGTTGAATTCCGTGCCGGCCAGCCCCCAGATGCGTCCTTCGAGGACGCGGATTTCCATTTCGAGCCCTGCGGACATTGTCGCGAGCGCCGCGGGGTCCACGCGCACACCGGCGCGCTCCATTTCCGCGAGCACGGGCGCAAGCGGGAGGTCTATCGTTTCGTAGACCTGCGCAAGCCCTTGCGCTTCCACTTGACGCCGCAGCTCCTTGGCGAGTTGGTGGAGCGCATCAGCGCGCTCGCCGGGTTGTTGCGCAAGATTGATGTTGAGATAGCGCAGCGCGGCGTCGTCAAAATTGTGTTTGGCCGTCGTTGGGCGCAGAAGGTATGAATAAAGGATCGTCGCATGGCGAATGCCGGCCGTATCCCC
Organism: uncultured Acidobacteriota bacterium; assembly: GCA_963838945.1. Taxonomy (GTDB): domain Bacteria; phylum Acidobacteriota; class Terriglobia; order Acidiferrales; family UBA7541; genus DASTCZ01. The sequence goes on along the minus strand of CAWITC010000011.1, from coordinate 300,177 downwards.
GAATAGAAGCGAGACCAGTTTTGGATCGTGGACGATTTTGGGCCGCTTGGCATCACCGAGCCATGGCTGAAGCGCAGCACTCAGTTTTCCGGGCTCGCCTTCTTTTTCCGGCAATGTCAGTGTTCGAGCCACGCCCATCTTTGGAGAGAATTCGATGGCCACGACGCGACTGCCAAACCCCGCGTCTTCATGCTGATCATCCGGCGCAATCGTCAGGAAGAGCGCAATCTCTTGTTCACACGGCAATTCATCCAGAAATGTTCGGGCGCCTTCGGCCGACTTCAATTCACCATAGTCACGATCGCCAGTTACTTGCGCGGCCGTAGGGCCGAGATCTTTCAGCAAAGAAGTAAATCCCAATTCGCTATACAGCGCGCGGAGCGCTTCCGCATCCGGCACACGGTATGTGAGTAAGTCGAGGTCCAGCTTCACGGGTGCGTCTGTGGCGATCGTCGCAAGCTGTTTGGACATCAGCACCTGCTCGCGCTGAGTTTGCAGCGCCTCGCGGTACCGTTTGCCTTCGACCCTGTCCGCGTTATCAAGCGCCTTTTCCACGGAGCCGAACCGCTGAATCAGTTCGCGCGCGCCCTTTTCGCCGATTCCTTTCGCGCCCGGGATGTTATCAATCGAATCGCCCATCAACGCCATTACGTCGGTGACCTTGTCGGGCGGCACTCCGAGCAGCTCTTGCACCTTCGCTTCGTCAACCAGGAGATCTTGCTTGGTGGGAATAAGCACGCGCACCGGCCCGCCAACGAGTTGAAGCAGGTCCTTATCACTCGTAACGACATAGATGTCGAGTTTGCGTTTGGACGCCTGCGTGGCAAGCGTGCCAATGACGTCGTCGGCCTCATAGCCCGGCTCGGCGAGAACGGGCAGGCGAAGCGCTTCGCACAGGCGGCGGACGTAGGGCAATTGGAGGGCAAGCTCTTCGGGCATCGGAGGCCGCTGAGCCTTGTATTCGGCGAAGAGTTTGTCGCGGAAAGTCGGCTCGGCCAGATCGAAGGCTACTCCGATGTAATCCGGCTGATAATCACGCACCAGCCGCCGGACCATTTGCGTGAAAAGGTAGGGGACCTTCGTCGGCAAGCCCGAAGGACTTCGGAGCCGCTCCATGGGCGCAAAAAAAGCACGGAATATGAAGCCCATCGCGTCAATCAGGAAGAGCCTCTTGGGCGGTTTTGGCGCGGCCATCGCCGGCAGTATAACCCGCCGCGGCGGCCATTGGGCAGCCGCCTTCCACCGCTACCGTGACCTAATTTACCAATTTCACCGGCCCCGGCGGCGCGTGGCGCCGGAAGCCGGGTGCGCATGTCACCGCTTGCCCTCCGAAACGAACAGGCTCGAAACCTGGTAGTACGCCGTGTACGCGTACGATCGCAGGTCGTCCGTGACGAAAATCCCTCGCACGGACAGGAGCCCCACGCGGTCGGCGGGCGCGAACTCCTTGAAGAGACTCCGGTGTCCGGTCGCGAGGTCGACGCGCTCCAGACGGGTGGGAATCTCGGCACGGCGATAAGCCAGCACGGATCGCTCGTCCCCACACCACTGGGCGAGGACGTCCGCCTCCGTCAGCCCCGGCACGGGCCGCGGCTCTCCACCCGCGATCGGGTACAGGGAGTGATTTCCTTTGGGTCCCCGCGCCAGAACAAGCCTCCCGTCCGACGAGAGCGACCCGTCGCTAGTACCTTCCGGAGTCACCGGTCGCGGAGCGTTCCCGCCGATTTCCTGAACGTAGAAGCGCGTTCCCTTTCCGGGTTCGTTGCCGCAGATGAGAACGCTCTTGCCGTCCCTGAACCACTGCGCGGTCGAGTAGTTCTCGATCTCGCCCCGTTCGAGCCGCCGTGTCTCGCCGGCACCAGGCGGATAAATCACGAGCTGAGGCGGACGGGACTGTACCAAGGCGAGCACCCACTTGCCGTCGGCGGAGAGGTCCGAGGGCCATCCCTCGCCGAGGCGAACCACGGGCGAGCCGTCGGTCTTCCGCATACACACAGTGTAGTTGGTTCCGAGTGCGGTCTCGGCGAAGAGAAGCGTCTGTCCGTCTTGAGAGAGAGCCCCTGCATGCGAAGTATTGAGCCACGAGAGATCCCGATCCTCGGCCGCGCCGGGAGTATGGACCATTGCCGCGTACCGGTAGTCGCCGCGGGTCACGAGCCACCGTCCGTCGCGAGCCACATCCTGGAGGTTGAGCCCGCCGGGTGCCTCGTAGGCAATGCGCCTCCTGCCAGAAGGTGTCACGGCATAAATAGTGTAGCTGCCGCCGCTGAGGCTCGCGGAAAACAGGATCTCCTTGCCATCCGCTGACCAGGCCAGTCCCCGTTCGCTCCAATAGCCATCCGAAAGCACCGTGTTCTTCCCGGCGAGATCAACGACGTTCACCGAGCCCCGGTCATCCCACTTCCGGGGATGCTCAAAAAACGCGATCCGATCCCCCTGGGGGGAGACGCGCACATCGGTCATATAGCCACTGACCTCGTGGAGCACCTTGCCAATTGGGTATTCGAGCCGATCCCTGCCTCCGGCCTCGTGGATGATGGCGAGCTGCGATCCGTCCGGCGACCAATCGGCCTGCCGTACGCCTTCCAGGATTTCCCGCGGCGCCCCACCACCCAAGGGCATGCGCGCCAGCGTACCGATAAATAGCCGATGCCACACGTACCGAGCGCCAACGAGGACGGCGAGCTCATCTTTGGACGAAACAGCGAGCAGGTGCATGCCGGGCGGACCAAGCGGTTGCGGCTCGGGATAGTCGGGTCGCACCGTGAAGATTTGAGGTCTGTTGCCCGAGATCGCGGCGCTGTACACGACAGTATTTCTCTCGGCGGCGAATGCGCCCTGGAAGATGGCCTCGCGACGAAAATTTAGCTGGCGGAAGACAAGCGGGTCGGGACCGCGCCCGGAGAGTGAGGCGAGCAGCAGCGCGGCCACCGCAACGGCGGCAAACACCGCGGCTATCATCCACGCGATCCACGGGCGGACCGCCGGCCGCGATCCATCGCAGCTCGCTCAGGAGATCGCTTGCCGACTGCCAGCGCTCGTCGGGATCCTTCGCAAGACAAACTCGGATGGTGCGGTCCAGCGCCGGCGGGGTGAGAGGCTGTATCGTGCTGATCGGCTCCGGGTCCTTCTCCAGAATGGCCGAGGCCACGCTGAGCTGGCTCTTGCCCCGAAACGCGCGGGACCCGGTCACCATTTCGTACAACACAGCGCCAAATGAGAAAATGTCGCTGCGCGGATCCACTTCTTTCCCTTCCACCTGCTCGGGCGACATGTATTGAATAGTTCCAACAATTGTGCCTTGTTGAGTCATCGGCGTGGTTCGCGTCGCCATGTCTGCCAGCGTGGCTCCTGGAGTCAGCATTGGCGCAGCTTTCGCCAGGCCGAAATCGAGCAGCTTGGCGCCGGATTTCGTAAGCATGATGTTGCCCGGCTTGAGGTCGCGATGCGTCATGCCATTGCGGTGCGCCTTGTCGAGGGCGCTGGCAATTTGGATCCCATACTGAAGCACCTGCGCTATTGGCAGCGGCCCTTTTTCCAATCGTGCCGCTAGGTCCTCTCCTTCCAGGTATTCCATGACAATGAAATCAACGCCGTCTTGCCGGCCGACGTCGTGCAGCGTGCAAATGTTGGGATGATTCAGGCTGGAGATGGCTTTGGCTTCGCGCTCGAGGCGCTGGCGGAGCGTCGCATCGTCGGAGAGATGCGGAGGAAGAATCTTTATGGCTACACTGCGGTCCAGGCGCGTATCCCGCGCCCGATATACTTCGCCCATCCCTCCTGCACCAATCGGCGCCAGGATCTGGTAGGGACCCAGTTTGATGCCATTCGTCAGCCCCATGGATGGTGCGGATTATAGGCTTCTAAGAAGTGCCCCTGCAAAATAAATCAACCGCTCTCGGGCACAGCTTGCGGAAACCAATTGGCGGTTCGGCATACCTGACAGCGAGAGTCACTTGGCCACGCTGCGGATCGCTGCTACGCATTATGGATGAAGGCCATCGGAGGTGATGCTCCGCTCAGGAATTGAGCGCGGGTTCGTGGGAGTGCAGGAACCACCGATCGAGGACGACGTGGCGCGAAAACCACCTCGTCGCAAGAAGCATTCTCGCGAGGGACTGCATCCATCGCGGCGGAAGGCGGCGGCCAATTCGCGTGGACCAGTCTGCCTGCGATTTTCCGAATCGTGAGGCGAGCATCCCCCGATAAATCTCGAGCCGGTCGCGCGTGTACTTTCCATCGGCAGTGAGTATGGCTTTCGCTGCCAGCAATCCGGATTCAATCGCCGGGCGGATCCCTTCACCGCTTTGCGAGTATGCCAGCCCTGCGGCATCCCCGATCAACAGAACTCCATCGCCGGCAATGTTCCGTTTTGTTTCGCGAAAAATAAGGTAGGCGTGGCCCAGCATGGAAGAAGGGAGATCGAAAGCGACTTTGCCTGTTTTTTTCAGGAAGCGCACGAAATCGGAGACGTGGGCCGGGAGCGAATGTGAGTCGAGTCTGCCCAGGCCGATGTTCAGAAAATCTTCCTTGCGAAAACACCATCCATACCCTTTCATGTCCGCGCAAAAGTAAAGTTCCGGAATCTCCCCGCGGATCGAGCACGAGTCTCGCTGCGGAGGACTCATTTCAAACTCCACTTCCTGTGCAGCGACAGCGACTTCCTGACGAGCCTCGGCGCCCAGGAATCGGGCGACCGGGCAGAAATGGCCGCCCGCGCCAACGATGAGTCGCGTCTGAATCTCGCCATTCACGATCCAGGTGTTGCCGGAACGCTCGAGAGTTTTTAGCGGCGTCCCCGTGATCAAGCGCGTGCCGCTACGCTGGAGCAGGTAATCGTCAAATTCAAACCGGCGGATTCCGTAGCTGATGGTGCGGCCGTAGTCCGTTTCGATTTCAGCGTCGCCCATGCGACTTGTCCGGAACCCGGTGATGGATTGCAGCACGCGCCCGCCCGCGTACTCAGCCGGATCGATTTCGAGCTCTTGGATCACCGCAGGAGTGATCCAGCCGCCACACACTTTGTCGCGCGGAAACGTGCGCTTGTCGAGAATGATTGTGTCGAGGCCCGCCTTATGCAATCTCCGCGCGCAGGAAGAACCTGCAGGCCCGGCCCCCACAATCAGGACGCTGCACGAATCCATTGAGATTCCTTCTCCACACGCGCCTCTCCGGCATAAAGGTGGGCCCGAGTCCACGGAATTTGCTGGCAGGCAGAACCTGCAAAAACAATCTGGAAAAGTTGTAGCCGCCCGGCGCGAAAGCTTGCGATCGACCCGGCGAGGTAGAGTCGCCAGGCCCTGACGAATTCGGGTCCGAATAGATCGGACACGCGGTCGGCCGACCGCTCGTAGCGAGCCAGCCAGTGCTCGAGCGTCTTCGCGTAGTGAAGCCTCAGGTTCTCCACATCGAGCACGGTATATTCGTGCGGCTCGAAAATTTCCATCGCTTCCCGGAGCGCCGGAACATAAGCGCCTGGAAAAATGCGTTTGCGGATCCAGGCGCTGAAAGCCTCCGGCCGATTGCGCCCGATGAAATGGATGAGTCCGCGCCCGGAATCGCCGATCGTGCGGTGTATAATTTTTCCCAACTCGCTGTAGTGTTCGCGGCCGACGTGCTCCAGCATGCCGACAGATACGAACGCGTCAAATCGTCCGGAAATATTGCGATAATCGTCTTGGATGAATTCCACCCGGCCAGTCAACCCTTCTTTCTTTGCCTGTGTTCGCGCGTATTGAATTTGTTCCCGCGAAATATTGAAAGCCTTCACGGTAACGCCGTAATGTTTCGCCATGTGCAGCGCAAGGGCGCCCCAGCCGCAGCCAGCTTCCACAACTCTTTCTCCGGGCTGGAGTTGAATTTTCCGGCAGACGTGTTCCATCTTTGCCAGTTGCGCCTCTTCGAGCGTCGCGGAGGGGGTGGGAAAGTAGGCGCAGGTGTAAACCAGCCGCGAATCGAGCCACAGCTTGTAGAAATCCGTATTCAAGTCGTAATGATGGTGGATGTTCGAGGCCGAACCGTCCAGCGTATTGGCTTGGACGCGCTGCAGCCAACTTGAAAAGAGGCGGTAATACCAGCTTCGTTTCTCGAGCGTGTGCATTGCGCGGAAGACCAACTCCAATGCGTGGACGAGGTCTCCCTTTACCTCGATGCGCCCCTCCATGTACGCGTCCCCGAAGCCGATCTCGGGATCGAGCACCATGCTCGCGAGTGCCCGGCGGTCGTGAATCACGATGCTTTCCATGCTTGCACCATCCGGCGGGGGGAATTCTTCCCCACCGAACCCCAATCGAATTGGCGCTCGACCAATCGAGCGATGGATTTTTTTCAACAGCAATTTTTCGAACAGGCTTGAGGCGCGAGCGGCTGGCATGGCGGATGGCTCCTTTCTGGTCAGGCCCATGGTGGTTTTTGTCTTAGCCGGAATTTGCGATCTTGACCCCTGCTTCGCATATCGTAATGCTTCTCCCGCCCTGGACACAACGAATCCGCCATTGACCCCCACCCATAACTCCATCTGAGGCGAAAGAGTCGGAGTGGCCCATGTGCCCGCGCTCTTTCTTCGCTTCGCTAGGAGGAACTGCTTCGCCTGGCTCGGCGCGCAGACGAAGGTCTGCGGCTCTGCTTGCTAGTTACGAGTACCGGTTGCTTTCAGGCCAAAGATTAAGCCGGACGCACAGAACAGCGAAACACATGAGCGGGCGGAATATTTAGGAGCTCATACTCCCTGTCCACAGAGGAGAACATCGCCTTCAACACAGGGAAAATATGCCTGCTATATTGAAACAAGATGAGTCTCCCATTCGGTCGCAGAACCTCCATCGATATCCGCAAAATCTCGTGCCGCATGGCAGGTTCCATGATAGCGAATGGCAATCCGGAGATAATGTAATCTACGGATTTGAATCCAGCGCATTGCAATGCATCCCTCAATTGCGTTGCCGATGCGTGTACCACATGGAGCCCCGAATCCTTGTAGGATTGGCGGAGAAATGTGGTGAATTCAGGATTGGAGTCGATCGCAATCAAAGCAGCGCCTCGATGCATTCGTGACAAGATCCGCTCGGTAAAACAGCCCAGACCAGGCCCAAGTTCGGCGATGACGCGCGAGCGATCCCAATCGATATGCCTCAACATTCGCTGGATAAGAAAACGGGAACTCGGAACCAAAGATCCAGTCGCCGCAGGGTTGCGGAAAAACGCTCGGCTGAATTGAAGCGTATTTCTCATCATGAGAATGTGTGACCGGCTTGAGCCGAAACTGTAATTCAGTTGATTTCCCCGGCGCGTTTTTGCCGGATCTCCTCAGTTATCGTCAATTGTAATCCAAAAAAAGTGGGCACTAGATACTCGGTACCTCGCAATTGTCACGATTGCATTCCCGAAGGTTGACAACTACTCCCTGTCAGGATCTGAGCAAATTGATTGCTGTTTCCGCTTCGCTCGCCCACAAAGATACCAAAACATTCGTCGCGGTGCGCAAAAACTTCATCAAGCCTCGTATCTCATTCGAGAATCAGGCTCTGACTGAGTCTTGAGTCAGGCCAGTGCTGTCTTCTGCCGAGATGCGGCTCGGGGTCTGACTTTCTTGACAGGTCTTAGGACGAGGGTCACAATGCCCAAAGTTCAGCGGACAATCGTCCAAAGAAAGGAAAAAAGACGCCATGCCTTCCATTACAGGATCTTTTTCGGGAAAAATCACAAAGCAGTTCGCAATGCCCCTTACCGACCAACCCAACCACGAGATGAGCATCGTCGAGGTTAGCGGCACGCAGAAATCGCCCGATCCGCTTTGGAATAACTCGAAGGTCGTATACTGGGGCATCACTGACTTGCTCGACGGCAAGGGCTCGCAGCGCGGTTACTATAACAATGTTCACCCCGATAAAGGTCGCGACTGGGGAACGTTTGAGGGCAAGGTCACCACTGCAGGCGGCGGGGTGACCGTGGAAGGCGCCTTCAAATTCACCGGTGGCGATGGCCAGTATCTCGGCGTCAAAGGCGGCGGCAAGTTCAATACGGTGCTGAAATCGGAGACCGATCTCGAGTGCACCTGGGAGGGCAACTACGAACTGGCCAGGGCGCAAGCGCGCTGAGCAACGCGACAATGCGGCCTCGCGTCGCAGCCCGATTTTGGCGGCTGGTCTTGTTTACAGACTGTGTGTCTACTGCACCTAGGAAAGGGACTGAACCCCTTTGTCAAATTACCGGTTGCCCAGCTTGCTGTCATACGGAAATTCTAATGACAAGCCAGAGTCCACTGCTGCGCCGTCCGGGAGCGCCGCCGTTCGAGCGTAAATATTCCCTATCGGATTTCGTTCCTACGCGAAGAAACAGTTACTGGACCGTTGCGGGTTGAAAGCCTTATGACCACAGGTTGCTGCCCCAGCTCGATCCTCCGGTTGTCATCATCCCAGGTGCGACGGCCCTCCCGGCATGCTGGCGCGCTGCAGCTCATCGGAGAATATCCCCTGCTTTCCACAACGACTCCGGAGCGATAGCCCTCGGCTACGGCAAGATCCAGCGGCCCATTCTGGGTACTGCCCTCCAGTTCTCCATTTTCCCAGCGATTGCCATCGAGTTTCACGTCGAGCGGGCCGTTCTCGGTCTTCAAGTGCATGTGGCCGCTGTTCCCCGAGACGCCGATCGGACCGTTGACGGCCGAACCATCCACTTCACCCGTGCAGTGATCAATGTCGAGCGGACCATTCTGAATGTGGGCCGTGACCCTGCCGCGCAGCTCTCGGACAGAAAGAGGGCCATTTTCCGTGGCCAAGTCTAACGTGGCATCCGCGGGTGCCTGGATGATCAGGTAGGCAGTCCAGTTTTCGCTTCTGGGGCCGCTCACCTCGACTTCGCCCCCCTGCGCTGAAACGTGGATATCGTCCAGATTAGCGTCGCTGGAACCGGAATAAGTCGCGGCCGCGTACTTGCATGCCAGAACCGAGTAGTCTTGCCCCGTGCCCGGAAATACTGTCACGCCTGCTGATTCCCTCAAATGTACGCGAAGCTGTGGCGCGGAGGATCGGGGAATTGTAAAGGTCTGCTCGGCGTGAGCCACTCGGACGCTGTCTCCGAATGTGACCTCCAGGTCGTCGCATTGCTTCACCGGGCCATGCTCGCTCAGCGAGGCGCTCGACCTATGACCCCCGACGTGATAAGTGTTGCGGGTGCTCCCAGATTGGCCAAATATGGCGCTCGAACCCGCGAGCAAGAGTGGTATTGCAAACCAGATTCCTTTGCAAAAAGCGTTACGGTAGGACACGAGGTCACCTCCCCAAACCATTAGACGTAGGCTAGGTTGCTTCGGTTAGGTCAGCTCGAATCCTCTGCTGCGAAGCACCCGCGAGGATTTTCTGCCTTTAATCATGACTACCACGCGGGAATCAAAACCCCAGCCGGTAGGCTGGCGCCCAAAACACCCAACCACGACTCGCCCCCACTGTCTCTGCCACCTTTCCGTGTGCCGCAATCCTGCCATTAATCTGGCCTTAATCTGCCGCTCGATATAATGGCATCCTGGCTCACCGCTCATTCCAAAGGAGGTCTCCATGAAGCTTTCTGCCCCGCGCGCCACCGCGATGTTCCTGGCTCTATTCTCGGCCATCCTTGTGTTCGGAACCTTTACCTTCGCGCGCCCCGATAGCGGCTATCATCTCCTGAAAACGTACACGTTCGGCGCCGCGCCCGGCAGCACCTCGGAGTATTTCGATTACGTCTCGGTCGATCCCGTCGCCCGCCGCGTCTACTTGTCCCGCGGCACTGCTGTCCAGGTGATGGACGCCGATTCCGGCGCGCTCGTCGGCTTCATCCCCGGATTTAAGCGCCAGCACGGAGTCGCTCTCGCGCCCGAATTCAACCGCGGCTTCATCAGTGACGGAACCGCCGCCCAAGTGACCACCTTCGATTTGAATACTCTGAAGACGTTGGGCGAGGTTAAATCCGATCCTGATACCGACTGCATCGTTTACGATCCCATCTCGAAGCGCGTCTTCACCATGAATGGCGATAGCCACAACTCTACCGTGATCGACGCCAAGACAAGCGCCGTGATCAAGACCATTGATTTGGGCGGCGCTCCCGAATTCGCCGTGGCAGACGGAAAGGGAATGATCTACGCGAATCTCGAGGATAAGAATCAAGTGGCCGCGATTGACGCCCGCACTCTGGAAGTCAAATCGCACTGGCCCACCGCTCCGTCCGGAGGTCCCACCGCTCTGGCGATGGACCGCGAGCATCGGCGTCTGTTCAGCGCCGACCGCAATCCGCAGATGCTCGTCGTGATGGACGCGGACAGCGGCAAGATCATTCAATCGTTTCCCATCACTTCAGGCGCCGACGCCGCTGCCTATGACCCCGAAACCAAGCTGATCTTCGTCTCCACTCGTGAGGGAAACATTCACGTTTTCCACGAAGACTCTCCCGACCAGTACAGCGTGGTTGACACCGTCAAGACCCAGTTCGGCGCCAAGACCATGGGTCTCGACACCAAGACACACAATCTCTTCCTGGATACGTCAGATTTTGGCCCGGGTCCTGCCCCCACAGCCGACCGTCCAAATCCACAGCGTGCCGCCGTCCTCGGCACTTTCCGTGTCCTGGTCTACGGCCAATAGGGGTTACAGATTATTCAAAGACAGTTCGCGAGCGCTCATTCAGAATACTGACCTATTCCCCGCGATATGCTAACGTAGCGATTCAAATCTCTTAAGAACCAAACGGAACGAAACAGGCTCCTCGTGCCCCAAAAACCATCACAACCTGTCCCGCCAAGTCGCTTCAATGTGAATTACCAGGCCGTGTGCCCAGCAGGCGTTGCCTCGGAATGCGTTTACCCACTCCTAGTGGACGAATGCCTCGCCGCAAGAGAGGGAAAAGGCGCGACGACTGCCCGGAGGCAACTTCGCGGCCGGCCGTCCTGGCCTCCTTGGGCTCTAGGCATGTGCATTGCGTTGCTGCTTGTTGGCTGGCCGGTGCGCGGTTATTCGCAAACCGCTGTGACCGTGAGTGCCGGGAGTGGCCCCATTGCCGTAGCGGTGAATCCGGCGACGAACAAAATTTACGTGGCAAATAACGGCAGCGACAATGTGACGGTGATTGACGGGGCCACCAACAAACCCACCACGGTGGCTGTCGGGTCGGCCCCCAATGCCTTGGCAGTGAACCCGGTGACGAATAAGATTTATGTGGTCAATCTGAATAGCTCCAACGCGACGGTGATTGACGGGGCCGCCAACACTACGTTTACAGTGGGGGTCGGGACGCGACCCTATGCCGTAGCGGTGAACCCGGTGACGAACAAGATTTATGTGGCCAATCTGAATAGCTCCAACGTGACGGTGATTGATGGCGCCACCAACGATACCATCACGGTGGCCGCCGGTACCGAGCCCGGTGCCGTCGCGGTGAACTCGGTGACCAACAAGATTTACGTGATCAATTTTGAGAGCAACAACGTCACAGTGATTGACGGGGCCAAGAGCACAGTCAGCGCAACGGTGGCGGTCGGGCGGTACCCCGTCGCCGCGACGGTGAACTCGGTGACGAACCAGATTTACGTCGTCAACCTGAAGAGCGACAACGTGACCGTGATTGACGGAGCGACTAACAATACCTCCACGGTCGCGGTCGGGAGGGCTCCCGTCGCCGCAGCGGTGAACCGGGCGACGAACCAGATTTACGTGGTCAACACATGCGGAAATGACCCAACATGCGCTGGCGCCGCCGGTACCTTTGGCACCGTGACGGTGATGAACGGCGCCACAAGCACTGCCAGTGCCTCGGTGGCCACCACTTTGACGATCGCGCGGCGCCCCGAGGCAGTGGCAGTAAACCCGGTGACGAACCAGTTTTTCGTGCCTCATAATGCCGGCAAAATCGTGACAGTGATTAGCGGCGCAACCAATAAGATCACCACGGTGGCGGTCGAGGCAGGTCCCCATACCTTGGCGGTGAACCCGGAGACAAACAAGATTTACGTTGCCAATGGTGGCAGCGACAACGTGACGGTCATATCTCCTCAGTAGCCCGCTGCGAGGGTATTACTGTTTTCATTTGTGAATGCCGTGTGAGAGACCAATCCAACCCCGAGATCTGCGCCTGCTCCCATCGCGCGCATGCGCTCGATGGCATAGCCGCGATAAAATAATCCCTCTGCAATCCTCGCTCTGAAAACGATCAGGACACATGCCCCTAGAACTTCCCTCATAAATGGTTTGGGGGCATCAAAGTCATTGAAAAGAAGCCATTTAGGCGGGGCCAAACTATTTATGAGATGGTTTCTAGTGGAAGGCGGTCGAAAGGAGACGATGTTCTGTTACTAGCTTTAGCTGCCATCCCGAGAAGATCGGCGGCGCTTCCGCAAAGAAGCATGGCCACCAATCCCCATAAGACCGAATTCCACCATGCCGACGTGCCCAAACCGATAGTCACAAACGGAAGTTTCTCTCCGCGCTTTACCAGCATCAGCAGGGCGCCTGCGCTGGCGAAATACAGCACCTCTCGAATAATCACGACGCCGATGCCGGGATCGTGGCTAACAGTGCGAATCGCCTGGCGGATCAGGAAAAGACCAAATAGAGAGATAATAAGACCTATCCAGTTCATAAGGTCCGAAGGTTTGGCTTGAGGCATCGTGTCATTGGGCATCGTTTACAGTACGAAGATATGTGGCTGGATGTTTCCCACGATCGCCAAGCCCGTGTTCGCCTCGAGTGGTTTTGTCTTTCCCTCTACTGTGTCGTGTATCCAGTCGAGATAGGATGAAATCCGCGTGTAGCCTTCCTTCGCGCCGTAAGTACCTCGGCCGTTCGTTCCGGGTTGGCCCCAGACGCTTATCCCCGCGACATACCACTTTCCCTCCTTTTCAATCAGTCCCGGGCCGCCGCTGTCTCCGGGACCGCTGATTCCCTCAAGGTCTGTCGCATTGCTCGGGTCATGAAACGTGAAATATAGCCACTCGTGATCGGCTCGTTCCACCACGCTTGTCGCGCCCCTCCTCTGACGGTCCTCATGCGTCGGCCCTGTTAGTCCTGTTCCCGTGCCGCCGCGGCCAACAAACGTCACCGTTTTCCCCGTTTCGTCTTTGCCATCATAGATGCCCAGGGGCTCAATATCCTTTACAGGCTCGGCGAGCTTGATCAGGCCAATATCGTTTGGGCCCATGTCCTGCCAATCAGGGAAAATGAACTTTGCAGAAATCTTGTACTGCACTCCATTACAGTCCACTGTGGGGGACGAACTGCCTTTGGCGACGTGGGCCGCCGTCACGATCCATTCGGGCGAGATGAGCGTCCCCTCTCCGGCGCGCCCAATCGAGCAGACCGCGGGGAAATGCGAGCCCAGCTCCACATACTTCGCGTCGTCGCGGTCATGTCGGATGATGATGGCAATTGCCTGCGCCGCGGAAAAGACCATAAGGACTGCGACAACAACAATTCTTTCGAGGATCATGAGCTCTCCTTCTGCGATTGGAACGTCGCTACAAATACAGCCCACGAGTTAGACGAGACACCCTAGGATCCGTAAGCAAAAGGTTCTGGAGTTGATTTCATGCCGAAGAATCGAAGAGGCAACTACCGCAAGCCCGCGCCCGGTGAGGAATTCGTTGTATTGTGTGCAGTAAAAGCAAACGATGCGCGAGCTAGACGTCGAAATCGCAAATTCCGGTTGTCAGGTGCCGCGGTGGCGATATACTACGGCCGAACCAACACGCAATGCGACCACTCCACTTTTTCGCTTTTGTGACTGCGGTCTCGCTGGCTGCGGGCGCTCTGGCCACCAGCCAACCCAGGCTCACCGAAATAAATTCAGATTGGAGCCCCAAGGCGGCCGCCACATACCTCGATCAACGCGAGGCGTGGTGGATGACGTGGTCCGTCGCCGCGCGAGATCACGACACGTATTGCGTGTCGTGTCACACCGTTCTGCCCTATGCGATGGCGCGGCCTGTCTTGCGTGCCGCGCTCTCCGAAACAGAGCCGCCGCCACCCGAACGCAGCCTCATCGAAAATGTTACAAAACGCGTGCGCCTGTGGAACGAAGTTGCGCCGTTCTATTCCGACGAGGCGCGCGGCGTGCCCAAGACTGCGGAATCGCTCGGCACCGAAGCAATTCTCAACGCGATGGTCCTGGTCGCCAATGACGCCCCCAGCGGCAAGCTCAGCGCGGATTCGCGGCTCGCACTGGCAAACATGTGGGCGCTGCAATTGAAGACGGACGACGCCCGCGGCGCATGGTCCTGGCTCGAGTTCCACAATTCTCCGTTTGAGGGAAATTCGCAGTACTACGGCGCGACGCTTGCGGCGATTGCTACCGGCATGGCGCCGGGCGACTACCGCTCATCGCCGGAAATTCAGCCCAATTTGAAACTGCTCCGCGAATATTTGGTTCGCGCAAGCGACTCGCAAGTTTTGATCGATCGAGTGATGCTGCTGTGGGTCTCGACGAAACTGCCCGGTCTTCTCACCCCGGCCCAGCAGAAATCTATCGTCGACGAAGCGCTCGGCAAGCAGCAATCCGATGGCGGGTTCTGCCTCTCTTCTTTTGTTGGCGCGTGGAAGCGCCACGACGATACTCCGCTCGAAACGAAGAGCGACGGGTATGCCACCGGCCTCGTCACGTACGCGCTCGAGCAGACAGGCGACACTCGCACCCAGGCGCAGCTTGCCCGCGCCCGCGCGTGGCTCATTTCGAATCAGGACAAGACCGAAGGCCGCTGGCTCGCCTATTCCTTGAACAAGCAGCGCGATCTTTCCACCGATGTCGGACGCTTCATGAGCGACGCCGCCACCGCTTACGCCGTTCTCGCCTTGCGCGGTATGAAATAGCTCCTTCGCCGCGGCTCGCCAGATTCTGTTGGACGGCGGTTATCCTGTCTGCGGCCGCTCTTATCTCCGTCGCTTTTGGATTGAAGGCCCCGGATGTTTGGGGCGTCGTACAAGCCGCTTGGCTTGCCGCCAAGGGCAATGGGATCATGGCCGTTCTGCTTGTGCCGTTCGGCCTTCTGATCTCCTACTACCGCATTTATCATCCCCCTGCTTTCTGGCTCTCCATTGCCGTGGGCACAATCCTCGGCTTGTATCTCTCCAGAAAACCCGTTCCCGCAATGGCTTGATTTTAGATTCGCACACGGCAGGTGGCCGTGGATGCCAATTTGTCCTTCATGACAATTACTCACGCGCAGGGTGCAACATTTTCTCACGCGCAGGGTCCGAACCGCGGCAGCTAGACACGCTGCAGGGTGGACGATGCGAGCTGCGTTAGCGGCGCTTGCGCAGGGCGCGTCCTTTGGGCCCGCCGCTCACGTCTGGGACTTCCTCGCCGAGGGCGGTGGCTAAATCGATTTGATGGTCCTGCTCCTGCATCAGGATTTGGCGAATCTGTTCCGCCATCGCGTATTCTTCAAGCTCTTCACATTGCCGGATGCGATCGCGGTAATTGCGAATCGTTTCGTTTTCATTTTCGAGATCGTACCGGAGCATCTCTTTCGCATTCTTCGATGTGCGTACCGGCTTCGGGGTGACCACCGGCATCTTCCCGAGATAGTCGATCTGCCGCGAGAGGATCAGGGCATGATCGAGCTCCTGCTTGGCGTGGATTTCGAGCTGGGCGGCGATGTCCATGTATTGCGCGCCGGTGAGCACCTGCGAATAGACCACGTAGGCGATGATGGCTTGATATTCGCGGGATAGGTCTTCGTTCAGCAGCTCCGCAAGGCGGTCGCGGGATATCTCGTTTTCGTTTGCCGCGGGTTTCGGTTCAGCCATTTGATTCCTCCTTTGAATTGAAAGACAGATTACGAATCTCGAGCAACAAGTCTTCCATGCGTGAATGCGCCGCGAAATCTAACATCCGTCACGCATTGCGCGGAGGCCCCACACAGGGGAACTCGGCAGGCATATCGCGGTGGGGCACTACCTTACCAACGTTGGCCCTCCTCTTTCAACTTCATCTCCGCCTCGGCCGCGCTGCTCGCCTTCGCCGCTGCTTTCGGCGCGGAGCTATCCTCCGCGGTGCCCGTCCATCCTCACGCGCAAGAACTAATTTAAGAACGGAGAGGAACCGCGGCCACCAGCCCGTTCAATCACTCCCCCCCGCCGGAAAGCCTCACGCCGTTTGTTTCGCTGCGACTCCTTCGCCGAGAAAAGACACCAGCTCACGGTTCACGATTTCCGAGTGCGTCCAGGTGATGCAGTGCGGCCCACCCTCCACTACTACCAGGCGCGCTCCCTTGATAAGTTTCGCGGTCCGCGGTCCCGCGGCGGTGATGGGAAGAATCCGGTCGGCATCGCCGTGCATCACCAGTGTGGGCACGTCGATGCGTGCCACGTCTTTGCGGAAGTCGCTGTACCACGTGCTTACACATGCGAGCGTTGCCGTGGCGGAGCAGCTGGCTGCCACATTCCAACTGGCCTGCACAGCTTGTTCGCTGACTCGCTTTCCCATCAATACGTCGGTGTTGTAGAAATTCTTGAAGAATTCGCTGAAAAACGCGTAACGGTCTGCCTGGATGGCGGTCTCGATTCCCGTGAATACGCTTTTGTCCACGCCCTCTGGATTGTCGGGCGTCTTGAGCAGGTACGGCGGCACTCCGGAAAGGATCACCGCTTTGCTCACGCCGTCCGACCCGAACTTCCCAATGTAGCGGGCCACTTCGCCTCCGCCCATCGAGAAACCGACCAGCGTGAAATCACGCAACTCAAGTTTTGTGACCAGCTTGCGCAGGTCCTCGGCGAACGTGTCGTAATCGTAGCCGGTCGTGGGTTGGCTGGACTTGCCGAATCCCCGGCGGTCATACGTGATGACCCGGTGACCCGCGGCCAACAATACTCCGATTTGTTTTTCCCATGACGTCCCGTTCAATGGATACCCATGGATGAGCACTACAGGCTTACCTGCGCCATGATCTTCATAGTAGAGATGGATGTCGCTGGAATTTGCCTTGCCAACGGTAATGTATGACATTTGAGATTCTCCTTTTTGCGTGACTTGGTCGTGCCTCTTGCATTGTTACGATGAAAAGGTCCCCACCATCGAGTTAGTCCGGGTAGCACATGCCGGTCTTGCTCGTCTATGATTGACTACGGGGCCTTCACTTGCCCAGCTTGTCTGTACTCCCATTCTTTACTCCTTTCCGCCGCCCACGTCTACGTCGGTATCTCGTGATCCACTCGCGGAGGAATGCCGGGCAATTTTTCAGCGTGATGCCGTCCGTTTCGCAGCGCTCGAAAAAGCAAATGGCCTGATTAGATGACGTTGCCCGGTACCCCGCGCGTCCTCCGCCGTGACGGACGTGCAAGCATTCTCCGCCTTCAATCATGAATGCCGCGTGAAAAACAAAAACCCAGGCAAAATCCCGCCGCCCCTCGGCCCCGCCCCTGCGAGCGCCTTCACAGCGCGAGCGGCCCGCCTGCCGGCAGGCCAGGCCCGCAATAAGAACGTCCGCCCCATCCGCGACTCGCCCTCATCGCCTCTGCCTCCCGCCCCGCTAGACCGAATTCGTTGTCTCCGTGGCAGGAGAAGCGCATGATACGCGAGACAGAAGTTCAAATCGGAAATCCCGGCTGAAGGGCTCGTCTGTAGGGGGTAGTATCAAATCTTGACCTACCCTTTCGGAGCGAATTGCGTGAGCGCCAGGTACCACACGATCCGAGCTGGTATTTCCGGTTGTATCGCCGCATTCGTGCTGCTCGCCACAATTGGATGTAAGTCGGCCCTGCAATTTATCCAACCGTTCACAACGAGCTGCGGAACCGACAACGAGATCCCCGCGAAGGACCGTTCGGCAGCCGATCAGGCGGCAATGGAATTCGTCCAAAATGCGCTAGGGCCAAATCCCGAAACGGCGTATGCAGTCTTCACTGCTGAAGCAAAAACGAATGTCAGCTCCGAGCAATTCGCGACGTTATTCAAACAGGCCATTCAATCGATGGTGTCGTTCAAGGACTTGCACGTAGCCCACACATATCTTGCAAAGGTGACCGGCGGTACCGAGCCACGACAAGTGGTGTGTGGAAATCTAGCAGGCCCGGAGCGTTGGGTTGCCGTGACGACTAAGCCCGGCCCTGCCCAAGCCCACGTAATCCTGGAAGCTCAAACGTTTAATAACACTTGGGCGTTTATTATTTGGTTGTTGCCCGAGCAAGGATCTTGGCACGTCCAGTATTTTCAGGCGACGATTACGGCGATGGTAGGCAAGACGGCTGAAGATCTGCAGCATATGGCCGAGACTGAACGACAGATAAGCCACAACTTCAACGCGTACATTTTATATGCCACCGCGATGCAGCTCTCGGGCAGGGGTCCTTATCTTCAGCTGGGAATCCAGCCGGAGATTGAGAAGGGATTCAAGGATTTGCAACCGCCTCGCGACCTGCAAGGACATCCGCCATTCATTTGGCAATTCGGCCAATCCTCATTCAAAGTGCTGAATGTCGGTCCCATCGGAGTAGGTGGAGAAATCTACCTTCAGATAGACCACGAACTTGAGCCGTGGGGTTCGGACAAAGAAGCGGACAAGAGGAACCACGAACTCATCTCCGCGTTTGCCGGGGCACACCCGGAATACAAAGATGTTTTTTCAGGTCTGGTCGTTCGAGCGCATGAGCGCGGTGGAACCCGGGTATTTGGAACTGTTTCCGAGAAGAAACCAGCCGCCAAGTAGAGTTACTCGACCGGATGCTCAACGCGTCGTCCGCCGCGGCGGACGCGTGCGGAATTCCTGCCTTCAATCCTGAGTCCCGTGAAAAACAAAAACCCCAGGCGCGAGCCCAGTGCCTGGGCGCCCAACCGCGACTCGCCCTCATCGCCTCTGCTACTCGCCAATGATCCGCGAATTTTCACACGCGACTCAAATTCACACCGGAGCTCTGTTCTCCATATATCGCGCGTGGTGCCGCACTTTCGCTCTGTAACAAATGCTTTCAAATGGTCGTCTTAACGGGTGGAGGTGACATCCCTTGCGTTGTCTGACCGTCGTTTTTCTATTCTTCGCTCTCGCCAGCTTGCCTGCCGCTGCTCAGGACAATGCAGTTATTTGTCGCCAGCAGTTCAAGACCCAGAACAATTGTTATCGCGTTTACAAACCCGCCGGTTCTGCTCGGGGTCTCGTCGTCCTGCTCCCGTACTTCGGCTCGGATGCCAACGAGTTTTCTTCCGCCATGCTGCCGGCGCTGCTCGCGAAAGAAGATGTCGCCACAATGGTCGTTAGCGCAAGTGGCTACCTGAAGGACGGCGACCTCGTAACGCTTAAGGAATTAATTGGAGAAGTGGGTCGGGTGCTGAACATTCCCGTGAGGGGCCTGATTGTTGGAGGCATTTCGGCTGGAGGTACGGGCGCCGTCAGATACTCCGAATACTGCGCTTCTGGTCATTGCGATTCGCATTCCACCCCTGTTGCCATTTTCTCGGTCGATGCGCCCTTGGATTTTGAGGCTTGGTGGAACAGGGAGACTTTGAACCAGCGGCGCGGCAATCCGAAATCCTCCCTGGAAGAATCTCAAGCGATTTTAGATGCACTGCGTTCGGCTCTGGGCGGTTCGCCCAACCAGTTCCGCCAGGCCTATCGCAGCCGGTCGCCATTCCTTGCCTCGGAAAAGGACGGAGGGAACGCCCGATTGCTCAAGAACGTGCCCATTCGACTCTATACCGAGCCGGATGTTCTCTGGACGATTGAAAATATCGGTCGCGACTACTACACAGTGAATGCCATTGACCAGGCGGCCTTGGTCTTGCAACTGCGCGCGCTCGGCAACACGAAAGCCGAGCTGATCACAACTACTGGCAAGGGGTTTAGGCCGCCAGGGACACGGAATCCGCACTCTTGGACTATCGTTGATGAGCCGGAACTCGCCGGCTGGATTTCCAAGTCTCTTCAGCCATAAACGGCGTCTCCACCCAACAAGCGCGCGTGTCCCAACGCCCGCGCAGGGTGCCTCACGATAAGAGCGAAGGGCGGGGCTGTTGGCTTTGCTTTCACGGCGAAGAATCTCAAGCGCTCCCATCATTCAACCATTCCGCCCCGCCCACCCATCCTCCAATGTGTTAAGGTAACACTTCGTCCTCCAAGGACATTCGTACCTAGGACCAGACCGCCGTGCCCCGAAAATCGCCACAACCCGCATCGCCTCGCCCGGATAGCGCTTCCTCGGGCGCGCCCGCCGTAGCCGCCGCCCGCGAGCGCGTTTACGCTCCATTGGACGACGAAGGCCTCACAGCAAGAGAAGTAAACACCTCGCGCGATTCATCCGCCGTCTCTGTCTCACCGGACGGATCGGACAACGGCCCCACCATCACCCAAATCTTCGGCCCCGGCGGAATGCTCGAAAAATGCATGCCGCAGGGCTACGAGCATCGCCGCTCCCAGCTCGAAATGGCGGAAATTCTCGAGCAGGCCTTCCGCGAGAAGCGTCACGCCATCGTCGAAGCAGGCACCGGCACGGGAAAAACTCTCGCCTACCTCATCCCGGCCATCCGCAGCGGACGTTGCGTCGTAATCTCCACCGCCACGAAGTCGCTCCAGGAGCAGCTCTACACAAAAGACATCCCCTTCCTGCAGAAACACTTCGCGCGGAAACTCAAGGTCGCCGTGATGAAGGGACGCAACAATTTCCTCTGCCGCCAGAAAGTTCACTGGATGGAAGGGCAGCCCTCGCTCAAGGGTCTCGACGAAGTGGATTGGTTCACGCAGATTGCCGATTGGGAGAAGCTCACCGAAACCGGCGACCGCGCCGAGTTGAACTTCCTGCCCGACAACGCAGAGCTGTGGCACCGCCTCGACGCGCGCCGCGACGCCTGCACCGGCCAGAAGTGCCCCGAGTTCGGCCACTGTTTTATTACCCAGATGCACCAGCGCGCCGCCGATGCCGACATCATCATCGTCAATCACCATCTTTTTTTCGCCGATCTCGCCCTCCGTCAGGACGATTTCGGCAGCATCCTGCCGGAATATGCCGCGGTCATTTTCGATGAAGCCCACGAAATTGAAGACACCGCCGGTGACTACTTCGGCCGCGCAATCTCAAACTATCGCTTTGAGGAACTTGCGCGCGATGCCGAGCAGGCCTTGCGTATGACGCGCAGCGGCGCGGCCGGTCTGTTGCGCCGCGTCACCCGCATCCGCGAGCGCTCGCGCACTTTCTTCGAGCTGTTTCCCGGCCGCGAGGGCCGCTCGCCATTTGACCGTTCCGAGCGCGAGCAATTTGTCGAGAGGAATCGCGAAGCCTACGACTCGCTCCTGCAGTCGCTCAAAGCGCTCGAAACTGAAATCGCCGCGCTCCCCGGCAAGCCCGAAGAGTTGATCAACCTGGCGCGCCGGAGCTTTGAATTGCGCGGCGAAACCGAATTCCTGATGGAAACCTCCGAGCACAACTATGTCTACTGGATGGAGCGCCGCAACAAAGGCGTTTTCCTCGCGGCCACCCCGATTGACGTGAGCGGCATCCTGCGCGAACAGCTCTTCGAGCGCTTCGAGACCGTCGTTCTCACTTCGGCCACGCTTGCCGTTGCGGGCCGCTTTGATTTTCTGAAGCAGCGTCTTGGGATTCCGTCCGCGCTCGAGCGTGTCCTGCCCACCGAATTTGATTACAAGAAACAGGCACTCCTGTATGTCCCGCCGAAAATTCCGGACGTCCGCGACGCAGGCTTTTCTGGCAAAGCCGCTAAAGAAATCGCCGCCCTGCTCGAAATCACCGAAGGCCGCGCGTTCTGTCTCTTCACTAGCTACAACCAGATGAATGAAATCTATGGCCGCGTGCGCCAGTTGGTTAATTATCCGCTGCTCTTGCAGGGCTCCGCGCCCCGCGCCGCATTGCTCGAACAATTTCGCAACACTCCGGGCGCTGTCCTTTTTGCCACCGCAAGTTTCTGGCAGGGCGTGGACGTGCCGGGCCAACAGCTCTCCTGCGTGATTGTGGATCGATTACCCTTCGCCGTGCCGAGCGATCCGGTAACCGCCGCTCGTGTGCGCGCTCTGCAGGAGGAAGGCCGCAACGCCTTCGCCGAGTATCAGGTGCCCGAGGCCGTGCTCGCCTTGAAGCAGGGCTTTGGCCGGCTCATCCGCTCGCGCAGCGACCGCGGCATCCTCGCCATCCTCGATAGCCGCATCGAGCGCATGTCGTATGGTAAGATTTTCATTGCTTCGCTGCCGGACTACTCCACCACGCGCGACATCGCGGAAGTCGCCCGGTTCATGCGGAAGAATCCCTAGCGGGACACTCCATGTTTGAAGTCAGCGTTGACGAAATGTTTTCCGCGGGTCACGCCCTGCGCGGCTACAAGGGCAAGTGCGAAAACCCGCATGGACACAACTACAAAGTCCGCGTCGTCCTCGAAGGCCCGGATCTGGATTCCATCGGCCTGCTCTTCGACTTCATAGAACTAAAAAAGACCATGCGCGGCATCATCGAGGGCCTGGACCACCGCTTTCTGAACGATCAGGCCCCATTTGACAAGATCAATCCGTCGGCGGAAAACCTCGCCAAGTATTTTTACGAAGAAACCCTGCGCGGAATGAACGAAATAAGTCCATCCAAGGGAATAAGTGGATCGAGCGGAATTAGTGTCTCTGCCGGGAAAAGCGCACCCAGCGGGAAAAGTGGATCCGCCTCTAATTCGAATGCATCATCCCGAATCGCAAGCGTAACGGTCTGGGAGACCGATTTTTCTTTTGCCACTTTTCGCCCTTAGAAATTTAGTCAGTCGACTGACTAAATAATTTTTTGTGTCATGAAAGTGCTCGGTAAGTATGAATAAGTCCTTTCTTATCATAGGGATACCGGCAGTCCTGGTGGCTGCGGGATATTTCCTGATGGCCGCCTATTTCGGCGCGCACCTCACCTACTACCGCGTGTTCGGCGCCGCCATCGTTTTTCTGCTAGCGCTTTATTTTGTAAAAAAATATCAAAAGAAAAAATCAGCATCAAAGGCTGGTTGAACTCGTGGTCGTCACGGAAATTTTCCGCTCCATTCAAGGCGAAGGTACCCGCGCGGGATTGCCGTGCATTTTCGTGCGTTTCACTGGATGCAATTTGCGTTGCGTTTGGTGCGACACCGCATACGCATTTCACGGCGGATTGCAAATGACTGTCGATGATGTCATTAAAAAAGTTCACGAACTTTCCGGAAACAAAGAAAGCACGCTTCAAATTCGTCTCGTCGAATTAACTGGTGGAGAGCCGCTCTTGCAGCCGGATTCTGGCCAGCTAGCGCAGACACTGCTTGCGGATGGCTACACCGTGATGATTGAAACCAGCGGCGAGCGGCCCATCGGAAAATTGCCGCGCGAAGTCATAAAAATTGTTGACGTGAAGTGCCCGGATTCAGGTGAAGCGAACACTTTTGACCTGGCAAATCTTGCGGAAATCAATGAGAAGGACGAAGTTAAGTTTGTGATTGCCACGCGGCGCGATTACGAATTTGCCCGCGATTTTACCGCGCAACACAACCTACCCGAACGCGTCCGACAGGTGATTTTCGCGCCCGTATCGCCGGACCCCGCGGGAGCGTGGCCGGGATTGGAAACGCGGGAACTGGCTGAATGGATCCTCGCCGATGCGCTGCCTGTGCGGCTCGGCCTGCAGTTGCACAAAATCATCTGGGATCCGGCCATGCGGGGAGTTTGAAAATCCGGCGTGTAAAGAATTTTCCACCGCAGCAGGTTTCTACGAAATGGAAATGAAAGATAAAGCAGTCGTTCTCGTAAGCGGAGGAATGGACTCCTGCGTCGCGGCTGCGATTGCCAGGCAATCGTACGCGCCTGTTTTCTTGCACGCCAGTTACGGCCAGCGGACGGAGCGCCGGGAGCGCCGGGCGTTTGAAGAGATTGCCGATTTTTATGAAGTGAGGGAACGCCTGGTTGTTCGTCTGGATACTTTTTCACAGATTGGCGGCTCGGCGTTGACAGACAAGAGCATTGCTGTGCCGGAGAGAGAGTCCCCGGCGGAAGTCGAGCGCTCAGCGGGAATTCCCGTGACATACGTGCCCTTCCGCAACGCGCATTTTTTGTCGGTTGCGGTAAGCTGGGCGGAAACCGCCGGGGCGCGCGCGGTTTTCATTGGCGCCGTGGCGGAGGATAGTTCCGGATACCCCGACTGCCGGCCGGAGTATTATCGCGCGTTTCAGGAACTGGTTCGCGTGGGGACTCGGCCTGAAACGAAAATTGAAATCGTCACGCCTGTGATCGCGATGCGGAAAAGTGAGATCATTCGCCGGGGCATGGAGCTTTCATCACCGCTGCATTTAACATATTCGTGTTACCAGGCCGAGGATGCGGCATGTGGCGTCTGCGATAGCTGCCTGCTTCGGCTGCGGGCCTTCGCTGAGGCCGGATATGCAGACCCTATCCCCTATCGGGCGGTATTGAGAGATAATGGATAGGGATTCGCGGACTCAGGGAACGCGGCAAGCCCGGCCGGGAGGAACGATCGTGAAGAAGGAAATAATTTCATTCGGCGTGATTGCGCTGGCTCTCACGCTTTGCATCGCGCTTGGACTGACGTGTCTCAGTCCTTTAGCAGCTGCGCAAGACAAGAATGCTTCCGGCCAGACCGGAACCATAAGCGGTATCGTCAAAGATGAACAGAACAAGCCCCTCGAAGGGGTAATCATTTTGATGAAACCAGAGAGCGGAGGGGCGGACGTGCAAGCCAAGACCGACGCACAGGGCAAGTATTTGAAGGGTGGACTTGCAGTGGGGATTTACGGCATCACGTTCGCGGTGAACGACGAAATCGTCTTCAACGGCCGAGCAAGTGTTGCCGCCGGACACGAAACCACCGTGAGTGTCAATCTTGCTGACCCCGCCGTTAAGGCTTTTCGTGAAAAAGCGAAAGCATACATGGCGGAGGTGAAGAAGGTCAATACGGTCAAAGCCCATTTTGACGCCGGGAATGCCGCGCTGGCCCAGGCCACGGATCTTCATAAACAGGCATTAAAAGCTCCTTCCGACCAAAAGGCTGATCTCCAGGCGAAGGTCACACCAATCGCCATGCAGGCAATCAATGAATTTCAGCAGGCGCTCGCGGCTCTTGGAGAGAAGGACGACCAGGATCGCAGAGTGATCTACGGACTGCTTGGAGATGCCTACGATGCTCAGGAGAAATACGATGACGAGGCGCAAGCTCTCCAGAAGGCCGCAGAGATCAATCCCCCCTCCGCCGCGCATTACAACAACCTGGGAAATGCGCTGGCAAAGGCCGGAAAGATAACCGAAGCAAAGGCGGCATACGACAAGAGCGTAGAGATCGACCCGGCCAGCGCCGCGCAGGCCTACAGGAATTTCGGCGTCGTGCTTTTCAACACCGGCGGAATGCAGAACCCAGGTGTTGTGGACATGATGAAGAAGTCCACCGATCTTGATCCCAAGAATGCACAAGGGTGGTTCCTGCTCGGGGCCGCGTTGGCGGCCAACATGCAAACCAAACAAGAAGGCGAAAAGATTGTTTTTACGCTTTTGCCGGGCACGATTGAGGCGTATCAGAAGTCCATTGAGATTGATCCGAATGGGCCACTTGCGGCGCAGGCGCGCCAGGGGATCGAGGAACTTAAGGCGATGGGCCTGGGCGTCGATACCAAGGTTTCGGCTCCGAAAACAAAGCATTAGGATTCGCCAAATTCAGAAATGCGTGAGCGTTCCGGTTCTTTTTGTCCGGCGCAGCGCCCTCGACAGAAATTTCCGTGAGTATCTCTTTCGCTGGGCTTAGCAGTTCTCTCCCTGCAATGTGTGGCCATCCCGACTGTCTCGTTTCAAGGGTGCAGTCCATCTCTAACCTTGGATCGCAGCCCTATTCCGCTGACGTAATCTTTCTCTCTAAATTAAATCTGACGTTTCCACTTCTCCCGCCGTCCAAGCGGCATGCGTAAACTGCTCCTTCTTTTGCTGATCATGCTGCCAGCGCAGTCGACCGGGCCCGACGCAGAATCCTTGATGAATAACGGCCACTGGAAACGGGCCCGCTCGCTGGCCGAGGAGGTCTTCAAGGCGAAGCCCAACGACGCACGCGCAAACTACTGGATGGCTCGCGTTCGTCGCGAATTCAAACTTCTCGACGAAGCCGAGAATTATGCGGTCTCAGCCGTGCGCCTTGATCCGAAGGTAAGCGCCTATCACCGGGAACTGGCAAAAGTCTATTTTGATCAAATCGAATCCGCATCCGTTTTCACAGCAATCAGCTTGGCCAAGAAGTCTCGCGCTGAACTTGACACCGCGCGCGAGTTGGCCGCTAACGATCCGGCCGTTCTCTACGATCAGGTTTTGTTCTTCCAGCAGGTACCCGGAATGGCCGGAGGCGACAAACACCGCGCCGTGCAACTGGCCAACAGTCTCCTGCAGATTGACCCCGCACGAGGGTATCTGGCGCTGGCTTACATCGCCCGTAAGGAGAGGCATGAGGATCAACTGGGCGACGTGTTTCAAAAGGCGATCGAGGCGAATCCTCGTGACTTCGACGCGCAAATCAATTTCGCAAACTATTACCTAGCAGCGCAGCACATCAATGGCAACGTTGCGGAGCAACATGCCCTGGCGGCTCTGGCGCTAAATGCGGACCGCGTCGAGGGATATCGTTTGCTTGCTGCTGCACTGATTTATCAGAAGCGATACGACGGTGCCGCCGAGACGCTGCGGCGCGCCGAGATCGCCATCGGTGACGACCTGAGCCCTTATGTGTTCGCGGCACGAGCTCTGTTGCGCGAGGGAGCGAATCTATTGACAGCCGAAGCCTGGTTGCAAAAGTATCTCAACGAAACCAAGGAACCCGAGCCGACCGCTCCGCCGTTGGCTGCAGCTCACTGGTCACTTGGCTTGGTCTTCGAAAAACTCGGCCGCGTGGAAGACGCCAAGCGTGAATTGGAAACTGCCGTTCGTCTCAATCCCGAATTCGAACCAGCGCTGGAAGATTTGAAGCGGTTCAAGTGAAAACAAAGGCCATCGCGGTATGTGCCGTTTCCATTATGGGAGCGCTGGCACTCTGCGCTGCCTCGGGCCCGTCGAAAGGATACTTGGTCATAATAGGGGGAGGAGAATTCGGGCAAGCAATCTTCAGCCGTTACGTGACTCTGGCTGGCGGCCCTGACGCCAGTTACGTCCTGATCCCCACCGCTGGACAAGACGCGGACATTGAACGGACCGTGAACGAGTTTCAAGATCGGCTTCACTTTGCCGGTATTCGGCGCTTCACGGTGCTCCACACCAGAGACAGGAGGATCGCGGACTCACTCGACTTCACATCTTCGCTCCGGTCTGCGAACGCCGTATTCCTCAGCGGAGGACGGCCGTGGCGCCTGACGGATGCTTATCTGAACACGCGCACGCAGCGCGAGCTGCAGGCTGTGCTGGATCGCGGTGGGGTTGTGGGTGGCACTTCCGCTGGCGCCAGCATTTTGGCTTCGTATCTCACCCGCGGAGCCCCTGAAGGAAACACAGTTGTCGCAAGCAAAGGGCATGAGACCGGGTTCGGATTTCTACGCGGCGCTGCGATTGACCAACACATCGACGAGCGGGGTCGCGAGAATGATCTGAGTGAGGTGATCCGGTCGCACCCTGATCTGCTGGGAATCGGCCTCGATGGCTACACTGCCATCGTGGTCCACGGCGACCGCTTCGAAGTCATTGGACCTGGGTCCGTCCACATCACTATGGCCGACCGTCCCATCCTTTCTATCACCGGCGGAGCCCGGTTCGACATGCAGTTGCGCAAGGTCATCGAGTGAAAAGGAGAGCCCATGGGATTCGACATCTGGCAGGATCTGCGGTACGGCATTCGCAAGCTTTCTCACGACCTTGGCTTCACCCTTCTGGCCATCCTCATTCTAGCCGCCGGCATCGGGATCAACACGACGCTTTTCAGCATTGTCGACGCCGTCCTGTTTCAGCCGATAGCCGCACAGAATCCTGAGCAGATCACTGCGATCTTTTCAAGCACGAACTCGCAGTCGCTCTACGGAAGTTCCTCGTATCTCGATTACCTCGACATCCGTGACAATTCCACTGATGTGTTCTCCGCGGTTGCCGCCTATACGATTGCGCCTGCTGATCTTAAACTGGGAGAGCGCACGCATCACATCACGGCCGGACTGATCACGGCCAGCTACTTTCCGTTGCTAGGGGTTGACGCTCAACTGGGGCGCATGTTCCTTCCCGAAGAAGATCGATCCCTTGATCCTCGCGACGTTGCGATCATCAGTTCCAGACTGTGGCGTAACAATTTCAGCGCCGATCCCGCCATCATTGGAAAATCGCTTCGCATGAATAACCGGACTTTTACTATCGTCGGCGTGGTTGACGAAAAGTTTTCGCGGTTGCGGCGGCTCTTCGATATTGACATCTTTATCCCTTCGACCGACGGGGAGACGAATGTAGCCTCGCGCCAAAGCCGGCAGTTCTTCATGTTGGGCCGGCTCCTGCCCGGCGTCTCGTTGGAACGCGCGCAAGCAAAACTGAAGCTGGCCGCCCTGAACCTCTCCCGGCACGATCCGCGAGCCTGGACGAACGAACGCGGCAGGCCGGGTACCATCACGGTAGTATCCGAACGCGACTCGCGTGTGCCGCCGCAAGCCCGATTTGGCGCTCATGCCTTTGCATTTTTCGTGGTGCTTATGGGAGGCGCGGTGCTGCTGATTTGCTGCGCGAACCTCGCGAGCCTCACTTTGGCGCGGGTGCTGACCCGCGAAAACGAGATCGCCGTGCGTGTCGCGGTCGGCGCGAGCCGATGGCGACTTGTGCGCCAGTTGCTGACAGAGAGTTTTTTGCTATCAGTGGCGGGCGCCTTCGCCGCCGTTTTGATCACAGTGTGGTCCACGCGCCTGCTCAGCGCCTACCACCCATCTGTCGGGGTTTCGCTCGGCTTGGACTTCCAGGTGGACTATCGAGTTTTGAGCTTCGGTATACTCACGGCTTTTCTAACGACTGTTCTTTTCGGGCTCACTCCGGCGCTTCACGCCACGAGGCCGCTGAGTAGGGGAAAACGGTCTTCGCGTTTTCGCAACCTGTTGATCGTGGCTGAGGTGGCGATCTCGATTCTACTGCTCATGCCAACGGGACTCTTTGTCCGAAGTCTGAAAAATTTCGATCATCTGGATCTCGGTTTCCGGCGTGATCATCTCGTACTCGTCTCTGTAACTTCCGAAAGATCCCAATGGCCCGAAATCATCGAATGCGTGCGGCGAATACCGGGCGTTGCCGATGCGGATCTGGCGCTGACCGTCCCGCTCAGCGGCGTATCGAACACCGATTCTTTTCGGGATGCTGGTTCGGAGCGGGAGGCGCGCACCGCCGATACCAACGTCGTCGGCCCTCGATACTTTCAAACACTTGGGATTCCGATCTTGGAGGGTAAAGGGTTTGACGCGGTACCTGCGGTAGCGCCGGTCGCGGTCGTCAACGATGCCTTCGCCAAACTATACTGGCCGGGCCAGGATGCCATTGGAAAGCGTCTGATCTCAGACCGTCGCCCGTTCAAACCCGTCGAAATCATCGGCGTCGTCAAGACCGGCAAGTATAATGACGTGGAAGAGACTCCAACACCAGTCGTTTATCTTCCGGTGGGCCAGGAATTCAGCCCCACGATGATTATTCACGCGCGCACGGCGGTCCCGCCTGCCGGGATGACGAACACGATTGCGCGCGCGATTCAGGAGTACAACGAAAGCCTTTCCGTCTTTGACGCCAAAACCATGGACGATGAACTCGCGCTCACGGTCGCGCCGTACGAAACTCTCGCCTCGGTTCTCGGTGGCTTTGGTGGTCTGGCAGTCATACTTGCCTTCGCAGGTTTGTACGGATTGATTGCATACGAGACAGTCCGGCGGAATCGTGAAATCGGCATCCGAATGGCGCTCGGCGCTCAGCCCTGGGACATCCTTGCAATGTTGGTGAATCGAGGCTTGAGGCTGGTTCTAGCTGGAGCGCTCATCGGCGGCGTGGCGTCGCTGGGAATCACCACGTTGATTTCGAATTTCTTTTTTCAAGTCAAGGCCGTGGACGCTCTGACATGCCTGGTGGTCGTGTTCTTCATGGCAATCGTCGCTGTCGCGGCAATGATTATCCCAGCTCTTCGCGGTACCCGTGGAGAACCGATGGATGCACTCCGGACGTTGTAAGCATTCAGGCTACAGCGCCGGCAGGAACGTGAAGAGGAACTTAAGGCGATGGGCCTGGGCGTCGATACCAAGGTTTCGGCTCCGAAAACAAAGCATTAGGATTCGCCAAATTCAGAAATGCGTGAGCGTTCCGGTTCTTTTTGTCCGGCGCAGCACCCTCGACAGAAATTTCCGCGATTTTTCTTGTTTGTCCTAGAAACGTTTTACCCGTTCCCGTCGTCTAATCGTACGATGCCAACTATTCCATATTTCGCTATAGCGAATCCTGGGAGACTTCTCGAATGACCCGCCCCACCCTGGCTCCCGACAGCTTCCACATCCTTATCGCTCTCGCCGATCGCGAGCGCCACGGCTACAGCATCATGCAGGAAATAGCCGACCGCACCTCCGGCAAAGTACAGCTCAGCCCCAGTTCGCTCTACAGCGCCATCAAGCGCCTGCTCGAAGCCGGACTCATCGAAGAACTCGACGAGCGCCCCGATCCCGAACACGACGACGTCCGCCGCCGCTACTACCGCGTCACTCGCGCAGGACGCCGCGCCGCCATCGAAGAAGCGCGCCATCTTCAGCAGCTTCTCTCGCACGCCCGCGCTGCGGGACTCGTCCCTCGCCGCACCTGAGCGCCATGCAGCCCGACTCACTCATCTACACCGAAGCGTTGCGCGCCTATCGCGGCCTGATGTTTCTCTACCCCGCCGAATTTCGCGGAGAATACGCGCGCGAACTCTGCCTCGCCTTCGACGACCGCTGCCGCTCCGCCCGCTCTACTTTCGACCTCTTCGCCATCTGGATCCATTCCGCGCTCGGAGTTTTCACCGATGCACCAAAGGAGCACTTTCACGTGATCATCCAAGACCTTCGCCACGCGCTTCGTATCATGCGCAAAGATTCCGTCGTCACCCTCGCCGCCATCGCCATCCTCGCTCTCGGCATCGGTTCCATCACAATCGTCTTCAGCCTCGCCAATGGACTTCTTGTCCGGCCGCTTCCGTACCCGCACTCCGATCGCATCGTCGCCGTGCAAGAATTTAATCCGACCCAGGGCGAGGATTCCTGCTGCGAGGTTTCCTTTCCGGATTACCAGGATCTTCGCGCGCGCACGCGCGTGCTCGACGACGTCGCCATCTACCAGGAACGATTAGCCACCATTCGCGGCGATGGCGACGCTGAACGCGTACCCGCCGCAAACTCCACCGATGGACTTTTCCGTATCCTCGGCGTCGCGCCGATCCTTGGCCGCACCTACACGCGCGAAGAAGACACCGAAAACGGCCCCAAAGTGGTCGTGATCGGAGAAGACCTCTGGCGCCGCCGGTACGCCGCCGATCCAAACATCATCGGCCGCGTCATTGACGTGGCAAGGACAAGAACTGAAGTCATCGGCGTGATGCCTTCCAGTTTTCGTTTTCCGAATCTCGCCATTGCGTGGCTGCCCTTTCAATTCAGCGTGAAGAATTCTCCGCGCACGGACCGAGGCGCCGTGGGCATTGCCCGGCTCAAACCCGGCATGCGTATTGAGCAAGCCGATTCCGAGTTGGAATCCATGATGGAACAGGTCAACCGCGAGGATCCTGTCACCAGTTACGGCAACACCGCTCGCGCCATCCCCATTCGCGAGGTTCTCGCCGGAAGCTATCGACTGGAAGTCATCACGCTCCTCGGAGCCGTCGGGTTCCTTCTTCTCATCGCCTGCGCCAACATCACCAATCTCTTGCTCGTTAAAGCGACCGCTCGTTCTCGCGAAATGGCCGTCCGCACCGCGCTCGGCGCCACTCGCACGCGTCTCGTGCGCCAGCTCATTACCGAGAGCATTCTGCTAGGCGTGATCGGCGGCGGCGCCGGCCTGGCGCTCACTTATGCCGGATTGCCCGCGCTCCTTCGCTTGATCCCGATCGACCTGCCCGCCTGGATGAATTTCTCCGTGGATAGCAGCGTCCTTATTTTCGTCACCGGACTCTCGCTGCTCACCAGCATTTTCTTCGGCATTGCTCCCGCCTTCGGTATTTCTCGCGTCGACACCTCCGCGGCTCTCCGCGACTCCACCCGCGGCGCCACTTCCGGCCGCGGCCGCCGCATTCTGCGCAACGCTCTCGTCGTCGGCGAGGTCGCTCTCTCTTTCGTTCTCCTCGCGGGAGCCGGCCTCATGATCCGCAGCTTCCTCGCGCTGCGCCACCAATCTCTTGGCTACGACACGGAACATGCGCTCACTATGTACATGGCCGTACCGTCAGGCCGGTATCCCGAAGGTCCGAAATCAAGCGTCCTCAATCAGGTCGTGCACGATCAACTAGCCTCACTGCCAGGCGTCTCCGCGGTCGCGTTCGCTTCAGGCATCCCACTAGAGACCGCATGGGGACGGAGTCTCACCGTCGAAGGTTTCCCAATTCTCGCTCTCAAAGACGCGCCCCTGATCAATCACACCGTCATCACTGCCGATTATTTCTGCGCCCTTGGCATTCCCATAATCAATGGCCGCGTTTTCTCCGAAGGCGATTACAACAATCCTCTCGTCACCATCGTCGACGAGCGCCTCGCGAAAAATTACTGGCCCAACGCAAGCGCAGTCGGCAAACGCATCCGGTTCGGCCCTCCCGAAGACAACGAGCCCTGGCACATCGTCGTCGGCGTCGTCGCCGCCGTAAAAAATCAGCAGCTCGCCGATTCGCCGCGCTGGGACGTCTACATTCCATACAGCAAAAATTCCGGCGCGGGCGACGGCATCCTAATTCGCACGAGCGGCGATCCCACACAACTCATCTCCGCCGCGCGCGAGCGCATCAAGGCGATCGATCCGGATATCGCCCTCAGCAGCGTGTACACCATGCAACAAATTTTGGACCGCACTTCTTGGAGGGAGCGCTTCTTCACCGTGCTCTTTGCGGTCTTCGCCGCGCTCGCCATGCTTCTCGTAGCAGTCGGCCTCTACGGAGTTCTCGCCTACACCGTCTCGCTGCGCACCGGCGAAATAGGCATTCGCATCGCTCTCGGAGCCAGCGCCGCGCGCGTACAAATTATGATTCTCAAACAAGGACTAGCATTGGTAGTTTCAGGACTGGCAATCGGCGCATTCGCCGCCATCGCCTTAACGCGCCTATTAGCCTCGGAACTCTTTGCAGTGAAATCCACCGACCCATTCACCTTCACCGCAGTCGCCATACTCTTATCTATAGTCGCGTTAGCCGCCTGCTGGCTACCAGCCCGTCGCGTCATGCGATTAGACCCAATCGTCTGCCTCCGCACGGAATAATCCGCCGCGCCCTCGCCGTTCCGGGGGCCCCTCTTTCGTGCGCAAACGTGGACGAAAGAGCAGGCCGATGAGATGAACTCTGGTTTGATACATTGTGTTTGTCCGTTTCTCCCCTCGTAATTGGGGCACTTCGGAGCGAGCGGAACCTGCTCCCAAAGCGATAAGTCGTTTCCTGCGAACAAGTTCCCATCTTCGCCCGGGAGGAACTGAAGTTGCCCGCTCCTAAGGATGTAGACTCTCTACATGGGTGGGTGTAGGATTCCTACATCCTGGGAGGGACGGTGAAGGAACGCTACCAGAACCGGATCGAACTGCTGCAGGGTACGCTCGACATGTTGATCCTTCAGACTCTGCAATGGGGGCCGAGACACGGATACGGATTGAGCCAATCCATCCGCACCAATTCCGGCGAAATCCTGAAAGTGGACACCGGGTCGCTCTACCCGGCGCTGCACCGACTGGAGCGCGCGAAATGGATCGCCGCGGAATGGCAAGTTTCGGAATACAACCAGCGCACGCGGGTTTACAAACTGACACCCAGAGGCAGGAAGCAATTGCTCAATGAACGTTCGCGCTGGCGTCAGCTCACCGAAGCTATCGCCGGCATCCTGAATCCCGCGAAAAAGGAGAGCGAGGGGTGAGACTCCCTTTCTGGCGTCGCAAGGAGCGTGAAGCAGACCTGGACCGGGAAATCCAGAGCCATCTACAAATGGCGGAGCGCGAACGCATCGCGCGCGGGGAAACCCCAAAGCGAGCGCGCGATGCCGCGCGCCTAGAAATCGGCAATACAGGACTGGTGAAAGATGCCACTCGCGAGATGTGGGGCTGGCGCTGGCTCGTTGATTTGGGTCAAGACATTCGGTACGGTCTGCGCGTGTTGCGTAAGAACCCCGGCTTCGCCGCCGTTTGCGTCCTCACGCTTGCGCTTGGAATCGGCG
The DNA here is from genome assembly GCA_963838945.1 of uncultured Acidobacteriota bacterium. Lineage (GTDB taxonomy): Bacteria > Acidobacteriota > Terriglobia > Acidiferrales > UBA7541 > DASTCZ01. The sequence goes on along the minus strand of CAWITC010000011.1, from coordinate 265,896 downwards.
TGAACACCGCCATTTTCAGCGTCGTCTATGCGGTGGTGCTCAAGCCGCTCCCCTATCCCAATTCGCTGCAGCTGTACACCATCTTTCAGCAGCGCACGCAGGACGCCATCGACCAGGCGGGTTTCTCCTACCTCGACCTGCAGGACATGATCGCGCAGGACACCGCTTTTAGCGGCATGACCGGAGCCTCGGCCCACGAACTGACTCTCACGGGACATGGCGATCCCTTTATCGTTAGGGTGGCCGACGTCACTCCCGAGCTCTTCTCCGTCTTCGAGCAGCAGCCCATTCTCGGACGAATGTTCCGGCCCGAAGACGGCAAACCCGGCGCGGCGTATGTTGTCATTCTCAACGAAAGTGTGTGGCGCAGCGTTTTTGGAGCCGATCCAAACATCATCGGCGCCTCGATAAACCTCGATAAGCGCCCCTTCACTGTGGTCGGCGTCATGCCGTCAAAGTTCACGTTTCCGCTGTTGTCCGGCACACGCGAAGTTTGGGTGCCCGTGGGCCAGGATCCGATGTTCGAGTCGTGGATGAACCTCCGCGCCAGGCACTGGCTGCTCACCACCGGCCGGCTCAAGCCCGGCGTTTCCCTCGCCGAGGCCCAGGCGGAGCTCTATGCGATCGGCCAGCGTCTCGCAAAGCAATTTCCAGCCGAGAACGCCGGCTGGGAGATTCACCTCTTCCCGCTTCAACGCTTGATTGTCGGCGATGTCCGCTCTTCGCTCCTGGTGCTTCTGGGCGCGGTCGCGCTCGTGCTTGTGATCGCCTGCGCGAATCTCGCGAACCTGCTTCTCACCCGCGCCACCTCGCGAACCCGCGAAATCGCCGTCCGCACCGCGCTCGGCGCAGGCCGCGGCCGCATCGTGCGCCAATTGCTAAGCGAAACTGCGGTCCTCGGAGTGCTCGGAGGAGCTGCCGGCATCCTCCTCGCCTACTGGGGCGTAAACGCTCTCGGCTCACTCATTCCGAAAAGCGTTCCGCAATTGAATCCGATTCGTGTGGATCACGTCGTGCTTCTCTTCGCGCTGGCCATTTCCGCGGTCGCAATTTTTATTTTCGGCTTGGCGCCCGCTTATCTCGCCGCCAAATCCGATCCACAAGCGAGCCTGCGCGAAGGCGGTACGAGTTCGGGGGAGAGCACCGGCGGCCGCCGCGCCCGCGGCATTTTTGCCGGAGCGGAGATCGTGCTCGCGATGGTGCTACTGGTCGCTGCCGGTTTGCTGATCCGCAGTTTTTCGAAGCTCACCGCCGTCAGTCCCGGCTTCGATACCGCACACATCGTCAAAGCCAACGTCGCATTGCCGCGCGACCAGTACAAAACGCCGCAGCAGTGGCTCGCGTTCACGGACGATCTTCTCGCGCGCGTTCAAGCCGAGCCGGGGATGCAGGATTCCGCTCTCGTCGTTCCCACTCCGCTCGCGGATACCGGCGTCCGTGTTCCCTTCGAAATCGTCGGCCAGCCGCCTGCCATCGCTGCGGAATCGCGCACCGGGGACTTCGTCGCCGCCACTCCGAACTATCTTCGCGTGATGGGGATTCCGCTCATTGCGGGTCGTTTCTTCACCGCAGACGACGTGATGTCCGCGCCGCGCGTCACCTGTATCAGCGCCGCCATGGCACGCGTCTATTTCCCCACTCAAAATCCCATCGGCAAGCGAATTTCCATTTCTTTTCCGCCGGATCTGGGCGTCCCGCGCGAAATCGTCGGTATCGTCGCCGATGTGCGCGATTCGGCCCTGGGCGAAGACCCGAAGCCAATGATGTACGTGCCCTTTGCGCAAGCGCCGTTTTGGGGTTCGGACATCGTTGTCAATTCCACGCTTTCCGTCTCAAGCGTCGCCGCCGCGATTCGCAAGGATGCCATGGCGATCGACAAAGAGTTGCCCGTCGGCGACATCGCGAAAATGACAGACGTTCTTGTCACAAACGTCGCTCAACCAAAATTCCGCACGGAATTGCTCGTTCTCTTCTCCGCCATGGCTCTCATCCTCGCCGCCACGGGAATTTTCGGCGTGATTTCCTATTCAGTGTCCTGCCGGACGCACGAGATCGGAATCCGCGTGGCGCTAGGAGCGTCGCGGGGAGCGATTCTGCGAATGGTGCTGCGCGAAACGCTGGCGCTGACGCTTGTGGGCCTGGCCATCGGTGTTCCCTGCGCGCTCGCGGCCTCACACCTGATCGGGCACTTTCTTTTTGGAGTTTCCGCGAATGACCCCAGCACGCTTGCAGCTGTCGCCTTTATTCTCGCCGCAGTTGCCGTGCTGGCCGGATACGCGCCCGCGCGAAGGGCTATGCGCGTCGATCCACTAGTGGCCCTACGGCACGAATGAGTCAGATTGAAAAACAGGAATTATCCCGAAGCCAAGCGCAATGGAAAGGGTAGGAACGGAAACAATGGACCGAAACAGATTCCATCGGCGAGACCTAGAAGAGGCACCACAGTAGCCAGACGAGTTCCTCCGGTGCGCGGTGAGGGCTCAATTTCCGGGCAGACTACCATCTGGGAGTTATCGCGTGAAGATTTAATTCAACGGGCCAGGAATTGGCACTTCAATAGGCCGACCTAAATTCTTCCGAGAAAAATGGTGACATTTTCCGCTGGCGTGCGTCTTATTCTTCGGTGGCATAAGCATAGACCATCTATGGATGGAAGGACTATGGCTAAGGACAATACAGACCGCAAGAGTGAACTGCTCCCCGGAACGCTCGAAATGCTGATCCTCAAGAGCCTTGCGCGCAACGCTGAGCCGATGCATGGCTACGGCATCGCGCTCTACATCAAGCAGATTTCGCGGGAAGTGCTACGGGTCGAGGAAGGCTCGCTCTATCCGGCTCTGCAACGTTTGGCCGTTAAGGGACTGGTTAAAGGGGAGTGGCGGGAGTCTGACACTGGCCGCCGCGCGCGGTACTACAAGCTGACCAGCGCGGGCCGGAAACAACTCCGGGAAGAAGTGGCGGGCTTTGAAAAACTATTGGAAGGAATCATGCGCGTAGTGCAACCGGCGTAGCGCTTGGAGAAAGGAATAGCCAGCCATGAAGCGATTAGCCGAACTGTGGAGGCGGATTTTCCATTTGCGACGGCGATCGGAATTCAGCCAAGAACTGACGGAGGAGATGCATCACCATCTGGCGCTGAAGACCGAGGAAAATATCCGCTCGGGGATGTCTAAAAACGAAGCGCGCTATGCGGCGCGGCGCGAATTTGGCAACGTGACGCTGCTGAATGAAAACAGCCGAGGCGTCTGGAGCTTCCGTTGGATGGAAGAGCTTCTGCAAGACGTGCGCTACGGCTTCCGGATGCTGCGCAAGAATCCCGGTTTCACAGCAGTTGCGGTCCTCACCCTAGCCCTCGGCATCGGCGCAAACACCGCCATCTTCAGCGTGATTGATGGAATCCTGTTAAGTCCGCTTCCCTACGAGCAGCCGCAGCGACTCGTCGCAATGAATCACAACGATTCGCTCATGAACGTGATTGATTTCCAGCAGCAAAATCGCTCGTTCTCCCAAGGTGGAGGCATCAACATCGAGCCAATGGATTACACCAGCGGAATAGAGCCTGCGCAGGTCCACGCAGGGTATGTGGATGCCGGATTTCTCGAGACGCTCGGTGTTCCGCCGATGCTCGGGCGCATCATCACACCTGAAGAAGATGTGCTGGGCGGGCCGCGCGTCGCCGTGATCAGCAATCACTTTTGGCAAACCTACCTCAGCAGTGACCCGCACGCCCTCGGCAAATCAATTCGGCTTGGCGGAAACTCCTACACAGTCGTCGGTGTGATGCCGGCGAGTTTTTCTCCTCCGAGAGAACACGCCGACGTTTTCCTTTCGCTTTGGGTGGCCTATCCGGAAGCAGCCGCTTACCGCGGCGTGCATTTCATGCGTGTCTACTGGCGTCTGAAACCAGGTGTCACGCTGGCGGAGGCTCAGGCGGACATAAGCCGAATCGATCACCAGCTTGCGGAGCAATATCCCGACAATGAAAGAGGCCGTAAAACCGTCCTCGTTCCTTTGCATCAATGGCTCACCGGCAAAGTTCGCCTGGCGCTGCTTGTTTTGTTTGGCGCGGTAGGACTTGTCCTGCTCATCGCGTGCGCGAATTTCGCGGGCCTGCTAGTGGCCCGTGGAGTCGCGCGGCGGCAGGAGATGGTGATCCGCGCAGCACTCGGAGCGGGAAGAAGCCGCCTGATTCGCCAGGCGCTCACCGAGAATGTTCTTCTTGCGTTCCTGGGCGGCGCGGCCGGCTTGCTGCTTGCGAAATGGGGTACGAGCTTTTTGCTGTCGTTCAAACCCGCGGCGCTTGACCGTTTCAGCGGCATTCAAATGGACGCGCGAGTGCTCGTATTCGTTCTGGGTGTTTCCCTGATGACAGGCATCCTGTTTGGGCTTGCTCCCGCCTGGTCGGCGGCACGAGCGCAACTTGCGGAGGCGATTAAAGAAGGCGGGCGAAGCACGACGGCGAGCGCGGCGGGACATCACATCCGTCGAATCCTGGTTACTTCGGAGCTGGCGCTCGCACTGGTTTTGCTCGTCGGAGCGGGATTGTTGATCAAAGGATTCTCGCGGCTGCGTTCAGTGAATCCGGGCTTCAATCCCTCGAACGTTCTGACAATGTATATTCAATTGCCTTTGACGCGGTACGCGGCAATTCCGCGGCAAGCGCAGTTCCGCCGCGAGTTGCTCGCCCGCTTGAATTCCCTGCCGGGCGTGGATGTGGCGATGATTACCGACATCCCGTTCAGCGGAAATTATGTAGACCATAGTGTCTCCTTCGATGGCCGCCCGCCTGTACCCACCGGCAGTGAACCCGATGTACAAACCCTTTCCGTGATGGGCAATTACTTCCACGTGATGCAGATACCTATTCGTGCGGGACGCGACTTCACGCCGATGGATCGCGAAGGCCAGCCACTGGTCGCAATTGTGAACGAGGAAATGGTGAAGGAATTATTTCCGCACGAAAATCCGATCGGCGCGCGTATTGACTGGGCCAGAACGGAAGGACCGCATCAATGGATGACGATCGTCGGGGTCGCTGCTGACGTGAAATATTCGGGATTGAACCAGCCGACGGATCCTGCCGTATACACTCCCTTCCAGCAATCCGACGAACCCTGGAGGCGCTGGATGACGCTCGCCATCCGAACACCCGGCTCGTCCAACGGACTGACCGAGGAAGTGAAGAAGCAAGTCTGGAGCTTGGACAGCCAGCTCCCGGTGAGTGACATCCGGACGATGGATGATTTGACGGAAGTATCGCTGGCAACACAAAGGTTCAACATGTTTGTGCTGGGACTCTTCGCGGGGCTCGCGTTGATTCTTGCCGCGGTGGGAATTTATGGATTAATGGCCTACGCCGTCAGCCAGCGCACTCATGAGATCGGCATTCGGATCGCTCTCGGCGCGCAGAGAGGCGCCGTGCTTCGGATGGTCATGGGCGAAGGAGCAAAGCTTGCCTTCTTAGGCATAGCCATCGGCATTGCCAGTGCGCTCGCACTGACGCAGGTGATGACGAGCCTCCTATTCGAGGTAAAGCCGACCGATCCGGCCACGTTCGCCAGCGTAGCGATTCTGCTCGCAATTGTCGCCCTGGCGGCGTGTTACATCCCGGCTCGCCGGGCCACGCGCGTCGACCCCATGGTCGCTCTGAGATACGAGTAGACCTTCGCGCAAGCGGCACGCGACGCTTCCTTAGACCGATCGGGCATAAACGTGTGAGACCTGTGGACATTCCTGGCAATTGCTTCCGAGTGAAGACGCACTGGGAAACGCGGTGTTGTCGCAGAAGCGTACGCGCGCACCGCTGAACGCCAATAGTTTGGCTGCTCTCCGACCGCCCTTGTCCAACTCCGTCTCAAGAGTGGATTTGCTCCGGTAGTGGCTTATTTTGAATTTGATGGCACCCAAACTTGTTTCAAGCGTTTGTCACGCTCAGAACGTTCCCATCGGGATCCTTAAACCAAGCCACGCGCACGGTTCCGCCCGGCGCGGTCCAGATGCCGAGTTCGTCCTGACTGACGTGCTGATAGATATTGAAGGTTACGCCCTTTTCGCGCAGGGCTTTCACGGTCGCTGCCACATCCGGCACGTTGAAGCCGAGTATGGTGTGCTCATGCGGCGTGAAATCGGCCACGATAGAAACTCGTAATGTGACTCCACCAATACTGAAAACGGCGGCGAAACTGTCCTCGTAGGCCACTGTCAGTCCCAGCGTGTCGCGATAGAACGCAGTGGCGCGCGCGCGGTCTCTCGTGCAGATGACAATCGCCGGCTTTGCAGCCTCCAGAATCCCCATCTGTTCCTTCCTCTCTTTTGCGCGGTTTTCTTCTTTTGTGGTTCACCCACCAGGCGCCCTGCCAGTGTCAATGCCGACGACTATTCAAAATGCGCCACTAGCCCTTCTCCGGCGCCCTTGACAAGATATCGTATCTACTTTACTATGTAAAGTACTTTCTATTGCGGCCCCTCTGAGTCACAGGCAAAGGAGGTTCTGATGAAAGTCTCACCGATGAAGCATCTGAGCGCCTTGGTTCCAATTGTAATGTCCCTCGTTGCCCTTGTCTTGGTGGCATCCGATGTTTAAAACGCGCCTAGGCCGCCGGATATTCAAATGCTTCAAAATATTGGCGATGTTGGGTGTCCTCTGGCTCGCGGCGTTGTTGTTGTCGCTATGGCTGGAGCACAACACCGCGATCACACTCCCGGCGCCAACGGGGCCATTCGCGGTTGGCCGCGCGATCTATGATTGGACCGACGATGCGGCATTGGACGCGCTAGCGCCGGTTCCCGGAACGAAGCGCGAACTTCTTGTCTGGATCTGGTACCCGTCGGCGGCTGGGCAATCAGTTGCAATGGACGACTACATACCAGCTCAGATGTGGTCGGCGGCCGCACCCAATGGTGCCCCGCTGAAACTTCTGACGCGAGATTTGTCGAAGGTTCACGGGCACAGTACTCGCGACTCCGATGTTTCACCGCAGCCGCGATCCTTTCCTGTGGTCATCATGAGAGCGGGGGCTTCCGCCGAGGTGTGGAATTACTCGACACTCGCCGAAGATCTGGCCAGTCATGGTTACGTCGTCGTCGGCTTCGACGCCCCTTATCGCACGTATGAGGTCGTTTTCCCTGACGGCCGGGTGATGAGAAGGATGCCGGAGAATAACCCGGAACTCTGTGAAGGCCAGGAGCAAGCCCAGCAAGCCGTTTGTGTGAACAGAGTATTGACTGCGTGGACCTCCGACATCGCGTTCGTTCTCGATCGTTTGGCGCAATTGAACAGCTCCGACGTGTCCGGCAAGTTCACGGGACGGCTCGACATGACACGAGTGGGAGTATTTGGCCACTCCTTTGGCGGGGCGACAGCCGCACAATTTTGCCACGACGATTCCAGGTGCAAGGCAGGGATCGATGTGGACGGTCAGCCATTCGGCAGCGTTGTTCGGGAGGGCCTGCATGAGCCGTTCATGTTTCTTATGAGCGACCACAGCCGTGAGTCCGACCCGGAGAGTCTCCAGATAATGGCCAACATCCAATCGATTTATGATCGACTGCCGGCGGACGGAAGGCTGCTCATCGCAATCCGTGGCGCGTATCATTTCGGCTTCAGCGACGACGGAGCCCTGTTGAAGAGCCATATCGTGCTGCGGACGCTCCGTATGCTAGGTATTGTTGGTATTGACGGACGCCGCCAGCTTGCCGTGACGGCGTACTGCGTGCACAGCTTTTTCGACGCATTCCTTAAGGGGGCAGGCGTTTCGCGGCTCAAGATATTATCTCCGCTTTACCCCGAGATCCAAGTTCTCAAGTGAAGCGCCTCTCGTCTTTGCCGTCGTGCCGCCTAACCAACAAAGGGAGCCGACGTGCGCTGGGGTATCGAAGCGGAAGCTCGACGCGCCGGAGCGATGTCCTGCGAGTATTCGAGCGCAACGACTTGCTCGGCGACGAATTTGGTGGGCCGCTTGCGGCCCTGGCGCGGTATGGGATCGAGAGACTGAAGGCGATGGGCCTGGGCATCGACGCCAAGGTTTCGGCTCCGAAAACAAATCATTAGGATTCGGCAAGTTCAGAAATGCGTGAGCGTTCCGGTTATTTTTGTTCGGCGCAGCGCCCAGGAAAAAACGGCGAACGAAACCGGCAATAGGACCACCGCAAAAAGCAGAAGCGAGCGGATCAAAGGCCACAGCACTCCGAATCCCGCCCCGGCCAGCACGGCCGCGCGCAACCCTTCCAGAGAATAGGTAACCGGCAGGAGCCGGCTGACTTTCTGCAGCCAGTCCGGCAGCACGGAGACCGGGTACATCAGTCCTCCCAGGACGCTCGAGGCGCCCAACAAGAGCCACTTGGCGGGATTCCCCCGCTTGAATATAAGCAAGTAACTCGCCGACAGAACCCCCATCCCCGTGAAGGCAAGCACAGAGGCGAACAACACGGCACCGGCGCCCGCCCAATTGGTTCCGGCAGTCGAGAACCCAAAAAGAATTGCCGCCCAACCCAGATACACGGCTGTGCGCAGAGACATGAGCAGGAAGGGATAGACGACGGACCCCATCAAAATAACGGGTACGGAGGTTCCGGTGACGAGGAGTGCCTCGAGTGCGCCGTTTCGGCGAGCTCCCTCGATTTCCTGGTCAAAAACATTGAGAGAAACAGTCATGTAATCAAAAAAGGCGATGCCCACAAGGGCGAAAGAAAAATAATTTCGCCCCTCCGGAAGCGATCGCAGCAATCCGGGACTCTCCACAAAATGCGAGAGGTAATAAAAGCTGGCAACCGTGAAAAGTGTTTCCGCCAACTGAAGTATGAAACTGCTTCGATAGCTGACTTCGATGGAGAGGTCACGGCCGAAAAAGGCGAGGATCTTGCGGAGGAGGCCCATCGGAATCAGATCCTGCTTTCCAAGTCTATTGCGGATTGCCTGGTCAGGCGCCCCATGGCCTCTTCCAAGTTTTCGGCCGACGCTGCCTGGCACATCGCGCGAGGCGTGCCGCAGAAGAGAAGACGACCCGCGTCCAGGAACGCAACTTGACTGCCAAGAGCCTCGACCTCGGAGAGCGTATGGGACGCGAAAAGAACTGTGGTTCCGCATTTTTCCACAAGTTCTCTCCGCAGAAAGCCGCGGAAACTTGCGGCCCCGAGCGGGTCAAGGCTTCGAGTTGGCTCATCCAAGAGAAGCACGGGCGGAGCGTGAAGCACAGCGCGAGCCAAGCTCAGGCGTTGAATGGTTCCCGAAGAAAGAGCGCGTATCTGGCGGTCGAGCGCTAGTGAGAGGCCGAGATTCTCCGAAACTTCCTGGATCCTGCGGCCGATTTTTCCGGGATCCAGACTGCGAAGACGAGCAAAGAAGCGGAGGTTCTGCCGGGCCGTCATGCGGGCATAGAACCCCGCTTCGGCGCCACTGTGGAACCCAATCGATCCTTGCGCGTGTTGAGGATCGCGCACGACATCGCGGCCACAAACGAATGCGCGGCCGCTGTTCGGCAAAAGCAAAGTCGTCAGGATTCGCAGCAGTGTAGATTTGCCGGCGCCATTCGCACCGATGATGGCAAATAATTCTCCCGTCTTAACCCGGAAGGTGACATCGGAGAGAGCTGGTTGTGTGAGACGAGTAAACGGAGCAACGAACGCGCGCCACCCAGATTGAACGGCGGGGAAAAGCTTTGAAAGACCTTCCACGACAATGGCGTCGGCGGCCACGCAGGTTTGTTATACAAGAAGTCGGCAGACAGAATCCAGCCACGCGCTTACAAACAAGGCTGCAGGATTGGAGAAAGGCGAGCGATGCTTCGCACTAAGCGTGGATCTGAACAAGCGAAGGAGCGGACGATCTTTTCAACTTCAGATTCTCGGAAGGAATTCCGGTCCGCGCGAATGACTTCTCGCAATCTTGAATCGAGGGGCCGCGCATGTTGCCTTCCTGATAGGCGAGGCCCGGGCAACGAGTGCAGGTGCCGCCATGCACGCATGCCGAGCAGGAGGGCAGGTTCCGCAAGGTGATGGAGCGGACTTCGTTCATGCCCGAAGAATTTCTCCAGATGTCCCAGAACCTTTGCCGCCGCACATTTCCTGTCGGCAGCGGGAACTGAACGCAAGGATAAACGTCTCCATAGGGAGAAACGTAAGCAGCCGTGTGCCCCGCGCTACAGGGAGTGGAGTCCAGGGCATCCTCGTCGGGTCCCGTGGGAGGCGCACAAGATTCCGGAGCGTCACCCAACAGAGTTGGATCGCGGAAAATTTCGGCCAACGATTTCTGATCAATGTTCAGGTCCAGGATCTTCCGTTTGCCGTCCATCATCGGCGTGATGGTGGGGTCAATGGTGAGTCCGACGCCTAGTTCCGCGGCCAGGGCTTTCACGCCGGGATAATCGCTGAAGTTCTGAACCATCAGGACGTTTGCAATGATGACGTGCAGGCCCTGCTGGCGGAGAAACCGGATGGCCTTGATGGAGCGCTCGAGCGAGCCGCGCACCATGGTAATCGCGTCATGAACCGCCGGCCGGTGCGAATAGATGCTGATTTGCACGGAATCGACGCCGAGTTCCTGAATGCGCCGGGCTTCCTTCTCGCCAATCAGCATGGCGTTGGTCTTCAGCTTGACGCAGAAGGATTTTCCGCGGGCGTATTCGACAATCTGGAAGAGATCCTTGCGGAGGAGGATTTCGCCGCCGCTGATATTGAGGAAGAACGTGCCGGCATCGGCGAGTTGGTCGAGAAGATCCTTGATTTCGGCGGTGGTCATCTCGCCGTGGTCGTCGTGATCGAGATAACAATGGACGCAACGCTCGTTGCAGCGGTAGGTGAGGTCGAGCTGCACGCCAAGTGGAACGCCCAGCCGCTGAGCGCGGGCGTTCATTTGCTCGATTAAGGTGCTCACCGCGAGCCCTCCGTGGCGGCCGCCGCGCGCAGAATCGGCTGATCCGAGACGACCAGAATGCCGTGGCCGGCGAGCTCGGCGACAAGCGTTTCCGCGTCTTTCAGCGCCACTTCGGGCGCGACATCAAATTGAGCGCAAATTCGATTAGCGACGATTTCACCGAGCGGAGTCACGCCATCGGCCGCTTCCCAGATGACGGTGGCCACGCCGTTCAACGTGAAGAGGGTGGAGTTCCGCGCGGACATAACCATCATTTCGCCGTCTAGGTTGCGCGCCGCGACGTGAGTATCGCGGGCAACATAGCAGTTGCCGCTCATCGGATCAGCTCCCAAACTCCAGCATCGGGCACGAACGTCAACCGGCGGACGGGCACGCGGCTGACAAATTCGCAAGCCGATTCAAAGACCGTGTTAACCAGCCCGGAGTCTTCAGCAAAGAAGAGGATATTCCTGAGCAGGGCGCGAGCGGCGACGGCGGCATCCAGGGGTTCAATCTTATTCTCATTGCCCTGGACGAGCAGGAACACCTCGGCAATGGGCGCGCGCAGATTCTCTCCGACGCGGGCAAGCTCGCCCGCGAACGGAGTGCCGAAGGCGAAGTATTGGCCGGATTTTTCAACGACATAAGAAATTTCATCCGTGAGCAACGAAACATCCGGCGGCGCCAAACTGGCGATGGTCGTTTTTCCGGCGCCGGAGATGCCGCTGAACAGGAAGGCGCGGCCATTTCGGACGGCGCTGGCCGCGTGCAGAAGGAAGCCTCCCTCCTTTGCCAGCAGAAGTGTGTGCACGATGCGCAGCACGCAGTCAATGGAATAGGGATTGGCGGTCTGACGGACGCGGCCTCGCCCGGCGGAGGGGTCCCATTCGGCATGGAAATCGCCGCGGTCCATGCTCCACTGTCCGGCATCCCAGCGAACGCTCACATCCGCATCCGCGGAAATAAGTCCCGGTGGGGCAAGATCAATCCTGAATTCAAATTTGGCGTCGCGAGAAGAGTCGCGAGAAGAACTGATGAAGCCCTCATAGCGCTTGTTCAGGAGTTCGATAAAGGAAGGATCGCTAGCGGACAAACAGATGGGCTGTTCGCCAATCGCGATGACCACATAGGATCGTTCGGCGGCGGTGGCGAGATCCGGCAATGAATTCTCCTGAACAAGCATCGGCGCCAACATAAAATCTATTGGCGCTAAAGAGCGCAAAGACGCAGATAAAGATAGGTGGCGCGGTCTGAGATGCGCAACAGGCCGCAGATTACCTGCTGCGCCGGGCTGAGCCGGTTGGCGAGGCGCACATTGCGGCCCCGGCGCTCAATGCGAGTGACACGGCCCAGCAGTTCAGAACTTGAAACCGCCGCATCGTTCTGGCGCATGCGATCCCCGCGCGTGACCACCAGTGGTTGGAATGAATCGCCGGCCACAGTCCTGACCCTGTGGACGATGAGGCGCCCTTCGCGGGCAAAGAGCACAATTTCTCCAGGTGAGATTTCCCGGGCGGAAACGCGTTCGACGGAAACGACGTCGCCGGGGTGAACCGTGGGGGCCATGCTGGCGCCGAATACACGCAGACGCACGCTGCCGAAATCCCGCACAACCTCCCCCGCAAGGTTACAGGCAAGACTGTTCGAACGATCCACGCGGTTGCGCCTCCTTACCTGCCTGTCCTGCTTGCCAGCAGGCAGGACAATACGCTTTAAGAAAGTTTCGGGTTGGCGTGGCAAGCGCCCTGCGTGGTGTCCACCTTGCCGCACGAGAGCGCGGAGACTTCAAACACGCGCTCGAAGCGGAAGGACGGGATTTCATACGGCTTCTTCTTCTCGATCGATGCCTGCGTTTTTGAGTCGGATGAATCGTTAATCGTCACGTCCCTCAACCCCCGTTCGTCATTGTAATGCAGCTTGGGTTAATTTGGCAGCACAACCTACGCCCGTTGTTCCATTGCATTCCGGAAGGCCGGAATTTGGACCAGTAACCGAATTGCTCGTCAACGAGAAGTAGATGCTGGACACCTGATTAGCGGGTGTCCCTGGAGCGGCGACGTTGTCCACGATGATCCCGCTCGTGGAATCTATGTTCGCGCCGCCTGGGCCAGTTGCGGGCCCCGCTGGCAGCGAGACCGTAGCCGTGACGGGTCCGTTGGCTGCAGCAAAGGTATCCCAAGCCGCGACTGAGGTGAGGGTTGTGACGTTAATGGATATCAGGCATCCGGCACGTGAACCTGTGCCAGTTGAGCACGGGCTGGCAGCCGGAAGGGAGTCCGGACTGGCGCCTCCGAATCCCGTGTGGTTAGAGTTGTTTCCAACACTGAAGAATATCCACTCATCCGCGCCCCCAGTGGCGTCGGGGTTATAGACCTCAGTTAACGGAGAGCATGCTTCACCGCTGGCGCTTGTGAAACCCACCAAGGCCGTATTAAGAGTGCTACTCAAAGTGCCGGAGGTCACGGTCAGGTGAAATATGGCGGGCCGGTCAAAGTGGCCAGGGTCTTTCCCGCACATATAGAGGGTGCCCGTCCCACCGGCGCTGGTCAGGTAAGCATGGTCAAAAGCGCCCATGTGGATATTCGAGCCGGACCGGCCCCCTCCGATAATGACGGTGGTGATTGTTGCAAGCGAGGTACTCGCCTGCACGAGGGTTCCATTGTTATTGGTCTCCGAGCCGTTGACGGCGTAAACCTTTCCCACTGTACCGTCCACAAGGGGCGCATCCACGATCGCGCCGCCACCGCCAGCCCCCCCTACCTGAATGGTGGTGCCGCCGAGGGTGTGGGTCGCATCCACCACATAGCTCAATCGTCCGGAGGCATCGCCCACGAAAATGTTCCCCGAGCCGCTGTCCATCACGGGGCTGCTCAGAATGGTCCCGGAATGGACAGTGACGGGCCAGCTGGCTGCCTCTGTGGGAGTCCCAAGGAACACGCCGGTGAACTTGTGGAGCTTGCCGGCGTTGTCTCCCACATAAAGCGAATCGGTGCTGTAATTGTAGTAGGGCGAGGAGTTTGTATCTGCCGCGCCACCGCTGAATGTGAGGTTTGCGATGCAGGAAGTTCCGGCCGCACACGAGGACCAGGCCCCGACGAGGGTTGCGGGCGCACCGTGGGGAGTACTGATTGAAGAGCCTTCGCCAGCCTTGAACTGCAGAATGTGCAGAATCGCGCCGGTGCCCGCGGATTCGACATAAGCCACCTTGGTGCCGTCGCCGGAAATCACCGGCGAGGTCAGGACTTTTCCTGTGCCGGTGTCGTAGGACCAATAGACGGATGGGCCATTCTGATCGCAAAGGCCGCCGATGACGCCCTGCGTGGAATAGAGTTCATTGAATGCGATGATGCTTGCCTCTGCCCCGCTGCCGGCGAGGCTGGTGTTGTAAACCACGTAGTCGCTCGTGCAGTTCGACGCTGTAACCGGGGCGGAGACGTCGAACTCAAATTTTGCGGGGAACATTTCGGCGCCGTTGGTGCCGCCAGCCAGGAGGGACACGCCCCAGTCCGCGCGCAAAGGTTCCGGGGTCGTTTTTGGTCCCAATGGTCCGCCGGGCCCGCCCGGGCCTTTGACACCGCGATTCTGGAGGATCTCCTCGAGGCTCGGATTCCCAACGGGGGTTGCCAGGGAATCACTCACGGGCCCCTGTCCCTTCGGCAGCAAGATTCCCGGGTTCTGCCGCAACCATTGATGCCCAAAGCGAGCATCATTACTCAGCGCCAATGCTTGGAGAAGATTGCTGGGCTGGGAAAAGATCATGTGCCGGTTGCTCCAGTCCGTGGTCAAGTGCACCGGGGTTTTCCCTCCCTGGGCACGCACCCACTGCACCAGTGGGACGAAAACCACCATGGCCACAACGGCCAGAGCCAATCGATAATGCCCTTCGCCATTCCGTTTCATTTCACGCCTCGCAGATTAAGGTTCCTGACCTATAGCGATTATAAAACAGATGCACCGCATTGAAACTTTTGTTTGCACTCAAAAGAAAAGGCCCCCAAGAAGTCCTCGGAGAAGAACGCAAGCAGCCATGCCGTCGCACGGTGTTGGGTGCATAGACCAACTCCGCAAATGAGTCTGAAGACTCCTGCAAGGCAGGCTACAAAACATGAAACAAGATGTCAATCTAACAATGAAACATTCCTACCAAGAAAATACGCCACATTCGTACAAACATTCACACCAGTTTGGAGAGTGTGCCAATGCGGCCCAGGTTTGATGTCGGGTTTTCGAAACGAATCTTGGGACGGGTCAGGAAAGTTTCGGGTTGGCGTGACAAGCGCCCTGCGTGGTGTCCACCTTGCCGCACGAGAGCGCGGAGACTTCAAAGACGCGCTCGAAGCGGAAGGACGGGGTCTCATACGGCTTTTTCTTTTCGATCGTTCCCTGCGTTTTTGAGTCCGACGAATCGTTGATCGTCACGTGTCTCAACCCCCCGTTTTAATTTAACCCAGCTTGAGTGAGTTTTACGGCACATCCGCCGCTCCCAGTGGTGTTGCATTTGGTCGTACCTGTCGCGGCCCCTTGCCAGTTGAAGTATATACTCGATGCCTGCGGGAAATTTCCAGACGTTGTGCTTGCCTCGTTGTCGATGATGATTCCGCTTGTGCCGTATTGAACGCCTGCGGCGATGGGTACCACCACGTCGGACGTCATCGTGGCAGGGGGTCCCCATGCGGCCGTGAGCGTCAGCGACATAATGCAGGCCAGATTGGCGGCGCTGCACGTGGCACCAGTACCAGTGTCGAGTGTGGCCCCGTTGTTCCCAACGGCGACGAAAATCGCGTCTGTGCTTGTGGCGGTATTGAAATTTTCGGTGATAGGCGAACACCCCTGCCCGCTACCCGAACTGCTTATAAGCGAGATGGCTGAAGTATCAGTAAAGCTGCCGCCGTCCGGCGTCCCGTTCATGACGCTCTTGCCGGCGTTGCCCCCGCCGCCAATTGTGAAGCTCAACCTAAAGATCCCGGGGTGGTCACCGTGGCCGCTTATCGGTGCGCAGACAAGCAAGTGGCCGGTGCCAGCCCCCGCAGCCGCATTGTAGTAGGTGTTATCGAAAGCACCGGAGTACAAGCTGGGGGAGCCAGTAGGAGTAGCCCACCCGGCGGCGGTGGTCATAACGGTCAGCGCAGGCGTCGCTCTGAACTGTGCCACCGTGGCAGCGTTAGCCCCACCCGCAAATACGAAGACTGTTTCGTTGGTTCCATCCACCATGGGCGCATCCACAACGGTGTTACCGGCGGCGCCTACCGTGACTTTGGCGACTACCCCCGCCGCAGTTACCGAAGCGATGTGGTCTCCCGCGCCATCACCGACGAAAACCAATTTAGAGTTGCTGTCGTAAACCGGGCCAGTAAGAACATCGCCGGAAGTAATAGTGGCAGGCCATCCGCCGGTAGTCTGTTCCGTGATAGCCGTGGCCCCACCGTTGAAGACATTAATGAATTTGTGAAGTACTCCCGTATCGTCGCCCACGTAAAGGACGTCGTCGTTGTAGTCGTAAAATGGCGATGAGTTTGTGTCGGGCTCGGTGTTGCCGAATCCAACGCTGATCAGACAGGAATCGCCCGACGTGCAAGCGTTCCAATTGGTCACTGTATTGTGGGGTGTTGCCGGAGCAGCGATCGTGCCATCAACTGTCGCACCGGCTCCGGGCTTCCACTCAAGGAGTTCAAGAATTGCACCGCCATTCGCGTGTGTTCGTGTTTCGACGTAGGCGATCCTCGTGCCGTCGCCGGAAATAACGGGCGAAGTGGAAACCACGCCTGTTGCGTCGCCGGCATTCGTGTTGTAAGCCCATTTTACGCTGGGACCGGACGTTCCGCAAAAGGGGCCCATGCCGCCCCCCTGTGTGGAATAGAGTTCATCAAACGCCACGATACTGGGCGTGGCCGCACCGCCGACAAGGCTTGTATTGAATGCGACATAGTCTGCCGTGCAGCTGGGGGTCGCGGCTACATTGAACTGGAATTTCGCGGGGAATTTGCCGACGCCAACACTCGCACCCGCAGGCAATGGCATGCCCCAGTCCACGCGCAGCGGTTCCGGGGTCGTTTTTGGTCCCAATGGTCCGCCGGGCCCGCCCGGGCCTTTGACACCGCGATTCTGGAGGATCTCCTCGAGGCTCGGATTCCCAACGGGGGTTGCCAGGGAATCACTCACGGGCCCCTGTCCCTTCGGCAGCAAGATTCCCGGGTTCTGCCGCAACCATTGATGCCCAAAGCGAGCATCATTACTCAGCGCCAATGCTTGGAGAAGATTGCTGGGCTGGGAAAAGATCATGTGCCGGTTGCTCCAGTCCGTGGTCAAGTGCACCGGGGTTTTCCCTCCCTGGGCACGCACCCACTGCACCAGTGGGACGAAAACCACCATGGCCACAACGGCCAGAGCCAATCGATAATGCCCTTCGCCATTCCGTTTCATCTCGCGCCTCGCAAAGTAAGTTTCGTAAACCCCAAAAAGTGGCTAGTGGACAGATGCACCGCAATGATACTCTTGTCTGCACTCAAGAGAAAACACCCCCCAGAAGTCCTCAGAGAAGAACGCAAGCAGCCATGCCGTCGCGCGGTGTTGGGTGCATAGACCAACTCCGCAAATGAGTCTGAGGACTCATGCTAGGCAGCTTAGGGAACATCGAACTACGGGTCAATCCAACTCTGGAACGCCTATTCCAATAAGGTACGCCTCATTCGTGCTACCGATTCGTACTGTCATTGACGGCCGTCTGGAAGGTGTACCGTTGCGGTCCAGGTTCGATGTCGGGTTTTCGAAGCGAATCTTGGGACGGGTCAGGAAAGTTTCGGGTTGGCGTGGCAAGCGCCCTGCGTGGTGTCCACCTTGCCGCAGGAGAGCGCGGAGACTTCAAAGACGCGCTCGAAGCGGAAGGACGGGGTCTCGTATGGCTTTTTCTTTTCGATCGTTCCCTGCGTTTTTGATTTGGATGAATCGTTGATCGTCACGTGTCTCAACCCCCGATCGCTATTGTATGCAGCTTGCGTTAATTCGGCGGCACAACCGGCTCCGTTGCGTCCATTGCATTGCGGAAGGCCGGGATTTTCCGGCCACGCTATTTCAACGCCGACTGGGTCAATTTTATCGCACAGTAAACGGTCGTCCCGCAGGTCCCGGTGGATGTGGCCAGCGTGGTGAAATAAATGCTCGACGCCTGCACATCTGAACTGACATTGTCGATCACGATGGCGCTGGTACCGCCATTCGCGGTTGGATACGTCAGGGGAGAACCGCTAATGGCGGTAGCCGTGGCTCCGCTAATGGTATAGCCGTACAAACTGCCAAAATTGGTATCAAGGAAGTTGCCGTTGCCCTCACCAAAGAAAAGAAAATCGGTCGAGCCGTTTAGGATCTCCGTCATCGGGGAGCATTGTGCGTGGCGGACTTCGTTGATTTGGGTGGCGTTTGCCACTGCGGTTACTCCCGCGATGGATCCTTTTGCCCCAGTCGTGGGGATCTCCCAAAGCTCGGCGCCACTAACCCCAGCGGGTTCCCTGCCGCAAACCCAAATGTGCCCGCTCGTAACCGTGCCGAAAAAGTAGTTGTTGTCAAAAGCTGGTGCGTGGGTGGGAAACGAGGTGCCGCTGTTGCAGCCAGAATCGCCTTCTCCGGTTTCCACAAAGTTCTTAGTGGTGAAAGGACCAGCAGTGCTCGCCTGCTCGATCCCGGTTACGGGGGTAGGGTTCGCCGTGATGTACTCGTACACCCAACCGTTTGAGCTGTCCACAATGGGCGGGTCTGTGAGCTTGTTATTAAGGCCCCCACCACAGCTCGTATCACCAATCTGGAGTGTCCCCGCCACGCTGCTAAAGCTGGCGGCCGTTATGGCGTAGAGAGCTCCGTTGGTAGAGCCAACGAAAACGAAGCCGCTGGAACCGTCATACACCGGGCCGGTCAGTTCTGTCCCCGATGCAACAGTCAGTTTGGTGACCACCGGAGTCCCAGAACGCAACACCGGAGTCACTTTGTACAGGGTCCCGGCGTCATCTCCGACGTACACGATGTCGTTGGTGTAGTCGTAAAATGGCGAGGAATTGGTAATCGTCTCCGTGGTCGTGTTCAATAGGATGCTGACGAGGCACGAGGGTTGAGGCGTGCCAGCTGGGCAACTGCCTACGCCCTCCCCAGCGGCCAGCTTATTGGTGGGGGCCTTGCTGGCGGCCACGGTCCCACCATCAGCACTGTTCCATACCAGCACGTGAAGGTAGGGACCCGTCGATCCGCCACTCTCGACGAACATGATTTTGGAGCCGTCCAATGAAAGCGCTGGCGAAGTGGTAACCGTGCCCGCTGCAGTAAAGGAGACATTGTAGGCCCAATAGACGGTCGGCGACGCGTGGCCGGCGCAAAAGGGCGATCCACTTCCCGAGTAAAGATTGTTGAGCGCAACCATGTTCGCTTGGCCGCCTGTTGTGCCGGCCACGTTCAATCCGTACGCCACATAGTCCAGCGGACAACTGGGGGTTGCATTGATGTTGAAGCCGAACTTGGCGGGATACATGTTCTGTGGGACCGTGCCGCCTCCGAGGGAAAAGGCCCAATCGCGGCTCAGCGGTTCCGGGCTCCGCTTCGGTTCCAATGGCCCGCCGGGGCCGCCCGGGGCGTGATCTTCGCGATCCTTGAGGATCTCCGCGGTGCCCGTATCCCCACTGCTGTTCGTCAGGGAATTATTCTCGGGGCGCGGAGCGACCGCCGGGTGATTCCGTTTCATCTGCTGCAAAGCATAGCGGACGTCGCTGACGGTCCGATACCACTGGTCGTACCGGCCCTGCGCTAACGCTTCAGTGAACGTGCCCGGATCGGAAAAGATCAGATGGTGATGAGTCCAGTCATCCACCAGCCCCATGCTGCGCCCCTGAGCATGCATCCACTGCACCAAGGGAACAAATACCATGATTGCCACCACAACCAGAGCCAGTCGATAATGCCCTTTGCCAATCCGTTTCATTTCACGCCTCGCAGAGTGAGGTACTTGACTTTAAGTGATTAGCAAACAGATGCGCCGCAGTGAAACTCTCGGTTGCACGCGAGAGAAAACACGCCCCAAAGGTCTTCATAGAAGGATGCAGACAGCCATGCCGCCGTGCGGTGTGAGTTCGTACACGAAGCCCCTAAACGAGTGTGCCCACTTATGATAGGCATACTAGGGAACGTCGAATTAGATGTCAATCCAATTAAGGAACATCCAAATTCCAAAAAGGTCGCCTCATTCGTGCTACCCATTGATATCCGTCCGGACCGAGTACCGCTACGGTTCAGGTTTACCATCAGGCTTTCGAGGCGAATCTGGGTGCGGGTGAGGGCACCAACAGTTTGCTTGCTGGCAGGACGCCCCGGCCAGAGCAAGCGTTCTATCGCGAAAATATAGCCGGTAAGCTAAGCTCAACGCGGTGGGGGCCAAACTTGTCGCGACACGCCAAATCCGCTTCCCGACCCATTCGGAATGAATGGCAACTTCTGTTGTGCTGTGCCCGCACGCGCGTGAGCGCGCAAATGGGAGAGCGCGTTCGCGCGCTCGTGCGCGGACCTCTGGATTGGAAAGCGTCCTATTTAGCGGCGAAAGAGCACTGCGTTCTGCCGTTGCTCTGCCGGAATCTTTGGGCTATATGTCCCGAGGATGTTCCCGAAGAATGGCGCGAGAGATTGAAAGGCGACTTTCTCAATATCGCGCAACGAAATCTATATCTGACAGCGGAGATGCTCCGGCTATCGAGTCTCCTTCATGCCGAAGGATTGCTCGCCGTGCCATACAAAGGGCCACTTCTCGCAGCTCTGGCATACGGCGATCTTAGTCTGCGACAATTTGTGGACCTCGATTTCGCAATTTTGCAGCGCGATATTCACAGGGCCCAAGCCGTTCTTTTGAGCGAAGGATATCGGGCGTCGTTCGGCGAAGTTGCGCCCGAGGAAGTTGTGAGACCGACGCGCAGCGAGTATCAATATATACGCGCTGATGGGCATGTAATCGTGGAGCTGCAAACGGAAGCGACCCTGCGTTACTATCCCTGTCCACTGGATTTTGAGGCCATGGCTGGCAGGTTCGAGCCAATTCCGTTGGCGGGCGGACAAGCTCTTACATTTTCTTTGGAAGACACACTGCTGCTACTTTCCGTCCATGGCGCCAAACATTTCTGGGAGCGGCTGCTGTGGGTTGCCGATATCGCAGAGCTTATTCAAGCCAAAGGCGGTGTGGACTGGAGCAAAGCGATAGGCCGCAGCGAGGAATTGAAAACGGAGCGGATGCTTCGTTTGGCGTTATACATTGCTCTCATTATGCTCGATGCGCCAGTGCCCGATGATGTGATGAAGAGAATCCAAGCCGATCCCGCAATGAGAAAACTAGGCGAGATTGTCCGCGCACGTTTATCTCTCGAGCCGGCCGCACCTTTGGCGGTCCTCGAGCGGTTTCGCTTCCGAGTTATGAGCCGTGAAAACCTGTGGCAGGGAGTGCCCTACGCGCTTCGGCTTGCGACGTCACCGACGAATTCTGATCGAACCGATCTGCCTTTGCCGGGGTGGCTCTCCGGCGTGCATGCATACCTGAGACCCCTTTTGCTCACGAAGCGTTACGGCGTTCACCGCTCAAAGACGCACCGGGGCAGGTAGCCCCGCGCGGCGGAGATGCTTTCCTCAGTCACCTGAGTCGCACCCCACGTTGAAGTCTCTGTTGCGCAAATGGCATGAGTTGTAGCACTGTGCATGTGAACCTATGAGTTCCCGGATCGCCAACCCCTCATGGCGCTGGATAATTCTCTCGTTTACCGTCGTTGTCTTCCTCGTTGTGACTTACACCGGCGGCAAAGCTGCATTTGCGGATCACCTGGAGTCATCCACCCATCCGGAGGATTGGCTTCGGGCCGCTCAGATGGAGCCTGAAAACGGAGGGTATTGGTTCAAGCTCGGGCTCTATCGCGAGCGGGATATCGACAATGGGGATTTGAACAAGGCAATCGAGTATCTCAGCCGTGCCTCGGCGCTCGACCCCCGATCCGCAACTTATTTGATGGCATTAGGCGGAGCTTATGAAACCGCCGGCCAGCCCGCAAAGGCCAAACAATCCTATCTGGCTGCGGTGGAAGTTTATCCCCTCTCGACAGAGACGCACTGGCGTTACGGCAGTTTTTTGCTGCGGCAGGGAGACGCCAAGCAGGCGTACGCCGAAATGCACAGAGCCGTGATCGGAGATGCCACGCTCATTCCCCTTGCCGCGTCGCGCGTCTGGCTTGAAACGCACGACGTCCAACCCTTGCTCACGGCGGTCTTACCTGCCGACATTAAATCTTACCAGCGAGCCTTGGAGTGGTTTTGTGATGCAAGAGAGCCGGACGCCGCTCTCGCCGTATGGAACCGAATGATTGGCTTTCACAAAACCATTCCGATCAAGAACTCTTTTCTGCTTGAAGAGGTTCTGGTCAATGCAAATAGGGGAGATGACGCCCGCCGGGTTTGGCAAGAGGCTCTCGAAGCGAGCGGGAACGGGAATGAGGAGCGTACAGAGGGATCCCTGGTCTTCAACGGCGGATTTGAATTCGACCCGGTTGATGGCGGTCTTGACTGGCATATCGGTTCGACGCCGGGCGTGACATTCGATTACGACGTTGCCGCACCTCATTCGGGCCGCCGCGCACTTCGCTTGAAATTCGACGGGACACAAAACATCGCTTTCCAGGGCGTATGGCAAATTGTCCCCGTTGAACCCGGCCAGCGCTATCGCTTCGAGGGGTACCTTCGCACATCAGGAATTACGACGGACAGCGGCGTCCGTTTCATGATTGCATTTTCAGGAGCGGATCAGGCGCCTATTATTTTGGAAAATCTTACCGGGGATCACCCTTGGACCCCGCAGACGGCGGAATTCACTCCGGCGGCAGGAGTTCACCAGGCGAGGATCATCGTCTATCGTCCTCCCAGCAGAAGGTTTGATAATAAGTTGGCAGGGACGGCATGGGTGGATGACGTCTCCATCATTCCCGGGGGGGCTTCCCGCCTCCCATGACAATCCTGCGCATCGGAGTCTGCCTCCTTGCGGTTTTTGCCGTGGCTGCAAACGGCACGGTGGAGCCGTGGTCGGAAGCAATTCTGGAAATCGCCACTGTTGTTTTGTTCGTGTGGTGGGGATATCTGGTCGTCAGTCACAAGACTGGCGAAATCTCCTGGAGTCCGGTGTTCTGGCCGGTCTTGGCAATTTTCCTTTTTGGCCTGTTGCAATATCTTGTCCCGCTTTCCGTATACCCCTATTTGACGAAGATAGAACTTCTGCGGTGGACAACGTATTTGTTGGTCATCTTCCTTTCAAGCCAGGCTTTTCAAACATCCCGGCAATGGGGGCATTTCACATGGTTCATTGTTTGGTTTGGGTTTGCAGTCGCTGTATTCGGAATCCTTCAGGACCTCACGTCGAATGGAAAGCTTTATTGGTTTCGCGAGCTTCGCTACGGTGGGACGTTGTACGGACCGTACGTTAATCGAAATCATTTTGCGGGTTTCATGGAGCTCGTCATTCCGGCGGGTTTGGCGACCCTGGCCGTCCGGGGGGTGCGCCGGCAGCAGCTTCCTCTGATCGCGTTCTGCACGGCGCTGCCCGTCAGTGCGCTTATCCTCTCTGCGTCTCGGGCTGGCGTTGTAGCCTTCGGCGTCGCGCTTATCATTCTATTTCTGCTTCTTTTGCTTCGCCGCGTAGAAAAGCGTTACCTACTTCCCTTCCTCGCGGTCCTCATCCTGGCAGGAGGTCTCGTGGCCTGGATGGGCGCGGACCAGGTCATAGGGCGATTTGAAGCCGTGAAGAACCCGGAATTCACCGAGTCACGCCGCATTTCCATGATGCGCGGGGCCTCTCACATTTTCCGCGCAAATCCATGGATTGGAACCGGCCTAGGCACGACGATCTCCGTTTATCCCCGATTCGAAACTCTCTACGACGGCAGTACAGTAGACCATGTCCACAATGATCACCTCGAGCTGCTTGCTGAAACCGGGATCGTGGGTGGGTTGTGCTGGTTCGCATTTATTGCCACACTCATCCGATTCGGTCTTAAGAATCTTTCCTCTCGCAACGAACCGCTAGTGCAGGCGCTGCAAATCGGTGCACTGGTGGCATGCGCGAGCCTCTTGATCCATGGGTTGGTGGATTTCAATCTGCACATTCCTTCCAATGCTCTTCTCTTCTTTCTGTTGGCGCATTTTGCCACCTCAAGCCCGGTGAGTGGTCCGGCTAACTGATTAGGCGCATGTCAACTTTTTCAAATTTATCTATTTGAACCTCCGGATTGTCCGGTATAATCCTTTCCGCGTGGGGGAGTTTGTCCAATGCTTTTCGCAAGTCGAGGTGTCTCTAAGATTCTAGTACGGGTGTGCCTGTTTGCGTTTGCGACGGGGATCGTTGCGCCCCTTTCATGTTTTTCCCAACAAAAGGTCGAAACCACCGATGAAACCAACGGCAAGATTCATGAGTTGGCGAAGAAATTTGAACTCGTCGGAGGGGAATACAAGATCGGCGGCGGTGATGTTCTCATTGTGGAAGTGTTTGATGTCCCCCAGTTGACGCGGGAGGTCAAGGTGAGTGAGAGCGGCTATATTGCCCTCCCCTTGCTCCCAGTCCGCGTGCTTGCGAAGGGGCTTACCGGGCCGCAGCTCGAAGAGAAACTGCAGGAATTGTTACAAGCAAATGGCTTGGTTTCTCATCCCCAAGTGACGGTTACGGTCAAACAGCAGAATAGCCACCCGATTATGGTTCTAGGGGCTGTCCACGCGCCCCAGGTCATCCAGGCGGTCCGACCAATGAGCCTGGTGGAAGTTCTTTCGGTTTGCGGCGGCATTGCCGATGATGCCGGTGAGTCCGTTCTGGTCACGCGGGATTCTTCGCCGAACTCGAGCAACCCCGAGGGCGGCGATGGAACAGATGATCTGCCGATTTCACTAACGTTGTCTGTAAATCTGATTTCTCTACTGAATGGTTCAGACCCAAAAGACAACTTGATTCTGACCGGTGGCGAAACGGTGTCGGTGCCAAAGGCTGGCATTTTTTACGTCGTGGGCGCAGTCAACCATCCTGGCGGATTTGTGTTGTCGAACAATTCCAATCAAATGACAACTATGATGGCTCTTGCCCTCGCAGCGGGCACGCTAACCACGGCAAAGGTCTCCCAAGCTGTAATTCTTCGCAAAGACCCTGCCACAGGGAAAAACAAAGAGATCCCGATAGATCTGAAATTGATCCTGGCAAGAAAGACGGAAGATACCAACCTCATGGCGAACGATATCCTGTTTGTCCCTGACAGCTCCGGGAAAAGAGCGATGCGCAGAGCTGCCGAGCTTGCATTGAGTATTACGGCTGGGGTTGCCGTCGCACGGATAGTTCCTTAATGCCCACCTGCATCCCAGCGGCGGATTGAGGCGGAATTTGGAAGGATGAAGATGGACGAGACGAATATTATTCCAAGAGACCGTAATGCGAACGGCGCCATCGAACTTGTCCCGGCGCCATCGTTGCTTTCCTGGGAGCAGTCACCGCGCGAACCACATCTGCTTGATTACGTCCTTGTCCTGCGCAAACACCAATGGTTGATTCTGACTTTCCTGTTGACGGTTGTGACGTTGGTTTCCATTTCTACCTTTAAGATGAAGCCTGTTTATCAGGCTACGGCGCGAATCGAAGTGGACCGGGAAACACCAAATATTCTTCCGTTTCAGAGCGTTGATGCCGAAAGCCTTTACATGGATCTCGAGAATTACATCGAAACCGAGTCCAAGATTCTCCAGAGCGACACGCTGGCGATGCAAACAATCAAACTCACCGGCTTGGCCTCAAATCCCGCGTTTGGGGGCGTGCCCGGATTGGAGCTTCCTACCCTCTCTCCCAATCAACCGCCAATAACCCGGCCCGCAATTCTTGGGGCCTTTGTGGGGTCGCTTGGCGTCAAGCGTGTTCCCAACAGCCGTTTGCTGGATGTGACATTTGAATCTACGGACCCGCAGCTCTCGGCGCGCATTTTGAACGCCCACTTGAAGAACTTTGTGGATGATAACTTCCGAAGCCACTACGAAGCTACAAAGCAGGCTTCCGACTGGCTTACGAGTCAGCTCGACGACATGAAGGTGAAGGTCGAGCAGTCCGAAGACGAGCGCCTCCGGTACGAGCGCGAGAATCAGATTTGGACGGTGGATGAGAAACAGAACATCACCACGCAGAATCTTTCCGATGTCAACAAAGAGCTGATCTCGGCTCAAGAGGACCGCATCAGGAAACAGGCGGACTTCAACATCGCCAAAGGCGGCGAAGTAAACGCAAATCCAGCAATTCGTGACAGCGCTTTGGTTCAAAGTTTGACTGGCAAACAAGCGGACCTACGAGCGCAATACACCGCCGAGGTCAGCCGGACTGGTCCGAATTTCCCTACTGCGCAGCGGTTGCAGGAGCAAGTAAAGAACCTCGATCAACTGATAGAGGATGAAAAGAAGAACATCGTGGGCCGGATCGAAGAAGAGTATAACGCCGCCGTTCGCCGCGAGAAGCTTCTTACGGATAACCTCGAGCATCAGAAAAAAGAAGTCAACGACATGGCCGAGAAGATGGTGCAATACAACATCATCAAACGCGACGCGGAGGCCAACAAGCAGCTCTACGAGGGATTGTTGCAAAAGCTCAAGGAAGCCGGGATTTCAGCCGGTTTGCACTCCTCGAACATCCGGATCGTGGATCCGGCGATGGTTCCATCCAGCCCTTCTCGGCCGAATAAGACACGCAACATCATGATGGCCCTCCTCGTGGGCCTGGTCGGAGGGATCGGGCTGGCCTTCTTGCGTGAATACATGGATAACACCGTGAAGACGCCGGATGACGTTGAATTGCTGGCGCGGCTGCCTTCGCTCGCGGTCGTTCCCGCCTTTGGAAGTCTCGACAGCAAACGCAGCCGGATGCAGAAGCTTCTCAAAAGCGCTTCCTCCAATGGCAAAGACATGCGTGTCGAATTGGTTTCCTATTCCATGCCGCAATCGCAGGTCTCCGAGGCGTTCCGTTCATTGCGGACCTCTCTTCTTCTTTCGCAGGCAGGACACCCGCCTCAGGTAATCCTCGTGACCAGCGCTTTGCCTCGCGAAGGAAAAACAACTGCGGCCGTGAATATCGCCGTAACGCTGGCGCAACTCGGCGACAAAACCCTGCTGATTGACGCAGACCTCCGTAAACCCGGTGTGACGCGCGCGCTGAGCCTCCCAGATGGCAAGTACGCCGGCCTCAGCTCCTACCTTGCCGGCGTATCTTCTCTTGATTTGGTCACAGTGACCCATCCAGTGATTTCCAATCTTGCCGCTGTTCCCACGGGACCGATTCCCCCAAATCCTGCGGACCTGCTCTCTTCGGACCGCATGCGCCAGGGAATTGCGGAGCTCCGAAAGGAATACAAGTTTATCGTGATCGATTCGCCTCCCATCATGGCGGCCACCGATGCGGTGATCCTTTCTGTTCTGGTGGACGGAGTTTTGCTCGTGGTCCGCAGCGGGGAGACACCTAAAGAGGCGTTCACGCGCATGAGGGATCTGCTCATGGGAGTGAAGTCGCGGCTCCTCGGCGTGCTCCTGAATGCCGTGGATTCCAGCGCTCCGGACTATTACTACTCGTATCGTTATTACCCCTACTCATACGGTGGCTACAGCCACGACTCGAAGAAATCTGCAGGTCCCGCGGCCATCGCCTGAGGCCGGGGTTGAACCTGGAATCCTAGGGAGGAACTTTGCGCTTTCTTATTACCGGGGGTGCAGGTTTTATCGGATCTCACCTGGCTGAGCGGCTTCTTGCCCGCGGCGATGAGGTCTTCCTGTTCGACAATCTATCCACCGGCA
The DNA here is from genome assembly GCA_963838945.1 of uncultured Acidobacteriota bacterium. Taxonomy (GTDB): domain Bacteria; phylum Acidobacteriota; class Terriglobia; order Acidiferrales; family UBA7541; genus DASTCZ01. The sequence goes on along the minus strand of CAWITC010000011.1, from coordinate 238,202 downwards.
GCATGGAAAACATTCGTCACCTGAAAGCCTATGACCGGATGCACTATTTTCTCGACTCCATCGACAACCGCCAGTTACTTGCGGAGCTGGTGGATGAATCTGATGCTGTCTTCCACCTTGCCGCGGCTGTCGGCGTGCGCCTCATTGTGGAGAGCCCCGTTCGCACGATTGAGACAAATGTCAACGGCACTCAGCACGTTCTGGAAGCTGCCTACAAAAAACGCAAGCGAGTCTTCATCGCGTCCACCTCGGAGGTGTACGGAAAAAGCACTCAGGTCCCCTTCCACGAAGAAGCCGACCTTGTCCTTGGACCGACGAGCAAAGGGCGGTGGAGCTACGCCGCTTCCAAGGCTCTCGACGAATTCCTTGCACTTTCCTACTGGAAGGAAAAGAAACAGCCGGTGATCGTGGCGCGCTTTTTTAATACAGTCGGCCCGCGGCAAACGGGCCGCTATGGCATGGTCCTGCCGAATTTTGTCTCACAGGCCCTGGAGGGTGTGCCGATCACGATTTACGGCTCGGGCAAACAGTCGAGGTGTTTCTGTGATGTACGGGATTGTGTGGAAGCGGTGCTCCGGCTCATGGAAAATGATCGTGCGGTCGGAGAAGTCGTCAATATTGGCACGGATCGGGAGATCACTGTGGAAGGCCTGGCGCAGGTCGTTAAGGAGCGTACCGGGAGTGCCTCTCCGGTCACCTACATTCCATACGACCAGGCCTATGAACCAGGATTCGAGGATATGATGCGCCGCGTACCTTGCCTCGATAAATTGGAGCGCCTGACCGGTTTCCGGCCGGCGACTTCGCTCGAGGAAATCGTGGACCGCGTGGTGAAGTATTTCGATCAAAAGCAAGACGTCGCGGCGAAAGCGCAGGGGTCAGGTAGCTCGGGTTAGTTCGGCACTTTTCATATTTGTTCTCCCGGGCGAGTAAAGCCTTTCGCGCGGCTGTTTTCATTGAGCGGCAGCGCCATGGCTTTGAGGACCTCCGTGGATGGAATGCGGTGGTGAATATCGCCGCGGCCTGGAGAGCGGATGAGGGAAAATGAGCTCCAATTCGCAACGGCCCTGGGTTTCTGTGGTCATCCCCGTATTCAACGAACGGCCTACAATCGAGGAGATTCTCTTTCGAGTTCAAGCGGCCGAAGTCGATAAAGAAATCGTGGTTGTAGACGACGCCTCAACGGACGGCACGCGTGCCCTCCTCGGACAGATTGCCGAGTCCATTCAAAAAAAACAAAGCTCCTTTGTTTTTTCCGAATCCAGAAGGGAACTGAGAATCGACAACATCAGTGTGTTCCTCCAGGAAAAAAACCGCGGAAAAGGAGCGGCGCTCCGCCGAGGCATGAAGGAAGCCAAAGGCGAAACAATTCTCATTCAAGACGCCGACCTTGAATACGACCCCCGGGATTATGATCGTCTGTTGGATCCCATCTCGCGCGGATTGGCCGATGTGGTTTACGGGTCCCGCTTTCTGGGCGGCCCTCACCGCGTGCTCTATTACTGGCATTCTGTCGTAAACGGCATCTTGACTGCATTTTCCAACATGCTCACCGATCTCAATTTGACCGATGTGTGGACGTGTTACAAAGTTTTTCGCCGCGAAGTGGTCGAAAAACTCGATTTAAAGGAAGATCGTTTTGGATTTGAGCCTGAAATAACCGCGAAAATTGCGCGCGGACACTGGCGCGTCTATGAGGTGCCGATTTCCTATTACGGCAGGACCTACGCGGAAGGAAAAAAAATTAGTTGGAAAGATGCTTTACCCGGCCTTTGGAGCACTGTTCGATACAGCTTGTTCCGTTGATGATTCCAGAAAGGAACGCGAGCCGGAATGGAGAGGGCGTGGCGATTGCGGGGCGGCGAGCATCGCGCAGTGGCGGCGTGGAAAACAGAGGTCCCGTTTGAAATCACAAAGGCGGCATCCTCGCGCCTCAGCGAAGGGGTAGGAACGAAGGAGAAAATCTTCGGGCGAGTGTCGTATGGTCGTGCTCTCTTAATTCTATGGATTCTTTCTCTGCCCCTCGTCAATCCCTGGTTGCACGGCGACGGCGTGGGCTACTATGCCTACATTCACTCCCTCTTAATCGACCACAATCTTCAGTTTGAAAACGAGTGGCAGGCTGGAAACGAATCCTTTCTGGCGGGCCGAGTGGGGCCGAATGGCGAGATTCTACCCAGCCAGTACACCGAAACGCATCACCTCGATAACCATTTTTCGGTTGGCCCCTCGATTTTGTGGGCGCCGTTCCTGTGCGCTACCCATCTCGCGATTACCGCGCTGAATCGATTCGGTATGCACTTGAATGCCGGCGGATTTTCACGCCCATATCTCCTGACTATGGCGGTGGCGACGGCCGGGTACGGTTTTCTGGGCCTGTGGCTCAGTTTCTGTCTCGCGCGCAAATACGTCGTCGAACGGTGGGCATTTCTCGCGACGGTGGCATATTGGTTCGCAAGCTCGTTGCTCGTTTACATGTATCTGAACCCCGCTTGGTCCCACACGCTCTCGATGTTTACAGTCGCTCTCTTCCTTTGGTATTGGCTTCGCAGCCGCGGCCAAAAATCGGAAGTGCAGTGGATCCTGTTGGGGTTGCTCGGCGCATTGATGGTGAACACTTACTATTTGAACGCCGTCCTGTTGCTGATCCCCGCGGTCGAAGGTCTTGGCGAATACATCGCCCTCATTCGCAATAGTGGCCATCAGAAAACCTCATTCGCGCGCTTGCTCGGATCTCATGCATTATTTGTAGCGACCTTCCTGGTTGGCATGTTACCTACGCTAATCACCCGGAAGATTATTTACGGTCGCTATTTGGCTACCGGGTATCCTCAGGCACATGAATGGAACTGGACGCATCCGGTTTTTGCACGAGTGCTGTTTTCTTCCGACCACGGCTTGTTTTCCTGGACGCCAATTCTTGTATTTGCGGTCGCCGGCCTGTTTTTGTTCGTTTCGTATGACCGCAAGCTTGCCCTGTATTTAAGCGCTGTCTTCTTGGTCTTTTTCTACGTCATCTCCTGCTATGTGAATTGGGACGGAATATCTTCGTTTGGAAATCGGTTCTTCATTTCACTTGGGCCGGTGTTCATCATCGGATTGGCGGCCTTTTTCGATCGCCTGCGGCGTTGGATTCCAAGCGAACGCAAGGCCACTCTCGTTGTCACATTTGCGGTAATCTGTTTTGCAGTCTGGAATATCGCGTTTATCTTTCAATGGGGCGACCACTTGATTCCCGTAAGGGGACCGATTTCCTGGCGGACAATGACCTACAATCAGTTCTCTGTCGTTCCCGTCCGAATCTGGAAAACGGGCGAATTCTATCTTTTTTCGAGGAAACGACTTCTCCACGAGATCGAACAAAAAGACATGCAGCAATTACACCAAGCTTCCCCCGGTAATCTAAAGCAATGACGGAAGCCGCCCGAACCGTTCCTCCCTTACCCAATGCGATGAATCCCATCCAAGAACCGGGGACACCTGCGCCCGCTGCTCCTGCCCACGGTCTCCGCGTTTTACAGAATACAGTTGCCGTACTCATTGGCCGAGGCGTGGGCATTTTTTGTGCGGGAGCGGCCAGCGTGCTTCTTGTACGCTTTCTCGGTGTGGAGCGATCCGGTCAGTATGCGGCAATTTATGCCTATTTGGGGCTGTTTACGTGGCTGGCTTCCTTTGGAGTAGGCCCGCTGATTGCCAGGGAAGCCTCAAAAGACCGCAGTGCGGCTGGAAGCCTGGTCGCGACAGGAGTGCGAATTGCCACGGCCTTTGCGGTTTTAACCGTTGCGATCGCACTCGCCTGCGCGCCGGTCGCCCACCTCGGCGGAAGACTTTTTTCGCTTCTTGCGATTGCCTCCGTCGAAATTCTCCTCTTGGGTCCTGTGGGACTTCCGGGGATTATTTTCCAGGTGGACCTTCGCCAATGGTATCCCTCGGCCTTCTCTGTGGTCCGGCAGGCGTTATGGCTGGGAATTGTCCTCGCGCTCATCTGGGCCGGAGCGCCCTTGGCCTACGTCATTTTGGGCCGCCTCGCCGCCGCGAGCGTCGAGGCTGGATTGAACTGGTATTTCGGGCATCGCTTTCTGGAGGGGCCAAAGGAATTTCTTTCGCCAGTGGCGCAGAAACTACTCAGTGGTGGCTTTGTTGTGACCTTAACGCTTCTGGCCACGAATATTTATCTGCGGATCGACCAGGTCATGCTTCACAGAATGGTCGGCGACATCGAACTCGGCCAATACGCGCCGGCTGTTCGCGTCAGCGAGTTATTTGAAGCCCTTCCGGCCGCATTTGTGACCTCGTTATTTCCGCTGCTTTGCATTTCCCTTGCCGACCCGCCTCGATTTCGACGGCTCCTCGACGTCGGTTATCGCTATATGCTTCTCGCGGGCGCGGCCCTGTCCCTCACTTTTTGTGTCGGTGCCCGGCCCATCATTCACACGCTTTATGGCGCGCAGTTCGCACCCGCGGCTCCATTGCTTGCGGTGCTGATCTGGGCCGAAATTCCCATTTTTTTTGCTGGCACTGTGGGCAACGCTCTATTTGCTGCCGGACTTCAGAAGTTTGTGCTTATTTCCACAGTGTCCGGAGCCGTGATAAATGTCGCGCTCAATCTCGTGTTGATCCCGCGTTGGGGGGCATTGGGCGCGTCCTATGCCACCGTCATCGCTTACGGGCTGTGCTGGACGGTGGCCTTCCTCCCATTTCGCGCCACACGAGGTATTCTGTGGGTTGGACTCCGCTTGCTAGCCCCCATCACGGTCACAGCGCTACTCGTGTTTGGTGGCGCATCCCTATTGCCCGTCAATGACTGGGTGCGAATGGGCGCTGCCTTCCTGGTCTTCGTATTGCTGGCACTCGTATTTAAATTTATTCGCAAAGTGGATTTTGAGTTTCTACGCCATTTGCTGAAGTCACGTCCTGGTGCGCGGGTTGTATGATGACTCCTGGGCAGGAAAAGCTTATGGTGCGCGAGGAAGAAGTCCAAATCGCAAATTCCGGCTTATTTCGTTAAGACGAACAATGATCCGCGAAGATGTTCAGAAAACCGTCGAACCGATTATTCGCGACTGCGTTTGGAAGTTTGGTGAATATCACCGGCCTGATATGTCAGTCGAGGAGTTCGCGAAAACAACAGCCGGGTTGTTTCGAGCAGACATCCGCCGGGTTTCTCTCCTCATTTCGCTAATTCAATCTGCCGCAGGTTTTGAGTTTGAGGGCGAAGGATTAGAGCTGGGTTGTGGCCTCGGATTCCTTCTTTTTTCCCTGGCCGTTTTTTTCCCCGGGGTTCACTGGACCGGCGTCGAACATCCCAACCGCAGCTACTTCAATCGTCCTGATTTTCAGCAGATGATTCGAGACTACAAATGCCGCCTTGTCGGACTGGACTTCGTGCATGAGCCCCTTCCTTTTGCCGATCACCACTTTTCCGTGATCACTTTTTCGGAAACCATTGAACACTTGCCGGTCGAAAGGCTCTATTTTGTATTGGGGGAAATCAGCCGGGTGCTCCGGCCCGGCGGCCTTCTAATCGCTTCGTCTCCAAATCAGGCATCCTTGGAAAATCGGATTCGACTCTTCAAAGGTAAAAGCGTTTTCGACCTTCCTGATGACATACCGGTTGCAAAGGGGGTTTTCGGGCACATTCGTCTCTACACCCCGGCTGAAATGAGTTTGATGATGTGCCGGCGCGGGTTCTCCCTTGAGCGTTCCGTCCTTGAATCCAATAATTCCGCCTACCGTGGGGCGTCCTCGAAGTCCCTGCACAGGCGGTTGTATGCGTTATATGAACGCGCCGAACAGCGGCTGGAGTTCTTGCGTACTTTGGGTGACACTTGGTACATGATCTTTCGCAAAAATGCGTCCGATCCGGAGTTGATGGTTAAGGGATCTTGAGATAAGAATTTGTCTCATTCGGCCTGCGGCCAAATCCTATCTCTCAGTTTTGAAGCTAACACCTCAAAATTCATGGTTAGAGCGATTGGCGGGATAAGACGATGAGAGAAGTTGTTTGGTGGAAACTGCATAACTCTGCTTTTGTGAGAAAGATCTACGCAAACGCCGCGCTTGCCCCGGTGATGCGCAAGGCCAGCAATCTATTACTGCCGTCTTCAACGGAAAAGATCCTGAAGGTAAGAACCGGCCTCGGAAAAGGCTTGCTGCTTGAATTGAACCCACGGTGGGAACCAAGCCTTTGGCAGGGCGATTATGAGCCAAGTAGCCAGAAAGTTGCCGCGCAATACTTCAGGCCCGGCAAGACCCTGTACGACGTCGGCGGCGGAATTGGTTTCTATTCTCTTGTGGCAGCGCGATTGGGCGCACAAGTCTTTACTCTTGAGCCCGACCCGAAGAATCGGGCATGCATTCAGCGGCATGCGAAGATGAACAAACTGGAAGGAAGTTTTCAAATTATACCGATCGCGGCGAATTCTTACACCGGCTCCATGCTGATGGAGCCATCTGACCGGGGACGAGGCCACGGCCATGGCCACGCACAGGAGGTTTTCGGGACAGATCCCAGCAAGTGTTTCGACGTGCAATGCACCACCCTGGATGATTTCGCCCGCAAGAACCCTCTCCCGGATCTCGTCAAGATTGACGTTGAGGGCTGTGAAGCAGCCGTGATTCGCGGGGCCGAATGGCTGATGCGTGAAGCTAGGCCCTCCTTCTTGTGTGAGATTCACGACTCGGACTTGGCTGCTGAGGTGTCTGAAATCGTCAGCGCCCGCGACTATCGGATCGAATGGCTCGATGATGAAGGCTACACTGTGCGATGGCTGTATGCGGCGCCGGCGTAGCCAAGCTGATGAAGAAAGAAATCTTCATACTGTGTCCCCAGCCGCCTGAGCACCTGGGCGGTATGGAAGCCTGCGTTCGTGAACAGATCCGCGGCTTCGAGAAGCGCGGCTACCGCGTCAGAGTCTTTCATTGTGAAAACTCCGGATCGAATTTTTCCCGGCGGATCGCAAAAAGCTTGAGTCGCCACGTTTCCGACTTCCTTCATGGATACTATATCGGACGCGAAGCGCGGAAGGCGATGCACGAAGGGGTCGCTGCGGTATTCTCACACAGCGTAGTGGGTTGGTATCCACTCCGTATGCCCCCAGGCTGCAAGCAATACCATCTTTACCATGGCACATTTCGTGGCCAGGCGGAAGCCATTCGCCCGTTCATTTCCTATCTCGGTTATCTCAAGCTCAAGTGGTGGGATTCGATGGTCTTGGAGCGTATGAGCGGGCGCGGAAAGCGGATTTTCACCGTCTCGGAACTTATCCGGATCGAAGTAAAAAAATACTTCGGATACGAGAGCGCCGCGCTCGGCAACCCGCTCGACATGAGTCATTTTCGGCCGTACGACAGGGTTCAATGCCGCGAAAAATTTGGGCTTCCGCAGACCAGTGTGGTGGGGATCTATGTGGGAACCACGCAACCCAACAAGAATTTCCCGGTTGTCAGGCGGTTGATGGAAGCGCTGCCGGAAGTATATTGGGTTTTGGCTCTGCGGGGCGGCTGGCCATCGAAAAACGGGCTGGCCAGCGGGGTGCGAATCCTCGAAAACGTGCCGGCGGATACAATTCCTCAGCTTTACTCGGCCGCAGATTTCTCGGTTTGCCCCTCGCGATACGACCCGTTTCCCTATGTCGTTCCGGAAGCCCTCGCATGTGGGCTGCCCGTTCTCTCCGGCCTTAACGGCGGGAGCCACCAGTTCTTGCTCCAGCCTCCGCTCGACCGTTTGGTCGTATCGGACCCCGATGATCTTGAAGGGTTCGTCGCGGCGGCAAAGGAACTTGTCTCCCGCCCGGACTTCTATCGTCAGGCTGTACTCACGCAGGCCAAACCCGCGGTCGAGCAGTGGATGAACCTGGATAATTGGTGGAGGAGATTTGCGGATCTGACTGGCCTTTGAGGCGGAGATGGGAAGAAAGTTTCTTAGAGATTTAGTGGTCGGCGCCGTCGCGGTTCAGCCGCCGGCTATTAAGCGCTGGCTGCTGCAACACCGGCGGCTATTGCTCGCAGTACTTTTTCGTTTGGAGCGCGGGAAGACAGTCATCAGTCCTGCGGGACCACCTGGGCTTCGCTTTCGGATGAGGTTAAGTTGGCAAGGACATACGACATATGCGCTTGGCGCATACGAACAAGAGGTCATTGAGGTGCTTCGCCAAGATTTGCGCCCCGGGGATACATGCTTGGATGTCGGTGGGCATCTTGGCTACTACTGCCTCTTGATGGCTCGCATAGTTGGGCCTGAAGGCCGGGTGATCACGTTTGAGCCGATCCAGGAGAACTTCGACGTTCTCAAGGAAAACATCGAGCTAAATCAAGCGGCGAATGTTGTACTCGTGAACGCGGCATTGGGCGAAAGTCCCGGCTATGTTTCATTGATTCGTCCGAATGCGGAGGCGTTGAGTTGGACGCCGTCTGCTCAGGGCTACGCCGTTGAGGGGCAACAAAGCGCTAGTACTGTCAGTGTGAATACGTTGGATGAATATCTGCTACGCGAGGGATTGCGGCCCTCTTTAATAAAGATTGACGTCGAAGGAGCCGAACTCCACGTTTTGCGGGGAGCCATGGAGACACTTCAGACGATTCGTCCGGCTGTGTTTGTAGAAATCCACGGATGGGGTGATGCCACGAGCCGTGAAGTGCTCGATCTGTTTTCCTCCATTCAATACTCGGTCTCCATACTGGGAACACGAGGAACCGAGGCATTTTGCAGAGCCGTACCACAAACCAATTCGGCTTTCCGAACGTGACCATAAGTGCGTAACGCAATCGTATTCTCGGGTTCGACTTGGGAGAGATGCAACGTCCTGGAGCGCTTTGCAACGGCGCTCTCCCTGAACGGGTCCCGCGTTCTCTATTGTGAAAACCCCGTCTCGCGAATCAAGAATCGGTTGCCTCGCCTGGATGAGATCGCGCCGAATATCCTTAGGTTTCGCACCGAGATTTGGGGACACCGCCTAAATCGGATTCCGGCCCTGTCGCGGGCCCAATCCCGCATGGCCGCCAGGCAGATACTCCGCGCAGCCGCAGAAATTGGATTTCAGCGTCCCTTCTTTACTTATTCATATTTGGGTCGAATGCTTCCGCTCGCACGGGAAATGAAGGATCAAGGATGTTGCTTGATTCACATTTGCATGGACTTCCCGGAGCCGGAATTAGAGGAGCACTCTTCTCTGGCCAATCTGACGATGGTGATTCCAAGCGCGGGGTTCCAGGAATTGCGCCCAACGCTGGGCGATCGCGTCGTTCATCTTCCTCAATTGGGCCCTCCAACGCAAAATGGGACGAGCGTCCAATCCACCGATGCGGAACCTGAGGTCTTGCGCGCAATTCCCCGTCCACGGTTGACTTACCTGGGTGTTCCACAAAACCGGCTTGCATTTTCTCTTTTGCGGGAAGTCCTCGCTGCAAGGCCCGATTGGCACTTCGTTTTTTTTGGCCCTGCAAATTACCTCACATTGCCTAACGCTCACGCTTTGCCCTGGATGCCATTCACGGAAATTACAAAAATCGCCGCGGCTTCCGACCTGGGCTTCATGCCATATGATTGTGGCGACGCTAGACAATACAATAGTGTGCCGTTGAAACTCCTGGACCACTTCGCGTTGGGGAAGCCCGTAGTTTCGACCCCGATTGCCAGCCTCCTCGAATATTCCAGCGTCGCCTATTTGGGCAATACGCCCGGCGAGCTTATTCAAGCCATCGAGGACGCTCTGCGCGAATCTCCGGAAAGCCCTAAACGCATTCGGCGCAAGCAAATTGCCGAAGAGCATTCTCTCCGGAATATCGCAACTTTCTTGAGCGGTGTTTTGCCGTTGAAAGATTGAGGAAGTTTCATCTATACCTTTACTCGGTAGGAATATCGATTTGGCGGACGGCTTGGATTCCAGCTCGATGGTTGCCTTGCTCGGTCGGTCAGACGCGCCGACCGACGCAGTCGCGGATTATTGCCTTTGGCTCGGTCGTGCGCTTGAGCAAAAAGGACATCTTCTGACGATGGAACGCGTGCCTTGGGCCGAGCGCGGTTGGCTTCCGGGATTAGCATGGCTCTGGCGCGAAGCGAGCAAGTCCCGTGGGCAATGGGTCCTGTTGCAATATACGGCGCTCGCCTGGTCGCGCCGCGGCGTCCCGTTTGGCTTGCTTCCAGTTTTGTGGATTCTCCGCCTGCGTGGAGCGCGGATTGCCCTCGTTTTTCATGACGCTTCACCTTTCGCAGGCCGGCGCCTGAAGGATCGGCTCCGTCGCGCCGCACAGATCTTTGTAATGCGTAGCGCCTATCGTCGCTCTGAGCGCTCCATCCTTACAGTGCCGGTGGACAAGATCTCCTGGCTTCCCCGGTCCCGTGGAAAAGCCGTGTTCATCCCGGTCGGTGCCAATTTCTCGGGCGATCTCCAACTCTCGCGCAATGGTGGCTCCAGTTCGGGTGCCGGCGTCCGCAAGACCGTCGCTGTCTTCTGCGTCACTGGCGGCGTACACGTCGCGCCTGAATCGAAAACAATCGCCTTCGCTGTCCGTCACGCCGCCCAGCGGTCTTCTCTTCTCCGCCTGCTCGTTCTCGGCCGTCATGCTGACGACGCCGCTGGGCCGCTGCGCGCCGAGCTCGGAGACTCCGGCGTCGAGCTTGAAGTTCACGGCGTCGTGGGCGCCGAAGAAGTCGAGCGCCGCCTTTCCGCTGCTGACGTGCTTCTCTTTGTCCGCGGCGGAATCTCGAGCCGCCGCGGCAGCGCGCTCGCCGGGATAGCATGTGGACTGCCCGTAGTCGCCTATGCGGGCGCCGAAACTGGCCCGCCCGTCACCGAAGCTGGTGTCCTTCTCGCGCCTCTGGGCGACCGCGAAGCTCTCGCCGCCGCTCTCTCGCGCGTACTCGCGGACGACACCCTGCGCAAAGAACTGCGTCAACGGAGTGTGGCCGCGAACGAGAAATATTTTTCGTGGACTGCAATCGCTCAGCGCTTTCTGGAAGTGCTCACCCATGTCTGAGCGCCGCTACCGCGTCTTGCTCATCTCGAGCCATGTTGTCCAATACGCCGCTCCGGTATTCCGCCGGATGGCCCTGCATCCTCGGCTGGATATCCGTGTTGCTTATTGCAGCTTGCAGGGCGCTGAAGGCGGAAGCGTTGACCCTGAGTTTGGCCGCGAAGTGAAGTGGGATGTTCCGCTCCTCGACGGCTATCCGTGGACTCATGTCCGCAATCGGTCGTTGCGTCCCGGTCTCGGGCGATTTTTTGGTCTCTTCAATCCCGGGCTCTGGAGCCTGATTCGCACGGGGCGCTTTGACGCTGTCATCCCTTACACGGGCTATCGGAGCGTCGACTTTTGGATTGCACTTGCCGCGGCAAAGCTTTCCGGTGCAAAAGTCATCTTCGGCACGGACGCCACCACCATTCAGCTCCGCGACGGTAGCCCCGTGAAACTCTGGTTCAAGCCGCGAATTCTTAGGCGCATCTACCGTCTTGCGGACGCCACCTACGGCGGATCGATCGCCGGAAAGGAGTACTTGCAGACTCTGGGCGTTCCCTCCGGCCGTATCGGCATTGTCCCTTTGGTTGTGGACAACGACTGGTGGCTCGCACGCGCCGCCAACGTGGACCGCGCCGGCATCCGTAAAAGGTGGGGCGTGCCGGAATCATCAGTTGTAGTTATTTGCTGCGCCAAGCTCCAGCCCTGGAAGCGCCCGCAGGATTTGATTGAGGCGTTCGCGCGCGCGAACGTTTCGGGTTCCCATCTCGTCCTCGCGGGCGATGGCCCGTTGTCCGGAGCTCTCGAAGCGCAGGCTACACAGCTTGGCGTGCGCGATCGCGTCCACTTCCTCGGTTTCCAGAATCAGTCCGAGATGCCCGGCAATTATTGCGCCGCCAACTTGTTCGTCCTTCCTTCCGAATATGACGCTTGCCCCGCCGCCGTCTGCGAAGCGATGTTATGCGGCCTCCCCGTTATCATCAGCAGCGAAATCCGGGGGCGCCTCGAGCTCATCGACCCTGGAGAAACAGGTTACGTCTTCCCGTGCGCCGATGTGAATGCGCTCTCTCAGATTCTGCAGGTTGCTCTCACGAATCCACAGCGCCTCGCTCTGATGGGCGCTGCCGCCCGCCGCAAAATGGACACTTGTTCCCCCGACACAAACGTCGCGGGCTTTGTACGCCTCCTCGATTCCACTTTCGCTGGAGAACCCTCGGTTAATTTGACGCCGGGCGCCCGTTCACCCGAGCGCAAGGAAAATGCATGAGGGTTCTGATCTACTCCCACAGCTTCGCGCCTCAAATTGGCGGCGTTGAGGCTTACACCATGCTCCTTGCCCGGGGCCTCGCCGCTCGCCGCGCGTCCCAAGCAATTCAAGTCGTCCTCGTCACGAACACTCTGCGGGGCGCCTTCGACGACGGCGCTTTGCCTTTCACCATCGTCCGGCGCCCCGGCCTCGCGCGTCTTGTAAGCCTCATCCGGCGCTCGGACGTGGTTCATCTCGCCGGCCCGGCGCTCGGCCCGCTGTTTCTCGCGGTCTTGCTTCGCAAGCCCGTCGTCGTCGAGCATCACGGCTACCAGGCAAATTGCCCGAATGGCCTTCTTTTCTACGAGCCCACGAAATCGGATTGCCCGGGCCACTATATGCAGCATCATTATGTCGAATGCCTGCGCTGCAACGCCGGGGAGGCCGGCTGGCTCACCAGTCTTCGCTGGCTCGCGCTCACCGGGCCGCGCCGCTGGCTCTGCGCCCGCGCGAACGTCAACGTTTGTGTCACGAATCACGTTGGAGGCCGGGTCAGCTTGCCCCGCTCCCGGGTGATTTATCACGGCGTGGCGCCGGTGCTCGGCACACCGCTTGCGACTCCTCCTTCCGCCTCCGCGCGACGCAAGGCGCTTGTTTTTGGGTACGCCGGGCGATTCGTCTCCGAAAAGGGGCTTCCCGTATTGTTGCGCGCGTGCGAGGTGTTGAAGAATGCCGGAGTTCCATTTGAGTTGAGGCTCATCGGTGACGGCCCCGAACGAAATTACCTGGAATCTTTAGCTCAACATCTCTCAATCGCCGGCGCTGTTCGTTTTACGGGGATGCTGCAAGGCGAGGCTTACGAGAAAGAGCTTGCGGATGTGGATGTCATGGTCATGCCCTCGGTTTGGGAGGAAACGGCCGGCCTCTCCGCCATTGAGCAAATGGCGCGCGGCCGCGCCGTCGTCGTTTCAGACCTCGGCGGAGTCGCCGAAATTGTCGGTGAGGCGGGGCTGAAGTCTCCTCCGGGTGACGCCGCGGCGCTCGCTCGGTGTCTGAAGCGATTTGTGGATGAGCCCGGTCTGCTCGACACCCTGGGAAGGCTGGCCAGCAAGAGAGCCCAGGAGATGTTTTCCTTGGATAGAATGGTTGAAGAGCATGGACAGCTTTTCGAGGGGTTACTGACTTAATTGGACGCGGGCTTTGCAATGGCCCACGAAAAAAATTTTGAGGGTGTTCATGCGCGGGCCTCAATCGCGGGAATCTAAAATGCAAGCGGATATCTGGCCCGACGCCGAGGCCCGGGCTCGCCTGAGCCGCGGAATCAGCGACACCGCCATCTACCAGATGGTTCGCCAGGCGATTCGATTGCGTCGCCCCGAACGAGGCGGAGTGTTGATTGACGTCGGCTGCGGGGCGGGCGGCCTTTGGAGTGTCCTGTCGGATTGCTTCTCCCGATATATTGGAGTCGATGCCGTTCGATATGACGGCTTTCCCGAAACGCGGCAGTTTTTTCTTGCGGAGTTGAATACCGCGCGAATCGGTCTCGGCGACGGCGCGGCGGACGTTGTTGCATCCGTCGAAACGATTGAGCATTTGGAAAACCCGCGGGCCCTGATGCGGGAACTGGTCAGGCTGGCGAAGCCCGGCGGTTGGATTGTCGTCACCACCCCCAACCAGCTCACCTGGGCCAACCTGTTCTGTCTTGCATGCAAGGGACAGTTTCAACAATTTCAGGAAGGCGGCGTCGGCGGATATCCGACGCACATCTCCGCGTTGCTTGAGATTGATCTGGTTCGAATGGCGCGGGAAAACTCGCTCTCCGATATCGCCATCGTTTACAGCAACCAGGGCCGCATTCCTTACACGGCCGCGCGTTGGCCCGCGTTCTGCCGGGGCAGAAGATTTAGCGACAACTTGGCGCTGATCGCGCGCAAGACCGGCGAAGATGCCGCACACCGGCAAATCCGCGTCTCTGAAAGCTCGGTTGGCGAGGCATCGCGTTGACCCCATTCCCCTCCCCATCGGGCGCTTCGGCAAAGGTCGCTGCCCCGCTCGCCGGATCCGCCTCTGGCCTTCGTGAATCATCTCGCATTCCCGAGCTGGACGGGCTGCGAGGGCTGGCTATTTTCCTCGTCATTTTGTACCACTACATCTCAGTTGCTCCACACGGCGCCTCTCACACTTGGCCGTCTCGGATTGGCACCATCCTCGGTCAAGGCGCGACCGGCGTGGATCTCTTCTTTGTCCTTTCAGGATTTCTGATCGGTGGGATTCTTCTGAGTACCAGAGAATCTCCCCGATACTACAAAACATTTTATCTTCGCCGTTTTCATCGAATTATTCCCCTTTATTACGGATGGATTCTTCTTTTTGGATTGCTCTGGTTGATTGCTCGGAAATGGGGAGGCTCCGCCGGCGCGGACTTTCGCACGCTCACGCCGTACTGGGCCTACTTCCTCTTCATTCAAAATTATTTTTTCGGATCGACCGCCGTCCAGGCCTATTGGCTCATTCCAACCTGGTCGCTTGCCGTCGAGGAACAGTTTTATTTGCTTTCCCCGCCGCTCGTGAAAAATTTGTCTGTCGGCCGTTTGGCCAAGCTTTTGATCGGTGTTGTAGGGCTGTCGCTTTTGTTCCGGCTGACTATGTCCATCGCACTTGGTCCCCAGCACGGCTATTCGGGGTTCTTCGCCTCATATTTTTGGACTCCAAGCCGCGCCGATGACCTCGCTTTGGGCGTCCTGGTCGCAATTGCATGGTCCACGCCCCAAATCAATCGCTGGATAAAACAGAATGTGCGTTTTTTCTACATCTCCTTTGGCGCGTTTGCGGCGGCTCTTCTCGTCATGTTGTATTGGCTCGTCAAGCCAACTTCTTTTGTCGGCGCGACATTCGGCCGCACCTCTTACGGTCTGCTTTTTGCCTCCTTGCTCGTCATACTTTTGGCGGACCGTGAAAGTCTGCTGGCAAATATATTTCGTTGGCGGCCATTGAGAGAGCTGGGAAGAATTTCTTATTGCGTTTACATCATCCACGGGGCTGTGATTTGGACTCTGTTCAGGTTTATGCGCCATGGCGAGCCTCGTTTTGACAGTTGGCCTGCCATTGGTGTGTCGGCCCTGGCGTTTGTCCTAACCCTGGGCCTTGCGGAGCTGTCCTGGGGGTTTTTCGAGCACCCCTTGATCCGCCGCGGCCATCGTTACTCTTACTGACTCCATGCGATTCTCCCCAACTTTCTTCCTCCGGATTGCCGTGGCGCCAGTTTGAAAAACCAATTGTCCGCTGGGGCCGCAGAATGCAGCGCAACTCGTTAAAAGGTGCGTTAACCAGATGAGGCCTGCAGAACTCTTTTCTATTCGGCGCGCGGTTCGTGCGAGAATGATTTCGCGTGGGGGAACCCGTTTTAGCGGTCGTATGTCTACGTTCGCGGTTTAGAGACTCAGCGCCAGGAGCGAGCAGCATAGAGACACAAGCCCAGCCCGCAGCCGAGACCGCGAAATCAGCCCAAACGGTGGAAATTTCGGTGGTTATTCCCTGCTTGAATGAGGCCAACTCGGTGGCCTCTTGTGTCGGCAAAGCTTTAAGAGCCTTCACGCTCGCCGGCTTATCCGGCGAAGTTGTCGTGGCCGACAATGGCTCGACCGACGGCTCGATTGAGATCGCCCAATCCAGCGGTGCGCGCGTCGTGCCGGTCAAGGAGCGCGGATATGGCGCGGCCCTAAACGCGGGCATCGCCGCCTCGCGAGGCCGCTTCGTGATTATGGGAGACGCCGACGATAGCTACGATTTCAGTGAGGTCCCCCGCTTCGTCGAGAAATGGCGCCAAGGCTACGATCTGGTGATGGGCAACCGGTTCCGCGGCGGCATACAACCTGGTGCCATGCCCTGGCACCACAAATACCTCGGCAATCCGGGCCTCACTGCTTTGCTGAATCTCTTCTTTCGGGCCGGGATCGGCGACGGCTATTGCGGCATGCGCGGCTTTTCCCGCGCCATCTACGACCGGCTGGACGTGCGCAGCACCGGGATGGAGTTTGCGCCTGAGTTGATCATCAAGGCGGCCCAGTTGGGCGCGCGCATCACCGAGATTCCCATCGTCTTGTGGCCCGACAAGCGCGGCCGTCCGCCTCATCTCCGCAGTTTTCGCGACGGCTGGCGCACGCTGCGCTTTTTTCTCCTCTATGCTCCCAACTGGCTGTTTTTGCTCCCCGGGGCATCCCTGTTCTTGGGAGGTTTGGGGCTGGTCTTCTGGCTGCTCCCCGGCCCTCGCCATCTGACCCGCAACATCCTGGTGGACATCCATACTATGGTGTTCGGCGTCATGTTCACGTTGATGGGAGCACAGATCATGGCCGTGGGATTTTTCGCCAAAGTATTCAGCTATTCCGAACGCTTCGATCGCAATGTCGTCTCCCTTAAGCGCGTGCTGCGCCGCGTACATCTGGAGCATGGATTGCTCCTCGGCGCTCTGTTGTTTCTGGCGGGTTTCCTGGGAAGCGCACGCATCGCCTGGCGCTGGGCGGCCAGCGGCTATGGTCCGCTGTACGAAGAACGCCAGGTGCTGTTCTGGGCCATGTGGCTTTTCCTCGGCGTGCAAGTGATCTTTTCTTCTTTTTTTCTCAGCATGCTGGGGATCAGCCGCGGCACTTACATCGGGGACTACGAAAAGCATCGCTGAGGGCCGCCCTCGGCGCGAAAGATCGGGGCGGCATGGATGCTTTGGTGAGGGAACGCATGAGCGTGAGCCTTGGCGAAAAAGTTGTCGGCGAGCTTCACGGCCGCATTGTTTTCAAACGCCGCGTGACCGCCATCGCTGGGCAGCTTGCCACAATGATTCCGCCCGGATCGCGCCTTCTCGATGTTGGCTGCGGCGACGGCAGTCTTGCCGCGCTTCTGCCCCGGATTGTTCCGGGGCTCGCTGTCCAGGGCGTCGAGGTGCATGCCCGGCCCGATTGCGCGATCGATTGCCGCCTTTACGACGGCAAACACCTCCCGTTCCCGGATGGTTCCTTCGACATTTGTCTTTTTGTGGATGTCTTGCACCACACAATGGACCCCGAAACGATATGCAAGGATGCTTTCCGCGTGAGCAGGAAAAATGTCTTAATCAAGGATCATCTGTGCGAGAACGCTCTTGACGCTTGGACCTTGCGTTTCATGGATTGGGTGGGGAATAGCTCCCATGGAGTGGCGCTTCCCTATAATTACCTTTCGCAAGAGCGCTGGAATAAGCTGTATGACGCGGCGGGTCTTGAGATCTCAAAGACCGTGCATGAGTTGCCGCTCTACCCGCCTCCATTTTCGTTCTTGTTCGGACGCGGTCTTCATTTCATCTCTTTATTGTCCAAAAAGGGCGTGCCGTCCTGCAGGGGCCCCAACCAGGCGGATCCTGTCGGCCCGGATCCGGCCTCCTAGTCCAGTTTCATGAATATTTCTCTCCATCCTATTCCTTCATACCTCAGTCTTAACTCAAATGGCTCACCGGTCGGGATCGTCCGCCCAGGGATGGCCTGCCCTCGTGTCTTCCGTATGCCTTCGCACAAAAGTTTTCCATCTGCCTTAAAATTCCTTACGCTTATCGCGGAGTTATTGACTTCGGAGTTGCCTGTTAGATGACCGCGCCGTTTCTTGCTTATATAAACCTCCGCGAGATTCTCCTGTTCCTGTCCTTGACGCTGTGCCTTTTCGTCGCGTGGTTCAAGCCGCTACTTTTCGACAGGTTTCTGAGATTCATGGAAAACGCCGGGGCGCGACTGGCGTCGAATCAGGCTGCTGCGTACCTCGCACTCGGGATGCTTCCAATCGTGGTGCGTCTATGCCTGCTGTGGTTAATACCGGTTCCCCTTCCAGGGGTAATGGACGAGCCCAGCTATCTGCTCGCTGCGGACACATTTGCGCACGGCCGATTAACCAATCCGCCCCATCCGATGTGGATCTTTTTTGACACCCCTTATGTAATTCAACAGCCCACTTACATGTCGAAGTATCCGCCCGGGCAAGGTGCAGTCTTGGCGCTCGGACAGCTCCTCGGCCATCCGTGGATAGGCGTGCTTTTGAGCGTGGCGGCGATGTCCATCGCGGTTCTTTGGATGCTCCGGGGTTGGCTGCCTTCCCGATGGGCGTTTCTCGGCGCAGCGCTCCTGGCGCTCCGGCTGGCCGTTTTCAGCTACTGGATGAATAGCTATTGGGGTGGTGCCGTCGCTGCGATTGGGGGAGCCCTTGTAATAGGTGCGCTTCCCCGAATTCTTCGTGGGCGGCACATCCGCGACGCCATCTTCCTCGCGATTGGCGCGGCCATCCTGGCGAATAGCCGTCCTTATGAAGGTCTCCTGCTCTTTCTGTCTTCTTGCGTTTTCCTGATCTTTAAACTATTCACAAGCGATGGTCTGTCTTGGGGAGTTGCGCTCCGTCGAATTGTAATCCCGGTCTCCGCCGTTTTAATCCCCACTCTCCTTTTCATGGGTTACTACAATTGGCGGGTGACCGGACACCCGCTACTCTCGCCTTATGTGCTCAATGAGCGGCAGCAAAGCATCGTGCCCTTTTTTATTTGGCAGACTCCCCCGCCTCCCCATCGCCTCCTTTACCCGCAGATGGAAGACCCATATCCCGAATGGGAGCGCGCTTATTGGGAACATAACAGACTCGATGGAATACGGCACTTCTCTGGGCATGTCACATTGGCTGCCCTCAAGTTCGTCTACTTCTATCTGTGGCCTGAGTTGTGTGTCCCGTTCCTGGCGCTGCCGTGGATACTTCGCGATCGCAGGGTCCGGTCGTTGATTCTCCAATTTGCTTTCTGCTTCGTGGGGACCTTGGCGGTAGTGTGGTCTCAGCCGCATTACACTGCGCCCCTCGCGGCAATTCTCTTCGCGCTAATCGTGCAGGGTATGAGGCACTTGCGGCGTTGGCGGTATCATGGCCGTCCTGTGGGAGTCGGATTCTCTCGAGCTGTTGTTTTATTCGCTGTGGCGATGAATCTCGTTTACATCGGGGAAGCGGCAGTCAATCCTTTTACGGAATCCTTCGTCGGCCCGTCTGGCTTCTGGGCAAATCCAGGAGATCGCTTTCGCGACGATATCCTCAGGAAGTTGGAGGCAACGCCTGGACAACATCTTGTAATCGTTCGCCACTCGAAGCTGGTGAAATCAACGCCGGAATGGGTTTACAACCGGGCCGATATTGACCATGCCAAAGTGGTTTGGGCCAGAGAAATTCCCGGCGTGGACATTCGGCCCCTCTTGGACTATTTCCACGGTCGACAGATTTGGTTGATCGACCCTGGCGTAGATCCGGCGAAACTCTATGTCTATCCGGGAGGGCCGTAAGTTCCAAGGTTGATAATCGCCGCGAGCCGCTCTTCGTACCAGCCCGCGACGGCCCGCCTCTGCGCCGCGGTCAACCATATTCTTATCGCAGATGGTCTTGACGACATGAGCGCGCACGCGTGCAGGGAGCGCACAGAGTGTTGGTTCAGCCTGAAATGGAGAGGAGGCGCTCTCCGTTATTGAGTGTTCCGCCCCTCAGGCGCGGATTTTCAAGGCATCGATACGACCACCAGGCTATCCATCAGCATGGTTGCGTGCCCTCAGAGCCCGCTTCCGTTCCGCCCAGCAAGGTCATTGTAGCTCCTCCGCGTCCATCCGTCTCAACTTCTCAATTTCCGGTTATGCCGTTATTCGGGACTTGGCTGTCAGAATCGCACTGATCTCGCTGGGCCTGTCGCTTGACACCCTCTCCTATGCAGCCTATTGTGTCGGCAGTTTCACGTCACACGGCGCCAGGCCCTAATCTGAACAACAGGTGCTCACGATGATATCGACTCTGTTGGGGGACGCGAAACCAATATTCGACGTTTAGCCGTTAGCGGCTTGTTGAAGGAAAAAATCTATTGAAATCTGAGGGAGATGATTATGGCCAGTTATGTGCTTGTTCGAGCTAAAGTCCGGAACTTTGAGGTATGGAAAAAAGCCTACGATGCGCATCTTCCCGTCCGACAAGAATACGGACTCGGCGAAATGCACTTGCTTCGGGGGGCCGACGACCCGAACGATGTTGTCCTCCTTTTTAAGGCATCGAGTCTTGATCGGGCGAGGGCTTTTATGGCCAATCCGAGTGTAGGAGAGGCTATTGAGAAGAGTGGGGTAGTGGGTAAGCCAGACATCCATTTCCTGAACTCGTAGCGAGCGCTCCCGTGGCCGTCAGATTGTCGGGTATTTTATTTGCTATTCAGAGGTAGTCGATCTCGTACCTTAGCCCATCGATAGGCGCGATGCTCGTCGCACGGCACGACGAGTCGGTATCGGACGTACGGTCGGCAACCCGGAAGTAATCGGGGACAGAAGCAGCCATGCGCATCCAACTACCGGTTGGCCCGTAATCCGGACTGGCATCCTCGGTCGTGAGGTCTGAAACGACATAGACCGCACACTGGTGCTGCTTCCGTAGATTCGGCGCGTGCGAAGCGAACTTTCTAAGCGGTGGCGGCCTTCACCTTCGTCGCGGCCTGTTCAATAAGATCTGCGACCGCTCTTGGCTGCGACACGTAGATGGCGTGGCTTCCCTTGATCTCAACGACCGTAGCACCCGCGCGCTTGGACATGGCACGCTGGGCGTCAGGTGGAATCATCCTGTCCTCGGTGGTGAGCAGGTACCAACTCGGCTTCGTCCTCCACGCGGGCTCGCTGATCGCGCCGCTAATGGCCCCCAGGCCCCATGGAACTTGGGAATCAGCCATGAACGCAGCTTTTTCTGGGTCCACGTCGGCGGCGAAAGAGGCTGGAAACTTCGCCTTGTCGAGGAACAAAAAGCCGTCTTGCGGTGGCAGTATCGGGGGTACGGGCGCGCCGGGCGGCGGGTCCTTAATAAGCGATCCCACCGACTCGCCCTTGTCTGGAGCGAAGGCAGCGATGTATACGAGGCCGGAAACCTTTGGATGGTTTCCGGCTTCAGTGATTACCACTCCCCCGTAGGAATGGCCAACGAGAATTACAGGCCCGTCCTGCGCTGCAATAGCGCGCTTGGTAACTGCAACATCGTCCTCCAACGAGATCGTGGGATTCTGGACGACGCTCACATTGTAGCCATCCGCCATCAGAATTTTGTAAACGCCTTCCCAGCCAGCGCCGTCTACAAAGCCACCGTGCACTAGAACGATGTTCTTCATGGCTCGATAACTCCTTTTTTGAATGATGCGGTATACATCCTCGGAACTTGCTTGGGCCCGTGCAACGAGCCCTGAGCGTTTGGCGCGAAAGTGTCGGAGTGTAACGACGAATCAGTGAACCTGTCAACACGACGCCAGAATCCCTAGTTCGCGGATTGTCGGCAAACCGGAAGTTAATCGCGATCACTACCCATAAGCCGGCTTATGGGTAGTAATCGTCTGCGTCCGCAGTTCTAAATTGGAGCAGTTCAGTCGGCTGCCGGGCCCGCAAAGAGGATGAGATTCTCATCTGGATCCGAGACGATAAAGGTTCTGGCGCCCCATGGCTCCTTCTTCAGTGGCTGATGGAAAGAGACTCCTGCAGCCTGATAACTCAGAAACAGTTGTTTGATTTCGTTCGCGGTGGCAACCGTGATGGAAGCGGAGAGCAGATGTTCGCGCTTGCGAACATCGCCGGCGAACACAGGTTCGCAGACCAGTTTCAAGTTGAGTCGTGCATTATCGCGGAAGACCTGCCCGTAGTTTGGCGGATCGCCATGGATGAATTCGACCGCGAAGCCGAGCTTGTTGGTATAGAAATCGCAGGAACTCTTGATGCTCGCAACGAAGAGTTGCGCCTCAATTGAATTGAGAATGGGACGTGGCGTGGCCTGTCTAGGTTCATCGGTCATGGCATCTGCTCCTGATTTGAGCGCCTGCCACCCGTCAAATGAGAAAATTGAGGAGCGTTTCTTTTCATGGTCGATTACTTCCGGTTAGCCCGTCATCCGACCGTGTGCGGAGACGTCGCGATCCGGCCGGGATCGAGGCGGTCATACGGCCCTGCAGTCATTCAGGAGACGGTGACACCGAACGGAGCAGCTAAGGCGCCACTCATCTCGGGCGAAAATAGTCCAGTCGAGGGATCGCC
Source organism: uncultured Acidobacteriota bacterium (assembly GCA_963838945.1). GTDB lineage: Bacteria > Acidobacteriota > Terriglobia > Acidiferrales > UBA7541 > DASTCZ01. The sequence continues at coordinate 215,924 of CAWITC010000011.1, read as the reverse complement.
AGGGAACCGCTTGATACACCCCGAAGACAGTCATTGCTCGCGCAGAGCCTCGTTCGGGTCGACACGTGCCGCGCGCCATGCAGGCAGCCACGACGCCACGCCGGCAATCACGAAAAATACAATCGTCATCGTGAAGAAAGTTGTCGGGTCGGTCGCCTTCACGCCCACCAGCATTGTGGCCATCAGACGCGTGAGTGCGAAAGCGGCGGTCAAGCCCGCCACAATGCCCACCGCCGTCAGCCGCAACCCCTGTCCTACGATCAGTTTGAAAATTCCGCCCGGCTGCGCGCCCAGCGCCATGCGAACGCCAATCTCCGCGGTACGCTGCCGGACAACGGTAGACAGCACGCCGTACAGCCCCACCGCCGCCAGCAGCGCCGCAATTACCGCGAATATCCCGATGAGCATCAGCGAAAACCGCGTGCCGGCCTGTGCGTGCTCGACCAAGACGTCCATAGGCTGTGCCTGCGTGACTAACAGATGCGAGTCGATGGACTTGATCGTCGCTCGGATTTCGTTCCCAAGGCTTGTTGAATTTCCTGTTGTTCGGATGGCCCAGTCCTGAACGGCGCCCGAGCCGACGAATGCATCAGTAAGGTAGATCTGCTCGCGTCCGGGAACGCTCAACGACTCATCGCGCGTGTGCGCGACGACACCAATCACCTCCACCGGCTCAGCCTCCGCGGTGCGAACGCGTATCAGAATCTGCTTCCCTACGGCTGATCCGTTGGGAAACGCTTTTTTCGCCAGGTCTTCGTCAATGACCACGAGGCTTCGGCCCGGTGCCAGGGTTCCTGGTGTATTGCTTTGCAGCACATTGTCCGGGAGCGATTCATTGTCCGCGTCCGTGAATGTGCGGCCGGCAAGCAAGGGGATCCGCATCGTTTCAAAGTAGCCCGGTAGCACGAATTGAAAATCCGTCGCCTGAAACTTGCTTGCATCCATACCCGCATCCAGGTTCCCCCACCGGATCGGGCTGAAGTTCCCATCCAGAGGAAAAGGATTCGTAGCCGTGACGCTGTCAGCACCCGGTATGGCATGCAACCTCTCCTGGATTTGCCTGATAGACGCCGCGCGCGCGGCTGATGCGTTTCCGCCTCGATTCCCAAGAATTTGAAACGTCAGCAGCCCGTGCGGGTCGTAGCCTGGATAGATGCGTTGCAAATCCCGGAAGCTCCGAAACATCAACCCCGACCCCACCAGGAGCACGAAACACAGCGCGACTTCCACGATCACCACCAGCTTCCGCAAAAGGCCGCCGCTGGTGAGCCCTTCGTTTCGGCTGCTGCCTCCGAGCAAGACTGCAATGTTCGGCCGCGAAGCCCGCCACGCCGACACCATGCCGAAAATCGCGGCGGCCACCAGCGCCGCGGCGGCGGTAAACACAAGCACTGCGGAATCGATCCGAATCGCGTCCATGCGGGGAAGATTCGCCGGAGCCACCACGAGCAATTCGCGAATTCCGGCCCATGCCAGCGCGAGCCCTCCCACTGCGCCCACCGCCGCGAGCAGAAACGCCTCGGTTAGCATCTGCCGGACGAGATGCCACCGGCTCGCGCCCATTGCTGTGCGCACCGCAAGTTCGCGCTCCCGCAGAGACGCGCGTACCAGCAGCAGGTTAGCCACATTGGCGCACGCGATGAGCAAAAGAAAAATCACCGCGCCCGTCAGTGCCAGGATGGTTGGCCGGACCTCGGACACAAGGTTCCGGCGCATCGGCTCCAGCCGGATGGCGTACCCTGCCGTCCGCTCAATCAGAAAATTCTTCCGCGCCTCTGCCGCCACATTGTCGGCTGCCGCCTGCGCCTCGGCGAGTGACACGCCATCCTTCAGCCGGCCCACTGCATGAATCGAAACGCCATTTCGATTCGCATTGTTGTAATCCAAGCGGTTGGCGATCCAGATTTCCGGGTCAGATTCCGTCTCTGCTTCCGGCGGGAAGTACAACTGGAAGTTAGGCGCCAGCACCCCGACAACCACCGGGTTGAGCGGCCCTTGCGTCTGGATCGTGCGTCCGATCACCGCGGGATTGCCGCCAAAGCGCCGTTGGAAGTATCCGTTGCTAAGAATGACCATTGTGGGCAAGCGAGGTGGCGGCGTTCCCGATGGCGTCGTCCCGGGCGTCGGTGGAGGAGGTTGCGGCAGCCCGTCCTCCTTCGTGAAGTCCCGGCCCTGCGTAATCGTGGCTCCCATCAAGTCAAAGAAATTGGTTGTCACCACGGAGGCGCGGACTTGTTCCGGCGTTCCATCCGCAAGCGGCAGAATCATCTTGAACGTGAATACACCGGCCATGCCCTGGAACACATTCGTCGTTCCGTCGCGCAGATCAATGAAGTCCTCGTTGGATAATGGAAAGTCGCGAATATGACGTACGCGAAAGTCACTGCACGCGACCACGAGCTGGCTTGGGTTCTTATAGGGCAGCGGCTTGAGCAGCACTGCATTGGTGACACTGAAGATCGCCGTGCTTGCGCCGACGCCCAGGGCAATCGTAAGTACGGCTGTGAGAGTAAAGATAGGGCTCTTCCGCAGCATCCGCGCCGCGAATGTCAGATTTTGTAGCGACATTGTTCCGCCTCACCCGTCAGCGCATCTCGCTGAGGAAACGCCCGCCGTCGGTCCTAATCGGTTTCTACCCTCTTTGATCGTATATGTCTACGACTCAAATCATTCGGGATGGCTCTCCGACGCGAAATCGTTCACCTAGGCGTGTTGCGCGTCATCCACGGAAGTGGACTTATTCGGGATTTTAATTCACGCCACATCGCGATAGCTTCCGGATCGTCGGCGAACCGGATGTAATCCCTTTCATCCGTCACGCGGCCCGCTGGAGGCGATTCTTCCGCTGTTCCCTCTCCGCTTCCAACTTCCGATCCCGTGTAGTGCTTCCGTTGCTTTTTCATGTGCTCGCTCCGTTATCTTAACGGATGAACGCTTTCTCCATTTCCAGCTGAGGCAGGACACCAGGCGCAAGAGGAGGCGAGCCTCCCTGATCCAAGCTCACCAGATTATGGTTACCCGCTGGGCCTCTTAATACGTCACTGTATCTAGGAATTGGAGTACCGGGCTACGGGAGCTAATTCGGAGACACCGGAGACTTTTCGTGTACCACGGAACGAACGCTTTACATTCGCCGGCCCGCTGCCTATCATTTCGTCTGCATGCCCTTGAGTGGTCTCAGCGGTCAACCGCTGCTTCACTATCTCTCCCCTGTCGATCCAGTCCTCATTTTGTTGCTGGCCATCGCCTTTTTCTGGCCGACGGCCGGGCGCCGTTTTTTTGAATCGGTGGAGGGATGGGGGCGGCGCATTGCGGCGAAGAAGAACCTCATGGTTGTCGCCATCGCCGGGCTGACCATCCTCGCGCGTGTCAGCCTGCTGCCCATCGATCCGGTTCCCGTCCCGCAGGCTCACGACGAATTCAGCTACTTGCTTGCCGGCGACACGTTCGCTCACGGCCGGTTGACCAACCCGACTCATCCCATGTGGGTTTTCTTCGAGACCTTTCACGTCAACCAGCGCCCGACGTACATGTCTAAGTATCCTCCGGCACAAGGCGCGGCACTGGCGCTGGGCCAGAGACTGGGAAATCCGTGGATCGGAATTCTGCTGACGACGGGAGCTATGTGTGGCGCGGTGCTGTGGATGCTTCAGGGGTGGCTGCCTCCGCCCTGGGCGCTGTTGGCAGGCGTTTTCGTTGCGCTGCGTTTCGGGATCCTTGGTTCCTGGGTGGACGGCTACTGGGGTGGCTCGGTTGCCGCGCTGGGAGGCGCGCTGGTGATGGGAGCGCTGCCGAGAATTCTGCGCCGGCAGCGCCCGCGCGACGCGCTGATCATGGGTCTGGGGATCGCGATTCTCGCGAACAGCCGGCCGTACGAAGGCCTTGTCTTTTGTTTGCCTGTCGCGGCTGTGCTCGTTGGCTGGCTTTTCAAGCGCTCGCCAACGCCGCTGCGGCTGGCAGGGCGGCGCGTTATTCTTCCGCTCTCGGTTGCACTTCTGCTGCTGGGAATTTTTATCGCCTATTACAATTGGCGGGTTGCGGGTAGTGTTTTTCTGTCACCCTACGTCGTCAACGATCGCGCGTATATGGCCGCTCCGCTCTTCATCTGGCAAAAAATGCCTCCGCCGCAGCAGTATTCCAATCCACAGTTTGACAGTTACTACAACGATTCCGTGCGTGGATTCGTGTCGATGTGGTTTGAGAGCGGCCCCCTGCATTTGGTGATGCGGCTCGTGCACGAGATCCTGAGCTTCGTATACGCATACCTGTGGCCGGAATTCTGCGTGCCGCTCGTGATACTTCCCTGGTTGCTGCGCGACCGCAGGATGAGGCTGCCGCTTGCGCAGCTCGGGTTCAGCTTGATAGGTTCGCTCTGCGTCGTTTATTTCTGGCCGCATTACTTGGCGCCACTGACGGCCACGGTGTTCCTGATTGTCACGCAATGCATGCGGCGCCTTCGGCTTGGCGCCTGGCACGCAAGGCCGGTCGGGCTGGCTCTTTGCCGAGCGGTGACCTTGTTCGCCGTTGTGGCGCTTCCCGCCCATGTCGTCCAGGCCATGGTAGAAAACCGGGCGAGCACCAGAACTGCCGGTATGCCTGCGCGAGCCGGGATTCAAGCGCGACTCGAGGGCATGGGTGGACAGCATCTGGTGATCGTCCGCTATTCGGCCACTCACAGCCCTCATTCGGAGTGGGTTTATAACAGCGCCGACATTGACCACGCGAAAGTTGTTTGGGCCAGAGATATTCCCGGCGTGGACATTCGGCCCCTCTTGGACTATTTCCACGGACGACAGATTTGGTTGATCAATCCCGACGACGATCCGGTGAGGCTTTATGTCTATCCGGGAGGGCCGTAAGTTCCAAGATTGATAATCGCCGCGTGCCGCTCTTCGTACCAGCTCGCCGCCGGCCGCTTCTGAGCCGCGGGCAGCGGTACTCATACCAAAGCACTTTAACCTCCGTCGCAGATCCACCTTACATATTCATTTGATTTTAGACGGATATCTTATATGTTTCTTAGAACCGGCTTGATAATTGCCGTGGATGAACCGTCCGTATGGAAATGAGTTTCGTTAAGCAAACCACGTTTTACGATGACCATCCGTTCGATTGGGTGGAGAGCTATCGTGGCGAAGATCTTCGGAAAGTCATTTCGCCGCTGTTGCTTCGCGTGATTGACGCTTTGCCGCCCAGCTCCCTGGTGCTCGATGTGGGCTGTGGCCCTGGCCGGGTGCTCTCCTATCTGGCGCATCGGGGACTGCGCCCGGTTGGTTTGGACCGCAGCGCTAACTCCATTGCAATCATTGTCGGCCGGCATCGCCAAGCCGGCGTCGTCGCGGACAACTGTCGCCTCCCGCTTCGCAATGCAGTAAGTGATCTGGTCATCACTGATGGAGTTTTGCATCACACGGATGACCCGCCACTCGCCTTCGCCGAGGATTGCCGGATTCTGAAGCCCGGAGGCCAACTCTATCTTGCCGTCTATAAGCCCGGCGGCCGCTACGAATTTCTCTATCGCTATCCCGGGTGGGTGGTTCGGCAATTGGTGAAGTCTCGCGCGACTCGCTGGCTGGCACATTCCACGGCGCTTCCGCTTTACTACCTGGCGCATAGAATGAAATCAGGAGGTAGAATCACTTGGCGGGGCGCGCGTAATTTATTCTATGATTACTTCGCTTCCCCTCAGGTGGCCTTTCTTTCACGGGAGGTGGTCGAGGCTTTGGGAATTTCGCATGGAATGAAGCTGCTGCGGTATGACGCGAATCCCGAACAGAACGTGCATTGTTTCTTGTTCCAGAAGCAGTGAGGGAATGCAGCCATAGGTTGTAAGACGGATTCTTCACCAACACTTCCGGCAAGCCGGCGTCATGCTCAATAGCCACCCTCGAAGCCGAATTCCGGAGCCCCCGCGGCTGATCAGAGCACTGGAATTGATCCGCAGATTCTCCAACCCAGGCCACGTGTTGTGGAAGCGCTGTTTCGGCAAACCCCAAGATGACATGTTGCTTGTCGATAGGGAAACGGGAGTCCGCCTGCGTGCTAAGATCGCGTCCTACCACATGTTCGCAGGTGTTTGGCACAAGCACGACTACACTGTGCCCCACATGCCGATACGCCGCGGCGATATCGTCCTCGACCTTGGCGCAAATCAAGGCTTCTTTACGTGTTATGCGGCGCATCTCGGCGCGCGTGTGTATGCCTTTGAGCCGGATCCAAAAAGCTTTGAACGCCTCGTTTCCAATGTCGAGCTCAACGGATTCTCAGAATTGGTAATTGCCAGGCCGTGGGCGATCAGCGATCACACAGGATCTTCCGAGTTGATGGTTTCGCGCGAACTTGGCGGCGGCATGAGTACGATTGTGCCGGGCATGGCTGATGAAACGCGAATGCATGTCGCGCGAACCGTAACCGTCGCCTGCCATACGCTACCCGAGGTGTTGGACCTTTTCTCGCTTTCCCGCGTGCGGCTCTGCAAGATGGACGTCGAAGGATCGGAACTCGGCATCCTCGGCTCGCTCGGTCAGAAAAACATCAGCTCCATCGATTCATTCGCAATTGAATTCCACCACGAAACATACACAATGCAGGAACTCCTTCGCTTGGTGACGGCCTGGGGCACGCACCAGATCAGCTTCAACGAACAGACCGAGTTCGCCGCCCCGATTGTCCGGCTGACAGGAACCCAAGCCTTGCTTAGTGAATTCTCAAGCAAGCAGGCTTAGAGCATTTTCACCGATAACTCGCGCCCCCTGCATCTCCGCGCCTGGAGCCGGGTCAGGCTTCCGCTTGGTCTTGGGCTTGGACTTCGTCTTCGTTATTCTCGTCACCTTCTTCCTGGTCTTCGCTTTGATCGTCGTCTTGATCATCGTCTTGGTCATCGTCTCGAACTTCGCCACCGCCTTCGTCGCCGCCGCGATCTTGGCCAGCGCTACGAAGGATGGCGAGACCTTCTTCGACTCTTTTGCGGTGCGCGAGTCTCGGATCTACTTTCGGCGAGCGCGCGGGGCGATCCGAGTCCAGTTCGTTATTTAGAAGAGCGAAGACATCGCGGAGGATGACGTCCAATCCGTGCGCGCCTCCGGCATCTATCAATTCGTTGCGGAGGGGATGAAGCGTCCGCAACATCAACTGGGCGATCGCGGCAAGGACAGCGGCGTTGCGGATGGGGATGCGGTCTTCGACGGTGACGGTGAACAGTTTGCCGAGGGTGCGGTTGATGGCGCAGGCGGAGCGGAAGTCGTCGAGCGGGCCGAGGATTTCCCGGGAGACGGCCTTTGCGTCATAGACCTGCATCTCCTGCTTGGCGTGGAAGGGGCAGTAGAGGTTGCGGCCGCCCGAGCGGGACTGGCCGGGCATGATGGTCATTCTGCAGCGACGGTTCGCTGGATTTATGAACGTGCAGCGTGAAACGTGATGTTTACGGTGGGCCGGAGTTGCTTTCTTCTTAGACATGGTTTCGTTGCCTCAATCTGAGAATTTGAAAGTGTTTGGTGGAAATCCGAGAGCGAAACTATTATTTTTCTGGAACGATATGATTCTAAAGGACTTAGACAGGGGCGCTTTGCACGAGGTCTGGAAGTGACTGATTCTAAAGGATTTGGACAGGGGCGGATTTTTGTGTGGATTTGGCGACAGTGTTGAAAACAAAGGAGTTAGACAGGGGCGCATAGGGGCGCGATGCGCAAATCGCCGCAAGAGTTTGATTCTAAAGGGTTTAGACAGGGGCGCGATGGCTGAAGATGATAGTTGAGGGACCCGATTGATCGCCCGCAAGAAGTTGAACACAAAGCACTTAAGGGCATGCGGGGGTGATCCCGGCGGCGCGAGTGGCGATTTCATACGGCATGTTACCATAAGGGTATACACATGTCAAGAGTTATTTATTGGGTATTTAGAATGAGTATTCGAATGGCTATTCGAATGACTAGGGTGAGGAGGAGAGATCGTCTTATGACCGAGTCCGAAGGAGAGACTCAACAACCGCACGCGTTGCGGCGCGAAGGATGCGGCATCCGGCTATCGCCCAGATAAGAGGCATTCCAGTTTCGCAGGTTTTGTGAGCTGAACCACTATTCGTAATACAGGGCGACAATGGGGTCCACACGCGAAGCGCGGTGCGCGGGCAGAAAGCCTGCAAGCATAACAACCACAGCAAGAATCGCAATCCCCAGCGAAAACGAAAGAACGTCAGTGGGGCCAAGACCGTAAAGCTGGCTCGAGATGAAATGGGAAGCTCCGAAAGCGGCGGGAATTCCAATCGCCAGGCCAACCAGCAACAGCACGAAGGTCTCCCTTAACACCATCCACAGAATATTTCCGCGTTGCGCGCCAAGGGCCATGCGCACCCCAATCTCGTTAGTGCGTCTCACGACGCCCTGCGCCACCACGCCGTAAAGCCCGACGCACGCCAGCAGGAGCGCCAGCAGGCCAAAGAAACTCACCAGCCGCGCCGCCAGCCGTTCGCGGTCAAAGTTAGAATCCACCTGCTCGTTGAGATATCGCACGCCGGCAATTGGCAGCCTGGAATCTGCCTGCGCAATGACCTTACGCAATTCCGTTGATATTCTTCGCGGATCGCTTTCTGTACGCACTTCGATTTCGCCCCTCACTGCATCGAGCGTCTTGTCCTGCAGGATCCCCAGGAACACGGCGTCGTCTTGTTTCTCTTTCACATCCTGAAAATGCGCATCCTTCAATACACCAACAATTTCGTAATCGCCAGACTGATCCGGGCCGCCGATGCCGAACCTGTGGCCGATAGGGTTTTCGTCCGGAAAGAAGTGGCGGACGAACGCTTCGTTGACCATGGCGACCTTCGGAGAGCCTGGCGTGTCCTGCAAACCGATTTTTCTACCCAGCAGCAAAGGAATGCCGAGCACCTCAGGATAGTCCGGACCGACAAATATCACTTCCGCAGATGGATGTTCGCCTGAATGTGGGGAATACCCTTGGACGGTTATGCGGTTGGTGCTCTTGGACCCGCTGAGCGGGCTGTACTTGGCAATTGTCGCGGCGCGGACGCCCGGCAGCGAGTTCATGCGGTCAAGAAGCTTTTTATAGAGCGCGCCTGCATTTTCCGGTGTGTAGCCCGCCAACGCCGGATTGATGCGCGCCAACAAAACATTTTCGGGGTCAAAGCCGAGCGGCAGGTGTTCCAAGTTCAGCAAGCTGCGCGCGAACAAACTGGCGCCAACTAAGAGAACAAGCGAGACCGCCATCTGTACGATCATCAGCCCTTGCGACATTCCAAATCTATTGCGCGCCCCTGCGACGCGCCCGCCGCCCAACTTTAGCGTGGACACAAGGTCGGCATGCCCGGATTGGAGGGCCGGCACCAGGCCGAAAAGAATCGCCGCCAGAAACGCAATCCCGAGCGTGAAAAGCAGCACGGGCGCATTCAGATGCGGAGTACGCGGCGAGCTTCCCGCCACGGAAGCACTCAGAATCTTTACTCCCCACCTTGCCAGGAGCAAGCCGCAGCCCATACCCATCGCCGAAAGAAGCAGGCTTTCCGTGAGTAGCTGTTGAATTAAGCGGCGGCGGCTCGCGCCCAGCGCCAGCCGCACGGAGATTTCCGTCCGTCGCGCAAGCCCGCGCGCGAGCAGCAGATTCCCGACGTTCGCACAAGCGATCAGAAGCACCATGGCAACAACAACCAGCAAAACGTGCAGCGGCTGAGAGTACTGAAAACGCAGAGAGGAGATTCCAGCCCCGCCATCTTCGAGCCGGATAAAGGAGTTCGCGATTGTTTGCCTTCGTTCCGCCGTGAGATGCGTCCCAGCCTTTTCCGTGAGGAATTGCTGTAATGCAACAGTGACGGCTGCTTGTGCCTGATCACGCGTCGCGCCGGGGCGCAGACGGCCCATCATGTTCAGCCAATACGCATCTTTGTCGTCCAGATACTTGTACAGATCAATTTGTGACTGAAAAGCCAGTGGCAGCCAAAAGTCAGGCGCATTGCGCACGCGCTCGCCGAAGAATTCTTGCGGAGCAACGCCCACGATGGTGAAGGCAGTTCCCTTGAGGATCACCAGTTTGCCGACCGCAGCCGGATCGGAGCGCAGGCTCTGCTTCCAGTAGCCATAGCTCACCACCGCCGCTGCGGGCGCATTAGGGCGGTCATCTTCAGGCGTGAGCATACGGCCCATCGCCGGGTCCACGCCCATCGTAATGAAATAGTTGCCGGAAACAAGATGCGTCGACGCGCGCTGGACCTGGATATCAGCGGGTGCGTCCGCCAAGTGCGCGGACACCGTTGTCTCACCCATGCGAAAGGCGCAGAGCGATTCAAGCGGCAGTGATTGCTTATCCAAAAATTTATAGAATTCGTAGGAAAACCAAGGCCAGCGGTTCGTGGGAGCGTCTCCCGTGTATGTGCCCTCGCTCAACTCATCTGAAAAGAGCACTAGCCGACCGGGTTCGCGAACAGGGAGAGATTCAAGCAGGATCGCGTCGAACAATGTGAAGATCGCGGTGTTGGCGCCGATGCCCAGCGCCAGAGTGAACACGACAATCCCCGTGAAGGCGGGTCTTTGAAGAAAAATCCGCAGTCCAAACCGGATGTCCTGCCAAATGTTCGCCATTTGTGTCCCCATGCTCCGGAGTGGAAATCGATCGCAGAAAGTATAGTAGCAATTCAATGAGTGGAGAAGTGCGGCAAAGAATCGATGAACGCGTTAATCGGGATGGGAAAGACAACATCCGCATCCTTCATCCGCCACGGCGGACGAAGGATGCGGGGCCTGGCATGCTTGATCGATCGGCCATCCGGCCGACGAAACCAGGTGGCCGTCGTGGCAACAGAAAATGTCTCGCTGGTGTCTAATTCTTTGGGTGTAGGAGGAGGCAGAGATGCGCCGGGAAATTTTGACCCTTTTCGCGGCCCTGTTTTTCGGAGGCGTTTGCTCAGCCCAAACGCCAATGGATATCCAACCTGTCAAGCAGTTGACTCGCGGAAACAGCCTCGCGTCGTGCGGATACACGCCAACGGAGAAAGAGAAGCCGTTCTTCGACAAACTCGCCCCGGAGGAGCAAGTGACTGGGTCCGCATTCTCAAAGAAGCCTTTCCGGATTCAGGGATGGAAGGGACAATTCGTGAGTTGGTTCGGGATCGTGCGGGGCATTTCGCATGCCCAGCCGGGCGGAAATCAACTCACGCTGTTGTTGGAACAGAAATATTTTGACGGCATCACGGACTGTCACATCATGCTGGTGGCCGAATCCGGCGGCGGGGATTTCCAAGCCAAACTGGAGGGCAAAACAGAATCCATTCCCGCGCTCGCGCTCGTTCGCGTCTACGGAAAGGTGATCGGAGAAACGAACAATGTGCCGACAATCGCCGCGGAATATATTCGGGTGTGGCCGTGGCTAACTTTCACGCTTTCGGACCTTGGAGCGGAGGACCACAGCAATCCACGGTGGGCGGAGTACTGCAAGCTGTGCAAGGGCGGGCGGGTTTACAACCCATATCCCACGACCGACTATTACGTCAATGTATTAGGAGACCCAAAGGATTTTGGAATACACCTCCAAGATTCCAAACAGTGATGACTCGAACCCTCCGTGGGAGCACACCAGCCGGGAGGGCTATGCGGTCTCCGTGGAACCTGTATCGGCAGGCGGTTGCGGCGGTGGCGGCGGTTGCGGCGGTGGCACCGCTGGTCTGATTGGGACCACCGGAATTGCCGGCCTGGGCTTCTCCTTCCCTTGCTTCTTCGGCTTTTTCTTTTCTCGACCGCGTTTGTCTCGGTTCCCCATGACTTGCTCCTCTTAATGCTGAGATATGCCCGTGCGGGCCAGATATAACACTAGCTAGGCAGCAAAGTGAAGATTTTTGCGTTGCGTCAACTCCGCCTCCGCTTGCAACCAATCCTCCAAGGCATGGCCGCCACGCTTCCCGCGCTGCTCGTAAAGCTCGAAGGCACGGACCGGATTCTTTCCTTCTGCTCATCGAAGTCAGGATCCAAATGGCGGAAGAGCGACTTTCGGTCACAATGAACCGAAATAAGTTTACATCGAATGACCGGGATTCGGTGGGGGGATTGCGGCGCCTAGCTAAGCTGAACCTTCGAGTGCGGCGTCTATATAAGTGGCACACTGCTGATTTCGAAGACGGACGGAGTTTTGGCGAGCCAAATGATTCTACTCGAACCAAGTTTTTGCGGATCACGTGCCGGAACGGAAAAAACAAAGAGACGACTTCGAAGAAGTACGATTCCTGTAATTGCAAGCATGCTCGCGGTGTGCACCCTGACAGTGGCAATACCCGGTGTTCACTTCACCGCTTATGCGCAAAGTAAGCCGGACAGTACCGCGTCCGCGGTGAGCGCCGAGCACTTCCTCGAACAGCTTCGTTTGTCGACGGGCACACCGGCCATTTCAGGAGCGGTTGCCGTTCATGGAAAGATTGTGTTCTCGACGGGCGCCGGGCTGATCGATCTTGAACATCGCACACCAGCAACTGGTTCCAGCGTTTACAATATCGGGTCCGTCTCCAAGATCATCACTGCAATCGCAGTGATGCAGCTTGTAGAGCAGAAGCTCATCTCGCTCGATGACGACATCCGGACGTACGTGCCAGCCTTCCCCGATAAAGGCGTAAGGATTACGATCAGGCATTTGCTCACGCAAACATCCGGAATTCGCCACTACCATAACTCCGATTTCCCTGGAACGCCTGACAACGAGAACATACAACCTATCAACAGCTATTTGGACGGTCTCCGGTTCTTCGCAAACGACCCACTCCTCTTTCAGCCGGGCGAATTCTATTTCTACACCTCATACGGGGTAAATCTATTGCAGGGCGTAGTGGAGAAAGCGTCCGGCATGCCGTTTGAGCAATACCTCCAGGAGCACGTCTGGAGGCCGGCCGGTATGACGAGCGCCTCACTCGATATTCCCGAACGAATCGTGCCGAACCGGGCAAGGTCGTATCGAATCGAGAAGGGGCAAACGTTCAATTATTACTACAACGACCTTCGGTATAAGTTCGCAAGCGGAGGGATGATCGCCTCCGCCGAGGATCTGGTAAAACTCGGAGTGGCGCTCAATCACGACGTACTGATGAGCGCGGAAACGCGAGCGCTCATGCTCACGCCGCAACTCGCAGGTAAGCAGCGGTTTCGTGAGGATGGGGCTCCCGTCGATATCGGCTTCGAGCAAGGCATGCTCTGGCAAGTGCGCCGTGACGCAGCCGGCGGCCGTGTAGCGTACATGTGCGGATCCATTAAAGGATCGAACGCCTGCCTGGTCGATTTCCTCGATGAAGACCTGGTGGCGGCTGTCACTACGAATTCATGGGAATGTTGCGGATGGTCAAAAGCAGATTCCCTTGCGGCCTTCTTTCGCGCTCACTCCAAGCCTTAACCAGATGCGACGCCGTACGCCTGAGATTCGCCAAAATGAAAACCAAAGTTCAAGCCGCTCCAACCGCTCCGCAATCTTTCGGACATCTACTGGCTGATTGCCTATCGTATTTTCCTCAGCAGGCTGAGGCAGATTCATCCTTGCGCGGTCTAGGCTCTTGAAGATTTTTTTGAATCAGAATGCGACTATGTATTAATACACGTCGCACAGTCGCAAAAATCCGAATGACAATTGCGTGTTCGGTGAATATGCTCTGGCCAAGAGCTGACCTTCGAACGGAATTGAACGCGGTAGCTCAAACGGGGAGGCTTCCAATGAATGAAGACGAGGGCTCCAATGAATGAAGACAACGTCCTGGCGCAGGTCGCCAAGCTGACGGGACTCCGGCAATACCGGGGGAAAGGCCCGTGGGGAAGGAAGTCCGGCGCCGTGATGGGAGCGCGCGACGGGTTGGTGACCATCATCGGATTCTTTCGGGGAAAGAGGGAAGCCAAAATCGTCATCATTTTCCGATTCAAGAAATTCGCGCAACCGGAAATGCTGAAGACAGCCATCGCGCAGAATGCCGCTCTTGCGGCTAGGAAGCAAGGAAAGCTCGCCGCCATTGGCGAAGATTTCCTGCGATGGGAGTGGAAATACTCCTTCGCGAAGCCGAAGGCGGAAGAGATTGCCAGCCTGGCAAACGCCTTGCAGGATACGATCAAGCCGGTGGTCCCCGCATTTGACGGCAAATGCGAGAAGTGCCAGTTCACGTCGACACCGGACATGACGCTTCTCAATGGTCTGCCGATGTACATCTGCATGGGCTGCCAGGAAAAGGCGCGCATGGAGCAGGATCAAGCGGCGATGAATTATGCGGCGAAGCAAGCCAATTATCCGAACGGCATCGCGCTCGGGGTGGGCGCGGCTATTATCGGCGGGCTCGCCTGGGGGCTCGTTGCGTACGGCATAAACTATATTTTTCTCTACGGGGCGATTGGGATTGGATATTTCGTCGCGTGGGGGATGATCAAGGGCACCGGGAAGGTCACGCTCTTCGTACAGATATCGATACCGATTCTCACGATTGCCAGCATCTTGTTCGGCGACGTGATCTTCTTCGTTCTTTCGGTGATGAAGGAGACGGGGAATCCCTTCAGCGGAAAATTGTTCATGGCCGTGGTAACAAACCTCTGGCAGATCGAAACCCAGAGCGGAAATGTACTTTCGATCGTGTTCGCTCTCATCGGCGCAGGAGTTTCGGTGTTCCGGGCGCGGAAGCCGAAGTTCAAGGTTGCCTTCGAGCCGCTCGTGGCGCCGGCGGGAAAATAGGGAGCGATGAGGCAGGGGAGCGGGATCTCGGCGTCGGTTGCGGCGGTAGTGAGCGCGCTGGCGACGATTGCGTGCTGCCTGCCGCTCGGGTTTGCGGCCGCGATTGGAGCGGCGGGGGCGAGCGGGTTCGTGGCACGATTCCGTCCGTGGCTGCTGGGATTTTCCATTGTGCTGCTCGCGCTGGGATTCTGGCAGCAGCGGCGCGCAAAGCAATGCGCGGTCAAGGGAAGAATGGCGGGCCAGGTGTTGCTTTGGGTCGCCGTGGTGTTTGTGGCCGGGATGATTCTTTTTCCGCAGCAGGTTGCAGGATTTTTCGCGGACTGGTTTCCCTGGACGCCGAAATGATGAAAAGAGTTTTGATACTCGCGGGTGTTGCAATTGTCGGGATTGCGGCGGGATATTATTTGTGGGGCCCGTCCAAGGCTCCGCCGGGGCAACAGCCACTTACAAAGCTTTCCGCGGCAAACTTCGGTGAATTCGAGGCTGCCTTTGACGGGGCGGCGGACGGGCCGCGCGTGGTGATTCAAGTGGCGCCGACTTGACCGTTCTGTCTGCGGGGGGCCTCCGCAGTTGAAGAAATACTCAAGCGCAATCCAGATGAGAAGTTGCGCGTGCTGGTGGTGTGGGAGCCGATCCTGTTTACAGACTGGGGCCGGCCGAGCGGGAGCACGCTCGCGCGAATTTCGGACCCGCGAGTGAGACAGTTCTGGGACCCCGGGCACCTCCTGTCGTTGGAGCTGACACGAAGCAGGGCGGCGCGGCCCGGCCAGCCGCAACCAAATTGCTGCGAGAGCAAAGGGTTTTATTGGGATGACGTCCTTGTTTTTTCTCCGCACTCAAAGTGGAAAGAGATGCCGGGAGCGATTTTCTGGGACGGGCCGGTTTGGCAAGTGGCTGCGGACCTTGAAAAGACCATCCGCAACACGCCGCGGTAGTTCCGAGTTATCTTAGGCGCGGAATGACGCGCCCCCGCAACGAATCACACCCTAAGGATTGTTTCCAGTTAATTCAACTACGCACTTGCGCCGCGGCGATTGTTTGGAGTTATCTTAGGCGCGGAATGACGCGGCGAGATGGCAGAAAAGAGAGATTCCTCGTCGCTGCGCTCCTCGGAATGACAGCGGGGGAAATCGGGAGGGGATGATGAGACGCGTGTTGATTGCTTCGGTGATTGCGCTGGCGGGGTCGGTGGTCGCGTTGCGGGGAGCCATGCCAGTAATTGCGCAACAGAGTTCGATGCCTTCTCCCGCGCCCGGGGCGCAGGGCGCCGTGCCGGAGATTCGCTATCGCTCCGTTCCAGATTTTCTGAAGCTGCCGGCGGACTTGTATTTCGGGGAGGTGTCGGGCGTGGCGGTGAATTCCAAAGGGCACGTGTTTGTATTTTCGCGCGGGAATACGAACGGGCCGGCGTACGGGGCGAGCGCGGCGCAGCTCCTGGAGTTCGGCGCGGACGGAAAATTTATTCGCGAGATCGGGCACAACTTGTATGCGTGGTCGTTTGCGCACACGGTGAAGATCGATCCCGAGGACAACATCTGGGTGACGGACAAGGGTTCGGACATGGTGGTGAAGTTCAATTCCGAAGGGCGCGTGGTGATGGTGTTCGGGCGGAAGCAGGAGGCCTCGGATGAGGGAACCGGGCCCGTGAGGCACGCGAGGCCGCCGCTGCCTCCGGTGGACGGAAGCTTCCGGCAGGTGACGGACGTGGCGTGGGACGCGGCGGGGAATACGTACATCAGCGACGGGTATATCAATTCGCGGGTGGCGAAGGTGGATAAGAACGGGAATTGGATCCGGTCGTGGGGCGAGCCCGGCGACGGGCCGGGGCAATTCAACGTGCCGCACAGCATCGCGGTGGACGCGCAGGGGAACGTCTATGTGGCGGACCGCGGGAACCGGCGGATTCAGGTGTTCGACGGCGACGGAAAATTTTTGAGACAGATAACGATTGACGTGCCGGTCGACGCGAATGCGCGTCCGGCAATCGGAAACCGGCCGACAGCGACGACGGGAACGATGTCACCAGGCGCGCCGTGGGCGATTTGCATCACGCCGGGGCCGAAACAGGTTTTGTTCGCCTCGGATGCGTTTCCGGGGAGGATTTACAAGATGAGCCTGGATGGGAAAGTGATGGGCGTGTTCGGCGAATCGGGGAAGCAGCTCAAACAGTTTGGATGGATACACGAGATGGCGTGCCCGAGCGAGAATGAGATCTACGTGGCGGAAATACTGAACTGGCGCGTGCAGAAGCTGGTGCTGGAGACGGGGCGGTAGGGACGGCCGCGAGGGCCGGTTGGACAGCCGAACTGGGTATCCTTCCCACGGTTCACCAGCCAGGGGAGGGGCTTGGCCGGGAGTGAAAGATTCGGGGAGCGCGGGGCGTATCAATATATGGAAGCGGGAAAGCGGTCGGAGGGCATGAGCGAGTCGGACCAGCAGAAGCTGGCGGATTGCATCGCCCGCGCCCGGTCGGGAAGCCTGGAGGCATGGGGCGAACTCTACCGGGAATATGCCGGGCCGATTTTCCGTTTCTGCCGGCGGGCATTGCCGGCGCGGGAAGACGCGGAAGACGCGACGACGGAAATCTTTATGAAGGTGCGCGATAAACTCGGGCAATACGATCCCAGCCGGCCGTTCCAGGCGTGGCTCTACAAAGTGTCGGCGAACCACTGCTGGGACCTGCTGCGGCGAAGGCGCATCCGGCAAGACCTGGAAACCGAAGACGTGGATGAAACTCCATTGGAGCACCCGGACGCGAACCAGCTCGACCGGTTGCTCGAGGAGCGCAGCAACAAGGAAGTGCGCGGGGCGCTTGCGAAGTTGCCCGCGCGGTCGCGGATGGCGCTGGTGCTGCGGTATTACTCGGACATGAGCTACGACGAAATTGCCGAATCGCTCGGCGTGCGGCGCAACTTCGTGGGCGTGGTGCTGCTGCGCGCCCGCCACCAGTTGCGCGAAGCGCTGGCCGGGCACGGCTCCCGCGGAATGGCCGCAGGGAGGACCTCATGAACTCGAATCCAAATCAGCCGATCAACCACTTCGATGAAATGACGTGCCTGCAATACCTCGAAGGGCAACTCGAGAGGATGCGTGCGCTCGAGCTTTCGGCGCATACGGAGCGGTGCGGCGAATGCCGGGCGCTGCTCACGGCGCTGGAGCGCGAATCGCGTCTGCTGACGCGCGCGATGCGGGAAAAAGAGGAGCCGGTTCCGGCGCGGCTGCTGGCGCCGGTGCGCGAGCGGATGCCGTGGGCGTGGATTATTTCGTTTGGGATGGCGGCGGCGGGATCGTACTGGCTGTGGACAACAATAATTGATCCGACGCGGGCGCAGTTGAACGAAGCGGGATTCGGAGGAACGAACCTGGTGACGATGCTCTTTTTCCAGGGCGCGCTGTGGAAAGGATGGGGATCCATGTGGACTCTTGTGCAAGCGTTGGCGGTGCTTTCGATGTGCGCGGTGGGCTATTTCCTGCTGCGGCGCGGGTTGAGGCGAATGAACACAATTGCGCTGGTGATGGGCGCGATAGCGGCGGCGCTGGTGCTACCAGGCGTCGCGGGCGCGGCGGAGATACACCACACCCGCAATGAAAACTACACGCTGCCAAGCGGCGCCACGGTGAAAAACGATCTGATTGTTTTCGGCAGAAACATACGGATTGACGGGACGGTGGACGGAGACCTGATTGCGTTCGGGGCAACCGTGACGGTGAATGGACACGTCGTTGGCGATGTGATCTTCGGGGGGGCGACGTTGCAAATCAACGGGACGGTGGACGGGAACGTGCGGTTTGGCGGCAGCCTGCTGATCCTGCATGGAAAAGTCGCCAAGAACGTGCTTGTTGGATGCGGAAACGTGACAGCGGATTCCAGTTCGGAGATCGGGTGGGGCGCGACGATCGCCAGCAGCGATGTCACGCTGGATGGGCGGATTGGACGAGACGTCCTGGCGGGAGTGGGGCGCCTGCAATTGGATGGGTTTGTCGGCGGGAACGTGAAGGTTCAGGCGAGCGAAGGATTCGATCTTGGGTCGAATGCAAAGGTGCAGGGACAGATTGAATACACCGGCCCGAAGGAGCCGGAAATTGAGAGCGGAGCGAAACTGGCCAGCGCACCGGTGGTCACAATCAAAAAACGGGAGGTGGACGTATATTCCGGTTACTCGTGGTGGCACAAGGCGTTGGCGTGGGGGGCGTCGTTCGTTTTTGGACTTGTGCTGATGCTGATCGCGCCGGGATTCTTCAGCGATACAGTGCGAAACGCAAACCGCTACGGGGCTTCGATTGGAATCGGCATGCTGCTGGTGGTTGGCGTTTTGTTTGCCGCCGTGCTCGCGTGCGTGACTGTTGTGGGGCTATCGGTAGGTATCAGCACGCTGCTGTTGTATGTAATTTCTCTGTATGGCAGCAAAGTGTTTGTGGCCACATGGCTGGGCCGCATGCTCCTCGGGAAGGGCGGGTACGCGGGGCTTTACGCGTCAACCGGGAAGTCCACATGGAAAACGGCGGAGGCGGTCGGGCAAATGGCGATTGGACTGCTTGTGCTTTACGGCGTGCGGATAATCCCTTACGCCGGATTCTGGGTCGCGTTGGCGGTGACTTTCTGGGGACTGGGAGCGCTCGGGCTAACGCTGTATGGACGGATTGCGAACCGCAATGCGGTGGAAGCAACGGCGTGAGAGAGTCTTTAAAGGCGCCGCTGACGGCACCGTGCTTTAGATGATGCCGAGCTGCTTGCCGACGGTGGCGAGGATGTCGCAAGCCTGCGTAAGCTCGGCGCGCTTGTGAGTGGCCGTGACAATCGTGCGCAGGCGGGCTTTGCCTTCCGCGACAACCGGAAAGCCCACGGCGGGCGCGAACACACCTGCTTCAAATAAATTCGCTGAAAATTCGTGAGCCTTGTTGGCGTCGCCGACATGAATCGGGACGATGGGCGTCTCGCTCGCGCCATACTTGAAGCCGCGCTTCTTGAGCTGGCGCTTGTAAAACTTCGTGTTAGCCCAAAGTTTCTTGATGAGTTTTTCGCCTTCGGGCGAATCGAGCAGAGTGAACGCCGCCATGCAGGCCGCAGCGGAAGCGGGGGGATGGGAAGTCGAGAAAAGGAACGGGCGCGCGCGCTGGTAGAGGAAGTCAATGAGGTCGCGCGAGCCGCAGACGTAACCACCCATGACGCCGATGGCCTTGCTGAGCGTGCCGACCTGGACGTGCACTCGTCCATGGCAGCCGAGGTGGTCGATTGTGCCGCGCCCGCCGCGGCCGAGCACGCCGGAGGAATGCGCGTCGTCCACCATCATAATGCAGTTGAATTTTTCGGCGAGGCCGCAGAGTTCCTTGAGCGGGGCGATGTCGCCGTCCATGGAAAAAACGCCGTCGGTGATGAGGAGCTTGTGGCCGGGCCAGCTCTCGGTTTCCTTGCAAATGCGTTCGCAATCGGCGAGGTCGCGGTGCTTGAAAACTTTGATGGTCCCGCGAGAGAGGCGGCAGCCATCAATGATGGAGGCGTGGTTGAGCTCATCGGAGATGATGAGATCTTCCTTGCCAAGGATAGCGGAGACGGTTCCGGCATTCGCGGTGAAGCCGGACTGAAAAACGACGCACGCCTCGGTGCCCTTAAATTTCGCGATTTGCTCTTCGAGCTCCATGTGGATGGACATGGTGCCGGAGATGGTGCGGACGGCGCCGGCGCCCGCGCCATATTTGCGAATGGCTTCGATGGCGGCCTTGCGGAGCGCCTTGTGCGTGGTGAGGCCAAGATAATTGTTTGAGCTGAGGTTGATGACCTGCTTGCCGTCGAACGTGGCGACGGGCCGCTGTTCGCCTTCGAGGACACGCAGCCGGCGATAAGCGCCTTTCGCCTTCATTTCCGCGAGTTGGTCGTGCAAGAATGCCAGCGGGTTCTGCGATGTTCCCATGGCCGAGCCCGATGTTGTGCCCATAAGTCCTCCGTCAATTCAAAGTTGCGAAAACGTTCCGCTCGATTCAAGCATGACACCGGCGCCCGCGGCAGTCTTTACGGCCGCGCGCCGTTTGGATACAGAAGAATCTTTCCCGGCAAGCCGTCCTGGAGCAGGCGGAAGGCTTCTTCAAAGCGCGTGAGCGGGAGCCGCTCGCCGAAGAGCGGATCCAGGCAAAGCTTGCGTGACTTGAGAAGCTCCGTCATCTGAATCCAAGTCTCGAAAATCTTCCGCCCGAAGATGCCGTAAACTGTCGCGCCCTTGAAGATGATGTCGTCCACGAGGTCGAGCGCCACGGGCTCGGAAGGAATGCCGAGCAGCGAGGCGCGGCCGCCGGCGCGCAACATTTGAAAGCCCTGGCGAATCGCGGCGGGATGGCCGCTCATTTCAAGCAGGACGTCGGCGCCCGCGCCGTCCGTGGCTGCGCGCACGCGGGCGACGGGATCGCCAGCACTCGGGTCGAGCGCTTCGTCCGCACCCATTTTGAGAGCCATCGCGCGGCGATGGGCGTTCACCTCAGTGGCAAATATTGTCGAAGAGCCGCAGGCCTTTGCGACGGCGATGGCCATCAGGCCGATGGGGCCGCAGCCGGTAACGGCGACGGTCTGCCCCTCGATTGCGCCGGAAAGCACGGTATGCACCGCGTTGCCGAGCGGGTCGAGGATCGCGGCGTAATTCTCCGGGATGGCCGGGTCAATCTTCCAGATGTTTGCGGCGGGAATGCGTACAAATTCGGCGAAGCAGCCGTCCTCGTCAATGCCGATGATTTTCAAGTTCTGGCAAACGTGCGGCTGGCCCATCCTGCACTGGCGGCAGTGGCCGCAATTGACGTGCATTTCCGCGCTGACAAACTCGCCGGGCTTCACGGTCGTGACTTCTTCGCCGACGCGCTCGACCGTGCCGCAGAATTCGTGGCCGAAAGTCATGGGCGGATGAATGCGCGAGGCCGACCAGCGATCCCAGCCGTAGATGTGGAGGTCAGTGCCGCAGATCGAGGCGGCGCGGACGCGAACGAGCACGTCATTGGGACCGAACGTCGGGACGGGGACATTCTCAAGCGCGGCACCCCGCTCGGGGCGCGGCTTGCGAAGGGCCTGCATCGTCGCTGTGGTCATGCGCGGAATCGTGCCCTGTGAGGCAAGGCCGCCATGCTAGCACAGGCGCAAGGCGCGCCCAAACAGGGCTGCATCTATTGCACTCGGCGAAGAACGCCGATGGATTCAAGCGCTTTCAAGTATTCAAGGACGAGGTCGAGGGGGACGGGGCCGTATTCGGCGCTGAGGGCTTCGCGGATTTGGTCGGCGTTGCGCTTGCCGTCCACGAAGTTCAGCGCTTCGTATACGTACTCTTCGCCCGAACCCCAGAGACCTTGGTAGTTGAGCAATTTCGGAAGAGGGAGATTCTTTGCGTCGAGGTGGTCGGTGAGGTAGTCGTAGCCGAAGACGGACATCGGCCCTTTGGGATCGGTATTCCTGACGAAAACGACAGGAATCGAAGATGTCGAATTCTCTCGCGCTTCGTCCTCTGTCCCATGCCCGCTGACATCATATTTAAGCCGCGCTTTATATGCCGCATCCAGGCAGTTTTTTCGCGAAAGATCCATGTCCTTCTTGATCGATGGGTCGATAAGAGCAAGTCTTTCAATCGAGTCAACCACCTCGCCGGCTGGATAGATCTCACACGCAGGTATAGGTGAGTAACCGGAATCTTTCCTGAAGGCTTGCTGACTCATCCTTTTCGCTGCACGGCGATAGTTGGAACGCGTAACGATACTCAGGACTTCCGGCGTGTTGGCTGTGGTCAACGTTGCCAGGAAATATCCGCTGGCGGCGCCGATGAAGGCGGCGCGCTTGAGCTTGGTTGGGTCAATGTTCGCGGCGGTGTCGCCGTTGGTGTGGATGTAGCGGTCAGGCCAATCGTTCAGATAGATCGCGGGGATGCGGAAGGAACCTTCCTCGTAGACGTCGTGATCGCTGCCCATGCTGTAATCGGCGAAGTCCGCCTGCAACGGCTCTTTGCCACCTTCGGGCGAGACAAACGGATAGAGCGCCTGGCCCGTGCCGGCGTATTGATCGCTCTCGCGGTTCACGAAATCGCCAAAAGCCTCAGCGACGTCATAGACGAATGAAGGCAGGCTCATCGGACCGCGCGTGACGTGGAAGACGGCTTTCGTCGCTGGTCCGCCGCCGACCATGTCCATGTGGATTGCAGCTTTGATTCGCTTCGCGAAATCCGGCTTCGCATTGAGGAGCGTCGTTGTGCCTTCGACCTCAGGCGGCCAGATGAAACGCAGCGTGCGCGCGGGTCGCGCGAGCTTGCCTTCGTTAATTAATTTCTGGAGCGTGCGAGCGACTTCGAGGATGGTGACGCAGCCGCTGGCGTTATCATTAGCGCCAGGGCGCTGGTGGTCGAGGTGGCAACTGAAAGCGATCTCCTCGTCACGCAGCTTGGGGTCGGCGCCGGGGATCACGGCCGTGACAATATTCAGTTCGCCCGGATGTTGGCCGGCCTTTACTGTGGCGTGCAATCGGAATTGCTCACCGCGAGCGAGCCGTTCGCGCAGGCCGCGCGCCGTCTTGGGCGAAACCATGAAGGCGAACGTCTTTACATTGCTGAATGATTCGAGATGTCCCCAGCGGATGAGGTTCTCGTCCTCGCCCCACCAGGCCTGCTTCTGATTTTGCGCGTAGCTGACGATTCCCGCCGCACCATATTTTCCAACGGCAAGCTCCTGCACGGCTCCGGGCTGCTCGGCAACGAGAACAATTTTTCCGCGGACGTCTTTGCCAGAGTAGTCGGACTCATGCGTTCCCTCGCCGACGTCAACCAGGTCCGTGGTCACATCGGCGTTTTCGCTATCTTCGGCGAGCGTGATGGGCATGGCGTCCCAGCTTGCCATGCGCATCGCGGGTGTCCATTTGCCGCCGTCCTCGCGCATCTCCCACAACTCGGCGAAGTCGGCGTCCCAGGCCAAGCGTGATTTCTGCGTGCCGTAGAAAGTTTTGCCGTCGGCGGGGAAAGCGAGAATGGCGACGTCGCTTAGTCCATAAGCGCGGGCGCGGTCCGCGACGAATTCCGCTGCCGCACGGAATCCCCGCGAGCCTCTCATGCGATGCTCGCGCGCGATGAATTCGAGATTGCGCTTCGCCGTCTCGCCGGAAAGCTCCTGGTCAAATGCGGCTACTTCCGCGCTGGTCAGGAGGGGAGGCGCCTGCGCAGCCGCAAGGGCGGGCGGTTTCTGGCCGAGACCGGCGCGCGGAACCAGAATCCCCAACACAACACAGAACGAAACGAGTATCGCTTTTCTTTTCATCGGGGCACCTTTAGCGAGAGAACGGCGCGAGCAGCGGCCATTTTACGCCTGTCCGGGCGGCTTCCGGGCATGCACATCGTAGATACAGCGCGCGCGCGCCAAGATCCGTGAGATTTGAGCGGCGCAAGCGCATCGCTTCCGTTACAATCCCCGCCGGGCGAAATCGAACGCCCTGCGCGTTAGTTTCCAGAAGGACAAAGGCTCCAGCAGGAAAAGGGAGTGCGATGTGAGCGTTTCGGAGCGCTGGCAGGAAATCCGCACCGGGTTCGAGCGGCCCTTCTGGGTCGCGAACATCACGGAGCTTTTCGAGCGGCTCTCCTACTATGCCGTCTTTGCGTCCCTGGCGAATTACCTTCACGAGTCGCTTTCCTTCTCGACGGAAAGAACTGCGAGTTTGACGGGAATTTTTGGGGGTATGGTCTGGTTCCTGGCAATCATCGGCGGTACGGTGGCGGACAAACTGGGATTCCGCCGTGCGCTCTCCGTTGCTTACCTCATTCTGGCGACAGCATATTTTTTGCTCGGCTCGATCGGCGCTTCGTGGATGGCGCCCGTCCGAAACGTTGTGCCGCTCGGAGTGCTCGTCTTCTTGATCCTGCTGCTGCCTGCGCTGGGGGTTGCCCTGGTGAAACCCAGCGTAGTGGGCACGATCGCCGGGTCTTCCAAAGAAAATGTGCGGAGCATCGGCTATTCGATTTATTACACGCTGGTGAACATCGGCGGAGCTTCCGGGCCATTCGTGGCGTCGTTCGTGCATCGCCACCTGAGCGTCGAGAATGTGTTTCGCGTCGCGGCACTCAGCGTCTTGCTGATGGTGTTTGCCGTACTCATCTTTTTCCGCGAACCCCGCCGCGCAGCGGGTGAAAGGCCGCCTACGATCGGTGAGGCGGCGCGGAACTTCTGGACCGTGGTCACGAATCCCAGGTTCATGCTTTTCCTATTGATTTTTTCAGGCTTCTGGATTGTGTACTGGCAGCAGTACATCGCCTTGCCGCTGTACATCCACAGCTACGTGAATCCGCACGCCGACGTTGAACTAATCCTCATCACAGATGGCCTCGCGGTCATCTGCTTCCAGATTTTGATCAGTTTTCTGACCCGGAAAATCCCGGGTTTTCGCGCAATCACTCTCGGCGTACTTATCTCATCGCTCTGCTGGGTCATCATGGCGGTCCATGCAACCGTCCTGACTTCCGTGATAACGCTGGTCGTACTGGCGCTCGGAGAAATGGTCCTTTCCCCACGGTATTACGAGTATGTCTCCCGGCTCGCCCCGCCCGGCCAGCAAGGCACCTACATGGGTTTCGCCTTTGTGCCCATCGGCATCGGTTCGCTTGCAGGAGGCTGGATCGCAGGCCACCTGATTCACCATTTTGCGGAAGTCTTAGGGAAGCCGAGCTGGGTCTGGTGGAGCTTCGCAGCGCTCGGAGTCGCAGCATCGATCCTGCTATGGATCTACGACCGCATTTTTCGCCCCGGCGAGGCAACGCCGACAAGCGCTTAATCGTCCCGCCGCATACCGATTAAAAGAGAAAGCCCTCGCGCTTCCCAGGGAAGAGCCATGGCACTGGCCATAACGGCTTTCCCCTAGGGAGCTCGAGGGCTTCCGAAACTACGACAAAATCCCGGCGCGGATTCAGATGCGGACATATCCGCGCGCAAGGCCCACAAATTCTACCCGTGGCGCTCCGTGCGCAGGATTATGCGACGGGGCGCTCCGCCAAATTTACGCCAAGACCGCGTCCTTGAACGCCTTTGCAGCGCGCAGGCGCACAACAGTCTTCGCCTTGATCTTGATTGCTTCGCCGGTCTGCGGGTTGCGGCCCATGCGGGCTTTGCGGTGCGCCTTCACCGCGCGGCCGATGTTTGGAATCACGAACTTGCCCGCGCCGCCCTTGCATTCTCTAACGGCCAGGTTGAACAGCTCTTCAAAAAACGACGCAATCTGCTTCTTCGACACCGGCTTTTCCTTCGTGCTGCACTTCTCCGCCAGGGTGGCGATGATCTTCGACTTGCTCAGTGGTTTTGCCATCTAGCTCAAATCTCCTTGTTTTGTGATTGAATTTTTCTGGCTCGGCAGGACGCCGCCCTGCAGCCGCACGAACTATAGCTGCTACCTAGCGGCAAGGCAAGCAAAAACCGCATAAAAGCCGCAGAAAATGAGGCTCTGCGGAGTCCCGCTTCGGAACGGACCGCCGCCTGATGTACTTCTCCCCAATCTGTGAGGGGCGGATGATGCGGGATTATTTCAACTCCGCCAGCCCCTGATAAAACTGCGCGACCGCGCGGATGCCGCCGAAATAATTTTCGAGCGACAAATGCTCGTCCGGCGCGTGCGCGTTTTCGTTCGGGAGGCCAAAACCAATCAATATGCATGGGACCTTGAAGGTGTCATGCATCTGAGTAACGAAGGGAATGGAACCGCCCTCACGGATAAACACCGCGCGCTTGCCGAACCCTATCTCGAGCGCCTTGTGCGCCACCTCAAAATAAGGATGAGTGAACGGCGCGACCCAAGGCTTACCGGTGCTCAGCACTTCAAAATTGGACGTGACCGTTTTCGGCAAAAGTTTCCGGATGTACTTCTCAATCTGGCGCGTGATCTTGTCCGGGTCCTGGTTTGGCACCAGCCGGCAGGAAAATTTCGCATACGCCTTGGCCGGAATTACGGTCTTCGATCCCTCGCCCGTGTAGCCGCCCCAGATGCCGTTCAGGTCGAGCGTCGGACGGCACCACACCTGCTCGGCGACGGAAAATCCTTTTTCGCCGGCGAGCCCCGGTGAGCCGACTGTCTTCTGAAAATCCTTGGCTTTGAAAGGCAGCTTTGCGAGCGACTTCCGCTCCGCCGCGCTGAGTTTTACCACGTCATTGTAAAACCCGGGCACAGTGACGCGGAAGTTTTTGTCGTGCATCTTTGCAAACAGCTCGCAGAGAATCGTGATTGAGTTTGGCGCCGCACCACCGAACACGCCCGAGTGCAGGTCCTGCGCCGCCCCGGTGATTTCCACCTGGTAGTAAACGAGGCCGCGCAAGGCGTACGTCACTGAAGGCACGCCTGGCGCGAGCATGGAAGTGTCTGAGACGACCAGCGCATCGGCCGCGAGCCGCGCCTTATTCCTTTGCACAAAGTCCCAGAGGTTCGCGCTGCCGATTTCTTCTTCGCCCTCAATCAACACCTTGATATTGACCGGGAATTTTCCAGTGGCCTTCATCAGCGAATCCATGGCCGCCAGATGAATGTGCACCTGCCCCTTGTCGTCTGCAGTGCCGCGCCCGAAGAGATTGCCGTTGCGCACGGTCGGCTCGAATGCAGGCGAAGTCCACAAATTGAGCGGCTCGGCGGGCTGCACGTCATAGTGGCCGTAGAAGAGGACGGTCGGCTTTCCCGGCGCCGCGAGCGATTCCGCATAAACAAGGGGATGCATTTTCGTGGGGATGATTTCGACCTTGCTCATTCCCATGTTGCGCAGTTTGTTCGCCACCCAGTTTGCGGCCTTTTCGATGTCGCCCTTGTGCTCGGATTTTGTGCTTACGCTGGGGATGCGCAGAAGCTCGCAGAGTTCCTGCAAATGCGCGTCGCGATGAGCTTCGATGTATTTCAATAGGGCGTCCTGTGCGGGGTTCATGTGCGCCTCCTTGAATGTGAGCGATCTCAAACCGAACCGAATATCCGGGGCTGTACCCAGGGATGGCGCGCAGACATTGGCCGTGGCATCCGGAAACCCAAGCATTTTAAGGAGTTAGGGGATTGAACCGCAAGCAAGAAGAATGGCCGCTGCACCGGTACGATGGGCTGGGTGGCTACCCGTACCTTTCCGAAACAACTGTACTTAAGTTTCGTTGACCAGGGCGAGCGCGTAACCGACCATATTCATGCTATGGCGGAAGTCATCCAAGAATGCCCCCGGCGGAGTTCCCGCGTTTTCATGCGTATTCGCGTGATCGCGCAAGGGAAGAATATCCACGCGCGCAAGTTTCGCGAATCGTGCCACACGATTGTCGTCAACGCGCACGGCGGACTGCTCTGTTTGAATCAGGAGCTGGAGTCCGGAGCAATGCTCGTCCTTGCGAATCCGTTTACGCAGGAGGAGTTGGAATGCCGCGTGGTTTTTCTTGGCGAATTAGGCGAAAAAGGACAACGCGTCGGCGTCGAGTTCCTAACTCCTGCGCCACGCTTCTGGGGCGTTGAGCTCACCCCAGCGGACTGGACTTCGCCCTCTGCCCCATCAGCTTCATCACCGCCCAGCGCTGCTTAGACTCGTTGGCGCAGCACTCTCCTGAGACTTCACAAAAAGAACAGAGAGTATTCGCAGAAACTTTGGAATTCGCTATTCCGGGTTAAAATCAAAAAGGGAGGGGTGGGTGAGTGGTTGAAACCGGCGGTCTTGAAAACCGTTGGGCCCGAAAGGGTCCCGGGGGTTCGAATCCCCCCCCCTCCGCCAGACAGTCTGGGTTTCTCTCTTTCTCTGTTGAGTTCTGCCCCAAAACCCTAATTTGCCGCCCAAAATGCGCGAATGTTGCGCAGTCGAGGAATGTCGGTGTCCACCGAACCCAGAGAAAGGATGCGAATTTCGCGATTTTTCTCCGCGGGATTCGGAGTAGTGCCTTTCTTCGGGACCAGGAGATCGGCGGTTCAAATCCACTCGCCCCGACCATTTGTTTCAATAACTTATCTAGGACTCTTGGGCTTTCATCCACACCACTGCAGATAAAATTGTGGATAGGCAAGACGTTGATTTCGAAGGCGGACGGAGTCTTGGCGAGCGACAACGAAAGGGAACGAATTCAATCGGTAGGCGTGACGCCTATGCAAAATCCAGTTCAACTTCGTCGACAAAACACCAGCCCCAGTCTTCGCCCGGCTCGATGGATTTCATGATCGGGTGCTTTACTGAGTGAAAGTGTTTGGTGGCGTGTTTGTTCTTCGAGTCGTCGCAGCAACCCACGTGTCCACAGATCATGCAGAGGCGCAGATGTACCCATGTGTCGCCCATTTTCACGCATTCTTCGCATACATGAACTTTGGGCTTCCGAACTTTTACTTGATCCAGGTGCGTGCACATTGGCTCTGCCATTTGTTTCTCCAGTGCGACTCTATTTGAAGTTACAGCTCCGCCAGGGCGCGGTGAACCATATGAACGGCAATCGCGCCTTCACCCACCGCCGACGCTACTCGCTTGACGTTGCCCGACCGGACGTCGCCGACCGCGAAGACTCCCGGCAGGCTCGTCTCTAACATTTGTGGCGCACGTGTCAGCGACCACTTCGAGTCTCCAGTAGCTGTTTCCAAGTCCCGGCCAGTGAGGATGAAGCCCTTGTCGTCGAGAGCGAGGCATCCGCGCAGCCATTCCGTACGCGGCGACGCACCGGCCATCACGAAAACGTGACGAATGTCATGGGTGGAGCTCTCACCTCTTGCTCGATCAATCCACGTTACGCGGTCGAGATGTGCGCTACCTTCGAGGCCGGTAATTTCCGTTTTGTAGTGCAATTCGACGTTCGGATTCTCGTCCAATCTTTGGATCAGATACCGGGACATCGTGTCAGAGAGTTCACCGGATCGCACCAACATGTGCACTTTGCCCCCGGTCTGGGAGAGAAAAACCGCCGCTTGTCCGGCGGAGTTCCCCCCGCCCACGACAATCAAATCCTCGGCTTCACAAAGTTGCGATTCCATGTGAGTGGCGCCGTAATAGATGCCCTGTCCTTCAAACTTGGTGAGGTTATCGATGCGCAGCTTGTTGTATTGCGCTCCCGTGGCGATCACAATAGCGCGCGCCGCCAGCCGATTTCCGTTGTCGAGAACGACGTTGTACGGACGCCGCGCGCAATCGAGTCTCGCGACACTGTGCGCAACCATGATTTTGGCGCCAAATTTTTCGGTTTGAGCAATCGCGCGTGCCGCCAGTTCCTGCCCAGATAGCCCGGTTGGAAAACCGAGATAATTCTCGATCTTAGAACTTGATCCAGCCTGTCCACCGGGCGTGTCCGTTTCAATCGCCAGGACATCGAGGCCTTCCGACGCGGCATAAACGGCCGCGGCCAGACCCGCGGGGCCAGCGCCAACAATGATCAAATCGCGGACTTGAGATTCATCAATTGCGATGTTGAGTCCCACGCAACTGGCCAATTCCTGAATCGATGGATTACGGAGTACTCTTTTGGCGCTGCAAACGACAACAGGGATTTCGTCCGGCGTAATATTGAAGCGATCGAGCAGTTCCTGCGAAGTCTTATCCGTATCCAGGTCAATGTAATGGAACGGGTGTTCATTCCTGCCGAGAAACTCACGCAGGCGCAGTGTGTTCGCCGAATGACGCGAGCCCAGAAGAATCAGATTCCCCTGCCCATGACTGATTAGTGCCAACCGGCGCAGAATAAACGCTCGCATGAAAATCTCGCTCAGCTCGGCATCCTTCGCGACCAGAGATCGCAGACTATGTCCGTCAAGTTCAAGGAATTCGCCCAGCTCTGTGACGCGCCCGCGCACAAGGCAACGCCGGCCTGAAATCATGGTCATCTCGCCAGTAAATTCGCCCGGGCCGTGAGTGGCCACAAGGCTCTCCCCGCTCAGATCGGGCTGCACGATTTCCATCCTTCCCGAAAGCAGAACGAAGAAAGGCACATCTGTATCGCCGGGATTAAACAGGATGTCGCCCTTCGTGACCTGCCGCACTCTTCCGCCTGGGTGAATGCGGTTGATTTGAGCGGGTGTCAAAACCGGAAAAGCTTGAGTCCGTGCGTCAAGTGCGCTTGGTACAGGCGGAGAAGACATATGTCCCTCTATAGGTTAAATGGGCACCGCAACAGTTAGACTACGTCGGCCGGCGTTTCGATTCAACCGCAGCGCCATTCGCGGCCTGTCAAACCGCAAGTACTTTCGCCTGGCGCCTCTCATCGGCAACAAAGCCGGCAGGTTGACTCGCTCTTCGAATTCATTGTAAAAAAGCTATCGATTGCACTTCATGTTCCACTTGAATCGGAATCAGCCTGCTCGCATCGAATCATCGGGAGAGGGAATTGGGAACTTCAGTCGCTGCTGCACGCACTCCGCATCTCTTGCAAAGACTGGCGGCAGCGCGCGCGCGAACCGACGAGCTGTTCGCAATCGTGCGTCCCGAGGCGATTTACAATCGTCCTATTCCTGAGCGCCACAGAATTATTTTCTATCTCGGCCATTTGGAAGCATTTGATTGGAATCTGCTGGGCCGCCATCATTTTGATTTGCGAACGCTCGACGGAACGTTTGATCAGCTATTCGCATTTGGTATTGATCCAGTGGGCGGCGGATTGCCGACCGACTTGCCGCAGGATTGGCCGGCCCGCTCCAAAGTTGATGCGTACAATCGGAATCTGCGACAGACTCTCGATGAACGCCTCGCGGCAACATTCGATTCGCGACGGGAACTCACTCCGGGAAACGAGCAACTGGTTGAGGTCGCTATTGAGCATCGGCTGATGCACGCCGAAACGCTGGCCTACCTGCTGCACCAATTGCCACTGAGCAGCAAATTCCACCGCGTGGACCAACGCGCTCCCCATCTGTCGCCGGCGAAGTCATATATGGTGAAAATTCCAGCCGGGACGGCGACACTCGGGATGCGGAGAATTGGGGACGATTCAGCCAACTCGAGGGCCCCACTGAGATCATTCGGATGGGACAATGAGTTCGAGGAGCATCAAGTTCGAGTCCCGGAATTTCATATTGACGCCTACAAAGTGACAAACGGAGAATTCCTGGGTTTTTATTTGGCCGGAGGCTATCAAGATCGATCGCTTTGGCAGGATGAAGATTGGGACTGGCTTCAATCCAGGGGCATCTCGCATCCTCATTTTTGGGCATTTCATGGCAGCCAACCCTTCCTCAGGACAATGTTCGAGGAAACCCCACTGCCTCTGGACTGGCCCGTCTATGTGAGCCACGCTGAAGCGTCGGCCTACGCGCGGTGGGCATCCAAGGAGTTGCCAAGCGAAGCAGAGTGGCATCGCGCGGCGTACGGAACTCCCGCATGTTCACAAAAACCGGGTGGAATCCAACTCGCATTCCCCTGGGGCGATCAATTGCCAACGGCTGATCACGGAAATTTTGATTTTCAACGCTGGGATCCAATGTCCGTGGCGGCCTTTCCCGCGGGTGCCAGTGCATTTGGCGTTCACGGCATCCTCGGCAACGGATGGGAATGGACGCGGACCATCTTCGCTCCATTCGCAGGGTTTCGGGCGTTTCTCTTTTATCCTGGCTACTCAGCGGATTTCTTTGATGGCCGGCACTACGTCTTGAAGGGCGGATCGTCCCGGACCGCAGCTTGCATCCTTCGTCGATCCTTTCGGAATTGGTTCCAACCGCACTATCCTTACATTTACGCAGGCTTCCGCTGCATCGAACATTCATTTGGAAGTGGCCCGATCCAAGGTGCCTGAGATGATCACCGAGACAATCGCCCGACGCCCGATTCCGGATTTCGCAGCAGATGTGCGCGCCGGGCTGACGACAACGGGACAGAAACAATTGCCGTCGAATTATCTCTACGACAAGCTGGGTTCAGCCCTTTTCGATGCAATCACCCTGCTACCAGAGTATGGGTTGTACCGCGCCGACGAACGCATATTGCGTCAACATGCCGAAGAGATCGTGCGAGTGTTGTTGCCCGCGGCCGTTGTGGTTGCGGAACTTGGCAGCGGCAGCGGAAAGAAAACGCGCTGGATTCTCGAAGCGCTCTCGAAACACCAACACACATCCTACTTTCCGATCGATATCTCACCCACGGCGCTCGCACAATGCGCCAAAGAGATAAGCCAACTGGATCTCGTCAGCTTTGCCGGAATACAGCGCGGCTACCTGGAAGGTTTGACACTGGTTACCGCCAATCGAGAAGCGCGCGAGCGGCTGCTGCTCCTGTTTCTGGGCAGTAGCATCGGGAATTTCGATCGATCAGCCGGCGAGGAATTTCTGGCAGACGTGCGTAGCAGACTGCTGCCGGGTGACGCATTATTGCTCGGCGCCGACCTTGTGAAACAGGTGGAGCGGCTTGTGACTGCATACGATGATCCGGCGGGGGTTACGGCTTCCTTCAACTTGAATTTGCTCGCGCGACTCAATCGCGAATTGGGCGCCGATTTTGACCTCAGCGCGTTTGGCCATTTGGCTTTCTACGAAGAATGCGAACGACGGATCGAGATGCACCTCATGTCGAAGCGGGACCAGCAAGTGACCATTCCTGGAGCCGATTGCAGTGTCTCATTTCGAAGTGGCGAGACAATCTGGACGGAAAGTTCCTACAAATATCGAACGGAAGAGATTCTCAAAATGGCTGAGCGGTCTGGTTTTCGGACAGAAGCCCAATGGGTAGACGGTGAATGGCCATTTGTTGAAAGCTTGCTAATCGCCGATTGACGCGTACATCCCGCCAAACTCAATCGTTCCCAAACTGACTACCTGAGGTGTGCAAAAAGCTCATCAGACTTCCGATGTCTTTGCGGAATAAACCTTTTCCGAAGAACTAAGAGTCCCACAAGTTCGATTTCACTTTCCTCCGCCAAGAGTCTTAGTTTTTCTTCCTGAATCATGTTCCGTTTTGGATCCTGAAAGAGCCTCGAATTCCATACGAGCGGTAACCATGGCATTCCACAACTCGAGAAATTGTGCTTGACAGAGCTAAACAAGTGTTTTAAACATACATTTGAATATGGCCCACCGCGCGGCATCTCGGACAATGGCTGTTTCCCGGCGACTTCCGCGCCAGTTCGCTGCGTCAACGCGCGAAAAACTTCTGGAGGCGGCAGGCCAAGTGTTCGCTGAGCGCGGCTATTACAACGTGACGATCCGCGAGATCAGCCGCCGGGCGGGGGCAAATGTCGCGGCGGTGAACTACACGTTCGGCGACAAGCTGGGGCTCTATACGGAAGTGCTCCGGCAATCCGTGCGCTCTTCGCAGACGGCCGCGTTGGCCGCTGCCCTGGATTCCGCCGCCACGCCTGAAGAGCTACTTCGCAAAATGATTCGGGCACGCTTACTGAGCCTTTGCGGGGGGACGCGGCCAGACTGGCACTTCAGGATCGTGATGCACGAATTCTCGCAGCCCACGCCTGCAATGGCTCGGGTGATTGATGAAGGGATGCGTCCTATTTACGACCGCGTGCGGAAAGCTGTTGGAAAGATGATCGGATTTCCAGCCAACCACGAGAAAACCAGGCTGTGCAACAACAGTATTATGGGGCAAGTGCTCTTCTACACTTTTTCGCAGCCGGTGCTCGCGCGATTACAACCGGAACTAAAGCTCACGCCGGAGCAATTGGAGCGGATCGCGGACCACATTACTGAGTTTTCTTTGGCCTATCTGAAGAAAGCGGGGGCACGCAAAACGTCATGAGCGACACAGAAAATTCATCAATGACTCCCACAGGCGGAAGTAAACCAGTGTCGGTAGGGAATGAACCGAAATCCGCGCCACCGGCGGATGTGCGTCCACAGCGCAGACGCGTGATCCGTATTCTATTTGTAGCGGTCCTGTTGGTGGTGGCCATTGCGGTCATATGGGAAGTATTTTTCAGCACTCCGAAGCTCCCCGACAGCATCATCGCACTCAGCGGGCGAATTGAGGGCGACGATTCCGCTGTCGCGCCGAAGACCAGCGGCAGAATCCTCGAAATCACAGTACGCGAGGGCGATACGGTGACCGCAGGGGAGGTGATCGCACGGCTGGACGACGCACAAGTGCGCGCGAAGGAAGACCAGGCCAAGGCAGCGCTGGTGGATGCGGAAGCGAAGGCGCAAGCGGCACGCGATGAGATCAATGTGTTGCAAGAGCAATTGCGGCAGAACCAATTGCAAGCCGACCAATCGAAGACCGATGCCGCGGGCCGGGTGCGGCAAGCGGAAGCGGACCTGACCGCTGCGGAAGCGGACCTCGCGCAGCAGCAGGCCGCCCTAAAATTGGCGGAATTCAATCGAGATGCATATGTACGACTGGCGAAGACGGGCGCTGTGTCCGAACAGCAAGGCGTGCAAGCGGAATCGCAGGCAGAGCAGCAAGCCGCAGCCGTCGCCGCGGCGCAAAGGATGGTGGAATCCAAGCGCGGCGCGCTGACCACGGCGCAAGCCAATCTCGACAATCCCAAAATTCGCGACGCGCAATTCGTGAGCACGCAGAAACAAGTCATTCAGCAGGAAGCGGAAATTACCGCGGCCAATGCGGAGATGAAGCAAGCACAAGCGCAGCTTGCCGAGGCCCAGGCGAACCGCGCTGACCTGACAGTCCACGCGCCCTTTTCGGGGACGGTGATGACGCGCGCCGCGGAGCCCGGCGAGGTGGTGCAAGCAGGCACGGCGATTATCACGCTGCTCGATATGAGCCAGGTTTACTTGCGCGGGTTCATCGCGGAAGGGCAGATCGGCAAAGTCAAAGTCGGGCAGGCTTCCCACGTTTTCCTGGATTCCAATCCTGATTCACCTCTGGAAGCCACCGTAATTCGAATTGACCCCCAAGCGACCTTCACTCCGGAAAATACATACTTTCGCGACGATCGCGTAAAGCAGGTGGTGGGCGCGAAGCTGCTACTGAAAACAGGTATTGGCTACGCCAAACCGGGAATGCCCGCGGACGGCGAGATTCTAGTGAGCGGCAGTACGTGGCCGCCGCACAAGCGGACGCAATGAACAATGCGGTTATAGATCGGGAGGGATTGCGCTCGAACGATGCCGGGCCTGCGGGCGCGGCCATCGAAGTGCGCGATCTATGGAAGCGCTATGGCAAAGTGGAAGCGGTGCGCGGCATCAGCTTCGAGGTCGAGCGCGGCGAGATCTTCGGTTTGATCGGCGCGGACGGCGCTGGAAAAACCACGACGTTTCAAGTTCTCGCTGGAGTGATGGAAGCCTCCTCAGGTGCGTCTCGGATCTTTGGCAAGCCGGCGCGGGAGGCGCGCTCGCAGACCGGCTACCTTACACAAGCTTTCAGCTTGTACCCGGATCTCAGCGTGATGGAAAACATTCGCTACGTCGGCGATTTGCGGCGCGTTCCTCCCGCGGAAATCCATGGGCGCGGCCACCAATATCTCAAATCCTTTGACATGGACCGTTTTTCATCCCGGCTGGCCAGCCAATTGAGCGGCGGCATGAGGCAGAAGCTGGCACTGGTGTGCGCGCTGGTTTCGGAACCAAGCATCTTGCTGCTCGACGAGCCAACCACCGGGGTGGACCCCGTATCGCGGCGAGAATTCTGGGACACGGTGGCGCATCTAGCTGGAGAGGGCCTTACCGTGTTGGTTGCCACGCCTTATCTCGATGAGGCCGAGCGCTGCCACCGGATAGCACTCATTCATCTCGGCGAAATCCAGGAAATCGGCACACCGGACGAAATCCGCGCCGGCCTGAAAGCCAAGCGCATTGAACTGCACACGCCCAGGCTGCAGGAGGCTCAATTAACCATGCAGGAAGCGGCAGGGAGCGACCGCGTAATTCTTGACGTACAACGTTTCGGCGATCGGCTCGATCTGCTTTCCCACACCCCCGAGAAAGCCCTCAGCGAAGTGCGAAGAATTATGACCGAGAAGGGCCTCCCCATTGACGACATCCGCGTGGACGAACCCACTCTGGAAAACACTTTCGTGGCCACGCTGCGCTCGCTTGGGCAAGGCATGCACGACGAGCCTTTTCCAAACCGCCAAGATCACAGAGCTTTGCGCGGCCAGGTGGCAATCGGCGCTACGAACTTGACCAAACAATTCGGGTCATTCACGGCCGTGCACAACGTCAGCTTGCAAGTGAAGTATGGCGAAATTTATGGCCTACTTGGCGCGAACGGCGCAGGCAAAACCACGACCATCAAGATGCTGTGCGGTTTGCTTGAGCCCACGCAGGGAACCATGATGCTCGCGGGCAGGCAGGATGGATTGCGGTCCACAGAAATCCGGGGGCAGATCGGTTACATGTCTCAGAAATTCTCCCTCTACAACGATCTCACCATTGCGGAGAACCTTGATTTCTTTGCGGGGGTTTATGGCGTACCGCCCGAGGAACGTGCAGAAAAACAGGACTGGGTGCTGCGCTTCTCCGGTCTGGAGGGCAAGCAGAACCAAATCACCGCCAGTTTGCCAGGCGGGTGGAAGCAGCGGGTGGCTTTCGGTTCCGCCATCACACATGAGCCGCGGATTGTATTTCTGGATGAGCCGACCTCCGGCGTGGATCCGCTGGCACGGCGAGCATTCTGGACGATGATCAATCATCTTGCCGATTCCGGAACAGCGGTGCTTGTGACTACGCACTACCTCGAGGAAGCCGAGCAGTGCAACCGGTTGGGACTCATGGTGGCGGGAGAACTGCTGCTGGAGGGTACGCCCAGTGAAATCAAGGCGCAGCAGCAGGGTCATCTTTTGGAATTTCGCGTGGACCAGACGCAACTTGCCGCGGACGTGTTGAAATCGGAGACCGACCACTGGCGCGTTTCGATCTTTGGCACACGACTGCACGTCATCGCCGACGACGAGGTCGATGCGGCGATCCGTGCGACCACCGCGAAACTGGCCTCCGAAGGCATCCGAGTGCTCGAAGCGCGCGAAGGACGCTTCTCACTCGAAGACGCGTTTATCACGGTTGTGGAACGGGCGCACGCGCTCGGGAAATTCAGCACGGAAGATTAGGGCGAAAACGATGCGGCGTATATTTGCACAAGCTCGCAAGGAACTAACGCAGTTGCTTCGTGACCGGCTGGCCCTGGGACTGGCGCTGGTGCTTCCCGTTGTCTTGCTGCTCCTGCAGAGCACGGCCATCTCGCTGACCGTCAGCGATCTTCCACTCGTGGTGCAGGATCTGGATAAATCCATGGCGTCGCAAAAACTCGTGGACGCATTCCGGAATTCGCTGAGCTTTCACGTCATTTCATGGCCCCCGGATAAAGAGCCGGAGCTCGCGTTTGCAGCCAATAAGGCGCGCGGGGCGCTTGTGATTCCCGAAGAATTCGGCCGGCGGATTGCGCGCGGCGAACAAGCCGATGTGCAGATGTTGGTGGATGGATCGGATGCAAACACTGCCAGGATTATTTCCGGAGATGCCGAGGAGATCGTGCGCGCATTTAACATGGCAACAGCGGGGGCTTCGCACCCGGAGCCAGTCACCGCCGCGATTCGACTATGGTACAACCCCAGCCGGTCGTCCCGGAAATTTTACGGCCCCGGGATTTTTGTGATGGGGATGTCCATTTTTCCGCCTCTGCTCGCCACTCTGGCGATGTCCAAGGAGGGCGAGCAAAAGACGATTCTGCAAGTCTACGTCTCGAACATTTCCGCCCACGAATTTCTGCTGGGGAAAATTCTCGCCTTTATGGTGGTGGCGACCGCTGAAGCGACCATCATGATGGCCATTCTCTTTACCTATTTCGGCTTGCAATTCGCGGGAGATCCCACGCCATTTTTTGTGGCCACAATCCTCTACATATTCTGCGTCACCACTTTTGGAAACATGATCGGATCCATGATCCCGAGCCAAGTGGCGGCCATGCAGGCGGTGGCATTGACAGGGTTCCTGCTCGTTTACATGTTTTCCGGCTTGCTGTTCCCCATCTCGAATATCCCGGTTTCCATCCGGTGGCTCTCCAATGTTGTGTGGGGGCGCTACTACATCGAAGTCGTGCGGGATTCACTGTTGGCGGGCGGGGGCTGGCCCGCCATGTGGTTGAAGGTGATCATCATCGGCGGAATCGGCGCTTTTTTTTACTTGATGGCATGGCGCTACATGCGCCGCATGCAGCTCAAGGACTGAATTTATGAGAAAAAGATTCAGCGCACTTCTCAGCTCGCGGATGGGAGCCTTGATCCTCAAAGAATTCCGCCAGATTCTGCGCGATAAACGGCTGGCGATGTCATTGATTGTTCCGCCGACGCTGCAACTGCTCCTGTTTGGGTTCGCGCTCAATCCGACCGTCTCCGGTTTGCACCTCGGCGTGGTGGACGACAGCCAATCCATCGAAAGCCGCGAACTACGGGCGCAGATGA
This sequence comes from uncultured Acidobacteriota bacterium, assembly GCA_963838945.1. Classification (GTDB taxonomy): domain Bacteria; phylum Acidobacteriota; class Terriglobia; order Acidiferrales; family UBA7541; genus DASTCZ01. Next base: position 176,993 of record CAWITC010000011.1, on the reverse strand, counting down.
CGGAGAGCAAAAGCTTCGAAGCCAGCGGCATGTATCTTTCTGTGGGCGATCTTTCCAAGGACCTTGCCAATGGGAAATTAGATGCTGGGCTGGTGATTCCCTACGACTACTCTCGCGATTTGCAGCGCGGCAAACCGGTGACCGTGCAAGTTCTTTTGAACGGCATGAATTCGAACACGGCCACGATCGCTCAGGGCTTCACCGAAGGAGTCATCGCCACTTACAACCTGGGGCTTGCCGGCGAGGGTCTTCACGCTAACTTTCAGCAGATTGCCGCGCCAGACGTGAACCATCGCGGCATGGTGAGTCTGTTGCCCGCGTATCTCTTCAATCCCGGCCTCGAACCCACCTGGTTTATTGTCTCGGGCATTCTGGGAGTATTGCTGATCCTCAATGGCTCGCTGATCGCCGCCGCCGCAATTGTCAAGGAGCGCGAAACGGGAACTCTCGAGCAATTGCTGATGTCTCCTGCCTCCACCACGCAAATCATTGTCGCTAAGCTCCTTCCGCTATTCGTTCTGCTTTGCATGATGGGGTTGATGGCTTTAACTGTGATGCGGTTGGTATTTGGAATTCCTTTCCGGGGCAATGTGATGCTGGTGATTGCCGCCGCGGCACTGTGCTTGCTGTGCGGCATCAGCATCGGCACTTTTATCGCCACGTTCACGAAGACGGCGCGGCAGGCCCAGCTCACGTTGTTTTTCATTAACCCGCCACTAACGTCGCTATCCGGCGCCTTCACTCCTGTGGAAGCAATGCCCAAGTGGATGCAGCCGCTGGCGCAGTTCAATCCGATCCAGCATTTTGGCCAGATTTCACGCGGGGCCATGATTAAAGGCAGTGGGATAACGACCTTGTGGCCCAATTTTCTGGCGCTATTTGCTTTTACGATCGTTTTGGTTTCGCTCAGCATCTGGCGTTTTCGTAAACAACTGAGTTAATGCGGTTTAAGGGGAATCTTATGCAATTGGACAGACAGGTTCGGTTCATCGCCAAACTTTTCGGCCGCGGACGTTTCCGCGCGCTGCTTTGTTTGGCTGCGCCATTGGTGTTCACCGCTGTGGCCGCAGCGCAGGGTGCTCCCCCAGCGCAGCAGCAGGGCTCCCAGGCCACACAGCTCCCGCTTTCCGGGCGCACCGGACAAACCGGGTCGGTGAAGGAAACGCAAGCACCGGTTCCGGGGACCACCACGAGCGTGGATACCATCAATCCCAATGTGCAAGTGCAGGGTCCATTTGCGGGAAGCACATCGAGCACCGCAAAAACGCCGTTTTCGGGGAAATTGTCATTGCGTGAAGCGATCCAACGCGGGCTTGAATACAACTTGGGCACGGTGGGAATGGCGCAGGCAGTGCGCCAAGCGCATGGCCAGAGCATTTCCGCGCGCAGTGCGTTGCTTCCCAATGTGAACGGGACTTTAAGCGAGACCGTTGAACAGGAAGATTTGAAGGCACTGGGATTTCGGATCAAGATCCCAATTCCGGGCTTCACGTTTCCGACCATCGTCGGACCATTCAACTATTTCGATTTACGCGCGCACCTTATGCAGAACGTGGCGGACCTCACAGCCATCAACAATTATCGGGCGGCAAATGAGACTGTGCGGGCAAGCCAATTCGCTACTCAAGATGCGCGCGATCTTGTTGTCTTGGCGGTCGGCGGAGCCTACCTTCAGGTGATTGCGGCGAAAGCGCGGGTGGAGTCCGCCCACGCGCAACTCGACTTGGCAAATGCACTCTATCAACAGACGCTGCAAAAGCGCGGAGTGGGGCTGGTAGCGCAGGTTGACGTAGATCGGAGCGAAGTCGAGGCGCTCACACAACAGCAGCGCCTATTAACTCTCGAAAACGATCTCTCGAAACAGAAGATTAATCTTGCCCGCATGACCGGACTGCTTCCGAATCAGCAGTATGACCTCTCCGACGACATGCCGTTCTCAACTGCGCCTCCCGTCACCTTGGATGACGCAATCAAGGAGGCGATCAATGGACGCTTTGATTTGAAGGCGGCGGAAGCGCAACTCCAGGCAGCGGAGCGTGCGCGATCCGCGTCGAAGGCTGAACGTTACCCGTCACTTTCTGTGGGCGGCGATTACGGCGTAATCGGCACAAACCCGGCGCAATCGCATGGCACATTTACAGCCGAGGCGACGCTGCGGATACCGATCTGGCAAGGCGGGCGTGCGGGAGGGGATATTGAGCAGGCGGATGCCGTCGTGGCTCAGCGGCGCGCTGAACTCGAAGACCTCAAAAGCCAGGTGGAAAGCGACATCCGCGAAGCATATTTGGATGTTCAAACGGCGGCGAATCAAGTGGAGGTAGCCCGGAGAAACATTCGAGTGACGGAGGAGTCTCTTGGTCTTACCCGCCAGCGATTCGAAGCAGGTGTGACGGACAGCGTGGAGGTTGTGCAGGCGCAGGAGTCAGCAACTGCCGCGAAACTGGATTTCATCAATAGCGTTTTTGCCCACAATGCAGCGAAGCTCAGCTTGGCGCGAGCCTTGGGCCGCGCAGCAGAGAATTTGCCCCGGTTTCTTAATACGAGTTTGCAATGAGTTTGTGAGGCTCAGTTCACTCAACGAAATCCTGCGGGCAATTTCAATTTGGCGTCAGCGCAGATAGGCTCAACTGACAGCTTTGTTGAGGAATTGCCGGAGGCCAAGTGGAAATAGAAGCACGTTGAATTCTTGCAGCGCGGGCAGAACTGCATTCAGAGATGGATGCGGAAGCTGTGGGACGAGGACTCCACGAGGGGTGTCCTTATTGAAAGCCAAGTGTCTCCGGGTGCGATTACAGTAGTCAAAATAAGATTTCAGGACACGCCGCAAACCAGTTTCGTTGAATACGATGACATGATCCAAACACTCTCGTCGAGTGGATCCGATAATGCGTTCCACGAAGGCATTCTTCCAGGGGGATTGTGCCGCGAAGAGGTGGCCGATAGGCTGAAGGCGGCGGTTTGCTAAACCGTTGTACGCGCTAAAACGCGCACCGGGGGTTGGAATCCCCCCTCACCGCCATACAGTATTGGTTTCTCTCTTTCTCCGTTGGGTTCTGTCACAAAACCCTTATTTGCCACCCATAATGCGCCAATGGTGCACAGTCGAGGAATGTCAGTGTCTGATGAACACGGAGAAAATGCGCAAATTGTACGATTATTCTCTGCGGCGGTCGGGCTGTAGAAGTTCTTCAGCCGCTCTCGTACGAAGCTCAAATCCACATGGCGGTCAATAGTCGCAGAAGGTGATCCTCGGGGATCTGGTCTTCTAATCGGAAGTAATAAAACAGCGAATCTGTCCGTGGTTGTTGACCCATCATCGGTGGCATCCCTCATCGAGCACTCCCTAGCACAAGAGGGGATAGTCACCGCAAATAAATTCGCTCCCAAACTGACTTTTTCAACACTCTCACATGTTTAAGAGGCAGAGCGGGATTCGACGCGAGCGGAAAAGACGGACAATCGACGCGAGAAAGAGTTCGATAATCTGTGACATGGCTGCGTGCCATCGCAGTTCTCCTGTGAATGGCAACAGCGTATGTTGTTGAAAACAGAGGCGGACAGAGTTTTGGCGAGCCACAGCACGCAACGAGTCAGGACACTCAAACGCTTAGAACTGGAATGGGCACCGCACAAATGATTGCGTAGCCGTGAGTCCTCAAGCGACCGCCATAAGGGTAGCAACCGGTAACCAGCAAGTCCGCCCTGGCCTGCTTCGCAGCTTGGCCCAGCACCTGGGGCAAGTCGCCGCTGCCGATAAATACGTCTGCTTGGATACCCATGTCTTTCTGAAGTTCTGCAATATGCTGAGAAGCGTCGCTGACAAGCGCCTCTTTCCACTCTTGATCGACGTAGTCGCCACCCGGCCCCCAAAGCTCCACCCCGGCGGTGACGTGAGCGAGTGTGAGACGGGCGCCAAATTCGGCGGCCATTTGGGCGGCCCACGACACGGTTTTGTGATCATTGGGGTTGAACTCGACCGCGCAAAGGACGCTGCGGATCGCAAACTCCCTCGCTGGCGATTCTTCCACGTGGGAGCCGGTCCAAACCGGGCATTCGGTCCCGAGTAGTACTTGCGCTGAGGCCAGAAGAAACTGGTAGAACGTGGGGCCATGTGACGGCATCATGATCAGGTCGACTTTTTCCTGCCGAGCGATCCGCACAATTGCCTGGGCCGCGCCGCCTTTGACCATCGCGCGCTGAATGCTAAGGCCATCAAGCTCCGTCCTGAGAGCCCGGTCCTGTTTTTTCTCGGCTTCTCGAATGATCTCCCCGAGGATATCCCAACCAGCGAGCTCGGGACGGTCCTCGGGCACACCGGCGGCATGGCTTGCCGCTGTCACGGCGTGCAGCATAATGATCTCAGAATGGAAATGGTGGGCTAATGTCGCGGCCTGATGAATCACACGTAGCGAGGCATTTGGGACATCCACCGGCAGTAGAATCCTCTTAATTCTTTGCATTGCGCACCAGCCGGAAAGTAAAATTGACCCTGACCATTTCTCTTAGGATGTTCCCAGTCAAGATTGTGGTGCACGCAATCCTAGCGAACCCCGAACGGCGCGTCGGCTCGCTCAAGAGATGGGCGGATTTGGCACGACGTCCGTTGAGCCGCCGGGGTGATAATTCCAAGTCGGGCTCATTCTCTTATGGCACTTTGCTGATGACTTGTGCGGGCGACGGGAGCTGTGAAACGTCCCAACCTCCGCCGAGCGCCTCGATCAACCCTACGCTGGCCGTCATCTGCTGAATTCGAAGAGTGGTCGCAGTTTGCCGATTCGAAAGCAGTGCGGTTTGCGCCGTAATCACATTCAGGTAAGGATCTAGTCCCAATTTGTAGCGATCCGTTGCAATCGTGAGGGTTCTTTGCGCCGAGATCACCGCCGTGTCCTGAAATTGAATCTCCGCAGACAATATCCGCAGCGACGCGAGGTTGTCTTCAACTTGTTGAAAAGCCGTTAGGACCGTCTGCCTGTAGTTGGCCACCGTCTCATCGTACTGAGCCCTGAATTGCTGGACTGTCGCCCGGCGCAATCCCGCATCAAATATGGCTTCCGCGGCCGCCGCGCCAACCGAGAAGAAGCGGCTCTGCCAGTTGAACCATGTTGCGATGGAAGAGCTTTCGAGTCCCGCCGCTCCACTTAGCGTAACCGTCGGAAAATATGCTGCTCTCGCAATGCCGATCTGCGCGTTGGCCTGAGCAACCAGGCGCTCTCCTTCGGCGATGTCGGGACGCCGCTCAAGAAGCTGGGACGGCACGCCAAAGGGAATCGCCGGAGGATTTGTTTTGAGAGGATCGCTCGCAATCGAAAACGTCGACGCTGGTTGGCCGGTCAGCATTGCGATGGCATGTTCAAACTGCGCCCGTTGGATGCCAAGAGCGGTATCTTGCGCTTGCGTGGCTTCAAGTTGGGTCTCGGCTTGCGCCACGTCTTCCTCTGAGTCGATCCCTGTCTCATAAAGAGCTCTCGTCAGATCGAGAGACTCGTGAAAAGCGGCCACGGTAGAATCCAACAATTGCTTCAACGCATCCTGTCCGCGAAGTTGAAAGTAATCCGCGGCAACATCGGCCTGGGTCGTCAGGCGGACATTTTCGAGATCCGCCGCGCTGGCCTGCGCTCCATAGGCCGCCGCACTGACGGTATTCCGGATTCGGCCGAACAAGTCCGGCTGCCAGGTCGCATCAAATGGGAGACTAAAGTCAGCGGATGTACCTTTCGAGGAAGATGTGGCGCCTGTTCCAGAGCCGGATCCTGAGGAACTTCCCGTTCCGCCATTGGATAGTGTGGCAGACGGCCTTTGTGCTGAAATAGATGGGTTGGTCGAAACTGTTGGGAAAAGCTGTGAGCGGGCTTCCCGAACCAGGGCGCGCGCCGCAAGAAAATTTGCCGCGGCTGCTGCGATATTCTGGTTTGAAATATTGACCTTCTCTTCCAGCGCGTTCAACTGGGGATCATTGAAAATCTCCCACCACTTGCCTCGAAGCGCATCATCCTTCGGCTGCGCTACCTTCCAACCTTCCGTATTTTGATAATCGGCGGGAGTAAGCTCCTTGTATGCGGGAGGCGTTTCCGCGGTTGGCGTGTGGTATTTTGGGCCGACCATGCACCCTGCTAAGAGAAAGCAAGGCGCCACGGCGAGACAAACCGCGCCTCTTTTGTGGTAAGGAGTCATAATCTTTTGCACTGCATGACGGCTCCAATCAATCTGCGGCGCTGGGGGCTGGTCCGGCCCCATGACCCATGATTCCGAGCTGCCTTCCCTGCGCCCGCAACCGCAGCCGATCGAACGCCAAATAGACGACCGGCGTTGTGTAAAGCGTGAGCAACTGGCTCAATATCAGCCCTCCCACAATCGTGATGCCAAGGGGCCGGCGGAGTTCAAAACCCGTGCCCGTCCCCAGCGCCAACGGCAAAGCGCCCAACAAAGCAGCCATCGTCGTCATCAGGATCGGACGGAAGCGCAACATGCACGCTTCAAAGATTGAGTCGAATGTGCTCTTTCCCTCCTGCCGCTCCGCCTGAAGCGCGAAATCGATCATCATGATGGCGTTCTTTTTTACGATTCCGATTAGCAATACGATGCCGATAATGGAGATGATGTTCAGATCCTCTTTAAAAAGCATCAATGCGAGCATGGCGCCCACGCTCGCCGAGGGTAGAGTCGAGATGATCGTCAACGGATGGACCAGGCTTTCATACAAGATGCCAAGAACGATATAGACCGCGAGCAACGCCGTCAGAATTAAAATGGGCTCGGTGCCCAGAGATTGCTGGTAAGCCAGCAGCGTGCCGGCAAAAAAGCCTTGCAACGTGGAAGGCGTGCCGAGCCGCTTTTGCATCTGGTCGATGCTCAATGTGGCGTCGCTCAAAGACACGTTGGCCGCGAGGTTAAAGGACATGGTGACCGAAGGGAACAACCCCGTATGGTTGATGGAAAGCGGTGTTGTGTTGGCTTGCCCCTTGGCCACATCGATCAGCGGGATGTTGCCGCCCCCAGACGTATGGAGGTAGATGTCTTTCAATCCCTCAGGACTTTGCCAGTACTGGGGGGCGACTTCGAGCACCACGTAATATTGATTCAACTGCGTATAAATGATGGACACTTCCGATTGGCCGAACGCGCTGTACATCGCCGAGTCCAGCGTCTGCGCGGTAAGGCCCAGCTTTGCCGCGGTAACCCGATCGTAGGTCATCAGCTCATCCAGACCGCCATTCTGCTGGTCCGAGCTCACGTCCTGCAGCCCCGGCAGGTGCTTCATCTCGGCCAGTATGATCGGTCCCCACTTCGTTAGATCCTGCGGATTGTCGCTTTGAATCGTGTATTGGTACATCGCATTACCGCCCCGAGCGCCGATGCGCAGGTCTTGCGCGGCCTGGAGAAACGCGGAAGGCACCGGCAGACGATTCAATTGGGGGCGCAGGCGGTCAATGATCTGGGATGCACTGGCATTGCGCTCCGCCAAGGGCCTAAGCGCAATGTAGAAGGAGCCTGTATTTGTGGCCCCACCCCCGCCGGTAAATCCGATCACATTTGCAACGCCAGAGTCTTTCCTGATCACCGCGCCGATTTTCTGAATGGCGTCGTTCATCGCCGGGAAGGATGAGTCCTGCGGCCCTTGTACGCCCCCGGTGATCGCTCCCGTGTCTTCCGTCGGGAAAAAGCCCTTGGGTATCTTCCAGATCAGCACCACATTGAGCGCGATGGTGAGGAAGAGTACGGCGAGGGTGAGGGTCGGATTGTCCAGCACCCAATGCAGGCTGCCGCGATACAACGACAGCACCCAGTCAAAGAACTTTTCGCTGGCATTGTAAATGCGGCCATGCTTTTCCGCGCGCTCGTTCCTCAGCAGGTAAGCGCACATCATCGGCGTGGCGGTCAGTGAGATGATCATGGATACAATAATGGCCGTCGAAAGCGTGATGGCAAACTCACGGAAGAGACGTCCGACGATCCCGCCCATTAAAAGAAGGGGAATAAAAACGGCTATGAGCGAAATGCTGATGGAGAAGACCGTGAACCCGATTTCTTCCGCTCCCCTCAGCGCCGCGGCAAGGGGCTTCATCCCGTTTTCCAGATGACGCGATATATTTTCCATCACAACGATGGCGTCATCGACCACAAATCCCGTTGCGACGGTCATGGCCATCAAGGAGAGATTGTCAATGCTATATCCGAACAGATACATCACTGCAAACGTTCCCATCAGCGAGACCGGCACAGCGACCCCGGGAATGAGCGTGGCGCGGCCATTGCGAAGGAATACAAACACAACGACGATGACGAGCCCGATGGAAATGAGCAGCGTCTTCTCGACGTCGCTCACGGAGGCTCGGATGGTCGTGGTGCGATCTAGAACGATTGTTGTATCCATTCCAACCGGAATGGATGCCTGAATAAACGGAAGTTGCGCGCGTATTAGGTCGACCGTGTCAATGATGTTCGCGCCCGGCTGGCGGAAGATGATGATCGTAACCGCGCGCTTGCCGTTCAAATAGCCCGCCGCGCGGACGTTCTGCACGGAGTCTGTCACCTGGGCGACGTCAGAGAGGCGGATCGCCGCGCCATTGTGATAACCGACGATGAGCGGCTTGTAGTCGTCTGCGTGCGAGATCTGGTCGTTGGCAATGATGTCCGCGGTGACAATCCCATCGGTGATTTGGCCTTTGGCCAGGTCGGAGTTCTGCAGGCTCAGCACGGACTGCAAATTCGCAACGGTAAGTCCATAGCTGGCCAACTGTGTGGGATTTGCGTCCACACGCACGGACGGCAGCGCCCCACCCCCGGCGGTGACCTGACCTACGCCCTGTATCTGCGACAACTTCTGCACAATGACTGTGGACGCTTCGTCATAAAGTTTATCGGGTCCGTATTTGTCGGATGTAAGGCCGAGGATCATGATCGGCGCATCGGCGGGATTCACCTTGCGGTAGGTCGGATTGCCCGGAAGGTTGGCGGGCAAATAGCTTCGCGCCGCATTGATGGCGGCCTCCACATCGCGCGCCGCGCCATCAATGTCGCGGCTGAGATCAAACTGCATGGTCACGGATGTGCTGCCAAGCGTGCTGGTCGAGGTCATCTCCGTCAAACCTGCAATGTGACCGAATTGCCGCTCCAGCGGCGTGGCGACAGACGAGGCCATAATGGCGGCGCTCGCTCCTGGCAAGCCTGAACTCACTGAAATCGTCGGAAAATCGACCTCCGGCAGGGGCGCTACGGGCAGCACCTCAAACGCAATCGCCCCGGCTAGGGCAATTGCCACGGCAAGTAGAGTCGTAGCGACTGGCCGCTGAATGAAGGGCGTGGAGATGTTCATGCCGGCCCTTCCAGTTTTGCGTCTGCGGTTACCGGCACGTTCGACTTGTGCGCGAAGCGCTGAGCCAGATTGTCAAAAAAGATGTAGATGACGGGCGTGGTGTATAGCGTAAGCGCTTGGCTCAGCAGCAATCCGCCTACCATGGCGATGCCCAGAGGCCTGCGCAATTCGGAACCGAACCCACTCCCGAGCGCGAGCGGAAGCCCGGCCAGCAACGCTGCCATGGTGGTCATCATAATGGGGCGGAAGCGAAGCAGACAGGCCTCGTAAATTGCATCCCTCGCGCTTTTTCCGTGTTTCCGCTCTCCTTCCAGCGCGAAATCCACCATCATAATGCCGTTCTTTTTCACGATCCCGATCAGAAGGACGATGCCGATGATGGCGACCACGCTCAAATCCTGGTGAAAGAGAATGAGGGCGAGGAATGCGCCGACGCCCGCGGACGGCAGCGTGGATAAAATCGTGATCGGGTGGATAAAACTCTCGTACAAAACACCCAGCACGATATACACCGTGACCAGCGCGGCAAGAATCAGCAGCGGCTCATTGGCGAGCGAATTCGTGAATGATGCCGCCGTGCCTTGGAATCCCGCCTGCAAGCTGGGGGGCATGTGCGTGTCCTTCTGCGCTTGGTCGACGGCCGTAATGGCGCTGCCCAATGCCGCATTCGGCGCCAGGTTGAACGACACTGTGATCGCCGGAAATTGACCCTGATGGGTAATCGAGAGCGTCTCGGTCGTCTTCTCAAAGTGGGAGAAAGCGCTGAGCGGCACGGCGTTGCTTACGGTCGAACTAGTTGCACCTGCGGAGCCGGCTCCCCTGCTCGACGTCGCGGTCGAGCTGCTCGCCGAAAGCGCGTTCGCGGGAGGAGCAAGCGTATTCGCCGATGGAGTGAAGAGAGCGGACGTTGTGAGCGCATTGGACCCCGCGGAAGATGATCCGGAGGACGCGAATGAGGAAGAGGCTCCGGCGCCGGTTGCGCCCGAGGACGCATTGGACTGGATGTAAAGGTGGTTCAGCTTGTTTGGGTCCAACTGAAATTCCGGCTCACTCTCCAGCACAACATGGTACTGATTCACTTGCGTGTACATCGTATTAATTTGCCGCTGACCGAAGGCGTCATACAGAGTGTTATCAATCGTCGACGGCGCGATGCCAAGCCGGGACGCGGTGACCCGGTCAATCACCAGGGATACAGCAAGTCCTCCCGTTTGTTGATCGCTGGCGACATCTTCCAGTTCCGGCAACTGCTTCAACCGGACGACGAAACGATTGGTCCAGTCGTTCAGTTCATTCGCATCGGGGTCCTCGAGCGTGTACTGGTATTGCGTGCGGCTCACCCGATCGTCCACGGTGATGTTCTGCACCGGTTGCATAAACAACTGGATTCCCTCAACTTGGTCCAGTTTTGACTTCAGGCGGCGGATGACGTCTGACGCATTCAGATTGCGCTGGTTGAGTGGCTTCAGATTGATCGACATTCTGCCGCTGTTGGTCGTTGTATTCGTTCCATCCGCGCCGATGAACGAAGAGAGGCTTTCCACGGCTGGGTCAGTCAGAATTATCTTTGCAAGCTCCTGCTGCTTCTCCGCCATGGCCTTTGAGCCAATCGTCTGCGCCGCCTGCGAGATGCCCTGGATGACGCCGGTGTCCTGGACCGGGAAAAATCCTTTGGGGATGATCATGTAAAGGAAAACCGTGAGCAACAGTGTGCCCAGCGCGATCAACAGCGTAATCGTCTGATATTGAAGGACAAACTTCAGCGTCCGGCCATAGAACGCGATCATCCGCTCGAATACGCGCTCCGAGCCTTGATAGAAGCGTCCCTGCTTCTCTTTTGGAACGTGCCGCAAGATGCGGGCGCACATCATGGGTGTGAGGGTAAGGGAGACCACTGCCGAAACGACGATCGTGACGCCGAGCGTCACGGCAAACTCGCGGAACAGCCGCCCAACCACGTCGCCCATGAATAACAGCGGAATCAGCACGGCGATGAGTGACACCGTCAGCGAAAGAATGGTGAACCCAATTTGCTCCGCGCCCTTGAGCGCCGCTTCCATGGGTGGATCGCCCGCTTCGATATACCGCGCGATGTTCTCGATCATCACGATGGCGTCGTCCACAACGAAGCCGGTCGAGATGGTCAGCGCCATCAGCGATAAGTTGTCCAGGCTGTACCCAAGAATGTACATCGCCGCAAAAGTCCCGACCAGGGACAGGGGCACAGCCACGCTCGGGATGATGGTGGCGTAGAGATTTCGCAGGAAAAGAAAGATGACCATCACAACCAATGCGACCGTCAACAGCAATTCAAACTCAACATCGGAAACCGATGCTTCAATGGGGGTTGTGAGATCGGTGAGCGTGGTCACCTGAATGCCCGTGGGCAGGTTGGCCTGAAGCTGCGGCATCAGTGTCTTGATGCTCTTCACCACGCTGATCGTGTTTGCGCCCGGCTGGCGTTGCACGTTCAGGATGACCGCCGGGGTCTGGTTCATCCACGCGGCCTGATTGTTGTTCTCCACCCCATCCACGATGTGAGCTACGTCGGTCAGCATCACCGGCGCGCCGTTACGGTAGGCGACGACAACGCTCCTATAATCCTTGCTGGTGACCAGTTGATCGTTCGCGTCGATCTGGTAATCCTGGCTCGGCCCATCGAAGTTCCCTTTGGCCGCGTTCACGCTGGCTTGTGTCACCGCCGTTCGCAGGTCTTCCAGGTTGATGCCGTAGGATGAGAGCGCCGTAGGGTTCGCTTGAATGCGGACAGCGGGTTTTTGGCCGCCGCTAATGGTTACAAGACCGACCCCGCTGAGCTGCGAAATCTTAGGAGCCAGGCGCGTGTCGACAAGGTCCTCGACCTGGGAAAGCGGCATGGAATTTGACGTGATGGCCAGCGTAAGCACCGGGGCGTCTGCGGGGTTCGTCTTACTGTAGGTCGGCGGCGCGGGCAGGATGGATGGCAACACGCTCTGCGACGCGTTGATCGCGGACTGCACCTCCTCCTCGGCAACATCAATGTTCAGAGCAAGGTTGAACTGCAACACGATGACGGACGTGCCTCCGGAGCTTGTCGAGGTCATCTGGCTCAAGCCTTGCAATTGGCCGAATTGGCGCTCCAGCGGCGCCGTCACCGTCGTCGCCACCACGTCCGGACTTGCGCCCGGATAAAACGTCAGCACCTGGATGGTCGGATAGTCGACTTCCGGCAATGCGGATACCGGCAGCTCTACATAGCCGACAAGTCCGACCAAAAGAATTGCGGCCATCAACAAGGAGGTTGCAACTGGCCGCAGGATAAAAGGACGGGATGGACTCACGGGGTGCTGCTCCCATTCGTGCCCGTTGTGGCGGGGGTGGCCGAAACGACGACTGCGGAGTTGTCCTGCAACTTATCGAAGCTGCTGTTGGCGACAACGTCTCCAGGGTTGATGCCTTCAACCTGCGTCACACCGCCGTCTGTAACTCCCGGCTTTATGCTGCGCATATGCGCCACATTATTTTGAATTACATACACGAACGATGCCTGGCCATTTTGTTGAATGGCGGATGCCGGAATCAGCGTGACTCCCTGCAAAGTGTTCACCAGAAGGTGCGTGTTTACAAACTGGTTCGGAAAGAGCGCATCATTTTTGTTGTCGAAGAGCGCTCGTCCTTTTACGGTGCCGGTCGTCGTGTCAATCTGGTTGTCGATCGTCAACAACTGCCCGCTTGCAATCTTCGTCTTCGCGGTGCGATCGAAGGCGTCGATGGCGAGTTTAGCCTTTTTGCTCAGCCGGGCTTCGACCGGGCCTAAACTGTCTTCCGGTATTGTGAAAATTACGGTGATGGGCTCCAACTGCGTGATGACTGCGAGCGTTACGCTCCCATTCGACTGCACCACGTTTCCGGGATCCACCAGCCGCAAGCCCACGCGTCCATCGATGGGAGCAGTGATGTGACAGTAGTCGACCTGAATTTGGTCATATTGCACCGTGCCTTGGTCGTTTTTGACAATGCCCTCGTCCTGCAGCACAAGCTTATCTTCATCATCTACAATCTGCTTGGCAATCGCATTGCGCGCCAGCGCGGCCTGGTAGCGTTCGAGGTCCATTTTTGCTTGCGCGAGTAAATTCTCATCTCGCTCCAGCGTCCCTTGAGCCTGTAGAAGAATTGCGCGGTACGGACGCGAATCGATGTCAATCAGAGGGTCGCCCTTGTGCACGAGCTGACCCTCCGCGTAGTGCACGGTCTCAACCAGCCCATTCACCTGGCTGGTAATCGAATCGGAATAGACCGGAGTGACTGTGCCAATGGAGTCGAGGTAAACGCCGATGCTTCCCTTTTGAGCTGTCACGGTCGTAATGGTGGTCCCCGGCGCGGGGCGTGCCGCGGCTGCGGCCGCAGCCTTTTTGGCCTCCTCGTGGCGGTAGATCAAATAGGAGACAACCACAAGCGCCAACAATATAACGACGACCCACACAATCTTACGTCGGCGATTTGACGGAATATGAGCCGGGAGTTGATGGTCACGACCGATGGCTGAATGGTCGTTTATGTCGGCTGTCAATCGAAATCTCCTTATTCAACTCCAAGTCCCTCGGATTGCACTGCCCTCGAGAGGGTCCGAAAGGTACAAAATCTCGAGCCAGCCAGGCCCGAGTACCTGAAGGGAGTGAAACCTACCTGGCCGCAAGACAGCTTACTTGCTCCGCTGAATGGCGAAATGAATTGAGGAAAGATAATGCCGGCAAAGACCACGACACCACCCGGAATCCATAAACAATTGAAGTCAAATGAAACTGGATTTAATGAGTATGTCAATGCTGCGCCAATGACCAGAAATAATAAAATAATTCTGTAATTTCTGATCCAGTTTTCTTGCCAGTGCATCGTACGCTTCTCCTGTCTTGGACTCAACGGATTTGCTGCCAGCGCAGCCTCCAGGGACATCAGTAGGTGCCCCTCGCCATAATTCAAAACGGCTTGGATTCCGCGCGTTCACCTGCCTTAATTCGATTCTCAACGAGTTAAAGTGCGGGGCGTATGCTGGAGACGGCTCGCTCTTCGCGAATCTAGACGAAGAACTCCCTTCGTGGAAATCTAATTTCGTGATGATTTCTACGCAGCGCGTTCGTAGCGGTGATGAAGACCGCCGAGTCTCGCTTGCGCGATCATCCGACCTCGAGGCGATGATCGGACTCGGCCGCCCGGTGTTTCCTTGCCCAACCCAAGATGCGTGCGGTTCTCATGATAGTAGCGGACATATTCCGTGAGGAGCCGTTTCAGGTGCCGCTCGTTCAGCACAATCACATGGTCGAGCAAATCACAACGACAGCGCTCAACCCACCGCACTGCAACTCCGGTCTGCCAGGGGCTTCGGAACGAAGTTCTCTTGGGCCTGCTTCCCATTGCCCTGATGGCGACAATCACATCAAAACTGACCTTCCGATATCGGTCGAGAATCAAGTATTTGTGAGGAGCCTCGAATGGAAAGACCTCGCGCAACTGTTGCACCACCCAGGGCTGGTAGGGTTGCGAGTCACGTTGAAGTGAAGAATCCGCTGACGGTCGTGAGCAATGAGGAAGAAACAATAGAGGATTCCGAAGGTGACGGTGTGCACGGTGAAGAAATCCATGCCGGCAATCGCTTCGCGGTGGTTCTTGAGAAAAGCCTTCCATCAAGCGATCTTTTCGGGATTCCTCGGAGCCCGCTGCACCCAACGCGAAACGGTTCGCGTACTTCCCTTTCGAGCGAGTCTGCGGGCTCTATTTCGCCACGTCGACGGCTTTCATTAAATCCAAAATCATTTCGACGACGGGCTCATCGCCGAGCGACGTATTGATCATGACGTGGTAGATCGCGCGGTGGGGCCATTCGAGGTGGAAATACTTCTGGATGAAATCGTGGCGCTCGCGATCAACAGTATCCACGAGCTGCTCGGCTTCCATGTCACTCTTGCCGCGAGCTAAGAGGCGCCGCACTTTATCTATTCTCGGACCGTAAAGAAAAACGCGCAACGTGTCTGGCCGGTCTCGTAGAAAATGCTGCGAGCCCCTTCCGACGATGACGGAGTTTCCTGTTTTTGCCGCGTGCTGAACGACCCGTTCGGTAAACTTCAAAATGCTCTCGCTGTCGACAACTTTGAGCTTGTGCGCATTGAGGCTGCCTTCATAGCTTCCGCGCAAGAAAGATTTGAACAGCCGGTAGTAGAGTGGATCGGTGCGCTCCTCCCGGACTTCGACGACAGCCTTGGGACATTCAGCAAGATTAGCGATCTCCTCAGTCAGCAACTGATCCCAAAGTGTCCAACCCAGCCGCGTCGCAAGCAATTGAGCGATTTCGCCGCCGCCGCATCCGTACTCACGTTCAATTGTGATAATTCTGATCATATAAATCCTTGGGCCTGCTATTCGCCGCACACGATCATATTGCATATCCGCTTCGCTTAACCCACCTCCACCGCGCCACCGGCACCGGGACGATTCTTCTTCAAAACAAAAGAGAGACAAAACATGATAGCTGCCGCGACGGCAAGGACCATGAAGGTATCGATGTATGCCAGGCTCGCCGCCTGAGCTTGTAGACCCTGGTAAATTCCTGCAAGAGCCCGCATTTGCGCCCCATGCGCGCTCAATCCCGAGTGAGCCAAATGCTGTGCGAGGCCGTTAGCCGAATTCTGGAAATTGGGATTGTCGGGCCGGGCGTACTGAACCAGCCTTGCCTGATGGAATTGCGAGCGCCGTGCAATCAATGTAGTGACCAAGGAAGTTCCGACACTGCTCCCCATATTGCGCATGAAATTGACGATCCCGGCGACCGAGTTGTTCTTTTCCGGCGAGATTCCGACGTAAGCCACCAGAGTAATCGGCACGAACAAGAAACCCAGACCAATCACTTGGGTGATGCGCAGCCACACGGCGGCGCTGAAACTAATCTGCAAGTCAATCCGCTTCGTGGAATAAAACATGGCAACGGACAAGGCGAGCCAACCAAAGGCGATCAGGTAGCGCGACTGAATCTTTGTAGTCAACTGGCCCATGATGGGCATTTCAATCAGCAATACAATACCGCCGGCCGAAAGGGCCAGCCCTGCCAGTTGGGAGGTGTAACCCAAGAGCGTTTGGAGGAACTGCGGCATAAGTACAAGGCTGCTGAACAACAGAATTCCCAGGGTGAACATCATCAAGCTCGCACTGGCAAAGTTAAAACTCTTGAACATGCGGACGTCAATGATAGGAGCCTTTTGAAACCACTCCCAGATAATCAGCGAGATCAGGCAAACGGTCGCGACGACGACCAAAGTGGTGATGAAGTGCGACCCAAACCAATCATCCTCTTGGCCCTTGTCGAGCAATACTTGCAACGCCCCGATACCCAGGGCCAGAAGTGCGATGCCGACGTAATCCAACTTAACCCCAGCCGACTTGAGCCGCTTCAGATAGGGTGGATCTTCGACAAAGCGCCGCACAAGGAACCAGGTGGCCAACCCAACAGGGAGGTTGATGAAAAAAATCCACCGCCAGGAATAGTTGAAGGTGATCCACCCGCCCAGGGTAGGTCCGATAGTGGGCGCCATGATGGCCGTGATACCGTACAGCGCAAACGCCAAACCTCGCTGTTGGGGCGGAAATGTGTCTGCGAGAATAGCCTGAGCCATCGGCTGCAGCCCCCCGCCGCCCGCTCCTTGCAGCACGCGGAAAAAAAGAAGAAGGCCGAGATTCGGCGCAATTCCGCAAAGCAACGAACTGACCGTAAAGACACCCAAACAGGTCATGAAGAAGCGCTTCCGTCCAAAAGCGCCTGCGAGCCAGCCGCTGATCGGCAGGATGATTGCGTTGGAGACCAGATACGAGGTAAGGACCCACGTGCTCTGGTCGTTGCTCGCGCCGAGATTCCCGGCCATATACGGCAACGCGACGTTGGCAATGCTGGTGTCAAGGACCTCCATGAAAGCTCCGAGGGCCACAACAACAGCTATCAACCACGGATTAAATTTGGGCCGCCAAATATCCTGGTCAATGGCGATAGCTGCGGCGCTCATTTGAGGAATACGTCCGGTGTGACGTTCATGACGGGCCGAAGCTGGCGATCCCGGTTCTCGCCCGGATCGAGAACGATCTTCACAGGAATTCTTTGCACAATTTTCACGTAGTTGCCGGTGGCATTCTCCGGCGGAAGCAGGCTGAAAAGCGGGCCGGTGGCTCCTGCAATACTGTCCACATGGCCGTGCAGAGTCCGACCTGTCGAATCCACATGGATGTCCGCTTTTTGTCCGACGCGCATGTGGCGGAGCTGCGCTTCTTTAAAATTGGCGGTGACCCACACCTCGTCGAGGGGAACCACGGTGAGGAGTTGCTGCCCGGGTTGAACGTTTAAGCCCACGACAACTGATTTATTCACTTCACCGGCGACCGGCGCGACGATTTTGGTGTATTGGAGGTTCAACTGGGCTTGCTCGAGGAGCGCGCGCTTTTGCTCGACATCGGCGATTGCCGCACGCGCTCGAGCCTGGGTGGATGATACCTGCTGCGGTCCGGTCTCCGCGGATTGGTGGCTCGCGTCCGCTTGCGCCAGACGGCTGCGGGCCTGTTGCACAAATTGTTGTGCGGCGGACTCATTGGCACGGGCTGCGGCTACCGCAGCGGTGCTGGATTTGGCGGCGGCAAGCGCCTGATCGTATACCTGCTCGGCCACCTCTCGTTTGTCGACGAGCAGCTTGTAGCGGTGCAGATCGTCTTGCGCCCTTACATCGTTGGCTTCGGCCTCTTCCAACTGTTCATGGGCGGCGGTGAGCTGCCTCTCGGCGGCAATGATCCCGGCATTTGCATCATCCATGCCCGATGCGGTGAATTTCAACTGGCTCGAAACGTTTATCGAAGTAATCGGAACGGTGATGTTCAGTGATTGGGCCGTCGCTTCGGCGCTAGCCAGATTGGCTTGCGCCTGCGCGACCGCAACTTCAAAATCTTTCGGGTCGATCTCCACCAGGACGGTCCCCTTCTCGACCCACTGGTTGTCTTCCACATTGACCTTCACGACATAGCCAGAAATACGCGCGCTGACGGGATACAGGTGAACATCCGCCTGTGCGTCGTCGGTTGACTCATAGCTGCTGAGATAGCGCCACAAGAACACGCCGGCGACGACCAATACAGCGACACCGACAAGAATCGCAAAGTTTCTGCGGCGCTTCGATCTCCGGTACGTAAGCGGCAAGTGCGCTGTGGCCGCAGGGGCCGAGGGTTTGACCTGCGATTCTGTCCCTGGATCAGGCGTTGAAGGCTGTGAGTTCTCATCCGCCATGTTCATTTTCCTTTGAAATATTCCTTGAAGCCCTCTTCAGCCATACCCAGAGCACGGGCCAGGGAAATTTTTGCAGAATTGAAATTGTACAGACTCGAGATGAACTGTTCATGGGCGCTGGCAACCGCTTCTTGCGATTGCACCACCTCCACAGAATCAGCGACACCCGCGCTGAAACGATCGCGCGACTGGGCCAGCGTCTGTTCCGCCAAATCAATATTGCTGCGCGCGACGTTGACAAGTTCGGCCGACGACTGCAGGTTCAGCAGGGCTGTGCGAACGTCGGAGTCGATCTGTGCACGGAGATTTCCCAGCTTTTCGCGGCTTTGCTCTAGTTTCGCGTTGGCCTGCAAAACGTCACCGTGAACGCTGCCTCCTTGAAAGATGGGAATCGAGAGAGTTCCACGCACGTCGAATACCTGCGTTGCCGTGGAAGGATGCGCCGCTCCCGCTCCATAGTCCGCGTCAAAGGCAAGTGAGGGCAAATAGCCGGCGACCGCAGCTTTCCGGAAGAATTCTGCTGCGCGCACGTCGGACATTGCCGCCTGGTAGTCGAACCGTGATACGTAAGCGCGTTTCAGAGCTTCATCAACAGAAATTCCCTCGAACGGTTGGTAAGGCGATTTGTCCGTCAGTTCGAATTCCTGCCCGGGGGCTAAGCCGATCACGCGTGCAACGGCCAGCTTTTGGATGGCGCAGTTGTTTTTCGCCTGAATCAATTGCTGCTGGCGGGTCTGGAGTTCTACCCTGGCGCGCAGCGCGTCAATGTCGGGCGAAGTGCCCGCAGTTACCTGATCCGTTGCTTGATTGAAGAGCGCCTGAGCAGTTTTGACCTGCGCTTCCGCTGTCTCGACGCGGGCCTCGTCGGCGATGGCCTGCAAATAACTAAAGCCCACGGCAAGCACAACGAGGTCGCGCGCATCTTTATAAGTGTATGTGGTGGACTTCAAGCTCTCGCCGGCCGCGCGCGTGCCGTTGATCGACTTCCAATCGAACAAAGACTGAGTCACGGCTACACGGGCGTCAAAATAAGAAAAAGGGCCAACGGATGGCGAGATGTGGAGCAGGCCAGCAAGACCGCTAAAACCAAGCTGCTCGACATTGACTTCGGAGGCGGCCACACTAGGGGCGGCCGTAACATGTGGCAAGAGCGCGCTCAATTGCTCCCAGCGCTGTCCGCGGGCCGAGTTGATGTCCGCATTTGAGAGAAGCACTCCGAGATTCTGCTTCAATCCGCGGGCGATGGCATCTGGCAATGAAAGCGGCATCACTCCCGGAACGAGTTTTGCCGGCACGCTGCCTCCAAACGGACTCACTCCCTGTGTTCCGGCTATTCCCTGGCTTGGCGAGCTCGGTGGCGCGATTGTGACGGTTTGCGCATGAGATGCGCCTGGTCCGAACAACAAGATTCCTGCCATCAGAAAGGTGCGACCCGGTCCGTAACTGAGTCTCAAGAGAGTCTCCTTGGCCGCGAGTTCTCGCTGCGGCGATTTCGAGGGGGCAATATCCTAGTCCGGCCGCTTATCCCCGGCAACCTGCATCTGATACGATGAATGTCCCTCGCAATCCGATTCACGGCTGGTCGAAAACTCGCCCAAGAATTGGTACAAAAAGGCGGGTCCGATCAAGTGATGTAGACTCTCTCATTCGCTTTGGTACAAGAACTCGGGCTGGTCAGGGGTGTTACTCTTGTTAAAGACGGAGAATTGAACTCCGTCGAAACGCACCAGCCCGTCGTTTGTAGTAAATAAATGTAACCATCCGGCGTTTGCGTTAACGAGGTGACAGAATTCTGCGGGAGTCGATTATCGGTGGTCCATGTGTCAGTCCGGTATTGAAATTTTTCGTGGCTCTGTGTCCCGACAGATGCCGCCATTGTCAAGATGATCGCGGACAGGAATGCTACGCGAATTCTTCTCCGCAGTCACACGGGTCCACCACCGATAAACAGGAAAATACGAAATGAGCATAAGTCTTCGAGTTGTTAGAGCGCAACTCTTGCCTGGAATTCGAATTGCATCCGGCGAGGCGCCGGTTCACCTATACACAGCACGATTGAAATCCCCAGACGGCTTGGTGCAGACTGTGACGATTGCGTTCACTCAATTATGGCTGAATTTGCGAAACGGGTCGAATTTTTGCGGAGCAAAGGTGATCAGGTTTCGTTCAACGGTTATTATTTCCGGATCCTCACAACCCAACGCCCAATTACACCGGGCGGAGCCAAGAATTGTGTCGTCAACGGGAGGATGACAAATGGATTCGCCTTCGTCGCTAATCCCGCGGAGTACCGCTCCTCAGGCGTGAAGACGTTCATGGTCAACCAATCGGGGATCATCTATGAAAAAGATCTTGGCCCCAACACAACAAACTTCGCGGAAGCGATGACTGCGTACAATCCGGATTCCACCTGGCACAAGGAGATATAGATGGCGGACATTCGAGAGCAAACTGACAGCCTTGGCGAAGTAAACGTTTCTTCCGACAAGCTCTGGGGCGCCCAGACCCAGGACTTGCTTGAGCAAATCAGCTAGGCAATTTTTAGATTTCATTTCATACGGGAGGATGAAGCAGATGGAACACACAATAATCTCCGGCACAGAAATGAATGTTTCGCGAATCGCGATCGGCACGTGGGCGATCGGCGGTTTGATGTGGGGAGGCACAGACGAAAAAGAATCGATTCGAACGATTCACGCCGCTCTCGATAAAGGCATCAATCTGATCGACACGGCGCCGGCTTACGGTTTCGGCGTTTCCGAAGAAATCGTCGGAAAGGCGATTGAGGAGAGGGGACATCGGGAAGAGGTTTTCATTACGACCAAAGTTGGGCTAGTGTGGCACAACGGCTCCGTTTCGCGAAACTCCTCACCCGATCGCATCCGGCAGGAGGTCCAGGATTCGCTGCGTCGCCTCCGCACGAACTATATCGACATCTATCAAGTCCATTGGCCGGATTTGGCCGTCCCGATCGAAGAAACCGCGCGGACTATGCACAATCTCTACGAGGAGGGGCTGATTCGGGCGATCGGCGTGAGCAATTACTCGCCGGAGCAGATGGACCAGTTCATGTCCGTCTCCGAGTTGCACACCGTCCAGTCTCCTTACAACCTCTTCGAAAGAGAAATTGAGGGCGAAGTGTTGCCTTACGCGCGCCAAAAGAATCTGAGCCTGCTGGCTTACGGGCCGCTCTGCCGGGGGCTCTTGACCGGCAAAGAGCGCGTGGACACGAAGTTCACCGGCGACGATCTCCGGAAGACCGATCCGAAATTCCAGCCGCCGCGCTTCGCGCAATACCTGAATGCCGTTCAACAATTGGATGATCTGGCCCAGAAAAAATACGGAAAACATGTGATGGATCTTGCCGTGCGCTGGGTGCTAGACCAGCCCGGAGTCACCGCGGCGCTGTGGCGCGCGCGCCATCCTGCGGAAGTGGAAGGCATTACAGGCGCGCTCGGCTGGAAACTTGACGGGGACGCGCTCGCAGTGATCGATCAGATTCTGCGGCAGACGATTGCGAATCCGGTCGGTCCGGAATTCATGGCGCCGCCGGAAAGAAACGCCGCCTCCGCCTAGGAACCATGGAGCTGCCAATCAAATTGAGCTTGTAAATAACGGGAACCAAAGGCCGGCTACAAATGGTGAAAAACTCATTCAGTCTTCGGAGAAAGGACACCCGATATGAATCCAATCACGGCGGAAAAAAACAAACTCGGATTTGTCGGAATTGGTTACATGGGCAGTCGGATCGCGCAAAGGTTGCTTAAATCCGGCTTCAAGGTGACCGTTTATGACCGGAACCTTAGCAAGGCGGAGGAGCTAATTCAAAACGGCGGCACAGTGGCGAAGAGTATTGCGGAACTTTCCTCCAGTTGCGACGCCGTGTTGTCGTGCCTTGCGAGCGATGAGTCTGTTCTGCAAGTTTATAAAGGGCTGGACGGCGCGTTCGCCAATGCGCATCGCGGCACGCTGGTGATTGACATGAGTACGGTAAATCCGGAGACGTCGCTGGAACTCTCGAAGCTGGGTTCCGAGCGTGGAATTGACGTCCTCGACGTGACCATTTCGGGGAGCACTCCGGCCGCCGAGCAGGGGGCACTGGTCCTATTCGGAGGAGGGGACCAGGGATGTTTCTCCGCCGCGGAGTCGATTTTCCGCGTGATCGCGCGAAAGTATTTTTATGTGGGGCCAAATGGCTCCGGAGCGAAAATGAAGCTTGTCGTTAACACCCTGCTGGGAATTGGAATGCAGGCGATTGCCGAGGCCGTTGCGCTCGGTGAAAAGGCTGGGCTCGATCGCAACCGCGTTCTGAGCGTTCTTTCAGAAACTGCGGTGGTCGCTCCTGCACACGTGGGCAAACTGGAAAGAGCGATGAAGAACGACTACAGCCCGCAATTTCCGCTTCGGCTAATGAACAAGGATTTTGGGTTGATTCTCAACCTCGCAGCCGCGGCCGGCGCGGAGATGCCCGCGACGCGAGCGGCTTTCGAGGTCAATGCAGCACAATCGGCCCAAGGACAGGAGCAAGATTTTTCAGCAGTGATTTTGCAAATGGAAAAGCGAGATCATTTGGGTTCCGGAGACAATGCGCCGACTCGAATTGGCATCGCTTCAGGGGCAAAGTAGGTCTAATGCGATGAAATCTGTCTCTTCTGCATCCGTTCGTGGGGAGGCGCGAAAGAGGTTCGATTGAAGGTTTGTCGAATTGGCAGTAAATAAGCGACGGGGCTGAGCGACAAGGACTTTATGAAGAATCTCGAACATGGGAGACGGAAACAATGGTCAAAATAAAACAACTGGGTTGCCTGTTGGTTTTGATTGGGATCACCCCATGATGGTGTATTCGGAGGATATGGCAGGCGACTATGTAGCGCCGTCGGAAACCGTTCCGAGGGGCAAAGCTCCCAGGGGCAGGTTCAATTACTGAACACCGGAGAACCGACGAAGCAATATGTGGTGATCTTCTGCCAGGGAGACGAGGCCTTTTCCGGATTGCTGGAGTTTGCTGAGAATTATCAAGCAACGAGTGCGCATTTCACTGCGATCGGAGCGCTGAGAGGAGCCGGTTGACATTCATGAAGAATAAAGCAAATAATCCGCCAATTACACACCGATTCCACTGGCGAACTGAGATTTCAAATAGGAGAATCGCCAATGTCCGAGATCACTGATATTAAAATGATCGAGGATTCCTCGAAGTCTCTTTCCAGACGCACATTTATCAAGGGAGTCATCGCCAGCGGAGCGGCTGTTTCCTCGGCAAGCTATCTCTTCCGCGCTTCGACTTTGTTGGGCCAGGTAGCCGGAACCGGGGCCGATGAACGACTCATCACCATCAACGTCAACGGGCAGCGGCGCCGGGCCGACGTAATGAAGCAGGAGACCCTGGCATGGACCTTACGCCACAAACTCGGGCTCACTGGCACGAAACTTGGGTGCGACCGCGCGGAATGTGGCTCCTGCACTGTGCTCATTGACGGCGTTCCTCACTATGCCTGCTCGGTGCTCACGCACACGGTGCGCGATCGCAAAGTTTTGACCATCGAGGGGCTGGCAAGCCCGGATGGCACTCTGCACCCGGTCCAGCAAGGTGTGATCGACGAACAAGGTTTCCAGTGCGCTTTCTGCATGCCCGGCTTTGTTATGGCGGCGGTGGCATTCCTGCAGAAGAATCCCAATCCCACGCGCAGCGAAATGGCATACGGGCTTTCGGGAAACCTGTGCCGCTGCCAGGACTACGACAAGATCCTGACCGCGATGATGCGCGGCGCGGAGAACTTGAGGAGGTCCAGCCGTGCGTAACAAAAATCCTGATTCGATTGATGCAACCACTGGAACAACTGAACGCGTGTACGGCGCAGGACACAAATTAATCGGCAAAAACTACAAAACCGCCGACCTCTATGCGAAGGTGACGGGCCAGGCAAAATACGCCGAGGATTATCACGCCGACGGCATGCTCTTCTGCAAACTCCTCATCAGCCCTTTGCCGCATGCGCGTGTCAAGCACCTCGACTTACGCGAAGCGCTTGCAATGCCCGGCGTGAAAGCGATTCTCACGGCCGATGAGCTTCCGCCTCCGGCCGACTCGCTTACCGACAATGGCACGGTGATTCGAGCGAACCCGAAGAGCGAGAAGGCGCTCACCATGGAACCGCTTTATCAGGGTGAACCGATTCTCGCCGTAGCTGCGGTTGACGAACTGACTGCCGCAGAGGCGATTGAAAAGATTCACATCGACTTTGAACCGCTTCCCTTCGTCATCGATCCTCTGGACACCTTGCGGCCCGGTGGCCCCAACCCAAGAACAGATGGAAACATCTGGGTCCAGCCTCCGGCGCCGCCCGCCGCGGCCGGATCTCCGCCGCAGGCTCCGCAACCTCAGACCATCGGAGTGCTCAAGTGGACTGAGGCGGACTTCGCCGACGCCAAGGAGGGGCGCCTGCCTCTAGGAAAGACTACCGATCAATGGTCCTACGGCGACCTCGACGCAGGCTTCCGAAGTGCCGCACTGGTGCTCGATGAAACTTTCGTCACGCCGGACACGAGCCACCAGACGCTCGAGACGCGCAGTGCGATGGCTTACTGGCAGAACGGAAAAGTCCACGTCTTCACGGGCACGCAGAGCACGGCGCAAACCGTGCCCGCCATTGCGAGATGGTTGAACATTGACGCAAGCAATGTGGTCTTCGTCAGCGAATACACGGGCGGGGGATTTGGCAGCAAGATCACCGGCGGAGTCACGCTGGTGATTCCGGCGCTGCTCTCGAAGAAGGCCAATGCGCCGGTGATGATGCGCATTACGCGCGAAGAGGAAACCTACATCGGTCGCGGGCGGCCCAGTTTGTTGGGGCGGATGAAAGTGGGCTTCTCCAAAGACGGCCGCATCATCGCACTCGACATGTTCGTGATTTCCAACAACGGTCCCTATGATGCAAACGGCGATGTGCCCTCATCTGGGCGCATCGTGTCTCTGCTGTACCAACCGCAGGCCATGCGCTGGCGCGGAGCCACCATACTCACGAACACGCCGCCCCGAAGCGCGCAGAGTTCACCCGGCGGCTTGCAAGGGATCATCATCATGGAACCGATTATCGCGAAAGCCGCCCGGAAACTCAGCCTGGACCAGGTGGCCATCCGCCGAATCAATTGTCCGGAGGGCAAGGCGCCATTTGGTCCTGAGGTGAAGGCGAAAAGGGCGTACGCGACGAGCGCGTTCTTGAAGGAAGCGCTCGACCGCGGTGCGGAACAGTTCAAATGGAGCGAAAGAGTTTCGCGAACTCCGAAGCGCATCGGAAGCAAGGTGCGCGGCGTAGGCGTCTCACTGAGTTGTTATGTCGGCGGGACGGTGGGCTTCGATGGGATTCTGATCATCAAGCCGGACGGGCGCGTGACGTTCCAGTCCGGAATCGGCAACCTGGGAACCGAGTCGTTGATCGACGTCCACCGCGTGGGCGCCGAGCTTCTGGGTGTGCCATGGGAGAAATGCGACATCGTTTGGGGCGACTCGTCGAAGTACCTGCCCTTCACCTGTGTTTCCGGCGGAAGCCAGACGACTCATGCAATGACACGCGCCGCGCACGCGACCGCGATGGATGCGCGCAAAAAACTCCAGGAGATTGCAGCGAAGAAACTCGGGGGCAAGCCGGAGAATTACGAGGTTGCCAACGAGCGCGTGTTTCAGAAGGGAACTGGCACCGGAATGACTCTGGCGCAGGCCGCAAAGTACGCAATTCAACTGGGCGGCATCTACGATGGCCACGACGTTTCTCCCGATGTGAACAAGTTGACGAAGGCGTCCGTGGCCGCGTTGGCGGGCCAAGGTCTGGTGGCGGCCGCCAAGGACAATTACCCTCGCGATGGCTCGACATTTTCGTATGTGGCCAGCTTCGCCGAAGTCGAGGTGGACGTTGAAACCGGGAAGTATTACATCTTGGATTTTCTCGCCTACGCCGATGTGGGCTCCGTGATTCATCCCCGCGCGCTGGGCGGCCAAGTTTTGGGCCGCTCGACTCTGGGGATCGGGCATGCGATTGGGCAGAAGTGGGTGTACGACCCTCACTACGGTGCAATGCTGTCGAAGCGCTTCTACCAGAGCAAGCCGCCAACGATTCTAGATGTGCCCGTTGACATGCAATGGGCGGCCCTCGATATTCCGGATCCCGAAACGCCCGTGGGGGCCCGCGGTGTGGGTGAGCCGCCGGTTGGAGGCGGGTGCGCTTCGATCTTGAACGCCCTTTCTGATGCGCTTGGCGACGAGATCTTCCAGCGTGCTCCGGTGAATGCTGACACAATTCTGACGTCACTCGAAGCGGGTCGGCCCATGCAGCATCCCTTAATGGCCCACATTTAGTGGCGATGCGAAAGGAGAGTCCATGGCTGTAATCCGAGACGTTATGCCGGCTTTTGAACTCCTTCAGCCGACCTCTATCGCTGACGCTCAGAAGCTGCTCGAGCAGCGGGGCGAGGACGGTTGGGTGCTGGCGGGAGGTTTGGACAGCTTTGACTGGCTCAAAGATCGCATCAAGAAGCCGAAGGTTGTCGTCGATCTGAGCGGAATCGATGAACTCAAGGGAGTTCGCCCCACGAGCGACGGCATCGAAATTGGCGCGATGACCACCCTGACTGAAGTTGTCACCAATGAAATCGTCAAACAAAAATTCGGCCTGCTGGCCCAAGCAGCGGAGTTAGTGGCCTCTCCGCAAATCAGAAACCAGGGCACAATCGGCGGCAACGTTTCGCAGGACGCGCGTTGCTGGTATTACCGCGCGGGATGGCCCTGTTACCGCGCCGGCGGGAACATCTGTTATGCAGATACACCGGAGGGACGCAACCGCGAGCACGCAATTCTCTTAGCAGACCGCTGTGTGGCCGTGAATCCCTCAGATACCGCTCCGGCGCTCATCGCTCTCGACGCCAAATTCGTGATCCGCACTTCCAAAGGTGAACGCGTGGTGGACGCTGAGGACTATTTCATCGGCCCTGAAATCGACATCACCCGCTTGCATATTTTGAAGCCTGGAGACCTGCTGACCGCTATTCGTATTCCTTCAGCCTGGGCCGGCGCGCAATTCTATTTTGAGAAAGTGCGGGACCGGAATGTGTGGGACTTCCCGCTGTTGAATGTGGCGTCAGCGATGGTGGTTTCAAACGGCAGCATCGAACGCATGCGCATAGCGGTGAATGGCGCGGCGGCTCGTCCTCTGCGATTGAAGGTTGTCGAAGACGCCGTGCGCGGCAACCCACCGAATGCCGCAACCGGAGAAATGGCCGGGAAGCTGGCCGTGAGGGGTGCTGTCCCCTTGCAATTCAATGCTTACAAGATCCCGCTAATGAGGAACCTGGTGAAGCGCGCCATCGGAGGAGTGCAGGAGGCGATATGGAACTCTTAGAGTGGACCATGAGTCCGTGGGGGCAGAATGTCCCGATTCACATTGCCTGGTTCTTGATTTGGGTCGCGGTGATTGCCGGATTGCTTTTCCTAATCGTTCACGCCACTTACATCCGTTATTTCGCCAAGCCCAGGGTTTTTGGGGGCAGTATTTCGCCGGCCGTCGCTGCGCGCATACCTGCGCATGTGCCCAGGCACTCGCTGACCGCGCGCGTGTTTCACTGGATCATGGCAACCGCAATGTTCACGCTCTTGTTTACCGGGTTTCTTCCGAAGGTAGGTGTTCAGTTCGACTGGGTCACCTATCATTGGATCGCGGGGACCGTCTTGACTGCCTCCATCCTCTTTCACGTCGTTCATGCCTCGTTCTTCATGGATTTCTGGTCGATCTGGCCGGATAGGATTGACCTTCGCGATGCGTGGAGGAGAACACTGCGATTCTTCGGGAAGTCCGCGCCGCCACCGGATAGATTCGCGAAGTATCCTTTGGAGAATAAGCTCTACCACCTCGCCATCATGGTCGCGGGTCTGACTGCCATCACGACCGGGGTGTTCATGATGTCGCGCGTGCGCACGGTTTTTTTCCCCCGCAATCCGTATCTCTTCAGCGACATGACTTGGGGAATGATGTACGTGCTCCACGGGCTAATGGGCGTCGGACTGATCGCGCTGATCATGATGCATGTCTACTTTGGGCTGCGGCCGGAGAAGCGCCCGATTACGAAGTCGATGATCTACGGTTGGATGAGCCGCGACTTTTATCTGGAAGAACATGATCCCGCGCGATGGCCGGTCGAGGAATCCGCGTCGCCTTCGAGATCCCACAATGCGAAGGGTGAAGGGGTGAAGGCTGAAGGGTTAACAAATGCTGGCTGATTTCTCGGAGCGTTGCGAGACGATTGAAGAGTGCTACGAGTTCATGCTGGCTTACGCGGCGCAGGGGCTTCCCAGTGATGAAGGCAGCCAGTCTGTCGGACAAATCCGCGAATACCTGGGGCGCGCCGTGAAAGCAATCTCTGGCCTCGCAGAGATGTGTGCAACGGCGGCGAAGCAAGAACGCATTGAGCCGGCCGAGCGACTCCAAGCATATTTTGCGGTGCTCGACCGCGATGCACAGGACTCGCTCGCGGCCATTGAGCTTGTCCTGGCGCAACCTGCCATCAGTTCTCAATTGATTGACAACCTGAACGCTTCAATCCATCTCCGTGCGCTGCTCACCGACCTGTTTCTGGTGAGCGAGATACTAAAGCCGCAAGTTGTGCCGGCCAAGCTAATGAATACCGGGTGAGACTTGGCGACGAACCCCGGGGATCCTATTGTTTGCGCGACACTGGAATAAGGAAACTCATTCGTTCTAGGAGTGATTGACGCCAGGACGGAATATTAGGGGATAATAAATATAAAATCCAATGTGACATCAACAGCTAAAGTGGTATTCTGGATTTCCAATCTGAACTCCACGCAATGTCCCTTTTGGATATCGAACGTCATCTCTATCTATGCGGATTGGGGGCAAAGGGGACCTCAAAGACGCCAAACGATTCCGGCTTGTTAATCATAAAGACCAGACGATGAACTCCGCTCACGAACCACAATTGCCAGGAAACCCTGGAGATACGTCTAGCAGTGCGATCAACTGGAAGTATGCATTAGACGACAGCGCGTTGCTAGAAGGTCGACTGGCGCCGGCCTATCCGCAGGGAGTGAACATCGTTCTAGCGCGCGTCGGTGGCACGGTCTACGCGGTTTCGGGGACGTGCGCGCACATGGGATGTCCGCTTTTTACGGGAAGGCTCGAGGGCTACACGATCATCTGCTCATGCCATGACTGGAGCTTCGATGTTCGGACAGGCAAGTTCCTCAAAGCCCAGGAACTAGGCCTCACGGTGTATCCCACAAAGGTCGAGTCGGGAAAACTGTTCGTGAATCTCGGAGGAAAGGAATTCTCATGAAAAAAGTCAGCATGTATACTCTCTCCACCTGTCCCTGGTGTCACAAGACGAAGAAGTATTTCACCGACCACCACGTCCCCTTCACTTACATCGACTACGATCTCGCCGACGAAGCAACTCAGGCAAAAATCTTGAAGGAGCTGGATGCAGCCGGCGCTACGGGCTTTCCATTTGTCAAGATCGGCGACGAGGTCATCTCGGGCTACCAGCCGGAACGC
Source organism: uncultured Acidobacteriota bacterium (assembly GCA_963838945.1). Classification (GTDB taxonomy): domain Bacteria; phylum Acidobacteriota; class Terriglobia; order Acidiferrales; family UBA7541; genus DASTCZ01. The sequence goes on along the minus strand of CAWITC010000011.1, from coordinate 146,833 downwards.
TTCGCGACTGCGCTGAAATCCTAAGGCGGTGTTAAATGGATACAGAAGCAAGGAAAAAAACGCTCCAGTATTTCTTCGACAAGATTGTCGGCCCGTTGGACTTCAAATTCACGCCTGACGTGGATCTGAAGGATTTTCTGCTCGAGCAGGAAGTGAAGCTCGAGGCCAAACACGGAATCCCATTCTGCCCCTGCCAGCCCATCCGCAACGAGCGCGCGCGCGACATGCAAATCGTTTGCCCTTGCATTCCTTACCATCGGGAATATTTTGACGCTCTCAAACGCTGTTGGTGCGGCCTATTCGTCCAAAAGGACGTCACCGACCCTGACAGTCTGCCTCAATTGCCGCCTAAGGACGTGGGCCTTGGGTGATAATTTTATCCGCGCAATCAGCGCCGTTGAGGTCGCGCCCGGCGGGATGAAAACCGTTGAGCTCGATGGACGCGAGATTGTGATCTGCAATTGCGGCGGAACTTTCTACGCCATCGAGCGACGCTGCGGACACATGAATGCGCCGCTGGAAATGGGTACGCTTGACGGCACGATCGTCACCTGCGCCATGCACTGCGCACAGTTTGACGTCACCACCGGATGCGCCCTCTCCGGCCCGGTCCCTGGGGACCTGGGCAATGAGACCGTCCCTCCGAGAGTGGCGGCAATGCTGCAGAACGTCGGCATGCTGATGAAGCACGTCCGAACCGAATCCATCCGCAGCTACGCGACGAAGGTCGAAGCCGGCTGGGTCCATGTAGCGCCATGATTTGCAAGTCAGCGCTTAGAGACTTTGGCATCGTAGATTCCCGTTGATCCTGATTTCGCTGTGTTCTGTAAGAAAGCCACGATTAGCGAAAAAAATGAAATGTTATGTTTCCTTATAATATGCGTTAATCCGAAATCATGTTGTCGTTCGCCAAATCTCTGTCCGCCTGTGTTTTCAATAACATGGGCCGTTGCCATACACAGGCGACTTGCGATAGCACGTCGCTATGTTACACACGATTGGGCTCTTTCTGGCCTCATTTATTCGTCTTTTCCGCTCATGTCGCAGCCTTTGGCTCGAAAACCTGGCACTCCGGCAACAACTCGTGGTCTTCAAGCGCTAGCACCCAAGGCCCCGTCTGACTGCGTTCGACAAGCTCTTTTGGGTCCTCCTCGAAAGTATTGGCCTCGATGGAAAGAAGCCCTGATCCTCGTAAGTTCAGAGACCATTCCCCGCTGGCACAGTGCTGGTTTTCGACTCTACTGGGCTTGGCTCTCTCGCCATCCGGTTTCCTCTGGAGGAAAACGCATCAGCAAGGAGCTGCGCGAATTGATCTTCCGCATGGTGGCGGAAAACCCCACTTGGGGAGCTCCGCGCATTCATGGGGAACTGCAGATGCTTGGAATTGATGTCTCGGAGCGAAATGTTTCACGCTGGGTCCAACGGGCACTGAGGGACCCTGAAAAAATCGCTCGGTGGAAGGCATTTCTCAAGAACCACCGCGAAGTTATCGCCGTCATGGACTTTTTCACAGTCCACACAGTCACCTTTGGGCTTCTCTACTGTTTTTTCCTCATTGGTCATGGCCGTCGACGCATCGTGCATTTCAATGTGACTCGCAATCCGGAAAGTCATTGGGTGGTGCAGCAGTTGCGTGAAGTATTTCCGTTTGAGGCCCCTCACAAATACTTGATCTTTGATTGTGACAAGAAGTTTGGGTTGGAAGTGATTCCAGCCATCCGAGCGATGGAGGGCAGGCCCAAGAGAACTTCTTTCCAAAGCCCCTGGCAGAACGGAGTCGCCGAGCGCTGGGTGGAAAGCTGCCGGAAGGACCTACTCGACCACGTGATCGTGCTCAACGAGCGGCATCTGAAGCGGCTCCTCAGCGAATACGTCCACTACTACCGCGAGGACCGAACCCATCTGGGGTTGGGCAAGGTGACGCCGGGCGGCAGAATACGTTCAGCGCATTGCGGTCGGGTGATCGCCCAAGCAAGACTCGGTGGTTTGCATCATCGCTACGACCGAGTTGCGTAGAAAACATCATGACATTAGACTTCCTCGCGGGGAGTTCTCCGTCTTGATTCGCAAAGAGTGAGCCGTCTCCATCACATGCCCGCATTCTTACGCGTTCAAGATCAAAAAAGGACAAAGAGGCGCGTGAAATCTGAATCGTTTTGGATTTTGGCGAACCACAACTTGTAACTGGAAGGCCCGGAGGATCAGATCAAACTCCTCGGAATAGATATTGGTACAGGCGGAACTCGCGCTCTAATCGTCGATGACGGCGGGAAAGTCGTTGCATCCGGAGTGGAAGAACATCGCCCCTTTGCCTCACCTCAATCTGGGTGGGCGGAACAGGATCCGCGAGATTGGTGGCGCGCTTGCTGTATTGCGGTTCGGCGAGCCCTGAAGGAAGGTTGCACTTCAGCGGATGAGATTGCCTGCGTTGGCTTCTCGGGCCAGATGCACGGCGCGGTTCTTCTTGATGCGCAGGGGGAAGTTGTTCGCCCAGCCTTGATCTGGTGCGACCAGCGCACGGGCAAGCAAGCACAGTCTTTGGACGAAACGCTGGGCCGGGAAAACCTCATTCGACTCACATGCAATCCGCCACTCACCAATTTCACACTGACCAAGCTTCTTTGGGTACGCGAAATGGAACCCGAAAACTGGCGGCGCGTGTGGCACGTCCTGTTGCCGAAGGATTACGTGAGATTCCAAATGACGGGAGATCTCGTCACCGATGTTGCAGACGCGTCGGGCACGCTGCTCTTCGATGTGGCCGGACGAAAATGGTCCGCGGAGGTCCTGCGTAGGACTGGAATCGATGAGCGAATCCTGCCAACGGTTCGTGAGTCGTCCGAAAACTGCGGACGCATCTCGGCGAGTGGATCTGAGGCGACAAGTCTAAAAGTGGGGACGCCGGTTGTCGCCGGGGCCGGAGATCAAGCGGCGGGCGCGGTTGGCATGGGAGTTGTCCACGCCGGTGTTATCAGTGCGACGATCGGGACTTCGGGAGTTGTATTTGCCGCGACCGACCGTCCTTCACTCGATCCGCTCGGCCGGCTGCACACATTTTGCCACGCGATCCCGGGCCGCTGGCATGTGATGGGGGTCACGCAAGCAGCGGGGCTTTCGCTGCGCTGGTTTCGCGACCGCTTCGGCGCGAGGCAGGAAGACGGCAGGGATCCCTACGAGCGATTGGTTGAGGAAGCAAGCGATTCGCCGGCCTGCGCCGAAGGCGTGTTCTGGGTTCCGTATCTAATGGGAGAACGGACTCCGCACTGCGATCCAAACATACGCGCCGCATTGTTGGGTCTCTCCGCATCGCACACACGAGCACACGTGATTCGAGCGATTCTTGAGGGCGTCGCTTTCAGCTTGCGAGATTCGTTGACTGTTTTTCGGGAAATCCAGGTTCCTGTTGAGGAAATTCGCCTTGGAGGCGGCGGCGCGCGATCGGCTTTGTGGCGGCGGATTCAGGCCGAGATTTATGCGCACGAGGTACAACTACTGGGAGCCGAAGAAGGCGCGGCATATGGCGCGGCGATTTTGGCCGGAGTGGGTGCGGGCGTTTGGAAATCCGTGGATGAGGCTTGCGATGCGGTTGTGCATGTCAAGCAACGAATTAAGCCGGATGCAAACCGCGCGGCGGTAATGGAAAAGGGCTATCAAGTTTATCGGCGCATTTACCCGGCTCTGCGCGAAATCTATGAAGTTTGAATCGCAATTGTAGCGACTGACATCTTGGGGAGGTCGAAGCGAAGTCTACCTCCCTCGATCTGCGCCGTGAGCGGGCGTGGGATGATGCGGTCGGGGTTATCGAATGAGTTGCAGGCGTTCCAATCCGAGTCATGAAGGATTTGGCCTGTTGCGGCCTTCGCGTTGACACCCTTCAATTCGCAATCGATAGCCCAATCTGCATCAGTGCGTGGGTTCACGAAGCTGGCGATTAACTGACCTTCTCCCTTTGACGCCGACGCGGAGACTCCCAGGGGCGCGGAATCATCTGATTCGACGCGAATAGCCATTTTCGACCGATGCGCTTTGAAAAGGGAGAAGGCGTGATACGCCACGGTGCGAATGCAATGCTCGCCCTGCGGTCCATCCGTAAAAAGAAGGGAGTGGAGCACGTTCACCATCTGCGCGATGTTGCACATGAACAGCTTTTCGGCATTACGGTTAAAGAGATTCAGACCGAGCCCCGCGGCGACGGCGCTGCGCATTGTGATTTGTTGCCAGAGACGGCCAAGGCGATTTTGTTCGTCGCGATCGAGATTGTCCCACACGCCCCATTCATCCAGCAGTAATGCAACCCGGTTGCCGCCTCCGTATCCATCGAGCAATGCCCGCTTCTGGATCACGGCCTGCTCGATTCTCGCGAAGCTCGAGAGCTGGTCGTCTACATGCGCGGCGGTGAAGCGCGTTGGATAGTCGGCTCCGCCGGAGTAGAAATGCATCGCGAACCCATCCGGCATGTGCCCATTCAAATTTCCGATTAAGCCGTGGGACCAGTTGGCGTCATTGCCGTTCGGCCCACTGGCAATCAGAAATGGTTTTGTTCCACCGAACGTGCGCAGATAAACGGCAAATCGCCGGAATTCCGCAGCGTATTCTTCAGGACGCATCTCACCACCGCAACCCCAGCTTTCATTGCCCACTCCCCAATAGCGCACGGCAAAAGGATCCGGCGAGCCATTCGCGGCGCGTTCATCGGAAAGCGTGCTGCCTGAAGGTAGATTGCAATATTCGATCCAGTCGCGCAATTCAGATGGGGAGCCGCTTCCGACGTTGCCAGCCAAATACGGCTGCGCGTCGATCAGGCGGCACAACCCGATGAATTCATGCGTGCCGAAGCTGTTGTCTTCGGCATAGCCGCCCCAATGGATATTGACGCGTTTGGGCCGTCGCTCCGCGGGGCCGATGCCGTCGCGCCAGTGATAGTCGTCCGCGAAGCATCCGCCCGGCCAGCGAAGCACAGGAATGCCCAATTCACTCAAGTATTCGATGGCCTGCCTGCGATATCCATTGACGTTCGGGATGGGAGAGTTCTTGCCGACCCACAGGCCGCCGTAAACGCATGAGCCAAGGTGTCCGGCGAACTGTCCATGCAATTCGGGGTGAATGGCGCCGATTTCAACTTCGGTGCGAACTGCGAAACGCTTGGTGGCGGCCAAGCCTTGCACGAGGCCCCTGGGGACAAGCGCCGTTAGCGCAAGAGTGGCGGCATTCTGGGCGAATTGGCGGCGCGAAATCGCGCGGGGCATTCCTTTACACTCCATCACTTTTTTTCTTGCGAGATTGTCCATAGAACGCTGCGGGCCCGTGCTTCCGGAGAAAATGTTTGTCGCGCAATTCATCGGATAGCGGTCTCCCCGCCGGATTGATCGCAAGGCTCATGATGGCCATTTGTGCCACCTCTTCGAGCATCCAGGCCATGTGAGCGGCTTCGGTCGGTGAGCTTCCCCAGCAGAATGGCGCGTGCCCGGCAACCAGCACCGCGCGCATGGACATCGGGTCCATTCCTGTGAATTGCCGCACGATGGCTTGTCCTGTGTTCCATTCATATTCGGAGGCAATCTCTTTAGGCTGGAGCGATTCGGTAACAGGAATCGGCCCTCGAAAATAATCAGCGTGAGTTGTTCCCAGGCAGGGAATTTCGCGCTGTGCTTGTGCCCATGCCGTAGCGTGCCGGGAATGAGTGTGCGCCACTCCACCGATCTGTTCGAATGCTTGGTAGAGCGCGATGTGCGTGGGCAGATCCGACGAGGGTCTCAACTTGCCTTCGATGACGCGGCCATCCAGGCCGGCGACAACAAGATCCCCCGGTTTCATGGTTTCATACGGGACGCCGCTCGGTTTGATCACGACCAAGCCTTTCTTCCGGTCAATTCCACTGGCATTCCCGAAAGTGTCCACGACGAGGCCGCGGCGAACGAGTTCGAGGTTTGCTTCGAGGACTTGCGTGCGCAGGGAGGCCAGCATCATCAGGACGCCCTTACCTCAGCGGCGATCTTGCGAATTGCAGGCAGCACATCACCTACTTCCACGGCGGCGGATTCACTTTGTCCGAGAGCAAAGTAAAGTTTCTTATACAACGGAAACAGTTCCTCATATACGGACACACTCGCGGACTCAGGTTCAAAGACCTTGTATTCAGGACAAAGCGCGTCCTGCGCTTCTTCGATTGTTCGGAATGCTCCGGCCGCAAGAAATGCAAATATGGCCGACCCAAGGCTGGTCACGTCGTCCTGAGGCACGAGGACGGGTTTGTTCAGGATGTCAGCATAAACTTGATTGAGTTTTGCATTTTTCTGCGGGATGCCGCCAGTGTGAATCACGCGCTGGATGCGCACGCCGCACTCTTCCATGCGCTCGAAAATCACACGGGTGTGGAAGCCGGTACCCTCGATGGCGGCGAAGAGCTCGTCCTGCGCCGTGTGCAGCAACTTCCAACCGAATGTCACGCCGCCAAGCTCAGGGTTTACCAACACCGTGCGATCTCCGTTGTCCCAGGTCAATCGCATGAGGCCGGTTTCGCCAGCTCGGTATTTTTCGATTCTACGCGACATTTCCAACAGCGGAATACCCGTGCGCCTGGCGATGGCCTCAAAAATGTCTCCTGTCGCTGAAAGCCCCGCTTCAATTCCCGTGTATCGGGGATGCACCGATCCAGGGACGACTCCACACACTCCCGGCACCAACTTCGTGCTGTCGGTAATGCCGATGATGCAAGTGGAGGTGCCGATGACGTTGACCATGTCGCGCAGCCGCGCGCCCGCCCCGATTGAGTCCCAGTGAGCGTCGAATGCCCCCACGGGGATCGGGATCCCAGCCTTGAGACCCAACTTCACAGCCCATTGCGGGCACAATGTTCCGGCGATCTTATCGGAAGTCGCGAACTGGCCGGCCATACTTTCCCCAATGCCGGCGAGGAGTGAGTCCACTTCATTGAAAAAGTCATCGTTTGGAAATCCGCCGAGCGCGCGGTTCCACAGCCACTTATGACCCGCAGCGCAGATGCTGCGGGGGGCATTTCTCGGTTCGGTTATGCCGCAAAGGACGGCTGCCACCATATCGCAATGTTCAAATGCGGTGACAAATTCATTGCGCCGTTCCGGATTGTGCCGCAACCAGTGGAGCACCTTCGCAAAGCCCCATTCGGCAGAGTAGACGCCGCCGCACCATTGAATCGCCTCGAGTTTCCGTGCGTGCGCGACGTCAGTGATCTGCGCCGCTTCCTTCGAAGCGCGGTGATCGCACCAAAGATAATAGTCATCGAGTGGAGATAGATTCTTTCCCACTGGGATGACACTCGAGCCGGTTGTGTCCAGCGCGATTGCGGCAATCTGCCGGCCGTCAATCCGCGAGGATTCGAGAGCCTTGCGCATCGCGAGAGCCAGTGCATTCATGTGATCCGTGTGGCTCTGCGTAGCGTAATCGGGATCCTCTCTTTTTCGATGCAGGGGGTAATCAGCGGTGGCAAATCCGAGGCGGCCTTTCTCGCTGTCAAACAAGGAAACGCGAACGCTCAACGTCCCGAAATCTACTCCCGCGACCACCGTGCTCATGACTTGTGCCAGTAGACATTCCAACCCAGGTAGCGTGTAGTCGCTTCATGAACGGCCGCAGCAGTGGTAGAAAAATTCGCTGCGACGTGATGCTCGAACCCGTTTTCGCAGATGTAGCGCAAGAGAGTTTGCAGGCTGGGAATACGGGCGACGCCCGCGCCGCCGAATGTTTGGATCGGGTCGTTCGTGAATTCGCCTTCGCCCACATAGCCGCGGATGGAGCCGTCGCTGTCGTTTGTAGAGAACCGAGCAAAGCTCATGGGGCCCGGTTTCACTTGGCCCACGCAGGTCCCAAAGGTGTTCTCCTTGCCAACGGTTCCGGCGATGATTTCCTGAAAGTCCATGCGGACATCCTGGAAAAAATGTTTCGGCAAATTACTGCAGTGGAAGCAGACGGCTTTGTCCGGGTCGTCTGCATAGTTGTTGTTCCAGTCGAGCAGCGCGCTGGGCGTTTCCGATGCCAGTTGCAGCGCGTGCATTCCCACGACCCCGCAGACGTCCACCTCGCACGCACTGGACATTCCGATGTTGCTCATCATGCTCATCACCGTGCAGGGAACCACCCCGAAGAATTCTTCGAGCGAAGTCCAGCACTGGATGGCGGTGATGGTGACCTCGGTCTGCCGCATCCATTCGTCAATCACAGCACCGAGCTTGGCCATTTTGAGTAGCGCTGGCTCGGGAATGCCCTGCGTTGAAACGTACTCACGGATCGCGCGGAGTTTTCCCTGCGCTGTCGCGTCCGCATCCTTCATTCGCCCAACGCGCCCGAGCACTTCGGAAAGGTCCAGCGGCTCGACCGAGATTCCGTTGGCCTCGAGGATCTTCTCGCTGTAGCGAACGGTATTGAAAGCAGCGGGCCGCGCTCCAATGGCGCCGATACGCAGCCGTCGCAGCCCCTTCACCACGCGGCACACAGCCAGGAACCAGTCCAAGTCCTTGCGGAAGGTTGCGGATTTAGGGTCTTCCGTGTGGACTGCCGTCAGTGAATATGGAATCTTGTACTGTGCGAGGTTGTTGCAGGCGGACATCTTCCCGCAAAAACTGTCGCGCCGGTCGCGAATTGTCATTTTCGATGGAGTATCCGGAGTTGCCTGCACCAGCACCGGCACGCGCAGGTTCGCCATGCGCAACGTTTCCGCAATGGCGCGTTCATCGCCAAAGTTCGGCAACGTGACAATAATTCCATCCATCGCATCGCCGTGCTTGCGGAAGAGTTCCGCGCACCGCGCCGACTCCTGGCGAGATTCCACAGCGCCATGCTTGGAATCGTTTTCACCAAGGCAGACCACATCGACGCCCGCAGATTCGAGGGTCGTTTTCATTTCCTGGCGGCCGCTGCGCGCGAGGTGGTCGGGAAAAAAACCGCGGTTGCCCACGATGAGTCCGAGCGTCATCTTTCGGCGGGAGGCCACCGTCGTTACTCCTTCTCCCGGGGGAAGGACCTGAAGAACGGAATACCTCCAAGGACAATCATCAGGGCGCCCCACCAAATGCCCGCATGGAGTTCATCCAACACAACCGGTGGCGATGAAGGGGAAAACAGTTCGTAGATGCCCGCGCCAAGAACGAGCACTCCGTACACCAATACCAGCGCGCCGATAAAGAACCAAATTGAGATCCGCCTACCTTCGGGATTCATTGAAAGCTCCTACCAGAACACGATGTTCAAGACAAAGAAAACAACAACCACGATGCACGCCCAGAAAATCGGTCTCTTGTAGAGCGGCAGATGTCCTTCGGAAGGAAGCTCTGTCACGCCGTAAACAAGACCTGCAAGCTCTGACACGGGTTTCGGTGGCGTCAAAAGACTGACCATCACGGTTACGCCGACGCAGATGAGCCACGACCACAATCCGCGGTACATGTTTTCCGCCATGTCCTTCGCGCTGGATGACAATGCAATATAGGAGAGTGCACGATGGTCCAACTGGACCCAAGCCCACATTCCAATCGAAGAGAGCGTGCCGGCCAGAAGACCCCAAAAACCCGCTGCGGGTGTGGCGCGTTTCCACAGCATCCCAAGAATGACGGTCCCAAAAAGTGGCGCGATAAAAAAACTGAAAAGAGCCTGCACGTAGTCCATGATGCTCGCGAATTGCATCACCATATACGCGGTTCCAATGCTGATTAGCACGCCAAGAATCGTGCACCACCGCCCCATGGCAACGTAGTGCCTGTCTTCGGCGTCCTTTCGGATTAAAGCCCGGTAGATGTCGTAAGTCCAAACCGTGGCGAAGGCGCTCACATTCCCCGCCATTCCAGACATGAATCCGGCCATCAACGCCGTAATGCCCAAGCCCAGTAAACCGGGACCAAAATAGCGGGCAAGCATTAGCGGCAAGACTTCGTTGTAACTATGGCCGCCCGTGGCGATGGCTTGCGATTCGCCAACAAGATGTTGTGGGAGCACGGCGAGCGCGAGCAAGCCGGGGAGGATCACGATGAACGGCACCAACATCTTGAAGGAGGCGCCGATAATGGGGGCGGTCTTTGCGGCGCGGAGGTCCTTCGCAGCCAGCACTCGCTGCACGACCAGAAAATCCGTCGTCCAGTATCCGAAGGAAACAACAAACCCGAGGCCAAACACAATTCCAGTCCAGTGGATGCCCATGGGATTGTCGCGGAAACTTCCGAGTGTGCTCCAGAGATGCGTATAGTGTTGCTCGGGAAAATTGTGGGCAATGCGGGCGGTCATGCCGCTCCACCCGCCCGTTTCAATGAGCCCGATGATGGGGATCAGCAATCCTCCCAGCCAGATCAGCACAAACTGCAGGACTTCATTAAAGATGGCGGAAAGCAAACCACCCAGTGCGACATAGATGCCGACGGTGATAGACGAAACCCAGATGCTGAAATTAATGTTCCATCCGAGGACGACCTTCATTACGAGCGCCATCGAATAGATGTTGACGCCGCTCATCAACACGGTCATTACCGCGAATGTAATCGCGGAAAGCGCGCGGGCCGGTTCTCCATAGCGCAGCTTCAGGTAACCCGGGACGGAATGCGCCTTGGAAATGTAGTAGAACGGCATCATGACGATGGCGAGGAACAGCATCGCGGGGATCGCACCAATCCAATACCAGTGTGTTGCCAGAATTCCGTACTGGTATGCGGCCGCAGCCCATCCCATCAATTCAAGCGACCCGAGGTTTGCCGCCAGGAAACTGAGCCCAGCCACCCACGCCGTCATCTGTCGGCCCGCCAAGAAGAAGTCGTCGCCCGTCTTGGTGAACCGTTTCAGGTAGAAGCCGATGCCGAGGACTACTGCGAAATAAAGCAGGATGATGACCGCGTCCACGAAGTGCAGGGAGATCAGCCGTGATGGCTGCGGCACCAGAACAATCGCGGAATGAAGCGCGTATAAATTCATTGGTCGGGGGCGAGCTTGGTGAGCCGCGGCTATTACCTCCGCGAGCAAACGCAAGTTACGACGCTCACGGTGTCCTGTCAATCATTTCGTGCGTTTCACGGCCAAGGTTTTCTCTGGATGTCGAATCCGGAAATCTACCGGGTCAAAAATTTGAGGATTGTCGTCGAGTGAAACCGCGAACCCGGCTTCAGCAAAGTGGAAGGAAATTCCGGGTGATTGGGTGAATCCGGATAGTGCTGGGTTTCCAGGCACAGGCCGGACCGCTGGCCGTAAGTGACGCCTCCCTTGCCATGAATCGTTCCATCAAGGAAATTTCCGCTATAAAACTGAATGCCGGGCTGGTCAGTCCATGCTTCCAGAACGCGCCCGGTGTTCGGCTCATAAACTTGAGCGGCAAGGGAAATATCTCCTGCCTTGGAATGGTCCACCACCCAGTTGTGGTCGTAGCCGCGGCCGAGTTTGAGCTGCTCATCATCCTGGCCGATGCGCTCGCCAATGGCCGTGGGTTTCATGAAGTCAAAGGGAGTGCCTTGGACGGATCGCAGCTCCCCGGTTGGTATCAAGCCTGCATCCACGGGCGTGAACTTGTTCGAATGAATCGTCAGCATGTGTCCAAGAATATCTCCGCTGCCTTGTCCCGCAAGATTGAAATACGAATGGTTCGTAAGATTGAGGATCGTATCCTTGTCGGTGGTCGCCGAATACTCGATTTTCAATTCGTTCTGCGCCGTAAGCGTGTAAACGACGCGGACCGACAGGGTTCCCGGATACCCCTCTTCGCCATCCTTGCTGGCGTATTTCAATTCAAGAGAGGGAGAATCCTTGGAGACATCGCGAGCCGCCCAAACCATCTTGTTGAAGCCATTCATTCCACCATGCAGTGAATTCTCACCATTGTTCTTGGCCAGCGTGTATGTTTTCCCGTTGAGTGTGAACTTTCCGTGTGCGATGCGATTCGCGTACCGCCCGATGATGGCGCCGAAGTAGGCCGGGTTCGTGATGTAGCCCTCAAGCGAATCGTATCCGAGCACCACGTCAGCCAAGTTTCCCGAGCGGTCCGGAACCTTAATTGAAACCACGATCCCGCCGAGATCCGTAATAGCGACCTCCATCCCATTCTTATTTGTCAGCGTGTAGAGAGTGATTTCCCTACCATCCGGGGTTTTCCCAAATGATTGCTTCTTCATGCCTGCCGTGGCAGCACCAAGATCGCCGCTCCAGGCCAGAGCGAGCGACAGGCTAAAAACCAGCAAAATAAATTCAGCGTGAGTCTTCATCGCGATTCTCCTGGAAAGCCCCGATTCCAATGTCCGTGCTCGGAAATTCGTCCTCTAAACAATCTCTTAAGAAATCCCTGCTCGCTGCTTGGCCTGGACGATGATCTGCGCCATAACATCGCGGTAGTTCTCAAACGTGTCGTCCACCACGGTGATTGTAGGGATCTGCATGGGCGAGAGCGAGAGTGTTTGCCGGTCGAACTGCCCAAAGCCTGATTCATGAACGCCGCTGCTTCCACGCCCCGGCGCGGGATGGCTCAGATGCTGGAAGGCACGCGCATATTTCGTGAAGGCCGCCGGATATCCGGCAGCGGGGGAAACGTGATAAACGGGAAGAACGCTGAGCAGGGCGTCATAAGACATTTCTCCGACAGCCAGCGCTTCGGGACACCTCGCGCGCAAATCCTGAACCAGACGGCGAGCGCCTTCGTGCATGTCTGCTTTCGTGTTGTTCTCCCAACCTCCGGCGATATCCAGGAAATATCCATCCGCTTGATACCGCTCAATTACCTCCGCGATGCGATCGGAGAGCCATCGCCGCCAGGAATCCACCCCGACGTTCATGTAGGAGCCCCACCCTTCATTGTGGCGGTCGTTGTCCCAATCCACCCAATTCAGGTTGAAGGCGTCGCCGTCAATTTGCTCTGTGATGGCGTCCGCGAATTTGGGAAATTCTGGATGCCGGCGGTTCGCGGCGTTGAGTCCAAACATTGGCAGGAAGCGGAATTTTAGGTTGTGCCCCTTTTCAATCAGCGCATGGAAGCCTGTTTCTCCGCCCAGCCTCGGGTCCGGCTTATAGAGCGGATAGTTCCAGTAATAGCGGCCGTCCCAGGCGGGCAGGAAAACGAGCACATTTTGTCCGGGGATTTGGGTCGCGACCCAATCGAGGATTCGCGACATCTTCTCAAAATCGTTGAAGATGTACCCGGTCCAATGCATCCCATGCAGCGACACGACCAGCGCCGTGTCGCGGAACCATGCTGGGACGTCTGGCCGCTTCTCCCATGCAGGCAACTGAAATGCTTGCTCAAGATGCTCGAAGTGCGGACGGCACGCTTCTTCCAGGCTGTGCGCTCGTCCCGCGCGCCAAGTGGGGCTTTGAAGGCGATTGCTCTTCTCCCAGCCCGCGGCCTCATGGATCAGCTCGACGCGATAACCTTTCTCGCCCGGTTGAAAATAGAATCGGGCCGCGCGCACGCGGTCCAGCAGGGTCGAGGCAAAAAAGAAATCCTGGTCGCCGCTTTGGACGATGGCCAGCGGCGTGTCCATTGTTCTTGCCGTGAAGAGAGAGCCGCCACCAAAGGGGTATCCGAACATAACCTCGTCATCCCTTGGGTCAAAAAAGCTCTGGCCACCGGCCGCAATTTTCCCTCGTGGCACGCCGCGGACGACGGCAGCGATGGACTTGATCGGTTGATCCATCTCCGCGGATGCATCCCAATCGATCGTGGATCCTTCGCGGCGGAATCTCGCGCGGAGCGTGCCCGGCGCCTTCTCCTGGCCGCCAGCCCACACGAATCCCGAGCTGTGGAGTTCCAGACTATCTGTGCCTTCAGTTAGGGTCGTACGACTTCCATCGAACGTGTACGCGTTTTCAAATGTAAACAGGCGGAAAGAGAATCGCAGCCCAGCAAACTCTACCGAAGGTTCGGGGAAGTCAAAGCTAAATTTGAAGAAGCTCTGACTCCGCGGCGGAACAAAAATTTCGCTTGTTGAAAGGAGAGGCAGGACTTGACTCGTGGATTGAGGCCCGACTGTCGGCGAAGTGGAACCAAGGGTTGGAGAAACAACTTCCCCGGATGGAATCGCCGGTAGGGCTTGATCTTCCTTGAATGCGAGATAGGAAGCACCCGCCGCCGCCGCGGACTTCAGGAGATCTCGCCGGGAAATTCCGTGTTTCACGTCGCCTTCATCCATTCACTTGCCGGACGAAGGTTTCCGCATACCACAGGGATTGTCAAGTGCTCGGGGGGAAGACAGTACATCCAACGATGATCCGAAAGCACTCTGCCCCGACCACGCGCAACTATCCGCATCGGCATGATGGACAAGCCTCACTTGCCTTCGTCGTGCTGACGTTTGTGAAGATTTGGTGGGGTGCGCGCGACGCCATTGGTGGCGGAATGCCAGGTATGCCAACTCCATCTTTTTCGACATCTTCTCAATTGCCGGGGTTTTTACATCCTTGTGATCGCTGTGCTCGCTCTTGCGGCAAAGGCGTTCATGAAACCGAAGACAGCATAATTCTATTGCGGCAACGGGGAAGGTCCGCGGCAGGCTTGACGATAGCGGGGTTTACGAATCTGTTTTAAGCAGGGCACAAAGAAAACCGCGTGTCCGTTCGAAGCAGTGCTCCTTTCTGGATGCGCCGATCCGAGAGGACACCCGGCATTCCTTCCGTTCTGTTTCCGCCTAGTAAGGCATTCCAGGCAAAGGTGACAACACCGGAGTGATCTTGCCCCAGCCCTGTGCCTGCGCGTCCTTCATGTCCCCGATCAATCGGTCGGGCAATTTGAGGTTTAAGGCCGGACGTACCGCTTGATTTGCGAGAACCCAGCCGACTCCCGCCACGGTTTTCGCGATTTCCTGCATCTCCTTGTAATCAATTTTTTCAGGAGTGTCTGTGGGCCGGTGATAATCCACGTGCAGTCCAATCGTGAAAAATGCAATGGGAATGCCCATCTTCGCAAAGTTGTAATGATCGCTCCGGTAAAAGATGCGCTGACCCTGCGGGCCCGGGCCGAGGTTGTCGTGACCGCCATTGAGTTCGTCGGGCGCAGTCACATCGTAAAAGTGGTTGATTTTCAGTTTCTCAAAGTTGTTGTTGACGGACTCGACGGTCTTTTCGAGATCATCGCTGCTGATGTTCGGCCCTACGATCAGCACCTCTCCCGGATTTACAAGGAAGTGGGAGGGATCCGGGTCCACGGAAGCGGGATTCTTCGTGCGGCCGATCATGTCCATGTTCAGGTCCGCAACGACCTTTGTAAGGTCAATTGGGGGGAACATGTTGAAGTATTGCGAGCCCCAAAGGCCCCTTTCTTCACCGCCATTCCACAGAAATATGATGCTGCGCTTAGGTCTCATGCCTTTCGCAGCGCCTTCCGCGTACACGTGAGCGATGCCCAACAGGCCCGTCGACCCGGAGCCATCATCGTCCGCGCCATTGTTGACGTTGTGACCGTCTGGCAACGGGGTCGCGGTGAGCCCGATGTGGTCGAGGTGGGCGCTCATCACGACATACTCGTTTTTCAATACCGGGTCGCTGCCCTCGAGTATGGCGACTACGTTTTCACCGTGCCCACTTTCGCTATGTACCGAGACATGAAAGCTGATTTTCTTCTCTGCACCCAGTTCAAACGAGTCCATCTTTGTATTATTTCCAGCTTTGTAAAACACGTCCGCAGCGGGCATTTTCTCGCCCTGGAAAATAGAATTCGCAAGCCCCAGCCCAGCGACAACTGTGGGAACGGCGGGGCAGGGGGGCGCGGATTGGAATTTGGTCACCTGAAAAGGAGGGCCGTTCACCGGCGCGCCGCGCCCGGCGCCTGCGGCGTTGGCATTCGCCATCGCAGTCAATTGCTGATAAGTCGCAATCGATATGACCCCTATCGCCCCGTTTTTTGCCGCGGCTTGATCCGGCGTAAGGTAATCCGCGCAGTTCTGCCCCAGTGGGTTCTGGGGCGCAGCCGCTCCACCGCGACCCCCACGGCCTGCCGCCAATTGCGCCTGAAAGGCGGCCAGTTCCGGTGGAATCCCGGCAACAACGACGATCTTCCCGCTCACGTTGAGGCCATCGTAGGGATTCGTGTTGGTCCTGTTGATCACAAACCCGTTTCCTGCAAAGACAAGGTTTCCCGCAAGATCAAGCGTTGCCGCCGGTGCGCCAGCACCACCCCGGCCGCCTCCTCCGGCCCCGCCGTACGTCCATTCCTTGCCGTATTCGAAATCCGTCGTGCGCAGCGGCGCCTGCGCAGGCGCGCCGCCTCGTGCCTCTCCGCCCCCACCCGCACCGCGTCCTCCGCGTCCTGCCGGCGCGGGGGCCGTAACCGATGCCTTCGATTCCTCCACAACGATTTGGCGGCTGACCATTTCAATCGGCATCAGGTAGGGTTGCAGCGGCCCATTCGTTCCCGATGTGCTGCCAAGCGGTTTCAGACCCCACTCAGCAACGTGACTCGCGACGTAGAGCGCCGCGGTGTCGTATCCGCGCGAAGGGAAGTACCGCCCTTCCAATTGATCCGACGCAAGAAAATAGTCATAAATCTTTAGCTCATCCTGCGTGATCGCATCCGCGTTGCCGTAACTTGAGCCAACACTTGTCTTTGTATTCTTCGTCTTGGACTGTTGCGGAAAGCTGGCCGCACCTACGGCAAAGAGCACAGCCAATGACGTGATGGCAACTGCCAGCAACGCACTGCTAATGATGGTTCGGCGCATGGTTCCTCGAAGATGCAGTTTTTCGAAACGCCGTATCTTACATCGAATTCCCGGAATCCGCAGACGAAATGGTTAATTCCAGCCGGGAGAGAATGAAATTGACCTGGTTTTTCCTCGAACTTCGAATGACCAACCCATCGTAGCCCCCCGGCGCAATGTCCATCAATTTGATGATCAGGAATTCAAAGTTGGGGGATTTTAACGCGAAGGTATATACCGCTGAATTCAAGCTGGACAAAATATCATTTGGCGGTAAAGTCGAATACTGATGAGCCCAATCGGTTTGCGGCCTATGTGTTGAAATATCCAAGGCGGGTACTAGCCGAGAGACGAGAAATTTGCATCATAGGCAATTAAAGGAGGAGCAGGCCCGGCCCTGAGGGCCCAACATTTTGCCCTGCTCTGAAATGGCTCCCATGAATAATATTGGCCTACGGGGTGTGATTTTGGCATTGATGATCCTCTCTGTTCCCGCGTTGGAATGGGCGACCTGTGGAGGCGGGGGAGGTGGTGGCACAGGCGGCATGGGCGCCGGCCCGATGGGTACCGGCCCCTCGGCGGATGCGCAGGTTTACATGGTGCCGTGGAAAGCTCTGAGGCCGCAGGACCCGCCAGTCACCGCTGGCTTGATCCTTTATTGGTTTCCCTCCTCTCAAGAAGAATTGAGCCGTTCCAGCTTGCGGACGTCACGGGCTCTTTCCCTCTATGCTACTCAGTGCGTTTCCATGCAGGTTTCCACTTTGCAGTCGTCACTTGGCCAGAAGCTCGGCGCCGAAACCAAACTGCCGATTGCGGTGCTGGCAACTCCCGATGGCTCGATTGTCAGCAAAGCGGAAAACAAAGACGGGTTCCTCAAGGTTGACCAGGTGGAGAAGTTGGTCGAAACGGAAGTGAAGCACCGGGAAGACACCATCAAGCAACAGATGGAGGAAGCGAAGATTAAGGCCAAGGCAGGCGACAACGATGGCGCTATAAAGCTTTATCGCGCGGTCGTCGATCAGAAATGCCTCTTCCCCAACAAAGCAAAAGACGCGGTAAACGCGCTGAAGAAGCTGGGCGTCAATGAGTCGGTCGTCATCCCGAATCCGCCGATTTTCGATCGCGCGAAAGGTGCGCAGATTGAATGGGTGATGCGCCAGGGTCTGAGATCCGAAATGGCCGGCAAGTATCCCGAAGCGGAAAAACTTTACGCTTACGCTCATGAGATGGATCCTGCGGATCCCGTGCCGCTGCGCTATTTGGGCGAACTCGATCGGCACCATATTGGAGACTGGGCCAAAGCGTGCGCGGTATTCCAGCAGATTCTGGACATGCCCTCCGATCCGATGTCTCGCGCTGTAGCCCTGCACGGCATTGGGAAAATGACTATCCATGACGGTGAATTTAAGAAGGGCTTGTCAATGATGGAAGAGTCCGTCCGGACCTACCCGCTCGTTCTGACCTACCGCAATCTGGCCGTTTACTGGAATTCTGAAGGAGACGCTGCAAAGGCGACCGAATACGTTCGACAGGCACTCGCCCTCGACCCGGCGGATCCTTATAACGTCGTTTTTGCCGCCACATTCATGGCCGCCGAAGGGCACAATGACGAAGCGTTGAAGATCGCGAAGGAAAATGAATCGCTTCTCTCCGCTTCCTACAACCTCGCCGCCATCTACGCGCAGGCCGGACAGAAGGAGAAGGCTCTTGCCTTGCTTAAGCGCCACTTCTTTGAATACGAGCGATACCAGGCCGTTCGCAGCAAGGAGATGATGGAAGCGCGAGTGGATGCGGTGTTCCTCTCGTTGCGACACGACCCCGCATTCGTTTCTTTGACCAACGGCGCGGATGGTAAACTCGATCCATCAAAAACGATGACGGCCATTCCCGCCGGGTTCCTCGAACTGAAGCCACAGATTGTGGCAGGCGGACGGATTTCAGAAAAAAAGCGCAACGCAAGGGACTTCTTCCCGCGTCCATTCCGTGTTTCTCCTGTCAGGGCAACCGCAGAAGCGGATCATTCGACTATGGTATCGGAGGAATGCGCCGAAAAATGACGAGTCAACCCACAATTTCAAGCCCAAATTTCAACGCCTCGCGTTTCCTTCCCATACTGTTCCTATTGTTCGCGGGCAGCGGTTGCTCCGCGTTGATCTATGAAATTGTCTGGTATCACCTGCTTCAGCTTGCCATTGGCTCTACGGCCGTCTCGCTGGGCGTGCTGCTCGCAACATTCATGGGCGGCCTGTGCATCGGAAGCATTGGTCTTCCGCGATTGAAAGCTGCGCGGCGACACCCGTTGAAGATCTATGCATTCCTCGAACTGGGAATCGCATTTTGCGGACTTCTGGTTCTGTACGGCATTCCATACATTGACCGGGTCTACGTCGCGGGCGCTGAGCACGGTCTACCGGGGATGATGCTTCGCGGCTTCATCGCCGCGGTCTGCCTCTTGCCCCCGACAATCCTGATGGGCGCGTCTCTTCCGGCCATCGTTCGATGGATCGAGTCCACGCCGCGGGGCGTCTCGTGGTGGGGGCTGCTTTATGGCGGAAATACGATGGGAGCCGTTTTCGGATGTCTGCTCGCGGGCTTTTATCTTCTCCGAATCTATGACACGGTCGTGGCAACTTACGTCGCTGCCGCGCTAAATGTTGTGGTCGCATTGCTCAGCTTTGTTTTGGCGATGTGGACCCCATCTCACGCCGCCCTGAAAGAGGCAGGCGTCCAGAGTGAAAGCGTTCAGGAAATCGAAAAGGGTGACGCAACCCGATGGACGGTCTACGTCACCATCGCAATTTCCGGCGCCTGCGCCCTCGGCGCCGAAGTTATCTGGACGCGCCTGATGGGCATGATGCTGGGTGCGACGGTCTATGTGTTTTCGATAATCCTGGCGGTATTTCTTGCCGGGCTGGCACTGGGAAGCACGGGCGGCGCATGGCTCGTGCGCGCGGTTCGTCCGCGGCTGGCCCTCGGGTGGTGCCAGGTGCTTCTGGCCGCAGCTATCGCCTGGACTGCCTATATGATTGCGGATTCCTTGCCCTACTGGCCAATCAATCCTCTGCTTGCCATAAGCCCGTGGCACACGTTTCAGCTCGACTTGGTGCGTTGCCTCTGGGCAATTCTGCCTCCCACCATTCTGTGGGGCGCAAGCTTTCCTCTTGCTCTGGCTGCGGTGGCCTCTCCCGGAGAAGATTCCGGCCGGGTAGTGGGCGGAATTTATGCGGCAAACACGCTGGGCGCGATTGTCGGCGCGCTTGTGACGAGCCTTGCGCTCATTCCCTGGATTGGCACGCAGCAATCGCAACGCGTCCTTCTGGTTCTCTCCGCGCTGAGTGCGATGTTCGTCCTGGTTCCATTCATCTTGAAACATAAGTCGCTGATGGTCGCCGCATGCCTTGCCGCCTCGTTGGTATTGGCCGGGCTACTTGCTTGGTCCGTGGATCCGATACCCGGCGAACTGATTGCCTACGGACGGCGCATGGCCATCAACGCCGGCAAATCGCATGTCCTCTTCACAAAGGAGGGCCGAAACTCCTCCGTTGCCATCACACAGTGGAGCGACGGCGCAATTGAAATTGACGTCAACGGACACGTCGAAGCGACAACAGAACTCTTCGATATGAAGTTGCAGCGGATGGTCGGCCACCTCCCCGCGCTCCTTCATCCCAATCCGCAATCTGTTCTCGGCATCGGGTTTGGCGCCGGAGTTTCCGCAGGGACCTTCACAACTTATACCGGCATTCAGCACATCACCGTTTGCGAGATAGAGCCCGTCATACCGCCGATCGCGACCCGCTTTTTCGCACAGCAGGATTATGACGTCTTGGACAATCCGCGCACCCGCATCGTCTACGACGATGCGCGCCATTACGTCCTGACAACCACGGAGAAATTCGACATCATCGCCTCCGATCCATTGGACGTCTTTGTGAAAGGCACCGCCGCGCTTTATTCGGAGGAGTATTTCGAATCGGTGAAGCAGCACTTGAACCCTGGAGGAATGTTCTCACTCTACGTGCCGCTTTACGAAAGCGACGTCCGAACAGTGAAGAGCGAGCTTGCGACGTTCTTTGAAGTATTTCCATACGGCACCGTCTGGGCAAACACCATCAATGGCCAGGGCTATGACATGGTGTTCCTCGGACAAGCCGAACCTCTGAAGATCAACCTTGACGAAATCGAGCAGCGCCTGGCGCGTCCTGATTACGCGCCTGTCGCGGAATCGCTTCGCGAAATCGGGATTGGATCTGCCCTGGATCTTTTCTCGACATTTGCCGGCCAGAAACCCGATTACGCCTCCTGGCTTCAGGGAGCTGACATCAATCACGATAGCGATCTGCGACTGCAATACATTGCCGGGTGGGGGATCAACTCCACTCTGGAGGACACAATCTACCGCCAGATGATTAGCTATCGCCGCCTCCCCGAAAATATTTTCACCGGGTCTCCCCAGCGAATCCAGGCTCTGATGCTGGCAATTGCGTCCGGCTTTGGTGGCGCCCAGCCATAGTCCGTCTCCTCGAAAATCTGGACAATCGCCATCCGCGGAGTGATGCTGTGTGTATGTTGACCGTGCTCTATGACGGCTCCTGCGCCCTTTGTCGCGCGAGCGTCGCGCGCTTGCAGCGAATGGATCGGAGTGGCCGAATCGAGCTTTTGGATCTGCACGACCCGCAAGCTTCGGCGCGGTTTCCCCAGGTTGACCGTGAAGAGGCCATGCGTCTAATGCAGGCTGTGGATGGTGCAGGCCGAGTCTTCAGCGGCGTTGACGCCTGGGCGCGCATTGGACTCTCACTCCCCGGCTGGAAACTTTTGGCTTGGCTCTTGTTGGTCCCGGGCATTCATTTTCTCGCCGGGGCCGTCTATTCCTGGGTCGCGCGCAACCGGTATCGGTGGAACCGGGAGCTTTGCGCCGACGGCTCCTGCGCGGTCCACCTGGATAACTCTCACCATCGCCCACATCCGCCTGTTACGCGCCGCTGAGCATCATCCGCCTTATAATGACGCCCGAGAATGAAGTGGAATCCCTCCTCCGCTCTGCGCTGGCTGCTCGAATCTGAGCGCGGCCCATTAGACCGCCTGCTGCCGCGATGGCTCTTCTTGCGCGCGCTTGGCTTAATCTATTTTTCAGCGTTTTTTTCGCTGGTATTCCAAATCCGCGGGTTGATTGGACCCAACGGCATTCTTCCGGTGGCGGAATATCTGGAAGCGGTGGCTCGCGTTATGGGCCACTCGCGCTTGTGGTTCGCGCCGACTCTGCTCTGGTTTTCGAGCAGCTCGCACATGCTTGTTTCCCTTTGCTGGGTCGGAATGGTGACGTCGCTCCTCGTCGTATTAAATCTGTGGCCTCGCGTCACTCTTGCGCTTTGCTTCGTGTGTTTTCTTTCCTTTGTCAGCGCGGCGCGCGATTTTTCGGGATACCAATCCGACGGGATGCTGCTCGAAGCCGGATTCATTGCTCTCTTTTTCGCGCCGCCGGGTTTTCGCCCTCGCCTTGGAGCGCCGAGCCCGTCATCGCGATTCAGTCTTTTCCTTTTGCAATGGGAATGGTTCCGCATCTACTTTGAATCCGGGGTGGCCAAGCTGGCGAGCGGCGACCCGGAGTGGCGCAATTTCACCGCGATGGATGAGTATTATCAGAATGGCCCGCTGCCCACCTGGATTGGGTGGTACGCACAGCACTTGCCGCACTGGTTCCATGCGGCTTCTGTGGGCCTAACTCTAGGCGTTGAACTCGGCTTGATGTGGTTGATGTTCTTGCCGCGGCGCTGGAGGATTATTTGTTTTCTTATTGTGACGCCCTTTGAGTTGAGCATCATCCTCACCGCGAATTATACGTTTCTAAATTACCTTGTCCTGGTGCTGGGGATCCTGCTGCTGGATGACAAGTTTTTGTCGCGATTCGTTCCGAAGCGGTGGCGAATGCTCACGTTCGTTCAACCAGGAAATGCGCAGCCAACGGAAAAACAGATGCCCTCCGGCTGGCGAGAGGCCATCCGTCCTCACTGGAAGGCTCTGTGCATTTCTTTCACAGGAGTCTTGCTCGGCTGCGTGTTCTATTCGACTACGGCGCAACTTCTATGGATGTTCTCGCCAGGCTTGAAGCTGCCGGTATCTCCCGTTGAAGTGCTCGAACCATTTCGAATTGCGAACCGCTTTGGTCTGTTCGCTTATATGACGAGAGGAAGATACGAAATCGAATTCCAGGGATCCAATGACGGACAATCGTGGGTGGCGTATCCATTTCGATTCAAGCCTCAGGACGTTTCGGAGCCGCCGGGCATCTATGCGCCATACCAGCCCCGGTTTGACTGGAACCTTTGGTTTGCTTCGCTTGGCCCATGGAGGGATTCCTCGATCGTGCCTCGAACTGAGGAGTGTCTGTTATCGAACGACCCTGACGTGCTCGCGCTCTTCGCTGGAAATCCGTTTCCTACCGCTCCGCCGCGTCAGATCCGCGCTGTGTTATGGCAGTACCACTTCTCTACACTGGAAGAAAAGCGTCAGAAAAGAATTTGGTGGCGCCGGGAGTTGCTTGGACTTTATGCACCGGTCATCGAACGCCTCCCCGATGGCCGCATAAACGTGCTTGAATGGCCGCCGCCACTGGTCAACCAACAGTAGTCCCGTAAACGCACCTTACCTCCTGGCTCCCCTGCCGCCCCGCGGTCTTGAGGGCTGAATTTACGGTGTAGCGTGCCGGCTAGCCGCAGAAATAATAAACTTAATAGATATCTATTGACAGTGATTACTGTATGTGTATACTCCATGTCGCTTTCGGCTATTGGATTGTTTCTATTCCAAAAGGACACAACGAATGTACGAAGAGCTATCACATGTCAGTTCCTATGCTGCATTTCTTTTGATCTTGTCGGTGGGCGGATTTGTCAGTCTGTTCGTGCTGAGGTTTTACAGGGAGGAAGCACGAAACCGCCCGGACGCGCTGCTACAACGGTGGACAACGAGGTGGGACTTCAGCCTCCAATCATTGGGAAGATATTCCTCACTTCGCCTGATCCTTGCGAGCGCGCTGGGGTTATTCCTCGAGCTACTCATGATCCGGTGGATCTCTTCGGAGATCAGGGTCTTTGCCTATTTAAAGAACTATGTTTTGGTGTCGTGTTTTCTTGGTTTTGGCCTGGGTTGCTACTTGTGCCGCAGGAAGATAAACCTGATCGCCTTTCTTGTCCCTTTGTTGACTCTCGTTTTCCTGCTCAAATTTCCGTGGGAGCCTCTTCGAAATCTGATGAGTGCGTTGCCCTCCTATCTCGGAACCGCTTCTGAAGTGGACTATTTTGGGATTCCGGCGATCCCTTTGACCTGGCTTTCGTTGATGGCGCTTTTCGCTGCAATCGCGGTGACCATTCCTTTGTTCATCTTGAATGCCATGGTGTTCGTGCCAATCGGGCAAATTGTCGGCGGATTCCTGGAGTCCGCTCCGCGAGGGATTGCGGCCTATTCCTTTAACATACTGGGGGGGTTGGCGGGCATCCTTCTGTTTGCCCTGCTCAGCTTTCGATCTCAACCGCCGGTTATTTGGTTCGGCGTCGCGGGAGTCTTGTTCTTCCTGCTTCTCTACCGTGCTTCAGCTCTGCGCTGGATTACTGCCATTGCATTTGTAATCTGTATGGCAATCGTTTGCGGGGGGACGCGCGGGAACCAAAGGCAATTCTGGTCTCCCTATCAAATGCTGACATTGAGTCCCCGCGTCGAGGCGGGAGAGACGGTATCCTTTCAACTCAATACGAATAACACATGGTTCCAGCAAGTGGTCAATCTTTCGCCCGAATTTACAGCCTCTCATCCACAATTTTTCTCGCAGGTTCCAAGCGATTGGGACGCATACAACATCCCCTATCACTTCTATAGCAAACCTTCCTCCGTCTTGGTTCTCGGTTCGGGAATGGGTAACGACGTCGCTGCGGCTGTGCGCAACGGCGCGGAACGCGTCGTGGCCGTTGAAATCGATCCGCTTATCCTTCAATTGGGCCGTGAGCTCCATTTCGAGCATCCGTATTCTTCACCGCGCGTCACTGTTGTGACGGATGATGCCAGAAGCTACGTCCAAAACAGCCGGGAGCAATTTGACCTCATTGTTTATTCTCTTCTCGATTCTCACACCAATCTCTCGCATTACTCTGCTGTCAGAATTGACAATTACGTTTACACGATTGACGCCCTGCAGGCCGCCCGCCGCCTCCTGAAAGGTGATGGAATGCTAATTCTCAAGTTCCAGGCCAATACACCCTGGATCGCGGGCCGGCTCTCGAATTCGCTTGAAAGAGTTTTCGGGCAGCCCCCCCTGGATTTTTGGGCGCCGGCGTCCTCCTACAGCACAGGTGGAAGGTTTTTTGTCGCCGGCTCCCCCGCGCGGCTTGATAACTCGCTCCGAACGCCGGAGATCGCAGCCTATATCAGGGTGCACGGAGATATTCCAAAACAATCTGCCCGGCCGACCACCGATGACTGGCCATACTTCTATCAGCGTGAGCCGGGTTTGCCGCTTCTCATCATCATTGTGTCGTTGTTGATCGTAGGGTTGTCGCGCTTTTTGATTCGCCGGACGGGAATGGCCGGCAGGCTGATCCACTGGCATTTCTTCTTTCTTGGCGCGGGGTTTCTTCTGCTCGAATCGCAAATCATTAGCCGGATGGCGTTGCTGTTTGGAACCACCTGGCTGGTCAATGCGGTCGTGATTGCGGTTCTTTTTGTTCTGATTCTCGCGGCGAATTCCGTCGTGGGATTCTGGCCGGAAGTGTCCGTCCGCATTGCCTACCTTGGCATTGGGGCGAGCGTTCTGCTGTCCTATTTCTTGCCGACAAGCGCTCTCCTTTTCGATTCCTTCTGGACGAGGGCGCTTGCCGGGACGCTCGTCTTGTGTTTGCCCGCAGCTTTCGCGTCCATAGTTTTCATCCGAAGTTTCGCGAGCGCTGGTTTCAGTGCAGAGGCCTTGGGCTCCAATCTCTTTGGGGCGGTCGTTGGAGGGATGCTGGAAGCTGTCTCCATGTGGACGGGAATCCGCTCTCTTGTGATCTTGGCGGGGATTCTCTATCTGGCTTCCTATATTTGCCTGCCAAGTGAATGGCGCCAACTTGTTTTCCAGTTCTCTCCGGGATTGTCACTTGCAAAGGCCTGGAGATGGCATGGCATCCATATGACTCCTGCACGAAAAAGGTAGGCGCACAAGGTCCTCTTCCCAAAGTTTGCATGCGCTTTCTCGTCAGATTCGTAATCACGGGCGCGTAATTACTGCTTGCTTCCTCGGACTTTGGTGTAGTCTACGGTATTACGTCCGATATTATTTGTTCTTCTGAGCCCAAACCCATGCATGAAAATACGTCTCAACATTTGACGCTGGCCTTGCGGAGCCAAGGTGCCGCATGAAAGTTCTCGTTCTTGCGCCGGCGATGGGAGCCACGGGTGGCATGCAGAATTACACGAAAACACTGGTTCGCGCACTGGAACAGATTCTCGGGAAGGAAAATGTCCATTTGCTCACCGTGCCAGCGGAACCGCAATTCAGCGCTGATGGCGAGCTATCGCTCTCCCCAATCGTGAAATTCAGGTTTCTTGCGGCTTCATTATCGAAGGCTATTTTTTGGCGTCCCCAACTCGTGATATGCGCGCATGTCGGCGTCAGTCCGGTGGGACGAATCATCCAGCGTGCTACGGGCGCACCCTATTGGGTGATTCTGCATGGAATCGAGGTATGGGGCGACATCGGATCGGCCAAGGTTCGCGCGCTTTGCGGTGCGGAAAGGCTCGTGGCCGTAAGCGGATTCACGTTCAGCGTTGGCAGATCGCGTCACGGTCTTTCCAACGCGAATGTGTCGATCCTTCCTCCTTCCATCAATGTCGAAAAAGAGCAGGACTTTCGCGTGTCGATTTCTTCCAAACCCGGCCCCGTCGCTCCTATTGTGCTCACCGTAGGGCGGCTTGTTGCCTCAGAAAGGTACAAAGGACATGATGTGATGTTGGACGCGTGGCCGGCAGTGCTCAAACGCGTGCCCGATGCGGTTTATTGCATTGTCGGAGATGGGGATGACCGGCCGAGACTCGAAGCTCGGGCACGGAAATTGGAGGTTACTGATTCCGTCCGATTCGCCGGAGCTGTTTCCAGCGATGAGCTCCGAGGCTGGTATCATCTTTGCCGGGTTTTTGCCATGCCGGCTCGAATAGATCTGGATCCGCGCGCGCCGCGCGGCGAGGGGTTCGGGATCGTTTTTCTCGAAGCGATGGCGCACGGAAAGCCGGTCGTGGGGCCGCGCGACGGCGCCCCGAGCGAATTCATTCGCTCAGGTGAACACGGGCTACTGGTTAATCCGGCCGATTCCGCCGAGGTTTCGAACGCGCTGGTGGAACTCTTGCAAAATAAAGAACGCGCGGATGTCATGGGGTGCGCCGCGCGAGCGTGGGTCATTCAAGAATTCAGCGAGGAAAGATTTCGTCGGCGGCTTGCCGACATTTTGGGAAACAACGCAGGAATCAGAGCCAATTAATTCGGAAGAATTCGTCGAGAATCTGCATCGAGTGATGAAAAACGCCCGAATCCGCCCGATGGATGGCCTCTTCTTACTCTGGGTGATCATTGTCAACGCCCTTTATTACCATCAATTCTGGGGTCAATTTGCGCCTCGCATTCGTGCGTTTTTTCATCTATGGCATTCCTGAGCGCGCTCGGCTGGCTGGCCATCGTGGCAGTGTTGGGTATTGTGGCCGTCGCCTTCGGCGCGAGTGTTCTTCGCATGCTTGGCGCCGGCGCCTCAAATGTCCTGGAAAAAGTCCTCTTCTCCGCGGGAGTCTCTTTCGCTGCGATCCAGGTGGCCGTGTATGGATTGATCGCAGCCGGCTGGCTGAATCGAGGAACGCTCTTGGTTCTGTTTGCCGCCATGGCGCTTATTGCAGGCAAGGGCTGGAAGGTCCTCGGTGAACTTGCGCCGGCTGGGATTTCTTTTCTCGCTCAAGTGAAACAATCGCGTCTGGCTACCGTGCTCGCCATTTTGATTGTGGTCTTTCTGCTTTCAGATGCTTTCATGTCGATGGCCCATCTTACCGGGTCCGACGCCCTAAACTATCACTTCACCGCGCCCTCCCTTTGGCTTCAGAACGGTTTTCACCCCTTATACGACATCACCCTTTCCTTTGCCCTTGGACAGGCG
The DNA here is from genome assembly GCA_963838945.1 of uncultured Acidobacteriota bacterium. GTDB lineage: Bacteria > Acidobacteriota > Terriglobia > Acidiferrales > UBA7541 > DASTCZ01. Next base: position 119,049 of record CAWITC010000011.1, on the reverse strand, counting down.
CACATGCTGATTCTGTTGGGTCTTGCGCTTGGGTCCGATCACATCTCCCTAGGACTGATTTTCCTGGGAGGCATGCTTTCCGCCGCGGCGCTCTACCGTTTGGCCCGCGAGTGGGTTTCGCTGGAAGGTGGCTTGGCCGTCACTCTGGTTTTCCTTCTAACGCCGATGGTTTTTTGGCAGATGACTGTTGCGGGAGCACCCGACATCTGGATGGTGTTTTATTGCACGCTTTCCGTTTTGGCGGCAGCTCGGAGCGTTTCCGCGCGCTCCGCAAGATGGGCGGTGGTCAGCGGTTTCCTTGCGGGAGCCGCCGGCGGCTCGAAATACCCCGCCTGGGCGATTCCCATCGCACTATGTGTACTCTTGCTCCTGGAGACTCGTTCGCTCCGATTCGCATCCGCAAGTGCTCTCGCGGCGCTGGCTGGCGGCATATGGCCGCTCCTCCGCAATGCCTGGTGGACTGGCGACCCCTTTTTTCCCTTCCTCTCCCGCTGGTTGGCGCCAAATAACTTTAATCCGTATACGTTCGCATCCGTCCTCGCAGACACCCGCCCTGCCGCGAGCCACGGCGGGTTCGTTTCCTGGATTGAATATCCCTTCCGGTTGGTATTCGAAGGTCAGAGATTCGGCGTCGGACATTATTTTGGCCCCCTGGTGCTGGCCTTCGCCCCTCTGCTTGTTTTTGCTTTCAGGCCCACACCTTTGTTTCGCATGAGTGCGGCGGTATGGGCGGTGTTTTTCCTCACCAACGCCATCTCCACTCAAATGGCCCGATTCCTCTTGCCTGTATTTGCCATTGCTCTTGTACTTGTATTCGCGGGGGCCGCTTCGATCATGAACAAAGGCCGTCCGCTTCTTCGGGCGGCTTGTTCAGCTACTATCTTGATTTTCCTGATATTTGGGGCGGCCTCCTACACCCTTTACGCACGGGATTTCTTGCCTGCCGGTCTTGGCATCGAGCCACGAGAGCATTTTCTGCAACGGCTCGCGCCAAATTATCAGGAAGTTTCCTTCATCAATTCGGCGTTGGACGGCAAGCCGGGCGCCGTTCTGGTTTTCTTTCGTCATTTGTACTATCTGCGTGTGAACATGGTGGATGGCGACCCCTCGTCAAGTTGGCTCATGGATCCTGACAAGCTGCGCGCACCCGAATCTATGCTGGCATTCTTGCGCAATTCGGGCGTGCGATGGGTCGTAAGATCGGGGGACTACCCCGAAGCGATTCGCGAACCTCTCCGCAAACTGGAATTATCCGGTGATTTGCTTCCCACTGCCTCTGTGGTTGCAAACGATATCACTGGTTGGCGCGTCGAAGGAGAGAGGGAGAATGTATTCGTGCAAATCCTGGAAGTAAGGCCCCAGGGACCTTGACGACGATGCGAATACTCCATGTTACGCAGACCTATCATCCCTTTCTCGAGCGGGGTGGCCCGACGGTCAAAGTCCGCGCCATCGCAGAAGGGCTTGCGCAGCGCGGGGATCGCGTAACGGTTTTGACTTCTTGGTACGGCCGGCCGTTTTCAGCGCGTCACGTCCACCTTAACGGCGTTGAAGTGGTTTACCTGCGGTCCCGCGCTGCCTATCGCGCCACGACCTTGAATTCCGGCCTCCTTTCCTTTTGCCGGAAACGCCTCCGGGGTTTTGACGTGGTCCACATTTACGGGCTGTATGATCTCCTCGGACCAGTCGTCGCTCACTATTGCGCGAAAGCTGGTATTCCTTATGTGGTCGAACCGCTCGGGATGGTGCGCCCGATTGAACGCAGTTTTCGCATAAAGCGGATCTGGCACGCGTTTATGGGCAAGCCGTTGCTCCGCCATGCCTCCCTTTTGATTGCAACGTCAAAGCAGGAAGAGCAGGAGTTGCTTGCGGACGGATTTCCTCGCGACCGGGTGGTCATTCGCTACAATGGTGTGGACCTGAAGGAATTCCTAAGTCTTCCTCCCCGCGGCACATTTCGGGCTGAATGGACCCTGCCCCGGGACGAGCCGATTATTCTCTTCTTGGGCCGTCTGATTCCCCGAAAGGGCGTGGACTTACTGATTGATGCTTTCTCCATGGCTTGCCCCGACCGCGGCCGTCTTGTGATCGCGGGCCCGGAGGGCGAGATCGGCTATGTTGCCAAATTGCGTGAAATGGCGCGCGCAAAACGCGTGGAAGCCCGCACAATCTTCACGGGGCCGCTTTATGGTGACCAGAAAAAAGCGGTGCTCGCGGATAGCCAGATATTTGCTTTGCCATCCCGGTATGAGAATTTCGCCAATAGCGTGGCCGAAGCAATCGCTTGCGGAATACCGGCAATCGTCACCGACTGTTGCGGAGTCAGCGAATTCGTCCTGGACCGCGTGGGATTGGTCATCCCTCGCGAGACGTCCGCATTGACGAATGCCCTCCGGAAACTCCTCGGCGATCCTGCGCTTTACGAGAAATTCCGGGAAACTTGTCCCAAGGTGGCGGCGGAATTGAGTTGGCAGGAATTGCTCGTGAAACAACAAGACCTCTACGCGCGGGTGTGCCAGGGCAAGCATAAGGCGCGTTAAGCAGACCACTGGCGTGTTGCACCACACCGGCGGCCCGCCTCCCGCACTTGCAGAGGATTGCCGCGTTCTGAAGACGGGCGGACAACTCTACATCGTCGCGAACAAGACCATATGACGGTCAGAGCTCCTTTATCGCAATCCGGATTCGGTCGTACGCAAGTTCGTCAAGTCCCGTGGCATCCGGTAGCTCGGCATAGAACGGTGTTCCCGCTGGATTTTCCTCTTTCATTGAATGAAATCTAAGGGGAGAATTAGCTGGCGGGGGCAAAGAATCTGTTCTACGATTGCTCCGCTTCCCCTCAGATTTCTTTCCTTTCCAGGAAAGTGATCGAGGAACGGGTCGTCGAATGGCGTCTGTTTGTTGCGCCATCGCGCGTACCCACATTAGAATGTGCATTGTTTATTGTTTCGCAGGGGCATGGTTGCAGATTCATAGGAAATCATAACAAGTGCGCCGCTTGAGCGGAATTCCGCGAGGCGCGCTGTGGCCTGCTCGCCGCTTTTTCGGAGAAGATGCGGCCAGGGCAGGCATGACTTTCAAATCCTCCTCGGGATAGAGCTTCGCGGGAGTCGGGGCCTGCGGAGCATTTGGGCTCGGGCGCACGGAAGATGCTGCGTGAGGAAACGATAATGGCTCAGCACCCCGTCTTTCGCTGTGCTTGGATTCTCTTGAACGTCCTTCTGATCATTGCGTTGTGTGGTCTTGTCTTTGGCTCCGTCTGGGAATACTCCACCCGGCAGTACCTCAAGGGGTTTTCGGATGCCATTGTCCCGGAAGGTGCATTCCCCCAGCAGAAGGTGGAAGCAATTCTTGCTTGGATGGCGCGGGGCCCTTCACGGCAAAGCACGGATCATCCGGACGATTTGCTGCAGCGAGACCCGCGCGAGACCCTGAATTATCGGCAGTTTCTGGCCGTCTGTGGTAGTGCTACCAACGCCTTTGTCAATCTTGCGATCACCAACGGCCTGCGCGTACGCCGGCTCCTCTTGCTTGATTCCCGCGGCTTGACCAATCATGTCACAGCCGAGGTTTGGTTGGACGGTCGCTGGGTTGTTGTGGATCCAGTTTTCCATTTTTTGGCCCGGGACGATTCGGGCCGGCTGCTGACTCTGCATGACTTGAAGAACCCGGAAATCCTCCGCCAGGCGACGGCCTCGATTCCGGGCTACCCGCTCGCCTACAACTATTCTTCAACAGTTCATATCAGGCTCTCCCGCATTCCTCTCATCGGAGCGCATCTCCGCGGGCCCTTTGATTGGGTTTGGCCCGGATGGGAAGAGTACTCCGAATGGACGCTGCTGCTCGAGCGAAGTTCCTTTGCCTTCCTGGTGGCGTCATGCACGGCATTCATTCTCCTTGTCCTCGCTCGCTTGCTTATGGGAATTTATTGCGAGAGGAAATTGGGCATAACGCGCGTTCACCTTCGCCGCCAGGTCTGGCAAGCGGGCGCCTTGCTTTTTGGGCAATCGCGGTAATCGATGTGCGGAATCTGCGGAATCGCCGGGATCGAGAACGCCGAAGAATCCGGGCGCGCAGTCCGGCGGATGACGGCCGCCCTCTTCAATCGCGGACCTGACGAAGAAGGTCTTCTCATCTCCCCTCCCGCCGCGCCGGACGTTTCGCTCGGCATGCGCCGCCTCAGCATCATTGACCTTCCCGGCGGACATCAACCTCTATTCAATGAGACCCGGGATGTCGCTGTCGTTTTCAACGGCGAGATCTACAACTTTCGCGACCTCCGCCTGGAATTGGAGCGCGCTGGCCACGCGTTTCGCACTCAATCCGACACGGAAGTAATCGTCCACGCCTTCGAACAGTGGGGCGAAGGCTGTGTCGGGCATCTCCGCGGAATGTTCGCATTCGCGGTCCTCGATATGCGGCGCGACGGTAACGCCGGGCAACGCATCTTTCTCGCCCGCGATCGCTTGGGGATCAAGCCTCTCTATTACACGTTTCACAAAAACCTGCTTCTTTTCGCCTCCGAAGTCCGTGCGCTCCTGGCCAGCGGACATGTTCCCCGGCGGCTCTCTACCACGGCGCTGGATTCATATCTGCTTTTTGGCTCAGTCAGCGAGCCGGCCACTCTGATCGATGGTGTTTTCTCGCTCCCGCCGGGGCACTCCATGAGCGTCCCGGCCACATCTTCACAACGTGAAAGTGCGCCGGTGCCCTATTGGAGCTTCGGTCAGGCCGCTGCAAGCGGAAGTCGTGACCGTAACGAAAAAACTTCGGTCAATTCCGCCGCGCGCAATCTTTTGCCTGTCCTCGAAGATGCAATCAGCCGTCATTTGATCGCGGATGTTCCGCTGGGCGTTTTTTTGAGCAGTGGCCTGGATTCGACCGCAATCGTCGCATTGGCCAGCCGGGCGCAAAAAGACTTGCGCACCTTCACCGTCGTCTTTCCCGAACAGGAATTCAGTGAGGCGAAGCTCGCCCGCGCCACCGCCAAGCGCTTTGGCACGCATCACGAAGAATTATTGCTTGGTGGCGAAGAAATGCTTTCTCACCTCGATGACGTGGTGGCCTCCCTGGATCAGCCGACCATGGACGGCATAAACACTTACTTCGTTTCGTGGGCCGCGCATCGCGCAGGATTGAAGGTTGCCCTCTCGGGCACGGGCGGCGACGAAGTTTTCGGCGGCTATTCGACGTTTCGCGCCACTCCGCGCGCCGCTCGTCTGGCCTCCATCGGACGCAGGCTGCCGCGCGCGCTGCGTTCCGCCACCGCTGCGGCGATAGGCCGCGCGGGCGGCGGCCGGGGCGATGCCGCGCGAAAAATTGCTTCGCTTTGGGCCGATGCGGACACCTTGCCGCACCCCTATTTCTTTACTCGCTCGCTTTTTACGCCAAATCACGTTGCGGCTTTGCGGGGTGATTCGCAGAAATTCGCCGAACGCTCGCCGTGGTGGGCTTGGCTGGTTGAATCTTCCCGGCAGGCCGCCACTCTTGATTCGTTCACTGCGGTTTCGTGTCTCGAAGCGCGCTCTTATTTGGTGAGCACGCTCTTGCGTGACACCGACTCCGTAAGCATGGCTCATTCCCTCGAGGTCCGCGTGCCTTTCCTGGATCATGTTCTCGTCGAGTTCGTCGCGCAGCTCCCGGCAGCGGCAAAACAACGGCGAGGGCAGAATAAGGCATTATTGGTTGAGGCGTTGCGCGCCTTCCTGCCGGCGGAAGTCATCCGCCAGCGCAAGCGCACATTCACTTTCCCTTGGGAGCGCTGGCTTCGCGGCGCGCTCGCTTCTCGCATTCGTGCCGGGCTTGCGGATCTTGCGCCGGCCCTCACAGGCCATCTCGATGCCGCGACCGTCCGTGCCGTTTGGCTGGCATTTGAAGCGGCTCACACGAATTGGTCGCGCCCGTGGAGCCTCTACGTCCTGAACGAATGGTGCCGCCGGAATTTGGATGCGCAGCCTGCGAAAGATACTCACGCGCCATCCGTCGGTTTGGATCTGGCCGCACGTTCGCAAGCCTCCGCGTGACAATCCTGTTAGAGTAGATAGAATCTCTCCTGTGAACGTCCTCGGGATAAACGCATACCACGGAAATGCGTCCGCTGCGATTGTTTGTGACGGCAACCTGATCGCCGCAGTCGAAGAAGAGCGCTTTAATCGCGTCAAGTATGCCGCGGGGTTTCCGGCGGCCGCAATCCGTTACTGCCTCGAAGCTGCGGGCATCACGCTTGCTGATGTGGATCACGTCGCGATCCCGCGCAATCCCTGGGCGCGCCTCGCCACAAAATTATTTTATGCCATCCGAATGCCTTCCTTTGCGCGCGAGCGCGCCAAGGTCCTTGCGAAATTTACGGGGATACCGGTGGCTCTTGGCCGGGCTTTTGACTTGGACCCGAAAGGCCTTCGCGCGAAATTCCACCGCGTGGAGCACCATCAAGCGCACATCGCCAGCGCATTCTTCGTCTCGCCTTATGAAAATGCCGCCGCGCTCTCCGCCGACGGCCTTGGCGATTTTGCGAGCACGATGTGGGCCTCCGGGAAAGGGAATCGTCTTCACGTTCTTGGGTCGATTGCGTTTCCGCATTCGCTCGGAATGTATTACACCGCGCTTACGCAGTACCTCGGGTTTTGGAAATTCGGCGACGAGTACAAAGTGATGGGTCTCGCTGCCTATGGGCAGCCGGAATTCCTGGATGAATTCCGCCGCATCGTGCAATCCAATGGAGGCGCCGGTTTCCGCCTCGGTCTGGATTACTTCACGCACCAACGCACCGGTCCGGAGATGAGCTGGCGCGATTCTGGCAAGACCCCCGTTCTTGGGCGCATGTTTTCGGAACATCTCGAACGCCGTCTCGGCCCCACCCGCCCGGCCGAGGAGTCGCTTTCCAATCGCCATTACAACCTTGCATCCACGATGCAAGCCCGGCTGGAAGAGGTTTTCTTCGGGATGCTCCGCGCGCTTCATCAGCGCACAGGCCAAAAGTCTTTGTGCCTCGCCGGGGGCGTCGCGTTCAATTGCGTCGCCAATGGCAAAATCTTTGAGGAAACTCCATTCGAGCGCGTCTACGTTCAGCCCGCTGCCGGTGACGCCGGTCTCGCCGTTGGCGCCGCCTTCTATCTCCATCACCAGGTACTCGGCCAGCCACGCAAATTTGTGATGGACCACGCTTACTGGGGACCCGGCTTCTCGGATACGCAAGTTCGCGCGGCCATTGAATCGAGTTCTCTGCAATCTCCGGGATTCCAGGTTCGAGAACTCTCTGAAGAGGAATTGGCGAAAGAAACTGCAAAACGGATTGCGGCAGGGAACATTGTCGGGTGGTTTCAGGGCCGTGCCGAATGGGGCCCCCGGGCGCTCGGCAACCGCAGCATCGTTGTTGACCCCCGCCGCGCCGAAATGAAAGAGATTCTGAACGCGCGCATTAAACACCGCGAGATGTTCCGCCCATTCGCGCCGTCCATTCTCGAAGAAGCTGTCGGCGAATACTTCATTCGCAGTGACCCTTCTCCATTCATGACTTTTGCTTATGCTGTTCGCCCCGAAAAACGCGCGGCGATTCCCGCGCCCACGCATGTGGACGGCACAGGCCGCCTGCAAACCGTCAGCCGCGCGGCAAACCCTCGATACTGGCGGCTCATCCGTGAATTCGGCAATTTGACCGGCGTGCCAGTTGTCTTGAACACTTCATTCAATGACAACGAACCCATCGTCTGCACACCCGAAGAGGCCATCAACTGCTTTCTGCGCACGCGCATGGACGTCCTTGTCTTGAACAATTTGCTCATTACTAAGTGTGGCTCAGTCTAAATTCATACCGTGCACATCCTCCTTCTGAATCAGTACTACCCGCCTGATACTTCCGCCACAGCAAAGATGGCGGCGATGGTCGTCGAAACTCTGGCCGCCCGCCATCGCGTCACCGTCATCGCAGGCCGTCCTTCCTACGACCCCACACAGAAATTTCCCTGGCGGCTGCTGCGGCGCGAGACCACCGGAAATATCTCCGTCGAGCGGGTCGGATCCACTGCATTTCCGCGTTTCAAGATGCTTCGCCGCGTGACCAACTACCTCACCTACCTTGTCCTCGCGATCCCGCGCGCAATTATGATCCGTCCGGACGTTATACTTGCCATGACCGATCCGCCCATCGCCGGAATTGCTGGCGCGTTCGTCTCAAAACTCACCGGCCGTCCTTTCGTCTACAACATTCGCGATCTTTATCCCGATATGGCCGTCGGGGGAGATATCGTGCGTCCGGGTCTGGCCGTCCGTCTTTGGGAGCGAATGCACCGCTGGGCGTTGCGTCGCGCCGCGCGCGTTATCGTTTTGGGTGATGACATGCGCGACCGGATCATCACGAAGGGCGTGGACCCTGCTCGCGTCGCCGTCGTTCGCGACGGCGTCACCGTCCCGGCGGAATTGCCTCCCCGGGAAAACCCTGTCACCCAGGAAATCCGGAGCGGTTTTCATTTTGTCGCCTTGCACGCAGGCAACATTGGGTTCTACGGCGCGTGGGACACTCTTCTTGAAGCCGCCCGCCGCCTCGGCGCCACTAGGTCAGGCATCGTTTTCCTCGGCGAAGGCGCGCAGAAAGCTCGCCTCATCGCGGCAAGCGGTGACGCGGCCGCAATCCGCTTCCTTCCATTCCGTCCCGCCGGCGAAATCCCTTATGTCCTTGCTGCGGGCGACGTCCACATCATCACCGTGAAGCGTGGACTCGAAGGCGTCATCGTCCCGAGCAAGCTTTACCCAATTCTCGCCGCGGGCAGGCCGGTGCTCGCCGTATCCACTCCAAAGATTGACGTCGCGCGCATCGTCACCGAAGCTGGCTGCGGCGTCGTTGTGGATCCTGACGACCCTGACGCCGTCGCGAATGCAATTAAGGATCTCGCGGCGCACCCCGAGCGTGTTGCGGAAATGGCTCTTCGCGCCGGAGCCATTGCGCGCAACTATGATAAATTTGCTGAGCTGAATCGCTTCCTGAATGTGATCGAGGGAGTCATCCGGGAATGACGGGAAATGGATATTGGTCGGGTCGCCGTGTGTTGATTACCGGAGGCTCGTCATTCATCGGTTCATCGATTGTCGACCGCCTGATTGACCGCGGCTCTAAAGTTCGCGTCGTGGACGACCTTTCGAGCGGACGCCTCGAAAATATTCGCGGCCATCTTGTCGGCGGCAAGATTGAATTTCTCCAGGCGGACCTCCGCGAACCCGGCGTCGCACGCGCCGCCGTGCAGGGAATGGATACCGTCGTCCACCTCGCCGCCGACCACGGTGGACGCGGTTACGTCGATTTGCACCAGGCCGGCCCCGCCTCGAACTTCTTTCTCGACGGGCTCATTTTCGCCGAATCGCTGAAGGCTCGCGTCAAGAAAGTCGTTTTTGCATCTTCGGGTTGCGTCTATCCGAATTTCTTGCAGTCCGACACCAAAAAAGAAGTCTACCTCACCGAAGATCTCACGAAGGGTCCCAACGACGCCGACAACATGTACGGCTGGGCGAAGCTTATGGCGGAATTCACTCTCCAGGCCTATGCGCGCGAGCACGGAATGAAAGCCGCATCGTGCCGTTATTTCACCGCCTACGGTCCCCGCGGTGTCGAGAATCATGCTGTCATTGCCATGATCGCTCGCGCGTTCACTAAGCAGGATCCGTTCGAGGTCTGGGGCGATGGCACGCAGATTCGCAATTGGACCTACATTGACGACATAGCCGAGGGAACCATCCTCGCCGGCGAAAAAATTGACGACGGCACCGCCGTCAACCTCGGCACCATGGAACGTGTGCGCGTCATGGACGCCGTCAATATGGTCTGCGAATTCGCCGGCTACAAGCCGCGGATCAAGCTCCTGCCGAATATGCCCACCGGCCCCCTCAACCGCGTCGCCGACAATGCGCTTGCGAAGAAACTTCTCGGATGGGAGCCTAAACTTACTTTCCGGGAAGGCTTGAAGCGCACCATGGACTGGTATTTCGCGACCAAGGACCGCGAACAGGTCGCCAAAATCTTGGACCACCAACTCACCGAGCGATAGGAGATAATCAGTGCGGCGAACAAGGATCATCGAATGACCTCGGGCGTTCTCGCATTCGCCATCGCACTGATGGCCTCGCTCCTCCTGACCGTTCCCGTGCGCCAGTTGGCTCTTCGCGTCGGCATGGTGGATCATCCCGGCCCGCGCAAGGTACACCTCGCTCCCATGCCGCTACTAGGCGGCCTCGCGATGTATTGCGGCGTCATCCTCGCGCTCTTCATCGCCATGCCCTCTGCCGCGCGCGCTCAATCCTTCGGCATTTTTCTTGGCGCCACGCTCGTCGGCCTTGTCGGCGTAATGGACGATGGCGGCCTGCTCAATCACCAGGTCAAGCTATTCCTCGGCATGCCCGCGGCCGCGCTTATTCTTCTCGTCTCCGGCGTTCGTGTGCAGTTTTTTGAGACGTTTCGCCCCGGCTCCAACGCCATCCTGGCTGATAGCCTGCTCACAATTCTCTGGGTCGTCGGCATCACCGCCTCATTCAGCATTTTCGACCACATGGACGGCCTTTGCGCGGGCATCGCCGCAATCGCATCTTTCTTCTTCGCCGTCTACGCTTATCGGGAAGGCCAGTCGCTTGTGCTGACTCTCGCCGCGGCTGTCTTGGGAGCCTCGCTCGGCTTCCTTATTTGGAATTTCAAGCCCGCCAAGATTTTCATGGGGGATGGCGGCGCGATGCTGCTTGGTTTCCTGATGGCCACGCTTGGCGCGAAGATCCACTTTGAAAACCTTCATCACCGCATCAGTTGGATGGTTCCGCTCCTGATTCTCGGAGTGCCGATTTTTGACACCTTGCTCGTAATCATCTCTCGTTCCCGCCGCGGGTTTCTCCCCTTTGCCACTCCCGGCAAGGACCACGCCTCGCACCGCCTCGCGAACCTGGGCCTCGGCCAGCGCGGCGCCGTCCTCGCGCTCTATGTCGCGGGGTTCTTCTTCGGGTCGCTGGCCCTTCTGCTCGGAAAGCTTTCGATCACCGGCGCCTATATCGCCGGCGGGGCAACTCTCGCGGCCGTCGGCCTCGCCCTTTTGCTTCTTGAGCGCGCGCCTTACGAGCGCCAGCAGAGGAAAGCCGCCGCCCCTCGGTGACCCTCTTCCTTTTTCCACCGGCTCATCTTTGCCCGGCTCCGCGATTCGGTTATACTCACGCCCAACTCCCAGGTGTCGCGCCGCCTTTGCTCACCCCTCGGTGAAGGACGGCAAGCTTTGAAAGGGAAACGGTGGCGCAGGCAAAATTCGCCTCAAAAACCGTCGCAATCGTTGGCGGCTCAGTAGCGGGCTTTTACACTGGCTCTCTGCTGGCTCGCCGGGGAGCGCGCGTCCAGCTTTTCGAGCGCGCCGAGCGCTTGGATCCGATCCGCCGCACCCTCATCGTCACCAGCCACATGCGCGACATCCTCGGCGCTGCTGGCGAGCCTTCCGTCCTAAATCAAGTCCGCCGCTTTGAGCTTTTCACCGATGGCCGCGCCGCCACGGTGGATCTCAAGCGCCCTGATCTCATCATCGAGCGCGCCTCTCTCATCCGCAGTCTCGCCGCGCAGGCGCAATCCGATGGGGTGCGCGTTCACCTCGGGCGCAAATTTGTCGGCCTTGAAGGCACGCAGCGCGGCGTCCGCCTCCTCACCGAGGGCGCGAACAACGGCGGTGCCCGGCAAGCCCACGAAACCAACACGCTCGTAGGCGCCGATGGCGCCAATAGCAAAGTGGCGGAAGTCGCTGGCTGGCCGCGCCAGGCCACCGTGCCGCTCGTTCAGGCCATCGTGCGTCTTCCTTCCGATTTCCCCGCCGGAACCGTCCGCGTCTGGTTTGTTCCTGACGACACGCCTTATTTCTATTGGCTGATTCCCGAATCCGCTGGACAGGGCGCTCTCGGCATCATCGGCGAAGATGGCGCGCGGACTCGCCTCGCCCTCGAACGCTTCCTCGAAAAAAAGCATTTCGACGCCATCAGTTTTCAGGGCGGCCGCATTCCGGTTTACACCGGCTGGGTTCCCGTGAAGCGGGCCGCCGGCGCTGGCGAGGTCTATCTCGTCGGCGACGCCGCCGGCCAGGTAAAAGTCACCACGATTGGCGGCATCGTCACCGGAATTCGCGGCGCTGAAGGCGTCGCCGAAGCCATCCTCAATGGCGGCCGCAGTCCCAAGCTCGCCGCCCTTCGCCGCGAACTCGGACTTCATCTCCTGATTCGCCGCGCGCTGCACCGTTTCCAGCAGCCCGATTACAGCCGCCTCGTGGATCTCTTGAACTCTACCGCCAAGCAGTCGCTCAGCGTCTATACGCGCGACGAAGCTGCCCGCGTTCTCTGGCACATCTGTCGCAATCAGCCGCGCCTTCTTCTCCTCGGCATGCGCGGCCTCTTGATGCGCGGTTCGCTCGCCCCGGCCCCGCGCTCCTAGGCTTTTCTCCGCGCGTTACCAGGCATGAACTTTCTTGTGGAATACCCCTTTCGCTCGCGCCCAGCTTAGGCGAAAATGCTTCTGGGTGTTCCTGCTCCTTCTCGGAAAGAGGCCCTGGCTTGCGCATCACTGTCATCGGCTGTGGCTATGTAGGATTGGTGTCCGGAGCCTGCCTCGCAGGCATCGGCCACCACGTCATCTGCGCCGACAATGACGATACAAAGATTCGCCGGCTCCAGTCCGGTGAAGTTCCCATTTACGAAGAGCATCTCGACAAAGTCATCGCCGAAGCGCACCACGCAGGCCGCCTCTCCTTCGCCGGCAACGTCGCCGAAGCCGTCCATTCCGGCGACGCTATTTTCATTTGCGTCGGCACTCCGCCGCTCGAAAATGGCGACGCCGACCTCAGCGCCATCGAAAGTGTCGCGCGCGTGATCGCCTCTGCCGCGTCCTCGGCAAAGCTCATCGTTGAAAAAAGCACCGTGCCCGTTCAAACCGGCCAGCAGGTCAAGCGCGCGCTCCAGGTTTACGGCAAGAATCACGCCGCGGCTTTTCGCGTCGCCTCCAACCCTGAATTCCTTCGCGAAGGCTCCGCCGTCGCCGATTTTCTCCATCCCGACCGCATCGTCATCGGCGTCGAAGACGCCGAAAGCGAACGCCTGCTCCGCGAAATCTATCAGCCGATTCTCGACGGCGGCTTCGCCTGCCCCGTGCACGCGGGCAAGTGCCCGCCGCTTCCTCCCGCGCAATTCGTCGTCACCACCATCAACAGCGCCGAGCTCATCAAGCACGCTTCCAACTCATTCCTCGCGCTGAAAATCTCCTACTCCAATCTCTTGTCCGACCTCTGCGAAAAACTCGGCGCGGACATCGAGGAAGTCACGCGCGCGATGGGCATGGACCCGCGCATCGGCCCGCAATTCCTCCGCGCCGGCGTCGGCTTCGGCGGTTTCTGCCTCCCGAAAGACGTCCAGGCGTTCATCCGCCTGGCCGAAAAATCCGGCGTGGATTTCGCCATGCTCAAGGAAGCCGAGCGCGTCAACAAGCGCCGCATTGGCGTCTTCATCGAGCGCATCCGCCAGGCCCTGTGGATCGTCAAGAACAAGCAAATCGGCGCGCTGGGCCTCGCCTTCAAGGCCAATACCGACGACATCCGCTTCTCGCCCGCCATCGAGATCATCGGACGCCTCCGCGCCGAAGGCGCGCGCCTCGCCGCCACCGATCCGCGGGCCATCGAGCGCGCCCTCGCCCTTTTCCCGGACGTGCGCTTCTCCCCCGACCCCTACGATGTCGCGAAGAGCGCCGAAGCGCTTCTCATCCTCACCGAGTGGCCCGAATATAAGTCGCTCGATTGGGAACGCATCCAGCGCTCCATGGTCCGTCCGCTCGTTCTCGACGGCCGCAACCTCCTCGACCCCTCGAAGATGGAAGCCCTCGGCTTCGAGTATTATTCCTTCGGCCGCCCCGGCGGCCTCGTCCTCTCCTCCGCCAAGCTATAGCCTCCGCTCCGCTTTCGTAGGGGCGGCGCATGCTCCGCCCGCTTTTTCTTTCTGTCCTCTTTCTCTTTTTCCCGTCATTCCGAATCTGCGCCCTTTGCACCCCGATGATTTGCATCGGGGCCGCCGCAGCGGGTGAGGAATCTCCCTTTTGTTTCCTCGCGCGCCCCCCGCCCCCCTTCATTGTATCCACCCCTCCACAAGCGTACGATGCACCCACCGGAGCTCTAAATCCCAGCCCCGGCCCTAAGGAGGAAACCCTCATGAGCGTGACATCTATGGGCACAATCGTGAAAGAGTCAATCGGGTGGTCCATCGGGCTCAGTGTTCTGTTGATCGTTGCCGGTATTCTGGCGATTGGAATACCGCAAGTCGCCGGAATCACGGTGAGTTTATTGGTCGCTTGGCTGCTTATTTTCTGCGGCGCCGCGCACCTTGTATTTGCGTGGCACTTGCGCGCTACCAAAGGAGTTCTCTGGGAGCTGCTCCTGGGCGTTCTCTACATTGGCATCGGCGTCTTCCTGCTGATTCATCCTGTGGGTGGCTTGGCGGCGCTCACGCTGGCGCTGGCGATCTACCTGCTTGCCGAAGGAATCCTGGAATTTGTCTTATCCTTCGCGCTTCGCCCCATGCCGGGCTCGGGCTGGCTGCTCCTCGACGGGATCGTCACGCTCATTCTCGGCATCCTGATTTGGAGGACCTGGCCATCGAGCACCGAATGGGTCATCGGCACGCTCGTGGGAATCAGCATGTTGTTCAGCGGGATCACCCGGCTGATGATTTCCCTCGCCGCGCGCCGCCTCGTCACTAAACCGGCCTAATCCCTCGACCCGAGGCGGGCGGCCAATCCCGCCTCCAAAAAAATCTGTCATTCCGAACGAGCGCAGTGCGACGCGTTTTTTGCATCTGCGATTTCTGCATCCCGATGCTTTTTATCGGGACCGATGCTTTCTATCGGGACGAAGCACGCCTTTTGCGTCCCGATCCTTTTTCGGGACGCGTCCCGTGCGTCCCGGGTGCTCCTGCGGGATGCAGCTTCCAAAACCGCGGGCCATTGGCCCGCGCTGTGCTTTCCGACTTCGTAGGGGCGGCGCTTGCCCCGCCCAGTAACACAGGCTTTAGCTTGTGCTCTTTTCTGCCCCGCCTCTTCCCGCCGCTGCGACCGCTCCGCTTTCGTGGGGCTCACCTTCAGGTGGGCCGCGCTTTGCGCCTCTCGACTTTGCTTGTGTAGCCCCACCCGGAACCTGTCCCGACACAATCGGGAGGGAGGCATCTTTCTGACTTCGTAGGGGGCGGCCTGCCCCGAGATTCACATCGGGGCGCTTGCACCGCCCAGTAACACAGGCTTTAGCCTCTGTTCTTTTCTCCCCCGCCGCCCGCCTTCAAAACAACCAATGACGGGTTCGCACCCCGAACCCCTAAACCGCGGCCTGCCCCGAAACGCATTTGTCGGGGCCTGCCCCGAGATTCACATCGGGGCGCCCTCCCGCCGCGCCATTGCGCCTGCGGCAGACTTAGAAGACTTGCGTCCCGAGGTTTTTTCCGGAAATCTCTCTTTTCCAATCATCCCCGCCCTCGCCGCCGAGTAACACAGGCTTCAGCCTGTGCTCTTTTCTGCCCCGCCCTGCGCATGCCGCTGAGTAGCACAGCCACTCTTGGCTGTGCGCCTTTCGTCTTTGCCTGCGTAGCGCCACCCGGAACCTGTCCCGACGCAATCGGGAGGGTGGCACCTTTCTGACTTCGTATGGGCGGCCTGCCCCGAGACCCACATCGGGGTCTGCCCCGAAATGTATCTGTCGCGGCGGGTCCCAGCCGTGCCCCTTTCCTTGTCCTTAATAAACCAATGACGGGTTCGCCCTTCCGAACCCCAAAACCGCGGCGCCATCCCGCCGCGCCATTGCGCCTGCGGCAGACTTAGAAGACTTGCGTCCCGAGATTTTTTTCGGGGAATCTCTCCTTGCCGACTTCCCCTCCACAAGCCTGCCCAAGTTTACCCGCCGTGGCGGGTGGCGGGAATCACTCCTTGACGACGCCCGCTCTTTCGCTGACGGCGCCTTCCGCCGTCACCCTGAGCGTAGCCGAAGGGCTTCTACTCCGCACCCTGCCCCAAGACGCATCCCGCGGCGACACCCAGCCACTGTCAGATCAATTCGAACGGCGAATGTCCAAACTTCGCGGCTTGCCCCGAGTCGTCCATCGGGGCGCACCCCAGCCGTGCCCCTTTCCTTGTCCTTAATAAACCAATGTCGGGTTCGCCATTCCGAACTCCTAAACCGCGGCCTGCCCCGAAACGCATTTGTCGGGGCGCCTTCCCGCCGCGCCATTGCGCCTGCGGCAGACTTAGAAGACTTGCGTCCCGAGATTTTTTTTCGGGGAATCTCTCTTTTCCAATCATCCCCCCCGCCGCTGTGCTTCTCCGCTTTCGTAGGGCTCACCTTCAGGTGGGCCGCGCCGTGCGCCTTTCGTATTTGCCTGTGTACCGCCACCCTTGAGGGTGGCAGCCTCTCGTGTTTGCCTGTCTACCGCCACCCGGAACCTGTCCCGACACAATCGGGAGGGTGGCATCTTCCTGACTTCGTAGGGGCGGCGCATGCCCCGCCCAGTAACACAGGCTTTAGCCTGTGTTCTTTTCTCCCCCGACGCCCGCCTTCAAAACAACCAATGACGGGTTCGCACCGCGAACCCCAAAACCGCACGCGCCTCTCAGCGCGCGCCTCGCCCCTGCGAGGGCCTAAATAATTCTGCGCCTTACGCCTCGCCCAAACAATCTCCGAGGCGTACATCAGGACGCGCCCTCTTGTCGCCCACCCGAATAAGTCAAGTAGGGAGCGGCACTTGTTTATCCGAACGCCTGACATATAATTACTTTGACATGGCAACGGTCGAAATACTTTACGTCATAATCGGTACAGCCCTTACCGTGCTGCTGGCCGTCCTTGGATTCGAGGTGTCGGCGCAAACGCCGACCACGAAGAAAAAAATCTGGGCATACCGTGGTGCATTCATCCTCCTCGGAATCGGGATGGTCATGGTGAACGTAATGCAGAACACTCGCGTATCAAGAACACAGCTAGAATCGGAAAGGCAAATGCATCAGGATCAAATGGAAAATCGTCGTGCCCTAGACGATATGCAAGCACGGCTGGAAGTCGTCGACCGACTCGTTAGAGATTATGCGAAAGGCTCTCCGCACGATGAGAAAGCCCGCCACCTGACGGAGACAGTGAAGCGACTGGCGGCACCTAACCCTCCCATCCACGTAACTGCTGTAGTTCAGTAGGATCAATGGTCCTGCCTCCTCCTAAATCTTTGGTCCAGTGCAACCCTCTCGCACGCGTAACACAGGCTTCAGCATGCGTGCTTTTTCTTGAATTACTGCCGCTTCCGTTTTCCGGGTATCACTTCCGGCGGAATTGCATCCCCAATACGCATCTGCTCAGGTAGAGGTGTTTCCGCCTTTGGCGCTCGCTTGAAGGTCACATTGCTCGGGTGTGGATAGTCGATTCCCTTGCCTCCCAGAATTTCGGCGATAGTCAGAATTTGAATGCGGGGGTGATTTCCCCAAGGCGACTTATAGAAACCAGCCGAAGCGGCCTCTGTCGTCATAGGCTTCGTGGCATCTTCCAATGCCAAGAGGACGCCAATTTCAGCTTTCTCCCGCTCGATAACGCCGCGTAAATCCCGGAGATCCTTGACACCCACATGCCCTGACTTGACTGAAAGAATGATCTGTTTCGTCTTGCCGCCTTGCCCTTCATCGTGGAAATAGAGCCGCCCGTCAATTCCCTGGTCGCTGCCTTTCTTTTGCTCCGCGCGTCGCGCCCCAACAAGCCCGAGCGCCCACCATTGGAACTGATAGGGATCCTCTTTCGCCAGTTCGACAGCGTCCGGCACGGAGACAGGCTCGCCAATCACCTCATATGATTTCGCAACCTCGTCACCGAATGCGTCCCGAAGCCGGCTCTTGATAAGACCAATCGCCAGGTGCGTGATGTCAATCCCGATCCAATTGCGCTTCAACCGCTGGGCGACGGCAACCGCCGTGCCGCAACCGCAGAACGGATCCAAGACATTCGCGCCCTCATCCGTTGATGCCTTTATGATCCGCTCAAGCAGCGCTTCGGGTTTTTGTGTTGGATATCCCAACCTCTCCTGTGCCTGAGAATTTATTGGCGGAATGTCGTCCCAAAGGCTGTCAACCGTCTCTCCCTCTAGCTCATCAAGAAACCGCTTTCGTTGAATTCTTTTCGTCTTGTCGGCAGGGAAATAGAGCCTCCCCTCTGCCTCCATCCGCGCCATTCGCTCTCGCGACACTGCCCATCCTTTTGCGGGCGGCGCGTAACCCTTGTAATCGTAAATTAGATTGCGGCGGAATGAAGGACTCGTAAGATTGTCGAGCCTGTATCGCCGCCCGTCAGACGTAAAGTGCGTGAACTTCGATTCTATGTAGTCCGGGTTGCTCTCCCTATATTGCCGATTAAACCGCGTAGCTTGAGTGCGTGCATAAAAGAGAAGTGTGTCGGCGCTGACTCCAAAACGGATAGCCGCCGCGTTCGTCTCCCCTCTGCCAGCCTTTCTTTTCCATACGATCTCGTTGCGAAAATTGTTTGGTCCAAAAATAGCGTCTAAGAGCAACTTCAAGTAGTGGCTAGCAGTTTGATCACAATGCAGGTAAAGGCTGCCCGCCGGCTTCAAGGCCCTATGAAGCTCGACAAGCCTCGGTGCCATCATCGTCAAATAAGCTAAAAGATCGTTCGTGCCGAGAAATCGTCGGAACGCTTGCATCACATCTGAAACGCGGCCGCCAGCCTCCACAATCTCCTCGTAGACTGCCGCCGACGCTTGGTTCCATTCCCAAGTGTCTTCAAAGGCTTTGAACTGCGAAGCGGATCGGGTCCCGTCCTTCTCGGCAAAGAGCACGTTGTAATCTTGATTCGATTTGAAAGGAGGGTCGAGATACACGAGATCAACCGTCTCCTCTTTGACGTGCCGCCGCAGAACGTCGAGGTTATCGCCGTAGTAAAGTAGATTCACTTGCGCGAGTCTATCTTCGCCCCCGCGCGCAATCAAGCATCCTCCCTCCGATTGTGCCGAGTCTTCACCCCACAGAATATGAGGGTTGAGGGATGTGGGGCCTGATACTGAAAATTGCTATCATCTATGCATGAGTACACACCCAAAACAGGAGATTTACGACGAAGCTGAGGTGGCAAGAAACAAACAGACAAACGACATCCTAAGCTCGCCAGCAAGGAAGAAAATTGTTGTAGCCGGACCGGGTACGGGGAAAACACATCTGTTTCGGGAGTTACTCAGAACAAGGTCTCGAAAGTCCCTGACACTGACCTTCATAAACGCCCTTGTCGACGAGCTTTCCTTGTCTCTGCTCGGATTGTCGGAAGTTCGTACCTTACACGGGTACGCGTTGAGTGTTTTACAACAGAAGGGGTACAAGTTGTACCCAAGGCTCCCCGACGTCATCCAGGAAGACGCTCAGACTCTCGGCGACAGAAGCATGGTTTTTAAATCGTTGTTCCAAGAAGAACCGATAAACGAAAAGGAACGCGCATTCTATGAGAAGAGGCGCGACTACTACGGGAAGTATTACGGCTTCCCGGACATCATCCACGCTTTGGTCGAGTACTACAAGCATCCAGAGAACAGCAAGGAGATTCCAATTTATGAACAGGTTGTCGTTGACGAGTTCCAGGACTTTAACAAGTTCGAGGTCGACTTAATCGAATTGCTCGCGACCAAGAGTCCAATTCTAATTACCGGCGACGACGATCAATCCCTATATATGGGGCTGAAAAAAGCATCCCCCGAGCACATCCGAAGAAAACACAGGAAAGAGGGTTCTGAGTATGTCTCCTTCCCCCTCTCATATTGTTCTAGAAGCACGGAGGTCATCGTAGGCGCAATCAACGACTTCATTTCGACTGCCACCGAGAAGGGCTTGTTGAAGGGGCGAGTTGATAAGAAATATGTGTATTTCCCCTCAAAAGACATGGACGAGGAGGGACTGAAACACCCTAAAATCGTTTTCAGGCCCGTGTATGCCAACTTCCTATCGGAATTCCTCAGAGACGAGCTTTCAGAAATCGCTGCGCAGGAGAAGAAATCTTTTAGTTTACTGATAATCGTTCCCAACCCCATGAAAAACACCAGATTCCCGCAAATCATAAACTCTCTACAATCGGCAGGTCTTAGGAATATCCTTCACTCCGACAAAAGTGACAAGTCGCCAAGCATTATGGACGCATTATCGCTAATGCAGGAGGATCCCGACACGAATCTGGGTTGGCGGATTTTGTTAAAGGCCATTCTCCAAGAGGACGAATTCGAGTCGATTTTAAAGAGAACTCAGTCAGAACCTGACAAGCGGATTTCTACGATTGCAGGCGACACCCACGCTACCAAGATTAGGAGGCTTTTCGATGCCTTCCAGAGACTCATCAAGGATGAAAGTGTCAAGGAGCAAGAATTGAAAGAACTCTTTAGCGTGCTCGGCTACGACCCTCTACAGTTAGGCACGGACAAATTTCGAAAGGATTTTTTCTCATCGAAATCACAGTCCCCCCGGCTGAGAGCCTTGAAAAACATTAAGGTACAAATCACAACCATTCTGGGCTCGAAAGGTCTGGCAGCAGACTACGTTTTCCTAGTGGATTTCTCTGATCGTTACTTTTCGACGAAGGGGACGATCACAGACCAAAATATATATGATTTTCTCGTGGCGATTACCAGAGCACGAAAGCAGATATACCTGATTTCACCTGACGATAAGGAGGCGACCTTTTTAAGCTGGGTAGAAACCAAAAGAGTCGATCGTCAACGGCCCTTCTTAAAGAAGAAATTCGCCAAATGAAACGAATCGTCGGGCGAGTGGCGCAGCCTCTAAGCCTTTCCAGTTGGCCCATCTTTCGCGGAGCGAAAGGCGGGTGCCTCAGCCCTTAATTAAGCTTTTCCCGGCGTGCTCACCATTCATCCGCCACGCCGGGCGATGGTCTTGGTGCCTCACTTTTCGGTTCTAAGCCGGAGTTCGCAGATCGCGCCTGGAGAATTTCCTACTCTAACGGGAAGAGCGTTTCGTCGCCGCGCGCTAACTAACCAGGAATCTTCCGGAAGAACCAGACGATGAGAATGGAGTAATAGGCGGCGACAACGACAAAGCCCCACAGATACGTGCGTAGGCAGGGGGTCCTCGCGGCATGTACCGTAGGCGTGAGGATGACCCGAATTCAACAACATGTTTTTGGACAATCAGTTCGGCCGCTTGACGCACCCTGCCAATGCCACACGTTTGGCCAATGGTATGCAGAACGACGGCGAACAATCGTTCAACTTAGCTCGCCTTTTTCTCGGCCATCTTCTCTCGCATCATCTCCACACGCTTTATCATCAATCTCAGCCGGTCGCGCCCCCATTTCGTGTGCATAATTACCTTCTCGATGTTTAGAAACACTTCCGGGTCGTTCAGCTTTTCCCGCAATTCTTTCAGGAACGGGTGCACCTTGGCGAAGACCACGAACATCTCCCCACTTACCGTCGGCTGCAGAAAAAGCTCTTCGTTCAACGCGCCCTTTAGCACGAACGACGCAGCCATGCCCCAGTAACCAGCCACCTGTCGCAGCCAGTTGTTCTCCTGCGAACCTGCGGCCCATGCGACCTTCAGGAAATCATCTGCACTGCGCGGCGAGAATTCGAAGCCCCACCAATGGCGAGCCTTGCGCATCTCCGGCTCTCGTCGCAAATCGTAAAGCTGCATGATCAGTTGAGCGTCCGTAGCAATAGCCTTCTTGGACATCATCTCCTCCTGTTTGTACGAGAACATCGAGTTAACGAAAATTCTTACTGAGAACGTCCAGAGCGGCAACCATTGTATACATGACCACCGACCTCGCGCATCGTCGGCTCCCGAGCACATAATCCTTTCCGAGTGGGTGGGGTGGCACGGCCTTTCCGGGTGGCCCATCTTTCGCGGAGCGAAAGGTGGGTGGGGCAGATCTTAATTCACTCGTTCCCGGTGGTCCACCATTCGCTGCGCATCGGTGACCGACTTTGACACCAGTTCATTCACCCATTGAATCAGGCGGGCGGTAAGCAGCTCCACGTCCTGTTGAGGCTTGGGCTTGCGGGCAGGACGTTTCTTTCGCTTGGGCCGTCTCTTCACGCGCCGACGATGGCACTTCTGGTATCAGCGCGCAATACCCACTCAGACTCAAAATCAGTCCCTGCCCGCGCCGGCGCGTGGCGCGGCTCCGTACCGAATGGTATGGGGCTTCCCCAAAGCGCCCATCGTGACGCGTTCGAATTTCCTAGTACTCTCCGCTTACTCCCCCTCTTACTCTCCGTCACAGTGTCGTATAATATTCGTGATTTTGTTTTTTCGTTTTTTCCCTACTAAAATTTATTTAGTCGACTGACTAAATAATTTTCGACGCCCCTAACCTCTTTCGTATCAATAACTTACACGGATTTCACCTTGCTTATTGAAATATGTCTGCACTATCCATCGGTGATGTGCCGGCGGCGACGACTATGGACCGCTACTCGGACCGCAACGCTTCTATGGGATCAAGATACGCAGCTTTTCTCGCGGGATAATATCCGAAGCCGATTCCAACCAGCGCGGAAAAAAAGACCGCCAGCGATACCGCGCCCGGGCCAACGGACGTCGCCCAGCCCGCGATGCGCGAGATCAAGATGGAAGCGCCGAACCCAAAAAGAATTCCGACAAACCCGCCGGCGATCGAGAGCGTGACCGCCTCGACGAGGAACTGCGTGAGGATATCGCGCATCTTCGCGCCCAACGCTTGCCGCAATCCAATTTCGCGCGTTCGCTCGCGAACGGAGATCAGCATGATGTTCATAATCCCGATGCCGCCCACAACCAGCGAGACCGAAGCCACGCACGCGAGCATGATCGACATGATGCTCGAAGACGCCTCTTGCGCCGCGAACAAGTCTTGCAGGTTTTGAATCGTGAAGTCGTCCGCCTCGTTCGGCTGCAGATGATGGCGTTGCCGCAGAAGAGATTCCGCTTCCTGCTGCGCTTCGGTGATGAGCGCGCTGGATTGCGCCTGCATAATGATGTTGTTCACGGCGCCGGAATTGGCCTGGTTGATGCCGATCACTTTTCGCTTCGCGGTTGAAATCGGGAGATAAATTACATCGTCCTGATCCTGACCCTGCGATGACTGGCCTTTCGGTGTGAGCACGCCAACCACTGTGAACGGAACGTTTTTGATGCGGATGGATTGGCCGATGGGATCCGCGCCGCCGAACAAGTTATTCACCACCGTCTGGCCGAGGAGCGCGACATCGTTCGCGGCATCCACATCCTGCTGAGTGAACACATCCCCTTCAACAATGGAGAGGTCGCGAATCGTCAGATAGTCCGGAGTGACGCCATAAATTTGCGTCGCCCAGTTGTTGCTCCCGTTGACAACTTGCGCCGCGCCTCGCACTGTCGGCGCCGCCAGCGCCACGCTGGGACACTGCACGGGGATGTCCTTCGCATCGGCTTCCGTCAACGTCACCGCATTGCCGCTCCCCAGACGCAGGCCGGAGCTGGTCGTGCTTCCCGGCAGAATCATGATGATGTTGCTGCCAATACTTGCAATTTGATCCTGGATCCGCTGAGTGGCGCCGGAGCCAATCGCGACCGT
The DNA here is from genome assembly GCA_963838945.1 of uncultured Acidobacteriota bacterium. GTDB lineage: Bacteria > Acidobacteriota > Terriglobia > Acidiferrales > UBA7541 > DASTCZ01. The sequence continues at coordinate 95,455 of CAWITC010000011.1, read as the reverse complement.
GGCGATCACGGAAGCGACGCCAATCACAATCCCCAGCATGGTGAGCATCGAACGAAGCTTGTTCATTGCCAGCGCCCGGAACGCGATCCGGATGGACGAGCGAAAGCGCTTCATTGCGTCGCCTCCATCGGCGGGTGAGGAACCACCCGCTCCTCGCCGCTCTTCGGCGAGTGGGAGACCGGCTCGTCGCTGACAATCAGGCCATCGCGAAACCCGATGATTCGATCCGCGTACGCGGCAATTTCATCCGAGTGCGTCACCAGTACGATGGTGATGTGCTGCGTCCGGTTCAGTTGCTGGAAAATATTGAGGATTTCAGCGCTCGTATGCGAATCCAGCGCGCCGGTCGGCTCATCGGCAAGAAGTATTTCCGGCCGGTTGATCAGCGCACGGGCAATCGCCACACGCTGTTGCTGGCCGCCGGAGAGTTGCGTTGGAAGGTTATGTCCGCGATTCGATAGGCCCACGGATTCAAGCGCGCGCTTGGCCAGCTCGGTTCCATTCGGCGTATCCGTGATTTTGTAAAGCAGCGGCAATTCCACATTTTCCAGCGCGTCCATGCGCGGCAGCAGGTTGAAATTTTGAAAAACGAAGCCGATTTTGAGGTTCCGTATTTCGGCGAGCTGGTCGCGGTCCAGGCTTTCCACCGAAATGCCGTCCAGCAAATACTGCCCTGAAGTCGGCTTGTCCAGGCATCCGAGAAGATTCATGAATGTGGATTTGCCCGAGCCGGATTGCCCCATGATTGCGACGAATGTACCGCGCTCGACGCCGACCGTTACGCCTTGCAGGGCGTTCACCGTAACGTCGCCAAGCTGGTAAGTCTTCTTTAAATCCCGGACGTCAATGAGCGGTGGCAATGAAGCGTCCTCAGGGTGTGGGTCCGCGCCGCGGCGTGCTGCTGCCGGGTGCCGGAGTGGTGGGAGTGGTGCTCGGCGTCGTTGCTCCGATGACGAACCTGTCTACAACCTGGTCGCCCACTACCAAACCGCCGGAGGTGACCGCTGTGGATTTCCCGTCCGAGAGCCCGAAGGTGACCGCCACCGCTTGAATCGTTCCTGCGCGCACCACGTAGACATTCTGCTTCCCGGCCGAGGCCGTCGGCAGGCCGAGCTGCTGCAGAATTGCAGGAGTAGCGTTCAGCCGCAAAACAGCGTTCGGCACCTTCAGCGCGTCATCCACCTTCGCGGTCAATATTCTGGCATTCGCCGTCATTCCCGGGAACAGTTTCAAATCCGGATTTGATACCGAGATCACCACGTCGTATGTGACCACGTTTTGCGTAATGATCGGCGCCTTGCGCACAACTGTAACCAGGCCGCTAAAGGTAATGGTGGGATAAGCATCCACAGTGAAGGTCGCGTTCTGGCCGGCAATGATGTTAGCAACATCGGACTCGTCCACGTTCGTATCCACTTGCATCTTCGTCAGGTCCTGCGCAATTTGAAAAATTGTGGGAGCCGAAAGCGACGCGGCCACCGTCTGGCCTACATCCATGTTCCGGGAGATCACCGTGCCGTCAACGGGGGCCGTTATCTGCGTGTGCGCAAGATTAATCTTGGCACTGTCGAGTGAGGCTTGCGCCTGCTGCTGCTGCGCCTGCGCGGAACTCAACTGGCCTTTTACCACATTCACTTCCGCCTGCGCCGATAACACCGTCTGTTTCGCGGCATCGATCAGGGCATTGTCGGCCGTCACCTGTGCCTGCGCGGAATCAGTAGCCGCCTTGGCCGCGTCATGATCCTCCTTGGAAATAACCCCCTCGTTGAACAGGCCATCCATTCGCAGCCATTGTGCATTGGCGTTGACCGCGTTTGCCTGGTCCTTGGCGGCAACGGACTCGGCGCTTCTCTCGCTCGCCATCGATGCGGAAAGGTCCGAGTTCGCCTTCACCACTTGAGCGCTTGCGGTGACAACCGCAGATTTTGCCGAGTTCAGCCCTGCCTGAGCCTGATCGACCGCCGCCTGAAAAAGCTCCGGGTCGATCAACGCAACGAGTTGTCCCTTCTTCACTTTGGTATTGAAGTCAGCGTAAAGCGCTTTGATGTTTCCCGATACCTGGCTGCCGACCTGCACGTCAACCACCGCGTTGACCGTGCCCGTGGTCGTTACGCTGGTCTGAATCGACCCGCGCTCGACCGGCACAGTCTGGTAAGTGATCGCGTCTTGTGAATGGATCCGCCACAGTTCCACGCCAATGGCGATGACGATGAGGACGCCGATTACCAGCCCCCATTTGGCCCATTTGTTATGGAAGAACGTCTTGACTGAGGGCGCAGGAATGAAAGCCTGCTGAGGAACAACCGCAGGAACGTCTTCCTGTTTTTCTGGTGCAACGTCGACCCGACCGAGCAAGCTAGCCATTAATCTCTACTCCTGAATCTATCCAATAGGGCGCGCTATTTGTGGCGCAGTCCGCAGCCGCTACGAAACGATAAATAATGTCTCGGGTACCAGCCGGCAGGGACGGATTTACCTTCAGGCGATTATCTCCCCACGGATAAACAAGTTCCAGAACAAAGCTAGCAGGTGAAGCTCCGAAGTCACTATCTCAAATCGCATATACAAAAATCGGATCAGCGGTATCGCACATTCCGTTTAGGGAAGGCGAAAGCCTTCCCGGTTCTCGAAGGCCGCAACCTCCTCGACCCCTACGATGTCGCGAAGAGCGCCGAAGCGCTTCTCATCCTCACCAAGTGGCCCGAATATAAGCGGCTCGACTGGACGCGGAACGAGCCTTGGCCATCTCGCGTGACGATGAGTGCGCGTGGGAATGGAATCTTGACGCAAGACCTGACGCAGTCGCCCTGGCAGATTGCTCCACCAGCGCGTTCAATCTTCAGTAAGAAGTCTAGAACCGCTTGCTGGCCTCAAGGAGCTTAGCCTGAACCGGCGGGTGGTCGTTCGCGTATAGAATGTCCTCCTGATAGATTTGCAAGTACTGGACGGCTGCCGTGCCGTCTTGTGAGCCATAGAAATGTCCGTAGGGCGTGCCGGCGAAGAAGACTGCCAGCAAGTTCGCGAGCGCCTGCTCGGGAGTGATGCTCTGGCACGCAGACGAAGACTTGTCGTCACTTGGGCATCCTTCGCGTGCCGGGTCACGCGAAAACGAAGTGGAAAACTCCCCTCCGGCGAGCACTCGTGGATTGAGCCTCGTATCCGCCGACATCTCTTTAACCTCCTTCATAGTCATGGGGTGCGCCGGCATTACCCCGTTATTCTGCGTCGCGATTGCGTTTGGCCCCGCCCGTTTGCTCGCAAAATAGGCCGCGATCTCGAGCGTGGAAGCCTCTGCCCCTCCAGGCCGGGTTGGATTGAAGGGAAGCCCCCACGCACGCGTCAGCGCGAGAGTGACGTTGCTGAAGATTGTTCCGTAATCGTCGATCTCCGCCTTCCACTCCTCGACAAACGCCTTGTTCGATCGGTGGTATGACGGATCTTTGTAAAACGCCTCAAGGAGCCGCGCCCATTTCTCCGTCTCGCCGGGTCCGTTGCGCGGCATCATGATCTCTTCGGATTGCGAAGTCGGCCCCGCGATGGCGATGGACACGAAGGCCTCGCGTTGCCCGAACCTCTTCGCAAATTCCGATAGAAACGCGTGCCAGCCCCTCTTGTACTCGGGGTTCCATGGCAACGGCAGCTCATGCATCCGGCCCTTCAGCGCGAGGCCTTCGGGAAGCCCGAAGGTGGCCTTTCCGCATTGGGGTGGCGCGGGGCCCGTCTTCCTGCCTGAATCCAACCAGCCATCGCAGGACGTGAGTTCATCCAGCAGCCATTGCGGCGTCCAAAAACCGGGAATCAGAGCGAGCTGAATGGTCTTGTGCCTCGCCTCCGCGGCCTGAAACGCCTCTTCCACCGCACTGAAATCGAATTGGCCTTCCTTGGGCTCCAAGGCCGCCCATTGGAAATATAGAAGCAGTCCCGAGACCGCGGGATTGTCCAGGGTTGCGGTGTAGGGAAGTTTGGCCAGCACAACGCCGTATATCCCCCGTGGCTCGCGAGGAGAGTTTTGTCCCGGTACCTTCTGAGCCGGTCCCACCTTCTGAACGGACGCAACTTCCGAAGCACCTCGCGGCGCCGGTGTTTCGCCACGCTGCTCGATACCGGGAATCACGGCGCGCAAGGCGCGTTCCCAGGCGCGCGCCATCTTGTCGTAGCCGCCGGCATTCGGATGAAAGGGGTCTGCATAATCACTTGGGGGAGAGAGGATGTTCTGCATGTTGACCGTGGAAACCCGCGGCCCTTTCGACGCCACGATGCCGGGAATCGCAGCATTGTAGGTCTGATGGACTTGGTCCGGGCCGGTCCGAAAAGGAATAATCTGCGCCACGATCACGCGCGTCTGCGGCAGCCGCGCGAGAATATCATCGAGAAGCGCCGAGAGATTCTCGGGCGCCGACGCCGCACCCCCAATGAGCGGGCGAAGGTCATTCGTGCCGATGTGCAGCAGGATGATGTCGGGCTGATAGGTCTCCAGCCAGCCTTTTGAATCAATGCCGTTCTTTATATGCGATATGGTCCAACCCGGGTGTCCCTCGTTGTTGGTAGAAGGGATGACGCCGTCGCCGCTCTGCACGGACCCCACGAATTCAAAGTTGTAGCCATCGTGCGTCAGCAGCGTCCCGAGCAAGCGCCGGTAGCCGCCGTAGCTCGGATTGGTAATGCCAAAGGTGATGGAATCTCCGAGCGGCATAATATTGAGGTGGGCCTTCTGGGAAGGCCCTTGGGCATACGATGTGCTGTGGAGCAGAGCATCGTGCAGCTTGGAAACATGGCTAAATTTGCTCTCCGGCGCGAACGCGGCAATGCTCATACACGCGAAGGCAAAAAGCAGCGTGAAAACGATTCTTCGTGCCCAGCAGGACTCTTTCCGATCCATTTCAGTTCACATTCAGCGCTTGACGCTCGCCAAATTTCGTGTCGACGCGTCCCGACGGATTTCTCGCCGCCCATCCTACCTCAATTGAATCGCAATTGGCCCGTCCTTCAGGATTTCCTACCCCAACACTCCTCGTCGGTTTTGGCGATCAAATCGGATACACCGATTTGTTTGGTAAACACCCGGGAGTAGAATAAGCGCGCCATTCTGCGAAGGAGGCTTGCGACATGCCCTCGAAAATCAGCCGTGGCGCAGTGATTGCCGCAATCTTCATCGTCGGTGCCGCCATGGCGCCATCGGCGAACGCCGCGCCGCCCGAGGATGCCTGTTCCCTTCTCACCCAGGCCCAGGTCAGCGCCGCGCTCGGCGTCTCGGCGGGTGCTGGTTCGCATACGCCCCTAAAGTCCTTGCGAACATGCACGTGGACTGAGCCCAACGGCCCACTAGGCGGTAAGAGCGTCGTACTCATGCTCAAGACTGCGAATGATTTCAACAACGCGAAGACGTCGATGAAGGGCCCAGGGACTACCGTGACGCCGGTCACCGGCATCGGCGATGATGCCTACTACGTAGCGATAGGCGCTAGCGTGATCCTGTACGCCAGGAAGGGGGATGTCGCGTTCAACCTCACCGTGAGCCGCGCCTTCCCCCCGGACCAGCGGAAGGCCATGGAAAAGACTCTTGCCTTGCAAATCCTCTCCAAGCTCTGAGGTGTCGCGCAAAAGGTTAGATAACGATTTCAGTTCCACTCGCCTGATCGGCGTCAGCTTAGATGGGTGGCTCAACTTTAATCGGGCGCCCTTCGATAAGGAAGGTACCGGGCCCTCAGGAGGCGGAGGCGACCTGCTGCTTGAAATAGGCGAGCGTCAAGCGCAGGCCCTCTTCGAGGGCGACCTTTGGTTCCCAATGGAGGATGCGGCGGGCCTTGGAGATATCCGGGCATCGCTGCCTGGGGTCGTCCTGCGGAAGCGGCTTGAACTCGATGGGTACGGTAGCGCCGGTGAGCGCGCGGATGCGTTCGGCAAATTCGAGGATGGTGATTTCGTGCGGATTGCCGATGTTCGTTGGCAGGTGCTCATCGGAATCGAGCAATTTGCAGATGCCGTCGATCAGGTCGCTCACGTAGCAGAAGCTGCGCGTCTGCTTGCCTTCGCCGTACACGGTAATCGGCCGGCCGGTCAGCGCCTGATAAACGAAGTTCGGCAGCGCGCGCCCGTCATTGAGCCGCATCCGCGGGCCGTAGGTGTTGAAGATGCGCACGATGCGAGTGTCCAGCTTGTGATAGCGGTGGTAGGCCATGGTCATCGCTTCGGCGAATCGCTTGGCTTCGTCGTAGACGCCGCGCGGGCCGATGGGATTCACGTGGCCCCAGTAAGTTTCCGGCTGCGGACTCACTTCCGGGTCGCCATAGGATTCGGAAGTCGAAGCCAGGAGGAACTTCGCTTTCTTGGCCATCGCGAGGCCGAGCGCGTTGTGCGTGCCGAGGGAACCGACCTTCAGCGTAGGAATCGGATGGGCAAGATAATCCACCGGGCTGGCGGGGGAAGCGAAATGCAGGACGGCCTCAACAGGACCGGGCACGTCAATGTAGCAAGAGACGTCATGCCGCATCGCGCGAAACTTTGCGTTGTTCACAAGATGGGCGATATTCGCGTCCTGCCCGGTGATCATGTTGTCGATGCACAGGACTTCCCAGCCGCGCGCGAGGATCGCGTCGCAAAGGTGCGAGCCGAGGAATCCCGCCCCGCCGGTGATTACCGCGCGCATGAGCGGCTCACTCCGAGGGACTTTCGCGCGTCCTGCCGCGGGCTGCGCGCGGCGGCGGTTGCAGTTTGCATAGCGCGATGATTCTAGCCTGCTTCGCGCCGCCGCCCAAGCGCCGGACGCGCCTGAGTTGCCGCAAAGTCAATTGACCGCGAGATTGACCGAGAACTGCGCGGAAGGTACGATGCGGCGAGCCGGGGTATTGCCGTGAGTTTCAAGCGCCACATGCTCGTGGCCGTTTGTCCGCACTGCGGAAGCTTCGATGTGCGCCGCTCCCACCGGCGCGGCCTGGCAGAGGCATTGATTCTTCCGCTGGCGCTGAGACGGCCATTCCGTTGCGAGGATTGCAAACGCCGCCACTACAACATGATCTTTTGCCAAACACTTCCCGCGATGGAGAGACACTCACGTGATTCCCAGTAAGAATCCCATTCACCGCTCCGATCGCCGGCACATAGAGGTGCCGCGTTGAGGATTTCCCGCCGCGGGCGCCGGCGCTTACTCTGGACCCTGGCCGTGCTTTCCGTGCTTGCTGCTGTAGGCACCTGGATGTTCCGGCGGGTGGGAGAGTGGCTCGTAGTGGAAGATCCTCTGGAGGCGTCCCGGGCCGCGGTGGTGCTGAGCGGCGGGCTCCCCATGCGGGCCCGCGAAGCAGCCGAAATTTATCGCGGGAAATTCGCGCCGGAAATCTGGGTGACGCGTCCCGTTGACGCAACGGCCGAGCTTCGCGAGATGGGGATCGATTATCTCGGTGAAACCTTTTACAACCAGAAGGTTTTGATCCGGCTTGGCGTGCCCGTCGAATCGATCCGCGTCCTCGAGCCACCAATTTACGATACCGAAGACGAGGTGCGCGCAATCGCAAAGACCGCGCGCGAAGCAGGCATCCACCGGGTAATCATTGTGACGTCCAAAGCGCACACGCGGCGCGTGCACACGATCTGGCGCAAACTGGTGGGTGGCGATCCGGCTCTGATTGTGCGCTACGCCCGCGAGGACCCTTACGATGGCGAGCACTGGTGGCGCAGCACGAGCGACGCGCACGACGTCCTCCGCGAAGTCCTCGGCCTGGCCAATGCCTGGGCGGGGTTCCCGCTGCAACACGGCGCGAGGTGAGGTTGCGCGCCGCCGTTTCTACTAGAAATGGCGGCAGAAACGTCTCCGACAACAACTAGAATCCGTGACGACCCCCCTGTTCTTGAGTTAGACAACCTGAGTCCAAGCGCTCCCTTTGGAAGCGAGAAGTTGGGGGCAAGTGGTACGGTTGCTCTATTGTTGAGTAAATGATGTTTTGTTTACCCTTACGCTCGGACTATGGTGATCCGTTCCATAGCGGTTCTCGTGGTTTCGATCCTGGGCATTGCCCGGTTCTCGGTGTACTACGGCCGGGCGTTCCTGCAGGGGAGGGTGGGGCACAGAACTGGTGGTGACGAGCGGTAGTACCAAGGCTCTATTGTGGAAAGAAATCCGGACTGGCAATCTGTATACAGAGGCTGAGGGAAATGATCAGCGTAGTCATACTCATCGCAGCGGTAGGCGGCATGGCGCAGTTTGGCCTACATTACTGGCGCTCGCTGATAGCCGGACACGCTTCCCAGCCACTTTCCGAACGGTTTCCGCTCTTTTCCGGCCTGGCACACGAAACCCCCGAAGCAGAGGATTTTGGAGCGCTGCTGAGCCTCCACCGGCTTACGCCCGCGCTGGGCAGGCGCCACGAAAGCCTGAGCGCCCTGCGCGCCTACTACACGGCCGTCAGCGTCCTGTGCCGGCTGCCCGCGCTTCAAGGATGGGCTCAGCAGGAAATGGCGACCTGCTCGAAGTATGTCGCGGTGATGGTGGACCAACGTCTAACGCAGAACCTGGCCTACGCGGCCGAGATGCGATCGTACTAATTCCCGTTTTCTTCCAGGCAGGGCAATCCACAAATTCTGAAGCAGGCGATCAGACTTCCGGTGGAATTGCGTTCAGTAGGCCCAGCGGAGGAGCATGCTGCCCGTGGTGTAGCCCGCCCCGACGGTCACGAGCAACACCAAGTCACCCTTCTTGAGGCGGCCCTGATCGAGGGCGTCCCGCAGGCCGAGGGGGATGGTGCCGGCGGTGGTGTTTCCGTAGCGGTCGATATTCACAATCACTTTATCGTCTTCAACCCCCATACGTTGCTGCATCGCCTGGATGATCCGGAGATTGGCCTGGTGAGGCACGACAAGCTTGAGGTCGCGGCTGGTGAAGCCGTTTTCTTCGAGAATCTGATTGGACACTTCCGCCATGCGCCGGACGGCGTACTTGAAAACGTTTTGGCCTTCCTGATGAACGTAATGCATGCGCTTCTCGACGGTCTCATGAGTAGAAGGATGCAGGGATCCGCCACCGGGCATGTAGAGAAAGCAGCCGCCGGAGCCGTCGATGTCGTGGCGGAAATCGAGGATGCAGTTGTCGTCTTCCGAAGGTTCGAGGAGGACGGCGCCGGCGCCATCGCCGAAGAGAACGCAGGTGGCGCGGTCCTTGAAATCGAGGATGGAGGTCATGACGTCACTGCCAATGACCATGACTTTTTTGTGCGAGCCCGCGCCGACGAATTGCGCACCGACGGTCAGCGCGTACACGAAGCCGGAACAAGCTGCGGAGAGATCGAAGCCCCAGGCCTTCTTCGCGCCGATGCGATCCTGCACCAGGCACGCGGTGGCGGGGAACATCATGTCCGGCGTGACGCTCGCGACAATGAGCATGTCAACTTCGGCGGGGTCGAGCTGCTTCTGAGCGATGAGCTGGCGCGCGGCTTCCGTGGCCAGGTGAGAGGCGGCCACGCCGGAGTCGACGTAATGGCGCTCGCGAATGCCGGTGCGAGTGCGAATCCACTCATCGGTGGTTTCCACGATTTTCTCGAGGTCGGCGTTGGTGACCACGCGAGGGGGAACGAAACACCCGACTCCGGTGATCTTCGCGCGAATCCTGTGTGACATGCGTGAGCGCCCTTCCGTTGATTGCAAGCGGAAATACCGAAACGGGGATTGTATGAGAAGGGCGCGGGGCAAACAAGGCCGCGCGATCGAGGGGAGTGACGATTGATGAGTCCTGGATTTTCTCCCAGGTTCTACAGCCATTGACCAGCGGTTGAGCGCGCGGCTATAGTCGGGTCATTGACGCCGCGTTTGTGAGGTGATTTCATCCGGGAGATTTCGCACTATCGCGTGCTCGAGCGCATCGGCTCGGGAGGCATGGGGACGGTGTGGGCCGCCGAGGACCTGCAACTGGGGCGGCGAGTCGCGCTGAAATTCCTTTCCGCAGACATGGCGGAGCGAAAGCAGGCGCTGGAACGCTTCAAGCTGGAAGCGCGCACGGCGTCCGCACTGAACCACCCAAACATCTGTACGATTTACGAAATCGGCGAAGCGGATGGCGAATCCTATATCGCCATGGAGCTGGTGGAAGGCGAGCCGCTCGACCGGTACCTTGCGAAGCACCAGATGGAGTTGCAGGAGATTGTGGATCTTGCGATCCAAATCGCCGACGCATTGGATGCAGCGCACAGCAAAGGCATCCTTCACCGCGACATCAAGCCGGCAAACATCCTGATCACGCCGCGAGGACAAGCAAAAATTCTGGATTTCGGGCTGGCGAAACTGATTGCCGACCGCAGCTCGGCCCGGGAGCCGACTTATGCCGGGGCGACGATCGGGAGTTCGTCAGAACACCTGACCTCACCGGGCATGGCGGTAGGGACGATTGCGTTCATGTCGCCCGAGCAGGCACGCGGGATGGAATTAGACGCGCGGAGCGACCTTTTTTCTTTTGGCGCGGTGCTCTATGAGATGGCGACGGGGAAGCTGCCATTTGAAGGAACAACGGCAGCGGTTGTATTTGACAGTGTTTTGAACCGCGTTCCCGTTGCGCCCATCGAGCTCAACCCGGCGCTGCCGCCCAAGCTGGATGAGATTATCCGTACGGCACTCGAAAAGGACCGAGATATGCGCTACCAGAGCGCTGCGGACATGCGCGCCGAACTGAAGCGGCTCAAGCGCGACACCAGTTCGGGGAGAGTGCCTCTCGCCAGCGGGCCGGCAGTGATAGTGCCGGGGAGCACCAAAAATCGCCACATGAAAACCTATGTTGTGATCGCAGCAGCGGCGGTCATCGCCATTGCCGCATGGTTGTATTTCGGGAGGATCCGAAGCCACGGATTCAACCTGCAGAACATGAAGATTACACAGGTGACGAACTCGGGCAACGCAGGGGCGGCCGCGTTGTCGCCGGACGGGCGCTACATCGTGTATGTATTGCATGACGGCGCCCAGGAAAGCTTGTGGGTGCAGCAGTTGGCCACCGGCAGCAATGTGCAGATTCTGGCGCCGGACCAGGTGAGTTTTGTCGCCGTCAGTTTCACGCCTGACGGTAATTATGTGATGTTTGTGCGTTCAGACAAGTCAACCAAGAATTTCCGTTACCTATACCAGATACCGGTGCTGGGCGGAACGCCGAAGCAACTTGTGAGGGACATCGATTCAGCCCCGGCATTTTCTCCTGACGGCCGACAGTTCGCATTTGTGCGCGGCATTCTGGACCCATCCGGCAATGACATCCTTATCGCGAACGCTGACGGCAGCGGTGAACGCTTGCTCGCGAACCGCAAGGGATTCGGCGCCGGAACGCCGAATGTCTCGTGGTCCGCAGACGGCCAAACTCTGGCGATGGTTTCGCTCGAGGCACGAGACAACGCCATCCGCTGGGTGTTGGTGGCCATTTCGGCGCAAACCGGCGAAGCTCGCGATCTGCACAGATTCACTGCCCCCGCGCAAGCGACCGCGTGGCTACCCGACGGCCACGGCCTCTTAGTGATCGGAGGCGACCCAGAGAGCATCCGCATACAGATCTGGTTCGTGAGCTATCCCAAGGGCGAAGTCTCCCGCTTTACCAACGACCTCGCCAACTACGATCCCTGCTGTCTGGAAGTTACGCGCGACGGCCGTTCGCTCGTTGCTCTTCAAAATACGGTCTCCAGCGACGTGTGGGTGGCGAGAGCCGACGGCTCGGACGCCAGACAAGTCACGTCCGGCGAGGCTATGGGCCTCGGCTTTGGTCCAGGATCCGGAGTGGACTGGGTGGGGAACCGCATCGTCGCCGCGAATTCACTCCTCCAATGGGTGCTGTTGAATTCCGATGGAAGCAACCGCGTTCCCCTGACCAATGACCGTGAGCCTCACCTGCAACTTTCTGCCTGCCCAGATGGCAAGCATGTGGTTTACACGACTTGGCGCGATGGCTCGATCTCACTCTGGCGCGCTGACGGAGACGGCTCGAATCCTGTGAAATTTACCTTGCCCGCTCTCCTCGGGGATGGCACTTGTATGCCGGATTCTAAATCGGTCATTTACACCTCGGACGGCGCGCTCTGGCGCGTTCCACTCGAAGGTGGAGACCCGGTAAAGTTGGATCTGCCGCCTAGCCAGCCGGGGTTTTCATGGGACGGCAAGCTGGTCCTTTACGGGTCGCAAAACGTTGAGGGAACCAATATGGGATCCAAGATGATCGTGGCGCCGGCGGCTGGGGGAACGCCACTGCACACCTTTGACATTCCATTTGGTATGCAGTCGCCAAAGTTCACTCCTGATGGCAAGGCCATCGCATACATCATTACGCGCAACCACGCAGCCAACATCTGGGAGCAGCCGCTGGCCGGAGGGGAGCCGGTGCAACTGACCAAATTCACCAGCGGCGAAATGTTTGCTTTTGCGTGGGCGAGAGACGGCAAGCAACTGGCATTTTCACGAGGGCAGCACAAAACGGATGTGGTGATGATGAGTGGCTTCCGTTGATGGCTGTTGACGCAATGCCGAATCTCAGGCGCTGTGTTAGACTTTTTCGAGTGAAAGACTCCCCGGAAAGTTTCATCTGCGAGGTCGAATCGTGTACTTTCAATCTTTCTACTTAACCTGCCTGGCACACGCTTCCTACATGATTGAGTCCGAAGGGATTGCAGCGGTGGTGGACCCGCAGCGGGATGTCGAGCTCTATCTGGAAGAGGCAAAGCAGCAAGGGCTGCGGATCGCCTATGTGATTGAGACGCACCTGCACGCGGATTTTGTTTCCGGGCACGCCGAGCTTGCGGCGCGAACGGGCGCGACGATTTGCATCAGCGCGAAAGCCGGCGCGAAGTTTACGCATCGCGCGATGCGCGACGGGGAAAAGATTTCGTTTGGCCGCGTTGTTCTCGAGTTTCTGGAGACGCCGGGGCACACGCCGGAGAGCATGTGCGTGGCGGTGACGGACCTTGACCGGGGCGGGGAGCCCTGGGCCGTGTTGACGGGCGACACTCTTTTTATCGGAGACGTGGGGAGGCCCGATCTTTCGCCCGGATACACCGCGCAGCAACTTGCGGGGATGCTCTATGACAGCCTGCACGGGAAATTACTGCGGCTCGCCGATGGCGTGGAAGTTTTTCCGGCGCACGGAGCGGGGTCGCTGTGCGGGCGGAGCATAGGAAGCGAGCGAAGCTCGACGATCGGCAAAGAGAAGCAATTCAACTATGCCTTGCAACCGATGACGCGGGAAGCATTCGTTGAAATGCTGACAACGGATTTGCCAGAGCGGCCGGGTTATTTCAGCAGGGACGCAGAAATCAACCGGGAAGGCGCGGAGGCAATGGAGGAGTTGACGCCGCTTGCGCCGCTTTCTCCGGAGCAAGTGGAGCGGCTCACGTCCGCGGCGCAGGGTGCGGCGATTGTGCTGGATACGAGGCCGTCCGGGGATTATTTCGCGGCGCACATTCCGGGCTCGGTGCACATCGCGCTATCGGGGCAATATGCTTCGTGGGCGGGCGCGATCATCGGATTGGACCAGCCGATTGTGCTACTGGCCGAGGATGCGGAACGGCTTGCGGAGTCGCGGATGCGGCTGGCGCGGGTAGGAATCGAGCGGGTGGTGGGTTCTGTGGCCGGCGGCGTTGCGGCGTGGGAGCGGAGCGGGCGGCGCGTGGCGCAAACGGCGCAGGTCAGCGCAGTCGAGCTGCGGAATTTGCTTGAAGCGGGAAATGAGATTCAAGTCTTGGACGTGCGCAGGCCCGCCGAGTGGGAAGCGGAGCACATTGCCGAGGGCCGCTTAAGACCTCTCAATCAATTCGCCGCATTGCTTGCATCGAATAGAGACGCCGGCAAAAAACTTCTCGCGGACCTCGATCTCGCGCGGCCCGTGGCGGTGCATTGCCAGAGCGGATATCGCAGTGCAATCGCGGCAAGCTTGCTGGAGCGCGCCGGATTTGCGACGGTTGCGAACCTGACGGGCGGGTTTGACGCCTGGAAAGCGCAGAAGCTGCCGAAAGTTGCTCAGAACGCCGCTGGCGCGCGCGCCAGCGCAATCCCGGCGCGGTAATTCTCTCCCCTCATTCAATTTTGCACAGAGAAAATTTTTCAGGAAGGCGTGATTTCGTAACGAAAAGATATTTGCGCCGTCTTACGCAGCATGGCGGCGACGGAACAGTATTTGTTTTCGCTCAGCTCGATGGCGTCGCGCACGGCTTTTTCATCGAGCCGGCCGCGCAGGCGGTAAACAATCTCCAGTTTGATCCAAACCATGGGCGGCTCGGGGGCGCGCTCTCCGGAGACCTGCACTTCGAGCGCGTCGAGTTTCTGGCGCTTCTTCTTCAGGATGGAGACGACGTCGGTTGCCGTGCAGGAACCCAGCGCGAGAAGCAGCAGCTCCATCGGGCCCGGAGCGGTATTCGACTGGCGATCGGAGTCGAGCGGAACGGCGTGGCCGGATGGGCCAACCGCGACGAACTGTTCTGCTCCCACCCAGCGGACCTTTGCGACTTTGACGGCGGAATCGTGCATGACTTATTTCTCCTCGGGCATCTCAGAAACATCGGGGCAAAAAGCGAGACTATCAGAGCGGTATGCGTGAGGAAAGGGTTGCGCGGATCAGTTCATGGGCCAGTTTGAAGTAAGGCCGCAGTTTCTCAGAACGCGAATTTTGAGAGGCGAGACCATATCATTCGATGGAGGGTTGCCGGTGACCTGCGCGGGGAAGGACTATTCGTATCTCAGCGCAACCATGGGATCCACGCGCATCGCGCGCCGCGCCGGGACGTAGCTTGCGAGCAACAGGACTGCCACCAGAACGCAGCAGGCAATCGACATCGTGAGCGGATCGTAGATGCTGACTCCGTAGAGCATGCCAGTGTGCTCGTGCGGCGCCATGTAAAGTACGCTCCGCAAGATTCGCCCAAGAATGAGCGACACCATGATCCCGACGACCAATCCCGAAGCGCCCATGGCCAGCGATTGCGCGATGGTGTGCCGCAAAATTCTCCCGGGACTCGCGCCAAGCGCCATGCGAATGCCAAATTCCTGCGTTCGTTGCTGGACGAAGTAGGCAATCGTGCCGAAAATTCCCACCGACACGAGCGCCACCGCGATGCCCGCGAGGACAGCCACGAGAAACATGTTGAATCGAGCGCCCTTCACGCTTTGCGCAACGCGCGCGTCCATCGTCTGCACATCGAAGACCGGCTGATCCTCGCTGACCGAAAACGCGGCCTTTCGCGCCGGCTCAATCAACGACACCGGCGGCCCATCGGTCTGCAGCGCGACGTAAGTGGCGGCCACGGGATTTTGGGCAAAAGGCAGATACAAATCCGGGAAGGGAAGCTCCATCGGACCAAAATCCTGCGTGTTCTCCGTAATGCCGACGATCTGCACCGGCGCGTCCGTTACCTTCATCTCCGACCGGTCCGGCATGAATTCGAGAACTTTTCCCAGCGGGTCGTCGCTTCCAAAGAACTGCTTGGCGAAGTTCAGGTTGATGATGGCGACGCGCACCGAAGACCCGGTGTCGTGCTCCGTGAAAGCGCGCCCGGCGAGGAACTTGATGTGGAACATGTCAAAATAGTTCGGCGTGATATTGCGGACCATGACGCCAAAGCCGTGGCGTCCTTTTGGGGGCTGTCCCGCTAGCTTCACGGACATCTCGAAGCGTGTAGCGAGCGGGAGTCCGGTGCCGAGCGCGGCATTCCGGACGCCCGTCAAACTGCGAATCTGGCCGAGCAATTCGTCGTAGTAGCGCCGCACCTGATCCAACTTGGCATACTGTTTGCCTTTTAACGCCACGCGGAGCGTGAGGACTCCGGGTGCGTCGAATCCGCGCGGCGCGTTTGTCTCATGCACGAACGTGGAAAGAAAAAGGCCCGCGCCGAACAGCAATACCAGCGCCAGCGCCACTTCAGCGACCACCAGGCTGCTTCGCGCACGAATCTGCCCGGCGCTTCCGGTGGAGCTACGGCTGCTCTGTCGCAGCACTTCATTCAGTTCGACGCGCGATGCGAAGATCGCGGGCACGAGACCCAGCAGCGCCGCGGAGGCGATGGAAATCCCGAAAGTGAAGAGCAGCACCCGCGCGTCCAGCGCGATCTGCGTGTTGCGCGGCAGCGAATCCGCCGGAATGAAAACGGCAAACGCATTCGCGCCCCAGATTCCGAAGAGAATCCCCGCAGTTCCTCCGCTCAGCGTCAGGATCAGGCTTTCAACGAGTGACTGCCGCATGAGCGTGCCGCGGCCGGCGCCCAGCGCCGCGCGCACGGAATATTCACGCTGACGGGCGAGACCTCGCGCCAGCAAAAGTCCCGCGGTATTCACGCAAGCAATCAGCAGAACCAGGCCAATCGCTCCGGCAAAGAAATAGAGCGGACGCGCCCCAAACGAAGTCCAAGTCACGCGCAGGTTCTCCACTAAGGGCATAATTTCCGGGCTGACGCCTTCCGATCGAAGTTCGCCCGCGAGAATGCCCGCCAGTTCCGCTTGCGCATGAGCCGCCGAAACACCGGACGCCAGCCTGCCGATCGTGTAGGAGTTCTGAAGCGGCGCCTCGGAGGAATGGTCAATCGTGAAGGGAACATAGACCGCGGGTTCCTCGATATATTCGAAGCGCAATTTCGCCGGCGCAATTCCAACGACCACGTACGGATCGCCATCCAGCGCCACTTTTTTGCCCACGAGCGACGCATCCGACGCGAAGCGGCTCTTCCACAGCGCATCGCTGACGATCGCCACTCGCGGCCCCTCCGGCGTTTCTTCTTCCGGGCGAAACGCTCGCCCTTGTTGAGGCGCCAGCTTGAGCGTGTCAAAGAAATTCGACGTGACAGCCATCACGAGTACGCGCTCGGAACCGCCGTTGGCCGTGAAACTGCGCGGTTCGGGATAATCGTATGCGGCAAAATTCTCGAAGGAGCGGCTCTGCTTACGCCACGCGTCGAAGATGCGCGAAGGAAGTAAATCCCATTGCTTCGGATTATCGATCCGGACGGCCGCCACATTCACGAGGCGCTCTGAATCAGGAAAGGGCAGCGGCCTCCAGAGCTGCGATTCGAGCACGCTGAAAATTGCGGTGTTCGCGCCGATGCCCAGCGCGAGCGTCAGCACCGCGACGGCGGTGAAGCCCGGATTCCTGCGCAGCATGCGGAGGCCAAACCGAAAATCCCGGGACAGAGATTCGAGGAATTGCACGCCGCGCGCGTCGCGGCATTCCTCTTTGATCTGGTCCGGGCCGCCGATGAGGAGGCGGGCGCGGCGGCGCGCTTCGGCGAGAGGGAGGCCGGATTGAACAAACTTCCCGACCTGCTGGTCGAAGTGAAAGCGCAGCTCGTCGCCGAGTTCGGCCTCGACGGTGTTGCGCCGAAACAGGGCTCGCAGACGAATCATAAGGTCAATCAGCATCTTCCACCCCATGGGCCATTGAGCGCGGGGAAATCACTAAGCCGTCTCCAGCACCTGGGCTATGGCGGCTGCCAGTTTCTTCCACTCGCTTTCTTCCGCTTCGAGTTGTTTCCGCCCGCTCCTAGTGAGTTCGTAGTATTTCGCACGGCGGTTATTTTCGGACGAACCCCAGTGCGCCTTAATCCAGCCCCGGCGCTCGAGGCGGTGCAGCGCCGGATACAACGAACCCTGGTGGACCTGGAGAACATTGCTGGAGACCTGGTGGATGCGTTCGGAGATGCCCCAGCCGTGCTGGGGTCCAAGCGCCAAGGTGCGGAGGATCAAGAGATCGAGAGTGCCTTGCGGAAGATCAACGGTCTGCGTTGCCATATGCTCCCCTTGAGCTTCGACAGGGGAGGATACCACTGCTCCTGTCGAAGTGCAAGAGGAAGAATTTTATTCCGGGGGTATGAAAGGTTCGGGCTATTTATGCCGCATTGCTGCGAGGACAATGCCGGGGATCGAGCCGGCGAAGCGCCGCGGGTTAGTCCGCGGAAGTTTCGACAGGAGCCTGCAAAGGAGTTTCAACAGAAGCGGCCGGGGGCCGGACGTCGATTTCGACGATAGGACGGGGGAACTTGCGGATCGTATCCACGAACAGGGAGATGAGCGTGGGGTCGAACTGCGCGGCGGCACAACGTTCGAGTTCTGTGAGGGCTTCCTCGGCTGAGCGAGCGCGCTTGTAGGAGCGCGCTGAAGTGATGGTGTCATAGGCGTCCGCGATGGCGATAATCCGCGCGCCGAGCGGAATGTTTTCGCCCGCAAGGCCATGGGGATAGCCGGAGCCATCATAAAACTCATGGTGATGGAGGACCATGGCCTGGATTCGCGCGGCACCGCGGCAGGATTGGAGAATTCTGGCGCCGTGGTTGACGTGCAGCTTCATCAGATCCCATTCTTCGGGATCCAGCGGGCCGGATTTGTTAAGGATGGACTCGGGAATACCAATCTTTCCGACATCATGGAGCAAAGCGGCAAGCTTGATTTCCTCAACGGCGGCAACGTCAAGCTCATGCGCTTCAGCGAGCGCAACTGCATAGGAGGATACCTTTTGCGAATGGCTTTGCGTGCAGGGATCCTTGGAATCCACGGCCATAGCAAGCGAACAGAGGGTTTCGACCAAAAGCGGATGGAGAAATTCAGCCAAAGAGCGATCCATATCAATGCCGGCGTTTGGTTCAACGGTTGAAGGTATTTCGGTTGAATCGAGCGATTTCGAGAATTGGTCCAACCGCTGACAAACTTCGTCAAGCGCATCACTTCCGGTGGTGAAGACGCGCTTGAGCGTCACACCAAGGTAGGCTTCGAGGACGTCGCGCTTCCAGCGCTTGGCTTCGTCCGGGTCGAAATGGTCGGCGGTGGAAACCGCATTGCCGCCCTGATGCTTGGAGAGGTACATCGAGGCGTCCGCGACCTGAATGAGTTCCTGCGGCGTTGAACCGTGCACGGGATAGCTCGCGATGCCGAAGCTTCCGGTGACGTTTTTCTCGCGCAGCAATGTGTCCGAGCTAAGCCACGAGCGGAGCTTGTTGGTGAGCTGGCGGGCCTGTTCGACGTTTGTTTCGGGCATGAGGACGACGAACTCGTCGCCGCCATAGCGCGCGACGACGTCGGACCGGCGGCAATTCTCTTCGAGGATCTGTCCGACGCGGCGGAGAATGACGTCGCCTTCCAGATGGCCGTAAAAATCGTTGACGAATTTGAAGCGGTCAAGGTCGATCAAGACCAGCGAGAAGGGGCGCCCGGCGCGCGTGGCGCGCTTCCATTCCGCGGAAAGCGTTTCCATAAAGAAGCGGTGCGTCTTGACGCGAGTAAGTCCATCGGTGATGGCCTGTTCCTGGGCTTTCTGGAATGTGAGGGCGCTGTGGAGCGCGCCGGAGATGAGGTCGGCGAGCGTCTCGAGCAATTGCAGTTCTTCGTCGGCGAAATCGCAGGGATCGAGGGATTCGACATAGAGGACGCCGTGCAATTGGTCGCCGTATAGAATGGGAAGCGCGACACCGGAGGATGAATCCTCAAGGACGGGGCCTCCGGCGGAAGATTCGGAGGCAAAGTCCCGGACGGCCCTCATTTCACCCGTGCGGGCGACGCGGCCAACCAAACCCTCTCCGAATGGAATCTGCTTTTGGAGGCCGGCGCGGCGGCGTCCAGCTTCCGACTGAATGACGACTACCTTGGTGGCGTAATCCAACATGCCGATGCCGATGTGGTCGTAGGTGAGACCCTGCTCCAATTCCGTCGCAATCCGGGAGAGCATTTCATCGGGGTTGAGAGTGGCGATGGCATTGCGCGAGATGTTGTTGAGCAGGGTGAGGTGACGCGACTTGGTTTGCTCACCCTTGAAAAGCCTGGCGTTTTCCAGCGCGACGGCCGCCTCGCTCGCCAGGACGCGCATCAATTCGAGGTGACCTTCGTCGAAGGCGCGTTCCTGTTTGCTGAGTACGGCCATGACGCCGACGGCGCGGTTATAAACCATGAGCGGGACGCCGCAAAAGCATCCCATCGTCTGCATCGGCTCGACGCCCATGCGGTGAGCCGTCTCCTCAATATTTTCGCGAATGAGAAGGGGCTGGTGATTCTGCAGGATGTATTCGGTTAGGTGGTTGCCGGAAGGCCGTGTGCGCTTGGGCATTCGCTGCCCATCGCGGATTTCCAACTCAAACCGCAGCAAGCTGTGTCCCGCGTCGTAGAAGGCGATGAAAAGATTGTCGGCGTCCATCAAGCGCTGCATCTCGGCCTGGATTTTTCCGAAGAGCGCGTCGGTATCCAGAGTGGAGCTGAGCACGCGGCCAATTTCATTGAGGATGTGAAGCTCTTCGCTGCGGCGAGATGTTTGTTGGATGAGGTAGTTATTCTCGACAGCCATGCCGATCTGATGGCCGAGCGAGAGCAGGAGGTGAAGTTCCGGGGGGGTAAATCTGCGGCTGTCGGCGGAACCGAGCAAGAGCACGCCGAAAGCTCTTTCCTTGGATTGCAAACTGATTGCCGCGACGGTCCGGAGGCCCTGCTGGAGCGCGAGTTGGCGGAAGCGGCGGAAGGCGTCTTCTTTTTCGAGAGTTACCCAGAGGGCGTCGCGCTGGAGGTCGCGGAAGACGGCGAGACCGCCGAGACGAACGACGAGGTCCACCAGGTGATCATCCAGGCCTTCCTGCTGGGACGCGCTGCAGAAGTTGTCGCTCAGCCCGGCAGCGACGACCGCCGTCGGCCCCTGCGGATCGCCGTGATGGAGAAAGAGGGCGCCGGAGGGGATGCGAACGACGTTCAGGATGCGGTCCAGGGCCTGCGCCAGCATTTTCTGCACTTCGCTGCCAATTACGCCGGAGGTTGCGAGATTGAGACTGGAAAGCGCGAGCATGTGCCGCTCGATGCGGCGTTTTTCCTCTTCGTAAAGCGCCATGGCCATGAGGACGGCGACGAAAACGAGCGGGACGACCAACAGCGTGGAGAACAGAACACGCCAACTTACTCCAATGCGGCCGGTGAATTCACTTGAAAGTCCGAGCGCGCCCCAAATCGCGAAGGCGATTCCCAGAGCGCCATCCGTCACCGTGTCCTGTTTGCGGCTGGTGCGCCAGAAGACCCAGGCGGTGGCGAAGAAAACGAGGGCGATGCCAAAGCCGGGGGAAACACCGATCAACCCTTGCGTAAAAAAGGCCGACCACACTGCAAAAAACGCGGCGGCGCCAGCGATGCCATAGGTCCACGGGTTCTTCTGAATATAGAGCCGCGCGCTCATGAGGAACAGCAAAGCCGCACAGGCGACGAACCAGAACTGCATGCAAGATTGCCAGGGAGATTGACCAATCCACCTTTGCAGCGCGATTCCTGCAAAGTGAAGAGCGAAGACTGCCCAGCCCGCGGCCCAGAGTAAGAGGTAAAGCTGGCGCTTGAGGATATAAACGTAGGCGTATAGCGCCGCGATAATCGCGGTTGCGGCAAAAAGGGCGATGGCGAGAATGCTTTCGTGTTCCAACGAAATCCGTTATTCCAGTGCCGTGCGCAAGGCGCAGATTTGCGCCGACCGTTTCCTGTGCGAGGCACAGTTCATGCAGGCCGGCGCGGCATTCGAGGCCTCGAAGTAATCTCCCTTAAACCCAATGGGTTGAGAGGGATTCGCGGTTTCCCAGTGAATATAGGGGTCAGCATTTCCGGGGGTCAAGGGTACTGGCGTACCGGTGTCCTTCGGCGTAACTCCCCATGCGGGAATTGATGGGGGAGATGCCGCGTGACTCGACCCGGCGCGTTCCGCTAGACTGGTCGCTTTGAAAATAAGGGTTGAGGCGAAGAGAGCAAGGTACTCATGATTTCCAACACATCCAAAGGCCCGCGAGTGCGTTTCGCGCCTTCACCGACGGGGTACCTCCACGTCGGGGGCGCTCGAACGGCGCTATTTAACTGGCTATTTGCCAGGCGGGAAGGCGGCACTTTTATCCTGCGCGTGGAAGATACGGATACGGAACGCAACCGGCCCGAGCTGGTAGACGGCATCCTCGAATCGCTGCGGTGGCTGGGCCTTGGCTGGGACGAAGGACCCGTATTTCAGTCGCAGCGCATGGCGTTGTACCGCGCCGCGGGTGAGAAACTACTTCAGGCGGGCGCGGCTTATCTCTGCTATTGCCCGCCGGAGCGCTACGCAGGCGGTGACGCCGCCGATGAGTCCGACCCGGGCGGCGCGCACGCAGTGCGGCGTGTGACGCGATGCTCCTGCCGGGAGGGGCGTCCCACGGACCCCAATCAGAGGCCGGCCCTGCGATTTCGCACCCCGCTTGGCACCACCACGATGTTTGATGACATCGTTTTCGGGCGGCGCGAAGTGTCGAATGAAGAGATCGAAGATTTCGTCCTGCTGCGGTCGCCGAAGGAACCAGGCGCGGAATCTGGTCTGCCGACATATCAACTCGGCGCAGTGGTGGATGACATTGAGATGCGCATCACGCACGTGATTCGCGGCGCGGACCACCTGTCGAACACTCCGAAGCAGGTGCTGCTCTATCGCGCGCTGGGCGCGGAGGTTCCCGCGTTCGCGCACTTGCCGCTCATTCTTGGCGCGGACCGGACGCGGATGTCAAAGCGGCACGGCGCGACGAGCGTCGCATCCTATCGCGAGGAAGGGTTTCTTCCGGAAGCGTTCCGGAATTTTCTGTGCCTGCTGGGGTGGTCCGCGGGAGACGATTCCGAATTCCTGCGCACCAGTGAATTGGTCGAGCGGTTTTCGCTCGATGGAGTGAGCCGGACGAATGCCGTTTTCGATCGCCCGAAACTGGAATGGTTCAATACGCAGTATTTGCAAAAATTGCCGGTGGAGGAGTTGCTGCCCGAAGTACAGTGGGAGCTCGAGCGAGCGGGCATCTGGCGCGCGGAATGGGAAGGCGCAGAGCGCGAATGGTTCGCGCACACCGTGGACCTGCTGCGTCCGCGCACGCGATTGCTGCCCGATTTCTCGCACTGGGCGCGGGCGTTTTTCAACGATACGTTTGGCTACGACGCGCAAGCGAAGGAGAAATTCTGGAAGGACGAGCGGCTGCCTGCGATGCTGGGCAAGCTGGCCGATACGCTCGCGGCGCTTCCGGATTGGAACCACGATGCCTGCGAGCACGCGCTGCGCGAACTGGCTGAGGCGGAAGGAGTGAAGGCGGGTCTGCTGATTAACGCGACGCGCGTGGCGATTGTCGGCCAGGCCGTCGCGCCGCCGCTCTTTGAAACGTTTCTCGTGCTTGGCCGCGGGAAAGTTGTCGAAAGGCTGCGCCGTGCGTTGCCTGTGATGCGCGCGAAAGCCGCTTCTTAAACGGTGATCGCGCTGCCAAGCTGCTGGCTCAGGATGCGGCTCATCACCTGCGGGAGCGTTTCACCTGTTTTTTCCAGCGCGAAAGTTCCGGCGGCATCCGACCAGCCTAATTTGAAACTTGTCGTCAGTGCGGAAATCCAAATCTGACGCACAGGTGTGTTGGGGCTGATGACGAATCGTGTTTCGTCCGCATCCTCGAACAGGAGGTCCAGCCGGTCCGACTGGCCTTCCACTTCAAAGCCGTGTTCATCGGAGAGTTCGAGCAGCCGCTTGCGAAGGCTGTCCAGCGCCGCGTCGCAGCGCGCGCGAAATTCGTGTTCGCTCAATTCGTTTGCCATGAGGTTTTGAGCGTACAGCAGCGGCGCGGCAGCAAGCAAGCCGTCAAATAGAAAACTTGCGATCATTTTGCACGGCGCCGCAAATCGAAGTATAAAGTCTTGCCGATCTCTGGCGCCGATTGACGTCTGGCGGCACATAGGAGGAAGTGATGAAAACCCGGCTGAAGGTCGGACTGATTGGGCTGGGGCGCCTGGGGCGCCTCTATGCGCAGTTCCTCTCCGGGCGCGTTCGGTCCATCCGGCTCACCGCGGTTGCCGATACGGATCGGCCGGCCGCCGAGCGTGTGGCGGAGGATTTTAGCGTGGAGCGGCGCTATTTCGATGGCGGCTCACTACTGGCCGATCCCGAAGTGGACGCGGTCGTGATTACCACGCCGACTTCCACGCACCGTGATTACGCGATTGCGTCGCTCGAACGCGGGAAGCCGACATTTTGCGAGAAGCCACCGGCGCTCTCACTTGTGGAATGCGAGGAGATGAAACAGGCGGCCACGAGAACGGGTGGATTTCTCAATATCGGATTCATGCGACGGTTCGATCCCGCGTATGCGGCCGCAATGGCCCGCATGAAGAACGGGGAAATTGGGCAACCACTGCTTTTTAAGTCGTCTTCCCGGGATCCGTACCCTCCATCCCTTGAATACGCGGACCCGAAGCACAGCGGAGGGATGATCGCGGATATGGGCATCCATGATTTTGATTTGGCTGGATGGTTCATGGGGGATATTGATTCAGTTCACTCGACAGCCGGGGTGATTTGCGCGAAGGAGCTTGCGACCGTCGGCGACTTTGACAACGCAATCGTTACGCTGCGATTCGCGAATGGGGCGCTGGGTGTGGTGGATCTGTCCAGGACTGGAATCTATGGATACGACATCGCCACCGAGATTCTGGGGTCCAAGGGAACACTAAGGATGGGTTATTTGCGGGAAACCGCGCTCGACGTGATGACAAAGAACTCTGTTGCCCATGACACAGTGCCTTACTTCATGGAGCGTTTTGAGAAGGCCTATGTCGCGCAACTCGAAGACTTTGGAAAAAAGGTCCTCGCGGGCCAGCCGCCGAGCATCACCATTGACGACGGGATTCGAGCGCTTCGGGTCGCGCTCGCCGCCACAAAGTCGGCGTACGAGCACCGGACGGTTGAGGTTGGCGAAGTTGTGGCGGGAAGCGCAAAGCATGGCTCTTCGCCGAAGTCCCACTCAGCATCTTCCTGACGAATTATTCCAATTCAACTATCCGAGGGAAATTATTCGTAGCGAAGGGCGTCGACGGGGTCGAGACGCGCTGCCTTGACGGCGGGATAGATGCCGAAGAAGAGGCCGACGCTCATCGCCACAGCAACTCCGAGCAACACAGCCCAGAGCGGCACAGCCGAGGGCAGCGAGGGAACGGCGAGGCGCATGAGTTTGCTGAAGCACCAGCCGAGGCCGACTCCGACGAGCCCGCCCGCGCCGGTGAGCGTGACCGCTTCGGTAAGGAACTGCCAGATGATGTCACGGCGGCGCGCGCCGATGGCCTTGCGGACGCCGATTTCGCGAGTGCGCTGCGTCACGGACATCAACATGATGTTCATCACACCCACGCCGCCAATGAGCAGCCCGACCGAGCTAATCGCGATAATCAACTCCGCGATCGAGCCGGTAATCTGGCGGAACTGGTCGGCGATCTCCTGCGCGCTGGTCAAGCCGAAATTATCCGGAGCGTTGTAGGCGAGATTTCGCTGGCGGCGCAAAACGCCGCTGATCTCGTCCTCGGCTTCCGGCACCTTGCCGGGCGCCGCCATGGCGGAGATTAAAAGCTCGTCATCCTGGGGATTGTGTTTGCGATAGGTGCGGTAGGGCACCCAGAAATCAATGTCGACGGACTGGCCGCCCACCAGCCCGCCTTTGCGCTTGTCCAGAACTCCAATGACAGTGTAGAGGGAGCCGCGGACCTGGACTTGTTTTCCAAGGGGGTTATCGCCCAGGAAGAGCGAGTTGTAAACGTCGTAGCCGATAACGGCGACGTCGGAGCGATGCGTGTCCTCTGCCTCAGTGAAATAGCGTCCGAAAAGGAATCGCAATGAGTACACATCCACGGCAGTGGGAAGCGTGCCGCGGTAGTTCACCGTGCTTACCTCGCGGCCTTGATAGCGCGCTGAAGCCGTGGGAGGAAACGGGCCGGTGATGCGCGCCAGGCCCTGAACGTCCACTTCCAGGACTGCGGGGCATTCGGCCTTGATGGCCATGGCATTGTCAATCGTCAAAGGGCGGCGATTGAGTTCTTCGGTTGTCGGCCGCGTGGTGTGGATACCGGGGTTGAACTTGAAAATGAAAATCGTGTCGGTGCCGAATTCGCTGAGATAGTCATGGATGGAGGCATCGAGACCCACAAGCACAGAGGAGACGGCGATGAGGGTGGTCACACCGATGACGACGCCAAGCACGGTCAGGAACGACCGCGATTTGTTCTGGCGGAGGGTGTCAAAAGCCATCCGCGCGTTTTCACCAATTGACATTCGCATCGCGGGTTCCGATCACGTCTCCTGACGCAGTGCTTCGATTGGGTTGAGTTGCGCCGCCTTGCGCGCCGGGTAAATTCCGAAAAAGAGTCCCACGGCGGTAGAGAGAACCAGCGCCAGGATGACCGCACTCA
This sequence comes from uncultured Acidobacteriota bacterium, assembly GCA_963838945.1. GTDB lineage: Bacteria > Acidobacteriota > Terriglobia > Acidiferrales > UBA7541 > DASTCZ01. The sequence goes on along the minus strand of CAWITC010000011.1, from coordinate 69,313 downwards.
ACGGAACATACATCGGGAAATCGGCCGCGGCCTCGAGAAGCTTCGCAACGACCCATGCGAACGCCACGCCGATGGCCCCGCCGACGCCGGCAAGCACGGATGACTCCACAAGGAACTGCATCATGATGTCCGCGCGCCGCGCGCCGACCGATTTTCTCATCCCGATTTCGCGCGTGCGTTCGGTGACGCTGGCGAGCATCACGTTCATGATGACGACGCCGCCGATTACGAGAAATACGGCGACAATCCCGACCATCGCCTGCGCGATCCAATCGGTCAGCGTGTGGAAAAGGTCGAGCAGCGCATCGGACGAGAGAACCGCAAAGGTATCCTCTTCGTCTTGTTTCAGGTGTCGGCGCGCGCGCATCAACATGCGCGCCTCTTCCTGCGAGCGGTCCATCCAATCCGCGGCGCGCGCCTCAATGACGACGGTGAGGCTGGCGTGACTGCCGTAAATTCCCAAATAGGTCTGAATCGGGATGTAAATGTAGGCGTCCTGCGAGATGCCGCCCACGCCGGTTCCGAGCGGCTTGCCGACGCCGACTACGGTAAAGGGCCGGCCATCCACTTCTACCGTGCGGCCGATGGGATCGAGGCCCGGGAAAGCCTTGTCGGCGACATCGGGGCCGATCATGCCGACCGCGGCGCGATGATCATTGTCGCTATCCACGATGTAACGGCCGATCGCCGGCTCCACAAGGGCCATTTCGCCCATGTTGGCGGTGACGCCCCGAACGGAGATCTGGTCGAGCGAGATGGTGCCCGCGCTGACGCGGCCGCTCGTGCTTGACTGTACGCCGACGCGGAGAGGCATCGTCAGGTGGTCGCGGAGGAATTCGTAATCTTCCCAAGTAATGATTTTGTTGCGGCGGGTCGCTTTCACGAGTTGCTGGGCATTGGTGATGAGAGGGAACCGCGTGACTTGGAAGACATTGGTTCCGAGGGTTGCGACGCGCTCAGCGACGTAGCGGTTCGTACCTGCGATGAGCGCGACGACAACGATCAACGTGGTGACGGACAAAATAATTCCAAGCAGAGTGAGGAACGAGCGCATTTTATGCTCGCGCAGAGTTTGGAGCGCGATGCCGCTTGCTTCGCGAAGATGAGAGACTGATTTCAAGGTGAACTGTGAGGGAGACTATACCCTCATTAGGTACTACGCCAGAGGTTGCGGAAAGTTTCAGCCGGGGCGCGGAGGAAGCGGGCTGCCGCTTCAGAACTGGCCTTCGATATCCTTAACCATATCGTCGCGGCTGACGAGCCCCACGGTGGTCTTGATGAGATGTCCGTCGCGGGAGATCAGCACGCTCGTGGGAAAAGCGACGACACCGAACCTGTCGGAGATCGCCTCTGTCCCGAGGACGATAGGATAGTTGATGGCTTCTTGTTGCCCGTTGACGTCAAACCGCTCGGTTTGCAAGAACGGCGCGACCTTGCTTACGCCTTCTGGATCCATCGCCACGCCGAGGATGGTAAAGCCGCGGGATTCATATTTCTTTTGAAATTCAATGAGCCAGGGAGTTTCAATGCGGCAAGGTTCGCACCAGGTTCCCCAGAAATCGAGCAGGACGACCTTGCCGCGGAAATCTTCAATCCGGACCTCTTTTCCGTTGAGATCCTTGAAAGTGAGGCCGGAGATGATGCTATTTGGCTCCTGGGCGGCGGGAGCGCCCGCTTCCGTCGCGCCAGTTCCGGCATTGGCTTGGCTGGTCTGCCTCAGATTGCGCGCAAAGACGAATAATGCGACGCCAAGTATGGCGACTGTGGTGATTGCAGTTAGTTTGTTTTTCATGCCGATTGCCCTTAGCGGAATGGATGCCGCGGCCTTTCGTTATTCTAGCGAATGAAACGGTTCAAGAATGTCAGTTTAGCAGAAAGCCATGTCAGTTGATTCGTGAAAATCAGATAGCCGACGGCGAGCAATAAGAAGCCGCTGCCAATTTCCACGGCGTGAAGATAGCGGCGGAATTTTTGATAGAAGCGAAGAAATTGATTGAGACCGAGGGCGGTAAGAAGGAAGGGCACGGCAAGGCCCATCGAGTAAACAGCCAAGAGTAGGACGCCGCGGCCGATGCTGGCGGATGTGGCTGCCATGGCCAGCACCGTGGCAAGGATGGGGCCGATGCACGGTGTCCATCCAAAAGCGAACGCAAAGCCGAGCAGGAAACCGCTTGTGATTGCCGCGAGCGGGCCTTTTTCCTTTGCGCCGCCGGCGCCGACATTGCGGAGATGAACGTCGCGATTGAGCCAGCGGGAAAGCCCCGGCCCCAGAAGTGGAATCATGCCAAGCGAAATGAATTGAATCGGGCCGAGCGACTCGCCGAAAACTCCCGGGCGCGTCTGCGCGAAAAGGCCCAGTCCGACGAGAATTGCGCCCAGGACAATCCCGGCGACCGGCTTGATTTTTCCGAGCACGCCGACCAGGTGAAGTCCAAAGAGGAATACAAGCGAGCCAGCAATGGGCGCGAGAAGCGAACGGTTGTGTATCAAAAACTGCCCGACCGCGCTCGCGGAGGCGCCGAAAGCGATGAACACGGAGGAGAGGCCCACGGTGAACGCGAGCGCCGAGCTCATCAGGTTGTTGCGCGGCTTTTGACCCTGGCGCAATTGCTCGACGCCGATGCCCGAGAGCATCGAAATGTAGCCGGGAACGAGCGGGAGCACGCACGGCGAAAGAAATGACACCAGGCCGGCTAGAAAGACTGCCGCTACCTCACCCATGAATTCCGCCTTTTCTTAAGATGCTCGGATGGCCGTGACGAACGTTTGGGCATTTGAGCCTTTCGGCTCCCAAGGAAATCCATCACCTGCCGGTTCTTGACTCCAGAACATTAGCCATTCTACCCGCGCCTTTCAACTTGACCCGCTCAGGCTTCGCACTGTTAACACGATAACGCGCCAGAAAATGGCGCCAGGTGACGGGTTTCACTGCCGGGGCGTCGCCGGCGAATGCGAATGGTCCCCGCCTAACTTACAGCAAATACAAGAGATATACGCCGCCCTCTGTGCCATTGGATTGGAACGGCGCATGCCGTTCACAGTTCGTGAACTCGGTTCAGACCGGATGAAGTGCGAGGGCAGGCGATGGCAACGCTGATGACACCAAATAAAGTGACCCTGGCGCGAATGATCCTGGGAGGCATGGCGGTGGCCCTTTACGCCGCGGACGCGCGGGAGAACGCCGCGTTGTTCGGCCTCGCAGCACTCGCTCTAACGATTGGAGCGATTGGGCTCGACGGCGTGGATGGATACCTGGCCAGGCGGTTCCACTTGGCGACACCGCTCGGAGCGCAACTTGACATCCTCGGAGACCGGGTCATCGAAAATATCTTTTTTATTTATTTTGCAGTTTGCGGGCAGATATCGCTGTGGGTGCCGGTGATTTTCTTTGTGCGCGGAACGCTCGCTGATTTTCTGCGAAATATTGCCGCAACACGCGGGCCACGCGTGGGAGAAAACGCGGAAGCACTCCGCCAGAACTGGATGCTTCGCTCGCGCTGGGGCCGGCGGTTGGTGGCGTCGCGCTTCAGCCGCGCCGCATACGCCGCGATGAAGTGCGTGTGCTTCGTGGCGCTGGGACTGGAATGGATCCTGTTTCATTCCAACGTGCATTTCAATTTCATTTCAGCGGGCATTTCAATGGAAATGATCCGCGCGGGCGTGAATGTCCTTGTGGCCGCAACGGTCGTGTTCTGCCTGGTGCGCGCGGTGCCCGTTTTCTGGGAAGGCTGGCGGGACATCCTCGCGATGGCGCGGCCCGCGGGAGACCTTGCGAAAGCGGCCGAGCTGCGGCCTGTGCAGACGCGGCCGATGGCGGCGACCCGGTGAAGTTGCGAGGGAACGCATGAGTGAACGGGGCAAATCCGCGGCGTTTTTCGATCTCGACGGAACGCTGATCGTGCCGCCTTCGCTCGAATGCCGCTTTGCAGCCTATCTCGCGCGACAGGGCGAATTACGACACGCGGCAGTTTTCTCGTGGCTGCGCGTTTTTCTGCGAGAGGGAATGAAAGCGCTTCTTACGCCGGGCGGGAGGTCCGCGCGATGGAAGGCAATGGATGAAAACAAAAATTATTTGAAAGGCGTGCGCGAGGAGACTGTGAAGCAATGGGCGGAAGAAAACATTGCAGCGATCGAATGCTATGCGGATGCGCTCGGGCGCGTCGAGTGGCATCGCGATCAAGGTCACTCCATTTTTCTCGTGAGTGGGACGCTTGCGCCGCTGGCGCGGGCAATGGCGGAGCGTCTCGCGCGCGGCGGGGAAATTGGAGTAGCGGCAACGGATTTGCAAAGTTTCGCCGGGCAGTGGACCGGTTGCGCGGCGAGCGCGGCCGTGTGCGGCCCGGCGAAGGCGCTCGCGGTCAGAGAGCTGGCCGCGCGCCATGATTTTAACCTCGCACACAGCTATGCCTACGGCGATTCGTTTGCGGACCGATGGATGTTCGCCGCCGTAGGAAATGCGACGGTCGTGAATCCGGGAGCGCGACTGATGTGGCTGGCGCGAAGGTGCGGCTGGCGAATTGCTCGCTGGCCGCGGCCGGATCCCAGGCGTGGGATGCCGAGGGATTGAATCCCAGGAAATAAGTGAAAATTCCTTCGATTCGAAAACTCCCCGCGAATCGCGCGCATTACGGACTGCGAGACCTATTTTTCTTTTTCCAATTTTTGCAATGGAGAATTTAGTTGAATGACCCACCAAATTTTATCTTCCGTCATTACAGTTGTCATTGAAAAATGAATAAGTCCTTTCTAATCATAGGGATACCGGCACTCCTCGCTGCACAGGGGCCAAAAGCGCGTTGGGAGAAACTCTGATGGGGATGACAGAACTAGGAATCGGGGCAGGATCCGAAACGTGGCGATTCCCGCAGAGCAGAGTGCAGCGTGCGCGCGCGGCGGTGATTGGATTTCTCGAAGGTTGCGGCGCATTTGAATGGGTGGCGCTTTCGTACCTGGGATTGAGCGGCTTTCTTCTGATGCTCTTCTGGAGGAATCTGCCGCGGGTTGGGCGATTGCTTTCGATTCACGTTGCCTTCATTGCCGCCGTCATCGGACTTCTGGCGTTGGCGCGGCGCGCCAAATTCGCGGGAGCGGCCGGCACGAGGCGGGGGCGCGCGCTTCAAGCAGCGCGCGATTGGTATCCGCAAGCGGTCTTCCTTTTTTGCTTTGAAGAATTGGGGGAGCTGGTGCACGTCGTTCGCAAGGACTGGTGTGACGCGTGGCTTCTGCGCTTCGACCAATGGCTCGTCGGGACGCAACCAACTGTGTATCTCGCGCGGATTGCGCGGCCTGCGCTCACGGATTTCATGCAAATGGCGTACCTGAGCTATTTCTTCTATCTGACGATTCTAGCCATCGCACTCTACCGAAGTGGCGCGGATTCCATTGCGCATGGACAGCCAAGTCGATTTGCTTTTTGGGCGGTGATGACAAGCTCGATGATTGCGTATTCGATCGGATACGTTGTCTCAATCTTTTTTCCGGTCGAGAGTCCCTACTATTCGCTGGCGGCGACGCATCTGCCGGCGCTGCACGGAGGGCCGTTCACGTGGCTGAGCGACCTCATCGAGCATTTCGGTCGGGTACATGGCGGAGCGTTTCCGTCGGAACACGTCGCGGGATCGTTCGTGGCCCTGCTCGGCGCGTGGAGTTACCGGCGGTGGATGTTCTGGAGCTTCCTTCCATTTTTTATTTGCATGTGCGTTTCGACGGTGTACGTGCGAAATCATTACGTCGCGGACGTATTCGGCGGCCTGATGACCGGCGCGGCCGGATTCTGGCTCGGCCATCGTTTGATGCGATTGCGCGGGGCATGTCCCGGGGCTGGGCGCGTTGAATAAAAATAAAAAGGAAGACGGCCGGCAGTGGTCGCTGCCGGCCGTTTGGGGTGGTCAACTAGAGAGGAAATTTACCTGTGTCCGCCACCGTGGCCGCCTCCACCGTGGGAGCCGCCGCCACCGCGAACGCTTGCGCCGCCGCGGAAACTGCCTCCGCCGCGGAAGCTACCGCCAACCGGACCGCGGGCGACCGCTCCTCCGCGAATGGCTGGGCCACCGCGCGCTGCGAAGCCTGGGCGACCTGCGAAGCCAGGACGACCATAAAATCCAGGGCGACCACGGAAGCCGTGGTACCACGGGCCGGCGCCGATAAAGACTCCGCCGTAAAACCAGTCAGCACCATAGTAGCCGTAAGGCGCGCAGGCGTAGGGGTAATATCCATAGTAGCCGTAGGCACAGACTGGGGCCGCACCATAGTAGCCCGGGCCGAATCCAACGCCGAAACCGACGCGAAGCCTTTGTGCGTTTGCGTAAGACGCTGAAAACAAAAACACGCCGACTATTGCGAGAAGTCTAAGATATCGCATACCCGGCCTCCTTTTGAAATCCGTGAAATCAATCTCATACTACAGCCTGCTATAGTGCAGGATGAATGCCATACGGGCCGCTCGCCCAACAAATCTCGTAAGCTGCCTATTTTCAATAGGATGCGGAACGCAACTTTTTGAACTAAAGTCTTTGGACTACCAGCAATCGGTGCTTTTTCAGCGGGGTTGGTGGTTTTCAACCACTTAGTTTTTGTCGCAGACCAGTCTTGCGAACTCTTCCAATTCGACGGCCCGAGAACCGGCGCGGCTGGATTCCGGCTCGGCCATCGAGAGGTGCGCCTGCGTGGGATCTCCCGCGTGTTCGAGGTCAAGAAGCAGAGATTTCAGAATCCGGCCGGTCTGCGTCGAAATTCCGGATGCGCCTGCTCAAAGAGACGGGCAATCGTCAGGAGATTTTCTTCGTCCCACTGCTTGCCAATCAATTGCAATCCAACGGGCAGACCGCGGTCCGTCCAACCGCAGGGCATTGAAAGCGCGGGGAGACCTGTGAGATTCGCGGGGCGGTTCGAGCGAATCAGCGCGCTGCGGACGGTTTCTTCGGCCGAGCCAAAGATGACGACGTTTTCGCCGATCCACGGCGCGGCCATCGGGGTGGCCGGGGCGAGGATGGCGTCCACACGCTCAAAGGCGGCGTCAAAATCGGCGCGAACGCGTTTACGCACACCGAGCGAGTTGAGATAGTCCGCGGCGCGGATGTCGCGTCCCATCTCAAGCCGCTTGCGAACATCCTCACCATAGTCCGCCGAGCGCGCCGGAAACCAACCTTCGGCTTCGTGCACGTGAGTTGCCTCGGCCAGAGCGATGGTCGTGGAGGGGGCGTCACCATCGCGCACATGGGGAAGCGGGACTTCCTCAATGATGGCGCCAAGCCCCTCGAATGAGCGCGCGGCGGCGTCCATTGCGAGAACAACTTCAGGATCGATAGCGTCGAAGAAATAATCTTGCGGCCAGCCCAGTCGCAAAGGAAACTTCTTTGTAAAGTGGGGACGCAGGCGTGAAGAAATCGCGCGCACGTCAGAGTAAGGTTTGAGACGCGGCTGCGCGAGTGTAGAGATGTCGTGGGGATCCGCGCCGGCGATGACCCCGAGCAGGAGCGCCGCGTCAGCGGCGGTTCGCGTGAGAGGGCCAACATGATCGAGATTTGGAGCGAGAGGAACAGCGCCGTAGCAACTCACCCGCCCGAAGGAGGGTTTTATTCCAAAGATGCCGCACAGCGAGGCGGGGATGCGGATAGAGCCGCCGGTGTCCGTGCCGATCGAGGCCACGCAAAGCCCCGCGGCAATTGCAGCGGCGGAACCGCCGCTTGAGCCACCGGGGATGCATTCAAGGTCCCAGGGATTGTGAGCCGCACCGTAGTGTGGATTTCCAGTGGTGACGCCATAAGCGAATTCGTGGAGATTGGTCTTGCCGAGGAACACGGCTCCGGCATGGCGCAGGCGCGCGACGGCCGTGGCGTCATATTGCGGAATGAAATCATGCAAGATCTTCGAGCCGGCTGTGGTCCGAACACCCTGCGTATAAAGATTGTCTTTTATTGCGACCGGAATGCCTTCAAGCGGGCTGCGTGGACGGCCGCGGAGCAGCAGCTTTTCCGAATTCTTCGCGTCCGTGAGCGCGCGGGCTCGTGTGATTGTGAGATAGGCGTTTAGCGCAGGATTATGCCGCTCGATTCGGCCGAGAAAAAAAGTCACCAGTTCGACAGGCGAAATTTTTCGGCGCGTCAGAAGAACGGAGAGCCCTTCGATAGACGCAAAAGCAAGGGTGTCCGCGGAGTTTGCCGGAGTCGAATGCTTTCGAGCGCTCACAAGTCTCGTGCGTTTCTAAAAGATCTTGTCCGTGCGTTTGATGTTGCCAAATGACCCCAAGTTGGCGATGACAAGCGCCAAGCGGAACTGATTTTCTTCCCGAATGGTGGGTAGCGCGATCCGCCGATACTCGAATTGTAAGCCGCAGCAGGAACCGTTGTAGCCAATCTGGGCAATTTGATTTTGCAAAAAATGTTGCTGGATATCGTAGCTGACGCCGGCCGTGACGTTCCAGCCCTGGCGAGATTGATCGCCGTAGCCCAGCAGCGCGCGGACCTGGTTGGAGCGCGGCTGCAAGACAGCGGGGTTCTCATTGATGTCAAAATGTGCAAGCGTCACGGTGAATTTTTCATAAGGATGTACTTTGAGCAGGGTGCCTATCGTCGTCAGGCGGTGGCGCTGGGTGTCGTATTCGATGCGCGATTCGGCCTCGTAACGGCCGCCGGGCGTGACGAGGAAATCGCTGACAAGCGGCGAAATCCGGCGGGGGCCGTCGGCGAAAGCAAAAGGGCTGATGGAATCAAGCGCCTGAAAGACGTTCCGCTGCCCGGGGACGATGGCCCCGCCAAAGGTAGGATCAAAATAATATTTCTGGACGAGGCGCCAAGTCACAATTTCTTGCGTCGAGCCGTTGGCGGTGCGGTGATAGAGCCGGTTGGTCAATCCATATTCGACTTCATTCGTGTCGGTCAGCGTATCGTCGGAGTCGAAGCGGATGAACCTTCCGAAGTCGTTCACGCCAGTCACGTAGCTATAGAGGATGTCCGGCTCAATGGAATGTTTCCACTTTGAATTCCCGTGGTCCCAGGTGCGCTCGAGGGACGGCAACCTGACATCGAGGGTGAACTCACCAGCCATACTGACGAATGGACTGTCAACGATTCCGCCGCTTTGCACCTGCGCGCCGTAGCGCGTCACATGGAACGCGGCGGTTGTGGTCAATCCGAGCCACGCTCCCCAATGCAGAGGGATCGTAATGCGGGGCGTGACCTCAGAACGCTGAACAATCGCAGGCGTGGTGAAATTTGGGTCGCTCCGGTACATGCCGCCGATCGAGGCGTCAAAGGAAAGATAAATGGGAAGCTGCGCCCAGGGCGCCCGCTCGACAGAGCCAAAATCCACTTCTGGCGCGGTCCGCAGTGCAACCACTGTCTGCGGCTGAGCTGTAAGGAAATCCCTGTCTTGCAAAAATGCGAAATTCAAGCTGAATCCGCGGAAATTATTGGTGAGAAATGCGGAGGTGTTCGCTTCCGCATTCACGGCCTCACCAAAAGTTTCCGCAAACGCCAGCCGGAATGTGAGCGAGCTGAGCTCGTCCACGTCCGCGACGGCGCGCCACCCATCCGGGAGCAGCGCGTCGAATTGAACCCTGGTTTCGTGACCGCCCTGGGGCATGCGAACTCCGCCAGCTCCAAGGAGTCCGCGATCCTCGACTCCGAAAAAGCTCGCTGTGAGATTTACGTTGTCCCACGGGCGTGCGCGCACTTCATCCCTCAAGCTCCAGCCGCGGAGGGTCATGAGTTCCGCGGAGGCCGTGTTGTCAAACCACGGCGTGGGCGCCCAATAGTAACCATCGCCGAGGATGGTTCCCTTGACCGAACTCTGCCCAGTCAATGGAAGGAGAAATCCCGATTGACGCACATTCTGGCTTGCGGGAGTGGTCATATAAGGAAGCCAGATCAGAGGTATGCGAAAAAGCCGGAAATTCGCGTAAAGAAGAGCAACCTTGTCGTCCACGTGAATCGTGGCGTGTGGCGCATAAAACTTCCAGGTAGGTTTATCGGGGTCGCAGACAGTGAACTGAGCATCGCGGATCTTGTAAGTCCGCTCGTTCACACGATCCAGTTCGCGAGCCTCGAAAGAGAGCGGGTTCGGAGTGACCAAGACTTCGGCGTTCGGCCGGTGCGGGACTTTGATGGCGCCGTGAACATGATGGAAGACGCCGCTTCCGGCATCCACGTTGTAGGTTGCATCGTCGGCCTCGACATGCTGGTTGTTGAAGTCAAACTGGACGTGACCGCGCGCATAGGCCACATGTGTCCTTTCGTTGTAATCCAGATGGTCGCAGCGCAGACGCTTGCCCTCATACCGAAGCTCGACGTCGCCTTCGTAAGTGGCGACATCCCCTTTCCTGTCTTTAAACGTTGTCGCTTCGATCTCCGCCGTGCCACCTCGCGCTGGCGCGCGGGCTTGCGCATGCGCGCCCGGGGTTAGAACGCATAGGGGCGACGCTATAGCGAAGATTTGGATTGCGGCACGGTGAAGCCATGCCGCTTTAGGTAAGCGCATCGTCCCGCGAGGCCTCAGTCGCAGAGAAAAAAACAGGGTGGTAGCCTAACACCGCCCCCAAACCGCCGCAATGCGACGGCAAGCTACCGAATCAATCGGCACGGCCGCCAGATTTCATTTGCCGCCGGGTTGTACGATTCGAGACAACCGGCTGCGGTTGCCAAGGCCAGCGGCACGCAGGCTGGTAGAATTCCCGGTGTTCCCACTAGGGGCGCCATCCGCAGCGCAAAACGGATTGGTGATTCAAACCTGCAAGAATTGCGGCGCTATAAATCAGGAAGCCGCCGAGAAGTGTTGCTATTGCGAGTCCCGCTTGAACGCGCCGGCGGAGACCGTTGCTGTGGCTACGCCCAATCGCGGATCCGGCGCGGCGGCTGCCGCGAGTCCCGCATTTGACAAGGAATGGCGGCAGGAATTGACGCATCGCGTGCGTTCTTACCGCGCAAAGCGCGAGCGCGCCGCAACGAGCGACCCCGATTCACAATCCGCTTTGCCATTCGAGCAGCAATCCGCAGACGAGTTTCTTCACGACGCATCTGAATCGGATCTGCCGGGAAGCCCTGGCCCACCAAGCCTTGACGAAGATCAATATGAGGATCCGCTCCAGGCCACGCTTGCCGCTGCCGCCGCGCGGATTTCGATGGAGGACACCGATCACGCATTCAACCCCTCGACCTCAAGGACAAACGGTGACACGGTCGAGCATCTCGTCATTGATGTATCCCGGGCTGCGGAGGCCGAGGAGTCGCCCGAGATCCAGTGGGCCTCGAGCCTAACGATTCCATCCGATTCCCTTGTCTTACCAGTCGCGGACCTTTCCTTGCGCCGCCGCGCTGGTCTCATAGACGCGGTGTGCCTGGCACTGGCCTTCGCGGGAATTTTTGGATTTTTTGCCGCATTTGGAGGGCGCCTGGCCCTGTCGAAGATGGACGCGGCGGTCTGTGGCGGCATCCTCGCGCTTCTTTACATACAATACTTCACTCTTTTCACGGTGATGGGCGGATCTACGCCCGGAATGATGCTCGCGGGACTGCGGCTCGTCCGTTTTGACGGGACCGCGCCCCAACCGAAGCAATTGGCATGGCGCAGCTTTGGCTACCTTGTTTCCAGCGGCACCGCGTTTATGGGGTTCCTTTCGACGCTGTGGGATGAGGACCATCTGAGTTGGCACGACCGGATCTCGCAAACCTACATCACGTTCGCCGAAGCGCCTCCGGCGGTGGAGGCCCAGGACACTCCGCACCACGAGCCTCCTGCCTGATTCGCAACCGCCTCTTGCCGATGTGGTGCCGAAAAGAGGGTGGTGCTATACTGAAATTTCAAATTCTAGAGAGCCGCGACCCATGAACCGCACTACAAAAATCGCAATCGTAGTTCTGTCTTTGATGGTGTTTTCCTACGCCGCACTGGGCTACGTCCTCAAGTCGGATGACGAAAAGTCCTACAAGGCTCTGACGGTCTATAGCGAGGTGTTGGAAAAGATCCAGGAGGAATACGTCGAGGAGCCAAACATCCCAAAGGCAACGGCGGGCGCGCTCCACGGACTGCTGGAATCTCTGGACACGAAGTCGAGCTATATGAGCCCGCAAGAATACGCGGAATTCAAGAAAAATGCAGATGCGAAGCCTGTGGGACAAATCGGCGCGGTGCTCTCCAAGCGGTTTCCCTTTGTGATGGTTATTTCCACGCTTCCAGGCAGCCCCGCGGAGAAAGCCGGGCTGCTCCCGGGCGACCTTATGGAATCCATCGCCGGCTTGACCACCAGTGAGATGTCCTCCGAGCAAGCCGGGCAGATGCTGAGCGGAGCGCCGGGAACGGTCGTAAAGGTCGGTATTGTGAGCCGAGGGCGAGGGCAGACACAAACGGAGTTCCGGGACGTCACGCGCGCGGCAGTCTCGCCCGTGCACATCACGGTGACCAAACTTGGCCAGGATATTGCCTACGTCCGAATCCCCGCGCTCGACACGGGTAAGACAGATGAGCTTCGGGCGAAGCTCGTCGAGCTGGACCGCGACGGGGTGCGCAAGGTGATCCTCGATGTACGCGGCTGCGCGCTCGGTGAAGTATCCGAGGGGATCTCGGCAGCGCGGCTGTTCCTTACATCCGGCACAATCGCCACGCTGCGCGGACAGACAGTCTCCAAGCAGGAGTTTGCCGCCGACCCAGGCAAGGTTGTATGGAAGAATCCCGTGGCGGTGCTCACCTCCGGCGCGACTTCCGGCGCGGCAGAAATTCTTGCGGCGGCTATCGGCGGGAACCACCGAGGAGAAGTGGTCGGTGAGAGGACATTCGGCAGCGCGAGCCAGCAGAAACTGATTCAACTTGACGACGGCGCCGCCGTGAATATTACCGTCGCGTATTACTATACGCCTGGGGATAAGGCGATTCCGGAAGACGGCGTCGCTCCCACGGCCGAGGTCGCCACGACCGGGGACGATCCAATCGTGTACAGTCACGCTGAAAATCCGCCGCTAACGCCGGGCGATCCGAAGAATGATCCAGTCCTCGGGAAGGCGCTCGAGCTCCTCAATGGCGGTCAAAAGGCGGCGGAACGGCAGATCCCGTTGCGGCGCGCATTTTCACCTTTCCCAAACACCACGTAGTGCTGCAGTGGGTCCCACGTCGCTGAGCAGTTCCCGCCAAAGCAACGCATCTGTTCATTTCAATCGTTACGCAAGGGGGTTGCTGTTTTTCCTCGTTACGTGGAGCGCGATCTTCACGGCATGCGAGAAAAAGCCGCAGCCGCTGACCGGCGCTCAGGTTCGCGCGATCACGCGGGAGCTTGTGCTGGCAGCGAAGAACGCATCGAGCGGACGCGCCGAAACGGGGATGTTTCCTGAGCGCCAGGCCGGCCAGCCGCAACTTCGCGGAAGCGGCGCGGCGCCGAATCCGCCGGCCGACCTTATCTTCGTTACTCTGCCGCGGACGGATCGCGGAAAGGCGGACAACGCTGCCTTCACGGCCATCCTTGATGAAATGGACCGAGTGGCGGATGTCCATCACCTCACGCGCGCGCAAAGGAATGGCGCGCCGGGTATTGTGCGGTTTGACTTCCTGTTTGCGGGCCGGCGGACGCAGACGGTGGAGCTGGTGACGCCGATTGTCGGAAGCGGCGGCGAGCAGGCTCACGCCGCCGGTCTTCCTAAACTGGCGATTATCATTGACGACCTTGGATACGACCGTGAAGCCGCGGAAACGCTGTTTCAGGTACCCTATCCGCTGACCGTTTCCGTGCTCCCGCACTTGCTGCTTTCATCCGTTGTTGCGGAGGAGGCTTCGCGGCGCGGTTATCAAGTGCTGCTGCATATGCCTGTGGAATCGAGCGCCGGTGAGAAGGCGGAGAACATCGAGCTTCGCGCGGGGATGCCGCCCGAAGAGGCGGTACACATCTTGCAGGGCATGCTGGACACTGTGCCGCAGGCAATCGGCGTGAACAACCATCAAGGTTCGAGCGGCACAGCGGATGCGACGTTGATGAATGCCATCATGCCCGCGCTGCATGAGCGCGGACTCTTCTTCGTGGATAGCCGCACGAGCGCCGCGAGCATCGCCTTTGCTTCCGCGCGACGCGCGGGCGTGCCCGCGGCCTCGCGAGACGTGTTTCTGGATGATGTTCAGGACAGCGCGGCAATCCATCACCAACTAGAACTGGCCGTGCGTGATGCGAAGTTGCATGGCCAGGCCATCGCCATCGGACACCCGCACCCGGCCACGCTTCAGGCTTTACAGGATTACCTGCCGCAAATTCAAAGCGAAGGCGTGGAGATTGTGTTTGCCTCTCAAGTTGTTCATTAGGATGTAGTGCGCGGCAATATCCTTCTTAGCGCAAAGTCTCCGCTGCGAGCCGCGCGACATGCCGCGCAATGGCAAGGCAGGAAGTAAGCCCGGGCGATTCGAAACCTATCAAGTGAATTGCGGAAGGGACGGCGGGATCGCGGGCTATGACGAAGTCCGGCGGAGGCCCGGAAGGTTCGTTTGCCGAAGCATCGCTCGGCGGGACGAGCTTCGCGCGGAGGCCTGAATAGGCCAACTGCAGGTCTTCCGTTTTCAGCTCCGGAAGCAACGGACGAGCGCGGTGCACGAACTCTTCGATGGGCAGACGATCATTTTCGTAATCGTCTTTCCGCGCAACGTACCTCGCTGTTGGTCCCACGAGCACGGTGTCCCAAACAGTGCGCGTCAAATGGACGCCGAGGCTCATGCCTTCCGGATGCGGCAGAGGATAAACAAGTCCACGAACGAGATCCGAGCGGCTGCGCACTATTTCAGCGTATTCGCCGCGAACAGGGTAGATGCGATAGCCAGTGAGGCCCAGCATCGCAGCGACTTCATCGGCATAGAGCCCCGCGCAGTTGATTACGCAACGTGCTTCCACGGATTCGTGTGTCGAGGCCTGTCCCTTCTCCGCGGCTTCGATTTCAACTCCGGCTTCAATGCCACCGGCGCGAGGCGTAAGCGAATCGACTTGCGCGTGCGTCAGGATGTGCGCGCCACGGTCTGTAGCCATGCGGGCAAGCGTCTTAACGAGGTCTTCCGCTGAAACGATTCCGGTAGAGGGAACCCAAAGCGCCGCGACGCCCTCCACGTGGGGTTCGCGCCCGCGAATCGCCGCGCGGTCAACCAGTTCGAGGCCTTCCACGCCGTTGCGCCGACCGTTGGCGAAAAGCGCTTCGAGCTTGGCGGTCTCGTCTGAATTGGCGGCAACTACGAGTTTTCCGGGGCGACGGTGCGGCACGCCGTGCGCGGCGCAGAACTCATGGAGGAGCCGGTTGCCTTCGACGCAGAAGCGCGCCTTGAGCGATCCATTCGTGTAATAAATACCGGAGTGAATCACTCCGCTGTTGCGAGTGCTGGCTCCCATACCAGGTTTCGGCGCGCGCTCGAGCAGAAACACATCCTGCCAACGGGAGGCGAGTTCGCAGGCGATGGCGCAGCCGATGACTCCACCGCCGATGATGACGATATTTGCGCGTTCCATGGGAGATGAACGCGGGCAATCCGCGTCCAGCAAACAAAGAAGGGTATTACAAATAAAAGGCGGAGCGGCGAACAACCACTTGCCGCTCCGCCGGAAGAGTTACCATGACTTGGCCGGACGCAGCGCTATGCCGGCCGGTCGAGTAGAGGTTTCAGCGGGACGCGCTGAGCCTGGGTGCCGTCATGGACCGCATACGTCGCTACACGAGTGCCACCAGGGCGCGGTCCCCAAAGGGTTGCGCCCCCGTAGACGCCGTCTTTGTTGAGCGCGTAGAAGTTGAGGTCCACCATTGCAAGCCTCGTCATGTCCTTATTGAAATTGCGGACGACACGTCCCAAGGCTTCCAGGCACGCATCCGTTGGCGACATCCCCCTGCGCATCAGTTCGACAATCGTATGTCCGCCACAGATGCGGATATTTTCTTCACCGCGGCCGGTTGAGCCCGCCGCGCCCACGTCATTATCCACATAATTCCCTGCGCCGATGATGGGCGAATCTCCGCAGCGTCCGGCGATCTTCCAGGCAAGTCCTGATGTGGTCGTCGTGCCGGAGATGTCTCCGTTCTTGTCCACAGCCAGGCAATTGATTGTGCCCGTCGGTGGGTGTTCGACGACCTGCAGCACTGCTTCTTTCATCGCCAGTTTCTCCGGCGTATCGAAGAGGGCGGCCACTTGCCCCTTCCAATCCGGGCTGTCGAGCCCCGGCGCCCAGTTTGCGGATGACTTGGCTTTCCACGTGAGCCAGGCCTGGCGAGTGAAGGCCGTTAACATGTCGTCTTTGAGCTCGAATCCTTGTGCGACGGCAAATCGCATCGCTCCATCGCCGACGAGCATGATGTGGTCGGTGCGCTCCATTACGCGCCTAGCAACGAGCGATGGATTCTGGATTCGGCGGATGGCCCCCACAGCGCCGGCGCGCCGCGTGGGGCCGTGCATCACCTGGGCGTCGAGTTCGACTTCGCCATCCTCATTCGGCAACCCGCCAAGCCCAACCGAGTGATCGTTGGGATCGTTCTCGACCTCATTGACGACGGCTAGGACGGCATCGAGCGTGTCGCCGCCATTCTTCAGGATGTCCATGCCCTTATCGAGGTGCTTGAATCCATTCGCTGCGGAAATGATGAGTGGGCGCGTGCCTTTTGCGGCAGCCTGCGGAGCAAGCGGCATGAGGTCAAGTGCTTCCGCAGAATGTCCCTTGCCGTTACCGCTGTTGAGTGTTGCGCCAAAGAGCTTCTGCGCGCTTGCGGCCACTCCGCCCGCGAGCGTGGTCAGGAAGAACTTGCGGCGAGTCCAATTATTCATCGGTGTACCTCACAAGATGGTTCGGCCTCCCGCAAGCGCGCTCGCATTCCCGGCGCCGCGGAGTTCCGGAATGTGCGAAGCATAGTCCCATCGAGAGCCGTTCGGCAAGACGGGATTACAAGTGGATCGCCGTTTGAGGTAAGACGGACTAGTCCTGCGTCAACGGGAGGAAATACTGGGTGCCCTTCACAGGCTCCTGGATTCGCCGCAGCAACTGTTGCAGATCATCATTGCGTTCGACGAAGTCGATCTCCGAAGTGTTCACGACAAGCAGATCCGACGCGGTGTAATGGAAGAAAAAGTGTTCGTAGGCGCGCGCGACTTCGGCCAAATATTCGGGCGAGATGCGCGATTCGGCTTGCGCACGCTTCTTAGCAATGCGTGACCGCAGTACCTCCGGCGTGGCTTGCAAATAGATGACCAGATCCGGCTTCGGCAAGTCTTCGGCAAATGCCTCGTAATAGCGCTCGTATAGCTTCAACTCTTCGTTGCTCAGATTCAGATAGGCGAATACTTTGTCCTTCTCAAACAAAAAGTCCGCAACGACGGCGCCCGGTGTTTCGCCAATGCCCGCGTCGCGCAGCCGCCGCTGCCGCTCCCAGAGAAAGTACATTTGGGCAGAAAAGGCAGCGCCCCGCTCTTCTTTGTAGAAGCCGGCGAGAAATGGATTGTCCTCGCAATCGAAGATGCGGCGCGCGTGCATCCGGTCGGAAAGGACTTGCGCGAGCGTGCTCTTGCCCACGCGGATCGGGCCCTCGACGACAATGTAACGAGGCGGCTTAAACGCGGGGGTGGGCGCGAGCTTCTGTTTGGGGGCGGGCACGGAACGCGATTATAGCAAAGGCGGAGCGTGGCGCGTTTTAGCTTCGGCTGGATACCGTGGTTATAGGCCGCAGCCGTGCCGAGAAATGACGCAATATCGGGGCCTGCTCGACAAGCTCCAGCCCGCGGATTTCCGTTCGCCGCCGCCACACTTCCAGGATGATTTCTACGACGTAGTCAATGTGGCTCTGCGTGTAAACGCGCCGGGGTATCGCCAGACGCACGAGATCCATTTTTGCGTTGTCACCGAACATAAGCGTCCCGATCTCCACCGAGCGGATTCCGCCTTCGACATAGAGCTCGCCCGCGAGTGAAACCCCAGGGAACTGCGCAGGTGGAACATTTGGCAGGAACGCGCGCGCGTCCAAATAAATGGCGTGGCCTCCCGGCGGCAGCACGATAGGCACTCCGGGGTCAGCAAGGTGATTTCCAAGATACGCGGTCGAAGCGATACGGTAATTCAAATAATCCTCTTCGAGCGCCTCATTGAGCCCGACTGCGATCGCCTCGAGATCGCGGCCCGCAAGACCGCCGTACGTAGGGAATCCCTCGGTGAGAATGAGCAGATCGCTTTCCAGCCGCGCCAGCACGTCGTCATTCGTGCAAAGGAAGCCGCCGATATTCGCCATGCCGTCTTTTTTCGCCGACATCGTGCAGCCATCGGCGTGCCGGAACATTTCCTGCGCGATTTCACGCGGAGTCCGCGCGTCATACCCCTTTTCGCGGAGCTTGATGAAGTATGAGTTCTCCGCGAAGCGGCATGCGTCTATGTAAAGCGGAATTCCATGGCGCACACAAATCTGTTTTACATCGCGAATGTTTGCCATCGAAACCGGCTGGCCGCCGCCGGAATTGTTCGTGACGGTCATCATCACGAGCGGCACGCGCTTCGGCCCGACGCGTTCAATCAACTCTACCAGCCGCCCGGTGTCCATGTTTCCTTTGAATGGGTGGACGCGGGCCGGTTCGAGGGCTTCCGGGATCGGCAGGTCCACCGCTTCGGCGCCGACGAATTCGCAGTTGGCGCGCGTCGTATCGAAGTGCGTGTTGTTGGGCACAACGTCGCCCTTTTTGCACATCACGCTGAAAAGAATTCGTTCCGCAGCGCGTCCCTGGTGCGTGGGAATGACGTGCCGAAAACCGAAGATCGCCTGCACTGAGTCGCGGAAACGCGTAAAGCTGGGCGATCCGGCATAGGATTCGTCCCCGCGCATCAACGCGGCCCACTGCGCCGTAGACATCGCGCCCGTGCCGGAATCTGTCAGCAGATCTATCAGGATGTCTTCCGCCGCGACGAGGAACAGGTTCCATCCCGCAGATGCGAGCAATCGGCGCCGCTCGTCGCGCGTCGTGCGGCGAATCGGCTCGACGGATTTAATGCGGAAGGGTTCGATGATGGTCTTGATTGCCATTGCGGAATGATGATGGAAACACAATCTGCGAGGATTGGAAAGAGTTCCCGCGATCTACGGACCCCATTTCATTAGCTCTGCGCCGAAGAGGCCCGGTGAGTATTCCAGCCCTTGCGCGCGAGCCAGACCACAATCGCAATCATGCCAAGCCAGCCGGCTATGCGCACCGCGGAAGCGATTTGAGTGTCGTGGGCGAGCAGGCCGAGCTTGCCGAACAAATAATTCCAATCGTGGATCACGTATTCGGAGTCACCCACGGTCAGGAGAGGCAATTCCTGCGCGCGGGCGTCCGCCATATAGGTGGCGATGGGGAGGAATTGCTCAAAGAAGAAGAAGAGGCAGAATGCAACACCCTGCGCTTGGCGACGAAACGCAAAATAAACCGCCAGGGCAAATGGAGCCGCCAGTTGAAGAAACGTTCCGCCCGCAACGCCTATGAATTCGCCGAACCAATGAAACAGCAGGTGGCCGCCCTCATGAACAGGCACGAATACAAGATCCATCAAATGTGGAAATTCCCATCCCGCGGCCAACCCCCAAAGAAAAGCGGCATAGAAGACGATCCAAATCCACAAAGCGATGCGCGGGATTGGCCGCCAATCCTCTTCGAGGTTTTCAAGGAAAGGCAGCCGTTCGGTCCATGATCCAGGCAGTTTCATTCCGCCGTTCTTGCCGCCCGGCGCTACCAGCTTTTCGCGACAGCCGCGAGAATGCGCGCCAGCGCGTCGAGGTCGCGCGTGTCGATCACTTCACCGGGCGAATGCGAATAGCGAAGCGGCCAGCCCATGCCGACATCGAGGGTTCCATAGGGCAGGAATGTCGCGCCGTCATTTCCTCCGCCCGTGACGCCGTATTGCACCGGAATGTTATTGAGCTTAGAGATCCGTACGACTTTGTCCGAAAGCTCGCGCGGAGTGATATTCGATCCGTCTACGGCGCGGACTACAAACCCGTGTCCAAGGATCGCATCGGCGAATCGCTTGGACTCGAGCGGAGAATCGGAGCTCACGAACGTATCAATCGCGAAGACGAAGTCCGGCGCGTGGTTGCCGTCAGCCATTTTCTTGGCCGCCGCCGCCGCGCCAAACAGCCCAATCTCCTCTCCCCACGAAAAGATGAACGTAACATCCCGGCCCGGCAGTTGCGGTCCCAGCGCCCAGATCGCTGAAATCGCCGCGGCACAGCCGACTCGATCGTCAAAGCTGCGTGCGTTTGCTTTGTGACTAGCGAGGGGAATGAATTTCTTGGGGACTGTTACAAAGTCCCCGAGATTGGCGCCTACCTTGATGCCGAGCTCCTGCACTTCTTCGGCGCTACGTGCGCCAATGTCCAAATGCCAGCGCATCCCTCCCGCTGCCGCGCCCCGGCCGCCGCCGGCTTGAGCGTCACCTGCCCCACCCTCTTGTTGTCCCTCACCGGCTGCGCCACCACCAGCCGTGCCCCTGCCGGAGCCGCCCGCAGCACCAGGGGCCCCGCCGGGCGCGGCTGGCGGCGCTCCTCCAGCCATCGTGAAACCGGGCAAATACCAGCCGGTAGGCAGTTGAATTACGCCAGGGATGTCTCCATTCGCCGTGTGCACAAGCACCGTGTGGGCTGCAAAAAAATACATAATCCCGCCGCCACGCGCGACGATTTGCAAACGGCCGTCGGGATCAATCCCAACAACTTCAAAACCAATTTCGTCCATGTGGGCGACGACCGCAATGCGCGGCACTTTGGAATTTTTCCCAGCGTCTCCAAGGTGCACCCAAATGTTTCCAGTCTCATCCGTCTGTGGTTTAGCCCACGGAGGCAAAAGCCTCAGAACGAGAGCGCGAACGTCATCTTCATGCCGGCTTACGCCGTATGCTTCTGTTAGGTTGGAGACGAGTTCCACCGGAGTCGGCGCAGCCTTGGGCGCCGGCGGCAGCGCAGGGCGCGGCAGCAGTGAGAAAGCATGTTGCAACGGCTGCGTCGCAGCGCTTCCTTGCGCATACACCTCGAGCAATCGTGTCAACGCGGCGAGATCGTCGCCGTCAATAATTTCCCCAGGCGTTGAGGGCCAAAGCACGGGGATTCCCAATTGCGCGACCTTCTCGGGAAGAGGCACTGCCGTGGCGTCGCGACCCCGCGGTAATGGGATCGTCACATCCATTGCTGCTCTGATGCCGTTCTGTTCCGCAATACTCTTCAAACTCGCGGCAAACGCTTTTGCGCTCTCTGTTGCCGCCGATCCTGTATCTCCGACTAAGACGCCGCTACCATCGGGTTCTTTCGGTTCAACCGGTTGGGTTCCGCCTCGGCCGCCCCCGCGGCCTCCGGGCGCAGCTTGCGTGTCCTCGCCTCCCTGTGCTCCGCCCTGGGCACTTCCTTGGGAACTTCCGCGCACCGTCGCGGCCGCTAACTGTGCAGCCGTGGGACGCCGCGGGATCATGCGCCCGACGTAGATCACCTCATCCGGCTTCTGGGATGCGGAAAGCATTTGCAGGAGGCGGTCAATTCCTCGCGCACCGCTCAGTTGTTGAGCAAGAAATGCGACGATGAGAGTTCCATGCACATTTTCGGAATTCAGGTTCCGCATCATTTCCACAAGCGCCGCGCAGCCGAACCGGTCTCCAATCGCGGGCGAAGTAAATCGCCCGTAGGCCATTTCATAAAAATGACGGTTGATCGAAATCGGGTCAAGCACATCCACACCCGTCATGCGCGCTTCGGCTTTCGAATTGGCGCCGATGTCCACGTAAATGTCATCCAGGTTATCCGCGCGCGGCGGATTCAGACGGCCGCCCTGCAGATGCGTTGAGAGCCCGGCCACCACTCCCGGAATCATTTTTCCCGTGCGCGTCTGGATATGCACCGGCTGCGCCGCGTAGAACGCGTCGAAATAGGCGAACGACGCCGCATTCGGCTCGCGCTGGACTCGGAGGAATCCGTCGTCGGTGATCCCGCTTACGACATACCCGATTTCGTCCATCGGCGTTGCAATCACGCGAACCGGCGCGCCGGTTCCGACTGTGATGATCACATTGCCCATGCTGTCCACCTGCGGTTTCCATTTTGCAAGCCGAGACTTGATTTCCTTCCCGAGGGTCTGCTCGTAGCCCGACACGGCTGGGACTTCGACAAATTTCGCGAGGTCTTGGCGCAAATCCTGCGCGGGGGCGCCGGCGGAAAATGCCGCCGCAAGAGCGCCGAGCGCAATCGCAATGGCAACGTGACGCAATTTCATGAACCACTCCTCTTTTAAGTTTGATGAAGGATTCTGAGTGCTCGCGTTCGCCGCGCGGCGCCGACTCTATCGCGCCCGGCGACGGCTGGCAACCGTGCCGTGCCGGACGAAAGAGAGACGGCCTGAGCTGCCCCCGGGTTTCGATTCCAAGATTGGTTCTTACTTGGCGAGTTGTTCGAGTAACGCATCCTGCTTCGCCAGCGCCTGGCGAGACGTCGCCCCAAGTGCGAGACGATAGACCGCGAACATGGCGGCGCTCATTGCAAGATTAACGATCGGCAAGAGCCACAGCCCCGCGAGCCAAATCGTCAGGGCCGCCGCAGTGGCGACAATCGCTATTGTCCCCAGCAGAATTCCCATTGAGATTAGTACTGACATCCCCGCTGCGCTTTGTCGGCGCACTCCAAACTCAAATTTTCGAGGGAACTGAAGCGATAGCCAGTTCCCCGCGATGAAATGGATCAGGGCAACGAAGGGCAGACCCGCCCAGGTGGCCAGCAAAACTTCCCACCGCGGCGCAGGGCCCATTGCCAGAATGATCCCAAGCATGAAAAGAGCTTCTGCCGCCATCAGCGCCCCCGTAAAAATGTTCTTCGCCAGCATCACATCGCGAAATGCAATCGGCGAAAGAAAAAGCCGCTCGACGCCACGGCCCTCAAAGGCGAGAGCGTTCTGGCAAAGCTGTGAAGTCAGCAAGAACACATAAAAAATCGCAAATGGGTACCCAAGATCTCCGGTAATGAAGGAGGATCGCGGCATTCCTCCTCTTCCCATGCTCATCGCGGACATGCGGAACACCACGATAAGAATCAGCGGGAGAAACAGATTCATTAGCATCGCTGTATTTCGGTAGAAATAGCGGAAGTCCTTGGCGAGGATGGCCGCGACCGGCGCGCGCAGGACGTGAATGCCCGTGTCCGGCGCAACCACAGCAGGGACGGGAATCGCAGGGCGTGCCGCAACAGGCTTGCGCGCCGAGGGAGCCGCGCTCTCCCCGAGGTCTTCTCCCCGGAACCGGGCCTGTAGGCGGATTGTGTAAAAGCCTGCAAACGCCGTGGCGTAAAGCAGCACGCCCGCGGTAGCTACAATTGCGTCAGCGGAACGCCCATCGAACGAAGCGACCAAACCTGCCGCAACTCGGCCCGGCGGCAGTATCGTCAAGACCGGCATCCAGCGGGTCAGCGTTTGCGCGATTTTGTTTCCCTCTTGCCGAAACAGGAATTGAGAGAATTGAATTCCGATGATGAACAGAGTGAACACAACAACCATGATTTCGCGCGTCCGCCGCTTGGCGAGCAAGCGGTCGAGCCATGTGAAGATCATGCGATTGAAGATCAAATTCATCAGGATAGAAGCTCCCAGCACAATGACCATCCACCCTGTGAGGTCCGGGCGCGCGATGCTGACGCCGATGCCGAGACAGATGTGCCAGAAGACGCAGGTCAGCGCGATGGGGTCGGCGAGCCCATAGCTCACGGACAGCGCGAAAAACACAGGAAAGCGCAGCGGAAATCGCAAAAGACCGCTGATGTCAAAATCCGGCGCGAACTGCGCGGTCATGACGGGGATGAATTGCCAGAAAAAGGCAAAAGCCCACACGATGATTGTGAGGATTCCCGTGCCGCCATGTTGCGCCAGGAAATAACCCGCGAAGACAAGGCCAACCCCGGAGGCGATGGCCAGCAACCCCCAAATGGTCTCCACAATTACCGTCATGATGAAATTCATCTTCGCTGTGGATTTGCGAAGTCCATTACGGAAAAGCCGCCAGCGCAACCCCACCACCAGGCGGATTTGCTCGCCGATTCCAGGCCCGTGATCTACTTCAGCCATGAAAGTTCGTCCTCGGATTTCCGCACGGCGCCTTCCTGTCCGACGATGGTGAGGAAGATTTGTTCGAGCGTTAATTTTTCAGCCGGCGCGCGCGCCGAGCCATCGGGATGCGCCCCGGCTACGCCGGCTCGCAACTCGTCGAGCGAGCCCTGCGCCACGATCTTGCCCTTATAAATAATCGCGACGTGGCTGCATAGCCGCTCCACGATTTCCAGCACGTGAGAGGTGAGAAATATCGTCGCGCCGCGCGAGGTCATGTTGTGCAGCATGTTCTTTAGTGTGCCTGCCGCGATTGCATCCACGCCCTCGAATGGTTCATCGAGAAACAATATCTTCGGTCCGTGGATCACTGCTGCCGCAAGCGCAAGTTTTTTCTTCATGCCGTGCGAATAATCCACGATAAGCGTCTTCTCGCGGTCCGCCAGGTCCATGAAGTCGAGCAACTCCAACGCTCGCTGCGCGGCGGTGGCGCGGTCCAGCCCATACATGCGTCCTACGAAATTCAGATATTCCTTGCCCGTCAGGCGGTCGTAGAGCGCCAGACCTTCCGGCACCACGCCAATTTGTCGCTTTACTTCGATGGGGGATTGCTGGAAATCCAGCCCGAGCACCTGCATACGTCCCGCGGTCGGAGCGAGAAGCCCCGTCAACATTCGGATCGTCGTGGATTTTCCGGCGCCGTTCGGTCCGAGGAACCCGAAGAATTGTCCGGCATCCACCTGGAAGCTGACGTTATCCACTGCCACCAACCCGCCGAACGTCCGCGTAAGCCCTTGCGTGACAATGGCTGCTTGCGACATCACCCCTCCTCCAATCGAATGCGGCGAGTAATGATAGATTGTTTCCGCGAAAGCGACCACAGGAGTTGTTTATCCGGCTCTGTGCTGATAAAAAGATGTCTCGGATTCAGAGAAGTCTTAGCTGGTTTAGAGAACGAAACCAACTGAGGATCGAGGATCAATGTTTAGAGGATCAATTTTTGCTTTGTTTTTCGTCGTGGCGTCCTCAGTGCTGTTCGCGCAGGGCCGCGGCAAGCCGGACACAAGCGCGCCAACCAAGGTCACGGGCGAGCCGAAAAAGACCGCGTCCGGCGTCAGCTATTGGGACATCAAGATCGGCACGGGACCCGTCGCGACCAAGGGGCAAACCGTTTCGGTTCACTACACGGGATGGCTCACAAACGGCAAGAAGTTTGACAGCTCGGTGGATCGCGGCGAGCCGTTAGAATTCCAACTCGGCGCAGGCAGAGTAATCAAGGGCTGGGATGAAGGTGTGGCCGGGATGAGAGTCGGCGGCAAGCGACAGTTGAAGATTCCCCCCGAAGCGGGTTACGGAAGTAATGGCTACCCCGGTGCTATCCCACCGAATGCAACCCTCATTTTCGACATAGAACTCCTCGGAGTTCACTGAGGGGCGCTTTTTCATTTAACGAAGCGACCATCGGCACGCATCATTTGTTGCGGGCCCTCGCCATCAGTGTTGTCAAAACGCTTTTCTCCGCGCGCGCCGCCTCCCCCATTCGAAATTGGTTGGCGAGGGTTGATGCACGCGGCCAGGAAAGTCTTCAGTCCTTGATTCCGGCTCGCACCGGCCATGTGTCCAGATTTGAACAGATTCTATACTTCGTCCGCGCTACAACATGCCTCGCAGTTCCACTGAGGTCGATTTTCGGGCTTTCCCGAGGGTCGAGAGGGTAGCAACATGATCACCGAATCAGCGAAAGAATCATCATCCGGGTTTTCTGTTTGGTTCGGTAAATCGGTAGTTTTGCTCGTTGTAATCCGTCAATGCCATGTTCCCATGCCTTGCAGCATCGTCGGTGAGTCGGTTGCCGACGTGCGAGTTCGAATTGACCCTGGATGGGAGATGGATGTTCGAAAGGAATTGATTCTGGCTGTCGAAGAAGACGCCCTCGCGATGAGCAGCCGGATCAATTAATTCGGCCGGTCAGCGCTCCGGCGTTTCACCAACATTTTGGCCGGTTCACGGGCCGCCGAGGCCAACAGTGGCAGCAAGCGGGAGCGAAACCCCCGCCGAAGGGCGCAGTCACCTGGATCGCGGTGACGCGTTCGAGCTCAAGAATGGAGAAGTAGGCCGAAATAAACGCGAAAGAAAACAGTAGTTTTCAGGTACGAAGAATTTAAGAACTTCGCAATCGAAAAGGAGAAATAAAATGTTATTGCTGATTATTATTTTGTTGCTTGTGTTCGGCGGAGGCGGCGGTTATTACGGGTACAACAGATGGGGGAGAAGCGGAGGCCTTGGAGTTGTCGGAACGGTTCTGGTTGTTTTGGTGATTTTGTATTTCGTCGGCTTTTTGCGTTGACACCTTACGCCTCGAACTGAAACTGAGATTATGGAGTTTGCAAACGCACGAGCTTTGAAAGGCTTGTAGAAACGAAACGCAGGTCAATTCGCGCCAAAGGAGACAGTCCATGAAGCAAAGCACCAGTGACAAAGCAAAGGGCAGGTTTCACGAGGTGAAGGGCAAAGTTAAGGAAAAGGTTGGCCAAGCGACGAACGACCCCAACCTGGAAGCCGAAGGCAAAGGCGAAAAGATTGGCGGGAAAATTCAAAAGAAAATCGGCCAATTGGAGAAAGTCGTCGGGGCGTGATCGAGTATCTCTCGCGTGTGTTTTCAATCTGACGCGGGGGCCGGTATTTTGCTCAAGCGATAGATCGGATAGCTCGCCGTCAGCACTGCGAGCGCCCACAAGCTGTTTCTAGTATCGCCCGCAATCGCGCTGATCAGAAACGCGAGTGACCCCGCAAGGGCAAAACCCGTCGTCCACGGGTACCCCCATGCATGATATGGCCGTACTGTGTCCGGTTCGCGCCGCCGCAAGACGAAAAGAGAAATAAACGACACAGTGTAGTTGGCTACAAAAAAGAATGAAGTGACCGCCAGCACTTTCTGAACGCTGCCCGTTGCGATGAACGCCACAGTTGCAAGAGTGCTCATCAAGAGCGCGACATCCGGCGTTCCCCCTGAATTGATTGTTGCGCCGCGACGGGAGAAGAACCGGTCTCGGCTCATGCCAAAGAGGACCCGGCTTGCTTCCAGCAGGCTCGCATTCACGCCGCTGATGAGCGACACGATCAGCACGCTGCGAATCACAACATCTCCTTGCCCTCCGAAAATTCGCCGTGCGACAAGCCCCAGCGCAAAGTTGTTCCCGGCGAGGGATTCCATCGGCACAACGTACACGAGCCCGATGTTCAGCAAGAGGTAGATTCCAAGGATAGAGAGCACGCTGCCAATCATCGCCCGGGGCACTTCTCTTCCCGGATCGCGCACCTCCTCCAGGAAATAGACAATGGAATCCCAGCCATCGTAGGTGTAAATCACTGCCTGCATCGAGATCAGGAGGCCTAGCAGAAGAGGCAAGCCATGCGGTGCTGCCAGTGCAAGTTGGGCGTGCGCTGGTGATTTGCCGCCTACAACAAAGCACAGCACCACGAGCACGACGAACCCCAGCGCCTTGAATAATGCCGTGATTTCCTGAATCAGGCTGCCCCAACGCAAACCAAACAATTGCAGCGACGCAATCACCAAAGCAATCGCCAGGGCCGTTCCCACCGCGTGACCCCGCAGAAAAGGGAGCAAGTCGCCGCCGTATTCTCCGATCACGATTGAAATCAGCGCGACGGAGCTGCAACAAGAGACCCAATCGCTCCAGCCAACCACGAATCCGGCGTAGTTCCCCAGCGCGCGGCGGGCAAACACATATTGGCCGCCCTCGCGCGGAATCATCGCCCCCAGTTCGGAAAGTGAAAAAGACCCAATCAGAGCGTACAGGCCGCCGGCAATCCACACAGCGAGGAAAAGCGCCGGGACCGGCAGGCGCGCCGCAATATCTCCCGGTGTGCGAACGATTCCGGCGGAAATCGTTGTCCCGATCGCAACGGCTATCCCAAAGCCGACCCCCAGGATTCTGAGCAGTCGGCCGGCGGGCGGCCGTCTATTCGTCGAAGCTCGGGAATCATTCAAGCCGGATCACCCTCAATAGCAGTTTGTTCGGGTTTGTTGCAAAGATTCGCGCACACGGAATAGATTGTACGGTACGGAGCCGACCATGAGCACACTAGCGAAGACACTGCCCGGGCGGTACTACATCGATCCCGAAGTTTTTCGGCGGGAGATGGAGACGATCTTCTGCCAAATGTGGTTCTCCGGCCTGCGGAGCGAACAGATTCCGAATCCCGGTGATTATCAATTGTGCGCCGCGGCCGGGGAAAGCATTATTGTCACCCGCGAGGGCGGCGGCGCGGTGCGGGCGTTCTACAACGTTTGCAGGCATCGCGGAACAAGGATGTGCCGCGGGGAGAGCGGAAAACTCCCCGGTCACATACAGTGCCCGTACCACGGCTGGACGTATGGATTGGATGGCAAGTTGCTTGGCGCCCCGCACATGGAGGAAGGCGCGTTTCGCAGGGAGGACTATCCACTGCATGCAGTACACGTGGGCGAGTGGGACGGACACATTTTTCTCAATATGGCCTCCCGGCCGGAACCGCTCATGGTCCAATTGGCGGACCTCCCCGCAAAATTCGCGGCCTGGGGTATGCAAGGTCTTCGCCTGCATACACAGCGCGTCTACGAAGTGAATGCCAATTGGAAGCTGATTATCTCCAATTACAACGAGTGCCTTCACTGCCCGATGCTGCACCCGATGCTTTGCCGCGTCTCGGATCCCATGAGTGGAGATAACGACCCCCCGCAGCCCACGTACATTGGAGGGTCCATGCGATTTCGCGGAGGCGCACAAACGATGAGCGTGGACGGCCAGCGCCGCCGCGAGTATCTACCCGGTTTGAGCGCAGCGCAGCGCCAGCGCGTCCTTTACTACGCGATCTATCCGAATCTGCTTCTCAGTTTGCATCCCGATTATGTGATGGCGCACAGGCTGTGGCCTCGAGCGGTGGATTGGACACAAGTGGTTTGCGAGTGGTATTTCCATCCCAAGGAAATGGCCAAACCGGATTTCAGTGCGGAAGATGCCCTTGACTTCTGGGATGCCACGAACCGGGAAGATTGGGAGATTTCGGAATTGGCGCAAAAGGGAATCAGTTCGCGGGCCTATGAGCCGGGGCCTTATTCGTCACGCGAAGGACTTCCGCTGGCGTTTGACCGAATGATTTTGGAACGCGAACGCGAAAGTCATTAGCGCAGTGTGCCGTTTCACGGCACGATGTTTTCAAAAGGACATTGATTCGGTTCAGCGGCCAGATTCTACAATTTGGCTGGGATCAGTGTGGCGTGGCGCCTGTTCTTCATCAAATACATCGTCGCATCCGCCGAGGATAACAGGGAATCGATTCGCTCGCCGTCCGCAGGATAGATAGCGACCCCTACGCTGACGGATATCCTTGGGTTTCCGCCATCATTCGCGATGCTCTCACAGATGCGCCGGGCCACGAAGTTGGCCGCATCCGCGTTCGTTTCCGGCAAGACAAGCGCAAACTCGTCTCCACCGAAGCGTGCAGGAGTGTCAATTTCGCGGCAACCCATGCACAGGGCATCGGCCACCCGGCACAGCGCCTGACTTCCGATGACGTGACCGTGAACGTCATTGATTTGCTTCAATCCGTCGAGGTCAAATAACAAAAGTCCAAACTCTCGATCCGTCCGCATGGAACGTTTGATTTCGCCATCGAGAACGCCCACCAGATGCCGGTAGTTGGCAAGGCTGGTCAGAGGATCCTTCGCTGCCTGCTGGCGCAAATAATCCTCCAGCTCGCGCTGTTTGGTGATGTCCTCTGCGATCACTTCGTAGCCCTCCAACGTGTCTTCTTCGGTGCTGACTTTGCGTCCGGTGAGCCGGATCTTCAGGCTCCCCCCGTCTTTTCGAGTCCAATCTGCCTCCACGGGATCAACGCGGCTCGACTCGCAATAGTGGTACAGCAATTGCGCTAGTTTATGTGGCTCACAAATCATTGCTGTGGAATGGTTCATCTCGAGAAGTTCTTCTCTCGAAGCATAGCCAAGCATCGTGGCTAACGCCTGATTGACGTCCACAAACGCGCCGTCCATGCTGCAGCGACAGATTCCGTAAGTAAAGTTTCCCATCAGCGCTCGGTATTGCGCCTCCGAGTGCCGTAGCATTTTCTCCGCTCGATCGCGCTCCCCGCGTAAGTTGTTTTCACTCAAGGCTTGACGAATGGCTACGGGGAGGTGGCCGATATGTTCCATTTCGATGCAATCGGCGGCGCCTTTTGCAATCAGCTCCGCGACTGTCTCCCGCCGCATTCTCCGCGTCAAAAAAATCAGGGGGATGTGTTCTTGCGATTGCGCCTGAGAGAGCAGGTCTGTCGCGTGGCCTCCTGTCAAATCGGGCCGGGAGTACTCTGCCAGAACAATGTCAAAAGGCTGGGAGCGCAGCTGATGGACAAACTCCTCAGAGGTAAAAACAACCGTGGACCTAACCTGAAAATGCACATAATGAAGTTCCCGGAGGCAGCGCTTCACATCCGCGGCGTCACAGTAAGCAAAAAGGACGCGCAAAAGTGGCCGTCTCAAGGCCTTCTTGATCCCTGGCTCAGGGCTTGGATTGCCCCCACCGGGCGTGATTTGTGCCAATGTATGCATAGCGATTTTTCGGCGGATCCACCAGGTATAGCCCCCATTTCCCCCGATCACTGGAGGGATCCGCCGAATTGTCTCAAACTGGAACATATCTACAGGCAGAAAGTGGGACTGTTCAAAATTGCACATGCGGACAACTGTACAACTCTCTAGAACACTTCCGCCCATCCCGGCCTGAAACACTCACAGACCACCGATGCTTGCACCGTTCTTCTCAGCCCGGGTGCAATGATGGGTCGGAACCGGCCAGTTTTTTCGGGGTTGGCGAGTGTTCTTCTTCAGTCGTGCAAGACAACACTCATGAGCGAACTGTTGATTTGAAGTCCGCCGTTATATTTGATAAATCCCAATTTCTTGAACTTGTTCATGAAAAAATTCACGCGGGATCGTGTTGTGCCCACCATTTCCGCCAGCATCTCTTGGGACACCTTCGGGAGCACCGCTTGGGGTCTGTCTTCCTTGCCGTAGCGCGAGAGCAGCAGTAGCGTGCGAGCGAGCCGTTTCTCGCTGGAGTTGAAGAGCTGATCGACCAGATCTTCCTCGATTCGGATATTCCTCGTCAGCATGAAAGAGATGAAAACGTCTGAAAGAGCGTGTTCCGCGTGGAGGACTCGAGTCATCTCCTTCTTACCGATGACCAGTAAAGTGACCGGTTTCATGGCCGTAGCCGTCCCGATCCGAAGCGGTTGACCTGCAAGGCATCCCTCGCCAAAAAAATCGCCCGGCGCCAAAACCGCCACGACGGCCTCTTTACCGACTTTATTGACTACCGAAAGCCTTACCGAGCCCTCTTGAATGTACAGGACATTCTCAGCGGGATCACCCTGTGAGAAAATCGTGTCGTTATTCCCAAACTTCGCGACCTTTCTCGCTACACCCGCCGAATCAAGAAACTCCTGGGCGCTGAAGATGTTCCCGTTCTTGGGTTTCATACGCTTTGCGACCGCCATTGGTCCGACCTCTCTAAGGATAGCTATTCTAACACTTCGGTGTCGGCGAGTGCCGAAAATTAGGAAGTGTCCATAACAGGACAGATATAGGGGATGGGCTGCTCTAGTATGGAACCTCGTAGGGTAAGCAAATAGACCAGGCAGAGACGAACGGCCAAGCTCTGCACCGAACCACGCCGGAAAAAACGGGTTCTACGCCCCCTTCGAATGGCCGTAAAGGTCTAGCTCTAACACAGAAAATCGAGGATTGAAATATGAAACGATTGGGAGTTATCAGCACAGTAGTTTTGCTCCTTTTTTTGGGCAATATTGCGTACGCGAACGCACAGCAGGAAGAGAAGGATAAGACGCCGCCACCCAAGGCGCAGCAACAACAGCCGCCAAAACAGCAACCTCAGCCAAAACAACAACAACAGCCGAAACAACAGCAACAGGCTCAGCAAAAGCAGCAACCACAGCCCAAACAACAGCAACAGGCTCAGCAAAAGCAGCAACCACAGCCGAAACAGCAGCAACAGGCTCAGCAAAAGCAGCAACCACAGCCCAAACAGCAGCAACAGGCTCAGCAAAAGCAGCAACCACAGCCCAAACAACAGCAACAGGCGCAGCAAAAGCAGCAGCAGACTCAGCAAAAGCAGCAACAAGCTAAGAGTCAGCAGAATCAACAACAACAGGCTCAGCAAAAGCAGCAACCACAGCCTAAACAGCAACAACAGGCTCAGCAAAAGCAGCAGCAGACTCAGCAAAAGCAGCAACAAGCTAAGAGTCAGCAGAATCAACAGCAACAGGCGCAGCAAAAGCAGCAACAAGCTAAGAGTCAGCAGCAGCAAACACAGCAAAAGCAACAACCGCAACAGGCGCAACGCACTCAGCAGCAGTCAGGGCAACATGTTCAGCGAACTTCGGCTGAAGTCAGTAGGCAGAGCGCAATGCCGGCACTTCGGCTCAGTGCCAGAGGCTCGGGCCGAATACCTGACGCTCGCTTCCGTTCCAATTTTGGACGTGAGCACAATTTCCGCATCGGCAGCCCGGTAATAGTTGGCGGATATTCACGCTTCCAATACGGCGGCTTTTGGTTCGGATTTGTTGACCCGTGGCCAATGGATTGGTACTACACCGATGACGTTTATGTCGATTACATCGATGGTGGGTATTACCTGTATAACCCGTATTATCCCGGCGCTCGCATTGCCATCAGCGTCGTGATCTAACCATTTACCCTGTCCAGCTTCAGGGGCGACTCAGACGCATTCGAGTCCAGTCGCCCCGGGAAAGTGCTGGGAGAGCGGTGAGATTGGATCCGTAATACAGGCTAATTGGAAAAAAAGGAGCGGACAATGCTGGGAATAGTTTTGGTCGTAGTCTTGACCTGCGTGCTTCTGGACACGCTCCCGCGGTGGTCACATGGCAAAGAGTGGGCTATGTCCCGAGCGGAGGACAGGGACCCGCTCTCGTCATCGTTGTCATTCTCCTGCTCCGGGGCCGGCTTTGAAATCAGATGCTGTCCGTTCGAGGCCGGAGTCTATTTCTGAACGGACGCGGGTAATCACGTAGGAGGCAGGAAAATGGATGAGTCTAAGCGGCGAGCAGTTCAGTTCCTGGAAAAAGAGATCAAGACCTATATTGCGCTGGCCTTGTTCTTGTCCAAAGAAGGCATCAGAGAACATCTGCAAGTGGGAGACAAGGAAGTGGTCATTGGCCCCAGGTATTACAAAGACAGAATGCGAGAGGCCAGGACACTGGTAAATGACCTCAGGAAGCCGGCTGAGAAGACTGCCCACTCAAGCCACGATTTCACCAAGTGACTGGCTCTCACAAGCGTTTCCACCGGTTGGCATTCTGGGTTGGCGCCCTTCCTTGTCGCACTCATGTCCAATCGTGTGCACAAGTGAACAGATAAGCGTCGCTGAAGCGCTTAGCATTCAGTCGTGCAGGAGAGCCAAGGAATCTTTTCGCGGATCAATTCAATCCGCTTCAGCATGACCGCCTCGGCTCCGATCCTGCACCGTAGGAAAGTGATTTAAGGAGTTCAAAACGCTGGGGACAATCATTGCGGTTTTACTTGTCTTGTGGCTCCTGGGAGCAGCCGCTGCCTACACTCTGAGTGGGTTCATTCACATCCTCCTGGTTCTGGCTCTCGTGACAATTGTCGTCAGGTTTATCCGGGACCGTAGAATTACTTCCTAAAAAGGGAGTCAAGATTATGAAGCCGATCACTGTTGCGGGAATCGTTCTGGTCGTTCTGGGTGCATTGGCCCTCGCCTACCAAGGGATCACGTACACTCAACGAAAACCAGTCCTTGATATTGGGCCCATTCACGCGACGGAGGAAACGCAAAAGAACATTCCCCTTCCTCCCATCCTCGGAGGGTTGGGGCTCGCGGGAGGAATTGTTTTGCTTGTGATTGGAGCAAAGCAAAAAAGTAACTGAAGTTTTCCGTTGGGGGAAGTCAGGGACTGGACGGCAGTCGGCGATTTCTTCCCGATCAATGGCGTGGTTTAAAGCGCCCAACAATCATTTGAAAAAAGGTTTCGGGGAGAGCCAACTTCCGCAACCGCTACACTGATCATGGAGGTCAGCGATGATACGTAAATCGATTATTTTTGCTGGATTAGGACTGGTTGCCGCGTCGGCTCTTTTTGCGGCCACCAACAAGGAACAGCAGCGGTTGGAAAGTGCCGGGGTCGTTATGCAAGAGATTATGAACACACCTGAAAACATTCCTCAGGAGGTATTGGAAAAGGCTGAGTGTGTGATTGTTTTCCCATCAGTTCTCAAGGGAGCGTTCGTGGTCGGCGCAAGCTACGGCCGCGGGGCGATGGTTTGCCGCACGGGCGCGGAATTCAGGGGACGGTGGGGCGCGCCGGCAATGTTTGCGCTCGAAGGGGGCAGCATCGGATTTCAAATCGGCGGACAAGCTACCGATCTCGTTCTTCTCGTTATGAACGGTAAAGGCGTTAGTTCGATTCTCGACAGCAAGGTCAAATTGGGCGCGGATGCTTCTATCGCGGCAGGCCCGGTTGGCCGTGACGCTTCCGCGGACACGGATGCATACATGCGAGCCGAGATTCTCAGCTACTCCAGGTCGCGTGGTCTTTTTGCCGGCATTTCCCTCGAAGGTTCCACCCTTCGGCCCGATGACGACGCCACTCAGGACGTCTATGGCCGCAAGCTTTCGGCAAGAGAAATCGTGATGGGCGGAAGCGTAAGAACTCCCGAATCCGGCCGTCATCTGGTTGAAGTGTTGGAGAAGAATTCACCGCGGAATGAATCGAAGAGATCCGCAAGCAATTAATTTTAGTTAACGAGGATTTGCCGCTCTTCCCTGAGCGGGGCAGGAAACCATACTCAGGGAAGAGCGGCGCTCGTGTATGTCCCCATTCACTGCTTCCTGCGCCGTATAATTCGTGCAAATCACCAAGAGCCAATGCTGGAGTTGTGGATCGTAATTCCCCTCGCCGCGAGCTCGTCCAGCAACTGCGCTACGGCGGGTGAAACCTCACCCTCGCCCGGAACTACCACTGCCCATACAAGGTTTTCTCGGAACTCTCGCGTGCTTATCCGCCAATGCTGCAAAGCGATGGGCGTCGTCCGTCCAATTTGTATGACGGACCAATGTCGGGCAAGCGCCAATGCGGTCTCCCGGTCCGGTAATGGACCGCTCACAATGAAGTGATTGTCTCCGCACACCAGAACACCGACCATACAGTATCAAGCCTCAATCCGCGGATCGGGAACGGCGCGGCCGACCGCGAAGTGATAGATCACCTGTCGCGGGAGGGTGCGGGGATCACCGCTTGGTGATTCTTCCCCTTCGTTTTCTTGGTGCTCTCCTGAACGAGCGGGACGCTCTTCGCTGGATTCGGAAATCACCGGAGCGGTTTCGCGCCGGTTTTCCTCCTGCGCCGCCGCAAGACGGCTTGCCGGTGATCCCAGCATGACCATCGACGATTGTTCCGCCGCGAGCAGCGTCTTGTTCAGGGGTGTCTCTCCCTCTTCGAGGAATCCCAGATAGCGGTGCACATCATCGTCGTAGAATGCGCCGATCCCGGTTGCATTCCAGCCCAGCGCTTCCGCCCCCACGTACAACTTTTGCCCAATTGCCCCGGCTTCAAAATGCACATAACGGTAGCCGCGATTGCCAAACACGCGCGCCGCCCCGGCCAGGTCCGCAATCATTGAGACGGCAAAGCAGGCGTTTCCCGCGAGAGCTTGTTCGAGGCTGAGAAAAGCCGCCACGCGCTCCACATTGCCCCGATGGAGTTGTTCAAGCTTTCGACTCAATTTCTCCCAACGGTAGACGCCGGGCTCGCAGCCTTGCACGCGGTGGACGTAAAGGTAGAGCGTCACGAAATCGGCGCCTCTCTCGACCGACGCCGTCTTTCCGCTGAAATTTCCTCGCCAGTCCGCGGGCCAATCTCGCGTGGCGAAATCCAAAATTTGCTCCACATCTTCGCGCTCCATGGGTGGAGTCCGGGCATCGAAATCAAGCGCGGAGCGCCGTCGCCGCACGGTTGGGCCCAGGGGTGCATCATGAGTCGGATGGGGCGGAGACTTATGGTTGGCGGTGTTGGCATTCACCGGCGAAATGCGCGGGACCGGCTCTATGGGATCGGGCAGGATCGTTGACAGGTGCATTCCCAGAAGCAAGTTATAGGGGACTTCCTCCGCGGATAGAGTGTTGGGGATTCCCGCAGGTTCTTGCTGCGGCGGGGATGGGATTTTCCCGGACGGGCTCTGCGCCGGAAAGACCAGAAAAGCCATGGGAGCCTCGTCCCCGCCGGTCAAGCCGAGCGTGCCCGTCAAGCGGGAATCGGAGAAGTGAGCGATCGCGCCGCCGGAAAGTCCCAACGCGCGCGCCGACAAAAGCAAGCTCATCATCGCGTGTCCCAAATCATGGCAGCAGTAGCGATAGGCGCGGTCGCGGTACTTCCAGGCCTCCCGCCAGAATATCGAAGTCAGCGCAACGATTAACGGCGACTCGGCCGCCCAGGGAATCTCTAGGGCTCCGGCGAGCTGCTGCATCCAGTTTCCCGGGCTGCGAAGCTCAAGAGCGTGTCGATCCGCGCGGTAGTGATACAACCCATCCTGAAGGCCCGCACACCCGGCCAGCGCCAGGTAGGTTTCGGTAGGGTGAAGATTCCCTGATGAAGGGTTCACGCGCAGGCTGTAGCGACTCCCCGTACCCGATACTTTCTTCCACGCGCTGATGCCCGTGGAGTGCCAAAGCAAACGGCTAACCCATTTCACGTCAAGTGGAATTTCTTCGCCGTCCTCAGCCTTGTTTCCACGGACCATCCTCGCTGTCTCCGCGAGCGCCGCCATAGTGGCGAACGTGCCGGCTTTGGGGAAATCAGGTTCGGCGGGAAGCGCGGCGAGCGGCGCGCCCTCATAGGTGCGGAATGGGTCGGGCTGGTTCTTCCAATCGAGATAATGCGCATTCGTTCGGACGGAGCGGTAAGTATGCTTGGTGGCGTGGTGGTAAGCGAAAAGGCGTTCCGTCTCTCCGTTTACGCCGCCGCCTTCGAGGTCGGCTAATGCGAGGGAGAGAAAGCGCGTCATTCTATTGTTCGCTTGAATCTCTTAAGAATCGTGGAAGTGTTCGCTGAGAAGTGCACGGCATCAATCGATTCAGAATCTTCGTTTTCCCCCTCAGGGTACCGACATTGTACACGGCCTTGTCTCTGAAACAATTCCGGTTTGATGAATCAAATTGAATCTATTCCGCAGGCCGGCGGGCATTGCTGGTAAAATGACTTCCCGCCATTTTAAAAAATCGCGCAGGATACGATGAATACGGGCCAGCCTTTCACAGGCACATTTCGCGAACTCGAAGAGCCTATCCGGTCGGAACTTTTCAGCACGGAGCGGCTGGAGCAACATGCTGAAAGTCTCGCGGCTGCTCAAGCAGCAACGACTGTTTCAGGCCCTGGCCGCCCATTCATTCCACGAGTCCTGGAGAACGGCCGGGTTCTGCTTGAATACTACCGCGCGATTGCCCGCGCAATTCAGAAGGAACAGCTCATCACGCCCGCGGCTGAATGGCTCGTCGACAACTTCTATATCGTGGAAGAACAGCTCCGCGAGATCCGCGATGATCTCCCCGCCGGTTACTATCTGGAATTACCCAAGCTTAAAAGCGGGCATCTCGAAGGATACCCGCGGGTCTTCGGTGTGGCCTGGGCCTTTGTCGCCCATACCGATAGCCGGTTCGACCCGGAAGTCCTGCGGCGTTTCGTAGTCGCCTATCAGCGCGTGCAACCTCTCACCATCGGTGAACTGTGGGCTGTAGCCATCACGCTGCGCGCAACCCTCGTGGAAAACCTGCGCAGAATTGCGGAACAGCTTGGGGACAGCCGGACTGCGCGCGAGCAAGCCGACGCCGTCGCCGACAGCCTGCTTGGGACTGGGGGTCGAACCCTGGTCGCTCCGGAGAAAATCCTGAATCGTTTCGAGAAGAAGCCTTTGGAGAGATCGTTTGCGGTGCAACTGATCCAGCGATTGCGCGATCTGGATCCGAAAGTTGGCCCCATCCTCCATTGGCTTGACGAGCGTCTGGCCGCCCAAGGGACCACCGCCGACGAAATCGTCCGCACCGAGCACCAGCAGCAAGCAGCCATGAGCGTAACCGTTCGCAACATCATCACCAGCATGCGGCTGACCTCTGCCTTTGATTGGCAAACATTCATTGAAAGCGTCAGCCTCGTGGATGAGGTTTTGCGCACTGACAGCGGCTATGCCGAAATGGATTTTGCAACGCGAGATCATTATCGGCATGCCGTCGAGGATCTCTCGCGCGGCTCGCGTTATTCGGAAATCGAAGTGGCCCAGCGCGCTGTGAATCGCGCCGCCCGCGCGCGCACCGAAAAACGAAGTGAGACCCAGGGGGATGATGACCGGCAATCAAACCCGGGCTACTACCTCATCTCGCAGGGACGGACGGCCTTTGAGCGCGAACTTGGTTTTCGCCTCACCTGGAAGTTCTGGCTGCTGCGCCTGTACTTTCGAGCCGCGGTACCCGGTTACCTGGGAACCATCGCTTTCCTCACAGCCATCATTCTTGGGTTGCCGTTGATCCTCTCCAGAGGCTGGGGGGCGAACCCGTATCAATTGGCGCTGCTTGGTTTGCTTGCCGCAATCCCCGCATCTGAGCTCGCGATTACACTGATCAATCGCGCGGTAACTGAATTGTTCGGCCCGCGAACCCTTCCGCGTCTCGAGTTATCCGGCGGCGTGCCCGAAAAACTCCGGACGATCGTCGTGGTGCCGACGCTGCTCACCTCCCAGGAATCCATCAAAGACCAGATCGAACGTCTCGAAGTCCACTATTTGGCCAATTCAGATGGGGATCTTCGGTTTGCGCTGCTCTCGGATTGGATGGACGCTGCGACGGAGATCTCGGACGGGGACAACGACCTGCTGGCCGCCGCTGCCCGAAGTATCGAGAGCCTGAATCAACGCTATGGCCCATCGCCCGGGGGCGACGACCGCTTCATTTTATTTCATCGCAAACGTGTCTGGAACGAATCCCAAAAGAAATGGATGGGATGGGAGCGCAAGCGCGGAAAACTCCATGAGCTGAATCAATTATTGCGCGGTTCAGACAAGACATCATTCATGCCTGTCAGCGGGCGCCCTGCCAAAGCGATTCCTGGCGTTCGCTACGTGATTACACTCGATGGTGACACTCGTCTCTCCCGGGGAGTCGCGGCGCGGTTGGTGGGCACGATGGCGCATCCACTCAACCGGCCATTGTTTGACCCGCGCGAGGGGCGCGTGGTGGACGGTTATGGTCTTGTCCAGCCACGCATTACGCCGTCGCTTCCATCCGATGGGGAAGGCTCCATCTTTCTAAAGGTATTCTCCGGGCCAAGCGGCATGGACCCCTATGCGTCCGCAATTTCCGATGTCTATCAGGATCTCTTCCGGGAAGGCTCCTTCACCGGCAAGGGCATTTACGACATTGATGCGTTTGAAGAAGCGCTCGCGGGCAAGGTGAAAGACAACAGCTTGTTGAGCCACGACCTTCTCGAAGGAATCTTCGCGCGCGCGGCGCTCGCAACGGACATTGAGTTGTTTGAAGAGTTTCCGTCGCGGTACGAGACTGCGGCCGCTCGCCAGCACCGGTGGGCGCGCGGAGACTGGCAACTCCTTCCCTGGATATTCGGAAGGGGTGGGGCGGCTCGCGCGGGCGGCCATTCATTCCATATACCGGCCATCAGCCGTTGGAAGATGATCGATAACCTGCGTCGAAGTCTGTTGGCGCCAAGCATGTTTCTTACCATGTTTGTGGGTTGGCTGGTGCCCTCTTTATCGCCGTGGACATGGACGAGATTTGTTCTCATTACAATCACCGTCCCTGCATTGCTCCCATTTTTGGCGGGCCTCCACACGCGCTTGGGTGGAATTTCGAAGCGAAGTCACATTCGAGCTGTGCTTTGGGATCTCTCCCTCGGCGCATCCCAGATCGCCCTGACCGTAACGTTTCTCGCGAATCAGGCCTGGCTGATGTCTGACGCCATTGTTCGCACGATTGGCCGCGTGTTCATCACGCGGAAAAATCTGCTCGAGTGGGTAACCACAGCCCAGATTACGGATCAGGTTGATTTGAAACTTCCCTCAGTCTTCAAGCGGATGGCCGGCGGCATTGCGCTCGCCGTCGTCGCATTGCTCGCCGTGGCGTTTGAACGCCATCATGCTCTATCCGCTGTCATCCCGTTCTTTGTGCTCTGGTGCGCCGCCCCTGTCGTATCGCGTTGGATCAGCCTTCCGCCAAGACCGAGTGAGGCCGAACCGTTGTCGGCGACAGAATCTCAAACGTTGCGTTCGGTTTCGCGCCGCACCTGGCGCTTTTTTGAAACTTTTGTTACCGCCGCGGAAAACTCGCTGCCCCCCGACAATTTTCAAGAGAGTCCCAAGCCTGTCGTTGCGCACCGGACGTCTCCTACGAATATTGGCCTGTATCTCCTCTCCACGGTTACCGCGCGCGATCTCGGTTGGCTGGGAACTCTGGACACGGTGGGACGGCTCGAGGCTACGTTCGAGACCATCGGTAAATTGGAAAAGTTTCGCGGTCACTTCTACAACTGGTATGACACGCGCGATCTTCATCCCCTCGACCCCAGGTATATTTCCTCGGTTGACAGTGGAAATATCGCCGGACACTTGTTGGCTGTGGGTAACGCATGCCGTGGCTTGATGCTGAAATCATCTCTCGATTCAGCGGCGCTCGGCGGGATTAAAGACGCGATTCACCTCCTGCGCGAAGCGCTGACCGGCATCACCAACGTCCGGCGTACCCACCTCGTGACACAGAAGCAGCTCAGCAACGCTGTGAACTCACTTGCCGCATTGCTTGAACCTGCCCCCGAGAGCGCCGCGGCTTGGGCCGTGCTTATTGTCGAGTTGAGGGAGCACGCGCAGACCGTCGGCGACATTGCGCAAACCCTTTCGGCTGAGCGCGAAGATGCCCCCGATTCCGAATTGCGTGTTTGGGCCGATGCCGTCAGGGCCTGCGTCGAGAGTCACGCTCGGGATGCGGAAATCCTTGTTCCGTGGATGCACTTGGATTCAAAGCCCATTGCGGTTCTGGCGCACCGTTCTCCAGAGCATGGAGCCGATTGGGCTGCGATTGAGGCGTTCTTACATTCGCCTCCGTCGCTCGCCGATGCGCCCGAACACTTTGCGGCCGCTCTTTATGGAATTGCCAGTCTGCGAGCGCGCCTGGCCAGCGATCTCCCCGGGTTCCGGGAAACGATCTCGTGTCTCGATGCGCTGGCCCAGGCTCTGACCAAAGCGGCCACGGATTCCGCCGCACTCCTTCGCCGGCTTCTCACGCTGGCGAATACGGCGGACAAGATCTTTGCCGGCATGGAGTTCGGCTTCCTTTTTGACAGCAGTCGGAAATTGTTTTCCATCGGCTTTCGGTGCACGGACGGAACTCTTGATCCCAACTGCTACGATCTGTTAGCTTCTGAAGCGCGGCTGGCGAGCTTCATTGCCATTGCCAAGGGGGATGTTCCGTCCTCTCACTGGTTCCACCTGGGGCGCGCGCTGACTCCTGTTGGCCGGGGTTCCGCGCTAATTTCCTGGTCGGGTTCGATGTTTGAATACCTCATGCCCGCGCTGGTGATGAGTTCTCCCGCCGGCAGCCTCCTGAGCCAGACATATGATCAGGTCGTTCTGCGTCAAATCGAATACGGAGAGGAACGCGGCGTGCCCTGGGGAAACTCTGAGTCCGCTTACAATGCGCGCGATCTCGATTTCACCTACCAATACTCCAGTTTTGGTGTTCCTGGGTTGGGCCTCAAACGCGGTCTCAGTGAAGATCTTGTTGTCGCGCCGTACGCCACCGCGCTTGCGGCCATGGTGGATCCCGCCGCGGCGGTGGAAAACCTGGCGCGTCTCGCAAATGCCGGTGCAAGCGGAATATACGGTTTTTACGAGGCCCTCGATTACACGACTTCACGGTTGCCCGAGGGTGAAGACGTCGCCGTTATCCGCGCTTACATGGCGCACCATCAGGCCATGTCATTGGTGGCATTCGCCAATGTCCTGACCGATGGCGCCATGCGGGCTCGTTTCCACGCTGAGCCCCTCGTGCAAGCCACGGCGCTGTTGTTGCAGGAGCGCATGCCACGGGATGTGCTGGTCGCGCGGCCTCGTGCGGAGGAAGTTTCCGCGGCGGCACAGGTGCGGGAATTGATTCCACCCGTTGTTCGCCGATTTACCACGCCGAGTGAGGCAACACCCCGGACGCAGCTTCTTTCCAATGGCCGTTACTCGGTCATGCTGACGGCGGCAGGCTCGGGGTACAGCCGGTGGCAAGACCTCGCCATCACCCGCTGGCGCGAGGACGCTACACGGGATTGCTGGGGGACTTACATTTTTCTCCGCGATGACCAGACCGGAATTGTCTGGTCCGCCGGCTATCAGCCAACCGGTGTCGAGCCCGATGAGTATGAAGCGACCTTCTACGAAGACCATGCCGAAATCAGGCGGCGCGATCGCTCTCTGACCACCATCCTGGAGGTCACTGTCTCGCCGGATGATGCGGAAGTCCGGCGTCTTTCCATCACGAATCTGGGATCTCGCGCCCGCACTATTCAGGTCACATCTTTTGCGGAGCTTTCGCTGGCGCCGCAAGCCGCCGACCTCGCGCACCCGGCTTTTTCAAATCTGTTTGTGGAAACGGAATTTGTGCCTGACGTCGGTGCCGTGGTCGCCACGCGCCGCAAGAGATCCGCGGACGAAACGTCCGTTTGGGCTGCGCACGTGCTCGTCGTGGAAGGGGAATCCATCGGCGATCTTCAATACGAAACGGATCGCGCGAAATTCCTTGGACGCGCGCGCGACATCCGCAATCCGGTCTCGATACTCGACGGCCGGGCCCTCTCCAATACGGTTGGCCCGGTCCTCGATCCGGTAATGAGTTTGCGGCGTACGGTTCGCATTCCGCCCGCGAGTACTGTGCGCATAAGCTTTTCGACCATCGTTGCTCCCACGCGGGAAGAGGTGTTGGATCTGGCGGACAAGTATCGAGACACCACAACCTTTGAGCGAATTTCCACGCTCGCCTGGACTCAGGCGCAAGTGCAACTCCACCACCTCGGCATCCATCCCGAAGAAGCCCAGCTATTTCAAAGGCTCGCCAACGCGGTCCTGTATATCGACACTTCCATGCGGCCGAGTTCTGATTTGCTCACCAATAATTCAGTGGACCTTCCTGTACTCTGGGCCCAGGGAATTTCTGGCGATTTGCCCATCATTCTGGCTCGCATTGATGATCCCAGTGATGTCGAGATCATCCGGCAATTGCTGAGGGCGCACGAATACTGGCGCATGAAGCAGTTGTCCGCCGACCTGGTGATCATCAACGAGCAACCGACCTCTTATATGCAGGAGCTCCAGAATTCTTTGGAAGCGCTCGTGCGTGGCAGCCAGCTCCGGCTTTCCCCGGACACATCTGGCGTCAGCGGCAAAATCATTCTCCTCCGCGGGGATTCGATAACCGCACAGACGCGTACACAGCTCCAGGCCGTTGCACG
This sequence comes from uncultured Acidobacteriota bacterium, assembly GCA_963838945.1. GTDB lineage: Bacteria > Acidobacteriota > Terriglobia > Acidiferrales > UBA7541 > DASTCZ01. The sequence goes on along the minus strand of CAWITC010000011.1, from coordinate 25,699 downwards.
GGCCGTGATTCTCAGCCGCCGCGGCACGTTGTTTGAGCAGATTACGCGGTCTCAGCCCCGGCAAAATCCGGTTGCCGTGCCACAAAGAGCGATTCGTGCGGTCAAACGAGCGGATGTGCCCCCACCAAAGGAAGAACTCCAGAGTTTTAACGGTTTTGGCGGCTTTGCCGAAAAAGGCCGTGAATATCTGATCGTTCTAAGCGAAGGGCTGCGAACTCCCGAGCCATGGGTCAACGTCATCGCCAACCCATCATTTGGATTTCTCGTTTCGGAATCGGGCGCTGGTTTTACCTGGTCGCTCAACAGTCACGAGAATCAGCTTACTCCATGGTCCAACGACCATGTAACGGAAACTCCCGGAGAAGCGATCTATATTCGAGACGAGGCCACAGGCGAAGTCTGGAGTCCTACCGCACTTCCCATTCGCAATGAGACGGCTCCATACGTTGCGCGCCACGGCCAGGGTTACAGCCGCTTTCAATACTCGTCCAACGGGATCTCCCTGGATCTGATTCAATTTGTCCCTCCGGAAGACCCCATAAAAATTTCGCGTCTCACTGTTCAGAATGATTCCGGCCGTAAGCGGCGTCTTTCGGTTACCGCCTATGCCGAATGGGTTTTGGGCAGCTCGCGCAGCGCTTCGGCGCCATACATCGTCACGAAAATCGATCCGGGCTCCGGCGCGCTTTTTGCGCGGAGCGTATGGAGTGGCGAGTTCGGGGGACGCATTGCATTCGCGGATCTTGCCGGCCGGCAGAGTTCCTATACAGGTGATCGCGCGGAGTTCTTGGGCCGCAACGGCACGCCGGAACTTCCCGCGGCGCTGGCGCGGGGCGGCCCGCTCTCGGGGAATGTGGGCGCGGGCCTCGATCCATGCGCTGCGCTTCAAACCATTTTTGAATTGGCTCCCGGTGCGCGCATTGAAATTGTATTTTTCCTTGGCGAGGCGGAAAACAGCGAACGGGTGGGCGAGTTGGTGAAAAAATATCGCGCCGCCGATTTGGACGAAGTCTTCCGCGCAATTACGTCAAGTTGGGACGATGTCCTTGGCACTGTGCAGGTCGCCACACCCGACCCGGGCATGGATTTAATGCTGAATCGCTGGTTGCTTTACCAGACGCTGGCGTGCCGTGTCTGGGCGCGCGCGGCATTTTATCAATTAAGTGGCGCGTACGGGTTCCGTGACCAACTTCAGGATGTATTGGCGCTCACCGTCGCGAAACGCGCGGTCGCGCGCGAACAACTGCTGCTCGCGGCTTCTCGCCAATTCATCGAAGGCGACGTCCAGCATTGGTGGCATCCGCCTTCGGGCCGCGGCGTTCGCACGCGAATCTCCGATGATCTGCTTTGGCTGCCCTATGCGGTGTTTCAATTCATCGAAGCCACGGGCGACTCAACTGTGTTGGATGAAACCGTCCCGTTCCTGGAAGGTGATCAGTTGGCCGAAGGGCAGGACGAATCTTATTTTCAGCCGCGCGTCTCCGGGACTCGTGCAACACTTTTTGAGCATTGCGCCCGCGCGCTGGATCGCAGCCTCGCCGTTGGCAGTCATAGTCTCCCGCTGATGGGAACCGGTGACTGGAATGACAGCATGAATCACGTCGGAGAGCACGGCAAGGGAGAAAGCGTCTGGCTCGGATGGTTCCTGCATACGATTCTCTGGGAGTTTGCCAAGATCGCGGAGCTTCGCGATGAACCGAAGCGCGCCGAGACCTGGCGCCTCCATGTCAGCGCATTGAAAGCCGCGCTCGAGCGGGATGGCTGGGACGGTGAATGGTACCGCCGCGCTTTCTTTGATGATGGCACGCCGCTCGGTTCCGCGGCGGATCCGGAGTGCCGTATCGACTCGATTGCTCAATCGTGGGGCGTGATCAGCGGCGCAGCCGAGCGGGGACGCGCCGTTCGCGCCATGGCGGCTGTCGACCAGCAGCTTGTGCGCAGGCCGGACGGCCTGGTCTTACTCCTGACCCCGCCCTTTGACCACGCGCCTCTCGACCCGGGCTATATCAAAGGATATTTGCCCGGCATTCGGGAAAACGGTGGGCAATACACACATGCCGCCGCATGGGCGGTGATCGCTTTCGCCGCCCTCGGTAACGGCGATAAGGCCGCCGAGCTTTTCCAATTGTTGAACCCAATCAACCGTACGAACTCACGTGCGGGTGTGCAACGTTACAAAGTCGAGCCCTACGTCGTTGCCGGGGACGTTTATTCCGTAACGCCGCATGTCGGGCGTGGCGGCTGGACTTGGTATACCGGCTCGGCAAGTTGGCTCTACCGCGCCGGGGTGGAATGGATTCTCGGATTCCGTGTGCGCGGCGCAATACTCTCTATCGATCCCTGCATCCCCCGAACTTGGCCCGGATACGCGATTAGTTTTCGTTATCACTCTTCGATTTACGAAATCAAGGTTGAGAATCCTTCCAGCGTTTCGCGCGGCGTTGCTCTCGCTGAATTGGACGGGAAAGCGCTTTCAGGGCCGCCAAATTTCCCGCTTGTTGATGACGGCGCCGTGCATCAGCTTCGCGTCGTCCTCGGTTGAAGGAGTTCTTGCGTTTGAGCGAATGTACATTATTGAACAGCCTCAATTTCTTCATTCCGATACCGTTTTTGCTTGGGCGGCTCCGCGGTTTCCATCCATTTGCCGAATGCGTGTTTTCGGGCATAGGATTTTCAACGCGATCCAGACCCTCCCTTCAAGGCCGCGCGGCACAAGTGTTTCAGCCCAGATTTCCAATTTGAACTTTCTTTACGAACCTTCGGATGTTCGGCGGCGAGCCGCAGACAGAAACAGATTTCGGTGCTGAGCGAGACTAGAGAAAGAAAAGTGTTTGAGGAATTGGTGGGAGAGCGTCAGTTTTTGGCTTTGAGATTTGCAGCAGCCGTCGGAAAGGCTCTGCACTCAAAAACCCGGCGGGAGCATTGCACTGTGAAGCAGCTTATTGTAGGTTATCGGCCGAGCAGGAACTCAAGATGGAAATTCCTGTTGGGAGCCAAAACAGGACTTATATGCGTACCCTAAGAATCACGCGTCTGATATTTCTCTCCTTCATCGTGTGGATCTTCGTGCACCCAATCGTTGTCGTGCGTGCGCAAACAAACCTAAAATACCAGCGGCCGCCCAAAGCGATTGTCGATCTTGTGGATGTGCTGCCTGCTCCGACCGTCCGGGTTTCCCCGGTTGCCAAAGGGCAGACGAGACGGATGCTCATCGAACAGTTTTCGGGCTTGCCGTCGATCGCCGACCTAGCGCAACCAGAGCTTCGCCTGGCAGGTTTGCGCTTCAATCCCAGGACGAACGGTCCCAGCCGGGGGCGTTACATAACGTCGCTCAGAATTCAGGCATTACCGAATGGCAAAGAGACCGTCTTATCCGGTCTGCCCGCAAATCCAAAGATCATTGCGGCGGAATGGTCTCCGGACGCACGAACGATTTTCTTTGTGAACGTCAGCGATTCCAAGGACGACGCCAGCCTTAGTCTTTGGATCATCGATGTTGCAACAGCGCAAGCCCGCCGCCTGCCTGACATCGCCCTCAACGGCATGTTCGGCGAACCTTGCGAATGGCTGAGCGACGGCCAAAGATTGGTCTGCAAAACTGTCCCCGCGGATCGCGGCGCTGCTCCCTCGCGAAATGAAGTTCCGACGGGGCCGATCGTCCAGGAAAACCTCGGGCGCCTGACCCCCGGACGCACGTACGAAGATCTCTTGAAGAATCCCGAAGATGAGATGATCTTCGATTACTATGCCACGTCGCAACTGCGGCTCATTTCTCTGAACGGGACAAATGATTCCATCGGCAAACCGGGCGTCGTTGTGGATGCGTCGCCCTCCCCTGACGGCAACTACATTCTTGTTTCCGAACGCCACCATCCCTATTCCTATCTGCTTCCTTTTGAAGCTTTCCCCGAGCGCGTCTCGGTGCTTGACTTGAAGAACAACGCAAGAGTCAAACAGTTGGCTGATAATCCGCTCCAGGACAATGTCCCGAGTATTCATGATGCTGTGCCGGCGGGTCCGCGCGAATACGACTGGCGCAGCGATGTGCCAGCGACCGTCGTCTGGGTGGAAGCCGGCGATGGAGGGGATCCTCGAAAGGAAGTAGCTATCCGAGATGCTCTTTTTCTTCTCGATGCGCCCTTCAACGCGGCCCCGCGCAAATTTCTGGATTTGCCGGTTCGCTATGACAGCAGGGTATGGGGGAACGATCATCTGGCACTCGTCGAGGGGAGCCGCTGGAATGACCGAAAGCGGATCATTCTGGCGGTCGATCCATCCGCTCCCGCAAAAGTCGTGAAATTATTTGAAGGCTCTTTTGAAGACCGCTATCACGATCCCGGCGAACCCATCGAAGAACGCAATTCCGCCGGCAAGCTGGTCCTGCAAACCACCCCGGATGGGTCCGGCATCTACTTTCGGGGCGCAGGTGCATCTCCCGAAGGAGAGCGACCCTTCGTATCGGTGACGAACGCCGCGACCGGCGAGACCAAGCGGCTCTGGCAATCCGCTGCTCCTTTCTATGAGATTCCGTGGGCTGTTCTCGATGCCAGCACGCAGACAATCTTGATCCGCAGAGAGTCCACAGAAAAAAATCCGAACTTCTATCTCGAGAACGCGGACAGCCATTCTCCGCAGCAGATCACATTTTTTCCGAGTCCTTTCGGAAATGCCGAGATTCCGAAAAAGCAGGTATTGCATTACAAACGTCCGGATGGGGTCGATCTGAACGCCGATCTCTACCTGCCGCCCGGTTACAAACCGCAAGACGGCCCCCTCCCCACGCTGATGGAAGCCTATCCGACGGAGTACAAGACGAAAACGGCTGCGGGACAAATTACCGGCTCACCTTACCAGTTCGCCTTGCTGTATTGGGGTTCGCCAGTCCCCTTTGTCACGCAAGGCTACGCCGTCCTCGAAGGGGCCAGCATTCCGATCGTGGGCGAAGGCAACGCCGAGCCCAACGACACGTACATCGAGCAGTTGGTCGCCAGCGCAAAAGCCGCCATCGATGAAGGTGTGCGACTCGGAGTCGTCGACCGCAACCGCGTCGCCGTCATGGGCCATTCCTACGGAGCCTTCATGACCGCCAATCTGCTGGCTCACAGCGACCTGTTTAAGGCGGGCATCGCGCGCAGCGGAGCTTACAACCGGACTCTCACGCCGTTTGGCTTCCAGAATGAAGATCGCACGTACTGGCAGACTCCCGAGACTTACTACAAGTTGTCGCCGTTCTCTTTTGCCGACAAAATAAAGGCGCCTCTTTTGCTGATTCACGGCGAGGCGGACGATAATTCCGGTACATTCCCGATTCAGAGCGATCGCTTCTTCAGCGCGCTGAAAGGAAATGGTGCGACGGTGCGCTTCGTCCTCCTGCCTCTCGAGGCGCACGGCTACGCCGCCCGCGAATCTTTATTGCACATGTTTTGGGAAATGAATAATTGGTTGAGCACCTACGTGAAAAATCCGGGCAGCCCCGCAACGGCATCTCAGCCTTGAGCCTGGCGATGGCGGTTGATACTTTCTTCAGGTTGACGCGCTCGCCGCGGAGCCTGACGGCGACAAGTTGACTCCTGAAGACGCGGCAAGACTGTCTCCATATATTTGTCTTCAATCATGAAATCGAATTCACAGGAAATCACTCCCGCAAGCGACGCATCGATTTTTCGGCTTGTCTCCTATAGACATTTGGCCGCTGCCTTGTTGGCTGGGCTCGCACTCCGTCTGTTTTTTGTCGCTCATTTCTCATCTTATGCAGGCGACACGAAGTTCTATGAAGAGGCTCGCGCGCAACTGGTTAGACCACGGTGTTTATGGCCGCTTCTTCCTGGGGCGCTTGACCCCCGTCGATATGCGGATGCCGGGATACCCTGCATTTCTTGCCGCCATTTACGCTGTCCTCGGGCGGGCGGACAAAACAATCATGCTTGTTCAGGTTGTCGTTGACTTGATGACCTGCATTCTTGTGGCTCTGATCGCGGCCCGCATTGCCCCTGCCCAAAAGAGAACCCTTGTAGCGACGGTCGCTCTTTGGATGGCCGCGCTTTGTCCATTCACTGCAAACTACACCGCGGTCGTCCTCACAGAGGTTCTCGCCACATTCCTAACAACCCTGGCAATTTTCGTTTTCATATGCCTTCTTGGCCATCCCTGGATGGATCTCCCCCTTCGCTCATTTGGCAGGAAGTCCCTGCTGCGCGCCGCCGGATGGTTTTTTCTCGCCGGAGTGGTCGTAGGCGTGGGCACCCTTGTACGTCCTGAGATGCCTCTCCTGCTGGTTGCAATGGTTCTTGTTCTTTCTTTCCGCTGGCGCCGCCCCGTGGATTGGCCGAAGCTCGCCCTGGCAACATCGTGGCTGGCTGTCGGACTTCTCCTGCCCTTGATGCCCTGGGCCGTGCGGAACATGCGGACCCTGGGTCATGTCGAATTTCTCGCTCCCCGTTACGCGGAAACACAAAATGATTTCATCCCCCGCGGCTTCTACAAATGGACTGCAACTTGGATGGTGCAATATGAGGACGCCTATCTTGTTCCATGGAAATTGGGGAAGGCGCCCATCCCGATCGAAAGCCTTCCCGGTTCCGCTTTCGATTCCCCGGCGGAACACATTCGCCTCGCAGCGCTCTTAGACCGGTACAACAGCGGCTTGAAAATGACGCCGTCGCTCGATCAGGAATTTGCTCTTCTTGCGCGCGAACGAACAGCGCGGCGGCCGATGCGCACCTTCCTCTTCATTCCCGCGGCTCGAGCGCTCGCGATCTGGTTTACTCCCCGGATTGAATTGCTGCCCTACTCCGGGAAACTCTGGCCGCTGGGCGAGCAATGGCGCGCCAATCCAACGGATTTCAGTGTGACGCTCGGATTCGGATTCTTGAATTGCGTTTATGTGGGTCTCGCCTTCGTGGGAGCGTGGCGTTGCCGCAGTCATCCGGCGTTGGCGTTGCTGATTACATTCGTAGTCGTCCGCACCGCTTTCTTGACGCAGTTGCACACGGTCGAGCCGCGCTACGTCGTCGTTTGCATTCCCGCGCTCTTGGCTCTTGGCGCTCAAGCCTGGGGACGCGTTGCCGTGCCCTCACTTGCGCCGGAAACGCAGGAGCGAGCCGCTTCTCCCTTCACATTGGCCAGACCCAACTTCTAACCCGCCGCTTCCTACGGCTTTCACCAGGAAAGCAAACAAGGCCGTTGGACGGAGCCCCTCCGGTTTATCTGGCATCTGAGGCGGACCCAAAGGTCGGACGCCCTGAAAAATGGCGCTTGAGATTTTCAGACTTGGGCAACACCGCGCCATGAGTTTTCTGCGAAGATTGCCGGTTTCAGGTAAGATAGTATCTTCAGAAGGTATGCAATCGCGGGAATGCCCTGGATCAGGGGAAGAGAAGAATGCCTGAGGTAATGAAAACGCTGTTTCTGAATCCGCCGAGCTACGAGGGCTTTGACGGCGGCGCTGGCGCGCGCTATCAGGCGCGTCGCGAGATAAAATCTTTCTGGTATCCGACTTGGCTGGCGCAACCTGCGGCCATGCTCCCCGGCAGCCGCTTGATTGACGCTCCCCCGGATAGGCTGACCGTGGACCAGGTGGCGCCGCTGGCGAAGGATTACGAGCTGGTCGTGCTGCATACGAGCACGCCCTCGTTTCCCAACGACGCGAAATTTGCCGCGCAGCTCAAGGAAGTGAATCCGAAAATCATGATCGGGATGGTTGGCGCGCACGTCGCCGTTCTGCCCCTGCAATCTATGAATGCGGCGCCGGCTGTGGATTGGGTTTCCCTCGGCGAATTCGACTACATCTGCGCGGAAATTGCGGCGCACAGGCCGCTCAAGGATGTTGGTGGTATTGCGTATCGCGATAACGGGCGCGTCATGCTTACGCCGCCGCGACCCACGATTGAAAATATGGATGATCTTCCCTTCGTCGTGGACGTATACAAGCGCGACCTGACCATTGAGAACTATTTTATCGGCTACTTGCAGCATCCGTACGTCTCGCTCTATACGGGGCGGGGATGCCGGTCGAAGTGCACGTTCTGCCTGTGGCCGCAGACGCTTGGCGGCCATCGTTATCGCGTGCGCAGTCCGGAAAATGTCGCTGCCGAAATGGCGCTGGCGAAAAAGTATTTTCCGCAGGTGCGCGAATTCTTTTTTGACGATGACACGTTTACGGACGATTTGCCGCGCGTGGCGGAAATTGCGAGGCGTCTGGGCAAGCTGGGGCTGACCTGGTCGTGCAACGCGAAAGCCAACGTGCCGCGCAAGACGCTCGAAATCATGAAAGACAACGGGCTCCGGCTGCTTTTGGTGGGATACGAATCCGGAAACGATCAAATTCTGATCAACATCAAAAAGGGTGTCCGCATCGATATCGCGCGCGAGTTTTCACGCAACGCCCGTGAGCTCGGAATCAAGATTCACGGGACATTCATTCTTGGTCTTCCGGGCGAAACTACTGAGACGATCCGGCAGACCATCAAATTTGCGTGCGACATCGACCCCGAAACGATTCAGGTTTCGCTTGCCGCGCCCTACCCGGGCACCGAATTGTACCGGCAGGCGCAGGAACAGGGATGGCTGCAAACTCAAGCTGAAGATCTCGTGGATACGCACGGAATCCAGACTGCGGTCGTCAATTATCCGAAGCTCAGTTCGACTGTAATTTTTAATTCTGTGGAAGATCTCTACCGGGGATTCTATTTCCGTCCGCGGAAGATGTTCTCGCTGTTCGGCGGAATGTTGCGCGATCCGCAAGTGATGAAGCGGCGGCTTCGCGAAGGCGTCGAGTTCTTCAAGTTCCTGCACGAGCGCAAGGCGACGGCGCGCAAAATGGCTCGGTCCGCCGCGGCGATCCCTTCGAGCGCCGGGGACTAAACTGAATTTCGCCGGCAGAGAGTGGCTGCGGCGGTGTTTGTGGTTTGTGGATGTTCGCGATCAACTGGCGCGGGCGTCTCGCCGGCGACTCTTCCTTTCCAGGTGTGAACAACCGCTGGTCGGAGGCCGGTGTTACAAAGTTTTGCTCCCGCGATGACCGCTGCGAAAACTCCTAAAACAAAAACGTACGTTCTGCTTTTCCTGCTTGTCGTGCTCGGATCGGTTGGGAACACGATTCTGAGCAAAGGAATGAAGGATGTGGGGGATCTGGACATTTCTCATTTTTCGTCCCTGGCGGCGGGAACCGCACGCGTGGTGACGAGCGGAACGATTTGGGCCGGGATCGCGTTGATGTTGGGTTTCATGGTGTGCCACATGCTCGTGCTCTCGTGGGCCGACTACAGTTTCGTCATGCCGTTTTCCGCGATTGCTTACGCGCTGGTTCCGCTGCTCGCGTACATGTTTTTGCACGAACAGGTTTCCACGGCGCGCTGGATTGGGATCGTTCTGATTGTTTTCGGCGTCGTCCTGATCAACCGCACACCGCATCGCACGACGGCGCCGGGAACTCCAAACTGACATGCGCACCGCGTCCATCCTGATCTTTGTGGTCGTGACCGGCACGGGAGGAGAAATTTGCCTGACGCACGCCATGAAACTGCTGGGCGAAGCCCATGATTTTCATCCCCGTGCGATTTTGTCGTTTGTTCTGCGCGCGCTGCGCGTCGGCTGGCTCTGGTTTGGCGTGCTGTTGATGACGGCGTCGTTCTTTTCGTTCCTGGCGATGCTGTCGTGGTTTCCCGTCAGTTTTGTGATCCCCGCTACGTCGCTTGCATATGTGGCGGGAGCGATCGGCGCCAAAATATTTTTGGGCGAACAACTGAATGGGACGCGCTGGGCCGGAATCCTCTTGATCTGTCTCGGCGTCGGTTTGGCGTGGGCCGGATAATTTATCCGCATCCGTGCATTACCCTTCCCCGATCACGGTCATCCGGTGGGCGATTCCGGCCCTGTCGTCAGGCCCGCTGTAAGTGACTGATACACAATGGTTTAGGGGCCGCAGAATTTATTTGGTGGGTCATTCAACTAAATTTGGATAGCGAAAAAACGAGAAAACAATTTGCGATATTATACGACACTGCCGCGGAGAGTAAGCGGAGAGTTGGCGGAGAGTTGGCGGAGGAAAAGCGGAGAGTACTAGGACATTCGAACGCGACACGACCTGCGCTTTTTGGCTGGATGTTCCGCGAGCCGTCAGCCTGATCCGTCACCTTGATCCGTCACCGTGAGTGCAGCCGAAGCGCGCTTTCTGCGTCCCGAGGCTTATTTGAGTTGTTCTGATTGGCAGGCGATTGGCCGGAAGCTCGCATCCTAAAACGAAACACTCAGCAGTCCCGCCGCATCCGTCGTCGCGCCCGGCGCTCCGGGCGTGATGTGAATCAGGTGTCCAGTGCCGCTGATCTGTGCCGCAACGCCGTACGCCGAATTGGGAGCGAGCCCGGTAACTATCAGCGTATGCACGCCTGCCGGTGCAGTGAACGATGTTGCCGCAAACGGCGTAGTCGCGCTCACAGGAAAGTAAACAGCAGTCGAGCCAAACGCCGCGCCATCGAAAGCGGTGCCGCCGGCGCTTTGCAGATACGCCGCCGGAACCATCGTGGCGCCGGCATCGGCCCCCTGTAACACATGCAGGAAGCGTGTGTCTGCAGGCAGTGACGGGTCCTGTATGGTCATCACATATTTGCCGGGCTCGAGTTCGGCGACAAGAGTCAGATCCGCGAGGACGTTGCGCGCGGTGATCGTGCTGTCCGCCGGCAGCAGACTCTGCACGAAGAGTTGTTGTCCGCTCGGAAGTGTTTCCACGGCCACTTTGCCGTTGATCACCGGATTCGCGATGAGCGTGAGATTCCATCGCTTGAAAAGTCCGGCGTTCATTGAAGTTGCGCGGTCATAGATCACCACATAGTCGCCGTTGAGCCACAGAATATTGCGCGTGGCTTGCGTAATATTGTCAATGCTGTTCGCCGGAGTGTAGAGATCGGGCCGGTTGTAGAGTTTTGTCATGTCGGTTGCCGCATATACATATCCCGGTCCCGAGCTGAAAACATTTGTTGGATCGCCGGCATTCTCGCCAATCATCCATTGGCTGCCGTTTGCCAATTCACCCGTCTCCCACCACTGAACTGTTGGCGAGCCATTTGGACTGGTGTTCTGCAGGCCCAACGTGTTGTGGTAGTAGGTGGTCATGCCAAGGCCGTTGTCGTCGTAATTGCTCAGCTCCTTGGTGAGCCATTCGCCTTTTCGAAACAACTCAAATTGTCCTGCGTTCCCGTCCTGATGGTTGATGGACTCCCAGCAGGAGCGATAGTCGAACATCGTCCCGTTCGCCGACCAATCCGTGTGCGCCACGATGCGTCCGCATCCCGGATCAACGAAAAGGGCCGGATAGCCCGGCCGCGGGTCTGTAGCGGCGGTATAGGGAACGGAGGGATCGTACAAAAGGTAGTACTGAATTGTTTCCGCGAAGGAATAGGGATCCGTCATGCGCTTGTAAAAGTCCGCCGGGCCGCCCTGAACCACGTTGTAGTTGAACCAACGCGCGTCCGCGACGTGTTCGGATTGCCCGTTCTCCTGTTCGAGAAGCGCGAGCAGCGCGAACGGGGTCATGTAATCCGGAGTCACATAGAGGCGCAGCAGATCGCCGTAACTGGCGAACTGATAGACCTGGCCGAGATAACTTTCACCTGGCGAGGCGGGAACAAAACCCGTTGGAGTAAGCGATGAAAATATTCCCTTCACATATCGGTCCCACATCGGCGTGGAAATCATCCCGATTTGCGGGCCCGTGAAGTTGAGATAGGCGGGATCGTTGAAGCCCGCAGTCTGAAGCGCTAATAGACCGCTAAGAAGATTTCCGTATGACACCCCGTAGAGCATTCCCTCCGGCGGGAGGCCGCCGCTGGCGAGGCCGAACCCCGCGCCGTTGCCCGGAATCCCGTATGCGCCGGCCACCGCGGGGCCTTCCCCATACATGGCATATTGCTGATAGGTCCACGCGCCAAGCGCGTCGGAGAGATAGCTGCGCAAGGAATTCCCAAGTACCGCCGTTGATTCGCTGGGATTGACGGCCGGGTCATTGGCAGGATCAATGGCGAGAGCCATCATCAACATCAGACGCGCGTGCGCCGTGTAGTAGTTGTTTGCCGCAAATCGATAGGGCTGATTATTCGGCAGCAAGGACGGGTTGTTTATCACGCCGGGAAGTTGCGGACTGTCTCCACCCGTGGTGCTTGCGGTTTCGCAAGCCTGCTCCCACAACATGAACACATTCCGGATGGTGGCTTTGTCGCCCGGAGTGAGAATCAACTGATTGTTGGCATCAACCGCGTCGTAGAGCCAGTCAACCATCAGCGCCCATTCTTCGCCCGATGCGCTGGCGCGATTGTAAGTGGCGAATTGCCCATCGCGGAACGGCATGCCGGATGCCGTGCCGAGCGCCGCCTGGTTCATCGCGTACATCAACATGTTGCGAGCGTACTGCGCATACTGGATGCGATTGCCCGGATTTGGATCGATCAGCGAATTGAAGGCAAGAATCGCTCCGTACTCTTCGGTCAGATAACCGGTGTACCCCTGAGTGTCGCCGGGATCGGGATAGTTCGGATTGGCCACGCCGCCGGGGAAAAATTGTGTGTTGTAGAGATTCACCGCGGTGTTCAGCACCGGCAGCAGCCCGTTCTGATAAACCGGATTTGAGGAATTTGCCCAGCTTTGAAGCCGCGGCAGATCCGCCTGTGTGATCCAAAGGCGCGGATGTGTCGCCACAGGAAATGGAATGGAGCCCTGCACTGTCGCGCCGAAATTCGCGGTCACCGTCGTATTCGCCGCGGGCATGGTGAGTGAAGTTGAAGACGCTGTTGCATTTTGCACAGTCGCGCCAGTCCAGTTCACAAACACTTGACCGGTTGCCGGGGCATCTGCACTGATGTTGACCGTCGTGCCGGCGGCGTGTGAGCCGCTCCCTGTCCCGTTCACCACAGTTAACGTGAAATTGGTTGGCGGAGCGGCGGCAAAATTCGCGGTCACCGTCGTGTTTGCCGCGGGCATGGTGAGTGAAGTCGAAGACGCCGCGGCATTCTGCACACTTGCGCCGGTCCAGTTCACAAACACTTGCCCGCTCGGCGGAGCATTTGCGCTGATGCTCACGGTCGCACCGGCGGCGTATGTGCCGCTTCCTGTTCCGTTTACAACGGAGAGAGTGAAGGTAGCCGGCGGCGCCACGGGCTTGGCACTGGCTTGCGAGGAATTTGCGCTCTCCCCTGCTAAATTCACTGCCGACACCACATAAAAATAAGTGGCGCCATTCGTCAGGCCCGTGTCAACGAAACCATTTACGGATGGCGAAGATATGAGTGAATAAGGCCCGCCGGAGGATATCGATCGCTTCACGTTGTACGTGACGGCGCCCGCACTGGAGCTCCAGGCAAGACTGACCTGCGCATTTCCCGCAACGGCCGTAAGTCCGCTTGGCGCAGAAGGCGCCGTTGTCCCACCCGGCGAATTCGAGTTCTTGCTGCTAAGAAAGGCGCACCCTGCAAAAGTGAATGCCGCGAGGCATGTTAGAAGCAGTACAGAGACATTTTTGGCGCGGCCTGGCAACGTCATTCAAGAAATCCCTTTACCGCTTTGAACGAAGGATTTACTTAACTTAGGCTAAGGAGTGGGGAGAGCCTGCACAAGCTGTCCTGAGGGGCAGTATTGCGGGCATTGTACTTTTCTTAAAGATGATGTTTCAGCTTGGAACTGGTGTAGATGAATCAGCATTCGTGGAATCGGGATAGGTCGCGAAGCGCGCTCGTAGCTCAACTGGATAGAGGTCGCCGCGGCGACGCTACGAACCGGAAGGTCCGGAGTTCGAACCCCCTTGGGCGCGCCATTCCTCATTTTTCGTTTTCGCGGGGAATAATTCAAAATGCGTCCTTCCATGTTGGCGCTCCTTACTTGCTAAACGTTGACATCAAGGATTTCTTCCCATCGATTCATACGGACGAAGTCATTAAGATTTTTCGCGGACTCGGCTTTTCGATTGAGATGTCACGAGTACTTAGCATGCTTTGTACATATAAGGGCTCGCTGCCTCAAGGTGCGCCCACGAGTCCCTATCTTGCAAACCTTGCATTTCAGCGTATCGACACTGAACTTATGAAAATGTGCGGACAGCTTAGATTGAATTATTCACGGTATGCTGATGACCTAACTTTTTCCGGTAGGCACCCCATCGGTCAGGAAGTGGTTTCAAGAATCGAAAGACTTCTTAGATTGCATAATTTCATGCTTAATCAGAAAAAGATAAGAATGGCGAAGCCAGGACAAGTGAAGTACGTTACAGGACTTGTTGTAAACGAGAGAGTGCATCCGGATAGGCGAAGACGAAGGGAGTTACGTGCTATGTTCCATCGTGCCTCCAATCATCCGCGTGAATTCCGGAGGAAATCTGCACAGCTAACAGGTTGGGCGAGCTATGTTCACAGTTACGATGTGGCTCTAGGTTCGAAGTATCTAAAGATTGCACACAAAATAGCGGCGAAATGACTGAACCACGTCGAGGGTATTCGGTCGGACGGAGGAAGACATGTTTTGGCGTGCGTTATTGAGTATAACGCTGGTCTTGTTGTCCGCCAGAGCCCTATTGCCGGAAAAGGTGTCACAGCAAGATGTTCAGGATCTTCTCAAAGAACTGCCGGAGCATAGCTGGCTTAGGTCGCGCCTAGCCGTTTGGGTAATCCAGCACAGTGACATGCGGCAAGGAGCGAGCGAGGAACCCTACCTGCAAGGCATGCGTCAAGAGGGAATTAAGCGCGCATACTTTGAGCTCAGTTCGATTTGGCGTGCAGGTAAGCCACAGGACGTCCGTGTAATCTCCCGGCTGTATTTCGACAAATACGATGGCCCTCACGCACAGATCGCGGATCAGCGGTCCATCGACGCGATTCGAGCAAGCGGTTTAGAAAACTTGCTAGATAGGGTGGCAATTGATTGGGCAAAAGAGCGCCCGTTGGTCTATGGGATAGAGCACGCCATCGTAAGGCATCCCGAAGGCAAACAGATGTTCACAAAGGCTGAACTCTTCGACGATATTCGGCTCTCAGGCATAGCCTGGCCTTGGAGTCCTTGGATCGGCTCTAGGGCTCCACCGTTGGCCGATGCTGCAAGCGTTGGAGACGCAAATGAAGTTGCACGCCTCCTTCAAACTAGCAAGTCTTCTCAACAGGAGTTGAATGCAGCACTGCTCAACGCTGTGACGAACGATTATGACAACTCGGCTGTCATTGAGCTTCTCTTGAAGGCGGGAGCGGACATCAACTGCCGCGACCCACGCTACGGACTCACAGCATTGATGTGGGCTATCGGTCGACCCATTCAGCTTCCAACTCTGATTGACCATGGAGCAGACGTCAATCTTCGTGACCCTCAGGGAAACACCGCCCTAGGACGTGCAAAGCAGGCGAACTATCGTGAAGCTGCGCAAATCCTAGAGAAGGGGGGAGCAAAGAACTGAATTCGCGCCGAAAGGGGATGAACCACGTCTTACTGGTTTGCAGAATGCAGTCTTGGCGCTCACCGTGCTGTCTTGGAGGGGCTTCCTATGTCCGATCTTTTTCCTGACTCACGCCCCACTTTAACCTATCAAGAGCCACCCGCGAAGGATCCCCTTCGCACTGCAAATCCCGCGTTGAATTCCGAGACATTCGAGGGTCGCGGGGCCGTTTCCGGGCAGGCGATGACTCTGCAAGGCACCGTGAACAAGACGGGTATTCTGCTGCTCTGTGTGATCGTTTCAGCGGCGTGGATCTGGCACGTGGCGCGCTCGCAATCGTCAGAGGCCGCCATTCCATGGATGGTGGCCGGCGGGCTCGGCGGCTTTGTCGTAGCACTTGTAACTACTGTTAAAAAGGAATGGTCGCCTCTAACCGCTCCCATTTATGCCCTCTTGGAGGGATTGGCCATTGGAGGGTTCTCCTCGTTTCTCGATCAAATTTATCCAGGCATCGCTATTCAAGCCGTAGGGCTCACATTTGGAACACTTGCTGTGCTTCTCCTTGCGTATACCAGTGGTCTGATTCGCGCCACGACTAAATTTGCGATCGGAGTTATTGCAGCCACCGGTGGCATATGTCTTGTTTATATCGTGGATTTGGTACTTGGATTTTCCGGCAGGCATGTTCCGTTGATCAACGACGCTGGCCCGTGGGGCATCGCTGTAAGTGCTTTGATTGTGATCGTAGCAGCGCTCAATCTTATTCTCGATTTTGATTTCATCGAGACCGGGGTTCGAGCGGGTGCAGCACAGTATATGGAGTGGTACGGTGCATTCGGCTTGATGGTCACACTGATCTGGCTCTACCTTGAAATCATTCGTCTGCTCGCAAAAATCCGGAAACGCTAACCGGACAGGTCTCTCTCGGGCCCCCATTCATAGCGATGGATTCAATCCTGATAAAAGCTCAATATGTGTCAAACTGACCACGAAATCGTGGAGAAAAGTTCTAAGATCGTCCCCTTGGGCGCGCCACTTCTTTTGCGGTTTCTTTGGTATGAGTTCCAAAGGGTTCTTCTGTTGATTTCAAACTCGACCTTGCGATGGGCCGAAGAGCTGTCCTGTCAGCGTGATTAAAATCAACAATTTCAAAGGAGGCAGACTCATTTTTCGACGTAGTACTGCACGGAAGTGACTACCCGGACGGTCTTCATCAGGCTGCTGTCGGCGTTAGAAACGTACATGCCGCCCTGATCAGATTCGCCGGTGTCACTGCCTGAATTCGCAGGCAAAATTGAGAAAACACCCTGATACGCCTGCCGAATCGATCCGACAGTGCTTCCTGAATCTTTGGCGAAGCGATCGGCGGCAGAGCGAGCGTTCCGCGTGGCTTCCGTAATCATGTCGGGCTTGATAGAGTTCAATCCTGTAAATCTGTAGGCCAATCCTTGATTGCTGTTAAGGACAATGCCCTGCTGCAAAAGATTCATCGTTTTCTGTGCTGCCGCCGCGATTAGATCGACTCTGGACGTCATCACGATGACTCGCTGGTCGACGATAAAGCGATAAGGCGCCCGGTTGCCACCCACGCATTCGTTGGCCTGGGTATCCACCACACGGACAACGCCCAGTTCGATTTCGGAGGACTGGATGCCCTGCTGATTCAAAAACTGCAAGATCACTTTCCTGTCACCCTCAGTCTTTGAGTACAGCGACGACAGATCATCTCCCGCCTCTTTATACTCAATGGGCCAGATGGCGAGATCGGATTTGACGTTGCGCTCCGCCAGGCCCCTCACCATCACATAACGGTCACCGAGCCGGGTTGCCTTGATCTGCGTTCCCAGCACCCAACCGCCAATAATGAAACCAACCGCGAGCAGTGATCCCAGCAATGCCATTCCGGCGCGACTTGTTTGGTTACTGTTATTCACGTGTGCCTCCCCAGAGTTGATCCCATTTGCTTCTTTTCACCCAAAAGCTAGGTTAAGCATTCATTTCAGATTGTTGAACGCATCCGACGTTCCAAACCATTGCGTGGATTTCACACGGTGGAACCGCAGAGGGCGCCAGAGAAATCAAAGAGGTAGCGACATTGGGAAGAGCCCTGCCCGTGTCAGGCCGAATTCCCCTTCGGACAAGCCCATAGAAGGTCTGACACACGCGAGTCAAATAGAACACACCGGCAGGAGCGGTTCATGTTTTCCGGGCCCAGATCAAGCCGGCCACGATTTCACGCATGAGAGTTCTAAGTTCGCCCCCTTGGGCGCGCCAGCTTTCTCGCCGTTTCTTTTCAGGGACTTCCAGCACCACCCTTATTGCTCATTCGAACTTGTCGGGTAACCGCGTTTACCAGGCACTTGGACCGTTAAGCTGTGAGAACCTCGAAATTCATCCGCCCGCGATTGCGCCGACGATGAGGAGGGGTTCGGTTCCCGATACGACCGCGTCGGGCAGTGGGGCGTCGGGCTGCTCGTGAGAAAGGTCCTCGCCACAGGCAAAGAAGCGCAGGAACGGCCGACGCGCCTGCGTGACGTGGTCGCGGATCGTACCGCTCAGCATCGGGTAGCGACTTTCGAGCGCGTCAACGACGGAGCGCTGTGTGACGGGCGCCTGAAGGTCGAGTTCCACTTCGCCGCTGATGCGCGCGAGCCCGCGGAGGTGCGGCGGGAGAACGACGCGAATCATGGCAGCGTCTGGACCTCAACCGAAAGCACTGTTGGAAGATCCCGCACAATGGGCGACCAAGCGTCACCGGCATCGGCGGATGCATAAATTTGCCCACCGGTGGTGCCGAAATAGACGCCGCATTTATCGAGTGAGTCCACGGCCATGGCATCGCGGAGTACGTTGACGTAGCAGTTAGTTTGCGGCAGACCTTTGGTGAGCGCCTCCCACTCGTTTCCGCCAGTGCGACTGCGGTAGACACGCAGCTTGCCATCCGGCACGAAGTGCTCTCCGTCGCTCTTGATGGGCACGACGTAAATGGTTTCCGGCTCGTGCGCGTGAACATCGATCACGAAGCCAAAGTCACTGGGAAGATTTCCGCTGACTTCCTGCCAGGAGTCCCCGGCGTTATCACTGCGCATGACGTCCCAATGTTTCTGCATGAACAAGATGCCGGGACGACCGGGGTGCATGGCTATATGGTGAACGCAGTGGCCGATCTCGGCATTCGGGTCGGGAATGTACGGGGAGTGCAGGCCACGGTTGATCGGCCGCCACGTCGTGCCGCCATCGTCCGTACGGAACGCGCCCGCCGCCGAGATGGCGATGAACATTCGCTCCGGGTTCTTCGCATCCAAAATGATCGTATGCAAACACAAGCCGCCGGCGCCGGGTTGCCACATCGGCCCGGTGCCGTGTCCGCGGAGTCCCGCAACCTCCTTCCAGGTATGGGCGCCATCTGTGGTGCGAAACAATGCGGCGTCTTCTACTCCGGCATAGACTTCGTCCGGATCGGTGAGCGACGGTTCGAGGTGCCAGACGCGCTTGAACTCCCAGGGATGCTGAGTGCCGTCATACCACTGGTGAGTGGTGAGTGGCTTTCCGGTGGCATCGGAAGAGTCATAGACGAATTTATTGCTCTTCCCCGCAGGCGGGGCATCCGGCTTCGGCATCACCTCCCCGCCGGGAGTTTCCCAAGTCTTGCCGCCGTCGTTTGAGCGCTGGATCACTTGTCCGAACCAGCCGCTCGACTGCGATGCATACAGGCGATTTGGGTCAACAGGCGAGCCCTTGAGGTGGTAGATCTCCCATCCCGCAAAATGTGGGCCGCTGACATCCCAGTGTTCGCGCTTGCCGTCCGACGTCAGGATAAACGCGCCTTTCCGTGTGCCGACTAGAACCCTTACCTTGCTCATCTCTTCCTCCAGCTTGAAGTTTCAGGGGACGCTTCTATCGAACATCGAGTTGCAGCGGCAGTATCTTCCCACATTTACGCTACGCAGCGGAGTCCGTCAACAATTCTGGACGAATGGTCGCTGGCCCTTCCACCGCGAATTAGTCGTGGAAAGCGGGCCTCCGGGGCGTAAAGTAGCACGCTTGGAGATGCTAAAAAGGAAATCCCGATTGAGGCAAGAACTATTTTCGGGGCCGCGAGGTGTATGCTTCAAAGCCTACATATGGCAGCTTGGAGGCCGGAATGAAAATCGAAATCGTTCACTGCCCAACGTGACAGAACAACAAGGCTAAGGTCGCGAGTCTCGTGACCCTCATCAAGAAGCGACTAGGAATTGATACCGTGATTACGTCTGGTAAGACCGGTCAGTTCGAGGTAATCGCGGACGGCGAAATGATTGCCCAGCGCGGCGGGACCTGGCTCACACGGAAGTTTGGCGCAGGCTATCCCGATCTCGATGGCGTGGTCGAACAGCTTGAGAAGCACCGTAGAGGTGGCGCGGACATAGCGCAACCCATCCCTCCGAATCGGTGAGCACACACCGGTCCGTTCATTTCTTACGCTTTGCCATCCCATGCGCCACGGCGAACAGCACAGTGCGATCACGTTCGCTCATCTTGCTGAGTGAACGCCAAAATTTAATCAAGCTCAAATCCTTGTTATACGAAAACCAACTTATTTGATTTGAGAATAGAATCCAAGATCGGTGACTCTCTGCTGGATAGTTCTTGGGAAGCTGTTGGAGTGCTCCCCTCTAAAACTGGACTGTTCATTTAGGTAAGATCAGGGCCTCGAAAAGGGATAACTACATTTGTGCATGTAGGGGGTGAGGTAGCAACAGGGGGTCCAGTTTACTTAGCCCCGAAGGGCCTTGGCCGGCCCGGGCCACTCGCCTAAAGTCCATCGAGATTTTGAGGGATGGAATATAATGCCCGGTCGAATCGCTGGCACTCAGGAGGGAAAACGCCATGGATGTTCTTGAATCCTTCAAGGCGGCACAGAAGCTAGGCTGGGCACACTTCGCCCCGCTGGAGGCGGTTACCACCATCCCCGCGGCCGAACTGGTGAAGCGCGCGTCCCTGCGCCCAGGGCAGCGCGTGCTTGACGTAGCCTGCGGCACGGGCGTAGTTGCGGTGACGGCAGCGCGCCTCGGCGCAAAGGTCACCGGGCTCGACCTGACGCCTGAGCTTTTGGAGCGCGCGCGTGAAAATTCGCAAATCGCTGGCGTGGAAATTGATTGGCACGAAGGGGACGCGGAGAAATTGCCGTTTGACGACGCCACTTTCGACATCGTACTCAGCCAGTTCGGCCACATTTTTGCGCCCAGACCCGAGGTCGCAGTGGCCGAAATGCTGCGCGTTCTGAAGCGAGGGGGCACCGTCGCGTTCTCCACCTGGCCTCCCGACCTTTTCATCGGCCGTATGTTTACGATAGTCGGGCGTTATATGCCGCCACCGCCGCCCGGCGTTGCGCCGCCTCCGCAATGGGGCGATCCCAATGTGATTCGCCAGCGCCTGGGCGCCGCCGTGAAGGACATCGTGTTCTCAGGGATGACGATGATTGTTCCATCGCTAAGCCCGCAACACCATCGCAGGAATATGGAACGCACAGCGGGGCCGATGCTGAAACTCGTCGAAATGCTGTCCGCAAGCAATCCTTCCAAACTCAACGAATTCCGCGAAGAATATGACGCGCTTGCTGCTGAATATTTTGACGGGAATGCGATTCGCCAGGATTTCCTGATTACCCGTGCGATAAAAATGTGATTGGGTTTGCCGCCGCTGCGAGCGCCGCGGCCGCGCTGGAGCGGGCGCCGCGCCTACGCGCTCCCGAGCAAAGCAGGCCGCCGGTAACAGCTGAAGGTAATAAAATGCAGATGGCCTTTGCCGTAATAGCGGTTGAGGTTCTTCGGCATAGATGAAGGCAGAAAATCCCTGCCTACCGGCAGGCAGCCTGCAGGCAGGCCCACACGTCCGCCGCGACGGACGACGCGCGGGGCGCCGACGCCTCCGCATTCTGAAGCTCCGGTGAATTACTGCAGCGGTATTCTCCGATTGTGTATCAGACAAGAAAACCCCGGCGCGGCCTGCGGGCTACCCGACCGTGAATCTGTCCCTCTGACGGGCAGCCCCTACTCGAGTCCGCTTACTCCCTCGCCCAAGCTAATCAAATATACAAAAGCCAGGATGCGATGGCCTACGGGAATGTTGCCCGCATCGCTTCCTGGCATTTGCTCATGGTGAATCTAGTTTTTGTGACTGGTCGTGTTTGTGGTTGATCGGGTGTCTGCCACGTCCGTCCGCGGCGTTACCCCAACGACGATGTACTCTCGTTCTTTATCGTCCATCTCCGGGACTCGAAGGATCAATTTGTCCTTCTCGATTCGGAACTGGGCGGTTTCGCCGATCGGCAGCAGGATCGGGTGCTTGTCATCCTTGGGCCGGATTTTGTAAATCACACGTTCGGCCTGCAAGGTGTATTCCTGGCAGAGCACTTGCTGCGTCGTCTTGTGCTCGGCGTCAGTGCCAAGCAACTCGCCCGCCACTGTCTTGTTTCCCTTCTCGGCGGTGCCGCACGACGTTGCCTGCATCTGCATCAGGATGCCCTTGTCGTATGTGTGTTCCTTCGCTTGCACGGCCCACGTAAACGTCAGAGCCATCACTATCAGGATTCGCGTCCTCATGGTTGTCCTCCAGCGTCAGGGATTTCAGGCGTCGCAGCTACTGCTGTACTGCCTGTGCTTGAGCCTGCCCCTGCGCCGCAAGCAACAACTGCGTTCCGCTGTCCAGATGAACGTTTCTGCTCGTGGACGTGATCAGCGATCCTTGCGTCTCGCTCGAACCCGCCGCTTGCAGTCCGAGTCCTTGAAGACCGAATACGCCCTGGCTGTTTGACATCAAATGTCCCGCCGCATTCAATCCGCCGACTGTCCCGCCGGCAGTCCCGGTGACTGTACCGCCGACTCCTCCCGCAACTCGTCCGGTTGTATTTCCGGCCGCGCTCACGGTAGAAGTCGCTCCGCCTGCTACGCCACCAGCGGTGTTGGTCACATTACCTGCCGCGCCAACAGTTCCGCCCACAGTGGAGGTCGTCCCGCCGAGAAGTCCGCCGCCGCCCGACATATGTCCGGAGCCCATCGCGCCGCCGCTGCCGCTGGCGCTCATCATTTCCGGCCCTGCGTCACTCATCGCTGAGGCAGAGCCTTCGGCTCGCCCGACCGCCTGAATCGTGAAGTTGTTTATCGGAATCTCTTGGCCGTTTTTCAGGATCGCTTTGTCGAACACGATGCCAACCGCGGATTCCGATTGTCCTTCGCCACGCGCTTGCGCTTGGGTCACGTGTCCCTTGAGCGTCGAGCCTTTCGGGACTACAACGTGTCCGCCCGATTTCACATTCTCGGTCGTCTTCGCGGTTACCTCATCGCCCGGCTTGTTCTTCTTTGCGTCCACCGGATGCGAGAGCGACGCGTTCATTGTCGTACCGCTGTCGAGAGTCGCCGAATTCCTTCCGGCCTGCGCTGATGTGGATGTGGAGTTGCTTCCCGACGCCTGAACGCCCTGCTGGTTCGCCTGCGCATTCACATTCGTCTGCGAGGAAGCGCTCGCCTGCGTTCCCTGTTGCGCTTGGCCGGCTGCGCTCCATGCCAGGGCCGCTATTCCAAGAAATACCAACCTCGAATGCTTCATCATGGCTATTCCTCCAACTCGATTTTTTTGACTCCAATAGCAATCGCTGCGCTGTGGAGATAGGGGTCCAGCAATCAATGGAGCTGTGATGCAAATCACATGCCATCCCCTATCTGCCTTATTTTCAGCACGTTAGAAGCATGGGGGTTCGTTTATGTTTGCGCATAACTGGGTAAAAACGAAACGCTCTGTGGAAGAATTCTTTAGTACTAATCAAGGGTGCAAAACGATTAAAACAAGGAGTCTCCTGACAAAAGTCTGTAGCCCGCGTTGCCCGTACGCGGGAGATCCGTGCACGCTTGCAGCAAAATCCATTCATCCCGAACGGGCGAACGTGGGGCCTTTGCCCTACGGTCATCGGGCGCCCGGACAAAAACATTGCGCGCCCGCGCGCTCCCGAGCAAAGCAAGCCGCCGGTAACAACTGAAGGTAATAAAATGCGGATGGCCTTTGGCGTAATAGCGCTTGAGGGTCTTCGGCATCGAGAAGACAAAAGGCAGTCATTTCGAAAGTGAAAAGTAGGATGACACGTGTACAAAATTATCTCCAGTGGTATGGATGAAAGTCCAGGGGCCGAGGTAAGTTTTTGAAACGATTGGTCGGGGCGAGTGGATTTGAACCTTCGACCTCCTGGTCCCGAACCAGAGGCCAGCACTTGTTGAAATCTGTGGATTCTCGTTGATTCTAAGTGATTGCTGTTGAACGCTGTGCGGCGTGCTTGTTGAAGTCTGTTGAACTTTGTTGAAGTTGGAGGATTTCTCGTCTACAAAATTATCTACAAGCACCTGGGTTCTTATCTACAGTGACGCAATTCACTCCGATGGGTTTCCAGAATCTAAATCTTCTACTTGTGCCAAGTTGCGTACTACAACTGAAACGAACGACAAGGTTGTTTCTCAGGAACTTGGTTCCGGATCCGGCTGTTTTTGCGGCCAACTTCGTCTTACTCTTTTCAGAAAAAAATCGAACGCTCCCGAATGAAAGCGCAGATCCAGAGCAGTGCTATTGGGATAAAAGGATTGACCTTCAAACTTTCGTGGGACAGTTCGGTCGCGATCGCACCGGCGTAGTAGCAGGACGCGAGAATAAATCCGAGCTTCATCGTGGCCGGCACGACAAACAGCGTCGCGCATGAAATTTCAATCACGCCCAGAAGTCGAAGATAACGTCCGACTCCGAGCTTTGACATCTCCCCGGCTATGGTCGGATTGCCCGAGAGCTTCAGCACGCCTCCAACGCCAATGAGCACCGCCGGGATCCAGGTCGCAAACAAGTTGATAATCATAATCCTCTCCTATCCACAGAAATTTACTGTCGGTCGTTCTTATCCTTGCCCTCGGGTCACCGGGTCATTTCCTGTCTTTCACTAAGGCATCGCAGAGCAAAGTCGTAATGCGCTCTTCGTACTGAGATGCTGTCCAGCCGCGTTCCAATACAAGGTCTTCCCAAGCTCGCAGGGACGTAATGCTCCAAAGCAGTTCCGTCGCCACCTCTGGAGTGACACTCCTTTTCAGCGCACCATCGTTGTACATTTGGGTTACGATCCGGCGACAGAGTTCCAGCCGATGTTTCAAGCGGTCCTGCCAACCTCGCTCGGCGGCTTCGTCCGTTCGCCTGACAACTTCCAGCGAACGAGCAACCGACCAGATTTTTGGATTGGTGCGCGCTTGAAGCGATACCCATAGCTTCATTGCAGCCACGCCGTTTGCAGCCTGTTCCAGCTCAAGGAGCTGCTCCGCTGCCCCCAGCTTTTCATGGGCATACCGCACCAGGGCCAGCATCAAATCGGCGCGATCGGCGAAGTGCAAATAAACCGCCTGTCGGGATAGGCGGGCCGCCTTGGCGATTTCAGCCATGCTCACATCGGCGCCCTTGCGTCTCTTGATGAGCGCCAGCGCAGCATCCAGGATTCGGATAGTTGAGTTTGTGCTTGACATAGTGTCAAGTACACTCTACTCTCAGCTTTACACGGTGTCAAGCACATTCTCACTGTGAAAGGAGAGGGAGGCGATGATTGGAACAGTTCAGTTTGTCGCGCTGGTTTTGACGTCGCTCAGCATGGCCGTCCACTTTGGCACGTGGCTTTTAGAAGCGCCCATACGTGAGACGCGATCAGGTCCACTTTTCACCGAGGTTCAGCAAGGCAGGGACCGCGTTGCCGCCCGGATCATGCCCATTCTCGGGAACGCGGCGATCCTTTCGGTGGCAGTCTACGCCGTTCTCGTGAGAGCGATACCCTGGGCATTTGTCCTCACGCTCGTTGCGCTTGTTCTGCTGATCGGAGACATGACCGTTACGCTCGCTGGCAACGTCCCTATCAACAAGCAAGTACAAAGTTGGAATATCGCTGCACCGCCGCCGGAGTGGGCGAACCTTCGCGATCGCTGGGAGAAGTTCCACACGATTCGAACGGTGCTCATCGTTTCGGGTTTCGCCCTATTGGCTTCGAGCGTAGCCTTTTTCAATCACTGATCTACGTACAGATCAACATGAGTGGGTTTGACAAGGCGCTCCGTGGGTCAAAACGAGATTAGGTTCTGTGGCTCCCAGCGCGCTCGGAATGGACTGTAGAACTTTTTGTAGACGACGATGCGTGAGTCTTTCTACTGAAACGTCAATTTTTCCTGGAGATTTTTCGTAGCTCCCCTGGGCTAAAACCAGATGCATGAGTTCAGCGCTCTTGGTCGCGGTCTAGACGATTGAAAACAATTG
>CAWITC010000010.1:0-100351 GCA_963838945.1 uncultured Acidobacteriota bacterium | reverse complement strand
CCCGTCCCCGGAGATGACCGCGCGGGGCGTCTGAAGAAGAATTTTCGCGTCCAACAGCGGCGACCACGTCTTCGAATAGCGCAGGTCGAGCCTCACCATGTCATCAAAGGTGGTTCTGCTGCGGCCTTGCACTTGCCACAAACCCGTAATTCCCGGCTTAATCTCGAACAAGCGCCGCCGGTGCCACGTGTCGTACGATTCAATCTCGTATGGAATCGGTGGACGCGGGCCGACCAGCGACATTTCGCCTTTGAGAACGTTCCAGAACTGAGGCAACTCGTCTATGCTCGTCCGCCGCATGAACTTACCAATCCGCGTAATCCGCGGATCGTTATGAATCTTAAAGGCGCTGCCCGCCTTGCCACCCGGATCTTCCGGTCCGACATTTCCAGAGATGAATTTCTGGACGTATTCCTTGTGAATTCCCGGATCGTTCGAATCACGCATGGATCGGAACTTTAGAAACTTGAATGGAACGCCGTACTGGCCGGTCCTCTCCTGGCGGAAAAGGACGGGCCCCTTCGAAGTCAGTTTAATCAGGACGGCAAGGATTCCGAAAGGAATGAACAGTATGACGAGTGCGATGAAGCTCCCCGTGATGTCCATCGCCCTTTTTGTTGCCAGTGACAATCTCTTTTTCCTCCTGACCTCGACCAGGTCAGGATAGAGCGCCGTATTCATCGGCGTCTTACGCCCATTCCCGTTGCCATTGGAGTCGCGGCTGTTCGTCCATCCGTCCGGGAAAGCGTAAAAAGAAACGAGGATATTATTCAGTTGCGACTCATCGAATACCTTCCGCAAGTCCTCGGTGACCTTCGCCTGAATCACATCCGTTGCGGACTTGATGTCCGTTTGCCCGAGCTCGGTGAAAATTGCGCCGAATACGGCGTCCTTTTCAAACCATCCGGCCAGGTCAGTCTCTCGAACGTTTTCGCTCAGCCGTCCCGCAATTCTCTGAAATAGAATGGCATCTTGCCTGGTCCGGTTCTTCTCTTTGCCGGTGACCAGCATAAGCAAAAGGGGCTTCTTTGACCGCTCGCATCTCTTTCTTTCCCGGCTAAGCATCTGCCGGAATTGCTCTTCGGGAAGGAAAGAGGCGAACTTCTCTTCTGTGGGTTTCCCGTCGGTCTCATTATCTCTTGCCGGGATGAAAGCATGCGGTCTGGGGATCGCAGCGTGATTAGCCAACAGGTCCTCCCTTTTGGGTAGCGGCCGGGCATTGAGCAAGGCAGACCGCGTACTTGCCTATGGGATAGCATCCCATGTGCCAGAGAAGGTGGAAAACTGAAATTGGGGACTTTCTCTATGCTCTTGAACGATAAGGACTTACTGGAGTTACTCTAATGCCTTGCCACTTTTACCCACTCGAATTGGACGAGGGAATGAAGATAACTATCCCGAAGATGAAATAGTTTTCAACCCTCCCTTGGGGCACTCCTCGAAGGAAAACACCAATTTGGCCTACCACGGAGCCATGCAGGGGCGATCATGTGAGAAATGTCCGTATTTCTACTACACCTCCCCGGTCCGCGGACGCTTCCGCTTCCATTCGTAATCATGCCGGACGAGCGCCTTGTGCCTTTTCAATTGGCTTTCAAGCTCAGCAAACGCTGTCTTCACGCATGCGGCAACGTCATAGCCCTCGCCCACGCAGTGTAGTGTCCCGGTAGGCAGCCCAAGGTTGAGTGAGAATCTGTACTCTTCCTTCCTTGCCTGCTTGGCGATCGCGCCATGAAGTTGGACTAAATCAGGGGCGTAACTCTTCAAAAGTTTCTGCAGCTTGGCGATTTGCGGCACCACATTCTTCTCCACAGCGTCATGGGCATCCACATTTTTATAGCTTATGGAGAATTTCATCCGGGAACCTTTTCTGGGAATGAAGGCATTGGGGCTGGCCACCGAACGTCACGACTATTCTCGTCGTGGCCGCTCATTCGGGCACGCCAGAATAGCAACTCCACCGGACATCTGCAATTGCCGCCATATCCCTGCGTTCTTGCAATACACTCCTCAAGATTGACAATCCTCCAATGAGCATCATAGGCTCGCGCCGCTGGAGCCAGCGCCGTCCTTCGGCCGCATGCGCATGCTTCGCACACACACGCCATGCCCAAATCCTCCCCCCCGCGCCCTACCTCCGAAATCCGCGTTGGCCCTGCCGGCTGGTCCTACGATGACTGGGCCGGCATCGTCTATCCTGCAAGGCGGCCCAAAGGCTTTCACGAGGCGGCCTATCTCTCCGAATTCTTCGATACGATCGAAATCAACACGTCGTTTTACCAGCCGCTAAGGCCGAGTTTCGCGGCGCAATGGCTCGACCTTGTGGCGGCGAATCCGCGATTTGTCTTCACGGCCAAGCTCTGGCAGAAGTTCACGCACGAAACCGGAGCGACTGCGGAGGATGAACGCGCGGCGCGCGAGGGCTTCGATCCGCTCGCACTCGCCGGCAAGCTGGGCGCCCTACTTCTGCAATTCCCTTTTTCATTCCACCGCACGCCGGAAAATGTCAGCTACTTGAAAAAGCTCCTGAAGACCTTTGGTGATTATCCGCTCGCCGTCGAGGTGCGCCACGCAACGTGGAACGACAAAGAGTTCTTCACCATGCTTCACGAAAGCGGAGTGAGCTTCTGCAATATCGACCAGCCGGTGATCGGCCGCTCCCTGAAACCTACCGGGCGCTCGACAGCGCACGTTGGCTATGTCCGCCTGCACGGAAGGCGCTACGATACATGGTTCAGCGATGATCCGCTCACCCCTCCCGAGGAGCGCTACAACTACCTATACAAAGAAGAGGAACTGGAGCCATGGGCGGAGCGCATTCGCCATATCGCGCGAATTTCCGGCTCGACCTTCGTCATCACAAACAATCATTACCAGGGCAAAGCCATCGTCAATGCATTGCAACTCATTCACCTTCTGACCGGCAACAAGGTGAAGGTGCCCGAGCCCCTGCGCCATCACTACCCTCAGTTGGAAGCCATCGCCAGCGAGCCGCAGCGCGAGCCCACGCTCTTTCCGGAACCACCCCCAGAAGAGGTTGGATAGCACGAATGAGGATTTCTTGTTGAGATAAATCCAAGAAGCTTTGCACGCTCAGTTACGGAACGCCAGCGACGGCGCATTGGCGGACCACAAGATTATGCGGCGGACGCTACATCGCGCCCGCCGCCATTCCTGTGAGCCGTTTACTTGCCCACAACGAGGATTGTGAACGATTCCGGGACCATCTGGCCGCGGCCAGCGCGTCCCCCAGCCGGTGGCGGCGTGGGAGGCGGACCAAATTCCGCGGTGATGAGCAGGATATGGCCGGTCTTGCTATCCAGAGTCAGCGTCTTCGCGCCCGGCATTGTCTGCGCATTCTGCTCGACCACGAAATCGGTCGGGCTGTTTTCCTTGATGATTGTCAGTGTGCCGTCGCGGTTTGAGCTGAACGCCTCCATCGTGGTGGGGTTGAAAGTGGCGCCGTCCGTGCCAATTCCAATCGGCAGTGTGGCGAGTATCTTACCGTCGTCTGAACTCAGGATCACCATTGTCGCCGGATTGTGGCAGGACGCGAAAAGAACGTGATTCTTTACGTCAAATGCCAGCCCGCCCGGGCCTCCGCCCTTGGCGGAAATGTCCCAATGCGCGGTTACCGTCATCGTCTTGGCGTCCACGGCGGCAATCTGGTCCTTGTCTTCGATGTCCACATAGAGATGGCCCTTGCCGTCCGTCACGGCCTGCTCCGGCGCGCCGCCGAGGTCAACCGTGCCAACGACAGTCCCATCCTTGGTGTCAATCACGGTCGCATTCGGCGGCCCATGACTGAAAATCCATACGCGCGCATTGAACGGATCGAAGAGAATCCCGTCCGGTCCGCCCTGCACATCAATCGTCTTAATCATTGCGAGCGTCTTGGTGTCCCACATGGCTACTGGTTTGCTGCTGGCGAAACCGTGACCCGATTTCGGATCCACGGCCGCACCACGCGCGTTCGTATTAGGGATCTCCGTCAACGGCTCCAGCGTATCCAGATTAAACACTGAGACTCGAGCGCCCTGCTGCCCTGGACGAGGGATGTACAGTTTACGTCCGTCCGAGTCGGCATAGACGTAATCAAAACCGCCTGCCCCGCCAACCTTGGCGGTCTTGATAATCTTATATGGCCCCGCGGTCGGGGCCTGCGCGGCCAGTCCAATGGCCGCTACCATCGCAATCGCTGCCACGAGCACTAGACAGATTCTTCGCATGAATTTTCTCCTCAGGAACTCCCTTAATTGAACCGAGCGCATTGTTGTAGCCACCCGTTCGCGAGGCAGTATACACCCGCACGCCTTCACCAACTCCTTCAGGGTTATGGGAGCATCGCGGTATGCCCCGTTTACCCAGGCCAATTGAATGTCGATTGACGGCTACTTGGGCGTGGACTTCCTCAAACTGAGTACGTATGCGACGAGAGGCTGGTGATCCGGGCTGCTAGTAGGAACGCTTGGCATTCCCTTCGCATCTGCATCGGCGCTGGGCCGTTGTAGGAACTTTGAAATCTCATCAGCGGTAAGGTGCGATCCCGTCAGGTCCGGAGCGTCATCCGTCCCCTCGCCTTTAATGCCGTGGCAATCGAAGCATCTGTAATCGTCGAAGGCCTTCTTCCCTTTGGCGATTAAGTCCTTATCATCCTGGTGGGCGCGCGGCGCTGCATCGCGCGACCAAACCTGCACCGCATAGAGGAGTGCGAGAATCCAAAGGCCAAGTCCAATCACTCTTGGCGGCGACACATTCGACCTCAGTTTTTGCCAGGGATAATTCACGGTCGGCGAGATTATCGCATAGGTCCGGCGGATGACCTGGCGAGATAAGTGGTGTAAAAGAACCGCCAAGCGGCGGGACAAAATACCTCTCAAGGATTCCAGTTGGCTTGTCCGAGGGAATCAAAATTATCCCGATCCGGAGTGAAAATGGTCCCGTAAAGGGCACAATGGAAAGTAAACTAATTCACTTTCAGAGGACATTGGGCTAGACATGAGACCGCCAAAAATCGCGCTGATGACCTCGATAGGCATCCTGGCTGGCATATTGGGGTCCGGTTCCAATCCTCGGCAATCCACCCCGCCGAGCGGACAAGCCGGCAACGCTGGCGCTCCAACACTCCGCTATATTCCTCATTCAACAGAAAAGGTCGAACAACTCCTCGGCGAAGAGGATAAAGAGCGGCATCAGCCAACGCTCAGCCGAACCTTTTCGCGCTACGGCATCGAGGGCACGGACCTCGGCAATTCCTTCGAGCACGATGGCCGTGTCTATTTTCTCTTCGGAGATACGGTGGGCCGATTGGACCGCGCCCTTGACACGATTGCAACCACGGACGCGACCGATCCTGAACAGGGCGTGCGATTGGATTTCCTGACCTCCGGACGCGAGTACCTCACGATTCAGCCCTCTGGCATCAGCATGGGGGCATTTGAAGTGCCTGTCGCCGGAATCACCCTCGGGGAGCAGATGTATGTGGCTGTCAGTACAAACCACTCTGAGGACCGGAGCACGGATCGCTCCGTGCTCACGAAATTCACGCCGCCTGCGAAATTCCAGCCCCTTCGCACTATTTCGCAGCTCCCGGCAGGGCGCTTCGTCAAAATGTCATGGCACATCGAGCCTGGACCGATCGCTGGGATGCCTCCCGGCGGCCCATTCGTCATCATTTGGGGAACCGGCACCTACCGTAATAGCGATGCCTATCTTTCGGTTGTCCCGGCGGCGCAATTCGAAACTGGCAAAGGTACGCGCTATTTCACCGGACTGGATTCGACGGGCGCGCCCGTCTGGAGTGAGAACGAGTCAGACGCAAAGCCCATCGTTGAGAACGGCACCCTCGGAGATCTGTCGGTCACTTGGTGCAAAGATCTCGGTCTCTGGTTGATGACCTATGATCGCCGGTCGCCGACAAACGGAATTGCTTTCTCTTATTCCCGGACGCCCTGGGGGCCCTGGAGTGAACCTCAGGTCATATTTAATGCTGTTCGTGACGGCGCCGCTGGAAAGTACATACACATCCCCAATTCGAGCCCGCCGGACGGGCTCGCGGGGCCGGTTATTGGAAGAGGCCAGGCAAACCCGGAGGCAGTTCACGGTGGCAACTATGCTCCCTATGTCGTGGAGCGGTGGACAAAGGTCCGTGACTCGGACTTAACCATTTATTACGCACTTTCTACGTGGAATCCCTACGTTGTGGTTCTGATGAAATCGCGCCTGCACGTCGAATAGTCTACTTCTTGAAGAGGTTCTCGAATGCACTGCGGGCATCGTTTGGACGCGAGGCCGAATAGGAGTGCTCCTTCTGCGCCGCGGTTGGCGCGGCCGGAGCGATGGGCGCGGTGTCCTTCTCCACGGTCATACGGATCTCGAAGAACTTGCAATCGTTCTTCGAGCTTTTTTTCAATATCGGTTCGGGGATGGCCTGCGTGCATTCCCACTGCGCGGCCGAATCAAAGTGAACGCACTGTTTGCAGCAGTGCAGCTCGAACCCGCACTTGGGGCAGGCGTCGTTCGGATTGAAGCCGGGAGGCAGGACGTTCCCGCAACTCGAGCACCGCGCGCGAAGCACCGTGCCGACCATGCGCGGTGTGCGCGGACCAATCTGTTCTTGGCGCGCGGGACGCGGATGATCCTTCTGCTGTTTTTCGCGCTTCTCCGGCTTGCCGGAATCCTGATAGCCGTGCTGTTTGTATTTTCTATCCAAACGGACCTCAGAGGCTCACACTGTGTAGTGCTTGCCGGAGCCTTTTTTCCGCGCCAATTGTGCGCACTATTGGTGGCGTGCGCAGCAACTGCCAGGAAAGTGCTAGTGCATAACTTGTAGAGCTACAATTCTTGGCCCAAGCTTGTTATCTTGCCGCAGGATATCGTGCCTGGGAGAACAAAACGGTGGAGACAGGTAAGTAATGTTTGTAATCCTTTGGCGGTTCCAAGTCAATAGCGGTCTCGAAAAAGAGTTTGAGATGGTATATGGGCCCGAGGGCGCCTGGGGAGGCCTTTTTCGAGCCTCGCCTGCGTATCGCGGGACGCGCCTCCTGCGCGATACCTCCCTTCCCGGAATCTACTTCACAATGGACTTTTGGGACTCCCAAGCTGCGTATGACGCATTCCGCAGCGAAAACGCTTCCGCGTACGCTGAACTCGACCGTCGCTGCGACGCGCTGACGGAAAGCGAGGCTCGCATGGGTAGCTTTGAGACACCGGTTGCCCCGCCAGCTTGACCTTTTAGCCACTGACATCAGTAAACGGCGGCCTCCACACTCAGAACCCCGGGAAGGTGATCGGCAAGCACCTGCCACTTCTTTCCTTCATCGCGCGTGAACCAGACCTGTCCGTTTTCCGTGCCGAAGTAAACCCCCGCCGGGTCGCAGGTGTCCGTGGACATCGCCTCCCGCAGAACGGTCTCAAACGCGTTTTTCACGGGAAGACCATTCGTCTGCATCTGCCACGTCTTGCCGCTATTCGTCGAGCGAAACACGGCAAGCTGCCCCTTCGGGACCACGCGAAACTCCGCTCCGATCAGCGGCAGCACCCAGACCGTCTTTGGGTCGTGCGGATGCACAGCGATGGGGAACCCGAAGCGCGATGGCAGGCCCTCGGAGATATCCGTCCATTTATCGCCCGCGGAATCGCTGCGATACATCCCGCAATGGTTCTGCTGATAAAGCAGCCCCGGCACGCCCGGTGCGAGCGCAAGCTTGTGAACGCATTGGCCGAGATCCGGTGTTTTGTCCGGCAGGAAATCCGCGCGCGTGCCTTGGTTTCTTGGAATCCAGGTGGCGCCGCTGTCATCGCTGCGGAACACGCCCGCCGCGGAAATTGCGGCGTACATTCGCTTTGGCGCGTCGGGATCGAGCAGGATCGTGTGAACGATCATCCCGCCGGCGCCGGGCGTCCAGCGCGAGCGCGTAGCGTGGCGGTTGAGCCCCTTCACCTCGCTCCAGGTCTCCCCACGGTCCTCGCTGCGAAAAAGTCCCGCCGGGTCCACGCCGCAATAGACAACGCTCGGCTCGCTCGCGCGTCCCGGACGGATGAGCCACAACCGCTTCACGTCTAGGCCGGAATCCTTCTCATAGCGCACACCGTCTTTTGTGCGCAGCCAGGTTTTGCCGCCGTCATGGGTTCGATGAATATCCGAGCCGAACCAGTCATTGTTCGCCGCGGCATACATTGTCTTCCCGGGATCGCGAGGATCGGCGATGAAGTGATGAACGTTCATGCCGGTAAAAAGCGGCCCTGCAATCTTCCATGTCTTGCGGCGCAGGTCGCTCTCGAAAATAAATGCACCCTTGCGCGTGCCCACAAGCACGGCGACCTTTCGCGGCTTCCCTCCCGCTTTTCCTTTTCCCATGGCCGAATTCATCCTCCCTTTCTCGCGCGTTTCGCGAAGAATTTACAAAATCCTTCCACCGGCAGATCAGGCTGCAGAAATTGTCTTGGTGCGCCGTCAGCGGCCGTAATTGCCTCGGCGGCCAGATAGCCGCTGCGTACAGCGCCCTCCATCGTTGCAGGCCAGCCCGTGGCTGTCCAGTCCCCAGCGAGAAAAAGCCCGCGGATCGGGCTTACTGCGGTTGGCCGCCAGCGATCGCATCCCGGCTCCGGCGAAAACGTGGCAAGTGGCTCCTTGATGACCGTGAATTTCACGAGCTGCGCCTCACGTGCCGCGGGCAGCACGCGCCGGACTTCCGCGAGGCTGGCATCCACGATCTCCTGGCGCGATTTCTGTACAAGTGAATAACTCGCGCTTACCACAAGCTGTAAATACTGTCCGCCCCCTGCCTCTGCCGCGCTCTCACCGCCATAAAGAAGCGTCTTGTTGAAGATCCATTGTGTTGTCATTTCGAGCAGGGCGAGATATGGCTCCTTCATTACCGGGCGGTCAAACCAGAAATGGATTCCGGTAATGGGTGACGTGCGAAGCCGCGAAAGGTTCGCGAATACCGGCTCGCCCGAAGCGACTTCGCCGGGCAACAAATCCGGCAGCACGCTCTGCGGCACGGCGGAGATGTAGTGGTCCGCGCGGAGCGGGTCGCCCTTTTCCAAAGTTACGCCGCCCACAGCGCCATAACTGATTTCCACGCGGCGGACCGGCGCGCGAAACTTCACTTCTCCGCCCTGCCTCACCAGCGCCGCCCGGCAACCTTCGTACAATTCTCCGAGGGCTACCGTGGGAATTCCATATTGGTAGCCTTTGCGATTGGCAAGAAACGCCTTCCAGAAAACATCCACGCCGTATTGCGCGTCCGTTCGGTCGAGCTGTTCATCGAGCGCGCTGGTGATCACCGGGCCCCAAAAACGCGAGAGTGCAGCTTCGGTCTGGCCGTGGCGCCGGAGCCAATCGAGCATGGTCGGGCGCACCGCGCCAACGCTCGAATCGAGGTCCGCGGGGTGGCCCGCGGCGCGCGCGATTAAAAGCAGCAATCGGCCAATCGCGCGCTTGTCCGCCCAATCGAGCAACGGAAACATCAGGAACGACGGCGCGAGGTGCACCGGCGCCGGAAGGAATGAGCTGTGAAGGCTGCCTCGGCGCAAATCGGGAAGACAGAATTCGTATTTGTCAAAAAAACGGATTTTCCCGGCCGCTCCCGCGCGACGGTAAAAATCCGCCAGATTCGTGCAACACCCCAGCGTAATGTGCTGGCAATTGTCCACGTGTTCGCCGTCTGGCAGCACGTAGGACGTTGCGCGCCCGCCGAGAAATGGCCGTTTTTCGAGGAGTATGATCCGGTAGCCCGCTTCAGCCAGCGCGGCGCCCGCGGACAGTCCCGCCAGTCCGCCGCCGATCACGATCACTCTTTTCGAGGACATTTGTCTCCGACCAGGCGCCCAACTGCGCGCGGACCAGGATGCCGAATTTCTCCGGCGCGCTTAAGCGCACCCGAGCGCTGAATACATCGTATCCGCGCGTCTCGATCCGCGCCAGCAGACTGCTGTACGTGCGCGCCAGCGTCCAGAGCGCCGCGCGGCTATCTCGCTCAACCAATCCCACAATTTCCGCGCCTTCCTCGTAATAACGCCATGCGCGGTCAACTTCAAAGGCCATCAGTTCCGCTAGCCGAGGCGCAAGCGGGCCCGCCAGCTCCATTTCCCGCACGCCAAATCGCGCGAGGTCTTCCTGCGGCAAATAAACGCGGCCCATTTTCAGGTCTGCGGGCAAGTCACGCAATATGTTCGTCAACTGAAACGCGATGCCCAGCCGCTCGGCGACGTCCGGCGCGCGGGGATCGCAGAAACCGAATACGTGAATGCAGGTCAGCCCCACCGTCCCTGCAACTCGATAACAATATTCGCGCAGACGGTCGAACGTCGCATAGGACGGCTCGGTCAAATCCATCTCCGCGCCGGCAATCAGG
The DNA here is from genome assembly GCA_963838945.1 of uncultured Acidobacteriota bacterium. Classification (GTDB taxonomy): domain Bacteria; phylum Acidobacteriota; class Terriglobia; order Acidiferrales; family UBA7541; genus DASTCZ01. The sequence goes on along the minus strand of CAWITC010000010.1, from coordinate 89,990 downwards.
TCGTGGAAATAGCGCGCAGGAATCAAATAGCGCGAACACGTGTCGGCAAACGCAGGAAGGATCGCGTGTCCGGAAACTTCTCCCGCGTAGGCTGCGTCCACGAGTCCGCGCCAGCGCGCCAGACCGCGCTGTTTCGCTGCAACACTCCCCTCTCTGGATGCGCCGGCGTCGTCGCTCACGTCATCCACAAGCCGCATGAAAGCATAGAGCGCGCACAACGCACGTCGCTTCGGGTCCGGCAGCATGTGAAACGCATAGTAAAAGTTGCTCGCGGCATTTCGCGCCACGCGGCGGCATTCATCGTAGGAAGCAGCGATGGCAGCTTCTCGATCCACGCGTGGCGGATTTCGTGAAGAGGTCGCGCCGGCATGTCGCGACTGTCCTCCGTCGCCTTGCGCCGCGTCCCCTCGCGCCTCATCCTTCGCTGCGAGAAGCACCGAAAACAGCCTCCCAACGAGCGCCCGCCCGAGCAATTTCGCCTGTGTCACCTTGCTGATTACCGGGCGGTGGGCGAGCGTGTTGTAGCCCATCTTCTCAATCGCGTCGAGCACGGCAAGCCCGCCTCGGCTGAACATTTCAATGTCCACGCGCAGTATGCCGGAAACTTTTTCTGTGAGCGGCAGCCCCTCAGAAAACAGTTTTCGCGTCCGGGCGATGAGTTCTCGCATCAGTGCGGCGTAATTCTCGCTGAAGCGCCGAGTCTCGATGTCCTCAAAACCCAGCCCGTGCGCGCGCAATGTGTCAAACGGAATGTAAATCCGGCCCTTCTCCAAGTCGCGCGACACATCCTGCCAGAAATTTGCCAACTGCAATGCCGTGCATGTCGCATCGGAAAGGGTCTGCCGCTCTTTATCCCGGTAGCCGCAGAGATAGAGCACCAGCCGCCCGACGGGATTCGCCGAATAGCGGCAATACCCGATCATATCCTCCCAGGTCGCGTAGTGATTCACGATTTGGTCTTGCCGGAAAGCCACTAGCAAATCTGCGAATGGCTGGATCGGAATATCGCACGCGCGGATCGACCCGGCCAGCGCGACGAATACAGGATGTGACGGACGCCCGGCGTAACATTGCCGCAATTCATCCTCCCACCAGTCAAGCAGTTCAAGCGCGCGCTTCGGGTCGCCGACCTCATCTCCCAAATCGTCCGCCCAGCGGCAGTACGCATAGAGGTTGTAGAAATGCTGATGAAGCCGCCTCGGGAGTAACCAGGAAACGACGTTGAAGTTTTCGTAGTGGGTGGTCGCAAGTCGCCGCGTGTATTGCTCGGCTTCCGCGGGCGCGCAACCATCTCGCGGCAGTCCGCGAGCTACTTCCAGATCGGAAAAATTCGGCGCAGGCATAGCGCTTTTAGGGAAGGATTACCGTCTTCATGCCGTCGCGGCGCGTCTTCATCTTCTCGAACACACGCGGCAGATCGCGCAATTGCGCCTCGCCCGTCACAAAATCGCTCGCGCGGACGTCTCCGCGGGCCACCGCAGCCAGCGCCTCGCGAATAAACTGCGGCGTGTGGTGAAAGCTCGATTTGATGCTGATATTCGAGTAGTGCAGCGCCGCGGGCTCGATTTCCATCTTTGTGCCGCTCGCGCATCCGGCAAACAAATTCACCGTGCCGCCCGGCCGGACCATCTTCAAAGCCCACTCGCACGTCTGCGGCACCCCTGCCGCTTCGATGACGGCGTCCGCGCCGCGCCTTCCGGGCGTCAGCCCTCGCACCTTCGCGATTGGGTCCGCAAATCCGCTCACATCCAGCGCTGCCCGCGCGCCCACCCGCTCCGCTGCATTCACCTGACTTTGGCGCTTCCCCACGGCGATCACATTCGCCCCTTGCACCGAAAGCATCCGCACGAATTGCAATCCAATCGGCCCGCATCCGATTACCGCAACGGTGTCGCCGGCGTGAATTTCCGTCTCGTGGATTCCGCGCAACACACAGGCCAGCGGCTCGACCATCGCTGCGTCAATGTAGGAAACGTGCTCGGGAATCTCATGCAGGTTCTTGCGAACAATTCGCCCGGGAATGCGCACGAATTCGGCATACGCGCCGTTATTAAAAAGAAGGTCCTCGCAAAGATTTTCCTGGCCCTTCTTGCAGTAAAAACACTCCCCGCACGGCGCTGAATTGGCGGGAACCACGCGCATCCCCACGTGCAGCCCTCCGCCTACCTCATTCCCCATCGCGGCGATCTCGCCGGCCAGTTCATGCCCGAACACCGCCGGCGGCGTAATCATTTTCGCGTGGTATCCGCGCTTCCAAACCTTCAAGTCGGTCCCGCACGTTAGCGCGACCTTTACCTTGAGCAACACTTCGTCCGCTGCGATCTGCGGTACCTCGATCTGCTCTACGCGCAGATCTTCGCTGCCGTAGAGCACAGCAGCGGTCATCAGCCCGGTCGCTTGTTCAATCGCTATCGTCATGACGGCAAAATCATCACTTTCAGTGATTCTCGCGTGGGATGCGCCGCAAGCGCAAGCCCTTCGGAAAACTTTTCCAGCGGAAATCGGTGCGTTATCAGCTTCGCCACCGGAAGTTCCCGCGAAAACACCAGTCGCGCCGACTCCTCCTGCATCTCCATGTCCGCGCTATAGCTTCCCAGAATTTCCTTTTCTTCCACGCCGACGCCGGCTGCGCCAAACTCAATCCGCATCTCCGGATCGTTCTGCGCAAAGAGTAGCACACGCCCGCCCGGCCGCGCTGCCAATAGCGCCTCGTTCACTAGCTTTGGTAACGGCACGGCCAGCAGGACAGCATCCGCTCCGCGGCCCGCCGTGCGTGCGCGCATCCATTCCGCGGCATTCATGCTGGAAGGATCGCACGCCTCCCGCGCGCCCAATTCCATCGCTTTCGTCCGCCGCTCCGCCATCGGATCGCTCACGTACACCGCCGCGCCCGCCACCTTCGCAAGCATCATAAGCAGCAGGCCAATCGGTCCAGCACCCATAACCAGTATGCTCTCTCCCGGACCAATGCGCGCCTTCCGCACCGCCTTCAGGCATGTATTCACCGGCTCGACGAACGTCGCTTCCTCGAAACTCACGCCTTCCGGTATCGCAACCATTCCCCGCTCGGCGATCCACGGCATCGCCCGCACGAATTCCGCGAATCCGCCGCCATTGGGATCGAATCCCGCGGTCAGCCCGGTCTTTTTGTAACCCGCACACTGCGAGAAAAGTTTCTGCTCGCAATAAAAACACTTGCCGCACGGAACGTGGTGGAAACTCACCACGCGGTCGCCCGCCTTCCAGCGCCTCACTCCGCGCCCCACCGCAAACACTGTGCCCGCAACTTCATGTCCCAGGATTTGCGGCGGCTTCACGAAGCCAAGATGAATTTTCTTGATGTCCGTTCCGCAAATTCCGCACGCCGCCACGCGGATCAGTACCTCGCCTTCGCCAATCTCCGGCACCGGCACATCTTCCACGATAACGCTATCCTTGCCGCGGTATACCGCTGCCCGCATCAGCTTCTTCTCTGTGGAAGTCACTGCGCCTGCGTCAAGTTGTGTGCCGGTTTTCATCGTGCCGCTCCCGCCGCTTCCATCGCTGGCGGTAGCGATGACCCCGAAAAAGAGTCCACATAATTATCAAGAAAATCTGCAAGCCGGGTAGCCGCCCACTTGCTCCGCCCGCCAAATCGAATCAGTGCGCCGACGCGTCCGGGATGCCGCCCCACTTCCCTGATCATTCGTGGCCACCGCACATGGCCTGCGCGATCCACGACTTGCTCGAAATCCACGGGCAAATTCTCCTCGGACGTATCGCTCACCGCACGGATCGCCACGCAAGGGACGCGCGCTTTCGTCGCAGCACGCAACACGTGATAGCTCTCCATCTCCACGGCTTCGCCTCTCGCAGCCAACCTATTCTTTTCTTCAGCGCTGCGAACAATCTTGTCCGTCGTGACAAACATTTCCACAAGATGTGCGCCGTTCTCCGCCGCCGATGAAACGAGTGACGCGGTTGACGCCACGACTTGATCTTCGCCCAGCTGGCAAATCCTTCGCGCAACCAGCACATGCCCATGGCGGTATGCGGGCTTCAGCGCCCCCGTCAGCCCTGATGAAATGCAGAGATCCGGTTTTTCCTCCAGCGCTTCAGCGATCGCAAAGTTGCAATTTGCCCCGTCCCATCCTATTCCCGTCAGCAAAACATAAACCTCAAGATCATTCACGCTCGCCGCATAGAACCCGCGCAAATCTTCTTTCCGCCGAAACTCATTCCGCTTCCGCCACGGCGCGAATTCCGCATCCACTGCAAATGTAACGAGTATCTTCACGCCAAATCTATCCCTTTCGATGCACTCACGCCGCTCGCGCCGCCGTAACCTGCGCCGCCCGCCTCGTCCCAACGTATCCGTTTGCTTCGTACCACCGCACCGCCCGCTCCAGGGCCGCCGCGACCGGCCCCGGCGCGAATCCCAGCTCGCGTTGCGACTTCCGGCAATCCACAAACATCATGTGCCGCGCAATCTTCACGCCTTCAATCGTAATCTGTGGGTCGCGTCCGCGCAGCCGCGAATACGCCGTGTCCGCGTAAGCGGCAATTAACGCGATCGCATGCGGCACTTTCAACCGCGGCGCCGGCCGCCCCGTAAACCGAGCCAGCTCATCCAGCATTTGCTTCAACGTCAGATTCTCCGCCCCAAGTAGATAACGCTCGCCAACCCTCCCTTTTTCCGCCACCAGCAAATGCCCCGCCGCTGCATCTTCTACGCTTACAAAATTCAATCCGGTTTGCACATAGCCCGGCATCCGCCCATTCAGGAAATCCACGATGATTTTGCCCGTCGGCGTCGGCTTCCAATCGCCCGCGCCAACTGGAGTCGTCGGCATGGCAATCACCACCGGCATGCCTTCATGCGCCGCGCGCCGCGCCTCCTGCTCCGCCATCCATTTTGAGCGCTTGTAATGCCCTACCATCTCATCAACCGTCGATTCCGTCGCCTCGCTCGGCAATCCCTCGCGGTCAACCGCCACCGTCGCTACCGTGCTCGTGTAAATGAATCGCTCAACGCGCGCCTTCCGCGCCGCCGCCAGCAGGTTCCGCGTGCCGGTCACGTTCGACTCGTAAATCTCCCGCGTGTCGCGCGCCCACAGCCGGTAATCCGCCGCCACGTGAAAAACCCGGCTCACGCCTTGCATCGCCCGGTCTAGCGACGCCGCGTCGCGCAAATCCCCTTCCGCAATCTCCACCGGCAAGTCCGCCAGCGCACGCCGGTCACTCGATGGCCGCACCAGCACACGGACTCGCTCCCCGCGCGCGGCCAATTGCCGCGCAACGTGGCTCCCGAGGAACCCGGTTGCGCCCGTGACCAGCGATGTCATGTTTGGATTATCCTGCGAAACGTCTGCAAAACTATTTCAATCCGCCAGTTCCATATATTCGCTCAATCCGCTCCCAGCGACCGGTCCTGCGACCCGCCCTGCGACTGCCCCCCAAGCGAATCCGCCGGAATGAAGCCGCCTGAAGGCCGCTGCGTAGTGGCCATCGTTGGCATGCCGGAATCGCTGCTTCCGCGTCCGCTTCCCGCCTTTTGACCGACAAACCGCCGCCCGCCCATCTTCCCGCTCATCTGCCACTTGAACATCGTCCAGGTGTCGCCCAGCCGCGGGTGTGCGCCCAGAATCGGTGTCGTCTCAAATCCCACGTGCACCATGCAATCGGCGCACCGGGGGTCGTTCCCCGGCCCGTACTTGCTCCAATCCGTATTCGCGACGAGTTCCCCGTACGTCTTGTGATGCGCGTCCGTTATCAGGTAGCAGGGGCCTTTCCAACCCCGCGGGTTGTAAGTCGGCGTGCCCCACGCCGTGCAATCCAGGTCGCGCTCACCGCGCAGGAAATCCATGTAAATCGGCGAGACCATCAGGTTGTACTTGCCCAGAAGTTCGTACGCCGCGCGGAATTTGTCGCGCACGTCGTTCTTCGACATGAAAATCTCTTTCGTCATCACCGCGGCATAGCTATACGCCGGCGAAAGCATGTAGCCGTCCACGCCTAGCTCATCGCAGTACGCGTACAATTCCGCGATCTCGTTCAGGTCCGTCTCTTTGTAAACCGTTGTGTTCGAGCAGACCAGGAACCCTGCTGCCTTCGCCGCCTTGATGCCTTCAATCGCTTCGCGGAATACTCCGTCTTTCTCCACGCACAGGTCGTGCGTCCGCTCCATTCCGTCCAGGTGTACGTTCCAGAAAAAGCTCGATGATGGCTTAAATTCGTGCAACTTCTTCTTGATGAACATCCCGTTCGTGCAGAGAATGATGTGGCGCCCGCGCGCCAGGATCTCCGCCGTCAGCTTTCCAATCTCGGGATAAATCAGCGGCTCGCCGCCGCAAATCGACACAATCGGCGACCCGCAATCGTCCACTGCCGCCAGGCATTCCTCGACGGAAAGCATTTCGTTGATCGTGGACTTGTACTCGCGGATCCGTCCGCAGCCCGTGCACGTCAGGTTGCACGCGTGCAGCGGCTCGAGCATCAGCACCATGGGGAATTTTTTCGTGCCGCGCATCTTTTTCGATGCGACGTAGCGCGACAAACTCACAGTCATCTTCAGCGGATAGCGCATTCTTCCCCCAAGCTTCAGTTGCCGCGGTGGCGAAACTCCGCGGGATTCAATTCCACAGCCTGATATTCCTGTTTCGCTTCCAATAGATTCCGGTGGCGCCCGAGTGCGTATACCGGGAACGAATTCCGGTACAGATGGTATTTCAAGTAAAATACGCGCGGGAAGCCGGTCCCCGTAAACTCCGGTTCATCCCACGAACCATCTTCATTCTGGTGACGCAGCAAATAATCAACAGCGCGCGTCGTGCTTTCGCTCTTCTGCTCGCCCGCGGCCAGCAATCCAATCAATCCCCACGCCGTTTGCGAAGCCGTGCTCGCGCCCTTGGCCTTCTGCGACTCATCATCATACGACGCGATCGACTCGCCGTAGCCGCCATCCTCGTTCTGCACCTGCTGCAGCCACTCCACCCCGCGCTTTGCCCAATCGCGCGCGGCCAGACCCGCCGCTTCGAGCGCGCGCAGCACGCCGCCCGTGCCGTAAACGTAATTCACTCCCCAGCGCCCGAACCATGAGCCATCCGTCTTCTGGTCGCGCTTCAGGAACCCCTCCGCGCGCCGCATGACCGGATGCTCGCTGGTCCAGCCATACTTCGCAAGACACTCCATCACGCGCGCCGTCACATCCGCCGTCGCCGGATCAATCATCGCGTTGTGGTCCGCAAACGGTATCTTCGTCAGATACCATTTGTCGTTGTCGCGGTCGAACGCGCCCCAGCCGCCGTCGTGGTTCTGCATCGCCAGCAACCAGGCGATTCCCTTCTTTACCGCCGTCTGCATCCGCGCTCGGTCCGGGTAGTCCACGCGCTGCAGCGCCATCAGCACAAACGCCGTGTCGTCCACGTCCGGGTTCCAGTCGTTGCTGAACTCAAACGCCCAGCCCGCCGGCTCCGCGCTGCCTGCCTTCACCTGCCAGTCGCCGCCCTTGAAAATTTGCATGTCCAACAGCCACTCCGCCGCGCTCACCATCGCCGGGTGATCGGGCGGCAACCCCGCTTCCGCCAGCGCCACAATCACAATCGCCGTGTCCCACACCGGCGAAACGCACGGTTGCACGCGAATCGCGTCGCGCTCTTCAATCTCAAATTTTCCAAGCTCCGCAATCTCTCGAGCCGTCAACGGATCTTCCGGTCCGTGTCCCATCGCAACGAGCGCGAAGATCGCATTCATCATCGCTGGATAAATTGCGCCCAGCCCTTCCGAATTCTGCAGATGCTCCAGCATCCACTTCTGCGCCTGTCGCAACGCCCGTCCGCGCAGCGGCTTCAACTTCGCGGGCATCACCCGGTCGTAAACCTTGTACGTGCGGTCCGCCAGCAAAAAGAAATTTTTCCACGTGAAGAATTCGCGGTCCCAATCGAACGCCGTCGCATGCCGCCCCGGCGTCTGGAAAAGTTCATCCACATTCAACTCGACGCCCAGCCTCAACCGCGGCTTGATCGCGTAGAGGATCGATAGCGGGATCACAATCCCGCGCGTCCACGACGACATCTCGTAAACGTTGAACGCGAACCAGTTCGGCAGCAGCATCAACTCCGGCGGCACCGCCGTCGTCATCTTCCAATCCAGCGCGCCCACCAGCGCTAGATAGAATCTCACGTACGAATTCGACGCTTCGAGTCCGCCCAGCGCCTTCGCGCGCTCGCGCGCCTGCCGCATGTGCGGCGCCTCAATCGAATCTCCCGCCAGCTTCAGCGCAACGTACGCTTTCACTGTCGCGTTCAGCTCCGAAGGCCCGCCGAAATAAATATTCCAGCCGCCGTCGGGCAATTGCCGCGCCCGCACATAGTTCGCGAGCTTCGCAATCCGTTGCGGCTCCGCTTTTCCCAAAATGTGCAGGTAGAAAATGTAGTCCGATTCGAGCGTTGTGTCCGCTTCGAGTTCGCCGAGCCAGTAGCCCTCTTGCTTCTGTAGCGAAAGCAAATGCTCCGCCCCGCGCTCGATCGCCAGTGATAGACGCCCTTCGAGCGTCGCTGCCGCGGGTGCAGTCCGCGCCGCGGTTCCTCCAAAGCTCTCCAATCCCACTCTGGTTCCAGTTGCCATTTTCCCTTTTTGGCTCGACTTTCCAGCCCTTAACCTATTGATGCATTCCCATATCAATCAGACGCGTCAAACCTGTCCCAAGTTGGCCCGCCCCCAATAACTTATTCAATCGCCGGGGTTTACGCCGTTTCCATCCGCGAAAATGCTTAGCCTACACCTCTCACGCGATATACGTTCAAACGGACTTAACCCTGCGAAAGGGCCGCCTGCCCCCAATATGCACATTATCTTTGGCTTTTACGGCCCGGTCAACAGCCAATTACCCTCGGATTTTGCCCCTTGCCAACCTGCGCCGGCTCATATGCCGACATCCGGCCCTATGCCCTTGAGCCATCAGGACGCCTTATTCGCCGCCGCCTGCTCTAGCTTCCTCACCCTGTCCACCAGCTCTGGCAAATGCCCGTAAACCGCCAATATCCTCTTCGCCTTATCCAGCGGCCTCGCGGGACTCCCAAACAGCACCGCTCCGGCTTGCCAGGTCTTCCCCTCTGGCACCCCCGACTGCGGCGCGAGGATCACCCCATCCTCCAGTGTGCAGTGCCCCGAGAGCCCCGTCTGCCCGGTAAGGATCACCTTCCGCCCCACCTTGCACGACCCCGCAATCCCCGCCTGGGCCGCCACCACCGTGTGCTCGCCCACCTCGACGTTGTGCCCAATCTGCACGAGGTTATCAATTTTCACGCCGCGCCCGATCTGCGTCGCGTCCAACGCCCCGCGGTCAATCGTCGTATTCGCGCCGATCTCGACGTCGTCTCCGATTTCCACCACGCCAATCTGCGGAAATTTCACGTATCCATCGTCGGTCGGCACAAATCCGAATCCATCCGCCCCGACCACCGCCCCCGAATGCACCACCACCCGCGCGCCCAATTGCACTCCCGCATAAAGCGTCGCGCGCGGATGGATGCGGCAATCTGCCCCCACTCGCGCCCCGCGTCCCACAAACGAATGCGCCCCAATCTGGCTCCCCGCTCCAATTTCCGCCTCCTCTTCAATCACCGCATACGGCCCAACGCCCACTCCCTCCGCAAGCCGCGACGACCGCGCCACAATCGCCGTCGCGTGAACTCCCTGCGCGATTCGAGCCGCCGGGTGCAGCCACGCGAGCGCCTTCGCAAACGCAAGCCGCGGATTCGCCGCGTGCAGCATCGTCTTCCCGGCCAAATCGACGCCCCGCGGCAATATCACGCACCGCGCCGACGACTTCGCCGCCGCCTCCGCGTGCTTCGCTGAGGTCTCCGCATGCTTGCCAGCCTCGACGAATATCACCTCGCTCGCTTTCGCGCTCCCCGGCGACGCGCACCCCGTTATCCGCAGACTCCCATTGCCCTCGATCTGCGCTCCAACATATTCAGCCAATTCCTTCGCTGTGCATTCCATATTCCCCTCTTCCCTTACCAAATTCCAACTGTCCCCGTGTAACGCCGGCGTCCCTGCCGGCGCTTTTACTTCCTCCAAATCTCTAATAAATCCCCTTCTCCCCCTCCGGCCTAGTCTTCCACCTCTTATGCACCCACACCCACTGCTCCGGATGCGCCCTCACCACGTTCTCAATCACCTTCGTGAACCGCGCCGTATTTTCCCTCACATCCCTCTCCAAATCCCCCGAACGCACCAACTCCACCGTCGGCTCCAACCTCAGTCGGTACTTCCCCAATTTCGCATCCCACAAAATATACCCCGGAACCACTGCCGCATCCGTATGCAGCGCCATCCGCGCGATGCCCGTCGTCGTGCACGCCGGCACGCCGAAGAAGTCCACGAACGTTCCCTCTTCCGGCAGCGTGTTCTGGTCCGCCAGAATCCCGACCGTCCCTCCCTCTCCAAGCGCGCGCAGCACCGCCCGCGCCGACTGATTTTTCTCAATCGCCCGGTTGCCGCACATCGTTCGATAGGAATTTACGAGCCCGTCCACGCGCGGATTTTCCACCGCCCGCGCCAGGAAATGCAGCGGATGGCCGTATCGCGCCTGCGCAAATGGAGCCAGCTCCCACGCGCTGATGTGCCCGGTGAGAAAAAGTACGCCCTTGCCGCGCCGCTCCGCCGCCAGAAAATTTTCCAGCCCGTAGAGCTGCACCACCTCCTCGATTTTTTCGTGCGTGTACTTCGGAAATTGCGAGAACTCGCCGCCCATCCATCCAAGCTGACGCACCATCTTGCGGATCACCTGCCTCCGTTTCTCGTCATCCCACTCCGGATACGCAATCTTCAGGTTGATCTCCGCCACCTGACGCAGCCCCGGCCTCAGCGCAAACAAAATCGCCGCCACGCCCGCGCCCAGACGTCGCGCCGCACCGCGCGGCAGCAGCCCGCTCGCCTTCAGAAGCACCCACAGCGCCGCATATTCCACCCATTGCTTGAACCCCGTCACGATTCATAGCCTATCATTTCACCTAATCCCAATTACGATTGAAATGCCCTTTCTGGCGCGGCCAAGCCCCATTCGCGCCGAACGGTCGTGTCCTTAAAATTGAAGCAGATGGGAAGAAAATGAACGCTTTCGGAAATTTGCAAAAGAACTGCTCAGAGCGGGGGATCGAAGGTGGGATGGCCCCACTTCGGGTCAGGAATTTCAACCAGAGTATAACTTCCAGGTCTCACCGCGTTTACAGCCTCGGCTATCTGCTCCAGTTTCGGTTGGATAAGACTCCACTTGTTTCTGCCGAGAACCACGATGGCAATCTTGCGGCTTGCTGGATTCTGTTGGAACGCAAGGTTTTTGTCCGTTGTGATCAGGAGATCGAACCCAGCCTGTTCCGCCGCTACCAACAGCTCACCATTCAGAAGAGTGCCCCGGCCTTGCTGATTTGCGGTCTTAACGGTGTGCCCTTGCCAGGAATCCTTCATCCCGACCGGAGTTCCCTGGTCGAAAAGGATGAGCATCAGCGGGTTGACGCGGGAGCTTCCAGACTGTGAGCGGCAAAATCTAGAACAGTTTTCACCTGTTCCCGAGTGAGTCCATCGAATATCTGAACGATTTGATCAATGGTTAAGCCGTCTTCAAGGTTTTCAAAAATTGCCGACACCGGTATGCGTGTCCCCCGGAACACCCACGCGCCACTGACTTTGCCGGGTATGCTCTCCACCGCCGTGCATTGCGACCAGTCGAGCACTTCGATATTCTCCTTCGGTTATCGTAAAGAACCCATGTCTGCGTTACAAGCTGGTTCCGCAAGTGCTGCCCTCCATTACGAGAATTCAGACTTGACCCGTGTCACCAAGGCTGTGCCGATGTACAATCCCGTCCACTAACATAATCGTTCCACATCACTTTTCAAGACGCCCGAACTGAGGAAACTACATGGCCGCGAAACCAAAAGTGCGTTCAGCGAAGAAATCTAAAGATGGCGCAGCCGCCCCGAAATCCACAACTGCAACCATGGGCGCAGGCAACAAAGCCACCGGCAAAGCCGCCGCGAACCTCATTGACGCCTGCATCCAGCGCGGCAATCCCAACTTCAAGCCCATCGCCGACGAAATTCGCCGCCTCGTGAAAAACACCGTCCCCGAATCGACCGAAGCCATCAATCCTTGGGGCATCCCCGCTTTCGACTTCCACGGACCGATCTGCTTCATGATGATGGGCAAGCATCACATCACGCTTGGTTTTTCGCGCGGCACCTCGCTCAGCGACCCCGACGGCCTCCTCGAAGGCACGGGCAAAAATCTTCGCCACGTGAAATTGACCGGTGCGACCCCGCTCCCCGCCGCCGCTCTCGCGAAACTCATTCGCCAGGCCGCCACCCTCAACCGCGCGGCCCCGCTCACGCCCTCCATGCGCCCCACGAAAAAAGTGTAGCGCCGCAATCCTCGCCAATCGATGGCTGACTCCGCCCTCCGCCCAATGCTAGACTTTCGCGCTTGGGAACGACCGCCCCAACTCGCCTGCAGCCGTCCGCTCCGGGCCCTATCCACATCTCCATTCTTCTTCTCGCCGTCATCGTTCTCGTCAGCTATTTCGGCTACTTCAGCGGACTCGGCGCTCTCGGCCTCGTCGGCCCCGACGAGCCGCGCTACGCCTCCATCGCCCGTTCGATGGCACAGAGTCACGATTGGGTCACGCCGCGCCTCAACGGCCAGCCGTGGTTCGAGAAACCCATCCTCTATTACTGGGCCGCCGCCACCACGTTTCGCGTCGCGGGCGTGAGCGACTTCGCCGCGCGCTTCCCTGCCGCACTCGCCGCGCTGCTCGCCGCGCTCGCGATGGGCTGGGCCGCGTGGCGATGTTACGGCCCCGCCACCGCCGCGATTGTCCTCTTATTGATGCCAACTTCCGTCGCGATCGCTGGCTTCGCGCGCGCTGCCACGCCGGACATGCTCTTTACCGCAACGCTCGCCGCCGCGATGGCGCTCGGCGCCGAACTCGTCGTCGCGCAGAAGCCCTATCTTCTGCATCGCCTCGGCTTCGGAGCATTTCTCGGCGCCGCCGTTCTCGCCAAAGGGCCCGCGGCGGTCATTCTCGCGGGAGGAAGCGTCGCGCTTTGGGCGCTGCTCTCGCGACAGTGGCGCCGCGCGTTCCGTCTCGCGCACCCGCTTTCCGTCGCCGCATTCGCGCTCGTCGCGCTGCCGTGGTATCTCCTCTGCGCCGCGCGCAACCCCGATTTCCTCAGCGTCTTTCTGTTCCAGCACAACATCGAGCGTTTCCTTACGCCCGTTTTCCATCACGTTCAGCCGTGGTGGTTCTTCCTGCCCATCATGATCCTCACGGTTCTTCCCTGGAGCGCGCTGCTCTTCGCGCTCGGCAGTGGCGCGGTGCAAGCGTGGCGCGCGCGCGACTGGGCCGCCCGCCCCGGCCTGTACTTCGGCTGCTGGTCCTTCTTCACCATACTGTTCTTCTCCCTCTCCAAGTCCAAGCTGCCGGACTACATTCTGCCAGCGGTTCCGCCGCTGCTGCTGCTGCTCGCGCACGCGGCCGCGCGGCTCATCCAGCGCGGCGACGAGGCCGCGCGCGGCGTCGCCATGGGACTCGGCGCAACGTGGGTCGCTCTAGTCGCTGGCGCGGAGATCTGGCTTCGCCGCCAACCCGCGGGCTCGCTCTTCGCGGGGCTTACAGCGCTGCAGTACAGCCTGATCGCCGCAGGCGCGATCGGCGCGGTGATCGCGGCGCTCGGCTCGCGCGGACGCATCGCGGCGGCGCTGCTCACGAACGCCGTGCTCGTCGCGGCGCTGCTCGCGGCGGCGAACTGGGCAGTCCTGCCGAAGCTGGACGCGATCTACTCCTCGCGCGTCGCGGCGAACACCGCTGCGCCGGTTGTCGCAGCAGCGACTGGCGCGGGCGCGGTGGACATTTACCGTCTCGACCGCTCCTGGCAATTCGGTCTCGAGTATTATCTCGGGCGCGCCATGCCGGAATGGACTCCCGCGGAAAGCATGCCGATTCTCGTGTTCACCAACGAAGGCGCGTGCAAAGACATTCAGCGGCGGGGAATGAATTGCGAGGCGCTGCAAAAAACCGCGCCGGCAGCGTGGCTAGTGAAGGTTTCGTCTTCAGTCAAGGTCTCGTCTTCAGTCAAGGTTTCGTCCTCAGTGAAGAATGTCCGGTGGCTTTCTTTAGGCTCGCCGTGATTGCCGCTCCACGCCGATCTTCAATGCGAAGCGCTCGCCGGTAAAACCACCAGAAAAAAACTCAGCACGCGGTTTTCGTAGATTTTCTTTGCGTCGTCCTGCATGCCCGCGTAGTTTCCCTGCCCCAGCACGGCATCCTGCTTGGGGTCTGGTGACCGGAGAAAAAGTTCGCGCGTTTCCTGCGCGAGCCGCGGCTCTTCGGGCGCCTCGAGAAATAATTTGAATACGCCCGCGGTGCGCGAAAGCCCCGCGGAAAGCGGCGGCACGTCCCTGTACGCTCTCGTCTTCCACCCGTAGGCGCGCACGGTCATCCCCTTCAGGAAAGGAATCTCCGCAAGTCCGGAGCGGTCAATCTGAAGTTTCATAAAGTCCGCCGGCCGGTCATACACGGAATCAACCACAACGGCGCGGACGACCGCGCTTTGTTCGGCGACGGCCAGCGCCGCGTAAGCTCCGACGTTCGTCCCCCAGATGCCGAATTTCGTGGGGCTGACGTCGTCGCGTTTCGCCAGGGCATCGACTGCTGCTTTCAATTCGCGCGTCTCCCCGTATCCCATGGTCGAATAACCTTTGTTCTCGCCGTGCCCGATGAAATCGAACATGAAAACGTTGTACTGCCGGTCCTGCAGCGAAGTGGCCAGCGTCAGCAGCTCGCCCCGGCTCGACCCGTACCCATGGCAAAGGATGATCGTCGGCGCGCCGCGCAATCCCGGGAAAAACCATCCGGAGCGGTTCCCGCCGGGGATGGCGAAGCTGAACTCTTCAGGGCGCCCCGGAAAATCCGTCGCGCTGAGTTCCATCTGCGTCCGCGTGGGCGAAAGAATGCGGTACAGCAGGAAAACCGAAATCGCCGTGGTGGAAAGGAATGTGAAGAAGACGATGGCGATCGCCGCCACCACCAGCTTCGAGTACCACTTCGTCGGGTAACGCAGTTCCGCGGAGATTTCCATCCCTGACCGTCGAGGCGCGCGGGCTCCTTTGCAGGCGCCACTGTTCCATGGCGCAACAATCTTAAAACGTATCTAAAAAATGTTAGCACAGAGCTCCGCAAGGCCAGCGGATGGCGCTGAAAGTTGTGTCGGAGTGGTACGCGATAAGTCGAAAATGTCGCGCCTGTTCGGGCTAGGCTCTTTAGCCTTCGTAGGGGCGGCGCTTGCCCCGCCCGCGTTTTTGTCCTCATCCTGAGCGGAGCGAAGGACCTCCCGTGCGCAGCCAATCTCTGCGCACGGGGATCTCCCGCCGGGCGCGCCCCACGCGTCGCGGTTACGCGCGGGTGTTTCGCTTCTAAGGATGAACTCCTTCAATTTTTCTTGTTCGATTCGCGCTGCTTCTGTAGCGCATCGAGGTCCCAAATCAAGCGCTTAACTACCTTGTCCGCCGCATCGGAGCCTGCGCTTTTATATTTCGCGCCTTTACTTTCCTGCGTCGTCGACCAGATCACGATGCGCTCCTTGGTGTCCACCAGGCGCACCGCAAAATGAACGTCGTAGATTGTTTCGGTATCATGGGAGGAATCGCTCAGATTGGCTGACTGCCCTGTTCCCCCGAGTCCGACTGACTCGCTGGACGAGTGTGATTCCTGATGAACCTGCTCGGTGCTGACTCCCTTCAGCTTGGCGTCGGCTTTATCGCAATCCTCTGTGATGATAAATCTCTTGCTTTCATCGAGCGCGTTGATCACCATCGCCTCAAGCTGCTTCGAGGCCTTATCATCACCAGGAATCTCCACGCAGATTCGATGCATATTCAGAAGCTTTGTCGCAATTTCAGAGTCCATGCCGGGAGCCGCTGCGTTAGGCGGCTGTTGTGGTGGTGATTGCGGTTGCGGTTGTTGAGCGCCCGACAGTGGCGCCCACACCATCAGAAAAAGCAGCACCTGTACGCGCTTCATCAGCAAACTCTAATTCCCCTTGGCGCTCTTCCGTGCTTCGTCGTCTTGGTAGTCCAACTTCTTGCCTGTGCGCGCTTCCATAGTCGCCAGGATGGTTCGGACGATATCCTTTCCAATCTCGAAGACCGCTGCCTGCTGCTTGTCCTGCTCGTCGGTAAATCCAACGGTAAGGTAGTGTTTGCGCTTCTTAGAAAGCAGCAACAACGGAGAGACTGTAAGCGCCAGGCCCAATCGGCGGCCTGCTTTTTGTCCGTACTCCAGGTCGTTGACGCGATCATATGGCACGGCCAACGTGCCGCCTTTATACGTAAAGACAAACACCTTCTCATTGTCAGTGGATGAGACCCCCTCGGTGCCCTCCTTAATGCTCGTTACTGTTCCCCCGATATACATCATCTTCTTGCCGTCTAGCCCTGCCTCCGCGCCAAGTGCAAATACCATTAATCCTATTAATGTAGCCGCAGTGAATCGCTTCATCCGAGCGCCTCCTCTGTCGCGATGATTGAACACATAACAACATCGGTAAACATATATTTAATATCACTAGTAGGTATTATTGTCAAGAATGGCGAATCGTCAGACTTTCCTCACGATCATGTCGGTTTCTGGTGCTTGCCTCCTAATTGTTTACACAACGAACGGCTGGGCGTGTCCCTTCCTTCGGAAAGTTGCCGGCGGGCGGGCCCGCCATTCGCCCTGCGGAAATTCATTCTGGATATCTGCGCATACACATGGTTTTCGATAAAGTCGCTCAACCGGAGGAAGGAAAATAATATTGACAATATAAAATCGGCTCTGTATACCCTAGCTTGGCGTCCTAAGCGTTCGAAAGTTCTAACGTTCCCATTTATGGGAAAGTCTCAGCGGAGAATCGCCGATGAATAAAATATTGAAAATTGCGGTCGTGACGCTTGTCCTGGTTGTCTCAATTTCCGCACAGCAGGCGCTGAACAACGATTCGGTAACCAAGATGGTGAAGGCCGGCCTTGCGGATGACACCATCGTATCCATGATCAAAAACCAACCGGGGAGTTACGCGGTCGATGTGGACGCAGTCATCCAACTCAAGAAAGCTGGAATATCGGAGAAAATCATCAACGCGATGATTGAGAAGAACGGTGCGAATTCGGCGCCACCAGCGGCGGTCGCGCCTTCCGCTTCTGCGAGCTCGGCTCCCCCGCTCGTCGACGAGGTCGGCCTGTACTACAAAGATAAAAATAATAAATGGGTTGAAATGTTGCCTGAGGTCGTTAACTGGAAGTCTGGCGGATTCCTGAAATCTCTTGCGTCGGACGGGCTCGTAAAAGGCGACATGAACGGGCACATTCAAGGCAAAGTCAGTCACTACAGTTTGAATACCCCGCTGGATTTCCTGGTCTACATGCCTGAAAATGTCGCAATTACAGAGTACCAATTGCTCAGATTGCGGGAGAGCGGGGATGCGCGCGAATTTCGGTCCACGACGGGCGGTGTCGTTCATTCATCGGGCGGGGCGCAGCGCGACGAGGTTGAGTTCCAGTCAAAGAAGATCGCTCCTCGGTTCTACGAGATCGTGTTGGGCGACAACGTGAAAACCGGGGAATACGGATTTCTGCCCCCGGGAGCGATGAGCTCCTCCAATATGGCCAGCTCCGGCAAAATATACACATTTCACGTGATCGAGTAGGGTTTGCTCCCTTCATTCCACGGCAGAAGTTGACTTGTCCTCTGGCCCGCGCCGGGTCCTTGTCCTTCGTAGGGGCGCCGCATGCCGCGCCCGATCTTTGTCCTCGCCTTGTGCCGCCCCCGCCCGCTTTTTCCTACCGTCATCCCTTCCCTTTCCCGTCATTCTGAACCCGCCCACGCCGCATCCTTGTTCTTAGTAGGGGCGCAGCACAGCTGCGCCCGCTTTTAGTCCCGGCCTCGTGCCCCACCCCCATCTTTTTGTAAGAGCGTGATTCTAAGCCGTCCTTCCAGTGCCCGACGGTGCACATAACCAACTTAATTTGGATCTTCATTGTACGCATGGAACGCAACTTCAACACGACTCCGAAAACGTTTTACGGTTTCAGCGGTTTCGAATAAGCGCTGCAGGACCCTTAGGGCAGATGCTTCAGACAAAAATACACACAGTCGCCGGGGTAGAACCTGCGGGGAGGCGGATATTGCCCTTTGTCTTGCAACGGACAATTATGGGCCGGGCGGCTGGGGTTCCCGGCCCTATTCCGTTTAACGCCCGTTATCTCTATCGTGATCCTTGCCTAGCTCATGGATCTTATAGTGCTGGCGAAATTTGCCATTGTCGCCATATTCCCAAACGTCGCCACTGTTGCTATCGAAGAACGCGTGGTTACCCCCGCTATATGAGAATTGGAGTCCGACGTACCTTCCCTGCGCCAGGGCGGCCTGGGGTTGAAAGAGTGGTTTTAATGCGATCACCGCAAGAAGCAAAACGATGAGTGTGAGCATCGTCTTCGTGTAAGTGTCAATGCGCATATGAGCGCCTCCTAGTTTCCGCAGATTGCGGGACTTTCTCAAATTCAGCATTTTTGAAGCCAACAGCACAGAATCGTTGCTCCATAGCAACGCCGGGAGTGTAGGACTGCATTAAATCTCTGCCTGTTCAATAGTGCACACTCTGAACAGTCGCTCTGAGACGGGTGTCGCTCTCTGACCAGGGATTTCCGATTTGGACTCTTTGCTCGCGCATCCTACTGTTCTTTCTGCCGGGTCCGCCATTTTTGGCGAAGCCAAAAGTGGGGAATTTGACTCCTCGAATTCCGAACTCAAAGACCCCATGCCCGCCCGGTCGGGCTTAATACTTGGAGCGACGCTTGCCTCAGCGTCTAAGCTCATGTCGTCATTCCGCCCCCTCCCCGCCGTCATTCCGAGCGTAGCGAGGCGCGGTTTGTGGGTCCCGAGATTTATACGGGGAATCTCTCTTTGAATTGTCTCCCGCCCGCTTTTTCCTGCCGTCATCCTCTCTCTTTCTCGTCATCCTGAGCGCAGCCCGATTTTTGCGTCCCGAGATCTTTTCTGGGAATCTCTCGTTCTGTGTTCATCCCCCCCACCCCCCATCTTTTTGTAAGAGTGTGCGCCTAAAGGACTTACAGCAACGAAGAGCGCTAAGAGTATGCGCCTAAAGGACTTACGAGTTTTACATTCAGTAAACTAAGTCCATTAGATTCAATCAGTTACGTTTTTGCGGGCCACCTCGCCCGTAAGAGTGTGATTCTAAACGACTTAAAGCGGGATAATTCACTTGACACAAACACGTTTTTCTGATACGTTTGGAGCATGAATTACGGCTTCTCAAACCCCACCCACTTCCGGCCCCACGGCTTCAATGGCCGCGCGCCTTTCTTGTGTGGATTCTTGTATCTAGGGATGTTGGAATCCAATTCCCCGATTATCCGGTCTAGCTCTTCCACAATTTCCGGCGGAAACACTTTGCGGATTGCTTGCCGGTTTGTTTTTGGTTTTCGCTTTTTTTGCATAGGAGACCGCCCATGACTGTGTTTGCGAGACTTAGCTTGCCCGATTTGGCCGCGAGATTCAATTCCGATGATAGTTGTCGCGCGTACTTGGAAGAGCTGCGCTGGCCCAAAGGCCCCGCCTGCCCGAAATGTAAGGGCAAGAATATTTCCCCCGTGAGTGGGCGTGAGGGAGTGCTGCGTTGCCAAAATTGCCAAGCGCAATTCACCGTCACTGCCAGAACGGTATTCAACGATTCCCACTTGCCGCTCGCAAAGTGGTTTATGGCTACCTACATACTTTGCGAATCCAAAAAGGGGGTCTCGGCTCTTCAATTGATGCGCATCCTCGGAATCGGCGGATACAAGACCGCATGGTATCTTTGCCATCGCATCCGTTCCGCCATGCTGGAATCCCAAAAACAGCCTCTTGATGGAGTTGTGGAGATTGATGAAACCTATATCGGCGGGAAGCCAAGAATCAATCGTCCCCGCCGCCGTGAAAAAGACGTGGTTATCGCCATTCGCCAGCGCAACGGGCAATTGCGGATGTTCAAAGCTAAAGCCGCAAAAGCAGAGGTTATCTCTCAAATTATCAAGGAAAACGTCAGTGAAAACGTGGATGTTCTCATCACCGACGAATCCATGATCTACCCATTTGCCTTGAGCGGGCCGCGCAAAAAAGCCCACAAGACCATCCAACACAATCGGGTGTACGTTGACGGGAGTATCCACACAAACACTGTGGAATCCGCATTCTCCCTTTTGAAGCGCGGAATTATCGGCTCTTGGCACAATGTCAGCGCAAAGCATCTTCCCGCCTATCTTGACGAAGTTTCTTTCCGATTCAATCGCCGTGAGCGGACAGACCTTTTCGAGGATACGCTTCGCCACATGATTACCGCTCCCGTACTCACCTTTCAAAAACTCACAAAGAAAAATGCGGCTTAATCGCTTTTTCCTTTTTTCTTTCTTTGTTCCCATTGCAAAGAATGCCAAATCAACCACTCAGGTCGATTCCATTTGAGTTTTGCCAATCTGGGCACGGCGGCTTCCCGGGGTGTAGGTTTTATAATTACGCTTTTCTGAGACCATTCGTAATTCATCTTAGCGACCATCCCATCCAAATCAACCAATACGCGGGCGTATAGGCGGCTTAAAAACATACGTGCTGCCGTATACAGAATTCCGAGAATTGTGAGAGCAACTGTGAATTTTTCGGCTTCTGATAATCTTTCCCACCAACAATAAATCTTATACTCCACAAACACCCCCACTTTGAGCAGCCGTGTAAGGCCACTACCATCAGACTTAAGCAGGGTACTGCTTTTTTATCACTTATTTGTGTCAAGTGAATTATCCCGCTTAAAGTCCTTTATTATCATACTCTTACGGGAGATCCGTCACTCCGTTCGGGGCGCGAACATCGCGCTCTCGGCAGGGGCGACTTTTCCCGTTTTGGAACTGCATTCCAACGGGTCATCACAGTCTGCAGTGAAGATTACCATACGGTTATACAGATAGTCAAGGAAAAAATGAAGGTGGAAATCAAAAAATCAGCGAGTTATTCGAATGGAATTAAGAAAACATCTTCGGGGCAAAAATTCCGCAGCCTTTGCGCGCCGCAAAGGATGGGCCACGCGGAATGGTTGAGCTACCGGTCCTGATAGGCGCAACCGATCACGAACATGAGCGACAACTTTGCCAGTGCGGATGGCCCGAGCGGCCGGCAGGGTCTACGGGTCGTCACGAACGCTTTGAAGAATCACAGGATCAGGAGATTTGCTCTCCCATTATTCGGGCACCGATACTCAGCGGTGAGATACAATGTTGAAAATCAAAAACCAATAAGATCATTGCGCAGCGGGCCAAGGCGAGCGAAAGCGTGGATCGAATCACAAACGGCATCATTGACGAGCATGGGAGCGGCGATCGGGGAGCGGGCCAGGAGTTCCTGGTTCACCTGGATGACATCTCACGCATTTATCCCCGCGGGCATATCACGGCTCTACGAAATGTAACCGTTGGGATCCGTAAGGGAGACTACGTTGCCCTTTGCGGGCCCAGCGGGAGTGGTAAGTCCACATTATTGCACCTCGCTGCCGGCTTGGACCGCCCCACTAGCGGCCGTGTTTTCTTCGATGGGAGCGAGCCAAAATCAACGATTGAGTGGACAAAATTGAGGGCAAAGCGCATCGGCTTTGTTTTCCAGTCCTACCACTTGATCGCGGGACTCACGGCAGCGGAGAACGTCGAGCTTCCGATGTTCGGGGTCTTGCGAAGCGAACGAAGCCGGCGAGACCGCGTGGCCGGGTTGCTCGAGCGCGTCGGCCTCGGATCGCGCGGCGGAAGCCGCGTATCGGATCTATCCGGTGGGGAATCGCAGCGTGTGGCAATTGCCCGTTCGCTCGCTAACAGTCCGAGTGTCATCCTGGCTGACGAACCCACGGGTAATCTGGACTCTCACGCGGCCGACGAAGTCATGAGTCTCCTGGAGGAGTTGCATCGGTCCGAGGGCTTAGCCCTGATAGTGGTCACGCACGATTTGCGCGTGTCCCGGAGGGCCCGGCGGGTTATCCGCCTGCTAGACGGGCAGATCGTCTCGGAGGAGCGCCAGGAGAATCGCACATGAAATTCATCGCGCTGCCGGTCCGGAACCTTCGAAGCCATCGCATCCGCTCCGTTCTCACCACTCTGGGAATCGCCGTTGCCCTGGCCAGCCTCATCGCGCTCGTCGGGCTCTCGCGAGGCATGGAGCAGAATTCGGCTACCTCGCTGAAAGAATGGGGCGCACATATTATTGCGTCCCAGAAAGGGGCGGTGGAAATGCTGACGGCCACGGTGGACGAGGGCCTTGCACCCCTCATCCGCACGCAGCCGGGTGTGACTGAAGTCACGGGCACATTGGGGGATCTCGTCGAGTTGGATACAGGTGAGATGATTTATCTATCGGGTTGGCCTTTGGAGAGCGATTTCTGGCGTAACCTCAATGTGCGAGAGGGCAAAGCGCCGTCCGCGAATGAGCCGGAAAATGTGGTTCTGGGCGAGGCTCTGGCAGAAATCCTCGGCAAAAAACCGGGTGACGACATACAGCTAAGTGGACGCGACTTCAAAATCGGGGGCGTTTCGAGACATTTGAGCGTCATGGACGATCGCTCAGTCATGGTTCCGTTGCCCACACTACAGCGACTGATCGGGCGCGAAGGAAAGGTGACCGGGTTCCTGATCCGAGTGGACCATCCCGAAGACGCTGCTGAAATGGCCCGCATTCGGTCCCGCCTGGCTCTCTCCTTCCCGGCCTTGGATTTTGTGGAGGCGGATGAGCTGGCCCGGAACAATCATCTCGCTCGGCTGGTTCGCGCGATCGCCTGGAGCAGTTCTTGGATTGCAATGTCCATGGCGTTCCTGGCAGTGCTCAACACTTTGCTGATGTCAGTGACGGAGCGGATGCGCGAGATAGGTCTTTACAATGCACTCGGATGGGGCACATCACGCGTGATTGCAATGGTGGTTCTCGAAGGGGTTCTGCTGTCGGCGGCTGGCGCCGTTTTGGGGGTAATTCTTGGATTGGTTGGGATTCGTTGGATCATGGCTCTTCCCCAGATAGGCGCGATGCTCCAGCCGGAGGTGACCCCAATCCTCGTTCTCGAGGCCATCGGACTCGCGTTGCTGCTTGGCGCGTTCGGTGGCCTGTACCCGGCTTGGCGCGCAACCCGGATGAACCCGGTCGATCTTCTGCGAAGTGAATAGAAGCTCTGCTGCTCAGCGCTCAGATGCGCCGGAACCAAACAGCAACTTGGGGTCGACCTCGCTGTCAGCGATGCGGGCATTTTCAGATCCCGCAGTGAAAACAATCCTTGTGCTGCCGGGGGAACCGGGGATTCGCAATTCTATGATTGAGGCAACCCAGCGTCCGCCGGACCTCCTAACGCCGGAGCGGAGAATTTCTTTCTGAGGTCCCACTCCGGGCGAATGCTTCAAAATGCGCATCGCAATCAGCGTGGTCTCGTCGACCCATGATGTCACCGTCGAATACGTTGAGGGGGGCTGTGCATCAGGCTCACTGCGGACGACATAACACATTTTCCCGCCCAGAAGTTCTTCCCCCACCACTACCTGCCTTGGCCAGGTGAAGTAATCCTCCATGAGATCTTCCACCGTGAGTTGGCTTCCGAGGATCGGATCAGCCCACCGTCTCACAGGCAAAATTGGTGCACCGCCCTTTCCCCCGGAAGAGCGCCAAACAGTGGTTCTGCCGTCGGGCTGAGCGGCGATGAGAATCCGCATCCGGGATTCGGGTGGGTCCGTAACAGACCACAACATGTTGGTGCTTTGTGCCAGGGGCTTCTGCAACACTGAGATCTGAAAGACTGTCTGATGCTTATTTGCATCTGTGTACACCAACCGCCCACGGCCACGAAAACTAGTTTCGTTGCGTAGCTTCAGGATCTTGTGAGTTAGCTCCGAAGCGCGGGGTAGCCCCTGGGAAGGGCTGGCGGGACCAATCAGCACGGCCATAGCCAACAGGAAGAAAGTACATGGAGAGTTCGTCCGCCCGGCCACACGCGCTGTCGGATGTCGCCATGTCACGTTTGACGTCCGGGCAGCAACTGATCGTTCCTCAAGGGGAGCGCCGCCTGCCGGCGGGTGCTGCAAGCCAGGCGAAGATCAAAGACGAAGCCGAGGAAGAGCGGCCAAAAAAGCCCGAAGCTAATGGCCCAGGTGATCTCGCCGAGAGGTACCCCGAACAAGAGCGTCCCCCATGGGAATGTGTTATTCCAGGAGAAGACAAAACCCGGCCATATCCAGAAAAAAACCTTGATGGTCCCGAAGTACAGCAACGGAAACCCGATACCGCCTGCCAGGCTGAATCGCCACAGGTCCGAGCGGAGCAGGAGAAGTGGAACCAACGCAACAAGCACCACGCTCACCAAGGACGCCATGCACGAAAACCCCGCGGACAATAGAACAAGCAATGCGGCGAATATCAGGCTGGCTGCGCCGAGAAAGCGACGTCCGTGGACCACGACTCGCTCGGGCAAGATCAACTCGTCACGCAGCAAGAAGATCGAGGCAAGGCAAGACGTCGCCCCTGTATTGAATGCGCAAAGCGCATCCTCAATTCCAAACATCCAACCACCCGCGCGGACAGGGCTCCAATACTTACCTTCGAAAAAGAAACCGAATGGGATGGAAACCATCATGAGCAGCCCTGCATAGATGATCAGGCGGCGATGGGAGGGTGTGAAAAAAATTCCCGAGATTAACAGAACACAACTTAACCACAGCAAGTTCGAACCCAAATAAGGGTACTGTTCGAGTGCCTGCACAGGTCGTCCTCCACGGCCGCTGCTCCTGGTCTCCCGGAAGGGACGTCCAGTGCGACGCGTTCGATTTATTCGCGGTAATCTAGCATTGCGGCCGTCGAGCGGTCAAAGCCCTGTCGCTACGCTCCACGTCGCACACTTCAGTCCTGCGTGCAGGAGGCGACCAATGGATATCGGAGTCTCGATAGGACAAGCGGAAAGCAGGGGGCCTGGATCAAGCCCGGCAGGTCAAATCGCGATCGCGTCCGTCAAGGAATCAAATTGCGCGTGACTGAAATTTGCATCAGTCACGCCGGGTCGATACAGCAGGCTTCGGCTTCGGCCGCGCCGCTGGCGCGGCCGCGAAGGAGGCTGGCGGCGGTTTCAGCGAGCGTGATCCCGAGCTGTCCCCACAGCCGGACTTTCAGAGTGCGGTAACTCTGCGAGCCGGCAAAGACATCGGCAAGCATCTGGCGGAACGCCGGACTGTGCCGCGCAAATGCAATCATGCGCGTGGTCACCGCGCCACCGAGGAACTTGCCGTGATAGAAGAGCGGCGAAAGTTTGGCAGCCCGCTCCAATTCTTCGCGGAATGCGGTCTGCACGCGCACGCGATATTCCGCGGGGGCGCCGGCAATCAGGGCCTCCGCAAGGATTTGGCCGGAGCGCATGGCGTAATAAATTCCTTCTCCGGTGACGGGATCCACCCAGGCCGCAGCGTCGCCCACGAGAGCCCAATTGGCGCCGGCCACGGATCGCTCGCGCAGCGTTTCGCGCCGCGGCGAAGGCAGGATGTGGCTGTAAAGCTCGGCTCCCGCCAGATCGAGTTTTTCGCCGACGACAAACGAATCGAGAAGGGCGCGCAGCTCGCGCGAAACATGCCGGGCCATGTTGGCGCAAATTCCCACGGAAAGATGACCCAAACGCGGGAACGACCACAGGTAGCCCTCGAGGCCCTTGACGAATTTGACTTTCAGCAAATCCGTTTCGGCCGGGATGTAGTAACCGAGAGTGAGTTCGAGATCCTCGGGGGAAAGGGGTTGCGCGGAGGGCAGCAGGACGTTGCGCGCGCCCGCGGCGATAACTACAAAATCCGCTTCGTGCCATCCGCCGGCAACTTCCACGCGCGCGCGCCCGCCCGCGGTTTCAATGCGCGTGACCCGGGCGCGGACTACGCGGCATCCGGCTTCGGCGGCGCGGCAAAGCAGCAAG
The DNA here is from genome assembly GCA_963838945.1 of uncultured Acidobacteriota bacterium. GTDB lineage: Bacteria > Acidobacteriota > Terriglobia > Acidiferrales > UBA7541 > DASTCZ01. Next base: position 63,960 of record CAWITC010000010.1, on the reverse strand, counting down.
CCGTTGAGCACCTTGCGGGCATAAATGACGATGGGCCGGTCCAGGTGAAGGCGGGCGCGGCGTCCATCGGTGGAGATCAATTCCACGTCGCTGACGGGCTTTTTCGGGATTGAAGAAGAAAGAAGAAATGGAAAGGCGGCGAGAGCTTTTTGCGTCAATCCACCACCGCAGGGTTTTTCCCACGCGAGGTGCTCATCATAAATCGTGACGTCAAAACCAGCGCGGGAAAGACGCTCACCGCAGGTGGCGCCCGCAGGGCCCCCTCCAAGAACGGCGATGCGGCGTGTTGGCGGCATAGCGCAGATGCGTGCGGCTGCTCGATTGGCGGGCGTTCTGCTTTCTGGAGCCAAACATGAATTATAACACCAAATTATAAGCCGTTGAGGAGGGCGGTAGCGCGGATGGAAACCGCCGCGGCGGGCAGGCGTTTCAGGTGGGGGCACGCCATTCGGAAAGGTGAGGGAGGAACGTGGCCATCGCTTCTGGCAAATATTATTTGCTGCGAGCGGGTAAAGAATTCACAGCACAATTTCCATAGATTCGTCTAAGTTCTTCATTGAGACTAAGTTAAGGCGTCCGAATCTGGTACATTGATTGCTGTATTCTGACTTTGGCCCGGCTTGAAGATTCTTCCTTCAAGGCCCGATTGAGCGCATTGAGCGTGATGGAAGAATTCCTTTTTTATCTTCCACCTCAATTTGGACCTTCGCGGAGGGTAGATGAAACTCAGCCTGCGATTCATTCTGTTGCTTGTGGTCAGCATCAGCGTGGTGACTTTTGTAATCGCGCGCAACCAGGTCCACGAGCTTGCGGCCTATCACGGAGCAGGCTACATCGAGGCGCAGAGGTGGCACATCTGGCGCGACGCGATCTGGCACGTGATCGTGCAGGTGACGCTCGTCGTGCTGGTTACTTTGCTGATGATCCGGTGGACCGTTGTCCGCCCGATTCGCAAAATATCTGAGTGGATGAAAACCCTGCGCACGGGTGAGGTCAGCGCCGTGCCGCACGAATTGCCAGGAGAATTCCTGAAGCCATTGGCAAAGGAAGCTGTGTCGCTCGCGCAGAGTCTGGCAGAAGCGCGCGGCGCCGCGAAGGAAGAGGCGCGGCTTCGCGATGCCGGCGATTCGCTGTGGACGCCGGAGCGTCTCCGCGCCGGCGTCCGGCGGCGGCTGCGGAACAATCCGCTGTTCGTGGTGTCCAATCGCGAGCCGTATCAGCATGTCCGGCGCGGCAAGGGAATCGAAGTGCAGGTTCCCGCGAGCGGATTGGTGACCGCGCTCGAGCCGATCCTGTGCGCATGCAACGGCACGTGGATCGCGCACGGCTCGGCGGACGGCGACCGCGAAACGGTGGATGCGCACGACCGGTTGAGCGTGCCCCCGGACGAGCCGCTTTACACGCTGCGGCGCGTGTGGCTCACAAGCGAAGAAGAGAACGGGTATTACTACGGGTTCGCGAATGAGGGCCTCTGGCCGCTCTGCCACATCGCGCACACGCGTCCGCTTTTCCGCGCGGCGGACTGGGAGTGCTACAAGGCCGTGAATGAGAAATTTGCTAAGGCGGTGCTGCAGGAGATCGGCAATGCCGAAGAGCCGTTCGTTTTGATTCAGGATTACCACTTCGCGCTGCTGCCACGTCTGATTAAAAACGCGTGTCCGGGCGCGCGAGTCGCGATTTTCTGGCATATTCCGTGGCCGAATCCGGAAGCGTTCGGGATCTGTCCGTGGCAGAAGGAGCTTTTGGACGGACTGCTTGGCGCGGACCTGGTCAGCTTCCACATCCAAGCGCACTGCAACAATTTCCTGGAGACGGTGGACCACGCGATCGAATCACGAATCGAATGGGACCGGTTCGTCGTCAACCGGAACAATCATTTGACGGCCGTGAGGCCGCACCCGATCAGCGTAGAGTTCCCGGAATCGGCGCAAGTGTCGGGAAGTCTGTTCCCGGCGGGCAAAGGCCGCGCGGAAATATTGAAAGAGCTTGGTCCGGAGACAATTTTTCTCGGGGTCGGCGTGGACCGCGTGGACTACACCAAGGGAATCATCGAGCGCTTCCGTGGAATTGAAAATTTCCTCGACCGGTACCCATATTACCTCAAGCAGTTTACGTTCGTGCAGCTCTGCGCGCCGAGCCGGACGAACATCAAGCGCTATCACGATTTCAACCAGCAGGTCGAGGCGGAAGCAGAGCGAGTGAACAAGCGGTTCCAAACGAGCGAATGGAAACCGATTGTGCTGCTCAACCGGCATCACAGCCACAAGGAGATCGCGCCTTATTACAAGGCTGCGGACCTGTGCCTAGTCACATCCCTCCACGACGGCATGAACCTGGTGGCCAAGGAATTCGTCGCCGCGCGCGGGGACGGGGACGGAGTGCTCGTGCTGAGCCAGTTCACCGGAGCTTGCCACGAGCTGCGCGACGCGCTGCTCGTCAACCCTTACGACACAGAGCAATTGGCGGATACGCTGCGTCGCGCCCTGGAGATGCCGCCGGAAGAAAGGCGCGCGCGGATGGCGCATATGCGGCGCACCGTAAAAGAACACAACGTGTATCGCTGGGCCGCCGACCTGATTTCGGATCTATCGGAGATTCGCATGGATGCCCGGGAACTCGCGGGGACGCAATAAGATATGCGCGCGAACGGTGCGACGATTCAGCGCAAGAAAAGGTCGGGCCGAAGAGCGGCGGGAGTGCCTCATCTGTTTGATTGTTGGAATGAGGTTTCCCGGCGAGTGCGGGCCGCTAAAGAAATCCGCCTGTTCATAGATTTTGACGGGACTCTTGCCCAACACTGTATTGTTCCGGAGTCCGTGAAGCTCAGCGGCGAAATGAAGGCGGTCTTGCATAGGATTGTCAGACACCGGCGAATCCAAGTAGGGATTATGAGCGGGCGCCGAAGGGCTACGCTGCAGCATCTTGTGCGAATTCCTCACATCGAGTTTTATGGCCTCTATGGGTGGGAAAATGGGAACGGTTTCGAAATTTCGCCCCTGACCGCCATGCACCTGCGCGAAATTCTCGACGTAATAAAAGAGCATTCCCCGGCAATGCGCGGCATTCAAACGGAAGACAAAGGAGCGAGCGTGGCGGTTCATTTCCGTGACGCTCCGTTGGCGTCGCGGCGCAGAGCGAACCGTTTGATCCGAAGCGCGGTATCCAATGCAAAGGGTGATTTGCGGATTCTTGAGACGGACAGCGCATGGGATGTGGTTCCGAATTACGTCCAAGGGAAAGGAGCCGCGATCCGAAACTTGCTCGAAAATGTCCAGCACGCTTATCTGCCGATTTACATAGGCGACGATGTCTCCGATGAGCCCGCGTTAGCGGAATTGCGGCGCGGGATTACCGTGCGCGTGGGCCCGGCGCGGCGAACGGTGGCGCGTTACCGTCTGCGAAATTCCGAAGAGGTCCAGGAGTTTCTGAGCCGGGTGGACAAGGTGGTACCGTGAAAAAAGCCGAACACCCATTTCAATTCGTGACCGTCTCCTATCTGACCCGGATCGAAAATCAGAAGGCAACGAACCTCGTCGAACTGCGCGAGGGAATGAGCAAGTGCAGCGACGCCTCCATTTTTTACCACACTTTTCAAAGCCTTGAACGGCATCACTTCCTAAAGGAAGGCTTTTCCAACGACTTCGCGCAATGGGTGCTGGCCGCATTGAACCGCACGGAGCTTGCCGAACAGATGGCCGCGCTTGACATCCGCGGCTATCTGGATCTTCAAGGTTTGAGGACCGATCTTCTCGGTCTCGTGGAGGATTTCTGCAGCCTGCATCCCGCGGAAGCTGTACGGCCCGCGTACGAACCATTCTATTTTTGCGACAGCGTGGAGGTGACGCTGCCTCAGGACCAGGTGGCGTGGACGCTCGGCGAATTCCGAGAAAGGTTGGAGCATCTCAGCAACGCCTCGTTTCATTTTCATTTCCTGGTATCGCGATTGCGGCTGCACCTGCAGACGAACGATTTCTCACAATGGTTTACGAAAGAGCTCGCACTCGAATCCCTTGCGCGGCGGACCAACAATATTGACATCTATACGAATACGCTCGAAGGGGCGCGGGCGAAATTGTGTCAATACGTTGACCGGGAGCTGGCGGCATGAGCGTTATGCGAAGCGAGCCGCGTGCGATCGCGCTCACCGAATACATACCGCTGCTGGGCGAGCGGGAGATCGAGGAACTTCACGCGCTGGCCGCGAAGCTGGCCGGCAAGACAGTGCAGATGGTCAATTCAACCGCGATGGGCGGAGGAGTGGCCGAGATTCTGAACCGGCTCATTCCGCTGATGCAGGAATTGGGCTTGCAGCCGCGTTGGGATGTGATCAAAGGAGGGAACGATTTCTTCGAGGTGAGCAAAGCATTCCACAATGCGCTGCATGGCGGACCTTATCAAAGCCGGAAAGAAAACTTTGATTTATTCCTTGCCACCACGGAAATGAACCGGCAGAGCCTGAAATTCGATTGCGAATTCACAGTCATACACGACCCGCAGCCGGTTGCGTTGATAGAGGCAAGGAAGGGCGATGCGGGGCATTGGGTGTGGCGTTGTCACATCGACCTTTCACAGCCGAACCAGGAGGTCTGGGGTTTCCTGCGGCAATTTGTTCACAAGTATGACGCGGCCATATTTTCATCGCCGTCATTCGCGAGGCAGCTTCCGATCCCTCAGTTTCTGGTTTTCCCATGCATTGATCCGCTATCGGAGAAGAACATCGAGTTAGAGGCGGAGTACGTTCGCGGCGTACTGGAACGATTTCACATTGATCCTTCGCGGCCGATTCTTACGCAGGTTTCGCGATTTGACCGATTGAAAGACCCCGCCGGAGTGGTTCGCGCCTACCAGATTGTGCGCCGCTACGTGGACTGCCAATTGGTGCTCGCGGGCGGCGGCGCAGCGGACGACCCCGAAGGCGGCGTGGTCCTGGAAGAGGTCCGGCAGGCCGCGAATGGAGATCCGGACATTCACATTCTGGATCTGCCGCCGTGGAGCGCGCTGGAGATCAATGCCCTGCAACGGGCATCCACGATCATCATTCAGAAAAGCCTGCGAGAGGGATTCGGGCTGACGGTCACCGAAGCGCTATGGAAGAAAAAACCGGTTGTAGCGGCGGCGGTCGGCGGCATTCCCACGCAGGTGATTCACAAACACACCGGATTGCTGGCGCATTCGGTGGAAGGCACGGCCTATCAGGTGCGGTTCCTGCTCTCCAACCCGGCGCTGGCACAGAAACTCGGAGAGAATGGCCACGAACATGTGCGGGAGAATTTTCTGATTACAGGAAATGTAAAGCGATACCTGACGCTGTTTCTCTACCTGCTGCAGAGAAGATGAATAGAATCCCCCGGTTTGGGAGTTCGGGCCAGAGCGCTTCAACGGACAGGAGGCACACGTTGGAATGAATCCGAACTCAGAAATTTGACGTGTATGTGGCAGAGTGGCGTAATGAGATGTACGCCCCCTGCGCGTACGGAAGGCCAATTGGGGATTCGCATTTATATAAGACGCCTCTTGGCACGCCGACACCTTCCGCCGTCAAGGAGATCGGAAGAGTCGAATCGCAGATGACCGGTCAAATGGGAACACATTGGAAGGAACTTCTATGCGAATGAATTCAAGGCTGGTGTGTTTTCTCCTATCCCGTTTGGACGCCATATATCCTCTTGAAGGCAGGTCTGAGCATTCCAGTAAACAGCAATCAGAAAAGCAGCGCTCAGCTCGCGGCGTGCGAGGCGGGCAATTCGTCCTCATTTTTTCGATGGCTCTGCTCGCCGGGGTCTCAGCCTGCTCGCACTCGCAAACGGGATCGATGGCGCCGGCCATTGTCAGTCTGAGCCAGATCTCGGGAGTCGTCGGGACGTCAATCACCATTACGGGCATGAATTTCGGCGCGACGCAGGGCGCCAGCACGGTCACGTTTAACGGCACAGCCGCAACAGCCATAGCGTCTTGGACTGCGACGAGCATTGTCGTGACGGTGCCAGCGGGAGCCACGACCGGCAATGTTGTAGTGACCGTCGGCGGCCAAGCGAGCAATGGGTCACCATTCACAGTCGGGACGGCCGGCTCCGTCACCGTAACCATTTCTCCGGTGCGCGCGGCGATTATCGTAGGGCAAGTACAACCCTTCACGGCAATGGTCACGGGTAATGCCAACACGAGCGTCACATGGGAAGTAGATAGCGTAATGGGGGGAACCGCCGCGACAGGCACCATCGACGGGAACGGCAATTACACAGCGCCATCCACCGGGGGAACGCACACGATTGGAGCGCGGAGTGTTGCGAATCCCTTGTTCGAAGCAACGGCACCTGTTTATGTTTCGGATCTCACGGCGATCTCGACCTATCACAACGACCAATCCCGCGACGGCAGCAACCCGCACGAATTCGCTCTTACGCCCGCTACCGTGAACACTGCAACCTTTGGGAAGAGATTCTCCTGCACCCTCGATGCGCCGGCATACGCCCAGCCGCTGTGGATTGGCAATGTCACGATCCTGGGCGCCAAACACAACATCCTCATCGCCGTCTCAATGCAAGACACTGTATACGCCTTCGACGCAGATGCTTCTCCTTGCCAGACCTACTGGTCCGCGAGCGCTATCCCCGCGGGAGAAACGTGGGTTACCGCGAGTGACCTGAACGCGCTCGCTGGATGCGGCAACTACACTACTGTCGGCATCGTCGGGACGCCGGTGATCGATCTGACGACAAATACGGTGTATTTTGCCGCTGAAACAAAGACCACCGGCGCACCCACGACAGTTCATTGGCGGGTTCACGCCATCAGTCTTATTGACGGCTCGGAGAAATTCGGCGGTCCCATGGACATATCCAGCGCCTCTGGAACCAAACCATTCAAGCCCGTTGCGCAGGGCCAGCGTCCGGGGCTTGCCCTTGTAAATGGCGTGGTATACATCGCCTTTGGCGGCCTTTATGGAGACTGCAACACCTACTCTGGATGGGTGTTCGGATACAGCGCGTCCACCCTATCGCAAGTGAGCGCATTCCCCGTCGATCCAGTCGATGGCTATGGTGCCATCTGGATGGCAGGAGGTGCTCCCGGGGTTGATGCCAGCAACAACATATATGTGATAACTGGAAATGGTGATATGAATTCCGTCTCGGATTTTGGGGACAGCTTCCTGAAGTTTGGCACATCCGGAGGTTTCACGCTCTCCAGCTTCTTCGCACCGTACAATCAAGCGGCCCTCTCTGCCGGCGACTTGGACCTTGGGTCCGGCGGGTTGGTTCTAATTGATCCGGCGTCCGGACCGGTGCCACATCTTATAATTGGCGGAGGCAAAGAGGGAATACTGTATCTGTTGAATCGCGACAGTCTCGGCGGGTATAACCCGGCCAACAACAATGCCGCAATCCAGACCTTCACTGTCACTCCAGGTGAAATCTTGAGCTCGCCGTCTGTCTGGAACAACACATTGTACCTGGCACCCGTAGGCAAACCTCTCCAGACTTTCACGTTCACGCCAGCAACCGGCCTATTTACAACAGTGGCTGGATCGGCGAGCGCCGAATCCTTTTCGGACCGCGGCGCCACCGTGACTGTTTCCTCCCAGGGCCTTACGAACGGCGTCGTGTGGGCGATTGATATCGGTAATGCCGGTGTCTCCGTCTTGCGCGCTTATGACGCGACAAATCTTGCGACAGAGCTATGGAACAGCAGTATGGTCGCGGGGGACAAAGCAGGCGGAAAGGTTGAGTTTGCGGTTCCCACGGTCGCCAACGGTAAGGTGTACATTGGCACGACGACGGAAATCACCGTGTACGGCTTGCTCCCCAAGTAGTACACGGCGGGTGGCATTGGCTTTCAAAACGAAAACGCGACAGCGTCTTCAGCGCCCGCGGTTATCATCTTTCGGGGCGCCCGTGAAGGTGCGCGCGGAACAGGAGAATCGAGGCGGGCGCAATTATCCGGTCGAGTATTTCACATGGGACTTGTCTTTGTGGGAAGGGGTTACCTCCACTTCGGATCTTAATACCGGCACAATGTAACTGGCGAAGCCGATGCCGACAAGAATCGTTCCAAACGATTTTTGCGGCGTGAACGTCCGGACGACCGATTTCCCGAACTCGAGTTTGTAGAATTTTGATTCATAGCGCCGCGCAAAAAGTTGCCGCATGGCTTCCCGCAGATTGGCTTCCGCTTCTTCCACCGACCCATTTCCGGCATACTCACACGCAAATCCACCCAGGTAAGAGCCGTCTGCGTTGCGATGGACCTTGGCCAAAAGCAGACCAGCCGTGATCCGAGTTCCCGGCGTGCCGGTATGCTGCACGGCGATGATTCCTTCGAGGAGAGACCCATGGTGGATGTCAGGCAGGCGCGGGAGCTCAATCGTTTCCGGAGGAATCACGGAGGTGTAAAGCATCACGTTGTAGTTCTCGATGCCGGCCATGTGCAGGGCGGCGTCAAACGATCCGGTCTCGAGCCCGACGTCGCTTTCCCCCCAGCCAATCACCCAGAAATACTCCCTGGGAATCCGGCAGCCAATTTCGGAGTAGCGAGCGGGGGAATGCTTCGGCATTTTGCGATTGCCCGGCGCAGCTTAATGCGGTTCCGTTCCGAGGTCAATTTACAAAAAAAAGGGCGGAGGCTTGCGGCCTCCGCCCTGCTGTCGCGTTGGGGGGTTGGTGGTTTACTGCAAGGGGGAATCGGTTGCCGTTGCCGTGGCGCTGGCGTTGAAGCGGATGACGCCGGAAGCGTCCGTGAAGAAATGACGGACGCCGGTCTGGTTCACGGTGACCGGGTCAGCATGAACGGTGTAAGTAGCGTTGCTCGTGCCCACGGCATACGTAAAGTTGTATCCGCTCTTCTGCGGGGTCCCGCTGGCGGGAGCGAGGACTTGGTCGAGCAAGTCAGCCTGCGTGCTGGTGGGTAAAGCGGGAGCGGTGACCGGGCCGAGGTCGGAAATCGCTGGCGGATAGTTGCCGTAAGTCGAGTTGTAGGTAATGCACGCCGTATTCATAGTGCGAAGCGAGCTAACTGCGGAAGCTTCGTTTGCCGAAATCCGAGCCCGAAGCAGATTCGGGATCGCGATGGCGGCAATAATCAGAATGATCGCAACGACGATCAAAAGTTCGATGAGAGAGAAGCCCTTCTGGGTCTTGCGCATTTAAATTTCCTCCGAAAAAATTTATGAGCTCGTGCTCATCTTGCCCGTCGTGGTCTTTTCCGCGCCGCAGAGAAAGACACACACGGCAATTTCTAATGGGAGTAGCTGCAAACCTGGTTCCAGTACGAATCAAGCCGGTTACTAGTAGGACATGCCCCGCTAAAGCCTTTATCTGCAATGAGTTAGAAGGTTGGCCTTCCTATGCAAGGCTTGATTCGAATGTGGTCAGACACTGGAGCTTTGAATTGTGACAATTTGCGTCACTCTTGGAAGCCAGCTTTTGTCACGAATTGCCACGATTTAAGGTGCCGTCGGCTGGCGGTGCATGCTGCGCCCTGATGAAAACTGGACAGCGGGAGCGTGGCGGGGGTCTGCGGGATCAATCTCCTGCGATCAATGGCCGGCTGAAGAAACGGGGCCTCTGTGGACGTAAAGCGATACGCGGACATGGAAGAATTCGTTCGTCTGTGTGCGCTCGAAATACTTTTCGACGAGCGGGCCGATGCTTGCGCCGGGAGTCCAGTCCACCGCCCACAGACGCGTGACTCCCTCGGTGATGTGAGGAAACATACGAGAGTTTGGCAACCCTTCAAAATCGAGGAAGGGCAAGTCGTCGTTGTGCACAGGAAAAATCACGCGCGGCTTCGAAGCACCACTTGCCCGCTGGATGTAATAGTCGAATGCGGGGTGCGCGATTCCGTTGTTGAAGACCATCGCGTCGCCGGGCTGAGCATTCTGCGCGACGAATTGCGCCGCGGATCGCCAATCTTCGCCAATCTCCATCATGCCGGCGTAGTAGGTCCTGTCTCCGCGCATCAACAAGACAGCCAGAACAACCAATGCGAGAGCCTGCCACTTGGGACGCAGCAGCGCGACGCCGCACGCGATGGCAAGGGCGAGCGCGGGAAGACTCATGATCATGTAGCGGTAAACGAACAGGTGCTTCCAAACGGAAAGCACGATGGTGATCGCCAACGGAAAAAACAGCCAGGACAGGATCAGACCAAGGCCGAAAGTTTCGCTGCTCGGTTCCGCGGAAAACCAACCGCGGCCCACGGCAACGATGGCCGCAAAGATAAATGCAAGCGTCACGATCAAAAGCGCGACACCGCCCCGGCCGGCGATCAGCAGGCCGAACTCATACAAAGAGGCTGCGGACGTCGGCGGGACCCAATCGAGCTGGCGTCTGTAAAGATTGCCGAGCACGAATTCCACGATAGGCGCCAGCATGAGGGCGTAGATGGCGGTTGCGAGCGCGACCTGGCCCAGCTTCAGCGCGCGTCTGCGCCACAACAAGACAGCCAGACCCTGAGCCGCGGTGACGAATATCGCGAAGAAATGCAAGTAAAGGGCGAGCCCGCTCACAAACGCGAAAAGCGCCCAGGCGCGCCACGATGGCGTTTCCACGCAGCGCAGGACGAGAAACGTGGTGACCGTCATCGCAAAGCTGAGAAGGGCGTAGCTTCGCGCCTCCTGCGAATACTGAATGTGGTAGGCGTTCAGGGCCAGGATTCCCGCCGCGACACACGCGACGTTCCTCCCAAACATTCGCCGCCCGAGATAATAAATGCCCGCGACCGCGGCCACCGCCGCGAGCACGCTCGGCATGCGCAACCAGGCTTCACCGCTCCCCAGCCGGATCCACGCGCGCAACACCAGGTAGTAAAGCGCCATGTTGCCTTCGCGACGCGAGACAACCGTCTGAAACGAATGCCAGGGCAAGCGGGCGATTCCCACGCTCACTCCTTCATCGATCCAGAGGCTGCGCGCGCCAACCATGTAAATCCGCAGTCCGGCCGCAACCGCGAGGATCGGAAACAGAAGAAAAGTCCCGGCGCGCCAAAATTTTTCACCTGCGCGCGGCAATGGAGCACTTTCTGTCATGAATACGGATAAAGGGTTTTTCCGTAGGTCTCTTTCAAACTACAGGAGGCTGCCGCCACCGGCAAGGTTTCCGGATAAGGATGTTCGAGAGGAGTACCAGCGCGGACGGGCGGATTCGCGCCGTCACAGGGGAACAACAGGCCGTCAACTCTTGGAATTTACGGTCACGGAGCCAAAACTAATCACTACGCGTCCGCCGTTGATGGGCCGGCCAAAGCTCGTTGCCGGATGGAAGTGCGAAAATAGCAACACCCGGTCAAGGTTCCGGCGCATTTCGGCATCATCAGGCCCAGCGACGATGCGATAGTCCACAACATCACCCGCGACGCCGACGGTGGCCTCAACCATCACGATGCCGGGCCCTGCGTTGTCCAGACCGGAAACCGAAAAGCCCGCGAGCGAATCCACGCGCGCCGGCTCGAGAAGCGCAACCGGAAGCGTGTCGGAAACACCGTCCATGCTATCCAGGTGAGCGACGCGCGCGTAAACCGGGACCACTACGGCGAATACCAGAAGCGCGGCAACCAAGCCGCCGACTGCGGGAATCGTCAACGGCCCGAGGAAATTGGCGCGCAAAAGCTCGGCGCGATCGGCGAGCCGGCGGAGCCAGTGGCGCGGGTCGGATGCCTCCCGCGCGCGCGCAAGAGCCATGCGGATTTCCAGGTCAAGGTTTTGCGGAGGCGCGGCGGGCTGCGTGCGGCCCAGCAAATGTTGCAGGCGCTGATAGGCGGAAAGCTCTTCGCGGCACGCCGGACAGATCGACAAATGCTCGTGAATAGCAGCGCGCGAAAAACGCCCGCGGTTTTCGGGTAGCGCTCCATCGAGATAGCCCGGCAAAAAGTCACGCACTCTTGAACACTTCATTTCCCACCTCCCGCCGAAAAGCCGGCGATTCCGCGGCCCTGCGGCGTCCAGCCTGATAACCCGTGAACATCCGAGGCGTGTTCGTTCTCACTGCGCACGGACGGCTTGCTTGATTCCCTCGACTCCATTGTTTGCCGCGCTTTCCGCTCAATGCCGCCGTGAAGGACGGGCTCAAGAATTTCGCGCAGCAAACGCCGCCCGCGAATCATCCGGGATTTCACCGTGCCGGCGGAAACATCCAGCACTTCGCTGATCTCCTCGTAGGAGAGGCCATCGAGATCGCGCAGGATGACCGCGGCGCGGTAAACTTCCGGCACTTGCTGCAATGCGTTCTGCACCACTTCCCTCAATTCCCGCGACGCCAGCCAGTCAAACGGCGATTCACCCTGGTCGCGCGGCTCGATGAAACCTGCATCCGCTTCTCGCTCGGCTTCGAGAGATACCTGCCGCCTTGAATGGCGCCAGTGCCAGCGTTTGTGGTTCAGCGCTTCGCGGATGGCAATGCGGTAGAGCCAGGTCTTCAGCGTACTCCCGCGATGGAATCCGCGGATGCCGCGAAACGCCTTGAGAAAAACTTCCTGAGTGCAATCGGCGGCGTCGGCTGAGCAGCCCAGCATCCCGTAAAGGAGGCTATAGACGGGACCGTTGTAGTGCGTGACCAGCCAGTCAAATGCCGCGTCAGAGCCGCTCTGCAGCTCCGCGACAAGTTCGGCTTCATCCCGGCCCCAGGGGAGCACGCGCGCCAAGTCCGCCACGCTCGCCGCCTTTCCGCCCTTCGATCGAAGGGGCCTTCAGGCCGATGTCTTCGCGCCAGCCGCCCGCCGGATTGCCACCCTTGGCGGGAATGTCGCGCCTTCTATTTAGTTAGACACCTGCTCAGGGGAAAAGGTTCCCTCAGCTATTGTCCGCCAGTGAGTCCTAGTTCGCAATGGTACGGACGAGGAGGTACTAGGTCGGGCGGCTGAAGGCATAGACTATTTCTGAAGCGGCTGCCTGCTGACCGAATCACTGGATTCTGAAGAGCGTTGTAAGGCGAATGTCCGCTGAAGACGAGCCCACCAGGATCCGGTATTCACCGGGATCAACTTTCCAGCTGTGCGAGGCGACGTCATAATACGAAAAAGCAGCGCGGTCCAAATCAACCCGAACATCTTTCGCCATCCCCGGCGGCACGGTCACGCGCGCAAAACCCTTTAGTTCCTTCAACGGGCGCGCGACCTTTGGATTCACTTCCTGCACGTAAACTTCGGCAACCTCCGTGCCGGGTCGAGCCCCGGTGTTTTTGACGGAGAAATGCACGTTGACATTTGTGCCCTGTTTCTCTACGCGCATTCCGCTGTACCCGAATGTGGTGTACGAGAGGCCGTATCCGAACGGGAAAAGAGGTTTTACATCGGAGCGATCAAACTGCCGGTATCCGACGAAAATTCCTTCCTTGTAGAAAACCTTGCCGTCACTTCCGGGATAATTCGCGTCGGCGGATGAATCTCCCCAGTGCCGTTCAAACGAAGCGGGCAACTTGCCGGATGGATTTGTAATGCCGAAAATAATGTCAGCAACCGCCTGGCCGCTTTCCTGGCCCGTATACCACGCCTGAAGCACCGCGCCGGCCTGATCTACCCATTCCGTCATGTCCACGCCGCCGCCGGAATTTACGACCACGATGGTTCGTTTATTGGCGCGCGCAACGGCCTGAATCAATTCTTTTTGTCCGGGCGGCAAATCAAATGTGCGGTCGAACCCCTCGGATTCGGTGTCGGGGTTGAAACCAACGCAAACGACAGCGACATCGTCCTTTGCCGCCAGAGCGCTTTCCGCGGGAAACGTCTCCGAAGGCTTCTTCTGCCAACCGAATTGAATGCCTCCGCCGCCAATGCCGCGAAGCTCGAGACGGATCGGAACGGCGTGATTCTTTTCGAGCCGCACAATCGCACTGAAGTCCGACTGATTCTGATTGTCCCAGGCATCCACGGCCGTTTTCCCATCAACAACGAGGCGAATGCCGTGGCCGGTGCGTATGAGAAAAACGTATTCACCTGGCTCTTCCGGCGCGACGAAACCCTTCCAGCGAATGGAATATCCGGCGGACGCGCCCTGGCCAAAAACGTCATTGAAGCGTGCAAATGTAATCTGCCTGTCGCGACGCGTTCGCAGCGGAGTTCCTGAAAGATCCGTATTGGCAAAATACTCGCCGTTCAAGCCCGCCGCTCCCGCCTCATCCGCTTCAAATTGCGAACGCGCGGCCACCGAGCGGACATCGCGCGGCTCGAAGGGAACGTAGTCCACGCGCAACCCGGTGGCGGCCAGGGCATTCAGCACGCTCGCGTCGCGGAACGGCACGACTTGCGCGCTGCCTCCGCCAACGTCCACGGCGGGATGCGCGTTCGGGCCGAAGACAGCTATGGAATGGATTCCTTCGCGGTCAAGCGGCATCGTGTGGTTGCTATTCTTCAGGAGCACAATGCTCTCGCGCGCGCCCGCAAGCGCAACCTGGTCGGATTCGCCGGAATAGCGCGGCTCGGGCGCGGTCTCCGGCGGTCTATCAAAAAATCCCATCGAAATCGCGGCGCGAAGAATGCGGCGCACCTTATCGTCGATCACGGATTCGGAGACTTGGCCGCTTTTTACCGCGGGCAGGAGCGTTTCGCGGTTCATGTACTTGCCCGACGGCATCTCGAGGTCCAGTCCGGCCAAAGCGTCGGCGATTCCATCGTGCGCCGCGCCCCAGTCAGACATCACGATGCCGCGAAAGCCCCAGTCTTTTTTCAGAATCTCAGTCTCGAGCATCTCGTTTGCCGTGGCGTAAGTTCCGTTGATCTTGTTATAGGACGCCATCACAGCCCACACTTTTCCTTGCTGCACGGCCGATTTGAATGCAGGCAGGTAGATTTCCTGCATGGTGCGCTCGTCCACTTCCGCGCTGATGGTGTTGCGCTGGTATTCCTGATTGTTCAGCGCGAAATGCTTCACGGTGGCGATTACGCCCTGGGATTGCACGCCCTGGATGAAAAAGGCAGCCGTTTGCCCGGCCAAAAATGGATCTTCGCCGTAGTATTCAAAATTGCGGCCATTCACCGGAACGCGATAAATGTTCACCGCCGGCGCAAGAAGAATGTTCACGCCGCGTGCGCGGGCGTCTTGCCCCATGGCTGCGCCGATGCGACGAGCCATCGCGATATCCCAGGTGGCGGCGAGTCCAATACCGGCGGGAAATGCGGTGGATGGCCCGTAGTTTCGCACACCCATTGGGCCGTCCGCCATTTTGAGCGCAGGAATGCCCAGCCTGTCGATGGCCAGCGTGTAAAAATCACGGCGGCCGCTGAGCAGATCTATTTTTTCTTCGAGAGTCATTTTCTGGAGCAACCCCTCGACCCTTCGCTCGACATCCTTTTCCTGAGCGGCCTGGTTGTTCGATGTGACTGAAGGAGCCCCTAAAGGAGAGGCGGAGGGAGCTAAGGACTGAGCGAGCGCGAAGCACGAGATGCCTAGCCAAGTGAGAATAAAGAGCTGTTTTCGCTTCATGCGTATGCTCGCAATCTGGAGGGATCTCTCCCTTGCCAAGCATGCCACGCAAACTTTTCGGAGGCTTGGCGAGCAGCCATAGAGTTTTCCGGCCGGATTCTAGCACTGATTCAGAAAATTGATGGAGGGCGGTGAAGTAGCTTGATGCCCAGCTCAGGGCTCCGCAGGCGGGCTGTAAATTCCTAAAACTTACGTTGCCGTGAAGTCTGCCAGGCGTGAGCGCTTCCATGTGTGGCGGCGCTACATCCACAATTATCCCCACGACTGGCGTGCGGTCTCGCACGCGTCTGGATTTTGCGGGAAACGGCATGTCT
The DNA here is from genome assembly GCA_963838945.1 of uncultured Acidobacteriota bacterium. Taxonomy (GTDB): domain Bacteria; phylum Acidobacteriota; class Terriglobia; order Acidiferrales; family UBA7541; genus DASTCZ01. The sequence continues at coordinate 48,237 of CAWITC010000010.1, read as the reverse complement.
CGCCCACTTTCCAGACCCGCGTTTCTCGAGAGGGATCGCTCTACCGAATCGGAGCTTGGAAGCGCGCGGTGATATACTCCGCGGCAATCATGAGTTGCCCTGCCTGCGGAAGTGCAGTCCCCGGCACAGCGCGCTTTTGCCCTTCCTGCGGCAGCGCGGTGGATTTCGGCGCCACGGCCCCGCTGGAAGCGGAAGCCACTCCTCGCGCCCCCGGTTCGCCGGGAGATTCTCCGCGCAAGCGAGACTCCTCTCCCAGCGGCAGGATTTCCTCTTCTTCCGATTCCTTCGATGGCGCGCGATTCACTCCCGGCACCATTCTCGAGGAGCGCTACCGCATCGTGGCCATGGCCGGACGCGGCGGCATGGGCGAGGTCTATCGCGCGGAAGACCTCAAGCTCAGCCAGACGGTGGCGCTGAAATTTCTGCCCGAATCGATCGCGCAGGACGGCGCGGCGCTGGTGCGCTTCCGCCGCGAAGTCCGCATCGCACGCCAGGTGTCCCACACAAATGTTTGCCGCGTGTTCGATATCGGCGAAGCGTATGGCCTCCCGTTCCTGACCATGGAATATGTGGATGGCGAAGACCTGGCCACGCTGCTGCGACGCATCGGACATCTGCCTTCCGCCAAAGCGACCGAAATTTCGCGCCAGATCTGCGCGGGCCTCGCCGCCGCGCACGAGCACGGCGTGATTCATCGCGACCTCAAGCCCGCGAACGTAATGATTGACGGCCGCGGCAAGGTGCGCATCACCGATTTCGGTCTCGCCGGCGTGGCCGGGAGTTTCGAGGCGAAGGAATCAGGCGCGGGCACGCCTGCCTACATGGCGCCCGAACAACTGGCGGGCAAAGACGCCTCGGTCCAGAGCGACATCTACGCGTTGGGCCTGGTGCTCTACGAAGTCTTTACCGGGAAACGCGCGTTTGAGGCCGCCACGCTCACCGAGCTGCGCCGCCAGCAAGAGATCTCCTCACCGACGAAACCATCGCTGCTGGTGAAGGAGATCGATCCGATCGTCGAGCGGGTGATCCTGCGCTGCATCGAAAAAGATCCGGCGAAGCGCCCCGCTTCGGCGCTGCAAGTCGCGGCCGCATTGCCGGGAGGCGACCCGCTCGCCGCTGCGCTTGCGGCAGGGGAAACGCCGTCGCCGGAGATGGTCGCCGCGTCCGGGGACACTGAGGGGCTTTCTGTGCGCGCGGCGGGCATTTGGCTGGCGCTGATCCTGGTGGGAGTAGTGGCCGTGGTCGGGCTGGGCACCAAGACCAACCTGCTCCGGCAGACGCCCTTCGAAAACTCGCCCGATGTCCTAGCCAAGACAGCGCGCGGTCTGATTCAAAGCTTCGGGTACACCGAGCCGCCCGCCGACCGCGCGTACGGTTTCCTCCTCGACAACGACTACCATAATTACGAGGAGCGCCGGGGTAACCTCGCAGAATATCGGGATCAGTTGGCAAGAGGCCAGCCACCGCTGATCCAGTTCTGGTATCGCCAGAGCCCGCAATCCCTGGCGCCAATCGGCATTGACGGAATTGTATCCCGAACTGACCCGCCGCCCATCAACTCAGGGATGGTTGAGTTAAATCTTGATCCACAGGGCCGCGTAATCGAGTTCGACGCCGTCCCGCCACAGGTAGAAGAGAAGCCGGTTTCATCCCGCCCGCCCGATTGGCCGGCGCTGTTCAGCGCTGCCGGTCTAGATATAGCCCGCTTCACGCCCGCGGAACCGCAGTGGGTTCCCTTGGCCAACTCCGATACTCGGGCGGCCTGGACCGGGTCATACGCGCAGGCACCCGAGGTTCCTTTGCGCTTTGAAGCGGCATCTTGGCGCGGGAAGCCGGTATTCTTCCGAGTGATCGAGCCATGGTCCAGGCCCGAAAGGATACAGCCCGTTCAGAGTTCTGGGGTAGGGGTAACCGTCTTCCTCGCGGTGGTCTTCATTGTGGCCGTATTGGCTGCCCTCCTCGCCTGGCGCAATTCCCGTGCCGGAAGAGGGGACATCCGGGGCGCGAGCCGCCTGGCCGCGTTCGTCTTTGGCGCGGAGATGCTCGAATGGCTTTGCGAAGCCCATCACGTTTCCACGACTGGCGAGTTCAACCTTTTCCTCGGAGGAGTGAGCTGGGCTGCGCTTGCCGCGGGCTTCGTGTGGATGCTCTACATGGCCCTCGAACCCTATGTGCGGCGGCGCTGGCCTAAGAGCATGATCACCTGGAATCGCCTGCTCGCCGGCGGGTTCCGAGACCCAAAGGTGGGCGGGCATGTGCTCGTCGGCGTCGCTTGGGGAATTGGAATCGCGCTCTGTTCCCTCTTTGGGAGCCTTTATTTGGAGCATCATGGATTGTTCGGCGTCGCCTCTTACACATTGAATTTGGTGCTGGACGCACGGCACATGACGAAAGAGATCCTGTCTACATTGATCTGGCAGATTGGGGACGCGCTGTTTGTTGTTTTCCTGTTGATCCTGCTCCGGGTGCTGCTGCGGCGACAATGGCTCGCGATCGCCGTTGTCATTATCCTGTTTGGCGGGGTTGGAACTTTCCTGTTCAGTGGTCACCCGGTGATCGGGGCCCTTCTTACCGTTCTGTTTATTTTGCCCTTCGTCGCTGGCACGCTTTGGTTCGGAATACTACCGGTGATCGTAGCGTGCTTCGTGTCCTTCTTGTTGGGAGAAATCCCGCTGACCACAGACCTCTCAACCTGGTACGCAGGCACCACTGTGTCCGCTGTCGCGATCGTGCTGGCCCTGACCGCCTATGCCTTCCACACCGCCGTCGCCGGGCGCCCGTTGTTCAAGGCAGGCTTCCTCGAACCGGATTGACCCGCTGATTGCATCGTTCGCACTTCCTCGAACTCCGCTTCCCGAGAGGGATCGCTCTACCGAATCGGAGCTTGGAAGCGCGCGGTGATATACTCGCGCGACAATTATGAATTGCCCTGCCTGCGGAAGTGCAGTCCCCGGCACAGCGCGCTTTTGCCCTTCCTGCGGCAGCGCGGTGGATTTCGGCGCCACGGCCCCGCTGGAGCCGGAAGCCACTCCTCGCGCCCCCGGTTCGCCGGGAGATTCTCCGCGCAAGCGAGACTCCTCTCCCAGCGGCAGGATTTCCTCTTCTTCCGATTCCTTCGATGGCGCGCGATTCACTCCCGGCACCATTCTCGAGGAGCGCTACCGCATCGTGGCCATGGCCGGACGCGGCGGCATGGGCGAGGTCTATCGCGCGGAAGACCTCAAGCTCAGCCAGACGGTGGCGCTGAAATTTCTGCCCGAATCGATCGCGCAGGACGGCGCGGCGCTGGTGCGCTTCCGCCGCGAAGTCCGCATCGCACGCCAGGTGTCCCACACAAATGTTTGCCGCGTGTTCGATATCGGCGAAGCGTATGGCCTCCCGTTCCTGACCATGGAATATGTGGATGGCGAAGACCTGGCCACGCTGCTGCGACGCATCGGACATCTGCCTTCCGCCAAAGCGACCGAAATTTCGCGCCAGATCTGCGCGGGCCTCGCCGCCGCGCACGAGCACGGCGTGATTCATCGCGACCTCAAGCCCGCGAACGTAATGATTGACGGCCGCGGCAAGGTGCGCATCACCGATTTCGGTCTGGCCGGAGTGGCCGGGAGTTTCGAGGCGAAGGAATCAGGCGCGGGCACGCCTGCCTACATGGCGCCCGAACAACTGGCGGGCAAAGACGCCTCGGTCCAGAGCGACATCTACGCGCTGGGTCTGGTGCTCTACGAAGTCTTCACCGGGAAGCGCGCGTTCGAGGCCGCCACGCTCACCGAGCTGCGCCGCCAGCAAGAGATCTCCTCACCGACGAAACCATCGCTGCTGGTGAAGGAGATCGATCCGATCGTCGAGCGGGTGATCCTGCGCTGCATCGAAAAAGATCCGGCGAAGCGCCCCGCATCGGCGCTCCAGGTTGCGGCCGCACTTCCCGGAGGCGATCCGCTCGCCGCGGCGCTTGCGGCAGGGGAAACGCCGTCGCCCGAGATGGTCGCCGCATCGGGAGAAACCGAAGGCCTGCGTCCCGCGATGGCTTGGGGTTTGCTGGCAGGAGTCATTGTGTTAATCACCGCGGCGATTCTAATGAGTGCACAAGCCAAGCTCTACCGGCGCGTGCCACTCGAAAAATCGCCCGAGGAGCTGGCCGCGCGCGCGCGGGATATTTTGCAGAGCGCGGGCTATTCCGAGCCGCCGGTGGACACGGCGATGGGATTCTACGAGGGAAACGACTTTCTACGCTATATCGCTGAACACGATAAATCGAAGACGCGCTGGGACCACCTCGAAACCGGCGCATTTGTGTTTTGGTATCGCGGCAGCCCCCGTCCGCTCGCCGCTTTTGCCTTCGTCTCGGATGCACCCGCACAAGGGTCCGTATGGACCGACGACCCGGCGCTCGATGTGTCCGGAATGACGTTGGTCCAGCTCAATCCACTCGGTCGCCTCATGCAATTGATCGCTGTTCCTCCTCAGGTTGAGAAGGCGGCAGGCGCCCCGCCGTCTCCTGACTGGGCGCCGCTATTCTCTGCCGCGGGACTCGATCCCTCCAAGTGGCCGCCGACGCAGCCATTGTGGACGCCGCCTGTTTATAGCGACGCGCGCGCTGCGTGGACAGGATCGCTGGCCGAACGTCCCGATATCCCGATGCGGGTCGAAGCTGCGGCATACCGTGGTAAGCCTGTTTACTTCGAGTTGATTGGTCCGTGGACCCGCCCCAGCCGCATGCAGCCATATCTTTGGACCGCTGGCGAACGGGCGTTTCTGGTAATAGGCGTCGTCTTGTTGCTTTCGATGCTGATGGGCGGCGCAATACTGGCCCGGCGGAACCTGCGCCTGGGACGGGGTGATCGGCGCGGGGCTTCTCGTCTGGCAGCTTTTGTTTTTGCGTCGGCGGCGGTGGCATGGTTATTTGGCGCGCATCACGTCCCGAATTTCGGTGAATTCTGGCTCTTCGTAGAATTCTTGTTCTGGGGGTTAGGCTTTTCCTGCCTCTCCTGGGTTCTCTACATTGCCATGGAGCCGTATGTGCGCCGCCGCTGGCCCGCCACGTTGGTCTCCTGGAGCCGCTTACTGGCGGGAGGCTTTCGGGATCCTCTGGTGGGACGCGACGTCCTTTTGGGTTGTTTTTTGGGCGCATTTTTTGCAGTTGTTTCGGGATTGATGTGGTTTGTTCCCTCCTGGCTCGGCCATCCTCCGCCGCAACCATATTCGGGTCCTGTTTGGGAGTTTCTGGGCGCGCGTACAATCATTGCTTCTATATCGCACGATTTGTACACGGGTGGGCTTCTTGTCCCGTTTACGTTTCTGTTTGTCCTCTTCCTTTTCCGGGTCTTACTGCGCAAGGAGTGGGCAGCAGCAGTTGCATTCGTTCTTTTCTTTACGGTCTTCTTCACAGCGGCGGAGCAGTTTGCCCCCGCTGCCATCGTGCAAGAGCTGATCGTTTGGGTTCTCATTGTGTTTGTGCTGATTCGCTTCGGCTTGCTGGTGCCAATGGCTGTAGGATTCTTCGACTATGTCATAACGAAAATTCCCCACACGACTCAAATGTCCTCCTGGTATGCCGGTATCAGTCTGGCCTGGATCCTTCTGATGGCCGCGATAGTGTTCTATGCCTTCTACATCTCTCTGGGCGGCCGGCCGGTTTTCGGAAGTGCCGTGCTCGAGGAGTGAGCCGGCATTTGCGAAGGGCCTGCTGCTGGTGGGCTCCGTAGCGTCCGCTCTACAGAGTCTGAGCTTGGAAGTGGGCGGTGATATACTCCGCGGCAATCATGAATTGCCCTGCCTGCGGAAGTGAAGTTTCTGGCCAAGCGCGCTTTTGCCCTTCCTGCGGCAGCGCGGTGGATGTAGGCGCTGCGGCCACGATCGAGGCCGAATCCACTCCGCGCAAGCGGAGCCCTCTTCCCAGTGCCAGATCTTCCTCTTCCTCCGGCTACGAAGCCCGCTACGTTCCCGGAACAACCCTCGCCGATCGGTACCGCATTGTTTCGCCGCTTGGCAAGGGCGGGATGGGCGAAGTCTACCGCGCGGAGGATTTGAAACTGGGTCAGACGGTCGCGCTGAAATTCCTGCCACGGTCGCTGGCGCAGACAGAAGAGTCACTGGAGCGGTTCAGGCGTGAAGTTCGTCTGGCGCGCCAAGTTTCGCATCCGAACGTCTGCCGCGTGTTCGATATCGGCGAAATCACAGAGACCAGCGGCGCCGGCAAAACCATCACACACACCTTCCTGACCATGGAATTTGTGGACGGCGAAGATCTCGCTTCGCTCATGCGCCGCATCGGCAGGTTGCCGCCGGATAAAGCCGTCGAGATCGCGCGGCAGATCTGCGCGGGACTCGCCGCCGCGCACGAGCACGGCATCATTCATCGTGACCTGAAGCCCGCGAACATCATGCTGGATGGGCGCGGCCGCGTGCGCATCACCGATTTCGGCCTCGCCGGGCTCGCGGCTGAACTCGAAGGCGCCGACGCGCGCGCCGGCACGCCCGCCTACATGTCGCCCGAACAATTCGCGGGCGGCGAATTGACGCCCAAGAGCGATCTGTACTCGCTCGGACTTGTACTCTACGAGATATTCACCGGTAAACGTCCGTTTGAAGCGTCCTCGAGCGAAGAGATGGCGCGCCTGCGCGATAGAAGCGCTCCAACGGCGCCGTCGCAATTCGTAAAAGAGCTGGACCCGCTCGTCGAGCGCGTAATCCTCCGCTGCCTGGAAAAAGATCCTGCGAAGCGCCCCGCTTCGGCGCTGCAGGTTGCGGCCGCACTTCCCGGAGGCGACCCACTGGCCGCGGCGCTTGCGGCGGGCGAAACGCCGTCGCCCGAGATGGTCGCCGCTTCAGGAGAAACCGAAGGCCTGCGCCCCGCGGTGGCTTGGGGTTTGCTGGCGGGAGTCATAATCTTAGTCACCGCGCCGATTCTATTGAGCGAACAAACCATGTTCTACCGGCGCGTGTCACTCGAAACGCCTCCGGATGTGCTTGCCCAACGCGCGCTGGATATTCTGCAGAGTGCCGGCTATCCCGAGATGCCGGTGGACACGGCGATGGGGTTCTACGAGGGGAAGGAGTTTCTGCATTATATAGAGGAACATGATCAGTCGAAGACTCGCTGGGACCACATCGAAACCGGCGCATTTGTGTTTTGGTATCGCGGCAGCCCCCGGCCGCTCGCAGCTGGGAACATCTTCTCGAAGGCACCCGTACAAGGATCCGTATGGACCGACGACCCACCCCTCGATGTCTCCGGGATGACGCTGGTCGAACTCAATCCGCGCGGTCGCCTTACGAAGTTGATCGCGGTTACTCCGCAGATTGAAAATTCGGAAGGTGCTTCGTCGCCCGCTGATTGGGCGCCGCTGTTCTCTGCCGCAGGGCTTGATCCTTCCAAGTGGCCGCCTGCGCAGCCGATGTGGACGCCACCTGTTTATAGCGACGCGCGCGCCGCGTGGACAGGAACGCTCGCGGAACGGCCAGAAATGCCGATGCGAATTGAAGCTGCCGCATACCGGGGCAAACCTGTCTATTTCGAGTTAATTGGACCCTGGACCCGCCCTGAACGCACGCAGCCGTATCAGCCGACCGCTAGCGAACGGGCGTTTCTCGTAATAGGCATCGTTTTATTGCTTTCGACGCTGGTGCTCGGCGCAATACTCGCCCGGCGGAATCTGCAGTTGGGCCGGGGTGATCGCCGCGGGGCTTATCGTTTGGCAGCATTCGTTTTTGGAGCATGGTCGGTGGCTTGGATCTTTGGTGCGCACCACGTTCTGGATTCCGATGAAATCGGGCTCTTCATCGAGTTTTTAGCCTGGGGGGCTCTCTGGTCCGGTTCTTTGTGGATTCTCTACATTGCCATGGAGCCGTATGTGCGCCGCCGGTGGCCCTCCACGCTGGTCTCCTGGAGCCGCTTGCTGGCGGGAGGTTTTCGGGATCCACTGGTGGGACGCGACATCCTTGCCGGTTGTTTCCTGGCACCATTCTCGAATGCGCTTGGGTACCTGGTGTGGCTTGTCTTCTCCTGGCTGGGCTATCCTCAGCCGCAACCATCTCCGGGTACACAATCGGTGTTACTCGGCGCACGCGCGATAGTTGCTCATGTGTCAGGGTTATTGGTCCTTGCGCCCGGTTTCTGGCTTACGTGTCTGTTTGTCCTGTTTCTGTTGCGGGCCCTGCTGCGCAAGGAGTGGGTGGCAGCGGTCGCATGGGTTCTTTTATTTACGTTTTTCTCCGCTGGCTCTAATCCGGTCGACTGGGTGGGAACTTTAATCTTTTTTAGTCTGGCCGTCATAGTGATGATCCGCTTCGGCTTGCTGGCCCTGATCGCCAATTTCATGGTTTTTTTTATTCTGCAATCTTTTCCGCTGACGTTCCATATGTCTGTGTGGTATGCGGGAATCAGCCTAACCGGAATCTTGTTGATCGCCGCCTTGACGCTTTACGCCTTCCACACCTCCCTGGGCGGCCGGCCACTTTTCGGAAGTGCCGTGCTCGAGGAGTGAGCCGGCGTTCGTGCGTGTGCCCCAGCGCGTAATTGTCCTCATTTAATTACCGCGAAGATGCGTTCAGGGAATAGGCATTTCTTCAAATGTGCCCATTAACCGCGCAGAGGTACTGGCGTCCCCTGGCCGAGGTGGTTCCGGCTCCCCTGTGACAAAACTCACCTGCCTGCGTGACGGGAATCACGGAACGGAAATAGGGCCTGCCTCAAGCTTTCATCAAGAGGTGAGCCATGAAAACCGCCATTGCGAAAACCACGACTCCGGGGACTCGAATCAATCTGAAAAAGGTGCTCTACCTGACGGATTTCTCCGAGCCTTCCGAGGCGGCGCTCCCCTATGCTGCGGCCGTCGCGCGCGAATATAGCGCTAAGGTATATGCGTTCCACGTCATGACTCCCACTCCGTACGTTTATACGACGCCGGAGACGACCGTGGCGACCATGGAGGCTTGCGAGGAAGCCGCGCAAGCAGAAATGCAGCGCACTGACGCTCAACTGGTTGGACTCGTTCACGAGACCATCGTTGAGAACGATGTGGGGGTTTGGCCCGCGGTCGAACGGGCGATCCAGCAACTTGGGATTGACATGATCGTCGTGGGCACTCACGGCCGCAGCGGAGTGGAAAGGCTGTTGCTCGGCTCCGTGGCGGAGGAGATTTTCCGGCGGTCGAGCGTGCCGGTGCTCACGATTGGCCCGTGGGCCGCGAGCGCTGTGCACAACGCAGCGAAATTCCACCGCATCCTTTTTGCCACGGACTTTACGAAGGAGTCGCTCGCCGCTGCGCCTTACGCAATTTCCATGGCGCAGGAGAATCAGGCCCGGCTGACTCTGTTGCACGTCATTCAAAATGGCCATAACCGCGGCGATGAGAAGCGCGCCGAACAATCGATCGCCGACGCGATGCACCGGCTGCTCGGGATAGTGCCCGCGGACGCCGAACTCTGGTGCCGTCCGGAAGCTTCCGTACAATATGGAAACCCGGGCGATATGATTCTGGACATGGCGAATGATCGCGGCGCGGATCTGATTGTAATGGGTGTGCGTGACGCGGCGGGCCACCTCGGCGCCGCCACCCACGTGCAGCGCGCCACCGCTCATCAAGTGGTCGCCCACGCGCGCTGCCCGGTCCTCACTGTCCGCGGCTGATTCGCGCTGGGGCGCGCGCAAAATCCTTGCAACGTAGATTAGTTCCGCCGATAGTGTAAGTGTGAATCCGACGGGCCGCCCGACGGTTCTTTACCAAGCTTGCCGCACTTCAAATAGCCCCGAACTTTAGCGAGCCCGTCCTCACCGACGATGGGGGTCATTTCGACCGCGCCATCGTGAGGCGCGTCGTGTGCGTGGAGTCCCCTCGAAGTCAAGACCGAATTGAGCGTAACCTTATGATCTAAATGGGCGGCTCTCGTAGCTGCCAAAGCGCTCGGAGCTGAAGCGCCTATTGGACAACCGTACCGCGCGATCCTGATTGCAACATTGGTCGTGATGGCATTGCAAATGCGGTTTAACGCAGCGCTCAAAGGAGCTGAGTCCAAGAGACCAACCTTGGAGTAGAAGGGTCCGGTAAACTTCGGGGCCGCTCGACGGAAATGGCGAGCACATGGAATTGCGGGCGAGGTCAGCCACACGTGCCTCGAAGAAATCTAGGCTCGGATGGGCGATAATTGGTTCTTCGGGAAATGATGATGAATGGACGCGATCACGGAGACCGGTACAGCCGATCCCGGCGAATGTGAGCCCGGCCAGTCCGCTCGAAGCTCCCTCCTCGCAATCCTCGCTGGCTGCTTCCAGCAAACGTCTGGTGCCGTGGCTGATCGCGGTCGCGTTTTTTATGGAGTCGCTGGACACCACGATTCTCAATACCGCGGTGCCGACGATGGCGGCCGCACTCCACGTTGCTCCGCTCAGCATGAAGTCGGTGCTCGCAAGCTATACTCTGAGCCTCGCGGTTTTCATACCGATCAGCGGCTGGATGGCGGACCGGTTCGGAACGCGCCGCGTGTTCGCATCCGCCATCGGCATCTTCACGCTGGGGTCATTTCTCTGCGGCATTTCGAGCAACATCCATTTGCTGGTCGCCTGCCGCATCCTGCAAGGCTGCGGCGGATCGATGATGGTGCCCGTCGGCCGGCTCACCCTCGTGCGGACGTTCGCCAAATCCGAACTGGTCCGCGCCATGAGCTTCGTCGCCATTCCCGCCTTGATCGGTCCCATGCTCGGACCGATCGCCGGCGGCCTGATCGTCGGATACTTTCACTGGAGACTTATTTTTTTCGTGAATATTCCGATCGGCCTCGCCGGTTTGTGCTTGGTCTTCTTTCACTTGCCGGACTACCGCGAACGCACCAACCCTCTCGACTGGGCCGGACTGATTCTTTTCGGATCTGGAGTCGCGCTGCTTTCCTACGTTCTCGAAGTGTTTGGCGAGCACACGCTCACCGCGCCCGAAATTCTTGGCCTTCTTGCGGTTTCCATCCTCCTTCTGACTGGCTACGGATTTCACGCGAGGAGGACCCGATATCCGATGCTGGATCTCATCCTATTTCGGATTCGCACGTTTCGCGCGGCGGTGGGAGGCAGTTTCCTCACTCGCCTTGGCATTGGCGGTATTCCATTTCTGTTTCCACTGTTGTATCAGGTTGGCCTTGGGTTCACACCGATTCAATCCGGCCTGCTCATGATGCCGCAGGCGATTGCGGCCATAAGCCTGAAGGTAACGATGCCGCGGATTTTGGCGCGCTTTGGGTACCGTGCCGTCCTGATTTCCAACACGCTGATCATCGGCCTGCAGATCTTGCTTTTCGCGACGATCGGGAAGGGCACGCCTTTGTGGCTGGTCGTGATGGAAGTGTTCTTCTACGGGTTCTTCACGTCGCTCCAATATACGTGCATGAATACGCTGGTCTATGCGGATGTCAGCGAGGAACAGGAGAGCAGCGCAAGCTCCATCGCAAGCACGGCGCAACAGATGGCCATCAGTTTCGGTGTCGCTTCGGCGTCGCTGGTCACTGTCTTCTTCCTCCCTTCCCGTACTCTTTCCAATCCTACGCAATTCATTCACGGCATCCACCTGGCGTTCCTTGTGCTTGGCGCGATGACCCTCCTCTCCACGATCGTTTTCAGCGAATTGAAAAGAGGAGACGGTGATGCGGTGAGCCAGCGGAAGGAGATTCACGCCGGGTAAGCGGACGATTCACTCGCCGGCCGCTAAGCGCTCGTGGTCCGCGCGGAATTTCGCTGAGTTCTGGGCGGGATTGATGGACTTTGGACTGCGTCAGCCGCAAGCGCGCCGTCATTCCCTGCCTGTTGCGCGACTTGTGTTTCGTTCATGTCGAAGTCAAGCGCGGCATCGGCCTGCGCCTAACGCAAGAGAAGTTCTTTCATCCGCGCTTCGTGATCGGATGGCTTGTCGGCTTGCGCCTGATAATCAGTGAGAGTTTTTCGCAGGCGCGCGCTGCGCCCCTGCTCGTGTTCAGCGAGATTGCCGAGGTCGTGCATGCCTTTTGCCCGGTCCTCACCGTCCGCGGGTGATTCGCGCCGGCAGATTTGCCGGGGGAAGAGCGCAAAATCCTTGCAACATAATTAGGTTCCGTCGATAGTGTAAGTGTGAATCCGACGGGCCGGCCGGCTGCGGGTCAATCCATTTCACGCCCCGCCTCCTGGCGGCAGGGGCAGCCATTAGACGCTGCCTTCCACCCGCGCAGCGTGGCTGTGATCGGCGCAACGGAACGCGAAGGCAGCGTGGGGCGCACCGTTGTCGCCAATCTTTCCGCCGCATCCTTCGGCGGAAACATTTATCCCGTAAATCCCCATCACACTTCGATTCTGGGCATTCCTGCCTATCCAACCGTGGGAAGAATCAACGAACAGGTGGACTTGGCCGTCATCGTGACGCCGGCTGCCACGGTGCCGGGCGTCATCGGCGAATGCGTGGACGCGCGTGTGCGCAGCGCGGTCGTTATTTCTGCCGGATTTCGTGAGCTGGGCGCGGAGGGCGCGGCGCTCGAAAAACAAATCGCGGAGCATCTACAGCGCGGCAACATGCGCCTGATTGGACCGAATTGCCTTGGAATCATGAATCCGGTCCTGGGATTAAATGCAACGTTTGCGCAAACCATTGCGCGGCGGGGAAACGTCGCCTTCCTCAGCCAGAGCGGCGCGCTCCTGACGGCGATTCTTGATTGGAGCTTGCACGAGCGCGTGGGCTTCAGCGCGTTCGTCTCGACAGGATCCATGCTCGACGTCGGCTGGGGCGACTTGATTGATTACTTTGGCTATGACGCCGACACGCAGAGCATTTTGATTTACATGGAATCGGTTGGCGACGCGCGCTCATTTCTCTCCGCGGCGCGCGAGGTGGCCATAAAAAAGCCGATTATCATCATCAAGGCTGGCCGGACGGAGGCCGCGTCCAAAGCCGCTTCCTCGCATACCGGCGCGCTGACGGGAAGCGACGAAGTTTTCGACGCCGCGCTGCGCCGCTGCGGCGTCCTGCGCGTGCAAACCATTTCCGACGTGTTCTACATGGCGGAAGTGCTGAGCCGCCAGCCGCGTCCCCGCGGGCCGAAGCTGACCATTCTTACAAACGCGGGCGGCCCCGCCGTCCTCGCCACCGATGCGCTGATCGCAAATGGCGGAGAGCTTGCCCCGCTCTCCGATGACTCGCGCCGCGCGCTCGACGCGCTTCTGCCTCTGCACTGGAGCCACGCTAATCCAATTGACATTCTTGGCGACGCGGAGCCGGAGCGCTATGCGAAGGCGCTGGAAATCGCAATCCAGGATCCTGCGAGCGACGGCTTGCTTGTCATTCTCGCGCCGCAAGGCATGACCGATCCCGCCGCGGTCGCGGATCGCTTGCGCCCTTTCGCGAAGGGTCACGGCAAACCGCTGCTGGCCAGTTGGATGGGCGCGCAAATGGTCGGGCCCGGCGAGCGAATCCTGAATGATGCCGGCATCCCAACTTTTAATTACCCGGATACGGCGGCCCGCGCGTTCGATTACATGTGGCGCTACAGCTTGAATCTTCACACGCTCTACGAAACTCCGATGGTCGCCGACGACCCCGGAGCGGCGCAGCAGCGCCGGCGCAAAGCGGAGGATCTCCTCGCTTCGATTCTCGCGAAGGGCCGCACGCTGCTCACCGAGGCCGAATCCAAACAGATTTTGGCGCTTTACGGAATCCCCACGGTGCCGACAATGGTCGCGCTGGCGCCCGATGAAGCTGTCGCCCGCGCGAAGGAACTCGGCTTCCCGGTCGTTTTGAAGCTGCATTCCGAAACAATCACGCACAAGACGGATTTCGGCGGCGTAAAACTGAATGTATTGAACGAATCGGAGGTCCGCCGCGCGTTCGAGGAGATCCGGGCGAGCGTAACGGCGAGGGCGGGCGCATCGAGTTTTCAGGGCGTCACCGTGCAGCCTATGATCGAGCGCACCGGCTATGAACTGATTCTCGGCAGCACGGTGGACCCACAATTTGGCCCGGTGATTCTTTTCGGGTCCGGAGGACAACTCGTCGAAGTATATGGCGACCGCGCGCTCGGATTGCCGCCGTTGAATACAACGCTTGCCCAGCGCCTCATGGAGCAGACGAGAATCTACAAAGCTTTGAAGGGTGTGCGCGGCCGTCCGCCGGTTGACATCGCTGCATTGGAAACTCTTCTCGTGCGATTCAGCTATCTTACGGTCGAGCTTACGCGGATCAAGGAAATTGACATCAATCCCCTGCTCGCCGCGCCGGACAAGTTGCTTGCGTTGGACGCCAGAATTGTTTTGCACGACGCATCCATCCCGAATACTGCGCTTCCCCGCCCTGCGATTCGGCCGTATCCGTCAAAATATGTCTGGAGATGGAAAGCGAAGGACGGCGTGGAGGTGCGGATCCGTCCGATTCGCCCGGAAGACGAACCGCTGATGGTGAAATTCCACGAATCGCTTTCGGAGCAAACCGTCTACCTCCGGTATTTCCATATGGAAAATCTGAGTTCGCGCGTCGCGCACGAACGCCTGCTGCGAAAATGTTTCATCGACTACGACCGCGAAATGGCGCTCGTCGCGGAGAAGGCGGACGCGGCTCCAGGCCAGAATGAAATCCTCGGAGTCGGCCGGGTCACGCGGGAACGCGAGCCCTCAAATGGGGAACTGGCCGTACTGGTGACGGACAAAAACCAGCACGGCGGGCTGGGGACCGAACTGGTGCGCTGCCTCGTCGAGGTGGCGCGGCAGGAGCGTTACAGCCGCATTGTGGCTCACATTCTCCCCGAGAATATCGCCATGCGCGCGCTGGCGAAGCGATTCGGATTTATCGTCGAGCCGACTGCGGATCCTTCTCTGGTGACTGCTGTCCTGACATTCTAGAGCACGCCTTTCATCAATCGTCACTCGTCAATCGTCACTCGCCACTCATAAATCGCCACGCAATAATCGTCCGTCGACAATTGCTCAGCCTGAATAAAAAACGTCGTCACAAGAAATTGTGAAGAGGGAGGAGAGGCCCGCCGGCCGTCGTTCGGAGCGTGGAGCTGGCCGGCGGGCCTTTGAAGGGTTATGCAGCAGACATTTTCTTCAGAACTTCCACGGGAGGTAATTCAGCCCAGAGCGGCCGAACGACGACGCCCTGCGGCTCTTCATAACTCAAAAAGTAGATTTGCGCGCAATGGTCGCAAAGCCAGTAGTGCTTCACATGATGGGAATGTCCCGCTGCATCGGCCGTCGCCTCTTCCACACCGGACATGCGGAAACGGAAAAACTTTCCGCCGGCCAGCCAGTGAAATGCCGCGGGACATGCCGGGTTCGCGCACTTGGGATATTGAAGCTCAAACATGGCCGTTCCCTTTTGCGCAGCCGCGGTTTCGTGGACCGGCCTCGACACACCCGCCTTTTGAGTCTTGATCCGTGGAGGCACAGCATTCTGGATCGGCGCGCCTTCCAGTTTTGCGATCGTGGTGCGCAGCCAATTACGCATTACGTCTTCGATTTCGCGCTGTGAGGCCCAGCGATACAAAGATTCAAGAGTGTCGCCGTTGGGGCTCAGTGGAATGTGGCGGCACGGAATCTTCTTCTCGCGATTTTCAGCAGGGACAAGTTGCATCAGGACGCATTCCTCGCACGGGGCCGGGGTCTCTTTGGTGTCGTAATTCATGCAGCTCGGTGAATCCTCGAAAATCAGCGGGCAGCGCCACGGCTCACGCGGAGAACTCCCGTAGCCGCCCTTTTCCAGGAAATCCAGCTCAAACTTGAGAACGTCCAAAATGTTCCTGTTGTCGGTGGCCATAAAACCTCCTCGCTCCGACCCCACTATCAACTTGGCAGTCGGACCGAGACAGTGAGATGAGTCACCTGCCGTTGTGACCGCGGTCACAAGGCGTTTTCTCACGGCTGCACAGAGCATTTCCGGCGGGTGGTGACGTGGGTTAACCATGAGCCCCCCATTCCATTCGGCTGCGCTCAGGGGCGCAGATACCCCCACCCCCCATCTTTTTGTAAGAGTGTGATTCTACAGGACTTATGGCAACGAAGTGCGTTAAGAGTGTGATTCTAAAGGACTTACGGGTTTTCAGTTGAGAGAGGCTAAACATTGTAGATTCAACAACTTGCGCTTTTCGTCTGAGAAATCGCCCGTAAGAGTGTGCGCCTAAAGGACTTACAGGAATCGACCGATTTTGGCCATAAGTTATTCCATCTAAAGGAGTTACGTGCTCGCAGGCGGATGATCGCGCCACGAGAGGCATTAAGAGTGTGATTCTAAATGACTTAGGTGGTGCGGGCTGAGTCGGCTGATAAGGTGTTCGGAGTAAAGGATTTATGGGTAGATTCGCGGGGGGCACAAGTGAATGTACGCAAAAACAAGGGGGCGCGGGGAGTATTCGAATAGTAATTGAGAGAACATTTTTACTTATAACATAGCTCTATCCGAAAAGCAAGGGAAATCTGAACGAAGGTCTCAAGAAGGATTCAGAGGGGTGAAACAAGCCGACATGCGCACTCGTAAACCACGCAAAGGGTGCGCCGCCCGCCAATCGGAGGACGCGACAAACAAGACGAGGGCTCGGTGGCGTCGGCGAGGGCGCGAACTCTGCGCGCCAACGTCTTGGGACCGAAGGGCTATAGTGTGGCGCCCTCGAGCTAATCAGGGGGAATTTTCCAAACCAGAAGGCGTGTGACAAAAATCACAGGGAACTGTGACGTGCGTCACGACGTGGGACGCAGGACTGAAATCACACTGGAGGCGACAAATGAAGAAGTGAGGAATCAGGAAAGGGGTAACAACCATGATGATGGCCGGGACTATCCCACCGAGTAAGAAATGGCATATAATCCGCATCCAGCGAGCCATGAAAACCCCGTACGGACTTCAGGTCATCGAAAGTTGTTTGACCTGCCCAATGAAGAGAGACGAGCTGTTTTGCGATCTCTCCCGGCCCGCGCTGGAAGGGCTGGACGCGATTTCCTCATCGGCAACCTATCCCAAGGGCGCTTTGCTTTTCGTTGAAGGGCAGGACCCACGCGGCGTTTTTGTGATTTGCAATGGACGGGTGAAGCTCTTCGCCAGTTCCGCCGACGGCAAGTCCGTGATAGTGCGAATCGCCGAATCGGGCGAGGTGGTAGGGCTGCCGGGCAGCATTTCGGGAAAACCATATGAGATGAGTGCGGAGGCGCTGGAGCCAATCCAGGCAAATTTCATTCCGCGAGAACCCTTCCTGCAATTCCTGAAGAAGCATGGGGAGGCGGCGCTACGGGTGGCAGAAATTCTCAGTGATATCTGTCACGCGACATACCAGGAGGTGCGCTACCTCGGGCTATCCGGGTCGGCGACCGAGAAACTGGCGCGGTTTCTGCTGGATTTGACCTCTGTGAATGGCACCGACAAGAGTACTTTGCGCGCGACGCTGACACTGACGCACGAGGAAATCGCGGAGATGATCGGGCTTTCCCGCGAGACGGTCAGCCGGCTGTTTGCAAATTTCAAGCGCAAGAAGTTAATTGAGGTGCACGGATCGTCGCTCGTAATTACGAATAAAGCCGGACTCGAAAAAGTCTTTGAAGCCTAAACCCCCTTCCATAACTATCTGACTCCAATCACTGCACACGGTGATTCCAGTCACAGCAAGTAGCTTGAGAGCTGCGCGAGGATGCGGCAGGCGAAAGTCCCGAACGCCGGGCAATTGACGGAGAATCGAGGGGATGATGGGCAAGAACAGAAGTACGAGGATTCTTAGGATTCTCCTTCCCGTTGCAGCAATTCTGATTTTTTCCCTTGTGTTGCACGCGCAGGGCAAGAGCCGCGCGGTTTCTTCCACGCAACCAAACCAGGACCCAAAAACTTCGACCGCTCCTCCGTCCACACCACCGGCGAAAGATTCGGATTATGTGGGCGCAGAGGCGTGCAAGGTTTGCCACGAGGACATCTATAACAGCTGGGAGAAAACCCCGCATTGGAGGACGACTCTCGACTCCAAAGGCGGCCCATCCCACCAGGGATGCGAGGCGTGCCATGGGCCGGGGAAGGCGCATGCGGAATCAGGCGACAAGACGAAGATTTTTATTTTCAAGAATGTATCCGCCGAGGAAAGCAGCAAGCGGTGCTTGACGTGCCATGCATCGGGCAAGGAGCAGATGGATTTTGGGCGGTCAGTCCATAACAAGAACAATGTGAGCTGCGTGGATTGCCACTCTCCTCACCACGCCAAGGTCTCTGAGTTCATGCTCGTGAACAAGCAGCCGGAACTCTGTTACTCATGCCACGCGCAACAAAAGCCACAATTTGCGATGCCGTTCCATCATCGAGTGAACGAGGGCCTCGTCCAGTGTAACGACTGCCACAATCCGCACGGCACTGCTCAGACAAACCAGCTACGGACTTCCGCGACGCAAGACGCGGTCTGCTTCAATTGTCATGCCGACAAGCGGGGTCCGTTCGTATTTGAACATGAGCCGGTGAAGATCGAAGGTTGCCAATCCTGCCACACCCCCCACGGGTCGCCCAATATGCACATGCTGAAGGTCAGCAACGTGAATTTGTTGTGCTTGTCATGCCATACGACATCTTTCGCGAATGCGCCGGGCGCACCGTCATTCCATAACCAGGCCGCGCAGTATCAGGCTTGCACTCTTTGCCACTCACAGATTCACGGGTCAAATTTCGACCACACATTCTTCAAATAGAGGAGCCGGCCATGACCATAGGCGATCCGCATGACGGCACGGCAATCAAAGCGGCAGGCTTCAGACTTACCTTGAGGTTGAAAGCGGAAAACAGACTCTGGCGAGGCCTTCGGACGCGCATGCTGGTTTTCGGCTTGGCATTGATGATCGTGACATGCGGAATGGCCCGGGCTCAACAACAGAATCCTCCACCGGCACAGGCGCCTCCAGCAGCACAAACTCCGACTCCGGCACCGGCGCCGAGCCCGACGGATGAGTCAACCGGAAAAACCGCGGGGAACTATTTGATTCAACAATCGATCGAGTTCGGCTATCGGGACAGCATGATCGGCGGAAACCTGAACAACTACGATACGTTTGAAAATCTCCAGTCCGGAATGAGGCTTTTTGATTACACGGTGAATATGCATTCGATCGACCACCGAGGTATTTTTTTCGACGACTTGTCATTCACCAACTTTGGATACGGCGGAGATCCAAACGACGTGTCGCGGCTGCATATCTCAAAGAACAAATTGTATGACTTCCGGGTGTTGTTCCGGCGAGACAAAAACTTCTGGGATTACGACCTGCTCGCAAATCCCTTGAACCCTTCAAGCTTCAAGCTCCCAACACCGATTGTGAACTCGCCCCAGGCCCTGGATTTGTCCCGGCACATGCAAGATTACGATCTGACGCTGTTGCCCGAGTCACGACTCCGCTTCCGGTTTGGATATTCGCGCAACAGCAACCAGGGGCCTGCGTCGAGCACAGTCGAAGGGGGAACGGAGCCTTTACTGACGCAAACGCTCCTGTATCGGACGAGTTCGTACCGGATGGGCGTTGACTACCGGGGTATTCCGAAGACGACATTGTCATTCGATGAGCTCCTTACGTATTCGAAAATAGACGAACAAGAGACCGATAACAATTTGACCTATCAGCTTTCGAACGGAGTTCCCGTAGATCTCGGGCTGGTGTTCACCGGCACCACTCCTTGCGCGACGCCCATTGCGAACGCGACCACAACACCTCCAACAGTCACGCCTACTTGCAACGGGTACCTATCTTATAGTGAAGTGCAGAATCCAAGAGCGTCGTTCCCAACGGAGCGATTTCGGTTTCAGTCAACCTACATCAAGAACTTTGCCATGACAGGCTCGGTGGGTTACAGCAGCGGGAGCAACTCGCTCACGGACTTGAGCGAACTCATCAATGGATATACGAGCAGGACAGGCACGCGCGGGGGCACGACCGGCGGACCCACGCAAGCCAGGCGGATTTCCGTGAACGCCGACTGGATGGGCGATTACCGTATTACGGACAAGCTACACATCCAGGACGATTTCGCGTTTCTGGATTGGCGGAGCCCTTCGATGTGGAATACCGACGAAACGAGCCTGTTCGCCACGCTACCAACGGTCCCCGGTCAGACCGGCATGTTGCTGCCGATTTCGCCGGTGACGCCCGCCTCATTTGCCACTCTCTGCCCGACTGCTCCTTACAATGGACCGCTTTGCCCACAGCATGCGGCCCCAAGCGCCACAGCACCCTCGAGTTCAGGCGCCGATGTGACCAACGAGTTCGTTTCGCAATTCCTTGGACAAAGAATGTTAACGAACACCATCGAGCTGAAGTATGACTTCACCCGGAGGGTGAGTGCGCATATTGGATACGTGTACACGGACCGAACGATCGCTGATTTCAGCGCGACCTGGGACACGGGGGAAATATATTTCCCCGGAGGCCCCGGAGGTACGGCAGCGAATTATTACAACGCCGCGCGCGGTGATTGCGCATTAGCTGCGGGAGCGCTGCCAACAGGCTGCGTATATTCCAACCCGGCGAGCGGCGGCAACGGTTCGATTCAGGAAGGTACGCCGACAGATCTCCTTGCAGAAGCCGGTAACGACACCGCACGGAACATTTACCAAATCAATGAAAGCGCGGCACTGGTGGGCGTTGCGGCGCGGCCAACCGATGCATTCCGGATCAGTGCGGACGTGATGATCGGCTACAACGACAATGCCTTCACACGGATCAGTCCGCGGCAGCTCCAGAGTTACAAAATTCACGCAACCTACACGCCCAGACCGTGGGCGCGCATTGACGGCGCGGTGGATATCCACGAAAACCGCGACAACGTTACCTTTGTCAATAATCTGGAGCATGGCCGCACGTACAGCTTTGTGACGACCCTTGCTCCGAATTCCAGTTTGTGGATTGACTTTGGATTCCACTACATGGACATCTTTACGCAATCGGAAATTTGCCTTGCGGATTCAGGTGCAACCGCAATCGTTTTCACATCCGCTTGTCCAGTACCGGGCAACACCGGTGGCGCTCTGGGAACGCTTTCCTTTTACGCAAGCAAAGACTACTACGCATATGGGGACGTAATGTGGAAGCCCCACAAGCGCGTGACCGCCGTTCTCGGATATGCGGGCAGCATAGTTCGCGGGAACACGACTTTTGTGAACGTGCTCCAGCCGACGGGCACGCTCGATTTCAACTACCTCAAGCCGTTCGTGAGTTTGTCATTTGATATCTACAAGGGCGTGAGCTATAAGACGGCGTGGAACTATTACGGATACAACGATCATGGGGTTGCAAACCCGGTTGGGCTTGCGGCGCTTCCCTTGCAGGACTTTAACGGAAGCAACGTTACGTTCTCCCTCAGGTATGCGTTTTGAAACAGGAAGAAGGGCATATCAGCAATTCTTGAACTTCAGGCAGGTCTGCTAAAAAGAGAACAAGCGGAAAGCGATGCGGAACCCCCGATGCGATGGCCACTGGTATTCTATGGCGACTTTCAAGGTAACGTGACCACGCTTTCCATGCGATACTCCATGTGGTCGGCGTAAGCCGGATTGCACAGCCGGATTGTCGAAGGAGATAGGATTCATCGGCCCAAGGAACAATGACCACGCAGAATAACCAGATCCGAACCACAATTCTTACAGTAGCAGCGGCCACAAGTGGAGTTTTTGGTTGCACGATTCGTGCTCAAAATACCGCGGAGAAAAACTACAAGAAAAACTGCACTCCATGCCATGGAGTGGATGGCGCTGCAAGTACTCCAGCGGGAAAAGCCTTAAAAGCGCGGAATTTTCATTCGCCGGAGGTGCAAAAAGAGACCGACAAGACTCTGGCGGCAATTATCGGCAAGGGCAAAAATAATATGCCCTCGTTTGAAAAGCAGCTAAAACCAAATGAGATTTTGGATTTGGTCAGATACATCCGGACTTTTGCCAATAAGTGATATGCACCAAAGCGCGACGGCGGCTGCCGCACGAACCAGACAGCGCTCCGCGAATCGGTGACAAATCTGATTACGGAGATGAACAATATGAATCGTTTGCGAAACCTAATCGTCAGCGGCGCGATCCTTGGCCTAGCCATCACCCTCTTAGTCTTGGCGCTTCCGGCGGCTCATGCAGATACCGCGGCCACGTACAAGGCGAAGTGCACACCATGCCACGCCATGGATGGGTCTCCTACAGCGGCGGGCAAGGTAATGGGCGGTCACGATTTTCGGAGTGATGAAGTCCAAAAGATGTCTGACGCTGATCTCACGACAGTCATTGCCAAAGGCAAGAACAAGATGAAGGGCTTCGAAAAGGATCTTAAGCCCGAAGAGATCAAGGCGCTGGTGGCATTTGTACGGACATTCAAGAAGTAGCGCGGGCCGGCCGTCTGATTGAAGAGTCCAGATTCGGCTATCCTGTGGTAATGGCGGCAATTGGTCCGAGTTCACGCCGCGCTGTGTCTTCGCGCCGGCACGACTGCATGACGCACCCGAGGAGATGTAAAAGCGTCATTTGATGAGCTTAACTGAGCGCATTCGCGGCTGGTCTCGCGTTATCTATTTCTTCGGGCAAAATGCCCTGACCCTGACGGGCGCAGTCCTCACCTCAACGGCCGCGCTCACGATGATGGCGTTCTGGGTTTATGATGTTCTCCTTCCCGGGCCGCCCCATCCTTATATCGGTGTCTTAATTTTCCTAATCCTTCCGGGCATTTTTGTCCTGGGTCTCCTGCTCATTCCATTGGGCATCTGGATTCGCCGTCACGGCCTCCACCGAAAGGGAGAATTGCCGGATGTGTTTCCCAAGATTGACCTGAGCGTGCCCATGGTTCGGCGGGCCTTCTGGCAGGTTTCCATCGCAACCGTCATCAACTTGATGATCATGGGGACGGCTTCCTATCGTGGGGTGGCTTATATGGACTCCACTCAGTTCTGCGGCACAACCTGCCACACGGTGATGGAGCCGGAATACACGGCCTACCAGAACTCCCCGCATTCGCGGGTCAACTGCGTGGAATGTCACATCGGCTCCGGCGCCTCCTGGTTCGTGCGATCCAAGCTCTCCGGTGTCCGCCAGGTTTTTGCCGTAACGTTTCACACCTATTCCACCCCGATCCCTGCGCCCGTCAAATACCTCCGGCCCGCCCGGGAAACCTGCGAACACTGTCACTGGCCACAGAGATTTACGGGGGATAAGGTCCTGATTCACACAAGCTATAAAGACGACGAGAAGAATACTCCGCAGACCGACGTGCTACTCCTTAAAATCGGCGGCAACGCTTGGGATGGGTCGGTAGGCATTCACGGGCACCATTTGGCGGGACATACGCTCATTCACTACATTTCGATTGATGCGCAGCGCCAAGTAATCCCCGTCGTGGACTACACGGGCGATGACGGCAAGACGATTCACTTCGTTTCCACTGATGCAAAAGCCACGCAGCAGCAATTGGATCAAGGCGAGCACCGCGAAATGGATTGCATTGATTGCCATAACAGGCCAACTCACGCTTTTGACCTGCCTGAAACGGCGGTGGATAAGCAGATGTCCGTTGGACAGATTAGCCCCGATCTTCCCTTTATCAAGAAAAAGGCCGTGGAACTACTGAAGGTGGACTACTCCGACCGTGACACGGCACAGCTCCGCATCGTCTCCGGGATAAACGATTTTTACCGAGTGAGCTACCCGGCCATTTATGGGACACGCCGAACGCTCGTACAGCAATCCGCCGAGGAAGTTGCGGCAATCTACATGCGCAATGTCTTCCCGGACATGAAACTCACCTGGGGCGTACATCCGAATAATCTGGGCCATAACGATTTCCCCGGATGTTTTCGTTGCCATGACGGAAGCCACACCAGTTCCGATGGGCAGACCATAACAAACGATTGCTCCGCGTGCCATCAGCTTCTGGCGATCGGCGAGGAAAAGCCCAAGATTCTCACCGATCTGGGGATGAAATAAAATCCGGCGAGGCATCCTTTTGTCCGACATAGCGCCCAAACGCAAATGGACCTCCGGGCGACGGACTGTCCTTCTTTTGGCGTTTACGGCGATCGCGTTTTCTGCGTCCATCGGCGCTCAAACCAAGTCTTCCGAATTGCCCAAGGGCGATGAGACTTGCCTTGCGTGTCACGGCAAGTCGGGCATGAAATCTCCCGGCGGCAAAAGCGTCACGATCGACCCGTCCAAGCACGCAGCCGGAGCCCACGGAATCCTTGGCTGCCGAGATTGCCACACAACCATCCAGGACTACCCGCACCCCGCGAAACGTGAAAAAGTCCAGTGCGCGACTTGCCATCCAGAGGAAGCATCGAACGTCCCCAACAGTATTCACGGCGCATTGGGCCCCGGCGCCTGCCAATCCTGCCATGGAGATCCGCACGACTTAAAAATGGCCGCGGGTCTCGCCCCGGGAAAATGCGCGGAATGCCATTCGCAGGAGGTGAAGGATTTCGCCGCCAGCATACACGGCCACGCGGCTGCATCAGGCGACCCGGACGCACCGAAGTGCGTTTCCTGCCACGGTCCCGTGCACCAGATTCAAGTATCCAGCGATCCATCTTCACCTGTGACGAAGAAAAAACTTCCGGACACCTGTGCTACCTGTCACAGCAATGCGGAATTCCTATCGAGGCATAACATTCCGTTTGCGCATCCTGTAGAGCTTTACAAGCTGAGCGTCCACGGCCGCGCCGTGGCGGGGGGTAACGACAAGGCTGCAACCTGCTCGGATTGTCACGGAAGCCACGAGATCGTCCCCGCGCGCGACCCTCGATCAATGATCAATCACTGGAACGTCGCCGCCACCTGCGGCAAGTGTCACGCCGAGATTACGAAGACGTACCTCGAAAGCATCCACGGCCAGGCGATGAGAGCGGGGGCCGCCGACGCGCCTGTGTGCACCGATTGTCACGGTGAGCACCTCATTCTCGGCCCTAAAGAAGCTGCATCTACTGTGAGTGCTTCGCGCGTATCGTCCGCCACCTGTGGCCGCTGCCACGGGGATGAGCGTCTCGCGGCCCGCTACAATCTGCCCACAGACCGCGTCCCCAGCTACGCCGACAGCTTTCATGGTCTCGCGCTCCGAGAAGGCTCACAGACCGTCGCCAATTGCGCATCCTGCCACGGCGTACACAATATCTTCCCCATGAGCGATCCCCGGTCCACCGTCAATCCCGCCAATCTTCGCAACACCTGCGGGGCATGTCATGCGGGGGCCGGTGAGAGCTTCGCGATCGGCCCAGTTCACGTCCAGGCGTCGAACGGGACCGCCCATCCGGTCGTCCAGTGGATACGACGCATCTACTGGATTCTGATTCCCCTGACATTGGGTTTCATGATCCTGCACAACCTGGTAGATCTCTTTTCGAAGCTTATCAGGCGGCGTCCACGTCACGAATCGGGCCAGCAGATGCAGCGCATGAACCTCTCTTTCCGCATCGCCCATTGGGGCGTGATGCTGAGCTTTCCGATGCTTGTTTTGACGGGCTTCGCATTGAAGTTTCCGGATTCCTGGTGGTCGCGGCCTCTCTCCCGCTGGGGTGGGCATTATGATTTGCGCGGGGACTTGCACCGCATCGCTGCGATTGTGCTTCTCGCTTCAACGGTCTATCACGCGATTCACATTAGCGTGAATCGCCGCGACCGCGCGTTCCTAAAGGCCATGTTGCCGAAATGGAAAGACGTCACGGACATGTTCCACGTCTTCTCATTTAACCTCAGCCTAACGAAGAAGGGCCCGCAATTCGGGAAATTCAATTACGCGGAAAAGCTCGAATACCTGGCGTTTATCTGGGGCACGATCATAATGGCGATCTCCGGCTTCCTGCTTTGGTTCAACAATTTCACGCTGCGACATTTTCCCAAATGGGTTGCCGACGCCGCCACGGCTGTTCATTACTACGAAGCTTTGCTCGCGACATTTTCGATTTTGCTTTGGCATTTCTATATCGTCATCTTTGACCCTGTCGTGTACCCGATGGATGCCGCATGGCTAACTGGAAAAACATCCGCCGATCACTATCGGCACACTCGTCCGGAATATTTCCGCGCACTCGAGCAGGCCGGACTCGTTGATTCAATCGAGCCTGACCAAAAAGCAATCCCTGAAGATGAGGACAGTAGTGATTAAGGTCCCGGCCAATGTGATTGACCCCTCTCATCGCGGTACAGTAGAATTTCAGAACGCTGGATTTAGCTGCTCGGTGGGGCCGTGGCGCAGTTGGGAGCGCGCCTCGATGGCATCGAGGAGGTCGTGGGTTCGAATCCCATCGGCTCCACCAAATTGATTCATTCTGAAATCTTCAGTGCCATAGCGGCAGAAGACTCGCAATGCAATTGAACGGTTGGTTCACGCGTTCCGGTCGTGAATCGACCGGGAAGGTCGTGGGTTCGAATCCCATCGGCTCCACCAAAGTTTCGGCTTTGTTTTGAATCAGTTGACGGCTTCATTTTTTCCGCGTACCTGCTGCGTACCCCTCGTCTCATCTGTGGCGAGCGCCGCGTTTTCCATGAGCACGAATGGGTCGCGCTGCCAGATTCTGCGCACGTCCGATTCGAGCTGCTCCTGCCGCTCACGCACCCAGGGCGAGTAATGTTTTTCGGTGACCTTCACGCTCGAATGGCCGAGCGCGACCGAAACGCGCTCGAGAGGCACGCCTGCGACCAGCAGTGACACCGAAAACGAATCGCGGAATCTGTGCGCGTGCCCCTTCGCCACCCCCGCTTGCTTGAACAGCGCGCGCAATCGCGTCTGCCAGTCCGTCACGGCCGTCTGAAGTTTGCAAGTTCCGCTCCAAAACCAGTACCGCTCGCTCCGCCGCGGAGTGCTCTCGAGAGCCTTGAGTAAGAATTCCGGCAGCGGGAGGTGCACGTGAGTTCCAGTTTTCTGCGTGTAGAGCCTGAGCCTGCCATCGGCCACGCGTTCGACTGAGCATCCGACCGCGTCTCCGATGCGCAATCCGGTGAAGCGGAGAAACAGGATTAGAGTTCGAAGCCGCAAGTTGTTGGCCCTCGCCTCATCGCGGCCCGTCTCGACCGCAACCGATGCAGCTTCGATGATTGCCGTCATGTCTTCCTGCGAAAACGGAAGCGTCCGAGCCGGTGGCACGCGCGGGCTCTTCAATTTCGACCCGAGATTTTCGGTGACCCAACCATTGTCGCGAGCAAAGCGAAAAAAACTGCGTAAGCGCTCGAGCTGCTTTAGCGCGGTAAGATTGTTCTGCTTCCATTGAGCGCGAAATTTCACAAGGTGAGGAACGGTGAGACCGGCGACCACGTGCACGCCCTCCGACTCGGCGAAGGCCTCCAGCCGAGAGAGAAGCCGTTTATAATTCGCAAGCGTGCCAAGGGAAAGCCCGCGCACCTTCGCGTCTTGCAAGAACGCGTCACATGCTTGCTTGACAGTTACAATCTGCGGTTCGACCGATTGCTTTCCGTCCACTTCCCAATCGCGCACCTGGCGCTGCGCGGCTTCCCAATCGCGGGTCTTCAACGAACACCTCACTTCCTCGCCCGCGTTAAATCCGTCAGTCCATATCGGGCAACGGCATCTGCGGAATCGCCGCCCCTCTCTTCGATGTTCACATCGTTTTAAGTGCCGCCTATAAATGGTCAACATAAACCTGCCTATGATACCTAACATTCTACTGTTTAGAAAGTGATAATCTGCGGTGGACCCGTTCGAGCACGAATGTGGGGACGCGCAGCGTCACGTAACGCCTCCTGCCACGAGGATTCGAGTCGCCAATGATTAGCACTCCCGCCTCACGCGCGAAAATACGGCGAGCCGAATCGATGCTGATTCTCCACAAGGTTGCTATTTCCTGGAGCGTGTAATGGCGCTCTTCGGACGCGCGCGACTGCTCCGATCTGGCCGAATCTGATGCCGTCTGCTCCATGACGGCCATGCTCGCATAACGCGCCTTGGCGCATAATGCGCGAATTTAGTACCAATTGGGCTGACTAATCGGGGCTACGAGGTGTGTTTGTTGGTGGGACTACCTTTTTTCAGAAGAGTCTTACCTCGCTGGATATACTTATAAATGGTGTCGGCCTCGCGTTTGATTCTCCCGTTGGAAACTTCTTCGCAGTAGATAACACCCACGGCAAGCTGCCAAGGCTCCCACTTCCCATTCAACGACGAACTGCTCTCGTGAAGGTTGGTGGACGTGGGCAGATGTTGGAGTGCTTCACCCTGTGTGACGTGGTGAAGCCATTTGAATCGCAATGCTCTTTCCGCCGCCTGACCCTCTCTGGCAACGACGCGGCGGGAAAAACACTGCAAGGCAAAACTCTGCCTTGACAACGCCTCCGCTCTTATCGACGGGCACCCGCGTACCTTCTTATCGCGTCATGTGTGGCCCACCCGCCGAAGCACAACAAATTGATTAAGAAGCCAGACGCATGACGAATTCAGCTTGCTTAGGACCGGATGCCGAAATCTTAATTTTTCCGATAAGTGGTGCAAAGCCAGGTTTAGTGATTTTAAATGTATGTTCGCCGGGCTTAAGAGAGGAAAACTCGAAACGGCCGTTGCGGTCGGTGAATCGAGCAGAGAGACGCTTGCCCCAATCTTCCGTCGTCAGTTCGACAAGTGCGTCCCCGACAGGCCTGCCACTCTCATCGAGTACTTTGCCGAGTGGTCGGCGCACTAGCACAGGTTCCCTCAATAGGACCTTGACTCCGAGTTCCGGGTAGTGAAACTCAGCTGGAACAAACAGTGCTTGCTTCGAGTGGGTGCAACCGAGCTGAATACAGGTCGTCAAAGCGATCACGATTGTAAAGATTTTTCTCAATGTCGAATTACCATTGGCGTGTAGGTTTGTTTTTCTCCCGAGAAGGGAAGGTATCTATTGAGTCCCGGTCTCTGTTGACGTAGCTTCTCCTCTCTCTTAATGGCTTCTGCATGTCCTTCAGCATAAGTTTTCATGCCTTGATCAATCTTGGCGAAAGCCTCAGCCAGTTCGTGGAAGGCGGTACCCCACGCAGGAGAGGCTTCTTTCTCAGGGCATTTGCAATTTGCATCAGGCTCGAACTTGACTCCTGGATTGATGGCAACAAGGTCGTCTATCTTCGCTGGTGGTTTGAGAGTTGGCCCCTGGATCTGATCTTGGAATGAAGGGAGGTTCGCTTCACGCCCTGTGAGATTCTGCATTCCACCCTGGGAATCATACTGAGTTCCAACCGTGAAGTTATATTGTTTATCGCTGTTGACTAGATCTGAAAGTAGCTTAGCCCCCTCATTCTGTTCCAAATCAACCCCCGTAAGGTCCACTGTCAACGTATTTGTTTTTTCATCATAGGTGATATTTTTCCCGCCGTCTATACAGGCCTCTCCTATAATGTGGCAGAGTTCGTTCTTTGCCTCCAGAATGTTGCCCGAGAGACTCAGTTTTTCACCGGTGGGATCCGTGAACCGAAGTGGATTGTTCCTCGAGTATGTATACGCATTCAGTTGTTGAGGATCCATCAATCTATTGGAGTCCACGATTATTGGGTCAGTACTTACAAAGCGGCCTAGCAGCGAGGAGTAGTAGCGGGCATCAAAATCATCCAGGCCGCTTTCGGCGTCGCGTTCTTTGCCGGTAAATTTGTAATTTTGGGGACAGGTATTCACATAGGCGATTTCACCGCCGAAGGGATAGAAATCGGCGTCATAACAGGGACTCGTGTGGCCCGCCTGGACGATTTCGCGAGCCG
Source organism: uncultured Acidobacteriota bacterium (assembly GCA_963838945.1). Classification (GTDB taxonomy): domain Bacteria; phylum Acidobacteriota; class Terriglobia; order Acidiferrales; family UBA7541; genus DASTCZ01. The sequence goes on along the minus strand of CAWITC010000010.1, from coordinate 18,600 downwards.
TGCCAAGATGGTCAGAGAAATCGTAGAAGATGTTCCCCGAGGAATCACGCCGGGCAATCCGTTTGCCGCTAAAGAAAATGTACTCGTTGAAGGTGGAATTGTTAGTGTTGCCAGCAGCGTCGGTTTCGTCGAGGGGATCTCCGCCATCGCCAAACCAGTAAAGCTTGTACGGCGTCGGTTGCGCAGGAGGCGGGTTAATGGTTGCCTTCTGGACGCGGTTGCCGTCGCCGTCGTAGGTATAAGCATAAGTCGCGCCCGCGGTGGTGGTCATTTGGTTTTCAGCGTTATAGGAGTAGGTGTGCACCGGGTTTTGTCCGCCGGGGCATGTTGTCTGATCCAAGAGATTTCCCTCCTCGTCGGCCGTTCCTGCGTACCTGGTGCGTACCCCCGTTAAGCGTTTTGAGCGTTTCTAGCGTATTGAGCGTTACGTAAAATCAGTAAGTTGCGCGTTATCAATGGGGGGAGCGGGTTCGAATCCCATCGGCTCCACCACTTCGGTTTTTCTTTTCTTTCATTGCTCGTTGCTTTCCTTCCCTGATCATCCTGCCCGTTATTCTTTGAAACACGGGAGACACAACACGATTGTGCGAGATTAAAGAGAAGAATATAAGTTCTGGGAGCGGTTGGAGGTCGGGGAAACCTGGACCTAATTTGCGGTGGATTCCTTCGCACCCTGTGAAGGCGCCATCGCGCAAATCTGGTAATCCGAGCCATAGATCGGACAATCGAGGAGGACTCTAAATGAAGAAGTTGATGAGCTGGGTTGGCGTAAGCATACTTGTTCTGGGGCTGGCATTGTTGATGGTGACTCCGGCTTCAACACGAATTCCGGCAAACACTCCGGCGCCCGCGGCTGGTGCGGCGATTCCCGCCCCGGAACCACATCCAGAAATCAGAAAAGCGCTGGAAGCGCTTCGAGTGGCGCGCGCGCGCATCAAGGATGCAGCGCATGATTTCGGCGGACACCGCGTAGAAGCGCTGGAAAAAGTGGACGCAGCCATCCATCAACTTGAGATCTGCATGCAATACGATCGCTAAGATTGTTGGAGTCCGGAGAGCGGGAGCAATTTTCGCGAGTGCTCCCGCTCTCTTGTTTCAAGGCTTCCAAAACCGCGGACAACCTTTGGCCTGCCACAACGTATCTACTTCCCGAGTATAGTTAGGTATGGGTTTGCCCGGAAAATCGGACAGAAGGATCCTTTCCGCTGTATTCGTGTTGCTGGCGCTGGCCTGCTCAGCAAGTGCCGGAGCGCAATCCGCCGACAAAATTCTGAAGAATTATGTCAAATCCATCGGCGGCGAGAAAAAGCTCAAGGCAATCAAGACAGTGCTGGCGAGCGGCGATGTGCGCGACCCATCCTCGGCGCAGACGGGTTCATTCATGCTGGAAACGCGCGCGCCCGACAACTTTTACCTGGAGATGGCCGGCGAAGGGCTGGCGCGGAGCGAGGGATTTGACGGCAGTTCGGGCTGGGAGCAGACCGCCGGTGGCACGCCCGCTACGTTGACGGGTTGGCAAAGCGCGCAACTACGAGCCACGGCCTTTTATTGGAATGACCACTTCCAGACCTATTCCAAGGTGGGCGCACAGGCGGTATTCGCCGGACAAGAATCGATTGACGGAAACATTACAAACGCCGTGGAGATGGTGACGAGGACGGGAGTCCGCCGAAAGTTTTTCTTTGATGCGAAGAGCGGAACTCTCGTCAAAGAATCGGAGGAGGGTGAAGGGGCTGAAGGAGATACGATTTTCTCCGACTATCGGCCGGTGGACGGTGTTCTGGAGCCTTTTCATCTGATGATCCATTCTGTGGGGCGGACGCTAGAAGTGACGCTGCGTGATGTGCGCCACAATGCCCAGCTGGACGAACGAGTATTTGCTTTCCCCGAAAAAACCGCAGCGCCTCTGCCGGACCCCGCGCAGTTGGTACGCGAGGTCGAAAAGAACCAGAAGCAGCTCGATCTCATCCGGAAAAATTACACCTACACCATGGATGAGACCGAGCTCTCCTCCGATGACAAGGGCAAGTCGAAGGAAAAGGATGCGAGGACATACGAGGTTTTTTTCCTTGGAAGCGAGGAGGTGAACCGGCTCATCGCCAAGGATGGGAAACCACTCACCGACGAGGAGAAAACGAAGGAAGACGAACGGATCGAAAAGATCTACAGAAAGTATCAGGAGAAAAAGAAAAAAGAGGCGGCTTCGGCCGATGCTTCGAAGAAAGACGAAGAAGATGGTGACGTGGGCATAAAAGACTTTTTGCGCGCCTCGCAATTCATAAATCCACGCCGCGAAAGGTTCCACGGACAAGAGATGATCGTCTTCGACTTTCAGCCCCGGTCCGGCTATAAACCGCAAAACCTGAATGAAAGGCTGATTCAGACCCTCTCCGGCGTTATCTGGATTGATGAGAACGCGGAGGAGGTTGTCCGGCTTGAAGCGCGAACAAATGACAATTTCAAGATCGGCGGGGGCCTCCTCATTTCGTTGCAAAAGGGTATGTACTTTGCGTTTGAACAGGAATTCGTCCGCGACGAGGTCTGGCTCCCGTCCTACGCGGAGATTCACCTCTCTGCGCGCGCGTTGTTGTTCGTTCATTTCAAAGGCGACGTGATCGATCGTTTTAGCAACTACAAGAAGTTTGGCTCAGACATTCAAATCCGGCGAGCGCCACCAGATAAGCCGTAAACCTTCCGTTCAATCTAAGGCCCGTTTCACATCTCGCGATGCTCATCTGCAAACGGCTTCCGAAAAGGCCTGCACGCAAGCCCCTCGATGCACTACAATGCAGCGCTTATGGCTAAACTGACATTTCTCGGGGCGGCAGGATGCGTTACGGGGTCGAAGTATCTCGTGGTGGCAAACGAGAAGCGGCTCCTTGTTGATTGCGGCCTCTTCCAGGGTACGCAGGACCTCAAGGAACGCAATTGGGCGGCGCTGCCTGAAGGTGCCGCGACAATTGACTGGGTCATGCTGACGCACGCGCACCTGGATCACACCGGCTGGTTGCCGCGTCTTGTGCAGCAGGGATTTAAGGGGCCCATCTATTCGAACGCGGCCACGCGCGAGCTTTGCGCGATTCTCCTTCCGGATTCCGGCCACCTGCAGGAAGAGGACGCGGATTATGCCGATCGAAAGGGATACAGCAGACACAAGCCGGCGCTGCCTCTTTACACGGAAGAGGAAGCGCGCCAGGTTTTGACTCGATTTGCGGAAATGCCCCGCACCGGCGATTTTGTAATAAGCCCTGAGTTTTCCGTCCGTCAGCATGATGCGGGGCACATTCTCGGCTCGGCAAGCCTGGAGCTGACAATTACAGAGGCCGGGCGCAAGACGGTCGTATTGTTTTCCGGGGACGTCGGAAGGTACGACCAGCCAATCTTAAAAAATCCGGAACCTCCGCCGCCCTCCGACATATTGCTTTGCGAAACGACCTATGGCGATCGCGATCATCCGAGCGATCCCACATATGAGGAGTTGGTGGGAGTCGTGAACCGCGTGGTGAAGCGCGGCGGAGTGATGGTTCTCCCCGCATTTGCGGTGGGACGCACGCAGCAGCTCATGTACGTCCTGCGAAAGCTTGAAGACGCGGGCCGCATCTCGCGGCTGCCTGTGTATGTAGATAGTCCGATGGCGATCAACGTCACGTCGCTCTACTTGAATCACCACGAAGACCACAATCTTCAGTTCAATAAAGAGGAGGCAGCCGGCGATCCGCTCAACATGCGGACGGTGCACTTGACGCGCACGCCAGAGGAATCAAAACAAATCAACGACGTGCACACTCCGTGCATCATTATTTCGGCGAGTGGTATGGCTACAGGCGGGCGCGTGCTTCATCACCTGGTGCAAAGGCTCCCGGATCCCAAAAACGCAATCCTGATGGCGGGATTCCAGGCGGAAGGCACACTCGGCCGCGCGCTGCTCGACGGGGCGAAGAATGTGCGCATTTATGGGCAGGACGTACTGGTGGGTGCGGAGATCATAAACTTAAACCAATTTTCCGCGCACGCTGGGCAGAGTGAACTACTGCGCTGGGTTTCCGGCTTCACGACACTTCCGCGGCAGACCTTCCTCGTGCACGGGGAGCCTCCCGCAGCGGCGGCGTTCCAAAAGGCGCTCACCGCGCGGCCCGGCTGGCGCGCAACCGTCGCGCAATACCAGCAAACTGTTGACCTGAGCCAAATCTAAACACCGCCCGGAAACAAGGCGTGTTAGAATCCATCCAATAAAGGGGAGGAGTAAATGCCCCGTCTCCGCTGGTCGCTGGCCTTCGCTTTCATAAATCTGCTGGTTGCGAATACTGTTTTCTCGCAAAGGAATGGGCCGAACACGGGCAATCATTCCGAGATTCGCGGCGCCATCACAAGCGACGAAAATAATAGACCGATCCTTAATGCAAAGGTCCAACTGGCAACCGTGGCCGGTCAGATTGTGACTTCGACTTATACGGGTCAAGACGGGCGATTCTCGTTTTTGAATCTGGCGCGCGGCGACTATATGGTCACCGTAACCGCTGACGGATTTGAGACCGGCAGTCAGAAGGTAATGATTGTGGGATTCAACGTGCCCGAGTTGAAGATCGCATTGCGCAAGCCTGCCAATAAGGGGGAGAAAACCCCTCCCGGCAGCGACACGGTTTCAAGCAGGGAGCTCATGTTGCCGCAGAAGGCGCAAGAGGCTTTGCACAAAGGGATGGAGAGGCTTTACAAGAAGAATGATCCTTCGGGAAGCTTGCCTTACTTCCAGAAAGTCCTGACACTCGAGCCCAACTTCTACGAGTCTTACTACCTGGAGGGGATGGCATTCACATTCGAGGGCAAACCGGCCGATGCGGAAACAGTGTTTCGGAAGTCGATCGCCGCGAGCCAGGATATTTATCCCGATCCGTGTTTTGGGTTGGCCGCGATTCTTTCGGACCAGGACCGGTTCAAAGAATCAGAACAGCTTTCGCGCCACGGTCTCGAACTGCAACCGGAGGCGTGGCGCGGCCAATTCGAGCTGGCCCGGGCGTTATATGGTCTGGGCCGTACAGCCGAAGCTGAGCAAAGCGCACTGGAAGCGCGCAGGCTGAACCCAACTTTTTCGGGTCTTTACATCATATTGGCGAACATCCATTTGCAACAGCACAATGACGCCTCGGTGCTCGATGACCTGGGGACGTATCTGAAGCTCGATCCGAATGGACCATTTGCCGCGCAGGCAAGGGATCTGAAGGCAAAAACGGAAAGAGTGTTGAGCCGAAAGGGCGTTCCTCCCGCTCCCAATTTGAATTAGGAATGGCGAAAACGCGTGCTTTCCTCTGTCTGCCCCAAATTAGAACGTCGCCAGTCTCTCGAGCCCGACGGTCCCTATAGCGCGCAGGCAAGGCAGCTTAAGGAAAAGACCGAAAAGTCGTTCGGCCGTTCCCGTGTCCCTCACCGCCTGGGAGTTAACCCCCTGCAAGCGGTTTGAAAGCAGCCGCTTACATCCATACCCTGAGCAAAATATTTTGTGCGGAGACAGAAACTTTTGTGAGGGTAGATACGTCTATATAAGCAAGACCACTCGCGGGGTAGGAAGCTACCTCCATAGGGCAACCGACCGTCAGCTTCCTACCCCTCTCTTCTTCGGGGGGGACTTTACCATAAGATCCGACAATGTAGTGCGCCCTACTGTGACCTCAGGGTAAGGCGGATGCCGCTTTCGCCGCTTCGGAATGCGGCATGGCCGGAATTTCGACCGCTCGCAAACTGAAAACGAACATCGGGAGGGGCGCCACGCGGCCCCATCGGTTCAACTCCCATTGCGGCCGGATGTATTTGAACTCAGGCCGCAAGGCCAAATCGAGGACCATGCGGGCCTCACCCTGGTAAAAACTTTGGGGGAGCTTGATGAGGGGCTTCGTGCCCCAATTCTGACCGTCCGCTGATCCCCAGATGGACACGTCCAGTGATTCCTGTTCGATCTGGCCCGTAATCTTCATCAAACAAAGGAATGTCCGCGTCGCGGATCCGGAAATATCAACGGATTCGCCCTCGCCGTTTGCTTCCACGCGCGTGCCGGGCGGAACCAAAGTGATTTCCATCGCCATGAATGAGGCCTCTCCGAAACCGCGGGAATTTTAGCATGGTCCTGAATATCGGCCCATGCATATTGGAGCAATTGGGCCGATGTAATAAGATGAGCCTCATTATGAATCCATACGCATCATTTTTGGGGGATCGCGATCCGCTGGATGTGATTGCGACGACGGCGAAACAATTGCGGCACTACGCCGATGTTTTCGGCTCACGGCGTCTAGGGCAGACGCCGGCGCCAGGAAAGTGGAGCGCGCGGGAAATCTTGTGTCATCTGGCGGATTGCGAAATTGTTTTCGCGTATCGGCTTCGACAGGCGGCCGCTGAGGAACATCACGTAATCCAGCCGTTTGATCAGGATAAGTGGGCGACCGCTTATGCGGCGTTCGACGGGGCGGCCGCGCTGGCCGTGTTTGCATCCGTTCGACAATGGAATATTGCGCTTATCAAGAATGCTTCGCCACAGACGCTGGCGAAGAATGTAACCCATCCTGAGCGCGGGGAGATGACGTTTAAGACGGTGATTGAGACGATGGCGGGACATGACATAAATCATCTGGGACAGTTGGAAAAGCTAGCGGCGAAGCTTGCGTGAAGGTTGGGAAATCCCTGATTCGCCGGGATTCTGCGTATTTCGTGCATACGCTTATTGAGCTCCAAATTCAAAATAATAAATCAAAGAAAAATTAGCGGGGCCGAAGCTTGGCGAGACGCTCGGCGGCGGCGCGAAGGGTTGGCTCGGTCTTGCAGAATGTGAAACGAATGAGGGACTTGCCGTCCGCGGGGTCATTGAAGAAGCTGGAACCGGGGACGGCCGCGACGCCGATCTCTTCGACAAGATAGCGTGAGAACGTCACATCATCCGGCGAGCCGAACGCGGCGATATCCGTCATCACATAGTACGCGCCGCGCGGGACAAAACACCGGAAGCCGGCCCGCGTGAGCATTTCCACGGTGAAATCGCGCTTGGCGCGGTAGGTCTCGGCGAGTTTTCCGTAATACGAATCCGGCAACGAAAGCGCGATGGCTCCGGCTTCCTGCAGCGGCGCGGCGGCGCCAACGGTTAGGAAATCGTGGACTTTGCGAATTGCGCTCGTGATTTCTGGCGAAGCGATAGCCCAGCCCACGCGCCAGCCCGTCACGCTGTAGGTCTTCGACATCCCGTTAATCGTGATAGTGCGGTCGCGCATGCCGTCCAGCGTCGCCATCGAGATGTGCGATGCGCCATCAAAGAGAATGTGCTCATAAATTTCGTCGGTAATCACGAAGGCGTTCGATCTCACGCAAAGATCGCGGATGAATTCCAGCTCTTCGCGCGTAAACACTTTGCCGGTCGGATTGTTCGGCGTGTTGAGGATGAGCGCTTTGGTGCGCGGCGTGAATGCGCGCGCCAGGGCGTCGCGGTCGAATGTCCAATCCGGCGGCTGGAGCTTCACAAAGCGCGGCGAGGCGCCGGAAAGTATCGCGTCGGGTCCATAATTCTCATAAAACGGCTCGAAGACAATTACTTCATCGCCGGGGTTAATGACGGCCATCATCGCCGACATCATCGCTTCGGTCGACCCGCAGCAAACGGTGATCTCTCGCTCGGGATCGATCTCAATTCCCTGCGTGCGCGCGAATTTGCGTGCAATCGCGTCGCGCAGGCTCTTCGCGCCCCAGGTGATCGCATATTGATTGATGTCGCGCTCGATAGCATCCTGCGCGGCCTTCTTGATCTCGGCGGGAGCGGGGAAATCCGGAAATCCTTGCGCTAGGTTGACGGCGCCGTGCTTCATGGCGAGGCGCGTCATTTCTCGTATAACGGATTCGGTAAAGCGCGAGGCTTTTTCGCTTAAAAGGCTGTGCGAGCCGGCTTGCACGTGCGGCGCTGCTCCAGCTTTGCCGGGCGCCGCAGGGTTCATCGCTCGCCCCGCGTGGATTTTTGCTTTGCGGGACTTGATTGCGCGGGAGCGGATTTCGTGGCGGCTGATTTGCGCGCGGGCGGATTCGCCGCGGCCGGCGCCGGCGGATTCAGGATGCGGTAGATAGCAGCGTTGCGCATGACGATTTGCACGTAGTCGCGCGTCTCCGCGAATGGAATGGACTCTGCAAACTCGAGCGGGTCGGCGTAATTTCGCTCGGTCTGCCAGGCTTTCACATGATCCTCTCCGGCGTTGTATGCCGCCAGCGCCGCTTCCGGCGAGCCGAACTGCCCCAACAAATCAGAAAGGTAGAGTGTGCCGAGCTGCAGATTATAGTCGGGATCGAATAATCGAGCGCGTGTGTAACTGACGCGCAGACGTCGCGCGAGTTGCGGCGCCGTCTTCGGCAGCACCTGCATCAGTCCGACAGCGCCCGCGCGAGAAACCGCATCGGATTGGAACGCGGACTCCTGACGCATGATGCCCGTCACGAGCATGGGGTCAACCTTGTTCTTATCCGATGAGCGCGTCACGGACGGAAAATACGGCAGCGGGTAAAGAACGCGCGCCACGGCGGGAGGCAAGTCCGTCACGCGGTGCGCCTCCGGTTGTGGATACGCCTGCCGCGCGAGCGCGATTGCTTCGCCGTAGTGATCCGCGTCGATCGCGGCTTGAGCCGCTTCGAGCAGAAGCCGCGGCGCCTGGGTAACGGAATATGCGGCGCGCAATTCAAGCTCCGCGCTTGCATCGAAGCCGATGACGCGGAGCGCGTTGGCGCGCTGCCAGCGCTCCTGCGCCTCCAAAGGCACGGGCGCGTCGATTTGTCCGGGCATCGGCGCATCGGGAATCGCGGAAATCACCTCCGCGGGATCCAATGGCTCGGTGCCTAATTGCGCGAGCCGTTCGGATGAACGCATTCCAAAGAATGTCTGCGGAAAGCGCTGGACGTCCTTCACATAGTAGCTGCGCGCGTGCGGAACATTCCCTTCCCGCTCCGCAGCCCGGCCAAGCCAGTAGAGAGCATCCGGCACCATATTTGTCGCCGGGAATCTTTGAATGAAGGCCTCGAGCAGGGCAACTGCTTCTGGCTTGCGATCCAAATATGCCGCCCAGGCCGCGCGCCATGCGGCAAGAGGAGCATTCTTGTTGGCCGGGAATCCCTCTGCCGCCCGGCGGTAGAAATCCGCGCCCTTCGCCCGGTCAAGAGCAACCCAGTAGTAGTTCCCGGTCGACACGAGAACTTCGCCGGCCCACGTGTTCTGCGGGAAGCGTGTAAGGAGCTGGTTGACCACGTCCATCATCTCCGGTTCGCGCTTTTCGTTGCGATAGGCCTGTGAAAGCGAATAGAGGCGTTCGGCTTCGGCGTCTGCATCCGTATAATTCGCGGCCGCGAGCGGAGATGCGCCGCCACCCTCCCCCGACCGGGACTGCGCGATACGAAGCTGCGCGTGATCGTGATCCGCGCCGCTTGTCTGCGGAAGCACGGCCTCAAATTCCTGAATCGTCTCGCGCCAACGGCGAGCGCCGTACAGCGCCTCGGCGCGGTCTATTTGCTGCGAAACAGGCGTTGCCGGGAATGAAGCGACGAGTTGCCGCGACAACTGAGGGATGCGCGACGCCGCGGTGCGGGCTTCTTCGCTCAGAGGAAAACCGTAATAGAGGGCGAGATAGTCTTTCGCCGACGCCGTGGCGTTGCCGGACTTATCGCGCGCCTGCGCGCGAAGGAGCAGAAGCACTGGTTTTTGTGATGTTTTGGAAAACGCTTCCAGCGCCGCCGCCGCGCGCGGCGCATCTCCCTGTGCAAGCAGCGCTTCCGCGAGCGCTTGCACAGCCAGATCACTCATAACGCTTTCGGGATATTTCTGCCGGAAGGAGTCGAGTTCCTTGATCGCGTCAGCGTTGCGGCCTGATTGGCGAAGCGCTTGCGCGTGCCAAAACGTTGCGTACTCGTCGAGCCGCGAATGTGAGTGCACCGCAAGGTCCAGCCACTTGACCGCTTCCGCCGGATGGCCTTTATCAAGGTAATGATGGCCCAGCGCGAGCGCAGCCATCGACCCGTACTCATCTTTGGCGTGTTGGTTGGCAAATGCAGCCAGTTTCTGCTCATTCACCGGGGAGGTTTTTTCCTCGAGCGTATGAGTCAAGCCCGAAAGTTGTTGCTCGAGTTTTTGAGGCGAGGCAGTGGGCTGCATTGCCGCGGGCTTAGCCGCCTTTTTCTTCGTTGTGGAAGATGCCGGAGCCTGCCCCCTCTTGGATGGCGCCCCCGCCGGAGAATTCGTGGGGGGCTTCGATGGCTGGCTCTGCGCGCGTACGAATGGCGCGAATGTCAGCGCGCAAAGAATCACCGAAATCGGCAGCCCGACAAGCCGCGAGGCCCGCCATATACGCTCAATGGCCGCGCCCTGCGATTCGTCCCTAGCGCTGCAATGCTGGAGAGGAGTAAGGATATTCGCCGAGGGCTTCAGGATCGCCCGCGCCGAGCACTTCCACCATCCAGTGATAAAAGTAGTCCACTCCGTGGCCGATGATCGGCCCGAACCTGCGCTCATATTCTTTCCGTGCTTTTTCAATTTCGCCTTTCAAACGGATGCACACATCGTGGTGCTCGCGCCCGAGTTTCACTTGATCGGGCTTGAGCATCTGGATGTCCTGCATCGAAACCTTTGCCACGCGATTGGCGCGGCGGTGCATCTCCTGCTGCTCCTGCGGGAGGGACTGCAAATCAAAGATTACACCCGATTCAACAGGAGCGGTGACCTCGCCTCCCGTTGTGACGGGACCCGCGCCCGAGGGGGCGCTGATGATGCCGGCGGGCGGCTCGTTCGAATACGGCGAAGGTGTGTACGCCGTTTCTTCAAATCCGCCGGTCTCGAGAGGAGAAGGCTCAAGTTCCGGCAGTGTGCCTGCGTCCACGGAGGATAAAGCCTCCGGAGAAGAAAATTCGATGGCCGGGATTTCTGTCTCTTCAGGAATCGGCGCGGAAATAGGCGCCGGTTCCTCAAGGCTCGGAACGCTATCCATTGGCACGGGAATCGAAGGCGCGGGGCGCGCGGGCTCAGGCGGAGCCTCCAGTGCGGGTGGCGCAACGGCACGAACTGTTTCTTCCTGCCGCGAATCGCGCCGCGCGGTCTGTTCACTCGATGCGATAAACCGGGCAAACACTTCGAGCGTCGCGGCGAGCGACGCCGCGGCCGCTTGGGCGCGCAACGTCGGCGGAAGCGCATTGGCGGGGCGGCTGGAAGCGCACGAAGAGACGAGGTCCGCGATGGCTTGATGCAGTTCTTCCGCCTGGCGCTGCAAACCCTCGAGGTTTGCGCGCAATGCCCGCGAAATTGCCTGTTCCATGCTGGACGATTCAGGCATCACCGTTCCCTTCTTCGCCTTTCTGCGCCCCTTGCGTAAGATGCAAGGAAACCCATAAGTGATTCTCGGAGCCGCAACGAGCGTTGTCAATGTTACGTAAGATAGAGGTTAGCTACAGTGATACGGCGGATTCCCCATGAAGAGCCCGGGCAGCCCCTATGGCGGTGGGAAGCATCTAAAATGGTAGAATAAAGGTGTCAATGGGGGCGACACGGTTTCGACGGAAGCTGTCGCGACCCGAAGGCATGCCGGGCGCCACCTGCCCGCAATAAGGTGGAAACCTAGAACTGCCAATTCAAACCTGGCTTTGGCTGCTTAATTAAATAAGTAGCCCGTCTCCCCAAGCTTCGCCCGCGGGCTTGGATCGAGGCGTCACACTGCGGGCTGGCCAAAGCGTTTCGGTCCGTAACGCCAGGCGAGATCCACCGGACTAGCCGGCCGCGTTTCTTGCTCGTTCTGAGCGCGGAAGGTGAACGCGCGGCGGGCCCTCACGGGTCAGGCCGCACACCGAACTGAGATAAGCATGTAGTCTTCTGGCCGTAGCGCTTTTCGGACGGGGGTTCGACTCCCCCCGCCTCCAACTTAACTTTTTAGAATGAGCTATTCGTATACGCTTTTTGGGCGCGTACTTTTGCGAGTGTGCCTTAGGCCCTTCGCTGATGTTGAAGCTGTTCTGGCGATACGCATCTTCGCGCCTTTCCGCTTTTTTTCCTCAGATTTTCGCGCACCCGCATTCCGCTCGAGAAATGACACGCACTGATTACTTCCGAGAGGGCGGTGACGTATACAGATCTCATGTTGGCTTCCGGGAAACTCACTTCTCGGCCACAAGCACTTGTCCAATTAGCGACTTATCGTTCACTGGGACGCGCCTGAAGTCTAGGTTTTCTTTCCGGCGCTAAGATCCCCTGCCATGGCCTCTTTCGCGGGGTACAGCCGCTCGAATTCGGGATCGCCGTGCAGCAAGGAGAGGTCGGGATCGCTGCGCGCCCATACGGCGTCTTTGAAACCTGCCTCCCAAGCCTTCCGGATCGTGTCAAGCGCTTCGGGTTTCCTCTTCAGCAAACAAAATACGCAAGCCGCATTGTAGAGAACCGTGGCTTCATTAGCGCGCAGAGTCACCGCCATATTGGCCTCGCGGATGGCATCCTCGGATCGGTCCATCGTCGCGTAGCTAGTGGCCAGCAGCACCCGGGCGCGCGCGTCTTCGGGGACTTCCTTCAGTTGGCGCTCCAGCGCCACCAAACGCATCTGCATCACGTTCCGTTGCGCCTCTTCCTTTCCCAGTGCGCCCAAGGAATTCAGGATGGGCACGTAAATGTTGTAGTCCTCGCCGCTGGATTCCAGAGCCGCGTCCACCATGTTGGCCACGTCCTGATATCTCCCCGCAGCAAACAGCGCGCGGCCCAAAAGGTAATAAGCCCCTTCGCAATCGCGCTTGCCGGAGATGGCTGTCTGTACGCGGCGCACGGCCTCATCAAGCTGGCCCTCGGCATACAGGATCCAGGCCTGGCCAACCTGCACTTCCGGCAATTCGGGACGCAGGGCTATCGCCTTTTGGGATGCCGTGCGAGCTCGCTCCAGCCAGACGGGGTCGCGCCCGTAATTGTAGTGGTGCTGGGCGCACGTGTTGGCGATGGCGGCGTAGGCTAGCGCAAACGTCGGGTCCAGGGCCACCGCGCTCTGGAACATCTGCAGCGCGAACTCCAGGTCCTGCCGCGTCATCCGGCGAGCGTAGCTCTTCCCCCGGAGGTATTGGTCATACGCCTGCAGGTTCGCGGTCGGCTTCTCCGCAATCGCTTCCTCCTCCTGCGGCGAGAGTGTGACGCGCAGCGCCTCGGCTATCTTGCGCGCGATTTCGTCCTGCACCTCAAAGACGTCCTTCATCTCCCGGTCATAACGCTCCGACCAGAGTGGAAAATCGGTGTGGGTATCCACAAGCTGCGCGTTGATGCGAAGACGGTTCCCGGCGCGGCGCAAGCTGCCCACTAGAACGTAGGCCGCTCCCAGTTGCTGCCCGATCTGCGCGGGGGTCACTGCTTTATCCCGGTAGCCGAGCACCGTGGGCCGCGAAAAAATGTTCAGGCCCTTGATGTGTGAGAGCTCCGTGATGATGTCCTCGGTGATGCCGTCGCGGAAGTATTCATCCTCTTTCACTCCGCTGATGTTCTCGAAGTACAGAACGGCGACCGACTTCGCAGTCGGCTCCACAGCGCCCGCTCTTGACTCACTGCCTCCAGCGGCGCGCTTGTGGCCCGAATCCAGGTCGCGCTTCAGCCGGTTCAGGTCGGTCTTCAACTCCGCCGCGCTCTGGCAACGCATGTTGCGGTCCTTCTCCAGCAACTTGTCCAAAATGCGGCCGAATTCCGGAGGCAGATTCACATTCACCTGCACCGCGGGAGAGGGATCGCGATTCAGGATGGCATCAAAGATTACGGCCGAAGTGTCTCCTTGGAAGGGCAGGATTCCCGTGGCCATCTGGTAGAGAACCGTGCCCAACGAGAATAAGTCCGTCCGCGCGTCCACCAATTGCCCCCGCGCTTGCTCTGGCGACATGTAAGACACCGTGCCCATCGTCGTGCCCGCAACTGTGAGTTCATCTCGGTGCTGGAGCGTTTCATTCTGAGCGAGAGCGGCGGCGCCGGTTCTCTCCATCTTGGCCAGGCCGAAATCGAGAATTTTTATCTGTCCGCGCGTGGTCACGAACAGATTGGCCGGCTTGATGTCGCGGTGCACGATGCCTTTCGCGTGCGCCGATTCCAGAGCATCAGCAATCTGAATCGCCAGGGGAATCAGTTTCTCCATCACGAATGGTTGTCGCCGCACCATCTCGGCGAGCGTCTGCCCCTCCAGCAATTCCATCACGATGAAATGCTGGCGATCGTGTTGCTCAATGGCGTGCACCGTGCAGATGTTGGGATGGTTAAGCGCGGAGGCGGCGCGCGCCTCGCGCTGGAATCGCTCGAGCAATTGGGAGTCCTGAGCCATGTCGTGAGGCAGGAACTTCAAGGCCACGTGGCGCCCCAGCCGTGAGTCTTCGGCCTCGTACACCACGCCCATTCCGCCACTGCCCAGCTTGCGAACAATTGTGTAGTGAGAAAGGTTCTGCCCGGCCTGAAGTTCTCCGTTCGACATGAGGGCCAGATACTAGACTGCCCCTTAATCTCGGTCAAGCACATCGGCCGGCTACTGGGAGTGGCAAAGAGTCGCGCATTTGGCGTTCATCTTTGGGTGAGGGCAGAAGCCCAGTCAAACAAGAGGGACAGCTCCCGGGTAAAGTCCCGATCAACGAGCAACCCAGACACATGATTTCCAATGTCTGGTTAGCCGGCTTTCCAGGAGTGGGAGATTGATCGGCTCCGCCTTATTATTGATTGCGCGACCCCGAAATGGAGCCAACATTCAAAGAATCTCATGTTCCGGATACGTTCCAGTTGCCAGCGATAGGGCGCATACACTCCACGTACACCATTTCGGCCAATTCAGCGATTCTCACGTTTCTGGCGTATGAATATTTTCAGTAAGTTGTTTGTTTTTAACACGCATGCATAGTTCGACTCCCCCGCCCCCAATGTTCTTGGAGGGCGGAAACTTTGTCTCAGGAGTTTTTTGCCTCATGTGTTTGTTGTGGGCACGTTTGTGCCGACAGTTCAACTATGCCGGAAGGCTCTTGGCCCCACTCAGGACGAGAGCCTCCGCTATTTCTTGTCTGACGGCTTTGCCGGCGCCGGCGCGGGCGACGCCGTGAATGTGCACGGCGGAACGGTCAGCGCGGTCGGAGATACCTGCAGCGGCTTCAGATTGTTTTTGCTGAGCAGCGCATTGAACGCAACCAGATCCTGCGACTGCACAGTTTTCCATGCCGTCACGGTGGCGTTGTATTGCTTGCAGTCGGCTTCCCAAGTGTCAATCTGGGCCTGCGTCGGCGCTTCATCCAGACCGACCTGCGACATGCTGACGATGGCATTGAAGCTGCCGTTCAGGGCATTGAACGGGGTGACCGCGCCCGGAGTGGGCGCGCCGCCGCGACCGCGGCCTCCACCGCCTCCTCCACCGCGGCCGCCGCGACCGGCGACGACGCCGCCGAAGGTGCCGAGCTTGGTGTCGATATCCGTTGTCGCCTTGGCCACATCGATGGGAAGCTGGCTGGCGCTCAACGACGCCACCTGCCGGCGGACGGCCAACACTTCGGAGTTTCCGGCGTTGCTATCCTTGGACCCCTCGACCGCCAACAACATGAGCTTGTTCTTAGCGCGCAGATCGGCCATGACCTTGACGTTTTCTCCGACGCGCGGATCGTTGTGAACGGTCACCGTCTGGGTGTAAGTCTGTCCATCGACGATGAGCTTCAGTGTGTAGACGCCGGGGATCACTTGCGGCCCGTGCGGACCGGGGGTGACAAAGCCACCGGGCGCCACATTCATTTGGTTTTCAAGGTCAAGGTTGAACGCCGGCGGATCGTCGTAGCGCAGATCCCAATTGGTGCGGTTGGTGCCCACTTTGGTGGGCAGGGCGAGATCCGACCCTTTGGCTACCCAGTATTCGGGGTACGGCCAGCGCTCCGGAAGCACCGGCGGAATGCTCGACATGGTGCGGACGAATTTGCCCTCCGCGTCGAACACCTGCAATTTTATTTCGCCGGAGGGCGGCTGGCTCAGGTGGTAGTAGAGGATGGCGCCGTAGGGCGGGTTGGGCGAGTGCGGCAACTCGGGATTGAGGGGCTGGTCCCAGTTATCGCTTACACGCGCGCGGATGGCGTCCCCGGGCTTGAAGAAATAAACCGGCGCTGCTGCGATCGCCTGCGACTTCGCGGCAATTTCGCGCAGCGGCGTGGTGTCGTCGAGAACATAGAAACTGCGGCCGTAGGTTCCGATCACCAGATCGCTCATGTGATTGTCGGTGTGAAACACCATGTCGCGGATCGAAGTGCTCGGCAGATTCTGCCGCAGCGATTGCCAATGCTCGCCGTCATCAAACGACACATAGACCGTGGTCTCGGTGCCCGCAAAGAGCAAGCCCTTTTGTTTCGGATCCTCGCGGATCACGTTCACCCAACTTCCCGTAGGCTGGTCGCTGGGCAATCCGTTGACGATCTTGGTCCAGGTCTTGCCGCCGTCGTGCGTGCGCCAAACCAACGGGACGTTGGGGCCGGGGATACTGGGCCCCTGCATGGTAAGCCGTCCGCCGCCTCCCGCCCGACCCGAGAGGTAGGCGGCGTTGGCGTCAGTGTGCCCGGCCTCAATCGTGTTGAAGGAAACGCCCGCGCCATCAGCAACGTTGCTCACATTGTTCCAGTGCGCGCCGTTATCCATCGTGTTGTAGATCTGTCCATTGCTGCTTACGGTCCAGAACACGCCCTTCCGAACCGTCGAGATGGCAAAGTCATTGATGAAAGGTAATGGTGCCGCACCACCGCGTCCGCCGCCAGGCACCGCAGCAGCCGGTGCCGGTGCCACTCCCGCTGGAGCCGCGGCAACTGCGCCACGGCCGCGTCCACCGACGCTGCCCCCTCCTGCGGGCGCCGGCACGGGCGTGCCGCACGGAACCACCGGCTTGCCCTTCTCAGTAGTAAGGTCGGGACTAAACACTTTCCAGGAGTGTGCCCTGTCGCGAGATACCATCAGGCACTGCATGTCGGTATAAATCGCATGCGGATCGAAGGGATCGACCCTCCGCCAGGCATCCCGGCTGGAACGGTACTTGGCCGCATCCGCCCCGAAATTGGGCGCAACATTCTCCCATTGTCCGGTGGTCAGGTTGATCTTCACCAAGCTGCTTCCGCCCCCGGCAGCGCCGTAACCCACGCCGTAGACGATATTGGGATCAAGCGGATCGGCCGTAAGCGTGCCGAACTCAGAAGAAGGCAGCGGCATCCAATCGACGGGTGAGACGTCGCCCACATCGCCGCGGGTGCGCGTCATGATCGCGCCCGTGTCTTGCTGCGAAGCCAGGACCCAGTAGGGATACCGGTTGTCGGTGGAGATGTGGTAGACCTGACCGATCGGCAGCGCGTAATAGCTGCTCCACGAGAGCCCGCCGTCAAACGTAACGGCCGCGCCCTGATCCACACCGAAGAGCATGCGCTTGCTGTTGGTGGGATCAATCCAGATGTCGTGCATGTCTTCGCCGCCCGGAGCGCCCTTGAAGGGGGTGAAGGTCTCGCCGCCATCGGTCGACTTATAGGCGGCCGTGCTCAGGGTGTAGAGGACGTCGGGATTCTGCGTATCCACCCAGACGCCGCAGATATAGCCACCGCCGCTGATTCGCGTATCGTCGCCGGCCATATGCTTCCACGTGGCGCCCTGATCGTCGGAGCGGAAGAGACCGGAGCCATTCTGCTGCGCGGCGCCGACGACGTAGATCCGCTGCCCGTTGGTGTGCATCGCCACCGCCACGCCAATGCGCCCGGTGGTCGACGGGTTGGAGGTGATTTCCGTCCAGGTCTTGCCTTCGTCGAGGGACTTGTACAGTTTGGTGTGGCTGGGCCCGGCGGCGGCCGGAGCCGCGCCGCCTCCGCCGACGGGAGGGGCGACCGTCTCCGCCATCGTGGTTGCAAATACCACGTTAGGCATGTCAAAGGGCGATGAGAGATCGCGGACGCCGGTCTCACTGTCGGGGTGCAACACGTTAGTCCAGGTCTGGCCGCCGTTGTCGGTGCGGAAAATTCCGCGTTGCGTGCCGGTGGCGCCGCCCATGGCGGCGGCAATCACGATATTGGGGTCTTTGGGATCGACAATGATCTTCGGGATCCTGGTGGTGCCTTCGAGGCCGATGTGCGCCCAGGTTTTGCCGGCATCCGTCGACTTGTACATCCCGTCACCGTTGGTGCCGGTGTTGGCATTCGCCACCGCATCGCCGCTCCCGGCGTAAATAATGTTGGGGTTTGAGGGAGCGACCTGAATCGCGCCGATGCTGTCAACCTCCGTCACCTGATCAAATATCGGATACCAGGTCGTCCCGCCGCTGGTGGTTTTCCAGATGCCGCCTTGCGGCATGCCGGCATAAAAAGTGCCGGGCTCGCCGATCGCGCCGGAGACGGACGCGACGCGTCCGCCGTGATACGGACCGACGTTCCGCCATTGCAAACCGGAAAACAGATCTGTGCTGACCTGTGCTGCGGTGCCGAGCGCGAAGCAGAGCACAACAGCCAGCAACATCCAAAGGCGAGTAGAGCGCCGGTTGATTCGAACCATTCCATTTCCTCCCAAGGATCGGAACCCCGTTTCGGTCGATCCACGCCCGCCAATAATACACCGAGCGGCCATCCCCCGAG
>CAWITC010000009.1:0-10953 GCA_963838945.1 uncultured Acidobacteriota bacterium | reverse complement strand
ATTCCCGCGTGGGGGAGCAATACCTTCGCCTGCGAAGCGACCATCAATCACCCGGCGATGTGGTCGCCCGAAGAGCCACACATTTATTTCGCGGCCACATCTGTGGAAGCCGATGGCGTTACCACGGATCATGAGGACACTTCACTTGGCATCCGCACATTTCGCTTCGATCCCGACAAAGGCTTCTTCCTGAATGACAAGCCTGTGAAAATCAAAGGCACTTGCAACCATCAGGATCATGCCGGCGTCGGCGCGGCTCTTCCCGACCGATTGCAGTCCTACCGCATCGAACGGTTGAAGGAGATGGGCTCGAACGCGTGCCGCACATCTCACAACCCGCCCACTCCGGAATTTCTCGACGCTTGCGACCGGCTCGGCGTGCTGGTGATGTGCGAGACGCGCATGATGTCCTCAAATCCCGTCGGGCTCAGCCAGTTGGAACGGATGGTCCGCAAATACCGGAACCACCCGAGCATTTTTATCTGGTCGCTGGGCAATGAAGAGCGCGAGCAGGGTACGCCCCGTGGGGCGCGCATTATGGCGGCGATGAAGCGGCTGGCGAAGCGGCTCGATCCGAGCCGTTCCGTCACCATGGCGATGAATGGAAACTGGGGCAAGGGCGTCTCGGGCGTGGTGGACGTGCAAGGCTGTAATTATTACGAGCACAACATTGACGCGTTCCACGCGCAATTCCCCCAGCAGCCGATGATTGGCACGGAGACAGCGAGCCATTACATGACGCGTGGCATCTATGAGGCGGATAAGGAACGCGGTTACGTAAGCGCGTATGACGTGAATGCGCCGAGCTATGCCAAGACCGCCGAGCAATGGTGGAAGTTTTACGACGCGCGGCCGTTTCTCGCGGGTGGCTTCGCATGGACAGGCTTCGACTATCGCGGCGAGCCGAGCCCGTATGGCTGGCCGTGCATCAGCTCGCACTTTGGAGCGCTGGATACCTGCGGCTTCCCTAAGGACACCGCTTTTTATTACAAGGCGTGGTGGGGCACGCACCCGGTGCTGCACCTTTTTCCCCACTGGAATTGGCCGGGCAAGGAAGGCCAGGAGATTAGCGTCTGGTGCCATAGCAATCTCGAGAGCGTCGAGCTTTTCCTGAATGGGGCGAGTCTGGGGGTTAAGAAGGTCGATCGGAATTCACACGTCGAATGGAAAGTGAAGTACGCGCCCGGAGTGATTGAGGCGCGCGGGTCCAAAGGTGACCGCGTCGTACTGACCGAAAAGCGCGAGACCACAGGCGCCCCCGCGGGGCTGCGCTTGCGTCCGGATCGCGCGAAGATCGCCGCCGACGGCGAAGACGTTTCGGTCGTCAATGTGGAAGTGGTGGATGCCAGCGGGCGCGTAGTGCCCGTGGCGTCAAATGAAGTTAGCTTCCGCGTAACAGGCCCCGGACGGATCATCGGCGTGGGCAATGGCGACCCGAGTTGCCACGAGCCGGACAAAAGCGAGAAGCGCAGCGCGTTCAATGGACTTTGCATGGCGCTCGTGCAGGCACTGAAGGAGCCCGGAACGATTCGGATTGAAGCTTCGTCAGCGGGCCTCGCAGATAGCTCCGCGGTCATTCAAGCGGAGGCGGCGACGCCGCGCTCCTCTGTAGCGTAAATCTTCGAGAAAAGTACAAAACAATTCCAAGGCGGCCGGGCAGGCCGTTGTCCATCTTAAGCGGGGAGTGGTTTCAGAATTGGGTCATCGCGGCGCGGGGCCGTCAGTTTCTTCAGCATAAAAACTTTACATCCTGGTGTGACATTTCATCATCCAAAGCGTCATAACATGTAGAAGTACGAGGTATATGCGATGACGGCGAAATCGGATCTGCCGCAAGGCATTTTGGATTTGCTGATTTTGAAGGTTGTTGCGCTTGGCCCGGTGCACGGGTACGCCATCGCGCAACGCCTCCAACAGGTGTCGCGCGATGTCGTCCAGGTTCCCCAGGGCTCGCTTTATCCGGCCCTGCACCGGCTCGAAAACCGGGGCCTTCTGGCGGCGGACTGGAAGGAAACCGAGACCGGGCGCGAAGCCAAGTTCTATCACCTGACGCGAAAAGGACGCGCGCAGCTCGAAACGGAAGCAGCGGATTGGCAGCGGCTGACCGAGGCTGTCGGGCTCATTCTACGATTGGCCGAAGGAGGTACGCGATGACCTGGTGGCAGCGCCTTTGGCACCGAAAGCAAATGGAAGAGCAGCTCGATAAGGAAATGCGCTTTCATCTTGACCAACACGTGAACGAGCTGATCGCGCAGGGCCACGATCCGGAAGAAGCGCGGCGCGCGGCGAGGCTTGCTCTGGGCGGCCCAGAACAGGTAAAGGAAGATTGCCGCGATGCCCGCGGCACACGGTGGTTGGAGGATCTGCTCCAAGATATTCGCTTCGCGCTGCGCATGCTTCGCAAGAATCCGGGATTTGCGGCGGTCGCCCTGCTGACGCTTGCCCTCGGCAGCGGAGCGACGACCGTCATGTTCACCGTCGTCAACGGAGTGCTGCTGAAGCCGCTGCCATATCCAGAACCCAACAAGCTGATGTTGCTGCAGGAAAAAACAGAGAAGGCGACGCGGTTTGGCAATCTGTGGGCATTCGCGTATCCGAACTTCCTCGATTGTAAGAGCGAGAGCCGCTCTCTCGACTTGGCGGCGTGGCGCTTTGGCGGAGGCGCGATTCGCGAGCCCGAGAAAGCCGAGTACGTGAATGGCCGAGAGGTCTCGTCCGATTTATTTTCCGTGCTGGGCGTGAAGATGTTCCGCGGGCGCGCTTTCTCGCCCGAGGAAGACCGGCCCGGAGGAGCCCCAGTTATCGTGATCAGCAATGGATTGTGGCAGCGCCTCTACGGCGGAAGCGCGGAGGCAATCGGTAAGCCGCTCGTGCTCGACGCAAAATCTTTTACCATCATCGGAATTCTCCCCGCGGGTTTCCAGTTGGTAGAACGGACGGATTTGGATGTGTTCACTCCGATCGGTCAGGATGACTCTCCCGGCATGCTAAGGCGCGACAGGCATCCCGGCATCAATGTCGTGGCGCGTCTCCACCCCGGCGTGACGCTGGGGCAGGCACGGACGGAGCTGACGTTGATCGGCCGGCATCTGGCACAGCAATACTCGGAATCCAATGAAGGCCGCAGCTTCATCGCGGACCCGCTTCGTCCCGACGTCAGCGACGTCGGGTCCACGCTCTGGTTGTTGCTGGGCGCGGTCAGCCTCGTGCTTCTGATCGCGTGCGCGAATGTGGCCAATCTGCTGCTGGCGCGAGCGGTTTCGCGCGAGCGTGAATTTGCAATGCGTGCGGCGCTCGGAGCGAAACGCACCCGGCTGGCGCGGCAATGTCTTACGGAGAGCGCGGTGCTGGCTGTTTCCGGTGGCGCGCTCGGCGTCTTGCTCGCTGCGTTTGGAATCCGCCCATTTGTAACTTTCTGGCCCGGAAGTTTGCCGCGGGCCGAAGAAGTCCAACTCGATTGGCGCGTGATGCTCTTCGCGCTCGGAGTTTCGCTCCTGAGCGGTTTTCTTTTCGGCCTGGCGCCGGCGTTGCGAGTTCCGGTGCGCGATCTCGAGAAGAGAATTCGCAGCGGAGCGCGGACCGTCGCGGGACACGCTCGCCGTCTTCATGGCAGTTTTGTGATATCCGAAATCGCGCTGGCAGTCGTGCTGCTTGTTTCCGCCGGAATCCTGGGGCGGACGCTGCTGCGCCTCGCATCGCTTGATACGGGCGTCAACGTCCACAACGTATTGACCGCACGGATGGAGCTTCCGCCCGCCACGCTCGCAATCCCCGGGCAGATTCTTCCGGCCTGGCAGGATGTGCTGGATCACGCGCGCCGCGTGCCGGGCGTGGAGTCCGCTGCGATGGTCGATACCATCCCGATGCGCGAAGGCTACAACCAGATCACCTACTGGCCCTCTCCTTCTTTGCCGCCGCCGGATCAAGCGCCGGAAGCGCTGGCAACGAGCGTGTCGCCGGATTTCTTTAAGGTCATGGGCATCCCGCTGCTCAAAGGGCGATTCTTCAACGACCACGATCGCAAAGGCAATGAGCTCGTCGTGGTGATTGACGACGTTTTGGCAAAGCACGCTTTTGGCGGAGAGGACCCCATCGGCAAGCGTCTCTGGATCCCGGACACGTTCAGCCCATTTTCCGACGGACCCACAGGTTCCGACGTCGTTCGCGTGGTGGGCCTGGTGGGCCATGTGCGGCATTGGGGGCCGGCCGGCGACGACAACGCGAAACTGCGCGCGCAATTCTATTATCCGTTTGCCCAGGTCGCGGATACGAATTTACGCCGCTGGTCCGAGTTGTCCTCCCTTGTCGTTCGGACAACGACTCCGCCATTGAATCTGGTTGAGCCGCTCGAGAAGGAAGTGCGCGGAGCGAGCGGGGATCAGGTCCTCACCGAAATTCTCACCATGGAGCAGATCGCGAGCGCCACACTCGCCCAACAACGCATGCTCATGTTGCTGTTCGGCGCGTTCGCGGCGTTGGCTTTGTTGCTCGCGTGCATCGGCGTGTACGGAGTGCTCGCTTACTTGACCAGCCAGCGCGTGCCGGAAATCGGAGTGCGTATGGCGCTCGGAGCCACGGCTCGCGACGTCATCGGGCTTGTGCTCCGGCAGAGCGTCGGGATGATCTTCGTCGGCGTTGGCGTAGGCATCGCCGGAGCGCTCGTGGCCGGGCGCCTCTTGGAGCGATTCGTACCCGGAGTGCGGTCGATTGAGCCACTCACATTCGCCATGATGGTGGCCTTGTTGGTGGTTGCCGCGCTGTTCGCGAGTTTTGTGCCGGCGCGCCGCGCGAGTCTGGTGGATCCGGTGAAAGCTCTGCGGCAGGATTAGGGGCGCGGTATCGATTGTACCTCCGTGGTTTTTCTCATTTCGGCTGCGGTCGGCATGAGAAAAACATTTGATTTCTGCAACGCTATGATTCTAAAGGACTTAGACAGGGGCGCTTTGCAAGAGGTCTGGAAGTGTCTGAAACTAAAGGAGTTAGACAGGGGCGCTTTTTGGGGCGAATTCGTAACATTGTTGATTCTAAAGGAGTTACACAGGGGCGCATTGGGGCGCATTTGCGCATTTTCCTGCAAGTGCATGGAAACAAAAGAGTTAGACAGGGGCGCATTGGGGCAATTTTTCCCGATAGAAACCATCGGGATGCAGAAACCGCAGATTCTAAAGGAGTTAGCAGGGGCGCGGTAGGGGCGCGGGTCACGTCGATCTGAGGAGACTTGGGGAAGGGTAGCCGGAGAGCCGGGTACGGCGGGTGGGTATTCGAATAGTACCAGAGCGTACATTTCTATTTATACTATATGATTTGGTGAAAGTCAAGAGAAATCTGGGCGTGCGCGTGTATTCTGCACATGTCCTAGTCTCTCCTCCAGAGGAGGACTACTGGTCTTCTTTTTGGGCCGCAACCGTCCAGATGCGCTTTAGAGGCAATTCGGCTTTGAGATCGTCGTCCAAATGATCATAGTGCGTGAAAAGTTGCTCAAGTAGGTTGTTTTGATTCCACAGACGGACACTGAAAAAGCTTGGTGCGGCCTCCTTGTAAACGGTTTGTTTGAAACCGCTCCACGAGACGAACAATGCCTCGTGGGCTTGAACCTTTTTCATTGCGCCCATCAGTTGGTCGATTTCTGGACGTCCAATTGGCGCGTCCTGTGATTTGACTTGTACACAGAGCTGCGGCGACCCGAATCCAAGCGGGCCAGCGCCCGCGAGAATGTCCACGCCGGAATCTGGGCCCTCAGGACTGCGGTAGGTTGTGTAACCCTGTGCCTTGAGGATCGCCTCAACGAGGAGAGCCAATCTGTGGCCTTTGAATTTTGCAGCGATCAGGGCGGCAATCTGGTCGTGCGCTAGCTCCTCTAGGTCAGCGGAAACAGGCCTAGTGTCTCCTTCCTCGGCCGTGGCCGACGTCGGCGTGATTGTGAGATTCTCAGGCTTCCAGCCATTAACACGCATCGATTCAATGCGTCCCTCAGCGTTGTTGCGTTTGATTCGACAGATGGTCATGAATGCGCCGAATGAGTAAAGAAGATCTTGGCCGAAATATGAGCGAGGGATGCTTTCTCCGACCCACCTTACGGTGCGCCAATGGTAGTAGGGGTCGGGACCGTTCGCTTCAAAGTGGTATCCGCTTGTGACTTCTCCAATGTAGATGGATGGTTGGGACTTAAGCGGAAGCACTACGAGGTCTCCTTCCTTGATGTCATGCGCAAATGGCCATACTTGACTCGCCCAGTTGTAAATCGTTTTGACCTTTGCGTCGGGGTACACCCTTTCCATGGCCTTGAAAAGTTCCGTGCGTTCCCTCATTTTGGATAGGTCTACGGATAGGCCGTCCCAGGTGACGTACACGCGCTTGTCTTGGATAAATTTCTGCTCATGCTCTCCACGTCCGCCTCCGCGAACTACCCATATCGCCATGGATTTCCTCCTTCAATTCTTGAGAGCTGCAATGGAGCACAATTGTGATACGCAATGGCACTCATTCAAGAATTATTGGCTTCGATGATTTTGCGTTCTCTTCGTGTGATCTCATAGAGCTTGAAAACCAAATTGTCAATTTCGCTGTCGGTCGCAGCGATTTCGCGTTCGGCACGTCCGAGTTGGGACGGCGCGAGTCTGCCCGAGGACCATTGCTTGTGCAGCCCGAGCATGCGAGTTACTGCATCGACGAGCCTTTTGTTATTGCAATCAGCGAGAGGGCTTTGCCGGATATAGACGGGCTTAATCTCATAGTCATAGAACCGGGTGGAGTACAGCCAATTGAAGAGCGTGGAATTGAGGATCCCCAAGAGTCCGCGCAGGTCGTAGTGTTGACGTGCAACGATATTTGATAATCTATTCAGATTATAGGCGCCTGTGGTATCGAGGGTTGCAATAATCCGCCGCGGAAGAGATAGGTTTCTTGTCCGAACTACTAGGATCTTATTTGAACTCAGCAAATGTTCAGCTGGAAGGGTGCGCCCGCGGTCTCCCCGCCTTCGGACGTAATTCTCGTCGTACATTATCCAGTCGTTTGTCACAGCTGGGCCATATCTTGAAATACCATTTCCAGCAACCATTGGGTGATATCTGCTGTCTAGCTTCTTCTTTGCGACGAGTTCCTTCTTGATGAATCCCGTATTAATGCCAACCCCGAATTCAAAACCAGTTTCGATTGGTGGATAGCCTTGGAGCAGCCGCTTAACGATGCCAGCTCCCTCCTCCGATAGACGGTAGTCAAATACGTTTTCATGGTTTTCAGCCCATCGCGTTTGCCGGATCGGGTGGGAAGGGGCAAAAGGAAGCTGCGTTGGTTGCTCTGGTTTCTGAACTAACACGGTGTGCCCTGGCTTTGGTTTGGTGCGTTGGCAAATGATCACTGCCGTGTCTACAGTTGCCTCGGAAAAAGCCCCTGGTCCCAACGGTGCAAGCCTCTGTATGGACGACCCAAGGAGGATCTTCCTCAGCTTCTTAAAACTCGGCTGAACGAGAAAGGTCGCAGATACGATCAGCCCTACAAGACCCATTGGGCGAAGTAGGCTAAGGTCCTTCTCGAGGAAGAATTTATAGACGTCGAAGTTACCTTCTGCGGATTGAAAATGTTTCAGATAATAGGGGCGCAGCGAGTCCTCTGTGGCGTTTCGATATGAGTAAGGTGGGTTTCCGATTACGCAGTGAAATCCGCCTTTTTTCATAATTCGGCCAAGGCCTGCCGCGTCGGAATTCCAATCGAAGGCGTTGATGCGATCCTGTTCGTTGTCTTCGAAAAGGGTTCCTTGACTGAAGATATCAGGTCCAACGAGCGAGTTGCCGCAAATGATGTTGTACTTGAGTTCAGGCAGGAGATGTTGCTTGGGTGGAAGTTGGGAGCGCTCGCCTTCGAGGGCCTTCAGGTACAGGCTCATCATGGTGATCTCGACCGCCTGCGGGTCTATATCAACCCCGAATAAATTGTTTTTCAGTATCTCCGCTTTGCGGGCGACGGAAAGGCGGGGTTCGCCGCTCGGGTCTCTAATGATGTCAGGAAACAAGGCATGTACCTGAGCTTCCTTGGGATGATGGCTGAGGTAGCGCAGGTGATAGTCAATCAGGCATTGAAAAGCGCCAATGAGAAACGAGCCTGAGCCGCAGGCTGCGTCGAGGATGTGAATTTTTTCAATCTGCTTGGGTGATTTGCCCTCGATGATTTCGCCGACA
The DNA here is from genome assembly GCA_963838945.1 of uncultured Acidobacteriota bacterium. GTDB lineage: Bacteria > Acidobacteriota > Terriglobia > Acidiferrales > UBA7541 > DASTCZ01. The sequence continues at coordinate 2,776 of CAWITC010000009.1, read as the reverse complement.
GTATTCTTAACGATAAAATCCACGATGTATTCCGGGGTGTAATAAACCCCGCCCGCCTTCCGCACCTCGGGCTTCTCTTCGACGCGGACTTGCTTGGGGGTGACGCGGATGGTCTTGCCAAGATATCGCTCGTAAATTGCCCCGAGAAGCTCCACCCCGATTACATCAAAACGGTAGTGGCTTTTCGGTGGGTATAGACGCTCGATGATGTGAGCCAGCACGTCCGAGTCGATTTTGATTTCCTCGGAAAGGTGGGGCTTGAATATTTCGCCGTTAAAGTCCTCGTTAATGCGGTGAAAGAGATCATTTAGCCAGTCGAAGATGTGAAGCTTCCCGCCACGCGCATTCCATTCGTCCACTACGTCTCGCAATTGATTCTTCTCGATAACGTGGCGGTCCTCGGCAATTCGGATAAATACAATTCGGTCGAGCAATCGCTGCACAACTTCGTTCAATTGTTTGGCCGTGAAACTTGGATTGTTCTTGTAAATGTTCTTCGCCAGATCCTCTCGCCAGCCGGTCATTTCGTCGAGAAAGGCTTCATCCACCGGGACGCGAAGGCGCTGTGTGCGCCTGTCGCGAGGGAGCATTGCTTCGAGGGAGCCTGCAGTTACTCGTTCGCGCGAGAAATCCCAGAGCCTTTTTATGTTTTTGAGATAGACGTTGTACTTGAGATTTAGCAGCAGACCCTCATCAGGGTTGCGCTCATCAGGCTTGATGGAGGCGTCGTAGAAACGGAATTCTTCAAAATCAGTGAGGACAACGAAGAAAACCTGTTTGGTATTCCAAGCGTAGTCTTTGGCTTGAATTATGTGTCGAGTAGCATCCAATTCTTCAGAGGGAGCTTTGGCCTCTACAAAGAACTTGACCTGAGTCGCTAACCGGAAACTGTAATCGGGGCGGCCCCTAGTATCCTCCGTATTTTCGACTACAACCTGCCGCGCATGGTGCGGGAGTCCTTCTTCGTTTTCAACATCCCAGCCAAGCGCTTTGAAGAATGGCGTGATGAAGTCAACGCGGGCCTGGGCTTCGGAATAGCCCTTGGAGAGGTAGTGCGTTTTGTCGGATTCAAAGCGGCGAATCAGTTTTTCGACAGCCGCTTTGAATGAGGCGAGGGAAGTCGGCAAAGTTCGCTCCAATTGAACTGAAACGTACCGAGTGGGAGTTTAGATGGAGGCGGCGTAAGGTTCAAGGTAAGTAAAGATGGAGGGCGGACAGAACAGCGCACAGGCTGAACCCTGTGTTACGGGGGCGGCGAGGCGCGGCTGGGGTGCGCCGCGGTTTTTGGGCTTCGCCCGTCATTTGTTATCGGAAGAGGGCCGCCACGGCGCGCGGGCTGGGGCGCGGCTGGAAGACGCCCCGGTGTTCAACTCGGGACAGGCCCCGACAGAAGCGTTTCGGGGCAGGCCGCGGTTTTGGGGTTCGGGAAGGCGAACCTGGCATTGGTTTATGAAGAAAAAGGAAAAAGGCGCGGCGGGGATTCTTCAATCGCAGAATAGTTAATGCCCTCGCAGGGGCGTTGGCGCGGCTGGAGGGCGCCGCGGTTTTTGGTCTTCGCCCGTCATTTGTTATCGAAAGAGGGCCGCCACGGCGGGCAGGCTACGGGGCAGCGGAGTCCGTGCGCGATTGTTTTTGCTAGAATGCCGCGAGGTTATTCGGAACGTATGCAAAGGAGGCAAGCATAATGGCGGCAAAGTCGCAATCGTTGAACCCAAATGAACAGACGCTTGTTATTCGCAAGGCGAGTCCGGCCGACGCCGAAGCATGCGGGAGAATTTGTTTCGATGCCTTCGGCACTCTTGCCAAAAATCACAATTTTCCTCCGGATTTTCCAGCTCCCGAGGCTTGTATTCACGTCCTCTCGATGATGTTCTCGCACCCGGCGTTTTTCTGCGTGGTGGCGGAGCAGGGCGGGAAAATCATCGGAAGCAATTGTTTGGACGAAAGAACGCCAATTGCCGGCGTGGGGCCAATTACGATTGACCCCGCGACACAGAACCGGACGGCGGGCCGGCAACTGATGCAGGCCGTAATGGCGCGCGCCGCCGAACAGAAGTTCGCTGGAGTCCGGCTGGTGCAGGCTGCGTTCCACAATCGTTCGCTCTCGCTTTATGCGAAGCTCGGTTTCGCGGTGCGCGAACCCCTTTCCTGCATGCAGGGGCCGGCAATTCAGAAGATTCCGCACGGCTACCGGGTTCGGCCGGCGAAAGCGGACGACCTCGCGGCCTGCAACGACCTCTGCATGCGGGTCCACGGACACGAGCGCGGAGGCGAACTGAAGGATGCAATTCAACAGGGCACAGCCGTGGTCGCCGAATCGGAAGGGCGCGTGACCGGCTACGCTTCTTCGGTTGCCTTTTTCGGCCACGCAGTTGGCGAGACGAATGAAGATATGAAGGCGTTGATTGGCGCAGCCACGGATTTTGGGGGGCCGGGGATTCTTGTGCCTACTCGCAACGCCGCGCTGTTCCGCTGGTGCCTGGAGAATAGACTTCGCGTTGTGCAGCCGATGACGTTGATGACGATGGGACTATACAACGAACCGGCAGGAGCGTACTTGCCTTCGATTCTGTATTAATTCGAGTCCGAGGCGATTCGAGGATGGCATCCGAAGAATCAAGAGAGGCTGGCTCCGCGGGCCAGATTCGAATGAGCAATCCTTCGGTTCACGGCGAGCAGAGTTATTTTGCGAAGACTTCCTCGGGCGCCGAGCGCAAAGCAGCTATGGCGAGCCCGCGTGAGGGCAGGCGCCCTAGGGGCGCCCCTCAATGCCGTG
>CAWITC010000008.1:0-147967 GCA_963838945.1 uncultured Acidobacteriota bacterium | reverse complement strand
CCTGCCGCGGGCCAAAGACGTTGAAGTAGCGAAGAGAAACGGTTTCCATTCCATAGCAGCGGCCGAAGACACTGGCATAGAGTTCGCCGACGAACTTCGTGACGCCATAGGGCGAAATCGGCGCGGGAGTCATACTCTCGCGCTTCGGAAGCGTGGGCGTCTCACCGTAAGCGGAGCTGGAAGCGGCATACACCAACCGGCGGACCTTTGCATCGCGTGCGGCGACGAGGACGTTGAGCGTGCCGTCAATATTGACGCGATTCGTTTCCAGCGGATCTACCACCGAGCGCGGGACGGAGGTGCGAGCGGCCAGATGGAGGACGTAATCCGCGCCGTTGCACGCCTTGCGAACGCCGTCGAGGTCGGTGATGCTGGCGCGGAACAATTCGATCTTGCCGGCGACGCCCCGCAAGTTCCGCTCTTTGCCGCCGGAAAAATCATCCAGCACGGCGACGCTGTGGCCCCGGCGCACGAGTTCATCCGCCGTATTCGAGCCAATGAACCCAGCGCCACCTGTGACGACGTACCGCATATGCGTTCTCTATTTTCCTTGCAGTTGCAAAAGCCGAAAAACTAATCCCGAACTGATTTGGGACGCACCAGTAGCTTCGTCAATCAATTTTCGATACGCTTCCATAGTACGTGTGGAACACGAACTTCCAAATGGCGATTCGCGCGAGGCTTGCTTCAATTCGCAACTCGCGCTGTTTCAGGGATGCCGCGCGGGTCTTCTCGATAGCCGCACTTACGGCGCTTCAGGCTCTGGCAATGATTGCCGCGCCGCAGCGCTCGAAAGGGCCGAGCCCGGCTCCGAAGGCGGCTGCACCATCCGCGATCCCGGCCGCGCCTTTTCATGCCGGCGAAAGCCTCGACTATACCGTTCAATGGATCAGAATCAACGACGCAGTTTCCGCGCGGCTTACGGTTGTAGGAGAGCAGAATTTCTTTGGGCGACCGGCCTGGCACGTGCAAGCGCGTGCGCACACAAACAACCCGCTGCGATATATCTTCACCGTGGACGACCAGTTTGATTCCTATGCGAGCCGCGCAGATTTGACCGGCCTGCAATTCGAGATGTATTTGCACGAGCAAGGCAAATCCGAAAACCACATCTTCCGGCTTTCCAGCGTTTCCTCTCCCGTGCCCAGCGGAGCCACGCAGGTGCAAGTACTGCCGAATACGCGGGACGCCCTCGGCTTCGCCTATTACCTGCGAACGGTGAACTGGGAGCAAACCGCGGAGGTGCGCGCGCCCGTGTTTGACGGGCACAAGATTTATGAAGTGCGCGCGCGTGTGACAACTCCGCGCGGGGAAGTTACCGTCAGAGCGGGGAAATTCAATGCGACTGCCATCGGTCTGCGAGTCTACGATCGCGGCCCGGAACTCACGGAAACCAAGCTCACGATTTGGTTCGCGCAGGATTCCGCGCACACGCCGGTGTTGATCGAAGTCCAGCTTCCGTTTGGAACGGGCCGCGTGGAATTATCGGGCGTAGGCGGAGCGAGTTAGACTTTCGTGGGCGTGCGAGCGTCCTTGCCGAAGCTGGCCCAATCTTCGGGCGGGAAGACAATTCTCCAGAACTGAGGCGAAGGCCGCGTAAACTCAACGCCAATCTGGATTCGTCCTGATTCCATCGGGCCCAAATAGACCACCCGGCAGCTTTGCGTTTCCCCTGTCTTCTTATTTTTCAGAGAGATCTGCTCGCTTTCTTCAACCGGCGGTACAAGCAGAATCAAAGCTCCGTGCGCATTGACCGCGAGGGTTTCCGTGTCTTCTTGCTTGGGTTGTCCCCCATTCAAACGGCGTTCAGCAAGAACCGGGACCCGGAGCAGCAACCTTTGGCTGCGTCGCTGGGCGATCTTCTTAGTCGTGATTACTTCCGGCGATGGCATGGAGGTGAGATTAGGAGATGCCGCTACTATGAGCAATAGGTCAAGGGTTTCCCCACTCCAATTAGTAACTGATGAGCCGGACTGAGGTGTGAGAGTGCTTCAACCCGGCGAATGAATAATACCGGGCGGAAAGTGCACCCAGTTGGGTCAGCAGAGGACGATTCGCTCACGATGGCGAAGGAGCCGGCGCGTTGCATTCCGCGTGTCCACGACGAGCTGCGAGGATTCAACAATGGCGGCGTAATCGTAGCTCGTATGGTCCGTGGCGATGACGGCGCAATCGAATGAGGCCAGGGATTTGGCGTCGAGCGGCGTAGACCGCTTTTGCGAATAGTCGTAATGGCGCATCTTGTGAAGCTGCGGGAAGTAGGGATCGTTGTAATCCACTTCCGCGCCGCGGGCGGTAAGTAATTCGATGATCTTGAGCGAGGGCGACTCGCGCAGGTCGTCAACGTCCTTCTTGTAAGCGACGCCGAGGACGAGGACGCGGGACCCATTGAGAGATTTGCGCCTGCTGTTGAGAGCTTCGGCAATCGCGTCCACGACGTGATACGGCATGGCGGTGTTGACTTCGCCGGCGAGTTCGATGAACCGCGTGGAAAAATCGTATTCGCGCGCCTTCCACGAAAGATAGTAAGGGTCCACCGGAATGCAGTGGCCGCCGAGGCCCGGGCCCGGATAGAAGGGCATGAAGCCGAAGGGCTTTGTCGCAGCGGCGTCAATCACTTCCCAGATGTCGATCCCCATGCGCAGGCCGAGCTGCTTCAGCTCGTTGACGAGCGCGATATTCACGCACCGGAAAATGTTCTCGAGGAGCTTCGACATTTCCGCGGCGCGCGTCGAGCTGACCGGCACCACGCGCGAAACGACTTGCCCGTACAGCGCGGCCGCCGCGCGCCCGCTTGGAGGATTCGTGCCGCCGACGACTTTTGGAATCTGCGCCAGGCCGTAATGTTTGTTTCCCGGATCTTCGCGCTCCGGTGAGAACGCAAGGAAAAAGTCCGTGGAGACATTCTCGGCGTCCGGGCCGTGCGCGATGGGACACTTCATGCCGCCCCGCGCGAGAATCGGAAGAACGAGCTCCTCGGTCGTGCCCGGGTAGGTTGTAGATTCGAGCACGATGAGCTGCCCCAGTTGAAGATTTGGGGCAATGGCCTCCGCGGTTTCACGGACGTAGGTGAGGTCGGGCTCGCGGCGCTCGTCGAGCGGGGTCGGCACGCAGATGAGGACGGCGTCCATGTCAGCCAACTTGGAAAAGTCGCCTGACGCCGAGAAATGCCTGGAGGCGACGTACTGCCGGATTTTCACCACGGAAATATGCTGGATGTAACTCTGGCCGCGATTGAGCTTTTCGACTTTTGATTTGTCAACGTCGAACCCGATGACGCGGTGTCCGGCTTCGGCGAAGCGAAGGCCGAGCGGCAGGCCGACATATCCGCAGCCGATGATGCCAACCTTCAGATGTGCGCCTTTGAAGTATTCCGCCTTGCGCTCTGTCGCCATGTCCTTCGTCAAACCTCTGTTTTTGTTTTATCCGCGCTTACAACGAAATCTCAATATATCAGGAACGCAATCGAGAGCCAGTGCCTGCCGGATGGCAATGTGTGCAACGCGCAACTGGATTTGGAGCAATGTGAGTTGCACCCTTCCCGGAAATCCGTTAGCGATTTCCTCCCGCGCCGCCTGCTGTTTCCGCATAACCTTGCGGATACCGCAGCTTCCAGTCCCATGCTGACTGAATAATGGATTCCAATGCCGAATAGCGCGGTTCCCATTCCAATAAGCGGCGAATCCTTTCGCCGCTGGCGATCAATGTAGCAGGATCGCCGGGCCGGCGCGGAGCCGGCTTTGCTGGAATCGGGCGGCCCGTAAGGCGTCGCGCCGTTTCCAGCACCTCGCGAATCGAATGCCCGCGGCTGGTGCCCACATTGAAGGCTTCGCCGGAAACGCGGTCGAGCGCTTGGAGCGCGAGGACGTGCGCATCTGCGATGTCCAGGATATGGACGAAGTCGCGAACACAAGTGCCGTCGGGCGTCGGATAGTCTTGGCCGCGGATCTCGAAAGATTCGCGCTGCCCGGCCGCTGTTTCCAGCACGAGCGGGATCAAATGCGACTCCGTGCGGTGGGCCTCTCCGCGGTCGCGCGAGGCGCCGGCAGCGTTGAAGTAGCGCAGTGAAACGTGTTTCATGCCGGCGTACCGGCCGTAATCGGCCAGGATGTTCTCAAAAATCCATTTGGTCTGGCCGTACGGGTTGATTGGCGACTTCGGGCAATCCTCGACAATCGGCGTCCGTTCCGGTTCTCCATAGACGGCGGCACTGGAGGAAAAAACGAATCGCTTCACGTTGTTGCGCACCAAGGCGTCCAACAAGATGATTCCTCCGGCCACATTGACCCGGAAGAATTCGCTCGGCTCGCGGACTGATTTTTCGACCAGCGCTTCGGCGGCAAAATGCATGACCGCATCAATCTTCGAGGTGCGGATGACATGCTCCAACCGGGCCGAATCCAATAAGTCGCACTGATGGAAATCGCATTCCGGCGGCACAGCGGCGCGATGTCCCTCTATCAGGCTATCCAGAGCTATCACCTTGTGGCCGCGCGCGAGCATGACTTCGGCGCAGACGCTTCCCACATATCCCGCTGCCCCGGTGATCAGCACGTTCATGCGCAACTCCTCCCGATGTACGCGGAAAATCCGGCGATTCCTGTATGGGCGGACGAAAGGCTAGCAGGTTGAAACAAACTTGTCAGCATGGGAGTTTGGCCCGAGTAAATTTCTGAGCGGGAAACTTTAGACGACAACCTCTTTCTGCTGATAGCAGAGGAGGATCAGGTCTGCCCGGCGACGGACGCCGAATTTATTCAGTAGCTTGGAAACATGGAATTTCACGGTTCGCTCCGAAATATTTAATTTCGCTGCGATCTCCTTGTTCGAGACGTTTTCGAGCAAGGAATCGAGCACCTCGCGCTCACGACGGCTGAGGGACGTCTGACCATCGGGCCGCAGGCGTCGCCGGTGTTGATCCGTAAGGATAGAGTCTACGAATGTCGAAAGAACATTTCGCGGCACCCAAAATCCCCCCCCGGCGACAAGCGGAAGGGCGCGCGGCAGTTGCTCAATCGCTTCGGCATACGTCAGCAGGCCCTTCGCGCCCAGCCTGAGCAGCGTGTGGCTCGTGGCTTCCGAAAGTTTTTCGCATACCACGATTACGTGAGCATCCGTCCGGCGATCGAGAATACCCGCGATGAGTGAGTTCGTGGTGGGTCGAGCAGCATGAGCATCCACGACGAAGATTTCGGCTTCCGGCAATTCAATTTTGGCAAGGTCAGCCCCCGGCGGCTGGTCCAATTGGCGCGTGACAAGTTTAAGGCCGGGCCGGGTCAGGATTCGCTCAAACTCTCCCAAAACAAGCGGGTGCGGAGATAGGACGCACACCTTCAATTGACGGGTTTTGGAATCCCTATTCACTAACAAGAAGGCTAACGGATTTAACCGCAACGGGCAAGACGCGCGCTCAAGGAGTGTTCAATGGGAGTTACGTGAGGAGATCTTGAGCGGAGCCGTCAATGGCACACAATCCGGCGCCCGATCCATGTGGGAGCGAATGCCGGACTCCTCAGTCGCTTTTTCTGAAGCGGAGCCCTACTATCCGGCCTTTTGAGTATCCTTGGAGTAGCCTTGGTAGTAGTAGCCGCCGTAACCCGAATGCTTGTCGGCGCGGTTGAGGATTGCGCCCAGCAACGGACGATCGTGGAACTCCTGGCACGCTTTTTGGGCCAGATCGAAAGGCGTGGAGCCGGCGCGCACGACCATCAGCAAGCCATCACACATTTTTGCGAGAATGGTCGTATCCGACACCGGAATCGTCGGCGGTGAATCCATCAAAATCCAATCAAATGCAGGAGCGAGCCTCTCGAGCAACCGCTCAAGCTTTCCGCCGGCAAGCAATTCGTTTGGATTTTGCACAGACTTTCCGCCCGGAATCAGAAAAAGATTCTCTTCGCGGCCGCGCTGCAGAATTCTGAATTCGTCTACTTCTCCGAGCAAGTAGTCGGAAAGCCCCGGAGAGGAAGGGGCGCCCAGAGGTGTATGGAGATTCGGCAGGCGAAGGTCCGCATCAATCAAAAGGACGCGCCTCTCCCGCTGACGGATAATGGATTGGGCCAGATTCGATGTGACAAACGTCTTTCCCTCGCCGGGCAGAGCGCTCGTGACGAGCACCGTCTTCAAAGGTTGAACGGCGCGCACCTGGTAGAGTCGCGTGCGCAGCGTGCGGAAAACTTCCTTGCCGGCAGCATTCTCATCGCCATTGGAGAAGAACAGCATGGAGGGATTGGGGTTCCAACGGACCTGGGGGCAACGCGCGAGGAGCATCTCGTACGTCAATGGGCCGCCCAGATATTGCGCGGACGATGCCGGCCCGAAGGCGGGAATGTCCATCACTGCCGTGGGTGACGAAGGGAAAGAGGCCGCGCTCTCCAGGGAATCCGGCACACTCGTGCCCCGGTTGGCTTGCTGCGCCGCGCGTTCTTCCTGTGCTTTTTTTAATGCCTCATGGATTTTGCTCATGGTTTCCTTTCCCGCGTTGTTTCCACCGTCTGCTCTTGCTGTCCAATTCGCTCAATCAGATTGGCGAGGTTTTGCAGAAGCGACTGGACCAGAGGAGCCGCTCCATTGTGATGCGCCGGCGCAACCGCCTGGGCAACCGGGTCGTACTTATCGAGTTTGAATTCCTTGGCGACTTCTTCCACTGTTTCTTTTTGGATCGGTTTCTGGTGCTCCACAAAGGCGTTAATCAAAGAATGCTCGCAAAGCAGATTGATCACACGCGGAATTCCATGAGCGAACCGGTGCACAGCTTCCACAGCGCCAGGGGTAAAAATTTCCGTGTCTGATGCGCCCGCAACCTTCAGCCGTTCCAGAATATAACCATGCGTTTCTTCGAGTGATAGCGCCGTCGTCTTGCTCCGAAACGTGATGCGCTGGCGAAGCTGCCGTAACTGCGGCTGGTAAAGCTTGACTTCGAGTTCGGGTTGGCCCGCCATCACAATCTGAAGAAGTTTTTCGGTCGATGTCTCCAGGTTTGTCAGGAGACGAATCTCTTCCATCACCTGGGGCGAAAGGTTCTGCGCTTCGTCAATAATCAGAACGGCGGTTTCTCCGGCTTTGTACCGCTCGAGCAGCCAATGATTCAGTCGAATCAGGACCTGGCTCTTTAATTTGGACTCGCACGGGATGCCGAAGTCCGTCATCATGAAGTCGAAGAACTGCGTAACCGAAAGCCGCGGATTGAAGATAAACGCGGTAGTCGAACGCTGCGTCCTCAGCCAGTCGAGCAAGCGGTTGAGCAACGTCGTCTTGCCGGTACCGACCTCGCCAGTGAGCAAGATGAAGCCCTTCCGCGCCTGGATGCCATAGGTCAGGCAGGCGAAGGCCTCCTGCGTCTGCTTGGTCTGAAACAGGTAGCGCGGGTCCGGATTGACGTTAAACGGGCCTTCTTTCAGCCCGAAGAATTCCTTGTACATGGATCCTTTCGAGCCTTATGTATTTGCCTTGAGCGAAGTCTCGTTCTCAATACCAAAACGCTTTCTCGCGGCTGACCTAGCGTCGATGACCGGAACCAGCGCAAGTGTAGGAATCTTCAAAAACAACTCGACGTCGCCCTCGGTCCGAAGAGACTTGTCCTTCATCTCCAAAAGCATGATCAGGCCAACTCCCAATGCCAACCCCCCGGCGAAGCCCCCGGCGGCAATCGTAAGCCTGGGCGGGTATGTCGGCTTTCCCGGCAGACTGGCGGGGTCCAGGATAGTGAACTGCTCGCCTTGTTGCCCCTTCTCAAGGTTGGCGCCTCTCGCCGCGGTATCGCGTTGCTTAAAGAGTCCGTTGTATTCCTCTTGCGCGGTCTGGAAGTCACGGGTCAACTCCCTGAATTGCTGTTCGACACCGGGGCTGAGTTGAAGCCGCGCTTCAAGAGACTGAATTTTGTTTCGCACCTCTTGTTGCTGTTTGGTTTTTTCACGAATGGAAAGATCAACTTGGCTGATTTGCGCGCGGAGTTGTTGAATCGCCGCCGGTTCCATACTCGGGCCATCGGACGCCGCCTCCGTAGGCTTGTCCTGAGGGACGACGGGAGGTTTGCTCGCCAGTGCCGCAGCAATCTTCTTCTTCAGCTGCTCAATCTCGGCTTTTTTCCTTCTTACGTCCGGCCATTCGTCCGTGTACTTTGATTGGAGCTGGACAAGTTCTTCCTGCGCCCTCTTAAGCTGGTCTTGCATTACGGCCGGACTCGCGTCGTTGGTCGGGGAATTCAATGACGCTTTCCAAGTGGAGAGTTGCTGGTCCAGCATGGACTGCGTAAAGGTCTTGGTTTGCTGATCGCGGTCCAAGCCCTGCGTGATGGCGTCCATTTGCGCGCTGAATCCTGACAGCATTCCCAGGGTGGACGACACATCTTCGGGAAGCGACCCCAGATAATTCCGTTTGAACGCGGCTAGTTTGGCGTCTTGGTCATTCATCTTCTGGCGAGCGGTTTCGAGTTCCGTATCGAGAAAAGTCGTAGTCCCCTCTGCCTCCGCCACGCGGCTCTGCGCGTTCTCGTCCCGGAACATGGAAGTAATTTCAGCGCACAGTTGTTGCGCCATATGAGGATCGCCCATCGTGACCGAAATGCGAAAACCAGGGAGCTGGGAAGAACGCGTTCCTTCCATCGGGCGAATTGGGTCCACCGTGATGGCGTCATGGAGCATTTGGACCTTTGAATCCACCGAAAGGTCTGTTTCGCTGTAAACGTTGAAGCGCTGAATGAGGGGTAGCAGACGCGTGCGGCTCAGTATTTGTTCCTTCATCGAAGCCAAGTGGTCATTGAGTTCGCTAATCACCGGCGGTACGAGGTCTGTGGACACGCGCTGGGCCTGCACGAGCACCTGTGTTTGCGAGGTGTACCGGTTAGGGATTGCGAGCGAAATCAGATAGGCTGCCGCGCAAAGCACGATCGGTGGCACGACCACTAGCCAGACATGCCTCCGCAGGATCGCCAAGTAATCTTCAAGTGTAAATTGTCGGTGTCCAAGCATCAGTTTTCTCCCTGTCAAGTCCGGATCGCATGCTCAGTGCAATGCCACCGGCCGGAAATCAAAATTGAACCCTACCTGGATTTGGTGGACCGTATCTGTGCTTGCGCAGCCAGGTTGGATCGTGCAAGTGCTATTCGTGATTTGACGTAAGAACGTGTAATTTGCGAAGAAACCAGCCCTTTGCCCTACCTTGTGATTGAAGCTTGCGGCAGCGTTTAAGCTTTGGTACGTAGTGGTAGTCGCGGAGGCCTGTGGCAGAGACGCGTTAAAGGCATAGCCTGCTGATCCCGAAAGTGTTGTGTCACGCCCCAACCTCCGGCTGATAGCAAACTGAACGAAATCTGCTTCTGAGCCGGTCAGTATGCCGGCGCCACCGGTGACACCGCGGGTGAAGTATCCGGAGAGCGTGGTGGTAAGGTTCAGTTGATAATCGAGTCCGGCGCTTGCACCCCAAAGTGTTCTCGAAATCGCGCTTGTGGCCGGAGGCACAAGAAAGCTGTTTCCCGAACCTGCGCCTGGAGTTGTCGTCATCGTACCTGTGGTCGGAGGCAGAGTAAGGCTGTCTAGTTCCGGACCTCCGCCTGCATGGAAGGTCAGCCGATTGGTCAAGTGATGCCCGAAGGCTACTTGCACATAGGTATCATCAATGGAGGCAACCGCCGGGCTGAAACGATATGCGTTGAAAGCCATACTGACGCCCAATGTGTCTCGAGGACCCAGAACGTAGTTGTAGCCAATCCCAAACTCATAATCGTTCGAGTCCAAATACCCAGGAGTGGTGAAATCCAGAAGGCCATAACTTCCGGTGAATGTAAGAGTGCTGCGCGCACTCACGTCAACCTGCGCCTGGGCGATAAAAAAGTTGCTGAAGCGATTTGTCTGAGTTGTCAGGATCGTCTGGTTTTGTGCAAGGCCGGGGTCAAGCAACGTCACACCCAAGAAACCTGGACCACCAATGCCCTGAAACCCAAAGGAAGAATCCGGTAAATAGCTGAAGAGATCATCGAAGTGAAGCGACCAACGCTGGAACTGAAACTTCTCAGACGCTTCGAATTGATGGTAAGTAGCGTCAAGACTTGAATCCTGTGCATCCAGATAACCGCCTCCGGCATAGCGAATAATCAGTTCGGAACTTGGACCCAAGCGATGAAGGTCAAAATGGGCGCCGAAATTTGTCACCTCATTGAACGAAGTTGATCCGGGTAGCCCCGCGAAGTTCGAGTCAAATAGCTCTCCCACTTGAAACCCAAACAGAAACTGGTTTACTTGCTCAGAAATGCTTCCCACGGAAGGCGAAAACCCGCCGGTAACGACAGTGGTAGGCGCAAGAAGAGGAGACGCCGCCCCTTCCTCTGACCCCGGCTGCTTGTTATCCGGATTCGTAATTGGTTGCACCGGTGCCGCCGGCTGCGATGGGTTTGTTGACGGCGGAGGTGGCGGCTGTTGCTGCTGTTGTGCCCGCGCTGACGCAAGGCAAACTGCGGCGACAAAGATGGAGGTCCACATGCGTCTTGATAGACTGAACATAATCATCTCCTTCTAGGGCACCACGATGGTGTCGCCAGCCTTCAGAACAATGTTCTGATCAGTATTTCTGCCGTTGACGACATCTTTGTAATTGAACGGAAGGCGAACTTGCTGACCGTTTTCCGTGCGCAGGACCACAATGCTGGTTTGTTTGGCGAATTGGCCCAGTCCGCCCGCGCTGGAGATGGCCTGCAACACAGTCATTCCAGGAAGCATCGGATACGCTCCCGCGCGAAGCACTTGGCCCAAAACGTAAATGCGTTTACTGTTAATTTGCGTGACGATCACAGTGACCTGCGGATCGTTAACGAACTTGCTCAATTTTTCCGCTATCGCTGCCCCAAGCTGCGTCGGCGTTTTACCGGCGGCTTGCACGTCATTGAGTAATGGGAGCGAGATCATTCCGTCCGGGCGCACCGGCACAGTGCGTGTCAGTTGCGTCTCGTTCCAGACGCTGACATTCAGCTCGTCGCTCGGACCGATGATGTAGGTGGGGTCATCTGTCGCGGGGCGGGGCTGGGTCTGTCCGGCATTGCCGGAGGGCGCAGAGCCCCGATTGTCCTGGCCATTGCTCTTTGGAGGTTCTTTTTGCGCGAACGCCGGGACTGTCAGCACCGCGGTTAGCGCAACCAAAGCGTACTTTGAAATTTGGGTCATGATCTTCTCCCGCAAGAAACTTCTCAACACCCTTCGGAATCTTCGAGTCCCAACTGCTTAAGCTTATAAAGAAGCGCCTTGTAGCTTATCTGCAATTCCAGAGCGGCTCTTTTCCGGTTCCAGTGAGTGCGCGTGAGCGCGCGAGAGATGAGTTCCCGCTCCGCCTGGCGGCTTGCCGCCCGCGCAGTTGCCTTCAAAGAAGGGATGGAGCCGCCGCCGGATTTCGCCGAATCCGGAGACATCTCAATAAGATCGGCCAGAGCCACTTCCATGTCACCGGTGGCCACGATTTTTTTCATGGCGTTTTCAAGTTGGCGCACATTGCCCGGCCAGGAATATTGCGCAAGCCGCGCCAGCAATTCTTCCGTTATCGCCGGCAGTTCCCGCTCAAAAATAGTTGAATACTTCACCAGGAAGAATTTCGCCAGGTCGGGGATGTCTTCCTTGCGGTCCCGCAATGGGGGGATTCGCACGGAAACGCCATTCAGTCGAAAATAGAGTTCTTCTGCGAACTTCCCGGTCCGCAGTTCCTCTTCCAGATTGCGGCGCGACGTTGAAATGAGCCGGGCGCCCCACGATTCGCCATTCTGCAGACCATTCCCGTCCGGCAGGAGATCCAGTAATTGCCGCTGGCCCTCGGAATCGAGTTCGTTTATCTCGTCAAGAAAAACCGTGCCACGGAATGTCCCGTTCGAAAACGCTCCGTGAGGCGGATCTTTGAGCCGCGAGGAAACCTGGTCTGGTATCAAAGTTCGGCACCGCGTCTTGGTAAAAGGTTCATTCCGGCGGTCGGAAAGCTGATGAATCTGGAGCGCCAAGACTTCTTTGCCTGTGCCGCTTTCCCCTGTCAGCAGGACTGGAATATCGGTCCGCGCGGTGTCCGTTACGACCCGGCGCAGCTTTTGCATGGCCGGGCTTGTGCCCCAAACGAAAATGCAGTTCGCAGGAGCGGGCACGCCGGCGCCTCGTTCAATGGCCGATGAATCGTATGGGCTTACCCGCATTACTCCTCTATAGGGGGTCTTCAAAAACACCACTAAAGGGCAGATGGTTACAGCCTTGTGGAAGAGCACGGTGGATACCAAGACCCGGCCCGACAGAATGAATGGGACAGAAACATCGCTAACCACATGAAAATAAAGACTTTACAGACATTTCGGAGCCTTTATGCACTTGCCTAAGACCAACTGAAAGTCCAAACCATTTCCACTTGGCGGAAAACAGTTATCCACCCAATCTGCCTCAATCTCAGGGCCAACTTTCGAGATTCTAAGCGAATTTGAGAGTCAATTCCAATCCTTGGGGAGCGGAAATATCGTGATAAAAACCGAAATGTTATACGACGGAGCAATGGAAGAGTGGCATGAGTTTTTGGCCATCCCAATCCAGTGCTTTGAACTCAGTCCGCAAGCAGGCCGAACGCCTAATACCCAGCTAAAAAGGGCAGATTCGGGATGAAAAGGACGCGTCTCGGAGGTCACCGGAATAAGCTTCGAGCTAAGGGCCGCACGGCAAGCGCGATTTCACCCCAGTTGAAAAGCGTTCTTCGTCAATCCGCGGGAGGAGTTTCGGGGATTGGCGGAGCAAGGCTCGGCGCGTGAGCTTGGGTCCCCAGCCGGCGCGAAGGAAGACCGGCCTGGCGAATCTTGTAGAGAAGCGCGCGATAACTGATCTTCAGGTCCTTGGCGGCGCGTTTCCTATTCCAGCGGTGCGCGATCAGCGTCCGCAGGATGATCTTCCGTTCCAGTTTCTGCACCGTTTGACGTGTAACAACCTTGAGGGGCATGGGCCCCGAGGATGGAATTTCCACTTCGTCATTTGTCATCGCCGCCGCGCCGAGCAATTCATTTGTGACGGACTCTTCGGAGCCGAGAATCGCGTAGCGCTCGATTAGATTGCTCAGCTCGCGTATGTTGCCGGGCCAACGATGCTTTTGCAGGAGCCGGACCAGAGTGGAGGACGGGGCCGGGGGATGGACTCTATGCTTGCGTGAGAAGAACTTCATAAAATGCTCAACCAAATCGCCCAAGTCTTCCGTACGCTCCCGCAGAGGGGGAAGCTGAATCTTCAAGACGTTGATGCGGTAAAAAAGGTCCTGGCGGAATCTACCGCTGTGAATTTCATCCTCGAGCTGGCGGTTTGTCGCGCAAATGATGCGGACGTCCACTCGCGTTTCCTCGCGCGCTCCAATGCGCCAGAACTGATTATCTTGCAAGAGCTGCAAGAGCTTGGCCTGCAGCCCCAGGTCCATCTCGGAAATCTCATCGAGAAAGAGCGTCCCTCCGTCCGCCAGCTCAGCCCGGCCGGGCTTTGATCCATAAGCTCCGGTGAACGACCCCTTTTCATACCCAAATAATTCCGACTCCAGGAGCGTTCCGGGGATCGCCGGACAATTCACTTTCACGAATGGTCGGTCCGCGCGCTGCGACTGCCGGTGAATGATCTGCGCGATGAGTTCCTTGCCCGTTCCGCTTTCCCCTTGCAGGAGGACCGGCACCCTGGTAACAGATATTTTTTCGACCTTTTGATGGATGGCACGCATGGCCTCAGAGCGGCCGAATACGACGACGTCAGAGGGCAGTTCCTCCGCCCCGTTAGTCCCAATAGACGCGAAATGGAAGCCAGGCGCAGCCATGGACAGAGAGCTAAAGAATCCCCCAGACAAGCCTTTCGATTCGCACCCCGCATGCCATATCGGACACTTCCACACAAAACGGAGCCGGCATCGAGCTAAACACTTTATTTTGTGTGAGTTACACCGAGACCAGCGGCCGAATGTGAATTGATGACAAGTCTTTTGCGCGCAGGTTTTGAGCGGAAACGGGACCTGCGAATACTCTTGAAAGGAAAACACCTTGCACACATTGGAACGAAAGTTACCAAAGCCATTCCTCGGCAGAGCTGCTCCGGTAGAATCCAGGAATCGCCCATTTGCGGGGAATCCAGAGGATCCGGCGGGGGATGGTCCCTAAGGAAACCTTTGAATGAAGTAGCTTTACGATTCCGCGAGGACACATAGAATCGGTATATGCCGCCAGAAGCAGATGAAAAGGCACGACGCTACGCAAGGATCGGGTTGCCGCACGGCATGACGGTCGCATGGCAAGCCAGTGGCGCGCGCATCGTATCGCGCGTCGGCACGGTAGGGCTTGGTGGACTCTTCATCTATACCAAGCACCCGGCCGCTCTCGGGGAGGTACTCAAACTCGTTTTCGATGTCCCCGGCGGAGAAGTTCGCGCGCGCGCGGTGGTGCGAAATGTTGTGACCAACAAGGGAATGGGTGTCGAATTTACAGCGATGCATCCCGAGGCGCGCGCGCGTCTAACGCAACTTCTTCGCCGTCTGCAAGCACTATAGATCAGGCGATCAGGTCAGCGCTGGGGAAACACGAAGGCCTCGAGCATGTCCGCCCGGGCTTTCTGGTCCGAAGAGATCACGCGCAGCAGGTCCGCGACGGAAATCGCTCCGCGAAATTTCCCGCTCTCTTCCATCACAAGCAGGTGAAATGTGCCGTGTTTTTCCATGAGCAGTAGACATTCCTCGAGACCCATTTCCGGTAAGACGGTCACGACGTCCCGGGTCATGATTTCCGTCACGCGCATCCACGCGGGACACTTGTTTTCAGCGGCTACGCGGTCGGAAATGTCGCTTTGAGAAACGACACCGGTAAGTTTGCCGGCGTCATTCAGCACCCCAACGGAACGCACACCCCGGTCACGCAGATACCTGGCGACTTCATGAACCGTGGCATTTTCCGAAACCGAGTAGATGTCTTTACGTGAGCTGATCAAATCTGCGACGCGCATATGTGGCCTCCCGGGGGACGCTTGCCGCGATGGTAGGACGATCGGATTCTCTTTTCAATAGGAAACATTCGGGAATTATATACTTAGCTCCCTGATGGGAAAGTGGGGCAACCAAGAGATATAGAAAGCCATAGTGAGGAACAAAGCCGATGCCTCACTATTGGTGGTGTGCTGGTTCAGCCGTAAATGGAGAGAGGGCGCTTTCCGTTAGTGAGTAATTCGCTCATTCGGGCAAGGTCATTGTAGCCCCACATGTCTATTGGTCTCAACTCCCGGATTGCCCGTGATACTTCCGCAGTGGGCAACGGCAAACAGAGAAAGGCAAGGAGCGCTGACAGAGAGCCGCACGACTATTGCAGGAGACCCGTTTTATAGAGAATGGCTTTGTGGCGCGGGTCAGGGCTGTAGGGGTCGTATACTGGAGCGCCTTTACATCGATAACTGCTCGCCTTTAACAGTGGAATTATTTCATCAGCTTGCCTTTTTCATTCTGAGCTGCAAGCCCATATCGTATTGCCGCTTCAAGCGTATCGATGTTTATATCCTTTAGAGCTTTAAACCGAATACAATATCCGGTCACGCTCGCGTTGCCTAGTTTTTTTCCATACGTTTTGGCTAAGTACTTCTTATCTTTGAGACCAAGAATATAGACAGAGATTCCGGTTTTGTTTCCGCTCACACCAATTTGAAAAAACTCTCTACTTTTTCCATTGGCATATTTTATTGTGTGAAATCCATATCCAATCGTAGGGTTGGAAACAGTATGATTTTTGCTGTCTTTACCATCGAAGAACCATAATTTGCATTCTGGTGACACTTGAAGTGTGAGCCGATGCAACTCTCGCATGTCACTGCGTTTTGGCTCCGGTTGGCTGGTAATATACTTCTTGATTTGTTCTTGTACGTTCATATGTTCTGCTCCCCAGTTGCGCGAACGAGATTATGTGTTGGTTCAGCGTGAAATGGAGAGGTGGCGTTTCCCGTTAGCGAGTATTCCGCCCTTCGGGCGGGGATTTTCAAGGCATCGATACGACCACCAGGCTATCCCTCAGCATGGTTGCGTCCCCGCAGAGCCTGCTTCCGTTTCACCCGGCAAGATCATTGTAGCTCCACCACGTCCATCCGTCTCAACTTCCGGTTAGCCCGTGATACGCCCCAAATAGGGCTGGTCCGCGATTGACGGCGCGAGCAGAGAGAGATATACGAAGAATGTGCCTCAAAATGTGGGGTATCCCGACATCCGGCTCATCAGCTCCGGCGCGGGAGTAGCTTTCGTAAGAGGAGGTCATCGTGAAACGCGAACGCATGCTGCAAGTCGCCTTGGGACTCGTGGGCCTCGTTTATGTCGCTATGATTTATCCGCTCTACACCGATCTAGCGCGCTCCAAGTGGCTTCTGGAAATGAAAGACGCATGCGAGCCGATGTTTCTTAGTTGGTTTATCGCGCTCGGCCCCTTTCCGCTGCTGGCTGCCAGAAAGCCGTCGTTGCACCGCTCGCTGATTACCTTCGCCGCGTGCCAGAGCTTGGCCCATGCTTCGGTGATGACCATCCAAACTGTGGAAGCATGGAAGCACGGCGTTCATCGGGATTTTACGGATGTTGTCCTGTTCGTCGTCATCGGGGGAATTTTGCTGGCACTCACACTGGAAAAACGAAAGCAGAGCGCACTCGTTACACCATAGCGCTCTCAGCCGGGGTAGCCTACCGGGCTGGTTGAAGAGCAGAGGCTCAAAAAAAGGCTCAGAATCTCTAACAGGGGCGTCGGGACCGATTGGGCCTGTTTGGGTCGGTAGATGAGTCTTTTTCCAGAGCTCATCCGTAGTACGAATATGATAGGCAACTTTCGGGTCCGCATGTTGCGAAAATTGCCTGGGTTCACTGCGGTAGGCCGAACATCACGGCCCGCTTAGGCAGCACAGGAGGCTCCCATGGAAGACATTCGAGTCAGACTCTCAGTGTTATGGCTGTTTGCGACGCTCAACTATATCTATGCAGATGTGTTCTTCTGCGTTGACGTCTTGGGGTCGAATAGACAAGGTCCCAGTGTTGTTATCCATTTTTCCCAGGGAGCGTGGTTAGGAGTCGCAATACTCATGGAGATCCCGATGGCGATGATTCTGCTGTCGCGGATCCTGAAGCCCGGAGCAAATCGCTGGGCGAACATCGTCGCGGGCGTAATAGAAACTGCCGCTGTTCTCTTGACCAGTTTCATCTTACCAATCCTTAAACTCACGGAAGCAAGTTCTTACTATTTGTTCTTTGGAACGGTAGAAGTGGCTTGTACTTCGCTGATCGTTTGGTACGCATGGAGATGGCCGAGAGAAACCGCCCACCGAATTGAGCCTTCCGGCCAGCCTCTGCCCGGAAGAATCGCCGTCAGCGGGCCGCGTGACGGGTGAAACGGATTACTTCCGGTTGGCCGACAACCGCTGTTCCCTTGCCGCGTCCAACTTCCGATCCCGCTGGGCCTGAATCTCCTGCTGATGCCCGGCGAGCATGTCCTTCGGCGTGATGTATCCGATGGCGCTGTTCAAACGCACGTTGTTGTAATGCTCCACGTAACCCTCCACCAATCGCCGCGCATCTTCGAGCGAAAGCGGCGTGCCGGGGCGGATGCATTCCCTTTTGAGTGACTTGTGCCAACGCTTGATTTTGCCGTTCGATTGCGGGTAATAGGGCGAAGCCCTGACGTGCGTCATGCCCGAGATGCGAATGAACTCCTTGAAGTCCTTGGCGATGAATTGCGGCCCGTTGTCGGAAATGATTCGCGGTTTAACGCCCAGGTACCGCTCTTTGGTCCGTTCCAGGATGATCTCGATGTCGGCCTCGGTCATCGACTCGCGTAAATCCCAATGAACCAGGAAACGGCTGTAGCCGGTGCTTCCGTCGTTTCTTCATGTGTTCGCTCCGTTATCTTAACGGACAAACGCTTTCTCCATTTCCAGCCGAGGCAGGACAATGAAACGAGCTTTGTCTATAGGTACGATTGGACGGTAGACGCGTTTGAGAGACTCGATTCCCACGACACCTATAGTTAGAAAGAGCCACAAAACCACGCAGATAGATACGATTTGAGAACGATTTGGGAGTGAGGGAGTCAAATATATAGTTCCCAAACATTCATAACGTCGAGGATGGCGGAGAATCGCTTCTCCAAATCAGATCCGCACCCCACACCCAACTCTCCCGGTTAACGATTGCAGGTCGAAAGCCGTCACACTCTATGGAGATTGTGTCGCCTCGGATTCAATTTGCGTGTCGAACCATGAACGACGCGAGATACTATCCTGGAATTGGAGTCACATTGAACTCGTTGTCCAGCTCTGAGCCTGTGGAACAATCCCAGGAAATGGCGCCGGGGCCCCCGTTCGGGGAGCAGGCGGACGTGATTGCGGCTCGCGGGGGAGATCGCGCTGCGTTTGGGCGCCTGTACGCCAGATTTCTTCCGATGGTGCACGGACTATTGCTTGCACGCGTGCCGTACACGGATGTGGACGACCTCGCGCAGGAGGTCTTTCTGCAGGCCCTGCGCAAACTCGAATCTCTTCGCGACGCCGCGGCATTCGGCGGATGGCTGGCGACGATCGCGCGCAACCGTGCTCACGATTTCTTCCGCAGTGCGCGCGTAGAGACAGAGTTACCGGAGGCTCTTACCGCAAAAACAGGCAAACCGGACGCGGAAGCGCTCGCAGCGCTGGCGGCGATTCGCAGCCTGCCCGAAGCGTACCGGGAAACATTGATCCTGAGACTTGTGGAAGGCATGAGCGGCCCTGAGATCGCGGCTCGCACGGGACTTACGCCCGGATCGGTGCGCGTCAATCTCCACCGCGGGATGGCGAAACTCCGCGAGATTCTCGGGAAGGGATGATGATGGCTATGCGTGACGATTATGTTTGGGATCCAAAGAAGTCCAGAGGCTCGCCGGACGCGGAAGTCGTTCGGCTGGAAAATCTTCTCGGCCAGTTCCGGGCGCCCGACGCGAGCGAACGCCCACTTCCTGAATCAACCTCCGTACAGATTTCCCCGCGCAAGTTATCGCTCGAGGGTTGGCGGGCACCGATGGCCATCGCTGCCGCGGCAGCCATGATCATTGCAGCGGCTTGGATTACATTGCGGTGGCCGGGTAACCCTGCAGAAACGTGGCGGGTCGCGCGTCTAGAAGGCTCACCGCGCGTTGGTTCGCGGGCGGTTGGAGAAAACCTGGACCTTCGCTCGGGGCAAACACTGGTAACGGATTCGGTTTCCCGCGCGCGAATTGACGTGGGGGAAATCGGCGAAGTGGAAGTGGGACCGGATTCGCGCGTGCGATTGCTTGAAGCCCGCCGTCAGGATGGCAGCCTTGCGCTGGACCAGGGCACGATCCAGGCGTTGATCTGGGCGCCGCCCCGCCGCTTCTTTGTGCACACTTCCTCCGCCGTCGCAGTGGACCTGGGCTGCAGATACACATTGCACGTCAATGCGGATGGCGATGGCTGGATGCGCGTTACCATCGGCTGGGTCGCGTTCCAAGAAAACGGCCGCGAGTCATTCGTTCCCGTGGGGGCCATGTGCCTGATTCGCCCCGGCTCCGGCCCCGGTACTCCTTTCTACGAAGATTCACCCAAAGCATTTCAAGAGGCGCTGGCTACCTTTGACCGCACGACATCCAATCCACCCTATAACTCGAATGTGATTCGCAGTGAATTTCTTAAGACAGTGCTGCAGTCCGCGCGTCAACGAGACGCACTGACGCTGTGGCATCTCCTCTCGCGAACGGAAGGCAACGACCGTGCTCAAGTATTCGATCGCCTAGCTAAACTCATTCCTCCACCCACAGGCGTAACCCGCGAAGGAATTCTCGCCGGGGATTCTCATATGCGGGATTTGTGGTGGGATGCCCTGGGCTTGCGCGACACCGAATGGTGGCGCGAATGGAAGCGGGATTTTCCAACCAAGTAGCGGCCAGCGAAAATCTTAACGGTCAACACCGATTTCACTGATGCGCCCAACTTTGACGCATGACATCTCGCCAATCTGCCGCAGGTTACCGTCCCGGCGTGGGCTCGAAATTCTCCAGGGTCATCGTGAGACCCCCAGGATAGCTGCGCCGCGAATTGTGCTAATGGTTGATGCCGTCAGCTCAAAACCGTGGCCAAAGACGTTTAGGGATCAGGCGCGCCCCGCTACTGTTTTGTCCGAAGGGTCAGTTCCACCCTGCGATTTTTCTGTCTGCCGTCGGGATCATCGGATCCGTCCGGTTTCCGGTTGGAAGCCACCGGCTTGGTTTCGCCAAAACCTGTCGTAGTGATCCTCGACGGTTTGATTCCAGAGTTATCCACCAGCCACTTCTTTACGGCCTCTGCGCGGTTCTCCGAAAGCTTCATATTGTAGGGGTGCGTACCCTTGTTGTCGGTGTGGCCTTCAATCAAAAGGGGCGCATCCCCATAACTCGATACCACCTGGCCGACTTTTCTTAGGGTTTCGGCGGCCGCGGGACGAAGCGTGTACTTATCGAAGTCGAACAGCACATCCGCAGCGAGCTCAACATGGATTTCCCGGTCCGTGACCTTCGCACCCAGGTCCTTCAGCACGGCATCAATCCCAAGCGTGATGCCGACAATATCCAACACTTTGGCGTTGGCGAGCGCCTTCTGGGCGGCAGCCTTCACCTGAGGTGAATCGGGATCCAAGTCCTGGCCGGCGGCCATTGCCGGCATGGCCACGAACGAGAGGGCGCCGACGAATAGCAGAAAGTTTCTGAGCATAATGGATGCGCCTATTTGTCCGAAACCGGGATGTTTTCGAGCGGCGCCGCCAGAGGCGTATAAAGAGTGACCGTTTTCACATCGGCCGGAGGCGCCGGGAATTTTGCCCACCAGGTGTATTGTCCCCCTGGATCCAAATCAACAGAGAGTTCGCCAAACCCATCCGCACGCGGCGTCAAATACACTCCTTCGGTGTCCTTCAGAATGAAGTATTTCTTGCTCGCCGCGCCCACATAGTAACTTTCGTAGTTGCGGCTGCTGATGATGGAGACCCTCGCTTTGGTGGAACTTGAGTTCCGAAATCGTACCTTGATGCTGAGCACGCCATCCTTGCGATCGCACTGCGTTACTTCCGCCATCACACCGGCGATGTTGGTGTCTCCAGTCATCAAGGATGCCGATCCTGCCGGTGACGTGGTTGGGGCTGGCGCCGCTGCGGGTGATTGCGCTGCAGGCGACGGCGCCGGAGCTGCCGCCGGAGCCTGTGACGGGGCTTGCGCCGCAGGCGCGGGATTATCTTTCGAGCAGCCGCCGAGCGCGGCGATCAGAACTATCAAAACGGAAATGGCTCGATAACGACTCATCATCGCCTCCCTATCCAGTTTTTTCCGCGGCCATTTGGCACGGAGTGGCCACATGGCCGAGCGGATTCGTCCAAATGGAAATCACTGCGCAGGACACCATTCCTGAACTCCATGATATCGACGCGCTTGCAATTTGGAAATGGCCACGCCTTTATCCGAAATTTCCGATTTGGACATTAGGTTCGCGCATCATACGCTTCTCCTGCCCTCGACACAACGAATCTGCCACCCGAGGAAGCCTCAGCGCGCAGGTGGGAAACTGGTTGCAGGGAATTTGCAAGGAAATTCAATCAGGCGGGATGCCGCTCAGTTCCTTCGTAATCATTCATTGGAATGCGAACCTTTCTCCCGATGACATTCGTGTGGCGTGTGGATGGACAGAATTGCAGCGACAACAAATCCAGACAGGTTCTGCTCCTGCTGCCGGCACGTCCCCGGATTCATAAGGAATTTTGAAGAAAAGGTTTATTGAGGCTTCGAATTTTCGCCACGGATGATGTCGTAGCGTTCGATAACGGCGGCGACGCCCACGCGCTTGGAATCTTCCTGATTGTCGTGCTCCACGCGGATGACGCGGCCCTGCGCACGGACCAAAACCTCAGTGCCGCGAGTGATTTCGGAGGGTAAAGTCAGTGTGATATCGAGTTCCGCTCCTGATTCGAGATCCTTGTCCAGAGTGAAATAGAGGCCACGCGTGGAGATGTCCCGCGTTCTGCCACTTCGAGAGTCCGCGTTCTTTTCCACAGGGACACGGATAATAACCGGCAAGGACAGGTCATATCGGCGGGCTGCTCGTCGCTCGGTCATAATCCCCCTGATTTGTGCTCCCGGGAAGGCGCAATAATACCCGGTTGCAATTAAGGTGCAATCATCATACCAAAGGCCCGCGAACTCCAAGGAATGCAATTCGTAACAGCAGGAATCGTTTCCGGCATGGTCATATAGGTGCCTGCAGCCGCTAACTCCATGTTTTTCATTGACATGCACCCACCAAGCTGCGCGTTACCGCCAGATTTTCAACACCGTATTTCCCAGGAAGCACGCGAAGCGTTATAGGCGCCTCTCCCGGCATTCTCTGTTTGGGGCTGATACCCCACCCTTATGTCCAGAAGCTGCAATGCATTGCGGCCTATACGTCCTATGACTCGTGCCCGGCTCCAACAGGCGCAGGAGTCGCATTCGGCGGGGTTTGCGTACCACCGCTCGCGGCATTACTTCGAGACCCACGCCCGCTATCCAGATTGAATTGGCGCATCTTGTAAAGAAGCGCTTTGTAGCTGATGCCGAGCATCTTCGCAGCATCCTTCCGGCACCAGCGCGTCTTTTCAAGCGCTTCACCGATCGCTTCCATTTCCGCTTCGTCTTTCAGGCCGCGGACGAGCGCTTTCAGGCCCATGTCTTTTGGCGCGGAGGCTTCCGGACGCGGAGCCGTCCGCTGGCGAGCGGCGGACATTTCCACCAATTCGCGCAAGCTGCCTTCATCATCCTCAAGAATGACATAGCGCTTTACGAAGTTCTCGAGCTCGCGGAGATTTCCGGGCCACTCGTACCGGACCGCGGCATCCAGCAGATGCTGCGACGGCACAGGCGGATCCTTGGCGAATTTTTCGCTGTATTGCTGGAGGAAATGCCGGAAGAGCATGGGGATTTCCTGGCTGCGTTCGCGAAGCGGCGGGATTTGAATTGAAAGGACGTTCAAGCGGTAATAGAGGTCTTCGCGGAAGCGTCCGGACTTCATCGCTTCCTGGACATTTACGTTTGTCGCGGCCAGGACGCGGACATCGACTTCGATGAGTTGACGGCCACCCAGGCGGGAATACTGGTGGTCCTGCAGAACATGGAGCAGCTTGGCCTGCATGTGCGAACTCATCTCCGCGATTTCGTCGAGGAAGATGGTGCCCTTGTTGGCCAGCTCGAACTTGCCGGGCTTCGAGCGCACGGCGCCGGTAAATGCGCCTTGCTCGTACCCAAATAATTCCGACTCGAGCAGCTCGCCGGGCAGGGCGGCGCAATTGACCTTCACAAAAGGCTGGGTGCGGCGCGCCGAACGGAGATGGATCATTCGCGCGACGACTTCCTTGCCTACGCCGCTTTCCCCGCATATGAAGACGGGCACATCCACCGGCGCAATCTGAAGAATTTGCTGGCGGATGCGAACCATCTGCGGGCTGGCGGCCAGGAAGCTGAGATCTTCGGTGATCTGGTCGCAATATTCGCGGAGGGCATTGTTCTCCTCGCGAAGCTTTTTCTTTTGCTGGCATTTGAGAATGGCGGCGTCCAACTCGCTTTTTTCAAATGGTTTCGTGACGTAGTCCTGGGCGCCCAGGCGAATGGCTTCCACCACGGTGCCGACCTCGTTTGTGCACGAGAGCATGATGATGTTGAGCTGGCGGTTCACTTGAAGCAACCGCTTCAGAGTTTCAATCCCGTTGAGCTCGGGCATGAAGATATCCAGGATGATGTAATCGGGGGTATCGCCCGCGGCGACGCGTTCGATGGCTTCGACGCCGGAGCTGAGCGATTCCACGGAATAGCCGTCTACTTCGAGCAGCGTCTGCAAGTATTTGCGGATACTGGGTTCGTCGTCCACAACCATAATGCGTTCTTTTTCTGTCACTGCGCTTTCCCTTCGAGTGGGGCTCATTGAATTTTCTCCATGGGCAACAAAATTGTAAAGGTAGCGCCGCGGCCCAGCTCGCTATCCACCCAAATTTTTCCGTGGTGAGCCTGGATGAGACGCTTGGCAATGGCCAGTCCCAGACCCATACCGGAGGACGTGCGGTCCACGCGAACAAAGTCCTCGAAGATTTCCTGATGGTGCTCGGCGGAAACGCCCCGGCCGGTGTCCGTCACTGAAATCTTTACGCTATTCGAGTGCTGGAGGAGCTGTCTCCGGCGCTCCGTTTCCAGAGGTTCTCCCGAACTCCGCCGCTCCCAGAAATGCGGCTCCGCGGTGAGCAGTACGCTCCCACCCGCGGGGGTGTGCTTGAGAGCATTGTCCAGCAGGTTCGCCGCGGCTTGCTGCACCTTTTGGTAGTCAAAGCGGAAGAAAGACAAATCCGGCGCGAGCCGGACTTCGAGGCGGACCTGCTTGCGCTGAAATGCCTCGTGCCAGCGTTCCGTCAAGTCCGCCAAACAATCGCGGATGTCATTCTCGTGCAGATGAAGCACGAGCTTGCCGCTCTCGAGCGCCGAGTAGTTCAGGAACATCGAGACCAGCCGCACCAGGCGTTCGCAACTCTCTTTGGAGTCCTGCAGAATCTCGCGCTGCTTATCGGCCAGCTTGCCGAGAGATCCTGAGAGGAGCAGATCGTAATATCCCTTGATGACCGCCAGCGGCGTTTTCAATTCATGGGCAGCCGATGCCAGAAACACCGTCTTCTGGCGATTGACTTCCTGCAAGCGAAGGTAGGCCGCCAGCAAATTGCGATATGTGATTTCGCGTTCCTGCAACAGCGCCTGAACGGTATGTTGCTCCTCCGGATTCGATTCGTGCCCACTGGGATTCGCATCCACCTGCACAACAAGCCAATCCGGTTCAGGCAACCACTGAATTCGCGCCTGCGCTTTTTCTCCGTGATAATCCACCTGAAGAGAGATCTCCTGCTCGCCGCTTTCAATCTGGCTGAATAAGACGACGGGGTCGACGCGCAGCAAATGAGTGAACAGGTTGATCTCGCCAAGTTCGGGTACTTGTGAAGGTTCTATGCACTGACGCGCGCGAAGATTGGTCATGATGATGCGACCGGCGCGCTCCGCAATTATGACGGGGCGATCCAGCGCATCGAGCAGACCTTGCACGATGCCAGCGGAGAGACTCATGCCGCCGAAAGTTTCGGCAACGACTCCCTTGGACAAAACTGCCTCCTAAAGCTCCCTTGCTGGGACGGCGGAGCGTGGGAATACACCGCTCCATTCAATCACTCTCAGGCAGGGATGCTAACAACGAGGACAGCAAATAGTGGCAAACAAGGTTACTCATGTCAATGGGAAAGGAGTCCCGGTTTGCACATTAGTGCCAAAGAAGTTGACTGAATGGACTGAAAGGCCCTATTGAAGCCAGCCATCAAATTGCGGATTGCCCTCTATCTCCTTATCCTAGAAGAGGTTGCACGAACTCACATCTGAGGGTGAGCTTGGCACCTAATCTGCTACTTTTTGCAGTACTGGCTCGTAAGTACTAGCAGCCGGGAAATCTTTTTCCATATTGTGAAGGGAAGGAAACGCTTGAGCCCCGCCGAGCGACGCCGTTCACCGCGAATAAGACTGCAGATTCCCATGTTCATTCGGGGCGTCGATGCTTCCGGATCTGCATTCCTTGATTTGACCAAGACATTGGATATCAGCTCCACAGGCGCATTTTTGGCGAGTCCACGCGCACTTACCCACGATACTGTTGTCCAATTGACGATCCCCGCGCCTTCACCATCGGCTTCGCTTTTCAGCCGCACACCACCCGAGACGCCGCCAATTCAGGCAAAGATACGGCGCCGCGAGAATGACGGAGATGTATTATTGGTGGGAGTTGAGTTCCTGAAAGCGCTTGATTGACAACGGAATTCCGCCAAGTGCGTATAGGCGGGCTGCCGGGAAATGCCACGAAAGCATTTAGAGTGTGCAAGAACTTGCATACTTCTTCAGATCGTATCCCAATTACTTCCTGGCAATGGAGAAACCGCCTCTTGGCGGTGAGAACCCATTATCTACAAAGTGCTCAGATGTCAGGATTTAGAGAAGATTGCGCTATGGCAACGCGAATGCTATGCATTAACGTAGCATCTGTGCTCTCCCTGCTCCCCGCTGGGATAGGCTAGGACGAAACCAGGTAATGGCGATGTCCGATCCCGGACGCCCCTTGGGCATGTCACTGCCCGCAGAAGATAGCTTCTACGAAATGCTGATCGATACCCTTGAGGGTCTGGATCGGCCGGCTCGGGGTCTGTTTCTTCAGAGACTTCTGAAATCTCTCACGCAGATAGACTTTACGGAATCACTCAGCCTTGAGATTTGGGAGCGGGTTCTCGACCGGCGGCAGGAATTGAGTCAGTTGGTCGGCCGTCCCGTCGGGTTGAAAACCGCGATGATGGATGTATTCACGTCCTCGAATTATCTTCGACAGCCGATCCTGATGGAGTACGAGGAACTAAAGAAGCTTCAAGTCAACGCGGCCACGGACCCGCTTACGGGTCTTTACAACAGGCGTTTGTTCGAGGAGTACTTCGAGAAAGAACTGAACCGCTCGCGACGCTATGACTTGAGTCTGGCGCTCATCACTCTGGATCTCCACATGTTCAAGGACGTCAACGACCGGTTCGGACATCCGCGCGGCGACGAAGTGTTGCGCCTGGCAGCCAGCACGCTGCGCCACTCGATGCGGACATCGGACTACGCCTTCCGAATTGGCGGAGACGAATTCGCATTGCTGCTGCCGCAAGCCGACGCCGAACAAGCCGGGACACTTGGACGCCGCATCCACGCCAATTTCGCCGGGGTCTTGCAACCGCAACAAATGGATCTCCCTCTCGGGCTCGACTATGGGCTTGCCGTGTACCCGCAGGATGGAGACCAGACTTCGATCCTCATGAAGGTCGCGGATGAGCGGCTCTACCAAATGAAATATGCAAATCGCCCGCAGCCGGGTCCGGGGACGGCCGCGGCGCCGCAGCCTCCTTCTCGCCGCGCGACAGACCGCCCTCAACCACCGGCTACCGGGATAAGCGCAGGCGAAGCCGGACAAGTCGCATCAAGCGCGCCGCAATCCGTCAAAGAAATCCTGCAGAAACCGCCGGCGGAAATTACGGCGGCGGCGAGACCCTCCAGCGCAGAAAGGCGCAGGTGGGAGCGCATCTCTCTTTCCGGGAAGAAAGCATTCGCCATTGTGGGGAATGGATCTGAGATGAGGTTGCATGTGATTGACATGAGCCACGGAGGCGTGGCGCTGGAAGCCGAGGGAGGTGTGAGTCTGGCGGACTCCTTCCATGCCGTGCTTCACGTCCCGATCCTGCCGGCGACGCGCGTAAGACTGAAAAAACTGTACACGCGCCCGGGCAATGGACCGCAGGTCCGCCTCGGGTGCCAATTTATAGTCTAGATCAAATTTGATTGGACTGTTTTCCGCGAGAGCTACCCGGCCGTCAAACAAATTCCCCGCTAGACTTCAATTCCCATTTTCTGTTTCATCGCCCTGGAAACAAAAAGCAGCGCCTGCTGAAGGCGCACGAGAGCAAGTCCCCATCGTGTGCGCGCCTGGTCCGAGTTCGCGCCGCGCGCCGTGAGTGTGATCCGGAGAGCGGCGCCCTCTCGACTGGATGCCTTATAACCGCATGGGATGATCTCGAGACGCGCCGCGAGAGTGTCCGCGGAGGCATCCTTCATCCACAACTCAATCAATCGACGCACGGCGTCCTCAAACCGCTCCGGCATGGCGTTGAAGGCATCATGCGCGAATATCAGATCGATCCGCGAGTGGAAGGAATCCTCGCAGCCGGCCAGTCCCGCGGCTGCGGGCCAGATCTTTGCGTGAACCGTGCGGAACAGAGAGCCTTCTTCATTCAATTCCAGGAGAACGCGCGCGAATGGCGGGTTCTCGCGCGCCGCGGAGATTTGGGTGATGGCTCCCGGGTTTTCGCGAAGATCGAGATACTCATCGCCGTTCTCGCTTTTCCACGGGAATTCAATGCGAGCGGTTTTGTCGTTCAGGAGATTCGCGGCTTCCACGCGCATGGCGCAAAAGCTACCGCGTCACGCCGCGCTCGACAAGCGAAAACTGCTTCTTCCCTCAGTCTCCCACGGCCGTTGCCGATGGTTCCTCGCCATAATCAGCGCGCGAAGCATCGCTTACTGCTTCCCGAACCGATGCCGGCTGGCGGGGGCGTTTATCCCAAAATGACGATTGCGCAGGCTGCCCGGAGCGTCAAATTTCACTCGTGGCGCAAAGCCACCATCGGGTCCACCATCGCCGCGCGGCGCGCGGGCAAATAACACGCCGTGACGCCAACGAGCGCCAGTGCCGCGGTAACGGTAATGTAGGTAATCGGATCAGAGCCGCCAATCCCAATCAGGAAGCTGCCCACCACGCGGCCGATCGCCAGCGCCGCGGCCAATCCAATCACCAGGCCGGCCCCGATGATGATCATCCCCTGCCTGCAAACCATTTGAAGCACTTCGGCGGGCTGCGCGCCAAGCGCCATGCGTATCCCAATTTCCCGCGTGCGCTGGGCCGCCGTATATGAAACCACGCCGTAGACGCCGACGGTCGCCAAAACCAGCCCCAGGATTCCCAGCGCCGCGGCCAGAACAGCGCCAGCCTCAAACAAGAAAAGACCGTTCGCGCCATGCAGCGCCTGCGACATCGTCTGCACCGCATAGACCGGCATGGTCGGCTCAATCGATTGAATGGTTCGAACTGTGTCCTGAGCGATTGACTCAGCGGAACTCACCGCGCGAATTTGCAGCGTTGCCAGCGTGGAAGAGTGTTGCGTCAAGGGTGCGTAGAAAAAAGCCTCCGGCACATCAGTCAATCCGCTAGTCTTGCTGTCCTTCACCACGCCCACAACTTCGATCATATCCTTTGGTGCATCCAGCAATGCGAATCGCCGCCCAATGGGATCTTCATTCGGCCAGTATCGGTGTGCCATCGTTTCAGTCAGGACGGCGACGTGCTGCGTGTTCTGCTTATCGCCGTCGTTAAAGACGCGTCCGCGCAAAAGTGGGATCCGCATCACGTCGAAATAATTGGGTGAAACGAAATTGTCGCTGGCGGAAGCAGGCGGCTGCCCGCTGGGCGTAGGGCGGCCTTCAATTTGGATGGGTCCTCCCAGCTCGACCTCTCCCATCGGGACCGTGGCGGCCAGCGCGGCAAACTGCACGCCGGGAAGCGCGCTCATCCGCGCCAGCACCTGCTGATAAAATTCCCGGCTCTGCGCTTCGCTGTAGCCAATCTCGTGCGGATCCATCGTGAAATTCATCACATGCTGTGGATCAAATCCGAGATCCGCAAAATGCACGCTCCCCAAACTTCGCGTGAACAATCCCGCTACAACCAGCAGCGCCAGCGACCCCGCCACCTGCGTCGCCACAAGCGCGCTGCGCATCCTCTGCCGCCGGCGCGTCATGGAGCGCTCGCCATCGTGCAGCATTGTCCTCAGATCCGTGCGCGACGCTCGTAGCGCCGGAACAATGCCCGCCAGAATTCCCGTGATCAACGCTATGCCGAACCCGAACGCAAACACGCGCCAGTCAAAATGGAAATCCATCACAAACGGGAATGACGTCCCCAGGTTGATCGAGCTCATCGCGCGGCTTGCGATTAATCCCACCCCAATGCCCGCGACGCACCCGAGGGAGGCAAGCAGCAGGCTTTCCGCCAGAAGCTGGCGAATCAGCCGGCTTCGCGCCGCTCCCAGCGCCGCCCGCACGGCCATCTCCCGGCCCCTCGCAGCCGCCCGCACCAACAGCATGTTTGCAACATTCAGGCACGCCAGCACCAACACGAGGAACGCCAGACCCAGGAACAGCATGGCCAGGGTCGGAATCGGGCTGCTATTCGGGTCCGTGTTTGGCCCCGCCGGCGTAAGCCGCCATACGTAAAATCCCTTGCCTTCGTTCGTCCTCGGGTACTCCTGGGCGAGACGCTCCGAAACTACTTTCAATTCGGATCCAGCCTGGCTGATGGATACGCCGTCTTTCAAACGCGCAAATACCAACATGCTGCGCACTTCACGGTTCGTCATGAAATCCGCGGGCCGGCCGCCTTCCAGTGTTTGTGTTTGCATGCTAATCGGCAGGTATCCCTGGAAATCAAGGCCCGCACTCGGCCCCTGAAATCCTTTGGGCGCGACGCCAACAATCGTCACGTGACTTCCGTTCACGGCCGCGCTTTTTCCTATCACCGACGGGTCGCTGCCGAAGCGCGTCGTCCACGTTGAATAGCTCAAAACCAAAACAGGGTCGGCCCCCGCAACGGCGCCTTCCGAGGGCAAAAGGAACCGCCCCAGGAGCGGATGGATGCCCATCATTTGGAAGAAATTGCCGGAAACGTAGCCGACAAAAATCGGCTGGGTTTTGCCGTTTGCCGTCAGGCCATCCTGTCCAATATCAAATGCCGCCACGTCGGAAAATGAGGCTGTGGTCTGCTTCTGAATGTCGTTGAAGTCGGGAAACGAGAAGCCGTTGCTGTTGCGCCCTTTCTGTTGACTCGTCAGAAAGGTAATTCGTTCAGGATGGCTGATCGCCAGAGGCCGCAGGAGAACCCAGTCCACGATGCTGAAGATCGCCGTATTCGCGCCGATTCCCAGCGCAAGGGTCAGTATCGCAATTGCCGTGAAGGCCGGATTCTTGCGCAGCATGCGAGCCCCGTACCAAAGGTCCTGCCACAGTGATTCCATGTGTTTTGCCTCTGTATTTCTATACGTTGAATGCATCCAAAGGGTTCCCTTTACCTTTCCTGAAAGCTGTTCAAAAACCCGGCTTTTGCATCCGACCCGCAATTCGCGTAATCTAATTGCCTGTTCGCGGCCTAGCGACACGGCAGTGGGGACTCACCCTCGCCGCGCAGACCGGCCGCGAGGAAGGTAATCATGAAATCCGGTATCCATCCCGATTATCACGAAGTTCTCGTACACTGCGCCTGCGGGCACACTTTTAAGACCCGCTCCACGATCAAAGGCGACATGCTGAGGGTAGAAATCTGCTCGAACTGCCATCCTTTTTTCACCGGCAAACAGAAATTGCTGGACACCGCCGGGCGCATCGAGCGCTTCAATCGCAAGTACGCAAAGTCCACCGAAGCCACCAAGGCCGCCGAAGCCGCCAAGAAGTAGCGCTTCCAGCCCCTTTTTTGTTTTGTGAGAGGCCTCCGCGCCGCGCTCTCATTTTGAAAGCGGTGTAGAATGCCCGCGAGCGATGGCCACGCAACCTCTTCCACAGGATGAATCCGCTGAGCGGGTAGCTGTCGAAGCGGCGGTTCCGCGAGTCACTCTGCGCAATGCCTTCGCGCACGCCTACGATTCCGCAATCGCCGCCGCGCGGACGTGCTATGCGCCAAAGCTCATCACTCCGGAAGAGATCACCGAAAAGCAGCGCCTGACCATCGGCGCGGCGACGTTTTATTCCGGCCATCACACGGTCTACCAGCACGCGCATTTTGAATTTGGCCTGGAAAACGTCAGCCGCCAGTTCGTCTGGTCGTTCCTGCATGCGCATCCGTTTTACAACTCGGAGCAGCAGAGCCAGCGCTACGTCCGGCTGGACCGCGCCGTTGCCTACATCCCGCCCGCAGGGCCGGGCTTTGGCGCCGCCGAGCGGACCATTTACGAGCGTGCCGTCGCGCGCGCGTGGGATTACTACCGCGAACTGACTGCGATTTTGCACAAAGAAGCGCGGGAAATTCTCGGCGACATCTGGCACGTCGGTAAACTTTCGCATCCGCGGCGCGTCCAAAAGGTAGAGAGGCAAGCCGAGAAGCGCGCCATCGAAGTCGCCCGGTACGTTCTGCCCGTGGCGGCGGCCACGACGATGGTGCACACGCTTTCGGGCATCGTACTCCACCGGCTTTGGCGGATGCAGATTGCATCGGACACGCCGGAGGAGTCGCGCGCCGTTGTGGGAGAGATGATCGCGCGCGTCCGCGAACTCGATCCGCAATTCTTCGACCGCTTCGACAATGAACCCCTCGAATCGCTCCCGGAGTGGGAACAGTTTGGCGGAACGCAGAAGACCGTTTCAGGAAATGACGGCGAAGCCTTTGCGCAAGAATTTGACAAGGAGCTTGCGGGGCGTGTATCGCGGCTCATTGACTGGTCGCATCGCGCCAGTTACGTGCTGGCCGATGCTTACCGCGCCGTCGTCGGGCTCACGATAGCCGAATGTTCGGACGAAGAGGCCATCGCGCGGCTGCTCGATCCGGCGCGGAATCCGTATCGCCTTGAGACGCTCAACATTGGAGTTCATGCGCCCATGATGCGCGCACTGCAACATGCGAGCTTTACGTTTGCGAAGAAACTCAGCCACACGGCCGATAGCCAGGATCAGCGACACCGGATGGTGCCCGGTTCGCGTCCGCTGCTTACGCTGGCCGACACTCGTTCACCGGACTACGTCACGCCCATGCTGATTGCGCGAAATGCGCGCGCGAAGGAAGTGTATGCGCGGGCGATGGCTGACGCGTGGAACGCAAAAAACGAATTGCTCGATCGCGGCGCGTCGCGCGAAGCCGCGCTCTATCTGCTTCCCAACGCGAAGGCCATCCGCCTGATCGAAACCGGCTCGTTGCTTCACCTGCTGCACAAGTGGACCATGCGGACCTGCTTCAACGCGCAGGAAGAGATTTACAACGCCTCCATGGATGAATTGCAACAGTTGGACGCCGCCGCGCCCGAACTTGCGAAATACATCGGGCCGCCTTGCCATCTCCGCGCCGGCATCGCGACTCCCATCTGCACGGAAGGTTCGCACTTCTGCGGCGTAAAGGTTTGGGAAAAATTCCCGGGCATTGCGCGGAGGATTTGAGGCGCCCATGACCCGGAGGGGAAGCCTCGCCTATTATTTGGCCGCGGTCGTGTGCGGCAGCTTTTTCTTCACGCTCGCGCAATTCATTATTGGCCGCGCGAACCAGGGCAGCGTTGGCGACCTTGCGCGCAACTTCCTCTTCGCGTTTTTCCTGGAGACGATCTTCGGCTGCGTGCCTCAATTGCTCGCGGCGTTTGCGCTGCGCCGCCTGGCCTCTCCGCTTCGTTGGACGGAGGCGTGGCACTGGGCCGTGGGAGGAGCCGGTGTCTTCCTGCTTGTGCTGTATGCTCTGAGCTTGCTTGGCGCGGTATTCAACCGCGTGGCAAGCGGGACGCGTTTCGCTCAGCTCGGACGATATCTCTTCAGCCAGGCAGCGGATTCGCTGCATGGAGGCATCTGGCAGGCATTGGCCGCGGGCGCGCTCACGGCGCTGGTGCTCTTTGCGGTCAACCGCGCTTTTACGCGTGAATATCTTCCGCAAAGCAACGCAGTTTGACATGAATGGTTTGCAGGACTATTCTGAAATTAGGTTTGGCGCAAATGTTCGCCGCATTCTATTAGGTTTTTCCTTCCCGGCGCCCCTTGCAAAGGGCGCTTAGCCCTCTACCTGAGTGTTTCATTTTTCGTTGTTTTCTGAATTGTTTCGATCCTGTGGGAGAACCGAGCCATGGCTGCACTGACACTATTTGAAAAACTGAATCAGGTCGAATCGCGCTACGAAGAGATGACCGCGCAGCTCTCCTCGCCGGAAGTGCTTGCAGACTCCGCGCGAATCCAGAAGCTCGCCAAGATGCACTCGGAGATGAGCGAGATCGTCAAGAAATACCGCGAGTGGAAGAAAATTGACCAGGCGCTGCGCGACGCCAAACAGATGGCTTCCGATTCCGAGGATGCGGAGATGCGGCAAATGGCGCACGACGAGGAAAAAGAGCTTGCGCCGCGCATGGAAGAGGTCGAGGAGGAACTGAAACTGCTTCTCCTGCCCAAAGACCCGAATGACGAGAAGAACGTCATCGTTGAGATTCGCGCAGGCACCGGCGGGGAAGAGGCCGCGCTCTTCGCGGGCGAACTTTTCCGGATGTATTCGCGCTACGCGGAGGCGCAGAGGTGGAAGGTCGAGGTGCTCGAGAGTTCGCCCACTTCGCTTGGCGGCCTGAAG
Source organism: uncultured Acidobacteriota bacterium (assembly GCA_963838945.1). Lineage (GTDB taxonomy): Bacteria > Acidobacteriota > Terriglobia > Acidiferrales > UBA7541 > DASTCZ01. The sequence continues at coordinate 114,011 of CAWITC010000008.1, read as the reverse complement.
GAAATCACTGCTGCGATTTCAGGGCAGAAGGTCTACTCGAAGCTGAAGTATGAAAGCGGAGTGCACCGCGTTCAGCGCGTGCCGGCCACCGAACAGCAAGGCCGCATCCATACCTCGGCGGCAACCGTGGCCGTGCTGCCCGAAGCCGACGATATCGACATCAAGATTGAAGCGAAAGACATTCGCGTGGATACTTTCTGCTCCTCAGGCCCCGGCGGGCAGTCGGTGAACACGACCTACTCCGCGGTTCGCATCACGCACCTGCCAACAGGCCTGGTCGTCTCGCAGCAGGATGAAAAATCGCAAATTAAGAACCGCGCGAAGGCGATGCGCGTGCTCCGCACAAGACTCTTTGAGCTTGAGCAATCCAAGCAGCACGAACAAATTGCCGCGGAACGCCGCGGGCAGATCGGCTCCGGGGATCGTTCGGAAAAAATCCGCACATACAATTTCCCTCAGAACCGCGTTACCGATCACCGCATCGGGATGACGGTGCACCAGCTCACCGAGGTCATGGATGGAAAGCTCGGCCCGCTCGTGGACGCGCTGGTCTCTCACCATCAGACGGAGCGATTGAAGCAGGAGCTGGTGGAGGCTTGAAGGGACGCGCACGATGTCGCACGCCACGCCGGGATTGAAAGCGATGCAGATACGCGACGCTCTGCGCGAAGGCACTGCGCGACTCGCCGCCGCTGGGACGTCATCGGCCCAATTCGCAGCGGAGCTCCTCCTGATGCATGCCGCCGAATGCGATCGCGCCTGGCTGTATGCGAATCCCGAACACCTGCTTTTGCCGGACCAGTCCGCGCGTTACATCGCGCTCATCGAACGCCGCGCCGCGGGCGTGCCCACTCAATATCTGACCGGCAGGCAGGAATTCTGGGGCCTTGAGTTTGAAGTAAGGCCCGGCGTGCTGATTCCGCGGCCGGAAACGGAGCATGTCGTTGAAGTCGCGCTGGAAAGGCTCGGCGCTGCGCGCCGCGGCAAGTCATTGCGCGTCGCGGATATTGGCACCGGCTCCGGCTGCATCGCCGTTGCCCTTGCGAAGGAGTTCCCTGCTGCGGCGCTCTACGCCACCGACATCTCAAGCACGGCGCTCGAAGTCGCGCGACGCAACGCGGCACGCCATGGAGTCGCGGATCGCATCTCATTTGTGGAGTGCAATCTGCTCGATGGCATCTCCGAACCATCGCATTTCGATCTTATCGTCAGCAATCCGCCTTACGTTCGTCGCGATGATTTGGAATCAATGCCAAAGGAAATCCGCGATCACGAGCCAAACTTCGCGCTCTTCGCGGGGGAAGACGGTATGGCTCTATATCCGCCGCTCATCGCACAAGCTGCCGCGAGACTCACGCCCGGCGGGCTGCTCGTTCTAGAGCTAGGCATCCATCAGTTTGAAGCCGTAGGTGATCTGCTCGATGCCGCGCGCGGCTGGGCTCGCGTAAGCGCAAAACAAGACCTCGCTGGAATTGTTCGCGTCATCTCCGCCGTAAGAGACTGAAGAACCATGCCGAAGCTGGCCAGTTTTCGCGCAAAGCACGGCGACCCGCGCGACGCATCTCTGGCGGCCGCGCGAAGCTCGACGCCGATTCTGCATCTCGATATGGACGCGTTCTTCGTCTCGGTCGAATTGCTCGAGCGTCCCGAGTTGCGCGGCAAGGCCGTCATCGTCGGCGGAGGCCCTGACCAGCGCGGCGTCGTCACCTCCGCGAGCTATGAAGCGCGCCGCTTCGGCGTGCATTCAGCGATGCCGCTGCGCACCGCCGCGAAACTTTGCCCTCATGCGGTCTACCTCGATGGCCGCCACTCGCTTTATGAGCAATGGTCGGACAAAGTTGCCGCGATTCTCGGCAAGTATTCGCCCATTGTTGAGATGGCTTCGATTGATGAGGCCTATCTCGACTTGAGCGGGACCGAACGCCTCCATGGTCCACCGCTCGCAGCGGCCCACGCCTTGCTTCGCGATATCACGCGGACGACGGGACTTCCTTGCTCCGGAGGACTTGCCGCGACTCGCCTCGTCGCCAAAGTTGCCAGCGATCAAGCCAAGCCCCGCGGCCTGGTCTGGGTCCCTGCGGGCGCCGAAGAAATTTTCCTCGCGCCCCTCGGTGTGCGCCGCATTCCCGGTATCGGCAAAGTGACTGAGGCCGCCTTGCGCGGACTCGGGATCGAAACTGTCGGTCAACTGGGAGCGGTGACTCATGAAAGTCTCAAGACTTCCTTCGGGCTTTGGGGCTCCGCGCTCTATCGCAAAGCGCGGGGCGAAGATGCCTTCGAGTTTTTTCTCGACGCTGAGCCGAAGTCCATTTCGCACAATCACACTTTCAACGAAGACGTCGCGGATGCGGAAACGCTTCGCACCATGCTGAGTCATCTTTGCCAGAAGGCCGCGAAGCGCCTCCGCGATGCCGGGCTTTCCGCGCGCACGGTTACCCTCACCATCCGCTACCAGAGTTTCCGCACAACATCGCACGCTCGCACGTTTTCCGAGCCGTCCGACCTGGACACCGTTATTCTCGCCGCAATCCGCCGACTATTTGAAACGCGGTGGGACCGGCGCCATAAGGTGCGCCTGCTTGGAGTCGCGCTCTCCGGCTTTTCCCATGGCGCTTTGCAATTGGATCTGCTCGAAGGCGAGCGGCGCCAGAAACTTGAGAAGCTCGCGCGGGCTGCCGACCGTCTGCGCGACCGCTTCGGTTTCGAGAAGATACAGTACGGGGGCTCGCTTGGCCAAAAAGGCCGAGGCATAGACCGGCGCGACATTTGAAATATCCACACAGGCACAGCGGCAGTTTGTTGCTCTTGGCGCGGCGCGGCTCCGCGCGGATAATCGCCCCATGAATTCCGGCCCCAACTCGCGCGTTCTGGCGGATGAGATCTGCCTCATCCTCCGGGCCAACGGCCATCAGGCCTATCTTGTGGGGGGATGCGTGCGCGATCTGTTGCTCGGCCGTGAACCGGCGGATTACGATGTCTCGACCGACGCCACTCCCCCACGAATTGAGGATTTGTTTCCCGGCAGTCTCACGGTAGGCGCGCAGTTCGGCGTTGTTGTCGTCCCGCGCGATGATGCGCATGTCGAGGTCGCGACTTTTCGCTCCGACATCGGTTACTCCGATGGACGCCACCCTGACCGCGTGGTTTTCTCGAAGACTCCTCAGGAGGATGTGAGGCGCCGCGACTTCACCATCAACGGTCTGCTCATGGATCCAGCCACCGGTGAAGTCCTCGATTACGTCGGCGGCCGGAATGATCTGAAGGCTCGAATCATTCGCACCATCGGCGAGCCGTTCCTGCGGTTTACCGAAGATAAGCTGCGTCTCGCGCGGGCTGTGCGCTTCGCCGCGCGTTTTGGTTACACCATCGAGCCCCTGACCTTCACCGCGGTCCAACAATTGGCGCCCCAGGTCCTCCAGGTTTCTGCCGAACGGCTCCGCGATGAATTGACGAAGATTCTCACCGAGGGAGCGGCGCGGCGCGGCTTTGAGCTTCTCGACGAAACAGGACTCCTCGCCGTTATGCTCCCCGAAGTCGCGCGGATGCAGGGCGTCCCGCAGCCCCCGGAATACCATCCCGAAGGCGATGTGTGGATTCACACCCGGATGCTCCTTGAAAAATTGCCGGCCGGCTGCTCGCCGACTCTCGCTTGGGGAGCACTGTTGCACGACATTGGCAAGCCGCCGACTTTCCGCCCCGCGAGCCAGACCGGCGACCGAATCCGTTTTGACGGCCACGATGAGATCGGCGCGAAAATGGCCGAAGAGATCTGCCGGCGCCTTCGGTTCTCCAAGGAAGAGACCGGGCAAATTATCAGTCTCGTCGCCAGTCATATGAGGTTCAAGGATGCAATGCAAATGAAACCGGCAACGCTCAAGCGCTTTGTGCGGCTCCCTTTATTCGACGAGCACCTTGAGCTTCACCGCATCGATTGCCTTTCGAGTCATGGATCGCTCGGCAACTGGGAGTATGTACTTCACTTTCTTGCCGAGACGCCTCCAGAGCAGGTCCGTCCAACTCGTCTCCTGACCGGCGAGGATCTGCAGTTAATCGGGTTCCAGCCTGGGCCGGCCTTTAAGGTTATTCTACATGCCCTTGAGGACGCCCAACTCGATGGCCGAATTACAACAAAGGATGATGCGGTCAGATTCGTCCTGCGTGAATTCAGTAATCCAAATCCAGGCCCAGCGAAGGGAGGGGCTGCAGAGGGAAAGCAGCGGGCATCTTAAGTAGGCGTAAGTATTTGCATATACAGGAGTTATTTGTGAGGTCTTGTCGTTTTCGAGGCATGCAGGTGGGATTTGTTGGCTGGCATTAGGTTGGTGTATAGTGTTTAGCGTAAGACGCTAAGGTTAAATGAGTTTAGCTTAGTTAGTGTTTGGCAACGGTTTTCCATTCGCTGCATCTAATTTTACTGGTAGGCAAAGTGCTCCCTTATTTCCGAGCGCTTTCCAGGGACCCAATGACGGAAAAACAAACGATTATTCCAAATGATTTGGCAATTCTGCCCGTGCGGGACATTGTGCTTTTTCCCGGCGGTGTGACGCCGCTCCCCATTGGCCGGGAGACGTCTATCGCGCTTGTAAACTCGCTCGAGGGCGACGAAAAAATTATTGGTGTCGTCGCGCAGCTCGATCCGCGCGTCGACGATCCAGGCAGCTCGGACCTCCATTCCGTAGGCACGGCCGCGAAGCTTCACAAGACCGTGAAGATGCCCAACGGCAACATGGTCATTTTCCTCGAGGGATTGCAACGCATTCGCATCGCGGAAGTGGTGAGCCTGCGCCCTTACATGCGCGCTCGCGTCGAAGCTCAACCGGATATCGTTGGGCCGGCGGATGCGGAGCTGACCGCGCTCGAACGCAATGCGCAAACGCTGTTCAAGGACGTCGTCGCACGCTCGCCACAGCTTTCTGACGATCTCCAGACAGTCGTTGCAAATATCGAAGACCCCGGCCGCCTGGCGGACTTCATCGCCGGGATGCTGCCTTCGCTGAACACGCTCATCAAACAGGAATTGCTTGAGACGGCGTCCGTCCGCAAACGGCTCGAAACGCTGATCCGCGAACTCAGCAAAGAACTCGAAGTCCTCGAGCTGAAAAACAAGATTCAAGAGCAGGTGCAGGAGCAGGTCAGCCAGAGCCAGCGCGAATACCTCCTGCGCGAGCAGATGAAGGCCATCCAGAAGGAACTTGGCGAAAGTGACGATGGCCAGACCGAGCTCGAAGAGCTGCGCAAGAAAATCAACGACTCCGGCATGACCGCCGAGGCGAAGAAGGAATCCGAGCGCGAATTGAAGCGCCTCGAACGCATGACTCCTTCTTCCGCGGAATATATGGTCGCGCGGACCTATCTCGAATGGATGACTGCGCTGCCGTGGGCAAAGTCTTCGGGCGTCGAAGAAATTGACATCCCGAAGGCGCAGACCATTCTGGACGAAGACCATTACGACCTGGAGAAGGTCAAGCAGCGCATTCTTGATTACCTTGCCGTGAAAAAGCTTCAACCCGGCATGAAGGGGCCGATCCTTTGCTTCATTGGGCCTCCCGGCGTGGGCAAGACCTCGCTTGGCAAATCGATTGCTCGCGCGATGGGGCGAAAGTTTGTCCGCATATCCCTCGGCGGAATGCACGACGAAGCGGAGATCCGCGGCCACCGGCGCACGTACATCGGCTCGCTTCCGGGCCAGGTTCTTCAGGGCTTGCGGCGCGCCGAAGTGAATGACCCCGTTTTCATGCTCGATGAAGTGGACAAGCTCGGGCGCGACTTCCGGGGCGATCCCTCGGCGGCGTTGATGGAAGTACTCGACCCGGAGCAGAACGCGACGTTCCGCGATCACTATCTCGACGTGCCGTTCGATCTCTCGAAGGTCATTTTCATTTGCACGGCAAACTGGATTGACCCGATCCCGGAGCCGCTGCGCGACCGCATGGAAATCATCGAGCTCGCCGGCTACACCGAAGAGGAAAAGGTCCACATCGCCAGGCGCTTCCTGATTCCGAAGCAAGCCGCCGAGCACGGCCTCAAAGTCGGCGAACAAATTGAGTTCACCGAGGAAGGTCTTCGCGAGCTCATTACCAGTTTTACGCGTGAAGCGGGCGTCCGCAATCTCGAACGCGAGATCGCCACGCTCGTGCGCAAACAGGCGCGGCGCATCGCCGAAGGCAAAATGGAAAAACTTCAAGTGACGCCCGAGGTCGTGCGCGAAGTCCTCGGCGTGCCGAAATTCCGCTCCGAAAAGGAAGCCGATGAGCGCGTCAAGCGCCCCGGTGTTTCCGTCGGTTTGGTCTGGACGCCCGTCGGCGGCGACATCGTTTTCATCGAAGCCACCAGTATGCGCGGCGGCAAACAATTCACTATGACTGGCCACCTCGGCGAAGTGATGCAGGAATCAATGACCGCGGCGCTTTCCTGGGTGCGCGCCAACGCGGATCGCTATGGCGTGGACCCGGATTTCTTCCGCAAGCAGGACATCCATATCCACGTGCCCTCGGGCGCGGTCCCGAAGGACGGCCCTTCCGCCGGCGTCGCTATGGTTACGGCGCTCGTGAGCCTGCTCACCGGCAGGCCCGTCCGGCCGCGGGTGGCGATGACCGGCGAGATTTCGCTTCTCGGCGTCGTCCTGCCGATCGGCGGCGTCAAGGAAAAAGTCCTCGGCGCGCGACGCGCGGGCATCCGCGAAGTGATTCTGCCGGCGGACAACGAACCAAACGTAAAGGAAGATTTGCAGCCGCACATGCTCGAGGGGATTACAATCCACTATGTTCGCACCGTGGATCAGGCGCTCGACCTGGCGCTCGAAAAGCAGTCCGTTACCACGCCGCTGAAGGATAAGAAGCGGCCAGAGGACCGCCCTGCCCCATCGAGCGTGCCGCCCTTGCACTGAGTGTGCTGAGCCGCGCGCCTCGCAACCTCATTTCTACAAATGGCGGGGATTGCCGATGGGCGGTCTCCGCCATTTCCTTTTCAGCACATCCTCGCAAGGGAGTTTCGCCCCGCCTCTTGCGCTCCAGCCTGAGTTCGCGTAGACCTTTTTCCCTTACACTTGGCTGAGGCGCATGCCCCCGCGGACAAAACCTGACTCACCACCGCGCGAAATCGCCCGCCGCATCGTAGCGGAGATGTCTCACGCGAAATTCGCGTCCGCGTTTCTCGATAGTTACGCCCGGGAATTCAGCCGCGCGGATGTAGTCGCTCATCCGGATCGGCGCCGCGAACTCGAAGCCGTCCTCAGTCGTGAAATTCTTCTCGCGATTGCGGCGCGAATCGCCCTCACGCTCGAAGAGCGCAACGCGCCCCGCCGCAGCGGCCGGCGCCCTCGGCCTTCCATTCAATGGAATGCAGGCACGTTTATTCGCGAGCTCGCCGCCGCTATCGCCCGCGAGTCCGGCTGGACGCTTGGCGATTCCGTGGAATTTCAAAGTGACTTGCAGATTTACCGCAGTTTGTCGAAGGCGTCTTCTTCGGTCCGTTCCGCGTCCGGCCGCATCCAGGTTGCGCGCCATCGCAGCCCGTTCGTGGACCGCTGCGCGATTCTCCTCGATCCATCCATGCTCGAAAACGCATGCCGCGCCGCTGCGAAATTGCTCCTGCGCATTGATTCACTCGCGGACCATCTGTTGGAAGACTCGTCAAATCCCAAAAAATAATGTCCGGCCGCCGCCGATTCTCTGTTTTTCCGTCGCGGATTTTTTCGTTGCGGCTGGTTACGGCTTCGGCTCGACGACCACCGCCGTGCCGTACGCCAGCACCTCGGTCACGCCGTTCATCACTTCGGTCGCGTCGTAGCGCATCCCGATAATGGCGTTCGCGCCGCGCGTCGCCGCGTGGTCGGCCATCAGCTCGAAGGCGTCCTCGCGCGTTTTCTCGCAAAGCTCGGTGAAAATCGTGATGTTCCCTCCGACGATCGTTTGCAGCGCCGCGCCGATATTTCCAATCACGCTGCGCGACCGCACCACGATGCCGCGCACGATTCCAATCGTCTTCACGACGCGGAATCCGTCCAGCTCGAACGCGGTTGTCACCTGCGCCGGATCAATTCTGAGTGGCATTTTCCCCCCTTTGTTTTACCGATACGTGCGCCCGATTCTAACCGCAATCGCAGCGCCGCGCATGTCAGAATCGTCCGAGCGGGGTCGTCCTTCTCGATGCAAGAGGCGTTCTACATCGTTGCCGTCCTGAATTTGCTCCTGGCCCTCTGGGCGCTCTGGGGCGGCATCCAATGGCTTGCATGGGCCCGGCGGAGCCGCGCGCGCCACCCCGGATTTTACGCTCCGCGCGTCGCGCTGATTTGTCCCTGCAAAGGCCTCGAGCCCGGCCTCGAGCAGAACCTCGCCGCCCTCACTGCGCAGGACTACCCGGGCTTTGAAATTTTCTTCGTCTTCGCCCGCTCTGACGACCCCGCCCACTCCGCTGTCAAGTTTGTCGCGGATTCAAGCCCGGTCCCCGCGCACATCGTCATCGCCGGAAAGCCTGCGGATTGCGGCGAGAAGGTCAACAATCTTCGCGTTGCCGTCGAACAGCTTGACCCCAGCTTTGAAGTGTTTGTTTTCGCCGATTCCGATGGCCGCCCCGATAAGCATTGGCTCGAGCATCTCGTCGCGCCGCTTCACGACGCGCAACTCGGCGCCGCCACTTCCTACCGCTGGTGGCTCCCCGACCGCGGCGGCTTCTGGAGCGCTTTCGGCGCTGCCTGGGACGCGGGCATTGCAACCATGCAGGGCGCGCACAATCACAATTTTTGCTGGGGTGGCGCCACCGCCATTCGCCGTGGCGCCTTCGAGCAGGCCGCCGTCCGCACGCATTGGTCCGGCGCCGTGAGCGATGACTGGGCCATGACGCGAGCGCTCCGCATGGCGGGCCGCCGCATCGAGTTCGTCCCCGAATGCATCGTCCCTGCGGTCCGCGACGCCGATTTTCCCGGCCTTCTCGAATTCTCCAATCGCCAAATCATCATTACGCGCGTTTACGCGCCGAAGACTTGGCTCGGTGGCGCACTCTATCACTGGCTTTACGTCGCGGGATTCGTTTTAGGGTTGCTGTTGATTGGTCAGGCGTGGATCGAGGGGCTACTCTGGCTCAGCACGGCGCTGATCCTTGCGCTACTGATGCTACTCGTGGCGTTGAAGGGCTTGCTGCGATGGCTCGCCGTCAACGAGTTGCTTCCCGCATGGCGGCAAAAACTCCAATCCTACGCGTGGGCCTGGACACTCCTCGCGCCGCTCGTCCCATTTCTGTATGCCGTAAATTTTCTCGTTTCGTTTTTCCGCCGCCGCATCGCCTGGCGCGGCATCCGCTACCGCCTTATTTCCGCCGGCCAGACGCAAATCCTCTCGCGCTAGCTCGCGCGCCTCATCCCCGCGCGCGCAATGCGGGCGACATTATCCTTTTCAAATATGCGTCCATCTCTTTCACGCCCAGCAGCTTGCACAGCAGGACCGTGAGCAACAGCCCCGCGAGTGTCGCCCCGCACAAATCGAGAAACGCCCCGGAGAACCGCAGCCACGAAAAATGTTCCCCGAGCAGCGAAACAACTTTCCAGCTCGCCGCTCCTCCCGCCGCCGACGCGATCACCACCTTGCTGAAAAATCCCACGAGCCCGCGCGCTCCCGCGCCATGCGTCCGCCGGATCAGCAGCGCAAACAGCACGATCGTGTAAACCGAAATCCCAATCGAGCTCGCCATCGCGAGGCCGATGTGTTGCTCGCGCCGCACCAGCAGCCAGTAGACCGGAATGTTCAGAAATGTCAGCGCCGTGCCCACCACCGCGGGTGTAATCGTGTCTCGCATCGCATAAAACGCCCGCGCCAGAATATTTTGCGCGCCCCACGCGAACATCCCCGCCGAAAACCACACCAGCGTTCCCGCCGTCGCCACCAAATCCGCTTCCGTCAATCGCGTGTGCGAAAATACGAGATGAACCAGCGGCACGCTCTGCGCCACCGTCAGCGCCGTAATCGGCACCAGCAGCAGGATCAGCCCCTTCATCGTCCCGCTCAAAATCCGGTCCAGCTCTTCGTAGCGTTTTTCGGAATAAAGCTGCGCCAGCACCGGGAATGACGCGACCCCGATCGCCTGCCCCACCACGCCGAGCGGCACGCGCATCAGCGTTTTCGCGTAACTCAGCCACGTAATCGACGCCGCCTGCAAATACGACCCGAACCAGCGGATGATCCAGTCATCCGTGAACGATAGCGAAAGCGCCAGCATGATCGGGATCGCCAGCTTCACGAACATCTTGAATCCCGGATGCCTGATATTCAGTGATGGCAGGAATCGCGCCCCCGCCCGCTTCGCCCCATACACTTGCAGCAGAAAATTTCCTGCAATCGACCCGGCCAGCACTCCCACCGCGAATCCGGTAATCCCGATTCGCCCCGAAAGCGCCGCGCCGCAAACGATGATCCCGATGTTGTAAACGAGCGGAGCGAGCGACGGCACGATGAACCGGTTCTTCGCGTACTGCACCGCGCTCAAAATCCCGCCCATGTAAAAACAGAATTGCGCGGGCAGCATCAGCCGAGTCAGCGAAACAACGCGCAGTTTTTCCGCCGGCCCGAATCCCGGCGCGATTGCCGCCACCACCTTTGGCGCGAATATCTCCGCGAGGATCACCACCGCCACCAGCACCATCCCCATGAACGTCACCACGATCGAAAATACCCGCCAGCCCTCCTCCTCATTTTTTTCGGCGAGATACTTCGAGAAAACCGGAATGAACGTCACGCTCAGCGAGCCCGCCGCCACCAGGTAATTCAGGAAATCGGGCAGCGTGAACGCGGCGTAGTAGGCGTCCGTCGTCGCGTTCGACCCCACCTGGTGCGCCACGGTCCAGTCGCGGCAAAATCCCAGCAGGCGGCTCAGCATCACGCTGGCCATCACGATCCCGGTGGATTGCGCGATCTGCCGCCCGAGCGACGCTTGCGGCTTGCTTGTCATGTTGTGGAAATTGTCGCGGATTGCGCGCCGCGCCGCCAATGCGCGTTTTGCGCGCGTTGCGCATCCGCCACGCCGCGCGCCTTAGTTGCCCGATAGAAACGGGAAATGGCTTGACGCCTCCATGAAGAACAGCAGCGGAATCGTGAGCCAGCAACCAATCATCACCGTCACCCCAAGCATTTGCTGTACCTTGGCGGCCTCGGCCGGCATCGGCGTCCCTTGCTCGACCGCCGCGCGCGTCCATCGAATCAACTTTTTCTGGCTGCGCCACACGATTCCCCACGCCGCCAGGAACATCATCGTCCCGATCCCGCCGCCGACGCTGATGCACAGCGTCTTGTTGCTTGTCGCCGGCCCCGCCACCAGCGCCAGGTTCGCCCATGCAGCCGCCACCACCACAATTAACACCAACAAGTTCAGCACCGGCCCGGACAATTTCCCCATCTGCAGCGCGCCCATAATAATCGCGAATGCCGCCACCCAGCACGCGAACCAGATCCCAATCCAGCGCCACGCGAGCGAAGGATCTCCCGCATTCGCCGCATCTGCCTGCGCATAAATCATGAAATAGCGGAACCCCGCGATCCACGTCACGGCTGCGCCAAAGCGCGCCAACCACGCCGACCGCGGCATCAATACCAGCGCCGCCTTCCCGCGCGCCGCCGGATCGAGTTTCATCATCCCCGGCACCACAACGATCGCCGTGTAATAAATTGTCCCAACCCACGCGATCCCCGCGATGATATGCACCCAGCGGAGCACGATCTGCTCTATCGCCGGCCCGCCCGCGGGAAACATAACATCCAGCTTAAGGAGTACGGCCGCCAGCACAGTCATCGAGCACATGGTTTGTTCCCTTCGTTTGCAGTAAAACAAAACTGCCCGCCGCAGGCGCAGCCTGCCGCGGGCAGTTAATCATTTCGAGTTGCTCTGTGTCTACTGTCTCGCGAGCGCCCCGGACGCCGTCTTTGCGCCTCGGGTAATTCGCTTGTTTCCTTTAAGGCCGCTTACTTCTTCGCCGCCGCGTACCGGTCCCCAATCGCGCCCCAATCCACCACGCTCCACCAGGCCTCGATGTAATCCGCGCGCTTGTTCTGATATTTCAAATAATACGCGTGCTCCCACACATCCAGGCCGAACACCGGTTTGCCGCCGCTCATCATCGGGTTGTCCTGGTTTGGCGTGGAATCGATCGCGAGCTTGCCGTCCTTCAACACCACCCACGCCCAGCCCGAGCCGAACCGGCCCATGCCCGCCGCGGCGAATTTCGTCTTGAACTCCGCGAACGTGCCGAACGCTTGCGTTATCGCCGCCGCCAGATCGCCCTTCGGCTCTCCGCCGCCGCCCTTCTTCATGATTTTCCAGAACATGCTGTGGTTGGCGTGGCCGCCGCCGTTGTTTCGCACGGCGGTGCGGATGTTTTCGGGCACCGTGTCAATCTTTGCCAGCAAAGCGTCAATCGAAAGCGATTGCAGCGCGGCCTCCCCTTCAAGCGCCTTGTTCAGGTTCGTGACGTAGGCGCCATGATGTTTGTCGTGATGGATCTCCATTGTTTTCGCGTCAATGTACGGCTCGAGTGCGTCAAATGCGTAAGGTAGCGCGGGTAGTTCAAAAGCCACGGGACTCTCCTTCTTTGAAGTTGCCTGCTGTGTCATAAAAGCCTCCTCAGTATAATAGATTCCGTCCGTCCTGCTCCGGATACATTGATATCCACAGCCGCGCCGGCATTCTGTATCATTTCGAACATTCCGCCGCGGCTTGCTTTCGCATTTGTAGCCCAGCCCGAATCGAAGGCCTGGGCCTTGGGATTTTCACGTAACAGCCGAAAAGGCCATGCAGTCGAGAACTTGGCTGGAGGCTTGAAAACTGAAACAGTCAGATATAAATTACCGGTCGCCCGGGAGGTCAAAATGGAAATCCCGGCTAGGATGACAGCATGAAAAAGTCGGGCGCAAGCACAGGCAAGTCGGCATCGGAGCTCGTCTCAAAAAGAATCGCCAAACTCGGGGACTGGCGCGGGGAAACCCTCAGCAGAATGCGCAAGCTCATCAAGGAAGCAGACCCGGACGTCGTCGAGGAGTTGAAGTGGATGGGCACTCCGGTTTGGTCGCACGACGGCATCATCTGCACTGGCGAATCCTACAAGAATGTCGTGAAGCTTACCTTCGCCAAGGGCGCGTTCCTGAAGGATCCGGCGCGTCTCTTCAACTCGAGTCTCGACGGAAACATGCGCCGCGCGATCGATATCCACGAAGGAGAAGAAGTTGACGAGTCCGCTTTCAAGGCGCTCGTTCGCCAAGCGGTCGCCCTCAACAGTTCTGGCAAGTCGAAACCTTCGAAGAAAGCGAGGTCCTAAGGGATTCCGCCCCTGAACAGGTCCGACATCGGGGTGGCGGAGGTGTCGTTCCGCCCGGGCGTACCCAGGTTGAAGATGGCCTTTCAGAACATTTTTCAGCCTTATAATCCACAAACGAGGTCCATCCCCATGCCCGACATTCGCCATTCCATTCAAATTGAAGCACCCGCGGACCGCATTTTCGCTCTTGTCTCCAGCGGAGCCGGTCTCGCGTACTGAATCCATTCGAATTTCAATTCGAATGCTCATTGGAACGCCGCGGATAAAATATATCCAAATAATTCTCTTGACGACGTATTATTGTTGTGGTAACATGCGCCATGAATTCGTCGCCAGGCACCGCTGGGCCGCTCCTTCTCACCAATACTTTGAGTTTGAATTGCCGACTCTCGACGAAGCGCATCCCAATGCGCCCTACCGCGCCCCTGCTAAGTCCAATGTCTCCAAACACTTGGGAACAAGATAGCCATAGTGCCCAATCCGCGCCCCTGTCTAACCTCTTTGTTCTCAAACACTTGCAAGAAAAAGTACAATTGCGCCCCTCCGCGCCCCTGCGTAAGTCCTTTAGAATCAACAAAGGGTGCAAAATACGCGCCCCACGTAAACTCAGTGAATTCAATCACTTACGAAACCGCGCCCCTGCTAAGTCCTTTAGAATGATAGCGTTTCAGAAAACATATGTTTTTTCGTCCAACCCCGCTGCCACATATCACCAAGGGAGCCTCTCCCGGGTTGGCCTGCTCTCAGAGTGAAAGTGTCCAAGGTGACGTTTGACGGTCCTGGGCGTCTCTACCTACAGTGCGGCGCGCCAACCCCGCGTATGGGAGCGGCCCGCAGGGAGGCATTTGAGATGCGGAATCACGGACTCAGAATCATGGTGGCCTTAGTTCTCGCGGCGGTCCTGATGCAAGCCGCTCCGGCGCAGGACGCGCCGAAGGGCGAATGGCGCGCGGAATTTCAGACCGGCGCCGAGCAGGTCTATCTCCAGATGCATTGGGCGAATAGCGACGGCAACAACACCTGGGGCTTCAGCCGTCCCGTCTCCGAAATTTGGGGCCTCGATCCCGGCTTTTCCATGGGCACTCACACCGGCGTGAAGTTTGAGCTCCGCCGCGATGCCGGCACAATCGCATTCACCGGCGACTTTGATAAAGGGGTCGGCATCGGCCAATTCCAGTTCACCCCCAATCCGGAATTCATTCAGGCCATGAAGGGGATGGGCTATGGCGATCTTTCGATGCTCCAGCTCTTCCAGATGACGGAGTTCGACCTCTCCCGTTCCTACACCCAGCAGATGAAATCGCTCGGCTATCGCGACGTAACCATTGATGAATTTATCCGCATGGCCAGTCACGGCGTCACCCTGGAATACGTCATGGGTTTGCGCGATGAAGGATACAAAGACCTCAGCGTCGATGAATTGATTCGCCTGCGCAATCATGGCGTGAGCCTCGATTTCGTCAAGCTTATGAAGAGCGCCGGGCTCGGCCAACTTTCCACGGATCAGCTTGTGCTCCTCCGCAATCACGGCGTCTCGCCCGAATACGTCACGGAAATGACCTCGCTTGGTTTCAAGGATCTCGGCGTGGATCAGCTCGTGAACCTCCGCAACCACGGCGTCTCGCCGGAATTCATTCATGGCATGAGGGAACTTGGTTTCACTTCTTCGGACCTGAATGAAATCATTTCGTTGCGCAATCACGGAGTCACTCCGGAATACGTCATGGAGATGCGTGCTCTCGGCTTCAAGGCGTCAAGCGTTGACGAGATCGTCCGTCTGCGCGACCGGGGAGTAAGCCCTGAATTCATCCGGGACATTCGCAATCTCGGTTACGCCACGACGAACCCCGAGGATCTCCTCACGTTGCGGAGCCGTGGCGTCACGCCTGAGTTCATCAAGGGATTAAGCGATTTGGGGATGGCTCATCTCAGCGTGGATCAGCTCGTGGACCTCCGCAATCACGGCGTCTCGCCCGAATTCATCCATGAGATTCGCGACCTTGGTTACACCTCGCTCGCCATGGACGACTACGTGACCCTGCGCGGCCACGGCGTCAGCGCGGATTACATCCGCGACCTCCGCGTGCAGGGCCTGGACCATCTCTCCGTGGACCAGCTCGTCTCGTTGCGCAATCACGGAGTCAGCGCCGAATATGTCCGCGACCTGAAAGAACTTGGATACAAGGGCGTCCCGGTGGATAAGCTCATCGAGTTGCGCTCCCACGGCGTCACCGCCGATTTCATCCGCGACGTCCAGTCGCGCGGCTACAAGAATGCAACCGTGGATGATTTGATTGACATGCGCCGCCACGGACTTCCGCCCAAGACCATCATCTAGATGCGATTGCGGATTTTCCTCTGGCCTCTGCGACGGCAGCCGTCACAGAGGCCAGAGCTTTTTCCGCTGAGCTTGTCCGTCGTTTTTTGCACAATTCCACCTTCCTTTTCCCGTGATTCGGATTAGAATGTCGCGCGATTAACAATTCAGGAGGACTCATGTCCAGATTGCGTGCAACCGTTCTTATTCTCTGTCTGCTCGCCGCGCTTCCATCCGCCGCGCAAGCGCCCAGCCTTACCAGTGTGTACGACCAGATCCGCGCGGAGGAGACCAGCAACTCCCGCATCATGTGGATCATCCACGAAGTCGCCGACGTTTACGGCCCGCGCCTGACCGGCACGCCGAACCTCCGACACGCGCAGGATTGGGCCGTCCAGACGATGACGAGCTGGGGCCTCGCGAACGCCCACCTCGAGCCGTGGACCTTCCAGCCCCCGAGCGCGGCGACGCCTGTGCCCGGCTGGGAGAACATCGACCTTTCCGCCGACGCCGTCTCGCCGTTCACCGGGCAACTGATTGTGAAGCCGCTCGCCTGGACGCCGAGCACAAAGGGCCCTGTCACCGCGTCCGTCGTGCAGTTGCTCCCGCCCGGATTGGCGGGCGGCGCAGGCGCTGGAGGCCGCGGTGGCCGCGGCGCCGACCAGGTCGCACCCGCTCCTGCTCCTGCCATGCCACCCCCCATGGCGCAGATGCAGCCTGTGACTCAGCAGCAGCCGACGCAGGCCGAGCTGGATGAATATCTGAACTCGATGAAGGCAAAAGTTCGCGGGCACATCGTGCTCGTTGGCAAACACGTCGAAGTGCCGGAGAACTTCAATCCCGCGCCGCTGCGGCGTCCCGACGCAGATTGGGCGGCGCAATACGACCCGAATAATCCGAATGCGGGCGGCCGGCGCGGCGGTGGAGGCGGCGGACGCGGAGCGAATCCACTTCCACCGGGACAGTTGACAGTGCAGGAAGTGGCGCGCGCGGTGGACCAATTCCTGGTGGACAACGGCGCGCTGGTGCGGATCAACGACGCAGGCCGCTCGTACGGCGTGATCGTCGCGCAGCAGAACAACACATACGATTGGACTCGCGTTGTGCCGACGCTGATCATGCGCAATGAGGATTATGGACGCATCACGCGCATCCTGGACATCGACAAGAAGCCCGTGACGCTGCGCATCAACATTCGCAACACGGAATATCCCACTGGAACAAAGGTTTACAACGTGGTGGGAGAAATTCCCGGCACCGATAAAGCGGATGAAGTAGTGATGCTCGGCGGGCACTATGATTCATGGCATCCGGCGACGGGCGCGACGGATAACGGCATCGGCTCCTCGATGATGCTCGAAGCGATTCGGCTTCTGGCGGCGCTGCACATCAAGCCCCGGCGCACGATCCGCGTCGCGCTGTGGAGCGGCGAGGAGGAGGGTTTGCTCGGCTCGCTCGCTTATGTGCAGCAGCACTTTGGCAGCGTGGAAAATCCGAAGCCGGAATTCGCCAAGTTGGATGCATACTTCAACATTGACTCGGGCACGGGCAAGCCGCGCGGCGCGAGCATCTTCGGCCCTCCCGCAGCGGCGGCGATGCTGCGCGAATTTTTCCTGCCCTACTACAAGGAGTGGGGTTTCAACGGGGTGAATCCGACCACGAGCCGAAATCTCGGCGGCACGGACAGCACTTCCTACAATAACGCTGGCCTGCCCGGCATCGGCCTGAGCCAGGACCCATTTGACTACGGCACATACACGCACCACACGAATTTCGACACGTACGAACGGATTTACGAGGAGGACGTGCGCGAGGGCGCGGTGGAGATTGCTTCGGCGGTGTACGCGGTGGCGATGGCGGATCAGATGGTGCCGCGTTTCGCGGCTTCGGAGATGCCTGCACCTGTGCCAGTTCAGGGTCCGGGCTCGACGGCAGTGCCAGCGCCCGGGCGGGGTGCCGCTCCCGCCGGCCGCGGAGCGGGGTCAACCGGCGGGAGGCGCGGCCAGTAAGGTGGACAGGCTATCGGTTGACTTGCAGTTCAACGCGGCCGGGCTTTTCCCGGAATGAATAAATTAGCGTCAAAGATGGCGGGAAAGAGGCCGCTCTTCACGATTACGACGCAAGTGTATCTTCTTTCCGGCCAATTCGCAGTTTAGTGCTAACATTTGAATTTCCAGGGGGGCAGTTTTTTAACTCGCAGCTCGCAATGCTGCGTGATTTCCCATTTCAAGATCGCATCGAATAGCTCGAAAACCGGGATCATAATCTAGGGTCACGAGGAACTGAATGTCCAAAGTTATATTGGTGAATCCGGCGAATTCAACGATGGGCTACAGCATCATCACTCCCCGATGGCTTTTTGTCCTGGCCCAAGCCACTCCCGTTGATCTTGTAGGAGACCCCACGATTATTGACGAGTCGCTTGTCCGATTTGACGCGAGTATTGTCCGACCGGGAGATATCGTCGGAATAGGGATCAGCACGGGGAATTGCCAGGCCGGATACCGGGTGTTGAGCGAGGCAAAGGCAAAAGGCGCAACGGTGATCGTGGGCGGGATCCACGCAACAATTTTTCCGGACGAGCCGCTGGAGTTTGGAGCAGATGCCGTTGTGACAGGCAACGGTGACATTGTTTGGAGCCAGGTTGTAAGGGACGCGCTGAACCACAAACTGCAAAAGCGATACAACGGCGGACGGGTACCCGGCGAAGGATTGTTGAAGGCCCGATGGGATGTTTTGGACCCGAGGCAATACATGTTCGCCAGCATTCAAACGGTGGCAGGGTGCCCGGAGAACTGCAGTTTCTGTTCGGTCTGGGTGACGGAGGGGCGCCAACCGCGCCAACGGCTGACCGACAAGATCATCGAAGAAGTGAACGAGTTGTACGGGCTCGGGTTTCGCTACGTTATTTTTGCCGATGATAATTTCAACCCCTCGACACTGGGGCGCATCGCCCGCGAGACGAGTCCGGGGATTCGCAAGGAGCTCGAGCGAATCCGCGAGGAGCGTCTGCGGTTCTTCGATGAGTACGACCGCTCCGTGCCCAAGGATATGTACGCCTTCACGCAAATGACGGTCGAAGTTACCAGCGACGAAGAGTACCTCTCGGCGATGTACAACAAGATGAGAATCCGAGCGGCGCTTGTCGGCGTGGAATCCTTTTCGGAAGAAGGCCTGAAAACCGCGAATAAGAGGTGGAACCCCATTGGGGAAAAGATGGTGGAAACCATCGAAATTATTCAGGATGCGGGGATCCTGGTGTTGAGTTCCATTATTTGCGGCCTCGAATCGGACACCGTGGATACGCTGCGCACGATGAGGAAGTTCGCGTTGCAATCCGGCACGATGCTGGCGCAGTTCACGTTCTATCATCCATATCCGGGGACCAAGGATTTCCACGAATTCACCAGCGATATCAAGAATCTGACGAAACCTAATTTTATTCCCAAGCACAAAGCCCGCATGCGGGACGAGCGTTTCTGGTTGAAGCCCATCAACGAAGCCGAGGCCATCGTTCATCCGAACATCAGCAAGAAAGAACTGATCGAGGAAAACCGGAAGTGCTGGGATGAGTTTTATTCGATCCGGGAAGCCCTGAGGCGGATGCGGATAGGACGCAGGGCGCGGTGGTCATTCACCGAGAAATGGACTTACGTAATCTTCTGCCTGGCATTCCGGAGAATTTACGGCGGGCAGGGCATGGCGGCGGATGGCGTTAAGACGAGGAAGCTGGGGGTTGCTACGCGGGCGATCATGAGAATCGCAGTGGCAACGTACAATTTCTTTTCCCGTGGAGACAAGGGCGGCGTCAGCGTCCCAATGGGCCGCCCGAAGCCCAAGAGCGATGAGAGCCGAATCCGGGCACTCTCCCGGCCTCCTACGTCTGATGAAGTCGCGCAATAGCCCAGCCGGCGTGCTCGGCGATGAGTGCGTCGTCCGCTTGCGCAAGACGCGAGAGAAGAGTCGAAATCCGGCGATGAGCAGGCGTGCCGCGTTGCACGCCCGAGTTTCCGAGCGCGACGCATGCATTGCGGATGAATCCGCGCCACTTCGCGCGTTTCACCGGGCTTTCGTGAAACACCTTCCTGAATTCTTCTTCGGTTAGCGAAGCCAGCCATTCGAGATCTGGCGCGAACAATCCATCCCGCGGAGCAAAGGTGGACTCACTGCTAGACGGCGCGCGGCGATTCCACGGGCAGACATTCTGGCAGATGTCGCAGCCGAAGACGTGGCGTCCCATCGGTGCGCGCAAATCTTCGGGGATTGCGCCGCGCAACTCGATGGTGAGATAGGAGATGCAGCGTCGCGCGTCGAGGACGTAAGGTTCGAGGATGGCGCCGGTCGGGCAGGCGTCAATGCACAGCGTGCACTGGCCGCAAAGGTCGGGCGGGGGCGCTTCAGCGCGCGCGAGCGAAGGCGCGAGGTCGAGCGTGGTGAGAATCACGCCGAGAAAAATCCATGAGCCGATTTCGGGATTGATCAGAAGCGTATTCTTGGCGAGCCAGCCGAGTCCGGCGTGATGCGCGGCGGCACGCTCGTGAATGGGGCCGGTGTCCACGTACCACTTCGCGTCGAAAGGCTCAGTGAATTGTGCGCGCATCGCCGTGACGAGGGATTCGAGCTTCGCGCCGAGGACTTCGTGATAGTCCGTGCCCCAGGCGTAGCGGGAGATCCAGCCTTGCGGGGAGTCTTTTCCTGGATTGCCGGTGAGCCCATCCGTCGAGTGGGGCAGCGGAGTGTCGTAGTTGAGGGCGCAGACAATGACATTGTTTGCGCCGGGCAATGCACTTTGCGGCGATTGGCGGCGCGGGTCGTGGAGGTAGCGCATTTCGCCAGCGTAGCCATGGTCCAGCCACGCGGGTAGACGGTCGAGTTCGGGCCAGTTTTCCGATTGTCCCGGGGAGGGGAATTGAACGATGCCGCAGAGATCGAAGCCGAGCGCGCGCGATTGCCGGCAGATCCATTCGGAGCGCTCAGCGGGATTCATGGCAGGATTCTGACATATTCCTCCAAATGCAGCAGCGTGCCAATTCGGCGATCCATATCGCTCTTGCCATGACTGCCACTTTGTGGTAGTATCACAATGTGGTATTCATTGAATCGCGCGTGTTTACTCGGCGGCTTCATCAACTTGCCGGAAATGCCGCCGATGAGGTCTTGAACTGCATACAGCGAGACCTCGTTGCGGAGCCTGAACGCGGATCGATAGTGCCGGGTCTGGGCGGTATCCGTAAGGCGCGAACGGCGAATCCGGGGCGCGGGAAAGGCAAGCGCGGCGGTTTCCGGTATCTTTTTCTGTATATCTCGCACCGGGGCCACATTCACTTGCTCTATCTATTGGACAAGAACGAAAAGGAAGATTTGACCCCGGATCAGCGCGCCGTTCTGCGGCAGTTGGCCGCCCAGGTCAAAGCGTGAAAGATAATAAGGACGAAGGAGATTGAGGATGGCGAAACAAATTAAAGTAAACGTGTTCGATGACTTGCGCGAATCCTTGCAGGACGCGGCAGCGTTTGAGAGGGGGAAGACGGTAAACCTGCGAGTCTCCAAACTTCCGCGACCTCCACGCCGGCTTCGACCGAGGGAGATTCGCAAGATCCGGCACGGACTGAACGCCAGCCAGGTGATTTTCGCCAGCTACCTCAATGTAAGCCCGAACACGATCCGGAGTTGGGAACAGGGTACGCGCCGTCCTCAGGGCGCAGACCTAAAGTTGTTGGCGATTGCAATGAGAGATCCCAAAGCACTTTTGAATGTCTAGCCGCGGCTGAGTTTTGCCCAACCAACAATCCCAGATCGGCGTTGACGGCTGTTCGCGCGCGAATTACTCTTTGCGGGCAGGCCGCTGCGGGGAAAGCGCTCTGTTATCTCCCCGGGCAATCCATGCAATCCGGCAGCGCTCCGAGATGCGTACATTGGAGTGAGCCGGCCGAGGAAGCGTGAGTTCAGGGACTGGCACAGAATTGCGGGCAACGGACGTGTCGCTCATCGAGAAGGTAGTGGCGCGCGATGAGACAGCGCTTTCGGCGCTGTATGACCGCTATTCGGGCATGGTGTTTTCCGTGGTGATGCGGATCGTGAAGGATTCGCAGGCCGCGGAGGAGATCTTGCAAGACGTTTTCCACCAGCTCTGGCGGAACGCGTCGCGGTTCGATGCAGAGCGCGGATCGTTGCCGGGATTCCTGATGGTGAGCGCGCGGAACCGCGCGATCTCGCGCATACGCCGAAAAGGGACGGGCCTTTCGGACGAGCTAAACGAGAACACCGTGGTGGTCCCGTACAACCTTGAAAGTTCCATCGCACAGAAGCAATTGCTGGGTAAAGTGACCGGGGCGATGGAAAGCCTGCCGGGGCCCCAGAGGCAGGCCGTTGAGCTGGCCTACTTCGAGGGGCTGACGCACAGCGAAATTGCGGAACGGACGGGCGAGCCGCTGGGAACCATCAAGACCCGGTTGCGAACAGCAATGGAGACTTTGAAAAACAGTTTGAATCCATGAACGGGCATCCACAACACGAAGAAGACTTCGACCTCTACGCGCTGGGCGCGATGGAAGGCGAAGAGCGGGAGTCGCTTGAAGCGCATATCGCCGGATGCGCCGCGTGCACGGCCAAGCTGGCCGAGGCGCGCGGGCGTGTGTCACTGCTGGCGCTGGCTGCGAAGCCAATCGCGCCCCCGGCTGCGGTGAAGGCGCGGCTCATGCAACAAGTGCATGAGGAAAGCCGCCCGGCGCGGGCGCGCGTTGAGGCGCAACAGGAGGAGCGTACGGTTGGACTGTTCGGGCGCTGGACACTTGCATGGGTGGCCGCGGCGGCGGTGCTGGCGCTTGCGACGGGATTGCTCTGGTATCAAAACAAGATTCTCGGCGACCAGATTCAGAAAGCGGTACAAGAGGCTACGGCCGCCCAGAAGAAGATCGAGAACGCGCATAAACTGATTGAAATTTTGCAGGCGCCGGATTCAATGATGATTTCGCTGGCATCTTCGGATGCGCCGCAGGCTACCGGGAAGATCTGTTACAACGCACGGCTGGGAAGGCTGGCTTGCTCAACGCACCTGCCTCCTCCATCATCGGACAAGAGCTACCAGTTGTGGCTCGTACCGATGACTGGAAACCCGCTGAGCGCGAGCGTGTTTGGGGCAAATATGTCGTGGACGGACGACATGTGGATGTCCGACGTGAAAGCGGGAACGCCCGCGAAGGCGTTTGCCGTGACGCTCGAGCCGGCGGGCGGAATGCCACAGCCGACCGGCCCGAAGGTGTTGGTCGGCCTCACCCCTCAGGCGGGGACTTTTTTTAATCCAAAAGGGGCAATTCAGGCGTACTCTATGCATGCAGCGGCTTGGAGGGCGGCCGGGGAATCCTCGCTGAACTTGCCGGTGCATGTTCGGAAATCTCTAAACGACATGAGGTGAACACTATGAGGAAGTTCGTGGGGGTAGTCGCATTGTTCGCGGTGGTCGTGCTGGTTGGTTTTGCTGTGGCACAGGCGCGTACACCGGATAAGACGTGGACCGGCTGGATCAGTGACAGCGCGTGCGGGGCGAAGGGCATGGCCGAGGGGCACAAGGATTGCGCTATGAAATGCGTCAAGGAGAAGGGCGCTTCCTACGTGTTCGTGAACTCAAAAGACAAGACAGTCCTAAACATTCACAATCAAGAGTCAGTGATGGACTCCAACCTCGGCATGGAAGTGAGGGTGACAGGCAACGTCATGGACGACGGCTCGCTGCACATCAACAAGATCGAGCCCGCTAAAATGTAATGTATCCAGTGCCGCTCTGTTTGGCGGCATTTGGTTGATCGGAAAACCGAGTTGATCGAAAAACTGGCCGCGCGGATTCGCGCGGCCAGTTTTTGTTTTGTGGCTCTACAAGATAAGGAATCGCGTCAAGCGCCAGGAGTGGCGCTAGACGTGACGGACAGAAACCATTGGGTCCACGCGCATCCAGGGTCTCGCGGCTGAATATGCGGTGACCAATGTCATCGCGACCATCGCGAACGCGACTCCGAAAAAAACAAACCACTCAACAGGCTGAATCTGATAAAGGAGTGAGCGCGCCAGCACACTTGCGCCGACTCCTCCGGCGATTCCCAGGCAGACTCCGACGGCGGTGATGACGGTCGTCTGGCGCAGGACCAATTTCCACAAATCCCACGACTCGGCGCCGAGGGCGACGCGGATTCCCATTTCGCGGGTGCGCTCGCTGACGGAATAGAAGACGGCGCCGTAAAGTCCGACGGCCGCGAGCACGAAGGCCAGCGCTCCGAAGGCGCTGATGCAAATGAGAGTGAGGCGCGGGACGTACAAAGCGAAGTCACAGACTTCTTCCATGGTGAGGGGAACGTAGGTGATTTCGGGATTCAATTTGTGGATTGTTTCGTAGAACATCCCCATCGATTGTTCGGGATTCCCGTGCGTGCGCGCCAAGAGAGAGAAGCCGGGCGAGTAGTGCTGAGCGAGAGCAACGTACATGCACGGTTGGGGCAGTTCGTCGATGTCGGAGGAATTGGTGTCGCCCACCACGCCAATCACGGTGACGCGGCGGTTGCCGTCCTCCATGCGAGCCGTTCCGCCAATTGGATCTTGATTGGGCCAATATTTTTCCGCCATGGTGCGATTGATGACGATGGGTTCGGGAGATTTCGCCGTGTCGGAATCGGCGAACACGCGTCCAGCGAGAACTTGAATTCCAAGGGTGGAGAAATATGCATCGTCGACGACGCCGAGACCAATTGATTCGCCGTGCTCGGACTTCGCGGATGCACCGTCGATGTGGACCTGGACGGTTGGAGTGTTGCCTCCCAATGGGTATACGTAAGACGTGAGGCTGACGGACTCAACTCCGGGGAGTTGAGACACAGAATCGCGAAGGCGACCGTAGAGCGCGCGGCCCTGCTGTTCGGAATACCCGTTGGCATGGACGTCATTGATCATCAAAATCGCGACGTTGCGAGCTGAAAAGCCGAGATTTACATTGCGCAGATTGTGCTTGCTCTTGAGGCATAGACCAACGCCAATCAAGACGATGGTGCAAGCGGCAACCTGCATCACGACGAGAAGGTTGCGGATGCGGCCCTTGCGCGTGCCGCCGATGGAAATCTCACCGTTGAGCGCACCCGCGAGATTGGGCGTGGAAGCGTGGAGGCCGGGCGCGAGGCCTGTCGCGAGTCCCACGGCTAAAACCACGGCGACCATGACTGCGAGAACAGTGAAATCGGGACGGAAATCAAGCGTCAGATTGATCACGCCGAGTCCTGGAAAATATGGCTTGAAATCCAAGAGCCGCTGAAGGCCGTAGGAGGCTAACGCGAAGCCGAGAAGTCCCCCTGCGGCGGAGATGATGGTGCTATCGAGAAGAAGTTGACGGACGAGACGCGCGCGAGTGGCGCCGAGCGCGGCGCGAATGAGGATCTCGTGCCGGCGCGCGCCGGCGAGCGCGAGAAGCAGGTTGGCGACATTTGCGCAGGCCGCGAACAAGACAAGGGCAACGACGGCAAGGACGAGCGCGCCGAGGAGCTTTGCATCGGGAACCCAATCCGGCGCGAGCATAGACGTTTGCGTGACAGCGGCAATGTGGTCTTTGTCGGTCTGCGGATAGGCCGCGGCAAGTTGCCGGGATAATCCCTGCATTTCGGCGAGGGCTTGCTCACGCGTGACGCCGGGTTTCAAACGCCCAATCATTGAGAAATTGTGATTGGCGCGGTCCGTGCGCCAGTTGTCCGACTGGGGAAAATTCTGGGGCCCGCCGGAGAGCGGATACCAGAGATCCGGAAGATCGGTCAAGATGGTTCCGGCGAAATTTCGCGGGGCGACGCCGATGATAGTGAGAGGAGCGGTCATCATCGTTAGCGTTTTTCCGATGATGCGCGGGTCGGCGCCGAGCCATTTCCAGTAGGCGTAGCTCAAAACGACGGAAGTTGATGCCTTGTCGTCGTCGCCAGAAACAAAAAAGTTGCCTAGAAAGGGTTGAACTCCGAGAACGGAGAAATAATTGTCAGACACGGAGTTGACTAGGCCGCTTCTTTCCCGGTTCTCGAAAATGATTGTCCGCATGTTGATGGTGAAGGGCATCACGCAGAGGCCGGAAAAAACGCGATTGTTGTCGCGATAGTATCGGTAATCCGGATAGGAGACCTGGTTGAACGGCGCATCCGGCGCGACGGTGTAAATTGTGAGCAGGCGATTGGGATTGGGGACGGCGGGAGGCCGGACGAGCATCGCGTTATATGCGCTCAGCCCCATGGATGCGGCGGCCATGCCGATTGCGAGGGAAAAAACGGCGATGCAGGCAAGCTTCGCGTGTTTGCGGAGAATGCGGAACGAAAAACGAATGCTGGAGAGGAGCGGCATCTTGCCTCCGATGGAGAGCACAACTTTTTACGCCTTCGCTCATTGCAGATGCAAGGTAAAAGGTGGAAGTTGCCAAAAGGCGCAGACGGTTCGATGTGCGGCTTGGCGGGTAGCCTGCAGAGCGGACCGCCTAACGGTTTCAAGAGGCCGGTTTGCTGGCTCGCCGTGCCGGTCACTGATAGAATGCTCGCCATGCCAGACTGGCGGCACATCCAGGGAAGAATCCGCAGGGCGAGGACGAGCAAGGACCCGGCGGCGGAGCTAGTGGCACTTTACGAAACCACGAATGACGCGATGGTGGCGTTTGAGCTCGCGCAATTCCATGAAAAGGCAGGGAGCCACGCGGATGCGGCGCAGTGGTATCAGGCGGCGGCGCAGCGATTCCGGCGCGCGCAGTGGAAGGTGAAAGCAGAGCAGGCGCTGGCGCGGCTTGGAGTCGAGGCGCCCCTGGCCGCAGCGGAAGCGGAAGCTCAAGCGCCCATGCACAGAATGTCTGACGCGCGAGGGGTTATCGGCGCAGAAACCGAGTCCCCAGACGAATTCTCCGAAGCTGCCGCAGCGCCCGATTCAGGCGAGCCCACAGGGCAAGAAGAGGCAGCGATGCCCGCAAGCAATGAAGGTGGGACGGCTGACGCCATAGTCGCCGACGCGGGCAAGAAGAAAAGGCGCCGGGGCCGTCGTGGCGGGCGCGGACGGCGCAAGAAGGGGGAGGCAGCCCCCGCAGCGGCGCGAACGAGCGCCCCGAAATCTGAGCAGGCCGCGCCTCCTTCCACTTCAGCACATCCACCGGCCCGGCGAACTCCAACGCCTTCCGCACCGCCGCCGGAGCCCCGGAGGCGTGCTGCGGAGCCGGAAGGGGAACCCCGAGTTGTCGGGGGCGTCGGCCCTGCAGCCTGGGAGTCGCGGCGGCACGCGACTGCCGAACCAGCGCTGGCTTCGCGGCTTGCGCAACTGGAATCGAAGCTCCGGCGATTGCTCTCGTCGCTTCCGGAGTCATTGGAGAACGCGGACAGCGCTCCGGCCGGGCCGGGGGTATTCGTCCTGTCGGATTCGGACTTGCACGAGCACTACTATGTAGAAGCGTGCCAAACACTGCGAATCGGCGTCGGCAACATCGTCAAGACGGGCCGGACGCGCGAGGGCGAGAACATCCGCGGGCGGCTGGCGGAACATCTGGGAATCAGCGAGTCGCAGGTGTCAAAGTACCTGAAACAACACTGCGCGGTCCGGTGGATCCAATTGGATGATGAGGCGCCTCTAGTGGCGCACTTCGCCATTGCCGTCCTGCGTCCGGCTGTGAACGATTAGTCCCCCCCCCCCCGCGGTGGCCGGATTCCTTTGGCTTTGCCGCTTACTGGTAACTCCCATTTTCGGGATTTCCCGCTGTGAAATACCGCCATTAGCTGCACCAAGGTACCGTTCAGCGCCCCATTTGACCCGCTCAACGCATCTAGCTGGACGGGGGGTCCAATACGATGGAAGCTATAGGCGGGGAAAGACTTAGCTGGACAGCCTTTTGAGGGGCGTGTTAGTTTCGCATTGGAATAGCATTGGAATAGGGACCCCAGGGGGTTGGGTTTTCCGGCTTATCCGGTTTTTGGGAAATACCCTTAGAATTTGTAGGTCAAATTGAAAGTGAGGACTCGACATGCCCCGTAGATTCGGGACGAATGCTCTGAAGTTTGGAGACCTTTTGGCGGCAAAGACCGCTGGAGCGGCGTTCAGGACAATCAAGTATTTCTCTGGCGACAAAGCGAACCCATCGTTCACACCAAATTGGTCGGAAAAGCCGCTGCTCAAGTCCTGGGAAAAGACAAAGCCGACTCTCGGGTGGCCCCGGCAGACGGACTCTCTTTGTCCGGGCTGTGTGAAGGATGCGCGCGAGTCCATCTTCAAGGGTGACAAGGACTGGCGCGACCTGATGCATGAGAAGGTCGGCGAGATCAAGGCGCAGATAATCCAGCGCGACGGCCAAGTGTGGATGGTGAAGGAATGCCCCATCCATGGGAAGTATGAAGATTTGATGGCCATCGACCAAAAGTTCCTCGCCTGGATTGAAAAGAATTTCCCCGGGCGCGACATCCCGGCGCACAACGACGAGGACCTCCACAAGCACGGCTCGAGCACGGTGCGCTATGGCCGCGGCTCGGTGTTGACGGTCGACTTGACCAATCGCTGCAACATGATGTGCGACCCCTGTTTCATGGACGCGAACCAGGTTGGGTACGTCCACGAGCTGGGCTGGGAAGAGATCCAGGAGATCCTGGGCAACGCCATCCGGATCAAACCGAAACGGCAGATGTCGGTGCAGTTCTCGGGCGGCGAGCCGACGATGCACCCGAACTTTCTGGACGCGGTGCGCTATGCACGGAAGCTCGGATACAACAGCGTTCAGGCGGCGACCAACGGGATCGAGTTCGCCAAGAGCAAAGAGTTTTCGCGCATGGCATTCGAGGCGGGTTTGCGGTACGCCTACCTGCAATTCGACGGCATCGGCAACGACGCGAACAGCCACCGGCAAGTGGGAAACCTTTTCGATGTAAAGCTGCGCGCCATTGAGAATATGCACGAGGCGGGCATCGAAATCATTCTGGTGGTGACGATTGTCAACAGCGTGAACAACGATCAGGTGGGCGCGATCGTCAAGTTTGCGATGGAAAACCCGAAGAAAATCGCGTTCGTGGCGTTTCAACCCGTTTCGTTCACGGGACGCGACGAAGACATCACGCCGGAGCGCCGCTTGAAGCAGCGCTACACGCTATCGCACCTGGCGCAAGATGTGAGCAAACAGGTGGGCAAGGTCGAGCCGACGCGCGACTGGTTCCCGATTTCGCTGATCAGCGTGTTTTCGGGTTTCGCCGATCTGATGCACGGGCCGGAAGCGCAATGGGGCACGGTTTCCTGCGGTTGCCATCCGAACTGCGGCGTGGGCACGGCGGTGATGATTAACAAAGACACAAAGGAATGGGCGCCGGTGCCGCGGTTCCTCGATGTGCCGCAGTTGGTGAAGGACATTACATACATTACGGACCGGGCGCGCGGCAAGGGCTGGTCCAAGACCATGATGGGTCTCGCGCTGCTTAAGAATTACAAGCCCTTCCAGGGGCCGAAGAGCCTGGCTCTTGTGGACCTGTGGAGGAAGTTTGACAAATCGTGGGGCCTCTCGAAGGACCACAAGAAAAAGTACGGGGATTCGAGTCCGGACCGCACGTTTGATGACGCCATGAAGCGGCGTCAAGACCCGTGGAACTTCCTGTTCATCGCGGGGATGTGGTTCCAGGACCTGTTCAACTACGACTTCCGCCGCACCGAAATGTGCATCATCCCGTACGCGACGCAGCAGGGCGAGATTTCGTTCTGCGCGTACAACACGGGCATCGGCTGGCGGAAGATCATCGAGAACATGTACAAGAACGCGACCGTCGCGCAGTGGTACAAGGAGCACGGCAAACACGAGATTTACGCCGCGGGGAAGAAGGTCAACCTGGGGACGTATGAGCACTCGCTCGTGATTGATTCCGATGATGCCGCGCGCGTGCGGGTGAAGGATCACGACAACGTCCCGGTGACTGCGGCCGAAGAGGACCGCATGCGCCGCAAGCAGGCGCTGCAGGAAGCCGCAAAGGTCCGGCAGATTTACGAAGAGATGGTGCTGAAGAAGCCCGCGCCGTCGGTCGTGACGATTGGCTCAATCGAGCAGATCAAGAAAGCGACGCCCGCGGGGCATTCGGCTCCGGTGGTACATAGCAACGGGAACGGCCATTCCAATGGCCAGGCGAACGGAAACGGCAACGGCGCAGCAAAACCGGAAGTTGCCGAGCCGGTTGCGGGTGATTGAGCAACTTTTCCAGAAGCAGAGAATTTCTCCAACTGCCCACGGTACGCCGTGGGCAGTTGCTTTTTCTTACCGAAGCGAACGGCAGGCCTTCTTCAAACAATGCTTCAAACGGTTCCTGTGGTTGTCCGCCGCGGACGTGCGGCTGCCATTAGAGATTCGAGCCAGGATGCGGTGTGCGGTTATTTCGTGATTTCAAATGAGTCCAGGAATTTATCCACCGCACTGGTAGAGTCCTGCCCTTTTCGATAACCGAAGATAGCACAATAAGCGCGGTTTCCCCTGACGACGAAAACTCCCTTAAAGAACCACGCATTATCTTGCGAGCTGAAAGCCATCGCAGGAAGTTTCTCATCGCCACTCAGGAATTCATAACGGCGGCTGGCGACCAACTTCGTGTCCGATCCGGTCGCAAAGTTATCACGGTCGGCGGCGAGCTCGCGCTCGGTATCAATTTCGGCGTTGTAATCGGTAGCGCCAGCCAGCGCCATATAATTTCCCTGGGAAATGGCCGTGAATAAGTAACTGGTTGATTGAACTGAGCCGTCGTCTCTCTTCTTGACGTCTGGCGCGTTCCTTACCGGATCATTCGGAAACAGAACCGCGAATTTGAGAATGGGTTCCTTGAATGGAGTCCAATTGAGCTGCTGAGCGAGCACCGGCACCGCGAAAACGAACAGCGCACAAATTGCGAACAAACGTTTTTTCATGCTGCCTACTTTCCGATGAACTTGATTATTCGAGGGTTGTTCTATCAACCAATTTTAACATTGCTCGAGGACGCCCCAACGATGGAGGTTATGTGTGCGTGCAGTAAGACTCAATGGGTTCGTACGATAAGCCAGGCGTTTGGGCGGCCGCGTTCGCGGCCATCGGAGGGTGAATTCACAATCGTTAGATGGGAACCAGCGGCTGCGGGAACCGTGGAGGGGCGCGCGGCGTTCGCGGGCAAAGCCACAGCCAATTCCGCCGAGCCGCCGCCGTCGGTGTTCATAGCTTCGGTGCAGCCGAGGGAAACCATAAAGTCAGCGAGTTCCTCGAGCGTCATGCCGACACTGAGCTTCGGCTGGCGGCCGTCCACCACGGCGAAGATGTAATTGTCGTTTGTATAGCAGACGGCGGTGCGCGGGTGGCGCGCCAGAAGATAATCGCCAGGATCACCTTCTCCTTCGATGGAGACTTTTCCCTCCGAAACAAGCATTGGAAGTCCGCCGATGGCTTCCTGGATATCGGTGCGATCTCCCGTACGAATGGCAGTCCACAGAATCACATGCTGGCCCACTTTGAAATCTTTGAAAACGCTTTTGGAATCCCCCACTTCGGGAGGTTCCGCGATAAGGAGGGCATCTTCCGGGATGGGCTGAACTTCCCTTGCATTGCGTATTTCCGTAATCACGCCGCGGACGCCGCCCTGGACCTGACTCGGAAGTCCGGGACTGAGCCGCCAGATGACGATGGCGCGAAAGGGCTTCGACGCCTTCACCTCCGTGTTGAAGGCGCGTGTGTAGGCGCGCAAGTTGTGTTCTCTTGAAAAGCCCATGGGTTTATTGAGCGTGTCAACCGGCAAGAACTGTTTCTTCACATGCAATCTAAAGGTGTACTCGGGGACGCCGATGAACGGAATGCCGGAACCGAAGATGACCATCGCGGGGCGCGGAGGGCCGCCCGCACTCCAAAGCAAACCATGGCTGACTGAAAGGCCGATGGGCAGGCCGAGGTAGGGGTCGGCCATATCGTAATCGCCGTTGACGGCGGCAATGACGTCTTCACCCGCGTCCCTGGCCTGCACGGCCAACTGGGTGAGCGGGACGCGCGCGAGGCGGCCCTCTTGATCCGTGCCGACGCGCGAGCGCACGGTGACATCGCGGCGGTGGCGCTCGACTTCAAGGACATGAATGGACCACGGGCCCGCGGGCGCGCCCGGCGGTTGCCCCGCCGCAGGCGCGGCATTTGGATTGGCCGGGGCTTCGCGGCAAAAGTGGATCCAAGTAACGCCGGGCGCGATTTGCGTTTCTTCGCGCGTTTCGCCGGAGCAGGTCTGCGGCTCTAAAGTTTGCGGCGCTTGTGCAGGCGCAGCGGAGCAAGAGGCGAAGAGCGCCGCAAGTACGACTCCATGCGGCAACTTATGGCGAAATGCAAAGCCTGGGGTCACTTCTTCGGCTGCGGAGCGCCGCGGACAACGCGAAACCCGGTGTATGGCAGCGATGCCGGCTGGTAGACGGCCTTATTGTCCGCGGGACGGTCGGCGCTGGATTTGGCCGGCGGGTTCTGCGCGGGGTCCTGCGGCGCGGAAAGCGCAGGCAAGACGCCCGCGACGATGACGGCCAGTCCGAAAGCGAGTTCAAGCAGGATTCCAATGTTGCGTGTGCGATAGCGCATGTGCGCCCCCCCTAAAATTTGAAAGTCAGATTAGGCGGCGTTCCGCCGGGCCGCGGCAAAGCTAGAAAGCATAGTCCAGAATCGCGGCAAGCGGTAGTAAGATGGCGAAACAATCGAGTGAAGAGGAGCGCGTATGAAGGCTGGGGATGGATTGAATACGGGGATCACAAAAGACACACTCCGATTCTTTAAGGAGCTGGCGAAGCACAACAGCAAGGAATGGATGGACGCGAACCGCGAGCGTTACCAGGAGCACGTGGTTGCGGCGATGCGGGGCCTGCTCGAAGAGTTGACGCCGGACGTGTTGAAGCTCAATGGGGGATTCGCGATTACCGGGAAGACCGGTACGAACTTCTCACGCATAAATCGCGACATCCGGTTTGCGAAAGACAAGACGCCTTATCACACGCGGATGTATGTGAAGCTGCCGAATTCCGCGGAAGGCGAGGCCTCCCAGCTTTATGTCGGCATCAACGCCGATACCGTCACGGCGGGATTCCGCATTTACGGCGGGTCGGACTACAAGAAATCGCCGCTCGCGCGAATTGGAGCGCAGCGCGCGCTCGGGCATCCTGCGTGGATCGCGAGGCAGAAGAAGCGGCTCGCGGGGAAATACGAAAGCTACTGGCACGCGATGGAAAAGGGTGAATGGACAAAGCACGAAGGCTGGCCGGCGTCGCCGGAGGAATGGAAGAAGATTCGCGCTTGGATTGTGCGGCGGAAAATGAGTCCGACGTCAGCGACGAAGCCGGGGTTTGTGGGCGAGGTCATGCGCGTTTTTCGTGATTTGGCGCCGCTTTGCGCGTTTGCGTCGTCACCGAAGTGGAAGGCATAGAGCGCGACTCCGAGTCACGATAGTAATTCCCCTCGTATGGTTTCCACACGAAATGAAACTGAGCCGGCAATGCGAGCGTCTCAGCTGACGATCATCGGGGATCCGCAAAAAGATTTCCAAAGCATATGCGAATCGGAGTAGATTTCTGACTGCAATTCAGTATTCGACGGGAAGACGGAGAGGAGACGCATCTCGATGAGAATGACTCGCAAGGTTTTTCGAACATTGAGCTTGCTCGTAGCACTGGCGCTGGTTGCGGCGCAGCCGGCCAATGCGCAGGGTGGGCGGCGCGGCGGCGGAGATGAAACGGATCAAGCGCAACAAGGACGCCGCGGCGGTGGCGGACAGCAGGGTGCGCCGCAACAGCCGGCGCAGGGGCAGCAAAACGCAGCGCGTCCTCTGCCTCCACCTGAAGAAAGGCAATCGGTGACGCATCACAGCGCGCGCATTGCGGGCCAGCAGATGGACTACACCGCGACAGCGGGGATTTATGTCCTGAAGGCGGATGACGGCACGCCGCTCGCGAGCGTTTTCTTCGTGGCCTATACGAAGGACGCCGTGCAGGACATCGCCAAGCGCCCCATCGCGTTCTCGTATAACGGCGGGCCCGGCTCGGCCTCGCTTTTCGTGCACATGGGATTCGGGCCGCGCCGCGTGGTGCTCACGCCCGATGGCCACGGCATGCCCGCGCCCTATTCGATCGTGGACAACGAGGACTCATTCCTCGACGCCACGGACATTGTTTTCGTGGATGCAATTTCGACGGGCTACAGCCGTCCCGCGCCCGGCGAAAATCCCAACCAATTCCACGGTCTGACGGAAGACGCGAACGCGTTCGCGAATTTCATCCGGCTCTATATCACACGCAATTCGCGCTGGGCTTCGCCGAAGTATTTGATCGGCGAGAGTTACGGCACGACGCGTTCCGCGGCACTTTCCGGGGCGCTCGAGCAACGCTACCAGATTTATCTGAGCGGGATCGTGCTGGTCTCGACGGTGCTCAATTTCCAGACACTGCGACCCGCGCCGGGAAACGATCTTCCCTATCTGGCCTACTTCCCGACTTACGCGACGACGGCGTGGTATCACCATTTGCTTTCCGCGGAAATGCAGAAGCTGAGCGTCGAGGAGGTGGCGCAGCAAGCGCGCGAGTTTGCCGACGGCGAATACGCGACCGCATTGATGAAGGGCGACTCGCTTTCACCCGCCGAACATCAGAAAGCAGTGCAACAGATTGCGCGATTCACGGGGCTTTCGCAGAAGTACATCGAAGAGACGAACATGCGCATCAATCCGCGGCGCTGGTTCAAGGAACTCGAG
This sequence comes from uncultured Acidobacteriota bacterium, assembly GCA_963838945.1. Classification (GTDB taxonomy): domain Bacteria; phylum Acidobacteriota; class Terriglobia; order Acidiferrales; family UBA7541; genus DASTCZ01. The sequence continues at coordinate 79,678 of CAWITC010000008.1, read as the reverse complement.
CGCGACAAGCGGCGCACAATCGGACGGCTCGATTCCCGATTTGAGGGGATTGACGCCGACGCCGCGGGTGAAGGGCCGGAGTATGACCCGAGCGAGGCGTCCTATGAGGGCGCATTCGTTGCGTGCTTTGAGGATTATCTGCGGCGCGAATTGAAGTTTGAAACCGACGCGGAAATGTTCGTGTCCGGGCAGGTGCAGCCGTGGAATTATCCGCAGAACAGCTACGCGGACGTTTCCGAGACGCTGCGCGCGGCGATGTCGCGGCAGACCTATCTCAAGGTGCTGGTCGTCGCGGGATACTACGACGTGGCGACGGCGTTCCACGGCGTCGAATACACGGTGAATCATATGGGGCTCGAGCCCGACATTCGGAAGAACATCAGCTTCACGTACTACGAATCCGGGCACATGTTGTACATTGATGAGAAAGCGCATGCCAAGCTGCACAAAGACGTCGCCGAATTCATCAACTCGAGCTACGCACACTAAATGAAGCTCCTCCGGGTTTTGGCGTGGGCCGCGGTCGGGCTGGCGGGCGCCGCGGGGCTGGGCGCCATCGCATTCGAGCGCGGTGAGCCGATTAATGCGACGTGGTTCATCGTCGCCGCGGCCTGCACCTTTCTTGTCGCCTACCGTTTCTATTCCTCGTTTATCGCGGCAAAGGTGCTTGCGCTCGATCCGCGGCGGGCCACTCCGGCGGAGCGGCTGGATGATGGCCGCGATTTCGTCCCCACAAATAAATGGGTGCTGCTGGGCCACCACTTCGCCGCGATTGCAGGGCCGGGGCCGCTCGTCGGGCCGACGCTCGCGGCCCAATTCGGCTACCTGCCGGGGACGCTCTGGCTGATTGTGGGAGCAGTGCTGGGCGGGTGCGTGCAGGACTTCGTCATATTGTTCTGTTCAATCCGGCGCAACGGCAAATCACTCGGGCAGATGGCGCGCGAAGAGGTCGGGCGGCGCGGCGGATTCATCGCGCAGATTGCGGTGCTGGCAATCATGATCATTCTGCTGGCCGTGGTCGGGCTGGTGGTGGTAAACGCGCTGAAGGCTTCGCCGTGGGGAATGTTCACGCTGGCGATGACGGTGCCCATCGCCATGCTGATGGGCGTGTACCTGCGCTTTTGGCGGCCGGGCCGCGTGCTGGAGGCCTCGGCAATCGGAGTGGCGCTCATCGCGCTCGATGTTGTCGCCGGGCAATGGGTGGCGGCCTCGCCTTCGTGGGCGCATGCATTTTCGCTGACCGCGCCCGCGCTCGCCGTCGCACTCATCGTTTATGGTTTTGCGGCATCCTCGCTTCCCGTGTGGTTATTGCTTGCGCCGCGCGACTACTTGAGCGCGTTCATAAAAATGGGCGCGATGTGGGCGCTCGCAGCGGGAATTCTGTTTGTGCGGCCGGTGATTCAGATGCCCGCGCTCACGCGTTTCACGGACGGCACGGGGCCGATCTTCGCCGGGAAGATTTTTCCATTTTGCTTTATCACGATCGCCTGCGGCGCGGTGAGCGGTTTTCATTCGCTGGTTGCTTCCGGGACGACGCCGAAAATGATCATGCGCGAAACGGACGCGCGGCTTGTGGGCTATGGCGCGATGTTGATGGAGTCGTTTGTCGGCGTGATGGCGATGGTTGCGGCATGCGCGCTGCAGCCCAGCGTCTATTTCGCGATGAATAGCCCGCCCGCGATTGTGGGTTCGACGGTGCAAACCGCGGCGCAAACGATTTCCGGATGGGGCTACGCGCTCGCGCCGCAGACGATGACGGACCTCGCGCACATGGTCGGCGAGCAGACGCTGCTCAACCGCGCGGGCGGCGCACCGTCGCTGGCCGTAGGCATGGCGCAAATTTTCAGCCACACGATTGGCGGTCCGCGGCTGATGGCGCTCTGGTATCACTTCGCGATCATGTTCGAGGCGCTGTTCATATTGACCGTGCTCGATGCCGGCACGCGCGTCGGGCGCTTCATGGTGCAGGACTTGCTGGGACACGTCAGCAAACCGCTCGGGCGCGCGGGCTGGTACCCGAGCATTCTTTTTTCGAGCGCGCTGATCGTCGGCGCGTGGGGCTACTTTCTTTATCAAGGCGTGCTCGACCCGCTCGGCGGAATTAATTCGCTCTGGCCGCTCTTCGGCATCGCGAACCAATTGCTCGCCGCGGTCGCGCTTGTGGTGGCGACGACGATTCTCCTGAAAATGGGCAAGCAGCGGTGGCTCTGGGTCACGCTCGTGCCCGCTGCGGGGCTTGTCACCGTGACGATGACGGCCAGCTTCGAGAAAATTTTCAGCGCCGACCCGCGACTTGGGTTTCTCTCAGCGGCGAACCAGATGGCCGCGCAAATTGCGAGCGGCGCGATTCCAGCAGCGAAGATTGCGGAGACTTCGCGCCTTATTTTCAACCAGCGGCTCGATGCCGCTGTAACGGCTACGCTTGCGCTGATGGTGCTCGCACTAGTGGCCGAGGCGCTCTACGAATGGATTCGGATTTGGCGCGGCGCGAAGGCGCCTGTGCTGCACGAAGCGCCCTTTGTGGAAACCCGATGGGCGGAGGGGGACTGATGCGACGATTAACACACCAATGGACGCGGCGCATATTTTTCAGCTCGCGGCGCGCAACGGCAAAATTGTGGTGGGCGATGCGCCAAACCTTTGGCGATGCCGCCTATGAGAACTATCTCAGCAGCGCTCGCGCGCGAGATGAAACAACGCAGGGGGGTTCAGCATCTGCACCGCTTTCGCGCGCGGAGTTCTATCTCGACTCGCTGCGCCGGCGTTATTCGCGGGTCAGCCGGTGTTGCTGACTCCTGCGAAGGATTTTCCCGGGCCTGAGACGCCATCCAGTCTTCTGCTTGGCGAGCGAAGCGCGCCGCGACGTGCTAGACTTTTCGCCGGAGTGCGGCCATCACGAAATAATCTTCATGACTCGCAAAAAGCTCATTGGAATCCTCACCGGCGGCGGAGACGTCCCCGGCCTGAATCCCGTCATTAAGAGCGTGGTCTACAAAGCGACCGAAATGGGCGCCGAGGTGATCGGGATCCGCAGGGGCTGGGAAGGCCTGACGCACATGCGACCCGGCGCGGAGCTTGACGCGGAATATATCCGGTCTCTCGACCGCATCAACACGCGCGGGATTGACCGCACCGGCGGGACGGTGCTGCACACTTCGCGCACGAATCCACAACGGATAAATGCCGCGCGACTTCCAGCTCACATCCCCACGGACGAGCGCAAAAAACTGGAGCGCGGCGACGGCAGCTACGATTTGACGCCGGTAGTGCTCCGCAATATCTCCGCTCTAGGAATTGACTACCTCATCGCCATCGGCGGCGACGACACGCTGAGCTTCGCGCAGGTGCTGGAGCGCGCGGGTGTGCCGCTGCTCGGCATCCCCAAGACGATGGATAACGATGTGCAGGGAACGGAATACTGCATCGGCTTTTCGACCGCCATCACGCGCGCCAAGGACTTGATAACCCGCCAGCGCACGACACTCGGCTCGCACGAGCGCATCGGCGTGTTCCGCATCTTCGGCCGCGATTCCGGATTTACGGCGCTCTACACCGCCTATGTCACGTCCGCGCGGTGCGTGCTGCCCGAGCTGGAATTTGATCTTGAGCGCCTGACCGGGATCCTCGCCGAAGACAAGAAAAACAATCCCAGCCGCTACGCCTTCGTGATCGCCTCCGAGGGTGCCGTATGGAAAGGCGAGAATGTCGGCGAATTTGGCGAGGCCGACGCGTACGGCCATCGCAAAAAAATTGATATCGGCCACGCGCTCGCGGAAGAGATCCACCAGCGCACGGGCGAAGAGACGATGTCGAGCGACCTCACCTACGATCTGCGCAGCGGGGAAGCGGACGCGCTCGACCAGATGGTGGCGATGACCTTCGCCAACCTGGCCATGGACCTTATCCGCGAAGGGATCCACGGCCGGCTCATTGCGGTGCAGGACGGCAAGTATACTCACGCGCCGCTGCCCGACCCAAAGCTCGGCCCGCGCAAGGTGGATATCCCAAGCCTTTATAATGTCGCGCGATTCCGCCCGCATTATTCCGATAAGCTCGGGGTGCCGCTGCTCCTGAGCGCCGTGCGCACAACCGGCTGATCATTTGTTCCGATGAAATGGGAGGCTTGCGCGGTCCGCGCGCGGGCAGACACCGTTCAATCTGGTGTACGAAGCAAGACCCTAAAACAAATCTTCTTCGTCATGTTTCTTGAGGCGCGTGATCTTCTGCGTGATGCGAATGTCGCGTGAGCGGACGCCCGCGAGGATGGCCTGACGCGTCTCCGCTGGCAGGGCCTCGGGCGGGAAGACGCCGTGCTCATCCTTGGGAAAGTTACGGACGAAATGCGCGGCCATTGTCGCGGTCGCGTAAGCGATGGGCGTGACGGCCAAGCCCCACTGGCGGATCTGATAGAGCGTGGGGAACTGGCAATCCCAGCGGATCAGTAGCGGTTGGTCTTTTTTTACGCCAGTAACGAGCACTGACGCCGCGAACCGCGCGTTCTGCAAAACGCCGCGCCGGATCAGGCGCGCCACGCGGCGCGGAGAAACCGTATGGGGAAATCTGGCTTTCACCATTCCGCGGGACTTGGAAAGTTTTCCCTGATGGTACCAGCGGCGCAGGCGGTCGATTTCGTTGCCGCCGATTTTCACATCCATTTCTTTGAGAGGGATGTAATACGGCAGCGTGCCGACTTCGTCCTGCGCGGCGAGCACGACGCCCGCTTCGCCAACCGGCTGCGGGAAGCGAAATTTTTCCCGTTCGCTGAACCGCTTTGCAAGCTTGAATTTGCCGTCCCGCACGACGCGGGGCCGCGAGACCGCTTCATCGAACGCGCCTACGGCCGACCATTGCGACATGGCGTGCTCGCTGTCGGTGCTCTCGTAAAGTCGAATGTGGATCGCCTCGACGTGGTCGAGCATGTCCGCGGCGCGGCGCGCAAACAGGTTCGTGAGGCCCGGCGCCACGCCTGCGTTAATCACCGCCGTGCGGCGCTTGTCTTCAAATCGCCACGCATAGCGAAGTTGCTCGGCCTTGAACGGATTCCGCGTCATATGGCTCGACATGTCAACGTAATGGACGCGCATGCGCAGCGCGGCCCGCAGGACGATCTCATTGAACACGGCCGCCGAAGCGTTGACAATAAGCTGGCTTCCGCGCGCCGCGCGTACGATGCCCCACAGGTTGCGCGCATTGACTTCGCGCACTTCCAGCGCGCTGCGCTTGCCGAGGAAATGCCGCGCACGCTCGGGGTTCTTATCGCCGCAAATCACTTCGTGGCCCTGGCGGGCCAGCAATTGAGCCAGTAGCGAGCCGGTCGCGCCTGCCCCCAGAACGAAGATTCGCATTGGGCCGAAACTCTATCACAACCCCTCGCGGGAAATGACCTTCGGGAACACGCCGCATTCTATAGAGGAGCGACACTCCGCGGTACGAACCTGCTGGAAAAATGCGGCCAGTCAAGCGAGAATGGAACAGGCGGAACACCATGTCAGAGCAGGACTCAAACTCGGGCAACGAGCAGCGGATTTTCACGCTGAAGGAAGCGGAAAGCACGCGACGCGAGATCGAGCCGTTGTTGCTGGAAGCGATGGATTCGCGGCGCAAGCTCGCCGACACCGACGAGAAGCTCGCCCGGATCGTGAGCCGCATCATGGTGATGGGCGGGATCCTCATCAACACGCAGGCGGCGGCCGAGCTTCGCAGCGAACATGATCACTTTGTCGGGCTTGTCCGCAATGCGCTCGAAACAATCCAGGCCACTGGCTGCGTGGTGAAAGATCTCGACACCGGCCTGCTTGATTTTCCCGCGCGCATCGACGGCGAAGAGGTCTATCTCTGCTGGCGGCTGGGCGAGGACCGAATCCGTTATTGGCACAGGCAGGACGAAGGCTTCTCCGGGCGCCGGCCAATTGATCCGCGCGATCCCGGCCCGAGTTCGCAAGTTCAATAGCGCCCAGCTTTGCCATGATTGTGGATTGTTGCATGTGAAGTGCGCGACGCTGGCGCGCCCACCTCGAAAGGGTCCATCTTGTCTGAAGAGAAGCCGAAGCAGAATCCAGCGAAGGCGCACCGCCTCGCCGGGTCCACAAGTCCATATCTTCGTTCCGCAGCGCACCAGCCTGTCGAGTGGTACGAATGGAGCGAAGAGGCTTTCGCGAGCGCGCGCGAGCAGAACAAACCCATCCTTCTCGATATCGGCGCGGTGTGGTGCCACTGGTGTCACGTAATGGACCGCGAGAGCTACGAGAACGCCGAGACCGCGGCGCTGATCAATCGCCATTTCATTCCGGTGAAGGTGGATCGCGATGAGCGGCCGGATGTGGACGCGCGCTACCAGTCCGCGGTAAGCGCGGTTTCCGGCCAGGGCGGCTGGCCGCTCACAGGTTTCCTGACGCCTGATGGCCGCCCATTTTTCGGCGGCACCTATTTCCCGCCGGAAGACGCGATGGGGCGCCCCGGCTTCCCGCGCATCCTGCAGGCTGTCGCCGATGCCTATGCCAACAAACGCGAAGAGCTCGAGCGCGCCGCCGCCGGACTTTCTGACGCTGTTTCCAAATCAGAATCGTTTTCGAGCGCGCGCGGCAACTTCGATCCCGGCGTTGTGGATCACATGGTGAACGCGACGCTCGAACTCTTTGACCCGCGCTACGGCGGATTCGGCCGCGCGCCAAAATTTCCACATCCACAGGCGTTGGACCTGCTTCTCGAGCGCCATCAGGCCACGCGCGAAGAGAGGCTGTTGCATATCGCCGAGCGCACGCTCGTCAACATGGCCTGCGGCGGCGTGTACGACCAGCTCGCGGGCGGGTTCCACCGCTACTCGGTGGACGAGCGCTGGCTCGTGCCGCACTTCGAGAAGATGTCTTACGACAATTCGGAACTGCTGAAGAATTACGTCCACGCGTGGCAGGTGACCCAGAAGCCGTTTTTCCGCGGAGTGGCGGCAAACATCATCGGCTGGGTAAACCAAACGCTCTCCGACCAGCAGCAAGGCGGCTTCTACGCCAGCCAGGATGCCGACTATTCCCTGGACGACGACGGCGATTACTTCACGTGGACTCTCGACGAGCTGCGCGCGGCGCTATCCCCTGAGGAGGCGCGCGCAGCCGAATTACATTTCGATGTGGAAGCGCAAGGTGAAATGCATCACAACTCAGCGAAGAATGTGCTCTGGGTTGCGCGCGGAGCCGCCGAGATCAGCGCCCAACTTGGGATCAGCGAGAAGGAAACAGCCGATCTTCTGGAGAGCGCCGGTCGGAAGATGCTCGCGGAGCGAGTGAAGCGGCCCACGCCGGCCGTGGACACAACTATTTACACCGGATGGAATGGGATGTTTGCGTCGGCGTATCTCGATGCCGCGCGCGCATTCGGCGGAAAAATCGGCGAGGAGTGCCGCGCATTTGCGCTGAAGACGCTCGACCGGATTCTCGCCGGCGCATGGGACGGCAAGCGCGGCTTCGCGCACCGCCTGGGCGGCGCGTGGCTGCCGGGCACGCTGGATGACCACGTTTTCATGGCGCAGGCGCTGCTCGACGCCTATGAAACGACGCTCGACCGCCGCTACTTCGATGCCGCCGAGCGCGCTATTGCGCGCGTGCTTGCGCAGCATTGGGACGCGGAAAACGGCGGATTCTTTGACCGCGCCGCCGATGCGCCGCCGATGGGCGGACTAGACGTGCGCCGCAAGCCGCTCCAGGATTCGCCCACGCCTTCGGGGAACGCGGTCGCAGCGGTCACGCTGGATCGTTTTTATGGTTTCACGGGCAACGCGATGTATCGAGAACGCGCCGAGAAAACGCTCGCGGCGTTCGCCGGAGTCGCGCCTCAATATGGATTGTTCGCCGGGAGTTACGCGCTGGCCGTCGCTTTTCACGCAAGAGGAACGATCGAAGTGGTCGTCACGGGCAAGGGCGATGATCCTGCCTCACACAAGCTCGAACGCGCCGCGGCGGAAACATTTCGCTTCGGAAAGGCCCTGCTGCGCCTCACGCCGGAAACGCTATCGAAGGGTTGGCTCGCACCCGCGCTCGCCGAAACGCTGCCACATCTGAGCGCCACCATTGCGCAGGCCATTGTTTGTTCGGGAACCACCTGCCAGCCGCCCGTCACGGAGCCGGATGCTTTGCGCGCGCTGCTGATGAACGGGTCAGCGGGCGCAGCCACCGGCGCTTCTCGCTAGCGCTTTCGTCTGAGATTCACTTCAAAAGAGAACGCGTCCTTGTCATCCGCGTGCTCCCGGGCAAATGCCTGCAATTGCTCTGTGGTTGACGTGAGCACGACGCCGTCGTCGCCGTTTACGTATGTGAGTCGCGTTTTTCCGCTCGCGACAGCTCCCTTCATTCCCTCATCATCAAGCAAACCCATCCGGATCGAGTCTTTGTCGATCCAGATTCTTCCGAAAACGTGTACTTTGGTCGCAGGAAAGGGAACCCGAGTGGTTTCCGCGGGTTTTTCGGTGTTCGGCTCAAAGTCCACAAACATCGCGTCGCCGAGCTTCACCAGATGCACCATGGAATACCAAATCTCTTTGTCATCGGGGTCGGGAACCGTCATCGAGTAGCCGTTCCCTGACTTTGTGAAGATAAAACAGCAATCGGGCTCCTCTTTATTATTATCGTAGACAATTTCCCAGCTCCCCGGGAGCTGGTCGTCGTTGGTCAACGAAGAAGTGTCATAAATGCCGAACATGGACAATACGGGCACGCATCCGTAAAGGAAAAGGCAGATTGCAACCAGACTCGGCACAACGAATTTACGCATTGCGCCTCCAAATTTAAGAGCGAACCGCACCCGTTTTAGAGCGGCGGCGCCGCGTTTATTGCTTGCGCGAATCCGGCGGCACCATGTTGTTCGCGCGGTAGTACACGACCAACTGGCCGTAGTGCTCGCCGCTGTGCTCGATCGCTTCCAGCCAGTTAAACGAGTTATGCACCATCATGTTTCCGAACGGAAATTTGGACACTTTGTCCAATCCCGGGTCACCCTGCTCCTTGATGAGCGCGGCGCCGTCCGCGACGGCCTGCTTCACGAGTTTCACAACATCTGCCTTGGTCTTGTACTGCGAACGCGCCGGGTTTTCGCCCGCGGGACCCATCGGTGATCCCTTGATGGCGCTCAACAGGAGGTAATCGGTCCCAGCGATGTGCAGCAGATTCTCCGCGAACGTGCGCTGGTCTTTCTGCACCTTGAAATCGTACTTGTCCTCCGGGAAATCCACGGCCATCGCGACGACTTTGTCGCCAATGCTGTTCCACATTTGAAGAGTCTCATCCGATTTCGACCCCACCGGGCGCGGCGCCTGGTTCTGCGCCTGGTTCCGGGCATACAAGCCCGCGCCAATAATGGCTACAACAGTGATTGCGATCAACAAACGTCCCAAACGTTTCATGGCTCATTTCTCCTTTTGGTTGGTACATTCATTTTAATGAATGTCGCCGCGAGGCTAGCACGGTTGCCGCCCGCGCGTCCACGTTCGGCGCGCGAAGCAGCGGCCATATTTGACCTCGCACCTATTTCCATGTCCCTCAAGATCAAATTGTTTCACGTGAAACAATTTTAACTCATTGATGTGCATGGACATAGCTGCCCGGTTGTATTCGAAGAGTTTGATTTGGCGGAGGACAGCTCCAATTCCACAGGCAGCGGGCCAAGCTAGGTTGCCGCACCCGCGCGCGAGTGACATAATCGCATTTCACCAAAGCGCCGCGCGGCGGCGAAGTGTTTCAGGGGGACACGATGGGAATGAGAGATGGATGGATTGAGAAGCGGCTCGCATCGGTCGGCAACAATGGCGCTCGCAATGTCTCGCAGATGCACTTTGCGCGGCAGGGCGCGATTACCGAAGAGATGGAGTATGTCGCCAAACGCGAGCGGATTTCACCCGAGACAGTGCGCGGCGAAGTCGCGCGCGGCCGCGCCATCATTCCCGCCAACATTCATCACCGTTCGCTCGAGCCGATGGGCATCGGCGTCGCCTTCAAATGCAAGATCAATGCGAATATCGGCAACTCCGCGGTTACCAGCGAAATTGAGAGCGAGCTTGAAAAGCTGCACCACAGCGTTCACTACGGCTCGGACACTGTGATGGACCTGAGCACCGGCGGTGACATTCCGGCCATCCGCAAGGCAATACTCGAAGCCTCTCCCGTGCCCATCGGCACGGTGCCGATCTACGAAGCGATTTCACGCGTTAAGCGCGCCGAGGATCTGACCCCCGAGTTGATGCTGGAAGTGATCGAGGAACAAGCCGAGCAGGGCGTGGACTACATGACCATCCATGCCGGCGTGCTCGCCGAATTTGTCCCCATGGTGCGCCAGCGGATCACTGGCATCGTGAGCCGCGGCGGGGCGATCATGGCGCAGTGGATGAACTTCAACAAGAAAGAGAACTTCCTCTTCGAGCGCTTCGACGACATCTGCAAGATCTTCAAGAAGCACGACGTCAGTTTTTCGCTCGGCGACGGCCTGCGTCCGGGTTGTCTTGCCGACGCCAGCGATGACGCGCAGTTTTCCGAGCTGCGCGTGCTTGGCCAATTGACGAAGAAAGCCTGGGAGCAAGATGTGCAGGTGATGATCGAAGGTCCCGGCCACGTACCGATGGATCAGATCGAGCTGCAGGTGAAGAAGGAAGTCGAGCTATGCCACGAGGCCCCGTTTTATACGCTGGGCCCGCTCGTCACGGACATCGCGCCGGGCTACGACCACATTACCAGCGCCATCGGCGCGGCGATGATCGGCATGTACGGCGCGGCGATGCTCTGCTACGTCACGCCGAAGGAACATCTCGGCCTGCCGAACGCTGAAGACGTCAAGCAGGGCGTAATCGCCTACAAAATCGCCGCGCATGCCGCTGACGTTGCCCGCCACCGCCCCGGCGCGCGGGATCGTGACGACGCGCTCAGCTACGCGCGCTTCCTGTTCGATTGGAACAAGCAATTCGACCTTTCGCTCGACCCCCAGACCGCTCGCAGAATGCACGACGAAACGCTGCCCGACGATTTCTATAAGGAAGCCAAGTTCTGCTCGATGTGCGGGCCAAAATTCTGCTCGATGAATATCACACAGGTTGCCGAAGGCCATGCCGGACAGGACCAGGCTGAGCGGCAAGAGAAGTTCATCCAGTTGCTTGCCAAAGTCCAGGCGCAGTAATGCGATATTCACAGTCCGGCCTGTATCTTTACTTTTGGAGTGATCATCTAAGGTGACAGCACGGGGGGTCTTGACACCAGGCGAATCTAAGGCGAAACTATCGCCCCCTCTACCCAAGGAGAAAACCGATGCCGATGAATCAAGCTTTCTTAGGTGAATTCGATCACGAAATGGCCAACACGCGAAAGACTCTGGAGCGCGTTCCGGAAGATAAATTCGATTGGGCGCCGCATCCAAAATCCATGAAAATGGGTCAGCTCGCCATGCACCTTGCAGAAATGCCGGGCTGGACCAAAGAGACGCTGGAGAAGGACATGGTTGATATCTCAAATTATTCCGGGCCGCCGCCCATCAAGTCGCGGAAGGAGTTGCTCGCACTCTTCGACAAAAATGTCGCTTCGGCGCGCGCGGCCCTTGTTGCCGCCACCGACGACGCCAATTGGATGAAGCCCTGGGCGATGAAGAAGGGCGATCAGACCGTCTTCAGCATGCCCAAGGTCGCCGTTATACGGGGATTCATCTTCAGCCACAACGTCCATCACCGCGCGCAGTTGGGTGTCTACCTGCGGCTGAATGACTTGCCCGTCCCTTCGATTTACGGCCCCTCGGCCGACGAAGGAAAATTCTAAACTTTCACTTTCTGGCTGGAATTGCGCATCGCGAGGGGCCGGCGCCGCATGGTAGCCGGCCCCTTTCGCGTATGAGTCATGGAGCGCACGAAAATGCTCTGCGACCGGAGGCAGAATGAAGGGAGATCTCGAGAAACTTCAAGGAATTTGGAATATCGTTGCACTCGAACTTGATGGCAACAAAATGCCGGAAGGGATGCTCGGTGAATCGCAGATTGTGGTGAAAGGCGATGCCTTTGACACTTTCTCCATGGGCGCCGCCTATCGAGGCAAGGTTTCACTCGATGAAAACAAATCTCCAAAGACATTCGACTTGAATTTCACGGAAGGGCCGGAAAAAGGAAATACGAACCCCGGCATCTACAAACTGGACGGAGATACGTGGACACTTTGCATCGCCACCCGAGGCAAAGAGAGACCGAAGACCTTCGCCACGAAGCCCGGCACTGGCCTTGCCCTTGAAACTCTCAAGCGCGGCAAAGCCGTCAAGGGGAAGGCCTCGAGTAAGACCAAATTACGTGCGAAGTCTTCTGAGAGCAAGAGCGCTGATCTCGCTGACGATCCAAGCCTGCCGCCCGCAACCGGCATTCATGGAGAATGGGCCATCGTCTCCGGCGCGCAAGATGGGCATTCGATGGAAGCCTTCATGATCAAGACCGGCAAACGGGTGGCCACGAGCGACGAACTCACCGTGTCTTTCGCCGGGCATGTCGTCGTTAAGGCCAAGTACAAGACGGATGACCCAGGGAATCCTAAAACGATGGACTACGTCCACACAGATGGAATGTACAAGGGAAAGGCGCAAGCGGGGATTTGTGCGCTGGAAGGCAGAACTCTCAAGGTCTGCTTTTCCGCCCCCGGAGAGAAAGACCGCCCTTCCGATTTCGCGACCAAGCCGGGGGATCGCCGTACTCTGAGCGTTTGGAAGCTCATCAAGCAATAATTCGTTCCGTTGTGATTCCTTTGCAGGGGCGGGTCATTCGCCCGTCCATTCTTTTTTCGGATAAACTGGATTCATGGCTGACCAGACCGCCGCCGAGAACCTTCGCGCTGAATTCAACCGCTGGGCCGAATCCGGCAAGGGCGAAGCGATGGAGGAAGATCATCTTCCCATCGTCCTGCCGATGCTCGCGAAGATGGTTCTGCGCGCGGATGAAAACGTCCTTGACGTTGGTTGCGGCGCGGGCTGGCTCGTTCGCCTCATCGCGCGGGAAGTGACCGAAGGCCGCGTCGTCGGCATGGACATTTCCGACGAAATGGTTCGCCGCGCCCGGCGCGCGTGCGCCGACGTGGACAACGCGCTGTTTATCGTGGGCGCAACCGAGGAAATCCCCTGGGAGCCGAATTTCTTTACACGAGCCGTCAGCGTGGAGTCATCCTACTATTGGCCCGATCCAGGGCGAGGGTTGCGCGAGGTCTTCCGCGTACTTTGCGACGGCGGCGAGGCGTGGATTCTGATCAACTATTATCGCGACAACCTGTATTGTCACCAGTGGGGCTCGCTGCTCGCCATTCCAGCCAAACTGCTCTCAGCCGAGGAATGGGCCGCGATGTTTCGCGATGCCGGGTTCGTGGATGTTTCACACGAACGCATCTCCGATCCCACGCCCGCGCCGGAAGTGTACACAGGCCGGTGGTTCCGCGATGCGGCTGAACTTGCCGCTTTTCGCCGCGAGGGCGCGCTCCTCATTCGCGGCACGAAGCCGCGCTGGGCAGCTCCGCCTGCGTCATTCCGCATCGCTTGATCGTGGCTGCGCAATGATTCTCGAAACTCGACGCACGCGCCTCGAACCCTGGCGTCAAGACGACGTGACGGCATTCCATGTCATAGATTCAGATCCCAGAGTCATGCAATACATCACCGGCGGCATTCCTTGGACGGAAGCCCAAACAGAGGAATTCATTTCGCGTCAAATGCGGTCCTTTTCCGAACGCAGCTTTTGCTTGTGGAAGCTTGTCTTGAAGAGCACAGGAATACTTTCGGGATTCTGCGGCATACAGCAACTTGCGGCAACCGATGAAATCGAAATCGGCTGGTGGCTGGCGTCAGAACTCTGGGGAAAAGGCATCGCGACCGAGGCTGCGCGCGCGGTTCTCACTGACGCCTTTGGCCGGGTGGGCCTCACGCGTGTCGTCGCTATTGCGCGTCCGGAAAACGCCGCGTCGCGCCGCGTGATGGAAAAAACCGGTATGGTTTACGAGCGCGATCATGTCTACCGCGGCATTCCCGTCGTCCTCTACGCCATCTCGCTCGATCAATGGACGGAGAGCATCAAGGCGAAATCCTGAACTCTCGCACCGCTGGCACCCCTCTTGTGATGGCCGTGCCGCAGGACGCCGTGAGAACCATCAAACTCATTCTCGCATTCCGGAGCAGATTGAACTATTGAGGGGCGCCGACGAACCGTGCCACCGTGCCGTTGGGTCCGGCGTCCCACACGTTTATCCCGAGCGCAGCGATGGCATTCAGATTTAGCGAGCCCGTGCGCGCCCAGTGCACACCGCCATCAAGGCTAATGTCTTCGCCATTTGGTCCCGCTGCAACAATTGTCGTGGCGTCGGCCCAAGCTACGGCCGAGCGATAGCCGCCGGGTTGGCCCGATGCGAGTTGCCAGGTCGCGCCTCGATCCGCTGAATAGGCGGCCACGGAGGATGCCAAATTTGCTTGTCTGTAATCGCCGCCAACAACAATCAAGGTGTCTCCGCTGCGTGCGATGCTAAAGATTCCCGCAAACGCAACGCCCGCGGCAATGGGCGATGGCGTCGCGGTCCAAGTCCGTCCCATATCCGGAGAATGGAACACGCGCGCCTCCGCGCCGCCGCCCGTGCCGAAGTAGATTTCGCCATTGCCGAAAACAGCGAGCGCCGAGTTGCCCGCGGCGAACGCGCCTTCGCCGGAAAGCGCCGCGGGCATGGTCTCGCGCGGCAATTCATTCCAATGTTCGCCGTCCTGCGTCGCAAGAATAAGAAACTTTCCTTCGACGGGGTCACTCAATGCGAAGCATTTCTTTTCTGAAGAACAAACGAGAGCATCCAGAAAGAAACCAGTTCGTTTGTCGGTGTATTCGAGCTTCCAGGTCTTGCCGCCGTCGGTCGTTTTGTAGATTCGCGATTTGTCCACCTCGCCGCTGGACATCACATATGCGGTGTAAGCATCGAAGGCCTGGATGCCGCGGAAGTCGAGCGTCTCCCCGCCACCGACAAGGAGCCGCTCCCACGTCTTGCCCGCATCGCGCGAGCAAAGCACCACGCCATTCGAGCCCGAAGCCCATACGACGGGTGTCTTGTCTGTCCCCGAGGCATGGACGGCGCTGATTCCCCGCAGATTGGTCTGGATTCCGCTCGTTTGCACGGTCCACGACAGTTCGTCAGCATTCAGCGTCAACGCATTTGCGCCAAATGCGCTGACGCCAACAATTAAAAGCAAGCCGATGTTTCGCATGCCGCGCATTCTAGCAATTTTCTGCGCGACCGCCATCAGTGCGCGCTGCGTTCACGCGTTGCCTTTGACTGCCCTCGCCCGCGCAGATATACTTCGATTTTCCAATAGGGAGGCTTGTGCGGCCCATGGGCGTACTCGACCAGCGCTTTGAAAAGAATTTCCTGATCACCTCAGTGGACTATGTTTTCAACTGGGCGCGCAAAAGCGCAATCTGGCCGCTGACTTTCGGCCTGGCTTGCTGCGCCATCGAGATGATCGCCTCGACGACCTCTCGCTTTGACATCGCCCGCTTCGGTGCGGAGGTCTTCCGCCCGTCCCCTCGCCAAGCCGACCTGATGATCGTCGCGGGCACAGTCACGCTGAAGATGGCGCCCGTACTCAAGCGCGTATGGGAACAGATGCCCGATCCGAAGTGGTGCATCTCGATGGGCGCGTGTTCGAGCGTCGGCGGGCCGTTTAACGCTTACTCCGTGCTGCAGGGCGTGGACAAAGTCGTGCCAGTGGATGTCTATGTTGTCGGTTGCCCGCCGCGGCCCGAGGGGCTTTTGTTTGCCCTGTTAAAGTTGCAGGATAAGATCGACCAGATGTCGCTGGCCAAGCGGCCAACCGAAGTCCGCCTGCATGCCGACATGGTGGAAGACTTCAAGCGCGGCGTAATGATCGCGCAGACGCCTGCGCCGCGCTGATTCGCGCGCAAAAACCTGAGCCAAGGAGATTCTGCATGGCCTTTCTGCGAACCGCCCGCACAGATGAAATTCCCGCTGGTTCCATCCGCGAGTTCACCGTCGAAGGAAATGCCATCGCGCTCGCGAACGTGGGCGGACAATACTACGCCCTCAACAACACCTGCTTGCACCGGGGGGGCCCTCTCGGCTCGGGCGAGCTAAACGGCAAGGTGGTGACCTGCCCCTGGCATGGCTGGCAGTATGATGTCTCGACAGGAAAGCTCACGATGAACCCCGCGGCTGGCGTTCAATGCTACGGGGTAGAAGTCCGCGGGGATGATATCTTCGTTGATCTCACCTAGGTGGCCCTCCTAAGTTATTGAATATAAAATAGTTACGACAAATCCGGCCACGGGTCAACTCCTGTCGAAACCTTGCTCGTTCATTCGCCGGAGAAGTCCAGCATGCAATTTTTCTTCTGAAAAGTTTCGACAAGGCTTTGCCAGTTGTGTATAGTCTGCGGCCTGAAAGTGTCCAGCAAACCAGACCGGCGAACGCCGAAACCCGGAAAAGACCACAGGCCAGCAACGCCCGCTCTCAAGCGGCGCTTCTGGTTGTTTAGCGCCGACCCGCATCACTATCATTGGGATACCCTTTTCGTGAAGGGGAAGGAGATGTGGCGCGGGGCAAAGGCGAAGCCCGATGCTCAGCGGTTGCTCAAACAGATCAATCGCGGCGACCGCGTCTTGTGTTATCACCTCGCTCCGGAACGGTCGCTCTACGCGTTAGCGGAGGTTACACGGACGCCCTATCCCGATCCCGGCGATCCAACAGGCAAGAATCTTGTTGCTGACCTGCGCGCGCTCGAACGCCTGCCTCGTCAGGTGACGCTCGATGAGATGCGCGAGAATCCTGCCGTTCGCAAAATGAAATTCCTGAAAAACGTGAGGCTGATTATTTCCGCGCTGACGGAAGAAGAATACCAGGAGCTTTTGCGCATGGCGGGAATCGTGGCCTCTCCCGGCATGCCGTTGCCGTAACGCTTCCGGGGGGCTGCTGGCTAATTCCTTCTTCCAATTCGCGCCATGGCAGCGACTTGCGCGATACTAGGGCCTCACTCATGCCCCGGCAATCCAACAAATTACAAAACAATCCTTTGGCCGAATCGCTTGCGGACATTGCATCAGGCCGGGCGCGCGTAATCGACCTGACGCACGCGATCAATGAGCACCTGCCGCCCTGGCCGGGCGATACAAAGTCGTTCGAGGCATTTCCAAACGCGAGTGTGGAACAAGACGGCTACTTCACGCGTAGTTTCTGGATGCTCGAGCACTACGGCACGCATTTGGACGCGCCCATCCATTTCCCACCGGGTAAAACAACCGTGGACCGCATCCCGCCGGAGCGGCTCATCGGTCCTGCAGTGTTGCTCGATGTGCGCAGGGAAGGTGAACGCGACGCCGACTACCTTTTGCCTGTTGCCTGCGTTCAAGATTGGGAGCAAACTCACGGCGCTCTTCCCGCGGGTGCGATTGTGCTGCTGCGTACCGGAAGGGCGTCACGCTGGCCCGATGCGGATAGTTACCGCGGTATGGACTCCGCGGGGACGATGCACTTTCCCGGCTTCTCCGCGGAAGCGGTAAAATACTTAATTTCAAAGCGCGTGAGCGGCATTGGGACGGATGCGATGAGCGTTGACGCCGGAAACTCGAAGGGCTACGAGGCCCACCATCTCGCACTGGGGTCGGATCTATTTCAGATTGAAAATCTCGTGGATTTGAGCGCGGTGCCGGAAGCAGGCGCGTGGCTGATTGTCGCGCCAATCAAGCTCGAAGGCGGCTCAGGCGGGCCTTGCCGCGTCTTTGCGGTTTTGCCGGGTTAGGGGTGATTCGATCGCCGGAGAATATCATCATCGGAGAAAGCGGAATGGGGGCAAATGATGCGTAAATCTATTTTTCTCACCGTGGTTCTTGCGGTAGCCATGCTCTGCGGCTCGCCGTCCACGTCAGCGCAGAGCTTCGACGTCAAGACCACGATGCTCAAGAATGGGATGAAAGTGCTGGTCCAGGAGGACCACACCATTCCGTTTGTGAATCTTTATATCTTCTATCGAATTGGCTCACGGAACGAGCGGCCCGGCACAACCGGCATCTCGCACTTTTTCGAGCACATGATGTTCAACGGCGCGAAGAAGTACGGCCCCGGCCAACTCGACAGCACCATGGAAGAAAATGGCGGCACAAACAACGCCTACACCTCTTATGACGTGACCGTTTATCAGGATTGGTTTCCGCCGCCCGCACTCGAAACAATATTCGACATCGAAGCCGACCGCATCCGCGACCTCGCCTTCGATCCTGACATCATCAAGTCCGAGCGGGGCGTGGTTTACTCCGAACGCCGATCCTCCGTGGACAACAACAATGCGGGCATTCTTGACGAACAGCTCTGGGCCGCGGCGTTCACCGCCCATCCGTATCACTGGCCGGTGATTGGCTGGGCGGTGGACATTGAGAATTGGAAAATGGAAGATCTGCGCCACCACTTTGAAATGGGCTATTCGCCGTCCAATGCCACGATGGTCGTTGTGGGCGACGTGACCGCCGACCAGATTTTTCAGCTCGCGCGGAAATACATTGAGCCGATTCCTTCGCATGACCCGCCGCCCAAGGTAACTACGCAGGAGCCGCCGCAGCTTGGCGAGCACAGAGTCACCGTGAAGAAGTTTGCGCAACTTCCCATCGTGATGATGGGCTACCACGTCCCTGAAAGCGCCAATCCCGATTACTATGCCCTGGACGTGCTCGAAACAATTCTCTTCTCCGGGCAAAGCTCGCGGATGTACTCCCGCCTTGTGGACAAGGATCAGTTGGCCCTCTCCGTTGGTGGCGGAAGCCAATTCGCAATCGACCCCACGCTCTTTACAATCACTGTGCGGCCGAAGGCCGGCGTGGATACAATCGCCGTCGAAAAAGCTGTTTATGAAGAGCTCGACAAGGTGAAAGATTCCGGCATTACCGACACCGAGCTCGAGAAGGCCAAAAACATCCTTCTCGCCAATTTTTACCGCCAAATGAAAACTGGAAGCGGCCGCGCCAACGCCATCGGCAGTTATGAAGTTTATTTCGGCGACTACCACAAACTTTTCGACACGGCAGTCGCTTACCAGCATGTGACCAAAGAGGATGTTCAGCGCGTTGCCCGCGCCTATTTCGGAGAAAACAATCGCACAGTTGCCACTCTGATTCCGGATAAAAGCGCGCAGCAGCCGGCACCGCAGAAGACCGGAGGTAATCAATAGCCATGAAATCCCTTCGAGTCATCTTCGCGAAAAAAGGTGAGCAAACGGCGAGGCCGTTTTTTGCCGCTCTGGCCGCGCTTCTCATGGTGCTTGTGGCGCTTCCCGCGGCTCCGCAGACTGGATCGCAGACCGGCACGCTGAAACTTCCGCCTTATCGCAAAACAAAACTGCCGAACGGGCTCACGCTTTTGCTCATGGAAAAGCACGAGCTCCCGCTGGTGAGCTTCCAGCTCGTTCTCAAGACCGGCTCGACGGCCGATCCGGCGGGCTCTGAGGGCACGGCTGTGGTAACGGCGGCGATGCTTCGCAGAGGCACGCAGACGCGCTCCGCCGAGCAGTACTCCTCAGACCTCGATTTCATCGGCGGAACTTTCGGCGCGAGCGCTTCCACCGATTTCACGAACATTTCCGCGGAATTTATGAAGAAGGATCTCGCCAAAGGTCTGGATCTGCTTTCAGACCCGGTCTTGCACCCAATTTTTCCGGAAGCCGAGTTGACCAAACTCATTTCGCAGCGCGTAAACGGGATTCGCTCGTCCCGGGACTTCGCGGGGGGAGTGATCAACACCTATTTCAACGGGTATTTGCTCGGCAATCATCCGTATGCGCGGCCGGTGGGCGGCGATGAACAGTCGCTCGAGCACATTACGCGCGAATCGGTCATGAAGTTCTACGCGGCTTATTACAAGCCGGGCAACGCCGTCCTCGCCGTCGTTGGAGATTTCAATTCCGCGGAAATGGAAAAAATGCTCGCGGCGCAATTCGGCGGCTGGCCATCCGGCGCAGCGCCCGCCGTAAACCTTTCCGATCCGGCCCCCGCGCAGGGCAAGCGTCTGCTCTTGGTGGACAAGCCGGATTCAACGCAGACCTATTTCGTAATCGGCAATACGGGCATTTCACGCACAAATACCGACCGTGTGGCCGTGAATGTCGTTAACACGCTGTTCGGCGGCCGCTACACCTCGATGATCAATTCGGCGCTGCGAATCCAGTCGGGCCTGACCTATGGCGCCGGCGCCGGGTTCGACGAACGCAGAGTTGCGGGGCCATTTTCGATTTCAACTTATACGAAGAACGCCACAACGGAAAAAGCGATGGATATGGCGCTTGACGTCTTGAAGCAATTGCACGAGAAGGGGATCACCGCGGAGCAACTCGCTTCCGCCAAGAGCTATCTCAAGGGACAGTACCCGCGCAGCATGGAAACCTCCGATGCGCTTGCTAGGATGATTGCCCAACTTGAGGTTTATGGACTGGACGCCAGCGATGTGAATGACTTCTACGCGAAAGTGGACGCGGTCACGCTCGCCGACGCCCAACGCATCATCCAGAAATACTATCCGCTCGACAATTTGGTCTTTGTGGTGATCGGCAAGGCCAGTGAGATTGGGCCGGTGATGAAGAAATATGCTCCGCAGGAAGACACGCGCTCAATCTCCGGCCCCGGATTTTGGTCCGCTTCCGCTTCTCATTGAGACGCGAAACCTAGCCCGGAATTTCGAGGCCCCAGGAAAAGTTTCTTGGGGCTTCGATTCATGATAAGGAAATGCTAGGCTCGTTTTGCGGAACGCGACGCGTTCTGGAAAATTTGCGGGATCTTAGCCCTCTTCAAATAGAGCCAGACTTTTTCTGCTCTGCGGCGTCACATGAAATGATTTGCCGTCAAATGTGAATTCAATCTCATAGGTCTTCAACGATGCCGGCGCCGTTTTGCCCTTTTGCAATTCGCCGACCTGGCTGCACCGGATATTTCCGAGCATCATAGTCATTCCTGTCAACTCGCCATTTTCTTTCGTGGAGAATTTGAGGTCCGTAATGTCGGATGAATGTACAACTTGGGCTGGGTCCGAGCCGCATGTTCCCGTGGTGTCCTTTACCATGAACAATGTCGTGTCCTTGTCTTCACCCGTGGCATCGAATGTCGCCACGAAAACCCATCCCGTTCCCTCTCCCATGCCGAACCAACCGCCCTTGCATACCAGAAAATCCCGGCCGTCGGCGTAAGGGAATACGTGGCAGTCATCCACGAACAGTGCTGGGTCATACTTCAGCAGCCGAAGCCTGCCCGCTTTGCGCGTGAACATATAGCTTCCGCCAAAATTGTTTGCGTGGGAATCGCATCCGAATCCGGTCACCAGCAGGTTTTCAGCGTTTGGGGAAGTGAAGTGCCCCCACATCGTGCCGCTGCGCAGCTCCCACTCGCTGCGGACTCCCGTCCCGTACATATCCGTGCCTGTCGGACAAGTGCGGCATCCACTGATTTTTCCGTTTTTGTCACGAAGGATTTCGCGCTTCGGGCAGAACATTGGCACGGTGCGCTCAATGTCAGCATCGCTCGCGGCGGCGCCCGGCGTGATCCCCGCCGAACCTCCCGCAACCGCGCCCGGAGCTGTCGGCGGCCGTTGTCCTCCCGCGCCTTGCCCTTTGCCACCCGGGGCGAATGTGAGGGAGGCCAGTATTGCGGCAACTATAAAAGTTCTTCGGCATAAGGCCATTCCGGAATTGTATCGCATCGTCCAACTGCCTGCCGCCGCCTCCTGTATAGTGTTTGGAGGGAGATCGAGCGTTGCCGGAATTGCCTGAGGTCGAAACCGTCGTTCGCGGACTGCGAGGCTCGCTTGTGGGTCGCCGCATTGTTGGCGTCCGCTTCGGGAAAACCGATTTCATCGAAGACCCGGTTGCGCTCGGCGAGCAACTGCCCGGCAGCCGCATCGCCCGTGTTGAACGCTACGGCAAATTCGTCACCATGGCGCTCGAGCCGCTCAGCGATTCCCGCGCGCCATTTCATCTCTTCATCCATCTCGGCATGACCGGCCAGCTCATGCCCCGCAAGCCCTACGAACCGGTCGCGGCGCATACGCACGCCTTTGTCGAGCTGGACGATGGCTTCGAGCTTCGCTACACGGACATTCGCCGCTTCGGCCAAATCCTCCTGGTGCCGGAAGCGCGCATCGGCGGCTTTCAGCAGAATCTTGGGTCGGACCCGCTCGATATCAGCGAACAGGCATTCATCAATAAAATTCGCTCCCGCCGCGCCCGCATCAAGGCCCTGCTTCTCGACCAGAGCGTTCTGCGCGGAATGGGGAATATCTATACGGACGAGAGTCTCTGGCGCGCGCGCATCCACCCGGCGCGGCTCGGCGCGCGTATTGAATCAGAGCGGCTCAAGGCGCTCCATCGCGCCATCCGTCAGGTCTTGTCCGCCGCAATTCGCCTGCGCGGCTCTTCGATTTCAGACTATCTCGATGCCGATGGCCGTCCCGGTGAATATCAGAACCGGCACCGCGTCTATGGGCGCAAAGGCAAGCCGTGTCCCCGCTGCCGGACGGCAATTCGCCGCACGATCGTTGCCGGACGCAGCAGTTATTTTTGTCCCAGCTGTCAGCCCGCGCCGCGTTCGCGCAAACACCGCTAATCTTGAATTTGCAATCTTCAGGGAGGGATCGAGCGTCAATCCGCCGTGGCGCCCTGCGCATTTTCTGCGGGACGTAGCCGCGGCCCGGCTGCGGCAAATATCAGTTCGCCCCACACGCGGCGGTCTCGCGGGTCAAGCCAAAGGACGCGATCGTTCAGTTTTTTAAAGGCAGGGTCATTGAGAAGCTCTTCAATCAGATCGTGGATGCGCTGCTGGAATTCCAAATTCTCGGAGCGGAAGCCGTCCGGCGGGATTCCGTCCGCCAGCGGCGGGACGGCCACGAGCAGCGAGTAACTCTCCATCCACCAGGAAAGCCATACTTCGAGCTGCTGCTGCCGGCCAAACTTATTGACGAGATAGCCGTAATTATCGAGCACGGCGCGGTCGCAGATCACATGCGGCGCCCGCGCCGCGGCTTCCAATTCCGCGGCGATCTGTGCGTGCAAGATCCAAAGCTGCCCTTCCAGCGTGGTGCCCTCATTCACCGGAAATGGCGAGCGCCGCGCCACTTCCGTGACCAGCTCAACGTTAAAATCGGCCTTCTTCAATAGTGAGCACACTTCATAAGCGAGAGTGGTTTTGCCGACGCCGTGCGTTCCGATCAGAGCGAGTTTCAAGGGACGGATCCTCGAGTGAGGCACCGCGAAGTTCTAACACAGAATGCTGCCGGAGAAAACAGGTAGAATGGCCCCACCGCGGGAGGCAGTGGAAAATTGAGAGCCGTCATCCAGCGCGTCAGCCGCGCCCTTGTTACGGTCGAAGGCCGCACCACTGGAGAAATCGGGATGGGCCTCGTCGTATTGCTCGGGGTCGGCAAGGGCGATTTGCCGGAAGCTTCCGCCTACCTGGCTGAGAAGACGGCTCACCTGAGAATCTTCGCTGACGCCGAAGGGAAAATGAATCGCTCGCTCGTGGATTGTGGCGGCGCGGCGCTCGTCGTTTCGCAATTCACACTTTATGGCGATGCGCGCGGTCAGCGCCGCCCCGGCTTCATTCGCGCCGCGCCACCCGAAGAAGCCAATCGCCTCTATGAAGAATTTGTCCGGGTCTTGCGTGGCCTCGGTGTGCGCGTCGAGACCGGCGTTTTCCAAACGCATATGGAAGTTGAGCTCACGAATGACGGGCCCGTGACCATTCTGCTCGATTCGGAAAAGCTTTTTTAGTGCCTGGCCATGAACGCGCCCAAAAAACGAGAGAAGATTCGGATTCGCGTTCCGCGGATAGAAGATGCCGCGGCTCTGGCGCGGCTTTCCACCCAGCTCGGCTACCCAGCTACGCCGGAGCAGGTCGTCCCCCGGCTGGAAAGAATTCTACGCGACCCCGCGGCCGTGGTATTTGTCGCGGAGCGGGAGTCAAGCGATATTGCCGGATTCATCCACCTGCTGCACCAACACTTGATCGAAGTCGAATCGCGCGCGGAGGTCGCAGGGCTGGTTGTGGATGAGGCCTGCCGCGGCCTGGGCGTTGGGCGCGCGCTGATGGCCCGCGCCGAAGAGTGGGCTCTCGAGCGCGGCTGCCGGGTCGTTAACCTTCGCTCCAAAATGTCGCGCGCCGCGGCGCACGCCTTTTATGAAGGCCTCGGCTACGAGCACTACAAGTCCCAGAAAGCCTTCCGCAAAGAATTGAAGGTGCCGAAGCAATTATAGCCGGGACGCGCAATCTTCTGGGCGCGGCTTGTCCCCGCGCGCGGCTCGTGCCAAATTAGGAGTATGGCGCTGCGCTCGATTCATCGCATAGGACTTGCCGCGGCCGCATCTCTTTGTTTTTTTCACGCGCAGCCCGCCATCGCCCAGGATCGCGAAGAGACCGTCCGCGTCAACACTTATCCGCGCACTTTTAGGGTTCACTTGCCCGCGGGTTTTGACGCGAAGAAGCGTTATGCGGTCGTCCTCGCTTTGCACGGCCTCGGCGGCGATGGTCTGATCATGGCGCGCATCTCGCATCTCGACGAAACCGCCGACCGTTTCGGCTTTATCGTTGTCTATCCAAACGCCAGCGAGGGCCGATGGACCGCCCTCAACTCTCGCAGCCAGGGCGGATTTGGGCGCCGGCCCGGCATTCTTGATTTCCCCCGGGAGAGTCGCGGAACGGGCGACCGCGATGCCGGCGGCGAGCCAATCAACGACGCGCTCTTTTTCGATGCCATGCTCGACAAGATCGAATCGGAGTATCGCGTTGATTCTTCGCGAATCTACGCCACCGGTCTTTCCGACGGCGGTTTCATGGCTTTCCGTCTCGGCTGCGAAATGGCGCATCGCATCGCGGCAATCGCCACCGTTGCGGCCACGCTGCCGTTGGGTCTGTCGGAGAGTTGCTCGAACTGGGCCTGGCGCTCGGTTCCTCTGCTCATGATCAACGGCACATCCGATCCCATCGTTTCCTACGCAGGCCGCCCGGGCCTGGAAGTTCGCTTCCCGCTTCTCTCGGCCAAGGAAACTCTGAAAGTCTGGTCAAAAATGAACGGCTGCGGCGCGAAGCCGGTGCGAACCACTCTTCCTCCGCGCACGCCCGATGGCATGGAAACACAGGTTGACACCTACAACGACTGCCAGGACGGAGGCGACGCGATCCTTTACAGCGTCGTCAAAGGCGGTCACGCTTGGCCCGGCGGCGATTCCTTCATGCCCGAGCGGCGCGGCGGCGCGACGAGCCAGGACCTCGATGCCAGCGAAACAATCTGGCAATTTTTTGCTGCGCACCCCATGCCGCCAACCTCGCATTAGAATCCTCTCTCGCTTCAACACGCGTACGCGGAATGATCCAAAGCAACCTCAAACCCATTTCCCGCGTCCCAAGCTTGTGTAGGAGTGTACAAATGAGATCGAACGCCATTCAGAAGTTCGCTTTCCTGGTCATTGCCATCCTTGTGTATTCGGCGGCTGCCAGAACCCAGGCTCCTGGAGATCAGGCTCCTGTTGCTCCAGCGCAGTCTGCGCAGGCAGTGCCTGACAAAGAGGAAACAGTCACGGTTGAAGACGCCACGCGGAGCTTCATTGTCCATCTTCCGAATGGCTATGACGCTCACAATAAATATCCCGTCGTCCTTGTCCTCCACGACCGCGACAACGATGCCGCGGACATGTCCCGCATTACTCACTTCAACCTTACGGCGGACCAATTCGGCGCGATTGTTGTCTATCCAAACGCTTTTCACGAACGTTGGCTTGCCGCCGGGGACGAAAATACCGGCAACCGCGGTGGATACGGCCGGCAACGCGGCGGTGGAGGCGGAATGGGCGGTGGAGGCGGAATCGGTGGCGGAGGAATTTATGGTGGACATAGAGGTGGTGGGGGCGGCGGCTCAAATCCCGGTGGCTCTGGAGGTCAGAGGTCCGCGGCTCAGACCTCCAATAATCTGGCTTACTTCAATGCTCTCCTCGACCAGCTTGAAACGGAATATTCCGTGGATACTGCACGCATCTTCGCCACGGGTTTTTCCGAAGGCGCGCTAATGGATTTTCAGCTTGGCTGCAACTTGTCGAACCGCATTGCCGCCATCGCGACCGTTGGGGCGACGTTGCCCAAATCGGAAGCCGATAATTGCAAAAATTGGAATGCCCGCCCTGTCGCGCTCCTGGTGATTGATGGCACGGCGGACCCGGTCATGCCTTACAAAGGCCGCTCCCAATCAATGCCGACGCTTTCCGCGGAAGACACTATAAAGTCTTGGTCCAAGATGGATGGCTGCAACGGCAAGTCGCAGCAGACAAAGCTTGCTCCTCAGTCGCAAGGTGACCTCGAAACACGCGTGGATACCTTCTCCGATTGCCAGCAGAGAACAGAAGTTTCCTTGTACAGCATCCAGGATGGCGGCCATTTCTGGCCCGGCGGCGAGCAGCCCTATGTTCCCGCCAACCGCATTGGGAAAACAAACGCGGGCTTCAATGCCGACGAAGTTATCTGGAAGTTTTTCGCCGTGCACCCCATGGCGTCTGCACAATAAATCTTTACGCCCACGGCGCCCGGGCTCGAAGCCTTTTCGCTGGTGGCATTTCCACCTCGGGGCCTTGCTCGTGGCCCGCACACCATGCAAGATGCAGTTATGCATCGCAGGAGTGCGCGCGCTCAATTCGTTCTAGTTTGTA
Source organism: uncultured Acidobacteriota bacterium (assembly GCA_963838945.1). Lineage (GTDB taxonomy): Bacteria > Acidobacteriota > Terriglobia > Acidiferrales > UBA7541 > DASTCZ01. Next base: position 52,993 of record CAWITC010000008.1, on the reverse strand, counting down.
TAATTGTGGCCTTAATTCTTCTCTTTCTTCTCCGCCGCCTCCGCGCCCAGGACCGCGGCGAGCAAGTTGAATCCGGCGGCCGTCAATATTATTCTGAAAGTGCTATTGGAAAAACCAGCTGCGAATTTGTCGCGACTGAAGTTATCTGGAAGTTTTTCTCTGCCCACCCACTGCCCGCGAATTAATCGTTGCGCGGCCGCCTTAGAATCCGCCTCCCCCGCCGCCGCCGAATCCGCCGCCGGAAAACCCGCCTCCCCCGCCGCCGCCGAATCCGCTTCCGCCGCTGGCGCTCCGCGGCGCTGACACCATCGCCGCGCTCGCCTGCACCGACATCATGTGCATGTCGGCGATAAACATCATCGGATAAAAGTTGGGCCCGTACACGCCGCCCTGATACCACGACGGTGGTTGCTTGCAGATGTCCCCGAATGCCGAGACCCACTTTTTCTCCACGCCCAGCGCCATCGCAAATGGCAAAAACTTCTCGAACATCTCTGGCGTCTTCTCAATTCGCGCGATTCGGTCTGATTCCACGTGCTGCAGGAAATCCTCGAACCCCAGCGCCCCTTCCAGCGCCCGCTCACCCTTGTTTGTCCGCGCAGGCATGAAGTAGCCGAACACCACCATTACAAGTCCCGTAACGACGCCGGCAATAATGAACGGCAGCGGCGGCATCCCCAGCCCCGCCGCCATCCAATTTCCAATCAGCGCGAGCATGACTCCCACGACGATTCCGCCCGCCATCCATCCGCCCCTCACGTTGTCCGGACGGTGCAGGTAATAACCATGCTCGAGCATCGAATCCAGCAGGCCATCTTTAATTGCAGGAAGGTCCTTGTAAAAATGATTTTGCAGATCCGCTAAGTTCACGGAATCGATCGCGCCGTTGGCAAAAAGGGCGGCCAGCAGGCTTAATTCGTGCGATTTCAAACCCTTCCAATCGCTCATCGGCTTTTTCAGATGGAACGTATAGGTCTTATTGGAGTAAAGCCCCATCATGTGCTTGTTTTCTTTTTGCTCGATGGTGATGTAGCCGCGCACACCCATGTCCACGAGCGTCGCCGTGATGTCCCGCATGGCCGCCGAACCATCCACGAGTGTGCCCACTTCGCCGGGCGCGAGGTCATCCGGCGGGTCATACCTCACCGCAATCGGATTGCGCCTCGGGTCGCGTCCATGGGTCCACCAAATCCAGAACATTATGAAGAAAGCGATAAAGGGAATCGCCAGCGGCCAGTTGCTGCGCAGGAATTGCTCGAACTTCTCGGCCTTCGTCGGCTCATGCACGAAGCCCTTGTCCCACCCGATTACGGCTGTCAGCCCTTCGTGGAATTCGAGCGTCCGCGTCATCTCGATATCCACGCGGGATGCATTTACCTCAACCCGCGCGTCTTGCGATTTCGAGCCGTACGATCCGGTGAATGCCAGCGCATGCAAGCCGGTCACACCAGCCGGCAGAACAATACTCGCCGACGCCGCTTCAATCGGCATCTCCCAGTCGTTGCCGGTCACGTTCCAGTAGAGTTCGTCGTGGTCCTCGAAAAACCGCAGCGCGTCGCTCACTTTGTAGTGCACCACGATTGTCCGCGTCGCGTTCACGGCATTCGGCACGTAAATCTTTAATTTCAGATACCCGCCGCTGCGGCTGGTGTCGTATTTCAGGCTGCTCCCCGAATCGTCGGCAATGCTCACAACATCGAGAAAAAGGGAGTAATTGAGTCCTTGCGGTGTTGCGTATTCGATGGGGATTGTGCGGTAAAGCCCGTTCCACGATCCTTCAAAATGGGCCTGAATCGTTTCGACGACGTCCACCATGCCATCCGGTGTGATCGTCACTTCGGTGTGAAATTTCTGGATGGTCAGCGTTCGCGCCGACGCCGTATTTGCCGCCAGCGCAAGGAAGGCCAGCGCCAGCAGCGCGCGCTGCACGGGAGACTTCACGCGGTCGCTCATCACATTTATGCCGCGGGCGTTCCGAAACTCACCTTGGGAGCATCACGCTCCGCCGGCGCCGAAACCTCGAAGAATTCCCGTGGCTTGAAATTGAACATCCCCGCAATGATGTTGGAAGGGAAGACCTGAATCTTGGTATTCAGGTCGCGCACCACGGCGTTGTAATACCGCCGCGCGTTTTGAATCGAATCTTCCAGTTGTGAAAGTGTGTTCTGGAGCTGCGTAAAGCTCTCCACCGCGCGCAATTGCGGGTACGACTCGGAAAGCGCGAACAACTGCCGCAGCGTGCCGGTGAGAATATTTTCCGCGTCGGCCTTCGCCGCGGGTCCTTGCGCGGCCATCGCCGAACTCCGCGCCTGAACCACCGCTTCGAGCGTGCCCTTCTCGTGTCCGGCGTAACCCTTCACCGTTTCCACCACGTTTGGCACCAGGTCGTAGCGCCGCTTGAGCTGCACGTCAATGTCAGACCAGGCGTTGTCCGTCTGCACTCGCAGCCGTACCAGCCCATTGTACAGCCCGATGACAATCACCACGAGCAGTCCAACTGCTATGAGCACAATCCAAGCCATCGCCATGTGCAAACCTCTTTCCGCGCGAATTCACAGCGCAACCGCAATTCTGCGCACACTTTATACTTTGGTGTTTGCTCTGTAAAGGGAACGAGGGCAACGGACGCGTCCGCGCTCCGCAGTCGTTCGCGCTCGCTAGAGTGATTTGCGATGCAGCAGCAAGGCGGCCAGCCCGAGCGTCACTACAAGGAAGACCCCCGTGGACCAAAAAGGCCACCAGGGGCCAAGCTTGTGGAACATGATGTAGTTTTGGGCGGCGTTCACAATTTCAATATCCTTCGGAAGGATGCGGTACACCCAGGTGATTAGCCCGCGCGCCCAGTCCGAGGTAATCAAAGAAAAGAGCCCTCGCTCGCGAGTCGCCAGCACCGGGGAAAGTATGTCCACGAGAACGGCCAGCATAATCGGCAGCGCCGCTCCCGTTCGCGACATGCAAGCCAGCGCCGCCAGTGCCATCAGGGCGCCAAATCCAAATACCTGAATAAGAATCGCTACGATCAGTGAACTGAACCCGATGCCCGTCTTCAACCACAGCCATACAGCGGGAGGAAGCGTCGCCACGGCGAGTGTCGCTGCGTAGAGAGTCAACCCGCCAAAGTACGCTCCCAGCAAGGCCTGCCAGCGCGAGACCCCCTTCGTCAGCGTGAGTTCCACCCATCCCTTTTCCATCATGGAGACGAGCAGCGGCGTGGATGCGAAGATCGCCAGGAAGAGCCACAGCCCTCCTGTGATTTGCACCTCCGCCACCATCGCTGCGGGCACCGCGAGTTCTGCCGGCCCCAGCATCCTTTGGCCCAGGAACACCATGGATTGCCCGTCGGAGAGGGGCTTGATTGTTATCAAGAGCATCAGGATGACTGCCATCAGGATCGCCATCCCGATCAGCACCAGCGCCATCCTTCGATGGATCGCTTCCCGGATCGTATGCAAGTAGACAGCGAGCATTACGAATCCTCTCCCGTAACTACCTTCAGGAAAAATTGCTCGAGCGAATTTTTCACCGGCTCGATCGCTTCGATTTCCACCGGCACGGCGCGCAATTTGTCCACCAGCGCGTTTAACTCAGCGCGGTCCCGAGGCGCAAAACGCAGCGCCGAATCCTGCCATGTCCCCGCATTCGCCACAGCCGCTGCCGCCGCGCGCACGGCATCGTTCACTTCCGCCACACGCACGATGTACTCGCCCGACCCGCGCGTGAATTCGTCCGGAGTCGCTGCTCGCGCCACCAGCCCTTCATGCAGAATCACCACGTGATCGCACACCTGCTCGACTTCCGAGAGCATGTGCGAATTTAGGAAAATCGTCTTGCCCGCTGCGCGTAGCGCCTGCAGTAAGACGCGAACCTGCTTGCGTCCGAGTGGGTCGAGCCCGTCGGTCGGCTCGTCGAGGATCAACAGCTCCGGATCATTCAGCAGCGCCTGCGCCAGTCCCAGCCGCTGCAGCATTCCCTTGGAATAGGCCTTCGCAGGTTTCTTGACGCCACCGAGGCCAACTTGTTCGAGCAACTCCGGGATGCGTTTCTTCAGCGTCGCGGACGGCACCCCGTTCAGCCGCCCCATGTAACGCAGGAATGCCGGCCCCTTGATGTAATCCGGCAGACGCATCTGCTCGGGCAGGTAGCCGATCCGCCGCCGCGCCTTCGTATCGCCCGGGTTGCTGTCAAGCAGGCGCGCGGAGCCGCTTGTCGCCCCAGCCAGCCCCAGCAGGATCTTGACGAGAGTTGTCTTACCCGCGCCATTCGGCCCCAGCAGGCCAAACACGGTTCCGCGCTCGACGCTGATTGACACGCCATTCAGCGCCGGAATCTCTTTCCTGCGAAGAGTGATGTATTTCTTGTGCAGGTCTTGCGTTTCGATGGCTGGGGTTGTCATCGCTGGTTAATACGCCAAAAGGCGTCGTAAAGTTTCCCGTCTCGCGAGAATCATGCGTGCTTTGCTTTTTGCTCGGCTTGATTTTAGCGAACGCCGCCGCCCGCGGGCGGGTGTCCCGCGGCATCGTTGTCGAAGGCGCTAACCCTATAAGTATCCTTGGCTATTTATTGCCATTTGAGTTATCTTTCTCCCCCGCGCCTTTTGCGCCAATCTTGCGCCGCGCGCCTATTCCATGCTCTTCAAGAGCTTCAGCGCCGCCGTCTATGGCATTGACGCCTACCTCGTCGAAGTCGAGGTGGACGTCGGCTCGACTCGCATGGGTGACTTCAACGTCGTCGGCCTGCCCGACATCGCCGTCAAGGAAAGCCGCGAGCGCATCAAGGCCGCTCTCAAAAATTGCGGATTCGATTTTCCCTCGCCGCAGAGCGTCACCGTCAACCTCGCCCCCGCCGACATCCGCAAGGAAGGCTCCGCGTTTGACCTTCCCATGTCGCTCGGCATTCTCGGCTGCCAGGGCACTTTTTTCGGCAAGGCGCTCGATAACCATGTCTTTCTCGGCGAGCTCTCGCTCGATGGCGGCGTGCGCCCAGTGCGTGGCGCGCTTTCCGCCGCGCTCGCCGCTCGTGAGCGCGGCATCAAGCGCGTCGTTGTCCCCGAGACAAACGCGCGCGAAGCCGCCGTCGTCGAAGGCATTGACGTCTTCGCCGTCCGCTCGCTCCCGCAGACCGTGGACCTCATCAACGCGCCCGAATCCTTCGCGCCCGTGCGTTGCGACGCCCGCGGCATGCTCAGCCAGGCCGCGCAATACCCCGTGGACCTGCGCGACGTCCGCGGTCAAATGGCCGCCAAGCGCGCGCTCGAAATCGCCTGCGCCGGCGGACACAACATCCTTCTCCTCGGCCCGCCCGGCGCCGGGAAAACGATGCTCGCCAAGCGCATCCCCACTATCCTCCCGCCGATGTCGCTCGAAGAAGCCATCGAGACGACGCGCATTCACAGCGTCGCGGGAGTCCTGGACGCTTCCTGCGGCCTCGTGGGCACCCGGCCTTACCGTTCGCCGCACCACACGATTTCCGACGCCGGCCTCATCGGCGGCGGCGCCATCCCGCGCCCCGGCGAAGTCTCGCTCGCTCACCACGGCGTCCTATTTCTTGACGAGCTTCCCGAATTCGAGCGAAATGTCCTTGAAGTCCTGCGCCAGCCGCTCGAAGAAGGCAACGTCACCATCGCGCGCGCCGCGCTTTCGGTCACGTTTCCTTCCCGCTTCATGCTTGCCGCCGCCATGAACCCGTGCCCTTGCGGATTTTTCGGCGACCCCACGCGCGAGTGCCGCTGCACGCCGCCTCAAATCCAGCGCTACGTCAGCAAAATCTCCGGCCCGCTCCTCGACCGCATTGATATCCACATCGAAGTCCCCGCCGTGAAGTACAAGGAGTTGCGCAGTAACGCCGATCTCGAAGACTCCGCCGCCGTCCGCGCTCGCGTCGTTGCCGCGCGCAACCGCCAGCTCGCGCGCTTCGCCACAGACAAGATTTACGCCAACGCGCAGATGTCGTCGCGCCTGATCCGCAAGCACTGCGGCATCTCCGCCGACGGCGAAAAACTTCTGGAAAGCGCCATCAGCCGCCTCGGGCTTTCCGCCCGCGCCCACGACCGCATCCTCAAGGTCGCTCGCACCATCGCCGATCTCGAGCCCTCCGCGAACGTCGAGCCCAAGCACCTTGGCGAAGCAATCCAGTATCGAACCTTGGACAGAAGCTATTGGGTGTGACTTGGATTTCGGCGAAGTGCGCCTTTTGCATCTGCGTTCTGTGCATCCCGATGTTTTGTATCGGGACCGGCGTCGTTGGTCGGGACAATCTAATACCCCACACTCGACCGCAGTTATTGGGTTTAGTAGTGCACAAGGACTGTGCGCCGCCTAAGTTGAGTCGGGTCCGACGCAGACCTCCTGCGCCCAAGGCAGTTGCAAAAAATCTATCTTGTTGGTCCGTCTAGCTTTGTTCTACGTCATGGTATACGGTTTTGGACCTAATTTGGCAGTAGTTGGACCCAAGTTGGTCCCAAGTTTTTCTTTGCGACTAGGCAGACGGTAGGCAGGCGCAGCCTATACTCGCTCTGTCTTGTGCCGCTGTTCTTGCTTAGCCTGTTCAAGCTGCCATGCGAGGACCCGCCTTATAGCGACCACTTCGACTTCCTCTCGGATTCCTTGTTCCTCGAGGAAGCTATCGAACATCGAACCGCTGCGGTCCGGTCTTTTGCGATTTTTCCTTACGTTCATTTAGGCACCGTAGAAGAGCCAATGCATTGGTTAGACTACGCTATCACGTTGTCCACGATTGCACTCATAGCAAAGTGTTTCGAGATTGGCTAGGCTGTTGCTCCCGCCCTTCGCGAAAGGAAATCTGTGGTGGACTTCAAGGCGAACGCCAGCGCCGCTGGCCCCACACCGCACGCAAGCAAATTGATCGCGCTTTAGAACGAAGAAGCGTTTCCGCAACGACAACGACTCTCGCTTCCGGGGCAGAGCCTCCGGTGTTGATGCATCCTGGTTGGACACTGATTCCTCGGTAACGGACGTGGCGGCTTTGACGAGGGCTTTGCGCCAAGACCCAAACCGTCGGTTTATCGTGTCGTTTGACAAAGGAAAGCCGTATCTCCTGAGATCGTCCTGTTGAGGTGAACGTCCCTCTTGCTCCAGCACTTTTTCCCACAGTTCAATGAGTATGCTGATTAGCTCTTCATCAGTCGCTTTCATGAAGCGAGTGCTTTTGAGACCCGCGAGATGAAGTGCGCGGCGAAGCGAGCCGAAGTGTCTCACAATCGCAGAATGACTAACGCGTCCAACTCGTTTCAAATCTTTCTTTGTGACAGTGCCCAATCCAGTGACCTTCGCAATCCGCTGTAATTCGACCAACAGAGAGGCGTCGTCGTAATCGGTCAGGAAATCTATTTTGAGCCGCGGCATACGGGTTTAGAGATTGAGTTCGCGCCTGCAAGAACACAAATTCGAACGTTCCGTGTAGTGCTCCCCTCAAAACTAGACAGTCAGCGCCTCGTTTTTTAGTACAAGCTGTGAAAGCCAAGAAAGCCTCGTGCGGAGTGTGATTTTCGACTCCGCGATGAGGCTGGTCGTGATTGTACCATTAGGCCGCTTCGCTCTCTGCCACCTCCGACGTGGCAGGTCCGCACTGTTTTTGGCTAGCTAACGAAAAACAAAGGCTATATAGTTTCGTTATAGGGTTCCTAACGAAACGATGGTTTTGTGATGCCAACGCCAACCAAACCCAATAGCCGCCTCGGAACTTACGTCCTCAAGACATTCAAGGACGAGTCCTTCCGGGCCTATGCTGCCCCCGCCACTGCCCCCGGACCCGCCACTGGCCCTCCAGCCACTCTTGCCTCTGCTTGAGCAGGCAAACCAAGCACTCGGTCGCCTGGACGGGCTCGCGTCCATTCTGCCCGATCCCTCGCTCTTCATTTACCTCTACGTTCGAAAGGAAGCCGTGCTCTCTTCGCAGATCGAGGGCACACAATCGTCGTTTTCTGACCTGATGTTGTTTGAAAGCGCCGAAGCCCCTACGGTACCGCTGGAAGATGTTCAGGACGTTTCAAATTATGTGGCAGCGATGAATCACGGTCTCCGCCGACTGCGAGAAGATTTCCCGCTATCTCTCCGCCTGATCAGGGAAATTCACAAGATTCTATTGTCCAAAGGGCGCGGCAGCCAGAAACGTCCCGGCGAATTCCGCGAGACCCAAAACTGGATAGGGGGCACGCGGCCCGGAAACGCAGCGTTTGTTCCACCGCCACCCGAGAAACTGATGGAATGCATGGCTGCGCTCGAAAAGTTCCTTCATCGCGAGCACGAAGACCTGCCGATTCTGGTAAAGACGGCCTTGGTGCACGTTCAATTCGAGACCATTCACCCCTTCTTGGACGGGAATGGAAGACTGGGCCGATTGCTGATTACCTTCTTGCTGTGCGTAGCTGGCGCTATCCATGAGCCCATTCTTTACCTCAGCCTTTATTTCAAAATGAACCGGCAGAAATATTACGAATTGCTTGACCGTGTCCGCACGCACGGAGACTGGGAGACCTGGATCGATTTTTTCCTAACAGGCGTGAAGGAGACCGCTCAGCAAGCAGCCGATACGTCGAGGGAGATCCTGACGCTCATCGAAAAAGACCGCCGGACAATTGAGGAGCTTGGCCGCCCTGCTGGGTCGGTTCTGCGCGTTCACCTACACCTTCAACGCAAGCCGATCATCACAATTCCAGCAACAGCCGAACAACTCTCTCTCTCTGCTCCTACTGTGGCGAAGGCTTTGCAGCACATGGTGAAGCTCGGCATGGTTCGCGAGACGACTGGCAAACAGCGCCATCGCCTTTTCACATATCACCGCTATTTGGATATCCTCAACCAGGGAACGGAACTGCCGAAAGCGAGCCGTTGAGGACGGATAGGGACGCGAAAATAGGGACCACCTTTCCCCCGCTTATGAATTGAAGATGGTGGCTTACGCCCGCGCAATCTTCTAAAATTGCGGTGCAAATGGGCTTACAGTTGAAATTCAACTTTAGAGATAATCCGCTCAACTCACTGACACGCTACGTCCGACGATGAGTCTGTCGTCCCGCCTTTGCCTGGAGTTACAATTGTAATGCGCGATACCTGCGATTGGCGAGTCCGCTTTGCAACGAGCACGCGCTCCTCAGTCTTTCTTCCCCAAGGGATTTCGCCGCACCTTAATTACTTTCCTTCTGCGCCGACCACACCAGAACTCGCCATTTTTCGGCATGACGTTCGGCGTATTCTTTTTCTGCCATTTCTCCGCTCTTCTTCTGTGGCCGCGTTTCGTGGCCCCAACTCAGACAACAGAAATGAAGCGTGTCTTGCGGTCTCACGGCAGGCAGGCAAAATCGTCGCGCCAGAAGCACCCCACTCTCATGCAGATTTTCTAAGCATCCACCCGGATTCTTCATCCGAGGGTGAACGGTGCATGAAACACACAGATCACCCTGTCGTTCACTTTTTGGTTCACCTTATGATTTTCAGAAGCGTCCGAAGCAGAAGAAGTTACGCAGGACATGACGATCAATTTGGACGCGGACAAAACACCGGATTGGGCTGGAGCGACCCCACTTTTGTGCACGTTTCCGTGCCCAAAGTAATTCGTGGGGTCGCTCCAGCCCAACTGCGCGGTAACCGCGCAGAGTATTTTGTCCGCGCAGCATTCAGCAGCAGGAGGCCACAGTGATGAACAACGGAGATGAAAACAACACTGAGCTTTTGACCGTGCATGAGATCGCCAGACTTCTGAAGGTGCCTGTTTCGTGGGTGTACGGGCACACCCGAAAACGCTCGATAGATCGCCTTCCGGGATATCGCCTTGGGAAGTACTGGCGTTTCCGTGCAGACGAAGTAATGGCCTGGGTGCAGCGCCAAAGGAGAGATCGCGAAGCAGCTTGACATGCGGACTACACTCATAAGTGACGCAGAACAAGCTGGGCGGGCCATCGAGATCCCAAGGAAGGGAGAAACGATGACTCGAAGAGGTTTCCAGCAAGGATCGCTTTTCCAGCGCGGCACTCGGAGAAAGCTTTGGGTGGCACGCTGGTGGGAGGATGTAATTCAAGCAGACGGCACGCTCGGCAGACTGAGGCGATCCGAAGTGATTGGGACCGTCGCTGAATTTCCGACGCGCCGCTTGGCTATGCAGGTTCTGTCTCAGAGGCTAGGGTCCATCAACAGCGGCAAGGTACGACCGCAGTCGGTCCGTACATTCGGCACATTCGTCAAAGAGGACTGGACGCCTGTGGTTTTGCCCACACTCAAGTACGCAACCCAAAAGCACTATCGGTACATGCTCGACGTGCATCTCAATCCAGCTTTCGGCCAGAGACAGCTTCGGGAGCTTACGCGAGAAGAGTTGCAAAGCTTCCTCAGCCGAAAACTCGGCAACGGGTTGTCGTGGGAAACCGTTCACCACTTCAAATGTGGTATGAGCAAGATTCTCGGAGCAGCCGAGGAATGGGGCTATATTACCGAGAACGTAGCTCAGAAGACGAAACTCCCGCGACGGCAGCATGGAACGGAGCGAGTAGTCCTCACTCCGGTCCAGGTGCGAGACGTAGCTGCGGCACTGCATGAACCCGCACGTTCGGTCACGTTGTTGCTGGTGCTGACAGGATTGCGAGTAGGGGAGTTGCTTGCGCTTCGCTGGGGAAGTATTGATTTGAAGGCTCGTTTGCTCCGCGTAGTCGAGACGGTATATGACGGCACTTCGTCACAGGCGCGCTACCAGGGCAACCGAGGCCCTGCACAGCGCGATTTCTTATTTGTCAAAAGTCTGCTTCAGGCTCTTTTCAGTAGGCGAGTAATCCCGACCAAAATCACCGCGCCAACAAATGCCACGATGATAGAACCGATCATGCCGCCGCCCGGCCAGATGCCCAATTGTCCGAATACCCAGCCCCCCAGAAAGCCACCGAGGATGCCGAGAATGATGTCTACCACGACCCCGTAGCCGCCGCCTTTCATAACCTGGCCCGCGAGCCAACCCGCGATCAATCCAACAACGATCCATACGAGGAATCCCATCTCAATCCTCCTTGCCGCCAGCCGAAGCCGGAATTTCCGTCTGGAGCCCCCGGCCGACCGAGTATATACACCCGCCCCCATCAACCTGCAACGTTTCAGTTATGGCGGCGCATTTCAAAAGTGAGTGAATAAATATTTCCTACACCGCGGCACTTTCGCTGAGGCCGACGAGTTTCCGGAATTCAGGGTCATCGTGGAGGCAATCGAGATCGGAATCCTTGGCAGCCCAGTCCCGCAGGCCGTATCCGGCCGAAAACGCCTTTTTGAGCGTCTCGAGCGCCTCTGCCTTTTTCCCGAGGACGCCAAAGGTACATGCGGCATTGTAGAGAGTATTACCGTCGTTAGGGCGAAGGGCGACGGCGGTCTGCAGGTGCCTCACGCTTTCCTCCGCCTCACCAGAATAGGCGAGGTTGCTGGCCAGCAGAATACGGGCGCGCACGTCCTCCGGTACCAGTTCCAATTGTTGCCGGAGGACACCGGTCATTCGTCTCCTGACGTCTTCCGCTTCCTTTTCGCGCCCTAACCGCTTCAGGGCCCCGTGGTACGGAATGTAGGTGTTGTAATCGTCGCCATTCGCTTCGAGGGCTCGGTCGGCAAGCACCGCGGCCTCTTCGAACCGCCCGGAGGCGAAATACGCGCGGCCGAGGAGGTTCCAAGAACCTTCACAGTCGGACTTGCGTTCGATGGCGCGCCATGCCAGCAGTGCGGCTTCATCGAATTTTTTCTGCGCGTAACAAATCCGGGCGTGCGCTATCAGAACTTCAGGCAGGTCGGGAGCGAGAGCCGTAGCCCGGTCGCAGGCAGCCAGCCCCCGTTCAATCCATTTTGGATTCTGCTCCCGGCTTTCATAGTTTCGCCCGCACAGCTGGGCGATCCCGCCGTGTGCAAGAGCGAAATTCGGATCCAGCTGGATGGCCTGTTCGAACATTTGCATGGCGTAATCCAGGTTCTCGCGGCGAGTGTAGCTCTTCCCGCGCAGGTAAAAATCATATGCTTGAGGGTTTTCCGTTGGCCTGCGCACCATGGTTTTTTCTTCTTGTGGGGTTAGTGTAATGCGTAGCGCCTGGGCGATGCTTCGGGCAATTTCTTCCTGGATGGCGAAAACGTCTTCCAGTTGCCGGTCGTATCGCTCGGCCCAAACGGAATGCCTTGTCGAGGCTTCCACCAGCTGTGCGGTGATCCGCACGCGGTTGCCGGCGCGGCGGATTGAACCTTCAAGGACGTAGGCAGCGCCGAGTTGCTGGCCCACCTGTTGCGCCGTCACCGCCTTGTCGCGGAATGCGATCATCTCCGAGCGAGGAAAGATCTCCAGTTGCGCGATCTTCGAAATCTCCGTGACAATGTCTTCCGTAATCCCATCGCGGAAGTATTCGTCTTCTTTCGCGCCGCTCTGGTTTTCGAAGTAGAGAACCGCGACCGATTTTTGCTTTGCTGGAGCAACGTGCGCCCCGGAACCCGACACGCTCTTCTCGGCTGCTGGCCGGCGGCCCGATTCGATGTCGCGATTCAGTCGCTTCAGGTCGGCGCGGAGTTCGGCAGCTGTCTGGCACCGCAGATCGGGATCCTTCTCGAGCGCCTTGCCGAGAATTTGATCCATCGCCACAGGCAGGCGGGGATTTAGCTCTTTCGCAGGCGCTGGTGTGGAATGCAGAATTCCATCGAAAATGACCGCCGAGGTTGCGCCGGAGAACGGAACCGATCCGGTTGCCATTTCATACAAGACGACCCCAAGCGAAAACAAATCCGAGCGCGCATCCAACTCTTCGCCCCGTGCCTGTTCGGGTGACATGTAGGCGACCGTACCCATCGAGCTGCCCGGGCTCGTCAGTTGGTCTTCATGGAGCATCTGAGTTTGCGTGTGTATGGAGGTGGCGTCCACTGATTCGGCTGCATGTCGAACAACGGGCATCAGCTTCGCCAAACCGAAATCCAATATTTTTGCCTGCCCCCGCTCCACGAGAAAAATATTAGCGGTCTTGATGTCGCGGTGCACGATTCCCTTCGCATGCGCCGCATCGAGTCCGTTGGCGATCTGGATGCCGATCTCCAACAGCTCCGATATTTCGATGGGCTTCCCGGAAATGCGGTGCTTGAGTGTCCGGCCCTCGAGCAGCTCCATGGCGATAAAGGGTCGGCCTTCGAATTCTCCAACATCGTAAATTGTGCAGATGTTGGGATGGTTGAGCGCCGAAGCAGCCCGCGCTTCGCGGTGGAATCGCTCGATTGCCTGCGGGTCGTGGGAAATATCATCTGGCAGGAATTTCAGCGCGACACTCCGGCCAAGGCGCGTGTCCTTGGCTTTATAGACCACGCCCATGCCTCCGCCCCCCAGTTTTTCTTGGACGGCGTAGTGTGAGATGGTGCTGCCAACAATGGATGGAGTTTCAGGCACAGGCCGTAAATCTTACGCTAGCGCCTCTACGCGGGCAACCGCGCAACATGAGCCGGGTAGGGCCCGATAAATGGGCTCCTCACAAAAGCAGCAGTACTCGTCATCTCGGTTCCAGCCACCATGCGATCGCTCCCGCATATTCGGCTACTCGGAAACTGGCGCTGGATGATGAAGTTCCGCAGCCGGCTCTTCGCGATAAGTCCCAATCTCCTTATTAATTGGACCCGATTGGCAGACAGATCGTCTTCGGCTTCGCGATGAGATAACTCGCAGCCTTGCGGATTTTTCGGCGACCCCACGCGCAAGCCCGCTTCCCCTTCCCCAACGATTGACTTCCCCCGGAACCCTGTGCTACCCATACTTACGCCTTGAGCCATCCTCCCGACGGCCGCTCCAACGCGGGCAACCAGCGCATCGAAGTCACGCTCGAATCGCTGCTCGATAGCGTGAGTCTGGCTGAAGAGATGTGCACTCGCATCGCGGGCGCCGCCGGCTTCGATGACGACGACTGCTTCAAGATCGGCATGTCCGTCCGCGAAGGCGTCATCAACGCCTACAATTACGGCAGCCAGAAGCAGCGCGACAAAAAAATCTTTCTCACCTTTGAGCTGACTCCCGAAAAACTCGTCATCTGCGTTCGCGATCAGGGCAAAGGCTTCCACCTCAATGAGGTCCCCGACCCGCTCGCCGACGAGAATCTCTTGAAGAGTTCCGGTCGCGGCATTTTTCTGATGCGCTCATTCATGGACGAATTCGACGTCCATCTTCCCAGCGAGGGCGGCGCGGAAATTGTCATGGCCAAGCGGCTGCATCACGGAGCCCAGTCCGAGCGGCGCGCCGGTTAATTGTTCCAGGAAAAAGGAGCGCCCCCGGTGAAGTTCCGGGCTACACCTCGCATTTCCGGCAGTGTCCTCATCGTGGACCTGAGCGGCACGCTCAAACTTGGCGATGGCAGCGCCGAGTTCCGTACTGCCATCCGCAAGTTTCTCGACGAGGGCCACCTCCGTCTCCTCCTCAACCTCGCCGCCGTCGAACATCTCGATAGCAGCGGCATCGGCGAACTCGTCAGTGCCTATTCCACCGCCAAGCGCCAGGGCGGCGAAGTAAAGCTCCTCAAGCTCAGCCGCGCTGTGGACAACGCCCTCCTCGCCACCAAGCTCTACACGATTTTTGACATCCACTTCGACGAAGGCGAAGCCGTCGCCAGCTTTCGCTGATCTTCTTCTGCCGACCCTCGCCGCATTGCTCCCACTCGCGCCGTCTCCAGCCCCCCGCCACAAATCCTCTTTACACCCGCCCAAAACTTATGCAAGCATGTCGCCGCGTTTGTGGCTCATGTAATTCCTTCGGTGAACGGAAGCTCGCCTGCCTGCCGCGCCGCGGAAGCAAGCTGGGTTTTTTGTGGCGCCGACTGGCGTTACGCCCAGAATACGCACTTTCTTGGAACAGGAGAACGCGAGTGGCTAGGGAACAAGGAACTGTGAAGTGGTTTAACGCTGCAAAAGGATATGGTTTCATCCAGCGTCAGTCGGGCGAGGATGTTTTCGTGCATTTCTCCGCGATCGAAATGGACGGCTACAAGTCCCTCAACGAAGGCCAGACCGTCGAGTTCGAGGTTCGCGAGGGCCCCAAGGGCCTTCAGGCGGACAAAGTAACGGCGGCTACCTAAACCGTAAGCCTGCCAATCAATCTTAAAGGGCCCTGCTCGGCGTTCTCACGCGGGGCTTTTTCCGTTTGTGATACGATAGTTGTTTCGCCTGAGCGCAAGGAACGGAACTGTGCCGGAGCATATTTCCCGCAAGGAACTGAAGAAAGACGATTTCCGCGAAGCCTTCGTCCATGGCGGCGAAGCCGTCGCTTCTCACAAGAAACTCGTCGCACAAATCGTAACCATCGTGCTCGTCATTGTTGTGGCCGTTTTCGGCTGGCAGCGGTACACGCAGTGGCAGTCCGGCAAGGCCTCCATCGAACTGGCTGACGCCATGAAAACGTACAGCGCGCGTATCCGCGCCGCCGGCGAGGCGGCCGATCCCAACGAACCCACGTTCTTCGACGAAAAAGTCAAGTATGACGCCGCCGCGAAGCAATTCACTGTCGTTGCCGATCGCTACGGCCGCACGCGCCCCGGCCAGGAAGCGCGCTACTTTGAAGCGCTCTGCGACGAACGACTCGGCCGCAATGACCGCGCCGCCTCCGAACTCGAAGCCCTCAGCAAAAGCAGCAACGCCGACCTCGAGCCGCTCGCAAAATTCCGCCTCGCGGGCGTTTACGCCAGGCTCGGCAAGACCGCGCAGGCCATACAAGCTTATAAAGATCTCATGGCCAAGCCGACCGTGCTCGTTCCAAAGCCGCTCGTCATGCTCACCTTCGCCGACTTTTACAGCAAGACCAATCCCGCCGAGGCCGTCAAGCTCCTCAATCAGGTGAAGCAGGAGTTCCCCGAATCCCCCGCGTCCCAGGAAGCCGACAAGCGCCTCGAAGCCGCCGCCGAATTCGCCGGCCATTCCTGACACCAGGTTCGCTGAATGTTCACTTTCTTAGGATGAAAAGAAACTGGTGTCATCCTGAGGCCATCCGGCCAGGATGGCCGAAGGATCTCTCAGTCGATTTCGCGCCGCATCAACCATTGCATGGTTGTCTTGCGCTCGTCCGCCCTGCGTTTTGCCGCCCTCCCTCCCTATAGAATAGAATCGCTCCATGCCCTCGCCCCTCCTCGCTCCTTACGCAATGGACGTCGCTCAATCCAAGGGGCGCAGATTTCCCGAACCCGAGCATCCCTACCGCAACGCCTACGCCCGCGACCGCGACCGCATCATCCACGCCCGCGCCTTTCGCCGCCTCGAAGCCAAGACGCAGGTCTTCACCACGCGGTATTCCGATCACTTCCGCAACCGCCTCACCCACACGCTCGAAGTCGCGCAGATCGCGCGCACCGTCGCGGGCGCGCTCGGCCTCAACACCGACCTCGCCGAAGCCCTCGCGCTCGTTCATGACATCGGCCATCCACCCTTCGGCCATGCGGGCGAGCACAAGCTTGATGACCTGCTCCGCGAGCACGGCGCGCGCTTTGATCACAACCTCCACGCCCTCCGCATCGTTGAGCAATTCGAGCATCGCTATCTCGATTATCCCGGTCTCAACCTGACGTTTGAAGTCCGCGAGGGAATCGTCAAGCACTCGCGCGACTACTCCGCCGCCGAGCATCCCGAACTGGCCGAATACTTTCTCGACCTGCGCCCGCCGCTCGAAGCACAGTTGATCGATCTGGTGGACGAAATCGCCTATGACACCGCCGACCTCGATGACGGCCTCGAAGCGGGACTGCTCTCTCTCGAGCAGATTCAAGGCGGCGTCCCGCTCTTCCGCGACTACTACAATGAGATCGGCCGTAAGCACCCGCAGGGCCGCGCCAAGTTGATATTCAACGAGGCCAACAAACGCGTGCTCGATTATCTCGTGACGGATCTCATCGAGACGACTCGCCGGCGCATTGCCGATTCCGGCGTCCGCTCAGTGGACGACGTTCGCCGCGCGACGCCGCCGCCCGTGCAAGGTCGCGTCAAGATCGCTTCCCATGGCGCTGCTTCGGGCGAATCCGCCAATCCCGATTTTTCCACGCCGCGCTTGGCGGCATTCAGCGGGGAAGCGCGCGCCACCGCCTCACAGCTAAAGGCATTTCTCCTGGCGCAGCTTTATCAGAATCCCGCAATCGTCGAAGACCGCGACCTCTCCGTCGCCGCCCTCGATGAGCTTTTCCGCTATTACATGGATCGTCCCGCCGCGATGCCGCCGTTTTATGCCGGCGAAGCGACTCGCGATCCTCGCGCCGCCCATCTCGTCGTCTGCGACTACATCGCCGGCATGACCGACCATTTCCTCCTCCGCCTCCACCGCGAACTTATAAGTTCCGTGTAACGCTGCAGCGCGTTTATGCTTTCGTAGGGCGCGGCTTCAGCCGGGCCGCTGCTTCGCAGCAAATCCACTTTTTTTCGCTTTGATTAAAGGTAAGGAATTCTTTATTACGCTGGGCTCGCCACCAACTCAGGATTCCGAAGGCCTGAACTGATGCTTGCGGCAAGTGAATCACACACGTCCGGGGTGAGTACCGGATTCTGAACGCGCTCGGGAAAGCCGTCATAGGTTCTGCCATCCAGTTTTCTCCCGGTATGCTTTTTACGAACTCCACCCCACTGCTTGAAGAAAAAAGGGACGGCCATATTGCGGCACTGATCTCTTACGGACACGACCCACTCCTTCTTCATTGGCCTGGCGCCCGGCCCGCTTTCCCCTCCCACGATTACCCAGGCGATTCCGGCGAGATTCAGTTCACCCACATCTTCCAGGAGCGGTTCAACCGACAGAAAACGAACTTCAGCCGTGGCCTTTTGAAGATCTTCGATCCGCGGAAGACCATACTCCCGATCTTCGACGCTCACTCCCCACCAGATATGAGGCTGAGTCGCCGCAAAACCGAGTGACGAATTCAAAAGCTTTCGCAGGCGTTCGGATCTCTTCGTCAGAACCTGATAGGTATGCCACTTCGCTGCGACCATGACTCGTGTGACCGCGACAATGTATTCTTCCGGCACGCCGTCGTGGAACAGGTCGCTCATGGAATTTACGAAGATCATTTTCGCTGCACGCCAACGCAGCGGCTCGGCGAGTTTTTCCGGCACCAGGCGCAGATCGAATCCCTGCTCATAAGGATGCCCTTTGACTCCTCGAAATCGCTCCGCGAATGTTTCGGCGTAGCAATGCTTACATCCGGGACTTATCTTCGTGCAGCCCCTCACGGGATTCCACGTCGCGTCCGTCCATTCGATGCTGGATTGAGAGCTCATTTCTTGACCTCGCGAGGGAAAATTGCGATGACATCATCTCCAAACGTAAACTTGCGTCTTTCGCTGGCTTGTGGATTGGCTCTTATTCTGCCCTCATTCTCCATTTTTATGAGGGCTTTCTTGTAGTTGCTCTTTATATATGATCTGCCCACGTTGTGCTGCTCGTAGACCTCACGCATTTTGAGCTCTTGGCCCGCAAATTCCGTCAGTAGCATGTCCTCGAGATCGTCTAACGGTCTGGAAAGCTCAAACAGTGTAGGATATTTCTTTAATGCTGGCGTATACGTAAATGATGGCACCCCTTGGTCCTGGTCGGAGCTTTCTTTTGCCATGATCTCTTTCATGATCTCGTACCCTTTGAAATCCTTAGTCGCAAAAATCAAGTGATGCGACGTTCTCGTACCCTGCTCGTTTTCGAAGCCAAAAGGAAGGACAAACTTGGCTCCCATTTCTCTGAGAGCCTGGGTTAGCTCCTCAATTATGAATGTTTCGCGCTCGTCTGGATTTAGTCCGGCCAATTTTCCTCGGATACGATCTGCCCGGTCATCCCCAAATAATGCATTCATGTGTTCACGAACAGCGGTATTTACCAGTCCCATGTTGATGCGGTTATAGTTGAAAAATAAAATGCAATCGCAGCCCCAATCCTTCAGTATCGAGTTGACGAGCGCGAGCGAAAGCCCCTTGTAGCCCCATGGATCGACGAAAAAAAGTGTCGGAATGAATCTCGTATTCTCGAACATTTTCACAATTTCTGTCCCGACTGCCTCGCTCTGGATCTGAGGTTTGTGTTTCAATTGTTCAATTCCCGGCAATGCGTCGATGGCTTCGGTGAGGGAGCTGATATTCTCTTTAGTCTTGTCATTGAATACCGTGACTAACATCTTCCTCATATCCGTGTCCGCGACCGCCTTTTCAAGCACTAATATGGGAGTCGAGACAGTTCCATCTTTGTAGCGGCCTGGCCCAGCAAATAGATCGATGTACGCGATTCGGTTACCCCGGGCTTTTGCGCTCGGAATCACTACCTTCGCCCAGGCCCAAAAGTATTTGGCGACAATTCGAGACTTGACCTGTGACTGCTCGCGTGATTCGTCAAAAAAAGACACATCAATCATTAGGCTGGATTCGCTCCCCTGCTAGATTCTGGTCACAATATTCGCCTTTTCTTCGCCTATGTCAAGCACTTAGACAAAAATGCAAAACTGGGTCAATGAGCTGATTACTTCCCCACGGCAATATTCTTCGCCGATTCGATGCGGGCATATTGCTTCACACCGGGGCGTTCCGGTTCGAGTGGGCATACCTCGAAATCCGCAAAAACAAAAACATATTCAGAAGCCCTCATTGCACGCTCAACGTTCTTGGGTAGTTCCGGATGTTCGTTATCCAACGGATCGAGTTTTTCGGCGTTCGGACCCCTGAACATGCCCAATTTGCGTTTGGTGCCAATCTTCCAAACGCGGAATGATGGATTGCCATTGGTCTGTCCCAGTCGTCCATGAGTCCAGTAACATAACGCAGCAATCGCCGGTGTCTTGCACAGAATCTTGTGCTCGGAGCGGACCTGCGCAGAGCCTGCTACAGACAAAGCGATTGAGGCCAATCCAAAAAGCACGACCATTCGTCGCATGACTGGAATTTAGCTCCATAGTAGAACTTTTGCAACTCTATCTGATAGTTATTTTCCCCTCCATTTTTCCCTTGACTTTCAGTGTAACTCTGTGGTAATCTGCCTCGCAGACTGCGACAAACGTTTCGAATGCAGTTCTAAAACGGGAATTGTCGCCCCTGCCGGGAGTGAGAATCGCCTTTGTCGCGACCACCCCGTAAGAGTATGCGCCTAAAGGACTTAAAGCGGGATTGTATACTTCACGCAAACGTGTGGTAGAATCCGACCATGCGCGTCAAACCAAAGTCATACCGAATTCCCTTGTGGTGCGCTGCGATTGGTTCCTCGTTGTGCGTCATTGCGTGGCTCTCGTGGGGGATTCACGTTTATTGGAACGATGTGCGCCTATTCAGGTTCTTGGCAGACTGGATTCCCTTCGTGCTCGCAATTCTCATTGCCTTTTTCCCGATGGAAAAAATGAGCACGACTAAGAAAATCTTGTGGCGCACTAGCCTCATTAGCGCCGGGTTTATTTGGAGTGCCGTATTGTGGCATGAGCAATCTATTTCTGATGCAAGGGCTCTGGCAGACCAACAAGCTGCGATTAGTGCTGCGCTCGCACAGGCCAATCAGCATTCTGACGAGAAAATAGCAGAGGTAAGAGGTGACGTGAAAAAGGTCCAAGATACCGCTGAGACTCTAAAGATTAATTTAGGAGATGTCTCAAAGCAGGTAGCAAAGACCGAAAATAACCTCAATGGGAGCATCAGCAAAGTCGGCACTGTGCCGCCGCGATACGCACAATTGAAATTCACCCTATGGGTAGACACAGAAGCTGCGTTCCCACTTTTGGAGCAGGGTCTATCTCCCGACAAAGATGGAGTGTTCACAGTCGATTTTTCAGTAAAGAATATCTCCGACGTTGCAGTCGAAGAGGGCGAACTATGGCTTATTTTATGCGACCAATGTAAGTATGCAGCAGAGCCACAAGGATTTAACAAACAAGAAAACATGCCGGATACGATGAGATTGAAAACGTTTAACCTCTTGAACCCCGGTGTGAGTTTGACAAAGATGACCGTAAAAGTAAAAGTAGATACTCCTCTCCATTTCAATTCGTTTCAATTGGGTCTTAGATTCTCTTGCAAGACATGCGGCAAGACGTCAGGAGTACAATCGGCGACAATCAACGTCATGCCTTCGTTGAATTTCCCTTAGGCCGCAGATTTGTCTTGCTGCGCGGTTAATTCTTTGTATTCGACGTTTGAAGTCTGGATTAGCTTGACGATTGTATCGCGGAAAAGATAGGGATTCTTGCGATTGTTGAATCGGAAGCACATTTCGTCAAGATAGGCCGGGAGATGCTTCGCGCTGACTTTATGCCACGTTCCAATGATGCCGCGCTTCAAGAGCGAGAACGCAGATTCGACGGTATTGGTGTGAACGTCGCCGTGCGCGAATTGCTTGGAGTGGTTAATCGTGCGGTGCTTGTTCTTTTGAATCTTCGACAGCGCATAGGGATAAATCAGCGATTCATCCGTCAGAATGAGTTCGACGTGGCCGCCCACATTCGCATTGATAATCTCGCGCACAGTCTTGGAACGTGCATCCTCGGCGTGAATAAGCCGGAGATCGCCATTGCGCTGGCGAATGCCGATAACCACTTGTTTGTCGCTTCCCGGACGCCAACGGCGCTTCTTCCCGCCCACATAGGTTTCATCAATCTCTACTGTCCCACTGAGCGGTTGTGGAGCTACGTCCATCATGGCCTTACGGATGCGATGCGTGAGATACCATGCAGTCTTATAGCTCATGCCTACAGTGCTTTGAATCTGGCAGGCCGACATGCCCTTTTTGGCTCTGCAAAGCAACGCGACAGTGATAAACCACTTCCACAGCGAAAGGTGCGAATCATGGAATATCGTGCCCACTGTCACGCTAAACTGGTAATGGCATGAGTCACAGTCATACTGGAAACGATTGGCAATCGGAGTGGCCTTACTCGCGCAGCGCGGGCACTCTGGGCCATTCTTCCAGCGCAATTGCTCTAGGGCCTTGCGGCACTTGTCATCGGTTCCAAATTGCTCTGTTAGCTGCGCTAGATTAATATTCGGAGTGTTCATAGAGTCTCCATGAAAAAGAAAAAGCATCCGCGAGACATGAGTAGTGATGAGCTAATGAAGCACCTGTTCCACCCGAAAGTGGTGAAGCACATCAAGAAGGTCGCCGATGCTCCTAAGGTGTCTCGCACGAAGAAAGCATAGCAGAGGAACGCTTTTGTGTCAAGTACATAATCCCGCTTAAAGTCCTTTATTATCATACTCTTACGAGCCACTTCTCAGCCGAAAACGTAAGTGATTGAATCTAATGGACTTAGTTTACTGAATGTAAAACTCGTAAGTCCTTTAGGCGCATACTCTTACCGCTCTTCGTGGCTGTAAGTCCTTTAGGCGCACACTCTTACAAAAAGATAGGGGGTGGGGGGTATAAAGCCTAGGTAGCGCTGGGATTTAGTCCGGGTCAGATCTCCCTGACGGGCGCCAGTTTCACCCAGAAAGCGTTTGCACCTGCTTGCCGGAGTCAGGCTAAACTACAGCCCGAACCTTTGGACGAGGAGGGGCGAATTGAAAACGAGACGATTGTTGCCAGTGGCGCTGGCGATTGCGATGTCAGTGGGCGCACTCGGCGCTATCGCTGGGCTCTCCGCAAAAGGAGCGGAGCAGGTCGCGGCGCAAGGCAATGTGCAGGGGCAGGCGATCGCGAATGGCCAAGCGAGCGCGAGTGCGCTGCCGAGTGGGCAGGGGAACGCGAATGGGCAGGCGAGTGCGAATGCGGAGGGGATCAAGGTCACGGTGGACCAAAACGCGGGGAATGCGGCGACGCCGAAATTCAAATTCGCGCATGTTCCGTCGCCGGTTGGCGATAACGCTGCCATGAGTGCGAATCTGCTCCTCGTCGCCGGAGAAGTGGACCCGAACAGCGGCGGATTGGGCAGACTTACCGACGGGCGCTTGCCCACTGAGGAAGACGAGCCGGAGGCGAATCTTTTCTTCGACGCCGGCACCTGGGGCGGTCGCTTCCGCATGGACTTGGGCAGCGCGATCGAGATCGCTCAGGTGAATTCGTATTCGTGGCATCCCAACACGCGCGGGCCGCAGGTGTACGTACTCTACGCGAGTGACGGCACGGATCCCAATTTCAATCCCGCGCCTAAAACGAATGTGGACCCAGCGACCGTCGGCTGGCGCCGCATCGCCTCGGTGGACACGCGGCCGAAACAGGGAAGCGCGGGCGCGGGAGACGTATTCGGCGGGCAGTATGGCGTGAGCATCACGCACGCGAGCGGGAGCATCGGAAAATATCGCTACCTGCTGTTCGATTGTTTTGAAACGGAATCGGACGATGATTGGGGCAACACGTTTTACAGCGAGATTAATGTGATCGCGAAGAAGCAGGCCTGAGGAATTAATTCAGAGAATGTCAGCCGCGCGCGAATCCAAGAATCCGTTCGACAATTTGCGCGTGGTCCTGGTGGCGACGCGGAACCCGCTCAACCTCGGCGCGGCGGCGCGCGCCATGAGCAACTTCGGCGTGCGCCGCCTGCGAGTCGTGAACCCATACGATCCAGCGTTCCGCGAGGCGAAGTCGGCTGTCGGCGCTTCGCAAGTTCTCACGCACGCGGAAGTATTCGCAAGCGTGGCTGACGCGGTGGCCGATTGCACGCTTGTCGTGGGAACGACGGCGGTGCGCCACAGGGAGTTGCAACACCAGCTTAAGCGCTTGGAAGAAGGAGCGCGGCTGATACGCAGGCGGCTGGCGGCGAAGGTCGGAGGCAAATCTACCGCCGCAAAGAACACGAAGCGCGGGACAAATACCAATTGCGTCGCGCTGCTCTTCGGTTCCGAGAAGCGCGGGCTCTCGAATGCGGACCTGAGCCACTGCCACTGGCTGATGCGCATCCCGACGCACGAGGGAAATATCTCGATGAATCTCGGGCAGGCCGCGGCGGTGTGCCTTTACGAATTGGCGCGCGACCCGCGCGCGGCGAAGTCAGCGGAGAAATTAGAGCTGGCGCCGACGGGCGATGTCGAGCGGATGACCGGCTACCTCATTGAGGCGCTGGAGGCAAGCGGCTACTTCAGTCTCCGCAAGGTGCCCGACGTGAAG
Source organism: uncultured Acidobacteriota bacterium (assembly GCA_963838945.1). Classification (GTDB taxonomy): domain Bacteria; phylum Acidobacteriota; class Terriglobia; order Acidiferrales; family UBA7541; genus DASTCZ01. Next base: position 28,984 of record CAWITC010000008.1, on the reverse strand, counting down.
GAGCGGATTCGGCGCCTCGTCCGGCGCCTGAACTTGCCCGCGCGCGACGCGGATGTGTGGCTGGGCATCCTGCATCAGATTGTATGGAAGCTGCGGGGAGGGGTGATCAAAGGGAGAGAGGAAGAAAAAAAAACTTAGGGCGGCGTCTTGCGAAAATGGATACATTTGTGGAGATAAGAAAGGGATCCTTCGTCCCGATAAAAGGCATCGGGACACGAAGAACGTGCTGCGAGCCGATAAAATCTATCGGCTCCCCGCTCAAGATGACAACCCTTTAGGGGGATTCATGGGTTTAACGAAAAACATTTTTCGCGCGGGGCTGTTCGCGCTGTTGGTGTGGATGTTCGCGCCGATCGCGGCGCGGGCATGCGAATGCATGAGCGTGGGCGCGCCGTGCAAAGCTTTCGCGAATACTCCGGCTATATTTTCCGGACGCGTGGCGAAAATCGTGGTGGGAGCCAACGGCTATCGCGTCGTCACCTTTGAAATTTCACAAGCGTATCGCGGTGTCAACACGAATGAGACGACAGCCGAAGTAGCTACAGGCAGTGGTGGTGGCGATTGCGGCTACGCATTCAAAGAAGGCGCGAGTTATCTGGTTTATGCCCTCAATGGCGCGCCTCCCCTTGGGGAAGCTGGGAAGTTCTTCACGACGATCTGCACGCGCACGCGTCCGCTCTCCGAAGCGAAGGACGACATCGAATATCTGACCAAGAAGGACGACCCGGCCCGCGCATCCGGAATCGTTGGGGATATCTCCATGCAATCGCGCGACGCGAAGAACGTCGCTACAGTGAGCGGCCCGGCCGCGGGATTCAGCGTGGTGATTTCAGGCGTGGCGGTTCGCAAGACGGTAGTCACACGGAAGGACGGGCATTTCGAGATTTGGGGGCTCGACCCCGGCAGCTACCGCGTAAGTCCGGTTTTTCCCGATGGATTTCAGAAGACCGTGCAAACCGTCAGGCTCGCCGCGCAGTCCTGCGAAGAGGTCCATTTCCTCGCCACGCCGCCTCCGAAGAAAGGCACGTAATAGACGCCGGACCACGCCGCCATCCCCTCAAATCGTGCGATAAACCCTGCTTTTGAGGCTTTCTTGACTTGAGTGAGAAGGGGCATTATTATGCAATTTAGCCGGTTTTCCGGCATTTTTTATGTTTCTGGACGTGAACGAACTCGCAGTCCACAAAGTCCGCATCCACAAGGGCTTCGCGCCGGGGACTATCGATTTTCACAGCAATGATTTCCGGCAAGTCGACCCGCTGGAAGTGCGGGCCACGGCGGAGCTGATCGAGGGGCAGATCCGCGTTTCGGGGACGATGCATACGCGGCTGGAGATGGTCTGCGCGCGGTGCCTGGATGAGGTGTCTGAAGAAGTGGCGCGCGAGTTTGACCTGTATTACCGTCCGTCGAAAGATGAGCCGCGCGGAGATGAGATCCGGCTGAAGACGGACGACACCGAAATCGCTTTTTTTGAAGGCGAAGGAATTTTTCTGACCGACATCCTGGCCGAGCAGGTGCTGCTGGCCCTGCCCGTCAAAGTAATTTGCCGCAGCGATTGCCGCGGACTGTGCCCGCAATGCGGAGTCAATCTGAACAGCGAAGATTGCCGCTGCGAGGCGAGGTCCTACGACCCGCGGATGGCTCCGCTGGCGCGCCTGAAGCAGGACTGGTTCAAGAAACAGTAAGAATCAAGTAGAATGATCCTTCTCAGGGTCTACCCGAGGAGTCACCATGCCAAATCCGAAGCGGCGTCATTCAAAAGCTCGAACGAGCAAGCGGCGGGCGCACGATTTTCTAACACCGCCCGCACTGGCTGAATGTCCGAATTGCCATGAGACCAAGCCGCCGCACCATGTGTGCCCACGCTGCGGCTACTATAAGGGCCGCGAAGTGATGGAAACGAAGGCCTAACGGCCCCACGCCTAGAAGTAATCCTGCCTCCGCCGGAGCGCTAATGAACACGATTGCCCTGGACGCGATGGGAAGCGACCTCGCTCCACGCCCGGAAATCGAAGGGGCGTTACAGGCGTCACGGGAATATGGCGTGAAGGTATTGCTGGTGGGGCAGGCGGCGGCGCTGAAGGCGGAGCTGGGACGGCACGCGAGGCGCGGAGCGATGGTGGAGATTGTCCCGGCGAGCGAAGTGATAGCGATGCGGGACGCGCCGATGCAGGCGTTTCGCAAGAAAAAAGACAGCTCCATGCACGTGGCCGCGCGGCTCGTGCTCGACGGACAGGCACAGGCAGAAGTAACCGCCGGAAACACAGGCGCGGCAATGGTGGTGGCGCGGTTCGTGCTCGGGACGCTTTCGTCGGTGGATCGGCTGGCGCTGGCGGCGCCCTTTCCCACGGCGCGCGGGGGGACGAGCGTGCTGCTCGACGTGGGCGCGAACGTGGATTCGCGGCCGGAGCACCTGGTGCAATTCGCGGTGATGGGAGAGATTTATTACCGTGTGATATTCGGAACGCGGCGTCCGCGGGTGGGCCTTCTGAGCATCGGCGAGGAAGAAAGCAAAGGGAATGAGCTGGTGCGCGAGACGCACGACCGGCTGAAGAAGCTTCCGCTGAATTTCGTGGGGAACGTCGAGGGCAGGGACGTGTTCGCCGGGAACGTCGAGGTAATCGTGTGCGACGGCTTCATCGGGAACATCGCGCTGAAAATTAGCGAGGGCGCGGCGCAGCAGATCGGCGCGATGCTCAAGCAGGCGCTGAAGAGCACCATCGCGGCGCAGCTCGGCTCGATGCTGGCGCGCAGCGCGTTCCAGCAATTGAAAAAACAGATTGATTATTCGGAGTACGGGGGCGCGCCGCTGCTGGGCGTCCGCGGAGTGACGGTGATCGGGCACGGGCGGTCAAACTCGAACGCGATTAAGAACGCCATCCGAGTGGCGAACGAGCTGGCCCGAGGCAAAGTGACCGAAAAAATCGAACAGGAGCTGAGCATACCTGTGGTGCGCCAACATGCACATGCAGGGGCGGCGGTCTAGCCGCGCGAAGGCCGCGGGAAGGCAACAAATTTAATGGGAAAAGTCGCATTCATATTTCCGGGGCAGGCGTCGCAATACTCCGGCATGGGCAAGGACCTGGCGGAAAAATTTCCGGCAGCCCGCGCCGTGTTTGACGCGGCGGACCGCGCGCTGGGATTTCCGATTTCGCGGATCTGCTTTGAAGGCTCGGAAGACGAGCTGAAGCAGACGGCGAATACGCAGCCGGCAATCCTGACGGTATCCGTGGCGGCGTATCGCGTGCTGGCGGCGGAGGCGGGGCAGGACATCGCGCCGGATTTTGTCGCGGGCCACAGTCTGGGCGAGTATTCGGCGCTGGTGGCAGGCGGAGCGCTGGAGTTTGTGGATGCGGTAAAGCTCGTGAGGATGCGCGGGCAGTTTATGCAGGAGGCTGTGCCCGCCGGTGAAGGGGCGATGGCGGCGATTCTGGGGCTTTCTCCGGCGACGGTGGCGGATATTTGCAAGCGCGCAGCAGACGGGCAAGTCGTCTCGCCTGCGAACTTAAATTCGCCGGAGCAGACCGTGATTTCGGGGAACGCAACGGCGGTGAAACGCGCGGTGGAGCTTGCGTCGCAGAACGGGGCAAAGCGCGCCGTGGTGCTCGCGGTGTCCGCGCCATTCCATTGCGCGCTGATGCAGCCGGCGCAGGCGCTGATGGAGCCGGAGCTGCGGAAAGCGGTGTTTCGCGAATTGCGCGTGCCAGTAATTACGAACGCCGACGCGGAAGCTATCTCGAGCGGGGCGGAGGCGCGCGAGGCGGCGATCCGGCAAATTACGCTACCCGTCCGGTGGGAAGATTCCGTCCGCGAATTAATTGATCAGGGCGTGAAAACGTTTGTGGAGGTCGGGCCTGGGCGCGTGTTGAGCGGATTGCTGCGGCAGATTGATCGCTCGGTGCACAGCCTGAACGTGGAAGACGAGGCGAGCCTGCGCGCAACACAGGCGAAGCTGGGGCAGATTCGCGCTGAAGCGGGCGAAGGATAGGACGCGAAGAAAATGTTCAGCTTGAAAGACAGAGTCGCGCTGGTGACCGGAGCGTCGCAGGGGATTGGGCGGGCGACGGCGATGGCGCTTGCTTCGCGCGGCGCGAAGGTCGCGTGCGCGGCGCGAAATGCGGAGAAGCTGGCGGAAGTTGCCAAAGAGATCGCCGCCGCGGGGGGCGAGGCGATTGCGGTCCAAATGGATGTGGCGGACGGCGAGCAGATCAAAGCAGGATTTAAGCAGGCGATGGATCGATTCGGGAAGCTCGACATCCTGGTGAACAACGCGGCTATCACGCGCGACACTCTGGCTCTGCGGATGAAGCCGGAGGATTGGGACGCAGTAATGCGAACGAACCTGACCGGCGCGCACCTGTGCATCCAGCAGGCGCTCGGGGTGATGATGCGGGCGCGCTTTGGGCGAATCATCAACGTGACTTCGGTGGTGGCGCAGACGGGAAACCAGGGACAGGCGAACTACGTAGCGGCAAAAGCCGGATTGATCGGGCTGACAAAGGCCATCGCGATGGAGTATGCCTCGAGAAATATCACCGTAAACGCGGTGGCGCCGGGATTCATTGTCAGTCCGATGACGGACCCGCTGCCGGAGCAGGTGAAAGAGTCCATGCTGGCGCGCGTGCCGCTCGGACGGATGGGGATGGACGCGGAGATTGCCGCGGCGGTTGTTTTCCTAGCCAGCGATGAGGCAGGATACATCACCGGACACGTGCTGAACGTGAACGGCGGGTTGTACATGGGTTAAACGGGGTTGGCGCTGCGTTGCAAGACCTGTTTGCATTGGGGGTCGAAATGCCGATGAGCTTCAAGATTGACCCGGCCCGGAAAACAATTTTGACAACTGTTTGGGATGATTTGACCGAGGAGGATGTTCGGGAACATCAAGAGCGGCTCATGCACGATCCGCAATTCAATCCAGAGTATTCGGAGTTGGTTGATGCCACAGGCCTGAAGACGATTCGGCTGACGGCACTTTCTACCGACCGTCTGGTGCGGAGCCGGCCTTTTGGGCACAGCGCAAAGTGCGCTGTGATTGCCGAGAGCGATTTAGCATTCGGGATTTCCCGGATGATTGAATTGCACTGCGAGGAAAAAGGGATTCCTTTTCGCGGATTTCGGAAACGCGCGGAAGCGGAGGCCTGGTTGTTTCGGAAACCTGAGGATACCGAGGCAGGCTGAGACGGCGGTAATACATCAGTTTGAGCGCCGGGCAGGCGAGCCGCGACTTCCAGAATGCAGCTTGTGGTCAAATTCCAAGGCTATTTCAGCAGTCCGTAGACTTCCACTTCGCCCCTCGTGCCGAAGTAAACGCGTCCACGCACGACCACCGGAATCACGAAACGCGTCCCATTCGCCGCGCGATCGCGCTGGCTGTTTTGTTCCGAACTGTAGATTGGCTGGCTGATGTTGTTCGCGGCAAAGGCATAGAGTACCGCCGGCTGGTTCGGGCCGTTCCAGGTTTTAGTGGCGATCGCCCATACGATGGCGTCCGTTGCTCCGTTCGCGGAAACAGACGGCGTTGCGCCGGGATTATCGAATTTTGTGGAGGAGGATGCGTTTAGTTTCAACTCACCGTTCGAGATGACGTAATCGCGCAAAGAATCGTTTTCGCAGGCGAAGTACACATGCTGGTTCCAATAAGCCATCGCGCCATAACCGCCTCCCGCCATCCGAATCTGCTGCACGATTGCGTCGCCTTCGGGATGAAATTCTCCCATGCGATCACGGTCAATCACATAGATCTTGCCGCCCTTTGTGGGCTGCAATAGCAAGTGGCGATGAGGGCCCGGCTGGTCCGGCACGAGCAGCGGGCCGCTGGAACCCAGATCGGCGTCGGCGTCGCTCAATCGAGCTTGATCATGGGGCGTAAAGTAATCGCGGACGATCAGAGACGAGCCTTCAAGCGCCAGCTTGAGCACCGAATCGCCGTAGTCCCGGCCTCCCGAAGATGCGTTGAAGGTTCCGTTGCCGGTCGGAATGAAAACATAGCCCTCCGAGTCGGCACCCGGGCCGGTGTCGCTCGCCCAGATTCCGCCTTCGCTGCCATCCGGGGTGTCATTCATTACCGCTTTCTGCGCCAGGGTCTCCGCGTCATATGCCATGACCCAGCCGTGGTAAGGATTCACATCGCAGGACGACGCCCAGGTGAGAAACACAACGCTGTTCGCCAAAAGCAGCGAGGCACGCGGATTCTCACGCAGGGGATTGAAACGCACCTGCCCGTTTGCGCTGCCATCGCCCTTGCCGGGCACGGACGCGGAAATTGGCTTAGGGCCGCCAAATTTCTCCGCACCGGTAGTGATCGCGAGGGCGTGCAAATGCTGAAAATATTCGCTGCTACCGAGCGTATGGCCGATCATCGTCCGCGCGAGCACGTACAGCGTTCCCGTCCTCAGATCGATGACCGGCGTGGAAGTAATTCCAACTTCCGGCTGGATAAATGGGCATGCCACGTCTCTTGCGGGAACCGCGGTCAAGCCACGCTTGCTATCGAGGAAGCTGACGTGCCAGAGCGGCGCGTCATCGGGGCGATCCGCGTCGAAGGCATATACGCTGTCGTGCTCCGTGGCAACGAAGAGCACGTCATGTTTCCCCTTTCCGGGAATCTCGAGCGCCGGCACGAACAATGGTTGCGCGTATACCGCGCCATCGACTTTGAACGCGCCCAGTTTGCCAAATTGTTTGGCGTTCACGTTCTGTGGAGTGAGGGTCGTCTCCATCAGCGTGGCGCCGGTACGCATGTTGTCGTACTGCGAGGTAGGAATTTGTCCGTTGGCAGTTTTCGCGGAAACGGCAAACGCAAGCAGGATGCAGGCAGCGGCCAGCAGTTTCATGAGAACTCCCAAATCGAATGTCGCCTCTCGCAAAATTCAGTTGAGGGGCGCGCTCTTCATGGCCGAGACATTACCGGTCTTAGGTCCGATTTTCACGCACATAATTAGACGCCGCATTTCCGAATTCTGTTATCCGCAGGGCGTGCTCAGCGCGAAGTCTACCTGTAGGAATTGGCTGGAGGTTCGAGGCATTCCTGCTGCCGGGGCGGGACGGCGGTTGACCTAACCGGGGTGCCTGCATAGAATGAACGGGCCAAGTGTCCATTCGGGAAGACGCCGGGGATGCCGCTACGGCGAACAGGGCGGCGCGAAAAAATGCCGCAGGCCAGCCTAGCGGCAGTCGGGGGGAAAAATGCCGAGTATTGAAGAACGCGTAAAGCAAATCATTGTGGAGCAGCTCGGGGTGGATGAAGGAGAAGTGACGCCGACCGCCTCATTTGTGGACGATCTGGGCGCCGATTCGCTCGACGTGGTCGAGCTGGTGATGGCGTTTGAAGAGGCATTCGGGCTCGAAATCCCCGACGAAGACGCCGAAAAGATCGCAACGGTGAAGGACGCCATCACATATATCGAGAAGCATGGCAAGAAGTAGGTCCTTGCGCATCCGAAATCCGCAGGAGAATCCCTCTTGAGCCGACGCGTTGTCGTCACCGGTGTCGGACTGGTCTGCGGTTGTGGCATCGGGACAGACCAGGCCTGGGCAAATATCGTCGCGGGGCGCAGCGGGATCGCGACGATCACGCATTTCGATCCCACGGGATTCGATTGCCGCATCGCGGGTGAAGTGAAGAACTTCGATCCGCTGAACTGGGTCGAGAAAAAAGAACTCAAGAAGATGGGGCGGTTCATCCAACTGGCTCTGGCGGCGGCCGATTTCGCCGCGCGGATGGCGGAGTTGAAGATCGAGCCGGAGGAAGCCGACGCGGCGGGCGTGTATGTGAGCAGCGGAATCGGCGGATTCGACGTCATCGAGCGGGAGCACCTGAAACTTTTGAGCGGTGGGCCAGGCCGCATCTCACCTTTTTTCATTCCCGCGGCGATCATCAACCTGGCTTCAGGGCAGCTTTCCATTCGCTATGGCGCGCGCGGACCGAACTCCGCGACGGCGACGGCCTGCTCGGCTTCGGCGCATGCCATCGGCGATTCCTTCAAGATCATTCAGCGCGGCGACGCGGACATCATGATCTGCGGCGGCGCGGAGGCATCCATCACGCCGATGGGCATCGGCGGGTTCGCGGCGATGAAGGCTCTTTCAACGCGCAATGATGAGCCCGCGCGCGCGAGCCGTCCGTTTGACGCGGACCGTGATGGGTTTGTTGTGGGAGAAGGCTCCGGCATTTTGATTTTGGAGACGCTCGAGCGCGCGCAGAAGCGCGGGGCGCGGATTTTGGCGGAGGTCGTGGGATATGGAATGTCGGGCGATGCGTATCACATCACGCAGCCAAGCGAGAACGGCGACGGCGCGTTCCGCGTGATGCGGAAAGCGATGGGCGACGCGAAGATCGAGCCGAAGCAGGTGGGCTACGTCAATGCACACGGGACCTCGACGCAGATTGGCGACGCCATCGAGACGGTGGCGATGAAACGCGTATTTGGAGAGCACGCCGGGGGCGTCGCGGTCAGCTCGACAAAATCCATGACCGGGCACTTGTTGGGCGGCGCGGGGGGCCTCGAGGCCGGGATCAGCGTGCTGGCCTTGCGCGACCAGACGATGCCACCGACGATCAATTATGAGAAGCCCGACCCGGCGTGCGACCTGGACTGTGTACCGAACCATTCGCGGAAGGCGCGGATCGAGTATGCGCTGTCAAATTCATTTGGATTTGGCGGAACGAATGCGGCGCTCGTATTCCGGCACTGGGACGGGAAGTAAAATTCGCGGGAGCTGAAACTTGAACATCGTCGTTTGCGTGAAACAGGTTCCGGCAAAGGACGCGCCGCTGGCGATTGCGCCGGAGGGAACGTGGATTCGCGAGGCCGACATCGGCTTCGAGATGAACGAGCCGGATAGCTACGCGCTGGAAGAGGCTCTGCGGCTGAAGGAAAAGCACGGCGGAGAGGTAGTGGCGATTTCGATGGGGCCGGATCGAGTGAAGCAGACCATCAAGGAAGCTCTGGCGAAGGGAGCGGACCGCGGCATCCAAGTTACGGACGACAAGTTTTTTGCGCTCGACCCGCTGGGCTCGGCGCGATCGCTGGCAGCGGCATTGCAGAAGGAAAAGTTTGATCTCATTTTGACCGGGCTGCAAAGCGATGACTGCGGCTACGGGCAGACGGGCGTGCTGCTCGCGGAATTGCTCGGGCTGCCGCACGCGACGATCATCATGCAGATTGAAGGGATGGAAGGCCGCCTGAAATTGAAAAGAGAACTCGAAGCCGGATGGTTCCAGTGGGTCGAACTGCCGTTGCCCGCGGTGCTCTCGATTCAATCAGGCATCAACAAGGTACGGTATGCGACTTTGAAGGGAATCATGGCGGCGAAGAAAAAAGAGATTGCGACAATTGCGCGCGAATCGCTGGGCGCGAGCACCGAGCTGACGCAGAAGCTCGAACGCATCTATGTGCCCCAGAAGACGAAGAAGACCGAGTTTTTGACGGGTACGCCAAAGGAAGCAGCGGCCAAGCTGGTGGAAAAATTGAGGCATGAAGCGCGGGTACTCTGAGAAACCATTGCAATGAAAATACTAGCCATTACGGAGCAGCGCGACGCGAAGTGGAACAAGACGAGCTTTGAGACGCTCGCCGCGGCGCAGCAAATTGCGAAGGACACGGGCGGGACTCTTTCGGCTGCGGTGGTCGGGAATGGAGTCGCCGGGCTTGCGGATGAGCTTGCCGGGAAAAATGTCGCTGAGGCGCTCCTGGTCGAGCACGAACTGCTTGGCGCTTACACGCCGGATGGATTTTCGCTGGCGTTGAAACAAGTGATTTCGCAGTCCTCTCCCGATCTTGTGCTTTTGCCGCACACTTACCAGGTGCGCGATTTCGTGCCAAAGCTCGCGGCGTCGCTGGGGAAGGGGATGATTGGCGATTGCATCGGCTTCCGGCACGAAAACGGCCGGCTGATATTTGTGCGCCAGATGTTTCAGGGCAAGACGGCGGCCGACGTGAGTTTTGCGGGCGCGGGGCCATGGTTCGCGACGTTTCAGGCGGGCGCGTTTCGCGCGGACCTGGTCGCCGCGCATCCGAGCGGCAAGGCCCCCGTGCGCAAGGCGGCGATTGAGTTGAAGGCCGAGCAAATCCGCACGAAGCCGATGGAGATGTTCCGCGAAGCGAAGCAGGCCGTGGACCTGACGCAGGCGCCGATTATTGTGGCGATTGGCCGCGGCATCAAGGCGCAGGAAAATATTCCGATGGCGGAAAAGCTCGCGAAGGCGATCGGCGGCGAGATTGCGGCGTCGCGTCCGATATGCGACGAAGGATGGCTGCCGATGGAACGGCAGATCGGCAGCTCGGGGCAGACCGTCGCGCCGAAATTGTATTTGGCGCTGGGAATCAGCGGCGCGATCCAGCACGTGGTCGGGATGAAGGGATCGCGGACGATTGCCGCCGTCAACAAGGACCAGAACGCGCCGATCTTCGAGGTTGCCGATTACGGGATCGTCGGCGATATTTTTGAGATTATTCCCGCGCTTACTGAAGAGCTGGAAAAGTCGAAAGCCGGGTAGGAGGGCTGCGCACGCGTGAATGCGCAGTAACCTTCTCGCGGCAGGCGAGCTTTTTTCGGCGCGGCGTCGCGCAGTCCCTGGACGCTCCCCTGCTAGAATAAGTGCATGGATGCCACGCGCACGAAATGGAGAAGGTGCGCATTGGTCTTACCCGCGGCGTTTTTCATTCTCAGCGTATTTCCTGTGGCGATGCAGGCGCAAACTCCGGCGTCACAAAGCTGTCCGAATGGAATTGAGCTGAAAATCAGCGCCCCGCAATCTTTGCAGGGGGCTTTGTTGCGCATTGAACTCCGCAACTCTTCATCTCTAGCAGAAGTGAAGGGTGATTGGGCGGGCCACATCGTTTCTTTCTGGCAGGATGAGGCCGACGCGAATATTCGCAGAGCATTCCTGGGCGTTGATTTGGAGCAGGAGCCGGGCCCGCACATGTTTGTCCTCACAGGAATACAGCAAAACGGTGCAGGGGTGATTTGCAGCGCGGAGGTCACGATCAGAGCTGGCCATTTTGTTGTTGAGAAGCTTTCGGTGGACCAGAAGTTTGTCGAGCCGAGCGCGGAAGACCAGGCGCGAGCGGAAAAAGAAGGACAGCGGCTTCACGAAATTTACGCGTCGCGCACGCCGGAAAAAATGTGGAATGGTGCGTTTCGATTTCCACTGAATGGCCCGCGCCGGGGAAGCAACTTCGGCACCCGCCGTGTTTTGAACGGCGAGGCGCGGTCGCCGCACAGCGGGCTCGACATTCACGCCTCAACGGGGACGCCGGTGCACGCAGCGCAACGCGGCCGCGTTATGCTGGCGGAAGAGCTGTACTATGCAGGGAATGCAATCGTGCTCGACCATGGGATGGGAATTTACACTTTTTATTGTCACCTCTCGGAAATTGATGTGAGAGAGGGCGACGTTGTTGACGCGGGCGCGCTCATCGGGCGCGTGGGGGCGACCGGGCGCGTCACCGGGCCGCATTTGCACTGGGGACTTGAGGTGAACGAAGCGAGGGTGAATCCGCTGCAGATCCTTCCGGCTCCTCCGGCGCCGAAGAAAGTGCGGCCGTCCGTTCAACCGGCTCGATGAAGTGCGGAAGCGAATTGCGCACCTCTGCTAGAATGTCGCCGTGACGGTCGAGCGGGAGCGGCTGGATGCGGACGTCCTGATCGTGGGCGCGGGGCCGGCGGGGCTGGCCTGTGCGCTGCACCTTTCCAACCTTATTCGCAAACACAACGAAGCGGGCGCGAAGCCCGAACTTTCCTCCGAGAACATTTACGTGTTGGAGAAGGCGCGCGAAATCGGCGCGCACCAGCTTTCCGGCGCGATCATGGACCCGCGCGCGATGCGCGAGCTTGTGCCGGACTTCGAGAAGGCGCCGCCGTTTGATACACCGGTGACCAGCGACGCGTTTTATTTTTTTACAAAGGGCCGCGCCTGGAAATCGCCCATCACGCCGCCGCCGTTTCACAATCACGGCAATTACATCGTTTCGCTGAATAAGCTCGTGAAATGGCTGGGCGGGTTGGTGGAAAAAACGGGCGTGAACTTATTTACGCAATTCGCCGGGGCGAATTTGATTTACGAGAATGGCGGTGTCGCGGGCGTAATTACCGAAGACAAGGGCCTCGACAAGGAAGGGAAGCCGAAAGACAACTATACGCCGGGGTACGAGTTGCGCGCGAAAGTGACCGTGCTCGCCGAAGGGCCGCGGGGATCGCTCGCGAAACAGGTAGTCTCGCATTACAAGCTCGACGGCGTGAATCCGCAGACGTATGGAATCGGCATAAAGGAGTTGTGGGAAGTGCCCGCCGGGCGCATCGAGCCGGGGTTCGTCGCGCACACGCTCGGATGGCCCCTCGAATTCGACAAATACGGCGGCGGATGGGTTTACGGGCTTCGCGAGAACCGCGTTTCGCTCGGCATGGTGATTGCGCTGGAATATCGCGACCCGCTCTACGACCCGCACGAGGCGTTTCAACGGTACAAGACGCATCCGTTCGTGCGGCGCATCCTGGATGGCGGAAAGATGGTGCGCTATGGCGCGAAAACGGTTCCCTATGGCGGCTGGTATTCGCGGCCGCGGAGCCACATCGGCGGCGGGCTGATCATCGGCGATTCTGGGAGCCTGCTGAATTCCCAGCGGCTGAAGGGAATCCACACGGCAATCAAGAGCGGGATGCTGGCCGCGGAAACAATTTTCGATTCACTTTGCGCGGGGGACACTTCCGCTGAGAAGTTGTCGGCATATACGAAGAAGCTTGAATCAAGCTGGGTGCGGGATGAGTTGTGGGCCGTGCGGAATTTCCATCAGGGATATGAGCACGGGTTCTTCCGCGGAGTTTTTCACACTGGCTTGCAAATGGTTACTGGCGGGCGCGGTCTGGTGGATCCGATGCACACCCGCGCGGGATATGAAGAATACAGCAAACTCAGTCGCGGCGCGGAACTGGTGGATCAATCGGGGCGCTTCAAAGGCGATGGCAAGCTGACGTTTGACCGCCTGACGGACGTTTTTCATTCCGGCACGCGGCATGAAGAAGATCAGCCGTGCCACCTCGTGGTGTTGGAACCGGACGTGTGCGGCAACCGCTGTGTGCGGGAATACGGGAATCCCTGCCAGTATTTTTGTCCCGCAGCGGTTTATGAGATGGTGCGCGAGAAAGACGGTCCCCGGCTAAAGATCAATGCGTCCAACTGCGTCCACTGCAAGACGTGCGATATCGCGGATCCCTACCAGATCATCAACTGGGTGCCGCCGGAAGGCGGGGGCGGGCCGAATTACGAAGGGATGTAACCGCTCGGGCGTGTCAAAAAAAATTTCACTTCACTGCAAGCTCATCCGCCAAACAGCCTGCGAAAGAATCCCCCGATTTTTGCCAACACCCCGGGCCGGTTCGACGGGGAAGCAGAACTCGTATCCGCCCGAGCCGCGAGCGTTTTAGTTTCGTGATTTTTGCCGGGGACAACTGACCCGCGATAGACAACCGCGCCATGCACAACTGCGGTCCTCACCAATAGAATTGTCTCAGCGCTTGGGGCGGAGGGCGGCTCGGGCGACGAAGCGTCAAATCTCAATGCTGGCATCAGCACTTTGTAGATCGGCCCGTCCACAGAGGGAGGCGCGACGACATTTTCCTGACCGCCGCCCCTTGGAGCAGGAACGTTTGGCTGAGGGACTGGGGATTTCCGCGTGCTCGCCGCCGGCAACGCATCTGAATTGGCGCCGGAGCCGGGCGAGGCTATCGCGCCGATAGTGACGTCGAGGCGCGATGGGTAAAGCTTCGCGGCGTCAAGGTTGCACGTGCAGCCGGAGGAGGATTCCGAAACAGGAGTTACCTGTGAGCCGGAAAGCGAGAGCATCCCGAATTGCGGGACGAGGAGCGTTTCATCGCCGAACTGTTGTTGAACGCGCACTGCTCCCTGCCCCGCGCGGATGCACATCTGGCCATCCTGGTTGAGGTCAATTGTTGCGTCGCGCGCGCCGCCCACGGCCACAGTCGTCGCAATCACCAGCGGCGTGAAGATGGCGAGTGGCGACGCGCTTTCCACATGCGCGCGCAGCGTGCCGTAATCCAAAGCTATGGTGAGCGCATCGCCCGACATCAACAGTTGAAGGCGCGCGGCGCCGCAAACGAGGATTTCGCTTCCATTCTGCAAAATGATCCGCGCCTGGCCGCTGCGAACCACGATTCGGCTTCCGCTGGTCAACTGATTTGCCGCCTCGCCCGTGAGCGGCGGCGCGCCCGGCGGGGGCTCGACTGTGAAATCGAGGCCTTCAATGCGGCCAATGAATTCCGGCGAGGGTTGTGCCGCAAGGAAATGGAAGGGAGTTGCAATCGCGAGCGCGAGAAAAGCGCCGCAGACCAGCCATCGCACATGACGGAAGCGGTTTGCCGGCTTCGGTCGATCTGCTGTACGTGGGCCGTGGCTCATGATTGGTGGCGGGAAAGCCGCGACGCTGCGGCTCTCTCGCGCTTCGCCTATACTATACGCCGATGGAAGAAGAGGCGAAATCCGCGCAGGAAGCAGCGTCTTCAACTCGGCACTTCGACGCGCGGCTGCCGAAGTACTCGCTCTGGCGCCGAATGCAAATAAGGGCCATCGCGGGCGCCGTTGTGGGGTTTGTGCGGACGGTCGGGCCGACTCTGCGTTATGAAGTGCTCGGCTGGCAACACGCCGAGCACGCCTACGCGGCCGGGCGACAGTGCATCTGGGTTTTTTGGCACCAGGCGATCCTCGGCGTGCTCTGGTGGGGACGCGGTCGCGGCGTCGTAATTCTCAACAGCACTAATTTTGACGGGCAATGGGCGGAGCGCGTGATTAAACGCTTCGGCTATGGCACCGCGCACGGAAGCTCCACGCGCGGCGGTCTGCGCGGGCTAAATGAGTTGGCGGAGCGGCTGAACGAGGGGCGCGACGCCGGCTTCACGATTGACGGGCCGCGAGGGCCGCGGTTTGTGGCCAAGCCGGGGCCGGTGATGCTGGCGCGGCAGAGCGGCCACGCCATCTTTCCGTTCCACGTCGCCTACGAACGCGCGAAAACGTTTGAAAAGACCTGGGACCATTTTCGCGTGCCGCGGCCGTTCTCCCGCGTCTTGATGGCGTTCACTCCGCCGGTCGTGGTGCCACCCGACGCGGACCGCGCGACACTCGAGGCGAAGCAGGCGGAGTTGCAATCCGCGCTGGACCGCGCGCGCGATTTCGGCGAGCATTGGTTCGCGCTTTCCACCGCCGAACAGGCGCGCGAACGGGAGAAGTGGAACGCATGAAGCGCTACTCTCAATATGAAAGCAGACGCGCCTTCCAGATTTGCGTCAGCGCTTGAGGTCCCCACCGGCATTGCGCGTTTGTTCGGTGAGCGTAACCGTAATATCCGTTTTCTTTCCAGCGCGATAAAATGTCACGCGCATGGCGTCTCCGGGGCGCTTGTGATTGAGCGCGACGTTCAAGTCAATCTGGTTCGCCACATCTTTTCCATCGAGGGCCACGATGACGTCGCCGCCGATCATCAGCCGTTGCAGTCCGGCAGAAACCTGGCGATTGCCTCCGTGCAGTCCCGCCTTCGCTGCAGGACCGTCGGGCGCGACGGTTTCAATTAAGAGTCCCGCTGTCACTGGAAGTTCAAGCGCTTCCGCAAGGTCCGGCCACAATTCGAGTGAAGAGATCCCCATGTAGGCGCGATGGACGACTCCGTCGGTCATCAAATCTTTCGCGATTTGCTTCGCCGTGTTGATCGGAATGGCGAAGCCGATGCCCGCCGTCGCGCCGGTCGGAGTGTAGATCGCAGAATTAATTCCAATCACTTCGCCGCGCGAATTGAGGAGCGGCCCGCCGGAATTGCCCTGATTGATCGCGGCGTCGGTCTGGATGGCCTCGTCAATGAATGTTCGATTGTCGGTCTGCACCTGCCGGCCAAGCGCGCTGATCACTCCGGTGGTGAGCGTGGAAGAAAAGCGAAATGGATTGCCGATGGCGAGGACGGATTGTCCCACCAGCAGGCTCGCAGAGTCGCCAAGCGGCAGCGCCGTGAGAGGCTTGCCCTTCGGATCGATCTTGAGGAGCGCGACGTCATTCCGCGGGTCGGACCCGACAACCGTTGCGGAGAATTGCGATTTGTCCCCCAGCGTCACTTCAATCGTCTGCGCGTCCTCCACAACATGGAAGTTCGTGAGCACAAAGCCGCGCGCGTCAATTACGAATCCTGAGCCGGCTCCTTCCATTGCCACGGGCCCTTGAAAGCGGTCGTATTCCACAGCGCGCGTGTTGATGTTGGCCACGCCCGGCGAAGCCTGCCGGTAGATGCCGACCGTCCGCGATTCGTCCTCCGTAAGTCCGGAGGTACCGGGCGCGGCATGGGGGGCCGTGCGCTGCGCCTGCAGGGCTTCCACGTTCGCGGGTCCATGCACGCCCCAGCGCGCGCCCGCCCAGTAAGCAGCAAGCGCAATCAGCAAACCGACGGCAACCAAGCGGGCCGCGTTCGCGGCTCTCGGATTTGTACTCATGGTTTTATTCCTCCTGTTGCGGATATGGTTGATCCGGCGGCGGCTAACTGCTTTAATCGCGCAACCAATTCGACGACGTGTAGGCGCGTTTCCGCGAGCAAGCCGGAGTTGTCAATTTCATCGGTTGCCAGGCGGCGCTTTTCACCCATCGGCATCTGTGCCGCGATGCGGCGCTGCGCGTCCTCACGCGACATTGCGCGGCCGCCCGGTTTGGTGAGCCGCTCGATTTGTTGCTCGGGGCGGCACCAGACCACGATGACCCTGTCCAGGGACTTGTGATATCCCGCTTCGACGAGGAGCGCGGCTTCCACCACGGCGACGGCGCGCGGGTCCGTGCGTTCAATTTCGGCAAGCTGGCGCTGCTGTTCGGCGATGACGCGCGGATGCAGGATCGCATTCAGTTTCGCCAGTTTGGTCGCGTCGCTGAATACGAGGTGAGCCATTTGGGAGCGGTCCATGCGGCCATCGGCCCCGAGGACTTCCTTGCCGAAGGCTTCCACGATTTCCGGGAAGGCGGCCTGGCCGGGCTCGGCGAGGTCGCGCGCGAGCGCATCGGCGTCCAGAACGCGGCAGCCGAGTTCGCGCATCATCGCGGCGACGGTGGATTTACCGCAGCCGATTCCGCCCGTAAGTCCGGCGCGCAGCATTAGCCGTTCGCAAGGGAAGCCGCGGCGCGCCCGGTGAAAGCGTTTCCCGCGGCGTTGTCTGAAGTATTGCGTGAGGCATTACGTAAATTGTCTCCGCGGCGCAGGCGCGCGGCCTTGACTGTGTTGCTCATCAGCATGGCAATTGTGAGCGGCCCGACGCCGCCGGGCACGGGCGTGATGGCGCCCGCCACATTTAGGGCATCGGGATGGACGTCGCCGACAAGCGTCTTGCCCTTCTCGCGGAATTTCGCGAGGCGCTCGGGGAAATGCGCGAAGAGCCGCTCCGCAAGCGCGGCATCCGTAATCGAGTTCGTGCCGACGTCAATCACGGTCGCGCCGGGGCGGATCCAGTCCGCGGCAATCATGCCCGCGCGGCCCATCGCGGCCACGACGATGTCCGCGCCGCGGATAACGCCGGGGAGGTCGCGCGTCTTGGAATGGCAGATGGTGACGGTCGCGTTCGCGTGCATCAGCAGAAGCGCCATCGGCTTGCCGACGATGTCGCTTCGGCCCGCGACCACGGCGTTCGCGCTTTCAATGGCGATTCCGCTGCGCCGCAGGATTTCCATCACGCCACTCGGTGTGCACGCGACGAGTCCGGGCCGGCCGGTGACAAGGTGGCCGAGGCTTATGGGATGGAAGCCGTCCACGTCCTTCGCTGGGTCCACGGCTTCGAGCACGCGCTTTGAATCCACTTGCGGCGGAAGGGGAAGCTGGACAAGGATGCCGTCCACCTCGTCATTCGCGTTCAAATCGGCGATGAGCGCAAGCAATTCGTCGGTCGTGGCCGATGCGGGTGGCGTGTAGCGCCAGCTTACCAGTCCTAGCTGCTCGCAGGCCGCGATCTTGCTGCCGACGTACATCCTGGACGCGGGATTTTCGCCGACGAGGACGGTGGCAAGGCCCGGCTGGATGCCCGCCGCGCGCAGGCGCGCGATTTCGCCGCGCAGTTCGCCGTAAATTTCATCTCTGATTAAATTGCCGTTCAGGATCCTTGCAGGCATGAGCTTCCTTTTGAAGGGATGAATCAATCTGCGTCAAATGGCATCATACCATACGCAGGATTGGCCTTTTCGACGCGGCAACGGAGCTTGAGGGACGATGCTTTTCGGCGAGAACAGTGAACGCAAACTACTCGAGCGAAAAATGCGCGATGCTGGGCGGCTCCCGCCCGGGCAGTCGCTCACGCTCAAGTGGCCCGTGCTGCAGTATGGCGCGATCCCGCGCTTCGATCCCGCGCATTGGGATTTTCAGATTACCGGGCTCGTGGAAAAGCCGTTCCGCTTGAGTTGGGAAGAGTTTAACAAGCTTCCGCAAACAGAAGAGGTCGCTGATTTTCACTGCGTCACGCGTTGGAGCCGCTTCGACAACCGCTGGCAGGGTGTGCCCGTGTCAGAGATTTTGAAGCTCGCACCACCGCAGCCCGAGGCTCACTACGTTTTGGTTCACGCCGAGGCAGGCTACACGGCGAACTTGCCGCTCTCCGATTTCGCGCGGCCCGAATCGCTCTTCGCGTTCCGCCATGATGGCGAGCCGCTCACCGCTGAGCATGGCTATCCCGTAAGACTCATTGTGCCGCATCTCTATGCGTGGAAGAGCGTGAAGTGGGTGCGTGGGATCGAACTGCTCGCGTCAGACCAGCCCGGCTTCTGGGAGCAGAACGGCTACCACATGCATGGCGACCCGTTCAAAGAGCAGCGCTTCGACACGGACGCATGAAACATTTCGCCGGCTGAAAACAAAAGCGCCCAGGCTCTAGCCCGGGCGCCTTTTCAGTCTTAACTCCCCAATCGCGCCGCCTAGAAAATATCGTACTGCTCCCAGTGCAGCGTCGGGTCGGATTGAATGATCACGCTCTTCCGCGTGGACGCTTCCAGTTCTTCCACGAGCGAAGCCTCGCGCGTCTTGAGCGCCTTCGCGATTTCCGGATTCACGCGCAGCGTGACGCTCGCGGAATCGAGGTCGCCCGCCATTTTTTTCGCTTCCTGCTGAATCTCGAAGCAGATCGTCGGAATGGACTTCACCATGCCCGAGCCCGTGCAATACGGACACGGCTGGCAAAGCACCTTTTCAAGCGCCTGCTTGGTGCGCTTGCGCGTGATGGCCACCAGACCGAATTCGTTGAAGGAAAGCACCTTCGATGGCGCTTTGTCCGCGCGGAGCGCGTCATCGAGCGCGTGCATGACTTTTTCGCGGTTGCGGCGCTCCTCCATGTCAATGAAGTCCACGACGATGATGCCGCCGAGGTCGCGCAGGCGGATTTGCCGCACGATTTCCTTTACGGCTTCGAGGTTTGTCTTGACGATGGTGTCTTCGAGCCGCGTCGAGCCGCGCCCGACGAACTTGCCCGTGTTGACGTCTATCGCCACGAGGGCTTCCGTATGGTTGATGACAATGTACCCGCCGGATTTCAGCCACACCTTCGGACGCAGCGCCTTGTCGAGCTCCTGCTGAATGCCGAATTCCTCGAAGATCGGCGCATCCTTGGTGTAGAGCTTTACCCGATTTGCAAGCTCCGGCTGGAAGCGGCTGACAAATTCGACGACCTTGCTGAACTCCTCTTCGTTATCAATCCAGATCGAGCTGTAATCGGAATTGACGTAGTCGCGCAGGACGCGCTCGACCAGGTTGAGGTCGCGGTGCAGCAGCGCGGGCGCTTTGCGCTGCTCGGAGCGGGCGCAGATGTCCTGCCACATTTTGCCGAGGAATTCGATGTCCGTGCGGAGGTCTTGCTCGGTCACATTTCCCGCGGCAGTGCGCACGATGAAGCCGCCGGTGAAAGTGTTCTTGTATTCGCCAACGACGGTGCGAAGCTTCGAGCGCATCTCCGCTGAATTGATCTTCCGTGAAACGCCGATATGGTTCACCGTCGGCATATAAACCAGGAAGCGGCCGGGCAGCGCGACGTGGCTCGTGATGCGCGCGCCCTTCTTGCCGAGCGGCTCCTTGGCAATTTGCACGATGATTTCCTGGCCCGCCTTGAGCATCTCCGAAATAAGCTGCGGCCGGCGCTGCGTTGCATGGCGATCCTGCGGACGGCCGTGCCCCGGACGCATCGGGCGTCCGCCACTGCGGCGTCCGCCGCGGCGCATCGGGCGCTGGAAACGAGCGCGCCGGTTGTCGTCCATCCGTGCGCTGCGCGGCTCGCTGTTCAATGGCTGCGATGGCTGCTGAGCATCCGCGGCTTCGTGCGGTTCCGACTCGGCCGCGGCTTGAATTTCAGCCGCCTCGTCATGAGCTTCCGAGGCGTCTTCATGCATTTCTTCCGCGTCCTCTTCGGCCTCGACGACTGCGCCGTTTTCCTCGACGAACTCCGCACCGCCGATCTCATTTGCGATCTCGTCGTCCGCTTCCTCGTGGGTTTCCTCCTGCTTGGCTTCGGCAAAGCTTTCCGTGAGCGTCCGCGCCTGTTCATCCGTCAGGTCGGGATGGTGCTCCTCTGCCGCGGCGGGGCCGGGTGAACCGAACTCGATCCACTCGTCGTCGCCGGATTCGGCGGCGGCATCCTCCGAATGAGAGTGTTCTTGTTCAGCAGTTATCTGTTCTTCGCTGGCCTGCTCTTCGACGGCCTGCTCTTCAGTGGAATGCCCCGTGGCTTCAAAACGCTCATCCGAGACAGAGGAATCGCTGGATTCGCGATCGCTCTCTGGATGCGAATCGGGTTGCGCGTAAAGCGAGCCGGGAAATTCGGGAGCGGCCTGCTCTCGGGCGCTTAAATCAACCGCATGTGGCGAAAGTGGCCCCGCGTGTTCCGCCGGGCTCTCTTGTGCAATCGCGCCGGAAGCGTGAGCTGCGGCGCGCTCTTTATACTTTGCAAGCGATTCGCCGGGCAGCACGATCGGTTCGAAGCCTTCCGCTGGCGGCACTGGCGGCCCACTCTGCCTGCTTTCGGGCCCACGCTGAGAATAGGAAGAATGCGGCGAAGCGTATTTCGACGGAGGCAGATCCCTCCCGCTCGGACGGCGATCTCGATCACCGCGCGGGCCTCTTCCTCCACCGCCGCCGGGACCGCTGCGCCGGAACCGTCCGCCGCCTCCACTGCCGCCGCTGCGCCCGCCGCGATCGCGGTCGCGTCCGCGGCCGAATCCGCCGCCGAAGCCGCGATCTCCGCGCGGCCGATCGTGATGACTCGAAATCGGCGCCCGAAATGGCAGAGCGTCGGAAGCGTCTCGCGCCACGCGCGTTTCGCCGGGCAGAATTTCACCGCTGGGCTGCGGGGCAGGAGCATCCGCAGGTGCGGGCTCGCCGCCGTCAGCCGGCTCATTGTGCAAAGCTTCCGCGGCCGGAGGGCCGCTTTCAGCTGCATGAGCATCGTGAATGGGGGCTTCTTGGAGAGGCCCTTGAGACGGCTCCGCGGGCTCGTGCTCAATCATCGGCGCCGCAGGCTCGCGGCTGGGAGCAGCAGGAGCGAGCGCGTGCCCATTTCCCGCCGGCGCGTGCTTTTGCCCGCGCTCCTCTTCGGTCGGGACGTGGTCGTACTCCTCGAGATTCTCCAGGAAATCGCTGACGTAGAGGAAGGCGTCGGTGTCACGCCCGATATCCACGAAGGCCGACTGCATGCCGGGCAGCACGCGTGTGACGCGGCCTTTGTAGATGCTTCCGACTAACGCAAATTCTTTTTCGCGTTCAATGTAGATTTCGCAGAGGTGTCCGTCTTCCAAAATGGCGACCCGCGTCTCGTGGGCGGTCGCTGATATAACCAGTTCTTTCGACATGAATACTCCTCGGAGCGCACCGGCAGGGCGGGGCGTCGAGCGCCCTCGCGCACGGATTCCGCGGCAATCCCGCTGTGCGGGAATTCAGTGCTGCGGTCGTATGGCATTTTGTGTGTGCTCGCCATGCGGTGCGGCTCAAGCAGAAGGGATGCGTCCCGGCAAAGCTGGTCGGCCTCAGTCGCCGCCAGGGCCAACCTGCGGGCCGGAAGATTCATCCCGATGGATTTAATTGACGAAGCGCCGGATTCGTACATTCATCACCAGGCCCAACGCCAGAAATATAAACAACGTGGCCGACCCGCCGTAACTCATCAGCGGCAGCGGAATTCCAGTCACCGGCATATAGCCGATCACCATGGCCGCGTTGACCAACACGTGAAACCCTAAAACCGCCGCCACGCCCATCACCAGATACATCCCGGAGCGGTCCATCGCGCGCGTCGCGTTATGGACCAGGCGCAGCAGCAAAGCCATATAGAGCGTTAGCGTCAACAGCACGCCGATAAATCCCGTCTCTTCCGCGAATGCCGCCAGTATGAAGTCCGAATATCGGATGGGGACAAAGCCCCCTTGATTCTGGCTTCCGCGTCCCAAGCCTTTTCCCCAGAACCCGCCCGCCCCAACGGCGATCTTCGATTGCAGGACCTGGTACCCGGCCTTCTTGGGATCTTCCTCCGGCCGCATAAACGTATTTACACGCTGCTTCTGGTACGGGTTCATGAAGTGCCAACCGACCGGGAGCATTATCGCGCCGAGCAATACAATCGCTGCGGCATGTTTCCACTGGATGCCCGCCAGGAACGCCCCGATTACCGCCACCGGAAGCAGCACCAAAGCCGTGCCGAGGTCCGGCTCTTTCAAAATCAATACCAGCGGAATGCCTGTCAGGATTCCTACTTTGACCAGGTCACCCAGGGTTAGGCGGTCGGTTCTTACCTCGCTGTAAAACCGTGCCAGCACAATGATTATAATCAACTTCACTAATTCTGACACCTGAAAAAATGCCCCCAGAATGGGAAGCCAGCGTTTGGCGCCCAGCCGTGTTGCGCCCACAGCCGCCACGGCAATCAGCGCGATCAGGCCGACCAAATAAAGAATGGGGGCTTGCTCAAGAATTCTGTGATAGTCAATGCGGGAAACCGCCAGCATGCAGAGCGCGCCCAGCCCGAGCCAGCAGAGCTGCTTGATGTACATCGGCGTGCCCGGCGCGTGGATGTTGTGCGTGGCGGAATAAATCTCCAGCGTTCCGAGTGCGCAGATGCCGCCGGCGATGCCCAGCAGCAACCAGTCATATTCGCGGATTCCTCTGCGCTCTTTCATCTCTACCGGCTCGGATTGGATCGCTTCGGCGGAGTCGGCGCCTGCTGGCGCGGCTCCGGCATTCCCGAAGGTTGACCGGCGGGCTGCGGCGCGGCAGGCGCGCCCGGCGTATTCCCTGGAACCGGCGCTCCGCCGTTCTTCGCCGCGATCTGCGGATGGAACCTGCCGGCCTTCTTGTCGAAGTAGGTTTTCACGATATCTTTCGCTAGCGGAGCGGCGGCTTCGCTCGAATGCGCCCACGTGCCTTGCACCAGGATCACGACCACAATCTCTGGATTACGCCGCGGAGCAAATCCCACGAACCACGCGTTGTACTTGTGCTCGTTCCTGTTTCCGGATTTCTGCAGGCCTTGTTCGCTGATAGTCTGCGCCGTTCCTGTTTTTCCGCAGAGGTCCGCGTCCGGAACGAACGCGGCATTGGCCGTGCCCCCGGGATTCACCACTTCCTCCATGTATTGCGTCACTTTTTCAAGCGTGGGGGCGGAAATCGGAAATCGGAATTCAGGCAAGGGGTCCGAAGTCTTCAACAGGTGGGGCTGCTTGAAAATCCCTCCCAACGAAAAGCCGCCAATCGTTCGCGCCAGTTGAATCGGCGTGACCGTTACCGCGCCCTGCCCGACTCCCACGGAAATGTTCTCGCCCGGATACCACGGTTGATGGAACACTCGCTGCTTCCATTCCGCCGACGGAATCAGTCCCGGTTCTTCACCCGGAAGGTCAATCCCGGTGCGCCGCCCAAGGCCCATTTGCGTCGCGTAGTACGACATCCGGTCGATCCCCAGCCTCATCCCGACATTATAAAAATAGACGTCGCACGATTTCACAATCGCTTTTTCCAGGTCCACTGTCCCGTGCCCCTTCGGGTCCCAGCAGTGGAACACCCTTCCGTAGAAACTCGCCTGCCCGGGGCAAAACGCGGTGAAGGTTTCCGGGATTGACTTGCTCTCAAGCATGGCCGTGGCCATGATGACCTTGAAAACCGACCCCGGCGCGAGCTGCGCTTGAATCACGCGGTTCATCAGCGGCAGATCCGGATCCGAATTCAGCCGCTGCCACTCTTCTTTCGAGACGCGCACCGCAAACGAATTCGGATCCGGCGACGGTTGGCTCACATACGCCAGAATCTCGCCGGATCGCGGGTCAAGCGCGACAATCGCCCCTCTTTTCCCGGCCAGTGCCTGCTCCGCCGCGGCCTGCAAGTCGTAGTCAATCGTTAATTGGATGTTTTTCCCGGGGATCGGTTCCACCTGGCTGAGCCGGCCCGTCTCTCTCCCCACGCTGTTCACTTGAATTCGCCGCTCGCCGTCCGTTCCCTGCAGGATTTCGTTGTACTGCCGCTCGAGTCCCGTCTTGCCCACCATGTCGCCCGGTCGGTAAACGTCTTCACTCCGCTCGATGTCCGCCTCGCTGACCTCGCCCACGTACCCAATCGCCCCCGCCAGAAATCCATTCGCCGGGTAACGGCGCCGGTGCACCATCACCATTTCGAGCATGGGCAGGTCCGGCCGGTGCGATTCGATGAACGCGATGTCGCCCTGCGTCGCTTCCGGCTTGATGATGATGGGTTCGTACTTCGCGAGCCACTTCGCCGAGTCGAGCTGCTGCTGTATGTCATCTTTCGAGAGGCCCAGCCCCTCGGAAATTTGCGGCAGCGCGCGCGTCACTTGCGTCATGTCGTCGCGCAGCAGCAGCACGCTGAACGAAGGGTAGTTGTCCACGATGATGCGCCCATCGCGGTCCAGCATCTTGCCGCGCGGCGCGATCAGCGGAACCGTGCGGATGCGGTTTCGGTCGGCCGCTTCCTGGTACCGCGTCGAATCGATGATTTGGATTTTCCAGAAGCCGATGAGCAGCAGCAGCGTCATCCCCACAATCACGTAGGAAATTGCGCCCAGCCGCGTTTGCGGCAATTTCGTATCGCTGCCGAACCAGAGAGACACGCTTGCTCAGTTCTCGCTACAGGTTTACGCCCTGAAGCCGCCCGAAGAAACTCCAGGCAGAGTAATTCACAGTAGCACCTGCACTATTCCGGTGCAATATGACCTCCGGGACAGGTGCGCCTTTTCCGCACTCCCCGCGCCTTTTGCATCTATCTTCGTAGGGGCTTGCATCTAGCCTCGTAGGGGCGCAGCATGCTGCGCCCTTCTGCTCTTTCGTCCAGTCTCGTATTGGCGCTGCATGCCGCGCCCTCCCGCTTGCGTCTAGCCTCGTAGGGGCGCAGCATGCTGCGCCCTCCTGCCTCCTGCAACGAAGGCCATGTGTAGGGTAATCTCTCGGCATGGCCCCAGGTGACAAAAACGCCGCCGAAAACGCCCGCGTCGGCCTCTGCCTCGATTGCCGCCACGCCCGCATAATCACCTCCGCCCGCGCCTCAAATTTCTACCTCTGCGCCCTATCCGAATCCGACCCCGCCTTCCCCAAATATCCGCATCTGCCGGTTATCCAATGCGCTGGTCACACGCCTCGCGGTGCGGATCCCGATCGTTTATGGGGTCCTGGCTGATTCAAATCTTGACTTTAGGGCTCGCTCGGACTATACCTATCTTGAAGAAGGAAACCCCGCGTACTCCCCAACGCTGGAAGGGATTAGCACATGAATACGCGCCTTGTCCCGATTTGCGTTGCCATCCTCGGAGCGGCTGTTTTTGTGTCGCCTGCGCAAGCCCAAAGGCGCTTTGGGGGCGTCTCACGGGGCGGCGGCGCGAGAATCAGGTTCGTCCACCAGCGCAGCGGGCGTTTTTTCGTAGGTTCGGCATTTTCCCCGTACTTCTATTCTGATTACGATTTCGAGCCGGGGTTGAGCGAGGCGCCTCCGTTCATCATGGTGCGGGACGCTCAGCAAGCCTCCCCGGCGCCGGTGTCGAACCCGCCCGATTCGCTCGTGCTTGAATTGCAAGGCGATCACTGGGTCCGGGTTACAAACTTCGGTCAGTCGCAGACCGGTGGACAATCCAACGAGCCCGGCACGGACCGGGCATCCAATCTGCGATCTGCGATGCCTCCCGATACCCTTCGCCGGACTCAGACGGAGGAGCCTCCTGCCAAGCTTCCACCCGCAGTGCTCGTGTTCCGCGACGGTCACAAGGAAGAAATCGGAAAATATACGATCATGGGTGCAACCATATACACCAGCGCGGACTATTGGAGCAGCGGTTCCTGGACGCGCCAGATTCAAATTGCTCGATTGGACGTTCCCGCGACTCTGAAACTGAATCAGGAGCGGGGCGCGAAGTTTAGCTTGCCGTCCGGACCGAATGAAGTGATGATCCGCCCGTAATTTTCGATTCCCCCTTCCCAAACGAACTTTCTTCTATCCGCGCCGGCTCCGCCCCTCGCCGTCCCCTGTAGCGCCACCCCTTTAGGGTGGCATTCTTTCTTGCCCCTGTAGCGCCGGCCTCCGTGCCGGTCGGGTGGAGCAGGTAATGGGCCGCCAGTGCGGGCGATGGTTTTGGGCGCGGCGCCCGCGCCCTCTACCTATTTGACGTCGTGCCCGGATGATATACTGCGCCGGTGCCGCAACGTCAACAAAACTACCCTAACAGATTCTCTCCCCCCATCCGCCTGTGGAAGCACCTAGCACTGCAACCCCGACTGACAATTGCGTTGAGCGGTGGTCAGGTGTATTTTATCGGTTGGGCAGAAGGCTCATAATGGAAATTCCGGTTGCAATGATTCAGCCAAGCGAGCTAAGCATTTTCCTGCGCACAGGCAGGCTGCCAATGCACCAACTGGAGACAGACCGTCTGCTAATGCGCAAGTTCTTTGTTGATGACCATAAACACATATCTGAATGGGAAGAGGTATTCAGCTTGGAGAACAGAGCACAGGCATTCCTAAACTTCTGCTTCGAGTCCTACCGGAAATGGGGCATGGGACCATGGGCCATAGTTATAAAGCAAGCGGGGATTGTTGTCGGCAATTGCGGTTTCGCTCGCGTGAACTTCATCGGAAACACCGGGGAAGTCAATTATTATGTCGGTCCGTCACATCGAGGGAAAGGACTGGCCTCTGAAGCACTCAAGGCAGTATTGGCGTACGGATTTACGGCTCTCGACCTCAATTGCATCCAGGCTCGATGTAGCCTCGACAATCTAAGCTCGGAGCGGGTAATGCAAAAGGTAGGAATGAATTTCGAACGAATGATATCACCCGATTCAGGCATCGACGACGCGTCGGGCCAGGAGAAACTTTACGCGATGATGCGAAGCGATTTTGAGGCATTATCATTGTGACAGGCGGATGCCTTAGAGCGAAAAGCCGAAACTGAAATCCCGGTTCTTATGCTTTTCCCACCCCGCCTCTGCCCCACAATCTTCGCCACAACTGAGCACCTCCGCTACCCTCACATCGGTTTTTAAGGCTAAGTTGTTGAATTCATAGGCTTATACAGCTCTGGCGAATTACTGAATCTCCGTAGGGTCGGGATTGACGCGATTCCAAAAGAGTAGGAGACTGCGACATTATATAACCGAAGAATTCTCTATCTTACTGAGAAAAATAAATGCACAAGATATCCACAGACACGCATCGGTTATACGTAAGATAGCACTTGACACGTACAGAACTTAGGCCTATACCGCTTCCGAGTTGCCCTTCCGGAGGTGGTTATGGACCGCTTCTACATCTTCCCCACTCCGAATACATTGTCGTCTGCCCTTTTGCAGCTTCATGTTCAAGAGCAGGACATCCACCATAACTCTTGCGCTGCTGGTACATCTGATCCCTACTTGCGCGAACGGCAGCCAATCTTCTGGTCGGGCCCTCCCACTTTGTGTCATTGACGGAGATTGCTTGAACGAGTCTGAACTAGAAGAAGGGAAGGACGCAAGTCTTTCACAGTTGCTGTTACGCGAGTCGGTCACATCTTCGGAGCCATCTATGGCGGAGGTCCATCATGAATGTTGAGAGAACAGAACGCTCGATTCCAAAGGGGCTGAGCCGAGTCCTTGCCCTTCTTATAGCCCTTTCGGCGATTAGCGGCGGCATGCTGGTCCGTGGAGGAAATCTTCGCACCGGAGATATACACACAAGACCCAAACCGACAGCCCTGCCGACATCACACGGTGACTCTAATTCATCACATGCAGCTACGAATAGCACGGGCAGCATAATCCAGAATTATGACCATTTGCCGCTGATCTTTGAACCCAACCTAGGTCAGACAGACGCAGTAGTCAAATACATTGCTCACGGCCCTGGATACACTCTCTTCCTGACACAAACTCAGG
Source organism: uncultured Acidobacteriota bacterium (assembly GCA_963838945.1). Lineage (GTDB taxonomy): Bacteria > Acidobacteriota > Terriglobia > Acidiferrales > UBA7541 > DASTCZ01. Next base: position 586 of record CAWITC010000008.1, on the reverse strand, counting down.
CTGTCGTCGTCGCTCAAGCGACGGTACGCGGACTGGGACAGGATAATGCGCAGCCGCTTCTCCAAAAGATGGATCCAAAACGTAGGAAGCGGTTCGAGGCGCGAAAACTGTTCCAAGCGTCTCCGCGGTTCCGTAACGAGCGCAGGACACGGACTTTACGAATTGGAGTTGCGGGTGCAAACCAAAAGTTACCGATTGAGCCTATTGATCTTCTGCCTGGCAAGAGTAGCTACTTTGTTGGCAACAATCCGAGTAACTGGCGTGTTGGAATCCCACAGTATAGTCGCGTTAAGTATCAAGGGGTTTATCCGGGAATCGATCTGATTTTCTACGGAAACCGTCGACAGCTTGAGTTTGATTTCGTCGTCGCACCCGAAGCAGATCCCGCTGCGATCCGGCTAAAGGTCGAGGGAGAGGATCATCTTTCAGTTTCAGAAAGCGGCAACCTCTTGTTTGGGGCTTCGCAGGAAGCTCTCGAATTGCGCCGTCCGGAGGTGTATCAGATCGATGGAGGAAAGAAACACCTGATTGAAGGCAAGTTCGTGCTCCGGGGGAAGAGTGGAGTTGGAGTCCAATTGGGTGCTGA
>CAWITC010000007.1:0-16566 GCA_963838945.1 uncultured Acidobacteriota bacterium | reverse complement strand
CCTCAACGAGTCTCTTTCAAGATAGGTGAGTTCGTTTTGCTGCTTCGCGTTCAATTTGTTCTTCAGGTGAATCATCAACCCCAATTGCGCGCTCTTAATCGAGCGCTCGAGGCCCAGTACCTTTTCCAATTGCGCCATGGCCGCCTTTTCGTCCACCACATTGGGCTTCAGAATCTCGCCCATTGCGTCCACCGCGTCCTCAAGCTGCCACTGCAAGTCCGTAAATTGCTTCTGCGCCGCGCGGATCTCGTCTCGGATTGCTGTGCGCTGCTCCGGCGTCAGGCCGACATCCTCCGCGTGCGCCATGATGAAATCTGGAGCAAACAGGTTTCGCGCGATCGGATCGGGTTCTGGAGGGCCCGCAAGCGCAGGTGCAGTCGAAGGCGCCGGCATGGGCTGTTGCCCCTGCGCTAGCGCAGGCGCTGGGATGGGTGATGGTGCTGCGGGCGCTGGCGCCGGTGTCGGCATATGCTCGTAACCCTGTGCCGCTGTCGCGCCCGCAACCAGTAGCAAAATCCCACAAAGAATACTCAGCTTCACTTTCATCTTTTCCTCCATTCCGGAAAATGACGGACCTTTGAAATTTGAATTCTCACATCTGAAATTCAGTTTTTTCTCTCGAACAAGCAATGCCTCGAAACAGGTCCCAGGGCAAACATCACTTATTCACTTGCCTCGCCGCCGTTCCCACTGGGAAGTAAACCTCTCCCAGCTTCGGTCCGCTCTGCAGCAATTCCCGGCCGGGCGTTCGCAGCAGACCGTCCGTCGGCGACCGCCACGTCGAAATCGAAAATGCGGGCTCCTCGCCGATATGCCACTTCTTTTTAATCGTCGGCCACACCACAGCCGCAACCGCCACCGCGCATACCACTCCCGCCGCTGCAAGTCGAATCCGCCAAACGGTCAGCCACGCACTCCCCGACCACGCATTCCCCGGATTTGACCGCCTCGCTCCCTCGCCCGCCGCAATTCGTGCAAATACTCTCGCTTCAAATCCCTCATTCAGTTCCTCGCCTTCCGCAATCCTCGGCAGCGCCGAGTCAATTCGCACCGCACGCTTCCGCATTTCCGCGAGAGCCGCGGCGCATCCGGCGCATCCTTTTATATGCGCTTCCACTCGACGCGCGTCCACGCTGCGCTCCTTCGCCGTCTCGACTCCGCCCGTCTCGGGTCCGCCGTCTGCAAATTCGAGCGCAGCGTATTCCAGCAAACGTTCCTTCCACTCCTTGCAAGCCATCATCGTCCCATCACCTCAATCAATTTCTTCCGCGCCTCGTGCAGCCTTCGCCGCACCGTCCCCGCCGGAATCTCCAGCACTGCAGCCACCTCGCCCGCTTCCATTCCCGCCACGCTCGCGAGCAGCACCACTGCGCGCAGTTTTTCCGGTAGCCGCTCAATCTCTGTACGTAGCCGCGCGAGATATTCGCGTTCTACTCCGGCCCGCTCGCCGTCCGCCACTTGCTGGGTCTGCGATTCGTGCCACGCCGTATCCCGCACCAGCCGGCGGCCGCGCGCCCGCCTTCTGTTCAGCGCCAGCCGGAAGGCGATCCGGCAGACCCACGCGCGAAATTTCGCTGGCTCGCGCAAATTCCCCATCTGTCCGTACGCCCGCAGAAACGCGTCCTGCGCAATCTCTTCCGCATCCGCCGCGTCGTGCAACACGCTGTACGCGACTCGAAAAACAATCTGCTTGGCCTCGCCCATCCGCGCCGCAAAACCCGCATCCAATGCGCCTGCCCTCGTGGCAGACTCTCCTGTGCCGGATTCTCCCGCCGCTCTGACCCGCTCACTCCTGGCTGAACCCCGTGCGACAGGCTCACGCGCAGCTCTTTGAGACCTTTGCTCGCCCGCGCGCGCATTCTCAGCTTCCTTGTCGGACTCCCCCGCCGAAACAATGGCTGTCACCCTCTCCACCAGCGCGCTCATCGCCCCGCTTCCTCTCGCGCTTGCGACCCTGCTTGTGCTCCCGCTCGATCTCCCGCTTCCGCCCCCGCTCCCGCCTTCACTCATCTAGACACCGCCGCCAGCCCTCATGTTCACTCAATCCTTGGAGATTAGATTGCTGTTTGCAAGGAAACCGATTCAGAATTTCAGGTGGTGAGTCGCGGGGCTTTTGCCACGGCGAGGAGCACAGCTTCGAGGGTGAGTGGCCCATTTTCGATCCGAACCTGGGGGCTTCCGCCTTTCCTCTTTGGGTGGGGACTCAGTTTTTAACCCCGTCACCGTGACCCTCGATTTGAGAGAACGGTGAGGCTTTCTCTTCACTCCTCACGAAATCTAGGGTCATTCAGATCCCAACACTAAGTATTCGCCTCTTCTCTTATCTGCGCATTTCCCATGCTTTCTGCCGCTTATGCCAGTGCTACCTCGCGGTCGAAATGGGGCTTTTTTTCTGCATGGAGCTTGAGGGCCACGCCGCAAGCCGTTGCGATGCGCTCCAACATCGAGAGCGAATGGCCTGTGTATTCCGCGTCCTCCAGGCGTGCAATCACGGACTGCGTCGTTCCAATCTTCTTGGCAAGCTCAGTTTGAGTCAGACCTGCATCCTCGCGCATTTCGCGCACAAGGAGAGCCAGGTCAATTTGGTGCAGTGTTCGTGCAAATGCCTTTCGGTAAATGGAACTCTTACGCGCGCGCTGTCCGGAAAATTCCTTATGCCGGTCGTGTTTGACGACTTGTTTCATAGACCCAACTCCTTCAAGATGGCTTCTCTCTCTTTCTGCGATCCTGCATAAAGATTTCGGTGCCTCATCCAGAGTTTTCTTAACACCTCTGCCCTTGCAATCTCGCCCGGCGGGGTCTGATCCGTCTTCTTCTGGAATCCTGAAGTAATTACGATAAGCATCCCCGGCTGATAGAAAAACAGGATCCGGAAAATCCGGTCGAACTGTTTGACTCTTAGCTCGAAGATATCGCTCGAAATCTTTTTAACAAACTTGCCATGCAGCCTGTTGCCGTACAAACGCAGGCGCTCGATAAACGCGTCTATGCGGGCAGCCGTCTTGTCATCGAGCGAATCCACAAACTCTCGTGCGGGCGTTCGTCCATTCGGCAATTCCACGTAGTCGATGGTGAATTCGCCGCTCAATCGTTTCTGGCCAGTCTTAGCGGTTTCTCAACCATCTCGCCTTTGAAGTATCGCATAATTGCTATAAGTTGTCAAAGAGTTCGGCCTCTCCGGTTCCCATGATTAGAATTTGGCGGGCGCCCCGAGCATCGGGCTTACGCTCGCGGTTTTTTTGGCCCCTCCATCGCCATCTATTCGAATGGCTTTCCACAGATTTAATTTGAAAATTTTCCATTGACTGGCTTATAACCTTGTGGTAATCTCCTTTCAAGGCTGCGACAACAGTCTTTAGTGTAGTTCCCCGCCGCGGCGGGGGAATTGTCGCCCCTGCCGAAAGCGCGACTTTCACGTCCTGAGTGAAACGAAGGGTCACCCGTAAGAGTAAGCGCCTAAAGGACTTAAAGTCCTTTATTATCATACTCTTACGAGCTACTCCTAGGCCGAAAAGTTAAGTGATTGAATCTAATAGACTTAGTTAACTTAATGTAAATCTCGTAAGTCCTTTAGGCGCACACTCTTAGCGCTCTTCGTTGCTGTAAGTCCTTTAGGCGCACACTCTTACGAAAAGATGGGGGTGGGGGGGGGTACACAGGGGCTAAAACCCGAATCACCCAAACACATTCTTAAGCACGAACCACACGTTTGCAGGCCGCTCGGCGAGGCGCCTCATGTACCAAGGAAACCAATACGTCCCGTAGGAGATGAGCACGCTCACCGGCCAGCCGTCCCCTGCAAGTTGCCGCTGCAGGTCGCGCCGGATGCCGTAGAGCATTTGGAACTCGATCCGTGATTTGGGCGCGCTTTGAAAGCTTGCACGCTCAGCACTTGTAAGTCCAGCGTTTGCCAGCTCAACGACACGCGCGATGAGTTTCGGATCGTGCGTCGCGATTCCCGCGCGCGCGCCCGCGGCCAGCGCTTCCGCGCTGAGCAGTTTCTGCGTGAGCGAGAAGTAGGCTTCGTCGACGTCGCGCTTCGCGGGATAGGCGATGGACGCCGCTTCGTGATATGCGCCCTTCACCAGGCGAATCGCCGGCCCGAGCGGCAGGAGCGAATCGAGGTCGGCCGGTGTCCGGCGCAGATACGATTGGAGGCAAACGCCCACATGGGGGTGCCGGGTCCGGGCCCGGCGGAAGAGTTCGAGTGTTCGATCCACATACGCGCTCGACTCCATGTCAATCCAAATGATGCCGCGCCTTTCGGCGGCGTCGCCGCCCGATCTTCCGGCGCGTGCCGCCTTGGCGTGTAGGTGAAGCGTTTGCACCGCATGGGCAGTCCTCAACTCTTCAGAAGCAACGAGGATTCGCTCGAGGTTGCGAAAGCAAAGCTCGGCGTCCAGATCAAGCCCGAGTTGCGTGGGCTTCACCGAGAGCGATCCGGGCAGCCCCTGTGCCCGCATTGCAGCGAGCACGGAGACATAATGCTCGGCCACCGCCTTCGCTTCTTTGGCTTCGGTAACATTTTCGCCGAGCCGCGAGAGCGTCGAACTGATGCCAAGCGACGCGAGTTCGCGCGCCGCGGCAAGCGCGTCTTCCTGCCGCTCGCCCGGCAGGAAGCGCCGCGACGCGTGGCGCACGAATCGCCAGCGCATGGCATGTTCGCGCAGCCAGCGGCTCTGCGATGCGGCAATCAGCGCGTTGCGTGCCAGTCCCATTGTCGGATCTCGACCAGGTCTCGCGCAGCGAAGCGAAAAGACGCTCAGAAGCTATCAAAGATTTTGGCGTTTCGGGAGGTTCGTTATAGGATTTTGCGCCATGCAAAACACAAGACATTCCATCGCCGCACTCTTCGCCGCGCTTCTCGCGTTGGCCGCGATCGCCGCGCCGCGATTCGCCGGCGCGCAATCCAGCTCCCAATCTCAAGCGCAGACTCCGCCCTCCACGCAGCCGCAATCGCAGCCGCCCGCGCAGCCCCAGGCGGGCCCCCAGACGAGCGCTGTTCCGCCCTTCACTCTCAAACCGCTCGGCCACAACGCCTATGCCGCGATTGCCGTGCCGGGCGGCGGCGCGGGCAGCAACTCCGGATTTGTGATTGGCGAGGATGGCGTCATTGTCGTGGACACGTTTCAGCGCGTGGACCCGGCGCGCACGTTGCTCGCCGAAATCCGCAAGCTCACGCCGCTGCCCATCAAATACGTCGTCAACACGCACTACCACATTGACCACGTCACCGGGAACGGCGTTTTCGCCGAGGCCGGCGCCATCATCTTCGCCCACAAAAATGTCCGCGATTGGATCCACACGGAGAACCTGAAATTTTACGGCGCGAATATTACGCCGGAACAAAGAGCCAGCGTCGAAGGGCTTACCGCTCCGATGGTCGTGTACACAACCGGACTGGACTTGTATCTCGGGCCGCGAAAGATTTACGTGCGCTACTTTCCCGGCCACACCGGCGGCGATTCGCTGGTATTCGATCCTGAATCAAATGTGGTTTTCTGCGGAGACATGTTCTGGCGGCACACCCTGCCGAACTTGATTGACGCCTCGACCGATGCCTGGATCGAAACTCTCAACGCGATGATCCAGGCGCATCCCACCGCCACGTTTGTTTCCGGCCACGGCGATGTCGGCACTGTGGACGACGTCAAGGCGTTTCGCGGCTACCTCGTGAACCTGCGCCAGTGGGTGGGCGAGGCGCGCGCCACTGGAAAAACCGGCGACGCAATCGTAGATGAAGTTGTTCCCAGGATTAAAGAGAAGTATGGCGACTGGGGCGCTTTCAACAATTTTTCGCGCTCGAACGTCCAGCAAACCGCTGACGAACTAAACGCCACGAAAAAAGTTCCCCGCGCCGCCGCGCAATAAGAGGGGCTTAAGAGCGACGGTTGCCGCCGCGATTCGCGGTTCGAAAATTGGAAGGGATCATGACTCCCGAAGAATTCCGCAAATATGGCCACAAACTAATTGATTGGATCGCGGATTATCGCGAGCATATCGAGGAGCGGCCGGTGATGGCGCGCACCGCGCCCGGCGAAGTCCGCGCGGAGTTGCCTCCGAAGCCGCCGGAGAATCCCGAGCGCTTCGACGCAATCTTCAGCGACCTCGACCGCATCGTTCTTCCCGGGCTTTCCCATTGGCAGCATCCGAGATTCTTCGGTTACTTTCCTTGTAACGGCTCGCTCTCGAGCGTTCTTGGCGATTACCTCAGCACGGGTCTCGGCGTACTCGGACTTTCCTGGCAATCAAGCCCCGCGCTCACGGAAGTGGAAGAAGTAATGACGGATTGGCTGCGCCAGATGGTCGGCCTCTCGGATAAATGGAGCGGAGTAATTCAAGACACGGCATCCACTTCCACTCTGCTCGCGCTCATCTGCGCGCGCGAACGCACCACGAATTACTCCCTTGCCGCCGGCGGAATGCAGAGCGAATCCAAGCCCCTCAGCGTCTATATTTCCGCGCACAGCCACAGCAGTGTGGAAAAAGCGGCACTGCTCGCGGGATTCGGCAGGAAAAATGTCCGCGTCGTTCCACACGATTCCGATTACGGCATGCGCGCCGACGCGCTTGCCGAAATGGTTCGCGCGGATGCCGCGGCCGGGATGAAGCCGTGCGCAGTCGTTGCAACAACTGGTACAACGACCACGACCGCGTTCGATCCCGTCGCCGCAATCGCCGCCGTGGCGCGGGAACACAATCTCTGGCTGCACGTTGACGCAGCGATGGCCGGCTCCGCGATGATCCTGCCGGAATATCGCGCGCTGTGGGAGGGCATCGAGTCCGCTGATTCGATGGTGCTCAATCCGCACAAGTGGCTCGGCGCGGCAATGGACTGCTCCGTTTATTATGTGCGCGACCCGCAGCATCTCGTCCGCGTGATGTCCACAAATCCCAGCTATCTCCGCTCGGCTGTGGATGAGCAGGTTAAGAACCTGCGCGACTGGGGCATTCCGCTCGGCCGGCGATTCCGCGCGCTCAAGTTGTGGTGCTTGATCCGCGAACAAGGCGTGAGCGGCTTGCAGGCGCGGGTGCGGCGCGATATCGCCAACGCGCAGTGGCTCGCGGGAGAGATTGCCGCTGCGCCAAATTGGCGCGTGCTTGCCCCGGTGCGATTGCAAACCGTGTGCGTGCGTCACGAACCGCGCGGAGTGAGCGGCGAAGCGCTCGACAAGCATACGAACGCGTGGTGCGATCGCATCAACCGTTCGGGGGTCGCATATCTGACTCCGGCGATGCTCGATGGTCGCTGGATGGTGCGAGTCTCGATCGGCGCGGAGACAACGGAACGCGAACACGTTGTAGAGTTGTGGAACGCAATGCGCCGCGAAGCGAGTGGTTAGTGGCGAGTGAAATCGACGGCGGTGGTGTTGCCACCGCAGACGATGACGCCGACGTGTTCGCCGGGCTGCGGCTCATAGCGGCGGGAGAGAAGCGCGGCGAAAGCGGCTGCACCGCCGGGCTCGGCGGCGATACGCAAGACATTCCACAGCGCTTGCTGAGCCTGCAGAATTTCTTCGTCTTTCACCAGGAGAACGCGGTTTGCGAATCGCTGCGCGATGGGAAACATGAGCTGGCCGACCTGGCGCGGCGCGAGCGAATCCGCGGCAACGCCTCCGGCTTCGCTGTCCACAGGGTGGCCTGCCTGAAGGGCGTTCCAAAGCGTCGGAGCAAGCTCGGGCTCAACGCCAAAGATCTTGATGCGATTTGTGTACCAGGCAGCGACGCCGCCGATGAGTCCTCCGCCACCCACGGCGACGAGCAAGGAGTTTAGATTCGGCGCCTGCTCCTCGATTTCAAAGCCTACGGTTCCCTGCCCGAAAAGAGTTTCGATTTGATCGTAAGCGTGAACGGGGAGCGCGCCTGTTTCTTCTTTCCATTTTTCGCTGGCGGCAAGCGCGTCGGCATAGCGATCGCCGGTGATGACGAGCTCGGCGCCGTAGCCGCGGATGCGCTCGATCTTCGCGGGCGAGGCGACCTTCGGAACGAAGATGGTAGCGGGCTTGCCGAGTTTCATCGCGGCGTAAGCGACGGCTACGCCGTGATTGCCGCCCGATGCGGCGACGATTCCCGCGGAGGGAATTTCGCGCGTCAAAAGATTGGCGAAGGCGCCGCGGGGCTTGAAGGAGCCGGTGTGCTGGAGCAGTTCGAGCTTGAAGGAGATGCGCGCGGATGGAAGGCCGAAATCGGCGGCGTCCACTTCGATAACCGGGGTGCGGCGGATATAAGGACGGAGGAGCGCGGCGGTTTCAGTGATGCGCTGTCGCGTCACAAGTTCCAATGGATTGAGCGCTTGCATCGGCGAAGATTTCCGTGAACATTGTGCGATTTAACGAGTCCAGATTAGCAGCTTTTTTTTGATTTTTCGGACGGAATGTGACACCAAGGGTTTTGACTTCTGTTCTACAGCGCCCTAACATACGGCGACCGAAAATACTTGCGCCGAAAATGATCGATCAGACCATCTCGCACTACCACATACTTGAAAAGCTTGGCGGCGGTGGCATGGGGGTGGTGTACAAAGCCCGGGACATTAAACTGGATCGTTTCGTTGCGTTGAAATTTCTGCCCGAGGAAGTGGCGAAAGACCCTCAAGCGCTCAGCCGATTTCAGCGCGAGGCCAAGGCTGCTTCCGCTCTCAATCATCCGAACATCTGCACGATCTACGAAATTGATGACCAGCATGGCGAGGCGTTCATCGCCATGGAGTTTCTGGACGGCACAACCCTGAAGCACCGAATCGCGGGCCGTCCCATGGACCTGGACACGCTGCTGGCGATCAGCATCGAGACCGCCGACGCCCTGGACGCGGCGCACGCGCAAGGAATCATCCATCGCGACATCAAACCAGCTAATATTTTTGTGACCAAAAGAGGACACGCCAAGATTCTCGATTTCGGCCTGGCCAAGCTGACGGCGGAAAAGATTGCGCCCACACAGCTTGGCGCCACGCAAGCAACCGTCGAAGCGAATCAAGAGCACTTGACCAGCCCGGGGACGGCGCTCGGCACGGTTGCGTATATGTCGCCCGAGCAGGCTCTCGGCAAACAACTGGACACGCGCACGGATCTTTTTTCCTTCGGCGCTGTGCTCTACGAAATGGCCACGGGCACAGTCCCTTTCCGTGGTGAAAACTCGACGGCAATATTCGATTCCATTCTTCACAAGGCGCCGGTCGCCCCTGTGCGTCTTAACCCCGACCTGCCTGCACGCCTAGAAGAAGTCATTAACAAAGCGCTGGAAAAAGATTGCAACCTTCGGTACCAGCATGCTGCGGAGATGCGCGCGGACTTACAGCGATTGAAGCGCGACACTGATTCCGGGCGCACGGCTCAGATGAGCGTGCCAACCGAGCTTGCCGTGCCGTCCGCGATGGAACCCGCGGCGATCTCGTCGAAAACGTCCGTAATTCAGCAAGCAGCGGCTTCTTCGGCGGCGTCCGCGAAAACCGAAAAGCCATTTATCCGCAACTGGAAATTCATCGCCCCCGTGATGGTGCTCTTAGCGGCCGTTGTCGCAATTGGCTTCTACTGGCGTTCCACCAGCGCCCATGCTCTTACGGAAAAAGACACCATACTTCTGGCGGATTTCTCCAATACGACGGGCGACTCTGTTTTTGACGACACGCTGAAGCAGGCGCTGGCCGTTGACCTGGAGCAATCGCCATTCCTAAACGTGTTTCCCGAACAGCGGGTGCAGCGCACGTTGAAGCTCATGGGCAGAACGGCGGATGCACGCGTGACGCAGGAGATCGGCCGGGAAATTTGCGAGCGTGAAGGAATCAAAGCCATGCTGGTGGGCTCGATTGCAAACCTCGGTTCGCAGTATGTGATCACGCTTGACGCCGTGAATTCCCATTCCGGCGAAACGCTTGGCAGGGCGCAGGGCCAAGCCGCCAGCAAAGAGCAGGTGCTGAAGGCGCTGGACACCGCAGCCAGTGAGTTGCGCGGCAAGCTGGGAGAATCCTTGGCCACGGTACAGAAATTCGACAAGCCAAGTGAGGAAGCGACTACGTCTTCACTCGAGGCGTTAAAGGCGTATGCGCTGGGTCTCAAAAAACGTTACGGGGGGGACGAACTCGGCGGGATTGCGCTGCTGAAACATTCCGTCGAGCTGGATCCGAATTTTGCCATGGGGTATGCACGCATCGCCATTGCGTATTGGAACCTGCAGGACCACCCGAGAGCGGAAGAATATTCCAGGAAAGCGTACGAGCGAGTGGACCGCGTAAGCGAGCCCGAGCGTTACTACATCCAAAGCGAATACGAGAACATCGTTACGGGCAATTCAGAAAAGATGAGTGAGGCCTATCAGCTTTGGATCCAGACTTATCCTCGAGATATGGTGCCACTTGCTAATCTCGCAGTGCAGAATTTGTTTCTGGGGCAATTTGAAAAAGGGCTGGAGAATATCAAGAAAGCGCAAGAGTTGGATTCAAGCTCGATTTTTACGTGGTTCAATCTCCTGGATGCCTACATCGGCTTGAACCGATTTGATGAGGCGCACGAGGCCGGGCGCCAGGCTATCGCGCGCGGCTTCGATTTGCCTACGATCCACATCATGCTTGTGTGGCTTGCAATCGCGCAAAAGGACACCGCTGCTTACAATGAGGAAATAACCTGGCTTTCGCGGCATCCGTCGAGTGACCCAACTGTGGCTCAAATTCTTGTCGAATACGATGTTTCTCTCGGGAAATTAAGGCAAAGCGGCGAGGAAGCGCGAAAGGCGGCTAAAGACGCAGAGTCTTCGGGATTGCAGGGTGCGGCGGGCATAACTCTTGCAGAAGAGGCGCATATGCAGGCATTGGTTGGCAAAAACACCGACGCACGCGAAATGGCAATCCTAGCCAGCAAGACCAGCGCGGATTGGTCTACCTCAGCTGAAGCAGCATTCGCCTATGCGGAGATGGGCGACTTCCGGCAAGCGCACGCTTTGTTTGACCGATTGTTACTGACCTACCCGGAAAATACTGGCCTCAAGAAGGCGTTTGCGCCGAAGATATTGGCGCTTGAATCGATTCAACGGCACGATGCCGCCGGCGCCGTGGCTGCGCTCGATGGCCTGCATAGCTACGACCTCGCCGGGGATTTCACCCTGCCATACGTTCGGGGCCTGGCCTATCTCGCAGCCGATCAGGGACAAGCGGCAGCGGCAGAATTCCAGAAGATCATTGATCATCCTGGCGTCTGGCCTTCCTCACCAGTGCACAGCCTGGCGCACCTCGGATTGGGGCGCGCGTATGCCATGTCGGGCGACAAGGTCCGCGCGCGCACCGCGTATCAAGACTTTTTCGCGCTGTGGAAAGACGCAGACCCCGATATCCCCATCCTCAAGGAAGCTCAAGCTGAATACGCGAAGCTGCGGTAGCCAGTGGCTAAATCAGCTGGTAGGGATCCCGTCTGGAATACAAATAGCTTATGCGCAGAAGGACTATTCGTATCGCAACGCCACAATAGGGTCCACGCGCGAAGCGCGGCGGGCGGGAACGTAAGTCGCTGACATGGCGACCAGGAGAACAGCGGCCGGCACGAGGAAGTAGAGCAACGGCTCGCGAAAGTGGAGGCCATAGAATATGGAGTCGAAAACTTTCGGCAACGGCAGCGCCAACGCAATCCCGACGGCGGCTCCGATTGCAGACATTTTCATGCCTTCCCACAAAATCATACGCAGCACGTCCGGATTTCCGGCTCCCAGGGCCAACCGTATGCCGATTTCGTGCGTTCGCCGCCCCACGGAATAAGCAACCAGCCCGTAAATCCCGATCGCCGCGAGGATCAGCGCCAGAACGGAGAAGCCGGCGAGCACGCGTAAAAAGAGTGGATTTCCCAACCTTTGACGGTCGACCACAGCTTGCATGCTCGTCACGCGATCCAGCGGAAGCTCGGCATCCACTTCTGCAACCGCGTTGCGCAGAGCAGAGGCGAGGCTTGTGGGATCGGAAGTTGCTCGAATCATGAGAGAGAAGGAAGGCACGGGCCGCTGAAGCAGCGGCTCGTAGACTTCCGGGTCGTCGCGAGTGTCTTCGGAATAGGTCTTCACGTTCGCGACGACTCCCACGATCTCGCTCCACTCGGGTGTAGCGCCGCTCACCTCCAAGCGGATCTGTTGTCCGAGCGGTTCCGCGTCCTTCAGATGGCGATGCACAAACTCCTGGTTTACCAAGACCACGCGTGGCGCGATGGCGTTATCCATCTCAGTGAACGTCCGGCCACGCAGTAAGGGGATGCTTGCAACCCGGAAGTAATCGGTGGTCACGACGACATCGAGCGCGCTGAGCCGTTGGTTGGCAGGCAATTCGGGCTGGCCCTTGATGCGGAGAGTGACGATGCCCGGTCCGGTTGCCGGCAAATCGGAAGCAAGGGCGACGGCCTCCGCGCCCGGAATCTGTTGGAGGCGGGGAGCAAGATCCTGGACGAAGCGGGCTTGCTGGGAGGCATCTTTGTATCGTGCGTTGTCGAGCGTCACGCTTGCGGTAAGGATATGGTCTGCACGGAATCCCAGATTTTGATGCTCAATCAGAGAGATTCCGCGGAAAAGCAGCCCGGTTCCGACCAGGAGAAACAAAGCCAGGGCGATCTCGCCCGAAACCAACACGGTCCGGAGACGGCTTTGCGAACGGCCCGGCGAGGCCGCGCGGCTTTCGACCTTCAGGTTCGTGTTGATGTCGGTTCGCGACGCGTTCAGCGCCGGCGCGAGGCCGCACAGCACTGCGCAAACCAGCGAGACACCCAGGGTGAACAGCAAAACGTTTCGGTCGAGGCTCAACGGCACGGCGCTGATTGCTTCGTTGAAGTTCAATCTCGCCCGGATAAAACTGATGCCCCAATATGCAAGCAAAAGACCCGAACCGCCGCCGAGAAAGGCAATCACCAGGTTTTCGGCAAGCAATTGCCGAATAATGCGAAGGCGAGTGGCTCCGAGGGCGATGCGAATGGCCAACTCCTTCCGGCGTCCCGCCGCGCGCGCCAAAAGAAGCCCGGCCACATTGGCGCAGGCAATCATCAGAACAAATCCCACGGTGGTCATAATTACCGCTAAGCCGGCGCGAAGTCCGAAATCGTAGACCAGGAAATCGGGCAGAGTGCGTACCGCAGCGCCCCAGCCTTTTTCGGTCTCGGGAAACTTTTCCTGGGCGCGGCGCGCCAGCGTGATCAACTCAGCGCGGGCCTGCTCGATGGCCAGGCCGGGTTTCAGCCGCGCGAACAGCAACAAGGAACGGTCATTGCGCGCGGCCGCGGTTTGATCCGCCGCAGTCAACACGAGCGGTGTCCAGAGATGCGGCGTGAAGCCCAGCAAGCGGAAGCTTGAGGGCATCACACCGATGACAGTGTAGTCTTCCCGATTCAGCCGGACCATGCGACCGATGAGCGAAGCGTCGGAGCCGAACTGGCGCTCCCATAGGTCGTTGCTGAGGATAACGACGTGGTCGCGCCCGGGCTGGTCTTCTCCGTCAGAGAAGGTGCGACCGAGTTGCGGGGAAACTCCGAGCACGTTGAAGTAATTGGGAGACACGGCCGCAGAGTGGAGCGCCTGCGTCCCACCTTGCGAGGTCAAGCTGACGGTACGATTTTCATCCGCGGCGGCCATGTCCGTGAAAACGTGATTTGCATCGCGCCAAGCGAGGTAGTTGGGCGCGGAGATAGGGTTCGCGTCGGGCAGGAAACTCTGCGTCGGATCGACGGAAGTAACCACGGCCACACGCTCGGGTTCGCGCCCCGGCGGACGCCGCAAGAGGAAAGCGCTCACGAGACTAAACATCGTGGCGTTGACGGCGATGCCCAGCGCCAATGTCACGACGGCGAAAGCCGTGAACCGAGGATTCTTCCACAGCAGACGCATGCCAAAGCGCATGTCCACCCAGAGTGTTTCGAGGAAGCTTACGCCGCGGGCGTCGCGGCATTCCTCTTTGATCAGGTCCGAGCCGCCGATGAGAAGACGCGCGCGGCGGCGCGCTTCCGGGAGAGACAGGCCGGACTGAACCAATTTCTCGACCTGCTCGTCGAAGTGAAAGCGCAGCTCGTCGTCAAGTTCGTCCTCGACGGCGTTGCGGCGAACCAACGCTCGCAGACGAATCAATAAGTCACTGAACATCGCGCACCCCCGTATCCCATTTCTAAAATGTCCATCATTCGTATCGCAGCGCGATCATGGGATCGACACGTATGGCGCGCCGCACGGGAATGTAACAGACAAGCATTGTTACGACGGCGAGGACGAGCGCAGTCGTCAGATAGGTCACTGGATCGAGCGAGCTGACGCCAAACAGCAGCGCCGCCGCGTAGAGCAACTGCGAAGCTCCCGCACCGAGCACGAGTCCGATGCCGACTCCGATTGCGGCCAACTTCGCGCCCTGGCTCAGCAACATCTTCATGATGTCTCGCGGCCGCGCCCCGAGCGCCATGCGAATGCCGATCTCGCGTGTGCGCTGGCTCGCGGCGTAGGCGACCATCCCCGAGACGCCCACGACCGCCAGAATCATGGCAAGCAGGCCGAGAATCGCGACCAATAAGGCGATTGTCCTCGAAGGCGCCAGAATGACTTTCAGCGCCTGGTCAAACGTCTCCGTAGACGCCTTCACGTTCGGATCGAGCTGCGTGGCCAATTGCGGAATCACTGCGGCGACTAGCGATGTATCTCCACTCGTGCGGACGAAAATCTTTGCATCCAGCGCGCTACCGGGTCCGCTCGCGCCATAGAAGAAGGGCCCGTCGGTCTGCCCGAGATGGGAATTTTGAACGTCCGGCACGATTCCAACAACCTGATAAGCCGTTTTCTGTCCGAGGAACTCCTTCCCGATCGGATCCGCACCCGGCCAAAATCTCCGCGCCATCGCCATGCTGATAACGGCAGGCACTGCGCCGCTTGCTTGCGCCTCCTGCTCTGTGAACACACGGCCCTGCAGGAGCGGGATTCCCAAGGTCTGGAAATAATCGGAGGACACAATATTTGCCCAGACGAGCTCCGAGCCACCGCCATCCTTGTTGCCGGGAATCGTCACGCCGACTAGATCGCCGGTGACACAAGGCAGCACCGCGGATCGCGCAACGCCGGCAACTCCGGGAAGGGGCGCGAGACGATCGTGCAGGTCGCGCTCAAAGGCGCCCGCGCGGGTCTCGCTGTAGCCATTGTTCCCGAGGTCCAGCGAAACGACGATGACATCCTTGGTCAGGAAGCCGGGACTTGTATTTTCCGCGCGAACCATTCCGCGCACGAGCAGCCCTGCTCCAATCAACAGCATGGCGCACCCTGCCACTTGCGCGATGCTCAGCAAGTTGCGCAGCCGCGAGCGTCCCGACCCTCGTGCAGTGGGCGTGCCTTCTTCCTTCATAGCCGAGATCAAGTTGAGCCGCGTTGACTGCAGAGCCGGCGGAAGCCCGCACATCACCGCGGCGACCAGCGATGCGAGGAATGCGTACATTAGAATCGTGAGATTCGGGCTCACGTTTACATGCGGGGTCAGCGGCATTTCGGGCACAGCTCTTACCAGCACCGGCGGGAGCCAAATGGCCACAAGCACGCCGGCGGCTCCGCCAAGAATCGCAAGCAAGATACTTTCCGTGAGAAGTTGACGCACTAGTCGCGGCCGGCTCGCGCCCAGCGCCAATCGAACTCCAATCTCCTGATATCGCGTGGATGCTCGCGCCAGCAGAAGACTCGTCAGATTGACGCAGGCAATCATCAAAATGAAAATGGCAATCGCAAGGATTGCCGCGACGACCCACGCACCCACTCCCCGCATTTCCGGACTGTTCCAATAAGCGCCGGAATTCACGAAGACGATCGTCTGGCGTCCCGGGTAATTTGCATCATTTTGGCGCGCCAGATGCGCTAGCTCTGATTCTGCTCGTTTATCCGAGATCCCCGGTTTTAGTCGACCAACAATCTTGAGCCAACTGAGGTTGTCGAGCCCCAGCCATTCGCCACTCTCAAAATCCTTGGGCATTACCAGTGGCGCCATGGTCAGGGGAATCCAAACGTCGGGCACTTGCATTTCCGTGCCACTGAAATCCTTTGGGGCAACCCCCACAATCGTGAAGATCTGCCGATTCAGCGTGAGCGTCCTTCCAAGGACGGCCGGATCGGCGCCAAAGTGACCTTGCCAGTACGCGGCGCTGATCACAGCGATTGGAGTTTCGCCCGATGCGCGGCAGTCCTGCGGCATGAATCCGCGTCCGACGCTTACATCGCCGCCAAGGACAGCGAAGT
Organism: uncultured Acidobacteriota bacterium; assembly: GCA_963838945.1. GTDB lineage: Bacteria > Acidobacteriota > Terriglobia > Acidiferrales > UBA7541 > DASTCZ01. The sequence continues at coordinate 360 of CAWITC010000007.1, read as the reverse complement.
AGTTGCATGAAGCGAGCTGACCAGCTATCGCATCTCCACTTACACCCCCGGGCGAAAACGAAACGGTTGCATACGCCGCAAGCCCCGTGAACACGTGGCTCCGGTCGCGATAGGTCAAGTATTCCGGATAAGATAAATAGCTGGGTGAACCTTCGACCCCGCGCGAAAACCGGCCGCGGAATTTCTCATAAATGTTGACAACGCTTCCCGCGTCCTTCACCGGCAGCGGCCGCAGGGCCAGCGAATACACAAGCGAAAAGATCGAAGTGTTAACGCCGATTCCGAGCGCAAGGGTGAGAATGGCGACGGCGGAGAAACCGGGAGATTTGCGCATCGTGCGCAGGCCGAAGCGAATGTCCT
>CAWITC010000006.1:0-164864 GCA_963838945.1 uncultured Acidobacteriota bacterium | reverse complement strand
AGGCATGGCATCGGATACAATCAACAGCCGGAGCGAAAACCGCGGACACTGGGGCGGCGAGGTGAGGCGCGGCATTCGGGAGAGCGGCGGACTTCATGAGAATTGGGAATAGAAACGCGGTGAAGGGCCTGGCGAAACGCGGGCCGGCGGCCGCGGCGAACATCTCAAAGGCGATTATTGCCGCGGCGGCGATTTCTTCGGCAATCCTGGCCGCACTCGTAATTTCCGCTGCGCCGGCGAGCGCGCAGGTCCGGCAGCGCGAACCGAACAGCGAATACGCCGCGCGGCGCGGCCGGCTCCGCGCGCAGGCGGACGCGCCAATCGTCCTTTTCGGATACACGGGAAGCGAAAACGCCAGCGACGCCTACGTGTTCAATCAGGAAAACAATTTCTATTACCTGACCGGACACAACGAAGAAGGCGCCGCGCTTCTGCTCGCGCCGGATTCCGCCGCGGCAAAAGGCTGGAAGGGGCCAACCGAAATCCTCTATCTCCATCCCCGCAACCATATGCTCGAGCAATGGAACGGGCCGCGGATGGGGACAGGCGACCCCGGCATCCGCGAAAAAACCGGGTTCGATGCGTCCCACAGTGAAATCCGCTCGTTTGACAAACTTGCCGCCGACCTCGCCGCGCTCGCGAAGAGTTTTCCGACGCTTTACACAATCCTTGAATCTCCGAACGCTCCCGGCTACCCGCACTTCCAGAACTGGCAGGCGTGGCTCGCGAAGACCGTGCCGGAGGCAAAGCTCGCGCAGATTGGCGACAAGATCGGCGCGTTGCGGCAGGTGAAGTCCGCGGGGGAGATCGCGCTGCTGACCAAGGCGATTGAGATCTCGATGGACGCGCAGTTCGCCGCCATCCAGATGATGCGGCCCGGACTGTATGAATATCAGGTGGCCGCGCGGATGGAGGAGATTCACTTCGCGGGCGGCTGCGAAGTGGAAGCCTATGCGCCCATCGTCGGCGCGGGGTTCAATTCCACCGTGCTGCACTATGACAAGATCGGCGCGCGCATCGAGGACGGCGACATCGTGTTGATGGACGTCGGCGGACAATATTCCGGCTACACCGCGGACATCACGCGAACCGTTCCGGCAAACGGGAAATTCACCGCGCGGCAGCGGGAAATCTATGAGGTTGTTTACGGCGCGCAGCAGGCCGCGCTTGCCGCCGCGAAGCCGGGGATGCGGTTGACAGGAACCGGGCCGGACAGCCTGGTGCAAATCGCGCGCAGTTACATGAAAACCCACGGCCAGGATTTGCACGGCCAGTCGCTCGACCGCTACTTCATCCACGGGCTCGGCCATCACATCGGCCTGGAAGTCCACGACGCCGGCGACACGGGCCGCGTGCTCGAAGCCGGCATGGTGATTACCATTGAGCCGGGGATCTACATTCCCGAAGAGAAAATCGGCGTGCGCATCGAAGACGACGTGCTGATCACCGCGACCGGCTACAAGCTGCTCACCGAGCGATTGCCCCGCTCCGCCGACGAAATCGAGAAGCTCATGGCGGGATCGAAATCCGCCAGCGGGGCCGCGCCGCCAGCGCAAGAATGCGCGGAAGCAATTTGCGCGACATCCGGTGTGCGCGACGATGCGGGCGTGAACTACGATGCGACAATCATCGAGGATGAGGTCAAGGAACGGGATTTGAGGCAGCCGGTTTGCCCGGTTTTCGCGGGGCAGCTATAATTAAGGTTTCAAGGCGCGCGGAGGCGTCCCGCGGTTCCGCTTGGCCACCCGAACAGCCGGCTGCAAAGCGCCTGCCGTTTGACCCCGAAAGAAACAGGAGCATGGAATGGTAAAGGCGACTCAACTGCGCCCAGGAATGATTATCAAGCACGAAGGGCAACTCTTCGTTGTGTTCAGCGTGGACCATCGCACTCCCGGCAACAAGCGCGCGGCGATGGCCACGCGGATGCGCAACCTCAAGTCCGGCTCCATCATTGATTATCGGTTCCGCGCGGAGGAATTCATCGAGCGCGCCATCGTGGACGAAATCGAGCACCAGTATCAATACAATGACTCGCAGGGCTACCACTTCATGAACACGGAGAACTACGAACAGATCACGCTCTCGCCCGAAATTCTCGGCGACGCCGTCTACTATTTGAAGGACGAAATGATGGTGCACATCGAGTTCTACGAGAACAAGCCCATCGGCGTGGCGCTGCCGGATACGGTGGACCTGACGGTGGTGGAGACGGAACCGACATTGCAGAAGGCGACGGCCAGCGCGGTGATGAAACCGGCGAAACTCGAGACGGGGCTGACGATCAACGTTCCGCCGTTCATCAACAACGGCGACAAAATCAAAGTGGACACGACCGAAGCGCGCTACGTTCAGCGCGCGCAGTAAGACCCGGCGCGCGGCGACCTCTTCTCCGGTCCAGGAAAATCAACTTTTCGAGTCACAAGGGGAAGTTCATGGAAAAACCAAGGTCAAGAGCTTTGCAAGGGCAGGTCGCCGTGGTCACCGGTGGCGGGCGAGGAATTGGCCGCGCCATCGCGCAAGGGCTTGCCGCCGCTGGGGCCGAGGTTGGCGTTGTTGCCCGGACTCGGAATGAACTTGCCGAGACGGTGGCGCTTGTTGCGGCGGCGGGAGGGCGCGCAATGGCTTGCCGCGCCGATGTCGCTGACTCAGGCGAGGTGCAAGCCGCCATGCGCGAAATCGAGAAGTCACTTGGCCCCATCGATCTGCTGGTCAATAACGCGGGCGCGCCAGGACCGGCCGGGCCCTTCTGGGAAAACAATTTCAATGATTGGTGGCGCGCCATCGAAGTGAATCTGCGCGGCCCGGCGCTGTGCACGGCGGCGATAATGCCGGGAATGATTTCAAGGAGGCGCGGGAGAATTATCAATATCGTGAGCGGGGCTGCGACCTTTCCAATCGCTTACATGTCGAGCTACGTAACGGGGAAGACGGCGCTCGCGCGCTTCACCGAGAATCTTGCAATGGAGTCGAAGCCATATAACATCGCCGTGTTCTGTGTGGCGCCCGGCACGGTTCGCACGGCAATGTCCGAGCATGTCCTTGAATCGCCTGAAGGGAAAAAATGGTTTCCCTGGTTTAGGCGGATTATGGATGAGGGATTGGACGTTCCCGCCGAGCGGCCCGCGGAGCTCGTCGTCACCCTTGCTTCCGGAAAAGCGGATGCGCTTTCGGGGCGGTATTTGTCCGCGCTCGATAATCTGGAGTCACTCCTGGGGCAATCAGAGGAAATCGCAAAAGGAGAGATGTTGGCGCTGCGGGTGCGACGTCCGCCGGGTGAGGAAGCGAATCCGGCCCTTGCTGCAATTCGTGCCGCTGCAGGGCGCGGCGGAGAATAATCCGCGGCAAACCTCAAGCGACGCAGACGGTTTTTATTCCCGGCGTGAAGAGGAGCAGGTTCTCGAGTTCGTTCACCAGGCCGGCATCCCACCAACCCTTTTTGCATTCCTCTCGAATCATTGAAAATGCGTGATCGACGGAAAGCGCCGCGCGATAAGGCCGGTCCGTGGTCAGCGCGTCGTACACGTCCACGGTCTGGAGGATGCGCGCCGTCAGAGGAACCTCGTCGCCCTTCAAGTGATCCGGGTAGCCCGTTCCGTTCTGCCGCTCGTGGTGGTGCCGGATGATGGGCAGCACGCCGCGGAAAGATTTCAGCGGCGCGCAGATCCGCTCACCGATGGCGGGATGAGTTTCGATGATGGAGCGCTCGGCTTCGCTGAGCGGGCCGGGCTTGCGGAGGATGTGCTCGGGGACGGCGACCTTGCCAATGTCGTGGACGATGCCGGCGCGGCGGAGCGCGGTACGTTGATCGCCGGATAAGCCAAGCCGCTCGGCGAGGGCGACAGAGTAGCGCGAGAGGCGGTCGCAATGGCCTACGGTGTAAGGATCTTTTGCTTCGATGCTGCGCGCGAGGGTGAACAACACGGTCTCCGCGCTTTCGAGTTCGTCTGTAAATCGTTTCAGGCGAAGAAGCGAGCGCACGCGCGCGAGCAACTCTTCGCGGTGCAACGGCTTGTGAATGAAATCATCCGCGCCGCTTTCGATCCCTTCGACGCGGTCTTCCGGATTAACAAACCCGGTGATGAGGACGACGGGAATGAGGCGCGTTTCCGAGCGCGATTTGAGCTCACGGCACACGGAGAACCCGCTGCGGCCCGGCATCACTACATCCATCAAGACAAGGTCAATGCGAAGTTGTTCGACCAAATTGAGCGCCTGAGCGCCATCCTCCGCGCAGACGACGCGATATCCCTGTGCGCGCAGCATGTACTCGAGCATTTCACGGACATCGGCGTTGTCATCCGCGAGAAGAATAGTCGGCGGCGAATCCGAAAACGACATAGCTCCTCCAGGGGGCTGAGCAGGGTCGGATGGGGGAACAAACTAATTACGGCGAGAGACCCTAGACTCCAATGGGAACGCTACCCTACATCCGAGGTAATTGAGTGTCAAGGGAGAAAATAAAGAGAATTGGAAACTGTGTTTCAATGTGAAATGAAGACGCGGGCGAAGATGGCGTCCACGGCGTGGAGCTGGCGCTGGAGGTCGAAAGCGCGGGCAATGGCCTTCGCGTCAAGAAAGCGAGTGATGCGCGGATCCGCAGCGACGCGTTCGCGGAAGGTTGCACCGCCTTCCCAAGCGGCCATGGCGTGTTCCTGCACCCACTTGTAAGCATCGTCGCGCGAGGCGCCAGCTTCGACGAGATCGAGAAGGAGCTGGCCGGAGAAAACGAGGCCGCCGGTGGAGTTGAGGTTTTGCAACATGCGCTCGGGAAAAACGCGCATGCCGGAGACGATGCCGATCATGCGGTCGAGCATGTAGTCCACGAGGATGGTGGAGTCCGGAAGAATCACGCGCTCGACGCTGCTGTGCGAGATATCACGCTCGTGCCAGAGCGCGACGTTTTCAAGCGCCGCGAGACTATTGGCGCGGACGACGCGCGCGAGACCGCCGACCTGCTCGCAATTCACGGGATTGCGCTTGTGGGGCATCGCGGAGCTGCCGCGCTGCTCGCCGCCGAAAGGCTCTTCGGCTTCGCGGACTTCCGTGCGCTGGAGATGGCGAATTTCAAGCGCGATTTTTTCGAGCGTAGCCGCGATGATGGCGAGCGCGGAAACGTATTGCGCGTGGCGATCGCGCTGGATGACCTGGGTGGTGATGGAATCGGTGGCGAGTCCGAGGCGCGCGCAAATTTTCTGCTCGATGTCCGCGCCGAGATGGGCGGCGTTGCCAACCGCGCCGGAAATTTTGCCGACGGCCATTTGCGCGGCGGCGGCGCGGAAGCGCTCGATATTGCGGCGGTTTTCGGCGTACCAGTTGGCGATTTTCAGGCCGAAGGTAATCGGCTCGGCGTGAATGCCGTGGGTGCGGCCGATCTGAGGCGTGCGCTGAAATTCGCGCGCGCGCTTGGCGAGGACTTCGTCAAAGCGCGCGAGACCGGCGGCGATGAGCGCGGAGGCTTCGCGGACGAGGAGCGCCTGCGCGGTGTCCACGACATCATTGGAGGTGAGGCCGTAGTGGAGCCAGCGCGCGGCGGCGGGATCAGCGATGGATTCACCGATGGCCATGGTGAAGGCGATAACGTCATGACGGACCTTGGCTTCGATTTCGGCGATGCGCGGAACGTTGACGCAAGCGCGTTCGCGGATGAGCATCGCCGCGTCCTTCGGGACCTGGCCGACTTCGGCGAGGGTGTCCGTGGCGGCGATTTCGACGTCGAGCCATTTCTGGAAGCGATTGTCGTCGCTCCAGACGCGGCCCATTTCCTTGCGAGTGTAACGCGGGATCAACGCGCGCTCCTTCGGCTTCGGCTGGAATTATCGCAAAACCAGCCTTACAAACGAGACAAACTGTGGGGGATTTCCCTGAACTATGATACCTGAAATGGGGTGAGTGCGCGAAAGGTCCGGGCTTAACGGGTGTTCCCAAGCGACGACTAATCGTCGCGGAGGACAAGCATCGGATCGATGCTGGTTGCGCGGCGCGCGCAGCGTTATTCCGCGCGAAGGGCCTGGATGACGTCGACGCGGGCAGCGCGGGCTGCAGGAATGGCGGAGGCAATAACGGCGGCGGCCAGCAGAACAAGCGCCGAGACAACAATCACTACGGCGCCAGGCATCTGCATGTCCTGAAAATAGCTGCCGGCGAAACGTGCCAGGGCGAATCCTCCTGCCGCGCCTGCCACGATTCCTGCGCCAGCCATTACCGCCCCTTCCACAATGACGCCTGCGAGGATTTGGCGTGGCTGCGAACCAAGGGCGAGGCGGATGCCAAATTCGCGCGTGCGCGCGCTGACCGAGAATGCCAGAACACCAGCGACTCCGACGACGGCGATAACCAGCGCTACCAGGGCGAAGCCGCCGAAAACCAGAGTGTTGAGGCGATCCGGCGATAGGACTTCGGCGCGGACGTCGGCGAGAGTGGCGCCGCGCTCGAGGGGCTGTTCCGCGGACATTTCATGAACGATGCGCGTGATCGGCGTCACCAGCGAGTAGGGATCCACACGGGTGTGAATGAACAGGCTCCCGCCCATGATCAGGAACTGGTCGAATGGAGCATAGATGGTCATGGTGGGGCCGGGGATTACATGCTCGTCATCAATATCAGCGGCGACACCGACGATGCGCACAGGCCCCGCGTAGAAACCAGGAATGAATTTAATGACCGGGTCGGTCCACGTCACATGACGGTCAACGGGGTCCTGATTTGGAAACATTCGCTGCGCAACGGATTCACTGATTATGACGACGGGCTCGGACGAAACGCGATCGGATTCGTCGAAATCGCGTCCAGCAAGGATGGGGACGCCGAGCGCCGCGAAAAACCCGGGCGAGACGGCGCGCATTCGCGCAAGCGGATATTCTTCGCCGTCACCGCGCACGTAGCCATCGGCCGTGAATTGCGCGCCAAAACCGAATTTGCCTGCATCGCGCCAGGGAACGATACTTCCCATGGCAACATTTTCCACACCGGGAAGGGCCTGGATGCGCCGAAATGTCTCGCGGTAGAAATTGGCGGCCTGTTCCGGCGTCTTCTGGTACATGGTCACCGGCATGTCGAACGCGATGACGCGATGCATTTCGAGGCCGGTCTGGACGGCTTGCAGAGAGAGGAGCGTCTTGAGCAACATGCTTGCGCCGGCAAGAAGCACGAAGGACGCGGCGATCTGGATCACAACGAAGAAGCGCAGGCGGCGGCTCGTGCCGCCGGTGATGCGCACGCTGCCGCTGGATTGGCCGATTCCCTGCTGGTTGCCCGCCGAAGGGAGGCGCGGGACAAACGCCAACAGAAGCGATGCGACAATCGCGAGGCCTGCGCCGAGCCACAACATGCTGGAGTCAACGGTGAGATCGAGCGCGCGGACGGAAAATCGCGCAGCGTAGCGGGCGAGGATGGCGACCATGGGCCGCGCGCTGAGGACACCGAGTAATGCGCCGGCACCGCAGAGCAAAAGGTTTTCGGCGAGGAGCGTGCGTCGCAGTGCGCCGCTGGTCGCGCCGAGCGCGGCGCGGATGGCGAGTTCGCCTTCGCGGCGAACCGTTCGAGCGAGGATCAAGTTGGCGACGTTTGAGCAGGCAATAATAAAAATGAGGCCGGAGGCGGCCAGGAGGACGAGGAGGACGGTTCTGGCGCTCGAGGTGATCTGGTCGCGCAGCAGCCTGGCCTCGATGCGGAAGTCGGCTTTCTTCGAGTAGGAATCGGGATGGTCTTTGACCATGGTCGAATAAACGCCGGTCAGCTCGGCGCGCGCCTGTTCGAGAGTTGCGCCGGGAGCGAGGCGTCCGAAAAGTTCCGTCATGCGATGGACGCGGCCGGTGACCATGGTCGCAGAAAGGTGATGCGGGCTGCAGACGATGTTGGCGATGATCTCGGTATCGGCGGGGTACGGTACAGAAGGTTCCAGAACGCCGACGATGGTGCCGTCGCGCGAGCCAAGGCTGTCGAGCCGTACGCTCCTGCCGATCACGGAGGGATCGCCCTTGAGCACGTTGTTCCAGAAACGATGCGTGAGCACCACGACGCAGGGGGCATTGGGGCGGTCATCGTGCGCGTCGAGCAGGCGGCCGAGCACGGGATGAAGCCCCATGACGTCGAAAAAGGATCCGCCGACGACGCCGCCGCGGACGACGCGAGGATCGCCGAGTCCGACCATTGTGAAGCCCATCTGGGAGAAATCGCCAAATTCGCGTATGGATTTGATGCTCGCGGTGATGTCCTGGATTTCCGGAACAGAAAAAGTGGTGTTGTCGTCGCCGAGGCCCTTGGCGCTTTCCCGGATGTAGATGAGCCGGTTCTCATCGCGGTTAACAAGCGGACGGAGGAGGACGCCGCGGACGAGGGTGAAGATCGCGGCGTTCGCGCCGATGCCCAGGGCGAGCGTAAAAATGGCGACAGCGGCGAAGCCCGGACTTTTTCGCAGCATGCGGAACGTGAAGCGGGCGTCTCGCAGGAATGCTTCGAGCAGTGGCAGGCCGCGAAGTTCGCGATTGGTTTCCTTGAGCTGCGTGAGGCCGCCTAGCCGAATGCGGGCCGCGCGTTGAGCTTGTTCCGGCGGCATGCCGCGCTGGACGTTTTCCTTCGTGAGCATTTCCAGATGGGATGAAAGTTCCTGGCTAAAGTCTTGATCCACGCGTTGGATCGAGAACCGATCCCGAATTCGAGATATTAGAACTTTTACCCAGGTAAACATCGCGTCACCCCCGCTCCTCAATTTGCAACACGCGGCCGATTACGCCGGAGATGCGCTCCCAATTGCGGGCTTCTGTGTTGAGCTGCTTACGGCCGGATTTCGTGATGGAGTAAAACTTCGCTTTGCGGTTGTTTTCCGAGGCGCCCCAGGCGCCTGAGATCCAGCCCTTTTGCATCAGGCGTACGAGCGAGGCATAAATCGTGCCCTGATTGATCTGCAAGGCGTCTTCGCTGATTTGTTCAATGCGGCGAGCGATCCCGTAGCCGTGGAGCGGCCCCATGGCATCGAGGGTTTTCAAGACCATCAAGTCGAGAGTGCCCTGGAGAATCTCGGATTTGTCGGCGGACATTGCGCCTCCTGTGGCCAATGCACAGGAGTATGCCAAGAGACCTGTGGCGTGTCAACAGGAAAATCTCTTGTGTTAGCGGGGCGGATGCGCGACGCACCTTGGGTCAGGATGATGCCGCTCGATTTCCATTTGTTTGGAATGAACAGCCAGCCAGTTTGCGTAGCATGCATGCCTTTCCAGGCAACCCATCTAGGGAGTGATAGGTGTCTAATACTTGGGAAAGACTTCCTTCAAGTTAAGGGGTTTGGCCATGAGTGCTTTACACAAACCGTGGCAAGTCGTCGGTTTGGTTGTCTTTGTATGCGCGCTCGCCAAATCCCAAGATTCGCAACCGATGAGCAATGGAATTCCCCTACAAACAGCAATGGACGTAAGCGTTTGCAAGATTGCTGCGTCACCGGACGCATTTGACGGAATGCTCGTCCGAATTGATGCTTACATCAGCCGTGGATTTGAGGATTCCACGCTGCATGATCCATCGTGCCCCGAGGAGGCGCTGGTCAATTTCCGCAATTCGATCGAAACGAGCCCGCACATCTGGGCTGAATTTGCGGATCAAGTTGGGTATTGGCATGTAAAGGGGTTTGCTCCACTGGTCAAGAATGAACAGCTCCGGCAGTTGCGTGCAACTCTCCTAGAGCGGGGACATATCCATCAAATGACCCGCGCGACCATGACGGGAACGTTTTTCGCCGGCAGGCGGATCACAGAAAGAGGGAAGGTTACTCCCCTGCGGGGGTATGGACATATGGGTTGTTGTAGTTTGTTTGTGATCAGCAGCGTCGATAGTGTCCAAAAAAATTACTCAAACACGCTGGATTACGCTTGGGGTGATTGGAACATTGGAATGCCCGATGGCTGCTACTCCGAGCAGATGCTCGGCGTCCCGACGAACGAGACGATTCGGAAATGGCAACAGGATTCTAACGAGGACCGCGAAGCTTGGCACACCGATCCCCGACAGACTGCGGAAGATGAATTGAGGAGGCTGAAAGCAGGTGAGTTTGGCAATCGGTCGGGGGGTAGAACCGAACTGCTCGTGCCCAAGAAATCAGACTTGAAACCCCCCGACCAATCGCGTCCGACCGAAACCCTTCTCGAAATGCCATCGACCCCTTACTTGAAGCGGTACGAGTACATCGAACCCGACCGCGTCTCACAATTCATGCTTGTTGTCACGCGACCATACTGGCTGGAAAACATCGCGACATCGGCTGAGGGTGTAATCTGGGTTCCAACAGGTTCATCACTTGTACTTTGCGCGGCGCCCAAGGGGTCTGGCAAGAAGCACTAGGCAATACGTTCCCCACGCAGACTTGTCGTCGCTTGTCCACCTCTTGCTTTTCTTAGGACACGTGAAAGGCTTTGACCCCAAGGATTATCGTGGCGGATTCAGTTTGGCGGCAGGGGCGTGGGCTTTTTCGCGGATTTGGACGAATTGCCAGCCGAAGCGGCCCTTGATGCAGAGATGGCCTGAAGTGACGGAGTGATCCATCGGCGAAGTGACACGGACGATTTTGCCTTCCTGCGCGTGAACGGTGAGGGTGCAGCCGACGCCGCAATAAGGGCAGATCGTGTCGGTGCGGATCTGGCGCGACTCGTCCCAGGCGCCGGCTTCGCGCATGTCATATTCGGACTTGAACATGAGCGCGCCGGTGGGGCAGACGCCGATGCAATTCCCACAATAGACGCAGGCGGAATCGGGGAGCGGAACGTCAAATTCGGCGGCGATGTGCGCGGCGAAACCGCGCCCGGCGACGCCGATCGCAAAAGTGTTCTGCGCGTCCACGCCGCAGGCTTCGACGCATTTGTAACAGAGGATGCATTTTGAGTAGTCGCGGACGTACAGGTCGTTATCAATTTTCACGGGCTGCGAGACGGTAGCCGCGGCGGCGCCGAAGCGGGCGGGATCGGCGTGGTAACGCTCGCAGTAGGATTTCATTGCGGGCGCGGTGGAAACGTTCACCGAGGAGGCGAGGAATTCGAGAACGATGCGGCGACTGAGACGCACGCGCTCGGAATCGGTGCGAATGACCATGCCGGGTTCGGCCTTGCGCGAACAGGCAGGGACGAGCGTGCGCGAACCCTCGAGCTCGACGACGCACACGCGGCAGACATTCACAGGAGTGAGGTTCGGCGAGAAACAGAGCGTGGGCGTGTCAAAGCCGAGGAGACGGGCGGCGTCGAGGATTGTGGCGCCTTCGGGGACGCTGACACTTTTGCCGTCAATCTGGATTTCGATTGCGCGGTGTGGAGAATCCGGCGGCGCCTGCGGGATCGGGCCGCGAGGCACGGGGATCAAAGTCGAAGGAGCGTCAGAAGGATTGTTCATGAGAATAGGTTCCAGCGCTCAGTGGCGGAGAGAATCGCGCTCGAAGCCGTTTGACCGAGGCCGCAGATGGAGGCGTCACGCATGGCTTGCGCCATTTCGTTGAGCAGATTGATTTCCTGAGCTGCCGAGCCTATGGGCTGGCGCTTCGCAAGGCGATGCAAAAGTTCTTGCTGGCGTTCGGTGCCGACTCGACACGGAACGCACTGGCCGCAGGTTTCCTCATGAAAAAATCTGGCGATGCGGAGCAAGATTCCTTTCAGGTCCACGGAGTCGTCGAGGACAATCACAGCGCCCGAGCCGAGAGTGGCGCCCGCGGCGCGCGTGCCTTCAAAGGAGAGAGGCGTGCCAAGTTCGCGGGGCGAAAGAAAACTTCCGGCGGCGCCTCCCAACAAAACGGCTTGCAAGCGGCCCGTCCCTCCGACGCCGCCGGCGGCTGCGATCAAGTCCCGGAGAGTGATGCCGAAGGGCATCTCGTAAACGCCGGGGCGCTGGATTTTGCCGGAGAGGCAGAACAGGCGATAGCCGGAGGATTGCGCGGTGCCTATGCGCGCGTAGGGCGCGCCACCATTCAGAATGATTTCGGGGATGTTGATGAGCGTCTCGACATTGTTGACGAGGGTGGGCTTGCGGAATAAACCCGCTTGCGTCGGGAAAGGCGGTTTGTTGCGTGGCTCGCCGCGATAGCCTTCGATTGAATTGAAGAGAGCGGTTTCTTCGCCGCAGATGTACGCTCCCGCGCCCTGGCGCAATTCGATGTCGAAGTGGAGGCCGGAACCGAGAATCGTGTTGCCCAAGAAGCCGCGGGCGCGAGCTTCGTTGATAGCGTGGTTGAGGCGCGCGGCGGCGCGAGGGTATTCACCGCGAACATAGATGAAGCCTTTCGCGGCGCCGACGGCCAGCGCGGCGATGGTCATGCCTTCGATTACAGCAAAGGGATCGCCCTCCATGATGATGCGGTCCTTGAAAGTGCCGGGTTCGGATTCGTCGGCGTTGCAGACGACATAATGCGTGGAACCCGGTTTGTGCGCGAGATGAAGAGATTCCCATTTCTTGCCCGTGGGGAAGGCGGCGCCGCCGCGTCCCAAAAGGCGGGAGTCAATGACTTCACGAACGACGCGCTCGGGGCCGATGTCGATCGCGCGCTTCAGGGCGTCATAGCCGCCCTGGCGCCGATACTCGTCGATGCTTGCTGGATTGATGTTGCCGATACGGCGCAGCAAACGGAGTTGTGTGGCACCGGCCTGAGGAAGCGATTGTTTCAGATCGGAATCATCATGATCGTTTTCCACTCTGGCGGGCTGACCGCTAGTCATCTGCTGCAAAGTGGACACGATGGTATCCGGCGACGCTGGTGCGAGAGTTACTTCATGCGGCGTTTCACCGGAAGCGGAAATCAATGCGGCAGGCGCACGCTCGCAAAGACCGAGACACGGACTTCGCAGCCAGGTTGAACTTCCTGCGGAGTCCGGGGTTCCGGCGGGGCCGAAGTTTTTTTCGAGTTGCGCGCAGAGGCTTCCGGCGCCGCGGATGAGACAGGCGATGTCATCGCAAACATGAGCAACGACGCGGGGCCGCGGGGCGAGTGAGAACATCGCGTAAAAAGAAGCGACGCCGTGAATCTCGGCGGGAGGCACATCCAACCGCGACGCGACATAATTAATTGCCCCGCGGCTAATCCAGCCGATGCGGCGCTGGATGGCGTGCAGCACAGGAAGAAGAAGGTCGCGGTGCGGCGCGAGGGAAATCGCGACGCGGCCATCGCGCTCGATGCGGCGAGTGCCGCCGGACCAACCCGATTCCGGCGGCCCCAACTCGGAGTCCACCACCGATTTTTCAGCATCCGTCGCACGATCGGCGGTGAAATGGAGATCCACTCAGGCCTCTACACATTTCTCGATCCGGATCGCGGTCGCCTTAAATTCAGCGGTTCCGGACTTGGGATCGACGGCATCAATCGTAAGATCGTTTGTGGCGACTTGATCATGGAAATGCGGGGTCAGAAACGCGAGGCCCTGGCGGAGCCCGGGATCAAACCGCACCGGAGCGATGATCGAGCCGCGGCGCGAAGTCACGCGGACTTTTTCTCCCTCGGAAACGTTATACCGCCGGCCATCTTCGGGGGAGAGTTCAAGAGCTTCCCGCTTTCGCAGCGGAGAAGCGTACGACGACGTTTGCACGCCGGAGTTGAAAGAATCGAGGCGGCGGCCGGTGGTCAGCCGGATGGGATAGTCGGCGTTCAAAACATCCACGGGTGGCTCGAATTCAACCGGGCTGAAAGGAGCGCGCGGGCCGACGAGGGGCTCTTGCCACAAGCGGCCGTGCAAATAGAGTTCACCCGGGTGCGATTCGTCGTAGCAGGGCCATTGAATCCCGCCCAATTTTTCGAGGCGGTCGTAGCTCATCCCAGCGTGCATGGGACTCAACTGGCGCAACTCATTCCAGATGCGCTCCGGCTCAGGCCGGCCCCAATCGTGGCCGAAGCGCCGGGCGAGGTCAAAGAGAATCTCGATATCGTCGCGCGTACCTTCAGGCAAAGGCACGGCGTGGCGCACCCTTTGCACGCGCCGCTCGCTGCTGGTCACGGTGCCTTCGCCTTCGCACCAGCCTGCGCCGGCCGGGAGCACGACGTCCGCAAGCGCGGCGGTGTTTGTGAGGAAAAGATCCTGGACGACGAGAAATTCGAGACCATTTAAGAGCTTCAAGGTGCGGTGGCGATCCGCTTCCGAATCAGCCGGGTTTTCTCCGAGAACGTACAACGCAGTGAGATCGCCGCGCTCCATGGCATCGAACATGTCACTGAGGTGCCAGCCTCTATGCGGGTCAAGTTTTGTGCCCCAGGCTTTCTCGAATTTCGCGCGGAGCTCATCGTTTTCAACATGCTGGAAGCCGGGGAATCGATCGGGGATGGCGCCCATATCGCCACCACCCTGCACATTGTTCTGGCCGCGCAACGGATTGATTCCGCTGCCATAGCGGCCGACATGACCCGTGAGCAATGCGAGATTGATGAGGGCGAGGACATTGTCAACGGCGTTGTGATGCTCGGTGATGCCAAGAGTCCAGCAGAGTTCGGCGCGCTTGGCCTTCGCGAAGGCGTGCGCCGCCTCGCGGATTGCTTCGGCGGGGACGCCTGTTTCGCGCTCGGCGCGCTCGAGCGTGTATTTCTCAACGCATTCGCGGTAGGCCTGGAACCCGCTCGTGGCGTGTTCGATGAATTTTTGGTCGGCGAGTCCCGCGGCAATAATCTCCCGCCCCATCGCGTTGGCGAGCGAGATGTCCGACCCGACGTCCAAGCCGAGCCAAACGTGCGCCCACTGCGCCGAAGTCGTGCGCCGGGGATCCACGACATAAAGCCGAGCGCCCCGCCGCAACGCCTTCAGAACATGATGGAAGAAAATCGGATGCGTTTCCCGGGCATTCGAGCCCCAAAGGAGAATGACATCCGTTTCATCGATTTCGCAGTATGAACTCGTCCCGCCGCCCGCGCCGAAAACCGTCGCCAGACCGACGACGCTCGGCGCATGTCAAGTCCGGTTGCAGGAATCGATGTTGTTGCAACCAATCACGGAGCGGACGAATTTCTGCGCGACATAGTTCAGCTCATTGGTCGTCTTGGAACAACTGAACATTCCAAACGTCCGAGGGCCTCGCGCCGATACCTGACGCTGGACTTGTGTGACAACCAAATCGAGAGCTTCGTCCCAGGTTGCGGGGCGATGCTTGCCGTTCTCTCGAATCAGAGGTGAGACCAGCCGCTCGCTGGAAGAATGCGCCATCCAAAAACCTCCTCAAGATAGCTGACGAAGGCAAATCTGAACGCGGCCATCTACTTGACCAGCGTGCGTTTCGCCTGCCAACGAATGATAACGCCCGCTGCGAAAGCGTTCCAGCAATAGAAATCCCGCGGGCGGTTAGACGGGGGCATGCGAAAGGGCTTACTCTTCGGGACAAGTCCAACCTAACCGAAGAGGGGATACCCCGGTCTAATGACTCGGATGGATGGCGGAGATGCGGCGCAGGTGACGCGGGCCCTGGGCGGCGATCAGGACGCGTTTCGCGCACTGGTCGAGCGCCATAGCCGGAGTCTTTTCCGCCTGGCCTATCGAATGACCGGGAACGAGCATGACGCGGAAGAAGTGGTGCAGGAGGCGTTCCTGCGGGCGTACCGGCGGCTGGACCGCTTCGAGTCTCGCGCGAATTTCGGGACGTGGCTTTACCGGATTGGAGTGAATTGCTCACTGGACATGATGCGCAAACGAAAGACGGATTCGAGCCAGCGCGTGCAAGCGAGCGCGAATGATCCGGAAGGAAGCGATCCGCTGGACAATGTGGCGAGCACGGACCCCGCGCCGGATCGCATGATGCTGAGCGCCGAGGTGAAAGAGAAGGTGCAGGAAGCGATGAAAGCGCTAAGTCCCGTTGAGCGAACCGCTTTTGTGCTGCGGCACTTC
Source organism: uncultured Acidobacteriota bacterium (assembly GCA_963838945.1). GTDB lineage: Bacteria > Acidobacteriota > Terriglobia > Acidiferrales > UBA7541 > DASTCZ01. The sequence continues at coordinate 149,046 of CAWITC010000006.1, read as the reverse complement.
GAGGGGCACAGCATCGAGGAGATTGGCAAGTCGCTGGGGCTGGGCGCGGGCGCGACGAAGAACAGCGTGTTCCGCGCAGTGCAAAAGCTGAGGCGGCAACTGGAACCACTGGTGAGCACAGGTGAGTGAAACGAACATGAAGCACTTGAACGAGCAAGAGCTGGTGGAGTACCGCTACGCCGACGCTGCGGAGCGGGCGGAGGCCGCGCTGCATCTGCACGAATGCGCGGAGTGCCGCGCGGAGTACGAGCGGCTCGAACGCGTGCTGGCGGCGATGGATGCGCTGCCGGTGGCGGAGCCCGCGGCGGATTACGAAGCGCAATTGTGGAGGAAACTCGCGCCGCAGCTTGGGGAGCGCAAGCGTGGATTTGATTGGAGCGCGTGGCGCGAATGGCTCGCGCCGCGGCGGCTTGTGCCTATCGGCGCGGTGGCAATGTTGATTCTCGGCGCGTTTCTGGCGGGGCGGTACTTGCCGCGGAAGGGCCATGAGGCGAATGTGGCGGAGAATGTTTCGCAGCCTGCGCCGCAGCAAGTCCGCGAGCGGATTCTGCTGGTGGCGGTCGGCGACCATCTTGACCGTGCCCAGACGGTGCTGCTGGAGATCTCAAACGCGGAAGCGGATGGGACGGGCAAAGAAGCGAAGCGCGGGGAAGTGGATATTTCGCAGGAGCAGGAACGGGCCGAGAGTTTGCTCGCGGCAAATCGCATCTATCGGCAAACGGCGGAGCATTCGGGCGACAACACCGTGGCAAACGTGCTGGACGAGCTGGAGCCCGTGCTGATGGACATCGTGCACAGTCCGTCAATGGTTTCGGGCATGGAACTCGCGGAGATACAGAAGCGGATTGACGACCAAGGGCTGCTGTTGAAGGTACGCGTGCTGGATTCGTCGGTGCGCGACAAGACTAGAACACCGACGCCGCAGCCGCAGCCGGGTACAAGAGGATTGTGAGTTTGCGAAGGCCTAGGAAAGAGGAAAGCAAGATGGCGAAGAGCAGGAAACGGATGAATAACAAAATGATGAGTGCTGTGCTGGTGGCGATTGCAGCGCTGGGGATGACGATTCCGGCGCGGGCGCAGTCAAGCGCCGGAGCAGGAAGCGGCCAAGACAAGACCAGCAGTAGCGGGACCGGAAGCGGCGGGCGCCGAACGGCGCACACCGATGAGGCGCTGCAGCGAGCGCAGGCGGCCCTGGATCGCGCGGGAGAATTGTTGAACGGCAATGGACTGGATCTCACGGAGTTGTCCGCGCAATTGTCCAATTTAGACAAGCTTTCCGAGTTGAGCTCGCTGGAGAACATGCCACTGGGGAATCTTTCTCTCGACATCACGGATCTGGCGTATTTCGGCGCGCTCGAGCAACTTCAGGGAGGAATTGGCGGTGGGATATCGGGCGGCGTGAGCAGCGGAATCTCGGGCGGGATTGGCGGCGGCATCTCTGGTGGTGTCGGCGGCGGTGTGGGAAGTGGAATTTCGGGCGGAGTTTATGCCTTCGGCGCCAGCGACGCGCAGGAGGAGCGCGAGATTGAGCTCTACAACGAAGGCACGTCCGCAATGGACGATGGGAAGTGGGACAAGGCCGTAGAAAAATTCAGCCAGGTAGCGGAGATGCACGGCAAAAAGGCCGATGCGGCGCTTTACTACAAGGCGCGCGCGCAGAATAAGTTGGGTCGACGCGAGGATGCTCTTGCGACGCTGGCAAACCTGGAAAAAGAGTATGCGAAGAGCCGATGGCTAAATGAAGCGAAGGCGCTGGAAATTGAAATCAAGCAAAAGTCCGGACAGCCCGTGCCGCCCGAAGGGGAGAGTGACTGTGAATTGAAGCTTCTGGCCCTTAACGGGCTCGCACAAGCGGATCCCGAAAAAGCCGTGCCGCTGCTTGAAAAAATGATGCATAGCAGTGACTGCCCCGGCGTCTCCAAGCAGGCGTTTTTCGTGCTCGCACAATCCGGGTCGCAGGCGGCGCGGGATGTGATTGTCAAGATCGCGAAGGGTGAATCGAATCCTGATTTGCAGCGCAAGGCGATCCAGGCATTGGGGCTGTACGGCGGGTCGTACGGGCGCGAGGCACTGGCACAAGTTTACGCGGCGAGCAGCGATGTGGAAACAAAGAAGAGCGTTTTGAACGCGGTGTTTCTGGCCGGCGACCGGGAGCGGATGGGAGATTTTGCGAAAAATGAAAAGAACCGTGACGTAAAGCTTTCCGCGATCAACTACCTCGGGCTGATGGGGAGAGAGAGCGATTCAATGCTTATGTCCATATACAGCAGCGACCCGGATCCGGAAATCAAAAAGAAAGTGCTCAACTCGCTTTTCCTTGCGGGGGACCGGGAGAGGGTCGGAGATCTGGCGAAAAATGAGAAAGACCGGGCGATGAAACTCTCCGCGATCAACTACCTCGGTCTGATGGGAAGAGATAGCGATTCAATGCTCGTGTCTATTTACAACTCCGACCCAGACCCCGAGATTCGCAAGAAGGTGTTGAATTCCATTTTTCTGGCCGGCGACCGAGAACGAATGGGAGAGCTGGCGAAGAATGAAAAAGACCATGAGCTGAGGCTTTCGGCGATCAACTACCTGGGGTTGATGGGCAAGCAGAGTGACGACATTCTGGTTGGGATTTACAAATCCGATCCGGATACGGATGTGCGCAAGAAGGTGATTAGCGCGCTCTTTCTAGCCGGAGATGCAAAGGGACTTGTTGAACTGGCGCGGAGCGAGACGGACCCGAATTTGAAGAAGACGATCATTTCGCAGCTTTCGATCATGCACTCGAAAGAAGCGACGGACTACCTGATGGAGCTTTTAAACAAGTAGGAGAGGACATGAACATGAAGCGAATGCTGATTGCTGTTGCACTGATTCTCACCGGGGCGTTGGGGGCCGCGGCGCAGACGAAACCGGCCACGGGCAGCTCGGATGAAGAGATGAAGCTGATGGCGCTCAACGGTTTGAGTGAGGCGGATCCATCGGTTGCCGTTCCGCAAATCGAAAAACTGCTGGCGAGCGATGCGTCGGTCGACCTTAAGAAGCGGGCGCTCGCAATTCTTGGAGACGTGGACTCGATGGCGGCGCGCGAGGCGCTGGGGCGGATCGCGCGCGGGCAATCCAATCCCGAGCTGCAGGGCGAAGCGATCCGACAACTCGGAAATTCGGGCGGAGCGGACGCGATGGGTGCGCTCGCGGGAATTTATAGCAGCTCGGCGAATGCGGAGATTAAGAAGTCAATTCTTCGCGCATTCGCAAACGCGGACGACAAGGGTCACGTGCTAGGTGTGGCGAAGAATGAAAAGGATCCGGCGTTGCGAGGGGAAGCAGTACGGCAACTTGGGAATATGGACGCAAGCGATGAGCTCTCACAGCTCTACGGAACGGAGAGCTCGATGGAAGTGAAGGGACAGATTCTCCGGGCGCTGGGGAATTGTGATGCCGCGGATCCCCTCGGCCAAATCCTGCAGAACGAAAGCTCTCCGGAACTGCGGCGGGCGGCAGTGCGGGCGTTGGGCAATCTGGATGCAGGGCGGGCAAGCACGATTCTTACAGCGCAATACGACAAAGAGAAGGACTCTGCCGTGCGACAGGAGATCCTGCGCGCATTTGCGAACCAAGACAACGCGAAAGCTCTGATCGCGGTGGCGAGGAAGGAGACTGACCCGGAACTGAAGAAATACGCGGTGCGGCAGCTTTCCAACATGGACTCGAAGGAAGCGACCGACTATTTGATGGAAATCCTGAACAAGTAGGAGCGGCAATGAAAATCCGACAAGTCGCATTCGTTGTAATCGCTCTCTTGGCCGCCGTGGCCGCGGGCGCGCAGAACCAGCCACAAATCAAAAACGCACAGCTCGAGACGCGCGCCGTTTCCGGCGGACTCGATGCGACGGTGCGTGGGATTGCGGCCTCGCAAACTTCACCGGAGTGGATTGGATACGCCGTTCCCATGATCGAAGCGAAGAACGGGTATCACCGCACGATGTGCTGCGGTATGTGGAACTCGGATGGGTACAACTGCGGGCCGTGCAATCTGGAATCGCTGAACGGCTCAAGTATGAATGAGAGCGACGGTCCCAACCGGAGCGGCGGCACGGTCCACCTGGAAGGTTCGCAGACGATGTTCGTGCTCATGCGTGTGGCCGACCATCGCATCAAGCGCGTGCGGACGTTTACCGAGGATTGCCAGATTGACGCGGGGGGACTGCGCGTCATCTGGATTGCGGACGCGAAGCCGGCGGAAAGCGTCACACTGCTCGAAGGTGTCGTGAACTCGGCGAATTTCGATGACAGCGACGGCCGGAATACGGCCAATGGAGCGATGTCCGCGATTGCGATGCACAATGATCCAGCGGCGGACCGCGCGCTGGCGAGCTTCGTGGAACCATCGAAGCCCGAGAAACTGCGTTCGCAGACAGCGTTTTGGCTTGGGAACGCGCGCGGGAAAGCCGGGCTCGACATACTAAAGCGGATGGCCAAGAACGATCCGAGCGACAAGGTGCGCGAACAGGTGACGTTTGCGCTGACGCAAAGCTCGGAACCTGGCGCAATTGACGAGCTCATTCGGATGGCGAAAGAAGACGCCAGCTCCCACGTGCGCGGGCAGGGACTTTTCTGGCTGGCACAGAAGGCCGGACAGAGGGCAGCGGGAGCGATCACGGATGCGATTGAAAACGATCCGGACACGGACGTGAAGAAGCGGGCCGTGTTTGCGCTGAGCCAGATGCCGAAGGATGAAGGCGTGCCGAGGCTCATTGAAGTTGCAAAGACAAACAGGAATCCGGCTGTGCGGAAGCAGGCAATGTTCTGGCTGGGGCAATCGAACGATCCGCGAGCGCTGGCGTTCTTCGAGCAAGTCCTTACGCACTGACTTTATTCGCGGGCTGGACCAACAACTCTGCCTGAACTTTTTTTTACACGGCCGGCTGCAGGGCGCGGCCGCACTTCACATTCTATAAATCCATTGCGCGTTCTAAGTTTCTGGATTTTATCAGCGTGTGAGGTGAATTGCGTTTACGCGGAAGCGCGGCGGGCGGCAGGCTGCGCGGAATCATCGCGGGAAATACAAAACGGGCCCATGGGAATGCGTTGCGAGGCGATGCGCAATTCGCCGCGGAAGGCAACTTCCGCGGGGCGGCGGTTCAGGGCTTCTTCGGCGCTCATTTTTGCCACGTCAGCGTTGTTGTTTATTTCCGAGAGGTGAGCGAGAACGAGGTAGCGCGCTTCGCCGTCGAAGCCTTCCGGGTCGCACAGATATTCGCTCACGGCATCGTTCGAGAGATGGCCGGTGCGGCTCATCACTCGCTGCTTGATGTGCCACGGGTACGGGCCGACCTTGAGCATTTCGAGATCGTGATTGGATTCCAAAATGAGGCAGTCCGCGCCGCGGAGATGGTGCTTCACGAGTTCGGGTAGATAGCCGAGATCGGTGACAATCGCGACCTTCTCACCGTCAGTGCAATGATTCGCTCGAAAGGTGAAGCCGACCGGGTCTGCGGCGTCATGCGGGATGGAAAACGCCGCGATTTCGATGTCGCCGATGCAGAAGCGGTCGCCGGGATGAAAATGTTCGATGTGCGCAAGGCGCTTGTGCGAAGTTTCAGGGATGATCTGCATGGTGGCGCACTCGGTGGCGGGGGTGAAGAAGACCGTCGTGCGCCACAGGCCTAGGACCTGCGCGAGGCCGCCAATATGGTCGCTGTGCTCGTGAGAGATGACGATGCCGTCGAGGTGGTCAATCGAATGACTGAGGGCTTCGAGGCGGCGAAGCGTTTCGCGCTTGCCGAGGCCCGCGTCCACAAGGAGGCGGGTGTGCTCGGTTTCGAGCAAAGTGATATTGCCCGAACTGCCCGACGCCAGAATGGATACCCGGATGCCGATCGCCCGCTCCCCAAAGCGAAAAAATGATGCGGCGATGATGGCAGGGCGCGGAGCGGGCGTCAATACATACGAACGAGAGATTCCGAAGCTGCAATTCAACAGGCAAGAAGTTCGCGGCGGAGCTGGAAGCCATCGAGATTGCCGACAACGGTGGCGGCGACCTGCTCGGCGCGGAAAAATTCGTTGGCCGCGGAGAGGACTTCCTCGCGCGTAACGGCTTCGATGGCCGCGAGGATTTCGTCGTGGGAGAAAAAGTGGCCGAAATACATTTCCGCGCGCGCGAGATTGGACATGCGGGCGCTCGTGGATTCGAGCGAGAGGATCAGCGAGCCCTTCAGGTGGTCCTTGGCGCGGCGCAGTTCTTCAACGCTAACGAGATCAGTTTTCAGGTTGCGAAGCTCTTCCGCGATGAGGCCGAGGACTTTTCCCGTGGATTCGAGCGAAGTGCCCGCGTAAACCGTAAGCAGTCCGGCATCGGAGTAAGGGTTCACCTCGCTGAAGACGGCGTACGCAAGGCCCTGGCGCTCGCGGATGTTCTGGAACAGCCTTGAGGACATGCCGCCGCCGAGAATGGTGTTGAGCACGGCGACTGCGTAGCGGCGGCCATCGGCGATGCGCACCGAAGGCACGCCGACGCAGACGTGCACCTGTTCGAGTTCGCGTTTCGATTGGGACGCGAGGGCGCCGTGCGGCTGCGGCGCGGCGGCGGGCGGCGCTTCTTCGCCGGGCGCGATCACGGCGAATTCCTTTGCGACCAGATCCACGATGAGGTTGTGCTCGATGTGGCCCGCCACGGTCACGACGATATTCTTCGGGGCGTACCATCGCGCATGGGCTTCCACCAAAGCATCGCGTGAAAATGCCAGGACCGTTTCGGGCGTGCCGATAATGGGGCGGCCAAGCGGATGCTCGCTCCAGAAATTCTGGAAAAGCAACTCGTGCGCGACGGACTCGGGATTGTCCTGGTCCATCTTGATCTCTTCGAGGACCACCTGCTTTTCGCGGCCGACTTCTTCATCGTCAAAAAGCGGGCGCAGCGCGAGGTCGGCGAGGACGTCCCAGGCGATGGGGATGTGCTCGTCGAGAACCTTGGCATTAAAGCTCACCATTTCCTTCGCGGTGAAAGCATCCATCATGCCGCCGATGCTGTCCACTTCGCGGGCGATCTGCTCCGCGGTGCGCCGCTCGGTGCCCTTGAAGACCATGTGCTCGAGGAAGTGCGCGATGCCGCTGCGCGCGGGCGTTTCGGAGCGCGAGCCGGTGCGCAACCAGATCCCGATGGAAGCCGAGCGCACATGGGCCATCGGCTCGGTGACGATGACGAGCCCGTTGGGAAGAACTTCCCTGTAAATTGTGCGCTCGGTGGTCATTCTTCGTGGAATCCGCAGCGAATGTGAGACAACTCATTGTTGCATAGCAATTCATGAATTGCCACGCGGCGTGGAGCGCATGTTCGCGCGGCGGGCAAATTTGCGCGCGTGATAGAATGAATGTCTCCACCGCAAGGAAATTCTTTGATGATCGAATTGCTCGGAAAATCCGCAGAGGAGCTTCGCGCGCTTGCCGAGTCATGGGGCGAACCCGCGTACCGCGGAGACCAGCTCTACCACGCTCTCTATGCGGAGCGGCGATTCGATGCCTCCCAAATGTCGAACCTTCCCGCGGCGCTACGCGAACGCGTGACAGCAGAAACAACCATCCGCCTGCCTCGAATCGTGAGGCGGTACCAGTCCACGGACGGGTCCGTCCGGTATCTGCTTTCGCTCGAAGGCGAAGGGGGCGCGCCCGTGCAGGTCGAAGCCGTCTTCATGCCGGATGTGGGCGAAAATGCGCGGCGGCAAACGATTTGCATTTCGACGCAGGCGGGATGCGCGGTGGATTGCCATTTCTGCCTGACGGCGCAGTTGGGACTGAAGAGGAATCTTTCGTCGGGAGAAATTGCCGGACAGGTGCTCGCTGTCCTCGAAGATCAACGCGAGCGGCTATTGCCGCGCACGAACGTCGTCCTCATGGGACAGGGCGAACCATTCTTGAACTACGAGCCGGTGATGGCGGCGCTGCGGATTCTGCTCGATCCGGAGGGCGTGGGGCTTTCGCCAAAGCACGTCACGCTATCGACCTCGGGCATCGTGCCGGGAATCGAGCGGATGGGAACCGAGCCGGTGCGGCCGAAACTGGCGATTTCGCTGAACGCTTCGACGGACGAACAGCGCGACGCGATCATGCCGATCAATCGGAAGTATCCGCTCACTGTTTTGCTCGGCGCGTGCCACAAGTATCCGTTGCGCGCGTGGGAACGTTTGACATTTGAATACGTGATGCTCGGCGGCTTCAACGATTCGCCCGAAGACGCGTGGCGCATGGCGAAGCTGCTGGCAAACATCCGCGCAAAGGTGAACCTGATTCCCTGGAATCCCGGCGAGTTGCCGTACCGACCTCCCTCAAAGGAATCCATCGAGGAATTCCGGCGCATTCTGGATGGCAAAGGCGTGCCCGTGTTTGTTCGTTATTCACGCGGGCAGGACATCATGGCTGCGTGCGGGCAGCTCGCGCTGATTGAGACCCCGGCGTAACTTTCCGTGCTAAACACGGATGCCGATGACGGCCATCATGCGGCCGGTGCGGCCTTGCTCGCGGCGATAGCTGAAGAGAAGGTCTGTGCGGCAGGCCGTGCAGAGATCGCTGGCGGAAATATTTGCCTCGCGCACACCCGCGTCAACCAATTGCCAGCGGTTTGCGGCAACAAGATCGAGCTGCACGCTCGGAGGCGGCGGGTCATGGCCCGGCGGCGTCATCAAAAGCCACTTCAAAGGATTGGGGCCCTCGCCGGCGACAATCTGGCCATCCTTGATACCACTGCTAAGTTCGCGCGGCACATCAAACCACTCGCGCGCATTGGAGAATTGCCCCGCAAACGCTTGCGCCACTTCCGGCCCCACTTCATAACAGCAGCGGTGAATCGCCGGGCCGATGGCGGCGACGACGTCCGCGGGCCGCGTGCCAAATTCCATGTGCATCCGGCCAAGCGTTTTTGCGGCGATGCGCGCGAGAGTGCCGCGCCAGCCAGCGTGAATTGCGGCGACAACGCGGCGGCGCGTGTCTGCAAGCAACACTGGAACGCAATCGGCGGTCTGCACGCCGAGAAGAATGCCGGGCGCGTTTGTGATGAGCGCATCGCCATGCAATGCGGTGTCCAGGGATTTCTCCACGAGGTGGATCACGTCGGAATGGATTTGCCGAAGGGCGGTGAGATCCATCTCGCCGGCGCCCAAGGCGGCGAGAAAAACTTTTCGATTGGCTTCAACGGCCGCGCGCGTGTCCCAATCGGTGAAGCCCAGATTAGAGACTCGTTCGCTTCCGAGCTTGCTTGCGCCACCCTTGCGAGTGGAATATCCGTGGACGGCCCATCCAAGACGCGCGAGAGGCTGCGCCAGCAGGATCGTCGCGCTTCCCCGGCGAAGCTCCTTCCAGGCCGGTCGCTCGCCGGCCCTGGAGGAAAATCGCACAGCGCCTCTCTTCGCCGCAGCGGAGGCGTTCTTTTTGATTGGCGGACGCGTTTCCTTGGAAGATTTCATTTCGGCGGCGAATCATGATAGCAGGTAAGACGAAGCGCCAGAATGCGCGCGTATAATAGTGGTGCGCAATTTCATGCGCGGGAACCAGGTGCCAGGTGATCGTTGGGCTGGGCATTGACATCACGGAGGTGAGCCGCATACGCGAAGCAATCGAGCGGCGCGGACGGGCGCTAGTGAAACGTGTGTTCACGCCCGCGGAAATTGCCTACTGCGAGGGCCATCGTGATCCCTATGAGCGGTTCGCGGCGCGATTCGCCGCGAAGGAAGCCGGAATGAAAGCTCTTGGGACGGGCTGGCGGCGCGGCGTGCGCTGGGTGGACTTGGAGGTCGTCCGTCTCCCGAGCGGCAAACCTACGCTCGAGCTGCACGGCAAGGCGCACGAAATCGCCGCGAAGCTGGGGGTCACTGCAATTTCGCTCACGCTGACACACACCAGGGACACGGCACTCGCGCAGGTTATTTTTGAAGGCTGAAAGCTTCCAGGCATTCAGCCAACAGACGAGCGCCATCGAAGGAAGTAAACCTCACATCCAACCACTGATTTGCGGGAAAGCGCCCGGCCACGCGCAGATCGAGATAATTGCTGGAGATCGCGCGGGACCAGTCTTCGCGATCCGCTGACTTTTCCTTTACCTCCGTCTTCAAAGTGAGGACGCGATGCCGCCTGCCGACTTGTGCAGAAGCAAAGGCGGCTTTCTTGCGGACGCCAAGCGCGCGCAACTCTCGCGCGCGCTCGCGGATTACTTGTGCCGGAACGCTTTCCGCACATTTCGCAGCGGCAGTGCCGGGGCGCGGAGAAAACGAAAATACGTGGAGATAGGTCAGCGGAAGGCTCTCGATCAATTCGCATGTCGCGCGATGGTCGGCTCCCGTTTCGCCCGGGAATCCGGCGATTACGTCCGCGCCGATGGCCGCATCCGGCATCCAGTCGCGAATCAACTCGGCGCGCCGCGCATAGTGCCCGGCGCGATAGCGGCGATGCATCGCTGCGAGGACACGGTCGGACCCGGATTGCAGCGGGATGTGGAAGTGGCGCGCGATGCGATCCGTCGAGGCGAATAACTCGATCATGTCTTGCGTCACGTCCATCGGCTCGATGGAACTGATCCGAAGGCGCGCAAGGCTTGTCTCATCGAGAATGCGCCGCAATACGTCCGCGAATTCCGCGCGCGGCGCGAGGTCGCGTCCATAGCTGCCGAGATTTATCCCGCTCAAGACGATCTCCTGCGCGCCGCTTTCGACAAGCCGTGCAATCTCCGCGATGACGCGCTCCGGAGCCAAACTGCGGCTGCGACCGCGGACAAACGGAATCACGCAATAGGCGCAGCGGTTGTCGCATCCGTCCTGAATTTTCAGAGTGGGGCGCGTGTGACCAGCTTCTCCGCCTTGCAGGGATGCCACGGCGATTTCGTCCAGCTCGAAAATGTCGCCAGTGAGGATCTTGGCGCGCGCGATGTCGTCGCCGGGCAAATCTGATAGTGAAGTGGAAACAAACCTCGCCAGCGGAATGATTGTGGAATTTCCTGGCCCGGAATTCCCCGGTGCCGCGGGTGATTCGTCCACGCGCATCTCCGAAATGATCCGCGGGATTTCCGTTCGATGCGAATTGCCTACGATCCACGCCACGCCGGGAAGCCCGGCCAATTCCTCCGGCGCGCGCTGTGCGTAGCAACCCGTGACGACAATTCGCGCCGCGGCGTTCTTCCGCGCGAAATCCCGAATCGCGGCGCGCGCCTGTATGTCCGCGGCGGCGGTGACAGTACATGTGTTGATGACGATGACGTCTGCAGTCCCGGAATCACAGGCAGCAGCGTAGCCGCGATCGACTAGCTGCCGTTCGATGGCCGCGGCATCCGCCTGCGTAGCTCGACATCCAAAGTTTTCGATGTGAAAGGTTTGCATTCTTGGATGCTTGGTGTGCCGAATGGACTTATAGGGCAAGCCTGTGACCCGCTCCTTCGCGTAGTATCCTAGCTCACCTTTTTCCCGGTGAAGGAGGTCGAAAATTTCACCACTGCCTAATCCTCAAGAACTTACTGGGGTTCAAGCTGCGATGGTCCAACCGGCGCTGTCTTGATTTGAATCGGCGGCAGTCCCGCCTTGCGTAACTGCTCATTCAGCGCTGGGATGTCTTTCGTTTTCATCTCCGTCCACTGCGCCATGAGCTTCGTGAATTCGAGATTGAGTTTGATCAATACCGCCGATTGCGTTGCGGTTGGCGCGGTGTCCGACGAATCCATCAGGCCATAAACCGAACTGTATTCTCCACTCAGTCGGGGAAGCGTTTCGGGACCGACAGGCGGGGCGCCTCGCCCGCCTCCTCCCCCGCCGCCACCGCGTCCTCCGCGGCCGCCACCGGCTGCTTCGGGTTCACCGGCGATTGCGACGGCCTTCTTTTGCGCGGCAGTGATTGCTTCCGCGGGAGCGCCGCTCGCCTTCCCATTGAGCGCGGCCAAATCCGCCTGCAAGGCTCGAATGCTGGCGACCTCTTCGGCGCTCTTCTTCATCGCCAATGCTACGCTCAGCTCTGCGCTGGTAAGCCGCGCCAGATCCGCCGGAAGGGTCTTGACTCGCGGGTCCATCTTAATCGTAAGCGGTTGCGAATAAGTCTTGCCGTCTACAATGAGCTTCACGGTGTAAACGCCGGACATCGCGCGCGGGCCGCCCGGCTCGCGCGGTGTGTCATGCGGCACCGCGGAAATTGGATAATTGCCGCGGCCGCCTGTGAGCGGCTCGTGGTGAATGTCCCAAATCCAGCGATGCATCCCTGCTTCGGCGGAGAGCACGCGCGGAGGCCGCACCCAATAGGTGGGCACGCCGAGTGTACGTTCGAGTTCGTTGACGTCGAATTCGGGCTTGTCCGTGCTTACGTAGCGCCGCACGAGTTTACCCGTTGCGTCTTGAATCTCGAGCACGACGGGGCCGCTCGGCGAATGCGCGAGGTAGTAGTCGATGATCGCGCCATCCGGCGGATTTGTTCCCGCGGGGATTTCCGGAGGAAGCGGCGTATCCGTGTTGGTGTCCCGGCGAACGCTGTAGGCCGCTGCCGGCTTGAAGAGTAGCGCGTCCGTGCCGGCCGATTGCGCGTTCAATTGCCGCAGCGGTGTGATGTCGTCAAGGATCCAGAAGCCGCGGCCGTGCGTGGCGACGATGAGGTCGCTATCGTGAATCCACAAGTCCCGGTTTGCCGTGTGCGGCAGATTCAGTTGCAGCGATTGCCAGTTATCGCCGTCGTCAAAGGATACCCACACGGCGTTTTCCGTGCCGGCAAACAGCAGCCCCTTGCGCACGGGGTCTTCGCGGACGGCGTCCACCGCGGCGCCATTCGGAATCCCATTGACGACAAGTTTCCATGTCTTCCCGCCGTCGTGCGTGCGGTAGATGTAAGGATGCAGGTCGTCCACGCGGAAGCGGCTGACGGAAGCATATGCGGTCATCTCATCGAAGTGGGAGGCGACCATCTGTGTCACTTTGCTCCATGGAGCTAGTTCCGGCGGCGTGATGTTCTTCCATGCCTTGCCGCCATCGCGCGTCATCTGAATCTGGCCGTCGTCGGTGCCAATCCAAATCGTGTTGATGTCGTGGAAGGAGGGCGCAATCGCGTAGATCGTCCCGCGGTGCGCGTCCGCCCCCTCGACGCCGTTGGCCATGCCGCCGACACTTTCCGGCAGGCCGGGATGTTCGCGCGTCAGGTCCGGACTGATCACGGTCCATGAATTGCCGCCGTCAACTGTTTTGAAGAGCACGTTCGCCGCGTAGTAAAGCGTTCGATTGTCCACAGGCGAAAAAATAAGCGGCTGCGTGCGGTCGGCGCGATAGCCCTGTGTATTTTGCGCAATGGGCGTGATCTTCCGCACCTGTCCGGTGACCCAGTCGTAGCGCGTGACGTCGGTGCGCCCTGAACCGTAAATGACATTCGGGTTCTGCGGATCGGGCACCGCGTAGCCATACTCGATCACGCCGACGGGATGCCAGTCGCGAAACGTAATCTCGCCATCGTTGCCGCGGCTCGAGGTACAGACCGAACCGCTATCCTGCTGCCCGCTGCACACACGATATGGGAAGCCGTTATCGGCGACGACGTGATAGAGCTGCGCCGTCGGCTGGTTGTACCACGAGCTCCACGTGCGCCCGCGGTTCGCACTGATCAGCGCGCCCTGATCGCTGACCAACAGAATAATGTCCGTATTATTCGGATTGATCCACATGTTCTGGTAATCGTCGCCGCCGGGTGCGCCGCGGATCCCTGTCCACGTTTTGCCCGCATCCATCGAACGCCAGGTCACCGTGCTGGTCGTGTAGAGCACGTCAGGATCTTTCGGATCCACTTTCGGCACGGGCAGATCGCCGCCGCCGATGCGCGCTGCGGGGCGAGTGTCGGTGCTTGTGCGCGTCCAGCTTTCCCCGGCGTCATCGGAACGATAGATCGTTACGCCACGGCTGTTTGCGACGGTCGCGTAAATGCGATTGGGATTCGACGGCGAAATCGTGACGTCCACTTGCTGGACTGGATCCGGCAATCCGTTCTTGATTTGGCGCCAGGTGTCGCCGCCATCAATGGATTTATAAAGGCCGCCAGGGCCGTTGTAGGCGTTGCCGTCTTCCCAGGGAGCCTGGCGCGTGGACCACAGCCCGGCGAAAACCACGTTGGGGTGCTGCGGGTCGATCTCGACATCCGAACCGCCTGTGTTGTCGTCGTTGCCGAGAATCTTTTTCCAGGTCGCGCCGCCGTCTGTTGACCGATAGATGCCGCGCGTCGCGTTGGGCCCGTAAGGATGGCCGAGGACAGCCGCGAAAACACGATTCGGGTCACCAGGATCAATAGCCACTTGTGGAATTTGCTGCGCGTCCTCGAGGCCGAGATGCTTCCAAGTCTTGCCGCCGTCGGTGGATTTGTACATACCGTCGCCGACGCTCAAGTCGGGGCGCGGCAATCCTTCGCCGCAACCCACGTAGATAATGTTGGGATCCGAAGGAGCAACGGCAATTGCTCCGATGGAGCCGGTCGGCTGGCTGTCAAAAATTGGCTCCCACGTTTCGCCGTAGTCATCCGTCTTCCACACGCCGCTATCCACGCCGCCGATATAGAAAACGTTTGGCTGGCTCGGCACGCCGGCGGCGGCGCGCGTGCGGCCCGCTCGGAAAGGACCCACGTTGCGCCAGCGCATATCCTGATACATGTTCTGGGGGTATTGCTGCGCGTGCGCCGGCGCCATGGCTGCCATCGCCCACGCTGCCAGCATCGCCGCGCTCGTTGTGCCCAGCCGAAGCGTCCGGTACATTTTCTTGCCAGAAGTGCTCATCATTGTTCGCCTCCGATGACGCACGAATATACAACCGCAGCGTTAGCGACACAATGTTCAGAAACGAAAATACGAGAATCCGCAGTGGATGGAGTCTATTCTTGCCGAAGCGCGACAATCGGGTCCACACGCATCGCACGCCGCGCGGGTAGCCAGCAGGCAAGGAGCGCCACCGCGATCAGCAGCGCGGACAAGCCAAGAAAAATCCCCGGGTCCATGGGCCGCACGCGATACAGCATGCTTACAAGCAGGCGCGCCGCGCCGAAAGCGCCGGCCAATCCCAGGACCGCACCCGCCAGCGCCAATCGGGCGCCGCGGCCGATGATCATGCGCCGGATGTCGCCCGCCTGCGCCCCGAGTGCGACGCGGATGCCGATCTCCTGCATACGCTGGCTCACGGCGCAGCTCATCACACCATAAATTCCCACTGCGGCGAGAGCGAGCGCGAGCGCCGCGAAGACCGCGAGCAGTGTTGTTGAAAAGCGGCGCGTTGCCGCCGTCGCCGCAAGCAACTCGTCCATGGTCATCACTTCGGTGATGGGCAGCGACGCGTCGGTCTTGCGCACCTCCGCTGCAACGGCCGATGCCAAGGCAGCCGGATCGGAGGCCGTGCGAATCACGAGATACGGTGTCCAGCCGCCCGAGCCGTATACGTCATACGTCGGCGCTCCATCCAGATTGTGCTCGCTCACGTCGCCCACTACGCCGACAATTGAAAACCAACACGGATTCGGATCTAATGAGCACATGTTGAATCGCTTGCCGAGCGCGTCTCCATCCGGCCAATATTTCCTCGCCATCGTCTGATTGATCAGCATGTTGGTTGTGGGCCAATCCGTTTCTCGCAACCACCGCCCTTCGACCAACGGAATTCGCATCGTGGCGAAATAATCGAGGCTCGCCACACGAATTTCGGCGACAGGACGCACACCCGCATCCGGCACCGGGCGTCCCTCGATCACGAATCTTGAAGCTGCTCCGATCCCCGCCGTGAGCGGCAATATGTTCACGCCGCCGGCTTGGTCAACTCCCGGCAGACTCCGTATCCGCGACATCAATTGCTCGAACTCGCGCGACTCACGCTGGGAAATCGCTTTCGTTTGATCCCGCGTCAATTTGATCGCTTCCGCGTAAGGCAGATTCGCCTGCGGCACCTGCATTGTCAGCACGTGGTCCGCGCGGAACCCCGGGTCCACCGCCAGCAGGAGGCGCACGCTCCGGATGAGCAATCCAGCGCAAATAAGTGGAATCAGGCAAAGTGCGATCTCTGCGACCACAAGAGTCTCCCTGAAGCCGTTGGCTGCTCCCTCCGGCCGACCCTTTGCTTCCTTCCTTCAACACCGAATTCAAGTCCGTCCTCGCCGAGCGAAATGCGGGAATCAATCCGCACGCGATGCTCGTAAGCAAGCAAATGCCGAAGGCGAACGCCAGTACCCAACCCTGCAATCCGGCGGCTTTCACGCTTTCGATGTCTGGCGTTGCAAGCGACTTCAACAATGAAAGTCCGCCCGCCGCAAATCCCAGCCCCAGCGCTCCTCCAAAAACGGAAAGCAAAACGCTTTCCGTGACGAGTTGGCGAATCAATCGCACGCGCCCAGCGCCGAGCGCTGCGCGTAGCGCTGTCTCTCTCGCGCGCGCGGCGTTTCGCGCCAGCAGCAAGTTCACAATGTTGGCGCACGCAATCAACAAAACGAACCCGGCGATGCCAAGCGACACCCAAAGAGCCGCGCGCAATTTTCCCGCCGCGGGATCTTGCAGCGGCGCCACCGTCACGCTCCAGCTTTTATGAGTGTCCGGAAAATTCTGTCCTTCCCGCAGATTGAGCGCCTCCATTTCTTGCTGTGCCTGCGCCACGCTCGCCCCGGGCTTCAGCCGCGCGATCGTCTTGAAGTCGTGGTACAAAGGCGAGTTCAAATCGCCCTGAAATTGGCCAATCGCAATCCACAAATCCACTGGCCGCGCGAGTGGGAATCCCGCCGGCAATACGCCGGCAATGTTATAAGCCACTCCGTCGAGAAGAATTGACCGGCCAACCGCGCCGGCATCGCCGCCGAACCGCTCTTCCCACATGCCGTGGGAGAGAAGAACCGAACGCGCTCCTCCAACCTTGTCCTCCTCCGGCAGAAAAGTTCGCCCGGCAATTGGCCGAATCCCGAGCAGCGGGAACAGGTTTGAACTCGCGAAATTCGCACGGACACGCTGCGGTTCACCCAGGCCGGTCATATTGAACTGGTCGCCGTCCTCGGTGTAAGCGGCCATATCCAAAAAAAGCGTGACATGACCTCTCCAGTCCGCAAAATCTCCCGGCGATAACCCGACCTTTGGAAAATTGGCGACACTCGAGGAATTGTAGCTATTGAACACTTCCACCAATCTTGAAGGATCCGTGTAGGGGAGCGGACGAAGGAGGATTGCCTCGACAACGGAAAACACCGCCGTATTCGCTCCGATGCCGAGCGCCAGCGTCAGCACAGCCACGGCGGAAAAGCCCGGATTCTTGCGCAACATTCGCAGGCCGAAGCGCATGTCCTGCCACAAGTCTTCCAGCCAGCGCGTGCCGCGCTCATCGCGGCATTCCTCTTTCGCCAGGTCCACGCTGCCGAATTCGCGTTTCGCCGCCATCACCGCCTCCTCGCGTGTCATTCCCGCTGCCAGATTCGCCTGCACGCGCCGATCGAGATCGAAGCGCAACTCGGCGTCCAATTCGCGCTCCGTGCTCCTGCGTTTGAAAACACTTCGCACTAGATCCGTGATTCTGCCCATTCCCTCTCCGCCGAATTCATTCGTATCGAAGTGCGACAATCGGGTCCACGCGCATCGCGCGCCGCGCGGGTATCCAGCACGCCGCCAGCGCCACGATCATCAGCACGACGGCGACGCCTGTGAAAGTGAGCGGATCCGTCGCGCTCACGCCGAAGAGCAATGATTGCGTTGCGAGCAGCCGCGTCAACCCCGCCGCTGCCGCAAGACCGATCGCCACTCCCACAAGCGCCATCCAGGCTCCCTGGCCGAGCACCCAGCGCAACACGTCTCCGCGCTGAGCGCCGAGCGCCATGCGAATGCCAATCTCGTGTATTCGCTGGCCCACGAGATACGCAATCACGCCGTAAAGCCCGATGCTCGCAAGGACAAGCGCAAGCGCCGCGAATGCGCCGAGCAGCATCATCGCAAAGCGTTTTGCCGCGAGCGACTGCTCGATGATCTCATCCATCGTCTGCACTCCGGAAATCACTTCGTCCTTGCTGATCTGCTCGCTTGTGTGCCGAATGGAATCCATCAGCCCGGGCACGCGCCCATTGGTTCGCACAACTACACCGGTGCCGGGCGGGACCATCGCCATCGCGCCGTCGTTCATTTGCATGAAAGAAAAATAGGATTGCGCCTGTAGTGAGTTTTGATCATCCGTGTCGAGTCCCCACTGTTTCACGTGGCCGACAATTCCGATGATTTGATAGGGGTCCGGAGTGCCATTCGGATTGCCGAAATTGATCCGGTGGCCAATCGCATCTCCCTTTGGGAAAAACTTTCTTGCAAGCACATCGTCCACAACCGCCACATGCTCGCTGTGCTCATCGTCGCGCTCTGAGAAAAACCGTCCAGCGAGAAGCGGAATCCTCATCGCGCTCAAATAGTTCGGCTCAACAATATATCGCAACGTCCAGTTCCCCTCGTTCTGGCTCGCGGGCTTTGGGCGCCCCTCGATCCAGAAAGTGTCGTCGTCCTCGCCGCCCATCGGGAACGCAGCCCAGGTCAGCGCCTCTGCCTCCACTCCTGGCGTGGCCGCGATTTTTGCGTCGAAATCCCGGAGCGCAGCGCGAATTGCCGTTGGACTTGCCTTAATCATCGGCGGTGGCATGGACATTCCGAAGATAAGCACATTCTTCGCTTGGAACCCGGGATTGACGTCCCAAAGCGCTGCCAGACTTCGGATTAACAACCCTGCGCCTGTAAGAAGGATGAGCGCCATAGCCATCTCGACAATCACAAGGGCGCCCTGCACACGATGCCGCTTTCCGCTTCCGCCCCGTCCGCCTTCCTTCAATGTCTCGTAAACGTTCCGCCGCGCCATACGCATCGCTGGGATCAAGCCAAATAAAATGCCCGCACACACGGAGATCAAGACGGTGAAAAGTAATACGCGCCCGTCCATCCTGACTTCGCTCGCTCTCGGCAATGTGGCAGGCAGCGCGTCCAGCGCTGCTCGAGTCCCCATGCTCGCCAATAACAATCCAAGTGCTCCGCCAGCCATCGCAAGCAAGACACTTTCCGTTAGCATCTGGCGAATCAACCGTCCCATCCCGGCGCCAAGCGCCGAACGCACCGCGATCTCGCGCGTCCGCCCCGTCGAGCGCGCCACCGTCAGGTTTGCGACGTTTACACACGCGATGAGCAATACGATTCCCACGGAACCCAGAAGAAGCAGCAGAAATGGCCTGACTCTTCCAACCATCTCCTCTTTGAGAGGGATCAGCGTCGCTCCTGTTCCTTTGTCGATATCTGGATAAATCGCCGCAAGATGGCGCGTGACGCTATCCATGTCCGCGCGAGCCTGTTCCATACTTACACCGGGCTTCAGCCGCCCGATCCCATGGATTCCCAGCCCCGCAGAGCGACTGCGAAGAGCTATATTCGTCCACTCGGCCATGGGCGCGTAAATATCCGCCGCGCGAAAATTCCGCAGCGGCAGGTCGAAGCCTGTGGGGATCACGCCCACGATTGTGTAGTTCATTCCGTCGAGCGTGATCGCCTTTCCGAGCACACTTTGCGACGACCCGAATTTTCTTTCCCAAAGGCTCGAGCTGATGGCCACAACATCCCCCACGCCGATTACATCTTCACTCGGCGCAAACGTCCGCCCGATCACGGGACTCACCCCAAGCATGGGAAAGAACTCCGCCGTAACAAGCTCCGCATTCACTTGCTCCGCGGGTCCTGTTCCCGTCAAATTGAATCCGTAGCTGCGTGTTACTGCGATCGACGAAAACGATTGATTGTCCCGCTGCCAATCCAGAAAATTCGGATAGGAAATCGAACCTGTCGGAAAGTTGGGCTTACTCGCGTGGAGGGTCACCAGCCGGTCCGGCTCCGCGTACGGTAGCGAATTCAGCAGCACTCCGTTCACGACGGAAAAGATCGCCGTGTTCGCGCCGATGCCGAGCGCAAGCGTCAGGATCGCAATCGCCGTGAATCCCGGGCTCTTGCGCAGCATCCGCAGCCCGAAGCGTACGTCATGCCACAAGTCTTCCAGCCAGCGCGTGCCGCGCTCATCGCGGCACTCCTCTTTCGTCAAATCCACGCTCCCAAATTCGCGTTTCGCTGTCATCTCCGCCTCCTCGCGTGTCATGCCCGCCGCCAGATTCGCATCGATGCGCCGCTCCAGGTCGTATTGCAGCTCGTCATCCAGCTCGCGCTCCTCACGCCCTCGCTTCCGAATGAATTTCCGTGACTTTTCCAGCCAGTTCATAATTCCCCGGTTCGCTTTTTCAGCTTCACACTTCCATTCTCAAAGCACTTGCCTGCAGATTCACTGGCAGCGCAGTGCAACCACGGGGTCCACATTCATCGCGCGCCGCGCCGGCACATAACAGGCGAACAATGCAACCATCGCCAGCACGACGGCTACTGCGCCGTACGCCCACGGATCGGTCGCGCTCACTCCAAATAGCAACGCGGAGATGAGTCGCGTAAGCGCCATTGCCGCTGCCATTCCAAAGGCCATGCCGATGAGGGCCACTGTCAGTCCTCTTCCCAGAACTAGCACGAGAACATCCTTCCGCTGAGCTCCTAACGCCACGCGAAGCCCCATTTCATGCATCCTCTGGCTTACGGATTGCGACACCACTCCATAAACTCCCACTGCCGCAAGAAGCAGCGCGGATCCGGCGAAAATGCCGAGCAAAACGGTGTAGAGCCGCCGCCGGGAAAGTGAGTCGGACAAAACCTGCTCCATCGTCGCGATTTCCGAAATGGGGAGATTCTTTTCAACCGACCAGACGCGTTCCTTCACGAGTGGGACCAGCGCCATGGGATCGCCTGCACTCCGTATTACGAAGGCGTTAAAATTCTGTGGGAATTGAGTGTAAGGCCAGTAGATCATTGACCGCATTTCCTCGTCCAACCCATCCGCTTTTGTGTCCCCGACAATTCCGACCACCTCGCCAGTAAGCGGTGGCCCCCAGTCCATCATTGTGACTCGCTGGCCGAGAGGGCTCTCATTCGGCCAGAATTCTCTGGCCATCGTTTGATTGACGATCATCACGCGCGCCGATTGATAATTGTCGGCTTCCGCAAATTCACGCCCCGCGCGAAGTGGGATCCCCATCACGCGAAAATATTCCGGGTCAATGATGCGTATGTCCGCGGATGGCTCATCATTGGGCCGCGGCGCGGGGCGGCCCTGAATTACGAAATCTGTGTCCGGCCCGCCTGTAATGGGGAGCGTGCTGACCATCCCCGCCGATTGCACACCCGGCAACGCCCGCACTTGTTCCAAAATTTGATGTATCACGACCGCGCCCTTCGGATCTAGTTCAGGAAATTCGACCGGTGGAAGAAAAACCTGCATCGTAAGCAGGTTTTCAGTATTGAAGCCTGGGCTGACGTTTAATAACCGAAGGAAGCTGTGGCCGAGCAGACCCGCGCCAACGAGGAGCACCATTGCCAGAGCAAATTGTAGTGCCACGAGCGGCTGGTTGATTCCGCGTCTCGGCGCTCCTTGCGAACTTGGAACGCGCTCCTTGAGTGATGCGTTCAAGTCCAACTTCAAACTTGCCAGCGCGGGCGCCAGCCCGAAGAGCGCGGCAGCGACGAATGACAACAGCATCGTGAATTCAAGAACGCGCCAGTCAAGATGGATCTCCCCAAAACGCGGAAAATCTCCATTCAACGCCTGAATGAATCTCAGCGCCCACCACGCAATGCAAATGCCAACCACGCCGCCAAGCAAAGCAACCAATGCGCTTTCGGTGAGGAGTTGACGGGCAAGCCGGACGCGTCCTGCGCCGAGTGCGAGCCGCGTCGCAATTTCCTTACCTCGGGCGGCGCCGCGAGCAATCAGCAAGTTTGCAACGTTGGCGCACGCAATCAGCAGAAGCAGTCCCACCGCGATGAAGAGAGTCACCAGCACGGGCCGGACAGGCGCCACGATGCTGTCCTTTAACGGGACTACTTTGATTGTCATCCCCGGGTCGACGCCGGGATTCTGATTTTCGATTTGCGCGGCAATGGCCTGCATCTCGGACTGCACTGCGGGGAGCGGTTCTCCCCTCCGCAAATCGCCGATTGCGGTCAACAGGTGCGAGCGCCGGTTTTCCCGCAATTCTCCTTCGGCAACCAGTGGGCACCATATTTTGGCGAAGTCTGGAAATGCAAAGTTTGGCGGCATGACACCGATGACCGCATACCGCTCGCTATTGATCTCAGTTGTCTTGCCAATGATTTCCCGGTCGCCGCCGAAATGGCCCTGCCAAAGCGCGTAGCTGAGGACGGCCACTCGATTGTCTCCGCCATTCTGATCGTCAGCGCGGCCAATTAGCCTGCCGAGAAGAGCGTGGCGGCCAAGCGCGAGAAAGAAATGCGCGCTGACCTGCGCTCCGAATACCTGCTCTGGCTCAACTTCACTTGTGAGATTAAAAGTCCAGGGGCGGTATGCTGCTACGTTCTCGATTGTCTTGGAATTCCGTTCCAAATCGAGATAACTCGCGTATGTGAAATGAGCTCCGGCCCCACCGGCGTGCTTCTCCTGAATGTGCAAGAGTTGACTGCCATTCGGATATGGCAACGGCCGCAACAATACGGCGCTCACCACAGAAAAGATTGCTGAATTCGCTCCGATGCCGAGTGCCAGCGTAAGTACCGCCACGGCGGTGAATCCGGGATTCTTCCGCAACATTCGCAGACCGAATCCTATGTCCTGCCACAAATCTTCCAGCCAGCGCGTGCCGCGCTCGTCGCGGCATTCTTCCTTCGCCAGGTCCACGCTGCCGAATTCACGTTTCACCGCCATCTCCGCCTCCTTGCGCGTCATTCCTGTTTCCAGTTTCGCCTCAATCCGCCGCTCCAGGTCAAACCGCATCTCTTCCTCCAGTTCGCGCTCGGATTGTTTCACGTGAAACAATTCGCGCAACCGGAGCAGAATCAATCGCTTCCGCGATTCGAATTGAGAAACACGTTCCTTGTTGTCCGGATTTTTCATGGACATCACCGCACCCCGCGGTTCAATTCGGTCCCCGGTCGTTCACTAGGTCACCTTCAGCACCAGCCCAATCGCCGCGGCCAGCCGTTCCCAGTTGCCCTCTTCCACCTCGAGCTGCCGCCGGCCCTTCTGCGTCAAACGGTAAAACTTCGCACGGCGGTTGTTTTCCGATTCGCCCCATTCCGTTACCAACCATCCGCGGTGCACCAGCCGGTGCAGAGCCGGGTAGAGCGAGCCCTGCCTCACGCGTAGCGCTTCGCGCGAAATCTGCGCAATTCGCAGCGAGATGCCGTAGCCGTGCTGCGGCCCGGTTTGCAGCGTTTTCAGGATTAGCAGATCCAGTGTCCCCTGCAGCAGGTCGGTCTTGATAGGTGACATAGCCATCCTCTCTTCTCCTAGACGCTCGACATGAGCAAAACGTCACACCTGTCGAATGTCAAGGAGAAGCCTCATGAACCATTGGACTTGGCTGGCGCGGAACGGTTAGGTCAGCTTCGCGGTTGCCCATCCGCGAAAACTCAAGCAAGATGGCCCGCGGGAGCGCAGCCGGAAAATGTGGTACGTGGAAGTTATCCTGATGGGTCTCGGCGTGGGCGTGCTCGTCGGCCTGATGGGCATCGGTGGCGGAGTCGTCCTGGTTCCCGCGATGGTCTACCTGCTCGGGTTTGACCAGCACATAGCGCAGGGCACTTCCCTTTTCCTGCAGCTTCCGCCGCTCGGACTCGGCGCCCTTCTCTTTTACTGGCGCGAAAAACGCGTGGACCTCTCGGCGGGCGCCGTCTGCGCGCTGGGTTTTCTGATCGGCGGCTATTTCGGCAGCAAGATTGCCATCGGGATGGACTCGCGCGACCTGCGCGGGGCGTTCGGCATCTTCATTATTATCGCGGCGGCGCTGCTGTGGTGGAAATCCGGACTGCAGCCTGCGGAGAGCGGCCCTCATGCCCGGCGCAATTCCTGACCCAAGGCCTGACACTACCATCCGGCGCGGCGCGGGCAGTCCTGCGCGGCTTCTTCTGATCCTGCTCGTGGCGACGGGCGTCGGAGTCTGCGCAGGCTTATTCGGAGTAGGTGGAGGCGTTCTGCTCGTGCCTCTGCTCGTTCTGCTCTTCGCATTCGACCAGCACGTGGCGCAGGGCACAAGCCTCGTCGCGCTCGTCGCCCCGGTCAGTTTGCTGGCCTTCCTGAATTATGCGCGCGTTCACGAAGTAAATTGGACCGTGGGCCTGCTCATTATGCCGGGAGTTTTTCTCGGAGGGCTCGTGGGCAGCCGCTTCGCGCAAAAATTATCGCCGCGCCGCATGAAACGCGTCTTCGCCGCGCTTCTATTTCTTCTCGGAGTCTGGCAGGTCGCCTCCGCCTGGCTGCTGCATTAAACTCACGCCAAGCCGGTGCGCGCCATTATTGCTGCTGATTTCCCCCCGGCCCCGCTTGCACCGATGCCGATGAAGTGCCGAGCGGAGTATGCAGCGTGAAAAGTCCTTCTGTCGCAGATGCTGCAATCACGGTGTGCAGCCCCGCCTGCGCTGTGAGCGAAGGAAAATGCCCGTCGCTGAGCGGCCCGGCGAGTTTCCTCCAGCTCCGCCCTTGATCCTCTGATACGAAAACGCCGTGGTGGCTCGTAGAGATCACCCAGTCCGCGCCTTCCACCGCAAGGTCTTCCACTTGCGTGTCCGGCATGTTGAGCGGGCGCCAGGTGAGCCCCGAGTCGTGCGAAATCACGGCGCCTGTGCTCCGCAGCGCGAACACCGTCGCGCTATCCACAATCACAAGCCGCTCCACTTCTTTCGGATGGAGCGTTGGATCTGCCGTCGCCCAGCTCGATCCCGCGTCGCGCGAGATCGCGAGCGAAACATCCGAGAGCACCCAGATCGATCGGCCGTCTATGGACGCGCGGACTTGATGCACTGTCGCGCGCGAATTGGCTGGAATGGATAAGAATGGCGCGTAGACGTTCCATGTGGCGCCGTGATCGCCGGAAGCGAGTAAACCCTCCGATGTTGCCGCCAGCCAAACGTCTCGGCTGAATGCCATGTCGTACACCTGCGAGCGGAACGGATGCGATGATGCAGTTGCCGGACGTGGCGCCGGCGTGGCCTTTGCCGAAGTTTGTCCTGCTGACTTGGTTCCCGCTTTCGTTGTCCGCATGGTTGCCGGCGCCGCCGCTTTCATCACAACCGTTCCCGTCTGCACCCAGCTCGCCTTCGTGGCATCGTAATGCAACAATCCGCCCGCCTGCGGAGCGGCCCACCAGCCATCCGGCGCCGCGAACACATGCCGCCACACCTGCGTGTTCGCGCCGTGTGAAATCGAAGTCCACGTGCGCCCGCCGTCCGAAGTCGCGTAGATCGGTTCGACCGCATTCGTCAGCATGAGCAGCATTCGCTCGGGCCGCTGCGCATCGGCCGCCACTTCGCGCACCTGCCGGTGCGTGAAGCCGTCATTCGACGCCGAAAATGTCGCTCCAGAATCGCGGCTCACATAAACTCCCAGCCCTTCGACGCCGAGGATGATTCGTCCCGCGCGCCGCGTGTCCAGAATCACCGCGCTGATGGTCCAGCCCGGCGCGGTCACGCGCGCCCAGGTTGTGCCCCCATTCGTCGTCTTCCACAATCCATCCGTCGTTCCCGCGTATACAATCGACGAATTCGCGGGGTCCTGCCGGATGATTTGCGTCCGCCGCGATGGAAACGGAATCCCGCCGTACTTCGCCCACTTCGCTCCCGCGTTCTCGCTGTGATAGATGCCCGAGCACGCGCTTGCATAAACATGGTCCGGGTTTGCCGGATCGAGCGTGATGCTCATCACGTCGGAATCATCAATCATTCCGGCGGACACTGGCTGCCAGTGCGCGCCGCCGTCCATCGTTTTCCACGGCAGGTGGAACGTTCCCGCGTAAATCACGTCAGTGTTCCGCGGGTCCACGAGCAGCGAATCGAAATTGCGAAGGTCTGCATGGTTCGACGGTGAAATGCGCTCCCACTGCGCTCCGTCATCGCGCGAACGATAGACTCCATCGAGCGTGCCCGCAAACATCAGACTCGGGTCGGCATCCGACTGCACAATCGCGCGCACCGCCTGCCCGGAAAGCCCCGACGGGCGCCACGTCGCGCCCCCGTCATCGCTGCGGTACACTCCGCCGCCGCTTTCGCCGAGCGACCGCGTCGCCGCAAAAACGCGCCGCGAATCGCGCCGGTCAACCATTAGCGCCATCACCACTGTGTCGGACCGCTCTCCCGCGCGGCCAATCAACCGCCAGTGCGCGCCGCCGTCTTTGGACGCAAAAATGTGCCCATCCACAGTGCCGAGATAGAGCGAATCCGGATCGCGCGGATCGGCCGTCATCGAGCGGACGTCGCCGCCCGCCGGCCCCATCGGCTGCCAGTCCTGTGCCGAAACCGGCAAAGCCTTTATTATCAGTAAGATAGAAAGAATAACGACTGTCCGTAGCCACGCACGCATGGGGTTCCTCTCGGTGAATGCGCCAGAACGCGCATATTCATCGAGGATAGAGAAAAAAGCGAGAGAAATATGCTGGTCTGGGGTTTAGTTCCGGGACAGTTGAAGTGTCCTCAATCGGACTGGCCAACTGTCCGGAAGGGCATTTGCATGGGTCACTGCGGTAGACCCTTCCTCACGGATTTCGAACAAGATTGCGGTGCAAGCGGGATTCGTGATGGGTTCGTGCGGTGTGCTTGCGCGGTGAGTGCGGGGTGCGTTCAATGACGGACAATTCAGCGCGGAATGGATTTCCCCGGCGAATCCTTCTGACCGGTGGCGCGGGGTTCATCGGCTCCCATGTCGCGGAGGCCCTGCTGGCTCGAGACGCGGACCTCACCATCGTTGACAATCTCGACCCGTCCTATTCCTCCGAATCCAAGCGTGCAAACTTGGAAGAAATCCGCCGTGCCGGAAATTTTTCATTTCTCGAAACCGACATCTGCAATCTCGCCCGGCTCCGCGAGGCCTTTGCCGGCTCAAGACCGCAGGCGGTGATTCACCTCGCCGCCAAAGGCGGCGTGCGATCTTCCTTCGACGACCCGCTAGCCTACGGCTACGTGAACGTCAGCGGAACGTTTCACGTGCTCGAACTCTGCCGCGAATTCGGCGTCGAGCGTTTCGTCCTCGGCTCGTCGAGCTCCGTCTATGGCGCAACTTGTCCTCCTCCGTTCCAGGAAGAGCGCCTCGACCTGCAGCCAATTTCGCCCTACGCGGTCACAAAGCTCGAAGCCGAAGGCCTCGCGCAGGAATACGCTCGCGCGCACCTGCTTTCGGTCGTCTGCTTGCGATTCTTCGCGGTTTACGGCCCACGCCTGCGGCCCGACTCGGCAATTTTCAAGTTCACTGAGGCGCTCGACGCAGGCAATCCTCTGCGATTATTTGGTGACGGCTCTTCGGCGCGGGACTACACCTGGGTAGGCGACGCCGTCCCGGCCGTCTTGAATGCGCTCGATTTCTTCTTCTCTGCCTCGCACGCATCGTCCAGCGGCGCCGGAAACGGCCCGCGGTCCGCCGTTCCGTTTGAAGTCTTCAACCTTGGCGCTTCAAATCCAGTTTCGCTCAATGCCCTTATCGCGTCGCTCGAAAAGGTCACCGGACGCCGCGCCAAACTACAGCATCTTCCAAATCAACCCGGCGACGTCCCGATCACCTGCGCCGGCATCTCGAAAGCGCATCGGTTGCTTGAATTCCGTCCGGCGATGCCGCTCGAGAATGGACTCGAGCAATTTGTTGCCTGGCGCCGCTCCTCGTCGGCCCGCGCGGATGGCGCGCTTGCCAGAGCGTCAGCGGATTAACTCTTCGCAGCCGTATGAATTCTTTTGCCACTTCTTTTATTGCCCTGCCGCCGTGATTTCCTATATCGTTTGCTCTCAATGGTTGACATTCACTGTCACATCCTCCATGGCTTCGACGATGGCGCAAAATCGCTCGATGAATCCGTCCAAATGGCCGAAATCGCAATCGCGGACGGCATCACACACCTCATCGCAACCCCGCACTCGAACGCGGAGTACGCCTTTCGTCCCGGCTTAATACGCGAGCGCCGCGACGAATTACAGGCCCGCGTCGAAGGCAGGTTGCATCTCGCCACCGGTTGTGACTTTCATCTCAGC
Organism: uncultured Acidobacteriota bacterium; assembly: GCA_963838945.1. Taxonomy (GTDB): domain Bacteria; phylum Acidobacteriota; class Terriglobia; order Acidiferrales; family UBA7541; genus DASTCZ01. The sequence continues at coordinate 120,992 of CAWITC010000006.1, read as the reverse complement.
TTTGAGAATTTGCAGGACGTCCAAACCAACGCCTCCAAGTACACGCTCAACCAGAAAAATTACCTGCTCGTTGAGTTCGCCGACTTCGCCATCCCGCCGAACATTGACGAAACGCTGCATCTCTTGCAGCTTCTCGGCTTGCACCCAATCATCACGCACCCGGAGCGCAACGGTCTCATCCGCCACCAGCCGGAAAAACTATGGCGCTGGCTGCGGCAGGGTTGCCTTGTCCAGGTGACGGCGCAATCCCTGCTGGGGCGCTTCGGACAGGCCACCGCGAAGGTCTCGATGGATTGGCTCGAGCAAGAAAGGATTCATTTTGTCGCCAGCGATGCGCACAACGTGACGGGTCGCCCGCCGAAACTCCGTGAAGCGTATAAACTGGTCGCGAAGCGCCGCGGCGATCACGTCGCTCACTCGCTTTTCTACGCGAATCCACTCGCCGCGTTCAATGGCGGCCCGCTTCCCTACCTCCCCGACCCGCCACCCGAGAAAAGCGCCTCGCACGGTTTCCGCAAGCGCAAGCGCTTTATCTTTTTTTGACACTCGCCGATTTTGATGCGCACCGAAGCATTTGACGCGCCCTAATGCGATAAAAAGAAACGGTTCATCCTGAGTCCCCATGTTTTTCACCGGGACGATCGATCTTTTTGGAGTTCCCGCTCTTTCTCCCCCCCACCCTACTTCTTCTTGTGCTCCTCGAACCACGCCGCCACGTACGTCACCTTCGTCATCTGATGGCTCGGACGCCGGCTCAACCCGTGCGGCTCGCCCGGGAAACGCACCAGCAGCGTCTCCACTTTCAGCAGCTTCAGTGCCTCGTAATATTCCTCGGCCTGCGTGATTGGCGTGCGATAGTCTTCATCGCCCACCATCAACATCGTTGGCGTGTTCACGTCTTTGATGTGCATCAGCACCGAGCGCTTATCGTATTGATCCGGAATCTCCCACGGCGGGCCGGGGAACCAATACTTCGAGCCGAGAATGGATATGTCCGCCGTGAGCGTCCAGCTCGTCCAGTCAATCACCGGATAGTTGCTCGCCGCCGCGCGGAAGCGCCGCGTGTTGTCAATCATCCAGCAGGTCAGCACGCCGCCGCCCGAGCCTCCCGTCACGAAAAGATTGTCCGTGTCGATGTAGCCCCTCGCCACCACCGCATCCACGCCGGAATCTAAATCGTAGAAATCGTCGCCGGGATATGCATGATGGATGGAGTTGGCAAATTCCTCCCCATAGCTCGTGCTCCCGCGCGGGTTCGTGTAGAGCACCACATATCCCATCCCCGCATAGATCTGTTTTTCCACATCGAAGCGGTCGCCGTAATTCCCGAATGGCCCGCCGTGAATCTCCAGAATCAGCGGATACTTTTTCGACGGATCGAAATCCGGCGGCTTGATGATCCACCCCTCGATTTTCCTTTTGTCCTTCGACGACTCGTACCAGATCTCCTCGACCTTGCCCGGATGCTTTTGCGCCAGCAGCTCGCGGTTCGGTTCGACGATCAGGCGCGGCTCCCCGCGGCCTACCCACCCGGCTGCAATTCCGCCGGGATTGTCATTCAGCGACCAGTTGATCGCGTAGGCCCCATTCGGCCCGAGCGAAAATGCCCCGCCGCCGCTCGCGCTCCCTCCTCCGCCGAGGTGCTGCGTGACGACGCTCGTCGTGCCGTCGAGCTTCGCCATGGCGAACTTGGTGTCGCCCTGATCGTCATACTGGAAATAGACGCCGCTGCCGTCCGCTGCCCAGCGATGCACCGTAACGTCCCGATCAAGTTTTGGCGTAATCGCATGCGGATTGCTTCCATCTCGGCTCATCACATAGAGATTCGTCGTCTGGTGCCCCTGAAACCTCTCGTCGTACCCCGTGTATGCGATCCACTTGCCGTCGGCCGAAATTGCGGGAGCATTGTCCGGCCCGTGCCGGTGCGTGAGCTGCTTCACTGCGCCGTCCGCGACCGGCATTTCAAACACTTCCGTGTCATCGGGTTCGTATTCGGCGTCCGCGCGCAGGTTCGCCGAAAAAATCAACGACTTCCCGTCCGGCGCCCACACAAGCTGTGGCCCCCCGCCCGTCGCGCTGCCGTAGGAAACGTCGCCCTTGCTCACCTGGCGCGGCGCGCCGCCGTCCGCGGCAATCACAAAGATCTGCGTCGTGCCCGGCCGCAAATAACCCAATCCATTGAACCGGTAAACGAGCGCATTGAACATCCTCGGCAGGTCGGCCCAGTGCGCGCCCGTGGGCGCGGGCGGCAGCATCGTAAGCCGCGGCTCCGTCATGGCTACGCGCGAGCTGAACGCGATCCATTTTCCATCGGGTGACCAGGAAATTCCCACGGGCGCATTCTCGAGTTCCGTCAGCCGCGCCGTCTGCCCCGTGTCCATCCAGCGGACGTAAAGTTGCGTGTGGCCTTCATCCCCCGCGAGATACGCGATGCGCGTCCCGTCGGGCGACCACCGCGGCGACGTCCCGTTGTCATGCCCGTCGGTCAGTGCGCGGTCGTCCGTGCCGTCAAAGTTGACGATCCACAGGTTTGTCTCGCGCATGTCCGTCATCACGTTCGCCGACGTTCGCACATACGCGATTCGCTTTCCGTCGGGCGAAATCTGCGGGTCGCTCGTATATTGCAGGCGGAAGATGTCGTAGGGCGTCAGATGATCGCTGCGCTTCGCCATCTGTTGCTGCATCTGCTGCGCGCCTGCCGCGCCTGAAAATAGAAGAACCGCACACAAGATCAAAGCCGCGCTTCGCGTGATTGCTCGCACGTCACACCTCCAGACTCGATTGTCTTGATGGATCACCACTCGCGCGCCACTCATACGCCCGCCGGGGTGTGAAAATCAAGATTGAAACGCCTGCAGGGACCGATTCCTGCGAAGTCCGGTGCAATGCGTGCCAAACAAGAATGCTGCCTCCCACGCATTCGGCATGGACCGGCTCGCGCGGCTCAAATTACTTGGGTATGCAGTCGTAGGGATTCTGGCCGATTGTCGTTCCGTTGAGGGCCCGCCATCGGGGTTTATTTTTGTCCAGCGAGAGCTGCTAATTCTTTCTTGGCATCCTCATCTCCCTGATCCGCTGCCTTTTGAAACCAGATGCGCGCCTGGGCAAGATCCTTCGGCACACCATGACCATACAGATAGACATAACCGAGATTTTCAAAGGCCAATGTGTTATTTTGATCCGCCGCTTTACGGAACCACACAAGCGCCATCGCATAATCCTGCGGAATACCTCGTCCAAATTCATACATGTAGCCGAGATCGTTTTCCGCGGGATCGAATCCTTGATCTGCCGCCTTGCGGTACCAAACAAGTGCCAGCGCATAATCCTTCGGCACCCCAGCACCGCTCAAATAGATTATGCCGAGGCCGTTCTGCCCGCCCGCGTCACCTTGATCGGCTGCCTTCCGGAACCAATTTAGCGCTTGCGAGTAATCCTGGCTCACTCCACCCTGGCCAAAATAATAGCGATATCCAATTTCGGACTCTGCCCCGGCATTGCCATTCTTGGCTGCCGATTGCACGATAGCGAAGTCTTGGTTATGCCAGTCCCCTCCATGCTGCTGCGGCATCGCCGGTTTCTTTAAAAAATACAGCACGGCGAACAACACAACCAACAAACCCGCTCCGCCCAATGCGGCGCGAAACCACAGGTCTTGCGTCAGCGGCCTTTCCGCTCCTGCCATGACTGGCGGATTGGCAACCGCACGCGGCGGCTCAATAGCATTCGAGGCGGGAGAACCGATGTCCACATCGGCTACCGCCGGTTTCGGGCGAATCGTTTGGGATTGCCCCACCGGATCGACCGCCGGCCGTGTCGGTGAACTTCCCGCAGAACTTGCTCCCGGCACAGACGGCTGGATCGGCGTTGCGGGACCCGGCGCGTCGTGCGACGGCATTCGCGCCAGCAACATTTTCACGGTGTCCGCAAGATTCTGGAGGTGCGCCTCCATCGGCGTGGTCAGAGCATCGAGCCAGTGAACATTGCCGATAAAATATTCGAGTGCCTTGCCCGGGAGTATGTCTTCGATCCGAAAAGGCAGGATTGCCACGCTGTGATTGACGGCCCTCTCGATCTCACGGCGAATCTGCGACGACTCATTCGCGTTGGTCGTAAAAACGAGAACCATAATCCGGCATTCTTCAATGGCGTCAATGATGCACTCGCCCCATTCCATGCCGGGAGTGACGTCCCGGGGCGCGATCCAGCAGCGGACGCCATTCGATTCGAGCGTGGCGCACACAGCATCGGCGGTCGTCTTGTCCAGGGAGGAGTGGCTGATGAAAACGTCGTGTGCCATGATCGTTTTTACGTCAGGAACTTCACCCGTCGTTATTCACGATAACAGGAGATATCCGGGGGCGCTTTGTCAGGCGAAGCGGATACTATCACAGCAGTGCCATTCCAATGGAGATTCGCGAAGATCCAAATCGAAGACGGCCCCTTAAAAACGCAAAAAAAACCGCCATGGACCGGAATTTCCAAATTCAACCTCGCACCGGCGTCCCCCTCGGCGGAGTTCAACTATGCTTAAAACTGTAATACAGATAGAAGCCGATGATGACCGCTGTGCCGAGCACGAAGCCGATCGCCCAGGTTTTCCACACCTGCTCCCAATGGCGGTTTGGCAGCTTGCGACACCAGAAGCGCGAACGCATGACGCCCTCTTCGGCGGTCTTGTAGCGGTAGGAACCCAGCGGCACCAACGGCAGTTCGACCAAGGTCCACCACAGCGTGCGAATCACGGAAGCGCACTCCGGGCAGGGCACGGCGGAACCGTAAAACTTTCGGCCGATGCCGTTCATCGTGGAGACGTCGCCGGGCGTTTGGTCGGTGGTCTCGGCGACGCACCGGCTGCAGAAGATCTTTTTTGACGTCACTTCCCTCGGTGGTGCGCTAACCGTTTGGCTCATAAGTGGCGTCTCCTCAGACGGCAATTTCCCTTCTAGCTTCTCACCTTTTTACCTTCGGCCGGTTGCTCTCATACACACCACTTTCTCGGCTGGCAATGCCCGCCCGGTAACCAATCCAAAACCTTTTCGGCGGCGAGAAGATCCAAAATCGCAAAACGTGCGCTTTTCAGAACTAATCCTCAGTCCTATCCCCATTACTACATTCGTTCTGTAACTAAATTTTATCGGGTCTGCAGCCCCTCGATCCTGCCGCAAAGGAGCGGGCGTCTTACGCAAAGATTTCGAGGATTTCTTCGTAGCGCTTGAAGGGCGCAATGAGGTAGGTGCCCGTCATCCCGCTGCGGCGGGCGGGCGCTGATCGCGCCCATTCGAGCATGCGTTTCGCCAGCGCGAACCCGCGCTCGCGCGCCCCGGCGCCCGCCGACTCCAGTTCGCGCAGCACCGGCTCGGGGATCACGATCCCCGGCACTTCGTTGTTCAGACGCACGGCCTGCTTGTAACTTGTGAGCGGCCAGACCCCGAGCAGCACGGGAATGGGGCACGGCCCGCCGAGCTTCTTGAGAAACGCCTCCCAGTGGGAAGGGTCGAAGATCGGCTGAGTCATCGCGAAGTGCGCTCCGGCCTCCACTTTTTCGCGGAAGCGCTCGATTTCGTAACCGATATCTTCCGCCACGGGATTCACCGCTACGCCGATGGTGAAATTCGTAGCGCCGCCGAGATTCTTCCCGGTCCAGTCCATGCCCTGATTCAATTTCGCGAGCACTTTCACAAGCCCGATCGAGTCCACCTCGAAGACGCCGCTCACTTCGGGGTAGTCGCCCACCGACGGCGGATCGCCCGTGATAGCCAAAATGTTGCGCACGCCGCCGACCGTCCACGATCCAAGGAGCACCGCCTGCAAGCCGATCAAATTCATGTCGCGCGTGGTGAAATGCGGAATCGTCTCGACGCCGCGCGCTTCGAGCGCGCCCGCGACCATCAGCGCGTCCATGCCGACGCGCGCCATCGCGCCGCTGTTGATGTCAATCGCATCCACCTTGCCGCTCGCAAGGATTTTGTCCACCTGCTCGAACACGCGGTCGAGCGCGATTCCCCTCGGCGGATCAATTTCCACCGAAGTCACGAACTCGCCCGCCTGAATTTTTTTCCAGATGCCGCTCTCCGGCTCGCGCTTGGCAATGCGGAGCGGCGCTTCGGCCGCCGCGGCTGCGCCGGAGGCGGCGCGGACCGCGCGCCCGGGCGCGAGCTTCTTCACCGTTTCGGCCATCGCGCGGATGTGGTCGGGCGTGGTGCCGCAGCAGCCGCCGATAATTCGCGCGCCCAGCGCCGCGGCTTCGCGCGCGAATTCGGCGTAATATTCCGGCGACGACCGCGGATAGATCGTGCGGTCGCCCATGCGCCGCGGGAATCCGACATTGGGCATCGCGCTCCGCGGCAGCGCTCCCGCTCCGCGCGAAAGTTCTTCGACGATGGGAATGAGCGACTGCGGCCCGAGCGTGCAGTTTGTGCCGATGACCTGAACGTTTTTCTTCGCAAGCCGCGCGGCGGCGTCCGCCGGGCGCACGCCGGCATCGGCGGTGCCGTCTTCCGAAAACGTCATCTGCGCGACGATGGGGAGTTGCGAGAAAGACCGAATCGCGTCAATCGCAACGATTAATTCCTCGATATCTGAAAACGTCTCGAGCAGGAAGAGATCCACGCCGCGCTCCTCGAGCGCCTGCGCCTGCTCGTGGAAACACGCGCGCAATTCGTCGGCGGGAACTTCGCGAATGTGCCGCGCGACGCCCGATGGTCCGATCGAACCGGCGATCAACACTTCGTGCGGCGCGCCTTCGCGGGCCTCGCGCGCGATCTTGGCGCCCGTATGGTTGAAGCGCGTGACCTCCTCGCCCAGTCCCGCCGCGGCGAGCTTCAACCGGTTCGCGCCGAACGTGTTCGTCTCGATCAGGCGCGAGCCGGCCTCGATGTAAGCGCGGTGCACGCGGAAGACGGCTTCGGGCTGCGTGCAGTTCAGCTCCTCGAAGCAGCGCTGCGCGCCGACGGATTCGTGCAGGAGCGAGCCCATCGCGCCATCGGCGACGAGGATCGCCGCTTGCAGCCGCGCATTGAAATCGTCAATTCTCATTTCACGAATCTTCTATCCTCTATCAAGCGCCTCCAACTGAGAAGAGTTTTCCATTTCGCAAAGCAAAAACCAATTTGGCGTGGGGTTGAATTGCGAAACGCCTTACCGTTTGTGCTCGGCCATGCTGGCGATGGTGCTCATCAGGTCGTACTTGGTGAGGATGTCGTAGCGCGAGTCGCCCATATCGACGAAGACCGCGGGCGTGGCGTGGCTCAGCAGATGCGTCACGCGCTCGACCGGCGCGTCCTTCGGCACGGAGGGCAGCGGCTTGCCCATCACTTCGCGGATTACGAGCTTGCGCAAATCTTTCCCTTGCAGCGCAAGATTGAGAATCTGGTCCTCGAAGATCGCGCCGATGGGGGTCTTGTCCTCAAACACGGGCAGCTGCGAGATGTCCTGCTTCTGCATGGTGTGCAGCGCGTGATACACGGTCTGGTCCGGGCGCGCGATGATCAGCTCGCGGTCCTTGCCGTTCTTGCGCTTGGCGTGCACGACATCTTCGGCCTTGAGCGTTACTTCCGCGTCCGCGTAACCGCGCTCGCGCATCCATTCGTCGCTGTAGACTTTGCTCAGGTAGCGCATGCCCGTGTCCGGCAGAAACGCGACAATGACGTCGCCCTTCTTGCAGCGCTTGGCCACGCGCAGCGCCGCGGAAATGCATCCGCCGCCGGAGCCGCCGGTGAAAAGACCTTCCTGCTTGACGAGACGGCGCGCCCAGACAAAACATTCTTCGTCGGTGATTTGCTCGATGTCGTCGAGCACCTCGAAATCCATGGTCGCGGGGAAAATGTCCTCGCCAATTCCCTCGACGACGTAGGTCTTCGCCTTGCCGACTTTTCCGGTCTTGAAAAACTCATAGTAGAGCGAGCCAAACGGGTCCGCGCCAATGATTTGAATCTTTGGATTTTTCTCTTTCAGGTAGCGCCCGATTCCGCTGATGGTGCCGCCGGTGCCCATGCCGCAGACGAAGTGCGTGATTCTTCCTTCGGTGTCCTCCCAGATTTCCGGGCCGGTCGTCTGATAATGCGCTTCGGGGTTCATCGGATTTTCGTACTGGTTGGGATAAAAGGAATTCGGGATTTCGCCCGCAAGTTTTTTCGCCACGGAGTAGTAGCTGCGCGGGTCGTCCGGCTCGACGGCCGTGGGGCACACGATCACTTCCGCGCCGAGCGCCTTGAGCAGATCCACTTTTTCCTTCGATTGTTTATCGGTGATGGTGAAAACCATTTTATAGCCGCGCACGGCGGCGACGAGCGCCAGTCCCATGCCCGTGTTGCCCGAAGTGCCCTCGATAATCGTGCCGCCCGATTTGAGCAGCCCGCGCTTCTCGGCGTCGTCAATCATGGTGACGCCGATGCGGTCTTTCACGGAGCCGCCCGGGTTGAGGTAGTCCACCTTCGCGTACATCTCGGGTGCGAGTCCCGCGTTGATGCGATTCAGCCGGACCAGCGGCGTTTTCCCGATGGCGTCCAGAATGCTGTTGCACTTCATGGCGATTGTCTTCTCTCGAGTGACTCACCAGAGGTGAGCCATCTCATCAGTTGCGGCCTTGGTGGAGCGGAAAGGATGGCCGCAGTGAATCGAGTTTAACACGCCAAAATGTCGTTCTCTATGGCGCTGTGTCGCGCGTTTCTTCTGCGAACCGCCGGCCACAGTGAGGTAAAATGCCCGCTCTGGTTTGAAACGCCCCCGGAGGAAAAAACCATGCAGCGGCGTCACAACTATTCGAGCGGCACGCCCTGGGAGCCGATTGTCGGCTACTCGCGCGCGGTGCGCGTGGGCTCCGTGATTCACGTTTCCGGCACTACAGCCACGGGGCCGGACGGAAAGATCGTCGGCGCGGGCGACGCTTACGCCCAAGCGGTGCAGACGCTTAAGAACATCGAGGCCGCGCTGAAAATGGCGGGCGCGAGCCTGCGCGACGTTGTACGCACGCGGATTTATGTGACCAACATCGCCGACTGGGAAAAAGTCGGGCGCGCGCACGGCGAAGTGTTCAAGGCCATCCGCCCGGCGACGAGCATGGTTGAGGTCAGCAAGCTTATCTCTCCGGAGATGCTTGTCGAGATCGAGGCCGAAGCGATTCTCGCGCCGTGAGCAAGCTCTTGTGAAATCTCCTTGGCGTCCTCCTTACTGTTCTCCTTGCCGTATTGTCGCGAGGAATTCGCCAGCCGAAATCACTTCGCCCCGCTTGGGAAAAAACTTTTCGACGAGACAGCGATGCAACTCCGCATCTTGATCCACGCAGCAATCCTTGATCACGATCAGGCGGTAATCACGGTCCACGGCATCGACCAGAGTTGAAAGCACCACTCCGCTCGTGGCGATCCCGAAGAGGACGAGCGTGTCAATGTCATTCGCCCGCAGGATCATATCGAGGTCCGTGCCCGCGAACGCGCTGACGCGGTGCTTCACGACGACGATGTCATCCCCCGCGGGCGCCACCGCCGGGTGAATCGCGCCCAAATCGCCCTCGAACAACCGCTGATGTTTTTCAGAAGTCTTGATCGCACTGAACAGCGCGTTGCGCGAATTGACCTCCGGGAGACCTTTGCGGAATCCCACATGCACATGGATCACACGCATCCCCAGGTCGCGCGCCTTGCCGAGTACCGCGGCGGCGCGGTCGAGAAACCCTTCCTGATCCTTCGCATAGATGGAAACGATGCCCGCCTGAAGGTCCATGCTGAGCAGGGCCGAGCGCGAAGGTTCAATTGGGGGATGATTCGTCATTTATCTCTCCTGTCTCTCCACTTTCGTCCACGAAAGGATACCTTCCGGCTGATAAAACCGCTAGATGTGGCCGCGACGAAGCCAGCCGAGACGGGCAATTATCCCATTGACCCCTCCAAGCGTTGCCGCGTTCTACCCCCCATCCCCCATCTTTTTGTAAGAGTGTGCGCCTAAAGGACTTACAGCCACGAAGAGCGCTAAGAGTATGCGCTTAAAGGACTTACGCGGTTGGCACTCAGTAATCAAAAGTCCATTGGTTTCAGTGACTTAGCATTTCAGTCGTGAGGTATCTCCTAAGAGTGTGATTCTAAACGACTTAAAGTCCTTTATTATCAATACTCCTACGGGGTGGTTGCAACAGAGGCGCTCTTCACTCCCGGCAGAGGCGATGCTTTTGTCTTTCGGTAAGCAAGTCCCGTTTTGGCACTCAATTCTATACGACAGATTACCATACAGTTATAGTCAATGTCAATTAAAATTATGATGATTGGAATCCGAATTGCTATGTATTTCTCGCATTGCGACGTGAGTCGCCTTACTAAGTGGGCGGGACGGCGCCTGAAAGTGGTGAGACTTCAGCCTTGGACCGAAGCAAAATTTCTATGGAACCGGAGGTTTTTACGCGGGGGATTATCGCTTGTCTGTTTATTTTCAGATAGTTACGGATGGATTGAGGCGTGCATTGTAAAAGAGCCGATGGGGAAAGGCGAGCCGAGGATCCCTTTAGGGGATTGAGGGCTGGGCCGGTCCGCCTTTCCTCCTCTGTACTTCCGCCGCCTACCTTCCACCACACCCAAACGACCGTACCGATTAACGGCGGAAGTACGTCTCGCCGATGGCCTCTCGTGTCCTCAAGGACGTGGGCGGATTTGGTCGGTTCGATCGAAAATTGAAAGTACGCATTCCACTCACTCGTCTAGCATCAAAACAAGAGGGCAGCGCGCCGAATGTAGATTTCGACGGTTGAACCTGATCAGATGACCCAAATTAGGCTGCCAGCGACCCCATTCTTGCAATGCCCTTTTGTATTTGAGAGCGATGATGTAAATTTAAGCCCCGGCGACCGAATGAACGTGAAAACTAACGGCACTCGTGCTGGAAAGCTAGGCCACGGGATTCGAGTGGCGAGTTTTTTTTCGGGGGCCGGAGGACTTGACCTCGGGTTTCACGAGGCCGGGTTCGAGATAGTTTTTTCTAGCGACATCGACTCGATTTCGTGCGAAACGTTAAGGCGGAACAAGGGAAAGTGGGTTGCCCCAAGTACGGAGATTATAGATGGAGATATTCGTGTTCTGCGATCATCGGAGGTGCCTGCTCATGTCGATTTCGTGATTGGGGGTCCACCCTGTCAGTCTTATTCTGCTTCGGGTCGCCGAGCAGGTGGAGCAGCGGGCCGATTAGATCCGCGAGGAACATTGTTCGAGGCCTATTGCCGATTGCTGAGGAGAATAAATCCGGTTGGGTTCTTGTTCGAGAATGTTAGAGGTATATTTGGAACAAATGGTGGAAAAGACTGGAAGGAGATAGTCAAGACATTCAAAGCGTTGGGCTACGAGCTTTCTTATCGTGTGCTCGACGCGTGTGATTACGGAATCCCGCAGCACAGAGAGCGCATCATCCTGGTTGGTCACCGTCTCAATCACGACTTTCTCTTTCCTGAACCTGTTTGTGGCCCTGATTCTAATTCGGCCGAGCACTACATTTCTCCAAATAAAGCCTTTCAAGGAATATTGGAGTCTGAGGACCTAGGGTCCTTGACGCTAGATAACGGAAAATATTCGTACCTCCTCCCTCTGGTTCCGCCTGGCGGCAATTATCTCTTCTTTACCGCAAAGCGTGGCTTTCCGAAACCTATCTTTGCGTACAGGTCGCGATTTTCTGATTTTCTATATAAGGCCCATCCGGACTATCCTATAAAAACGCTGATCGCCAGTCCTGGGAAGTACACGGGTCCTTTTCATTGGGACAACCGCCGTTTTTCGGTGTCGGAATACAAGCGTCTGCAAGGATTTCCAGACGGATATGAATTCTCTGGGACTCGAAGTGATGTGATACGACAAATTGGGAATTCTGTCAGTCCGAGGCAAGCGAAATACTTGGCATTGGCGATCGCTCGGCAGCTCTTCCAACGTGAGGAAACGAAGGTTAGACTCATGCCAACCGCAAAAGTCTTATCATTCGATCGCCGAAAGGGAATGACTGCTCAAGGCACGAGAGAGAAGCATAGAAAGATTGCGCTCAACCGGAAAAATGGAACCCACATTTTTGAGATCCGCAGTTATTCGACGCGCGTCGAACCGTTTCCAATAGACCGACAAAATGTCCTTGTTGAAACAAAAGGAAAACATGTAAGGATGAAAGTCCAGGGGGACATTTCTCGATCCCTCTTCGCAAGGGTGGTTATTGAAGTCACCCAGTACGAGCCGGATTTGTTCACGACTAGGTCAGATGCGGCTGATGCCCAACTAGAGATAAAACTCTACGGGAGTGGCCCAAATTGTATCCAGACAATGTGGAATGCGGTGGACGATTGGGTGATACGATCGAGCAATTTCCATTCTCTTTACGAATTGTACGGGCATTTCACCGAGCCACACCCAATATTTTCTATCAAAGAGTTCACTACTTTCTCTAAGCATCCGATCGCTCAGTTTGCTCTTCACATAGGTCGATTTGAGAATTGCTCTCGATATTTTCCGCGGAGGCACCTTACCCGGATGTTCGGCGGGGCTTTCGGGACAACTAATTTCCCGGAGCTCGCGAGGATCCTGCGCTCTTATCGGTTCGATATCCGGTGCCATGAAACGAATGTCGCGATATCGCCCGATTTATATATGGTGGCATACCCTTTTACGCTGCCCAATCGCAGACAGATGAATTTCTCTGTCAAGGACTCCGCAATGCGTCAGGCTCAACAATGAGAGCGGGGAAGGCCGTTGGCAGCGATTTGATGGAGGGCTTGGTCGAGAAGCTGGAGGAAGCATATGTAGCTGCGGGGGCTCTGTACACGGAAGGCCATGAACCTAAATGGGGTCTAAGCAGTAGATTCCTGTCGGCCTTAGGCGCGATGTCTGAAGCGTCGAGTCAGGCTTCTTCCGCTTTTACAAATATAGTCACTTGCCTTGCGATCAAGGCTTTAAAACCAGAGCTAGACGTCCGCATTCATCAGGTCCAGATAGGTGCGCCATTCAGCTTCAGAAACTTGAGCGAGAAGGTGATTTATCCATGGTTGAGTGGCAAGGATTTCGAAGGGGCGAAATCTGGTTGGCAGACCCGAACGTTTGAGCGGCCCAAACCATATACGATGGACTTTGCTGAAAATATCGGAAGCATCAAAGAACCCTTTTTGACGTGCTTCGATGAGATCCAGGTCAACGGCGGAAGTCCGCTCTTGGCACTAACATTTCTATTTTACCGCCAACTTGAAAAGAGGGAGAAGAAAAAGATCCCCCTCGCAACCCCCAATATCGATGATATCGAAACTATGGTAGGTTTTTTTGATAGGCATTTTTCAGCCAAGTATGGATCCAAAGGCGCCTCTCGTTTACCGGTTCTGGCGATTTACGCAATTTATTCCGTTATGATGCGCCAACTGAAGCGGTATGATGGCAAGGTGCTGAGGAAATTGCAAAACCATGCCGCTGCGGACGCTCAAACTGGCGCTGTAGGTGACATAGAAGTCGAGAGTGCAAACGGGAGCCTATTTGAGGGCGTAGAAATCAAGCACAACATCCCAATCACGGAGGACATGATCAAGGATATTGCCAAGAAGATCGCGCCACATTCCCCTAACCGATATTACGTCCTAACGACTCATCGCATTTGCCAGCCGTCGGAAGAAATGTCTGTATTAATTCAGCAAGTTAAGCGCCAGATCGGTTCTCAAGTCATTGTGAATGGAGTGATCCCGACGATCCGCTACTATTTGCGATTGCTGGCTGATCCGAGCGAGGTTTTTCCGCTCTATACCTCACTGATGATGGAAGATGCCGCAATATCACACGAACACCGAATCGCCTGGAATGACATTGTGACCGGTAAGACTTCATAGTCCATTATTGAGTCCCATGGATAGGATTTCTCGTGAAGCAAGAAGCGCGGTGATGTCTCGGATTCGCGGTCGTGGGACGCGAATAGAGCTTGATTTTGCGAGGGAGTTGCGCCGATCGGGGCTTCAATTTCGGCGGCACGTTGCTATGTTGGGGCGCCCAGATATTATATTCCCTGAGGCTGGTGTTGTTGTTTTTTTGGATTCGTGCTTTTGGCATCGGTGTCCTTGCCATTTTCGCGCGCCGCAATCCCGTCAGGACTACTGGGGGCCGAAGATCGCACAGAATGTCAGAAGGGATCGACTCGTGCGGAGCGCCTATAGAAGGGCGGGGTGGAAGGTCCTTAGATTCTGGGAGCATTCTATTGCTAGCAGCCTTCCGACATGTATCCGAAAGACGAGGGAGGCGGTGAGAAGCCGTCGGCCCGGCACTGTCCAGCCGCCAACTAAAAGGCGCGTTTTAACTAACTGTGTCAGGTTTTAAGGAGAAATCCTTCGCACTCTTAGGGCATGGGGGCTGATCGTAGCAGTGATTTACACACGGGCGACCCGGCGTTCTCATTTTGCCGCTATCCCGTCGATTGGAATCCGTTCGGAATTGCGTCGGCGCTTTCCTAAACCAGATAATCAGTGGGTCGCCAGCGCGGCGAGGGGGCGTCTGGATGGACCGCTCGGGGCGGGTCGCCCGTCGTTTGCTGGACATGGGGGTTTAGAGGGTCTAGCGGCGTGAGACAGAGGCGCGGGGACCCGCAGCCCTCGCCCTTGGCGGCTCTCGCCAAGGGCAGCATATCCTTCCCCCGGTGAGCGGGATCGGGGTGAGGGGGTGAGGGGTTGAGTGGCGGACGAGGGCCAAAAGAAGCGGCGGGTGGCTCAGCCTCTGGGCCCTTCAGGGTGGCCCATCCTTTCCGAGGAAAAGGATGGGGAATTTTCTTCCCAAAGATGTTTCTCTCAATTCCATTCGAATAACTTTCCGATTTTTTCTTTCATTCGAATTAATTTACCTATTGACAATCATTATCCAATATGGTAACTTTGTCTGCGGCCTGCCCTTCGGCATTCGACTCATCGAATCCCCGGCACGCGTTGCGAGATAGCCATGCTTCGATACACGAGGAAAAAAGCTGCATCGGCGCCCCTAGTAACTCTTTTATTTCCAAGCACTTCGGAACAATACAGCCATCGCGCCCCTTCCGCGCCCCTGTCTAACCTCTTTGTTCTCAATCACTTGCAGGGAAAACCACAATTGCGCCCCTCCGCGCCCCTGCGTAAGTCCTTTAGAATCAACAAAGGGTGCAAAACACGCGCCCCACGTAAACTCAATGAATTCAATCAGTTACAAAACCGCGCCCCTGCTAAGTCCTTTAGAATGATAGCGTTCCAGAAAAATAGTTTTTTTGCGGCGGACGAGGGATGTGCTGCCCGGAAAGGCTCAGAAGTAAGACGCCCGTCCTAGCGCGGCCAAAGCCATCCAAAGGTGCCCGCGGTCAGCAAGCCAAAGACGAGGCCATCGAAGACTTCCTTCAGCGTCATTCCCCAAGGCTGACCCTTCCAGATGCCGTCGCTGAGATGTCCCAAGCCATAGCCGACGAACGCCACGGTGCCTGCTACGCGGAAGACGGCCAGATACTCGGTGCCGGGCGCAACCGTGCGCCCCGTGAGATACGCGACGAAGACTCCGATGATGAGGCAATAGGCAAACCACAATCCCAGGAACTTCGGCATATTGGGCAGGCCGCTCGGAAGCGCGGTAAGAAATCCGACTGGTCCCTGCTTGTATTTTTCCATCATGGCGGGGGACTTCATGTCTTTGTGCGTGCCGTAGGGGAAAACATAGAGACCCGGCTTCAAATCAGCGGCTCGCAGGGCGGCACGAAGCTTCTCCTCATCAGGCAAGTTGCCCGTAGTCGCTGCGGTGGTAAGGCAGCAGCATGTGCATGATGGAGCTGGCCACGAACACGATAACCGCTGAGAGCAGGATGGGGAGCCAAAGCGCGGTGAGAGGGACCATGCGAAGCCTCCTTTGATTGCGATGTAGATTGCCGGGATTGCCCACGCTCAGGGCGAATGCCCGGATTGGCCACGCGAGGGTACGCTTGCCCAAAGCTGCGGTCAAGAGGGCGGGAATTCCGAGTTGAAAGATCCCACGTCCGCCCAATCGGCATGGCATTGATTGGACATCGATTGGACATTGATTGGACAAGGGGCACCTCGTTCAGAATCTATGTCATTATCGTGACCCGCCGTGGCGGGCCCAGCCACCGATTTCAGTGGCTGCATAGCGAAAATCAAATTAGCGATTCAGGAGAAAAGAATATGCCAAAAGACGCGCACCAAAAAGCCGCGGAGTACCACGATCTCGCCGCGCACGCACACCGTGTTGCCGCGACGCACCACGGCAAAGAAGACCATAAGACCGGGCACGAATTTTCCCGGCAAGCCATGGAACACTCCGCCAAGGCTTATCAGTTCGCACAGGAAGCTCATCGGAAATCAGAAAGCTTCGTTGGCAAGAAGGGATAAAGCTTGCGGCCGGCGGCCTCGATGAAGAGTCTGTAAATTTGCCGGGCGCCCACGCACAATCGCTATATCGTTTTCCTAACAAAACCTGGCCCATTCGTCCCAGTTGGAAAAAGTCCCCGGGGCAACGTGTGAAGCGATCCGCCGGGAATGCATGTGAAAATGCAAACTTATTTCGAGCGTAAGTTAGAATCGACAAAATAGAGATGACCACCGGTCACGTAATCGCGGTGTTGCTGCTGACGGCGGCACAAACCCTGCGGCGCTGGATTTTTCACCTTGGCGGCGTGGGCCTGATTCCCCTCGCGCTTCTGGACAACTCTCCCATTCCGCTTCCGGGCGCCATGGATGTGGCTACAATTCTTTTGTCCGCACGCCAGCCGAGTTTGTGGCTTTACTACGCCGCGATGGCCACAGCGGGTTCGGTGATCGGCGGGTTCCTCACCTACCGGCTCGCGCGCAAAGGAGGGAAAGCAGCGCTCGAACGCAAATTCTCCGCCAAGAGAGTGGATGAAGTGTGCGCGATCTTCGAGCGATTTGGATTCGCGTCGATTGCCATCCCGGCCATGGTGCCGCCGCCCTTCCCCTTCGTTCCGTTTCTGCTGGCCGCGGGCGCCATGCAGTATCCGGTAAAAAAATTCCTGGCTGCGCTCGCGGCCGGGCGGTTCCCCCGATACATGATCGGGGCTTACCTGGGCGAGCGATATGGACGCCGAATCGTCGCCGTCATCAGGAAGGAATTTGGACACCCCGTCTTCCTGGTAATCGTCGTAGCGGCGATTGCCGCTGCTGCTGTGGTTTTCTACTTCTGGATGGGAAGCAAGAGAAAAAAGGCGACAGCATAATCCGGCGGGCGTTTATTCTGAAGGACGCTTCGCGCGCGGAGGCCGCGCGAAGTTTGCGCTTAAGATGGACCGCTGCGGCGGGCGGGATGCGCTCTGACAGGTAACTGCTGGGCCTGTGTTAGAATGAGTTTCCCATGCAAGCGCAGATTCAGAAGCTCGTCGAGCTGCAGGGTGTGGATGTGCGGCTGGACGCCCTGCGCCGCGGCGTCGCCGGTTTTCCCGCAAAGCTGGCGGCGATCGAAGCGCGTCTTGCCGCGGCAAAAAAGCGGCTCGCGGACGCGCGTGAAGCCCACGTCACCAGCCTGAAGGACCGCAAAAAATTCGAGCTGGACGTAGAGCAGTGGAAGGAAAAAGCCCGCAAGTACCGCGACCAGAGCTACGAGGTAAAGACCAACGAGGCCTTCCGCGCGCTGCAGCACGAGATTGCCAGCGCAGAAGCAGAAATGGCCCGCGCCGAAGACCGGCTGCTCGAGCGTATGGTGGCCGGCGAGGAATTTGAACACCAGATAAAGTCCGCCGAAGCAGCACTAAAGGAAACCGAAACCGCCGGGGCCGCGGAGAAGGCCGCGCTCGCCGAGGAACGCGCCGCCGGTGAGTCCAAGCTCGCCGCCGCCGAAGCAGAGCGCGCGGCGATCGTCGCGGAAATTCCGGAAGCGCTGCTCGGCGAATATCAGCGCGTGGCAAAGTCGCGCGGCACGGCGCTCGCGCAAGTGATAAACGAATCCTGCCACGCCTGCGGCATGCACGTGCGGCCGCACGTGTATCAGGTGCTGCGTCGCGCGGGCAACGAGCAAATTTTCCACTGCGAGACATGCGGGCGCATCCTCTATTACTCGGAGCCCTCCGTTCCCGCGGGTCTTGTGACCGATGAGCCGGCATCGGCCGGCGCAGGTTCCGCTGACGGGGGTTCGGCGGACGCAAGCCCGGCAACGCCATCCGCGCAGGCCACCACGGGCGGGCAATGACGCCCCGGCGGCGCGACGCGCTCCCCGCGCGGCTTTTTTCCGAGCCGGACCACCCCGCGGACATTTTCACCGCGGAAGTGGATGGAGCATCCCGAGGAAATCCCGGCCCCGCCTCCTACGCAGTCATCATCCGCCGCCCCGACGGGTCCGTCGTTTACCAGCTTGGAAAATATTTGGGACGCGCGACGAACAACGTCGCGGAATATTTCGCGCTGATCACGGCGCTGGATTACTGCGCCTCGGCGAACATCCATCGCTTGCGCGTGCGCAGCGATTCGGAGCTGCTCGTGCGGCAAATGCAGGGGCGCTACAAGGTGAAGAGCGCGTCGCTGAAGCCGCTGCACGAGCGCGCGTTGCGGCAGGCAAAGTCGCTGGCCTACTTCGCCATCGAACACGTGCCGCGCGAGGTGAACAGTGATGCCGACGCGCTGGCCAATTCCGCGCTCGACCGCACCGGTGAGGTGAGCTCGCGCGCGCGCGTGCTGAGTTACGCAGCGTCATCGTCCGCACAGACGGGGCCGCGCGCGGGGCGCACAATTCGCGCGCGATACAAGGACGGCGTGCTGCACCCTGCCGAACCGCTGGATATGCCGGAGGGCTCGGAAGTGGAAATTGTGGTGAGGCAGAAGTGATTAGGAAAGCTCAGCCGCGAGATGAGTCATGAATTGCTCTGGTGAAATGACTCGAATGTCCTGAAACCGCGCGGGGAAATGGCGTGTGTTGCCAGTGACCACATAGTCCGCGCGGGCTTCGAGCGCGCATTCGATAAATTTGTCATCATCTGCATCCGCACAGACGTGGACTTTCTTGCGCGGGGTGACCAGCAGATAAGACCCGCTGAGTTCCCGCAGCGATTCTGCGACGCGCCGGGAATTAAGACCGAACCTTTTTCTGAGAAGCACCCCTTCATATTCGGCGAGAATCTCGCTCGTAACATACCACCGAAACCGCGCGCGATAGGCAAGTCCAAGGATCAATGCCTGACGCCCATCAGGTATCAAATGGGCCGAAACGACAACGTTGGTGTCCAGAACGGCCTTAAGCATTCGCACGGCGGCGATCGCGCCGATAGCGCTTGATTTCGAGATTGATGGCGCGCGCAGAGAGGCTGCTTTGCTTTCTTGATTTCACAGCGCGATGGATTCTATCGAGGGCGAGAGGGCGTCGCGCAAAATGTTTCAGATACTCCTCGACGCCCATGATGACAGCGAGAGGCTCTCCGCGTTTGTCCACGACGAACCTCTCGTGATTTCGGCGCACACGGTCCAGAATTTGGCCAAACTGTGTGCGCGCCGTAAGGGCCGGAACAATCCTGAGCACTCGTCGTGCGCTTGCAGTCTTCAAGTGCGGTGTGACCTCCATTTCAGTGAACGCGAACCAATTAATTAGTTCACACCAATTATGGACGAATTGCGAGGCGTAAACAAGGCAGGGTGTCCTTATCTGACCCAACATACTCTCCCGGCGCCAAGCGGGATGGATCAAACCACTCGAGGATAGGTAAAGCCGCCGCCGGACAGAGAGCAGCGCAAAGCTATTTCAAAAAGTAGGAGCGATAGAGGGTGTCGCGCTGGGCGGGGATGTAGCCGGCGTCGGAGATGATGCGGCGCAGCTCTTCTTCGTTGGTGCGGTTGCGGACGCCCGCGGCGTACACCACGTTTTCCTCGATGAGAATGCTGCCGACGTCGTCGGCGCCGAATTGCAGGCCCACTTGGCACACTTTGATCCCCGGCGTGAGCCAGCTCGATTGCACGTGGTCAATGTTGTCAAGGTAGAGACGGCTGATGGCGAGCGTCTTCAGATAGTCCACGGCAGTGGCTTCGGGAACTTTTTTTCCGAGGGGCGTATTTTCCGGCGCGAAAATCCACGGGATGAATGAGGTGAAGCCGCCGGTGTCTTCCTGGATGCGGCGGACGCGCTCGAAGTGGTTGACGCGGTGGCGGAATTCCTCGCCGCAACCGAACATCATCGTCGCGGTGGTGCGCAGGCCGAGCGCATGCGCGGTGCGGTGCATCTCCTCCCACTCGTTGCTCGTGCATTTCAGGCGCGAGATGCGCGCGCGGACTTCGTCGTCGAGGATTTCCGCACCGCCGCCGGGAATGGAGTCGAGGCCGGCGTCGCGGAGCCGCGCGATGGTGTCACGCAGCGTGAGGCCGGAGACCTCGGCGATGCAGAGAACTTCCGGCGCGGAAAAGCAGTGGAGATGCACGCGCGGGTAGCGCTGCTTCAGCGAGCGCAGCAACATTTCGTAATACTCGATGCGCAGATCGGGATGCAGTCCGCCCTGCAGCAGTATGCCGGTGCCCCCCAGCTCGAGCATCTCGTCGATTTTTTCGTAGATGGTTTCGAGTGAAAGGATGTAGCCATCCTTCGCGCCCATCGGCCGGTAGAACGCGCAGAAGGAACAGTATTCGGTGCAGAAATTCGTGTAATTGATGTTGCGATCGATCTGATAGGTGGCGACGTGCGGATTATTTTTCTTGTTGCGGACGGCGGTCGCCGCCATGCCGACGCCGATGAGGTCGTCGGAAGCGAAGAGGTCGAGAGCTTCCTGGTTTGTGATGGGCATGGCAGTTCTGCGTATCCTTTAGTCTACAAAAACCGGGTCGCCGCGTCGAACGATTCCCTCGTGCAGGACTGCGCCATACACGCCGACGCAACCATCGTGTTGGCGGGCGACAACTTCGAGCACTTCAGGGGCGGCTTCGGCGGTGTCCGGGTCAAGCGTGATCACTTTGCAGCGCATATCCCTCTTTACGAGCGCCATCTCAAAAGTTTCCCCGATGCGGATGAGCCGCCCTATGAGCGAATTCTCGTAGTAGGCGCCGCCGGAAGCCCAGTCCACAAAGAAATTTGCGCGAAAACGGCGAATGTCGAGCGCGCGTCCGGTCTCCGCGGAGAGCGCTTCGAGACTTTGCTTGCCGAAGAGCGAAACGGGCCGGGCGTCCTGCATGCTGCGCTCAGAGAAGCGCAATGAAATCGAGCGGCCGAGATTTTGTTCGAGATACGCGCGAAATTCCGGGGCAGATATATCGAATCTCTTGCCATCTCGCGTGGCGACTTCCACGCGATAGTCCGCGCCACCGGGGAGCTGTTCCTCGGCGGAGGGCGAGGAGACAAAGCGCGGCTTCAAAAGGAGCATTGCGGCCCACTTGCGCGGAGTCATCCACGTAAAATCGGCCGGGCCCTCCGGGTCAACGAAGGCGTACACGCGGTCGCCGACGAGGCCCGCGAATGTGACGAATACTTCGTCCAGATCCTCGCCCGACATGCCTTTCACTGGATAGCGGCGGAGGCGGCTGAGAGTGCCGGCGGGTTGAGGATTTGCGTTCATAGTAAGGAAAGCCGGCTCAGCCGCGGCGCTGTGACGCGGCCTGCATCCGCGAAGGCGCAACCGCGGCGAATTCGATGCGGCGCGCCTCGGGAATGATTCCAGCTTCCGCGCACTGCTTGAAATAAAGTTTGAGTCCGGCGAGATTCTCGGCGCCGAGCGAGAAATCAATATTTTCGCGCAGGTAGCGTTCGAGCGGGCGCGCGGGCAAATCAAGCTTGAGCGCGGCGCCTTCTGCGATTTCCGCGATGCGCGCGAGACCGTACTCCTTCGAGGCAAGGAAATCCGCGACGACTTCGGGCGTGGCGGCTTCGCGGCGCGCCGCCCAGATAGCGAGCACGCAGGGGCGCGCCGTCATTTCGCGCCACTGGTGCGCGACGTCGTAAACGAAAAGCGAATCCACGCCGGGGACGGCCTGATCGCTGGGGTTGCCGCCACAGCAGAACTCGCCGCTCGGCTGTTTTTGCGCGAGCTCTTCGAGCTTGATAGCGATGCGCAACGCGGGATCGCCGATCACGAGCGCGGCGTCGGCTTGCGCGAGCATCGCGCTGGGGTCGGGTTCGGCCGGGATGAACTCGGGCGAAATTCCCCAGTAATTGCGGCATAGCAATTTCACGAGCGCCGCGGAGCTGCGCGAGCTGGTGTCCAACGCGAAGCGGCGAGCGAGCTCGATGGGCTTCCGCGCAATGACGAGGATGCTGCGGACCTCGCCTCGCGCCGCGACGGCCATATCCGGCAGGACAACGAGGCCCGGGATGCGCTGGTATTCAATGGCGGGGATGATGGCAACGTCAACCTGGCCCGCGCGAAGCGCTTCAGCACAAAGAGATGGCAGCGTGAAGGAAAGATCGTATTTGCCTGCCAAGGGGCCGTCGGTGAGACCCCAAACGAGGGGAGCAGTGTTCAGATACTCGACAATGGAAACGCGAAGTTTGGTCATGGTTCCTTGCGGGGTGGAGCCCTAAATATAGCACATTCCGAAATGGCGATTCCGGCCTGCGGGAATGCCGGAAACTTCAAACCATTCAAAGAGATAGGCGGTTCGGAAAGCTTCATCCCCTGCCAAGGCGCCACAGAATCCAAGGAATCTTGTCGAAAGAACGTAACAGTTTGAGGGCTCGCATAGTCTACCTAATGTGAAGAGTTCAACATTTTTCCTGCGCCAAGCGGCCATTGCGCTCGTAGCCTGTTTGTTCCTCCTGCCAGCGCGAACCGCTCAAATCGCCCCAAAGAAAATCGACTGGGTAGGTGATCTCAAGTTTTTTGAAGCCGAGTTTCCCAAAGCCCACATCGACCCTTTCCATGCCATGAAGCGCGAGCAGTTTCAACAGATGGTCAGCAGCCTCATTGCGAGCGCGTCTCAAAGCACAGATCGCAAGATGGTCGCCGGCCTTATGCGCATCACTTCTGCGATTGGTGATTCCCATAGCGGCATCCACTCGATTCCCCCAAACCTTCGGTTCGCAAACGTACCCGTCAGCGTGTATTTGTTCGGCGATCAGTTGGGAATTATCGCGGGTGCGCCCGAATATCGGGACTTGATTGGTGGAGCGATCATTTCCATCAATGGGCATCCGGTGAAGGAGGTCGTGCAGCACATGAAGCTGTTGACCGAAGGCACCAATGACATGACACGGTCGGCGTTTGTGGTCACGCGGGTCATTCGCCCCGAACTGCTTTTCTACGAGGGTCTGGCTGAACGGCCGGACCAATACGACCTCGTAGTCCAGAAGGACGGAAAGACCATCGCTCGCACCTTGCCCGTTCTAGGGCGCCAGCCGGACGGCTCACCCATAACGGGCGGCCTTTCAATATTCACTCCACTACCCGCGCAGGGTTCAGATTGGATCAGCGCCAGTCCTTCAGAGTTACCGCTATGGTTGGAAAGTATTGACAAGCAATTTTGGTTTGCAGAGTTGCCCGATAAGTCGGCCCTGTATATTCGTGACAGGCTGGTGCTCGACGAAAAAGACGGGCAATCATTCGCCGCTTTCTTTCAGGAAATGTTTAAAAAAATCGAACAAGGCCGGTACAAAACCATTGTGCTCGATATCCGGTTGAACGGCGGAGGGGACAACACTCTGGTCGAACCGCTAAAAGCAAGCTTTAAATCCATGCCGGCGTTTCAAACCAAAGGGCGATTTTTCGTGATCATCGGCAGATTGACGCAATCGGCGGCGGAAAATTTCACAACTTTTCTGGAACGGAATACAAAGGCTATTTTCGTGGGAGAACCGACGGGAGAAAGCCCCAATCACTATGGCGATCCCGATCCCATCGAATTGCCATCTTCCGGCATAAGCATCAATCTATCGCGTAAGCGGTGGAATGATTCCATTCCCGGGGACCATCGGCCGTGGACGCAGCCGGCCATTCCTGCGCCTCTGACTCTCGACGACTTCCGAAAGGGCCGCGATCCCGCGCTCGAAGCGATCTGGAAGTGGTCAGCTGATTAAGATCGATGCAGAGCACGGCAATCGGTCTCGGGAGAAAGGGTGAAATGAGTACGCCAGAGAAATTGGGAATTTGCGGGCGCAAGTTGCCTTTCATCGCCGGACAGAGTTGTAGCCCACAAAAATAGAAAATCTGGGATTTGAGCGTAACGTTTCGCCCTCTGGCATAGTCTATCTATGTTAGGAGGCGGCCTTGCACAAAGACGAGATTCCCCCCGGGACGATGCACTTGCTGATCCTTCGGACGCTGGCCCGCAACGGCAAGATGCACGGGTTTGAAATCGCCAAGTTTATTGAGCGAGTTTCCGCGGACGTGCTTCGCGTGGAAGAGGGCTCGCTGTACCCGGCATTGCAGCGGATGCTAATCAAAGGCTGGGTTGCCGCGGAATGGGGCGCGACGGCCGAAAACCGGCGCGCGCGGTACTACCATCTGACACCCGCGGGAAAGAAACAATTGGAAGTTGAAGTTTCCGGCTTCGAGCGAGTGATGGGCGCGGTCTCACGAGTGATTCAAACCGCGTGAAACATTGAGGACTCCATGAACTGGCCCGGCGAGTTCTGGCGGCGAATCACCAATCTATTTCGGCGGGAGCGGTTTGACCGCGATTTAGATGAAGAGATGCGGCTGCACAAGGATTTGCGCGAGCGCGAGCAACGGGAAGCGGGGCTTGGCGGCGATGAGGCGCGCTACGCGGCGCAACGAAGATTTGGGAATGAGTTGAAATTGCGAGAGGAGAGCCGGGATATGTGGGGATGGAATTGGCTCGAAGATATGTTTCAAGACATCCACTTCGGTCTGCGGACGCTGCGAAAGAATCCGGGCTTCACCACGGTCGCCGTACTGACGCTTGCGCTAGGAATCGGAGCAAACACGGCGGTCTTTTCGGGCATAAACAGCGTGTTGCTGAAACAACTTCCATTTCGAGACCCGGACCGGCTTGTCGTTCTGCACCGCGGCGAGAGCTCCTCAATCCCTTACGCTGAATTTCTCGATTTGAAATCACAAAGCAGTTCCTTTGAATACCTGGCGTTGCATCGCAGGGAGCCGTTCAACTTGACTGGCGCGGGTGATCCGGAGC
The DNA here is from genome assembly GCA_963838945.1 of uncultured Acidobacteriota bacterium. GTDB lineage: Bacteria > Acidobacteriota > Terriglobia > Acidiferrales > UBA7541 > DASTCZ01. Next base: position 95,983 of record CAWITC010000006.1, on the reverse strand, counting down.
GTGTGCCCGTGCGGATGGTTTCAGCTGAATTTTTCCGCATTCTGGATATGCGGCCCATTCTGGGCCGGGTATTCGATCCGGGGGAAGACAGGTTGGGGGCGGATCCTGTTGTAGTTTTATCCGAAGGACTGTGGCGCAGAAAATTCGGGGCAGATGCAGGAATCATAACGAAGAGCGTCACACTCAGCGGCCGCAACTACAGCGTGATCGGAGTGGTGCCTCTGCTACCCAGCCAATTTGCGGCGACGGACGTCTTCGCGCCGATCGGGCAATGGGACGAACCGGCGTTTCGCAAGCGTGGAGCCGGCTTCGGGAGCGTGGGGCTGGCGCGGCTGAAGCCGGGCACAAGTCTTGAAGGAGCGATGGCCGACTTGAAGCAGGTTGCATCGAATACGGCAAGGGCGTATCCGAAGGAAGATTTGGAGATAAGTTTCACGGCCGTATCATTTCGGGATTCCATTCAGGGTGATATACCACGCACGCTGTATCTCCTGCTGGGCGCGGGCGGGTTCATCCTTCTGATTGCCTGCGCGAATGTCGCCAACTTGTTGCTGGCAAAATCCACGAGGAGGACACGCGAAATCGCGATCCGAGTGGCGATGGGCGCGGGCCGCGGGCGCGTGATACGACAACTGCTCACGGAAACAGTGTTGCTCGCGTTAACCGGTGGCGGACTCGGTCTGCTGGTGGCTGTATGGGGGGCGCGCGCCATCTCGGCGAAAGTGCCGGTGGCGGATTTCGTGGGGGCAGATGGCGTGCAGCTCGATCTTCGGGTGCTTGGATTCACGCTGCTACTCTCGGTGCTTACCGGCGTGCTTTTTGGATTGACGCCGGCGCTTAAAATTGCAGGACTTGATTTGCTCCAGGCGTTCCGGGAAGGCGGCCGCGGCACGACGGGAGGGCACCGCCGCACGCAATCCATTCTGGTTGTTTCGGAGGTGGCGTTGGCAATGGTTCTGCTTGTGGGCGCAGGGCTACTGGTGCGAAGCCTGACGCAAGTCCTGTTGGTGGATCCAGGATTCAATCCAAAGAATACGCTCGTTTTTAGCGTCGCGCTTTCGCCCGATAAATCGTCCAACCCACAGAAGACGCGCCAGATGTTTCAACAACTGACCGACCGGCTCGAACGGCTTCCAGGCGCGGATTCGGCGGCGGTGATGATGGGAAATCTTCCATTGACGGGCGATTCCGACATCCCATTTTGGCGAGAAGACAAGCCCGCCCCGGAAAACGAAAGCAAGATGCCGGACGCGCTGTGGTACGCAGTTGGCCCTGACTACTTCCGTGCGATGGGAATTTCGCTTGTACATGGCCGCTTTCTTACGCCGCAGGACGCGGAAGGAGCGGCGCCTGTGGCCGTCATTGATACCCAGATGGCGCGCAGCCTCTTCGCAGGCGAAGACCCAATCGGCAAGCGGTTGCGACTTATCTTCTTCGATGAGGTTGTCGAGATTGTCGGTGTTGCGGGTGACGTGAAGCAGTACGGGCTTGACGCCAAGACGTCTGCCGACCAGTTCCAGATCTACATTGCCTTTCAGCAGGTGCCGGATCGGCTGATGCCCCTCTTGACGAAGAATTCAAGCGTTGTGCTTCGTACCTTGGTCCCGCCAACCGGGATGATCAGCGGGGTGAGGCAAGAGGTGAAGGCAGTGGACGGCGAGCAGGTGATGTACGGCGAGAGAACGATGGAGGACTTGCTGGACAGTTCGCTGGCGTTCCGCCGGTCCTCGATGATCATGCTTGAAATACTTGCCTCCCTTGCATTGGCGCTGGCGTGCATTGGAATCTACGGCGTGATTTCCTATCTCATGGGCCAGCGCACGCAGGAAATAGGGATTCGCATGGCGCTCGGCGCACAGCGGCGCGACGTCCTGTGGATGGTGCTGCGCGCGGGGATGCGTCTCGAATTGCTGGGAGTAGCGTTTGGCATCGCGGCGGCGCTGCCGCTAATGCGCGTGCTCTCGAGCATGTTGTTCGGAGTGACACCCGCCGACCCGCTTACGTTTGCCGCCGTAGGGGTCCTGCTGACGCTGGTTGCTCTCGCAGCATGTCTGGTACCCGCGCGTCGCGCCACCAAGGTGGATCCAATGATCGCCTTACGCTACGAGTGAGGAGAGTATGCGCATGTCCGAGGGGCCCGGCGAAATCTGGCGGCGAATCAACAATTTATTTCGGCGGGAGCGGTTTGACCGCGAATTAGATGAAGAGATGCGCCTGCACAAGGATTTGCGGGAGCGCGAGCAGCTCGAAGCGGGGCTTGACGGCGATGAGGCTCGCTACGCGGCGCAACGAAGATTTGGGAATGAGTTGAAATTGCGAGAGGAGAGCCGGGACATGTGGGGATGGAATTGGCTGGAAGATATGTTGCAAGACATCCACTTCGGTCTGCGGACAATGCGAAAGAATCCGGGCTTCGCGGCCGCCGCCATATTGACCCTTGCCATCGGGATTGGGTCATGTACGGCAATCTTCAGCGTCGTCAATGCCGTGCTCCTGAAATCACTGCCCTATCCCGACGCAGATCACCTGGCCATCATCTGGTCGTCGGTCGGAGACGCGTCGCACGCGCCCGCATCCGCGTACGAGCTTTCCCAGCTCCGCCAACGGAGCCGCCTCTTCGACCAGATTGGAGGAATCTGGGTTACGAATGGGGTGATCCCGGGCGGGGAAGAGCCAGAACAGGTGAAAATCGCGCAGGTGACGGAGAATTTTCTATCGATGCTTTGCGCCAAGCCGGAAATCGGACGTCTCTTCACAGCTGAGGACAACGCGCCCAATGCTCCCACGACGATCATCATTTCTCACGGCGTGTGGGCGCGCCGTTTCGGAGCCGACCCGGGAATCCTCGGGAAAGCAATTCGGATTGAAGGCGGGTCGATCACGATTGCCGGAGTGCTGCCGGAAGGTTTCCGATTGATCCTTCCTGACGACTCCAGTGTTGCTTCCGTCGTTGATGTGTTCATTCCCCTCAGCGTGGATTCCGCTCCGTCGGGGGGGCCGGCTTTTCTCCGGCCAATCGGACATCTGCGGCCTGGCGTGAGCTTTGCGGAAGCACAGTCCGAGGCAAACTCGATTGCGGGACAACTACGCGATCTCTATCAAGGCTTCCATGAGGAGAATCTACAACTCCATGTTGTCTCTCTCCAGGGTGAGGATGTCCGGCCGGTCCGATCAGGTCTTCTGCTGCTATTCGGTTGTGTTGGCCTGGTCCTCGTGATCGCGTGCGCAAATGTCGCGCACCTGCTTTTGGCAAAAGCAGCGTCGCGCGAACGCGAAATTACCGTTCGCTCCGCTCTCGGCGCCGCGCCAGGGCGAATCGCCCGCCAACTCCTTACCGAGAGCGTGCTGCTGGGTCTTCTGGGCGGCGCCGCGGGCATCGCGGTGGGCTGGTCCGGATTGGCGGCCCTTGTGAAGCTGCGACCTGAATCACTCGCGCGCCTCGGCGCGATTGGACTCGACGTCAGGGTGCTTATGTTCACGCTTGCAGTTGCGGTAGCGACAGGCGTTTTATTCGGACTTGCTCCCGTGATGGCTACTTCGCGTTCCAACCTGATGGTGAGCTTGCGAGAGGGCGCGCGCGCCGTCACGTTCGCAAAATCGAAGTCGCGCAATTTGCTGATCGCCAGTGAAGTGGGACTCGGGTTCGCTCTACTCGTCGGCACAGGCCTTCTTGTGCGGACCTTTGTGAGCCTCTCGCGGGTGGATCCGGGCTTCCGGGCAGAAAACGTAATCGGTTTCCCGGTCTCCAATATGAGCTACAGTTTCTTGCATCAACTGCAGAACAATCTTTCCGGGCTTCCTGGCGTCGAGTCGGTTTCTCTCGTGTCACACCTGCCTTTGGATCAAAATTATGCAAATTGGTACGACTATTATTGGGCCGAGGGGGCGCCCGTCGAAAAGCAAACTACCAATATGGCCGACGACCGTTCGATTTTGCCCGGCTATTTTCGAACGATCGGAGCCATCCTGCTGCAAGGGCGCGATTTCACCGATCAGGACGATGCCGAGCACGAGCACGTCGCTATTGTTGATGATGTTCTTGCCCAGGAAGTCTGGCCCGGGCAGAACCCAATCGGGAAGAAATTGAGCATCTCGGACTCGCCGAAAGGCCCATATCAGTTTGAAAGGGATTGGGTCGTGATCGTCGGTGTCGTCCGGCACGTCCAGTATCACTCACTGACTACAATGGTGCGCCCGCAGGTTTACGTGCCGTTTCAACTCGCGCCCCGGCCGATCTATGTCGTTCTCCGTAGCGCGACCCCGCTGCCCGGGCTACCCGGTTCCATTCGGGACGAGGTTCACAAGCTGAATAAGAGCACCGCGGTGGGAGCTGTGATTCCTTTTGCAAATTTAATAACGGGGGCCCGCTCGCAGGCGAGGTTTGTGACTTTTCTGGCCGGAACTCTCGCCGCGATCGCGTTGTTTCTCGCTTGCATCGGCATCTATAGCGTAACCGCATTCAGCGTTGGGCAGAGGACCCACGAGATCGGAGTACGGATGGCGCTTGGAGCAGCTTCCGGCGAAATCATGAAGCTGGTCTTGCGCCAGGGTATGGCGCCGGTCATTGGTGGACTTGTCGCGGGGGTGGGACTTTCGTTCGCGCTTACACCTCTGCTGGCAAGCCAGCTATTTGGAGTGGAGCCACATGATGCCGCGACTTTCGCCGGGATTCTGGCTTTTCTTTTCGCGACGAGCGTCGTCGCCTGTTATGTGCCCGCGCGGCGGGCGACAAAGGTAGACCCGATGATCGCCCTGCGGCATGAGTGAGTGGGCGCGGGAGAGCGACTGAAATGATTGGCGAGATGTGGCGGAGAATCACGAATCTGTTCCGGGGGGAGCGGTTTGACCGCGATTTAAATGAAGAGATGCGTCTTCACAAGGATTTGCGCGAGCGCGAGCAGTGTGAAGCGGGGCTTGGCGCCGATGAGGCGCGCTTCGCGGCGCAACGAAGATTTGGGAATGCGATGAAGTTGCGAGAGGAGAGCCGGGACATGTGGGGATGGAATTGGCTGGGGGATTTCCTGCAAGACGTCCGCTACGGCTCGCGCATGCTGCGAAAGAATCCGGGATTCACTACGGTCGCCGTGCTTACGCTTGCGCTCGGCATCGGCGCAGTCACTGCAATTTTCAGCGTCGTAAATGCCGTCCTGCTGAAGCCGCTCGCGATGGAAGCCCCGTCGCGGGTTGTGTATGTGCAAGAACATTGGCGGGATCTTCTTGGGGGATTCTCGATCGGAAATTTCACCGACGTCCAGCGGCAGAGCGCTTCATTTGCGAGGCTGTGCGCTTCCAATAATGCGAGTTTCAACCTGGCGACCGCAGAGGCTCCCGAGCGCGTGCTGGGCGAGTATGCTACCGCGGACTACGCCGCCACGTTCGGGGTTCAGCCGATCGCCGGGCGCTTCTTCACCGCCGAAGAGGAAAAACCGGGAAGCAATCACGTGGTTGTAATCAGTGAGCGGCTTTGGCGGACCCATCTTCATGCGGACCCCGCCATCATAGGGCAGACGCTGCGACTAAATGGATTGCCAACCGTCGTGGTCGGCGTCATGCCGATGACATTTGATCCATTGCTGATCAGCAGCGATCTTTGGATTCCGGCTGCATTCACGGCGCAGCAACTTACCGAGTACGACAGCCATTTCTTAATCGTGGCGGGCCGGCTCAAAGCCGGCGTGTCCCGGGCGCAGGCGCAGTCGGAACTCAACGTGATCGCGCGGCGGCTGGCAGAGGAACATCCGATTGACGACAAGGACCGCAGCTTCCTCATGCAGCCCCTCACGACGGTCCTATTGGGCGACCAGCGGCAGGTTTTATGGTTGATGCTTGGCGCGGTCGGATTCGTTTTGTTGATCGCGTGCGCGAACATCGCGAATCTGCAGTTGGTGCGATCGCGTGGACGCCAGAAGGAGATCGCTGTGCGGGTGGCGCTCGGCGCTTCGCCGCAGCGCATCGTGCGGCAACTGCTGGCGGAAAGCGTGGTGATCGGATTTGCGAGCGGCGCCGTAGGAATCTTGCTGGCATTCTGGGGCGTGTCTTGGATCGTCACGGGTGGACCTGCCGGAGTGCCGCGCCTGAACCAATCGAGCGTGGACGCAACCACGCTCGGGTTCGCGTGCGGCGTCACGCTGCTTTGCAGCTTCCTCTTCGGGCTTGCACCCGCGCTGCGCTCCGCGTCAACGCGGCTGAGCGAAGCCTTCAAGGAAGGCATCGGCAATTCCAGCGGCAGCCGGGATCGCATTCGGAGCATCCTCGTAATCGGCGAGGTCGCGTTGGCGCTGATGCTGATGGCGGGCGCTGGACTTCTTCTCCGCAGCGCCTTGCTCGTGTCCCATCTGGACCCAGGATTCGACACTTCCAACCTGGTTGTTGGACGAGTGGGTCTCCCCGACGCGGGCTATCACGATCCCGCGGTCGCACGGCAAACATTTGAGCGGATCATCACGGCGGCTGCCGCCTTGCCCGGCGTGGAGTCCGCTGCCGTGGTTTCGCGGGCTCCGCTGGCAGGCGGGGGAGGCAGCAATGGTTTACTTCCGGAAGGCAAGTCACTCGATCCCTCGAACCTGGTCATCGCAGATTTGCGAGTCGTATCCTTCGATTATCTTTCAACCGTTCGGATACCGCTGAAGGCGGGTCGCGAATTTACGGAGCAAGACAACCGCGACAGAAAGTTCGTCACGATCATCAACGAAACGCTTGCGCGCACCATGTGGCCCGGCGAAAACCCAATCGGCAAGCGCTTTGCGTGCTGCGAGGCCGGACCTAAGGGCCGCATGGATCCGGTTTGGCATGAAGTGGTCGGTGTTGTTGGTGACGTCCGCGCCTGGGGTCTCGACCGCCAAATCCAGCCGGAGTTTTACCTTCCGATTGCGCAAATGCCGCCGGACGCATGGGACTGGATCGGGCGCACTATGGATCTGGTCGCGCGAACGCAAGGCGGCGCGATTCCGGCGAATGAGTTGCGAATCGCGGTCGCCGGCGTTGCGCCCGGCGTGCCGATCTACCGGCTCTCGACCATGCGGCAGAAGATTTCCGGCACGCTCGAGCAGTCGCACTTCGATGCCTTTCTGCTGGCTGTTTTTGCCGCCACCGCGTTGTTGCTGTCGTCCGTCGGGATTTACGGAGTCCTGTCTTACATGGTGGCGCAACGCACGCGCGAAATCGGAATCCGCGTGGCGCTCGGCGCAATGCCCTCGCACGTGATGCGCGGCGTGCTTTGGGACGGCGCGCGGTTAACGATCGGTGGACTGGCATTCGGGCTCGCAGGCGCATTGGTTGGCACGCGGGTGCTCTCTTCGCTGCTTTACGGGGTGCGTAGCACCGACACAATCACGTTTGCCGCTGTGTCTGTGGTCCTTACTGCTGTCGCGCTGTTGGCGAGCTATCTGCCCGCGCGGCGAGCCACGAAGGTGGACCCGATTATCGCGTTGCGGTACGAGTAGACAAAACGCGCCGCAACGCTCGACGCCGAAAACTTGTTCGTCCCGCCAACTCTTACTCCCCTTCCATCAACTTCGCCCATCGCGGAGGAAAAAGAACTCCGCGGTTTGGTATAAACTCGCGCGTCGGTTCCTTTGGGTCTGAATGTGCTAATCAACGGGAGGAAATGAAAATGAAACACCTGGACGTTCTGTTCCTGCTGGTCACCTTGAGTGCCGGCGCATTTGCGCAAGGGCGCGGCGGCGCGGATGCCGCGGCTCCGCTGCCTGCGATCGCGCAGAAAACGGCGGGGATGCAGAAATTCGATGGATACTTCCCATTTTACTGGGACGTGCGCGCGGGAAAAATCTGGCTCGAAATCGCGCGATGGGACGCCGAATTCCTTTACACGGAATCAATGCCCGCCGGGATTGGCTCGAATGACATCGGGCTGGACCGCGGGCAGACCGGCCGCACGCACGTGATGAAATTTGAGCGCTCGGGCCCGCGCGTTCTCCTTGTTGCCGTCAACTATGGCTTCCGCGCTATGACGGAAGACCAGAATGAGCGCCGTGCCGTCGAGGATTCCTTCGCGCAATCAGCGGAGTGGGGATTTGACGTGGCAGCGGAAGATGGGCAGACGGCGCTCGTGGACGCGACGACATTCTTCCTGCGCGATTCGCACAACGTGATTGGCGCTCTGCGCCGCGGGCAGCAGGGAACGTTTCACCTTGACCCCTCGCGCTGCGCTTTCTACCTGCCGCGGACGAAGAACTTCCCGAAGAACACGGAAGTGGAAGTCACGCTGACGTTTACGACCGATGAGCCGGGCGAATTTGTCCAGCAGGTGACGCCCGACGCGACCGCGGTTACTGTCCGCGAGCATCAGTCGCTTATTGAGCTTCCGCCGCCCGGGTACACACCGCGCGTCTTCGACCCGCGATCGAGCTTCTTCGGCATTTCTTACATGGACTTCGCGACGCCAATCTCCGAGCCGGTGGAGAAACATTTCATCGCGCGGCACCGGTTGCAGAAAAAAGATCCCACGGCGGCGATGAGCGAGCCGGTCGAACCCATCATCTATTATGTGGACCGCGGCGCGCCGGAGCCGATTCGCTTGGCGCTCATCGAGGGCGCGAGCTGGTGGAACCAGGCGTTTGAAGCGGCGGGCTACAAAAATGCGTTCCGCGTGGAGTTGATGCCTGAAGGCGCCGACCCGATGGATATCCGCTACAACGTAATTCAGTGGGTGCACCGCTCGACGCGCGGATGGTCGTATGGCGCTGGGGTCATAGACCCTCGGACGGGCGAAATCATCAAGGGTCAGGTGTCGCTTGGCTCCTTGCGCGACCGGCAGGATTTTCTGATTGCCGAAGGATTGCTCGCACCATACGAAAAAGGCAAGCCTCTTTCGCCAAACCTGATGGAGATGGTGCTGGCCCGCATCCGGCAACTCGCGGCGCACGAGGTCGGGCACACGCTCGGGCTGATGCACAATTTTTCGGCGAGCACGGTGAACCGCGCGTCGGTGATGGACTACCCGCCGCCGACCATTAATCTCGACGCGGATGGCGTCCCGGACCTTTCCGATGCCTACGCGAAAGGCATCGGCGCCTGGGACAAAATCTCGATCACTTACGGCTATTCGGATTTTCCGCCGGGAACGGACGAAGCCGCCGCGCTCAACAAGATTATGAATGACGCGTTCACCAGCGGGCAGCGTTATTTGACGGACCAGGACGCGCGCCCGCCCTCCGCGGCGAGCCCCTACGCGCATTTGTGGGATTCCGGCTCGAACGCGGTGGATGAATTGAACCGCATCATGAAGGTGCGCGCCGCCGCGTTGAAGCGCTTCGGCGAAAACAACATCCGTGAAGGCGCTCCGATGGCCACCCTTGAAGATGTTCTCGTGCCGCTCTACATGCTGCATCGCTATCAGGTGGAGGCCGCGGCCAAGGTCGTCGGCGGCGTGGACTACACCTTTGCGCTGCGAGGCGACGCGCTCACCCCTATCAAGCCGGTCTCGGCCGCCGAGCAGCGGCGCGCGCTGGATGCGGTGCTCGCGACGCTCACGCCAAATGCGCTGGCGTTGCCCGAATCGCTGCTACGCATGATTCCGCCCCGGCCTCCCGATTATCCGCAATCGCGGGAAAATTTCCGGCGGCGCACGGCGCCTACATTCGATTCGCTCGCGCCCGCCGAAGCCGCCGCGGTTCACACCGTTGCGTTTCTATTTGAGGCGAACCGCGCCGCGCGCCTCGTGGAATATCATGCGCACGATCCGCAGTTTCCCGGGTTTGGCGAAGTCGTGGACCGCATTCTGGCGGCGACTTGGAAGGCGCCTCAAGCGTCCGGCTACCCGGCGGAAATTCAGCGCATCGTCAACGAAACCGTGCTCTACAACTTGATGATGCTTTCCGCGGATGCCGGCGCCGCAACTCAGGTCCGCGCCATCGCCTCGCTCAAGCTCGCCGACCTCGCGAAATGGCTCGGAGCAAAGATGGCGGCGACTCAGGATGAAGGCTGGCGCGCCGCGTATGCGTATTCGGCGGACCAGATCAAGCGCTTCCAGGCCGACCCGAAGCAATTCAATCTGACGCATCCCACCGTGCCGCCTGACGGAATGCCCATCGGCGCCGACAGCGACTGGGACGGTAAATGAGATTGATGAAGGAATTGAAGTTAACAAAGCCGGTAGCCTATTTAAGCTACAGTATATATATTTGACAGAACAACTATTGAGGGATTAGGGTATGTTCCACAATGGAACTCGCCTCCTCCATCTCCTGGCTGGCTCTTTCTCTAACTCCCGGCCTTGGCGCCCGGTTGCTGGGGCGGCTTTTGCGTGAGTTTGGTTCGCCAGAAGACGCATTCGCGGCTCCTCTGACCGCCCTTGAAGCTTGCGGCTTACCCGGCGCCACTGCGCGAGGTGTGGTCGCACGCGTGGGATTCGCCGCCGCTGAGAAGGAAATCGCCTGGATACGGGAGCTCGGTATCCAGCTAATCCATTGGGGAGAAAGCGTTTATCCCCCGCGTCTGCTTGAGATTTACGATCCCCCGCCATTGCTTTACCTGCGCGGAGACGCTCAAGTTTTGCGCCGGCATTCCATCTCGATTGTGGGCACGCGACGCCCGACGCCCTACGGGAATCTAATGTCAGAGAGGCTAGGAAGGGACCTCGCAGCCCGCGGTCTGGTGATCATAAGCGGCCTGGCTCGCGGGATTGACTGCTCGGCACACCGGGGAGCATGTGCCGCGGCGCGCGGGGCGACCATCGGCATCCTCGGCACGGGAATGGACGTCATCTACCCGAAGGAAAACCGGAAGGTCTTCGCCGAAGTGGAAAGCAAAGGCGCGCTGATTTCCGAATTCCCTCTGGGCACTCACGCCGCGCCGGAGAATTTTCCGGTTCGCAACCGCATCGTCGCGGGGATGAGCTTGGGAACGATTGTCGTCGAGGGGGAGCAATACTCCGGCTCGCTGATTACCGCGCGCCTGGCCATGGAATTCGGGCGCGAGGTCTATGGCGTGCCGGGAAACGCCACACAACCCACGAGCTTCGCTCCGAATCAATTGATCAAGCAGGGCGCGAAGCTGGTGACCGGATGGGAGGACGTGGTCGAGGAGTTGCCGACGGAAATTCGCGCGGAACTCTTCCCCGTGGAATCGCCCGGCGCAGGCGTCCAGGAATCGCTCCTTGCGGAATCGCTTGCGCCCGAACAGAAAAAGCTGTACGACTTGTTGAGTGCGGATCAGCCGGTGCACGTGGACGCGCTCGTCGAGAAATCCGGAATGAACTCTTCGGGCGTCCTCGCGGCGCTGTGTGAGATGGAATTGAAGGGAATCATCCGGCAATTGCCGGGAAAACAATTTGTGAAGGTCTTGTTTTAGAGCGCGGAGAAAAACGGGGAAAGGTAGCCAGTAGGACACAGCGCCACACATCCCGCGGAGTTTCGGTTACAACAATTCAATGGGGAAATCGCTCGTCATCGTCGAATCGCCGGCCAAGGCGAAAACCATCAACAAATATTTGGGGCGCAATTTCAGCGTCAAGGCTTCCATCGGGCACGTGATGGACCTGCCGAAAAAGGATATCGGCATCGTGTTGCCTCCGGACGATGAGAACCTAGCGAAGAAGAAAACCAAGAAGCGCGCCAGTGCGAAGAAAAAACCGGACGTGAAGGTGCGTCCGTACAATCCGGCCAAAATATTCGAGCCCACGTATGTGGTAATTCCCGGCAAAGACAAAGTTGTGAATGGCCTGAGGAAAGCGGCGTCTACGGCGGATGCTGTCTATCTGGCTGCCGACCCGGATCGCGAAGGCGAGGCGATCTGCGCGCATTTGACGGAAGTGTTGACGATGTCGAAGGACGAACTCTTCGACGGGTATACGCCTGCGGTGAACCGCTGGGGTCGAAGAGGAAAACAGACTGCGGCGGAAACAGCGGAAACCAAGGCGATTGCGCCCCCAGTCGCCGAGGACGTACCAAAGGACATGCGGAAAAGGATATTCCGCGTAATGTTCAACGAAATTACTCCCAAGGCGATTCGCGCCGCATTTGATTCGGCCGGGCAGGTGGATGAGCACCTGGTTGATGCTCAACAGGCACGCCGGGTGTTGGACCGGATTGTGGGATACAAGATTTCGCCGCTGCTGTGGGAAAAGGTGCGGCGCGGACTTTCCGCCGGACGCGTCCAGACAGTCGCGCTGAGGCTGATTGCCGAACGCGAGCTCGAAATCAAGGCATTCGTTCCGAAGGAGTTCTGGACAATCCACGCCCGTCTGCAAGCCGCGGAGCCGCCGGTCTTCCAGGCGAAGCTCTGGCGGTATAAAGGCGAAGAGATTGAGATTTCCAACGAAGCGCACGCCACCCGGATATTGGATGACCTGACAAAAGTGAAGTGGCAAGTTGCGGAGGTAGTGCAGAAGGAAAAACGTCGGAATGCTTCGCCGCCGTTTACGACTTCCAAGTTGCAGCAGGCTTCTTATAACCGTCTGCGCTACACCACGAAGCGCACCATGGGAATCGCGCAGAAACTCTATGAAGGCGTGGAGCTGGGCGAGGAAGGTTCGGTCGCGCTCATCACTTACATGCGCACGGATTCGGTGCGCGTGTCGAATGACGCTCTGGCACAGGTGCGTACGCTGATTCCGCAACAGTACGGCCCGGAATTTCTGCCGGAAAAGCCGAACTTTTATAAGAGCAAGAAAGATTCGCAGGACGCCCACGAAGCAATTCGTCCGACGGATGCGGCGCGGACGCCGGATTCGGTGCGGCGATATCTGGACGATGAAGCATTCAAGTTGTACCAGCTGATTTGGCAGAGATTTGTGGCCTCCCAGATGGTTCCTGCGGTATTCGATCAAACGACGATTGATGTGGCGGCGGGAGATTACACGTTCCGCGCATCGGGCTCCGTTGAGAAATTCGCGGGATACCTCGCGGCGTACCGCTCTGGCGAGGAGGATCTGGAAAAGGACGACGATGCGGAAGCGGAAGGAAAGCGTTTGCCTCGCGTGAGCGAGAAGGAAATATTGAGGCTGGCGGCCGTCGAATCGGCCAATGGTGGCGAACCGGCGCCTCCCGTGCGCTCGGAACAGCATTTTACGGAGCCGCCTCCGCGCTACACGGAAGCGACACTGGTGAAGGAGTTGGAGGAAAAAGGAATCGGGCGGCCTTCCACATATGCGGCGATTATTTCGACGATTGTGGAACGGGAATACGTGACCAAGGAGATGGGACGATTCACTCCGACCATGCTGGGAGGAAAAGTAAGCGTCCTGCTGGTGAAAAGCTTCGAAGATATTTTTGATCTCGGGTTCACGGCGCGGATGGAAGAGGAATTGGATGAAGTCGAAGAGGGAAAACTCCCGTGGAAAGAAGCGGTCGGGGACTTCTACACCCGCTTTGTAAAGGATTTGGCCCTGGCCCGCGAGGATATGGAGTCTTACAAGAAAGGTATCGCGACGGACGAGATTTGCCCGAAATGCGGGAAAGGGCATTTGCTGGAGCGCATCAGCCGGAACGGATTTTTTATGGGCTGCGACCGCTACCCGGACTGCGACTACACGCGCGATCTTTCGCATGAGCTTCCGACGGATGGGGAGCATCCCACCGAGGCTTGCCCGGAATGCGGCAAGGAGATGGTGATCAAGCGCGGACGCTTCGGGACGTTTCTGGCTTGCAGCGCATATCCGGAATGCAAGACCACTCGCCGGTTGGTGCAAGGAACGCGTAAGGCGCGTCAGCCGGACGAAGTGCTGGAAGAAAAATGTCCCGACTGCGGTGAGCCGCTGGTAAAACGGTTTGGCCGATACGGGGAATTCATCGGGTGTTCGAGCTACCCGAAATGCAAGTACATTCGGGCCAAGACGCTGGGTATTGCGTGTCCGAAGTGCGGACAGGGCGAGTTGGTGCAGCGCATGACCAAGCGCGGGCAGCGGGTTTTCTTTGGATGCAACAAGTATCCCGAATGCGATTTCACCACGCCTTACCAGCCAATTATCGAGCCTTGCCCGAAGTGCGGCGCGCCCTTCATCGTGGAAAAACGCATGAAGACCGGCACGGTCCGCTCCTGCATCAAGGAAGGGTGCGACTGGGAAGCCATCGTTCAGGAGGCGCAGCCGCAACCCGAACTTGCCACGGTATCCGGAAAACCTTGAACGCGCGATGTGTCTATGAAGGAAATCATCCCAAAATTCATCTATCACCTGGAAAACGAGCGGAACGTTTCGCCCTACACCATCATCTCCTATCGCAATGACCTCGAGCAGTTCCTGCGATACATCTCTCCTCCGGAAGATCAGGCTTCCGCCTCCTCGCGCCCCCCGCGAAAGTCACTTTCGCCCGCGGATATAGACCACCGTCTCATCCGCGAATTCATGGGATATCTCCACGCGCGCGGCAATCAGAAATCCACCATCGCGCGCAAGCTGACTTCGCTTCGCGCCTTCTTCAAGTTTTGCCACCGTGAAGGGATTGTCCGAAAGAATCCAGCCAAGCTGGTGGCCACTCCGCGCTTGCCCAAGCGCATTCCGCAGGTGCTCCCCGCGGAGGACATGAGCCACTTCCTCGACCAGTTGGGCGCGGCTCCGAAGAGGCTCTCGACGCGGGCTATCCCCGAAGACGTAGCATTCGCCGGTGTCATGCCGCCGCAGAAAAAAGCTCCGGGCCGCCGCCGCGCAGGCTCGTCGCCGCGCGAACATTCGCATGAATTTCTCCGCCGCGATCGCGCCATCCTCGAGATGCTCTACTCCTCCGGCTTGCGCGTAAGTGAATTGACCGGCCTCAACCTCGCCGACATTGACCGCGCGCAAGAGATGCTCCGGATCCGCGGCAAGGGCCGCAAGGAGCGCATCGTCCCCTTCGGTTCCAAGGCCTTCGCCGCGCTGGACGCTTACCTCCCCGTCCGCGCGATGATCATGAAGAAGGCCCGCGTCCGCCCGGATTATGAGGCGGTCTTCCTTAGTTCCTATGGCCGCCGCATTGCCACGCGTTCCGTCCAGCGGATTGTCGGAGAGTACGCTCGGGAAGCGGGACTCAACTTCAAATTGCACCCGCACTCATTCCGTCACGCTTTTGCCACTCATCTGCTCGCCGATGGAGCGGACCTCCGCTCGATTCAGGAACTGCTCGGCCACTCCTCGCTTTCCACCACGCAGAAATATACGCACGCCGACATCCACCAATTGATGGACGTCTACGACAAAGCTCACCCCCGCGCTTAGTTCTTCGCTCCTGAAACCGCGCGCCCATGAAACGCGCGCCCATGAAACGCGATCATTGTCCCGCCGTCCTATCTCGGCTATCCTCTTGCATTCTTGGGGGTGAGGGGTGTTGGGGAACCGTGATGCGTCTCGATTCATCGTGGTCCTGATTCTGGCGGGAGCCGCCGCGCTTTTCACGCCTCGCGCCCGTGCGCAGGACAATTACGAAATCCAGGTGTATGGCTCGGACACCGTCGCGCCGGGTAAAACGATGGTCGAGCTTCACAGCAACTTTACGATTAGCGGCTCGATGACCATTCACGACGGGCTTTTCCCCACCAATCATGCTGAACACGAGACCGTCGAAATCACCCACGGCTTCACGGACTGGTTCGAGGTCGGTTTTTACATCTTCACATCCATCCACAGCGGCCAGGGTTGGGATTGGGTCGGCGATCACATTCGGCCTCGCGTCCGCGTGCCGGAAAAATGGCACTGGCCGGTCGGGATCAGCCTTTCCACTGAAATCGGCTATCAGCGCCGCCAGTATTCGCCGGACACTTGGACGCAGGAGATTCGCCCGATCATTGATAAGCAGATCGGCAAATGGTATTTCTCGTTCAACCCTTCCATTGACGTCTCCTACCACGGTGAAAACGCTTCCAGGCCGCCCGAGTTCTCACCCAATTTCAAATTCAGTTACGACTTCACGAAACAAATCACTGGCGGGCTCGAGTATTACGGCGCGCTCGGCCCCATCACGGGCTTCGATCCCGTTGCGCAGCAGGAACAGCAGATTGTTCCCGCCATCGATTTGAATCTTTCGCCCAAATGGGAGGTAAATTTCGGACTGGGCGTGGGCGTGACTCGCTCCACGGATCACCTCATCGCCAAAATGATTCTGGGTTATCGGTTTGATTTTTAGGGTTGCAGACGGCGATCCTGGAAACTAAGAGTCCCCGGCTGAATTCACCGGGGACTTTTGGTTTATTGAGGCTCAGCTCACTTCACATTCCTTGGGAACTCTGACTTCAAGGGGAACCATCGCCCCTCGCCGAAACGCTTTGCTCTGGAACCAAAGCCTTTCGCGTGTCGTTCAATAGATCTGTCAAATACTTCCTGGGAAGGCTTTGCAAGTATGGGTTCACGACCCACGTAAACAGGACCGGGACTCCCCGGGTCAATCCGATGGATTCCACTTGGATATACACCCCGCCGTCCCTCTGCTCGATCCTCCAATAGCTGTTCATCCGCCACATGTATCCATGTTCATTTTCTGGCGGGACTTCGTGTTCGCCGGGCTTTCCGGCATCCTCGACTTCCGCGAACCGTGTCGAATAGGACCTGCTTTCGGCTCGCGTGTCGCTTAGAGTCCTGTATTTCACGTCGAAATTTCCGTTCAACACCACTGTGATGATCGCTTTTGTGTAGAACTGCAGAGATATCTTGTATTGATCTCCATCGCTCTCGAGCAATCTGGACCGGCGGATGTCCGGTTTGTAGATCGTTTCTTCGCGGTCGAAATCCTCCAACAGTGCGTTCACCTGGGCGGCCGTCGCTCCCCGAATGAACGCCATCCCCAGCCAGTCATGAATCAATCCGTGGGAAACATGCATCGGCTGGCTTGGAGAAATCGTCGTGACTTCCAGGATATAAATCTTGCCCTGCCGGAGGTCCACTTCCAGCGCGCTCCCTACCGCCTCAGGCAGGGTTTCCGAGTAGAGGATGTTTCCCTTTTGTGCATTTTCCTCCAATTGCGCTTCCCGCGTACGCACGTACCGCTCGAACGCCGCCGATGTTTCCGGCTTCAGTTCTGTCGCGTTCGCGTGACCCGCCAGCCCCGTCGTCGCGGCGAGGCCCGTGAAGAGCGCCGCCGTTTTCCATCCTGACCGTGCCATCGCTCCCTCTTACATTCCGCGCCCTTTGCTCCCAGCAGCGCCCGGTTGGAATTCTACCCCCATTAGATATTTGTCGAAGGCCCCGCGTCGCAAGCTCCGCGGCCAATCTGGCGAATTCGCTGGCAGCGCCACAGCTCTGAGAAATCCGCGCTGCGCCGCCTTGTCTCCAAGGTCGCCTCCATCTCGGCGTTTCCTCCAAAGGCAGCGATCCGCGCCTCGATCAATTCCAGTCTTCGTTTCCTTCAGCGAACTGCGAAACGCAATGATTCAGATCCCTGCCTCTTGGCTGAAATATTGGTAATCCTCTCGCCAGCCGCCTTGGCCCTGGCCGATTGTTTTGTAATCCTCGATGAACTCGATCGCGCGGATGTACTTCACCATCGTGAATCCAAGCTGCGTTTCCACGCGAAGCCGCAGCGGCGCCCCGTGCAAAATCGGCAGCGGCTTGCCGTTCATTTCGTAGGCAAGAATCGTCTGCGGATCTTCCGCCAGCTCCAGGCGAATCGTGCCATAGAAGTATCCCGGTCCCTGCGCGTGTGACTCCGAAGTGGATTTATTGTCGAACGCGTAGAAAACGATGTAGCGCGCGGCGGGAAGCGGATGGCAAAGTCCCATGATGTGATGCAGAGATACGCCGCCCCACTCCGCAACTCCTGACCAGCCCTGGATGCAGCAATGCTTCGTAATTTGTGTTTGTTTTGGCATCGCGCGGAGGTCCGCCAGAGTTAGATGCAGCCGCCTTTCAACCAATCCGCCGATTTCTAGGCTGTAGTTTGCAAAGTTGTCGCGTGCCATCTCCAGAAAATTTTCCTCTTTCGGCGGCCGTCCGTTCACCCAGAAGTAGGGCGAGATGTCCGCATGGGAGTAATGCTGCGCGGAAATTTCATGGCCGAAAAGCAGTTTGCGCAACGGATCGGTGACCCGCTGGGTGGCCTTCTGGACAAAGCGCGGTCGGCGGCGCGAACACATGGTTGTCACGACATGGATGATCACTACACCGGTCAACCCGGTTAGCCAGATCATCAGAGCGCGCGTCAGATGGGGATTGTGCGTCTCCCCCAGAACAATCAGCGCCAGCTCTCTCCGGAAGCCGTGACCAGCCACTATGGTGACGTGGCCGATGAAGAATATGGTGAACGCGCAAAGAGCGAGGAAATGCAGGCTCCGCGCGCCCTGCCGTCCGTGAAAGAGTTTGATATACCACGGGAATCGCGCGGCGACGGCGGGGGACATCGCTATCCCCGTCGCGATACTGAATGGTGCAAGCACGAATATGACTGCCGCATAGCTCAACTGTTGTAATGCGTTATATCCTCCCGGCGTTTCCACGATGTGCAGGCTTAGATAGCTCAGCAATGCGCGCCATGCGTCCGGAAAAATCCGCCAGGAAGTTGGGATCAGCCGCCGCCATTCAGGCGTCACAAACAGGATCACAACGTACGTCAAACCCGTCAGCAGCCACGCGAAATCCGCCAGAAAGTGCCAGTGCCGTCCCAGACCCAGATTTTCGTGGCCCGGCAGGGCGATCCCGGAGGGGAATGAGGTTTCCTCGTCGCTCGCCGCCCAGAGCCGGTCCGTAGGTCGCTGCTTCTTCGTGAACTTGAGCCATTCACTGCCCGGCGTGCAGTGATCGGTCCAGTAAAGTCTCGGATGCGCGCTCAAAATCTCGAGGCCGCTCCGAACGAGCAGCGACAGGAAAAGGAAATTGAAGAAGTGCGCCGCCCGCAGCCACAATGGATAATCAAGAGGCATCATTTCTACCCGATGACGCGAGTGCGGCGATGCCGCTTCGCTCGCCCGCCGCCGCGATCCCCCGTGGGGTACGTAATGCGATCTCCCCGGACGCGTGCAAAAGGAATCAGTGCATGAACTTGGGAACGTTTCACGCTCATGATGTCGTCAACCCGAATTCCTCGCACCGTCAGCGCATCGGCGATCAGCGAACGGTGGCAGCGCCACGGGACCGCTTCCGCGCACAGTATCGCGCTCTTCTTCTGCCCGGCCAATTTCATCAACCGTTGTAACCCTGCTTCAAATTCGGAGGTTTGCATGTAATCGGCAAAGCCGCGGAATGAGGCGTTGCGCCAGCCCATGTTAGGCGAATCGCGCCGTGCATGGCGCAAGCCCCCGAGTTTTCGCAGATGCACATAGCCGATCCTCGCGGCGCGCAACTTTGTCGAGAGCGTCTCCCGGTTGAACTGGGGGTTGTGTCTCGATCGGGGGATGCTGCGTACGTCTATGATGCGTTTCACGCGGTGCGCCCGCAAAATCTCAAGGAATTCCTTCCATGTGCGCGTCGAATGACCAATCGTCATGACGCCGCGCATTGTGGCTTTCATCTTTCTCACAGCGAGTAACCATTTCCTATCAGCCTGTGGCAGCCCCGGAAAGTAGAGCGTCCCAAGATCAGGACCCCAGTGGGAATGTCGATCCGTGCGCAACTTCCACACCGGTCCTCGTTGCTCACGAGCGGATCATTGTCAGCAGCATTTTGAATCGAGTGAGAGCCTTCAAAGAGTGAGGTTTATGAGCCGGCATGAGAACCGCTTCGCCCGCAGTCGCCCGGAGTGGCTTGCCGGAAACGGTAATTTCCGCTTCGCCCTCCAGCAGATTTGCTAGCGCGTCGAACGGAGCTGTATGCTCACTCAATCCTTGGCCCTCATCGAAAGCGAACAGCGTGACCGTTCCCGTCGCCCCGTGGACAATCGTTCGGCTGACAACGGCTCCATCCTGGTAATTCACAAGGTCGATCAAGCGGACGGCTTCCGCCCTGGGCATTTCCCGCTTACTCTGCGCCTGTTGTGAATTCATCTTTGGCACCTCCGTCGCCGTCACGATCTCGTCTTACCGACTCGCTTGTATCAACACAGCCGGCGTTGCCCTGTACTCAAGACTGAGCGATTGCTTCCTTGCCTTTTTCCGTCAGCGCATAGAAGTCACCACCGCTTGCCTCTATCATTCCTGCACGTATCAATTCATCGATGGCGTCGAGCACGCCCCGCCGTTCGGCCGGTTCGTTGCCTGCCGCCTCGAATAGCGTGTGGAGATCCAGCCGGTCCTTCCCCATTTCTCCGAATAAGCGCAGAACACGCAAAGAAAGTGGCTTCATTGTGAACCTCGCAGAGTTATTTGGCCTATGTGGCCATCCTTCTACTGCTTCGCCCATGAGCAGTGTTCGCGATGAGCGCAAGAACATTTGACTAAACGGCTTGGACCCGTATCCGCGGCTTCCCACTATTTCCTTTTATGGCGGCTCGTTTTCTTCCGATGTCCCTCGGATTTCTTATTCTTTGATTCCGGCGGCCACGAGAGCGTCAGCAGAAAGGCGCTGTCCTCGGAGGCCTCCACATCATGAGGCACGTCATGATCCAGGGCGAGCAAGTGCCCGGCAGGGAGATCCACCACCTGCTCTGGCAGATGGAGCCGGATATGGCCGTCGAGCGAGTGTACCGAGATTCTCCCTGCCGCCGTGTGCTCATGCATGCGCGTATTCGCTTTCATAGCGATCAGCACAATGCGGAGATCCGGGAACTTTACAAGCGTCTTCGAGCTTCGCCCCGTAGGGTGCACCCATGATTCATCCCGGTGCAGTTGTTCGAGTTCGCTCGCCAGATTAAATTGGAGCACTGATCCGCTCAAAGTCCCATCAATAGCCTCGTGTCCGACGGTGGGCGGCTGTGATTCTTTTCTCTTCGGTTGTGCCATGTTCGTTCACCTCAGCTTTCACTCTGATTAGCTGGCTCGACTGCGTATGCCCCGCGCCCCCCAGAGCCTCTGACATTCTCAGCACGAACCATCGATGTTCGGCGCCTTTTCCACAGCCTCGCATTGGGTGCTGAAAAGCTTGCCCGGCGTTGTCACACAGGAAGAAACGGGGTGTGCATGCGTCTCGGCTTTCGCAGTCGCTATTTCTCCTCTCCGAGCCTCGGATCAATTCCAGGTGATCCTAGACCGAATTTTAACCCACATTTCCAATTTGAACTCCACCAAACTAACCTTCGGGCGTGCGTCGTCATCTGTGTTTATGCGGGTTTGAACGCGGTGAGGACACCTCGGAGGCGCACACCCAATGGGTGGGGAACAAAACCAGGCATTTCAGATGTCGTTCAATGTTTCCTTGAATTTCGATTTCCAGGGATCGCGAGTGACTTCTGATTGTGGCCTGATTCTAGTACGCGAGTTGGATGAGCGACCGGGTCTGGATAAGCTCATCGAGGAACAATTGAGTGACTCTCGACATGGCTTGAACAAGCAGTTCACGCTGACCGATCTACTGCGACATCCGGTCTACAGCCGCTTGCCGGGCTAGGAAGACCTCAACGACGCCGAACGACTGGCAGCCGATCGGACGTTCCGGTTGATCAGCTCGCAGAGGACTTGGGACCGGGGCGCGGCGCTGACCTCGACCCTGCACTGGTTCGAGACCAATCTGCTGACCAAGGAAAAGAATCTGATCGGGCTGATGCCGTTGAACCGGGAGACGCTGGGGCCTACTCTGGTGGCAAATTCGTTGTGTCCAGGACAGGAGAAGAATACGATGTGCGAGCCAGAGGCCCAAATCGGAAATCCCGGATTGATGGCTCTCCGCCTGCGACATTGCTCGCACACAAGGGGTGAAAGATGGACTCGAAGCAATCTCTCGGATTCTCCCGCAGCGCCCTCGCGAACCTCGCCCGGCTCGCCGCGGCGCTACTCTTCGTTTTTGCTTGTGGCGCAGCGCTCGCGCAAGACGCGCCCAAGCCGGCCACGCGCCGCCTGATCACGCTCGACGACCTCGCGCGTATGCGCGACGTCGGCGGCCCGCAGTGCTCGCCGGAAGGCAAGTGGGTGGCCTACACGCTCACCACGCTCGATGTGAAGGCCGACAAGCGCAACACGCACATCTGGATGATTAGCTACGACGGCTCGCGCGACATCCAGCTCACCTCCAGCCAGGATTCCGAGGGCGCGCCCCGCTGGTCGCCCGACGGCAAATACTTGTCGTTCACTTCTTCTCGGCCGGGCAAAGCGCGCGGCAATCAGCTCTGGGTCCTCGATCGCCAGGGCGGCGAAGCTCAGCAGTTCACGGAAATCAAGGGCCGCTTGCAGGGTTACGAGTGGTCGCCCGATTCCACGCGCCTCGCGCTCGTCGTCGGCGATCCTGATCCCGAAGCCGAACCGCCCGAAGCCGGTCCGGTCGGCGGCGCAGGTGGCGCGGGACGCGGCGGCGCCAACGCTGCGGCGGCGCCTAAGCCCATCGTGATTGACCGTTATCATTACAAGCAGGACGGCGCCGGGTATCTCCTCAGCGATCGCCACAGCTACATCTATCTCTTCGACATCGCCACGAAGAAAATGGAACGCCTAACGAAAAGCAAACAGGACGAATCCGGCCCCGTATGGTCGCCCGATGGCAAGCGCATCGCCTTCCTCAGCAATCACGCGCCCGATCCCGACCGCGAACCTTCGCCGCAGGTTTTCGTGGTCGACGCGCAGCCCAATTCGACCGAAACACAGCTCAGCCGCGACAACGTCCGCGGCGCGCGGGGCCGCCTCGATTGGAGCCCCGACGGCAAGTGGATCGCCTATCTCCTCGGCGATGAAAAGAAATGGGACGCCTACGTTCTGCAGCGCCTCACCATCGTTGCCTCCGATGGCTCCGGCACACCCATCGTCGTCACCGATAAATTCGACCGCGGCGTTTCCGCGCCACGCTTCACCGCCGATGGCAAGTCCATCGAACTCCTCGTCGGCGATGATCGCTCGGAATATCTCGCGCGCGTTAACATCGCCGATCACAGCGTGCAAAAACTTATGCAGCCGCCCATCGTCGTCGGCGGCGTCACGCAGGCCGGAAGCTGTATGGCCCTGCTCTCCAGCAGCGACGAAAAACCAAACGAAGTGTACGCCTGGGAAAACGGCCAGCTGCGCCAACTCACTCACCAGAACGACGACCTCTTTAAAGAGTTGCAGCTCGCGAAAACCGAAGACGTCAATTTCAAAAGCGCCGACGGCGTCACCGAAGTCCACGGCCTGCTCACCAAGCCCGGCGGCTACGTCGAAGGCGCCAAAGTTCCGCTCCTGCTTCGCATTCACGGCGGCCCGAACGGCCAGGACGCCCACAGCTTCAACTTCGAGCGGCAATTCTTCGCCGCCAATGGCTACGCTGTGCTCAACATCAATTATCGCGGCAGCTCGGGCCGCGGACAGGAATATCAGCGCGCCATCGCCGCCGACTGGGGCCATCACGAGGTCGAAGACCTGGAAGGCGGCCTGAATTACGTCATCAAAATCGGCGTCGCCGATCCCGACAAGCTCGGCGTCGGAGGCTGGAGTTACGGCGGCGTCCTCACCGACTACATGATCGCCAGCGATCCCCGCTTGAAGGCCGCCACGTGCGGCGCGGGCACTGCGTTCACCGTCTCGTTCTACGGCACCGACCAATACATCACGCAATACGACAACGAAATCGGTCCGCCGTGGAATCCGAAGGCGTGGGAGACCTACGTGAAGATGTCCTATCCGTTCCTCCACGCCGACCGCATCAAGACGCCCACGCTCTTTTTCGGCGGCGAACGCGACTTCAACGTGCCCGTCCAGGGCGGTCAGCAAATGTACGAAGCCCTGAAAAGCCTGAGCATCGATACGCAGCTCATCATCTATCCCAACGAAAACCACGGCATCCAGCGGCCCAGCTATCAGCGCGACCGTTACGAGCGCTACCTCGCGTGGTATGACAAGTACATCCTGAAGAAGACTACCCCGCCTGCGAGCAAAGCCAGCGCGGCGGAAAAGGAGCCTTAGACATTGGGAGAAAGCGCGAGCGTGCAAACAAGGAACACGTTCAAATGCGGGTCACAGATTGGCAATCGCAGGTGCAAATGGTAGGAGGGGGTCTTTCGTAATAATTCCTGCCGCGCTCTATTGCGGGGTTTCCGAAGAAGCTATTTGCCCCTACGCGTGACTGGGTCGGGCGCGGCTACAACATTCGACGCTGGTCGGATATGCTGCGCGGTGGCCATTTCGCCGCTGCCGAAGAGCCGAACTCCTGGTACAAGACCTTCGATCATTCTTTCGCGAATTTCGGAGATGAACGGGAAGCAAGGCTATTTCACGCCCATCCGCAAATCCGCTGTAGATCAAATCCACGAGTCACCTCGTGTCCCAGGCGGGAAACTCAGTGGTAGAATGGCGAGTCCACGCCAACTACCACTGGACGCTTCAGGCAGGGAATATGACGCAAGACAAAGAACAAGTCAGTGGCCCCAGCTGGGAGACTTACCTCGACAATCTCTTCCGGGATTTCCGCTACGCCATACGCAGCCTTCGCAATGATCGGAGCTTTGCCTTCGTAGCCATATTTGCGCTTGCGCTCGGCATTGGGGCCGCTACGGTTGCGTTCAGCGCTTTTTACAATCTTCTGTTTAACGCGTTTGCGGCAAGAGACTCGGGCCGCTTAGTTGTCCTCACTGTGCAAAATGCGGATACCCAGGGACTTCCCGAGCTTGATATGGCACCGCTGGGAGGCTCGCTAGAGGACCTCGATACGATACGTAATCAGAATCAAGTGTTTGAAGAGATCGTCGGATACCACCGCGGGACCGATTTGCTCATTGATGGAGGTGAAAATCGCCAAGTCTACATCGCGTACGTCACAGGGAACGCATTTGATTTCTATGGAGTGCCGCCGCTGCTGGGCCGCGGGATCATCCCAGAAGATGCAAAGGCCGAGGCCTCACCGGTCTTTGTGATGAGCTACCGGACGTGGAAGAGCGAGTTCACCGGGGACCCGAATATCATAGGCAAGAACTTTCTCGTGGACGGCAAGCCGCGGACGCTGGTGGGCATTATGCCGCCGAGATTCCAGGCCTTCGGAGCGCTGCAGCAAGCCTGGATACCGATTACCGAAACGCGCGACGTCGCCGGGAGTACTGGGGACCCATCTGTTGACACGATGATGGCGCGTCTAAAGCAGGGCGTCACTCTCGATGAGGCATCAGCGGAGGTCAATATTATCGTCAAGCGGCTGGCGAAAGACAATCCTAAACCCTTTCCAAAACATTTCACAGCTCGAGTTCAATCGGCCACCGACTTCATGATGGGGCCTTTTGGCATCGGCAGCGCGGGCGGCCCGGAGACCAACCATTTCGACATAAAGCACATGCTTTATGACTTGATGGCCGGCGTCATGATGCTGATTTTGATTGCGTGCAGCGGCGTCGCAAACCTGCTCCTAGCGCGCGCGGCGGCAAGGGAAAAAGAGATTGCGGTGCGCGCGGCGCTTGGGGCGACGCGGGGCCGATTACTGCGGCAACTGCTCGTCGAGAGTTCAGTCCTAGCGATAGCTGCTGCCGTGCTTGGCTGCGCATTTGCGTATTTCGGGATGAAAGGTGTCGCGGCAGTTGTCCCCCACAAGGGCGCCAGCGTCGGAGGAGAAGCGATCATCGGTGTCGATTTTACGGTTTTGTTTTTCACGCTGGGCGTGACCGCACTGACGACACTGCTTTGTGGTTTGGCTCCGGCGCTCCACGCGGTGGGCCGCGATTTGCAACCGCAGCTCACGGGAAGTGGCAAGGGGACAAAGGGGAGCTTCCGGCACGGAAAATTTCGCGCCGGCCTGGTTATTGCCGAGATCGCAATTTCCATCGTCCTGCTGACAGGCGCCGGCCTGATGATCCGCAGCTTCTACGCGCTCACGCACATCGATCTCGGATTTAATGTCAAGAACTTGCTCTTCGTGGCAATTGGGCCTCCTCGCGGAGGCAACTACAAGCCAGAGCAGCAGGAACTCATCTTCAAGAAGATTTTGGAACGATTGAAAGCGATGCCTGGCGTAGCCGAGCTAGCTATTAACAATTCGCTGCCTGGCTATAACCCGAGCAGAAGATACGAAGCCACCGTTCCAGGTTCAACGCGCTCCGAACGAGCCGGATTCGACGGGTGCAGCGAGAGTCTTCTGCGAACGTTGGAGATGCAGCTGGCGAGCGGCAGATGGCTCACGAACAGCGACGAGGATTCGGCGCAGCGTGTTGCGGTCATCAACCAAACGATGGCGGTGCACTTTTTCGGTGGGCAAAACCCGCTTGGCCGTCAGATCCAAGTGAAGGCATTTGACGAACAGAGTAAACCGCCGCGGGACACCTATTTCCAGGTGATCGGTGTGCTACGCGATGTCAAAGACTTTGGCCCGCAAGTTCCGGTGCTTCCGATGGCGTTCATTCCTTACACGATACACGGAGGCGGTCTCTTTTACCTGAGGACCAAAGGGGACCCGGGTTTGCTGATGCACGCGGTTCAGAAAGAGGTGTGGGCGGTCGACCGCAATCAGATGTTTTCCCCGCAGTCCGGTCCTTACCTTGATGTCTTCTACCAGCTTACATATTCGGCACACGAATTCGGACTGATGACATTCACTGGAGTGGCAGGAATCGCTCTGCTTTTGGTGGTCATCGGCGTCTTCAGCGTGATGGCGTATACGGTATCGCTTCAGACGCACGAGATTGGCGTCCGGATGGCTCTCGGGGCACAGCAAGGCGAGATTTTGCGAATGGTGGTCCAGAAGGGTTTCGCGCTGATCGCCACTGGGATTTTTATTGGATTGTTCGCGAGCTATGCGCTTACGCGCTTTCTGACGAGCCAGATTTGGGGCATCTCAACCACCGATCCGTGGACATTCGCCGCAGTTATAACGCTCGTTCTATTTGTCGGTCTCATCCCCTGCCTGCTCCCCGCCCTCCGAGCCGCGAGAGTCGATCCCCTTGTCGCGCTGCGCTACGAGTAATTCCTTGCGCCATTTCTACTTAGAACGTCGGGAGAATCTCTAACCCCTTCTCTGACTGGGTATCGCCGCCAGTCGCAAGTGATTCTGGTGAGTTTTCTACAGTCACGTTGGGTTCGGCTCCCCCTGCTCTCTATCCATCCTCCCTTCCAGGCGGGTGGAGCAGTCTTTAGACCTTTCCATGTGGCCCATCCCTTTATCCGCCGCTGCGGACAAAGGGCGGGGCATTTGGGTCCTGCCTTAAGAATCCCAGGGGCATCCCGATTCGACACCATTTTTCCCTTGACTTTCACTATAACTCTGAGGTAATCTTTCCTGCAGATTGCGACACCCGTTTCGAATGCAGTTCCAAAACGGGAATCGTCGCCCCTGCCGAAAGTGAGGATCGCCTGTATTGACGACCACCCGTAAGAGTAAGCGCCTAAAGGACTTAAAGTCCTTTAGAATCACACTCTTACGAGGTACTTCTCAGCCGAAAACGTAAGTGATTGAATCTAATAGACTTAGTTTACTGAATGTGAAACCCGTAAGTCCTTTAGGCGCATACTCTTACCGCTCTTCGTTGCTGTAAGTCCTTTAGGCGCACACTCTTACAAAAAGATGGGGGGTGGGGGGTGCGTAGTCTGCATCCCGATGGTTCTTATCGGGAAGGAGGCTTAGGGTCGGCACGTAAATCCAACGAGCGGAGGCTAGTTCTGCGAGGCCGGCGCTGCCGCCGCTCGCAGCTTGTAGTCTTCCCAGCGCACCGTCAGCCGGACATTCACCCGCCCGGTCTTGGTCGAGATGATTTCATCGGAGCGCAGGTAATTCGGAAACCAGATCTTGCCCTCGATATTCTCGCGGTAGGTGTCAAAGATCTTGAAGGGGAATTGAGCCGTGGCAACGTCGCCCAGCTCCGTCTGCCAGCGGCCTAGGGTCTTCACGATCACGAAGTCCTGGCTGTCCACCCAGATGACGCCATCGAAATAGGCGTGGGTGCGGTCTACCTGCTTTGGGTGCACCTGGAAAATGAATGTGTTCAGCTCGTCGAGTTTCTGCGTCCCGGCGTAAACGAAATCGTATTTCGGGATCTGCTGTGTGGTGAATGGCAGCGGCGGAATTCTCTGGAGCGTGTCCAGGTGATCGGAGTCCAGGTCCAGGTGCCGGAGCGTCGAATCGGGATGCTTCTCGCCCTTCTCATAGAAGCGCCCATCGGGTGAGCGCACCCAGTCCGTCGAAAGGACAAGCTCCCCGGCGGGTTTCCCGGTTTCATCGAACTCCTGCACGCGTACGGTCCGATGGAAGTCGTAGTTGCCGTGCGCCAGGACCATCGCGTCCTCGTTCTGGCTGAAGCGCTTCACGATCTCTTCCGCGGGAATGGGCGGCGGATCGGGCGTGGGATTCGGATTGATCACCACCGTCGGCGGGGCGTTCACCGGCGGCGGCATCGGCCCCGGCCGCACCTGCGCCCAGATTGGTGAACTCACCGGCAAACCCACAGCCAGCGCGGCGGCCGGGATCAGAATTCGGATTGCGGAGATGAAACGCATGTTCTCTTAAATGCTGATCAATTAGATGCACTTCATTTAGATGCGCTCGCCGCGCACCGCGTTTATTGTCGCACGCCGCCGAACCTATGGCGCATGAAGAATAGTGTAACGCAGACGCACGCCGCCGTCGTTTCCCGTTGCGCCGCCTGTGGGGAAATCAAGTAGCAGCCGCGCCGAGAATTGTTTTTGTTCGATGGTCACGCGGCCCGCGTCCCATTCCATCGCGAGCGTGGGCTGGCCTGCCGTGCGCACCTCGACGCGCTTGGCTTCTGGAGGCAGTGAAATTGGGGCGCCGCTTGCGACAAACGGCGAGCAGTGGCCCCGGTCAACAGGACTTGCCGCGGGATTTGCGCCGGGATTGCCGGCGGGATTCGCGGTCGGATTAACTGCTGGAGCTGTCGGATTCGCGGACGCGGAATTCGGACCGGCGCTTTCAGGCAATGGGCTCGCGAACCAGCAGAATTGAGTGCGTTCCGGCGGGTCCGCCAAGGCGGCCACAGAGAACGCCGTGACGAAAGTCTTGCCCGCCGTCACGCTCTCAGCCGAGCCGGCGCCAGTCGCTTGCCCCTCGGCGGGGTTCGATTTGCTTTCGGAAGGATTCGCGATGAAAACGTAATGCACTTCGACGGTTTCTCTGCCGTCTTTTGTTTCCAGGCGAACGTCTTTCTTAATTCTGCCTGCAACTGGAGCGTCTTCCGGCAACGTCGCCTCCAGTGAAATCATCGGATGGCCGTTCTCGGTTATCCAGCGAGCCTGGTAAGGCAGATTGAATGTGGGGTCAATCAGCTTGCCGTCGGAAAGACGAATCAAGTCGCGCAGGCCGCCGACGGTTGTGGTGAGGTTGGCGCCCGTCGTCTTCTCCACCAGAGCCGCGATCTCGCCGCCCGCATCGGGGAGAAGTATGAGGCGCATGTTTTTGTTCTCGAGCACCCGGTTCTTAGAGCCGGAGCGCTCGAAATCATATTCGTAACCCACTGGGTCATCGCCATTCGCCATCAGAAACGTGAGCGGCGATTTCTTATCGATATTGCGATCGCCGGTGAAGCTCAACACGCCCGGCTGGAGCGCGTTCGACTCTGGATCCGGCGTCTTTGGATCCGGCGGAGATTTTGCGGGGCCGCTTGCAAGCAGCTTCACGGTGAGCAACTGCTCCCTGTGATCCTCGAGGTGCAGGCGCTCCGAGCCGTGAGCCTCGCCGTCCACGACGGCTTGCACGGTAATCCATGAATCGCTCTGGCTTTCCGCTTGAACCACAAGACGGCCATTGCCATCGGGATCAAGCGAGATGAGCGGAGGCTCGGTGGCGAGCGAGCCCCTGCCGAGCGGAAGACGCACGGCATCCGCTATGGAATACCGGAAATCATGCGCGCGATGCTTGGCCGGCTTCGGACGCTCCGGGGCGCCAGGCGTGTAGGTCAGATGCAATCTCACGTCGCGGAAAAAATCCGGCGCCGCGCCGCGGGGGAGCTCCACTGTGAAGATATGAGTCCCCTCATCGAATTTGCCCTCGAGGGAGCGCTCCGGAAACATTGGCGTGTCATTTTGGCTGGTCAGGATTTGCACTGGAAGCTCGACGCTCGTCGGCGGAGAATTGAGCTTCACCAGCACGGTCGCCTTCGCCGGCGCGTAGAACAACAGGTCGAGCGTCTTTCCGCTGCGGGTGGCGCCCAGGAATTCGGCTCCGGCCGCAACAATCTGTTCGCGGCAAGAAGCGGCGGCATCTTCGGGGCAGAGAGGAATGTTGACTGGCAGAAGAAGCGACTCGCGCGGCGGAATCTCCACGGGCAGGGAGATCAAGTCATCATCACTCGGCGCGCGGGCGCTCGCGGTGGGTGGAACGATCGCCAGAGTGTCCCGCACAGAATCGTCGCCGCTCCAGTTCGTGACGCTGAGCAGCCCCGCGCCGCAACGCGGATGCTCCGCGCAAGCCGGCGGGGGCGCGCCGAGCGCTCCCGCGGATGCATTCGCCGCCAATTCGGAGACGAGCAGCGCGGCAGGGTGGTCCTTGAAGGAAACGATCGGTGTGAGGCCGCCCGCTGCTGCGATGATCGCTTGCAATTGCTTTGACGCCCAGCTTGCCTCCGGACGCGCGAGGTTTGCCGCGAAACTTTCATTCAGGGCGGCCCAGGAAAAAGCGTCGATGCTCCACTCGAGGAGCTTGCCCTCGCCGAGTTTGGTTGCGCGCAAGCCCTCACCGAAATTTTCCGGCGCTGCTCCGCCCAGCGCCAGATCGAACGCGGTTCCTGCAGGTCTTTCGGGGTCGCAAACCAGGGTGCCGCCACGCCGGATGTAATCGAGCAACGCATTTTGCGCTTTGACAGAAAGTAAATTCATGCCACGCATCGGGGCAGGAATCACGAGCATAAGGAGCGGGTCGCGCAAGAGCATGTCCACGGATTCATGTTCGGGATCCACCAATTCGGCGGAATAGCCGCCAAAAGATGTGATGCGCTCGATCTGGCGAAGCATTATGGAGAACTGCCGGCTGATCTGTGCCGCCGTGCCTGTGTCCGGGGAAGAATCAGCGCTATGTGACAAATCTCGAATGTCCACGATGCCGATTTCCGCTCGCGGATGCGAAGTGGCGAGGAACTCGCTCCAGGTGGTAAGCATTCGCGCATTGCGCACGACCGCGCGGGCGCGGGGCTGGCGCGCGCCGTTCACGCCGAGCGCTGCGTCCCAGCGGAATTCGCGGTTCGCCTTTGCCGTTTGATACCCCGGGGGAGTGAGCGAGTCCTGCAGAGGCGCATACTCGATGCCCGTAATGCCCTGGCCAAGCAACCACCGCGAGGCGAGCAGCGTATTAGCGGGTTCGCTTACGGGAGCGTTTGTGTCGTCCGCGGGAGCGAACCAACCCGCTTGAAAACCTCCGACCAATGGCGGGAATTCCGGTTGCGTGCGAAGCGATTGCGCGAGAAGGGCCAGGGTTTCCGCGTCGGAATCGAGCAGTCGAACGCCGGCGGATTGTGCGCTTGCGTTTCGCGTGCGGTCAAATGGTTCGAGGAACCATTCGCCCGCAACGCCAACCGCAGGATCGGCGTCGGAATGCCCGAACCCATTTTCCGCGTGCGAGGCGGATACCGCGAAAGCGCCTGCAAAGCCGGGCTTGATTCCTCCTGCGAGGAGCGCATCGCGGATCGCTGCAATGTATTTCCAATATTCGGATGCCGGGAAGTTTGCAGGATTCATACCCGCGGAGTCCTCGAGTAAAACGAAAAGAAGCGGCCCGGAGATTTTTCTTTCTTTGGGTTTGTCGTCGTCCGCTGATTCCTCGGGAAGGGTCATGGTGTTTGAGGGACTGTACGGAGCCAATTCGCGCGCCACAGCCGTAAGCCACTCAGTGGCATAGCGCATGTTGGCCGCGCTCGCGGCATCTCCGCTGGCAGGCAGAGGAGAGAGCCCGGCAAGGCGATCCATCGCCGTCATCCGGTACTCCGGGCGGGAGAGGAGCCAATCGGGAAAGCCGCCATTGCGCCACTCGTTGCCGATGATGGGGCCGGGGCGGGCGATGAGCCGGAATCCTTTTTCGGCGATCATGCGCAGCAGGGCGCGGAGGTCGCGCCGCGGATTCGTGCGTCCATCAAAATCGAATGCGCCTTCCGCGGGCTCGTGCCAGTTCCAGGGAATGCGAATGTCAATCGTATTGATGCCGAGGTCGCGGTAGCGGTCGAGCGAATCGCTCCACAGATCGCGAGGGATGCGGAAATAGGAGAACTCCGCGGCATGGACGAAGAAAGGACGGCCATCCACGTGGAGTTCCGGACAGCCGTTCACGCTGATGAGCTGGACGCCCAGGGCAGGCTGCGCCGCGTCCTTTGGCTCCTCTTTTCCCTTGCGTGATTGCGCGCTACCAAGAATTGCCAGCAGGGCAATGATGATGGTTGCCGCGCACGGCCAAAGAATGCGCGAACGTTGTGGAGAGTTGGGCCCGGGGCGCAAGGTTTTTTCCTGTTCCTGCGGAGCATCTTACACGAGGCTTTGCGCGGGCGCGAAGCAGTGCGCGGGCGTATAATATGTTTTGATTTGATAAGAGGTGGCCTATGACCATCGAAGAACAAGTCCTCGAAAAACTCCGCGAATTGCCTCCTGAAAAGCAGAAAGAAGTGCTGGATTTTGTGGACTTTCTTAAGGAAAAGAACGGCAATGCGAAGCCACGCCGCAGTCTTTTGGGATTGTGGGCAGACCTCAACATTCATATCACTGAGGAAGACATCGCCGAAGCTCGCCGCGAAATGTGGGGAAACTTTCCGCGAGACATCAAACCATGAGGGCGGTGCTGGATACGCACACCGCGATTTGGTACCTGGGCAATTCTTCAGAACTTTCAAATGTCGCGCGAACCACGATTGAGGCGTCCATCCGTGCAGCCCAGGACATTTATGTTTCGGTGATATCCATCATCGAAACAGTTTATGTGGTTGAAAGAGACAGACTTCCACGTGCGGCCTTGGACCGGCTGCTTTCAGCCCTGAGCGACAATGCTTCCGGTTTGATCGTTGCATCCGTGGATGTCGCTACTGCCTACGCTCTTCAAAGCATTCCACGCAGCGCGGTCCCAGACATGCCGGACCGGATCATCGCCGCAACGGCTCTCCATCTTGGCGTGCCTTTGGTAACTCGCGATCGCCGCCTGCAGGCGGCAGGTATCACGACCATTTGGTAGATCCGTCGAGCCCACATGCCAAATCCCAGTTGACGTTTCCCTTTCAAGACAGAGGAATGCATTCATCGCCAGATAGGGATTGGGAAAGCTCTGATAGAATGCGGCGCTGGCCGTGACAGATTCACTTGAGGCAAAACGGTTTTATGTCTCCGGTAGCGTACAGGGGGTGGGCTACCGGTTCTTCGCGCAGCTTGTGGCTGCGCGTCTCGGAGTGCACGGTTACGTCAAAAACTTGTTTGACGGGCGCGTAGAGGTCTATGCGATCGGGACCAACGAGCAACTTCGCGCGCTGCGGAGCGAGTTGAAGCGCGGGCCGAGAGGGGCGATCGTCGAAGAAGTCGGGGAAGACGCCGCGGAGACAATCGCGGAGTATGCAAATGGGTTCTCGATCGAGTATGAGCGGTAGGCAGGCGGATTTTTTTCTTTTACCGGAGGAATTTGTAACCGCGAAAGAACGGAAGAAAAGCGGCGGCCAGCCGCCGGCAAGTTGCCGATACATGGATGTACTTCAGGGGGACGAATGGATGAATTGAAAAAGCTGATTCGAGAAGTCCCGGACTACCCGAAGCCGGGAATCCTGTTCTACGACATAACAACGCTGCTGAAAGACAAGCAGGGTTTCCATGCACTGGTGGACGCGCTGTGCGGTCACTATGCGAACGCGAACGTGGATATCGTCGCGGGAATCGAAGCGCGGGGATTCATCTTTGCCCCGGCGCTGGCATACCGGCTGGGCGCGGGATTCGTGCCCATCCGCAAGCCGAAGAAGCTGCCCGCGAAAACGGCGAAGGTGACCTACGACCTGGAGTACGGAACGGATTCGCTCGAAATCCACGAGGACGCCGTGCGCGCAAAGCAGCGCGTGATCGTTTGCGACGACTTGCTGGCGACGGGAGGGACGGCGGCGGCGGCGGTGAAGCTGGTGCGGCAGTTGGGCGGGGACGTGGTGGGCACGGCGTTCGCGGTGGAGCTGACGTTTCTGAAGGGGCGGGCAAAATTGCCGGGGTTGGATGTTTTTTCGTTGATTCAATACGACGGCTAGGATTTTGCGCGGCGCTGGCGAACGGCCTCGAAGAGGACAATGCCGGCCGCAACGCTTACGTTCAGCGAGCGGACGGGGCCGGTCGTCGGAATGGAGACGAGGAAGTCGCTGCGCTTGCGAACGAGTTCGTGCAGACCAGCGCCTTCGCCGCCGAGCACGAGCCCAATGGAGCCGGTGAGGTCCACCTGGGTGTAATTTTTTTCCGCGCGTTCATCGAGTCCCACCAGCCAAAAGCCCGCTTCTTTCAAATCTTCCATGGCACGCGCAATGTTTACGACGCGCGCGACCGGCAAGTGCTCGAGCGCGCCCGCCGCGGCGCGAGCGACGGTGGCATTCAGGCCTGATGCCCGGCGTTCGGGAAGGACCACGCCATCGGCGCCGGCGGCGAGCGCGCTGCGGACGACAGCGCCGAGGTTGTGCGGGTCTTCGATTCCGTCGAGCAGGACGATGAGGCCGGGGCGCGATTTTTCCTGAGCGCCTTCATGCGATGCACGGCGGCGCAGAAGTTCTTCGAGGCCGATGGCCTGGCGCGCGGCGGCGAGCGCTACAACCCCCTGATGCTGCGGCGTTCCAGCGAGGCGGTCGAGCTGGGCGCGGTCTTCAAAGCGCACGGGGACGCCGCGTTCGCGCGCGAGGGCGACAACTTCCTCGATGCGGTCGCCATGGCGTCCTCGGGCGACGACAACGCGTTCGAGCGGCCGTCCGCTTTCAAGCGCTTCGTGCACGGAATGAATTCCGGTGAGGCGGTCCATCTCGCTCCCTGTGGAAGGTTTTTTCATTCGAGCGCAGCGCAGAATTCCATGATTCGCGCGCGACTGCCTTTCACGGGAGCGAGTCCGGGGATGCCGCTCGCGGAATCGAGAAGCAGGATGACTCGGTCGAATTCGCCGCCGCCCGCGCGCCCCGCGAGCGCGAGGCGGATGGGAAGAAAGAGGTCGCGGCTGCGCGCCGGGACCTTTTCCTTCAGCGACTCGATGATGGCCTTGAAGCTGTCCGAATCCACGGGCGGGCCGCTCAGGATTTCGAGCGCGAGGGTTCGAATCACTGCGCGAGCGCCCTCGCGGGAAAGAACCGCGTGGCTTGCCGGGTCGCGGAGAATTGAACGAGCGTCATAGTGAAAAATAAGGGCCAGCAAATCGGCGAGGGCGGCGTGATCAACGGCTTGAGGACCGAGGAGCGCTGCGGCGCGCGCAAGCCAATTGGCGAGCGGCTCTGTGAGCGGCGCGGCAGGGTCCAACCAGCCGTGCTCACGCAGGATTGCTTCAACGTCCTCTGCGGAGAAAAGGTTCTCGCGCGGCTCGGTGGGGACGATTGGGTTGGCCGCGCTCATTGAAGCAATTCTAGCCCGCAATGGTCGCAACCGCGTAGGCGGCGATGGCTTCGCCGCGGCCGATGGCGTCCACGCCTTCGTTGGTTTTGGCTTTCAGGTTGATGCTTTCTGCGTCCATGCCCAGCGACTTGGCAATGGCTTCGCGCATCGCGGGGAAGTGTGGGCCGAGCTTGGGGCGCTCGGCAATCACGACAGCATCGATATGAGATATCTGGAACGCCTTCTTGTGCAAAAGCCCGCGAAGGTGCTCAAGGAAGACCAGGCTGTTGGCGCCTTTCCACTTTGGATCGGTGTCAGGGAAATGCGCGCCGATATCGCCGAGGCCTGCAGCACCAAGCAACGCGTCGCAAATCGCGTGGGCAAGGACGTCGCCATCGGAATGGCCAACGGACCCTCTATCGAATGGAACTTCGACGCCGCCGATCATCAGCTTGCGACCTGTTTCTAGGCGATGCAGGTCGTAGCCGATGCCGGAGCGCGATTCGCGTTTCGGACGACTTGTTTTTTTTCTTGTGGGCTTTTTTACCATAGCTATTTCGCGCGGCGCTCCTCTGCGAGATAGAAACGCGCCAATTCCATATCGCCGGGGCGCGTGACCTTGAGGTTGCGCGCGGAGCCGGCCACGACGTAGACGCTGTGGCCGAGGCGCTCGACGAGCCCGGCTTCGTCGGAGGCGCTGAAGCCGTCGCGAGCGGCCAGGGCATAGGCTTCGCGCAGGAGAGCAGTACGAAAGGCCTGCGGCGTTTGCGCAAGGACGATGCGCTCGCGCGGAACCGTGGCGGTGATGAGCGCAACGTCTCCGGGCTGGCTGGTGCGCTTCACTTCTTTCACGGTGTCGAGAGCGGGGATGCCCACTATGGCGGCACCATGTTCGCGCGCGGCGGCGAGGGCGCGCTCGATTTGTCCGCGCGTAACGAGCGGGCGGACGGCGTCATGCACGAGGACGATCTCGACATCGTTTCCGATCTGCGCGAGCGCGTTGCCGACCGATTCCTGCCGCGTGCCGCCGCCGCGGACGACGCGAACGGGACGGCCGATTTTTTCTTTGGCAATGCGCTCGGACAAGGCTGCCTCTTCCTCGGCCAGCGTGGCAATCAGGAATTCCGAGATTTCAGGGCATGCAGCCAGGCGCCGCAGCGAAAAAATTACGAGCGGCGCACCATCGAGTTCCAGAAATTGCTTGGGTGTTTCAGCACCCATGCGGGTGCCGAGACCGGCGGCGGGAAGAATGGCGGCGACGCGACTCATTGGGGACGCAAGTACCCCTGCGGGGCATACCCACAAGCAGGGGGAGAGAGTCTATCCCAATCGCAATGGGAGATAAACCGCGCGGCCCTATTCGCGGGAGGTTTCAGGGAACACGGGCCGCGGGGAACGCTCCGAGATCGTGACCGGCGGTTCGGCCGGGCGGGCCGCAGTGTCGGGGCGGCCGGATTCGGAGTTGGCGGGCGGCACCGCGCGCGGACCCTCGGGGCGCTCGTCGAGGCGGCCAAAGATCATTTTGCCCGCAGTGGTCTGATGGACGGAGGTCACCGTGATGTCCACGGTCTTGTTGATCATTTTTCGGGCGCCATCCACGACGACCATTGTGCCGTCATCAAGATACGCCACACCCTGGTTATATTCCTTGCCCTCGCGAAGGATGAAGACGCGCATGCCTTCGCCGGGGAGAACAACAGGTTTGAGCGAGTTGGCGAGCAGATTGACGTTGAGCACTTCGAGGCCGTGGACCGTCGCGACCTTATTCAAATTGAAATCATTGGTGAGGATCTTGCTGCCCAAGCGCTTGGCGAGCTCGATGAGTTTCATATCCACTTCGGCGATTTGGGGGAAATCGTCCTCAACGATTTGAATGTCCACCTGGCTCATTTTCTGCAGGCGCTGGAGGACTTCCAGGCCGCGGCGCCCGCGCTGGCGCTTGAGCGGGTCGGCGGAATCGGCGACCATCTGCAATTCGCGCAGGACGAAATTGGGGATGATGAGAGTGCCGTCGAGAAAATGCGCTTCGCAAACATCGGCGATGCGGCCGTCAATGAGGACGCTGGTGTCCACTACCTTGACGAGGACGCGGCCAGTCTTTTCATTTCCGAAAACGCCGCCGAAGGCCTGGAGATTGAGCATCTCGCCCTTGCTTGCGCCGATGACGAGGCCAATGTAGGTCATCACTAGCAGCAAGGCCATACCGACAAACGACCGGGTCGCTTCGGGAAGGGAGGTGCGCGACAGGACAATGTTCATCAGATAGGCGCCGAGAATGCCGAGGATGGACCCAACCGATGCGCCGATCAGGCGGCGCAGGCTTGCGCGCCGGAGACGCCATTCAGCAACAAACACGAGCAAGGAAAAGGCAAGTCCCACGAGGGCTGCGCCGAGGGGAACCAGTCCGAAGGGATGGAAGTGGTAGCCGATTCCGACGCAGGAGGCGACAAAGATCGCCCGGATGATGACCCACTCCCACCTATTGGAGCCTGAGGTATCACCGTACGGTAAACGCGCGGTTGACTTTCGAGACGCGCTATCAAGAGATGATGAACCTTCGTTCCGGACGGGCCGGGAAGAATTGCGTTCCATGGGTACCTCAAATGAACAGAATATGAATCTCCGAGCCTATGAATTCATAAAAGCTCCACCGGCGCGTATGAACGTGAGGGCGTATGTACCTGAGCGGAGCGGCCTGTTAACTGGGTTTTTTATACACCGCAGAGGGAGCAAGGGTCAAGCGAAGAGCGACGGTGTTCCTGAAGAATACTCGGGGCTTCGACCGGGACTTCGAGGGGGAATGAGCAGGATGACTACCGCCGGTCGTAGATGCGCGGCACGCGCCAGCCAAGGCCGACGAGAACCTGCGCGGTGACCAAGCCGATCTGGCGTGCGATGTCAAAGGCGCTCTGCGTCGTGCCTGCGCCGGCGCCGTAGATGGTCGCGACGTCGCCGAGCTGAGCTTGCGGGATCCCGGTGAGGTCCACGGACGTCAAGTCCATGGAAACAGAGCCGATCACTGGCGCGAATTGTCCGCGGACGATGACCTTGCCCCGGTTGCACATTTCGCGCGGAATTCCGTCCGCATAACCGGCGGCGAGGATGCCGATGCGCGAGGGGCCCGGCGCGTGGAACTTTGCGTTATAGCCGACACCCGCGCCCGCGGGGATATCGCGCACAGAAATGATGCGGGCGCGGAAGCTCATCGCGGGGTCGAGCGCGACTTTTTGGTTGGCGGCGGCGGTTCGCTCGGGCGGATCGTAATTCTGGTGATAGCCGTAAAGGATCGCGCCGGGGCGGACGGCGTCAGCCCACGTCTCGGGGCGCGAAATGATGGCGGCGCTGTTGGCCATGTGAACGATGCCGGGGTCCAGGCCGAGTTGCTTCATGTGCGCGACCGCGGCGAGGAATACGCGCGTCTGGTCGGGCGTTTCCGTGGTAGTGAAAACTTCCGAAGAAGCGAAGTGCGTGAAAGTGCCCGCGAGGCGGAGGTGGCGGCAATCCGCCAGCGCGCGCGCAAAGCATTCGACCGAGGCAGGCGAAGCGCCGAGGCGGTTCATGCCACTGTCAATCTTCCAGTGGAAATCGAGAGGGCCGCGAAGCTTGCGCGCGGCGCGCGTGGCGGCGCGTTCGAGAAGCTTGAGCTGGCTGCAATCGGTGACCGCCGGGGTGAGGCGATGTTCGATGATGCGCTTTTCTTCGCCGGGCCAGAAGCCGGTGAGCAGGAGTATCGGCTGCTTGATGCCCGATTCGCGGAGCTCGATGCCTTCCGCGGAACAGGTAACGCAGAAACTATCCGCGCCGGCGCGGGCGAGGGCCTTCGCGGTGGGGACCGCGCCGTGGCCATAGGCGTTGCCCTTCACGACGGCGAGGATCTTGACGCGCTGCGCGGATTTGCCCTGGCCCGCGCGGCCAGCGTCGAGGTGCGCGCGGATGGCGCGGAGATTGCGTTCAAGCGCGCCGAGGCGGACTTCGGCCCACACCGGACGGCCTTCGATTTTTGGCTCGCGAGTCACGACTACATTTGCACGCAAGGATTCAACGGGGCATTCGCAGACGCTATCGAGCATAGTCCAAATCCTTCGCGCGCAAAACTGGCGGCGTGATTCGCGCGCGCCGTTTAGTCAACAGCAATCACCAGTCATTGGGAGGAGAGCACGCGCGCTGCCAGTGGGATCGAGACGCGAGACTTTTCTTTCGGCGCGTATCTTGTTGAAGACAAAGGGCCTTACGGGAGTATTTACCGGCTGGGACTTCTTGCGCGCGGGCAAAGCGACACGGCGTGTGGCTGCATGGGGACGCGAGGCGCGCGTTCTTACATACCCGAACCCGGGCGGGCGGCTTCCTCGAAACGGGTGTACCGCTGAATGAAAACGTATTTCAGAGTGTCGGTAGGGCCGTTTCGTTGTTTGGCGATATGAATATCGGTTTCGCCTCGTTCTTCAGGCAAGGCACCTTCCTTAAACATTTTCGGACGGTTGATGAAGATTACGACGTCGGCGTCCTGCTCGATGGCGCCGGAATCGCGGAGGTCGGAGAGAACTGGGCCACGGTCTTCCCTCTCTGGCGCTCGTGTGAGCTGGCTCAGGACCAGCACAGGAACATTCAATTCCTTGGCCATGGCCTTTAGGCCGCGCGTGATGCTGGCGACTTCTTCGTTGCGCGTGTTGAAGCGGCCGCGCGCGGCGACAAGTTGCAAGTAATCCACTATTACGAGCGAAAGGCCTTTGTCGCGTTTCAAACGGCGGCACTTCGCACCCATTTCAACCACAGTTGCAGCGCCCGCATCCTCGATCCACAGGGGTAATTCGGAGAGAAGACGTAGGGAGTCGACAGCTTTTGCGCGATCAATGGTCGACAATTGGCCTGTTCTAAACTTGTGCGAGTCAATGCGAGCTTGGTCGGAAATTAGGCGCATCAAAAGCGCGCCCTTGGACATCTCAAGACTGAAAATTGCAACAGGAAGGCTGCTGCGCGCGGCGACGTTCAAGGAGATATTAAGAGCAAAAGCTGTTTTGCCAACCGACGGGCGCGCGGCGAGGATAATCAGCTCGGACGGCTGTAATCCGGAAGTGAGGTCATCGAGCTGAGAATAACTGGTACCGACACCTGTGATGCGCTTGCCGCCGTCAAATAGTTGTGAGATGCGATCGTAGTTCTCGCGGACGATCTCCTTCATGCTCGTAAAGCCCGCTCGAATGCGCGATTCGGCAAGTGAAAAAATACGGGACTCGGCAGAGTCAAGAATGGAATCAGCGTCTTCTTCGCCCTCGAAAGCAGTTTCTTGGATGGCATGTGTAGCGTGAATTACGCTGCGGAGGACAGCCTTTTCCTTGACGATTTGTGCGTAGTAATTAGTGTTTGAGAGGCGCGGGATGCCATCCACAAGTGAAGAGAGGTAGGCAACACCGCCGACTGCTTCCAATTCCCCTGAACGCCGCAATTGCTCAGTAAGCGTGACAAGGTCTATCGCTTGGCGCCGCTCGCTAAGCTGGATCATCTCCTGAAAAATGCGGCCGTGATGGCCGTGGAAGAAATCCTCGGGTTTAAGTCTGTCGAGTGCTACATCGAGCATCGTGTTATCTAGCAGGATCGCGCCGAGAACGGAGCGTTCTGCTTCCGTGTTCTGCGGGAGGGGACGTTCGATCTGGGGAGGAGTTGCCATAATTTTCTTGCCGTCTTAAGCCCTTCGTCTTGTTTTCATACAGCTGAAAGGAACTCGCAAGCCGCTCACTAACCAACACAGTCTTGATCGAGTTTCGAGAGAAGCGACACTGCGTTCATCTGGGTTACTTAACAAGCCCGGGCGCTGAGGAAAGCGCTCGGGGCCTGTGCAAGCTGTGGAAAACACGACCTGTGGATTCTAGTATGAAATCCTGTGGAAGCGCGAGGAAAACTCACGCCTCGCGAATTACGCCTGCGGCTCGCGGGTTACGATGACTTTGAACTGCGCCGTGACATCCTGATGAAGCTTTACGTTGACCAATGATTCGCCGATGAGCTTGATGGGCTCGTCGAGCTGGATGCGGCGCTTGTCAACGGTGTGGCCCTGAGCGGCGAGCGCGTCGGCCAAGTCGGCAGAGGTGACGGAGCCGAAGAGCTGGTCGTTGTCGCCGGCCTTGCGGACAAGCGAGACGGTTACACCGGCGAGGGCGTTCGCGAGAATCTGCGACTCGTCGCGCTCGGTGGCAGTGCGCTTGGCAAGCACGGCGCGAATCTTTTCAAGGCGCTTCAAATTGGCCGCGGAGGCGGGCAGGGCCAGCTTCTGCGGCAGCAAGAAGTTGCGCGCGTAGCCTTCCTTGACTTCCACGATCTGGCCGCGGGTGCCGAGTTTTTCCACGTCTTCCTGCAAGATAATCTGCATGGCGTTTCTCGCAATCGAAAAATGAATTGTCGCGCCGCGTGCGCGACGCAAATTTTCCTTACAGTTCGGTGGCGAACGGAAGCAGGGCGATATTGCGCGCCCGCTTGATCGCCTCGCACAGCCAACGCTGGTGGCGCGAGCAGGTGCCGGTCATGCGGCGCGGCAGGATTTTGCCGCGGTCCTGAACGAAGGGCCCGAGCATTTCGGCCTTCTTGTAATCGATGAAATCAATTTTGTCGGTGCAAAAGCGGCAGACCTTCCGCTTGCGGAAGAACTGGCGCTTGCCCCTGCGCGGCGGGCCGCCCGGTCCGCCGCCTTCGCGCGGGCCTCTGCTTTCTCCGCGCGGGCCGCCGGAATGCGGGCGTCCTCCGCCTCCGCCGGGCCGGTCCGAACCGGGGCGTCCGCGCGAAGACGCCGGCGCTGGCGCTCCTGTTGGCGCTGCCGCCGGTGTTGCCGCCGGCGTTGCCGCTGGCGTAGCCTCTGGTGGCGGAGCCGGGGCCTGTGGTTTGTCCTGATCATCCATGGTCAATTTCCTTTCCGAATGAAAACTGTTCAGCTTGCGGCGGCGGTTTGCTCGGCCGCGGGTGGAACCGTGCGGCGTGGACGGCGCGCCACTTTCTTTTCGCGGAGAGCGACAAGTTTTTTCTGCCGCTTCATCTCTTCGTCGAGGCGGATGGTCTGGTATTTGATCACCGGCTCGGCGACTTTCAGGCGCCGCTCGAGTTCCTTGATCATTTCGCTTTGCGTGCCCGTGATCTGCAAATAGACGTAGATGCCTTCGCGGTTCCTGGCGACGCGATAGGCGAGGCGGCGCGTGCCCCAGTTCTCCGTCTTTTCGACTTTGCCGCCATGCTCGGCGACCACCTGCTCGAGCGTGTGCGTAAGCTTGGCGACTTCTTCCTCCGGCGTACCCGGACGGCAGATGAAAATCAGATCGTAAAGTCTCGCTTCCATGTTTCCTCAATTCGCGGACGAATGTTTTCGTCCGGCGGAGCAAATCTCAAGAATCTTTTTCCTGCGCTTCCTCTTCATCGCCGCCGGGCGACGGAACGCGCTTGTTGAAGCGGTTCATCGCGCGGTTCACGCCTTCGGCCAGGACCAGTTCAACCGCCTCCGCCGCCTGGTCCACCATTTCCGCGGCCTGCTCGAGCTCGCTGCGCTTCATCGGGTGAAGGACGTAGGCAGAGAGATCGCCAATCGCGTGATCCGGCTGCACGCCGATGCGCACGCGGCAGAAATCAACGGCGCCGATGGAACCGATTACGGACTTCATGCCGTTGTGCGTCCCGGCGGTGCCGCGCTCCCGAACCCGAATCATCCCCCACGGCAGCGCGACGTCATCGTAAACCACAATCAATTCTCCGGGGCCAATCTCAAGCCGCTCGAGCAACTCGCGCACGGCCATCCCGCTCAGATTCATCATCGTTTGCGGTTTGGCGAGGACGATCTCCTGCCCCGCCAGTTTTCCGCGCCCAATGAACGACTTTGCTTCGGGTCGCTCGATGCGGATGCCGGCCTTATCGGCCAGCCGGTCCACGGCAAGAAAACCCAGATTGTGCGGCGTCCAAGCGTACTCGATGCCCGGATTGCCGAGTCCGACGATGAGCCACATCCGCCCGGCCGCCTGCTCTGCGGGCGCATGGCCCGCGGCGCGCTACTTCTTTTCTTTCTTCTCGGTCTTTGCTTCCGCCTTGGGTTCTTCCGCGGCTTCTTCGCCCTCTTCGGTTTCCTTCTTGCCCTTCTTGATGACTTCGGGCTCGGCGGGCGCCGCTGCTTCCGCCGCCACGGCCTCGACGGGCTTCTCTTCTTCCTCGCGGAGCTGGACGACGTGCGCGATGACGCGCTGGGGATCCGTGACCAGCTTCATCTTGGCCGCATCCATGGGGATTTCAGCGGCGCGCAGTTGCTTGCCGATCATGAGGTCGGAGATGTCCACGCGGAATTCTTCCGGAATCTCGGCGGGCAAACATTCGACTTCCACTTCGCGCGTGACCATTTCAAAGATGCCGCCTTGCAACTTGACGCCCTGCGCCTCGCCAAACGTGTGCACCGGAACTTTCACGCGCATGCGCACATCCATGGCGATGCGGAGCAAGTCCACGTGAATGAGCGTGCCCTTGACCGGGTCGACTTGAAGGTCCTTCACGATGGCCTTCTGATCGCCGCCGGGAAGCTTCAGAGTAAAGATGGTGTTGTGGCCGGACTGCGAGTGCAGGATGGTGGTCACCTGCTTCGTATTTACGGCGAGCGCTTCCGCTTCGCCTTTGCCGCCGTAAAGTACGGCGGGGACCTGGCCGGAGGCGCGGAGCCGCCGGGCGGCGTTCTTGCCGCGATCG
Source organism: uncultured Acidobacteriota bacterium (assembly GCA_963838945.1). Lineage (GTDB taxonomy): Bacteria > Acidobacteriota > Terriglobia > Acidiferrales > UBA7541 > DASTCZ01. The sequence goes on along the minus strand of CAWITC010000006.1, from coordinate 51,958 downwards.
TCGCGGCGGCTTGCTTCTACGGTGATCTGCTGCATACGCCCTTCCTTTATTTAAACAATTCGCTGATGGATGTCTCTTCGTGAATGTTGCGGATGCCGCGGGCAAAAAGCTCCGCGACGCTGAGCACAGTAACATTCTTCAAATTCTTCGCGGCATCGGAAAGCGGCACGGAATTGGTGACGACGACTTCCTTCAATTGCGATTTTGAGATGCGGTCGATGGCCGGGCCGGACATCACGGCATGGGTCGCGGCAGCATAAACGCCCATGGCGCCCTCCGCCAGCAGTGCTTCGGCCGTCTTTACAAGCGTCCCGGCAGTGTCAATGATGTCGTCCACGATGAGCGCGGTGCGGCCGCGGACTTCGCCGATGAGGTTCATCACTTCCGCAACGTCCACATCCACGCGGCGCTTATCCACGATGGCCAGCGGCGCATCGAGCTTCTTGGCAAATGCGCGGGCGCGTTCGACGCCACCGGCATCGGGCGATACGACGGTCAAATTCGGCAAGGATTTCCTCTTGAAGTAGTCCACGATGACGGGCGATGCGTACAGGTGGTCGACGGGCGAATTGAAGTAGCCCTGAATTTGCGGCGCATGCAGGTCGAGGGTGAGCGCGCGGTTGGCGCCGGCGGTTTCGAGCAGGTCGGCAACGAGCTTTGCGGAGATAGGCACGCGCGGCTTGTCTTTGCGATCCTGGCGCGCATAGCAGTAATAAGGAATCACGGCGGTGATGCGCCAGGCGGAGGCGCGCTTGAATGCGTCAATCATCAAGAGCAGTTCCATCAGGTGGTAGTCCACCGGCTGGGTGCAGGGCTGGACAACGAAGACGTCCGCGCCGCGAACGTTTTCGAGGATCTGAAAATAGATCTCGCCGTCGCTGAATTTGCCGAGGACGGTCTGGCCGCGTTTGGCCCCCAGATAGCCGCAAATCTCGTCGGCAAGCCCGGGGCTTGCGGAGCCCGAAAAAATTTTGAATTTTTCATCAACCATGAGAGTAAATCACACAGTGCCGCGGCCCAACCGGGCGCGGCGGTAATTTCCCCGCGAAACTGTTTCGCAGATGAAAACCGAATCCTTCGGGAACCCTTGGGCGGCTCGGCGCGCCATCGCTGGGCTTCGGAACAGTGCGAACACCGCCGAACCGCTACCCGCCAGCGCGGCTTCCTCAGCTCCCCGCCGGAGCAACTCCCGCTTGATGTGACGCAGGCGGGAATAGCGCGGGAAAACAGCCGCCTCGAAATCATTTGCCAGGGCGGCTCCCTGCGCGCTCCAACATTGAGCACAGAAACACCATAGTTTATGGGTGGTCCGGCGCTTTGTCAATTGCGGCCGGACGGAGGCGAGCGGTTTGGCGGCGAGCCATTCGTAAGCGTCCACGGTGGGGACCGAGATAGCACGCGGTGATACGACGAGAACGGAGCTGCGCGGCGCGTCGGGCAGGGGATAAATTTCATCGCCCCGGCCGATGCCGAGGGCCGTGCCGCCGAATAGGAAAAAAGGCACATCGGCGCCGAGCGAGGAGCCGATTTCGATCAAGCGGGCCGCCGGGATTTCCTTGTGCGCCAGGCGCATCATGCCGACGAGCGCCGTCGCCGCATCGCTGGAACCGCCGCCGAGGCCGCGGCCAACGGGGATGTGTTTCGCGAGGCGCGCGCGGACGCCGCGGCGCCAGCCAAGCTCGCGGCGCGCGGCTTCGATGGCGCGATAGGCGAGATTGCCTTTCCAAGATTCGGCGGCGAGGGCTTCATCGCCTTCCATGGAAAACTCGACACGCGAGCCGGGCAAGGGAGACAGCTCGAGGGTGTCGTGCAAGGAGATGGTTTGAAAAATTGTGCGCAGCTCATGATAGCCGTCGGCGCGGCGCCCGAGGATTTCCAGGCGAAGGTTAACTTTGGCGAAAGCTTGAAGCCGGAGGCCGGGCATGGCGGGGGACATCCTATCAGTTCTGGCCGTAAGTTCTATCGCGGCCGGGGAGAGCCGTCCGTTTTCTGTTGCGCAATGAGGCGTTTCACGTTGGCGAGCTTGGTTTCCACGGCGCTGATTCGGTCCGGCTCGACTTCCGCGGGCAGCTCTTTGTGCCATTCGGCGAGCGAGCGTTCCCACTGCGTCTGTGCCAAATCGAGCTTGCCGCGTTTGAAATAAACGTCGCCGAGATGTTCGAGGATTGTGGGGTCGCTGTGATCGCGCTCGGCGGCCTGGCGGAGCGAGTCCTCCGCTTCGGCAAGACGGTCCTGCTTGTAATAGGCCCAGCCGAGGCTATCGAGATAGGCGCCGCTGGTTGGATCTTCGACGAGCGCGCGCTTAATCAGGTCCGTTGCTTCGGGGAGCCGGACGCCCTGATCGGCCAGCATATATCCGTAATAATTCAGCGTGGGGGCGCTCCGCGGATTCGAAGCCAGCACTTTCTTAAATTGTTCTTCGGCCAGATCGTACTTCTTCTGCCGCTCGTACACTGCGCCGAACATGAACCAGATCATCTCGCGATCGTTATCGCGGACGGCTATCCCCGCGGCCTGCGCGAGAACGGCTTCCGCTTCGGCAAAGCGATGGTCCTGCTGATCAATCTGCGCGATGTCAAGGTAGATCTCGATGTCCTGGGGAGAGCGGGTCAGCAATTCGCGCAATTGCGAGACGGCGGCAACGGCATCGCCTTTTTCTCCATAGAGCAAGGCGCGCGCGACGTGGATTTCGCGGTCCTGCGGAAATTGCGCGACCGCCCGGTCCGCGGCTTCCAGCGCGTGGGGAAGATCGCGGGCGAGGCGGAAAGTTTCAATCACCTGTAAATCGGCGCGCTGGGCCTCTTCGGGGCCGAGCTGCGCCAATTCCGCGAAACTGTTGAGCGCGGCGGTGTAGTTCGCTGAATCGCGGTAGATGCGCCCGAGCTGTTCGTAGAGCACGGCGAGCGACCGGCGGTTCGACGGGGCGGCGGCCGGCTGCGACTTCAAGCTCGAGACGGCGGAAGAGAGCACGCGGATGGCGTCTTCATTGCGGCCCTGCGCCGCGTAGATGAGCGATTCGTTGTAAACAACTTCGAGATTGCCCGGAGCGCGCCGCTTGGCTTCGAGGATATTTTTTTCCGCTTCGTCGAGGTTGTGAAGCTGGCGGTTCATCTCCGACATATGAAGGTAGTTCGAGGGATCGTCGGGCTCCATCCCCGCAAGATGCTGATATTGCGCCAGGGCATCCGCATATTTTTCCCGGGAAGCGAGCGCCTCGGCGAGGCCGCGGTAGTGATCCGCCTCATCGGGCTCAAGCTCGATGGCCATTCGATAGGCCTGCTCCGCGCTCGCGTAATCGTGCAACTGCGAATAGGCATCGCCGAGCGTATCCGCGATATGCCCGGATGGCGCGCGCTTCATGATTCCTTCCAACAGGCTGATGGCTTCCTGCGCGCGGTTTTGCTCCAGAAGAAGTTCGGCTTCCTGTCCGGCGGCCGTTTCATCATTAGGATTTTGAGCGAGCAAGCCGTGCAGGACGTTTTCCGCCTTGGAGGAATCACCGCGCAGGCGATAAAGGCGCGCCAGCCACAGCGCGGATTCGGAATCCTTCGGGTCGAGACGCCGTATCTGCTCGAGCTGCTCGACGGCGCGCGTGGCAAGGTCTTGCTGGCCGGCGGAGCCATTCGAATCGCTCAGCGAGCGGAGGTAGATGCGCACAAGCAGTTTGCGCGCAGAGACGTTCGCGGGGTCCTTCTGAATCAGAGTCTGCGCTTCGAGCACGGCGTCGCGCACCCGGCGGGCTTCGTAATACATCTCGGCGAGATGCTCGGCGATGAGAGGCGCGCCGGGGTCCAGCGCGTAGGCCTTTTTGTAGAAATCAATCGCGGCGTCGGCATTGGAGCTTTGATTGGAGGCGAGGTAGTAGACCTCATTGAGATGTCCCATGGTGAAGTCGTAGAACGCTTCGGCGCGCTTCGCGGGATCGGGCTGGGAATAATTTTGCGCGGGGGAGTCGTCCTGCGGGGCAGCGGGCGGGTCCTGCGCGGCCGCGCAGGCGGGCCAAAGCAGCGAAGCGGCCAGAAACGGCAGGCCGGCGAGAGTGGTCGTCCTCAGTGAGTTGCGCATCGCGATTCGGAAACGATCATTATCCTATGCGACCGGGAGAGGGTCAAAAGAATTGGATCAAGCGATTTCTGGCGTGGCGAAATAATTCCCCGAATGTTTTGACGCGTGCGAAGTCAAGCGCGTTCCTCATTTCCGGGATTTTCGCGCCCTGCGATGAATGGCCGGAGCTAGTGTCTGAAGTGGCGCACGCCGGTGAAGACCATCGCGAGGCCGAGGCGGTTGGCGGCGGCGATGACGTCGGCATCGCGCACTGAGCCGCCGGGCTGGATGACGGCGGTCGCGCCCGCCTTCGCGGCTTCCTCGACGCCGTCGGGGAAGGGGAAGAAGGCGTCGGAGGCGACGACGGTCCCTGCGAGCGAGGCCTGCGCCTTCATCACGGCGATCTTGACGGAGTCCACGCGGCTCATCTGGCCCGCGCCGACGCCGAGCGTGCGGCCGTCGCGCGCGAAGACAATGGCGTTGGACTTAACGTGCTTGCAGACTTTCCAGCCGAAAAGAAGGTCCTCGATTTCCTTCGCGGAAGGAGCCCGTTCAGTGACCGTTTTCAAATCGCCGGCCGCGAGTGTGTGGTGATCCGGAGTTTGAACAAGCACGCCGCCGGAGATGCGCTTGAGCTCGAGATTGTCGCGGGTGACGCCGCTCTCTTTGCCGCGGTTTGCGGGGATTTCCATCAGGCGCAGATTCTTTTTTGACGCGAGTCTCTCCGCCGCAGCGGAATCAAAGCCTGGAGCGACAATGCATTCGACGAAAAGCTTCGCGACTTCCCCGGCGGTGGGCGCGTCCACGGGGCGGTTGAAGGCAATCACGCCGCCGAAAGCTGAAACCGGATCGCAAGCCAGCGCGGCAAGATAAGACAGCTCGAGCGAATCCTGCTCCGCCGCGCCACAGGGGTTGTTGTGCTTGACGATAACCGCGGCTGGTTTGGCGAACTCAGAGACAAGCGCCCAAGCGGCGTCGAGATCCACGAGATTGTTGTAGGAGAGTTCCTTGCCCTGAAGCTGACGCGCGGCGGCGAGGCCCGAGGCGCCGACGCCCGCGGGAATGTACAGCGCAGCGTGCTGGTGAGGGTTCTCTCCGTAACGCATCGTTTGCCGTTCGGCAAGCGCGAAGTGCAGACGCTTCGGCAACTCCGCGCGCGCGTTCAGGCGCAGCGCGTCGCCTTCCGCTGTCAGGCGCTCGAGCTCCATGGTGATGAGGCCGTCGTAGCGCGACGTGACGGCGAAGACCTTGCGGGCAAGTTCGAGACGCGTGGCGAGCGAAATTTCGCGCGATTGTGCAAGTTCTTGAGCAACGCGCGCGTAGTCGGCGGGGTCCGTGACGGCCGCCACATCGCGAAAATTCTTCGCAGCGGAGCGGAGCATTGCCGGCCCGCCGATATCAATATTTTCGATGAGTTCATCGGCGGCCAGCCCGGCCTTCGCGGCGGTGGACTCAAAGGGATAAAGATTCACTACGACAAGATCAATCGGCGCAATGCCGTGCTCGGCCGCCTGGCGGCGGTCTTCCGCCTCGCCGCGGCGGAAAAGAATTCCGGCGTGGACTTTGGGATGGAGCGTCTTGACGCGTCCGCCGAGCATCTCCGGCCAGCCGGTGAGGCCGGAGACGTCGCGCACCTTGATGCCTGCCTCGCGGAGCAGTTTCGCCGTGCCCCCGGTGGAGATGATTTCGACGCCCAGCGCCGCAAGCTGCCGCGCGAATTCTTCCACGCCGGTCTTGTCATACACGCTGATGAGCGCCCGTTCGATGGCCAATCGGTCCTCCGACGCCGCGCAATGGATTTCGCGGAAAAAGCAGACCAGTCTACGCGCCTGCGGCGCGATTGCAAGGGGCTTGCCGTGCGTGGGAGATTCAGGCCTTGGACTTGGCGGGGTTCTGGACGCGAGCTTTCAGACGCGTGCGGCCATTTTCAATGGATACGACGAATTCCACTTTTCCGTCGCCGGATTTGGAGCGAAGCTCGCGAACCTTGCGGCGAAGGAATTCCTGAAATGCGTCGGCGGTCAATTGGCGTGTGTTTTCCCCGGCATTCTGCTTGGCGTCGCGGAAGGCTTCGAAGAGTTTCCTCGTCTTGGTGCGTTCACGGGCGGGGTCCAAAGAGGGAGTAAAGGCAGCCACCGCGGCTTCGCGGGAAGCGACCGGCTTCCGCGCGGAGCGTCCCGCTGCGACCGCCTTTGCGGCGGCCCCGAAGTGATGAACCTCGGTGCCTTCTTCCTTCTGTTTCAAACGCTTGCGGAACATATAGCGGTATTTGGCGTAGGTCTGCGCGAGGCCGGCGTAGTGAAACCTCTGCGCAAAATTCATCTGCGCGCCGCGCTCGCCGTAGCGCTTGACCATTTGCTCGATGCGCCACTCGATGTCCGCGGGCGGGCGCGAGCGGCCGCCGCCGAAATACTGCTCGTATTCAATTTTCAATTGCCTGACGTCTTTCTCCAGTTGCGTCAGGTCTTCTTCGATGGTCGCCATGGCGTAGACAAAGGAGTGCTCAATGAGGCTAGCGGCGGAATTGCACGGGCGTCAATGAACCTGCCGTACTAGGGTGACGCACCGGGCAACTTATGCTGAAATAGCGCCACAATGAAACGAGCGGCTGCCCCGGGGCGCGCGGGTGAAATGATGCGCCACATCCCATCGGTGGACGAGTTGCTGTCCTCGCCCACGCTGGCCGATTTGTCGATGCGCGTGAACAGGAACCTGGTGGTGGAGTCCGCGCGCGGCGTGCTGGCTCGACTGCGCGCACGGCTTGGCGCTCAGGCGCCGGGCGCGGAGGCGCTGGAGATTTCGCTCGAAAAACTGGCGGAGGAGACCGCCGCGGAAGTCGAAGCGGTGCTCACCCCTTCACTGCGCGCGGTCATCAACGCGACGGGAGTTGTTTTGCATACGAATCTGGGGCGTGCGCCGCTTGCCGCGGAAGCCGTCGAACGGATCGCCGCCACGGCGACGCAATACTCGAACCTTGAATACGACCTCGCGCAGGGCGAGCGGGGCAAACGCGACGTTCACACGGCACGGCTGATGGCGCGGCTCTCGGGCGCGGAAGCTGCCATCGCGGTGAACAATAACGCCGCGGCGGTGTTTCTCGTTCTCGCGGCGCTGGCAAAGGGCGGGGAAGTCATCGTCTCGCGCGGCGAGCTGATTGAGATCGGCGACGGCTTCCGCATCCCGGACATCATGGAGGAAAGCGGCGCCGTGCTGCGCGAGGTCGGCACGACGAATCGCACGCGTCTCGCCGATTACGAGCGCGCGATCAACGAGCGCACACGGCTGCTGCTTCGCGTGCACCGATCGAATTTCCGCGTGGAAGGCTTTACGGCGCAGCCCGCGCTCGGAGAATTGGTCGAGTTGAGCCGGCGGGCCTCAGTGCCTATCTACGAAGACCTGGGCTCGGGGTGCCTGGTGGATCTTTCCGCGGATGGCATCGGCGAGCCAGTGGTCCGCGAAAGCATCGCCGCGGGCGTGTCTGTGGTTTCGTTTAGTGGAGACAAGCTTCTCGGCGGCCCGCAGGCGGGTGTGATTGCCGGGAGCCGCGAACTGGTTGCGCGAATCCGGCGGCATCCGATGTTCCGCGCGCTGCGCGTGGACAAACTCACCATTGCCGCGCTCGAGGCGACGCTGCTCGCTTATTTGCGCGGACCGGGTCCGGCCGGGCACGACACGATTCCCGCGCTGCGCATGATCCACGCCAGCGAAAAAGAAACCGGCAAGCGCGCGGAGCAATTCCTGGCAGGATTTCGCCGCGCATTGTCGAGTTCGTCGCCCAAGGACGCCGCGCGAATCGAGCTGCGCGACTCCGAATCAGTTGTCGGCGGCGGCTCGACGCCGGGCCAGCGGCTGCCAACGCGCGTGATTGCAATTACGGAATCATGCTGGTCCGCGGCGCAGCTCGAGGAACGTTTGCGGCGCCCCGCGCGCGGCATTTCCGTTATCGCGCGCATCGAGGAAGATCGTCTCGTGCTCGACCTGCGCACCGTTTTCCCAGAGCAGGAAGCCGCGCTTGCCGATGCCCTTGCCGCCGCGCTGGCTCCCTCGTGACCCTTTCCTTGACTTCGGCCGCAATAGCTCCCTAGACTGAACTGTTCCGCGCCCCGCAGGGTTCCACAAGGTTTCACAGGGAGAATTCGTGGGAAAAATCATCACGGTAGGTGTCACCGGTGCATCGGGAGCGGTGCTCGCGCGCACAGCTTTGCGGATGCTCGAATATGACGCCCGAGTTGATCGCGTGCACCTCGTCGTCACCGAAGCGGGCCAGCGTTTGGTGGCGCAGGAGCTTGGCGTGCGCGCCGCCGACGCGAAGCAGCTCCCCTCGCTCATCTCCGGCACGCCCGCGGGCAAAATCGAATTGCTGCCAGACCGAGACATTGGCGCCTCCATCGCCTCCGGCAGCCACCCCGTGGACGGCATGGTCGTGATCCCATGCTCGGCCGGCACACTGGCTTCGATTGCGAACGGTACGAGCGAAGACCTGCTGGCGCGCGCCGCCGACGTTTGCCTGAAGGAGCGCCGCCCGCTCGTGCTCTGCCTGCGCGAGACGCCGCTCAATCGCGTGCACCTGACGAACATGCTGCGCGCGCAAGAAGCGGGCGCGGTCATCATGCCGGTCATCCCGGCGTTTTATTTCGCGCCACAGTCGATTGACGAACTCGTCGAGCAGTTTGTTTGCCGCGCGCTCGCCGCGCTGGGCCTGCCGCAGGAGCAGCAGTATCACTGGGAAGGCCAGGCCAAAGGCCGCGCGCAAGAAGCCTAGGTTTCGAAATGACCGGCAAGCCATGAACCGCATCCGCACCCTGCTCGAAATGATCAAGTTCGAGCACTCTATTTTTGCTCTGCCCTTCGCGCTCACGGGAGCATTGCTTGCCGCACGCACGGTGCATGCAAATACGGGCGCGCTGCCGTGGCCCAGTTGGCAACAGATTGGCTGGATTGTATTGGCGATGGTCGGCGCCCGGACATTCGCGATGACCACGAACCGCATCGTGGATCTGCGCTATGACCGCGAGAATCCGCGCACGCAGGGCCGCGCGCTCGTCACCGGCGCGCTTTCGTTGCCCTTCGCATGGGCGTTCACTTTCGTTGCCGCCGCATTGCTCGCGGTTGCGGCGTGGAGGCTGAATCGCCTCGCGCTCGAACTCTCGCCTGTTGTGCTGGCCGTGCTTTACTTTTATTCCTACACGAAGCGCTTCACTTCTTGGTCGCATTTCGTGCTCGGGTTCTGCCTTGGGATGTCTCCCGCGGCCGCGTGGATCGCCATCGCCGGTTCGCTCGACCCGCGCATGCTGATTCTCTGCGCCGCGGTCACGCTTTGGGTCGGCGGCTTTGACGTCCTCTACGCCTGCCAGGATGTGGACTTCGACCGCCGCGCTGGGCTCTTCAGCATCCCGAAGCGCTTTGGAGTCGCCCGCGCGCTGCTGATTTCGCGCGCGATGCACGTTGCGATGATCGGGCTTCTCGCGTGGCTCGCGGCGAGCTTCCATCTGCCCTGGCCCGCGTGGGTTGGAATCGCCGTCGTCGCGGCGATGCTCGTTTGGGAGCACTCGCTCGTCTCCGCGAATGACCTCAGCCGGCTGAATGCTGCGTTTTTCACCGTAAACGGCTATATTAGTGTGTTGTTCTTTCTTTTCTGGGGCGCGGCGGTGTGGGTGTCACGCACGTGAGCGAACTTCAAATTAATGATTCCCGGCTGAAGCCTATCGCCGATAAGGTCCTTGCCGGCGAGCGCCTCTCCGCCGCTGACGGCATGGCGCTTTACCGCTCGCCCGACCTGCTGGCCGTTGGATGGCTCGCGAATTATGTCCGCGAGCAACGCCACGGTGACGTCTGCTACTACAACATTAATCGGCACATCAATCCGACAAACGTCTGCGTCGCCCACTGCCGCCTGTGCGCCTTCGGCCGCGACCCCGACGCGGCGGGGGCCTACACGTACGCGCTCGATGAGATCTGGCAGCGCGCCGAGCAGGGCGTCCGCGCCGGCGCGACGGAATTCCATCTCGTCGGCGGCCTGCATCCCGACCTGCCGTTTGAATATTTCCTCGACCTGATGCGCGGCCTCAAGCAACGCTGCCCGCAGGTCCATCTGAAGGCGTTCACGATGGTTGAGGTTGGCTACTTCTCGCGCATCGCGAAGCTCAGCATCCGCGAGACGCTTGTCACGCTGAAAAATGCCGGCGTGGATTCGCTCCCCGGCGGCGGTGCGGAGATTTTCAATCCGCGCGTTCGCAGGGTAATCTGCGATCACAAGACCAGCGGCCGGCAGTGGCTCGATATCGCGCGCACCGCGCACCAGATCGGCCTGCGCTCGAATGCCACGATGCTCTACGGCCACATCGAAAGTGAAGAAGAGCGCGTCGAGCATCTGCTGCTCCTCCGCGAATTGCAGGACGAAACGCACGGCTTCGTGGCGTTCATTCCGCTCGCGTTTCATCCGGCGAATACGGCCCTTTCGCACCTGCCGGGCTCGACCGGATTCGACGACCTCCGCGCCATTGCCGTCTCGCGGCTGCTGCTCGATAATTTTGATCACATCAAGGCGTACTGGATCATGCTCACGCCGCGCATCGCGCAAATCGCGCTGCGTTTCGGCGCCGATGACATGGACGGAACCGTCGTCGAAGAAAAGATTTATCACGATGCCGGAGCCAAGACCGCCGAGTTCACTCCCCGTAGCGAGCTCGAACGGCTGATCCGCGCCGCGGGCCGCACGCCGGTCGAGCGCGACACTCTCTATCGCCCCGTTGTCCGCACCACTCCCGTGCCGGATATGCCCCCGGCGCCCGTGGGTTCGGACTTCGTCCCTTCGACGACCCTCACCCTAAACGTTTAAGCAAAATGAATTTGTAGCATTCGACTCACGCGGTTCATCTAAATCCTTCGGGAGGAAAGCTCACATGGTTCGCAAAGCATCAGCAGTCTGGAAAGGCACAATCAAGGAAGGCAAGGGCGCCATCTCGACAGACAGTGGCGTTCTCTCGAATACCCCGTATTCATTCTCCACGCGCTTTGAAGATGGCAAGGGCACGAATCCCGAAGAGCTCATCGCGGCCGCGCACGCCGGATGCTTCACGATGGCGCTTTCGGGGCAGCTCAGCGCTGCCGGATTCACCCCGGAAAGCCTCGAGACAACCGCCGCCGTCACCCTGGATAAGCTCGACGCGGGCTGGACCATCACGAAAGTTCATCTCGACGTGACGGCACGCGTGCCCGGCGCGGATCAGGCCGCGTTTGACACGGCCGCTGCGAACGCCAAAGCCGGCTGCCCGATTTCGCGCTTGCTCAAAGCCGAAATCACCATGACGGCGAAGCTCATCTCCGAACGCTCGACCAGCGCATAACGAATTCAGTTCATTGTTTTGCGGCAGGTGTGACTCAAACAGGGCTGTAGAGGCGCCCGCCACGGCGGGCTATGCCCTTGTCATTGTTAAGGGGAATCCATGAAAGCCATCGCCGTCCACGAATTCGGCGCTCCAGAAGTAATGAACCTCGAGGAGACCGCGAAGCCCGCGCCCGGGCCCGGCCAGATTCTTGTCCGCATCCGCGCGGCGGGAGTGAATCCGGCGGACACCTATATGCGCTCGGGCAATTATGCCCGTAAGCCCGCGCTGCCTTACACGCCCGGCGTGGACGGCGCTGGAGTCGTTGAGTCCGTCGGGGCCGGCGTCACCGGCTTCAAGCCCGGCGACCGCATCTATCTCGCCGACAGTGTCACCGGCACGTACGCCGAATACGCCACGGCGGCTGCGACGGATGCTTATCGCTTGCCGGAAAAGATCTCCTTCGCCCAGGGCGCTGCGATCCACATCCCTTATGCGACGGCCTATCGGGCGCTTTTCCAGATGGCTCATGGGCGACCGAATGATCGGGTCCTCGTTCACGGCGCGAGCGGAGGCGTCGGCATCGCCGCGGTGCAGTTCGCGCGCGCGGCGGGCATGCGCGTCATCGGCACGGCCGGTACGGATCGCGGCCGCGAACTCGTCGCGCGCGAGGGCGCGCATCACGTGATTGACCACCGCGCGCCGGATTCCGCCGCGCGCATCCTCGACTTCACCGGCGGACGCGGCGCGGACGTCATCCTCGAAATGCTTGCCAACGTAAACCTTGGCACCGACCTCAAGATGCTCGCGCAGCGTGGCCGCGTGGTCGTCATCGGAAGCCGCGGTGACGTCACTATCACTCCGCGCGATTTGATGACGCGCGAAGGCGCGATTCTTGCCGTCCTGCTCTGGAATGTTCCCGCTGATGAGATGGCCGCCATTCACGCCGCCATCGGCGCGGGACTCGAAAACGGCACGCTGCGCCCCATTGTCGGTAAGGAGCTGCCGCTCGCTGAAGCTCCGCGCGCGCACAAAGAAGTTCTCGAGCCCGGCGCATACGGAAAAATTGTCCTCGTGCCTTGAACTTTGTGCAGAATTGTCTCCGTCTGGAGCCGAAGCCCTTTCACAGATGCCGAGCCGTTGACTTGCCCCGATAACGCCATATAATCGTTTCTTCGGCAACACCCCCAGCCCCTGCCAGCGAGTGTCGCGTCCGCTGACTGCCGACGCAGGAAAGACCGGTGGAACACAGAATCGATTTCAGGTAGCCGAACCGTGTTAACCTTTTCAAGCCTCGCAAGCATCCTCTGGTTGGTCCAGAACCCCTTTTCGGGCTATTGGCACCGCCAGACCGATCCGCACAGCAATCCGTTTCGCGGCCTTTACCAGCTCAACGGCTTTGACCTCGGGGTGATGATCCCTTACTTCGTGGTGCTTGTGGTGCTGGCGATGTATGGCCTGCACCGCTACTGGCTTGTCTACTGGTATTACAAATATCGCAAGAACGTCCCCGGGCCGCCGCCCGAAATCACGGAATGGCCTCGCGTTACCGTGCAGCTTCCCATTTTCAACGAACTCTACGTTATCGAGCGGCTCGTGGAAGCCGTCTCCCGCTTTGACTACCCGCATGAATTGCTCGACGTACAAGTCCTCGACGATTCGACCGACGAAACGCAGGAGGTCGCGCGCGCGTGCGTCGAACGCTTCCAGGCGCTCGGCATGCCCATTCACTACGTTCACCGGATGAACCGCGAAGGCTTCAAGGCGGGCGCGCTCGCCGAAGGGTTGAAGACCGCAGGGGGGGAATTCGTCGCCATCTTTGACGCGGATTTTATTCCTTCGCCCGATTTTTTGCGACGCACTGTGCCGTACTTCACGGATGCGAAGATCGCCATGGTGCAGGGGCGCTGGACTTATTTGAATGCGGACTACTCGCTCCTCACCGAGGTCGAACACATCCTGCTTGACGGCCATTTCGTCATCGAACATGGCGCGCGGTCGCGCCGGGGCGATTTCTTCAATTTCAACGGCACGGCCGGCATCTGGCGCCGCACCGTAATTGACGACGCCGGCGGCTGGCAACACGACACGCTCACGGAAGACACGGATCTTTCCTATCGCGCGCAGCTTCTCGGCTGGAAATTCCTTTATGTGCCTGAAATTGAATGCGCCTCCGAATTGCCCGTCGAGATGAACTCCTTCAAGACGCAGCAGGCGCGCTGGGCCAAGGGCCTGATGCAGACCGCGAAGAAAATTCTGCCGCTCATGTGGCGCTCGAAGCAGCCCGGGCACGTCAAAGCCGAAGCGTTCTTTCACCTCACCGCGAACATCAGCTATCCATTGATGATCGTACTCTCGACCCTGCTGCTGCCCGCAATGATCGTGCGGTTTTATCAGGGCACGTTCCAGATGCTGGTGATTGATTTGCCGCTCTTCCTGGCTTCGACGTGCTCGATCTCCAGCTTCTACCTGATCGCACAGCGCAATCTGCATCCGAAAACCTGGATGCGAGCCATTCTGTTTATGCCGTTTGTTATGGCCACGGGTATTGGGATCTCCGTGCGAAACGCCGTTGCGGTGCTTGAAGCGATCTTCGGCAAACAATCGGATTTTGCGCGCACGCCGAAATACAACATTGCAGGGCAAAAGGGGAGTTGGCAGAAGAAGTCCTATCGCAACCGCTCAGGTCTCCTGCCATATATCGAAATCATCCTCGGATTCTATTTCGCGGCAACCATCGTTTACGCTTTCCGGAATCAGAACTACGCCACGATTCCATTCCTCCTGCTTTTCGTTTGGGGCTATCTCTATACGGGCTTCATGTCTCTGTGCCAGGCCTGGTTCGAGCGGCTTCGCTTTGGCAGCCTGCGCGCGCCCGCCGAAGCGCGTCCGGCCGCTTCCGGCGCGCCGGGTTTCTAACACTCTTCGATTGATACCGCCGCTCCCTCCCACTTTTCATCGCGTGAAACCATTCACTTCACACGCCGTTGTGAAGCGCTGCGGTCGCGAGCAAATGAGTCCCACCCGCCGGGCCTGAGGGGGCCGACATGGCCCTTGGCACGCACCAGCCAGACGCAAGGAGCACTTTTTCGGGTTCTCGCCTGCAATCGGACAATCTCGCCGATCTGTGTGATCTGGGTGCCGCGAAATGCCCGGGGCAAATAACGGGTCGCATTGGGTGGCACAGTGAAGACCAACTGGTAGTCCTCGCCTCCGTGCAAGGCAAGCCCAAGCAGATCTAGGCTGAAGCCGCGCTGCCGAAGGGCTTCCGGCACACGAACCGCGGGAATCTCCTCCGCCCAGACGCGCGCGCCCACACCGCTCGGCTTGCAAATGTGACTCAAGTCCGTGGAAAGCCCATCAGACGTGTCAATCGCTGCAGAGGCTAATTGGCGCCCCGATGGATTCTCACCCGCCAGCCAGCGCCCTAGAGCAAGCTGGATTTTGGGCCGCAAGTGCGGCTGCAGCAGGCGCCTCCATTGCCCGCCGCCAGGAATCTTGGGAGTGTTCCCTTTGCCGTCCAGGCCATGCAGGATCAGTTCGAGCCCAAGCTGCGCTGCGCCAAGCGTGCCACTCACAAAGATCAAATCACCGGGCCGTGCGCCAGACCGGGTCAGGACGTGGTTGGATCCCTCCTTGCTTGCCGATAGCCCGTCACCAGTAGCACCGCCACCCACCGTCTGTCCGCCCACCGTTATGCTTATCACCACTGAGGGAAATCGCGAGGTATCTCCGCCAATCACTGCCATCCCAAATTCCCGCGCCGCCTGCGCCATGCCACTCAGGAAGCCGTCGAGCCATCCCCCCGCCCGGCTCGCCGGCAGGGCAATGGTCAGGAGGAAGAATCGCGGCATCGCCCCCATCGCCGCAAGGTCGCTCGTCGCCCGCGCTAGGGCTTTGTAACCGATGTCCCGCGGCGAATGCACCCGGGGCAAAAAGTGCACGCCTTCGAGAAAGGCGTCCGTGCTCAGCACCCAGTCGCCGGCTGCTGCTCTCCCGTGTGGAGCGACGCGCATCACAGCGGCATCATCGCCAACTCCGAGCCGCAGCCAGTTTCGGCCCTTTACCCCGCCCCGCATAGGCAGTGCTCGCCAAACCCGCTCGATAATCTCGGTTTCGTTTCGCAATGGATGCTGTTTCTGTCTGCCGGTAAATAGCGCTTCCGAAACTTCTGCCCTTCGGGGTAGCCTCTTAGCCGCCGATCCGGCTGCCCCACGTCTGCCCGAGAGTACAAATTGTGCCCTGAGACAGGCTCCCCTATATTATAGAAGGCTAGGTAGGCCGTTTGCCGAGACTTCCCGTTACCGCGGGCGTCAAAATAAATATAAGTTGACTTCCCCGAAGCCGCGACTCTAGACTTACTTTGGTTTCGGACCAGGGCTCGCGGTTCAAACTCTTATGGGGCCAAAGTCAGGCCCAAAGGTATTATGCGCCGCGGCAGGGAATGTGCGGCAACCAGCCAAACGGAAAACAGGTAGTTTTTCGTACTGAAGGGCATGAAGACTCGTTTTTACACTTTCTTTCTCGCCTCGAATGACCAGAGCCGCATCTGGAAGGTCCGGATCCCTGTCTATTTCCTGCAACTGCTTGCCGCTCTTGTGGTTGTCGGCGGGATTACGGTCATCGCCGGCGTGGCGTCCTATTCCAGGATGCTCTGGAAGGCGGACGACTACAATGCCATCCGGCGCGAGCGCGACAACCTGAAACAGCAGTTCACTGAGCTTCAAACCAGCGTGAAGGACACCAACCAGCGACTCGATTCGCTCCAATCGCTCGCCACGGCAGTGGCCATGACCTACGGGTTCACGCGCTTCCGCGAAACCCCCTTCGCACTGGCCGGTTTCTCCGGCAATCCGCAGGACACATTCGGGCGGACCGTGGAACAGTTCAATTTCCTTGAGAAGAATGCCTCCTCGTTGGCGATGGCCCAGGAAGGCTTGCACCTCTTGCCGCCCCAGCCGGGGCTGGGCGACGCGGCGTTTACGCCGTCGCTCTGGCCCGTCACCGGGCAGATCACGGCGAGCTTCGGCGAGCGGCTTGACCCCTTCAGTGGTGAAGGTGAATTCCATAAGGGTGTGGACATATCCGCCGCTTACGGCAGCCCGGTCCATGTGACGGCGGATGGAGTTGTGGTCGTTGTCGAGACTCAGCCCGGGTACGGGCATCTTGTTGTCGTGGATCACGGTTACGGTACAACCACCTGGTACGGTCATCTCTCCGGGTTCAACGCGGACGTTGGTGAGCAGGTTCATCGCGGCGACACCATCGGCTATTCCGGAACAAGCGGGCGCTCGACCGGCCCGCACGTGCATTATGAGATCCGCTTGAATGGCGCGCCTATAAATCCCTGGCGCTACCTCCGCTTCAGCTCCTTCGGCGATTAGATTTCTGTCACTGTATCCGTTTTCGGCGGGTCCCAACCTCAGGATCTCAATACTAGCGATTTGCGGGGGCTCGCTTCGGCGCGGCCGCTGGATTGGGAGGCGGGGCCGCCAGACCAGCGAGCATGTCCGGGGAGAGAACGGCCATGACGCGGACGTGCGGGCCGTCGTGGGAAATGTCAATCTGACGAGCTAGCTTGTTGAGAGCCTCCGCGCCCTGGGGCGTGAACTGGCGGCGAGTCCCGGGGTCGGAGAGCAGCCCGCGGCCGAGCATACGCAAGCTTTCGAGAAACAATTGGAGTTTTGTGGATTCGATGGTCGAACCGCATTCGCCCTCGAGGATCACGCGCAAGTTCTCGCCTTCCGGAGTGACTGCGAGCGATAGCCAATGTACGTTTTGCAGCATGCCCGTAATTTGATCCATTCGCAGGGCGCCCAGTGTCAAGTCCTTTGGCACTGAGTCCATGCGCACCACGGCGAAAACTGGAGAGCCGGAGACTCGCGCGATGTGGTCGCGAAAGGCTGCGGAATCGCCCGGCATCGGCGCCGGCGTTGAGGGAGTATTCTCCGGTGCGTTGTCCTGCGCGGATCGCTTTGGCCGGCTGACAATCTCGATGCGGGTCGGCGAAAGAAATCGGAGCGTGACTTCATTCGCCGAAGGGCCTGAGTCAATGGCGTATATTATTTGGCCCTCGCGTTGTTCGGTTTTGCCGGAGCGAAGCGCGTAGGCCTGAATCTTCTGTTGGTCAAAGCGGCCATCGGCCAGAGTCCAAACCGCGGACTCCGATGCGCCCGGAACCGCAGTGATGGCCACGCGGTCGAGGTCCCGCGAATAGTCAAAGCCCGTGGCGCGGACGAACTCGGAGTATTCCGGGTCTTCGGCTGGTGCAGGCACGAGCGCTGCGAGCTTCGCGAGGAATGCCGCATTGCGCAGCGCCGCCACGTCGGCGTAAAGGACGTAGGGCGCGCCGGGCGGAAGCTGCGAAACCAGTGGCGGCTCCGCGCCCTCCGACGGGCCCGTTGCCGTGGGTGAGTGCCGCCAGGTGTAATAGGCCGCCGCCGCGATGACCACGACGGCCAGGCAAACAATTGCTATGGCTGTGCGCCGCAAACCTTACAATCCCCGTTGACCATTCTCGGCGGTTGGCGAAGCCTTTGCAACGAGATCGATATTCCGGATTTACTGCCATTCGCTTCGCGAAACCAAATGCGAGGCTAGTGCACCTAAGTTGGTGCTACCCGGTCGCATGGCACGCGACTTGCTCTATGCCAGCAACTTCCTCTTGCAATTGAACTTCCTGATTTGTTATTCTCTGTAGGTTTGAGCCATGCTGGCGTAGCTCAGTTGGTAGAGCATCTGATTTGTAATCAGAGGGTCGGGGGTTCAAATCCCTCCGCCAGCTGAGATTATGCGTAAGGGCGGTCAGGGGGAAGTGTTCCCTTGCGGTGCGCGGCTCGGAATCATCGCTGAGAATTGAGCGGACAGGTGTCTCTGGATTGCAAAATTGCGGAAACCTGCAATCGGGACGCGTGTCCTTTCATCGTCGTAAACTTTCCCGTGCAGGACGGGTGGGTGAGTGGCTAAAACCAGCAGACTGTAAATCTGCCGCTCCTTGCGGGCTACGGAGGTTCGAATCCTCCCCCGTCCACCACTCTGCGCAAAGAATTGTCGGCCTGAAGTCCGACGAAGCGAGATCCAAACAAGCATTCGGCGTGCGCGAAGCGCGTGGGACGAGCCGTCCGGTTGCGCATAGAAAAGTTCCGAGCCTGGGTAGCTCAGTTGGTAGAGCGCGTCCTTGGTAAGGACGAGGTCACCGGTTCAATCCCGGTCCCAGGCTCCAGAGTTTGGAGTGACGAGCGGAGGATCGCAGCGAATTACATCGAAGGGCGGCGCGGGATTTTGAAAGACGGGCGGGGGTAACTCAACGGTAGAGTCTCGCTCTTCCAAGGCGATGGTTGCCGGTTCGAATCCGGTCCCCCGCTCCAATTGAACTTGGTACTGAGGGAACAAGAAAATGGCGAAGGAAAAATTCGAGCGGTCGAAGCCGCACGTGAACATCGGGACGATCGGACACATTGACCATGGCAAGACGACGCTGACGGCGGCGATCACGAAAGTGCTGTCCAAGCACAACCCGAAGGTGCAGTTCCGGGCGTTCGATTCGATTGACAACGCTCCGGAAGAGCGCGAGCGGGGGATTACGATTGCGGTGGCGCACGTCGAGTACGAGACGGCGAACCGTCACTACGCGCACATCGACTGCCCCGGGCACGCCGACTACATCAAGAACATGATCACGGGCGCGGCGCAGATGGACGGAGCGATTCTGGTGGTGGCGGCGACGGACGGACCGATGCCGCAGACACGGGAGCACATTCTGTTGGCGCGGCAGGTGGGGGTGCCGTCGATTGTGGTGTTTCTGAACAAGTGCGACGCGGTGGAAGACCCGGAACTGTTGGAACTAGTGGAGCTGGAAGTACGGGAACTGCTGAAGAGTTACGGGTTTCCGGGCGATGAAGTGCCGGTGATTCGTGGCTCCGCGCTGGGCGCGCTGAACGGGGAAGAGAAGTGGGAGAAGACGATCTTGAAGTTGATGGAAGAGGTGGACCGGTACGTGCCGCTGCCGGTGCGGGAAGTGGACAAGCCGTTTGCGATGCCGATTGAGGATATCTTTTCGATTTCCGGGCGGGGAACGGTGGTGACGGGGAGAGTGGAGCGCGGGAAAGTGAAGGTGGGGGAGGAAGTGGAGATAGTGGGCTTCCGACCGACGATGAAGCGAGTGGTGACGGGCGTGGAGATGTTCCGCAAGCTGTTGGACGAAGGGATGGCGGGGGACAACGTAGGGTTGCTGTTGCGGGGAACGGAGAAGGAAGAGGTGGAGCGAGGGCAGGTGATCGCGAAGCCGGGGTCGATCACGCCGCACACGAAGTTCAAGGCGGAAGCGTACATCTTGAAGAAGGAAGAGGGGGGTCGGCACACGCCGTTTTTCACGGGCTACCGGCCGCAATTTTATTTTCGGACGACGGACGTGACGGGTGACGTAAAGTTGAACACGGGAGTGGAGATGGTGATGCCGGGGGACAACGTATCGGTGGAGATCAGTTTGATTACACCGGTGGCTTTGGAGAAGGGGCTGCGGTTCGCGATCCGCGAAGGCGGCCACACAGTCGGCGCCGGCGCCGTCGCTGAGATAGTCGAGTAACAGGACAGGACGATGCGCGAAATCATCACATTGCAGTGCACCGAGTGCAAAAACCGGAACTACACGACCATGAAGAACCGGAAGAAACACACCGACCGGATGGAAACGAGCAAGTTTTGCAAGGCGTGCCGGAAGCACACGCCGCACAAAGAGGTCAAATAATTTAGGGGAGTAGGTTCAACGGTAGACCGCCGGTCTCCAAAACCGGATGTGGGGGTTCGAATCCCTCCTCCCCTGCCACCTCGAAGGGTTGGCGGAGAGACGGCGGGATGGGGCAAAGCGTGAGGCGGGGATGTCCACAACACAGGCGACAAAAGTGAACACGACACCGACACCGCCGGATCGTTCTCGAGATTCGAGCCGCCCGCGGCCGCAATGGGTCGAGGACCTCCGGGAGCGATTCCGCCGCGCGGGGCAATTCACGCGCGATGTTCGCGCGGAAATGAAGCTGGTGGTCTGGCCCACGGCGACGGATGTGCGCAGCACCACGCTGGTTGTCATCATGACCACGATTATTTTCGCTGTGTTTCTCTGGGCCGTGGACCGGGGCGCGACACGCGCCGTAGCGCAGGTTTTGAGGGCGTTTCGTCACTAATCGTGGAAACGCGGAGCGAAACAGAACGCATGGCGAAGCAGTGGTACATCATCCATACGTATTCCGGCTTCGAGCGGAAGGTGAAGGAAAGCCTCGAGGGCCGCGTTGCCGCGTTCGGCTTGCAGGAAAAGATCGGCCAGGTGCTGATCCCGACCGAAGACGTGGTGGAAGTGCGCGGAGGGAAAAAAGTCACCGCGACGCGGATGTTTTATCCGGGCTATGTGCTGGTCGAGATGGAAATGGACGACTACACCTGGCACGTCGTGCGGAACACGCCGCGGGTGACGGGATTCGTCGGTTCGGGGCAGACGCCGACGCCTCTCAGCGAACAGGAAGTGCAGGACATTCTTCATCGCGCGGCGAGCCCGGCGGAGCGGCCCAAGCCGAAACTGAAATTTGAGCGCAACGAGCAAGTGCGCATTGTGGATGGGCCGTTCGCGAATTTCACCGGCGTGGTGGAAGAGGTTAATTCGGACCGCAGCACGCTTAAAATTTCCGTGACGATTTTCGGGCGTTCGACGCCGGTTGAACTGGATTTCATGCAAGTGGAAAAGATCGCCTAGGGCGGCCGGGTTGTAGGGGAAACGGGACATGGCAAAGAAGGTTCAAGCGATGCTGAAGCTGCAGGTGCCGGCCGCGAAGGCCGCGCCCTCGCAGCAATTGGGAACTGCGCTCGGGCCGCAGGGCGTCAACATCATGGATTTCTGCAAACAGTTCAACGCCCGCACGACGAAAGAGCCCGAGGGGATGATCATCCCCGTGGTGATCACCGTCTATAGCGACCGTACATTCACTTTTGTGACGAAGACCCCGCCGGCTTCGGAACTTTTGAAGCGCGCGGCGAATATCGTGAAGGGATCCGCGGAACCGAACCGCAACAAGGTCGGCAAGGTCACGAAAAAGCAGGTTGAAGATATCGCGCGCACCAAGCTGCCGGACTTAAATACGACGAGCCTCGAATCGGCGGTGCGCACAGTGACCGGCACGGCTCGCAACATGGGCATTGAAGTGGTGGAGGGCTGAGCCATATGAGCCGCAAGCTGGGAAAGAAAACCGACAACGCACGCAAGCTGGTCGAGGCGCGTCCTTACACCCTCGCCGAAGCCGCCGCAGTGCTGAAAAAGGCGCACTTCGTGAAGTTTGACGAGACGGTTGAGTTGGTCGTGAACCTGGGAGTGGACCCGAAGCATTCCGACCAGATGGTCCGCGGCACGGTGGTGCTGCCAAACGGGCTGGGCAAATCGAAGCGTGTGCTCGTAATCGCCGGCGGAGAAAAAGTCCGCGAAGCGGAGGAAGCAGGCGCTGATTTCGTCGGTGGCGAAGACATGGTGCAGAAGATTCAAGAGGGCTGGACGGATTTCGACGCGGTCATCGCCACGCCGGACATGATGAAGTCGGCCGGACGCCTTGGAAAAGTGCTCGGGCCGCGCGGCTTGATGCCCAATCCGAAGACCGGCACGGTGACGTTCGAGGTCGGCAGGGCCGTCAAGGAAGTGAAGGCGGGCAAGGTCGAGTTCCGCGTGGACAAGGCGGGCATCGTCCATTCCCCCATCGGAAAGATCAGTTTTGACGCCGAGAAGCTGGCGGAAAACGCGCAGGCGCTGCTTGGCGCGGTGGTGAAGGCAAAGCCCGCGGCAGCGAAGGGCAAATACGTCAAAAAGGTAACGCTGACTTCGACGATGGGCCCCGGAATTCTGATTAACGAGGCGGAAATTGAATCGGCCACGGCGGTGGCGGCGTAAGTCCGGCGGAGACTGGAAATGAAAAAGCGCAGCGACAAAGAGAAAGACGTCGAACAGCTCAAGACCGAACTGGCTCGCGTCTCGACCGTCATCCTGACGACATTCAAGGGCATTACGGTCGAAGACGACACCAAGCTGCGGCGCACAGTTCAGGCTGTTGGCGGAAAATATCGCGTCGTGAAGAATACCCTGGCGGAACGCGCGGGCGCGGGAACCACCGCGGAACCCCTGCTGAAGAATCTTGAGGGATCCAATTCGATTGCCTACACGGCGGCGGATCCTGTCGCGCTCGCGAAGGCGCTTACAAAATTCGCGAAAGACGTGCCTGCGTTCAAGTTTCAATCGGGAGTGGTCGAAGGACGCGTCTTATCGATTGCGGACATCCAGCAGCTCGCGCAGCTACCGTCCAAGGAGGAGCTGTACGGCAAGATTATGTTCCTGATCAACGCGCCGGCGCAGAGGATTGCCATGGTGCTCTCGGCAGTCACTCGCAATATGGCCGTGGTGATCAATGAAGCGGCCAAGGCCGAAAAGTTTGGGGGCGGCGGGCCCGAACCTGCGCCCGTTTCCCAATAGCCCGGGTTTGAATTCTTCTGAAGGAGAGGAAAGAGGCAATGGCTAACAAGGTGGAAGCAATACTCGAGGAGATCAAGGGCCTGACGTTGCTCGAAGCCGCCGATCTGGTCAAGAAGATGGAAGAGACCTTCGGCGTTTCCGCGGCTGCGGCAGTGGTCGCCGGCGGCGGCGCTGCGGCGGGGCCGGCTGCACCGGCAGCCGAAGAGAAGACGGAATTTTCCGTCGTTCTCACCGAAGTCGGCGGGAACAAGATCAACGTCATCAAAGCCGTCCGTGAAGTCACGAGTCTCGGCTTGAAAGAAGCCAAGGACCTGGTGGACGGCGCGCCCAAGCCGGTCAAGGAAGGCGTCAACAAGGAAGAGGCTGCTTCGATCAAGAAAAAGTTCGAAGAAGCCGGCGCCAAAGTCGAAATCAAGTAACCGTATCGGCCCTCTTCGGCGGCTCCGTTTATTCGCGAGGCCGCAGCGGAAGGATTTGCATTACGCACGCTTCAGATCGTGACACAGGAGCCTTTAAACGAGTCCTGCCGGGACGCCAGTTCGTTGTGTCTCCTGGCAAGGAGAGCTACCCGGCTCGCCTTGCCGTAGGCGCGTCCCGCACATCCGCACGGGCATGAGGTAAAAGAGAATGCAGAATGGCAATCATCACAGTCGTGAACGGCAGCGTCTGGATTTCTCGAAGATCCAGAGCTCGATCCAGATCCCGAATTTGATCGAAGTGCAGCGCAAGTCCTATCAGCGCTTCTTGCAGATGGATTTGCTGCCGAGCGAACGCGAGGACGCGGGCTTGCAGTCCGTGTTCAGCTCCGTTTTCCCCATTGGGGATTTCCGCGGGCTCTCGCAACTGGACTTTGTGGACTACGCGATCGGCAATTGGGAATGCAAGTGCGGCAACCTGAAGGGGTTGCATCACCTGCGCGCCACTTGCCGGAATTGCGGCGCCTCCGTGGTCACGAATCCCTATCAGACGGGTGACGTGATCTGCTCGAAGTGCGGCACGTTCAACAAGAACACGCCGACTTTCTGCAACAAGTGCGGGGACCCGGTCGGGATGCAGCTCAAGTATGACGTGAACGAATGCCAGGAACGCGGGATGACCTACTCCGCGCCGCTCAAGGTCACCATCCGCCTGACAATTTACGATAAGGACCCGGACACCGGCGCGAAAAACATCCGCGACATAAAGGAGCAGGAAGTTTTCTTTGGCGACATCCCGCTGATGACCGAAAACGGCACCTTTGTCATCAACGGCACTGAGCGCGTCATCGTCAGCCAGTTGCACCGTTCGCCGGGTGTTTTCTATGAAAGCGCGAACAACCGCACCTATTTCCTCGGAAAGATTATTCCTTACCGCGGGTCGTGGGTGGAATTCGAATACGACACTAAGAACCTGCTCTATGTTCGCATCGACCGTAAGCGGAAGTTCCTCGGCTCGATTTTCCTTCGCGCGCTGGGGCTGAAGAGCAACGAAGAGATTTTGCGGACGTTTTATCAAGTCGAACGCATCGCGCTGCGCGATGGCGATACCTACTGGAACGTCTCCGAAGGCCTGATGGATCGCAAGCTTTCGCGCGAAATCAAGCACCCGAAGAGCGAGGAAGTCATTGTCGCCGCGCATAAGCGCATCACGGAGCCGCTCTATAAGGAGCTTCTCAAAGCGCGCGTCGCGCAGGTGGGAATTTCGATTGGCGACCTCGAAGGCGCATACACCGTCGCTGACGTCGTGAATCGCCAGACGGGCGAGGTGCTTGTCGAATCGAACAAGCCGATGACGGCTGAATTGTGGGCCGCCGTGGCCGAAGTCGGCATCACCGAAGTGGACGTTTTCTTCCCGGAGCGCGACGACATCGGCGTCGTTCTGAGCCGCACGCTGGACAAGGACACCATTCGCTCGCCGCGCGAGGCGCTGATTGAAATCTACCGCAAGTTGCGTCCCGGCGACCCGCCGACGCTGGAAACCGCGACCGCGCTGTTCAATGGGATGTTCCTCGATCCGCGGAAATATGACTTCAGCAAGGTCGGCCGCTTGAAGTTCAACATCAAGCTGGGGTTGGAAACACCGCTCGAGACGCGCACGCTCGCCCCGACGGACTTCTACGCCTCCATCCGCTACCTGCTGAAGCTGCGTAAAAACATCGGCACGGTGGATGACATCGATCACCTGGGCAACCGCCGCGTCCGCGCGGTCGGTGAACTCCTCGAAAACCAGTTCCGCATTGGCCTTGTGCGCATGGAGCGCGCCATCAAGGAAAAGATGTCCGTTTACCAGGAAATGTCCACGGCGATGCCGCACGACCTGGTGAACGCGAAGCCCGTGATGGCGGCGATCCGCGAATTCTTCGGCAGCTCGCAGCTCAGCCAGTTCATGGACCAGACCAACCCGCTTTCCGAAATCACACACAAGCGGCGCCTTTCGGCTCTGGGTCCCGGCGGGCTCTCGCGCGAGCGCGCGGGATTCGAGGTGCGCGACGTCCATCCGACGCACTACGGCCGAATCTGCCCGATTGAAACGCCGGAAGGCCCGAACATCGGCTTGATCAGCTCGCTTTCGTGCTACGCGCGCATCAATGAGTTTGGTTTCATCGAATCGCCCTACAGCAAGGTGAAGGGCGGGCGCGTCCTCAATTACGTCCAGATTCTGAACGCTGGAGATAGCGAGTTCAAGGTCGGCGACACGGTCGAACGCGACAAAGTCGACAGCGTCAACGAAGAGCTGAAGCGGCGGCGCGTCACCTTTGAGCCG
The DNA here is from genome assembly GCA_963838945.1 of uncultured Acidobacteriota bacterium. Taxonomy (GTDB): domain Bacteria; phylum Acidobacteriota; class Terriglobia; order Acidiferrales; family UBA7541; genus DASTCZ01. Next base: position 26,350 of record CAWITC010000006.1, on the reverse strand, counting down.
CACTGCTTCTATCTTTCCGCGTGGGAGGAAGACCGCTACGTCGTCGCACAGGCAAACGTGCCGCTCGAAGACCGCGGCCGCATCATCCCGGAGCTTGTGAACTGCCGCCAGGCGGGCAACTTCGTCCTGAAACACCGCGATGAAGTGGACTACATTGACGTTTCGCCGAAGCAGCTCGTCAGCGTGGCCGCCAGCCTGATACCTTTCCTTGAAAATGACGACGCGAACCGCGCGTTGATGGGTTCCAACATGCAGCGCCAGGCCGTGCCGCTCATCCGCGGTGAATCTCCCCTGGTGGGCACGGGCATGGAGCGCGTCACCGCGCGCGATTCCGGCGCGGTCGTGCTGTGCCGTCGCGAAGGCATCGTGGACCAGGTGGACTCGGAGCGCATCATCGTGCGCGTCGAATCCGATCACTCGGGCGTGCTTTCGCGCGAAGTGGGCGCGGACATCTACCAGCTCACGAAATTCAAGCGCTCGAACCAGAACACCTGCATCAATCAGAAGCCGCTCGTCCGCGTGGGCGATCGCGTGAAGCAGGCGCAAGTGCTGGCCGATGGCCCGTGTACGGACCGAGGCGAACTCGCTCTTGGCCGCAACGTCCTCGTCGCCTTCCTGCCGTGGCGCGGTTACAACTTTGAAGACGCCATCCTCGTGAGCGAAAAGCTCGTCAAGGACGACTACTACACCTCGATTCACATCGAGGAATACGAAATCGAGGCGCGGGACACCAAGCTTGGCCCCGAGGAAATCACGCGGGATATCCCCAACATCAGCGAGACGTTTCTGCGCAATCTTGACGAGAGTGGCGTCATCCGCATCGGCGCTACCGTCCGGCCCGGAGACATCATGGTCGGCAAGGTCACGCCCAAGGGCGAGACGACTCTCACGCCGGAAGAAAAACTCCTTCGCGCCATCTTCGGCGAAAAGGCCGGCGATGTCCGCGACGCTTCCCTCTATTGCCCTCCGGGCATTGAAGGCACGGTCGTGGACGTGAAGATCTTCTGCCGCAAGGGCGCCGAGAAAGACGAGCGTCACCGCGCCATCGAGGCCGAACATGTTTTCAAGCTTGAGAAGAACCTCGCGGACGAAATCCGCATCCTGACCGACGAGCGGCTCAAGCGCCTCACGAGCCTCCTTGGCAGCCAGAAGCTTGTCGCGGACCTGCACGACGAAAAAACCAACAAGCGCCTGCTCACCAAGGGCACGGAGCTGACGCGCGATATCATCGAGAAGGTTTCGACGCGGAACCTCAAGCGCCTGCGTTTGAATGACAAGGACCCGCTACTCATCGAGAAGATTGATGAAATCGAGGAGATGACCTCGCGCCAGATTGACGTGCTCCGCAAGATCACCGAGGAGCGCAAGGAAAAGCTCAAGAAGGGCGACGAGCTGCCTCCGGGCGTCATCAAGCTCGTGAAGTGTTACATCGCGATGAAGCGCAAGCTCTCTGTCGGCGACAAGATGGCCGGCCGTCACGGAAACAAAGGCGTTATCGCTCGCATCGTTCCCGAAGAAGATATGCCGTATCTGCCGGACGGAACGCCCGTCGAGATCGTCCTCAATCCGCTCGGCGTGCCCTCGCGTATGAACGTCGGCCAGATTCTTGAAACGCATCTTGGCTGGGCGTCAAAGGAACTCGGCCGCGCGCTGGCGCGGCTGCTCGACCGCGACGTTAAGGCGGAAGCGGTTCGCAAGTGGCTCAAGGAAGTCTTCGGCGATACCTCCATCTGGAGAAACATCTCCAGCATGAGCGACGAAGAAATGCACGACCTTGCCCGCGGTCTCCGCGAAGGCGTTCCATTTTCCACGCCCGTGTTTGACGGCGCGCGCGAGACGGAAATCCGACACCTGCTCGAAGAGGCGGGCCTGCCTTCCGCGGGCAAGATCACGCTCTTTGACGGCATGACCGGCGACACCTTCGCGCAAAACGTCACCGTCGGATTCATCTACATGCTGAAACTCTCGCATTTGGTGGACGACAAGATTCACGCGCGTTCTATTGGTCCCTATTCGCTCATCACGCAGCAGCCGCTCGGAGGCAAGGCGCAGTTCGGCGGCCAGCGGTTCGGCGAGATGGAAGTCTGGGCGCTTGAGGCCTATGGCGCGGCGCACATCCTGCAGGAGTTGCTGACCTGCAAGTCGGACGACGTGTACGGCCGCGCGAAAATCTACGAGGCCATCGTCAAGGGCGAACCGGGCATCGAGCCGGGCGTGCCCGAATCGTTCAACGTCCTTGTGCGCGAGTTGCAGTCGCTCTGCCTGGACGTTGAATTGATGAAGCGCCAGCAAAAGCAGGTGGCGCCGGAAGCCGCCGATTAGTCACAACGTTTTTTTGTAATTATGGGGGCGTTCCAGAACATCGGGACGCTCCGGGCAGCGAATGTAAGGTTTCTTGCACTCCGGGAATCCGGAGATGCCCGGTGGGCCCCGACCCGCCGGTAGGAGGATGACACCTTGTACCGCAGCAGCCCATATGACCGCGCCAGCCTGATTGCCGATTTCGATTCCATCCGCATCAGCCTGGCCAGCCCCGAGCGCATCCGTTCATGGTCGCACGGGGAAGTGACCAAGCCGGAAACGATTAACTACCGCACCTTCAAGCCCGAGCGCGACGGCCTGTTCTGCGCCAAGATTTTCGGGCCGGTGACGGACTGGGAATGTTTGTGCGGCAAATACAAGCGGATGAAGCACCGCGGCGTTATCTGCGACAAGTGCGGCGTGGAAGTCACGCTCAGCAAGGTCCGCCGCGAACGGCTCGGCCACATCGAGCTGGCTTCGCCCTGCTCGCACGTCTGGTTTTTCAAGGGCCTCCCTTCGCGCATCGGCAACCTGCTCGATATCAGCATGCGGGACCTCGAGCGCATTCTTTACTTTGAAGGCTACGTGGTCGTGGACGCGGGCGACGTTCCGGGCATCAAGGAACGCGAAATGTTGCCCGAGGAAAAGTACCGCGAAGTCGCCAAGGAATATCCCGGCCAGTTCCAGGCGCGCATGGGCGCGGAGGCGATCAAGGAACTGCTCAAGGGCGTGGACGTGGACAAGCTCAGCGAGACTCTTCGCGAGCGCATGAAGACCGACCCCAGCCTCCAGAAGCGCATCAAGTATGCGAAGCGCCTGAAGGTCGTCGATGCATTCCGCAAGAGCGGCAACAAGCCCGAATGGATGATCCTGGACGTTTTGCCGGTCCTTCCGCCGGAGTTGCGCCCGCTTGTGCCTCTTGACGGCGGCCGCTTCGCTACGTCGGACCTGAACGATTTGTACCGGCGCGTCATCAACCGCAACAACCGCTTGAAGAAGCTCATGGAACTGCACGCGCCCGATGTGATCGTGCGCAACGAAAAGCGGATGTTGCAGGAAGCCGTGGACGCGCTCTTTGATAACGGCCGCCGCGGACGTGTGTTGCGCGGCACCAACAACCGGCCGCTCAAGTCGCTTTCCGACACGCTCAAGGGCAAGCAGGGACGGTTCCGCCAGAACCTGCTCGGCAAGCGCGTGGACTACTCCGGCCGCTCCGTCATCGTTGTCGGACCGGAGCTGAAGCTGCATCAGTGCGGCCTGCCGAAAAAGATGGCGCTCGAACTGTTCAAGCCGTTCATCTATCACCGCCTTGAGGCCAGCGGCCATTGCACGACCATCAAGCAGGCCAAGGAAATGGTCGAGCAGCAGGACCCGATCGTCTGGGACATTCTCGAAGAGGTCATCAGCGAACACCCCGTTCTCCTGAACCGCGCGCCGACGCTTCACCGCCTCGGCATTCAGGCCTTCGAGCCCGTGCTCGTGGAAGGCAAGGCGATCCGCATTCATCCGCTCGTCTGCACCGCGTTCAACGCGGATTTCGACGGCGACCAGATGGCCGTGCACATCCCGCTTTCGCCGGAGGCGCAGATCGAAGCCTCCGTGCTGATGCTCAGCTCGAACAACGTTCTTTCGCCGGCGCATGGCATGCCTCTCGTCATCCCGACGCAGGACATGATTCTCGGCATTTATTACCTGACGAAGGCCCGGCCGGGCACAAAGGGGGAAGGCCGCGCATTCAGCTCGATCGAAGAAATTTTGCTCGCGCTGGAGGCCGGCGAAGTCGAGCTGCTCACGCCCGTCCGCCTGCGTTACACCGGCGAGGTGATTGATCTCACCACCGCCTACGACGATCAGGACGTTGTCCACGCCGAGCCGATCAAGCTCGAGAAGCAATTCCTGAACACGACCGTTGGCCGGGCGATCTTTAACGATCACCTGCCCAAAGGGACGCCGTTCGTCAACGGCTTGCTCAAGAAGAAGGGCGTGCAGCTCCTCGTTCACTTTGCATATCTACGGTACGGCATGGAGCGCACGGTCCTCATGCTCGATGAATTGAAGGAGCTGGGCTTCCTTTACGCCACCAAGGCGGGCATCTCCATCGGCATCGACGACATGGTCATCCCGGGCGACAAGTCCAAGCTCGTCGAAGCCGCCGAACGCGAAGTCGTCAAGGTGCAGGAGCAATACCATGACGGCGCCATCACCAATGGCGAGCGCTACAACAAGGTCATCGACATCTGGGGCAAGGTCACCGAGCGCGTCGCTGACGAAATGTTCAAGGCGCTCGAGCAGCAGGACAAGGAAGGCATCATCAACCCGATTTACATCATGGCGGATTCCGGCGCCCGCGGCTCGAAACAGCAGATTCGCCAGCTTTCCGGGATGCGCGGCTTGATGGCCAAGCCCTCGGGCGAAGTCATTGAGACGCCCATCACGTCCAATTTCCGCGAAGGCTTGAACGTGTTGCAGTACTTCATCTCGACGCACGGCGCCCGTAAGGGTCTGGCCGACACGGCGCTCAAGACCGCGGACTCCGGCTACCTCACGCGCCGGCTTGTGGACGTGGCGCAGGACGTCATCATCACCGAACTCGACTGCGGCACTTCCGAAGGCATCTACGTCGAGCCGATCCTCGAACAGGGCAAGAAGGAAGTCGAGCCGTTGCGCGACCGCATTGTGGGCCGCGTTTCCCTAGAAAAGCTCAAGGACTTCGAGGGCAGCGTCATCGTCGACGTAAATCAGGAAATTGACGAAGACCTGGCCAATGCGATTCAGGCGGCGGGCGTCATGCGGGTAAAAATCCGCTCGGTGCTCACGTGCGAATCCCGCCGCGGTGTTTGCGCGCGGTGCTACGGACGCAACCTCGCCAGCGGCCGCATGGTCGAGATGGGCGAGGCCGTGGGCGTCATCGGCGCGCAGTCCATCGGCGAACCCGGCACGCAGCTCACCATGCGCACCTTCCACATCGGCGGCACGGCAAGCCGCGTGGCCGAGCAGTCCGAACTCGAGGCGCGCAGCTCCGGCTTTGCCAAGTTCGTGGACCTGAAAACGGTCGGCGGACGCGGCGGCACCACTATTGTCATGAACCGCAACGGCCACGTCGCCGTCGTGGATGAGAAAGGCCGCGAGAAGGAGCGCCACGAGGTGCCTTACGGCACGCGCCTGCTGCTCGAAGAGACTCAGGCCGTCCAAATGGGCCAGAAAATGGCCGAATGGGACCCGTACACCTTCTCCATCCTCACCGAGGTTGGCGGCACCGTGCAGTTCAAGGATCTGCAGCCCGGTGTCACGATCGAAGAGCAGGTGGACGAAGTCACCGGGCTTTCGCAGAGCGTCGTAATGCTGCCGCCGGAAGATGAAAAGCACCAGCCGACGGTACTCATCCGCGATTCCGCGGGCCGCGTCCGCAAGAAGTACCTCATGCCTTCGCGCGCCCACTTGATGGTCACCGACGGCTTCGACGTTATGGCCGGCGACGTCATCGCGAAGATCCCGCGCGAGACCACGAAGACCAAGGACATCACCGGCGGCTTGCCTCGTGTTGTCGAGCTTTTCGAGACGCGCAAGCCGAAGGACCCCGCCGTCATCAGCGAAATTGACGGCTTTGTGAAATACGGGGAAGTCAGCAAGGGCCTGCGCAAGATCTACGTCGAAAGCGAAGACGGCAAGACGCAGAAGGAATACTCCGTCCCGCGCGGCGTGCACATCCAGGTCCAGGAAGGCGAGCGTGTCAAGGCAGGCGAGCCACTCATTGACGGTCCGCTGAACCCGCATGACCTGCTGGCCGTCCTCGGCGAGCGCTTCACGCAGGCCTATCTCGTCAACGCCATTCAGGAGGTCTACCGCCTCCAGGGCGTCACCATCAACGACAAGCACATCGAGACCATCGTCCGCCAGATGATGCGCTGGGTGAAGGTCGAAGACGTCGGTGACACCACGTTCCTGCTCGAAGAACAGGTGGACAAGTTCCGCTTCCGCGAGGAGAACGACCGTATCCTGCAAAACGGCGGCCGCCCCGCGACGGGCCGTCCGCTGCTGTTGGGCATCACCAAGGCGTCGCTCTCGACGGATTCGTTCATCTCCGCGGCGAGCTTCCAGGAAACCACTCGCGTGCTTACCGAAGCTGCCGTCGCCGGCAAAGTGGATTATCTCCGCGGCTTGAAGGAAAACGTCATCATGGGCCGCCTGATTCCCGCCGGCACCGGTCTCGAGTGGTACCGCAACATCCAGTTGCTCACGCAGATGCCGGAGCCCTTGCCGATGGAAGAATCCATCGCGCCGGACCTCACGCCGGAAGAAGCTGCCGCGCTCGACTTCCTGCGCAAGGACGCCGCGGGCGAAGCGTCGGTCGAAAGTTAAACCGCCCACTCATTTCAATTCAACCAAAAACCCGGCTGCCGGAATGCAGCCGGGTTTTTGTATTTTGGATGGATGGTGTCGGATTTACTTGTGTTTCGCCGGGCTTTGCGGCGCGCTGTCCACGCCAAAATCCCAAACAAAAATATTCAGCCGGTCCTCCAGAATAACAGCCAGTGCGTATTCTCCCGGTTCGACCGCCGGGCTCACCGTAAACCGGAAAACGCCCTTCGCGATCGGCCACTTCAATACCGAAATCGTTTCGCGCTGTTCTGTTCGGCCGCCAGTCACCGGACTCACGATCCATTCCAGGCGCCGCGCGTCGCCATCGATATGTGCGCGCACCAGCTCGACGGTCGGCTCGGCGTTCTCTTCGTTATAGCGGAAATAGAATTGCAGCTCCCCGCTAGGCAGCCGGATGGGCGAATGCTTGCCATTGATCTCCACGCGCTGCCGGCCCGGCACAATGGGAATTGGCGAAAACACCTTTTCCACCATCCGTCCCTTGTCGGTCTTCACCACGGTCCTCGTCGCCGCCAGCGGGACCACCTTTGTCCCCGCCAGCGCGAACATCCCTTCGTCCTGTGGCAGGATTACTCCCGGGGCGACCTCCAGGCTCGCGTCAATATCAAGCTGGGGTATCGCTTCCCGGTTTCTCTCTTGCTTCGCAATTCGAGCGGCAAACTCCCTCTCTCTTGCCGTCTCATCGGCCTCCGCCTTTGCTGTTGCGTCCCAGTCCACGAGCCCTGCGGGGATCTCTTCCCACTGCGATTCCTGCAGGCTGTAATAGCGCACCGTCTCGCCGATCCGGGCATATTCGCGAACCACTTGCACCGACCCGTCCTTCAAATATAGTTTTTTTCCGCGGGGCAGGTTTACCGCGGTCGGCTCGCCCTTTCCCTGGTTTGCGGGAGGTTCGGTTTGCTGCGGGGGCCCCTGTTGAGCGGGTGGCGGCTGTTGCTGTTGGGTCTGTTCTCGCGTTAACTCCCGCGCGCCCAGCGCTCCGCCGGACGCCGCGGCCAGCGCGAGCCACAGCGTGATTCTCTTTGAGCGGTGATGCAGTGGGCCGGTCATTCTCTTTTCGCTCTGTTTTGCCTGCCTGTGGATACCTATGAGATGCGCCTTCCCCCGATGGGGTTTTTCAGGACCGCTCGCGCGACCTTTCTCTCGCACGGCCAGCATAGCTCCGCGCCTCCCAGGCGGCAACCTTCGCTTCTCGCGCTTTGGCGCGCCGCGCGCAGTGTGATAAATTCCGCTCACAATTGCGAAACTCTTTCGAGCGGAGGACTCCATGACGCATTTCTTTTCGCGCCCCGCACTGTGCGCGGCCGTGTTCGTGCTGATCGCAACAGGCGCCGGTTCGCTTGCTGCGCGGGCGCCCCAGCCACAGGCATCCGCGCAGCCGGGTTCGTCATTTGACATCGTGAAAGTAGCCGACGGCGTTTACGCCGCTATCGGCAAGAACGGCGTTTTCGGCAACGGGGCATTCATCGTCGGCCAGGAAGGTGTGCTCGTCGTGGATACGCAGGCGCGGCCAGGCTGGGCGCGCGACCTTATCGCCGAAATCCGCCGCGTCACGGACAAGCCCGTCCGCTACGTCGTCAACACCCACTGGCACGGCGACCACGTCCAGGGCAATTCGGCTTACCTCGCCGAATTTGGTGGTGGCGTCGAATTCATCTCGCAGACCTATACGCGCGAAGATATGATCGCCCGCGGCGCTCCGCAATTGCAGCAGCAGGTCAGCACCACCATCCCCGCCGCTATCGCGCAAATGGAAAAGCAGCTCGCTGACGGCAAAGACGCGCAGGGCAATGCGCTTACGGACGCGGCCCGCGCCCAGCTTCAGACGGCGCTCAAGTCGCAGAAGGATACCCTCGCCGAGTACAAGAATGTCACTCTCATTCCCTCGACCATCACTTTCGAGACCAGCATGGTCCTCCATCTGGCCGGCCGCGAGGTTGATCTGCTTCATTGGGGCCTCGCGCATACACGCGGTGATACTGTCGTCTATCTTCCGAAAGAACGCATCGTCATCACCGGCGACCTGCTCACCAACGGCATCCCGGTCATGCGCACCGCCTACCCCGTGGAATGGGTTGCGACGCTCGATGCAATCGACAAGCTTGACTGGACCGCCGCCATCCCGGGCCACGGCAACGTCCAGCAGGGCAAGACGCAGCTCGAATCGCTGCTTGCCTACATGAAGGATCTGGTCGCCGCCGTAAAGGATTCTGTCGCGAAAGGCCAGACGATGGAGCAGGCGGAATCTTCGGTTGACCTGTCCAAATACAAGTCCGCATTTCCGAATTTCGATTCCGGCGGAAACAAATCAGCCATAGATCGTGCCTGGACTGAACTCTCCGGCAAGCCCATGCAATGAACTGCGCAAAAATCAAAACGGCGTCCCGATTTCTCGGAACGCCGCCAAATTCGCCCCCCTGGGAGCTCAAAATCTCAGTACAGCTTCTTAGTGATGGTAGCGCGGATACAGAACCGTCAGCACCATCAAATCCGAAAGTGTGAAGAGCAGCCGCTCGGCCTGCTCACTTGCGGCCTCTGCCGCGCGCGTCAAGAATCCCAGGTGGCGGCTGCGCGCCAATTCGCGCAGATCTTCCAGGCCGATCCCCGTAAGCACGGAGACTTCGTCTTCCGTAAAAAGCTTCTGGCTGGATCGAACTCTGACCACGTCTGGTTCCCTCCCACTTACTTGGATGCTGCGACCATGCTAACGGGCTGCACATTCTCCCAGCAATAGTGCTTCCGTTCTAGTCGCCTATAGGCCATCGGAACTAGTCCCCCGCAATTTGTTTTGCCACAAGGATTTAGCGCGAATTTTCGAAAGGACACCGGTTTTTCTTTTTGGCAGAAAGACGAAATCTTGGAAATTCCTACAGGTTTTCGGAAACAACGTTCATTGTTTACAGCGCAAATTGTGAACGAACTTGCAGATGTTTCCCCAATCCTCGCGATCAGTTCTGCAGCCCGCTTTCTGCGATCACCTTTTCAAACGCATGACAAATCTGCAGCACTCTCGCCTCGCCGAAATGCGGCCCGAAGATTTGCAGCCCAACAGGCAGCCCGTTCGGAGTCTTTCCGCACGGCACAGACATCCCTGTCACACCCGCCAGATCCCCCGTAACTGTATATATATCAGCAAGATACATCGCCAGTGGGTCATCCGTCCGCTCGCCGAGGCGAAAGGCGGGCACCGGCGAAGTCGGCGTCACGATCGCATCCACCTTCGCAAACGCCTCCTCAAAATCACGTGTAATCAGCGCCCGCACCTGCTGCGCCTTGCGGTAATAGGCGTCATAGTAGCCCGCGGAAAGCACGTACGTGCCGAGGATGATTCGCCGCTTCACTTCCGCGCCGAACCCGCGCCCGCGCGTCGCGCGATACATTCCCTCGAGCGTCCCGTCCCCCGCCTCGCGCAATCCGTATCGCACGCCGTCGTACCGCGCGAGGTTCGAACTCGCCTCCGCCGTCAGCAAAATGTAATACACCGCGATGGCGAACTCCGTGTGCGGCATATTCAGCTCGATCGTTTTGCAGCCGAGTTTTTCGAGCGCGCCGATGCCCGCCTCGATGTTGTGCCGCACCGCCGGATCCATTCCCGGTCCGAAGTATTCGCGCGGGATGCCGATCCGCAGCCCGGTCACTGGCGCGTCGAGCGCCGCCGTGTAATCGGGCACGTCTTGCGCCGCCGAGGTGGAATCGTTGGCGTCGCGCCCCGCAATCACGTTCATCACCTCCGCCGCGTCGCGCACCGTGTTCGTGAACGGCCCGATGCGGTCGAGCGACGACGCCAGCGCAATCAGCCCGTAGCGCGAAACGCGTCCGTACGTTGGCATCAGCGCCGGAATCCCGCACAGCGCCCCCGGCTGGCGGATCGACCCGCCCGTGTCCGTCCCGAGCGCCGCCGCGGCCAGCCCCGCCGCCACCGCCGCCGCCGAGCCGCCGCTGGATCCGCCGGGCACCCGGTCCGGCGCAACCGGATTGCGCACCGGGCCATACGCGGAATTTTCATTCGAGCTGCCCATCGCGAATTCGTCGCAGTTCGTCTTTCCAAGCACGACCGCGCCTGCCGCTTCGAGCCGCGAGACCGCCGTCGCATCGTACGGCGGCGCATAGTGCTCGAGGATCTTCGACCCGCACGTTGTCGTCACGCCGCGCGTGCTGATCACGTCCTTGATCGCCATCGGCACGCCCGCGAGCGGCGGAAGCGTCTCGCCCCGCGCGGCCATCGCGTCAATCTTGTCCGCCTGCGCGTACGCGCGCTCCGGGCACAGCGCCAGAAACGCGTTCAGCTTCGGGTTCTCCCGCTCAATCCGCGCGTAGTGCTCCCGCGCCAGCTCGCGCGCGGAAAGCTTCTTCGCTGTAAGCGCGGCACGCACCGCGCCAATCGTCCACTTTTTCTGGCTCGCCGTCATTTCAGCGCTCGATAACCTTCGGCACGCGGAAGTACGCGCCCTCGGCATCGGGCGCTTGCTTCAACACATCCTTCGCCACGTCGCACTTCACCACCGCGTCCTCGCGCATCGCCGGATTCACTGTTTTGCTTTCCGCCAGCACTTGGGCCATCGGTTCGACCTTTGCCGTGTCCACGGCGTTCAGCTTCGCGATATATTCCAGGATCGAATCGAGCTGCTGCTGGTACTTCGCCACCTCGGCATCGGTTAATTCGAGGTGCGCCAGCTCCGCCACTCGCAACACTTCTTCCCGCGTGATTTTCATCTCCCGCCCCGGCTGCCCGTCCGCAAGTTCGCTTTCAAGAAACCGTCAGGATAGCACACGCCGCGCGTCCTCTCTTGCGTCGCCCATTGCAAGGGTATGGATTATTTTAAACTTGACTTAGCGTATAGGCTTGTGTTACGTATATAAGTGGGGAATAAGTGTAAGGACCGCATGCAGTTGGCGGCTTTTTTTATTTTGGGTCGCTTTATCCGCCTGATCCCACATCGCCTGAAGCCGCGAGGCATCGCAAAATCCAAATAGATTCGCTACCCGAGGGAAACCAGGGCATGGCCGCACGGCAAAAGTTGAGCCGCCGTGGGCGCCGGGATAGAATCCGCTCCTTGGCGCTCGGCAAATGCATTTCCTGATAAGGAGGGTCCATCCCATGAAGCGTCCAACAATTCTCTGCACGGCGATTCTCGCCGCGCTTCTTCTGCTCCATTCACCCGCCGCCCTCGCGCAGACCGCTCCCGTCATAAACCTCACCGTTGACGCTACGCGCGCGCCGATCAAAATCCTCCACGCGCGAATGCAAATGCCCGCGCGCCCGGGCCCGCTCACGCTTTACTATCCCAAATGGATTCCCGGCCTTCACGAACCCGCCGGGCCTGTCGCCAACGTCACCGGCCTCAAGTTCTCCGTAAACTCGCAAACCATCCCGTGGCGCCGCGACCTCCTCGACGTTTACACATTCCACGTAGACGTCCCTGCGGGCGCGAGCCAGCTTGACATCTCATTTGATTACCTCGAACCGAGCGGTGGCGGCGGCCCTGCCGCGGGCTCGGCCACAGAGAAGCTCATCGTTCTCAACTGGAATCAGGTGCTGCTCTATCCCGCCGGGACCCCCTCCGCGCAAATCACTTTCAAATCAAAACTTATGCTTCCCACGGGCTGGAAATTCGGCACCGCGCTCCCTGTCGCGAACCAGGCCAATGGCGAAGTCACCTTCCAGCCCGCCGCGCTGGATCGCCTTGTGGATTCGCCCCTCGTCGCCGGCGAATACTACAGCGCAATTGATCTCACACCTCCCGGCGAGCCGGTCCACCACGAAATTGACATGGTTGCCGACAGCGCCGAAGCCCTGGCCATGCCTGGCGACGTCCAGCGCGGTCTCACCAATCTTGTCGCCGAAACCGGCAAGCTTTTCGGCGCGCGACACTACCGCGAATACCATTTCCTCCTTACGCTCAGCGACCACACCGCGCACTTCGGAGTCGAGCATCACGAATCGAATGACAGCCGCCTGCCCGAGCGTATTTTCCTATCGCCCGGCGCGGCTCGCGAAGTCGGCGGACTCCTCGCTCACGAATTCGCCCACTCCTGGAGCGGCAAGTTCCGTCGTCCCCAGGGCGAATACGTGCCCGATTTTCAAGCGCCCATGGAGACCGATCTCCTATGGGTCTACGAGGGCAACACTTCATATCTCGGCGACGTCCTCGCCACGCGTAGCGGTATGTGGACGCCTGAGGACTATCACCAGAACATCGCAGGCATCGCCGCGAGCCTCGGCCCGGGCCGTCCCGGCCGCACCTGGCGGCCTGTTCTCGATACCGCTGTCGCCGTGCCCGGCCTGTTGGGCGGCGCGGGTTGGAGCAACTGGCGGCGAGGTTCGGATTATTACGAGGAAGGCGAGCTCATCTGGATTGAGGTCGCAAACATTATTCATACGGAAAGCGGCGGCCAGAAATCGTTCGAGGATTTCTTCCGCTCGTTCTACGGCGGCCCGAATAACGGCCCCGAAGTAAAACCTTACACCTTTGACGAGCTCGTCCAGGCCCTGAACCAAACTGTGTCCTACGATTGGGCGAAATTCCTGAATGACCGGCTGATGTCTACTTCGCCGGAAGCCCCCGTCGCGGGCCTCGAAGCCGGTGGCTGGAAGCTCGTCTTCACCGCTGAAGCGCCGGGAGGCGCGCGCGGAGTCCGCGGCGTTTCCGCCACCACCTATTCCATCGGCCTGAGCCTCGGGGCCGACGGCTCCGTTTCAGACACGTTGTACGGCGGCCCCGCATTCAAAGCTGGAATCTCGCCGGGCATGAGGGTCGTCGCCGTGAACGGACGCGCCTATCGCCCCGAGCTGCTCGCCGACGCCATCAAGGCGAGCAAATCGAACCCTGCTTCAATTCTGTTGCTGGTTGTCTCCGACGATTATTACAAGACCTGCACGATTGACTACCACGACGGCGAGCGCTACCCCCACCTCGTCCGTGATCTGTCCCATCCTGATTATTTGGACGAAATCCTCAAGCCGCTCGCGCGCGTGCCGTAAGATCTGCCGGCCACTGCGGCGCTAACGCGCGCCAAGTGTTCAGGTAGCTAGGGTTTTTTCCCGTGCGTAGCTGAATGCACGAAAATTCTGCGGACCGCCTTCAGGTGGCTGGCGGAAGACTTATCGAAGCCCGGCCGTGTCTCCGGCTCTCGGCGAGGGGCTGCGGACCGCGAGGATTTGGTAGCTCTGATACTTGATCGTCAGAATGGCTGTGCCGTCCAGCCGGATCGAGGAAACGCTCCGGTTTTCTTGCGGCAGCCAGAAGTCGCCCACTTTTTCGTACTGGTGATGAATGTCGGTTTTCTTGATCCAGAACGACGGATTCACCGCCGGCTCCGCTTCAATCCGGCAAACGGCGAAATCATTTTCGTCCACCCAGACGCGGCCACGGAATAGAAACTTATTGGGCGCCCTCGGTGTGGCAGTAAGGATGTACGAGCACCCGTCCGGGGAGGGCTGGTAACCGGCCATCGCAAAGTCATAATTACTTGTATTCAGCTCGACGTGCGCGCGATTCTTTTCCTCGAGCGCCTCTTTTTCGCTGTCCAGCAGCCGCTTCAACACATGTTTGAGCAGCAGTCCGGAGCCGCTCTCGGAAACGATGGTGAAGTCCTTGGTTGCCGGAGCCGTATACACGACATCCACGACCATTTCGGCGTGCATTTTGGGGAAGCCCGTGTAGTCAATTGTATAGAGCCGCCGTCCGCGGAATCGCTCCAGCGCAAGCGTTCGTTCGGCGGTCCTCTGCATGAGCCTGTCTACCACCTGATAGAGAGGCAGCGGGGGCGCGGGGGACAAAGCCGATCCCGCATGCGCGCGCCCCGGTACAGGGGTGAGCGCGGCGACCGCGCCGAGCGCGAGGACAAGCGAGATAGTCAGACACTTTCGCAGATTCATGGTTTCGTAAGAGCCTTGTGACTAATTGGCTGCCTTGATGAACGAAAAGAGTCCAGACGCGGACTACGCGAAACCCCGCGGGTCAAGTTAGAGCAGCGTCAAGCACCCTGTCCCGGACCACGTTCGAGGAACGCAAATAACCCTCGTAGGTGCCGTACATGCGCTCAAAGACTTGGTCCCAGGAAGTGCCGACCGCGAACTCGCGCGCCGCTATACGACACGAAGCAAGCAGATCCCGTTGCGTCAGAAGTCTTTCAACAATACTAACAAATTCAACCGGGTTGTGGGCCACAAATCCGTTCTTGCCGTGTTGTACCGTGTACTTCGGTCCTCCGCTGGCGGAAACAATCGCCGGGACGCCGGAGGCCATCGCTTCCAATACAACCAGCCCAAAAGTGTCCGTCTCAGAAGGGAACGCAAAAATGTCCATGTTCGCGAATGCCCGGCATAACGCCTCGCCGGTCAGCACTCCAGTGAATTCGGCGTTCCGCATGTTCTCGCGGAGCCAGCCAAGTTCGATCCCTTCGCCCACGACAACAAACTCAAATTCGTTTTGTCGCTTTCTTCTCAACTCCTGCTCGATTTGCGCCAGAACCCGGACGTTTTTCTCGGGCGTAAGCCGTCCCACATATCCAATCCGGAGCGGCCCGGAAGAGCGGTCCCGCCAGCGCGGAGAGAAAACTTCCGTGTCCACCCCATGGGGCATGATGGAACACTGCTTCCCGGTGGAATGTTCCAGCATCTGGATGACTTCCGGATTTGGTGCAAATAGGAATTGCGGAATTCTGTAAAAGCGGGAAAGTGCCCGAAAGCTCCACCGTTCCGCGGCTTGCGAAAACCAATGGGAAGCGCGCTTTGGCAAAAACCGTGTCGCCGCAGCCATCCGCCGCCCGGCATACTCGTGGAGGTTCGTCTGCCACGAGGCCGCTAGCGGAATGTGAAGCTTGTGCGCGGTCAATGCCCCCAGGATGCCGGTGTCGCCCGGCCCGGTGATTTGGATCAGATCCGGATTGAACTCGCGGACGCGGGATGCGACCTCCCCGGAATGCGTGGTGAAAAGCAGATCGAAATTGTGGCCGCGGTCCAGCGGAAACGTCGCGAAGCTGCGCCGCAACTGAATTCGAGTCACGGATCCCCGGCTCTCAATCTCAGTCCGCGGCCCGGCGTGGAAGATCAGGAATGGCAGGCCATGGTGCCGGGCAAATGCTTCAAATTGGCGCGCGGTATTCGCAAGGCCGTCTATTTCGGAATATCCATCCGGGAAATACGCAACCCTCATGTCCGTCGGCGTCACAATATAGCCTCAGAGGAGAGACCGGCAGGGCGTTGGGTTTCCAATTTTTCCGTCAGCATCAATTTCAAAGCGCGCCCGACAGCATCGTTTTCCGCCATGCGAATCACGGAAAAGATCCTTTCGATGGATTTGGGAGGTTTTCGCCACAACGCTGAAAGTGGCTGCATGACTTCGCGCGGCCTGCCGGGATGGAAAACTCGGTCATCCCAGCGGCGGAAGCCCACCGGATTCTCCGGGTACTCTCGGATGATGTCGAGCAGAAATTTCGTCATGCGCAGGCAGAGCGGATCCTGATATTGCGGCATAAAGACCATGTGGCTCAGCCCATCACGGCGGATTTCGCGAATAAAACCGGCGAACGTTTCGGCGTGGGTTAGATTGAGTGCGGCGCTCGGCTCGGTGGCGTGGCGATCGCCGCCCGAAACAGCCGGGCGCTGCCAGTGTTCGGCCAATTGGAGAATACTGTAGTTTTCTTTCCAGGACCGCGTCGCGTTGAGCTCCAGAGCGTGAACAAACCTGCAATTCATTTCAAGAAACTGATCGACAATCTGCGCAAATGGCTGCGCACCCGGTGACCGCTGCTCCCACAGAGGATGATTGAAAACTATAAGAGTATCCGGTTCCTGATCGAGCGATGAAAGCAACTCCATCAATTGCTGGTCGTTTGGATTATGCGTATAGGCCGCGAGGTCCGTCATAATTCCCGCTGCCTTGTCCTCCGGCAGATTGTGAATGCCGAGATGGAAGATCGTTCCACGGAAGGGCACACTCCATTCAAGAGACAATGGAATTGGACGCGATTGAGGAATGAGGCGCAAATGCCCGGAAGCCTCAATATTGTCGTGATCGGTAATGGATATGATACTCGCGAGCCCAAGGGCGTCTTCGATCTGTTTGGCTTCCAGCTCCAACGCCTCTCTCGGGGTCACGGGTGGGGTCCAATAGGCCCGGTCAAAATCCACGGGTAGCAGTGAGCAACGGATCTGCCGATCCAAGGCCCATTGAAGCAGCGGCCATTTCTGCACAAATTCCGGAATGAATTGGAGACCTTCTTTGGATTGGTTTGTGTGGCTATGGAGAGATACGCCCGCTCGGTACCCTCGCGCGCAGGATGGCTCGTTCCACAGACACGACAGTTTTGTTGGAATCAAGAAACCCTGCCCTCATTCGATAGCTAGGCGGTTTCAGCCCAAATCGCCACTAGTTTACCGCACCTAGTGATTCCGATGGTTCGTAAGTCTGTCGAGTTGCCCTCAATATTACGATCACAATGACAGGGATATTTACTGGCAAACGTCAAAGTCATTTAGAAATTCTCTACAGCGCTTGTGGTTTTCTCCGACAAACGTCGCGACGGTGGATTTGGACCTGCAAACGAGCCTGCCCCTCGATGGGCATACTATCATCGTTGAGGATTGCGCCACAGGGGTTTTCGCGAGTACCGATGCTTTTTAGCGGATCGATCCTGCTCATCATTCTGTCCGCCGTGGAAACTTCGTTGAAATGTAATTGTCCACCAGCCCCTGAAATGCGCGCGAGAGTTCTTCGTAAGTGCCCTGCAGCGTTGTAAATTTCTGGCCGTCAATGTACACGGGGCACCGCGGTTCTTCTCCGGTGCCGGGCAGACTGATTCCGATATTCGCGGCCTTCGATTCGCCCGGCCCGTTGACGATGCAGCCCATCACGGCGAGCTTCATCTCTTCGACGCCGTCGTACTGCTTCTTCCACTCCGGCATCTGTTCGCGGATGTAGCTCTGGATGCTCTCGGCCAGCTCCTGAAAGGTTGAGCTGGTCGTCCGGCCGCAGCCGGGACACGCTGTCACGCTCGGCGCAAAACTTCGCAGCCCGAGCGCTTGCAGGAGTTCGCATGCGGCGTAAACCTCTTCGCGGCGATCGCCGCCCGGCTTCGGCGTAAGTGAGATGCGGATCGTATCGCCGATGCCCTCGTGGAGCAGTATCCCCATCGCGGCGGAAGACCACACTGACCCTTTCAAACCCATGCCCGCTTCGGTCAGCCCGAGGTGCAGCGGCTGCTCGGTCTTCGCGCTCAAGTCTCGGTAAACCGTAATCAGATCCAGCGGCCGCGAAGTCTTGCATGAGATGATGATTTGGTCGTTTCGCAGGCCCGATTGCAGCGCGAGCTCCGTCGATTCGACCGCCGAGAGCACCATGCACTCGTTGATGATCTCCTCGGAGCTGAGCCCGAGATCGCGGTCGGTGTTCTCCTGCATCTTGCGCATCACCAGCTCTTGGTTCAGCGAGCCGCCATTCACGCCGATGCGCACCGGCTTTCCGTGGTCGCGCGCGATGTTGCAGATGGTTGAAAATTGTTCATCGCGCCGCTTGCCCGCGCCGACGTTGCCCGGATTGATGCGGTACTTGTCCAGCGCTTCCGCGCATTTCGGATATTGCTTCAGCAGGACGTGGCCGTTGTAGTGGAAGTCACCGATGATCGGCGCGATGCACCCGGCGTCGAGCAGCCGCTGCTTAATCTCCGGCACCGCCGCCGCCGCTTCAGGCACGTTGACTGTGACGCGCACAAGCTCCGAGCCCGCCTGCGCCAGTTCGAGGCACTGCGCATACGTGGACGCGGCGTCGGCCGTGTCCGTGTTCGTCATGGACTGCACGACCACAGGCGCGCCTCCTCCAACCATGACGTTGCCGACCTTCACGCCATGCGTCGTCTTTCGCGCCGCGCGTGAATTGCCGTGTGAGGCGCTGTGCGAGGCATTACCCTTTGCCGCCGGCTGACTTGCCTCCGCAGCGGGCTTGCCGCCAATGCGCACGAGTGTTGGTTCAGGCTTCATAGTCCGATTGAAAATGAAACTCCATTATATCGCGGATTGAAGGAACACTGCAGGGCGCGCCGCCTGTGGATAGCCGCAAGCGGCGCGCCTTTCAACAAACCAGGGCGGATTTAGAAATGGAAGTCCAGTTCGAAATGGACCACGTCGGCCACGCGCCAGTCGTGGTCCACCAGGCAAACGTGTCCGCCGATAACAACGTACCGGTAGCCACGGGGCGGAGGCGGAAACCGGCGGCAGAGATCGTCGGGGCAGGCCACGATGCGCCGGCGAAACTCCGGCGTCAGCACAAAGCCCACGGCAAGTTGGCGTTCAAATTCGGGTGGCAACCGATCCTGGTCGCGAAAGCCACGGGGCGGGTGTTCATGGTGGTCGCGGTACCAGTCGCGCATGGCGTCATGGTCGTGATCATCGAACTTCTTGTGTTCTTCCCGGCCATGGTCCTTGTCGTGATCCTGTGCCAGTAAAGGGCCGCCGGCAAGAGCAAAAAGCGCCGTTACGGAAAGAGCGATCCATCGTCGTCTGTTCATAAAGTCTCCTCAGTTTCCGGGTGGGTGAATACTACTTTAACTCCGGCTCGTCGGAGTGTCACCAATCATTTTGAACGATGAGAGCCGCGCGCCCGTGGCACTCACACCCGCGTTAATCCTATTCTCCGATTCGATTTCATGCGGTATGTGTGCGTAGCCGCTCGTTAACCCGTCTTCGCGGCCTGCGAAGCAGGAGGGTTTCCGCGCAGTCCGAGAGCATCCGCGACTCCGCGCATCGCTTCGATACAGAACGCGATGTGCTGGTCGAGCGGGACGCCCATCTCTTCCGCTCCCCGCCTCACGTCGTCGCGGTTCACTCCACGCGCGAAGGCTTTGTCCTTCATCTTGCGCATCACGGAATCGGGCTCGACCTCGAAGATGCTCTTGCCCGGTTTCACCAGCGAGCACGCTGTCAGAAATCCCGCAAGCTCATCGCACGCATAGAGCGTATGGTCGAGCGCTGACTCGCGCGCGACCCCGGTGTAATCGGCGTGTGCGAGGATCGCGTGGATCATCTCCTCGGGGCAACCGCGTTCCCGCAGTATCTTCGACCCTTCATAGGGGTGCTCGGCGTCAGCGCGATGGTCATTGTTTGGCCAGCGCTCGTAGTCAAAGTCGTGCAGTAGCGCAGTGACGCCCCAAAGCCCCTCATCCGCGCCCGACTTTCGCGCGTAGGCGCGCACACAAGCCTCGACGGCCAGCGCGTGCTTGCGCAGGTTTTCATTCTGGGTGTATTCGCAGAGCAAATTCCACGCCGCGTCGCGATTCAGAGCCACCGCTGCCTCCTTTGGGAACCCATTTTGAAACTAAGAATGCATAGATTACAGCAATTCGCGCACTTTTAGCCTGTTTCGCACAAGCAGTTTTCGACCCGGCGCCCGAGGAATCCCTGGAAAGGTGTAAGTTCAGCGAAAGTTGAAAATAAGGGATTTATCCAGTTAACTCCCTAACAAAAACCCTTGACAAACAGCAAGGCTTGCTATACCGTATTGACGTGTTCAAATGCCCACATTGCGGAAATAGAATTTCAGACTCTCTGATAACCGCCCATTCGGGGCGCATTGGCGGCAAGAAAACAGCCAAACGCGGCTCCGAATACTTCAGAAACCTCGCTGCCATGCGGAAAAACCGTAAGGGCGGCAGACCAAAGAAAGAGGACTAGTACCTTATTCGCCCCTCATTTTGTCTCATTTTGTGCTTGACAAACAGCAAGCCTTGCTGTATTATTTTGGCAGTGAGGGACCCACAATGAGCCGCTCAACGATAAGCACTTTTGAACTCTTCAAGATGTTCCCTGATGTCGAAACCGCGCGGAAGTTCCTAGAATCGAAGCTATGGCCCAATGGAGCCGTCTGCCCAAAATGCCACAATTCAGACCGCCTCTGCGCCCGTAAGGATGGTTTCTATCGCTGCAATCCTTGCAAGGTGGATTTCACTGTGCGGACAGGGACGATATTCGAGCGGTCACACATTCCCTTGCACAAGTGGCTTGCCGCGATGTACCTACTAATGACTTCCCGCAAAGGGATTTCCTCAATGCAGTTGGCGAAAGAGATTGGGATTCGGCAATCATCGGCATGGTTCCTGCTACAGAGACTCCGCGAAGCGTGCGCCGCAGACCTTTCGATGCTGCGCGGCATTGTGGAAGTGGATGAGGTTTACGTTGGCGGGAAAGAACAAAACAAGCATATGAGTCAGAGAATGTACGGAGACCACGGTATTCCTAGCAAAACGGCTGTAATCGGGATGCGTGAGCGTGGCGGGCGGGCAAGGGCATTACCCGTCGAAAACGTTGGCTCAATTAGCCTTCAAAACGCAGTACGCCAGAACGTAGAACTAGGGTCAACGATTCATACGGACGAGTATCGCAGTTATCAGGGACTCGGAAAGACATACAAGCATGAGACGGTGAATCATGGGGAACAAAAATACGTTCGAAATGGCGTGACCACCAATGGCATTGAAAGCGTTTTCGCCGTGATGCGGCGTGGGATGCACGGCGTCTATCACCATGCAAGCAAAAAGCACATAGCCCGCTACGTCAATGAATTCACTTTCCGTTTGAACGAGGGAAACGTAGCGCGGCACACATTGGATAGGCTGGATAGTTTCGTGGAAGCGACAGCGGGCAGAAGAATCACTTACAAGGAATTAACGGCGTGAGTGTTTCAATTAAAGACATGGATGGGCATACTAAAATCCCGATGAATTGCCATCTCATGGTATTGAGTTTTCAAAATGAACTGAACGGATGCAGTCGCCGCTATGAAATCGGTTCCATTATTAGTTTGACGAACTTCGCTTATTTGTTGTCTCCCAAGTTCAGTAATTTGGAGAGAATCCCACGAATAATTTGTGCTTTGCCCCTTTTTAATTCGTTGATGAATTTGCTTTGTTTCCGTCGTTCCTATGACTACGCCCGCAACTTTTATTTCGGCCTTAATCTGAGTCACGGTGAGTTCAAAGGGCACCAAACTTTTCAAGGATAGAAGCGAAACCTCTAGTCGGTTTTGTGTCACAAAAAGCTGTGCCTCACTCTCAAGGGATGTGATGAGGTGTTGCTTGACTTTTGCGGGCGGATAAATCCAGTTCATAAACGGCCTCACTAGGTACGACAGAAACCCTGTAACGGTATTCCAAAGAAAGATGAAAACAGACATGTACACCCCCGGCTCAACCCGGATAGTGTGTCAGTTTTGCTCATTTCCTTCAAAGGGAGTCATCTAGATAAATCCCGAAAATAACTCTTGACAGAGGGGGGCAATACCCCGACAATGCGTGACGCGCCTGTTTCTGCCTTCCCCCCAAGTGTAGTTCCTCTACTCCGCATGCCGGAAGAATGTGCGAGGAGCACCGGTGTCGGAACAAAACGGCAACAAGGCAATGAATGAATTAGATCGTGATGTAATACGCTGCAAGACGTGCGGCTTGGTGCAATATCGCACCAAGAATGACGTCTGCCGGCGTTGCCTGCACATGCTGCCGCCGAAGACGGAATTCTTGATTCCGCCGCCGGCGCCTCAGGAGTTGCCCGGTGACGATCGGCAGCTTTTCGAGAAGTGGCCGAACCGCGAGACGGTGGAGAACATCGGACAGCGGATCCGGCAGCTTCGCGAATCGCGGGGGATGACGCAGAGCCAGCTACAGGCGCGCTCACGTGTTTCGCGCTCGTATCTCTCGCGCATCGAAAGTGGTCAGATGACGCCGAGCCTCGGCACGCTCGAGAAAATTTCCGAGGCGCTCGGAGTCGGTCTGAACCGCTTCTTTGTGCCGGAGTCCAACGGCGAAGCCCTGCTCGAAGACCCCTTTATTCAGGGACTGCGGCCGTATCTCCGTCAGCTCGACTGGGAGCAGTGGCAGTCCATTCTGAAAAGGCTCGCGGCCATCAGTGATCACGTCGCCGCACCCATCCTTCCTGCAAACGGGATTGGCCAGGTGCGGACCATGCCGCAGCCGATGCGAGTGTCCGCTCAGCCCTTTGTGCGCCGCCCTCAGCCTAGCGTCGCCGTGGGCCAGCGCTGAGCACGGCGGCGCTCTTTACAGCAGCGAGATTTGCAGGCGGCATGCACGGCGGTCCCGATGCTTCGGGACGGCCGGTCGCGCCGCCTTCTCTATTTTTTGGGTGATTTGACGATCAGCAATCAAGGAATACACTCAGTAGTGTATATCCAATGCCGCGGTGTTCACTGCGTGGCCGGGGCGCCCGTCGTCATCAGAACGATCTGCGTCATTCTTCCCATTTGTGTGAGTGCGACAACTTTCACTGCGTCGCCACTTTTTAAAACATAGGATATGGAATTGGACTGTATCGGAACCGGAAATCTCCTGTTACTCGGAATCGAACGTTTCACGCCCGGCCCTTCGCGTTCATAGTCCTTGCTGAGGTTATCGCGATACCACGCGTCCACTTTTTCGATGGCGTCCGTTGAGTTATACATCGCCATGCTCATGTTTTGATCCTGGCGTGGCGACTTGACCTCCATGCCCGTCCCGTTGTTTTCCGTGCCGGGATAGATCGGGATGCCGATGTCTTTGGCTTTCCCCGTTCGCATGGATCCGCCGCCCGGCACATCGATGTCCACTTCGCCGTTCGGTCCCCTGTGGACATGCGACTTCATAAACATCCGAAGCCCGAGGACTCCCGCGATGATCGCAAGCACCAGCAGCGTGCCGCAGCCGCCCAGGATCCACGCCAGCGTGTGGCTTTTTGTCCCGGCCGGAGGGGCGCCCGGCGTTTCAGGCGAAATGCGCGGAAGGGGATTGGGCGGCGTGGTCATGGCAATTTCCTGCAAGCCATTACATTCAGATCTACGCGAACCTCACCTTCACATCGGGCCGCTTCTCGAGGTGTACCGTGTCAACGAACCGCACCTGGCGCGTTTCGAGCGTAAGAATCAGCGACTGCGTCCGCGTGCCTTCGCCGAAAAAGCGCACGCCTCGAAGCAGGTTCCCGTCTGTCACGCCGGTGGCGGCAAAGATGATTCTTTTCCCGGGCGCAAGCTCATCCGTATCGTAGATGCGCTTGGGGTCGTGGATGCCCATTTTCGCGAGCCGCTCTACATGCTCGGGTTTCGAGACCACCAGCCGCGCAAGAATTTGCCCGTTCAGGCAGCGTAGCGCCGCGGCGGTCAGCACTCCTTCCGGCGCGCCGCCCGTTCCCATCACGGCGTGTACGCCCGTCCCGATAACTGCCGCGGAAATCCCCGCGCTCAGGTCCCCATCGCCGATCAACCGGATGCGCGCGCCCGTGGCGCGTATCTCGTTGATGAGTTTCTCGTGGCGCGGCCGGTCGAGCACGATAACCACAAGGTCTTCGACGTCGCGGTCGAGCCGCTTCGCGATGGCGCGGAGGTTTTCCGCCACCGGCGCGTCCAGATCCACGGCGCCCTTGCACGAAGGGCCAACCACGATTTTTTCCATGTAAAGGTCTGGCGCATGCAACAATCCACCGCGGTCGCTTGCGGCCAGCACCGCAATCGCGTTCGGCTCGCCCGTGGCGCAGAGGTTCGTGCCTTCGAGCGGATCCACTGCGATGTCCACGGCGGGGAAATTGCGATTTTTTTCACGCTGCGCCGCGCCTACCTTTTCTCCAATGAATAGCATGGGCGCTTCGTCGCGCTCGCCTTCGCCGATCACGATGGTCCCGTCCATTTCGACCGTGTCCATTGTCGCGCGCATCGCCTTCACGGCCTCGTCATCCGCCTTGTGGCGGTCGCCCAGGCCCATCGTGCGCGCGGAAGCGATGGCGGCCATCTCGACCACGCGCAGGAATTCGAGGCTCAGTTTCGATTCCATTGATTCTCCTCAGTAGTACGCGGCGATGCCCGTAATCTTTTCGCCGATGATGAGCTTGTGGATGTCGTTCGTTCCCTCGTAGGTGTAAACCGATTCGAGGTTGTTCATGTGCCGCATGATGCAGTAATCGTCCACGATGCCGTTCGCGCCCAGGATGTCGCGCGCCCTCCGCGCGATCTCCAGCGCGATGCCCACGTTGTTCATTTTCAACATGGAGACGTGCGAGAAATCGGCCTTGCCGGCGTCCTTGCGTCGGCCCACGTGCAGTGCGAGAAGCTGCGCCTTGGTAATTTCCGTAATCATGAAAACCAGTTTTTCCTGCACCAGCTGATGCGCCGCAATCGGCTTGTTTGCGAATTGCTTGCGAGTCTTGGCGTATTGCAATGCCGTGTCATAGCACGCCATCGCCGCCCCAATCGCGCCCCAACCGATTCCGTAGCGCGCCTGCGTCAAGCAGCTCAATGGCCCGCGCAAGCCCTCAACGCCCGGCAAAATATTCGCAGCCGGAATCTCGCAATCCGTCATCGCGAGTCCCGACGTGATCGACGCGCGCAGTGACCATTTGCCATGCACATCCCAGGCCTTGAATCCCTTGGTGCCTTTCTCTACAAGGAACCCGCGGATTTTTTCGTCTTCGCACTTAGCCCAGATGAGCGCGACATCCGCGATCGACCCGTTCGTAATCCACATCTTTTCGCCATTCAGCACGTACCGGTCGCCGCGTTTCACTGCGCGCGCGAGCATCCCGCCGGGGTTCGACCCGAATTGCGGCTCGGTAAGCCCGAAGCATCCGATCGCCTTGCCGCTCTGCAACTGCGGAAGCCATTTGTCTTTTTGCGCGGGCGAACCATAAGCGTGGATGGGATACATCACCAGCGCGCCCTGCACGCTCACGAAACTTCGCAGTCCCGAATCTCCGCGCTCGAGCTCCTGCGTCACCAGTCCATAAGCCACATTGGACATCCCCGCGCAGCCGTAGCCCGTAAGATTCGCGCCAAAGAAGCCCAGCTCGCCGATCTGCGGCACAAGGCTCAGCGGAAACGTGGCCTCGCGGTTGTGTTTTTCGATGATCGGGAGGATCTCTTCGTCCACGAACTGCCGCGCCGTCTGCCGGGCGAGTTTTTCCTCGTCATTCAGAAGCGAATCGAAGTCGATGAAGTCCACTCCCGCAAAACCGGCCATCTCTTGGCTCCTTGTCCGTCAAACTAGAACGAGCCGCTATGTTAACAGGCCCGATTTGCGAGCGGTAAGAAATGCTCCCTGGTCGTTATTCGCGTTGACAAGCGTAACGTTACAGGCTACGCTCAAAGCGTGGAAATTCGGAACTTTGCCCATAAAGGCCTGAAGCGCCTCTATGAAGACGGCAACCCGAAGGGACTGCCGGGGGCCTTTGTGGACAAAATCGGGAAAATGCTCGCTTTCCTGGACGCCATTGAAGATGGCGAAGAATTACACACGATTCCGGGCTGGAGAGCGCATTTTCTCACTGGTGACCGGAAGGGAACATGGAGCCTCCATGTCACGCGCAGTTGGAGGCTGACTTTCCGGATTGACACCACGGAGAATGAAATTTGCGACGTGAATCTTGAGGACTATCACTAAGACCTAGGAGAAATTGTTATGCCCATACTGAACCCACCGCATCCTGGCGAATTCATCCGGACTGAAATTATCGTCCCGCTGGGCCTCTCTGTTACGGCTGCCGCGGAAGCCTTGCACGTATCCCGCCCGGCTCTGTCCAGCCTGCTGAATGGTAAGGCCGATCTCTCCGGAGAAATGGCTCTCCGCATCGAAAAAGCCTTTGGCCCCAGAATGGACACGCTGATGCGGATGCAGTCCGCCTTCGATATTGCTCGGACCCGCAAGC
>CAWITC010000005.1:0-229364 GCA_963838945.1 uncultured Acidobacteriota bacterium | reverse complement strand
ACGCCCTCGGCGGGCTGCTCGGGCTGTCGACATGGCCAAACGTTGCTGGATGGTAATGGACGTGTGGTGACGACCCAGCTCGTCAACGACCCCAGTGGCGCAGATCTCGTTTCGACCACCTATGACTCCACTGGGCGCGTCCACACTGTGAGTAATCCGTACCGCACCACAAACGACCCGACCTACGGCCTTGAAACCCCCACCTACGATGGACTCGATCGCGTGATTAGCTCGCTGAACTCTGATAACAGCGTCGCTTACACATATTACGGATCAAATGTCACGAGCGGCGGTGGGATCGGATCGCAACTCTGTTCGACCTCGACGTATGGGCTGGGTTACCCAACTCTCTCGATAGATGAGATCGGCAACAAACGCCAGGTGTGGACCGATGGATTTGGTAGAACCATCGAGGCAGATGAACCGGATTCGACCAACAATCTCACGCTGAACACTTGCTATTCTTATGACCTCAACGACAATCTGACGCAGGTAGTTCAAGGGGCTCAAACGCGAAGCTATGTATACGATGATCTGTCCCGGCTGACCTCTTCGACCGATCCAGAATCGGGCGCAACCTACCTCTATTACACGACGTCTGGTGGCGCGCTATGCGCGGGTGATCCTAGCGCCATTTGTCGGCGCAAGGATGCGCGCGGCGTAATCACCACTTACACCTACGACGCGCTGAACCGCCCAACCCAGGTGAGCTACAATGTGGGTAGCACGGGCGTGCCCGCGACTTCGACAGTGACTTTCACATACGATCAAGGCGGTTCTTCGGCTTACGCGTTCGGCAGGCTAACCAGCATGAGTGACGGCCCTGGCTCGGAATCTTACACGTATGACCAACTCGGCCGCTTGACACAGCTCTCGAAAGTCATCAGCAGCAAACCGTATACCACCATCTACGCCTACAACCTCGGAAACGAGCCCACCTCGATTACATATCCATCAGGCCGCGTCGTCTACAACAATTACGATTCCATTGGCCGCCTTTGCGCCGTGGCCACCTCTAGTAGTACCTGCTCGCCAAGTTCATATTTCGCGGGCGGCTTCAATTACAACCCTGTGCAGCAGATGACTGGATTCAACTACGGTAATCTCGTGGCCGCGACCTTTGGCTATTCCAATAACCGCTTGCAGATGACTTCACTCTCATACGCCAAGAGCGGCAGCACGCTCTTTGGCCTGAATTATTTTTACAAGTATGATTCGACGAACTGCACTACGGGCACGACGAGCAACAATGGCCGGATTCAGTGCATCCGGGACACCGTGGACTCCGGCCGCACGGCGCACTACACGTACGACAATTTATCTCGCATCTCCGCGGCTACAACCAGCGGCTCCAGCGGCTATCCCGCCTGGGGACTCTCCTGGACTTATGACCGCTACGGCAACCGCACCGCGCAGAGCATCGCCTCCGGCTGCACAGGAATCAGCTGTCCCACTAGCTCCGTAACTGTGAGCGCTACTACGAACCAAATCACCGGCTCCCCGTACGCCTACGACTACAACGGCAATATGACCAACGATGGCTTCAACACCCTCGTGTACGACGGAGAGAACCACACGGTCAGCGCCACCAACGGCGGTTCTTCCGGCGCCTACGTTTATGACGGCAACGGTCTTCGCGTTCAGAAGTGCGTCCCGAACTGCACCAGCCCAACGACTACAACTGTTTATGTCTTTTCGGGATCCAAGGTCATCGCCGAGTACGACAATGGCGCGGTCGTCGGTTCCCCATCTCGCGAGTACGTTTATGCGGGCGGCGCTCTCGTCTCACGGATTGATGGCTCGACGACAAAGTACTACCACCAGGACCACCTCTCGAACCGGTTGACCACCGATTCAAGCGGAAACGCGCTCGAACAGAAAGGCCACTTCCCATTCGGCGAAGACTGGTACCAGGGCAGCGACAAACTCAAGTTCACCACCTACGAGCGCGACTCCGAATCCGGCAACGACTACGCCAAGGCCCGATACAATGTCAACCGTCTCGGCCGCTTCTCTTCGCCCGATCCGCTCCGCGGCAACATCTCCAATCCCCAGTCCCTCAACCGATACTCCTATGTTTTGAACCTACCCGTGGTTCTGGCAGATCCCTTAGGGATGACATGTCACGACGTGGTAATGATCCAGAAGGACATCGTTGTAGCGGGCGATGTTGGCCCCTCGGGCCCCAATTCTGAATCTGCCGAACCAACACCCCAGCAGAGCCAGAATTGTGATCAAAGTGGCGTGGGGTCGGGGGGCGGGGGCGGTATGACACTGGACGGCATCGATGCAAGCCTAATACCCGCAGGTCTGATTGGTTCTGGGGTCTCAAATACTACGACCGTGGGTCCGGGTAACGGCTTTGGCAGCTGGATACCCGATCCCAATTCGCCCGGCAATTACTACAATCCGACAACTGGCTGTTACACAGTTCGTGGAAAAATATACTGCAATTTCGCAGGGTATCAGGAAACGTATGGAGGCAATGCCCAGGACGTATTCGTTTCGGTTTCCGACCCTTTTGACGGCGGTGGTAGCGTCGACCCGACGAGGCTTCACTTACAAGTTGATGTCGATTGCGTAAAACGAGGAAATGGTTTGCGGTACATAACTTACGCCCTCGAGGACGACAAAGGTAATAATGTCAACGGGTACTACGTGACCGAACACGTTAGGCTGGCCACTACTCCCAATGGACCTGATGTTAAGACTTCCACAGACCCATCGGGCGGTGGTTTTTGGGACATGCTAGGAATGTTTTTGCCAACTGAGACACCACAACTGCAAACATTCACAATTTCACCTAATGGTTCAGCGACCACTGGATTCTCAACTTTTATTAGAGATGCGTTCGGTACAGATTATGGGACTAATGGTATATGGGTCAGCAAACAGGGGGTGGTCTTCGTAAATGGTCACCCACCAGACAAGGTCTGCAGCTATTAAGAAATAGTAAGCAATCACATCACGGAAGGAGCATCACGGTGCGAGTGATGCACAGCAAAAACTCGGTTCTTATGACAATTAGTTTTGTGTGCTTGTCCATCGTCGTCGCCGTGGCGACATTGTACGGAGTTACTTTGCGCGAGAGACGCCATGCGAATGAGCTGTTACAGAACGTAGTTAATCTCCGACTTGGTCTTGCCACGTTTGAGGACGCACAGCATCTCGCCGAAGCTTATGGAGGCAGACCTTGGGGAATAACGCCCGACCAAGCGGTATGCTCTGCTCAGAAGTGTGATCTGGTTTTTCGCTTCGAGAACAAGCCCCTCAGCTATCTTCCTTGGGTTCGCAGAATAGTGTTCACTGCAGATCTCACAATCAAGGACAATCTTGTCGTCGCACGCAATGTCTATTACGAGCGGCATTCTATGTACCGCCGGTCCAGTGAGGTCGACGAAGAATTCCTCTTCGGAGTCAGCGAAAGCTTGGACCCGAACCCAAAGGACTACGGGATTAAACGAAGGGGGCTAGACTCGGCTGGGATTCCCGAAATGGCCTTTTTTACGCTCGGACCGCAATCCACTCCGGAAGAAAGAACAAGGGCATATCATCTGGACCTTTCTTGCCTCGCAAGTCTCTTCGACTGCAACAATCGATCCGCAATAATTCCAAAAGGGTTTCGATAACAACTCCCAGGAGCCGATTAGATGACGTTGTCGGCTCCTTCTTCCGAGCAGGCTGAGTGGGTTGTGCCTCGCCAAAACTTTGTCCGGCGGGTGGGCCACATATGACGCGATAAGAAGGTGCGCGGGTGCCCGTCGATAAGAGCGAAAGACTTGCGCATGTGGGCCCAAAGCGCGATATAGGCGCCGTGCGCTCGGAGTCGTATCGAAAACATCCCTTTTCGACACAACTTGGGTTTTGCGCGACTTCCGAAATCAAATGGGAGGAAGTTCTTGAGGGGGTGAGATACGTGGCCCGGCCTGCCACCGTTCGCCTTCGGCCGAACCCAGGACAGTGGAAACGGTGAAAACCTGTGCCGTCCTCACCCCGAGACGAGAGCAAAGTTTAGACCCAGTCATGGCCCGGGTTCAAGAGCCTCTAATTCGAACCTTGGGAATTGCGCCGAAAACTTTGCCTTGCGGCACGCCATGGAGGACGCTTGACAGCCGTTAAAGGGTAGTGTCCTAACATCGTAATCTCAAATCTCAATTGCGGTAGTCAACATGCTGCGAACCCACTCCGAGATAGATTGCCTTTTGGTCTTTGCCGCCAATTCAATTGCCCGAAGTTCGACCGGCGTCACCCGCACACGCAAGGTTCCTGCTTTGGCGTGTCCCTTCGGGAGCGGCGGTCTACCCGGCTTCCCCGCCTTCTTCGACTTCCTCTGACTGTGCATTCCTAAACTCCTCCACGATTGCCGCCCGTACCGCCAATAGAGGCGATATCACGGGCGCGATATGTAGCACGGTCACATGGCGGCGCGGTTTCGCGGGATCGTCCGTATCGTGCGCCCACGCATAGACCTTTGATGCCTTCGGATGCCCGCTAATCTCAAAGACCTCTACGTTGCCCTCCCATATCGTCTTGCCCTGAAACTTCTCTGTTACAGGGACACTTTCAACGTGACGCGCCTCTACCCCATGTAGGCGCTGAATCACACCCCGCAGTTCTTCGATGTAGGTCACTTTAGACCCAGTTCAGCCTTTCGAATTTTAAGTTGCTCGACTAATTTGTCTGCCTTCTCGATTTCATCCATGAGACTTAACAATTCGTCAAAATTCATCGCTTTTCGATACGCTTCAAGATTCACACGAATCTGCGCGTCACGTTTTTTGTTCGTCTCGATGTTTATATATGGCCCACGTTCTGGCGACGCATACAAAAGCCAAGTGGCAACTTCTTCGACTGGCTTACCGACGTGGCCAGCCTTTTCGCGTAAGTGCGCTATATTTTCCATCGCTTCGTGATACTCCAAAAGAAGTAAGGCTTTTTGTTGTCTTTTTTCATCTTCGGTCATGTGCTTTCCTTTCACGCTGCTGCGTCTACCAAGTCCTTCACTGTCCAGAAGTCCCGCTCCAATCCCGCTGCCATCGCTGGCGTGCATCGTAGCGTATTGTGACGCTTCACGAAATTGTAGAACGCGAAGTGGAGAGCAACCGCCGCCTTGAAGTTATCCAGTTTCTTGCTGAAAGCGTAGGTCAGGCGAGTCAGGCGACGCATGTGGAGCCGCGTCGTCCCGTTCAACCGCTCAACATGGCTAGTAGAAGCAAGGTCTAGATTAGGGTGCCCCATTCGCGGCATCTTGTCCACGCGAATCACTTCCGCATCCGCTGACTGATTCTCAAACACCTTGACGATTTGCGCGAAATCCACGTTTGCGCCAAATGCCAATTCTACGGCTTCAACGTAGGCATGGAGCGCATCGGCAGAGACTTGCACGCGATTAGCGAGTCGCGATGCTACATCGCTCACAAAGGCATTCGCCGTGGCCGCATCGCGCTTGCCAACCATGTAAGCAGGGACTAGCTTGGTATCGGAGTCAATCGCGCAGAACGTCCAAACGTCGCCAAGCTCTGGGCTATCCTCTAGCCGGACATGACGCTGCTTTTTCCCAATGAATCCCCATAGTTCGTCAAACTGTAGGTGTTCACAGGAAAGGCCGCGCATTTTGCGGTCTAATAGAGCCGCACAGTCCTGTCCTACGCGCACCCCAAGTCGCATGATGGTATCGCGGTGTACGCCTGTCATACGCTCAATTTGGCGAATGCCGGAGCCTTCCGCGAGTGCCCCAATAATTGCCGCTT
Source organism: uncultured Acidobacteriota bacterium (assembly GCA_963838945.1). GTDB lineage: Bacteria > Acidobacteriota > Terriglobia > Acidiferrales > UBA7541 > DASTCZ01. Next base: position 223,614 of record CAWITC010000005.1, on the reverse strand, counting down.
GTTTTTCAATCGCTAAGAATTTTCCCATTGGACGCCTCCCAACGAGATTGCTGTACCCCAATAATTATGGCTTGTCAAGAAGTATTTTCGTGCTACAATAAACCAATCGCGTGCCAGATACAGACAAACCCGCCGAAACAGGCCAAGAATCCCAACCCTCCTCTGGCGGTGTCGCTAAGCCCCAAACACAGCCGCTCGCAGACTCCTCCTCCATCTCCGTTAATGAGACAGTAGCACCAAAAAATGCCGCATCCACCAATGCCAAACCAGAGGGATCTAAGCCAATAATTGTACGTTTGGTTAGTCCAGATACTTTGACTCCATTTGAGGAGCAAACTCTCGCTATTTCGAGGGATGCGGTTAGAATCTCCCGGCGTACTCTCAGGCTCGCGTTTATAGGGTTTCTTATTACTGTAGCCGTAGCCGTTTTCCTCGGAATCCAAGTAAGAATCATGTCTTATCAAACGCAGATACTTGGTGCTCAAACTGAGGCCAGTGCCGCCGCCTCTGCAATGAGTGAATTGAACACACGTCAGCAGCTTGCAATCGCCCGCGATCAAACTGACGCATTGAAAAAGCAGGTTGCAGCAATGAATCGGCAACTGAGCCTTGCTACTGCCGCTCAGATACCATTCTTGTTCTTGAAAGAGATGGCGCAGGAGACCCAAGAACTGGGCCAAGATTCTATCGTGAAGTGGACTGAAGTTTGGCATAACAGTGGCGGAAGTCAGCCAGTTGGGTTGACTCTTTGGGCTAGTTGTCCAGAGGCCGACATTAGAGAATCTTTGGATTTCTCTAAGCGCCCTGCCCCCATCGTTAAGGTAGTACTCGGCCCACAAACTGACAGACGCATCATGCGATGCGAAATTTCGTATAGTTACATCAAGAGAGTGGATGATGAGAATGTCGGTAGGGCAAAGGTAAGAGACTCGAAGCGCACGACTTTGTTCGCTTTCGGAGGGGCCGATTATTCGGATTTTCTCGGCCATCCGCACCACGTTGAATACTGCTACATGCTCTTGTGGGACAACCGGAGCCAGAAGTATGGGTTTCACCTCGTTGAATGTTCGGCACCCAACGATAACCACAATTGCGTAGACAACGAATGCAAAGACTGGAATCTGGCGCGTCATTAGGACACTACCCGTTAAAGAGTGTCGAGAGTTCTGGGATCGTCCTCTCGGGTGCGCTACTGACTTTCGTACAAGATTGGGTACAACTATGAGGAGGAAGAGCGGCGGTTTCTGGCTCGTAAGCGACACCAGACCAACGAGTTAGATTTTTATTCACAACCTTTTCTTGCTGGCTACGAACCAAGGGGTCGGGAGTTCGAATCTCTCCGGGCGCGCCACTTCCTTCCGCGGGATCCTCCAATCGTTTCATTTAAGTCTTCTTTTTGGCGGGGCGGTCTGCATTTTTCGCCGGGCAATTCTCAGCGTGCGTGAACCTGGACATGATGTTCCCCTCTTCCTTGCAGAAAATGCACTCCATTCGATAACTCTCACCGCCGTCATCCGTGGGCAGCATGCGGTACGGGTTCTCAAGATAGAAGCGCTTCAGCTTGCGGCGCCAGCGCCAATCAACAATCCATTTGAACACTTAGCTTCTCTTCACTCTTCTGCCCTCAGCCTTCCAACACTTCAGCAAATGCTTGCGCTAAAGCCCGTAGGCGACCCAATCCCCCGCCCTCAGAGTTTCGCTCCCACGTATTCCAACATCGCCTTCACGTCCGCTGCGTGCGGGCCGTCCGGCGCAAGCTCCAGATATTTCTTCAGCGCCTCCACCGTCCCCGGTGGCGCAATAACTTTCCCCTTTGCGTCCACCGTGCTTCCGGCGATTAGCAGCGACCCTCTAATGAAATAAGCATCCGCCTTTTTCGGATCGGCCGCGATCGCCCTGTCGCATGCAGCCAGCGCGCCGTCCACGTTCCCAGTATTGTATTCGGTCGCGCAAAGGTTGAAGTAGGCCACCGCAGGGTTCGGGTCCATCTCCGCGGCTTTCGTGTACGCCACAACGGCAAGGTCGTTCTTTTTTAGCTTGAGATAAGCGTTGCCTTCATTCGTCAGCATCATTCCGATGCCTGCTTTTGTCTTGACAAGTTCGCTTTCAGACTCTTTGCTGTTGATCTCCGCTTGCGCGAGTTTGATTCCCTCCTCGGAGGATTTAATAGCGTCTTCGTACTGCCCCAGATTCAATTGTGCGTTTCCCAATCCCTGGCGGTACGACCACATATCAGGATTTATCTCAATGAGTTGTTTAAACAGGCCCGCTGCCTGCTGCCACTGTTTGTTGTGCACGGCGGTATTGGCCTGGGTAATCAACGCATTGGACGCTATCGCCTTGTCATTCTTCTCTTTGATGGCGCGCGCATTCTCTGGGTCAATCTTCTGCTGGCCCTCCTGCCCGCTTTGCGCGCGTGCCTGCCCTGTGCCTGAAAGCGCCGCCGCCAGCGTGGCACATACAGCGAGTTTCCATCTCATTTCCGCACCTCCAGTGAAATCCTTCAGCAAGCAAAAATTACTCGACTATTAGGAATTGTCCTGCCGCTGGGGTCGTATTTCAATGCAGGTGATTGAAGGTTTCTTAAAACGATAAATCATTGAATAGCGCGAGCAAGCGGCACCTCATGCTGCCATCTGATGTTACACACCATCAACTCTCAAGCGATTGTAGGCTCGCCCTAAAATCCCTCCCGTGCCTCTCGCTTCCCAATAGCAGCAACGCCGCCAGCACGCCTATCACAACCACTTCAAATCCCGCGAGCGCCCACTGATATCCGAGTTTGTCGCGTAGCGCGTACTCGATGTTGTTCGTCGGCGCCGCAACTAGAATTCCAAGCTGGTAGGCGAGCCCCGGCACAAGCCCGCGCGCTGCGTCCGGAGCCAGCTCATTCAAGTGGACGGGAATAATTCCCCATGCGCCTTGCACCCCCGCCTGCATCAGGAACGCGCCCACCGCCAAAAGCGCCGCAGTCCGGCTGAACGCCCACAGCGGGATTACCGCCAAAGAGAGGCACAGCGACGCAATCATGCTGTATCGCCGTCCGATATGCTGCGAGAGTTGCCCGAAGATGACCGCGCCCACCACTGCTCCCACGTTGTAGAGCATCGCGATGTAAGAAACATTCGCGGGCGCGATGCGGTGCACCGTCCCGAGAAAATCCGGATACAAATCCTGCGTCCCATGCGAGAGAAACATCATAAACGTCATCAGCACAATCAAGTACGCGAAAAGCTTCCACTCGTGCCCCAGCGTTCCGAGCACCGCGCGGGTGCTCGGTGCGCGATGCTCCTTCCACGCCTCCGATTCCGGCACGCTCCTGCGAATGTAAAGCGCCAGTATCGCGGGCAAAGCGCCCAGCCAAAACATCCAGCGCCATCCCAAATTCGGCAGCACGAATCGCGCCGCGACCGCCGCCAACAAATATCCCACCGAATATCCGCATTGCACCGTCCCGCTCAATATTCCGCGCCATTTCTTCGGTGCGCTTTCCATTGCCAATGACGCGCCCACTCCCCATTCCCCGCCCATTCCTATTCCAAACAGCGCACGCAGCACCAGAAAAACCGTAAAGCTTGGCGCGAACCCGCAAAGCAGCTCGACCACGCTGAAATAGACCACGTTCAGCATGAGCGGCACGCGCCGCCCGAACCGGTCCGCCAATAGACCAAACACCAGCGCCCCAAGCGGCCGCGTCGCGAGCGTCGCCGTCGTGGTCCACACAATCGTTGTTTTGGAAACGTGGAAATGGTCCGCGAGGGTTCCTACGAGGAAAACAACAACGAAAAAATCAAACGCATCGAGCGTCCATCCCAGAAAGCTCGCTGTCACCGCATGAAAATGTTTTTGTGGTTTGTCCGCCACTGGTTGAAACGCCGCGCTTACGCGAGAGAATCTTCGTTCTTCTGAATTCTCAAATCCGAAATATCTTTCACCAAATCCATCTCACCCCGTCGCTTCCACCATCCTCGCGATCCTCCGGTACAGCAGCGCAGCGGAAACCGCCGCCACGGCATACAGCCCCGTCGCCTGGATCATCCGTCCGAAGAGCAGCTCTCCCGTCGCAAAAAGCGCCGCGTACACCATCGCGCATCCCAGCACCCACGAAAACAGATTCCCTCCCAGGTCCCGCGTTTCCGGCACTTCCGGCGCCAATCGCGCCACTCGCTGCCACCCCGCCGCGTGCGGCCGCACCTTGCGATAAAACTTCACCAGCACCTTATCCGGCTCCGGCCGAGTCAGATATGTCACCGCCGCCCACGCCACGGTCGTAATCGCGACCGTGCACAGCGTCGTCTTCGCAAACACGATGAACTCCGCTCCTGTGAAAATGTTCATGAAATGGAAGAACACCGAACACACGAGCGCGACCATCATTGCGGATATCTCGCTCCACGCATTGATCCTCCACCAGTACCAACGCAACAAATACACGCTTCCCGTCCCCGCGCCTACTTCGAGCACAAATTTCCATCCCTCGCGAATCGACGCCAGCTCCCACGACACAGCTCCCGCCGCCAACACCAGCAGCAGCGTCACCAGCCGCGATGCCACAACGTAGTGCCCTTCCGTTGCGTCTCTCCGCAAAAATCTCCGGTAGAAATCCGCCACCAGGTACGAGCTGCCCCAGTTCAACTGCGTCGCCAGCGTGGACATAAACGCCGCCATAAATCCGGCGATCAGAATCCCGCGCAGCGCTGCCGGCATGAAGTTTGTCGCAACCAGCATGTACCCGCTTTCCGGATGCGCAAGATTCGGATAGAGCGCGACGGCCACCAGCGCCGCGAGTATCCACGGCCACGGCCTTATCGCGTAATGCGCTACGTTGAACCACAGCACGCTCAGCAATCCGTTCTTCTCATCTTTCGCGCTGAAAATCCGCTGCGCCACGTATCCGCCGCCCCCCGGTTCCGCCCCCGGATACCACGACGCCCACCATTGCACAAACAGCACAAGCACAAACGTCAGCACCGGCAGGGTCCACACCGCCGTCCCCAGCAGTCCCCGCGAAAAATCCGGCAGCATCCGCGTGATGTCCGCCGCGTTCGGCCCCGCCGCCGCGCGCAGCGCTGCGAGCCTCTCCACAAGCGCGTGCATCCCGCCCGCCGCTCGCACCCCATACCACGCCACCGCGATCACAATCGCCATCTTCAGCACGAATTGAAAAAGGTCTGTCCATAGGACGCCCCACAGCCCGCCGAGCGCGACGTACAGCCCCGTGAACGGCATCAGAAAGAAAATGCACAGCGCGAGGCTTCGCCCTTCGCTCATCCCCAACGTGACGCTCACGATGCTCGTCATCGCCTTCGTCACCCATCCCAGGATGAGGCAATTCATCAGCAGTCCGAGGTACACGGCGCGAAATCCGCGCAGAAACGCCGCGGGCTTCCCCGCATACCGCATCTCCGCGAACTCCACATCCGTCAGCAGTCCCGACCTGCGCCAGAGCCGCGCGAACAAAAATACCGTCATCATTCCCGACGGCAAAAAGCTCCACCACAACCAGTTCCCTGCGATCCCCTGCGAATAGACGAGGCCCGTCACAGCTAGCGGCGTGTCCGCGGCAAACGTTGTCGCCACCATCGATGTCCCCGCTAGCCACCATGACACCTGGCGGCCCGACACAAAATAATCCGTCGTGCTCTGTCCCGACCGCCGCCGGAAATACAATCCGAGCAACAGCGTCGCCGCCAGGTAGCCAAATATCGCCAGGAAATCGAGCGTGGTAAGTTTCATGCCCGTTCGTCCGCACAAACCAGCGGACGTGCGTGCCTAGTCTTATCGCGCACCATTACCCTGTCAAACAATTTTTATGGAATTTCTTCGGAGGAATTCAAGTCAGTTCTGCATCAAAACAGGCGCCGCCGCCAGCGGCCCCATCTGCACATAAATCGCTTTGCCCGGTGACACCACAAACATCAACCCGATCAAATTATCGCTCTGCGCACCCGGATTGAGTATCTCCAGAACCCCGCTTAAAATCTGATACACAATCGCGCCGGGCGGCGCAACATTCGCGGCCAGCCCCCTCGAGTCGCTCACCGCATCGGCCAGCGCCCCGTTTCCATCGCCGTCAAACGAAATCGAGTAAACGCTTTCCGCGAGCCCCGGCGCAAATGGCGCCGCGCTCGCCCCAACCAAGTTTCCGCTGACTCCGGCCGCAAGCGTTCCCGTCTGGCTCTCCAGCGTTCCTGTTTCTACATTCTCATCCGTCCCCAGCATGAACCCATGCGTCGGCGACACCAGGTAGAGAATCCCTTCGCCCGCCGAGCCCAGCACAACCCGTCCTTCCGCGCTCGCGCTCAACAGGAACGAAGTATTCACGTCAGCCGCATTCCCGTGCCCGGTCTGCAGCGCGAACTTCTCCACTTCGCCCATGCCATCAAATCGCAGCACGCCAACGGTTCCCGTGGCCTGCCCCCCCGCGAATCCTGTCATCTCAATCACGGCGCTTCCGCCGAGCGTTGCGCTCGTAAACGGGCCGCCGCTCTGGCGCATCACAGAACCCGCCACCAGCGGCACACCCGGCGCAGCCGCATCCATTCCTACGGCAAACAATTCATCCACGGTAACTGCGTACAAGCTCAAGTGCAGAGTACCGAACCCCGGCACATTCCATGCCGCGCTTCCCATCCCGTCCGCCGAAAGATTCGTCACGCCTGAAAAAGGAACCAGCATCGCCATCGTCCCGGCATCATTGGAGTCCAATTCACTCCGCACCACTGCGCCGGACTCATCCGTCGTAAATTGTCCCTCCATCGCCAGCCGCGCACCGCCCGAATCCACTCCCGCTAACTCAAGGACATAGCTCCCCGCAGGCGCCACTCCTCCGCCCCAGCTGGGATCCCTCTTCGCCATTTCTCCTGACCCGCGCGTCCCCGCGCCGGTCGTGTCGTCAAACTCGATAAACCGCGCGTCTCCTGATGAACTCACCGCCAGCGCAAATGTATTGCTCGACCCATCCGCAAATTCCAGCGTCATCGCGCCAAGCTGGTTCCTGCCCACGCCGTAATTTCCCGTAAAGGTTACTTTGCTCTGCGGCCCTGTCCCTCCATTGCGGTCCAGCACCCCCCCCGCAATGTTGCCCTTTCCATCCGCCGTGAATCTTCCTGCTTCCGCCGTGAACCCTCGCGGCCCGAAACCGCTGAACTGGAATACATAATTCCCCTGCAGCATCGCGTTGTCCACGCCGCCGCCCGTCAGTGCCACAGCGGACGATGACGCCGCGGCCACCGTAATGCTGTAAGACTGCTTCGTCCCAACGCTGCACACATCCAACATTTGCAATGTGAAACTGTAGGCGCCCGGCGTTGTCGGAGTTCCCGAAATCGTTACGCTGGCTACGCTCGCCACTGTCAATGCAAGCCCCGGAGGCAACGAGCCCGCAGAAACACTCCAATTGTATGGGTTGCTTCCATTCACTGCGATTACGATTGCTTCGTAAGGCGTTCCCACCGTCGCATTGGCCACTGAGGTCGTTGAAATTGACGGATTGGGAACCACGAACATCGTCGCATCGGCGGTTTGTGTCGGATCGCTCACCGAAGTCGCCGTGATCACGGCGGACGAATTCACGGTCCCCGTTGCCGTATACGTCACCGACGTATTCGTCAAATTACTCAGGCTTCCGGGCCCGCTAATCACCCACGTCACACCCTGGTTGCTCGGATCATTTGTCAGACTTGCTGTAATCTGGCGCGTCTTCCCCGTATCCACGAACACGGTCCCTCCGGGATTCAACGTGATGACTAGCCCGGTGGAGCCTCCCGAGGAAGCTCCGCCGGACACCTGTGTGATGGGAATGTTGAAATCTTGGCAGCCCGCGAGGAACACGACCGCAAAGAGAACGCACGCCGTCCCGGCCCCGATTCCTTTGATCTTTCGTCCTCTGCCGTTCCCCACTCCTACCCCCGGCGCCTTAGCTCAATTTGCTTCTCGCGCTCAACCTACAGATGTCCCTACCGCCAAACGAGTTGCTTTCACGGTTTCCCGGCAGGCACAGCCGTCCCGACGCCGCGCTTTCACCGCCCGCTCGATAATTTCCTCTTGGAGCTTCAATCATAGCACGTGCCGCACGCGAATCAGCTATTCGCAGCATGAGCGTTTCAATTGGTCTGAAAAAGGAAGACCCCGGGTTGGTCAGGGGGATGACAACCCGGGGTCGGGGGTTGAGACAGAGGCAGGGCCGGAATAATCTCGCGCTTGCTTAGTGGGTGACGATGCTCGCCCAGTTGTCCTCTTCCACTGCTAGGATCATGTTCTTGAAAATATCAATGTCCCAGCCTTCGCCGACTCGGAACCTCAACGCGTCGTGATTCTCGCTGACGATGATCCCGCGCAGGGGCACTCGAATTTCTCCAGCGGCTACCTGCAGAACGACTGGATGCCCTATCCATGCTTCGTATACGCTCGGCATTTTTTCGGCTCCTAAGTTGAAGACGTGCAAGCAGGAGCCATCTTGGGGGAGGCGCTCTTTCCTCACAATGGTACTCAGGCACTACAATGATAGGTAAGAGGTACTGTTAGCGCTTGCGGCACAAATTGACGCCCCCTTCCGCCTGCTGTTCGTGACGGTGCGTCGGCAACATCCTGAGGGCATCCGCCCAGAATGCCCCCCGCAGCGGCGGGGACCTTCGTGCCAATTCCACCGCGCATTCGGCTTCCCAGGCCGTTTTTGCGTCACGCAAATAAGCGGCCAAATTCGCCCAGGCGCACCGCGGTACCTTCGTACTTTTCCTTTGAATCTTTCGGTTCATTGTCCCAAAGAAACCCAAGCTTCATGATTGCCTTCAGACACTGCCTGCTGCGTGTGCTTGGCTGTCGCGCAGCGGGATAAGGAAGGAAGCACAACACATGCCGCGCCTCCTCAACACGTCGATTTTCTTGTGGATTGTGGTTGCTTCCTTGAGTCTTGCCTGGGAAGAAAGCTGCGGGAATCCTGTGCTTTTCTGCTACCGTATTTCACGGGAGATTCTGTCGCGCTTCGGCGGTTTCGCCCCGCTCACGGCCCAGGTCGAATGCTCGAATCCATCCGTAGCCTCTTCCACGCTCTCTACGACGTCCAGGGGCTGATCCGCTGGGGCGGCACGCTTCTTGTCTGCATAATCGTTTTCATTGAAACCGGTTTCTTCGTCGGATTTTTTCTTCCCGGCGACTCGCTCCTTGTCACTGCGGGAGTCTTCGCTGCCGCAGGCCTCCTCCACGTTTGGACCCTGCTTCCCCTCGCCATCCTCTGCGCCATCGCGGGCGACCAGGTCGGCTACTGGATCGGACGCCGGGCCGGCCAGGCGATTTATCGCCGCCGTGATTCCTTCATCTTTAAGCGCAGGCACCTCGAGCGCGCCCATCACTTTTACCAGACCTACGGCGGCAAGACCGTCATCCTCGCCCGCTACGTTCCTATCGTCCGAACCTTCTGCCCGCCCGTTGCTGGCGCCGCCGAAATGATGTACTTCCGATACCTCCTCTACGATATCGCCGGCGGCACGCTCTGGGTCAGCTCGATGATCCTCGGCGGCTTTTTCCTCGGCAAAGTCATTCCGAACATTGGCGACCGCATCCACTACGTCATCGCCGTCGTCATTTTTCTTTCGCTCTTGCCCGCCATCATTGGCTTAATCCGCGCCCGCAAACGCAAGGCCGCCGGAGGCGCCGGCGTCGAAACCGATGCCTAGCTCTCGTAGTTGCGAGTCTCAAGGCCGCCCGCTCCCGCCTTCCGCAATCATCTTTGACATCGGCGGCGTCATCGTCCGCCTCGACCCCCGCCGCGTCCTTTCCATCCTTCAATCTAAGAATATGGAATCCCCGGAAAAAATCTGGGCCGATATCCAGCGGGACCCTCTCTGGAAAGATTGGCAGGAAGGACGTCTTAACCCTCGCGATTGGTGCTCTCACCTCACCCGCCGCTTCGGCCTCCGCGTCTCCTTTGATCAATTCTATCGCGCTTGGAACAGCGTCATCCTTTCCGGCCCGATTCTCCCTGACTATCTGTTCGCGCGCCTTTCGCGCCGCTGCCGTCTCGTCCTTCTCTCCAACACGGATCCCCTTCATGTCGAATATCTGGCTTCCCACTTCATCTTCCTGCGCTACTTTCCCGCACGCGTCTTTTCCTGTCGCGTAGGAGCCAGCAAGCCCGAGCCAAAGATCTACCTGGCTGCCATCCGCGCCACCGGAGTCCCGCCCGCGCGCACTCTATATATGGACGACGTCCCCGCCTACGTCCGCGCCGGCCGCCGCATGGGCCTCGACGCCATCCAATTCACCTCTCCTCTCCAACTCTACGCTGCCCTCCATCACCGCAATCTCCTCTGACGCTTTCCTTCCAATCTTTTCTCTGTGTCCTCTGTGCTATCTGTGGTTCCTCATTTTGTTCTTCTCTTTCCTCTGCGCCCTCGGCGTCGCTGAGGCAAATCTTTTGTCTTTGATTTTGCCTTTGTGTCTCTCTGGAAATTCAAATTTGAAATTGACCCATCTGAGTTTCACTCTCCCCCGTCCCAAAGCCGGATTCCCGGGACATTCAAAAAAGAAGCCTCCCATGCGAATGCTTATGAAAGCCACATTGCCCCAGGACAAGTTCAACGCCGCCACCAAGGACGGCTCGGCAGGCAGGAAAATCCATCGCATTCTCGAAGACCTGAAACCGGAAGCCGCTTACATCGGCGAATTCGGCGGCCATCGCTGCTCCATCTTCACCATCAATGTCGCCGAACCCTCCAGGATCCCCTCTTTCGCCGAGCCATTTTCCCTCCAATCCAACGCCGACTGCGAGTTTCACGACATGATGCTCGCCGAGGATCTGCTCAAAGCTGATCTAGAGGCTCTTGGTAAAAAGTTGGCTTGATCTACGACTGGTTGCGGCAGGCAGGTCCGCCTGCCAATCTGGAAAGCCAATTCAGCACCTCGTGACTTTCATTGCCAATCGCCTGTCCAAATGGGCGAAACGGAAATATTTTGCCCTTATAGTTACCCCCCTCGCCTCACGGCCACCCTTAAGTCATTGAAAATAAAGAACTCTCTTGCAATCCTCCCCTTTCTGCATTGGTACCCTGATTGCCCTTTGGTACAGTGTTACGCATCAGACCAATTGGAGGTTTCACTATGCGTGCACTGATTCGACGGCTTTCCATTCCTGCTTCGGAGTCGCAGTTGAGTGTCGCGCTGGCCCTGAGCGTTCTGGTCATGAGCCTCCTATTGTGGGGCATCGTCTGGCAGTCCGAAATCATTGCCAAGCAGCGCGATGTGATTCGCTGGCTCTGGTCGCTTCACGGCGGCCACATTAGCTAGCCACGGAACCTAACAAACGATTTCTGTCCCTCTCAAGGCAAGCTTTACGAAGGCCGCTCTACCGGGCGGCCTTCGTGTTTTCGGAGTGGTTTTTTGGGATTGACTGCACATTTCACACCATGGGCGGTCCGCGCGGGCAGGCGGGTATGACCTCAGATCGCTGCCACTCAAGATCAGAAAAGGATCTTCAGACCAGGACGCTCTCAATAATGCTGACGTCGCTCGCCGCCCGAAGTACCCGCTGCCCCTTGAACTTTGCCGGATTTTTTAGGAAATCTACTTTACAAACATCGCTTCGCGGAGCTGGTCTCTTCCGAGGTAGGTCTTGGAAATGTGGAATCGCGCGAAAAGTTCGAGGATCTCGCGGTTCTGGAATGTTCTGGCAAAAGGAAACACCGATGGCGCGGGCACCAGCTCCAGCGAATGTTCATCCAGCACCCGGTATCGCTGGAATTGTCCCGGACGTTTGCTGTGGAACACCGCCAGAATCACGCCACCTTCGCGCAACAGCTTGCTGATTCGCTCCGCCACCCGCCGCATCATGTCCCCATCCAGATAGTCGAGCAAGTCCCACGCCAGCACGGCGTCAAAACTCCCCGGCGCGAACTTCAGGCTTGCCTCCAGGAACTGATTCGCAATCTCCACGGGTGTTGAGTGTTCCACTTCTGCGGGCAACGATCGCTGCCGTTCCATTTCCGCCTGCGAATACTGTTTCCAGCCCGTCAGCAAGTCCTCGGTGTAAACCTTGAATCCCCGCTCTATAAAAAATGTAATCGTGGATTGCCACGCCGGCCCTAGGTCCAGCAGGTTCCCGCGCCCGAGCCCGCCGAGATGCCACAGGAAATCCTTCAGGCTGCTTGAATTGCGAATTTCGCGCGGCGCAAAGGATGGCGGCGCGGGTGACACTGTTGATGTATGCACGTGCGGACGCGCTGTCGATCCTTCCGGAGCGTGCTCGGGGCTGAGTCGCAAGCGGTTCAACAAACCCATTCTTGTTTCTTTCCTGCTCCTACGAATCCTTCTCGCCCGCGACAATCGCCAGCGGTGCTTCCGCCTCCAGCGTGGGCTTCGGCCCGTTGCTTCCGTTCGCGCCTGTCCGGCCGGACTTCTTCTCAGCGGGCGCCGCCACTTCCAGTTTTCCGCTCACCACCGCGCCTTCTTCAATCGCCAGCCGTGGTGAAACCGAATCTCCATGCCACCGGCCCGTCGGCCCAACGAGAATTCTTTCCACCGCGCGAAGGTTTCCCTTCAATTCGCCGCGTACAATAATCTCGCGCGCCTCGATGTCACCGGCAACTCTTCCATCCGTCCCGATCGTCACGCGGCCGCCGGCCAGTCTTACCGACCCGCGCAGTTCGCCATTGATCTGCAAGTCTTCGGTGCCGGTCACCTGCCCGTGAATCGAGATTCCCTTGCTCACCACGCTCACCGCTGGCCTTGGCGGTTCCGGTGGCGCAACGTGATGATAGGATTGCGCCGGAACTTCCGGGGCCGGGGGTGTCACCACAACGTTTTGAGGGGAAGGAGATACCTTGGGTTCCTCATTCCTGCGCCACATTCTTTCCTCCTCGGGGTGGGTCTTAAAAGGGGTCTTCCTGGGCGAGCCCCATGACACCACTAGAGGGCCGGAATATAGTACATCGCCAAGTCAAATGTAAATGGGTAGGGGGTTTAGTTTCGACCAACAGTTGATGCAGTTGGTAACTTGTCCCTCGGGACAGGTTTTGCTCCAAATATCCCGGTCAGACCCGCGCTCAAAATCGAAAACGCGCGGACTCCGTAACCGCAGCTGATCTGTCAGCGGTCACCCACAAGGCCCGATTTCGCGTGTGGTTTTTCAGTTGCCGGCAATTCTCTTCTTACGTTTGGGTGAGAGCGGTGCCATCTTGAGAGTCGATAGTTATATACGGTTTGTTTTCATCTTTTAACTGGGCCCGCGTCCGTCCTCGGCCTACAACCTACCGATTCTCGGGCGACGTTTGGGGATTTGGATCTAATACCCCTCTTTATTTCGGCGAGCGTCAACCGATGTCTCTTTAGTTGCGGGGTAAGGGTTGCGCATAATATCCATCACGAGTGCGGGCGGTTAGGCCGGGCTTTGCGAGTTTGATTTCTATGTGGTGGTATTCGTCTTGCCGGTCGGCGGGGGGCGTATCAAAGGAGATCTCGTAATAGGGCGCCGAATCGGCCACGCATTCTTGCAGGAGGCCCGCGATATCGTTCGAGGAGTTGAAAACAAGCCCGCCGCTCTGGATGGCCAGCACCTGGAGGCCCAGATCACCCATCTCGACCTGGTTCAGCTTGCTGATTCCTTTGAGGAACCCCTTATAGTACGAAGCGGTCATCGGAGACTCGCCCGCACCTGTTGGATTTATGCCGTAGATCGTTGCACGCGCCCGCACTAGTAGAGTCGAGAAACCGACGATATTCGCGAAGACCTGCTGTTGTTGCTTCGAGTCGAGCGTCATAGTTACGCCGGACAGCAGTGGCCAACCGGGAGAAACCCACACGATCACCTTGCGCCCCGGGCGTGGCGCCTCGCTCGCTAGAAAGTGACGCAGGGCATTGACGGAAAGCTGCACGCGTTCGACCTCGCCGTTAAAGCCGGCAGAGCGGCCGATGACCCGGAGACCGATGTTGTCCTGCTGGAGTGCGGCACTGAGCGCATTGCCGTCGCTCGAGAAATCCCCCACAATCTGGATGCCTTTTTCCGTGAAGACCCCGAGCGCGATGGGGTATGCAAGGTGACCTCCGTCGGCATGGAGGAACTTGTCGATCTGCATGCGTTCATAGTCGATCGTCTGGACAGTTGTGTTGACTGCATCGATCACTACGATGACCTCAATGGGGGCCTCGCGGCCGGTGACGGCCTCGAATGACGTAATGGTCTGCGGGACCTTGTTATCCAGAATAGTGAAGTCTTGCTGCTCGAGACCGATAACATGTGGCCCGGATTTCGGCGTGACAACGACGTCAAGATAGATCCTACGGTTGCCGGCTTGAGTTCGAGGACTGTTCTGTTGAACTGATGCTGTGGCGGTGCACAACACAGTCACGAAAAGAAAACAGCCGAGGCGTACGTTGATGAACATGTGTTGCATTCCTCCTGATCCCATTATTTTCGAAATGATTTGGAGATAGCAAGAGACATCAGCGGAAATTATTGGCGAATCAAGCGGTTGACGGAAGCTCGGGCGGCGGAATTCAGATGCCAGATGTCAGGTCGGCGGCTGTCGCTTCGCTCATAATCTCACGCAGTCGGCGCCAAACCCCGCAACCGCTCCGCGGCCGCCTCCGGCTCCAGCGGATTGAAGTATACCTCTTTAATGCTGTACGACTTGCTCCGCGATTCCACAATCGGCAGGACTTCGATGTGCCAGTGGTAGTCTTCCACAATCGTCGTCCAGTAGTCCGCCAGCTCGCCCTTATAAGAAGTCGTGTTGGGAGCCGTATGCACCACCATGTGATATTCCTGCGTTATTCGCTCCAGTCGCCGCACCGTCCGCCCCAGCAACCCCGCCAGGTGCCGCCGGTTCGTCCCTGGCTTGGGCGTCTCAAACAGATGGTTGTGCTTCCGGTGCATCAGCCAGATTTCGTAGGGCACCCTCGACGCATAAGGACAGAACGCCAGGTATTCTCCCTGCGCATCCACGAGCCGCTTCCCGCGCTTCTCTTCCTGCCTCACGATGTCGCAGAAAACGCACCGCTCCTTCTCCTGGTACCACATCCGCGCCGCGCGCAACTCATAAAGGATTCGCCGCGGCACAAAGGTCGTCGCCGTCACCTGCGCGTGCGCGTGAGTCCATTCCGCACCCGCTACCGTACCCTGGTTCTTGAACACGGTCACGTACTTGAATCGCCGGTCCTGCTTCAAATCCGCGATTCTCTGCGCATAAACCGTTAGCACCCGCTCGATCTCCTCGTCGCTCAATTGCGAAAGCCGGCGGTCGTGCAGCGGCGTTTCCACGATAATCTCGTGCGCACCCACCAAACCCATCCGGTCATAGATGCCATCGGCTTCGCGCCCCAACTCGGCTTCAATTCGGTAGAGCGGGTCCACATGCGGCATCACCCGCACCTGCCACGCGCCAGTTTCCGGCATTCTTAGCAGCGTCTTCTGCTCCTCCTCATGCCCCGGACACAGCGGACACCCGTCCGCAGGCGATTCCACTTTTTCCGGATGTCCTATGACCACCCAGCTTCGTGTAATCGGATCCTTACGCAGTTCCATTTTGGGGATTTGTTACCCGGGCATCCCTTCATTCGACGCTGGCGTCCGCGCTCCCACCGACAGCAATTCCGCCGCTCCCATGCCCTCCGGTAAAATCTTGTCCTCTTTAATTGGCTCGGTCACTTTGGCGAGGTTGATATTTCGCGCCAGACCCAGCTTTTTCAGCGCCCAGATTCCGTACCAATTCAAATCAATCTCATACCACCTCAATCCGTGCTTGGCCGAAACCGGATGCGCGTGGTGGTTGTTATGCCAGCCCTCTCCAAATGTAACCAGCGCCACCAGAAGATTGTTTGTTGACATGTCTTGCGTCGCAAATCGCCTCGAACCCCACATGTGTGTTGCTGAATTCACCAGCCAGGTGAAGTGCAGCCCCAGGACCGTGCGCACGAATATTCCCCAGAGAAGCCACGGCAACCCGCCCACCGCGAACAATATCGCCGCCAACGCGATGATCGGGACGTAATGATATTTCGTGATCCAGACGTGGAATTTGTCCTTCGCCAGGTCCGGCACGTACCGCGCCAGAGTCTTCGTGTCATGGTGCATGGACTTCCCAACCAGGATCCACCCCATGTGCGACCACCACTTGCCGTCCCGCGGCGAATGCGGATCCCCTTCCTTGTCCGAATGCCGATGATGGATCCGGTGCGTCGCCACCCAGAAGATCGGCCCGCCCTCGAGCGCCAGCGTCGCGCACACCGTCAGAAAGTATTCTACCCCCCGAGGAGTTTTGTACCCGCGGTGCGTCAGCAGCCGGTGGTAGCACATCCCCACTCCCAGGCTGGCAGACACCCACCAAAGAACGGCCGCCACGATCAATGCATTCCACGTAAAAAAGAAGATTGCCGCAATCGCTCCCAAATGAAAGAGAAGCATGAATGATGCCGTCACCCAATTGATCTTGTCGTCGCCCGCATAATTCTTCCCCAAATCTTCAATCGTCATCGACGATTTACTGCCTCTCGTATTCATTTGACCCGCGGCCATGTCCATTCCTTTCCGAGCGGCCATTCCTGTTTTCGATTGGGCGAAATCCGGACAGCCTCTACGCCATCGCTTTCCCATGAATCATGGCTGCAACAAATGAAGGTTCCCGCGTCGCCGGGCTCTCTGTATTTGGGGATAATGATCTATGAAGGCAAATAAATTTTAGAGAGCCACAGTATTAGGATAGCAGGTTTGGGCGGCAATTGGGGATTTATTTTCACGTCCGTCACCGTTCGTTACCAACCGCTTCCTTCTAATTATGTAGACATTCAGGACCGCTGTACCGATTGTCCACCAACGCAAACTGAACCGAAGGCATGGAACAGCGATCTCCATCGGAGTCCTAGCGCGGCGCGATTCGGCGCCAGGCCCATCGCACGGGCGCCGGATTCGATTTTACCTCTGTGTGTCGCTTCCCTTCAGCTTCAGGCACGCTTCTACGGCGCTGGTCGGATCGATCGCGCTTCCGCCTTCGACGATGTGTTGGATCTTTCCGTCCTTGTCCACCACAAACGTCGTCCGGTTCGCAAATTCGTATTGCTCATTCAGGATTCCGTATGCCTTTGACACTTCGCGCTTCATGTCGCTCAACAATGGGAAGGTAAGATTGAGTTGCTTGGCGAATACGTTGTTCGAGGGGGGTGCGTCAATGCTGATGCCAAAAACTGCCGTGTCGTTCAAATTGATTTTCCCGCTGTCGATACCAGCCTGGTATCCCTGTAATTCCTTCGTTCAACCACCGGTGAACGCCAGCACGTAAAACGCGAGAATCACATTCTTCTTCCCGCGAAAATCGCTCAGTTTCACTTGCTTGCCGGTGTTGTCCGGCAGCGTGAAATCCGGCGCCACGTCGCCCACCTTCAGGTTCGTGTGCGCCACCGCTCCTCGCTGCTGCGCCGGAGCGTAGCCCCCGGCAATCATCGCCGCGATCACCAGCGCCACAGGTACAATCAATCGGATCCGTTTCATCCTGTCCACCTCGCCCTCGGCATCTTTCTTTCTGGGAACCAAAATTATATCCCAATCCCGGCCCTGGCGTACTGTCCAAATTTGTACTTAGCCCAGCTTCTTAGAGCGTCGGAGCTTCAACTCCGGCATAAAGTTTTTGCGATAATCGCGGATTTTACCCCCTGAATCCTCCGCGAAGAAAATTCGTGGCCAGCCTTCACAATAAGTTCCCTTGCGCCCGTTCCGGGTCTATAATCCGCCCAAATCTCGATAAGGGAGGGCGCCATGCTCGCAGATCGTGTGGAAGTTACCTGGGATGCATCCAAATCGAATTGGCTTGTGCGAATTCAAAGCGGAGAAGAGGTCATCCGGCGCCATTGTAGTCTGCCCAATAGCGCCGACGACCAGACCATTCGCTCCGCTGTCCAGAAGCTCGCTCAGGACGAAGGTTACGAAGTCGGCGCCGCAAACCTTAAAATCATTCGCGCCGCCCAGGCCGGCTCTTCGTAATTTCTCGCGGGCCAATGCGCTCTTCGGGCGCGCTTGCGCGTCTCTGTGTGCTCTCTGCGCCCCTGCGTCAAATCTTTCTTTTTTCTATTCACTCAAATCTCAGATTTTCAAATCTGAGATTCTCTTTCCCTATTTCCATTCCCAAATCTTGGAAACGGTTCCACCCTTCGCATCCACTTCATACTCGAAAGCGCCGCCAATCGTATTCAGTCGCGCCAACTTTTGCGACGTCGTCCGGAAAAAGAGCATTCCCCGATAACTCACGCCACCATTCGCCGTGAACTTCCCGATGCCGCTGCCTCTCCACGTTGCCCCTTCACCATCCTGGGTCATCATGATCCCATGGCCTTCGCCATAGATCGTCCCATCGGCTCGGATGGTTGACGTATACGTTCCGAAGCCATTCGTACTGATTCCAAGCGTCTTGCCGCTGTCCTCGAATGAGACTTCAACTTTTGTCGGATCATCTGATAGCACTCGCCTCAAAATCCTTTTCCCAGTTGTCTCCGAAATCAATTCGCCTACCATGTTCTCTCCTTCGCTTGAATGGTCGAACCCCGGCCTGAGCGGAGGTCACTCACTCCGCTTCCGGGCGGCGCATCATAATACGCCACCCGCTGTCCGCGCGAGCTTTCTTTTTGGGGACTATCGATTCACTCGATGCAAATTAAAAGGAATCGTTGTCATCCTGAGGCCGCCAAAAAAATTGTCATCCTGAGCGGAGTCCCGATGTTTTTATTGGGACGCAGCGATGCTGCTTGCCGTTGAACCCTCTTTGCCTTGACTCTCCCACCCCATAAGCCTATGGTTCTCTTGGTGACGCTGGATAAATCCCACGGCAACCCGCATGCAACTAACTGTCCGCACTGAAAGGCAGCACGATGTCCTCACACTGCATTGTACCGGCGCACTCATCGCCGAAAGTGCGCCTCTTCTCAAATCTCGTGTCAAGGAAATGCTCCCGCGCGAAAAGCGCATCGTTCTCGATTTCGCCGGACTCACTCGCATGGACAGCGCCGGCCTCGGCGCCCTTGTCGGTCTCTACGTCTCCGCCCGCAAAGCGAATTGCGATTTTCAACTCGTCAACTTGAGCGCGCCCATCCGCAACCTTCTCGGCGTCACGCATTTGCTCTCCGTCTTCGAGTCCTGCGGCCGCTACAACACCCGCCTCCCCTAACCCTTTCCTCCCTCATTTCCCCCTCTTCCACCTTGCCTCAATCACTCCCGGCTTCCCATCCTGTCCCACCAGATCAATATGCGAGGTAAACTCATCCTCCCCATTCCGGATAATCTTCACATTCTTCACCACTCCATTTTCCTTCGCGTTATTGAACACAATCTCTGTCGCCGAAACGCTCGCCAGCATCAGTGTGATCCCATCGTCCCCCTGTTTCTCCGCCAGATCCGGCGAAAAAAATCGCACGCGCTCCTCCACGGTCGTCCGCATGCGGTCTCTCTGCGAATTCGGGTTGTCATCCGCTCCCCTCTGCGTCGGCGGACCGCCCGTCGCCATCGGTATCTCTCGCAGTGTGATGAATTCCAGCCCCGTCGTATTCTCAGTATCCATCGACCGGAACATGCACGTCATCACGTGATGTGACGGCTCCGTGCAAATCTCTTCCGTCGTCGACGTGCCCGCAATCCCTGTCCACCGCCCCGCCAGGAACGCGAAGTCCGTCACCTTTCCCGCCGCGGCATTCATCCCCTGGCCGCCCTGCGGTGCAATCGGCGCCGCCCCCACCAACGCAATCAACGGGATCCCACCCACCCCAATAACCATTCGTCTCATTTTTCTCACTCCATTCCTTTTCATCGTCTTTTTTCTTTCTGCCTTCTGTGGCCCGTCCGCGTACCGCCTGGTACGGTGCCCCGCCTTTGTATCGCCACCCGGAACCTGTCCCGATGCATTCGGGTGGGCGGCCATCGTTTCTAGTTGACATTCTACCTGTAGCCCTGGTAGTCTCTCTACCTATGGCACGCCCCTCACAAACTCCTGAACGCCTCGAACTTTTTCAAGGGACCCTGGATCTTCTCATTCTCCGCACGCTGCGCTGGGGGCCGATGCACGGCCACGGCATCGCCAAGTTTATCGAGCAATCCTCGCGCGAAACGTTTCGCATTGATCATGGCTCGCTCTACCCCGCTCTGCAGCGCCTCCAACAGGAAGCCTGGATTGCGGCGGAGTGGGGCACGTCATCGAACAACCGCCGCGCGAAATTCTACAAGATTACAGCAGCCGGACGGAAACAACTGTCGGCGGAGCAATCGCGCTGGGCGCGATTCACCGTGGCGATTGGACACATCTTGCATCCTCCAAAGCCCGCACGCGAGGAGCAATAAAAATGTCACTGCGAAGATTCTTTGCGCGCCTGCGGTCAGTTACCCAGCGCGAGAAGGCACAGGGGGAACTGGACGAAGAGATTCGCGCTCATTTGGAGATGGAAGAAGCCGATCAGCGCGAAGCGGGGATGCCGCCGGGCGAAGCGCGAGATGCCTCGCGGCGCGCGTTCGGCAATGTGACGCTTGCAAAAGAAGCGAGCCGCGAGGCCTGGATATTTCGCAAGGTGGAAGAACTAGGTCAAGATTTGCGATACGCGGCTCGCCTGTTGCGGTTGAATCCGGGGTTTGCCCTGGCTGCGATACTTTCACTGGCGCTGGGTATCGGTGCCAACACAGCCATTTTTCAACTTCTGGACGCGGTGCGCCTACGCTCGTTGCCTGTGAAGAATCCACAGGAGCTTGCTCATATAACGATCCCAGATCGACAAGGCTCGGGCAGTTTCGTGACGAGGTACCCCGAACTCACGAACGCGATCTGGCGGTCTCTTCGCGAGAATCAGCAGGGTTTCTCAGGCGTTTTCGCCTGGGGCCCGACGACGTTCAATCTCGCTCTTGGCGGTGAGGCGCGTTACGCACAGGCCCTCTGGGTGAGCGGGGAGTTCTTCGATGTCCTGGGCGTTCAACCGTATGCGGGCCGCCTTTTCACCTCCAGCGACGACCATCCTGGTTGCGGCGCGTCTGGCGTGGTGATCAGTCATTCTTTCTGGCAACGTGAATTCGGCGGCGCGCCGGACGTGCTCGGCAAGACCATCACGCTCGAAGGACATTCGTTCGACGTAATCGGTATAACCACCGCCGGTTTTTATGGCGTCGAAATGGGGCGCAACTTTGACGTGGCGGTTCTGCTGTGCGCGGAGCCTGTGCTCCGCGGGGAGTACAGCCAATACGACAATCCGCAGGGATGGTGGCTGACGGCCATGGGTCGGCTCAAACCCGGCTGGACAATCGCACGCGCGTCCGCTCAACTTCGTGCGATTTCACCAATCGTTTTCAAGGATGCGCTGCCTGCCGTATACAAGGTTGAGACGGCGAAAGATTTCTTAAGCAACCGGCTGGACGCAATTCCCGCAGGCGGAGGTATCTCGGAACTGCGCGAAAACTACGAAAGTCCGCTTTGGCTATTGCTTGGACTGGCGGGAATGGTTTTGTTGATTGCATGCGCCAATCTCGCAAATCTTTTGCTGGCCCGGGCCAGCGCGCGAGAGAAGGAGTTCGGTGTCCGGCTGGCTGTAGGCGCCTCGCGCAGCCGTCTGGTGCGGCAGCTGCTCGTGGAGAGCCTCCTGCTTTCGGGGGTTGGAGCTGTCTGCGGAATCTTTCTGGCGCGTGAACTAGGACAATTTCTCGTTTCGTTTCTGAGCACGCAGCAGGATCCTGCATTTGTGGACCTCGGAGGCGATTGGCACCTGCTTGCTTTCACCATCGCTTTGGCGGTACTCACATGCATTCTTTTTGGTTTGGCTCCGGCTCTGCGGGCGACGAGTGTTTCGCCCGGTGTCGTGCTGAAAGCCAGCGGACATGGCATGACCGCGGACCGGCAGCGATTTGGATTGCGGCGTGCCCTTGTAGTTTCTCAAGTTGCGCTTTCCCTGGTCTTGCTTGTGGGAGCATTGCTGTTTGCACGCAGCCTGCGGAATCTGTTGGTCCTCGATCCGGGTTTCCGTAACACCGGAATTCTGATTACGAGTGTGGACTTCACGCGCCTGAATATCCCTGCTGAACGTCGTGTGGAATTCGCTCGCAATTTGATGGAGCATATCCGCGCGATTCCCGGGTTGGACTCGGTCACAGACGCGGAAATCATTCCAATCAGTGGCGACGCCGAGAATCGGGGAATTTTGACCGGCGATCAAACGGATACGGCTCGCGGTCTCTCGTTAGTGAACCGTGTTGGGCCGGGATTCTTCAGAATGATGGGCACGCGGCTTCTCGAAGGCCGGGAATTCGATGAACACGATGCTTCGGGAGCGCCCCTGGTGGCGATCGTGAATCAAGCGTTTGCTGAAAAGTTTTTTGACGGCGCCGATCCGGTAGGCAAAACATTTCGCTTGGGAGCAGGAAAAGGAAAACCGCAACCCGCGATTCAGATCGCCGGCATGGTCGCAAATACGAAATACGTTGATCTCCGCGAGAAATTCCAGCCGATCGCATATATGCCCTTAGCTCAGCGGGAGACTCCCGATCTGGGTGATCAGATCATGATTCGTTCCAGCAGGCCGCTTCCTGATTTGGTGGCTGAAGTGAAGACTGCCGTAAACGAAGTGAACCCAATCATTCAAATCGATTTCCAGGTATTCCACACCGTAATTCAGGAATCGTTGTTGCGCGAGCGTTTGATGGCTACGCTTTCGGGACTCTTCGGAGCGCTCGCGGCAATTCTTGCGACTGTGGGCTTGTACGGCGTGATTTCTTACATGGTGGCGCGGCGCAGGAACGAGATCGGAATACGCATGGCCCTGGGGGCGTCACCCGCTCACATCTTGCGTTTAGTGCTGCGCGAAGGAATGTGGCTCGCCACCGTGGGAATTGCCGTCGGCCTGCTCTTTGCGGGTGGCTTGACACGATTGGTTGCGAAATTTCTGTTCGGTGTTACGCCGCTTGACACCGTGACCTTTGGCGGAGCTACGCTCTTGCTTCTGGCAATCGCTGCGCTGGCATGTTACCTGCCTGCCCGGCGCGCGATGCGCGTCGAAACGACAACGGCCCTGCGGTACGAATGAGGGCAAGCGGCACGCTCGGCCTTTGTGTAGGAATGAATTCCGAAAGCTCTTCAGGATTTATCAATACAACTTCCTTGGACGGGTGCCCGACAATCCGCCACGATCACGAGCTCAAGTTGCAATGAGTGCCCATATCCGCCGCTGACCACGCCTCGAAATTCGCCGCGATCCCCTCGCGCATCCTCTGATCAATCTCCATGGTCAGCCGCCGCCAAGGATGCCAACAGCTCCGCAAGCCGGTCGTAGCTCGCGGTGACGCCGCGCTCCATCCCGGATTTTAGTACGCCGTCGCGGGCCTCTCGCGATATGTAGAGGATCGTGCTCGTCAAAGTGGTCCTGCCGCCCTGCTCGACTAGGGTGGTCGTGTTCAGCGACTCACCCGGGTACCAGACATCGTCAAACAATTCGGTACAGACGACCCGCTCTTGCGGCACAATCTCGCGGTAGACGCCGCCCATCCCCATTTCTTTTCCGTCGTCGTGACGCCACACGTAGCGATAAGCGCCGCCCACCTTTAAATCGATCTCGCAGACCGGCATCGACCAGCCCGGCGGCCCCAGTAACCACTGCTTGACGAGTTCGGGCTTGGTGAGAGCATCAAAGACGAGTCTGCGCGGAGCGTCGAACTTGCGTGTCATCACGATCTCCCGGTCGCCCCGCGTCGTCAGTTTCAAAGTCCGGGTCTTCTTCGCCGGTGATCCCTTATCGCTTCTTGCGCCCACGTTTTTTCTCCTTGGCCTTCATCTGCTCCAGCAAGCCGTCCATCCGCTGGAAGTTCTTCTCCCATAGGCACCTGTATTTCTCGACCCACAATTCAAGCTCCTTCATCGGCGCTGGCCGCAACGCATAGATTCGCCGCTGCGCGTCCACCCGAACGCCAACCAGCCCGGCGTAACTCAGCACTCGCAGATGTTTGGAGACTTGCGGTTGGCGCAGACCCAGCCGATCGGCCAGGTCCCCGACCGGCCGTGGTCCGCGAAGCAACAGTTCCACGATTTGAAACCGGTTCGGCTCTGCCAGCGCTCTCAGTGTTTCGATCATGGGAACCAAATATGCCTCAACACGTATATGCGTGTCAAGGAATATTCTTGTCACGGAATATAAAAAACTGTTTCATGGACTGCTGTGCCAGAATCGTTAGCGAACGCCTTCCTCCATGTGTAGGGGGGCGGATCGCAGCCTTGGCCGGATGCCGCCCCCTTCGGTTCCCATAGGGTGCGCTTGTTTTTCTTCTTCTGATTCTCTCTTTCTGAATCCTCAAATCTGAAGTCGCCTTCTTCTTTCTCCGTGTCCTCTGACCTCTTTGTGGTAAACCTCGCTCCCCACAAACGCAATCGTCGCTGGCAATATACTCAGGACTGCTGGAAACTGCGGCGCTATTGTCACCGCTGGAAAGTCGAACGGCTGTTCGCTTGTCTGCACAACTTCCGCCGCCTCGTCATGCGCTGGGAGTATCAGGAGTTCAATTTCCTCGCCATGCTAAAACTCGATTGCCTCCCTACCCTAGTGAGGCATCTATGAGACTGCGTCTGGAATGACTTTTTTCGCACTCCTTCAATGGACCAAAAAAAGGGTGAACCTCCCAGTGACGTAAAGTATGCTCATTAGCTGCGATACAGAATGCATGGGCTGGCCAATCTCGCGAATTGAAAGACTTAACCGCATGAGAGTTCTTCTTTTCTACGGCTGGTCCATTCACGGTCGCGGTGGCGCCGAGCTCTCTGTGCTGGGTTTGGCCGAGGGCCTAATGAAGGATGGCCATTCCATCGGCATCGTAGATATTCGGCAAGCGGATTCGAACTTCCAATCTATAGGTTCGTTGAATATACCTTACTGGAGCATTTCCAGTGTGCCCATCCCCGATGATTTTCGATCGTGGGCCTTCTTCGTTCGCGGGCTATGGCAGACGAGTGTTCTGTTGCGCGAGTTCAGGCCGGATATACTTTCAGTTCAGGCTCCGGTCATGCAATCGCATCTTCTTGTCGCGGCATCTTGGTTGCCACATCGGTGGCGCCTGACAGTTACAGTCCGCGGCAGTGACGTTCGCGCGGAACCCCTGCGCCTTCCGGGGCTCAGGCCGTGGCAGAACCGTCTTTTTAAGAAGGCGGATGCGGTGATCGCCGTGAGTCAATCACTCTTGCAGGACGCCCTGAGCCTTTACCCCTCTGTACCCGAGAAGGCGGTGGTGATTCCGAACGGTCTCGACCGGTCCTGGTTCGATCTTTCGGCGACACCGTCTACGAGCAACGAGCGCTACGTTTTGTTTGTCGGACGGCTTCATACCGTAAAAGGAGTGGACCTTCTGTTGCATGCCTGGTCATTGATCCAAGGGCAGGCAGCGGGCATCGCTTTGTGGCTGATTGGTGAAGGTCACGAGCTCAAGAGCTTGAGTTCACTTAGCATGCAACTGGGTGTCAGTGCCTCGGTTCGATTCAAGGGATACAAGACACAGGCGGAGCTGCCCCGAATATACCGGGATGCCGAGGTCATCGTCATACCGTCACGCAATGAAGGGCTTCCCCGCGTGGCCTTGGAAGCCGGCGCTTGCGGAGCCATATGCGTGGCGACAAACGTGGGGGGAATCCCGGAAACAATCCTGGATGGCGTCACCGGCTTCCTCGTGGATCCAGAGTCGCCCGCGGCGCTAGCTCAGGCCATTCTTCGTGCATTGAGCCTCCCTGAGTCACAGAAACGGCGCATGAGCGTGGCAGCCCGAGCACATATCGAAAAACACTTCAGTCGAGCAATGATGGTTGCTCACTACGAGCAGGTCTTCCAATCACTGCTCCAAAGGCAGGGGGAGCAAAAGATCGAATGAATCTCCGGTGGCTAGCGGCAGCCCTCGGCTCTCTGGATGGCCTCCGGCGCTCTGGATGGAGGAGCGCAGGGATCAGGGTGCTCGCCTATCACGGTGTGGTCGAGCGCAAGAAAGATCCTGTGCTGGAACGAAATTTCGTTCTCTTGCAGGATTTCCAATCGCATCTGCGATTTTTGCGACGGTACCGCGTCCTGAGCCTTGCCGGGCTTGTGGATGAGCTCCACGCCGCGGGGCGAAAGACCCCGCCGACCGCGGTGGTTACGTTCGACGATGGATTCGCCAACAATCTCCTGGCGGGAGAGCTTCTGGATTCATTTCGGCTTCCCTGGTCGGTGTTTATCCCGACCGCTGCCATCGGACGTGAGAACTCCATCTGGACGATAGAGCTTTCGCTGCTTATGTTGCAGGGTCGGGCGAGAGAGCTTGAGATTCTCAACAAGGTTTGGAGTTTGAATGGGCGCCGAGAGCGTGAATCCGCTTTTCAGGTGATTCGTCATGCGTTGAGACCCATGCCCGCTGCGCCGCGGAGAGACGCCATGGATTCAATCCGGCAGCAGTTTCCCAAAGGGGAAACGCTGCGCCTGCTGAATGAGTTTCCTTCCATGCGGATGTTCTCTTGGGAAGAGGTCGGCCATTTGCGCAGCTCGAGTGTGGAAATCGGCAGCCACGGCGTGGATCACGAAACCCACCATGGTGCCCAACCGAGACCCGTCCGCTGGTTTGAGCTGACCGAATCAAAGGCCGTGTTGGAAAGGAGGCTGGCCGGTCCTTGCGACTTCTTCTCCTTTCCGAATGGTGACTTCATTACGAATTCGGCCGATGAAGTCCGCGCAGCCGGTTATAAGTTGGCCTTTACGACGGAACCTGGGTTCGTAAGCACGGAATCCAACCCTTATCTTTTACCGAGGATCGAACCAGCCGGTTCCCTGCGGACGTTCGCGAGCCAATTCTTCTGGCCGCGGTAGCTCGGCAGACGTTGGGATCTTCACCGCCGCGTGCCGGACCCTTCGGTTCTCTCATAGGTTGCGGAATCCGTTCATCTTCCGATTCTCTCTTTCCCAAATCTAAAGAGCGCTCTCGGCCGGGTGTAACGAAGGCTGTCCGCGAAACCGAAACCGAGGCCGTAGCATTCATCGTTTACAGCGGAATCGGCCTTGAGACCAGTTTGGCAGCGCAGGTCTACATCCAACTTTACGAAGGCGATGCCGAGCCTCTGACGGAGAGCTTGAAACACATCCAGCAAACCGCTGCTCGCATTCTCAACTCCATCGGCGCCGAGGAAACCTCCGCAAGGGACAGGGCCGCGCTTTTATGTTTCAACGGAGTTAGAATGCACGAACAAGGGGGTGTGGAACATGCCGAAGGTAAATCAGCTTACCGTCCCCGTAGAGAATCACCCGGGATCACTGGCTCACCTGGCGAAGGTGCTCGGTGAGTCGAAGGTGAATATTCAGGGCTTCTTGCTCACCACTTCCGGAGCTAAGAGCTTCGTCAAACTCATCGTCGACGACGAGGAGAAGGCCAAGGAGGCTCTGTATGAGGCAGGGCTGCCTTACTTTGAACAGGCCGTTCTTCACGCCAAGCTCGCCAACGTACCAGGCGCGCTGGGACGCTTGGCGATAAGGCTGGCTTCGAAAAAGATCAACATCATCTCCGGTTATCAAACCGTCGAAACAGACTCGAAGAGGGTAAGTGTTGTGCTCGAGGTCTCTAACCTAAGCAAAGCGCTTCACCTCCGCAGGCAGACACCTTCGGATAGGTTGTAGGTGTCAAGCGGCGCTGGCCCGTGTGCTGATCTCGCTTGCGGATACTGTCGTTCTAAATCCGAATGACGGGCTCGCCCAGCCAGCCTGCCGGTAGGCGGGCGAACCCATACTCCGCTTCTGCAGCGCAACCCTTCAAGGGTCGCACGCTTCGTTGGTTTCCGATCGTGTTGCGCCACCCGGAACCTGTCCCGATGAAACCTGTCCCGACCTCCTTGTCGGGATCGTGAGGGTGGCACTCTCCGCGGCGCCTTCCCGTCGCGCCCTCAGCTTTCCCCGAGACGTCCATCGCGACGGCCGCAGGGCGCTTAATCCTTTACGCGCTTAAGTCCCACGGGCAATTCATTTCTATAGAGTGCGGTCGATCATTGCGCGATCGACGTTTGTGTTCGCGCCGAAATCTGCGAGCCGTTCAGATGGCGACAATCAATGGATGCCCCCCTCAAGCGACATGAGCTTCGAGAGCGACCCTAACGGGGCTATGCGGCCTCTAGCCTCGGACGACGGCCTCGCAGTCAAAGGGTTCTTGGACTAAATCTCACCTAAGAACGTGAATTCCCGTAAGGTGCAAGTGTTTACGGTCAGCAACAGTGCCGATCCTGCTGAGATCCACTAACCCATTTATTTTCAATGGCTTAGACGCCAAAGAGAACGCTTGGGAGTGGAGCTTGCTGTGCTTCCTCTCATCCTGCCGCCTTTGGACCCTCGACGACATTGGTGAGGGCAAACGAGTGCCGTGACAATTGGAAACCGACGGAGCTCTGCCATGCAACCAGTTGTCTCGCACACCAAATTTCTGGCTCCCAGGTTGGATAGGGTTCCCTTGCTGGATCTGGCGAAGTTTTCATGCTCGTGGGTTCCCGCGCCAGACACTCCCTCAAGCAGCAACATCCCGGTAAGGCTGCTCGCGCTTCTGACCTCAAGCGCCGTCCGAAAAGGCAGCCTCGAGAAGATGCAATTCGGGCGGTGCTTACCCGACCTGCTGCGCGCAATCGATCGCCGTGTCCAAACTGATCGGCCCGTACAGCTTACGTTGATGGCTTTCCCCTTCAAGGTGCCAAATGCGGCAAAGGTCGGTCCCCGCCGAATGCCTGACCTCGCTGAGCTCGCCGCACTGGTGCGACTTCACCGGCTCAATGAAAAAGCAAAGTCGATCTATCCGCCTGGCCTGGAGATTCACGTCATTCACGATGGCTCCTACATCGCCGAAATGTTTGGAGTCACTCTGGAGGAAGTCCGCTGCTATGAGAGCTACTTCGCCCATCTGGTGCGGGCCCTTGACGCAAACGCATTCCTCTACCAGCACGATTTTCAGGACTTATTGGACGCCTGCATCAGCGAGCCCAGGCAGCAAGCGGCTCACCTGCGTGAGGCGACACTCGATTGGCGGCGTAGTGCCCGAGATACGCCGGAATGGACGGATTGGTTGAGCAAGACACTGGGCATGATCAATCTTCGTAGCCTGCCCGTCGGCGAAGTGTGTCGCTTGTTGGACCATGCTACAAGCGGGCAGCTGCCTCCAGAATACCGCGACCTCGAGCGGTCCGTGCATGTCGCCATGCTTCGCTATTACGCGCGCGATTCATTGCTGCACGCTTGTGATCCTCGTCCCCTCTGCTTTCCAGACGCCATTCACGTCACCACGCAGTGCCGCCCCGGCCGCCTGGCGATCTGGTTGGTAAGCCGCGGACGCAGCCTGCTTCCTTGGCACGGCGTGGGTGTAATTGATCGCAGCGAAAAATGGAGTGTGGCACTGGCTCGAGAAGTGCTCGGGAACCCTTCCTACCAGCCCGTTTTTCTCGAGGGCGAAGATACCCCATTCTTTTATCGCCAAAATGCCTGAGAATGTGCAGGCATCGCGATGATCGCCCCCTCGGCAGAAAAGCGCGCCTTGTTTGTTTTCCCCACCAGAAATCTATACGGCAGCGAACTGTCGCTATTGCCGGTAATCCGCAGGCTGGATCCCTCTTGGAAACCTTACTTTCTGGTTGAAGGCGCGGGCCCGCTGCAAACTCTCCTCAAGAAAGAGGGGTTCTCGGTCTACCGGTTGCCCCTTGATCTCGGCAAGTCGCGGCACCGAAGAGTAGCCCGTGCTCTTCGTTTGCTACGCTTGGTGTACCTGCTCTACTCCCGGCAGATCCAACTCGTTCATGTGAATTTGCATCATCACGCCGCTTTGGTTTCAACGGCCTGCTCCATTGTTGGGATTCCGATTGTGGTTCACGTTCGCAACATGATCGAAAACCCGGTGGCGGCCAGGTTTCGCAAATATGATGGGATTATCTGCATATCGCAGGCGGTCCGAAACAGTCTTGTGACGCAAGGAAAGGTTCCTCTGACCGAAATTGCCGATCGGCTTTGGATCATCCCGGATGGGCGAGACCTCGCCCCCTTTCGCGCCGGAGAGAGGGACAGGGTGCGCACGGAATTTGGATTGGACCCTGCGACGCCGCTCGTAGGTATGGCAGCGCGCATCACTCCAATGAAGGGCCAGGACACTTTCTTACGAATGGCTGCCCTGGTCAAAAAGCGAGTCCCGGCGGCGCGATTTCTGCTGGTAGGATCGACTCCTTTGGAGGACGACGAACATTATTTTCAGGAATTGAAGGCCCTCGTAACCGGCCTGGGATTGCAAAATGACGTGATCTTTGCTGGCTACCGCGTTGATATGCCCGGCATTCTCGCCGCCATGGATTGCTTTGTGCATCCCAGTCGTCGTGGTGCTTTCGTCAGCGTTTTGATCGAATCGATGGCTAGCGGGCTGCCAATCGTGGCCTCGGATGTTGACGGCATTCCCGAGTGCGTGGTCCGCGATGGTGCGGCCGTGCTGCTGCCTCCCCCGTTGCCTCCCGATGATCCCGCAGCGTGGGCGGATGCAGTGGTCAGAATTATTACGGACAAGCGCTTGGCCGACCGCATGGCAGTAAGAGGAAGAGAACGAGCCTCTAGTTTGTTCGATATCGCTCCGCTGGCGCAACAAACCATCAAAGTCCTGGAAACAGTCTGCGAAAATTACCAAACTGGCGGCGGTTTCCTATGACCGGAATCTCATCTCTCGGACCGTGAAACGATCTCTCGCGTGGATCACTGGAAATCCAGACCTGCTAGTTGGAAATTTTGGGCTTGAAAATTACACTTTTCGTTCTACTCTATGCACCTCTGGACGGTGACGCTATGTCTGCAGGCTCGACAGTTGGGGGGCAACGCCATCTCGGCAGTACGATGCGGCGCGATGCTTGGTGGCTTGAGTTGTTGCCGGTTGTCGTTCTGCTTGGCTCATTTGGCATCTATGCGACTCTTCGAGCGTTTGAGGGGAAATTCTACGCATGGGGGCCCTACCTTTCTCCATTTTATTCCCCTCTGATTGACCCCCATCATCACTGGTGGCCTTTCTCTCCAGCGCTGTTGATCCTTATTTGGCCGCTGGGATTTCGGGCCACTTGCTACTACTACCGAAAAGCCTACTATCGCGCCTTCTTTCTCGATCCACCCGCTTGCGCCGTCAGCGAGAGCAGCGAGCGCCGCTACCGGGGCGAGACAGCCTTTCCGTTTATTCTTCAAAACCTCCACCGTTACTTTCTTTTCGTCGCTTTCATCTTCCTCGTGATTCTTTGGCGCGACGCTATCCAGGCTTTCTTTTTTGATAGGCGATTCGGAGTGGGCGTCGGTAGCCTCATTCTGCTTTTCAACATTGTCCTTCTGACTTTCTACAGCCTCTCCTGCCACTCGCTCCGCCACATCGTGGGAGGAAAACTCGATTGCTTTTCCTGCGCGAAATTCGGCGGCCCGCGGCACACCGCCTGGCGCTGGTCGAGCATTTTGAACGAGCGCCACATGGTTTTCGCCTGGTGCAGCCTGGTTTCGGTTGGCCTTTCAGATCTTTACATCCGCCTGGTTGCTTGCGGCGCGCTTACGAGACTTGAGACTCCTGTGACATCAGATTTCGAAACCCACGAGCACGATGTTTTGATCATTGGCGCCGGCGGCGCGGGGCTGCGGGCGGCCATCGAAGCCCTTGCCCAGGGCGCGAAGGTTGGTCTGGTATGTAAATCGCTGCTCGGCAAAGCGCACACCGTAATGGCCGAAGGTGGCATCGCTGCGGCGATGGCCAATGTAGATTCCAAAGATGACTGGCGCACACACTTTCGCGACACCATGCGCGGCGGAAAGATGCTGAACAACTGGCGCATGGCGCAAATTCATGCGCAGGAAGCGCCCGACCGCGTGCGCGAGCTGGAGCAGTGGGGAGCGCTCTTCGATCGCACGCAGGACGGCCAAATTCTTCAGCGCGCCTTCGGGGGACACACTTTTCGCAGGCTCTGTCACGTGGGCGACCGTACCGGTCTGGAAATGATCCGTACGTTGCAGGATCGCGGCGTCCAATTGGGAATCGACGTCTATATGGAATGCGCAATAAGCCGATTGCTCAAAGACGGGGAGCGCGTAGCTGGAGCTTTCGGCTACTGGCGTGAACAGGGCCGGTTCGTTGTGTTTCGGGCGAAATCGGTCGTCATGGCCACCGGTGGCATCGGCAAAGCGTGGAAAATCACTTCCAATTCGTGGGAATACACCGGCGACGGAATGGCACTCGCCTACGATGCCGGGGCCGAGTTATTGGATATGGAATTCGTGCAGTTCCATCCCACGGGCATGGTTTGGCCCCCGGGAGTGCAAGGTATTCTCGTCACCGAAGCAGTCCGGGGCGAGGGCGGCGTTCTCCGCAACAAATCAGGCGAGCGTTTCATGGAACGCTACGATCCCAAGAAAATGGAACTCTCTACCCGAGACGTCGTCGCGCGCGCAATTTACACCGAGGTGCGCGAGGGCCGCGGAACCGAGCACGGCGGCGCCTACCTCGATATCTCGCACAAGCCGGCCGAATACGTAAAGAAAAAGCTGCCCAGCATGTATCACCAGTTCCGCGAACTCGCTGACGTGGATATTACGACAGGCCCCATGGAGGTCGGACCCACGTGCCATTACATGATGGGAGGTATACGCGTCGACGCGGAAACCGCTCAATCGTCCGTGCCGGGTCTCTTCGCTGCGGGTGAGGTGGCCGCCGGTCTCCACGGTGCGAACCGGTTGGGAGGCAATTCTCTTTCGGACCTGCTCGTCTTCGGCCGCCGCGCTGGTTTTTCCGCGGCCCAGTACGCGAATCGGCAGAAAAATCCGTCCATCGATTCCGGGCAGATCGATGACGCCGCGCGCGAGTTGTTAGCCCCTTTCGAGCGCGCGGAGGGAGAGAGCCCCTACGTGATTCACGAAGAATTGAAGGGAACCATGCAGGCCCTTGTCGGCATTTATCGAAACGAAGCAGACCTCAAACGCGCCCTGAATGACCTTGAGAAGTTAAGTGAGCGCGCCGGACGCGTGCGCGTGGAGGGATCGCGATTATTCAACCCTGGCTGGCACCTTGCTCGGGATCTGAAATCCATGCTCACAGTTTCTGAGGCCGTTACCCGCAGTGCCCTTGCGCGCCAGGAGAGCCGGGGAGCGCACAGCCGGATTGATTTTCCCGGCCTCGACGCCGAATGGGGGAAACGGAATCAAGTGATTGCACTCGAGGGATCTGCAATGGCGCTCCGCCGATTGCCGGTGGCGGAAATGCCCGGTGAACTGAACCAAATTCTTGCCGAGGAAGCGTAGCGGAGGATCGCGATGGCGGAGGCAATCTTAGAGGTGTTCCGTGGCAGCCGCGAAGGTGGACATCCCGCCCGCTACCCGGTTCCGATTTCGCCGGGGATGGTCGTGCTGGACGCCCTTCATTATATCCAGGCGCATCAGGCGCCGGATCTGGCCGTGCGTTGGAATTGCAAGGCGGGCAAGTGCGGTTCGTGTTCAGCCGAAGTGAACGGCCGCCCTCGGCTCACTTGCAAAACTCGAATCGACGCGCTTCCCCTGGACCAACCCATCACAGTCTCCCCCATGAAATCATTTCCGGTCATCAAAGACCTGGTCACCGATGTTTCCTGGAATTACCGCGTGAATAAAACGATTCCGCCCTTCGAGCCGCGTCCCGGCGCCGCCTGGAAGTTCTATCAGAGTGACGTCGACCGCGTGCAGGAGTTTCGCAAGTGCATCGAATGTTTCCTGTGCCAGGATGTGTGCCACGTTCTGCGCGACCACGAAAAAATGGATCAATTCGGCGGGCCGCGGTTTTTCGTCCGAGTCGCAGCGCTCGAAATGCACCCGCTCAACGGAAAATCCCGCACCCGAATTCTCAAGGACCAGCTCGGCATCGGCCTGTGCAACATCACCAAGTGCTGCACCGAGGTCTGCCCCGAGGAGATTCACATCACGGATAATGCGATCATTCCGTTGAAGGAACGCGTGGTGGACGATTTCTACGATCCCGTCCTCATGCTCGTTCGCAAAATCCGTGGAGTGAAACAACCACCGCGCTGATGGAACAGGAGGTCCCATGGAGTTCAAGCTGAAGACCATCTCGAAGGCCGGCATTCCGGAAGCGATCTCAAAGGCGGAGCTTTATCGCTCCCTCAATGAGTCGGAAGAGGCGGAATCGATCTGCCGCGACATCCTGGCCGCCGAGCCTGGACACCAATTGGCGCTGCGCCTGCTCGGCCTCGCCATCACCGACCAGTTCTCTGGCGGCGACTCGGATCGCTCCGCGGAAGCGGAAAAGGTTTTTCAGGAACTCCGCGATCCTTACGAACGCCTCTATTACGCGGGACTCTTGAACGAGCGGCGGGCGAAGGCGCAACTGCGCGCCGGACGCCTTCCGCACATCCTCATTCAGCTCTTTGAGGAAGCCATGCGGTGCTTCGAGGAAGCTGAAAAGATTCGTCCTTCGGGCAACGATGATGCCATCCTTCGCTGGAACCGTTGCCTCCGGATTTTGAAAAGTCACTCGAGCTTGTCGGAAGCGAAAGAACTCCCGGCGTTCGAGGTCCACGACAGCCCGCCGATTTGAGCTCGCCCCGTCAGGCTGTCCCTCGCCAAAACTCTTTCCGCCTCTGTCTTCAACAACCTGGGCGGTTCCTATTCACAGGCGGTCTGCATCACGCTACGAACGACCGTCGAGCGCATTTTCCTCGCCTCAAAAAGAAATGATTGCAGGCAGCGCAGCAATCGCGAGTGTCTCATTTCGGGTGTTCAGTCCACCGCAATTCAGTCAATCCGGGGCTGTCCTATGGTTTGGCGAAGGACGACGCCTACTCCGAGTGGGAGGCGCTCGCGGGCCGGTCCAGCTTGGCAAGCTCGCGGGCGAAGAGCGGGTTGCCGGGAAATTCCGCCACGAGTTCCTTTAGTTCGGCGAGAGCCAGATCCTTCTGATTTTCCCGCATCGCCGCCAGCGCGAGCATCAGCTTGGCATACGGCCGCAGGTAATGGCCGCGTTCCGCCGCAGTGCGAAGACGCTCCATTCCAGCTGCGCGGTCTCCCTCGATGCCGCCGAACCACAAGAGGAAGCGCTTGTACGCCGGAAGGCACCCGATAATGTACTGCGTACCGCCGATCGTGAGATTCGCATCGACCTGGTTAGGATCAATCGCGAGAAGCTTTGTGGCGATGACTTCCGAGTCCTTGATTTTCCGCAGAGCTTCGAACTGCCGCCTTTCGATGATGCTTGCGTAGTCGCCTTCCATGCCAATCGAGAGGGCCAGCGCGAAAAGCGCGTCGGTGTCACTGGAGCGGGCCCGCAGCCGTGTCCGCGCCAGTGCCTGAGTTCTGCCAATCGCCCCCTCGAATCCCGCCTTGCGCGTCGCGTCAGGCTTCAGCGGCTTAGGCCCGAAGAGTTTGTCGTCGTTGAGGAAGAACTCCGATGTGAGCACCCCCTGCGCGTAAAACTCTTCAAAAAGGTAGCTCGCGGCTTCGGCCACGGGCCCCAGAGGATCGGCCGGTTGGGCCGATTCCCAGGATGCGAAGTGTGCGCGCGCGTCCGCGAATCGCAATTCGTAGAGCTCATGAAATCCCAGCTCGATGGGAAGCCCGGAACCCAGGTTTCCGTTCGATGCCGTGGTTTTCCCCTGAGAGTCTGCCACGCCGCAGATTCCAGCAAGCAGCGGGACGGAGGCGAGAATAATTGCCCACAGTTTCATCAGGAATTTCCGTTTTGAGCTTCCTTCACTGGAAAGCCTAGCCCTCCGCTCAAACCCAGTCAACCGCAAGCCGCTCTGCCCTCTTCGGGGAGGTAGTGTGGCTCGTTTTGGCCGTTCTGCGCGGCAGTTGTGCAGGTTTTGCCCGTTCCAGTCTTGGTCGCCGCTCGTCGCGTGTTTTTCCTTTCACATGCAGTTTTCGGTGGGAACAAAAAGTCAAAAGGCGAACCGCCGGCCTCAAAGTCCAGTGCCTAGATAGGATTCTATTTTGTGCTCCTGAGCCCGAGCCATGAACCAACGCTCTTATAGTGAATCCCGTATACAAAAGAAAAAATCAGCGCGAACGGGATGACCCATCCCAATACATTGGTGTTCTTGACGATCTGGCTCCAATGAATTTGACGGTCGAGAGGTGTGTTGGGAAGTGCAGCATGTCGAAACCAAATATAGATGCCGCACGCGAATATTATTATCGAGTAGAAGTTTGTGTGAGTCCAGCGACCCCAAAGCCTTCCTCGATTATCCTGCCGAAGCTGTTCCTGCATGAGCCTTCCAATTGGATGGACCACGCAGTAAGTCGCTGCCAACATCCCATCGAATGTCTTGGCCCGAAGTTGCCATAACAGAACTCCAAAAATACACATGGCAAACAAAGAGGAATAAAGTTGAACCGCATGCAACCTGACATCTATCAGGTGCGGCTCGTGCCGAATAACACTCGCATTCTTGCTGGTGTAGCGAATTCCGATCGGTCCATTCGTAGGGCGTCCCCAACAGCAACCGTAGACATGGCATCCGACTCTTGCGATCGCTTCACCCAATGACAATGCCAGTGCAGCGCCGTCACAGTATGTAAGAAAATTTACCCCGGTCGCGCGGGCTATCACTGTAAATGCCGCGGCGCCGCCCAATAGACCGCCGTGAAGCATATATCCCGGGTGGATTATTGTTTCCCAGGGGCGTTCAAGTAGTTTCCTGAACTCAGTCAAGATCGAGAGCGTGCGTAATCCGAGAAGTGCGAATGGCAGTGTGACGAGCAGTTGCAGGCGTGCTGTGCGGTCCGCATTATAACCTGCCATTTGTTCATACCACAGGAAGACACTACATCCCAAAAAGAATGCTGCAAAAACGAAAAAGCTGTAGGTTGTCACTACCCAGTTTCCAACTCGAAAAGCAATCGTTTGATCATGAAATTTCGCAAAGCTCTGCCATATTGAGCCCTGGAATAAGCTCTTCGGCCGAATAAATCTTTGAACGTCTGCTGGCTTCTGCAAGGTTGGAATACTACCTCAGTTTTGCGGATTTGAAGCCCATCCGCGCGTGCAAGAACGCACCGGATGGCTCGGAAAACGCAGTCTGGTCCGTTTTGCCCCCGAGTACGCAGGACACATTTTCGTTGACTCTTGATGGCGAGGCTTGCTTGAATGAACGCCGAAGTGTCCGCAACATGAGCGTGACGCCTGCCAGTGTCTCCGAAGAAGCTCTCCGCGCTATCTCGATTATTTCTCAATGGCCCCGCTTGCAGTTGGGCAATTGGCCCTCGCCCATAGAGCGAGTGCGACACCCGGCTTTCGGAGAGTTGCTTGTAAAGCGCGACGATCTTGCTGGTTTCGGCCGTTGTGGGGCGAGCGGCGTAAAGGCTCGCAAGCTGGAAAGTTTTCTTGCCTATCTTCATCAGCGCCGCTGCGCCCAATTGATCCTTCTTCTGGCCAACATGACCAATCTAGCTCACGACATCGCGCCGTTGCTCAACCAGTTGGGCATAGGCTTGAGGCTGCTCATCCTGAATGACCCGCCATTGGATTCAACCCAGCGCGAACTCCTGTTCAAAGATATCTCCGGCAGCATCGAATTTCTTGGCGCCAATCGTTTGGCCGCGATGATTCGTCTCGGCGCTGTGGCAGGCCAGGCAAAGGTCTCCGGCCTCCGAACAATGGCGTTGTTGCCGAGTCCGGGGCATCCAACGGCTGTGATTGGCGCAGCTCGCGGTTTTCTGGAAATGGTTCAGCAGTTACAAGCCGCCGAACAGGCTCTGCCGGCATCCGTGTTTATTTCAGCGGCCGCGGGCACCACCGTTGCCGGATTTATTTTGGCTGGATCGCTAATACAGGCGGCGGGGATCGGTAAAATTCGCATCGTGGTGGTGCCGGTGATGCCGTACAGGCTCGAATATTGGTTGCCAATTCTATTGTCATGGACGCGTCGGACAATCGGGTTGCGAGGACATTTCCCGGTCGCTGATTACAGAATTCTCCGGCTGAAGCGAAACTTGATTTATGGCCGATTCGATAATTTTCTAGAAAACGTTTGCAAACGAGTTCTGGATAGCTTCGAACTTACCCTCGATCCCGTATATGGTGGTAAATCCTGGAGCGCCATGGAGGAATATATGGAATCCGCGCGCGAGCGTGGGAACAATCCGGTAATGTTCTGGCACTGCGGATATTCTCCCGATTGGCGGGTGTTCCGTGTTGGCTCCGCCTGCAGCTAGAGAAATTGCGCAAGAGTTCCCGCAAGTAAATCGTTTTGGTTATCGCGATGAGATAGCACGCAGCCGAGTGATGTGCCGAGATCCAAGATCAGGTTGCCGCGTGCCGCGCCTTTCGATTCCCACAGGCTGCGGTTTTTTTCTTCTTCTGATTCTGTCCATCTGAAATTCCGAATTTCAAATCTGAAATTGGTTACCCGTCACTCTGCGTTTTTTGCATCCCGATGCCTCTTAACGGGACAAACGCCTCCCTCAACTCTTCAGCGCCTGCCCTCCAAAGCTTCAGCGCCGGAGGGTCCCCCGGTACACCATCCCCTGCGCGCCGTGAGACCCGCATGGATCCACTCACATCCATTCGTCGCGAGTAGCCTCGGGATCTACCGGCGTGTGCTAACGTGATCGCATTTGGCCACGGGCTCAGCGAATCTTACAGATTGACTCCATCCGCATGATTGAGTAGATTGCACCAGGTTAAAAAGAAGGTAGCTATCGATTCTCTAACTACAGCGGCCCTGATGCAAATGGTTTCGGAGACAATTCGAATGGCGTCTTAAGCCGAAGGAGCCCAGCCATGGCATTTGCAAAATCGATTGGCCGAATCTTATTCGCGTGCTCGTTGGTCTTTGCACTTATCTGTGCCGCGGGATGTGGCCGCGAAGACCGCGAGGAACACAAGAGCGGCGGAATTTGGTTTATCCACGCGACCGACCCGCACATCTTCCTCTACACCGCGCAAGACCAGGACAAAAATAATAAGGCGGTTGGCGAAGAGCAGCAAAAGCTCGACGAGAAGGCTCTTTCCGACATGCTGCAGCACATCAGTTCACTTCCCTCGGATGGCCGCCCCCCTGCCTTCATCGTACTGACGGGTGACCTCGGCGTCGAGCCGTGTTCGATCACCAGTGTTACGCCTGTGCCGGCCGGTTCGCCAAGCGCGCAAGTCCCGACCAAGAATTGTGTAACCGGTTATGACAAGCAAAAGCGCGCGGACCAAGTCGACCGCACGGCTGAGTTGTTGGGTCAGAGCCCGGTCCGGGATATCTATCTCGTGGCAGGCAATAACGATATACCGAACGAAGATGCCGCTGACATCGGACTCACCTATTTCAACGAATTCGTGGGCGACGTCCAGAAGAAAATCACGGAAAAGAATAAAGATGTGCAGTTACACAATCTCACGCGGTGCTATGTGTCCAGCGGCAGCAACTTGGCTGACTGCATCGCCGACGTTTCGAATACTTCGTATCGCTTGATTGGCTTTCCGTCCTATTCGTTCAAGAATCGCGATACCGGCGCCGGAAATCTTGATCCGCAGGAAAAACAGTTTGCGATATTTCAAGGTTTGTTGCATGACGCGCAAAACGCCGGGAAGAAAGTGCTTGTTGTCAGCCACATTCCCGAAATGGATGATCCCTACACGCTCGCGCAACAGCGCTATGCGGCAAAACCGCCGAATCCTGCGTTGGACAAGGACTCCAACAATCCGCGCGATTCCGCCTCTACGTGGAATGTCAGTAAGAAGCTCCTTGATGAATGGGAAAATGTGCTGGCATCCGATGCCGTCGCTGGAGTTTTGGCCGGACATCTCCACGATTCGCATAAGGAAATCTACCGCCAGCCTTATGCGTGGTCCCACACCAGCGATCAACCGAGGGAGTTCAGCAAGCTCTACCTCGCTCCACCGCTTTCGGTGAAGAATCAGGACACCTCGCCCATTCAGGCGCGCGGCTTCTCACTCGTGCATCTCACTGCGGATCGCATCGAGCCGTCGCTCTATTGGTACAACTCGCAGACCGGAGATTTCCGCCCGGATGATTCCGCGCTTCAAGAACAGCACCGTCGCGGGTTCTTGTCTCGAGCGATTGATTGGCTTTGGCAGCTCGCGGATTTTCAGACCCCGCTCGGCCACGCGGCGGTGCTGGCGATAGCGCTTCTGGCAGCGTTTCTCACCGTCGTTCAGATTTTTCAGATTCCTCCGGCAAGTGATCCTCTAAAAGGGAATGGGAAGGGGCAAGCGCAGCCCGCGGGAGGTTCGGATAACTCCGGAGGAGCAAAGACGGGCGACGCGAATCCTGCGTTTACCCCTTCTCCCTTCGCAAGCAATTTCGGGAAAACCGTTATTGCCGGACTTGGCGGCCTTGCGGCAGAAACAGTTTTGCAATCGTTCGGTGAAAACAAGCCAACTGCAACTGATAAGGAATTCTATATCGTATGGTTTGTTATTTTCCTCTTCCTGTTACTGATTTTGTTGGCTGCGTCCCGGGCCATTGTCGAGGCGTTTCGCGCCCGGCTTTCAATGGTCTATCGTTCACTTCCTTGGATTGCGGGCGAAAATAGGTTTCTACACTGGATTCTAAACGCTAAGCATTGGTTTCTTTCCCTGCGATTCCCCTTTCTGGCCTTTCTCGATACGTTCGTCAATCTGATTCAGGGAAAGAATCAGACTAGATCGACCATTCTTACGGACAAGATTGTCGAACAGCAACGCAACGTCGTGCACGTCGCCGAAGCGATTCGACTTCAATTGAACGACTTAGTTTTGAACCAGCTCGCTGTCCATTTTAATGGACAGCGTCCTCCACAAACGGATGTTCGCGTCAATATAAGCGTTCTTTCTGCCGATCTGTCGAATGTCTTTTACATTACGTCAGCGATTGGAAGCGCGGTAAAAACATTCCTCAAGACCTCTGTGGCTTGGGTGTCGGTGTTTACGGGCAAAATCCGGTGGTACCTGGATTCCTATCAAGCGGACCCGAACTTGTTCAAAGAAATAATTCTGTTTGACAATGCTTCGGGAAAGATCCCGGGCGGGGAAGTAAAATTATTTTTGAGGTCTTATTTTCAGCAGCGAGATCAAGACTACAAAGCATTTGTTGTGTTCCCTGTACCATGGCCGGGTCGCTCGTTTGACGAGAACCATGTTAAGGGCGCGATCCACATTTCCTTCCACGAGGAAAAACAATTCAAGGCGATTTGGAATTTTCAGGCCACGCCAGACCAAATAAAAGCCGCACGTGACGAAGCGACCCAAAAGGCAGACGCATCCATCGGTGCAGCGCCGACTCAGGCGGAGAAAGACCGCTTGACCGCGAGTAAAGCAGCCGACATTCAACAGGCGGTGGATGACTGTAACAAGTTGTACAGCGACCCCCTGCTCAATTCTCCGAATCCCCCACCCTATACTTTTCAGAATGAAGACCGCCTGCTCAAGGATCTGTGCTCTGATGATCAGGTTCGCGTGGCCTTGCAGGAAGCCGTCGCAGTGCTCGGAGAACTGCTTAATGGATTCAACGAAAACATTTATTTTAGTCCTGGCGGGCCGGTCCAGCGCTAGGCCAACCTTAGCCCGGTTTGATTTGGGGATTTGCCCTCGCAAGTCGCCAAACTTGCGTTAATCGATGCTACTCGCTTGACTCTCGACGCCTCCGGCGGTATTCTGTACATTCGCTTTATATTCGCCTGGTCGCGCCCTGATGTCCGCCGGATGTTCGCGGCGCCACTCTCAAAGAAAGTCCAGCTACAATGTCCGCGACGCCCATGCCGAAAATGCAGCCCTCGAATGGATTGAGCCCACACGCCTTGGCCGTGCTCGAGAAGCGTTTCCTGCTGCGTGACGAACACGCGCAACTGGCGGAAGACCCCGCCGCGCTTTTTCGCCGCGTGGCGCGCGCCATCGCCGCAGCGGACGATTCGTATACCGGTTTTCGCCGCGATGAATCCGAGGAGATATTTCATGGCCTGATGACCTCCCTCAAGTTCCTTCCGAATTCCCCAACGTTGATGAATGCCGGCACGCCGCGCGGACAATTGGCCGGCTGCTTCGTGTTGCCCGTGGAAGACTCGATGGAATCCATTTACGGCACGTTGCGTGATGCGGCGCTGATCCAGAAGACCGGCGGCGGCACCGGCTTTTCATTTTCACATCTGCGTCCTCGCGGCGACTACATTCGCTCCACGCGCGGCGTTTCCAGCGGCCCGGTTTCCTTCATGAGGCTTTACGATGGCTCCACGCAGATCAATCGCATGGGCGGCACGCGAGCCGGCGCCAACATGGGCGTTCTTCGCCACGACCATCCCGATATCCGCGAATTTGTGAATTCCAAGAAGGAACCGGAAAGCCTCACCTCCTTCAACATCTCTGTGATGGCCACGGACGAATTCATGCGCGCCATCGACCGCAGCGCGGATATCGCGCTAACATTTCCATCGCGCAGCGAATCGAAAGACGTTTCCGCGCGCGGCAAAATAAATGCGCGCGCGCTGTTTGATGAGATCGTCGCGAATGCGTGGGCCACCGGCGATCCCGGTTTGCTCTTCTACGACCGGATCAACGCGGCGAATCCCACCCCTCAGCTCGGCGCAATTGAGGCTACCAATCCTTGTGGTGAGCAGCCGCTCTTGCCCTACGAGTCCTGTAACCTTGGCTCGATCAACGTCGCGAAATTTGTCCATTCTGGCGCGATCGACTACGCCGGCCTGGGTGGAACCGTCGCGCACGCCGTCCACTTTCTCGACAACGTTCTCGACGCGAATTGCTACCCCGTCGAGGCGGTCCGGCAAATCACGCTGGGGAATCGCAAAGTAGGGCTCGGCGTTATGGGTTTTGCCGATCTGCTGGTGGACCTCGGAATTCCTTATGCTTCGGCGGCGGCGGAAAAAATCGTCGACGAATTGATGAGTTTCATCCAGTCTCAAGCAAAGCTCGCATCCGCGAAACTTGCCGGAATGCGCGGCCCATTTCCCAATTTCAACCGCAGCGCGCTCGATCAAAGGAGTCATGCACCACTGCGCAATGCGTGCGTCACATCCATCGCTCCAACCGGAACCATAAGTTTGTTGGCGGATTGCTCGAGCGGCATTGAACCATTTTTTGCGTTGAGCTATCGGCGCGAGGTGATTGGTGACACGCGAACGATGGACGTGAATTCCCGGCTAATTCGGATGTTGCCCTCGGAGGTTTCCGATCTGGAGCACGTGTTGCGCCAGGTGCGCGCGACCGGGTGCCTTGCCGGCACATCCGCGCCGCAGAAACTTCGCGAGCTATTTGCTACTGCGCACGAAATCGCGCCCGCGTGGCACGTAAAAATGCAGGCGGCATTTCAGCGGCATACGGACACGTCTGTAAGCAAGACCATCAACCTTGTGAATGCCGCGCGCCCGGGGGACATCGCCGAGGCCTATCAACTTGCCTTTGAAACCGGGTGCAAGGGGGTTACAGTGTTCCGCGACGGCAGCAAGTCGAGCCAGGTGCTCCGCGCGGGTGCGGATCCCGAGCGCTGCCCGGAATGCGGCGAGCCGCTCGTGATGCAGGGCGGGTGCCAGACTTGCGGCTCATGCGGTTACAGCATTTGCACGATCTAATACATTTGAGGGAGTAGCTCATATGCCGGATACATTTCACACGCCAAGCGATTCCAAATTTACGCGGCACCATCACGAAGAAGTCGAAATGGTGTTCTCCGGGATGGACTGCGTCTTGAATGGCGAGCGGGCCATCTATTGCAGCAGCGAGCTGACGACGGGTCTTCGGCTGTATACCGCGATGCGGGAACATAAGGTGAAATCTGTCGCCGAACTGAAGAAAAAGATGGGCGACGAGTGGTACAAGACGAATATTTGGGATGCCAACACGAAATTGTCAAGCGAATTTGCGCTGTCCGTGCGCCGCGCTTCCAAAGACAAAGATATTGTGATCACTCCCGCTCCCTTTACCGCGCCGGGGTGGAACCAGCCAGAATACCTCTCCTTCTGGGAAACACTGTTGCGGACCCGCATCAAGTCCGCCTGGTTCAATCGCAACTGGCAATACAGCAATGGCTGTACTCTTGAATTTGCCGTCGCACTGCACGCAGGACTTCCCACATTTGACGCCAGCGGCGAGATTCTCGATTGGAAGGCGGGAATCGAACTCATCCAGGCCGCCATCAGCGAACTCGATAAAGACGGATTTGATGTAGTAAAGCTCCGGGAAAACCTCGATAAGTTGCAGTCTATTCACGCGTCTGCCGGAGCGGCCGCCCTCCACCGTGCTTAATCTGCATCTCCGGTTAAATTAAGCCGGTTGCCGCATGCCTTCACTTTCTAAAAGGTGCGGGAGCAGACATTTCTTTGTCTGTATCTTTCTCTTCCTCTGAAATCTGAAATTTATTTTCCCCGCCTCTGCGTTTTTTGCATCCCGATGCCTTTTATCGGACCCAACGCACTCTCCCCCCTTCGTGTAGCGCCACCCGGAACCTGTCCCGATGCAATCGGGAGGGTGGCATTCTCTGCCGCGCCTTCCCGTAACTCCCGAGCTGCCAAGGGCTAGCCACTAGTCACTCGCCACTAGCCACTGGTTCCGCTTCGCCGGAGGGTCCCCCGGTACACCATCCCCTGCGCCGACCCCTCCTCCAGCAACCTCTTGAAGTAATCCCGCAGCACCGTCACGCACTGATCGAACGGCTCCACGCTCCGGTACGACCGCGACTGCATCACTCCACCCTCCATCACCGTCAGCACAAATCGCGAAAGCCTCTTCACATCGAGCGACTTCGGCAGCCTCCCTCGCGCCGCCTCCAGACACTCCGCCACCGCCGCCGACCACGTCTCGAAATTCGCCGCGACCCCCGCGTGTACGTCGCGCAGCCCCGGATCGATCTCCATCGCCAGCCGCCCCAGCGGGCATCCGTACCCAAAATCCGTCGCCACAATCGCCTCTCGATACACCGCCAGCAGCCCGA
Source organism: uncultured Acidobacteriota bacterium (assembly GCA_963838945.1). Taxonomy (GTDB): domain Bacteria; phylum Acidobacteriota; class Terriglobia; order Acidiferrales; family UBA7541; genus DASTCZ01. The sequence continues at coordinate 178,750 of CAWITC010000005.1, read as the reverse complement.
AGATCCGCTCGATCGGGTCGCTCACCCTCTGCCACACGGGACCGAGCACGTCCGGCCGCAGCCTTGTTTTGTATTTTTCGAGCACCGCCACCAGCAGCTCGTCCTTCGTCTTGAAGTGGTAGTACATGCTTCCTGAATGCACCTTTGACCGCTCCAGCACATCCGCCACGCTCGTCGCGTTGTATCCCCTCTCCCAAAACAGCACCCTCGCCGTCTCCACAAGCCGCTCTTGCGTCGTCCTCGACCTTCCCTGCTTCGCCACCTTCCTCTGCCTTCCCGTCTCACTTGTCGCTTGCTTCGCCCCCACAGCGCCGCGATTCCCTCCGTTGCCACCCCGCCCCGCATCGCTCATTCCTTGCTCTCCTGCAATCCTCTGCCTCGTCTCCAACGCTCCGTGCTCTCCTCCGCTCTTGCCCTTCCCCGCGTCCCTCGCCGTCATTTTCCCTCCCCGTCATTTCGAGCGCAGCGCGTTTTTTGCGTCCCGGTGTTTTGTATCGGGACAAGAAATCTCACTTTTCTCATCTATGTGCCCCCATCCCTGTCCGCACTCCCTCCACTCCGCTGCTGCCCTTCCCCGCCTCGCCTTCTCTCCGATTCATATCTTGGCCTTCTTGCTTTCATCTCACTCCGCCCTTGCATAGCACTGCTGCCCGCGCCCCCCGCCGCAAGTGCCACACGTGCATCATTCGAACGATTCTGCTCTGCATCCGTCTATGTCGCTGTTTTCTTCAATTTTGTTTTTCTCTATTTTTCACTTCTAAAATTTAGTTGAATGACCCACCAAATTTTTTCTGAGCCCTCAGAAAATCGAGCCCCTTCTCCCCTATTTCCTGTAAGTGCTTTTAAATCAGTGGGTTACCGGACATACCGCGTGGGTGTCGGCCCCACCTCAAGCAGGTGACGATCCCAGATCGCCCCTCCCCTCGAGTAGTAGGCCATTTCAAAATCCTGCGTGAGTTCTAGGCAATCCGTCGGACATGCGTCTTCGCAGAGTCCGCAGAACATGCAACGCGAAGTGTCGTACGTAAAAGTTGTCAAAACTTTTCGGCGCGTCGCTTCATCGCGCTGCCATCCGACAACAATCAAATTTTCCGGACACGCCAGCGCGCAAAGATTGCACGCGATACAAAGCGTTTCGCCGGTTTCCGGATTGTTGTTCAAGCGCGGCGCGCCGCGATAGCGCTCGGCAACCATCGGACGCTCGAGCGGATACTGTTCGGTGTAAATTTTTTTCGGATTCTGGTAGCTAAAGGTAAGCGCCATCCCTTTGAAAAGGTCCACCAGAAAAAAGCGTCGCAGCAACTCTCGCATAGAGAGTTAGTTTCTTTCGGCGGCGCGGGAAAGTCAAGCCGAAGCTGCAATTCGATGCGGCGCCAAGAATTGTGGATCCGCGCGGATACTCGCTGATTGCGCGGGTTCCAAAGGAAGTCAGTTTCTGATATTGCGGGCTCAACTTTCAATCTTGCCGGCCCAGCTTTTAGTCTTGCCGGGTCAATCCTTATTTTTACGGTGACGTGAAAGCTGTCTGTGGTTTCGGAAGCGGATTTCGTGCCTTTTATGTAAACCGGGCTTTATTTCCAATGTTAATCCAGGTTAATATGAATGGCGCTGGCCAAGCAGTGGCGACTACCGATATTTCGATAGCACACGCAAAGGCCACAGTCTTTCCAGCTTACGAGGTTTCGCGCGATGTTACGGGCAGGTTTTGTCGGTCGCATTGGCCGGATCGGTTTCTTCGGGCATATCGGTCGCGGTGGTCGGATCGGTTTCTTCGGCCATATCGCTATCATCGGTCTCGCCGGTCTCATGGTCGCGGCAACGATCTTTGTTTGCCCAATTCCAATCCTGGCGCAGGGTGAGACGACGAGCGCAATCGCCGGACAAGTGACCGACGCAAGCAACGCCGCCATCGCGGGCGCCACGGTGACGATCACAAATCGCGAGACCGGCTTATTGCGCACTGCAAAAACCGACGACCAGGGCCGGTTCAATTTCCCGCAACTAAATCCCGGCACATATACGGTGAAAACTGAGGCGCAAGGGTTCGATCCGCAGCTGAAAGACAATGTCTCTTCAGGGCTGGGGCAAAAGCAGACGGTCAATTTCACGCTTAAAGTGGCTGAATCAAAGCTGTCCATCGAAGTAAGCAGCGCACCGGCGATCCTCAATCCGGCGAACGCAAACACATCCACGAATCTGAATGCACCCAGGCTCGAAAACCTTCCGAATCCAGGCGGCGACTTGACCTACCCAGTGCAGTTTTCACCGGGCGCGCTCATCAATACGGCGGGCAGCGCCAACGATTTCGTCGGCGGCACGAACGGATACGGCAACGTGCAATTCAACGGTCTCCCCGCGCTCTCGAATGGCTATATTGTCGATGGGCTCGAAACGAACGACCCACTCACGAACCTCAACAGCGGCCTCTCGACGAATCTTGTGCTGGGGCTCAATTCGATCTCTGAAGTGACCGTCAATACACTTTCGTATTCCGTGGACCAAGGGCGGTACGGAGCATCGCAGGTCAATTACGTCACGAAATCCGGCGCGAACCAATTTCATGGGAACGTTTATGAAATCTGGAACGGATCGATCCTGAACGCAGCGGACTATTTCACGAACGCGACGCCGGGAAACCACAAGCCGCGATCCACGGTGAATCATTTTGGCGGGAGTTTGGGCGGCCCAATTGTTCACGATAAGTTGTTTTTCTTCTTCGATAGCGAGTGGGCGCGAATCGCGCTTCCGATCGTCACACCTACGACGGTGCCGTCCGCAGCATTTCAGAACTATGTGCTTCAGCAACTTCCGTTAGGCGGCAAAGACAGTGTTACCGGCGCCATTTATCCCGCCGCGCCGCAGATGGTTCCGTTCTATCAAAAAATGTTTTCGCTTTATGGAAACGTGAGCGGGACGCCGCTTGCTGTGCTCGGGTGTCCTTTCAATGCGGACGGGAGCGCGGCAAACGGCAATCCGCCGAGCGGGAATGGCTGCGCCAATCGGCAGAGCGTTTCGCATTCCAGTGATGACCACGAGCAGGTCCAGACAGTGCGCATGGATTACAACATCAACACAAAGAATACCGCGTGGATTCGCTTGCAGGCGGACACGGGCGTGCAGGCCGCCTATACCGACCCGATCAATCCGGTGTTCAATGCGGTTTCGCCGCAACCGCTCTACTCATTCGCTGCAGGCTACACACACGTCTTTTCGCAGAACCTGGTGAATTATTTCAATCCCGGATTCTCCTGGTATGAGAGCTTGTTCGCTCCCAGCGATTTTCAGAAAACACTCGCGGCATTCCCGATCGTCTTGCAAGGCAGCGGCGCAAATGCGCCCTTCACTACGGTCGGAGGACTGGACAACAACTGGGTCCAGGGACGGCGCGCCTCGCGGTTCTTCATTAATGACAACCTGGCCTGGAGCCATGGGGCGCACGAATTCCGCTTTGGAACGAATTCGAGGATCTTTCTGCTGAATGACTATGATTTCGGGCAGGGGACGGTGCCGACGGTGACCTACACCACGCTGCCGCAATACATTTATGGAGTGGCGTCGACGGCGACACAGACTTTCCCCACGTCGGCAAATGAACCTTTCAACTTTTTGAATCTCGACCTCTATGCGCAGGATACGTGGAAGGTGACTCCGAAGCTGACGTGGACGATCGGAATGCGAGACACGCTGAACTCGAATCCGCTGAATCCACACCTCGGAATTGCGCGTCTCAACGGCTCATTCGCTTCCATCTCCCATGATGTGAATCAACCGTTGAACGCCACGATTCAGACCGGTCTCGGCAACGTGTTTTCGTCAACGCCGCTGGCGATCCTTCAACCGCGGACAGCATTCGCATGGCAATTTGAATCCAATACCGTGCTGCGCGCGGGGTTCGGAGTTTTCAGTGACATTTTGCCGGGCACCATCGCCGATGTGGTCGGTGTGAATCCACCATACGTCAAAACTTTTCAGGGCGGCCTTCTTGGAACTGCGGGCGGCACGGAAATTGCGCCGGGAGTGCCCGGGAGCGCTGTAGACGCAACCATCGCCGCAAACCAGGCTTTTGGCGCGGGCTTTGCCGAGGGCGAACTTTCCTGCACTTCCGCGCTGGCAAATCCCTTGGCATGTCTAGCGCCCGTCGCGATTTCGGCGGTGCCGAATGGCACACTCCATGCGCCCTATATCATGCAATGGAGTTTGGGAATCGAGCACCAGTTCGGGAACACCGGGAGCTTGCGCGCGCAATACGTCGGCACGCGAGCGGTGAACCAGCCGTACATGACGCAAGTGAACGGGTACCAGACCGTGTGCCAGGGATGCTTCGCGCCTTTTCCTTATATGCAGCCGACCGATGCGAGATTTGGCGCGGTGACGCAATTTTCGACCGGGGCGAACAGTCATTACAACGGCCTTCAGGTGACGGCCGCGAAACGGCTCGGGCACGGCCTGCAAGGGCAGATCAATTACACATTCAGCAGATGCATGGATGAAGTTTCAAACGGAGGATTTCTGCAGTTCTCCGCGGGAGCAATCCTTTCGCCTTTGCCGGGAGAGTTGCTTCGGAATTATGGCCCGTGCGATTACGACATCCGGCACAACCTGACAGCCGAATATGTGTACGAATTGCCCATCAAGGTGCGGAGCCGCGGCCTGGGCCGGGCAGTTAATGGGTGGCAGGTTTCCGGCACGGTCTTTTGGCACAGCGGGATTCCATTCTCGGTGCTCAGCACGGCCTATTCAGCGAATGGAAACGGCATTGTGCAAGGCGCGGGGCCGCAATTTGCGAGCGTCGTGCCGGGCGTGCCGCTTTATGAGCACAACCCAATTCCGGGAGTCACACAACCCGGCACGATTCAGTGGCTCAACCCCAACGCCTTCGTCTCCGCCGTGGACCCAAGTACGGGCGCGTGCAATGGGGGAGACAGCGCACAAAACTGCCAGTTCGGAGATTTAGGCCGCAACGCTTTGCGCGGTCCCGATTTCTTCTGGAGCGACTTTTACCTGACGAAGTGGTTTCCGTTGAGCGAACGAGTGAAGCTGCGGGTGGAAGCGCAGTTCTTCAACGTGTTCAACCATCCAAATTTCGCGCTGCCGAGCAACGTGTATGCCGGGATTCCCGGGAAGCCTTCGACGCAGGTTGGATTCGGAGCGCTTGGTTACGCGACCGCACCGCCGACGGGCTTGCTGGGCGTGGGCCTGGGCGGCGATAGCTCTCCGCGGATGATTGCCTTTCAAGGACGGCTGGAGTTTTGATTCTTCCGCCGTGAAAATATTTGTGGCCTCTGTGTGCGCCACACTGGATTTATGTGCTGGCGGAGTAGAATAGCCGCGACCAAAAGAATCCGATGAAATTAAGGAGCCGGGCGGCGTGAGAATCATTCTCTTTGGCGCCACGGGTATGGTAGGGCAAGGCGCCTTGCGCGAATGTTTGCTGGACCGCGAGGTGGAAAGCGTCCTCACGGTCGGACGCAGCGCGACGGGCCAAAAGAACGAGAAACTGCTCGAAATCGTGCATAAGGACTTTTTCGATTTCCGGGCCATCGAGAGCAACCTTACGGGCTACGACGCGTGCTTTTTCTGTCTAGGCGTCTCGTCGGCGGGAATGAGCGAGCAAGAATATACGCGCCTGACGTACGACATAACAATGGCGGCGGCGCAAACCCTGGCCACGCTGAACCCCGACATGACGTTCCTCTATATTTCGGGAATGGGCACGGACAGCACCGAGCGCGGGCGCAGCATGTGGGCGCGCGTGAAAGGTAAAACCGAAAACGCGCTGCTGCGGCTACCTTTCAAAGCGGCGTATATGCTGCGTCCCGGTTATATCCAGCCGCTGCACGGGATTCGTTCCAAGACGAAAGTGTATCAGGCGCTTTACACTGTAATGGCGCCGCTCTATCCCTTGTGGAAGGCCCTCTTCCCAAAGTACGTGACCACCACGGAACAGTTGGGCCGCGCGATGATCAAAATCGCCAAGCAAGGCGCCCCCAAACATGTGCTGGAGAGCCGAGACATTAGTGCCATTAGCTGACGAAAGCGAAAGATTAGTGGTCTCAGCGACACCCGTCCAATCGCCTGTGTTTAACAGGACATCAGCGAGCTGCCCCCAATCGTCCGAATTAACGGAAGCTCGACGCCCTGCTCCTACGATCACATTCCGGCAGGTCGCCAAGTCACAGTGACTTGTGATTGCGCACACAGCGGAGATGCTGATCGTAGCGGTACAAAATTGAGTATAGGGACGGGGCGATATGAGTGTAAGCCTTCTCAACCGTCCACTCCTTCCCCGCCACCTGGTCCGCACAGCCGCCGCAGCGTTGAGAGCGAGTAGCCAAAAATATCCGGCGCGTGCATGAAATCAGTGTTGGATAAATTGAAGTGGAGGGACACAGATGGACGCCCCCAGGCCGGATCGGCAGGAAACTTCACCGGGCCTGGAGAAGCGCAGAAAGACATGTGAGGCCTGGAAATGATCTTCACGAATCGAACTGAAGCCGGCCAAAAACTCGCGTTGCATTTGGGAAAATACGCGAACCGCGACGACGTCATTGTCCTGGGAACGCCACGCGGTGGAGTTCCTGTCGCGTTTGAGGTCGCGGCGGCGCTGAAGTTGCCGCTCGACATATTCGTGCTTCGCAAACTGGGTGTTCCGGGTCATGAGGAACTTGCATTCGGAGCGATTGCGAGCGGAGGCGTCCGCGTCATCGATGCAGAAATCGTGGAAGCATGCGGAATGACGGCTGCGGATATTCAGCGCGTCATTCGGAGAGAAGAACACGAGATGCAGCGCCGCGAGCACGCTTACCGGGGTGCGCGGCCTCCGCTGGACGTGAGCGGCCGAACTGTGATTCTGGTGGATGACGGCATCGCCACGGGGTCCAGCATTCGCGCGGGCATTCGCGCGCTCCGGCAGATGAATCCCGCGCGGATTGTAGTTGCGGTCCCGGTCGCTCCACCATCGACGTGCGATCGCCTTACATTTGAGACCGACGAACTTGTGTGCCTGGAGAAGCCGGAGCGGTTTTACGGAGTCGGTCAATTCTATTTCGATTTCTCGGAAGTAACAGACAAAGAGGTGAACGATTTGCTTTCGCGGGCATGGCAGCGGGACCTGGAACAAAGCAGCGAGGAAGCAGAGATCGTTCCCAAGGGAGCACGCCGATGAACCCGATTCAATTTTCCACGCAGAGCACGGAGGAACGAGAGATCACCTTCGCGACCGACGGCATTTGGCTGGATGGAAGCCTGATTGTCCCGATGAATGCATCGGGAGTCGTGCTCTTCGTTCATGGCAGCGGCAGCAGCCAGCTTAGCCCGCGAAACCGGTACGTCGCCCGAGCGTTACAAACTAAAGGAATCGCTACGTTGCTATTCGATCTTCTAACGGAAGACGAAGAGAGAGTAGACCGAGTGACGGCGCATCACCGATTTGATATCCGACTTCTGGCGGATCGGCTGATCAGCGCGACCCAATGGACAATGCTGCAGCCGGATTTGATGTCGCTCAACATCGGCTATTTCGGGTCCAGCACAGGAGCGGCCGCGGCGCTTGTTGCCGCAGCCGAACATGCCGATAAGATTTGCGCGGTAGTGTCTCGCGGAGGCAGACCCGATCTCGCGGGCGACGCCCTGCAGTTTGTGAAAGCGCCGACATTGCTGATCGTCGGGGGGAACGACGAACCTGTGATTGGAATGAACCGCAAAGCGCTGGCAAAGCTTCAATGTTCCCCCAAAAAACTAGTTATCGTTCCGGGGGCAACCCATTTATTTGAAGAGCCCGGAACCCTGGAAGAGGTGGCGAGTCTTGCCGCAGAGTGGTTTTCGCAGCACCTCTCAACCGTTCGCGAAAAACAGGCAGCTTCCAGCGCCCGTTCATAGGATTCGAGGGACGAAAATGTTCACCAAGAACGATCACCGCATCATAGAAGCCGTTCGCCAATCGGCTCACAGGCTCGAGGGCGAATCATCCGATTTTGATCCGTTGCTCCAATTGATTGGGGACAAACGTTTTGTATTGATCGGGGAAGCTTCCCACGGGACTCACGAGTTCTATCGCATACGCGCGCAGATTACGAAGCGTTTGATTGCGGAAAAAGGATTCAACGCGGTCGCCGTCGAGGCCGACTGGCCGGACGCATATCGCGTGAATCAATTCGTGCGGCATGAAGGCGATGACCAAGGAGCGGTCGACGCGCTGGGTGGATTTCAGAGATTTCCCACATGGATGTGGCGCAACGCCGATGTCCTCGATTTCACCGGGTGGTTGCGCAATTTCAACGAGCACCACTCCAAACGAATTGGTTTCTATGGATTGGATCTCTACAGCCTGCATGCCTCGATGCGAGCGGTGCTGGATTTCCTCGATAAAGTGGACCCTGAGGCAGCGCGCCGCGCGCGATATCGTTACTCTTGTTTTGAACATTTTGGAGAGGACACACAGGCTTATGGTTACGCGGCCAGCTTTGGACTGAGCAAGAGCTGCGAGAATGAAGCATTGAGCCAGTGGAAGGAGATGCGCCAGCGCGCCGCCGATCTCTCCAGACGCGACGGCCGGGTTTTCCAGGATGAATTCTTTTTTGCCGAGCAGAATGCCCGCTTGGTGAAAAACGCGGAGGAATACTACCGTGCGATGTTTCGTGAGCGGGTCTCCTCATGGAATCTGCGGGACACCCATATGGCGGAGACGCTCGATGCGTTGGTCAATCATCTCGGGCCGAAGGAGGCGAAGGTCGTCGTCTGGGCCCACAACTCTCATCTGGGCGATGCACGCGCGACTGAAATGGGTCAGCAGGGCGAATTGAATCTAGGACAGCTCATGCGCCAACGGCACGCAAAAGACAGCGTGGCGATAGGGTTTAGCACATTCACGGGAACAGTCACCGCCGCTTCGGAGTGGGATGGCGCCACGGAGCGCAAGTTTGTCCGGGCCGCACTATCGGATAGCTATGAAGCAATTTTCCATCAAACGGGGATTCCTAATTTCCTGCTCCTCTTCGGAGCGCACAGCGAAGCCACAACCCTCTTAAACCAACCGCGACTGGAGCGCGCCATCGGCGTTATCTATTTGCCGGGGTCCGAGCGCGTGAGTCACTATTTCCACGCTCAATTGCCAGCTCAATTTGATGCCATTCTGCATTTTGATGAGACACGAGCCGTCGAGCCGCTCGAACGAGCGGCAGTCTGGGAGACGGGAGAACTGCCTGAAACATATCCAACAGCGCTTTGATGAATGAGCGGGGCTGGAGCGTTCCGGCGGGCGAATTCGCGCCGGGGCGAGAGAGTTTTCGTGGATGAGAATCGCTCGGGACGCTGACGATCTTTTCGATTGCCGCGGCGAAGCCCGGGCCGCAACAAACGCGGGCAGAGATTCCCGCCACGGCGGGGCCGATGGAAACCACCGGCCCGAAGAATGACAACCTTCAGATCGAGCTGTTACTGGCCGCCGCCGCGCTTGGCTTTATCGTCGGCGCCCTTGGGTGGATTTTTCGGCGGGGTCTTCGCCTGTTTGGTTTTCGACGTGTTGCCGCCGGTGGTCCCGCCCTTGTTGGCGCCGCCTTCGTTTGTGCCAGTCTTGCCGGTATTGTTGACGGCATTGTGGGGCGGCGGGTTGCTTGGAGTGTGAGACGTTCCAGTGCCAGTGCCCGCGCCAGTGCCGGTGCGAGTCCCGCCAGCATTCATAGGACGGGTGGTTGAGCCAGAGTGAGCGCCGCTAAAATCTCCGGCCTTGGAGGTTCCGGCAACGGAGGGCTGGCCGTGGTTCGCCGAATAGAACTGTGACTTGTTCGCGCCAGCGGCTTGCTCGTGCTGAGTTTGCGCGGAGGTGGCCGGGGTGTGGCGCTCATTCTCGGCCTGCTTTTCAGCCGGGGTTGGCTGGGCGGTGACGCCGCCTGTGCCGCCATTGAAGCTGGTGTGACTCGAATTGTTGACGATGACGGTCCTGTTGACGTAAGTGTTGTGGACCACATTGACGTTGACGTTGGTTACGGCGGTGTTGTAGCGGAATGCTCCGCCCACCCACATGCCGCCGACGAAACCGACTCCGCCGTAGCCGAAGCCGTAGTTAATCCCACCGTAGAAACCGATGTGAGGTCCCCAATAGCCGGCATGCCAGGCATACAGGCCGCCGCCCCAGCCCCAATAGCCGGGGGTCCAAAGAACGCCGACCATCGGCGGTTGCACCCAGGTGCCGGGAACCCAGAAGAAATCATCGTCGGCCCAGCCCCAGTAACCGGGCGTCCAGAGATAGCCTTCGCCGGGACAAACGGGCTGCGTGTAAATCGGCAGCGCCGGCGGGCCGACGCGAACGGTAAGACCGACGGCGATCTGCGCCGAAGTGGAGGCAGGAATCGCCAGGAGTACGAATACGAGAAGCAGAAATGGAAGGAAGCGTAGGTACCGCATTTTCGTCACCTCGTTAGTGAGTGTTCTCTTTCGCAAAAAAGCAAAGATGCAAGCTGCATGAAAAATGGAGCCGATGGCGCAATGGCTGGGGCCTGCGCGCGACTTGTGCCGCGTCTACATATATTAAAACCGGGTGAGGACGAAAAGTTGCGGGGGATGTGGAGAGTGTTTCTTAATTGGCTATGCGCGCAATCGGGGGTCGCATTTGAGCGGCGCGCGGCGTGATGAGTGGGAGACGGCGCAGGACAGGCCGCGATCCGCGATTGAAACATGAAAAGGAAAACACCCATCCCTGCAACACGAAGCGCCGGGCGGTGGTAGAATCCGCGCATGGCGACGGCGGAAGCACGTCCACAATTGTTGATACGGCCGCCCGTGGAAGGCGACGCGCTGGTGATGCGGGAAATATTCAACGAGGGAGTGCAGGACCACCTGATTCCCTTCGAGGAGCAACCGCGCAGCGTGGAAGAGCAGGCGGAGAAGATTCGGGCGGCGGCCGCGGACGCGAAGCATCCGATGCTTGTGGCGGAGCTGCGCGGATGGGTGCTGGGATGGATCGCGCTGGCGGCGGCGGACGCGCGTCCGCAGCTCGCGGACGTGGGCGAGATTTCGGTGTGCGTGCGGCGGTCATTCCGGAACTATGGAGTGGGGCGGCAACTGATGCAGGCGATGCAGGAGGAAGCGGCGCGGATTGGGTACCGGAAGCTCATGGGGAAAGTGCTGGCAACGAATGTGGATAGCTTGCGGCTATGCCTGGCGTGCGGATGGCGGGATGTGGGAAGGCTGGTGGGGCACGATGCGTCGTATGGAGAGCGGCGGGACATCGCGATAATGGAATTCGTGATCGAGACCGCGGGGCAGGCGATCCATTAAGTTCATCGCAGGGTCTTCAGAAAAAACAAAAACTCTCCCGCAAAGACGCGAAGTCGCGAAGAAAACAGGAAGGAAACAATTCATAAGAGATGGCGCAGAGGACGCAGAGAGAAAGAGAGAAAGAGGCGAGAGTGGGATTGAATGAGAGCGCAAGCGAAAAAAACATTTGAACGGGCACGAGATGAGTGAGAGCAGAGGTGCGATGACGGCGGCGGATGTTGCGTTGATGCGCGAGGCGCTGGCGGAGGCGCGGGCGGGGGCGGAACGCGGCGAGGTGCCGGTGGGCGCGGTGGTGGCGCAGGAAGGGCGGATTGTGGCGCGCGGGCACAACCGGACGCTTGCGGATTGCGATCCGACAAGCCACGCCGAGATGGTCGTGCTGCGGGAAGCGGCGCGCGCGATTGGGAATCACCGGCTGATCGGGGCGTCGGTCTATGTGACGGCGGAGCCGTGCGCGATGTGCGCGGGGGCGTTGATTCAAGCGCGCGTGGCGCGGCTGGTGTATGGATGCGCGGAGCCGAAGGGAGGCGCGGTGAGGTCGTCGCTCGGAGTGCTGGAGAATCCCGCGGCAAACCATCGAGTGGAGGTGATTTCGGGAGTGCTGGCGGAGGAGTGCGCGATGGCGTTGCGTGAATTTTTCGAGGTAAGGCGGGAGGAAGCCCGCGCTCGGGAATAAATTGCAAATCTCGAATTTGAGATTTCAGAATAAGAGAAGACAGAAGGCCCAAACAGCGCACCTTTAAAGCGAAGGGCGCGGCGAAGACCTCAGGTCTGAGCTGCCAGAATACGGAGGAGCGAGATCTGAGCTACAGAAAACTTTGTAGTATTGGATGGAGATGAAATTGTCCGCCTTGTTTGCCGTGATCGGCATTTTACTGCTCGCAATAATCCTTTGGGATGTATTCGAGACCATCATCCTGCCCCGGCGCGTGACGCGGAGATTTCGCCTGGCGCGATTGTTCTACCGGTGGACCTGGCGGCCGTGGCGAGCGGTGGCGATCCGAATGAGGGCGGGCAGCCGCAAGGAATCCTTTCTAAGTTATTTCGGGCCGCTTTCGCTGCTGGTGCTCTTCGTGGTTTGGGCGGTGGGACTGATCGTAAGTTTCGCAATTCTGCATCTGGCAGGGGGGTCGGCAATTAATTTGCCGGGAATGCCGGGGGATCACGCGGGATTCTGGGCGGATCTTTACATGAGCGGGACGACATTTTTCACGCTTGGCCTCGGCGACGTGACGCCGCGGACGTCGATGGCGCGCCTTATTACCGTGACGGAGGCGGGGATTGGGTTCGGGTTTCTGGCAGTGGCGATCAGTTATTTGCCGGTGATGTACGGCGCGTTTTCGAGGCGCGAAGCGAACATTTCGCTGCTGGACGCGCGGGCGGGATCGCCGCCGACCGCGGCGGAATTGTTGAAGCGGCACGCGCAGCAGCATGGGTTGCCGGCGCTGGAGCAATATCTACGGGACTGGGAGAGTTGGGCCGCGGAGCTGATGGAAAGCCACCTTTCGTATCCCGTGCTTTGCTATTTCCGCTCGCAACACAACAACCAGTCGTGGCTCGCGGCTCTCGCGACGGTCCTGGACACGTCGGCGTTGCTGATCGCGTTTGGGACGGGCGCGCTGCGATGGCAGGCGAAAATGACGTTCGCAATTTCGCGACACGCCGTCGTGGACCTAGCGCAGGTGCTGAAAATCCCGCCGCGGGCTCCGAAGAAACCGAGATTGAGCGAGGGCGATCTGGAAACGCTTCTGAAGCTGGCGGAAGCCGCGGGAGTTCCGAAGTGCGGGAAGGAAAACGCGCAGAGGCTCACGGAATTGCGGGCGATGTACGAGCCGTACATTGCGGGGCTCTCGGACAGATTACTGATGACCGTCGCGCCGTGGAGATTGGACGAGAAGCACGCGGATAATTGGCGAACCAGCGCGTGGGCGCGAATCTCGACGGACAGGGATCCTTCGCCGCTGTCGGATACCGAGGAGAGAGAGCATTTTTAGAGCTGGATGCACGGCGGGATTGAGAAACAGATCCTTCGCTGCGTCCCGATGAAAACATCGGGACTTCACTCAGGGTGACAACTTAAGATTTTGCTGAAGAGGACTGCCCGGAACTGCCGGGAAAAAGCGAAGAAACGCGGCGAAAACACTCCCCAGAAAAACCAGCAATTAGCTGAGATAAGCGGAAAGAGGGGGCGAAAGGCCCCCATGTTGCGCTGCTGTTGCGCAATTGTGGCCCGGCAGTACTTACGTACTATATCCCTCCTGCACCGCAGGCCTGAAAATCAATCGTAGGAAAGGCAAATTCAGGGGCGAGACGCGCGCGCGTCCGACGCGGCGTGCCTTCACTGGGGAATTCGTATGGGGAATTCGGTCCTGACATTTCGCCGAGAGAACCGCCTGAGAGAGAACGATTATGAGCACGAACGCGATTGATCCTCCCGCTTCCCAATTGACGCCCACGCGGAAACCTGGCGAAACGCAGCGCCTGCAAACCCTGTGCATCGAGATTCCGGTGACAGTGCAAGGTTCGCGCAACACGCACGCCTCGGGGCCATTTCTGGAAGAGACGCGAACGGTGATCGTGTTCCCGCAAGGCGCGGTGGTGCGGCTATCGGAAATCGTGGTGCAGGGACAGGTCGTAATCGTGCAGAACATGCGCGTGAGACAGGAAGTGGCGTGCCGCGTAATCAGCTCAAAGCCGGGAGCGGCTGCGAAGGGTTACGTGGAACTTGAATTTATGCAGCCGGCGCCGGGATTCTGGGGCATCAGTTTTCCGGGGGAAGGGATAGCGCCCCGGCCAGTGGTCCCGGAAATGGCCGGCGAGACGGTGACAAGGCCGGTTGCCTCCGCGCTGAGAGCGCCGGCGGCGCCCGCAACACCAGCGACAGTGGTGACAGTTACATCAGTGACGCCAGCGGGGTCCGCGGACAGATCCGCAGGTGATTCCGCCGGTACTTCTGCCGGCACTTCCATCGGTGCTCCCGCCGGGACTGCGACGCCGACATCGCCAATGAATGCACCCGCAAAGTTGACGCCGGAGACAACGCTGGAATTGAACAGAGCGATTGCGGCATCGTTCGCGCATTTGAAGGAATTGGTAAAGAAGACCGAGGCGAGCGAGAGCGCGAAGCCCGCGATCGAAAAGAAAGAGCCTGCGGCGAAGCCGGTGGTGGAGACGCGGCCGGGGCCTGTGACCGAAACGCGGCCGTCATCAGTTTACGAAACACGGACAGCGCCAGTTGCGGTTGCGCCGCCTGCGCCAATGGCCGTGATGCCTCCGATGAGCCGGAATGCGGCGCCACCTGTGAGCGCGCCGGTCAATCCTCCGGTCAATTCGCCAGTCAGTTCGCCAGTCAATTCGCCGGCAATGCCCCAGAGCGTGGCGCGGAGCGATTCGCGTCCGCAGAAAACATCAAGAGAGCCCGCGACAGTTTCGCTGGAGGATTCAATTGCTCCGAGCGAAGCGGATTTGACGGCGCAGCCGAGACAAAGCACGCAAACCGGGACGCAAACGGATTCAAGCCGCGCGGCGAGATCCTCTGAGGCAACCCCTTCCACTCTGCTATCGGATTCGCGGCGAGAGAGCGGGGTGGCCTCAAAGGGGCTGACGGTGCTTTCGGATTTGGGCGCCGCGCCGGACTCCGGCAATCAATTGCTTTCCGCAAAGGCCGCGGAGCGCAGCCGCTCCGGAAAGAACAGGGTGTTACTGGTGGCGGCGGCCGCAATCGTTGTTGCGGCGGGAGCAGGATCGTATTTCTGGTATGCAAAGACACATGCGGGGAACGCAACGGCGAGCGTGACGGCGAGCGCTTCTAAGAATGTCTCCAGCACGAGCGGTGGAAGCGGGGCGCAAAATCCGCAGCCCGCGCCGGTGAGCGCACCTGTATTAGAGACGCCGAATGCACGGCAGCCGAATAATTCCGCGCCGGGAAATTCGAGTTCGGAGGGCTCGAACAACCGCGCCGCAAACAACAAGTCAAACAATTTGCCACCGATCGTGGTGAATTCGCTGCAGAGGAACGTGCTGCCGATGAAGATTGCGGCGCCGAAGGCGCCATCGCGGAACGCGACGCCGAATGCGGTTTCCGCGCCGGAACTGGGCAACGTCGCTCCGCCAGCGGGCGGGAATGCGTATGCCGCGGGGCTGGGGTCCGCGATTTCCAGCTCAATGCCTGCCGCACCACCGCCGCCGGGTGGGGGCTCAGCGACGAGTTCCGCGAGCCCGAGCGTTGTGCGGGAGGCGAAACTGATTTCCTCGATCCTGCCGATATATCCGAAGACAGCGATATTGCGCGGCGATTCGGGAGAAGTAACTGTGGACTTGACCGTGAATGAACTCGGCAAAGTTGTATTAGCCAAGGCGATTTCGGGTCCGATGACGCTGCGGACGGCGGCCGTCGACGCGGTGAACCAGTGGAGATACCAGCCGGCGACGCTGGACGGAAAGCCGGTGGCGTCGCACGTGACTGTGAAGCTGATATTCAACCCGAAGAAGGATTAAGCGCAGATTTCCGAAATGAAGCCGTTCCAGCGAGCGTGCGGGCGCTATCTTTCATCAGTATTTATGCCGGTCTAAACGCGGCGAAGACGCCTGGAAGGCACACACCCTGCGGGTGAGAAACAAAATCAGCCCTTTAATGGCCTTAAAGCGTGTTCCAAAAAAAGGCGGTTTCAGGTTCATACCACGCTACGGGTCTGGTCTGTACATTGCGGATAAGGAAAAAGGCGACAAAAATCCAAATCAAGGCACCTCCTAAGAAAGCTTATACTGACTGGGAAAAACCAGAATTTGATGGCGTCCAGGCCGGTTTGAAGAGGGGCGGCATTCTCTTTCGCTTATTGGGGGTGTCACTGCATTGTGGGGGCATAACTTCCGCCAGTCTAAGACGTATCCGATACCAATTGCGGTACTCACCGCACTAATTCTGGTTCTCACCGGATGCCGTGCCGGCAGCACCGCCAGCGGCACCGCGCCACCTTCAGTGCCCGCGATTGTCTCTGCTGTCGCCGTTAACACGCAGATCAATCTTACCTGGTTCGCGTCGACAGACAACCTGGGAGTGACAGGATATCTGGTCGAGCGGTGCCAGGGAGCTAACTGCACGACATTCGTGCAGATCGCGTCGTTAGGCGGGACAGTCACCAGTTACACCGATAGCGGACTGGCTTCGAACACTGTTTACAGTTATCGCGTGCGCGCTCAGGATGCACCTGGGAATCTTGGCTCTTACTCGAACATAGCTACTGTTACGACAGGCAGCGGCATCGCGCCGCCGGTGATCACCAGCAGCGGTACGGCCAGCGGAACGGTAGGGACGGCTTTCTCCTATCAGATTGCGGCTACCAACTCCCCCACAAGTTTCGGTGCGTCGGGATTGCCCACCGGCCTGACGGTGAATACCGTCTCGGGCTTGATCTCCGGGACTCCTATGGTTGCGGGAACCTCCAGCGTGACGCTGAGCGCAACCAACGGCGGGGGCACAGGCAGCGCGCCCCTGACGCTGATGGTAAAAGTGGCTCCCCCGGTGATCACCAGCAGCGGAACGGCCGGCGGAACGGTAGGGACAGCTTTCTCCTATCAAATTACGGCTACCAACTCGCCCACTAGTTTCGGTGCGTCGGGATTGCCCGCCGGCCTCACGGTGAATACCGTCTCGGGTTTGATCTCCGGGACTCCTACGGGTGCCGGAACCTCCAGCGTGACGCTGAGCGCTACCAACAGCGGGGGCACAGGCAACGCGCCCCTGACGCTGACGGTGACCATGGCTCCACCAGTGATCACCAGCAGTGGGACGGCCGGCGGAACGGTGGGGGCGGCTTTCTCCTATCAAATTACGGCCACCAACTCGCCCACTAGTTTCGGTGCGTTGGGACTGCCCACCGGCCTGACGGTGAATACCGTCTCGGGTTTGATCTCCGGGACTCCTACGGTTGCGGGAACCTCCAGCGTGACACTGAGCGCTACCAACAGCGGGGGCACAGGCAACGCGCCCTTGACGCTGACGGTGAAAGTGGCTCCCCCGGTGATCACAAGCAGCGGCACGGCCGGCGGAACGGTAGGGGCGGCTTTCTCCTATCAAATTACGGCTACCAACTCGCCCACTAGTTTCGGTGCGTTGGGATTGCCCGCCGGCCTCACGGTGAATACCGTCTCGGGTTTGATCTCCGGGACTCCTATGGTTGCGGGAACCTCCAGCGTGACGCTGAGCGCTACCAACGGCGGGGGCACAGGCAACGCGCCCCTGACGCTGACGGTGACTATGGCTCCGCCATTGATCACCAGCAGTGGGACGGCCGGCGGAACGGTAGGGACAGCTTTCTCCTATCAAATTACGGCTACCAACTCGCCCACCAGTTTCGGTGCGTTGGGACTGCCCACCGGCCTCACGGTGGATACCATCTCGGGTTTGATCTCTGGGACTCCTACGGGTGCCGGAACCTCCAGCGTGACACTGAGCGCTACCAACAGCGGGGGCACAGGCAGCGCGCCCCTGACGCTAACTATCAATGGCGGCGGCACAGGGCCTCCGGTATCTCACACTATTCAGATTTCCAGTGACGCCGACGATGGTTACTACAACAACCAAAACGGCAGCGGGTGGCATAGCACTCCAGAGTTCGGTGGAGCAGATTTGGTGGGGAGTTGGGGTGGTTTGACAACTGGCTGGGTTGCTGGCTACCGGTTTCCTTCTGTCGGCGCCAATTCGGGTGACACGATCCGATCCGCATACCTGCAACTGGTGAACAGCGATGGCTTTGCAACCAGTGTTGTTTGTGGATCAGCGCCCTGCAGCAGCAGTAACTACACTTTCCGCGTTTACGGAGTGGCTCAAGACAACGGGGCTGCTTTCAGTGGGACGGCAGGTAACACTCCTCTTGACGTGCCTTATACGACGGCCTACACAGATTACACTGCTACGGGACCGGGTGATGACCATGGCAGTTGCCAAGGGCAAAACCAAGGACAAAACACCTGCACCCACGCCGTAGATGTCACCAATATAGTCAGGGAAATCACTTCACGACCAGGGTGGACGAACACGTCTGCTATGCGGTTTGTGATGTTGAGCACGGATAGCAATGCGCCCAATGTTTATGCGGGCTATGAAGATTACTCAGCCAATCCGAGCAAGGCAGCCACGCTAGTAGTGAATCCTCCGGTACCCACGATTGTGTCTTCGGGTTCATGGGGGACGGGCGCAAGCTCAACCTATCCAACGACGTACAACGTAGGACCGTTCGTCTATCCTGGCGCCTCAACGCTGCTGCTATTCCTTGGAGACTATTACAACTTTTTCAGCCAGCCGGTACCTCAACCTACTGTATCTGATAGCTGCGGGAATATCTGGAACATTCTGGCAGGACCCACGAACTGGGCGGGTATCACCTACGACATGAGGAGCACTGTCTACTATGTCCAGAATCCGACGCCATGCCCTGCCGGCGCTACGATCACGGTCACAACCAGCATTCAGGAGCCTATATTTCTGCATTTCTTAGCAATCGCGGGAACAGACACGGTAAATGCACCCATCGTTTCAGCGATTACCAGCCCCAGTCCGGGCACGTACACGACGAGCGCCAACTCCAACCCGATCGCGCTCACTCATGCCGGGCTGCTTGTGAGCTGGATCTTCGGTGACTCTGACGCTCCCCACGTGTTCGCGCCGCAGGCGGCCTTTATTACTGATTTGAATTCGACGCCAAATTATCTGACGGCGGTATTCGAAAGCGTGTCGTCGCCCGGTTCCTACCAGAGCCAGTTTTCGATTTCACCATCATCGGATGGATGGCAAGTGCTCATAATAGGATTGCAGGCACCGTAGCATATAGAGTGGCTACGTCCGCCCGTCCTGACAATTCCAGACCTCAATCGGGGTCGTACAGCGGCAATTATCCGCGGTCGGCCACAAACGAATGGAGTCCGCCGAACCCTTTGTAGGTGAAGGCGCGGCTTTCGAAAAAACGGAGACCGGCGATCAAACTTCGTACAAAAAGCCAAAAACTGAAGCGGTAATAAATCTCAGAGCGATTCCGCAAGCGCGGTTGGGCG
Organism: uncultured Acidobacteriota bacterium; assembly: GCA_963838945.1. Taxonomy (GTDB): domain Bacteria; phylum Acidobacteriota; class Terriglobia; order Acidiferrales; family UBA7541; genus DASTCZ01. The sequence goes on along the minus strand of CAWITC010000005.1, from coordinate 159,427 downwards.
GCCTGCAAGACGGCTACGACCGAGCCGCGTAGAAAAAATGTAAAGATAAATCACTGGAGCGGTAGCCCCCTGTCCAAGCTCGCCCGTCTCACCCAGAACAAGCTCACGCCACACTTCGAACAGCGGTTTTTCGCGGACGTTTTCAACGACCAAATACTCAAGCCTTGTTTCTTGAGGCCGTTTTGCACTTTGGCGAACGACAGCACCGACAGAAAAGGTCTAGGAAAAGGGCTTCCTCTATAAGGCAAATCCTTGCCGCCAGGGGCATGCCATTCGTCAAAAGAGACATAAACCATATGTAAAAAAGGGAGTTGTCAATGAGTTGCTGGCCCAATTTACCGCCTAAATGGCACCCCAATTGCTCAACTAACAGGTAGATTGGGCATCTCGTCAACAGGTGGCGAGATGGCTGGGGGACCGATCGAGTCATGAGCAGATCGAGTTCGAAGAAGTCAGCACAGAACCGATCCGCTCAAATCGGAATACGGGAGAAGACTTATGAAAAAGTACATAAAACCCAGCCTGAAGTTGCTCGGTCTACTGCGCGTGGTTACGCAATTCAGCGCGAGCGGTGACCCCACGCCCTCTTCGCACGCAGACCATCCACACGTGATTTAGTTCCGGGAGGCGGGGAAGCCAGACGCAGAAGTGGCGCCGGCTTGCCCGTCTTCAGGAACAAATCAGGTCACAGCTTCGAAAAGCCAAACCTAAAGACGGAGCCACAGGATGATGCATCGCGGGAGTTTCCCGAAGCACGGGGAGCAGGTGATCGCTCAAAAAGCATCGAACGATCTGCTGCTCTTCAACATGGATGATGGAAACTACTACTCGCTAGACGAGATTGGCAGCAGGATTTGGGAACTCTGCGACGGAAATCACAGCGTGTCGCAAGTAGTTGCGGCCCTCGCCGCGGAATATGACGCATCCGACGAACTTCTTGATAAGGACGTTGCGGAGTTGCTCGAGAATCTCCACAGCATGAAGCTGATCGTCTAGAAGAGCGGCTGAGATGTGTTTGCTTCCGGACGAAGAAGAAGTCAAATCGTGTTTTCGGCCAGAACTCCCGATTTCTTATCACGGCGAGGAGACGCGGCCAGAATCTCACGCGATCGCGAGCGGCCGATAGAGCCGTCGAGATCAAGCTCGAAAATGCGATTCCTCTCCAATGCTGTTCTCTTCCTGCGAATACTCGCTTTTGCGGCTGCTGTTCCATACCTGCTGAGACTGAAGCTTTCCAGGGTTGCCTGGGCGCTCGAGCCCGGCAGGCGTCCCTCGGCCGTGCGTGAAGACAATGTGAGGAAAATAACTGCTTATGTAGAGGCCGCCATTCGGCGCGGCAGGCCGCTCGTGCGCCCAGGATGCCTGACCCGCGGGCTGACTCGCTACTACTTCCTCCGGCGAGCCGGAATTGATCTAGCGCTGTGCTTCGGTATGGGCCGGCTCGATGAGAAATTCGTGGGCCATTGCTGGCTTGTAAAAGACGGAGAGCCCTTCCTCGAGGCGGAGGATCCGCGACCTCGGTATGCAGAGATGTACCGCATCTCGCGCGCAGGCAGCCGAGCGTCTACGCCCGCCGGGGCAGAAGGACTAAGGAGATTCTCAAACTCGTGAGTGAAATTCGGCAGACACGAAACTACAGTTTCCATGGGCTGGGTCTCAGGGTTTTGTGTTCGGCAGCCATAGCAGAGTCCCTGGACAGCCGGTTCCGCCTTCTTCCCTCCGATGGTGAGCATGGAGAAACCCTTTCCTTCGATTTTGAATCCGTGCCTGATGGAAGCCAGCACTGTGTGAAAAAGCCGCAGGATCGGGGACGAGTTTTTTATGAGTTGCCCTCGGGCGAAGCTTGCTATTTCGAAGCGGGGGACCAACTCTTCCTTAGTTTCCGAGAAGGAGTGCGAGCGCTGAGCAAGCCCGGCCTGGGTTGCGCTTCATTTTCCATCGTTGAATCGGAGCCCGTGAATTTGTTCATGGCGTTGCATCTTATTCTCACGATCGTGTTAGTTGAAATGTTGAAGCGGCGTGGCTTCTATAACATGCACGCGGCGGGATTCAGCAAAGGCGGCAAAGCCATTCTCATTGCGGGCACGAGCGGCGCCGGCAAATCAACGCTGGCGATAACGCTTCTGAGGAGCGGGTTCGGATATCTGAGCGACGACATGGTGTTCTTGCGGCGGCGTTCGGATGGATTGAAGGTCCTTGGCTTCCCTGAGGACGTCGATGTGAGCGATCAAACGATCAGCTTTTTCCCCGAGCTAGATTTCCTGGGGCGCTCTCCCAAGGCCGCCGGGTGGACGAAAAGGCAGGTCCGGGCAGACGAGCTTTACGGAACGGAACTGGTACGCGAGGCCCGACCGGGAGCCATCGTAATTCCGCAAATTTCCGGAAAAGGAAGAAGCGCCGTGCGACCGATCGACGCGGATGAAGCCTTGCTGGAGATGGTTTCCAACGTCTTGCTCACGGAAGGGCGCTCCTGCCAGAACCACCTGGATATCTTGACCGAACTGGTGAGACAGACGCCGTGTTATCGGCTTGAGACGGGGCGCGACTTTGATCGCATTCCCATTCTCCTGCGTGAGTTGTTGAGCGGCAGTCGAGAGGAAATTCATGCCTGAACCACTTGTGAAGTCCAGAGACGCAAGAAGCCGACCCGAAGTGGACCTGCTTCTGTCCTGCGCGCGGACTCAGATCACCTCGGAAATCTCAGATCGGATCCGAGTGGTGGTTCAGAAGAAGTTGGACTGGATGGCGCTGATCCGGCTGGCGATGCGCCACGAAGTCATGCCACTGCTGTATCGGAGCCTCCAGCAAGTCTGTCCGGATTCCGTGCCGGAAAACATTTTAGGGCCCCTCCGCGCGCGCTACGAAGTGCAGGCGGCGAAGGCCCAGCGCCTAGCTGAAGAACTCGCGCGGATTCTACCGCTATTTGAAGCTCACGGAATTCCCGCAGTGCCCTACAAGGGGCCGGCGCTGGCCCAGAGACTTTATGGCGATCTGTCGCTGCGAGAGTTCGGCGACTTGGACATTATGATTCATGAGCGCGACGTCCCGAGGGCCGAGGATCTGATTCGGCGCCTTGGGTATGAACTCGAGGGTCTGAAGGACACAGGCACTCTCGCTGAATACGTCCGGACCAACCGTGAATTGAAGTTCAATCGCTCCGATGGAACGCGATTGGAGTTGCACTGGCGATTTGCATTGCGATTGGCATGTGTGAAGCATGATCCGGAGCGCTTTTTGCAGCGATTCGAAGTGATCCGCCTCGCCGGTGCACAAGCGCCCAGCCTGCCCTTGGAAGTTTATTTCCTGATTCTCTCCTTGCATGCGACCAAGCACAAGTGGAGACAACTCAAGCTGATCTGCGATATTGCCGAAATCCTGGGACACGCCGAACTCGACTGGAGATACGTGGTGCGCGAAGCGGACGATCTGGGCCTGAAGCGGATGCTGGCAGTCGGCGCGCTGCTGGCCGAAGATTCGCTCGACGTGGTGGTACCTGCAGAACTGGCTCAGGGGTTGAAGATCGATCGCACGGCCCGGGCCTTGGCGGCCCAAGTTCACTGCAGCCTTTTCGAGGAGCCAGATAAAGCCTGGCACGAGCAGGCTGATTTTCCCTTTCAGGTCAAAATCCGGGAACGCCTGCGGGATAGGGCGACCATGTTGTGCCGGAATTTGCCTTCCAAACTTGCGCCAGATGAACGCGACCGGCGGTTTCTGCCGATGCCAGAGTTTCTTTCTTCGATGTATTACCTAGTGAGACCTGTTCGATTGGCATGGGAAAAAATAAACGACAGATAGGCTGCAAGCCCGCGCCGCTTCTTGTAATCCCCACTGCCGTCCCTTCTCCGCCGCACGGATTTCAAATGGTTGGGAGCGGTCAATTCATGGAGACTTCCCGCTCTTAGACCGCAAGTGATGCAAAGGATTTCCGCAAGAAAGGAATTATGCGCCCCCGGTCCCGCTTGTGGCCGCTTGGTGCCGCCGCGTTACTTCTGCGAAATTCAAATCAGCAATGAGAAGTTCCATGAGCTGCTGCCGCCGGGAGTTCTTTGCCTAGATTCGCAAAGAGTGAGACGTTTCCGGAACGTGGGCCACATTCTCACCCGTTCAAGATCGAAAAAAGGGCAACGGGGCGCGTGAAATCCGAACCGTATTGAGTTTTAGCGAAGCACAACTATATTCAATGCAGACGAATACTCTAGAGGGCGCCAGCCATTGCTGAATCCCACGCCTTTTGTCGGCATGGGGCGCCAAGTCCGCTGGAGCCTTAGCGAAGGCAGGTAGGGGGTCAATCACTTCTTCAGAGAGACTTGCCCTCAGTGATTGGAAAGAGCGTTCTTGATTTCCGGCGGGAGGACGTACACCTGGACTACGCCGCCCGAATCAATGGCCAACTTCACACCGCTAGGAGAAAGGGCCAAGCCCCAAATCTGTTGGAACTGGAGAGACTCCCCGTCCTTCCGGTTCTTGAGGCTGTAAATCCACTGGTTCAGCGGCAGGTCATAGACGTCAACGTGGCTTGGATATGCGGCCGGCACATCACCGAGGAAGGCATGAATCGAACCCTTTTTCTCTTTCATGCCCGACGGAGGGCTATTGATTGCCACGGCGAATCTTTGACCGTTCGAGGAAGGACGGACCGGCCTTCCAACAATATCAATCCATTCCCGGTGGGTGAGTTTCGTTTGAAGTTTCGGTTTTTCCGGAGGGAGGCTTTCGCGGGCGCTGGTGAGGCCAATCGCATACCAGTCGAAAACAACCACCATTTCGTTGTTGAGGAATTGCGGAATCTTGCAACCGGCGAACCCTGATGTGTCGCAAAGCTTGCGCGCGGTCTTTCCCTGCTCACGAATTTGGACGCTGCCGAACACATCGAGCTCCGTTTTTGGGACAGCGTCCACGGCCACCGGCTCGACGGGCTCGTTTTCGGGTCTGTCGTAATTCTTATCGCTACGCTGAGCCAATCCGGTATCAGAGATCGAGAATAGTCTGGAAACCGCGCACGGACCTTCAGAAATATCCAGCGTATTGGTGGCAATCTGAATGCAGATCGTCGAGTCCGCCTGTTGATAACGAACTACAAGAGACTTGCCGCTGGGCGATTCGGCGATTCCCACGTGTCCTGCATGGGCGGCTTGTAACTGCGGCAGCGGAAGCTCCTTGATGGGGTCCCCATCCGGGGAGTAAAGGACGATGCGATCCGCGGAAAAGAACAGGAAACCGCCGCCGTGGCGCGGAAAAATTCCCACGTTCGGATCATCGGCTGGCCACTCGAGCGTGTTCAATACCTTTCCGGTAGCAGCATCGAGAAATATAGCGTGGAGCAGGTATGGGCGCACACGATTGGGATCATCCCGCCGCTGGGTGCCGGGAACAGGTTCTTGCGAAACGAATGTCGCGGCCAAAACGCCTTCGCTCACAAAATCAATGGTATCGAATTCTTCCAGGGCGCGCCGCGCTTGTAGTTGTGAATCGCCGCCGGGATATCCCATAGAGTGAAGATCAACCCGCCAAAGTGGATTCTCACCCAACGCTTGCAAGGGAATGCTGGTTGGCGCCAGCTGTGGGCTGGCGCCGGCTGCAATACGCGAACTGATTCCAGCCGAAAGTGCGATGACGAGGTACAGCGCACAAATCGCGAACGAACGCGTGCTCCACTGAGCCTTCCGGCCGTACTGTGTGGATCGTGACATGCAATGCAAGAGTATCATTTCCGGCTATGCACCGGATTAGAGAGCTGATGATGGAGACGCCGATTTACCTGTCCTTTTTCGAATCTGCCGATTGACCTCTCTGCAGCCGCTCTCAAGAATCCAAACGGTAAATTCGGGTTTTCGGGCAGAACGTAATGGAGAGGGAGAAAATACAAAACTGAATGGCGGAGAGGGTGGGATTCGAACCCACGGTAGGGTTCCCCCTACACTCGCTTTCGAGGCGAGCTCCTTCAACCACTCGGACACCTCTCCGCGGCGAAAACTCGCAGCGAGTGGCTGTGCTGCGAGGCGCTTCAATTCTAGCGGCGCGGTGGCAAAGGCACAAGTGAGGGAGAGAGCCGAGCAGGAATCAATTAGTTTGAGCGAAGGGCAACCATTGGGTCGATGCGCGATGCCCGCCTTGCCGGTAGATATCCTGCTGCAAAAGAAACCGCAGTAAGCAGCAGAATCATGCCTGCGAACGTGATCGGGTCCGTCGGCTGCGTGCCGAACAGCAGTGAGCTGATCACCCTCGCTACAGCGAATGAAGCAGCTGTACCCACGGCGATGCCAATAAGCGCCATGCGCAGCGTCTTCGAAATTACATCAATCTGCACGCGCTCGCGCGTCGCGCCCAGCGCCATCCGAATGCCGATTTCCTTCGTCTGCCGAGTCACCGAATACGAAATCACACCGTAGATCCCCAGTGAAGCCAGGATCAAACCGAGCGCAGCGAAAAGAGCGACCAGTACAGCGAAAAACCGCCGTGGGGAGATAGCTCGATCAACAATGCTCTGGACCGGTCGCAACTGCTCCGCGGGTTGCACGGGATTAATGGACCGCAATGCGCTCATTACGCTAGGCGCCAACACATCCACTGGAAGCTTCGACCGCAATACCAGCTGAGCTTCTGCCGACCCTCCAATTCCCTGCATGATCGGCAGATACATCTGCCAGCCCGCCTTTCCCTCCACGGCGCGCTCGTGAACATCGGCGATCACGCCGATTACGCGAAGATCCGTCTTGCCCAAGACCGCCATTTTCCCCACAGCATCTTCCGAGGGCCACAGGTAGCGAGCCGCAGTTTCATTCAAAATCATGACATGCTCGCTCTTTGAAGAATCCTGCCATCCAAAGTCTCGTCCGCGCAGACGCATTCCCATCGCCTTCAAATACCCTGGTGAGACAACATAGACAAACGTGTATGGGATTTCCCCTTTTCGATACGTGCGGCCTTTTGCCCCAGGGCCAGCCCAGTTGCGGTTGCGCTCGAGTGGCAGATTATCGGTGATTCCAGCAGCCTCAATCCCAGGAATCGCGAGGACGCGTTGCAGAACATCCTGCAGGACTGCGCTCCGCTTGTCCGGCGCCGCGGGATCATCGTTATTCACATTGACGGGATATTCCATCTTGATTGCGCCTGCGTGACTTGGCTGGAATCCAAGGTCAATCTCGATCACATGCAGGAAACTTCGCAGCAACAGACCCGCACCAACCGTCAACACACAAGCAAGCGCAACCTCCGAGACGACGAGCACCGCGCGCATCCCCTCTGACCGCCGGCCATCGCCAGTCCCCAATTCTGAATCCTTAAGCGACTCCCGCAGGTTGCCACTGGAATGTTTCAAGCCCGGCGCAATATCGGACACAAGTCCCACGGCCACAGCGATAAGGACAGTCCATGCAAGCGCATCGCCGTCTACGCGAACACTACTCAGCAACGGCAGCGCGATCGAACTCTGGTGTGCGAGATAAAACGTAGTCGCATAGGCAAAACCAAGTCCAAGCAAAGCTCCAGCACCGGACAGCACGATGCCTTCGGTGAGCATTTGTCTAAGCAGACGTCCACGTCCTGCACCCAGCGCAGCCCGTAGCGCGAACTCTTTTCTGCGTGTCGTTGCGCGCACGAGCTGGATGTTCGAAAGATTCACGCAGACAATCAGCAGAATCAGTCCGACCGCAGCCCACAATACCTCGAGCGACCGCCGAAGTTTGCCGGTAACAAACTCTTTCAGTGGAATTAGTTTCGCTTTGTAGAAACCAATTGACTCAGGATACCTCTTCCCCCAGTAAAACTTCTGGAAGAGTATCTTTGCCTCTGCCTGCGCCTGCGCAACGCTGACTCCATGCTTCAGGCGACCAATCACCGCCAGCGCACTTCCGTCGTTGCGAATTCCATTCAAGTTCTGCGGCGTATAAACGTCCACCCTGGCACCTGGGGAAAACACTGCGCCGAAGTCAAAGGATTGCGGTAGCACGCCCACCACTGTGAGGCGCTCGCCACTCAGCGTAATTGCCTTGCCGACAATGTCTCGGTCGCCGCCGAATTGCCGCTTCCAGAAAGAATTTGAGAGCAATACGGCAGAATCCCCGGTTCGTTCTTCTTCCACCGTAAATACGCGGCCCAAGCCGGGCGCCACGCCGAGCACACCGAAAAAGTCCGGCGCAACAGCGATGCCGGTCACCGGCAGAGGATCACCACTCCCGGTCAGCTTCAAGTTGTCCGGCACCGAAAACGCGTAGTAGCCAGTTACATCCTGATAGGAATGGTTCTGCGCTCGCAGATCCTCATACGTGTCCACCGAGAAAGTATCACCGGAGATTCCGGTATTGTTGCCGGGCTGGGAAATCCAAACCAGTTGCTGAGGCTCGTAAAACGGGAGCGGCCGCAGCAGGATCGTGTTCACCACGCCGAATACCACGACGTTCGCCCCGATACCCAGCGCAAGGATCAGCACAGCGACGAACGTAAAGCCAGGTTCGCGGCGCAGTGTGCGGAAGGCGTAGCGCAAGTCATGGGCGAGGGATTCGACGAATGGCCATCCGCGCGTATCCCGATTTGGTAGCGCCATGTGAATTTAGACGCCAGCCCGTTGAAAGAGTCATGCCAGCAAGTAAGAGAAAGGCTTCTAATCGGAGGGTGTGGCAGGCCTCCGGGAGGGAAGAAAGGCACAAGCGAAGCGGCGCGCGGGGCAAGCCCCGCCACTACAAGATAAAACCAGAATCGCAAAGCCTTGAGTCGAGAGTGGAAAAGCATCGAAATTTGGCAGGGACTTTATCCGGACATGGGGAGACCGATGGCGTTGAAGTCTTCCTGTGTGTGAATCCAACCGATCCTGCCGTCGATTCGAACTTTCAGCCAGACGTCGTCGGCGACGCCGAGACCGATGCTGCCACCGGAATCGTCAAAGGCGATGCGGACGCTGGCGGCAAGGAATTCGACCTTTGAATCGTTCCGGATGACTGCATGGGCGGGAATGCCGCTACCCTCGGTTGGTTCGGGGAACATGCGAACGAATGTGTCGTCGTCACCCGGATAGCGCTTGGCTTCGACGGGGACTTCGCAGCCCGATTCGGCGAGGCCGCGACCGGTTTGCCTGAGACAGCGAATTCCCTGCTCGATTTTGGGTTCCGAGAAATCAATGCGGACCGGAAGGGTCACGTAGAAATTTCCGGTCCAAACTTTGAATTCAATCATATCGAAACCGAACGACGTGGCAGCGCCAACTTTGGAGACCTTGCCGGGGACAAAACGCAGCCACTCACCTTGCGTGTATAGAGGCTTGCCCCAGGGAGTCAGCTTCCCATGGTCGACGCCCAAGATTTGCCAAGGGCCGCCACTCATGGGCGCATCCGGCAAACACTCGGAACCGATCAAAAGCCAGTTTCCCATGCTGCCGGGAAGAACCTCGGCCGAGGCGCTGCAGGACTCGGTAAACTCCCCCTTATCGAATGTGTAAGAAAACTGTTCGTGGTATGCGACGGCGCCCGAAGCATCACGAACTTCGAGCGAGGTCATTGCTTCGTTGTCCCCGCCGATCTTGCCTTTGATACGCATGGAATGAGTCCAGACCGTGAAGGCCTGACCGTCCACTTGAATCCGCTCCCCGCGTGTTACGACTTCTTCGAGCAAGGGGGAAGGGGCGTTTGTCGATTGCTGGGTAGAGGAGGACTGCGGTGATTGCTGCGAGACGTCCTGCTGCGCCGCCGATTGCGCCGTCGGGGCGTTAACTGGTGGTGCGGGCGAGAGCGGCGCCGCAATCGAAGCGCTGCCGGGCGACATGGGCCTTTGTGCAACCGCCGCCTGAGATTGCGGAGCTTGCTTGCAGGCTGCAAAGCTCAAAGAGAGACAAATTCCAACGCAGAGGCTGAGTCCCAGTCTTGGCATGGAGTGGTTCCCGATCGTCCTTTGTATAGGGTAGCGCGGCGGAGCGTCGGGGGCTTGAAACTGGAACGAATGCGTTACTGGCCTTGGGAACAAAGGCTCTGGGCAGGTCTGAGACCCGACCCTACGAAATCTTCCGCGAGGGGCGGGAGAGGAAGTAGAGCAATGGGCCGGCGGCGACGAGGATTGCGCCGAAAAGGAGTCCGTTGAGCGGGCCGACGCGTTCGCTGTGATTACGAAATGCCGCGGCGATCATCAAGGCGAGAGGAGGGAGTCCGATGAGGATGGTGCCAAGGATGCCGCCGGGAACGCGATAAGGCCGCTCGAGGTTCGGCTCGCGAAGACGCAGGCCGGTGAGCGCCCAGAATTCAAGAAGGATGCTCAAGCCGGTGAGAAGCACATCAAGGATGACGAGGCGCTCGAAGCCGAGGAACATGCAGCCGGCCCAAGCGATTGCACACACGATTATGGCGACCCAGGGCGCGCCGGAGCGCGCGTGGCGTCGCGCGAGAAGCCTTGGCAGCACGCCGTCTTCGGCCATGACCATGGGGAGGCGCGTAAAAGACAGCATCAACGCGTTGAAGGTGCCGATGGCCCCAATGATGCCGCCGAATGCGATGGCGGCGGCAAGCCACGGGCCGCCGACAAGACGGCCGGCGTCCACCCATCCGCCTGTGGACCAGGAGGCCGAGTCCATGTGGGAGCGCGCGATGGCAGCGACGGGAATGAGATAGGTGACGGCGACAAGCGTGACGCTAATCCACATCGCGCGCGGGTAGGCGCGCTGCGGGTGGTCCACTTCACCGGCGATCGTGGAAGTGTTGTCCCAGCCCATGTAATTCCACATGGCGACGAGAATGCCGCCAAGAATATCCCCCGTTGCGTGAGATGAAGACACGGCAGAAGAGGCCGCCTCCGGTGAGCGATAGAGCAATCCGCAAATCGTGAGCGCGACGAAGGGACTGAGAAGAAGAATGGACATGAAGGTCGAGCCGAGGCCGACGCTGCGCGCGCCGCGGATGTTCCACCAGGCGCACACGGCGATCATTGCGAGACCGATGATGGGGCCGCGAAGGCCGGCGACGAGCGAATGCGAGAAATGGCCGAGGTAGTCCACGAATAGCGTGGGATAAAGCGCCATCTCAAAGACGGAACCCGCGAGGGTGAGCCAGACTTCCTGAAATCCCCAAAATTTTCCGAGGCCGCGATTGACCCAGACATAGAAGCCGCCCTCTTCGGGTATGGCGCTGGCGAGCTCGCTGACCATCAACGCAGTGGGGAGGCTCCAGAGAATGGGCGTGATCAGGAGAATCTGGAGCGCGCCGGCGTAACCGGCAGAGCCGATGACGTCCTCGAGGCCGTAAGGGCCGCCGGAAACCATGAAGTAAGTGGCGGCAACGAGAGGGAGGAGAGTCAGTTTGGCTGGAGAGATCGCGCGAGCGGCGAAACGCGGAGGGGGAGGGTGGTCGAGGGCGCTCATGCGATGAATACGGCGCGATGTATGAATTGAGAGGTTATATCACCGCGGAGGCGCAGAGAAAGCAGAGAAAAGGACCGGGAGGAAATGAGGGATGACCTAGACTCGGAGAACAGCCTCAAGTCCCCGGCAAGGAACGCCGGAGGGCCGAAGCTGCATCGGGACGTCACGCTTATAAATGCGGAGTGCGGCGAGGCGGCGCGGAGCCGCTGAGCTGCTGGAGAGTCTGCTGGGCAAGCGCCTTAAAGGGCGTGTCGAGTGAGGCCGCTTCGTTGAGCGCGGCGGTGGCCTCGGGGACTTTCTTCATGCGCGCGTAAGTGAATCCCAAGCGATAAAGATTCCGCGCGTAATAAACCGTGTTGCCCTTCAGCAGCGGACTCGCTTTCTGAAAAGCGGATGCGGCGCCAGGAAGATCGTTCCTGTTGATGAGAACCTGGCCTTCGGCGGACCAAGCGAGGCCGGTCTGAAAGTTGATTTGCTTTTGCCACTGGTCGGCGGAAACGTTCTCGGGTTGTTTCGCGGCGCCCAGCAGCGCGATTGCTTTTTTCGCGTAGGCGTCAGCCTTATCGAGTTCCTGTCCTTTCTCGCTGTAGGAATCGGCGAGGAGGAGAAGCACGTCCGTGTTGTTGGGGTCCATGCTGTGGGCTTTTTCGCCCGCGGCAATCATTTTGGGAAAGTTCTGCAACTGCTGGTAGGCGCTGGCCGCGATCCCTTCGGCGGAGGCGGCGTAAGAAGAATCGGGAAAATCGGCGGCAAAACGCTCGCCGAGCGAGGCGCGATCGGCGGGAGATTGAGCATGGAAGACGGCATTAATGAGGAGCGTGCGGACATATTCGATCTGGTCGTGCTGGTCGGCGAGCGCCTGATCGTGGCTCGATTTCCAAGAATCGGAGTCAGTGTCGGGCGGAGGTGTCTGGGCCTTGTAACGCACAAGGATGGCGTTCATTTTTTCGCCAGCGTCGAATAGAGCCGCAGTATTGCCGAGCTCGGATTCGGCGCGGGCGAGGCGCAGGCTGGCACTGAAATTGTCGGGGTCCAGCGCGAGGATTTTCTGCGCGTACTCGGCCATCTTGGCGTAATTCTTCGCGTCGGCGTAATAAGAAACGTAAAGGTCATTGGCGATGACCGCCATATCGCCCTGGCCGAAGTCGGCCATGAACTTGTCAATCAGCGCGAGCTTTTGCGCGGGGTCGGTGGCGGCGCTGATTTCTTCGAACGCCTTTTCTTCGGGCGTGCCAGCATGAATGTTTGTGCCGCGAACGAGCTGCGCGCGCGCGGCGCCCGCCGCGGCCAGAGAGAATGTAATCACAAGCAAAAGAAAACCCTTCCGCATGGCGCCCTCCTGGAAGGACCGGCGAACTTCGCGGCGCAAGCATATCAAAATTGAAGGGCGAGGGAATCGAAGAATCGTGTGGGGCAGAAGGATTGGGATTCAACGCAGGGGCGCAGAGGTCGCAAAGAGAAAACAGGGAAAGATCAAAGACTTCAAATGCGAGGAAGGAATCGAGGGACGGCGCGGCAGTAGTCGCGATAGGCGGGGCCGAAGCGCGCGCGCATTTCCCGCTCTTCGAGAAGAATCACGGCGAGAACGAGGATGAGCCAAATGCCGGAAACAGCCAACGCCCAGCGAGAACCGGCAAGAATGCACGCGCCCGCGATGGCGGCGATCATGCCTGCGTAGCGCGGATGGCGAATGTGACGGTAGAGGCCCACTGTGATCAACTCGGTTTCACCGGCAAGCTCGGCGTGGCCGACAAGTTTCAAATGACCGAGGTCTTTTCCGGCGCGATGCAGAAGAACGCCGTCGACCGCGATGAGCACAATTCCGAGCAAGGCGATTGGAATCGAGGGAGTGTCCTCAGCGAGCAATCGATTGCGAAAGAGAAAAACGAATATGCCGCCGGCCGTCCAGGCACCAAGCCCGGCTAAATAAAATGCCGCGCGCACGCGCGTACGCCAAAAATTTGTAAATGGATGCAGGATGAACCAATAGAGCGGGACGGGGAGGTCCAAAAAGAAAACGAAAAGCGCGAGATAGCGAAAGAACCGCACGGGGAATGATAGGTGCGCGGGGGTCGCGCGGCAAGAGGGGCGAGGGGATGGAAATGGGATTGACCGCGCGCGAGGTTTCATCGGACGATGCAGGGTCGCGGGCGCGCGCCCGCAGGACGAAGGAGCGAAACGGCAATGCTGGAAAAACATTCATGGGAAAAGGTCGAAAACGAAGTGCTGAATCCGCAAATTACGCGGCGGATGCTGAATTGCGAAAAAATGACGATTGCCCGCGTTTACCTGAAGCAGGGCGCGATTGTGCCGCGGCATTCGCACGTGAACGAGCAGATTACTTTTATTCTTTCGGGCGCGCTGAAATTCATGTTGGATGACGGAGTGGTAGTGGTGCGCACGGGCGAAGTGCTGCTGATTCCGCCGGGAGTGCCTCACGCAGCGGAGGCAATCGAGGATACGGATGACCTCGATGTGTTCACGCCGCGGCGGCAGGACTGGATTGACAAGGATGACGCATACCTGCGCGGGGGAGCGAAGAAGTAAGCGCGATTTAGTGCGCGGCAAGAAGGATGCGGAGGTCGCGGAGGTTGTTGCCCGTGGGGCCGGTGACGATGGCGTCGCCGAGAGTGTGAAAGAAATTGTAGGAGTCACTGCGGCGCGAAAAGTCGGCGGGGTCCAAACCGGCGGCGCGAGCACGGGCGAGCGATTCCCCGTCGCCGACGGCGCCCGCAGCGGGGCTTGAGCCGTCAATCCCATCCGTGCCGGCGCTGAGAACGGCCACGCGCCGGCCTGCAATTTTTTCAACACATTCGAGGACAAAGGCGGAATTGCGTCCGCCGACGCCATTGCCATGGACGGGCGAGCTGACCTCACCATCGGCAATGACCGCGACGGGCCGGCCGGGACATTCACGCGCGAAGCGATTGAGTTCGCCAAGCAGAAACTCCGCGGCGCGATCGAGCGGCCAGTCGTCCGTTGTATTGTCGCAAATTGTTTGGAAGCCAGCGGCTTCGGCGGCGATATGCGCGTGATGAAAGAGGTCATGCATGCCGAGCACAATTTCAAAATGCGCGCGCTTGAACGCCGGATGATCGGGCTTGGGAGTCTCGACGAGGCCGCCGGACGCGGTGAGCTTTGCGCGGATGGAGGCGGGCAACTTGGGGAGCAGGTTGTATTGCTCAACGACGCGACGAGCGTCGGCAATAGTCGTGGGGTCAGGCAGAGTGGGGCCGGAAGCAAGCGCGGATTCGCGGCCTTCGGGGACATCGGTAACTCCAAGCGTGATTTTCATCGCGGCGGGCGCGGCGGCGGCAAGACGGCCTCCTTTCACGGCGGATAGGTGTTTGCGAACAGCGTTGATGTCGTCAATCGGAGCCCCGCAGCCGACGAGCGCGCGGTGCATCGCCTGGAAATCCTCGAGAGGGATGGAAGGGTCGAGCGGCAGCTCAACGAGCGCGGAGCCGCCGCCGGAAAGCAGGAAGAAGATGAGCGTTTCTGCACCGCATTCGCCAAGCATTTTCAGAATTGCCCGGGCGGCGGCGAAGCTTTGCTCATTGGGAACCGGATGTCCCGCATCGAAATCTTTAAATCCCGCCAGCGGGCGCGGCGGCGGAGTTGGCCCGGCGAGAATGCCCGCGAGGGAGAAATCGGGTGCGCAGACCGACGCGAGGCCTTCGGCCATTGCGTGAGAGGCTTTGCCGAGGGCGACGACACGAATGCGTGGGTAAAGCGCGAGGTCAATCTCCACTTCACCGCATTGAATTCGCGAGCCGGAACGCGCGAGCTTGCGACGCAACGTTTCGCCGATGTCTATCGCGGAGAAAGTCTGATTGAAGATGTGGCACGCGGCGGACTTTAGGTCGAGGGCAGGAGGCATGACGCGTTCGGCTTACGCCTTTGCGAGCGCGGCTGCGCCTGCGCGGGCGACGTCGAGGTCTTCCTCCTCGGTGCCGTTGCTCACGCCGATGGCGCCAATGCATTCTCCGTCAACTTCAAGAGGCAGGCCGCCGCGGAGAGGTGTCTGGTTTGCGTGGCTGCCGATGGCAAGGCTCAGCGAAAGAAGAATATTCGGCTGATCGCCGCTCAACGCGGGGCCGCTCGGCTTGCGGCGAATTGCGGAAGAATGCGCTTTGAGAATGGCGATTTGTACGGAGGAGATTTTCGCGCCGTCCATGCGCGCGAAAGCGAGAAGGTGGCCGCCATCGTCCACGACGGCGATGTCCATGGGGATTTTCATATCGATGGCGCGGCGCTCAGCGGCAGCGAGGACGGCGCGAGCGCCTTCGAGAGCGAGTTTTGGATGATTGCGCGTAACGAGGGGCATCGGTGAAATTGTCCTTACGGGCGCAATCCCGAAGAGTCGGGATTGCGCCCCTCCAATTATTTATGCGCCAGCCAATTCCGGGTTAAGCGCGTTCGGCGGCTTGCGGCCGTCAAGCGCGGCGATCACATTTTCGCAGGCCATCACAGCCATTTTCGTGCGCGTTTCGACGGATGCCGAGGCGATGTGCGGTGCAAGAATCACGTCTTGCCGGCTGACAAGGCCTGGGTGAACCTGCGGCTCTTTTTCGTAAACGTCAAGCGCGGCGCCGGCGATTTCCTTCGCTTCGAGCGCGGCCACCAGCGCGGCCTCGTCTACGACGGGCCCGCGGGAAGTATTGATAATGAACGCGGTGTGCTTCATTTGCGCGAGGCGCGCGGTGGAAATCAGGCCGCGCGTCTCCGGCAGCAGCGGAACATGCAGCGAGATGAAGTCGGCTTCGGCGAACAGGCGATCCATGGGGACAAATTCCGCGTGCAGTTCGCGCTCGGCGTCAAGAGGGGCGCGAATGGCATCGCTATAAATCACGCGCATGTTGAAACCACCGGCGCGGCGCGCGACAGCGCGTCCGATGCGGCCAAAGCCGACGACGCCGAGCGTCTTGCCCCAAATGTCCGCGCCGCACAATTGATCGAGGTCCCAGCCGGTCCACTGGCCAGAGCGGGTGAGGCGGTCGCCTTCAAGCAGGCGGCGGGCGACGGCCATGAAGAGCGTCCAGGCAAAATCGGCGGTGGTTTCGTCGAGCACGCCGGGCGTGTTGCTGGCGAAAATCTTGCGGCGTGTGCAGGCGGGCACGTCAATATTGTCAAAGCCGACGGCGACATTGGCGACGATGCGAAGTTTCGGGCCGGCGGCGAGGAGATCGTCATTGATTTTTTCGGTGAGAAGGCAGATGAGCGCGTCTTTATCGGCTATTTTTTCGAGCAGCGTCGCGCGAGGCGGGCGATTCGGGCCGCGCCAGTATTCAACTTCGCAGCGCGATTCGATCAGCTTGCGCGCGGGCTCGAACATCGGGTGAGTGGCGTAAACCTTGGGCTTGATCATGGATGAGTTCTCTTCACTTTTAAGAATATGGGAATGTAACACAATCAGGCGTGGCGCGCAGTCGGCTGCGTTGACGGCGCGCGACGGCGGCGACTATAGTGAAAATCAGACGCATGAAGCGCTGGCGCTTGCAGCGCGACCGGCGCGCGCGCTTCGATGACAGCACACATGGAACGCAAGATCATTCGCGAATTGGAAAAACTGCTCGGGCGCGACGCGGTGCTTTCCTCGCCTGAAGACCTCCTAATGTACGAGTACGATGGGTCGGTCGAAGAGGCGCGGCCGGACTGCGCCGTGTTTCCTCGCACAACCGCCGAAGTTGTGGGCATCGTGAAGCTCGCCAATCGATACGGAGTGCCGATTGTGGGGCGCGGCGCGGGCACGGGCCTTTCCGGCGGATCGTTGGCTGTACAAGGCGGCGTAATTGTCGTTTTTTCGCGGATGAACCGCATCCTGGAAATTGACGCGGAGAACCTGCGTGCGGTGGTGCAGCCGGGCGTCGTGAATCTGGACGTGACGCGCGCCGTCGAGCACCTGGGGCTTTACTATGCGCCGGACCCGTCGAGCCAGAAGTCGTGCACGATTGGCGGTAATGTTTCGGAAAATGCGGGCGGGCCGCACACGCTGGCGTACGGAGTGACAGTAAATCACGTGACCGGACTCGAATTGGTGATGATGAGCGGCGAAGTGGTGCGCGTGGGCGGCAAGACGTGCGAAACGCCGGGATATGACTTGACCGGATTGATGGTTGGTTCCGAGGGAACGCTGGCGATCGTCACGGAAATCACGCTGAGGCTTTCACGCAAGCCCGAAGCGG
The DNA here is from genome assembly GCA_963838945.1 of uncultured Acidobacteriota bacterium. Classification (GTDB taxonomy): domain Bacteria; phylum Acidobacteriota; class Terriglobia; order Acidiferrales; family UBA7541; genus DASTCZ01. The sequence goes on along the minus strand of CAWITC010000005.1, from coordinate 141,907 downwards.
TGAAAACACTGCTCGCGGTTTACAACGCCGTCGAAGACGCGCCCGAGACTGTCGCGGACCTGACGGGTCGGGCGATTACGCCGGCGGCCTGCGAGATGCTTGACGGCTGTACGCTGCGCGCGGTGGAGGCGTTTGTCCACGCGGGATTTCCGCTCGATAGCGGCGCAGTGCTGCTGATCGAGGTGGAAGGCCTCGCCGAGGCAGTGGAGGAGCAGGCGGCGCTAATCGCGGAAATGTGCAAGGCGCACCATGCGCGCGAGGTGCGCGTGGCGCGCGATGCGGCCGAGCGCGACCTTCTGTGGAAGGGCCGCAAGAACGCGTTCGGCGCGGTGGGACGGCTTTCGCCCAGCTACTATGTGCAGGACGCCGTGATCCCGCGAACGAAACTGCCGGAGACTCTGCGGCGCATCGAGGAGATCGGCCGGAAATATAAATTTCAGATTGGCAACATTTTTCATGCGGGCGATGGCAACCTGCATCCGATTATCCTGTTCGATCAACGCGATCCGGAACAATTCAAGCGCGCCGTGGAAGCCTCCGGCGAAATCATGCGCCACTGCATTGAATCGGGCGGCGCGTTGACGGGCGAGCATGGAATCGGCATGGAAAAAAATGAATTGATGCCGCTGATGTTTTCCGATGCCGACCTAGACCTGATGCGTCGCGTCCGCTCGGCGTTCAATCCCGATGGAATGTTAAATCCCGGTAAAATTCTCCCGATTGGAAAAGGTTGCAAAGAAGTGCGCATCCCGCCGCAAGGCGTTGCGGCGTATCCCACGCTATGACGAATCCCGCCTCTTCTCCAGTCGCTTCGGGTACATCCGCGCAAAGGTCGAACGACGAACGAGCTTCTATTGCTTCGCGAATCGCGGCGCGATTCGGCGCGGCGAATGTAGTTGCGGACGTGGCTTCGCTGGCTGCATATGAAGTGGATGGACTGCGGCCCGCCGCGGCGGTGCTGGCTGGCTCAGTTGAAGAGATTGCCGAGTTGGTGCGCTTTTCGGCTGCGGAAAAGCTGAGCGTGATTTCATGCGGCGGGCGGACGAAACTCGGAATAGGCGCGCCGCCTGCGCGATATGACGTGGCGCTTGATGTTTCGCGCATGAATCGCGTGCTGGCCTACGAGCCGCGCGATTTGACACTGGGCGTCGAGCCGGGCATTCGTTTTGCAGCGCTTTCAGAAACACTCGCCGCGGAAAAACAGTTTCTGCCGCTGGCGTCGCCGTTCGCGGAGCGCGCGACGGTCGGAGGTATTCTCGCTGCGGATTCTGCAAGCCCGCTGCGGCATGCCTACGGAGGGCCGCGCGATTTCACGCTCGGCATGGAGTTCGTCACCGGCTACGGCGCGGCGGCGAAGAGCGGCGGGCGCGTGGTGAAAAACGTGAGCGGCTATGACATGCACAAGCTGCTCATCGGCTCGCTCGGGACTCTGGCGGTGATCACGCGCGCGAACTTTAAGACTTTTCCCTTCCCACCGGCGCGAGATGTGTTTGTGGCGCATTTCGAAAACCCCGCTTTGGCGATGGAGTTTTGCCGCGCGGTGCAGAGATCGGCGCTGGAGCCGCGGTTGGTTGAAGTCATCTCCCCAGAAGCGGCGAAGCTGATGTCCGCGGGCGCAGAAATTCCGCTGCCTTTGCGTGCAAACGGGTGGAGCGTTGCGATTGGCGTGGCGGCACATGAACGAGTGGTTGAGCGACATGCGCGGGAGCTTGCCTCACTGGCGACACAGACCAATCCAAGTGATTTCGTGAGGCTCGGCGGGGAAGACCAATCCTATTTCCTTAACGCAATGTGCGAATTCCCCGCCCTTGTGCTGGCGGCCGATCCTGGCGCGGCGATATTCCGCATTGCCGCGCTGCCCTCGGTGATGGCTGCGCTCGCGAAAAGGCTTGCTGCAGCGGCAGCCGGCTTGCATTTGGAGCACGCGACGGTGCTGCGGCCGCACGGGCTGGTCTTTTTTACATTGATGCCTTTGCGCAGTGGTGGTGCAGATGCAGGACGGCTCGCGCGCGCGGCGCAGGAAGTATTTCGCGCCGCAGATGAGATAGGCGCGAAGGCGCGAATTGAGTGGGCGCCCGTGGAATTGAAGCGCGCGGTGAGTGTGTGGGGCGAAGCGAGGCCGGACTTCGAGTTGATGCGCCGCGTGAAACAAATATTTGATCCGGGAAATGTTCTCAGCCCCGGGCGATTCGCGGGAGGTGTCTGAGTCATGCCCGCCGCCACGCTAGAAAAAACGGCCGCGATTGCCGGTGTGAATGCGACGCGACCTGTGTACGAGGATTACGCGCGGTGCGTGCACTGCGGGCTGTGCCTGAATCACTGTCCGACCTACCGGCTGTGGGGGATGGAAGCCGATTCACCGCGCGGGCGCATCCGCCAGATGTTGCTGGTGGACGAGGGCAAACTAGCGCTCGGCGATTCGTTTGTGCGCCACATGGATCGCTGCCTCGATTGCCGGGCGTGCGAGACGGCGTGTCCTTCGGGCGTGGAATACGGCAGGCTCATCGAGTTCGCGCGCGCGGAGATTGAACAGAAATATCGACGGCCATTTTTCTCGCGTGTGGCGAGGAACTTCGTCTATCGCAGGCTGCTGCCGCATCCACCGCGTCTTGCGATGGCGGGGCGGCTCGCGCGGTTCTATCAGCGCAGTGGACTGCAGCGCGTGGCGCGCGGGTCCGGCGTGTTGCGTCTCTTGGGTTTGGCGGAGCGCGAAAGGCTGATGCCGCATTGCAGCAGCGAGTTCTTCTTCTCGCGCCTGGGCAAGACGTTTCCGGCGATTGGGCAGCCGCGCGCGCGGGTCGCGTTTTTCGCCGGCTGCCTTGCTCAGGTATCGTTTACGGAATTAAACGACGCGACGATTCGCGTGCTGCGGGCGAACGGTTGCGAAGTGGTTGTGCCCGCTGGACAACTTTGCTGCGGGGCGCTGTGCGTTCATGCGGGGTTGCTGGATGTCGCGCGCGAATTGGCTCGCGCGAATCTCCGCGCGTTTCTTGCGGAGCCGTTCGACGCAGTGGTGACGAACGCGGCTGGCTGCGGGTCCACGCTGAAGGAATATGAACAGCTCTTCCCCGGCGGAACGCCCGAACATGAGCAGGCAAAAGCATTCCGCGCAATTGCGCGGGACGTAACGGAATTTCTGGCGGAGTTGGGGATTGTCGCGACGCTCCGGCGCGTGCCGCTGCGCGTGACGTATCAGGATTCGTGTCACCTGCTGCACGGACAGAAGATCGGCGAAGCTCCGCGCAAACTGATCCGCGCTGTGCCCGGCGTAGAACTGGTGGAGATGCCTCTCGCGGACCAGTGCTGCGGCTCGGCAGGCGTTTACAACGTGACGCAGACGCGGGCTTCGCTCGATTTATTGGCCGTGAAGATGACCAACGCGCGAGGGACGGGAGCGCAAGCGATCGTTACCGCGAATCCGGGGTGTATGTTGCAGCTACGCGCAGGCGTGGAGATTCATGGCACGGGGCAGGAAGTGATGCATGTGGTGGAGTTGCTGGATCGGGCCGCAGCCTCTTAGCGTTCGCCGATGAGGTAGCGGCATCCCTGCGGTCCCATCTTCGCGGAGTGGACGGCGCCCGCGGGAACATCGCAGCGCTCGCCAGGGCGGTAGGTTCGAGAGACGCCGCGGGCCGTAAGCGTCATTTCGCCTTCGAGAATAGTGTGAGCTGTTTCAGAGGGATGTGCGTGGTCGGCATAATTCGCATCCGGGCCGTCCTGCCAAACATAGGTGTGCGAGAACCCTTCGTCCCCGAGTTGCCTCTCAAGCGCCTTTCTGTCCTTCGCTTCAGGCATGCTCATCCGGCTTGGTGCGGAACATCTTACCGACGACGCGCGTGACGACTCTGCGCGGCAGCAGCCGCTGGATTTGCATGCCGAGGTAATTCCGGCCGCCGGTAATGACGTAGCCCTTCCCGCTCGCAAGCGCTCGAAGCCCGATGCGCGCGACTTTTTCCGCGGTCTCCTGCTTGCGCAGAATGCGTTTCGGCTGACCAGCAACGTCGTGGAATTCGCTTGTAGTCGAGCCCGGGCAAAGCGCGCAGACGCGGACGCCATACAAACGTGTTTCCTCAGCGAGGGCTTCGGCGAAAAGCAGGTCGAAGCCCTTCGTCGCGCCATAGGTGGTGAGGTAGGGCACGCCTTGAAACGAGGCGGTGGAGGCCACAATCAAAATGTCGCCGCGCTTGCGCGCGATCATCGGCTGCAAATAGAGGTGCGTGAGGTTCACAACGGCGGCGACGTTGACCTGCACCATTTCAAGGAGACGCGCAAGGTCCATGCGAGCGAATTCGCCGTATGCGCCGAACCCCGCGTTGTTGACGAGCAGCTCGACCTCAATTCCCTTCTCCTTTGTGAAAGCGAAAATCTCTTCGGGCCCGGAACGTTCGGCGAGGTCCGCGGTGCAGATCTCCGAACGAACCCCGTACTGCGTTGCAAATTCGCGCGCCAATTCCTCGAGCCGCTCGCGCCGCCGGGCGGTCAGGACGAGATGTGCGCCGCCAGCGGCCAGTTCAGCGGCCAGCGCACGGCCGATGCCCGCGCTTGCGCCGGTCACAACCGCCCATTTTCCGCGCCAGGTGTGCATATTTCCTCAATCCGGGCCTAATTTGATTTCCGGTTCAGTGGATGAAACATTGTAGCATCGGGCCGCCGGGGCTACTTTTGCGCCAAGTATAGGAAGCGCGAGAGGCGTCCTTCAGCGGCGAGCGTGTGAGTGCAAAGCAGGAATTTCTGCAGTCCAGCAAAGTTTGATTCGCCTTCAATTGAAGTCAGCGCGGTCTCGCGCTTTGCGCGCGCGTCGTGCCAGAGTTTGGCGATTGCGGCGGTGCTTTCGGTGGTGTCGTCAGCGCGGAGAAGTTTGAAGCCCGAGTCCCGGATGAACCGTTCGTTTTCACCGGGTTGCGCGAACACGTAATGCCCAATCGAGCTGCGCGTGGTCAGCTCCTCATTTGTAACCTGGCCTGTGATGACGACGGCATCGCTGAAAAGGAAACGCCCGCCGGGCTTCATCACGCGCCTTGCATCGAGCAAAAGACCCAGACGGTTGGGAATGTGGCAGACCGCGTCATTCGAGTAGATGGCATCAAAGTCATTCACATCGAACGGGATGCCGCGGCTCACATCGCAATTCTGAAAACGCGCGCGAGATTCCAGCCCTCGGGCGCGCGCGAGTTCATTTGCGTTTCGCACGCCGCCCTCGTTCATGTCCAGGCCCGTCACGTGGCAACCCACGGTCGCGGCCAGATGCAACGCACAGCCGCCGGCGCCGCTGCCGATTTCCAATACGCTCGAAGACGGATCCAATCCGAGCCGCACTGGAATTTCATCGAATTCGTCGAGCGTCATCCAACTGGTCTGGCCAAAATCCTCGCCGTAAGTTTCCACGCGAACCTCGCCATAAACATCGGCCGAGGGATTTCCGTAAGAGGTGTTGTAAAGGTCTACTTTCGCGGGCATTGGTACTTTGCCCCTCGGCGCAGGGAAAATGTTATTTCTTTGCGCGGCCTTCCTGGATCAAGCGTTCAAATTCGGGATCGCCTTGGAGGCAGGCGAGGTCGGTGTCGCGGGAAATCCAGTCCCAATTGGAATAGCCGAGTTCGGTGGCTTTCTTTAACGCGGCGAGCGCCTTGGGTTTGTCGGCCAATAATCCGTAGACGCAAGCCGCGTTGTAGTGAATGTTGGCGTCGTCAGGGCGCAACTCGGTGGCACGCCGAAGCAATTCGGTGGCTTCCGCGAGCCTGCCATCTTCGACATACGTGCCTGCCAGCAGAACTCTTGCACGGGCATCTTCGGGAACAATCTCAATTTGCCGCTCGAGCGTTTTGGCGTGCTTCACGCGCAGGGCCGCAGCGGAATTCTTGCGTCCCAGACGCTCGTATACCTGGCGGTAAGGAATATAGACGTTGTAATCATCGCCGCTGACTTCCAAAGCACGTTCCGCGATCGAGGCCGCCTCTTCGAGACGGTCGGAATTCAAGAGCGCGCGGCCAAGAATGTTATAGGCGTCCTCACAATTGGACTTTTTTTCGAGCGCCTTCCGCGCGTAAAGGACAGCATCCTCGTATTTTCCCTGCGCATAATAAATGCGGGCGCGCGCGGCGAGTCCGTCGGGCAGATTGGGGTCCAGAAGGAGCGCCCGCTCGCATGCCAACCATCCCCTTTCGATCCAGCGGGGCTTGCGATCGTGCAGTTCGTAAATCCTCCCGCAAACGTGGGCAATGCCAACATGGGCCAATGCGAAGCCGGGATCCAGTTTGATGGCGTGCTCAAACATTTGCAGTGCAAATTCGAGGTTTTCCCTGCGAGTGTAATCGCGGCCGCGCAAGTAGAAATCATAGGCCTCGAGATTCTCGGTTGGCTTCTGCTCGATGGCATGTTGTTCCCGAGCGGTGAGAGTGATGCGCAAGGCCTGAGTAATACTGCGCGAAATGTCGTCCTGCACCTCGAAAACGTCCTTCATCTCGCGGTCATAGCGTTCAGCCCAAACGGAGTGGCCGGTGGTCGTTTCGATGAGCTGGGCAGTCACTCGCAAGCGAGTCCCGGAACGGCGAATGCTGCCGGTAAGAACGAAAGCCGCGTCGAGCTGGCGGCCGATCTCCGGGGCGGTGATGGTCTTATCGCGAAAGGTCAGGACCGCGGCGCGAGGGAAGACGGACATCTCTTTGATTTTGGATAGCTCCGTGATGATGTCTTCGGACATGCCGTCGCGGAAGTATTCATCTTCCTTCGCGCCGGAAAGGTTTTCAAAATAGAGAACGGCGACGGATTTCCCCGTCGCCGCGGGCTTGGCCGGAGCTCGCCCGGAATCCGAATCGCGCTTCAGGCGCTTCAGATCGGCAAGGAGGCTAGCAGCGGATTGATAGCGGGAGCGGCGATCCTTTTCGATGGCCTTGTTGATGATTTGCGCCAGTTCCTGCGGCAGCCTGGAATTAATGCGCAAGACGGAAGGAGGTGTGCGGTTGAGGATAGCGTCAAAGACCACGGCTGACGTAGTACCCGAAAAGGCCTGCTGTCCTGTGGCCATTTCGTAAAGGACGACGCCGAAAGAGAAAATATCTGAGCGCGCGTCTGTCTCTTCGCCTCGCGCCTGTTCGGGGGACATGTACGCCACTGTTCCGAGGGCGGTCCCGGGGCTGGTGAGATTTGCCTCTCCGGCCGCCTCCATCATGGTAGCTGCGGCGGAGTGCCCCGCCACGACCGTCTCGCCGACGCGGTGCGGCTGGCGCGAGAGTTTGGCGAGGCCGAAATCGAGGATTTTGGCCTGGCCGCGGCTGGTGATGAAAATATTGGCGGGCTTGATGTCACGGTGGATGATGCCTTTGGAGTGCGCGGCATCGAGCGCGTCCGCGATCTGGGCGCCGAGGGTCACAATCTCATCGGAATCCATGGACTGGCCGTGAATGCGGCTTTTCACGGTGTCACCTTCGAGCAACTCCATGACGATAAAAAACTGGTCGCCTGCCTGGTCAAGATCGTAGATCGTGCAGATGTTGGGATGATTGAGCGCGGAGGCGGCGCGGGCTTCACGCTGGAAGCGCTCGAGCGACTGGCGGTCGCTGGCCATGTCAGGGGGAAGGAATTTCAAGGCGACGTTGCGGCCCAGGCGCGTGTCCTCAGCCATGTACACCACGCCCATTCCCCCGACACCGAGTTTTTCCATGATTCGATAGTGCGAGATGGTTTGGCCGATCATGGGTGAATGCGCGGAGCGAGTGTGGATATTACGATGCGCCCTGGGGCGTGTCAACGCGCCGAAGGGGCGCTTAATCACTAAGGCACATAAAGAGCCACAGGCTTGGCGATCGCGCGATTCATCAGGCAGGATAATTGGGCGTGGGATGGCCGGCCCCCAGTCTGCATCGTTCCCCCTTCCGGGACGCGCACGCCCGGGCCGAGAAATTGTCCCCTTCTAATTCAGGCGCCGCGGTTTCACCGCGGACGCGAAACATTCGCGCTTGGAGGACACCATGCTCATCCATTTACCGGCGTTTCAGGAGAAAATCCAAACGCCTTTCCGGCTACTGCTGATCCTGAACTCGGAAAAGGATTTCGATCTGTGCGCCCGCGCCCTCGAAAGCGCCGGACTCAATTTCAGCGCCGATAGAGCTCTCACGCGGGCGGAATTTGAAAGGCTTGCGGCAGAGTCCACTTATGACGCCGTCGCCGCGGATTATTCCCTCGCCGGATGGTCGGGCATGGAAGCATTCGACGCGCTCCAGTCCAAAGGCAAGGACATGCCGTTCATTGTCGTCTGCGGGCCCATCGGCGAGGAAAAAGCAGTCGAATGCATTAAAAGAGGCGCCGCGGATTGCGTGTTGAAAACGAATTTGAACGCGCTGCCGTGGGCGTTGCGCCGGGCCGTCGAAGACCGGCAAATCCGCGAGCAATGGAAGAACGCAGAGGCATCTCTGCGCGAAAGCGAGCGGAAATTCCGCGTGCTTGCCGATTCGATTGCTTCGGCCGTGCTCATTTATCAGGGAACCGAATGCCGCTACGCCAACTTGGCCGCGCAGATGCTGACCGGCTATTCAGAAAAGGAATTGGTCGCACTCAACTCGTGGGACCTGATCCACCCCGATTCACACCCGCTGGTGATCGAGCAGGGGTTCGCACGATTGCAAGGCGGCAAATCGGAAACGCGGAATGAAATCCTGATTCTCACGAAAAAAGGTCAGGTGCGCTGGCTCGACGTCACGATGGGAAGGATTTTGATTGAGGGGCAGCCCGCGGGCCTCGTCACCGCGAGTGATATCACCGAGCGCAAACTCTCCGAAATCAATGCGCAGACGGGAGGCCTACGAGATCCTCTTACGGGCCTGCTCAGCAACGGGCAGTTGGAGAGCGCGGTTCTCTCGGAGGCCAAGAGATCGCAGAGGTCGGGGCGCTCATTCGCCTTCCTGCTGCTCAAGCTCGAGGGGTTGGCTAAGATTGGCAATCAGGGCGGAGGGATGGCCGGCAGCCGCGCGCTTTGCAAAGTTTCGAGCACGATTGGCGCGATGTGCCGCAATGCCGATATTGCTGCGCGCAACGGCGACGATGAATTTGCCCTCGTCTTGCCGGATACGACCTTTGCAGGCGTAAGGCGGCTCGCTGGGCGCATCGCCGAAAAGCTCAAGAACGAACCCTCTGATTTCCCGCTTCACCTCGCGGCGGGCACTGCCGTCTTTCCACAGGACGGCCCGACACTCGAGCACCTGTTGCGCGCGGCGCGGAAGGCGATGGCGAAAGTGGAAGGTCACGCCGAGAGAAGGCTTGCCATTTCAGCGTGAGCCGCCGGGCATACTGGCGGAGGATCCAGTCATGAGCAAACCCTCCTCCGACCTGTGCCACACCAAGATTCTATCCGGCATCATAATCGCTCAATTTCATTCCCTGTTGTTCGCCATCACTCTGTCCGCGTCTGAAATCAACAGCAGATACAATTGTCATCCACAGGCGAATCGCGATAAGACCCGGCCATGAGATCCTCTCTTCATTGCTATCTATTCCTCAAATTGAATGCCTATTAAACAAGAGTTTGTTGGGCAAATGCATCGTTCCTGGCGTAGATGGACTCTTGGCGAAGGACGGTTTTACGGCCCATTCCGTGAAAACTGTGCAGCAACGCGCCTACTCAGAATAGCGCGCCCAATGAGTGATACCCTTCCCGACCAATGCTTGCTACGCTTTGCAAATGCGCTCAATTCTGATCCTTGCGCTATTCACCAATTCCGCATTCGCGCTGTGAAACTTTCACAAACAGCGAACGACGTAGCATCAGCGCAGGGGAAACGACACGACAACATTCTCCAAAGGCAATTCCCCCTTATGATCCGTGGGTTGCTTGGCCGGTTGGTACTTGTCATCCTTGTCGGAGACGCCCACTACTGTGAAACTTTCCAGCAAATAGGGCAGCCCTTCGGAATCAAGGATTGAACCAGCGTCCATCAACTGAAAATGCAGGTGTGGGGCGTCGGAATTTCCAGAGTTTCCCAAGAGACCAAGCACATCGCCCCGATGAACCCGGTCACCCTTCTTGACGCGCAAGCTGCCGGGCTGGAGATGCGCGTATCCTGCGAAAATCCCGTTTCCAAGGTCGAGCACCACGAAGTTTCCCGCGATTGTACCCATGTCGATTGGGATATCGATCGACCCTGGCTTATTCTCGGGAATACCGTCTTTGATATCCGCAACCACTGCGTCCGCCACGGCAAGGACATCCTGACCGTAGCCGTAATAATCAACGTTCGCCGCACCATCGGTCTTTGTAAGCTTTCCATTCTCACCGAAACGCACCCAATCGATGGCAAACCTTTGCCCGTCACGCATCTGTCCATTTAGAGTCGCCACGGCCCGCCGATGATCGGAACTGTTGGACGGACCATTTGCAGCTGCCCAGTTCCATCCGCGCAAGGGCGCTGAAAGGAGCACCAGCGGTGGATCCAACGTGGTAGAGCAACAGTCCACTACTTTTTCGCCCTCTACGGTTTCGACAGCAAAGGTCAGGCGATGTTTTATGGCGGCAGGCACTGCGGTTCCGTCGAGCGTGAGCCACATCCAAACGGTAGCCCGCATGCCGCCGCCTATCACCCGCGCGGCGGCTCCGGGTTCCGGCAATCCTGGATGCGAAAGCATCGCTTCAAGTTCGGCCCCGCTGAAACTGCCTATCGGCGACGCAGGCTTCGAGCCGTCAAGAACGTCAATGCGGTTTACTGTAAGCTTGCGTCCCTTGCGGTCCAAATTTGTGATCACGGCTTCGTAGCAAATATGGGTTTTCCCGTCCGAACCAAGAAACGCAATGGTATGCGCTGGAATCCGAATTTCGACCTGCAGTGGCGAAGGAGTCTGGGCTTGAATCACGAGTGCAAAAGAAATTAGCAAAAAGGCCGCAAGCGAGAATCGGTGGCGCCTCATCTGGGTGAAACCTCCATGGCGCTGTCTGCGCCGACAAAGACATCTACGAGATCAGTGTGTCCAGGCTCAAGAAAAGTAGGTTCCTCGCGAAAGAACGCAAGCCGCTGTCAATTCGATGTCATACTCATCCATCTTAGAGCGGGCATAATTTATCCCCCAAGCGAAGCCCTTCGGCGCTTAGTCATCCATGACTCCAGAGCACAGCCCCCTCCCGAATTGCCTTGCTTTGATTTCTTGCATCGCGTCGCACGCCACCGTCAAATCGCGGAATCGTGAGCGAGGTCCCCGGGCTCGGTGGTTCGACTGTTGCCAGGATCAGAATCTGGGTGGCTTCTCCAAAACGACGTTTGGTAATAAGGATGTATCTCTCCTGCGGCTCATTGGGCCGCGAAGATTTGTAATTCTCAAGTTCGGTTCGTGCGGGCTAGCTAGTCGCCTTGATCCCTACGTCCGCCTCATTGTTGTCTGCACCTCGGTGTTCCGCAGAGCGCACCTTACCGCCAATCAGCCCGAACATGAGGTTATCGGCAAATGTGTCTGCAATCTCTTCAGGGCTAAGATTACCTTCCGCCGAGTACCATTGAGGCACCCAGTTGATCGCTCCGAGAACGAAGAGCCGCACTAACTTGATGTCGGTTTCAGGCCGCAATTGGCCCGTACCCACCGCTCGATAGAGTAATCCGTCCCATAGTGCGTCATAACGATCGCGCAGTCTGACCATTGCGTCTCTCGAATCTCCAGTGAGCTCTCTCCACTCGTAGAGAAGGACGTAGATTGCATCGTCGTCACAAACCAACAAGCGAAGGTGCGCTCGAAGAGCTAATCGCACACGATCAATAGGATCTGGAGATGAGGTGATGGCCGACCGCACTTTTGCGATTGCGGTGGCTATCCCCCTTTCCATTAAGGCCAGAAGGATGGCCTCCTTCGTCGAATATCGATAATGCAAACTGCCCGGCAAAATACGAGCTGCATCCGCGATTTCACGAACTGTGGTTGAGGCAAAACCTCTTTTTCGAAACAATTTCCCGGCCGCATCAAGCAAATGACTGACATCGGTAGGCCGGGTACGAAGAATCTCTAGTTTGGCCATTCGGCCAAATCTATCAGATTTCTCACAATGTAGCAACAGTTCTTAATTAGTGTGATTGGTCGTGCGACCAAGGCTACTAAGGTGTCGTTCGCCAGGAGTCTCTCCGCCGCACATTGTTCTTCGCTACAATTCAAAACGGGAACCACAGTCAAATCTTGAGTTCTTTCGCGCGGTAAACCAGCGCCGAAAGAGCGCGGCAGGATCGTGAGTTGCTTGTGGATCGCAACGGTCTGTGGTGTTGATTTCAAATGCGGACAGAGTCATGGCGAGCCGCAGCTGTTTTGAATATTGGCAAACGACAAGTCCCCCAACCGCGTACAACCGAAGGATTAATTCCCCTGCAAAGAATCGCCCCCGCCGAGTCCCCTTACTCCTCTTGGATAAGAAATCGGTTCGGTTGCTACTCGTGCCGTAATGCAACCATTGGATCCACTTTCATGGCCCGTCGCGCCGGAATGTAGCAAGCCAACAGCGCTGCCCCAACGAGGAGCAGTGTCACGCCGCCGAATGTCAGCGGATCGGTGGCAGTCACGCCAAACAGCAGCGACTCCACCGTGCGCGTCAGGGCCAGCGAACCGGCAATCCCAATCGCCACGCCAATGAGGATAGTGCGTAATCCCTGCTTCAGAATCATTCGGAGCACGTCACCGGACGCAGCCCCAAGTGCAACTCGCACTCCGATCTCGCGCGTGCGGCGGCTTACCGAATACGCCATCACGCCAAATACGCCCGCCGTGGCGAGCAGCAACGCTGTGATTCCGAAGAATCCGATGAGTATGACGTTGAACCTCCGCGAGCCCAGCGAAGCGGAATAAACCTGGGAAAATGTGCGGAACCTCGTTGGAATCTCTGGGTTGAGAGCCTGCAAAATACCTCGCGCCGCTGATATTACCGAACCCATGCTGGCATCGCTCAGCATTGTAATAGTGATATCTGAGCGTGGCCGCTGGAACAGATTCACGTAAACGGTCGGGCGCGGCGGCACATCGAGGCCATCCTCGTGAATGTCTCCCACGATCCCGACGATCGTCAGCAAGCGTATGTCGCCATCCATGTTTCCATATTCAATCGTGTGGCCGACCGGATCCTGATTTGGCCACCGGTCGCGCGCAAGCGATTCGTTGATCACGGCAACGTGCGGGGCATTCGCGCCGTCGCGCTCGTCAAAGATCCGCCCGCGAATTAGCGGAATCCCGAGAACCTGGAAGTACGCATCCGTCGCAACGCAGAAGTCCGCGTTGCCAATGCGTTCTTTTTGCTGCAATAGCGCATCGAAACCATCAAAGGTCTTAGGGACCTCATTCTGCGTCATCAGTAGAAACTCACCGTCGGGAAGGCCGCCGTCCATGGGCAGGCCGCTCGTTGCGCCAACTTTTCGCACACCCGGGATTTGCATGAGCCGGTCAATCAGGTTTGAAAAGAAAATCGCCTGCGGTGCTCTTGCTTTGGGATCGTCCACCCACGGAAGCGAGACGTCCATCGTAACAATTTTGTCCATGCGGAACCCAGGATCCACTTCGAGCACTTTCATCAGGCTGCGCCCGAGCAATCCCGCGCCAACCACGAGAACCAACGTGATCGCGATCTGCGCCTCCACGATTATCCGGCCAACACGCTGGCTACCTTGCGAACCCGCTTGTCCACGCCCGCCTTCCACAAGGCCCTTTCGCAAATCCCCGGAAGTCGCGCGCACGGCTGTGAATGCACCGAGGCCCGCGGCGACCACCGTGGAAAGGAGAAAAGCGAATAAAAGCACTGGAATACTGATCGAGACGTTTTCCAGCCGTGGTAAATTCTCCGGCGCCAGTGCAACCAGTCCCGCCACGCCCCAAATCGCTCCAAATACACCAAGGCCGCCGCCAATCAGCGAAAGCAGGAATGCTTCGGTAAGAAACTGACGGATCAGCCGTCCACGCAATGCGCCGAATGCGCTACGAATGGCGAGTTCGCGCTCTCTCACCGACGCCTGCGCCAGCAGGAGGTTCGCCACATTTGCGCACGCTATAAGCAGCAGAAAGCCCACTGCGCCGAGCAGGATCAAGAGTGGCGAGCGAGCCTTGCCCGTGATGGAGTCCTGCAGTGGGACGACGAGTCCATCTTTGAGGAGATAATCGCCTTGCTCGCTCGATGTATCGTGAATACGCCGCGCGATCGCGCTGATGTCTCGATTCGCTTGCTCGACGGTCACGCCGTCGAGGAGGCGCCCCACCGCATTGTAGTTATGCGATGTCCTGCTTGCGTTTTCGCCGTCCAAATCGGCCGGCAACCACAGATCCACGTCTACAGGGAAATGAAATCCGGCCGGGAGCACCCCAATCACGGAGTAGAGATCGCCATCAATCTTCATATGTGATTGCGAGAGGTCCCTCGGCGACCCGAGATACTGCCGCCAGTAACCATAGCTGACAAGAACGGTGGGGCCGGCTCCTTTTCTCGCGTCGCTAGCGTTGAAATCCCGTCCAAGGATCGGCTGAATACCGAAAACCTTGAGAAAGCCGGGCGAGACGTTCGCAACCTTCGTGCGCGTCGGCTGTGACGCTCCGGAAACGGACGCGATGTTGTCATTGTACTTCGCAATCGCTTGGAAGCTGCGGCTTAGATCGCGAAAGTCGTCGAAGTTCGGGTCGGCAAGGCGCGACGGCCTACCCTTCGAGGTAACCTCGAAGACGGCCATAATCCGGTTTGAATTCGGGTACGGCAGCGGCCGCAGCAGCACGCCGTATACCACGCTGAAAATTGCCGTTGTCGCGCCGATGGCCAGTGCTAGTGTAAAGACCATGATCGCGGTAACGCCTGGGTTCTTGCCGAGCACTCGTCCAGCGTGTCGGAGATCCTGCCACAATCCGCTCATGTTCACCTCGCTCCAATACCCCTCGCCGCTAAATCGGCGAATGAGTGGTACTGTGTTTTCCAATCAAAATAGTCCGCAGCAGCAGCCGCGGCTTTCTCCACGATTGCCGCAGGTCGATTCAACTCCCGAATCGGCAGCGGCCGCAGCAGAATCGAATCGGCCACGCTATCTAGGTCAACGGCGACGAGGATGGTAGCCTAAGGATATAGACGCTCGGAGACGCGCATTTGTTATGCGGTGTCTTGCCATAATTCCGTCCGGCTGTGGTGCGCACAAACCTTATCAGTATCATGCTGCAATCCTCTTGACTCGACATTCATCATGTAGCCCGCCTAGGACAATTCAACCGCCGAGGTTACTCATAGCGGACCGCTGTTGTCCTTCGCCAAAATTCAAAACGGGCCCCGGAGACAAAACTTAAGTCCCTTCTCGCCGGATACCAGCAGCGAAAGACCGCTGTTGGAAGCGTGCTGTGGGCCAGTGTTGTCGCAAGCGTCGAACTTGGTCATGGATCTCCCGCAGGTGAGATCTTGTTTCGCCTTTTTTTCTATGCGGCTCGGTCGTAGCGGTGATTCAGGCAGCCGAGTCTTGCTTGCGCGATCACCCGACCGCGATGCGCCGGGCGAATTCTCCCCCCCCCCGAAACAGTGCGCTCCGATACACCGAAGCCAAGCATTTGCAGCTCCTCGTGGATGCGCGGGGCAAGGAGGGGGCAATCTCGAAAATGCCCGCCGGTTTGCAAAGCATCGGGAGGACCGAGATGGCAATTATTGTTCAACGGCGCGCAAGGGAGGAACCTCTGTGTATAATCTTTGCGGTTTTTGAAGTCAAAAAGGAAATTCCCGATGAATCGATCGGCGCTTGTCGTCGCTTTCCTGGTTTTGAGTCCTGCGGTAATACCGCGGGCCACTGCGCAACTGCGGCCCCCGTCCACTCCGCTGATAGTGCACGATCCTTATTTCAGTGTGTGGTCGTCGACCGATAATCTGGCCGATTCTGAGACGACTCACTGGACCGGCGCGCCGCAACCCATGTCCGGACTGCTACGCGTGGATGGGAGCGCCTATCGCTTTATGGGTATGGAGCCGTCGAGACTGCCGGCTATGCAGCAGGTTTCCAAACTCGTAACGCCCACGCGAACTATTTACGATTTCGAGAAGGGTGCGATCCACCTAACGCTGACCTTTTTTACTCCTGCGCTTGCCTACGATCTGACGGTATTGTCGCGACCGGTTACGTACATCTCCTGGGACGTCAGAAGTGTCGACTCGGCCGCGCATGCCGTTTCCGTTTACCTGGATTGCAGCGGTCTGCTTGCGGTCAATACACCCTACGAATCCGTTGTTTGGTCGAGAGCGAAGGTTGCGGACACCGAACTGCTCAGCATCGGTTCATCGGAGCAACGTGTTCTCGGTGCCTCGGGCGATGACCTTCGCATTAACTGGGGACATTTCTACCTCGCTGCTCCGGATCCATCTAACGAGCGGTTAGCGGCCGTAGACGGCAGGGAAGCGCGCCGCATGTTCTCTACCGGCGGCGGGCTTCCCGACGCGGACCAACTGGACATGCCGGCAACGCCTCACAGTGGAGCGGCCGTCCTGGCCTCTACGATTGACTTCGGAAACGTGGGTGCGGAACCCGTTTCGCGGCACATCCTCGTCGCGTATGACGACCAGTTCTCGATTGAATACCTGTACCGCAAACTGCGCCCGTATTGGCGCAATGACGGCTCTAACTTCGCGGACCTCCTCCGGAAGGCTGTGGGCGAATATGAATCTCTCCTGCGGCGCTCCATCGCGTTTGATAAAGAACTCACTGCAGATCTGGAAGTGGCAGGTGGACGCCAATATGCCGAGCTGTCTGTCCTCGCTTACCGGCAGGCCATTGGCGCGCACAAACTTGTGGCGGATACAGATGGAACACCGCTGTTTTTCGCGAAAGAGAACTTCAGCAATGGGTGCATAGATACGGTCGACGTTTTCTATCCCTCAGCTCCACTGTTCTTGCTCTTGAACCCGAAACTGCTGGAAGGCCAGCTGAAACCGATTCTTGATTACGCCTCGCTGCCGCGCTGGCGATGGCCTTTCGCTCCGCATGATCTTGGAACCTACCCGCTGGCCAATGGGCAGGTGTACGGAGGAGGCGAGCGCACGGAAGAAAATCAGATGCCGGTCGAGGAGACGGGGAACATGTTGATTCTTACCCTGGCGATTGCCAGAGCCGAGGGCAATGCGAATCTTGCGCGGAGCTACTGGCCGCTGCTGACCAGATGGGCCGATTATCTTCGAAAGAAGGGACTCGATCCGGAGAATCAATTGAGCACCGACGATTTTGCCGGGCACCTGGCGCACAACTCAAACCTCTCGATCAAGGCCATTGAGGCTGTTGCCAGCTATGCTGAGCTGGCCAGACTGATGGGAGATTCCGGGCGAGCCACGGATTATCGCAATACCGCGATGCAGATGGCGGGACAATGGGAACGCATGGCTTCCGACGGAGATCACTATCGGCTTGCCTTTGATAAAACAGGAACTTGGGGCCAGAAATACAACCTTGTCTGGGACAGAGTACTTGGGCTCAACCTGTTTGACCGCGGCATTGCTCGCAAGGAGATTTCCTTCTATCTGCTCCATCAGAATGAGTTCGGCCTGCCACTGGACAATCGCGAGACATATACGAAGTTGGACTGGATAGTCTGGACGGCGACCCTGGCGGATGACCCGAAGGAATTCCAGGCCCTGATTGCACCGCTCTACAAGTATGCGGACCAGACACCTTCGCGAGTTCCGCTCTCGGATTGGTATGACACGAAAGATGCTAAACAGCAGGGATTCCAGGCCCGGTCCGTGGTGGGTGGAGTGTTCATTCGAATGCTGGCCGACCCGGTTCGCTGGCACAAATGGAGTTCGCAGGCTAATTCTGCAAGCGCGATTGCGCAACCGGGCAATTAGCGGGAAAAGGCCAAATAGGTTTTATGTTTCAATCCAAGATCGGAGCTCTCCACCGAATGTTTAAGCTCGCATTATTTCTCCTGACCCTGGTACCCGCTGCCCAGGCTGACCCGGTTCACCTTCGCACCAACGCTCTCGAAAGCCCGCTCGGCATCGACACTCCGCACCCCACATTCTCTTGGCAGAGCGACGCGAAGACTCCGAATTGGATGCAGTCCGCCTACGAAATCCTTGTCGCCACCGATGCAAAGAATCTTCGCCCCGGCAAGGCAGACGCCTGGGACTCAGGTCGAATTAGCTCTTCGGATTCCGTCAACGTCGCCTATGCCGGCGCCGCGATCAGGCCACAGCAACGCTATGTCTGGGAGGTCCGCACTTGGGATGACAAAGGCAAGCAGACCACCTCCGCGCCTGCATGGTTTGAAACGGGTCTTATGAACGCCACCGGCTGGAAGGCGCAATGGATCACCCGCAAAGACCCTGCCGCCGAACAGGAACTCAACGCAATCCGCTGGATTTGGCTTGCGAATTCGGATCCGATGCACGTTCCATCAGCCACTTCGGCGCACTTCCTCTATCACTTACATCTCACTGCCACACCCAACGCTGCAAGCCTTCACGTCCTCGCTCGCGGGCAGTTCATTGCCCGCGTCAATGGCCACGTCACAGGCCATCACGACGAGTGGGGCACCTTTGACCGTGAAGAGATAGCCTTCCTACTTCACCCCGGCGACAACGAGATTGAAGTGGAAGTTGTCTCGCATCGAGCGGACGCGCCCCCCAACACGTCGCCATCAGCCCTTGCCGCCTCCATCCACATCACTCATGCGGACGGGAGGGACGAGCGCATCGTGACTGACGACCAGTGGCAGGCACGCTCCACCTCCGATGGCGCTTGGCAAAGCGCGCAGACGGTGGGCCCGCTCTCCCTTCACTTTGGCATCGGCACAGACCGGCAGCAGGCCATCTCCGGACCGGATCGCATCGCGACCGGCGCCTCGCTTCTGCGCAAGGATTTCAGCGTTGACTCCACGATTCGCACGGCACGGCTCAACATCACCGCTCTTGGCGCCTACCAGGCATTTATAAATGACAAATCCGTCGCGCCCAACTCGCTGCTCGCACCAGGCTGGACAGACTTCCACAAACGCGTGCTCTACCAGACCTATGACGTCACGTCGCTCCTCAGCCGCGGTGCAAACACACTCGGTGTTCTTCTCGGCGGAGGATGGTACAGCTCGCCCTTGACCTGGACTGGCTTCCGCTATACGCCGGGACCGAATCTTCTGCGCGCGCAACTCGACCTGACACTCGCCAACGGCGCGCACCAGACTATCGTCACGGACCCGAGTTGGCTTACCGCCCCCGCGCCCATCACCTTCTCCGAGATTTATGGTGGCGAGTCCTACGATGCTCGCCTCGTACAGCACGGCTGGAGCATGCCCAACTTCGATGCCGCGCACTGGACGGCAGCCGTCACCGCAACCCCGCCCGATAACAGCATGGCTATCACCGCACAGCCTGACCTGCCAATCAACACCACGATCACGCTCCATCCCATTAAGATTGACCCCTCCAACGACGTCCATCCAACCATCTACGACATGGGCCAGAACATGGTCGGCAATGTTCGCATCCATGTCCGCGGTCCGCGCGGCGCCGTTGTGCGTCTGCGCTACGCCGAGCGGCTCAACCCCGACGGCAGCATCTACACCGAAAACCTTCGCAATGCTGACGCTACCGACACCTACGCTCTCTCCGGCGACGGTGACGAGACCTGGACGCCGGCCTTCACCTTCCACGGCTTTCGTTACGTCGAGCTCTCCTACGTCGGTACGGCCCCGCCAACTCCGCCTACCCTCGCCACCATCGACGGCCTTGTATTCAACAGCCTCCCGGCTGTGCCCTCCGTGCGCCTATCCAGTTCTAGTGAGACGCTTAACAAGATGAATGAACTTGGTGCATGGGGAGAGCGCGGAAACTTCGTCTCAATTCCCACCGACTGCCCGCAGCGTGATGAGCGTCTCGGCTGGATGGGGGATGCTGGAGTCTTCTGGCGTACCGGTACCTATAACTTCGACATCGATGCCTTCACGCACAAGTTCATGCTCGATGTCACCGACGCGCAGACCCCTGCAGGCGCGTTCACCGATGTTTCGCCAAACATCCTGGGGCCTAATCCCGGCGCGCCTGGCTGGGGCGACGCGGGAGTTTTCATCCCCTATGCCGCATGGCTGCAGTACGGCGATGCCACCATCGTCGAGCGCTCGTGGCCGGCGATGGAACGCTGGATGGACTTCATTCTGAGCAACAACCCCGGCTACATCCGGCGCAATGCCCTTGGCAACAACTATGCGGACTGGCTCGCGCCCGATCAGAACACTCCCAAGACTCTCATCGCCACCGCTTACTGGGCGCTCATCGCGCGCGAGATGGTGGAGATGGCGACGGCGCTCCATCGCACCGCGGACGCCGGGAAGTACCAACAGCAATACGACCGCATCGCTGCCGCCTACCGCACGGCCTTCGTGAAAGAAGATGGCAGTGTCGCAGGGGATACGCAGACAGCGTACCTTGCCACCCTCTTCACCGGCATTGCACAGTCATCGCTTCGCGCCAATATGGTCGATCGCCTGGTGAAAAACATCCAGGCGCACGGCAACCATCTCACCACCGGCTTCCTGGGTACTCCGTTTCTCATGTTTGTGCTCGACGAGAATGACCACTCCGATCTCGCCTTCCAACTTCTCCTGTCGGACACTTACCCCTCCTGGGGCTATATGGTGAAGAAGGGCGCTACCACTTGGTGGGAACGCTGGAATGGCGACACGGGAGACCCCGCCATGAATTCCTATAACCACTATGCTTTCGGCTCCGTTATGGCGTGGGTCTACCGGCGCGCCGCCGGCATCGACACTGACGCGACCGGCCCCGGCTACCATCACCTCACCATTCGCCCTCATTTCGACGCCGCGCTTCCGCAGCTTCACACCGAGTACGACTCCGCCTACGGCGCCATCATCTCCGACTGGCAACAGAGCGGGCGCCGCTTCACCATCACGATTCCGGCAAACACGACCGCGACCGTCACGCTGCCGAACAACAAGACCGAGAAGATCGGCAGTGGTACGCATTCCTACATCATCGAATAAAATGTCGTTCGCCAAAATGCAAAACGGCCCCAAGAAACAAGGCTTGAGTTTTTGCTCGTTGGAAACTTTCCGCCAAAAACCACTGTTCGAAGCGTGGCGTGAGCTTTTCCTGCGTGAGTATTTTGTTGATTTCAAAAGCGGACAGAGTTTTGGCAAACCAAAACTCCGAACAAATGTGGCTCAGTCGTGCTGGAAAACACACCCGACAACTTCGTGGTTTTTGCACGCCCTCTTCACTGGTGGGAGAAAATGCGTTGGTAAATATCGGAGCTGGACACAATTTCGCTGTGACGAGGCGCGACCTGTTGTTCGCCAAATCTCTGCCCTGTGGTTCGTCATCTATGAGGCTCTCCCGCAGGCTTGGGCCGTTTGTATATATGCGGAATTTTTCTAAGAAAGGGTTTCAGTACCGAGGCGACTCGCCGGAAGTTCCTGCGAAACCACCTCCTAACTATATGGGGAGTTTTTGGCGGCTCTTGCGTTTCAAGACGCCACCAGAGGGGAGGCTCAAGAATAGTCATCGATCATTTGAGAGGCTGCCCTGTTGTCAAATTTGTTGTCTCGAGCAAAGGGGAAGCGTACGATGCACAAACCAGAAGTCCAAATTGGGAATTTCGGTTCGAACCAATACAGAGTAGAAAACGAGGAGACGCAAGCCCATCCTGAGATCTACGTGTGCCGGGGGCTGAAGCAGAGTTGGCCGGAGTTTTGAATGATTTTTCAGTGCTGCGGATGAGGTGGAAGTCGGCAGGGCCGTGAGGGAACACCGGATCCTCAAGCCGCGTATTTCTTTAGCGCTGCCGCACACGCTATTCTTTGCTGCCCATTTAAGCTGAGGTGAACATGAAGACGAAGGTCGTATGTCTATCTGTGCTGGCCCTGATTTCCGGTTTGCTGGCGGTGACGCAGATTCCCGCGCCGGTACTGCCCTATTCGCCGAGCCTCGATTTAACATCCATGGACAAATCCGTCGATCCCTGCGCGGACTTTTATCACTACGCGTGCGGCAGTTGGCAAAAAAAGAATCCCATTCCGCCGGACCAGACGAGCTGGTCGGTGTACGGCAAGCTCTTTCAAGACAATCTGAATTTCCTCCACGGAATTCTCGAGCTGGCGGCGTCGAATGCACGTCAACGCGACACCGTGACGCAAGAGGTGGGCGATTTTTACGCGGCGTGCATGGACAGCGCACCCGTGGAAAAACGCGGGCTCGCGGCAGTGCAACCACAACTCGATGCGATCTCTGCACTGAAGTCCGCGCACGAACTGGCGCCGCTGATCGCGCGGCTGCAACTGGTTTATGGCGAATCCATTTTGTTTTCGGCTGGCTCCGGGCAAGACCTCGACAATTCCGAGCAGGTGATCGCGCAGCTCGATCAAGGCGGGCTCGGTCTCCCTGACCGCGACTACTACACGAAAGAGGACGCAAAGTCGAAAGAGACGCGCGAGCGCTACGTGCAGCACGCGCAAAACCTTTTCGCGCTGATGGGCGACAGCGCGGACGCCGCGAAGCGGGACGCCGCCACTGTGATGCGGATGGAGACTGCGCTGGCGAAGGCTTCCATGACGCAGGTGGACCGCCGCGATCCCTACAAGCTGAAACATAAGATGACGCTCGACGGTCTGAGCCAGTCAACGCCGAATTTCGATTGGAAAACGTTCTACAGCGAGTCTAAGTATCCCAGCTTTGACGCGTTAAATGTCGCTGTGCCCGGCTTCTTTCACGAAGTGGACGCGCTCCTCGCGAGTGAGCCAATCGCAAACTGGAAAATCTATCTGCGATTTCACGTTGTGAATTCTGCTTCTCCATACCTCTCTTTGGCATTCGTGGACGAGAACTTCGATTTTTACCGGAAGTACTTGCGCGGTGCAAAGGAACAGCAGGAACGCTGGAAACGGTGCGTGAGCTACGTGAACCACAACCTCGATGATGCGCTGAGCCAGGTGTACGTCGCGAAGGTGTTCGCTCCGGAGCTGAAGCAACGCACGTTGGACATGGTGCAGCGCATCGAAGCCGCGATGGAGCAGCGCATTCGCGCGCTCACTTGGATGAGCCCCGCCACTAAAGAGCAGGCGCTCGTGAAGCTCCACGGGATCCGGAACAAGATCGGCTACCCGGACAAGTGGCGCGACTACACCTCCGTGAAAATTGCGCGTGACGATTTTGCCGGCAACATGGAACGCGCGGCGGAATTTGAAAGCCACCGCCAGATCAATAAGATCGGCAAGCCGGTGGACCGCGGCGAATGGCTCATCCCCGCAACCACCGTGGACGCTTACTTCGATCCCCAGATGAACGACATCAATTTTCCGGCGGGCGTCCTGCAGCCCCCGCTCTACGACACAAAAATGGACGACGCTCCAAATTACGGCGACACCGGCGGCACGATCGGCCACGAGTTGACCCACGGCTTCGACGATGAGGGCAGCCAGTTTGACGCGAAGGGCAATTTGCGAAACTGGTGGACGAAAGAAGACCGCGAGAAATTCGAAGCGCGCACCAAGGGCGTGAAAGATCAGTACGCGCAGTACATCGTAGTGGACGACGTGCACATCAACAGCGCGCTCACGCTTGGTGAAGACGTCGCCGACCTCGGGGGCGAAATCCTGGCGTATATGGCGTGGCGCGATGCGACGAAAGACAAGAACCTGGGCCTGATCGACGGGCTAACGCCGGACCAGCGATTCTTCATCGGATTCGCTCAGTGGGCGTGTGCGAACGAGCGGCCGGAGGACCTTCGCGTTCGCGCGATGACCGATCCGCATTCGCCGCCGCAGTACCGCATCAACGGGGTGGTGGTGAATATGCCGGAGTTCGCGCGCGCGTTTTCATGCAAGCTGGGATCGCCGATGATGAAGCCGCCCGAGAAGATCGTGAAGGTGTGGTAGGCGGCCAAAGCGTCTTGTCCCTCGCCAAATCTCTGTCCGCCTTTGTTTTCGACAACATATGTAGTTTCCATTCACAGGCGACCTGCGTGCGATAGCACGCCGCTATGTTGCACACAATTGAGCTCTTTTTGGACTCGTTTGTTCGCCTTTTCCGTACACGTCATAGTCTCTGGCTCGAAAATCTCGCCCTTCGGCAGCAACTCATGATTCTCAAGCGCATGCACCCCCACCCGATTCGCCCCTGTCTCCCTCTCCGAGCGAAACAGCCGGAGCTGGCCTGTATCACATTCGCAGATTAAGTGCGGCAAATTCAGGTTTTCGGGCAGAACTCAACCGAGAGAGAGAACGCAAGACTGAATGGCGGAGAGGGTGGGATTCGAACCCACGGTAGAGTTTCCCCTACACACGCTTTCCAAGCGTGCTCCTTAAACCGCTCGGACACCTCTCCGTCGTGATCGTCCATCCAATTTAGCAGAATTGTCCGCAGCGAAACAGCCGCGCGGCGAATCAGGCCGCGATATTGAGTCGCAGGAAAGCGCTACGCGCAAAATGATTCTCCCTGAAGCTGCGCGGGCCGCGCGTCTTTGCTACACTTCTTTGACCGAAATGTTTTACCCCGCTCCGGGGTGGTGCAATTGGTAGCACATGGGCCTTTGGAGCCTAGAATCTTGGTTCGAGTCCAAGCCCCGGAGCCAATCATTTTGTATGGCGTATGACGACTCCGCTTTCTTTGCCCCATTGCTCCGAGCGGCCTGACGCGCTACCCTCAGCGTGCCCATGTCGCCCGCGCTGACGCCGGATTTCCTCATTCTCGGCATCGTCTGGTACGTCGCGTTTCTCTTTTCCACCGTTTGCCACGAAGGCTCCCACGCGCTCGTCGCCAAGTGGGGCGGCGACCTCACGGCGTTTCATGGTGGTCAGGTCTCGCTCAACCCGATTCCGCATATCCGCCGCGCGCCGTTCGGGTTGGTGGTCGTTCCGATTATTTCCTACGCGCTCAACGGCTGGATGATTGGCTGGGCCAGCACGCCCTATGACCCCGAATGGAGCCGCCGCTATCCGCGGCGAGCCGCGTGGATGGCGCTCGCCGGGCCGGGGACAAACTTCATCCTTATGCTGCTCGCCGGGATCGCAATTCATGTGGGCATGGCGATCGGCCGCTTGCAGGCGCCGGCATCACCCAGTTTTTCTCACATCACCGAGTTGGCCGGAGGTGGGACGAATCTCGCCACGGCGTTTCTCAGCGTGTTGTTTATGCTCAATCTTCTTCTCGGGACGTTTAATCTTCTGCCCGTCCCGCCGATGGACGGCAATGTGGGAGTTACGCTGCTAATGAATGAATCTCTTGCAGTGAAGTTTGTCGCTGCGACCCGCACCAGTCAGTATGGTTTTCTGGGAATCATCGTCGCCTGGTATGTCTTTGGCTACATTTTTAGCCCTGTCTTTCTCTTTGCGATCAACCTCCTTTACCCCGGCCATCATTACCAATTCCGATGAGCTGACGCCCGAACCGGCCTGCCGTCTCCGAATCTCTGGCGGGCAAGCGCGCATTCCCCTCCTCCGGCACACGGGCGCTCCTTCCCAAAATGTGTCGCTCATTGCCGCCCACAAGCCTCACGGTACGATTGGCAATACGATGTGCGAAGGAAACGCCGGCGAGCAATAAATGCGCTGCGTTGCCCGGACGAAGTCGGAGGCCGTAGCCTCATAAATGCTCGGCACAAACTTCTGCGGGTTGCGGTCAATCAGCGGGAACCACGTGGATTGTATCTGCACCATGATGCGATGGCCCTTCAAGAAAACGTGGTCGCGGTCGCGCAGCGGCACATTCCACTCTGTAGGCCGATTCGGCATCAGCGCCCGCGGGTGCTCGTAGCTTTGCAAATAGCGGCCGCGCCGGACCTCCATGGCAATCGGCAATTCGTATCCGTTGAGGCTCCTTGCGTATTGGCCGGGCATCGGCCCTGCCTCGGGATCCCACGCGTTTTTCTGCGCGTCTTGGGGATAGACATCGATGAGCTTCACCACAAAATCGCTGTCTGTTCCAGAGGTGGCCGCAAATAGATCCGCCGCCACTTGGCCCGTGACGGTGATGTCGTGGTCGAGCGGCTCGCTCACGAATGTCAGCACGTCGGGGCGGCCCTCGACGAATCGCTGGTCGGCCACTTCCCAAGTCCTCCAGTCGCCTGCGGGATAGGTGGGTGAGATCGGCCGCTGCCGGTACGGAACGGGGTTCGCGGGATCGGAGACATATTCGCGGAACTCCGCGGCGCCTTCGGCCGCGGAAGGCGCTTTGAACGAGAGCGATCCGTCCGCGTGAAAATAGAGATTCGCAGGCTTCGCTTCCTTCGGCGGCCACGCTGTGTACGTATGCCATGTATTGGACCCGCTCTGGAAAGTGTTGGCCTGCCAACTCGGTTTTTCGCCCGCGCCGTGCAGGTAATACCGGAAGAAAGGAGCCTCGATCTTCTCCCGGAATTCAATCGCGGTGTCGTGCCCGCCAAAGGGGATGATCCCGATGCTTTCGCCCCGCGGGCTTTGCCATTCGCCGTGATACCACGGGCCGGCCACGATGAAATTCGTGTGCCCGGGATCGCTTTCTTCCGCGTGATAAAAAATCTGCCACGGGCCCCACGGATCCTCCTGGTCCCAGAATCCGGCAACATTCAGGTTCGGCACCGTTGACGAATGGAGCTGGCGCACCCAGGCTTCGCGCTTCCAGAAATCGTCGTAATCCGGATGCTTGATCGTGTCATTCCAATAAGGAATCGACCCGTGCAGATACTTCGCATTGATATTGGATAGCGGCCCAAGATTTAAATACCACTCGTAGGAATCGTAAGTCTCGAATTCAAAGTGGGTGTTCTTGTTTTTGTCCGCCTGTTCGAGCACGGCGTACTCGAAATCGTAGCTCTCGCGCAACGCGCCATAGCGGTGGTCGTCATCGTTCATCCACTGATCCACGGGCGAGGCCTGCTCGCTGATGGCTGCAAGCGCGGGGTGCGGGTGAAGAAGAGTCAGCGCGGTCGTCAGGCCGTCATAGGAAACGCCGTACATTCCCACCTTTCCATTGTTGTTGGGGACGTTCTTCACCAGCCATTCGATGCTGTCGTAGGCGTCTGTCGTTTCGTTGGTCGCCTTCGGGTCATTTAGGTCAACCTCTGATGAAAGCTTGAAAAATCCCTCCGATTTGAACCGTCCGCGCAGATTCTGGATCACAAAGATGTAGCCATCCTGCGCCAGCTCCTTGAGCGACAATGGCATTTGCTCCGGCGCGGCCGCGGGAACGCCGTAGGGCGTGCGCCGAAAAAGGATCGGCAGGGGGCCTGCTTGATCCGCGGGCGTCAGAATCACAGTTTGGAGGTGTACTCCATCCCGCATGGGGATCATCACTTCCTGGAATTTGAAGATTGGCTTGGCGGCAGGCTGTTGCGCCAGGCCTGAGGATGCGCCGATTGCCATCAGCCCGCCACACATCGCAAGACACGCCGAAAGGCAATTAACTGATGCGCGCATTCGCCTACCTCCCGTTGTGCTTTCCAGTTACGGGTTTTCGCTTAGGATGCCGTCGCGCTTCCCAATTGCGGATTCTGATTGCTGACAATAACGATTCCCCGTCAACCGGGCGTGAATATATCAGATTACGGCGCGGCAAGGCACCGCGGCCGCTATCCGGGCTGGATCCAACGGGACTGTGTCAGCGTACGGTCGTCACCTTCAACGAATCGAGGAATTTCGCGCCTTTTTCCGCGTTGCGCTCGGATTCTGCGGACTTGGCAAAAATGAATTGGATGGCGTAGATCCGTTTCTCCACTAGATAAAATCTCACCAGGAAAATATACTCTTTGCCGTCCGGCGATTTCGCCGAGGCCTTGAACTCGCGCCCCTCGTACGTGCCGAGCTGGATCGTTTTCCCCGACAGTAACGTTCCTTTGACGGCCGCGAGAAATCCGTCGCGGGCTTCGTCGAATGAAAACGTCATGTTTGGCCCCTCGTCAAAATACGCAACCATGTAACCGAGGTCATTCGTGGTGTCTGGATCCGCACAGGCGGCAAGGTATTGAGGAAGCTTCTCGCCCGTTTTAGCTGTCGTCTGCTGCGTACTGAGCTCCGGCTTGCAGGGGAACAGCACGGAATACCGGCCCTCAGGCGAGTCGTACTTCATCCAATCGGACTGCCCTTGAACGCCAACCGCAACGGTCGCGCTCATCATGAAAATCAAAAATATGGCTGTAGCCGTTCTCATGGGATTCCTCTCTAGATTTCCTGTGACAACACAAATCAAGCATCAATCCTTTCGCGCTTGCTCGCTACCTCCCAGCCTGATTCTGTGTCCAATCCCTAATCCGCATGAGGAACGGCCCCGCGTTCGCCCGTGCGGGCCAAATATTTATTGGACAACGCCTTCGCTCTTATCGAGGGCCACACCGGCCTGCCCTGCTTCGCGCAGCCCAATTGCCGCTCGCCTAACCGGGGAATATTCAACGCGTCTTGGATGACGAATTCAACGAGGAGTCTCGGGCGGAGAGCTTGCCGGAAATCTGCAAGCGGTAGCGGTGGGGCGGCATTCCGGTAAGCCTGCGGAACGCGGTTGTGAAATGGCTTTGATCGGAAAATCCGCAAGCCAGCGCAATCTCTGCAACCTTCAGGTCTCGGCAGGACAACAGCGATTGCGCTCGAGCAATGCGGACGCGCCGCATATATTCGCTGATCGTGCAGCCGAAATGGTGATGGAACTGCCGGCTGATCTGGACGGGATGCCGCCCGACACGATGCGAGAGTTCCGCGAGGGTGAGACGCGCGTGTTCCTGTTCCCTTAGCATTTCTCGAATGCGCAACAACCAGGCGGGAACAACGCCGCGGTGCGGTGTCGAGTCCTGCCCGTCGGCCAGCAAGAGCTCCAACATCGTTGCCTCGATGTCCAGCCGGCAGGCGGCATCCTTCAACTGGAACTCGCGGTAAAGCCGCGCGCACAGCGCAACCGCGGAAGGCCGGGCGAGTTCGCCGGGTGAGGAAATCGTGCGGCCATGCTCGGCGGCAAGCTCCAAAATCGGTTGGCGCAGCTCGATGTGCAGGCATCTGCAGCCGACCGGAAAGTAATTTTCGTGAGGTTCCCCTGCGGGAAGGAGGCGCACCGTCCGCGGAGCGCAAATTTCGCCCCCGCGGCTGTGTCCCGACCAATGCGCCCCCGCGATCGTGTAAATAAAATTGGCGGTGTCGTGGGAATGCCGTGCGACGCAGAGCCCCGCCGCGTACGCCATCTCTTCCACTTTCACCGTGGGCGTTTGGACTACGCCGAGAACGCGCCGCGATTCGCCGGGGTATCGAAGCGGCTGTTGGGCGCCGGATGCGCTTGCGGATGGCTGCATGGTTTTACTCCCGCGCGCGAATCGCCGGGCGCTCCCTCTTCACATATACGCCGCGAGCAGTAATAACGTTCCTGTGCGGGCCAAATCGCTCCGGCCGCCTAGTTAAAAGGAGACGCTAATTCCTTACAAGATTTCCCGCTGTCTATGGTCTTAACTGGCGTTCGCCGCCGTAAATGGATGGCAGAGTCATAGGAGAAGAACCATGAGCACCCAAATGTCTTCTTTTCGATCCGTCCGTTGCTTCACTGCTGCGCTTGCCGTATCTCTCATTCTTCTTGCCTCTGCCTCACCGCGGCGGGCCTCAGCCGACGAACCCGGCACGGTCGGAATCGTTCTCCGCCAGCTCTACTCCGATAGGCAACCGAACCACCGCGGCCCTCTGGCCGTCATGCATGTATCTGAAGATTCGCCCGCCGCAAAAGCTGGCATCCATTGCAGTGACTTCATCCTCGCAGTCAACGGAGTGCCCACCCCCGGTCGCGAAGTCTCCGTCATCATGGAAAAAGAGATTGATGGACCTGTCGGCGGCACGGTCCGGCTGACCGTTGCCAGGTACGACGGTAGCCAATCGGAGATCACTCTCGTCCGGGCGCCCATTCCGCCGTATGTGAATCCCAAGTCCGATCCATTCACATATAACGTTCCAGGGACTTGGGACACCGATCCACGTTATACGTTTCCCTTGCCATTCGCCCCGAAACTTGCCTACCACGGCGTCGAAGACATCTTCTTTGCGCCGAACTTCGACGACACGAACTCTCCTGAATATCACTCCTGGCTGTTTTTTTTGTGGCTGGATGGTACGCACGTGCTGAGCGCGGAACAGTTGCAGACCGACATCGTCACGTATTTTAGCGGGTTGGCCGAGGAGCGAGGCCAAAATAATAATTTCACCCCTGATCTTTCTAAGGTAACGGCAACTTACAAGCAAGATCCAGCACCATCGCCGGCGCTCGGGGGCGCGCCCGCCCGCGCCTACATTGGAGTGGTAAACATCTGGGATCGGCGCGGCAAAATCATCACGGTGAACTCCGAGGTGCTAATCACAACCTGCGGTACATCCGATCACACACTCCTCTTCTTCGCCGGGTCGCTCGAGCCGCGCGATGGAGAAATCTGGAAGCAACTCGACGCGATTCGAGACACGTTCCGGTGCAGCCGCTAGGGTGCGGCTCCGGCATTTCACCCAAAAGCTCCGGTGCCCAAATACGAATTTGGCGCCCTGCGGAAAAACTCTGTTTCGCAGTGGTTCGATTATTCGGGTGCTTTAAGTGTCCGGTGGGTCACACATGACGCGATAACAAGGTGCGCCGGTGCCGCAAGGCCAACAAAACTACCGGAACAGATCCTCTGCCCCACCCGCCCACACACGTCGAAATTACGTCTGGGCAATTCTCTGCCTCCAATTATGAATCAGTGAGAGTCAAAAACCCCCCGCCGCGGCGGGCGAAACCGGCGTCGTGGGGCACGCGAAACATTCTGAGCGCGTCGTCCCGCAACCATCTTTCCGCGTCATCTCCAGCGCACCCGGCAACTTCCGAAATCAAATGGGAGAAAAGTCCTGAGGGGGTGAGAAACGTGGCCCGGCCTGCCACCGTTCGCCTTCGGCCGAACCCAGGACAGTGGAAACGGTGAAAACCTGTGCCGCCCTCACCCCGAGAGTAGGCTAAAGTTTAGGCCCAATCACGGCCCGGTTTCAAGAGCCTCAAATGCTGAGCCATGCGCCCGATGCCTTCGCTCTTATCGAGAGGCACTTGCCCAATGTCACCACGTGCAACAGCCAAACCGCGCTATAATAATATATTGTTCCAGTACTCGTTTCATACTCAGCGTGAGGACGACCGTGGCCCCTCAGACTTTCTCGCTTACTCGTCAGTCTTCGCGATGGCTTTGGCGTAGCGCGGGTGGGTCAATCCTGGCAGCGGTTGTGGGCATTTCGGCGATTCTTCTTGCACAAGCCCCGGGCGCCGATGAAGTGCGGGTCAGCAGCCGTCCCTACTTGCCGCCGCCCGCGCACAGCGTGCGCGTGCAAACGAACCTGGTGGAAGTCGGGGTCGTTGTGCGCGACGCCAGCGGGAGGCCCGTCGCGGGCCTCAAATCGGAAGATTTCGAGATTTTCGACGAGGGCCAGCCGCGAGCGATCGCTTCGTTTTCGGTCGAGACTTCTACGCGTACGCGCGCGGCCGTGAGCGCGCCGGGGCCCCCCGGTGGAACCCCCGCTGGAACCTCCGGTGGAACGTCCGGGGACACTGTTCCGCAGCCTGTTCCACCTCCGTCGCCGGGTTCTCCGCGCTTTGTCGCACTCTACTTCGACGATATCCATACGATCCCGGGCGATTTGAGGCACGCACAACTTGCGGCCCAGCGCTTTGTCAGGGAGGCCTTGCAGCCTGTGGACCGCGTGGCGATTTTCACGACCTCCTCGGCACAGTCCCTCGATTTCACAAACGATGCGCCGAAGCTGCTCGAGGCGATTGGGAAATTGGCCTCTCATCCCCGCATCACCGAGAGCGGCATGGCCCCGTGCCCGCGCATCACGCCCTATCAGGCTTATCTGATCGTCGAGCGCAATGATGAGCAAGCTTTTGCCTCCGCGGTAAATGAAGCGATCGGATGCAATTGTGATGTAACCATACCCCCCAGTAACCCTTATGTGGCCCCATACCAATTGGGCAAGGAACTCTCTTGCCCGGACGTGCAGCAGATTTTGGTCAAGGCGCAGGCCAAGCAAACCTGGAGTCAAGCGAGGGGGGTCTCACAAAGCACCCTGGCGACAATCGAAGGCGTCGTGGACTACCTCGCGAAGATGCCGGGTAGCCACATGCTCCTCGTGACCTCGCCGGGTTTCCTTGCTGGAACGCTCGAATCGGAACAAGACAAGATTATCGCGAAGGCGCTCCACGCCGGGGTGGTGATCAATGCGCTTGACGCCAAAGGCCTCTATGCGGAGGCTCCGGGAAGGCCCATCGACGAGTTGCTTTCCACACCGGGAATATCGGACAGCATCGTCGCATTTGAGACGATTGCCGTCGGGAGCCGGCTCGTCGAATTAGACGCACCGATGGCCAATTTCACCCAAAGTACCGGCGGGCTATTCTTTCACAACAACAACGACCTCGATTACGGCTTCTACCTGCTGGGAGTCGTCCCGGAAGTTTCCTATGTTCTCGGCTTTTACCCGGATGCTCCCTCTCTCAACGGCAAGTACCACAAATTGAGGGTTCGATTGACCGGCAAATCAAACTCTGCGGTGCAGGCGCGGAGAGGTTATTTTGCCGCCACCAGCGAAGAAGCCGCGCGGCCGGCCCCTCAGTCGAAGTTCGACCAGGAGGTATTTGCCAGTGATACCCTTACGAACATCCCGGTCAGCGTCACGCAGCAACCCGGCCGCTCCAACACCGGCGCGCCGATTCTGTGGGTTGAAGTGCACGTGGACTTGCGCGGTCTCCCCTTCCAGCAGCAGAGCGACCGGCACGTGCAGAAACTCACCTTCGTCCTGGCGCTCTTCGACTCAAAGGGTGAATTTGTGGCCGGCAAAGAAGGAGAAATGAACCTGGCGTTGAAGGAGAACTCTTTTTCGCAATTCTCCGAGAAGGGAATCGACGCCAAAATGTTTCTGGACGCGCCGCCGGGCACATACCAATTGCGCACCGTGGTGCAGGAAGCGGTAAAAGGAAGCATGGCTGCCGCGACCCGCTCAGTTGAGATTCACTGAACATCTAGCTGAACACCCAGCTGAACACCCGGTGGTCCAGGCTGTGGAGCGCAAAAACTTCATCGGACACATGCCGCAATGATCACGAGCCGGCCGGGTGGGCCAGCCATTCGCCCCCAGAACAATCGGTGATTTCGGGTAGCGCACCCTTTGGCTTGAAGCTGTGAAAAAACCTTGGCGGGATATTTTTTTTAGAGATAGGAAGATTACGATGGGCACGTTCAAGAATATCCTTGCTCTATTGTTACTTTTTCTTATCTGCGCCTCTTCATGCAAAGAACCATTGCGAACGCCTGACGCTGCGGCTCAACAACACATTAAGGAGGTCATTTCTTCACTGCCGGTGGACAGCTCTCTGCGCCGTAGCTTGGAAGAAGGCCACTATGGGAATGGCATCCATCACCCGTGGATGGACCACATGAGGCGGGAGGGTGTCAAGGAGGCGACACTCGAGATTCAAGGTAGTTGGCACAAAGATTCGGGATTCCATCCCGAGCGAATCGCGCAAATTGTGTATCGGAACGCTTATGACGGCCCTCACTCGCAAATCACGGACGGAGATCAACTTGCGAGATTTCGAGCGAGCGGCTTGGAAGAAGAACTGCGGAAGGCCGCCTTCGAAATAAGGACAGCGTATTTCCCTATCGACACGCCTCCTCGCGAGGGGGAGCAATTCTATACCGATGTTTCGCTCTTTGATGATGAATGGCTCCTCGACCATAGACTCCATACTGATCGACCATTGCTAAGCAACTTTGATCCAAATCGAGATCCTATGGGCTCAGCAGCCGCGGCCGCTGACAAATTGACGTCCGCGGATTTGCTTGCTTCCCACCGGTTTACAAGGGATGAATTAAATGTAGCGTTGTTTAGGGCCATGAACTATCCGTCCGACAATACGGATGTAATTTCCCTTCTTCTTGCGGCCGGAGCGGACGTGAATGCTCAGCAGCCCAACGGCACAACACCATTG
Source organism: uncultured Acidobacteriota bacterium (assembly GCA_963838945.1). GTDB lineage: Bacteria > Acidobacteriota > Terriglobia > Acidiferrales > UBA7541 > DASTCZ01. Next base: position 108,021 of record CAWITC010000005.1, on the reverse strand, counting down.
ATGACCGCCGTTCCTGATCTGAATCTAACCAACATTAAGTTACTCCTCATCTCAGGCGCGGACGTGAATCTGAGGACTAAAGCCGGCTTGACCGCCTACTCATTTTTACTCGACCAAGTCGAGCAATTTCGGCGGAACCGTGTCAGCCCACCTTCCTACACGGCTGAGTTATTCGATTTGTTGAAACCGCGTTGAAGCTGCGTCGGAAGGCTTCCCCCTGTTCCTCGGGCGGGTGAGCCACACACAACGCGATAAGAAGGTGCGGCACCCGCGCCCTCTACCTATTTGGGGTCGTGCCCGGATGATATACTGCGCCGGTGCCACAACGTCAACAAAACTACCGCCACACATTCTCTGCCCCACCCGCCCAACTTGAAAGCCTGGAAGCAAAATTCAAAGCGGGGGCACAAAAGAAGGCAATCGCCCTTTCTTTGTTCCTGTGCGTGGCGTCGCTGTGCACTCCGGCGGTGCTGAGTCCTGGACCTCAAACCCAGAGCTTTCTTATTGATCCGTCAAAGGACTATGTCTACTTGAAATTCGATCATATGGGGCCACGAAAGCCGCTCGCTTCGGATACTACCAGCCAGGGCCTGTGGTTGCGCCTTATGGATAACTGCCGCGTTTCCATTATCGTAGCCGTCTTTGATCCGGGGACTGGCGATCCCGGGGCGGGTGTTTTCGATGAGGTTGTCCCTGCCCCCTTAGGACACATGGCGTTTCACTTTAAGGGCGAGGCTCGACCGAAGCCCGCTGCGAAGACTAAGGAAAAGCCGCCGCAGGGGTATTCAATTCCGGACACTTTTTCGACGACTACCATTGCCCCTGGGGAGAACTTGCTTTTTAGCGTGCCCATCAATCATGTCGGTTCCTCCTGGCATATGCAGGTCCGTTTCTATTTGGACGTGGGCGATGGCGGATATTATAGCGGCCCAGAGAGCATCGTGTCTTTCGATTGGGACGACATACCCGAGGGACTCCGGAGTGGATCGGCCGCTGCGAAACCGAAGCAATAGCGGTCGGGCGAAGCCGCTGTGTAAGAGCCCTGCCTGTTAGCGGGTGGCGCGTGGGGCAACTTGACCTCGATTGCCTCCTCCTCATCCGCCTACACTGGCTGCACAGGGGAATCCCTCAGCGTTGTCGCTCTCGCAAACAACCGGCAGGCGGCCCACACATGACGCGATGAGAAAGTGCGTCACTCGCGCCCTTTACCTATTTGAGGTCGTGCCCGGATGATATACTGCGCCAGTGCCGCAACGTCAACAAACCTACCAGAACACATTCTCTGGGCGGGTGGCCCACAAATAAGTTGCCGCCAAGGTTGTGGGTGCCCCACACGTCGTAGTTACGTGTGGGGTTTTTGACTTTCGCCTTCACTCCACATCTAGGGGCGGCCGGGCCACACATCACGCGATAAGAAGGTGCGCGGGTGCCGCAAGGTCAACAAAACTACCAGAACACATTCTCTGCCCCATCCAAGGATGCGCCCTATTTGCTGAGGAGGCAAAACTGATGAGTGTGAAAAGGATTCTTATAACAAGCCTATTCTGTTCCGGCCTGTTACTCCCCCGCATGTTTCCCTCAATTTCGCAGGATTCAATGAAACCGGAGCAGGTAACCCAGGTAACCCCTGCCAGCCTGATACAGCTCATATCCTCCCCCGAAAAGTTCGACGGCAAAACCATCTCTGTCATCGGCGTCGTTCGGCTTGAGTTTGAAGGGAATCGCCTATATCTCAGCCGATCTGATTATCAAAACCGGGTCGACGACAACGGAATCTGGATTCGCCCAAGCAAACAGATGTGGGACGGCCGGGCAGAGGTCGACAGTGAGTACGTGCACATCGTTGGGATCTTTGAAGCCCACGCAGCGGACCAATCCCATCAGGGGTCAGGCATCCGCGAAATAAAGAGATGGGACCTCTGGCCGCCTCCAGAGGTGCGACGTCATGATTTACAAAAAAGAAATCCCTAGCGCGCATGGGGCTGATTAGGTGATGGCGTCGCGTCCTAATGACGGAGTAAACCTGGCGGGTGGGCAACACATGACGCGATAAGAAGCTGCGCGCGTGCCGCACCCTCTACCTATTTGAAGTAGTGCCCGGATGATATACTGCGCCTGTGCCACACGCACAAGAAAACCATCGGTGCCCATTCCCTGACCCACCCGCCCGAGGACTCGAAACCTTGAAGGACCGTGCCGCATCGCGTAGGACAGCTCACATCATAATTCGATCAGCATGTCTGCTTACAGCCGGTAATTATACCTTGGCTCTGATCTACAAACCCTACTTCAATCTAGTGGGTTACGGGCTCACTGGGAGACTGCTCACCGAATGGGACATGATTTCAACAATCTTCATCCCTGCAGTGGTTTTGCTTCTAGCCTTGATTGAACGCGGCGACAAACGTCAACGAAAGGCGATTTGGATTGACGCGATTGTTGCAGTTTTATGGTTTGTGTACTTCTGGGGATCCGTCTACTACGCTTTCAGCCATTACGTCTTCACATGAGTGGGATTCAAGGGCGGGCTACACATGACGCGATAAGAAGGTGCGCGGGTGCCGCAAAGTCAACAAAACTACCGCAACAGATTCTCTCCCCCTCCCGCCAAGAAATGCCCTTGAGGAAATGAAAGTGAAAGGTTTCCCTAAGCCATGAACATGACAGCGGTAGGCATATACATTGCATTAGTTTTGATACCTGCATTGCCATTACTGCTGACTTGGCGGCAAGTGTTGACCCGGCGTGATTCTTTTACCTCGTCGAGTTCAGTCACCGTCAAATTACCTCTGCTGGCCATAACTTTAAGCTGCTTGCTGTTTTATCTAAATCTGTTTTTCGAGTCTGTGACCGGGGTTGTCTACAGTGACCGCAGATCCCTCATGATAGTCACAGCTTTTGGAGTGTCTCTCGCCATGGTCGTTCTGTCGCTAGCGGGGAGGAATCGGTTCAGGTGGATGTTAGCAACCACAGCTGCATGCGTTTCGGTCGGATGGCTATATATTTGGGCAATCGCCGCAACTGTGTGAAGGATATATGAACAACCTGAATGACTCACCTCGACGCAACCTTCTCATCCCGGCGGGTGGGCCACACATGACGCGATAAGAACGTGCGCGGGTGTCGCAACGTCAACAAAACTACCGCAACACATTCTCTGCCCCACCCGCCGAGCCACAGGTCCTGCGCAACGAATCGAATTATTGCGGTGCACAGTCGCGAGTCTGTAATATGACATGGTTGAGCGGAAGCATTCCGCCTCGCTTATTCTCTTAATGCGATTCGAGAAGCAGGAAAGGACGGGGGCGTTGCAAGTCTTGGCAAGGTGGCCGCATGCCTTATTGGTGTGCGCACTTTTGGGTCTCAACACAACCGTCGGCACGCAAGTCACTCCGAATGACCTGCTCGGCACGTGGGCGGGAGATTTGCGGCACGAGCGTGAATCGCAAAAGTTTGCCTTGCGATTCGAGTTAGACGAGAAGAAATCGGTGGTCCTGTATTTTTACCAGCCGGAAATGAAGTTCTATAACCTGGGGCCGGGACAGGTGGAACTGCAAGGGAAAGAGTTCAAGGCTCCGCCCTTGAGTTTTCGGCTCACGCCGGACAAGAAAAGAATGACCGGCGTCATGTCCGTCGACGGAAATGAACTGTCGTTCGAACTCGTTCGTGGTGCTGTGCCGGCGCCGCCCGGTCCGGCGAAGTTCGAGGGCCTGGTCGCACAGCCAGTTTGGACTTTTAAGACTGGCGGCGAGATCTGGTCGTCGCCAGTGGTGGATCGAGGTGTGGTCTACATTGGCAGCAACGATGGAAGCATTCGCGCCCTGAAAGAGGAAAGTGGCGAGCTGGTTTGGCTGAGAAAGACCGGCGGCTGGGTGATGGGGCGCCCCACAATCGACGGGGAACATCTTTATGCGCTGTCGGATGATGGCTTTCTTTACAAGCTCGAGACAAAAGACGGAACGGAGATTTGGAAATTCGATACGCACGGGGGGAGCGTGAAGCGCGTGATGCCGAATCCTCCGGAATCGACCGACTACGACTATCTGACGGCAGCTGCCACGATTGCCGGCGGCACGGTGTATATCGGCAGCGCTGACAAGAAACTCTACGCGGTGGACGCCGGCACGGGCCAGGAAAAATGGCACTTCGACACGCAGGACATCGTGCGCTCGACGCCCGCGGTGTCGGAAGGGACAGTAATTTTCGGCAGCAGAGACCACAACGTCTACGCGGTTGACGCGAAGACCGGCGCGCTGAAATGGAAATACGACACGCTCCGCGAAGTGGTTTCTTCCGCGTTGGTCGCCGCGCACACGGTCTACATCGGCAGTCGCGACTCGAATCTATTCGCTTTTGACGCTGACACCGGCAAGATCAAATGGAAGTTCTTCTACTGGACTTCGTGGGTCGAATCGTCGGCGCGCATTCGGGACGATATCTTATATATCGGATCGTCGGACTATCAACAGTTGCTTGCGATTGACGCTGCGAGCGGCAAGCAGATTTGGAAGTTCGACACCGGCGGCTCCGCATGGTCTACGCCGGCGGTAACCAGCTCGCTCGTGTACATCGGCGCAGTCGGTATTCCTGATAACGGCTATATCGACCATCATGGCGCGTTTTTCGCGGTCGACCGCGCAACCGGAAAACTCGTGTGGCGCTATCCGATGAGCGCTGTTCCCGGATTGCGGTGTTATGGCGTGGCGTCGTCCCCTGCCGTGGATCGAGGCCTGGTATTCGTCGGCGGCATCGACGGCACGCTCTACGCCTTCAAGGACAGCAACTGAGCATTCTGTCCCTCGCCAAAACTTAAAACTGTTCGGGGTCCGCACAATAATTGGCTCCCAGTTAATCTTTGGGCGGCCCACAGATGACGCGATAAGAAGGTGCGGCACCCGCGCCCTCTACCTATTTGGGGTCGTGCCCGGATGATATACTGCGCCAGTGCCACAACGTCAACAAAACTTCCAGAACACATTCTCTACCCCATCCGCCGTGAACGCCTACACGCCGACTCCAGTCTGTACTATCCCCACCCCCGCAAAAGGTTGCCCATAATGAGGCATCTGATTGGTGCTCTTTATTTGTTGACGGCGATCATAGGCTTATATTGGTCAGTGCAATTCTCGTTGACGGGCCTTTATGGAGTAAGGTTTTCGCCCTGGACTATTTTGGTATTCGCAGGAGCGGCTGTGTTGCTAATTGGCGGAGTATTGTGGTGGACGTCGTCGGCAAGCACTTGGGAATGCTGGCCCCCTCTCGTGGGCAGCTTTCTGCTAGCCTCCTTCTTCGTACCCGCCAGCGTAGGGATTTTACAAAGCTACTTTCGGTCAGAGGTGGCAGGTAGGATGCAGCTTGGAATTAGATTGGTATCCGTCCTGTTGGTTTTGACATCACTCGGAGCCGCGATTAGCAGAATCGCTTACGGCAGAATTCGATCCTTAGGGTGAATCTCATGGGGGCTGATTAGATGACGTTGTCGGCTCTCTCTTCATGGTAAGGGCCTTCCACAAAGCGCCCCTCGTGACGTATTCGAATGTCCTAGTACCCCCCGCTCAATCCCTGCCTTCCCCCGCTCACTCTCCGCCACAGTGTCGTATAATATCGTCAAATTGTTTTTCTTCGTTTTTTCATTTCTAGAATTTAGTAAGACGACTGACTAAATAAATTCCAACGCTCCTAACACCTTTCATATCAATCACTTACAGGGATTTCACCCCGCTTCTTGCGGCAGATCAGGGTCAGGCGGCGCAGAAGTGGGTGGAGTCCATATCACCCATCGCAAACGCCCCTCCTTCACTGATTCATTCCGGCACCTTTGTTCAAGAATGCCTCCTTCTCGGCGCGGCGCGGCTCACCCGATCCGCGCTAAGGTCTTCTGTTTCAATCACTCCCAGCGAATGGGGTTTGGCCTCCCGTCTGCACGCTTGCATAGAGGGAGAACCGGAAGATGCCTGCGGAGACCTGCGTGGAGACTTGTTACCGGATCGAGATCTCTGGCTGGGACCTGGATGAGAACTTCTTCGTGGAACTGGCCGATCTGGATTGGAGCGAATCGGTGATGAGGGTCCGTTTGCAACATCCACTGCGCAAAGGCGCTCTCGTTTTCGTCCGGCTGCTGGGAGAATCGAAACACGCGAGTGCGTTTCCGCTGGCTTACGAAATCGTGGACGCGACGTACCAGCAGCAGACTCGGACGTACGAAACATTGCTGACGCAGGTTTATCCGCGCGCCCGCTCCGACCCGGAAAACGCGAATTGACGGAAGGAACCGGACCAATGCAAAAAGCTGCGAACAAACCGATGGAAACGCTTCAAATGTGGGACGACATCTGCCGCGAATTCGGGTGTAGCGAAGAACAGGTGCGCGAACTCTATTCCGCCCCCTGCCCCGAGGCCGCCCCCGCAACCGAGTCATTTGAAGATGTGATGGCCGCTCTCAAGCAACAACCGGAAGAGCGGGAAGCTGTGCTCAGAATCCGCCTGACCGTGATCCAGAATTGAGGCGATCGAATCACATGGGAGACACGGATTGTTTCATCCCTGATTGGCACAATGCGGACCAATCTTAAATCCGAAATGGAATTAAGATCGCTTCGAGTATTCAATCATCGCTACCGCGTGAAGTATTTCCTGCTCGGTTCATTCCGAAACACGCCTGGCATAAGTGCGCGCTGTGTATGGGTTTGCAGCGCGGAAGAAAGCAGTCCACATCGCGGCGCAGCCATGTCTTCGCGCCGCAGGGTTGTGTGCTCCCATTTGGCATGACCCTTGCCATGAAATCCGGTATGACCCAGACACAGACGAAGGGCAACGTGGATTCACGCGTTCATTCCAGCTTCCTGACCTGCGTGGTGGACGACGATCAGGCCATGCTGGAGAAGCTGCTGGAGACGCTGAGCTCGCTCGGTTACGACGCCATCGGCACGACCGATGCGCAGGAGGCGCTCGAACACGTCCAATCGGGCCGCTGCCGCGTGGTGATCTCCGACATTAAGATGCCGGGGATGGATGGCCGCGCGCTCCTGGAGAAGGTCCTGGAGCACGACCCCGGCATGCACGTGATCCTGGCCTCGGGTTACTACTCGCTGGACTCCGCAGTGGACGCGATCCGGCGAGGTGCGTACGACTATTTCTCGAAGCCCGTCGAGCGCGAGCGGCTGAAGCGCACGCTCGATGAGATCAGCGAAATCTACAGCCAGCGGGCGCGCATCCGCGAACTCGAGACGCAGATGCTCAGCGACTTGAACTTCCACGGAATCGTCGGCAAAAGTCCGGCAATGCTGGAAGTGTTCGACTTGGCGCGGAAGGTGGCGAAGCATTACACAAACGTTTTGATCATGGGCCCGACCGGCTGCGGGAAAGAATTGGTGGCGAATGCGATCCACCAGATGAGTCCGGTGTCGCAGCAGCGCTTCGCGGTGTGCAACTGCTCGGCGCTGGTGGATACGCTGCTCGAGAGCCAGCTTTTCGGGCACATGCGGGGCGCATTTACCGGCGCGACGGAAACGCGGCCCGGGCTTTTCGAGTACGCGAACGGCGGCACGGTATTTCTGGACGAAGTCGCGGAGATGTCGCTGCCGATGCAGGCGAAGCTGCTGCGCGTGATTCAGAACCGGGAAATCCAGCGCGTGGGCTCACCGGAGGTGAAGCACGTGGACGTGCGGATGATCGCGGCGACGAATCGCGATTTGCGCGCGGAGGTGCTCGCGGGGCGATTCCGCGAGGACCTGTTTTACCGGTTGAGCACGATCCAAATCCGCGTGCCGAGCCTGGCTGAGCGGCTTGACGATCTCCCGCTGATGATTCAGTTTTTCTTGAAGAAGTACAACCAGGCCTACAGCAAGCACATCCTGGGGCTTTCGCGGCGCGCGCAGACCGTGCTTCTGCAGCACGCCTGGCCGGGAAACGTGCGTGAACTCGAAAACGTGATTGCCGGCGCGGCGATCAAGGGGGTGAGCGAATTCATTGACGTGGATGACCTGCCCGAGCATTTACAAAAGCCCACAGCGCGGGCGGGGATGGCCGAGGAAAACTGGCGTCCGCTTCCGCTGAACGAAGTCCGGCGGGTGCATATTCACCGCGTGCTGGAAATGTGCCACGGCAACCGCGTGCGCACGGCGCAGTTGCTCGGGATTGGGCGCACGAGCCTATACCGTTACCTGAAGCGCGCGACCAAGCCGGCAAAAGCGCAGCAGGCCAAGGCCGGGTAAAGCGCCCAACGCGGTCTAATCGGAAGGGCGCTGTAAGGAAATTGCAGGACCTCCAAATTGCACTTCAGCGGCGTCGTAGGGGTGTTCCGCGCTGGAACAGAATCTCATTCCGAAGCACTGCGTACATCCCACCAAATCTGAAAGTCATTTAATTTCTATCTCTTGCGCGAGCGGGCGTTGGCAAGCCGTGTGCGAGGTTCTCCTGCGTAAAGAGGATGGGTTCGATGGCCACGAGCATAGATTGGAAACAGCTCTCCGAAGAAGCTCGGGAGAACCGCCGCGAGGGAAAGCGGGTCACTTTGATCTATGGGATCGAGGTGCGCGGGGCGGATGAGAGCGGCGCGTTTTACGCGTGCCCCGCGCGGACGCGAAACGTCAGCGAGCATGGCTGCTGCTTTGAGATTGAAAGAAAGATCAGGCAAGGCGAGGTGGTGTCATTGCAAGTGATACGGCACGACCCGAACGGCGAGAAGCAGAGCACCAAGGCGCTGATCTTCCGCATCTGCTGGGTCACGCAAGAAGAGAACCTGTGGATCGCAGGCGCGGAAATGGCCGAGCAAGAAAAACCCTGGGGTATTGCGTTTCCTCCGAAACGCATCTTACGTTGAAAACAATGGCGGACAGAGTTTTGGCGAGGGACAGGAGATTGAGAGATGGCAAACATCTTGCACTGTCGCGTACTTTGGGTTACGGATTTCAGCTCTGGCAAAACCCGGCGGGGCAGAGCCCGCGCCGCTACTGCGCGGAGGAGGTTTTGGCGCTGGGGCGCCGCCTCAAACTTTCAATTCCTCGCAGGAACAGCTCGCCGCACTCCCCGGAATTTCCCGTAGTCTAGTTCGACCGGTTCGCCATTATTCCCGCGAACGATCGTTACATCGGTCCAGTAATAGCGATCCTTGAATTTGTCTTTCCCGATCGGTAGCAGCGGAGCCGCAGGACCACCGGGCCAGTTCAGCGTTACCCCGTTGGCGTCGGACACCAGACTCAGCGTCGCAGAGGATCGATAGAAATCCGGACCAAAAAGGAAATCTCCCACCGGATGTCCTGCAACCGCGACGGACACCCGACGGTAGCGAAACGCCTCATAGGGCTTGCCTAGCAGCAGGGCGGCAGCGTTCGGCACGATCGCCGGAGTCAGTTCGTTTTCGACATTCGTCAGCGCGATGACGACGAGGTCTTCACCGGGCACATACATCATGCGGCTCGAGAATCCCGGCGCGCGTCCGTTGCTCGCGTACGCCATTTCGCCGAGCCGCTCGCTTTGCGTCCTCCACCAGCCGTAGCCGTCGCTCGTTTCGAGCATCGCCTTCCTGCTGCTCTCCGACAGCAGATTGCCGTGCAGAAGACCCTGCAGCCATTTCCACTCGTCGGAAACAGTGGTGTAAGCCGATCCATTGCCAGACTTGGCGGACCAATGGATGGCCGGCGCCCGTGTCAGACCAAAGGGGCCGGCAGGCTGATAGCCCTGCGCGACCGGACCATCGATTGGACCGTCGTCGTCCACGCCACTGTCACGCATGCCGAATGGATCGAACACCAAGGCCTTCATCGCTTGCGCGAACGTCAGGCCCGTTTTTCGCTCGATGATAAGCGCCAATAGATTCTGGCCGGAATGTTCCTCCCGCCGACTCTTGCCGCCCGGATCGGAAAAGGGTCGCAGACCTCGGATTTGAGCGACGAGCGATTCAGGCGTCTGATGAGCCTTTAGGAGCTCATCGTAGTCGGGAAGGTCGTCGTTTGCGTCGGGTAGGCCGGAATTCTGTTCAAGCAGTTCACGAATGGTGATTTTGTCGCCGTTGGGAACTGCGGGCACGATGTCCGAGACATGCGTATCGAACGAAAGTTTACCTTGGTCTATGAGGCGCAGCACTGCCGTTGATGTGAACAAGATAGACAGCGAAGCGATATGGAATCGCGTCTCCAATCGGTTTGGTATGGATTTGCTGCGATCGGCAAAACCATAGCTCTTTGCGAAGAGAACCTTCTCGCCACGCTTGATGAGAACGGAGCCGGAAAAATTGTTTGTCGCGACGTAGGGTCTGAAATATGCATCTATTTCCGCCGCGCTCGGCGTCGCGTTCGCACCAGCTTGATGCCAGGACACGAGAGCAAAGGTAACGAGCGCGAGCCCCCGCAGTTTGGTATGTCGCCACCCTGTTCGCGCCTGCCGGCCCCTACTCCGCGGCGTGTCGCGCTGCTCGAATTCGTTCCTCTGAGTTTTCCGAGAAGTTTGGTGAGTCACTTTTGGTCTCCTGATCCAGAAAGTTTATTGGATAAAAAACAATTGCACTGGCTGGGCACCATTAAAACAAGAGCGCGGCCCGGATGTCATGAACGTCTGCAACCTGAGGAACGGATTTAACCTTGTGCCTGGCGGCGGTATTCCGCGGGAGTGATTCCGACAACAGCGCGGAAGACGCGGAACAGATGGCTTTGGTCCGCGAAGCCGCATTCGGCAGCGACGGCGGCGAGAGGAGTGGCGCTGCTGGAGAGAATGCGCTGGGCTTCCTTCACCCGCAGCCGGCGGATGAATTGGCCGATCGTCATTCCTTGATGCTTTCGGAAGATCCTGGAAAGGTAGGATGGATGTACTTGCGCGGCATCCGCGACCGACTTGAGGCTTAGTGGATCCGTACGATTTGCGCGGATGAACTCTTCGGCGCGCTGAACACACTTTGCGGTGTGGCACGGGATTGGCTTGCGCGCGCGGGTGCATTCGACGAGGAGTTCCAGCACCAATGCTTCGATCTGCAACGGAGTGACATCGTCGCTGTGCTTCATTTCGTGGCAGATGCGGCGCGCTATGGAAACGCCTGTGATACTGCGCAAATCGGTGGGGTCTGCCGGAAGCCTTCCGGTTTCATTTGCGCGAAGCCAGGTTGCGTCTTTCACGTCCAGGAGCAGAGAGCGGCACTCGGTCGCGTACCGCTCCGAGTGAGGAGTGTTCGGGGGATAAAACATCAGGTCGTCGCGAGTGCGATTGTGATCGCGGCCCTGGACTCTTTCTTTGTAGCTTCCTCCCAGTACAAAACAAAAATGGGCGCGTTCATGAGCATGCTCGCCCAGGAAAAGCCCGGGGTTGTATGAGCGCAAGCAGAGGGAAACCGCAGGCTGCTGCAATTCCGCGAGCGGTTTGCCGAAGAATTGGCCGATACGAAAAGAAGTGACCATGAGCGACAATGTTAAAGGACCTCTCCGTTCGCCCGCCAAACGAATCTCGCATTTCCACCGCAACCGCACGTCGATCAAAGAACAGTCGGCTAAGACCGATCTAACTCAAATATCCTATGCCTTACGAGAGGTCAACACAACGACTGGACGCTACAACAGATTGCACATTCGCCCGACTCTGGTTAAATCGCTAGTCTGAAAACTTGTGTTTTTGGGCAGCGAAGAATCAAGCCGGGATTTCCATTTTGACCTCCCGGATGACCGGTAATTTATATCTGAGTGTTTCAGTTTTCAAGCCTCCAGCCAAGTTCTCGACGGCATAGCCTTTTCGGCGGGTACGTGAAAATCCCAAGGCCCAAAATTGGACTTCTCGAACTGGCTTTTCAGACACTTTCCCTTCTCCAGTCTCGATTGGCACCCAAATCTGTCCCGGTCTACGGTTCCTCTATCCTGCTGGCACCGGCAGCGCCGCGATCCTACGCAGCATGCTCCCAAATAAACGCCGCGTGAGGTGACTCTCCGCCAGTAGCAGCCAGTAATAGCGGGCATGCTTGACCAGGCGTCCCCCCGTTTTCACCAACCGCTGCTGCAAGCTCGTCAGAGACCAAGCGTCAATTCTCTTCGGCAGCACTAGGCGACGCCACAGGTTGCCCAGGTTGTAGGCCAGCAGGCTCAACTGTATGCGTACTTCATTGGCCCGGAAGCGGTGACAGGATAGCCGGGTCCAATGCGTCGCCTGCTTGCCTTCCTTGATCCATTGCTCGGCTGTTCCCCGCTTATTATAGAAACGCACGACCGCACGGCTGGGCAGGCTCAAGTTGGTCACGATAAAGCCGACTCGCGGAAACAGCTCTCCGACGTGGAACTCCACCTTCGCCACCACTCGTCGTGTTGTCTTCCAACTGGCCGCTTGATAGAGAAAGCCCTTGTACCGGACCACTGGCTTGTGGCTTGGCCTGCCCACGGGCCGCGTCAGCCATTCCGCAATGTCCCGCTCCAGGTTGTCGTTGGCCGGTATGCGGATCGCGTACTTCACGCCGCGCTCCTCCAGCGCTTCGTAGATCTCCGGTTTCGCAAAGGCCGCGTCCGCCCGGAAAGCAACTTCCTTGCCCTCCGCCTGCTGACGCTCGATCTCCGGCAACAGCAATTCATCCCAGTCTTCGGCGCTGTGCACGTTGCCCGGACGCAGCTTCGCCGCCAAGCAATCCCCGTGACTATTGAACAGAAACAGCGGGTGGTAGCAAACCGATTCGAAGTGCCCGTTGTAGGCGCTGCCCTCCTGTTCACCATGAACCGGACTCTCGCTGGAGTCCATGTCCAGCACGACGCGGTCGGTGCCATCCAGAGACTCAGCCTGCCCCACAGTGTCCCGGTTCGACGCCATCAGCCCGATCAGATTCTCTTCCTTGGTCAGCAGCTCGGTCTCGAACCAGTGCAAGGTCGAGGTCAGCGCCGCGCCTCGGTCCCAGACCTTGTGCGAACTGATCAATCCGAACGTCGGATCGGCTGCCAGTCTTTCGGCGTCGTTGAGGTCCTCGTAGCCCGCCAAGCGACTGTAGACCGACTGCCGCAGCAGATCGGCCAGCGTGAACTGATTGTTCAAGCCTTGTCGCGAGTCACTCAAGTGTTCCCCGATGAGTTTCTCTAAACCCAATCGCTCATCCAACTCGCGAACCAGAATCAAACCGCCATCGGAAGTTACGCGGGAACCTTGGAAATCGACCCTGAGAGAGGCGTTGAAGGAAAGCTGAAAGGGCTGATTTTGCGTCTCACCCATTGGGTACCGACCTCCAGAGCGTCTTCATCGCGTTCACACCCGCATGAATATTGATGATGGCGACGATCCAAAGGTTCGACGGAGGAGTCTCAAAATGGAAATGTGGGCTTACAGAAGTCCCGGTAAGAATCCTTCCGAACCGCCACGCCAGATTTGCATATGCAAACGCAACGATAGCACTGAGCGCGCGTTGGGGAGTGAGCCCTCATCCAAGAGATGAACGCGGGCGCGGCAAATCAATCCCGAATGCCCTTTCAGGGGAGATTGAAGCGAGCAGGCCTTGCCCCGGCAGGCAAACTGAAACTCGCCCATACGAAAATCTCACGCGGGCGCGACGATGCCGTCTTGCGCGAGAGGCATTCGATCAGCGAGCGTTGTCCGTTCGCGTTGCCCGTCCGCGGGATGCGTTATTGATTCGTGCCGGGCGAATAAGCCGCGGCCGTGGCTGTCACTGTTGGCAGCGTCAAGGTGTTGTCCAGCCGCACGAGCATGCCGGTCTGCGCGGGCAACTCGACTTCCTTGCCCTTGCGCGCGACAACGTAGGCGGCGCTTCCGGCCATGCCGAATGCGAAACCGCGCATCACGTGGCTGAAAACAGCGCCGATGACAGAGCCGCCGCTCGTCCCGACGGCAACGATGAGAACGTCTTCCTTGATGTCGTTCTTGGCCTGGATGATTTCACCTTCGTCAACCTTGACGTCCTTGCGGCTCTTGGCCGTGCCTTCCATCTGCGGGCTTTGAAGCGCGAGGATGCTGATCTGGACGGGAATTTCGCGGCGGTCAATCTCGATGGACTTGAACGTAAGACTCATCGCCGCCTGACCCCGGAACATCCCGATCCACTTCGGACGAATGACCGCGCCGACGACGCCGGAAATCTTCGTGCCGGCGGGAAGAACAAGCAGGCTGTTGACGAAGACCGGCTCGGTGATAATGGCCGTGAACGGGTCGCCTGCATGCGCGACCCTCGTGGTCAGGCCGTTTTGCAGCGTGAGGTGCATCTGGCTGCCCTGCAGGAGTTGATTGAGATTCTGCGAATGAGCGGGAAGCGCCGCGAAAAGCGAGAGACACAGCACCGCAAATATAGAGACAACTTTTTTCATGAATTCCCCCTTGCTTCACGCATGGTGAAGCTCCGCCCCGTAACGAGGAGCGTGGCGCTGGCGCGCGGAACCGGAGCGCGCTGCGGGCGCGCCGCCGGACTGGGTGCCGAGGTGAACACCCGCGGAGAGCATAGCCGGAAGGAGCGGCGGGGCGGTAAAGAAAGTCCGCAGCGAAGTTCCTAAGAGCTACTTCCCCGGCGAAGATTGAGATTCGAGTGCGTGGCGGGCGGTTGCCCGATGTGTGCCGAAGAGTTTCTTAGAACGCCCCGACGGGCTGAAAGAGCGCCATGCGCATGGAGACGGAGCCGTACTCGATGCCCTCATACGGAAAGGTGACTTCGTCCTTTGCGGTGGTGCTGCCAAGACAGTCGAGGATTGGAAGATAGTGATCGAGTGATGGGTGAGCTTCTTCGAAGAGGTTCTCGCCCCATGCGCCCGGATTGGCGAGCGTAGCTGAGTCGCGATTTTCGATGGCCTTTTTTACGTGAGCATCAAATTCGGACGCCCAGGGAAATGGAGTGGCGTCTTTTTCGCCTCGCATGGCCATCAAGTTGTGGACCAGATTCCCGCTGCCGAGAATCAGCACTCCGCGGTCGCGGAGCGATTGCAACTCACCTCCAAGAGCGAGGTGGCCGGCGAGGTCGCGGCCTGCATCGAGGCTGACCTGGAAAACAGGGATGTCAGCATCGGGATACATGTGACGGAGGACGGCCCAGGTGCCGTGGTCTAGCCCCCATTGCTCGTCGGTGTGGAGATGCGCTTCGCGCGCGACGCGCTTGGCTTCTTCGGGCGAACCAGGAGCGGGGTATTGCACCTCATAGAGAGGCGGCGGAAAGCCGTAGAAATCGTGGATCGTGCGCGGCTTGGCCAAATCCACTACGTGAGCGCCACGGGTAATCCAGTGAGCGGAAATCGAGCAGACGGCTTTTGGCTTCGGCAGATCTTCGGCGACTCGCTTGAGCGCGGAGGTAAACGCATTCTGCTCGATGGCGTTCATCGGCGAGCCGTGGCCGACGAAAAGAACCGGCATGCGCATAGGAATCACCACTTTCGCAGCGCCGGCGGCAGGATTCGTGAAAGTGAATACGAACCTGAGCCAGTAAGGAGGAGGGCGAGGGCGATAAGCAGGTGGTCGAAGGCAAACTCGATGCCGTCTTTTTCGCTATCAAAACCATTCTTAATGTGGACCGCGAAGATCGCTCCAAGCATTACGATGATGATGCATGTAGCGCCGACTCGAAAAAGAACACCGCTCAGAATCGCGAGGCCTCCGGCAATTTCCGCCAACCCAACGAGGTAGCCAATTAAAATCGGCGCGTGAAAGGAGGAGGAAACTGATTGGGGCCCACCGCCTCCGAAAAAACCGAAAAGAATCTGGCTTCCGTGAAAGAGAAAAGTCGCGGAACTGGCGATCCGAAGAATCAGCAGCGCCGCATTTAAATTCGGCCGCTCAGCCATGTCTGATTAAAACATGGAATTCAGATTTCAGTGTTCTCAAGCGAAGGTTTAGCGCGTACCCCACCCAGAACAAGTCACACTCCTTTGGATCGAGAAGAGGTAAGTGGGCAATGCCGCTGACGCGACCGCGACGCTGTGCTAGACTTCGCGAAGCGGTCCTGATGCGCAACATATTTGCGCGACACTTTTGTGCGAGACAGGGACTGCCGATGCGTGGAACTTCGGGCTCTGTGCAACGCCGTCCCGCGAACCCCGCCAGGCCCGGAAGGGAGCAACGGTACCGGGATCGCGGCGTGTGCCGCGGAGTACCCGAAGTTCCTCCCATCGCTTTTTGTTTTTAAGGGCCGAAGAGAAACAGAGAAATGGCGTACAGACAGGAATGCCAGTACTACTCGCATCAGTATTTGATTTTTTGGCGCAAGTTGAGTTGAAGAAAGGCGCACAGCCAAGAGTGGCTGTGCTACTGGGACGAAATGGGCTATCAAGTGATCGCGAGGAAATGGCGGCCGCAGACGTTTGAGGACGTCGTGGGGCAGCGGCACGTGACGGCGACGCTCGAGAACGCGATCCGCGCGAACCGCGTGGCGCACGCGTACATTTTTTCCGGCGCGCGGGGCGTGGGCAAAACAACGACGGCGCGCATCCTGGCCAAGGCGCTCAATTGCGTGAAGGGCCCGACGCCCACGCCGTGCAATGAATGCGACGCCTGCCGCGAGATAACCGCCGGAAATTCACTGGACGTGTTTGAGATTGACGCGGCGTCAAACCGCGGGATTGACCAAATCCGCGAGCTGCGGGACATGGTGCGGTACGCGCCCGCGTCGGGGCGCTTCAAGGTCATCATCCTCGACGAAGCGCACATGCTGACCGACGAAGCGTCAAACGCGCTCCTGAAAACATTGGAAGAGCCGCCGGAGCGCGTGATTTTCGTGATGGCGACGACCGAGCCGGAAAATCTGGCCGATACCATCCGGTCGCGGGCGCAGCACTTCCATTTTCGCGCGCTCTCATTCGCGGAGATTGACGGCGCGCTCACGGCGATCGCGAAAAAAGAAGGGCTTACAGCGGAACCCGGCGCGCTGGCGGTGATGGCGCGGGCGGCCGAGGGCAGCCTGCGCGACGCGCTTTCACTGCTCGAGCAGGCGCGCGCTTACTGCGGGACGCAAATCACGGATGCCGCCGTGCATGAGTTGCTCGGCGTGGTGCCCGAGGAGGCGCTGGCGGAACTCGCCGCGGCGATTGAAGAGCATTCAGCGGAGAAGGCGCTCGCGCTGGTGCACCGGTTCCAAGCGGAAGGGCGCAACTTGCAGCACTTCTGCCGCGAAGCGATCCGGCACTTCCGGAATCTGCTGGTGGCACGCGTGTGCGGCGCGGATTCGGACTTGATCGCGGCGACGACGGAGCAACGGCCGGAAATCGCGCGCGCGGCGGCGGTGTTCAGCGAAGAAGATTTGACGCGCTACTTCCAGATCCTGATGGAGACGGACGAGGACTTGCGGAGGAAACCCGATCCGCGGCTGCATCTGGAGCTGGGTCTGCTGCGCCTCGTGAATGCCGCGCGGCTTGCGCCGCTCGAGGAGGTGCTCGCGGAGCTGAATAGCGGAGCACCGCAACGGCCAGCGGCGGCACAGAGCGGAACTACTCCCGCGGCCGGGGCCAATTCTTCGGCCGCAAGCGCTCCGGCAACCGCAACACCGGCCGTTCGCGCCGTGGCGGCGGGCGCTTCGGGGTCGGCGTCCGTTTCCATGCATATTGCGCCGCCCGCAAAAACAGGAAGTGCGGGCGAAGACAGCGGCATGGAAATCGCTGGAGACGCGGCCGCGGCTGCGATTCCCCGCGCGGCTGTTCAGTCCAGCGGAATTGACGCCGAGCAAGTGGGCGCGATCAAGGCGGCGGTGATCCAGCAACAAAAATTTCTAGCCGAGCTTGTGGAACACGCGCGGCGATGGGACCTGGAAGGGAGTGAATTGCGGCTGTACTTCCCTTCCGAGAGCCGCGCGATCGCTGAAATGCTGCAGCAGCGCAATCCACTGGAGAAGTTGCGCACAATCGCGAGCGACATCCTGCGCTCGCCGCTGCGTGTGTGTGTTAAACTGGAATCCGCGGCGGGAACGGCCGCCGCACGCGCGGCGCAAAGCGCGCCATTGCCGCGCGCGCAGGATGAAAAAGACCCAATTGTGCGCGCGATGCTGGATCGGTTCGGCGGCCAGGTGACGGAGATCAAACGCCGGGGCGAGGGGTGAGCCATGGAAGTGAAAGCCTTGCAGCAGATGCTCTCTCAATTCCGGCAGATGCAGGAAAACCTGCAGAAGCAAGTGGAGGCGGTCCACGTGGAGGCCTCGGCAGGCGGTGGCATGGTCGTGGTGCAGATGAACGGCCAGAAGCAGGTCACGTCAGTGCGGATCGAAACGGACGTGTTCGCAAGCAAAGACCAGGAGATGCTGCAAGATCTGGTGCGGGCCGCGGTGAATGAGGCCTGCCGCCGCGTGGACGAAGAGCTGGCCCGCCAGCTGAAAAGCCTCAGCGGAAGCATTCCCGGCGTCGCGGGGATCAAGATCCCCGGACTGTTTTGAGCGGACGCGCGGCGAGCAGCACAGAGTCTCGTTTCTCCCCGGACCTTCATGCCTGACTACGCCCCTCCCATCACGCGCCTGATTGATGAGCTAAAACATTTGCCCGGGATCGGGCAGAAGACGGCGCAGCGGCTCGCGTTCCATCTGCTGCGCGCGACGCCCGAGCAGGCCCTTGCTCTGGCCGATGCGATCCGCGACGCCAAACAAAACGTGCGCTTGTGCTCGGTGTGCAACAATATTACGGACGCGGACCCGTGCTTTTACTGCACGTCGGCGACGCGAAACCGGAAACTCATCTGTGTGGTCGAGGAGCCAGTCAATATAGTGGCGGTCGAAAGGACGAGGCAATTCAGCGGCCTCTACCACGTGCTCGGAGGGTCGCTTGCGCCGCTGCAAGGAATCGGACCGGAGCAGCTCAAGATCAAGGGACTCATCGAACGGATGAAGGGCGCGGGAATCGAAGAGATCATTATCGCGACGAATCCCACGGCCGAAGGGGAAGCGACGGCGGTTTATCTTTCCAAACTGATCAAGCCGCTGGGCGTGCGCGTGACGCGGATTGGAGTCGGCATTCCCGTTGGGTCGGACCTCGAATACGCGGATGAAGTAACGATGCTTAAAGCGATGGAGGGGCGCCGCGAGTTGTAATTTTCAGCGGATGTACGGCCGGGTGTCTTTTCCAAGCCTGCAAACTTCCTCGCTCAAATCATTCTTGATAATTGCCGCCGCAGGCGTATAAGTAAGCAAGTCTCAATGCTTCCCGGGAGAATGATCAATGGCTCCGCTCTCAAGCTACATGGCGCAGTACGATCACGAGCACAGCAGCCCGTGGAACAAGCTCCTGCACGGCATCGGCATACCCGTGATTTTCGCGGGGATCGTTCTGCTGATCCTGCTTCGATGGAAGCTGGGGCTTGCCCTGTTCGTTGGCGGCTGGGTGATGCTGCTCCTTGGCCACCGGATTGAAGGCAACAAGCCCGCGTTCTTCCAGGGACCGGTCTACTTTCTCGTTGGCCCGATCTGGGTGGCCAAGGAGATCTTTGACGCCCTCCGGGGCCGGGGCCACAGCGCGGATTCCGCCCGGGGTAGCTGACGCATAGCGAAAATTGCATTGACTGATTCGCACGGAAGGCCGTAGTCTCTCGATACGCCCCAGCCGCGAATGCTAGGCTTGTTGTTTGACGCGGGAGACCAGCCTTGGTCGAGAGTGCCCCTCATCAGGATCCAGAGCTGCGCAAGCGCCGAAGTACGCGCATTGTGCAGGCTGTCCCGCTGACGGTGACGGGCGTGGACGCACTTGGCCGTACGTTTCAGGAACGCACTTCGACGCTGCTCATTAACTGCCACGGTTGCCGCTACCAATCCAAGCATTACGTCCTGAAGAATATGTGGGTGACGATCGAATTGCCGCAGCCGGAGACGACACGCGAGCCGCTTGCGGCGCGGGGCCGCGTTACCTGGATTCAACGCCCGCGGACGGTGCGCGAGCTTTTTCAAGTTGGCGTCGAGCTGGAGTTTCCGGGCAACATATGGGGAATTGCGTTTCCGCCGCCGGACTGGTTCCCCGCTTCAGAGGCGGGGCTGCCCGCGATCCCACTCCCCGGGGAGATTCCACAAACCACCGAAGGCGAAATTGACGCCGGGCTCGCCGAATCCGGCAATGTCGTTGAGATGAGAGCGGCGGAAGGGCAAACGGGCCCGGACGCGCCGCTGCAATTGGCGCGTCATGTCACGCGGCTGGTGAACGAAGCCAAGCAACAGATTCAGGTGGCAGTGCGTGAAGCGACCTCGCGGACCGTGACGCAAGAAATCCATCACCTGCTCACGTCCGTCGAGACCCAGCTTCAAGATGCGGCAACCAAAGCGGTGCATTCCGCGGCTGACGATTACACCAAACACTGGCTCGCGAAGGCCACGGAGCGCATCGAGCTGCAATCCCGAGTGAGCGCGGAAGGGCTGCGCGAGCAATGGAACAAGGAGCTGGACGGGCGCCTCGAAGAAGCGCGCACATTGCTGGCCGCCCGCGTGGCCGGCATCGAGCAGGCCGAAAAAGAAACTTTCCAGGCCGCGCTCGGCGCCAGCGTGGATTCGGCGGTTGACCGCTTGCGGCTTTCAGCGGAAGCGTCGGCGGCGCGCGCGGATCAGGCGCGGGAAGAGTTCGAGCGGTCGCGGGAGGAGTTGCAATCCTCGGTAAAGGAAGCCACGCGCCATTGGGAACACGTGATTATGGGGCGCACGAGGGACATCGGGGCGGAAGTGGAAAGGCTGCAGGCCACGGCCACAAAGCTCTCGGGCCAGATCCACAGCGCCATCGAACAGGGCGAGCGGTCATGGCGTACGCGGCTCGAATCGGATATGGCCGCCGCGCAGAAACGCGCCGCGGAGCTGGCCGCCGGCGCTGTTGACCAGGCAGTGCAAGCAGGGACAGCGCAGATCGCCGCGCAATCGCAAAAGGAAACCGAACGCCTCCACACGCAAAACAGCAAGCAAATCGCGGCGCTGCGCCAGTATACCGAGGACCTGCACGCGCAGGCGCGCCAGGCCGTGAAGGATTTTCGCGCGCAATGGGAAGCAGAAGCGGCAAGCGGCCGCGCGGCACTCGCGGAAATTGAACAGGCAGCGGGCCGGCTCACGGAATTCGCCCGCCAGCTTGACGGGATGCAACAGGGAGCGGCCGCGAGCCTCGAGCGGAGAATGGGCGAACTGCTCGAGGGCTCGACGCGCGAGCTTACGGCGCGGACGGAATCGGCCGTCTCCGGAATGGCGGAGCGTTTGCAGCCGCTGCTTGACGCCGCGGGAGCGCAATCGGTGGCCAAGCTCGGCCAACAGTTGGAGAAAGAACTCGCGCCCCAGATCGACCGCGCGCGGGAGATGGTGCGGAAATTACTGGCGGGCCACCTTTCGGCGGAAGATGCGCTGCAGTCGCAGGAAGAGCGGGTGCGCGAAGCCGCGGCCCAGGTGGAGAGCGAAGCAGCCGCGCGGCTTCAGGTGAGCGCCGCTCGCATGGGAAGCGATTGGCAGGAAACCTCGCGCGCGGCGATGACGAAATGGCAGGAGGATCTGGAGGCGCGCGCGACGGACATTACGCACACGACGATCGAGTCGCTGTTTAAGTCCGCCAACTGGTACGAGAAAAAAGTTCAGACACAGATGCAGTCGAGCCTCGACCACGGTCTGGAACAGGCCGGCGAGGTGCTGCGCGCTCGCGCGGGAGAAATGTCCGGGCTTTTCGCCAGCGAACTCGACCATTACAGCCGCAGCTACATCGAGCATTCTCAGGGCCAGCTTGAAGAAATCTCGAAGGACGCGATGCAGCAGACGCAGGAAAAGATCCGCGAAGCAATCGAGGCGGGCGGTTCAGAGGTGGGAAGCAAGGCGCGCCGGGCCGCGCAATCCGAGTTGGAGCGCTTCAATGCCGGGCTGCGCAACGCATTCGATCAATCCTCGACGCACCTCGAGGCGCATTCGGTGCAAGTCCGCGCCAGGATGGGCGCTGAATCCCGCCAGCTCCTATCAGAATTTCAGAAGAATCTGACGCAAAGAGCGGAGGATAGCGTCGCGGCAGCACAGAAGGACCTCGCCGAGCAAACGGCAGTGATGCGCGACGCCGCTCGCGCGGAACGCGAAGCGCAGGAGCGACGTTACGCCGAGGCGCTTACCCGCCAGGGTGAAGCAGCGATGGAAGCCTACACCGGCCGGCTGGAAAACGCGTCGAATGCCTGGCTGCTGACGACCGCGGCAAAACTCAGCGAGCAGGCCGACCGACAAATCGAGATTCTTTCGCGGAATGCCGAAGAAAAACTGCGCGAGACCTTCTCGCAAGTCTTCGCGTCCATCGGAGACTCGCTCCGGCAGCGAATGATCGAATTCTCGACCTCCGTGCCATCAGCCCCCGGCAAGAAACCTGAAGAAAAGTAGACTGCAAGCAAAATCCGGCCGATAGCCTCCCGCGATTTCAGGCCCCGCCGCGGAATTTGTATAATGTCCGAATGGCGAATCGCGCATACGTCAGCGCCTGGGCGCAGGATTACTCCGAAGAGACGCAACTGGCGAAATTCGGGCGGCTGCTCGAGACCGTGCCGCTGCCCGCATCATGGCAGGGATTCACGAGCCTGGTGGTCCGCGCCGTGGCCGCCGCCGAATCCCCCCTGGTCGAATGGGACCTGCGGAGCAGACCGGTCAGCGCCGCCGAAATCATGGATCTTCTGCGCGAACATTCCAGCGGCGACATGGCCTACGAGGTCCACGCGCCGTGGGAGCTATGGATTTACGACATGGCGGCCAGCTTTTGGAAGCAAAAGCCACAGGTGCTCGAGATTACGTGCCACGGCCCCGACTACGACGGAGGCATCGCGGCCGAGCTGGGCGATTTCCTCGTCGACATCGGATTCGAGCATCTCTTCACCGGACATGCGGGTCTTCTCGGCAGCAGGGCGGACGCGAGCGCCGCTATCGCTGAAGCACCCGCGAACGGACAGGGGCAGGGCGCATTGCATGAAGAGGAAGAGCGCTTTCTCGCCGCGATGGCCTCGCCCGAGCGCCTTCGCGAGTATCACGAGCGCACGCGGGAAAACATCCAATCGCTTTTCCGGTGGCTCCAGGAGGCTCACGCCGCGGTGCCTCTCGAACGCTACCGATTGTGGTCCGAAGGAGAAGAAAACTTTGAAGCCCGGCTGGACGAAATACTGGCTGTGCGTTAGCGCGCTGGGTGTCGCGGTGGCGCCACTCGCGCAATTCCCTTCCGCCAAGAACGATCGCGCCAACGAGCTGACGTTGGCGGGCATCAGACCAGGCCGCGACACTTTGGCCGCGGTTCAAAAACGCCTTAAAAAGTATCTCGTGGAATCCGGGGAGGGAACTCACGATTGGGTCGACCTGTGCCACGGATTGGAATTGACAGTTGAAATAAACGACGGCGGGCTGATCCAATCTGTAGACATCGGGCGAGGGCCGCAAAAAGGCGATTGTAAAAGCCAGCCCGACCAAAGGATCTGGGTCTCGGGACGCGGTTTGCGCCTTCTTGATAAACGCGAACGGGTCGTCGAGATTTGCGGAGAGCCGAACTCGCGTGGCCCGAGCGTAAAGAATGGCCGAGAATTGGAACTGCTATACTACGCGTTTGACTGGGCGGGGTCGGATGTGCCGCAGGTAATGGAAATTTCCTGTGATAAGACGACTGGTCGCGTCGTCGAAATCATGCTGGCCTTCCCGAGCTTGTAATTCGAGGGGGAGTTCTTGCGTCTTGTTGTATTGACGGGCTTGGTTTGCGTCTGCGCACTTGGCGTCGCGTGCGGCAGCCCGGCGGAAAATTCCAGCTCGGCCGGTGGTGCGCAAAAGCCTCCGGCAGCGCCCGCTGTCCCCGATGACATCGCGGACGTCGCGCATGGCGCGCTTGGAAGCGAAGGTGAAGCGCTCGCCTGGGGCGATCTGGCGCTCGACGGGCGGCAGCAAGTGCTGGTAGTCAACCGGCTGAGCGGGGCACCAGGCGCGCAGGATGGGGAGATAATTTTTACGCGGCTGGCCATCGTAGAAATCGTTGACGGCAATTGGATGCAGGTGCTCCTTTGCGACGAACACTTGAAGAACCAGAAAGGCTATCTTGGCGGAAGCCCCGGCGAAGCAATCTCGCGATGGAAACTGTCATTTGTGAAGGACCCCGGGAAAGGGTTGATCCTGTCACTCGCGCCGATGGACCAGGGCTCGGCGGCGCATGCAAAAACCATCCGAGTCCGATGGAATCCGCAGGCGAATCGCTATCAGTCGCTGGAGGGCAATTCCGAACACTTTGCCGGAGATGGCTCATCCAATGAAATCACTCATAGGCCGATGAGATGAGCGCGACCGCACAAGCCGTATCCCCGATTGCCGGCGCAAAAGCGAAGCGCCCGCCCACCGCGCGGAATCTGCGCGCGCTGCTGCCGTATGTGAGGCGCTACAAAGGCAGCGTCGTGCTCGGCATGTTGACGAACACGGGCATGGGAATCGCCGGGACGCTTGCGCCGCTCATCACCGGAGCCATCATTGACTTGATCAGCGGCGCACCGGCGCCGCTCGCGCAGTTGGGGAAAATTGGGCGGATCTCGCTCGGCCCGCTCGTGCATTACTACAAGCCGGCGGACGCGGGCGCTCTTGGAATTTTCTGCCTCGCGCTTGTCGGCGTGGTTGCGCTCAAGGGGTTGTTTTCCTACTGGACGCGCTGGATCCTGATCGGGGTGTCGCGCGACATCGAGTACGATTTGCGCAACGACATGCTCGCCTCGCTCGTGCGGCAGGAGCCGGAATTCTACGTGCGCAACCGAACGGGCGAACTGATGTCGCGCTGCACGAATGACCTGAACGCAGTGCGCATGGTGCTCGGGCCCGGCATCATGTACAGCTCGACCACCGTGCTCACAATGTTTCTCGCCGTCGTATTCATGCTCGTCCTCTCGCCGCACCTCAGCTTCTGGGTCCTGCTGCCAGTGCCGGTCGTCGCCGTCGTAACCTGGTACTTCGGACAGATTATTCACAAGCTCTACAGCTCCATTCAGGCCGCGCTCGCCACATTAAGCGCCAAGGCGCAGGAAAATCTCGCCGGAGTTCGCGTCGTGCGCGCCTACGCGCAAGAACGCGCCGAAATGGCGGGCTTTGACTCGCCAAACCGCGAATACGTCACGCGCAATCTGAAGCTCATCGGCGCCTGGAGCATGTTTTTTCCAGCCCTCACATCCCTGTTTGGCATGGCATTTCTTCTGGTGCTCTGGCGGGGCGGCGGGGAGGTGATGGTCGGCAGAATATCCTACGGCGAGTTTGTCGCGTTCTATTCATTTGTTGTGCAGCTCATCTTCCCGATGATTGCGCTGGGCTTCGTGACCAACATCTTCCAGCGCGGCGCGGCCTCCATGGGGCGCATCAATCACATTCTTGACGCGCAACCCAAGATCAGCGATGCCGAAGCGCGCAGCGCGGACGGCGCGGAAATCCGCGGCGAAGTCGAAATGCGCCATCTCACATTTACATACCCGACCACGCGGAGCGGCGATAGCGCGGCCGCCCCACAAGCCGCCGCGAATGGCCAGGGTATGGAACCGGCAGCGCCCGGCGCGAATCCGCCGGTGCTGCAGGATATCAACCTCAAAATTCCGGCAGGCTCGACTCTCGCGATTGTCGGCCCCACGGGAAGCGGGAAGACGACGCTCGCGGCGCTCGTCGCGCGATTGTGGGAAGCCCCGCAGGAGACGCTATTCATTGACGGCCGCTCGATCCGCGAATGGCCGCTCGATCAACTTCGCCGCGCCATCGGCTTCGTGCCGCAGGACCCCTTCCTTTTTAGCGAGACGCTCGCGAACAATATCGCTTTCGGCATGGACGGCGCATCTCCGGATCAAATTTCAGATGCCGCGGCCATAGCGAGCATGGACGGCGAAATCCGGGAGTTCCCCGCGAAATACGAAACGATGGTGGGTGAGCGCGGGATCACGCTTTCCGGCGGACAGAAGCAGCGTACGACGCTCGCGCGCGCCGCAATCCGCGACCCGAAGATACTGATCCTCGATGACGCGCTTTCGAGCGTGGACACCGACACCGAAGAGCGCATCCTGCGTGGATTGAAGGACGTGATGCGGCATCGCACGACGATCCTCGTCTCGCACCGCTGCTCGACCGTGCGGCACGCCGATCAAATCGCCGTGCTGCGCGAAGGGCGGATTGTCGAGCGCGGAACGCATGACGAGCTGCTCGCGCTTGGCGGCTATTACAACGACCTCTATCACAAGCAATTGCTCGAAGAAGAGCTGGAACGCGAATGAGCGATTTCCGCGAAGAAGAAGCCTTAGGAAAGGCGTACGACGCAAGGCTGGCGCGGCGCCTGATGCAGTATCTGCGCCCGTACAAGTGGCTTGTATACACCGCGCTGCTGGTGACCGTGGTCGTCGCGCCGCTCGAGGCCGCGGGGCCCTACCTTTTCAAAGTTGCCACCGACAAATACATCCTGCCGGCGTTTCATGGAACCATTTCCCTGATTGCCGGCGTCCACGGGCTGGGATTGATCACGCTCGCCTTTCTGGCGTCGCTGCTCCTCAGCTTCGCGTTTCAATACCTTCAAATGCGCATCATGCAGGATGTCGGCCAGAAGACGATGTATGACATGCGCAAGCAGATCTTCGGCCACCTGCAGGCGTTGCCGATGAGTTTCTACGACCGCAGCCCGGTCGGGCGGCTGGTCACGCGGGTGACGACGGACGTGGACGCGCTGAATGATCTCTTCGCCACGGGCGTTGTCGCGATGATCAACGATGCCGTGCTGCTCGTGCTGTTTGTGGCCATTCTTTTCTGGATGGACTGGCACCTGGCGCTTGAATCCTTGAGCGTGCTGCCCTTGATTCTCGTCGCGACCTGGCTTTTCCGCGGCAAGACCCGCGACGGCAACCGCCGCATACGCACCGCCATCGCGCGCATCAACGCGTTCCTGAACGAGCACATCATGGGGATGCCGATCGTGCAGTTGTTCAATCGCGAGCGCAAGACTCGCGAAGAGTTCGCGAAACTCAACCGCATTCACATGGAAGCGTACAAGGACGTGATATTTGCGTTCGCGCTCTTCTATCCCGCGGTTGAGTTCCTGAGCACCCTGGCAATCGCACTTGTCTTCTGGCGCGGCGGCATCCGCGTCATTGACCGCGCTGTGGGAGTAGGCACGCTGATTGCTTTCATGCAATATGCGCAGCGCTTCTTCCGCCCCATCCAGGACCTGAGCGAAAAATTTAATATTTTGCAGAGCGCCATGGCCGCGAGCGAGCGCATCTTCAAGCTGGTTGACGAGCCAATTCCCGCCGAGACCGCTTCCGGCGGCCGCAAAATCGAGCGCCCGCTGGGCGAGATCGAATTCCGCAACGTTTGGTTCGCCTACCGCGGCGGCGCGAATCCGAAGGAAGAAGACTGGGTGCTGCGCGATGTATCCTTCCGCGTCGCGCCCAGGCAGACCGCCGCCATTGTCGGCCACACCGGCGCGGGCAAGACGACCGTCGTGCAGCTCCTGCTGCGTTTCTACGAGATCCAGCGAGGCCAAATTCTGCTCGACGGCGTGGACATCCGCGAATTCGATGTGCAGGACTTGCGCCGCCAGTTCGGCATCGTCCTGCAGGACCCGTTCCTGTTCACGGGCACGCTCGAATCCAACGTGCGTCTCGGCACCGAGGGCATCAGCCGCGCGCAGGTCGAAAGTTCTTTGCGCGAGGTCGGCCTCGGTCCGCTGATTGATTCGCTTCCTCAAGGCATCGAAACGGGCATCACCGAGCGCGGCGCGACGCTCTCCGTCGGCCAGCGCCAGCTCGTCAGCTTTGCCCGCGCACTGGCGCACAATCCCCGCTTCATGATTCTTGACGAGGCGACTTCCAGCGTGGACACGAAGACCGAACAGATGATTCGCGAGGCGCTCGACCGGCTGCTCGAAGGCCGCACGGCGCTCGTCATCGCGCACCGCCTCAGCACCATTCAGCACGCGGGCACAATCCTCGTATTCCACAAAGGCCGCTTGCGCGAGCAAGGCTCGCATCAAGAGCTGCTGGCCGCGCGCGGGATTTATTACCGGCTTTATCAGCTCCAGTACAAGGACCAGGAGCTGCGAATGCCGTTGCCGACCACCGGCGAAGCCGCCGGCGCGTCTATTCCTGCAAGCGATTGAGATCGAACTTTGCTCGCGCGCCGCATGCATCCAAAATGAAATCCGATCAAGTTCTGATTAGTGCGGGCGAGGCATCAGGCGACCTCTACGCAGGCCGCCTTGCCTCGGAGCTTTCCCGCCGCACGGATGCGCACCTGTTCGGCATGGGCGGCGAACGGATGCTCGAAGCGGGTGTCGAACTGGTCGCGCGGTCTTCGGACGTAGCTGTCACGGGATTCGGCGAAGTGTGGCGCAAGCTGCCGCTGCTCCGCCGCACGCTCCACCGCCTCGTCGAAGAAGCCGAAAGGCGAAAACCGCGCCTCGCGATCCTCACGGACTTCCCCAGCTTTCACCTGCGGCTGGCAAAGAGATTGAAGCGGCGAGGAATCCCCTGCGTCTATTTTGTCGCGCCGCAATTCTGGGCCTGGCGGCCGTGGCGCGTAAACTTAATCCGGCGGCGCTTTGTTTCCGCGCTTTGCATCTTCCCGTTCGAGGAAGAGTTCTTTCGCAAGGCGGGCATCGAGACAACTTTCATCGGCCATCCGCTGGTGGACATCGTCCGTCCATCCATGCCCCGCGCGGACTTTCTCGCCAGCATTGGCTTCGACGGCGCGAAACCGGCCGTTGCGCTACTCCCCGGCAGCCGCTGGAATGAACTCCGGCACAACTTGCCGCCCATCCTCGAAGCCAGCGCGCGTATAGCGCAACAAAAGCCAGGCTGCCAGTTTATTCTTGCCCTCGCCGCGGGGTTTTCCTCGGACGCGCCGCAGGCCGCGGCGCAAGCAGCACGATCCTTGCGAATTCAATCCGGCGCAACGCATCACGCTTTCGAGTTGCCCGCGGGGCTGGACCTCCGCGTCGCGCCCGGCGCTGCCTATGACGCCCTCGCCGCCGCCACTGCCGCCATTGTCGCCAGCGGGACGGCAACCGTTGAAACCGCGCTGCTCGGCACCCCGATGGTCGTGGTTTATCGCGTTGGCCGCCTGACGGAATTGATGATCCGCACCTTCGCGCGGACGCGCCACGTCGCCATGCCCAATCTAATCGCGGGCCGCGCCATCGTTCCCGAGCTTTTGCAGCAGGATTGCACGCCCGCGCGGATTTCGGCGGAGGTGCTTCGATTGATGGACTCGCGCGAGGCGCGGGAGGATATGCGGCACGGGCTCGCCGAAGTCCGCGCGCGCCTCGGCACGGGAGGCGCCATCGGCCGCGCCGCCGACATCATCGCGCGGATGCTGTGACAGTGCGCTGGCAACTCAAAAGCCCCCCTCTGGTATCCTAGTAGTGTGTGGGGTGTGGAAAGAGGGTTCTTTGCGGCGGAATCTCCGAGTCAGTGAAATCTGGAAGTTTGCTCCCCTTGCGTTCTTGGTTCTGACCGTTGCTTTTCCGCCCGCTGCAGGCGCGCAGAGTCAGGGGCCGATGGCGCCGCCGCAGGCGGCGAAGGCCGCATTTCGCGCCACGCACTACGAAGTCACCGCCACACTCACACCTGCGAGCCAGTTGCTCGTCGCGCACGCGAAGGTGGACTTCACCGCGAGCGACACCTCCCGCGTCGTGCAGGCCGAGCTTCACCAGAATCTGAAAATTACCGCCGTCACCGACGCCGCCGGGAAGCCCGTTGCCTTTGAGCGCGACACCCGCAATCCGCTTGTCGTGCAGGTCACACTCAACGATGTGGTGGCGGCGGGACACAGCGTCACGCTGAATTTCGATTACGGCGGGCCGCTTTCCAACGAGGAAAACAGTCCCGTCCCCGGCTTGCGCCTTGCCTCCATTCGTGCCGACGGCGCGTATCTTCTGCTCCCGTCGCGCTGGTTTCCACTGACGTTTTATCCATCGAATCGCTATACCGCCATTTTCAAAATTCAGGTGCCGGATAATTTTCTTGTCGCGGGCAGCGGGAAGTCCGGTCCGCCGGAATTGGTGTACGAAAAGACCGCGGCGCCTCCCGTGATTCGCCCCGGCGCGACGCCTCCCGCGCCCGTCGCGCAAAAAATATTCACCTTCCGCGATGACCGCGCCGAAGCCAGCGGCACGTTTGCCGCCGGGCCTTATCAACTGACGCCCATCGAAGCCGGCGGATTGAAACTCTCCGTGCTCACGTTTGCTCCTTCAACGCAGAGCGCCCAGCTCTACGGGCAGGACGCCATAAAAATCTTCACGGAGTTCTCCGATTCCATCGGCCCGCTGCCGGATCCCGGCTTGACGATCGCCGAGTTCCCCGACCTGAGCGTGCCGGGATTCGCCGGGCCGGGCGTTGCGCTCATCAGCCAGCACCAGTGGGATCCGCGCGGGAATACCCGCCTTCTTTCCCGGCTGATCGCTTCGCAGTGGTTCGGCACGGCGGTCATGCCCGCCTCGGCCGCGGACACCTGGATAACGGATGGGCTCGCGACGTACTGCGAAGCGCTTTACGCAGGCCAGGACAGCGGCAAAGAAGCAGAAGACCGCGCCATCGAGGATTTCGCCGTGGGCGCGCTGATGTACGAGAACACCTCGCCGATCACGCAGGCGGACCAGTTGAAGCCCTTCACCAGCGAATATCTTTCTGTCGTGCAGGACAAAGGCGCGCTCGTCTTCCACATGATCGATTCCCTTCTGGGCGGCGATCTCTTCAAGCCGCTGCTGCGCGATTTCTACTCGCGCTACGCGGGCCGTGAAGCGCGCGTGGTGGATTTCGAGAACCTGGCGCAGGAATACGCGGACTACAAGGCCGCGGGCACAATGCCGGCCGCCGCCACGGAGAAGCTTTCGCCCAACGCTCTTCCCCCGGCGCCGCCGCCCAGAACGCAGAGCCTCACTCCGTTCTTCGCGCAGTGGCTCTCTTCAACCGGGGTGCCGGAATTTATAGTTCCTTACACGGTCTATCGCACAGCCAAAGGCTTTCAGGTAGTGGGCAAAGTGCAACAGAGCATAGACACGTTCAGCATGCCCGTCGAAATCGAAGTGGAAACAGAAGGCAATCCGGAATTCAAAACCATTCAGGTTGTCGGCGCGGAGACTCCATTTTCGATTGACACCTTCGGCCGGCCCAAGCCGGGCGGCGTACACATTGACCCGCATGACTACATGCTGAAGGCCAGCCCGAACCTGCGTATCCGCGCCATCATCGCCCGTGGCGAAGCGTTGTCCGAAGTCGGCAAATTCCTCGAAGCCATCAACGAATATCAGCGCGCGCTCGACATTCAGAAAAACAACGCCCTGGCTCTGTTCCGCATGGGCGAAGCATTCTTCTTTCAGAAGAATTATACCGCCTCGGCCAATTCCTTCCGAAGCGCCCTGGGCGGCGAGACCGACTTAACCACCAAATGGGTCGTCCCGTGGTCGCACGTTTACATGGGCAAGATATACGACGTCACCGGCCAGCGCGAGCGCGCCGTGAACGAGTATCGCCAGGCGAAACAGGGGAAGGACAACACCGGCGGCGTTCAACAGGAAGCCGACAAATATATTTCCCAGGCCTACAAAGAAGGACAGTAACACGGGGCCGAACCGCTTCAGAGTGGCGCAAGCCCCGTCAACCGCGATTCGCCGGTTCCCTTCCGCTGAATGAAAACCTGAAACGTTTCACCCATTCCCTCGGGATGCAGCAGGCTCGAAAGCTGCATCTGCGCGCGTAAACGGTCCGTCTCGCTCTGGCCGGCATCGAAAAGGTCCGCGAATTCGTTGCCGCGGCCCAGCGCAAGTAAAAACCGGCTCTGTGGAACGATGCCAACGCGTTCGAGGCGCGAGTCGTTTCCCCAGAGGTCCAGCGCCGTGAAATTCACGTGCGCGGTCAGGTCCTGCTCGCCCGGTGCGGCGTAATAGTCTTCGCTGACGCGGTGATTCCGGTAGGCGAGCAGAGTGCCGTGCGGGAAGCGTTCGCCATAAAGCACGCGCGCCTCGTAACCGTAATCCACGGTAAGGACAAAGCCGCGTTCCAGCCGCCGTGCGGCATCAGCAATCCAATCGCACGCGGAGAGGCTTACCTCGGCTTGTTGGCCTTCCTTCAATTCAATCCCCTGTCTCGAGAAATACTCCGCGATGTGTTGCGTCGAGAGCGGGCCAACCGCGTCGGTAAATCGGCCGTTTTCCAGGCCGGCGAATATTTCCCGAAGCGCGCCGTCACTGCGAATTACGCGATGCACCGGCATCGCATCGAAAAATTCGTTCGACACGATGCAGCCGCTTGGAACTCGTGCGGGCAGCTCTGCATAGGATTCTGCGCGCCCCGCCGCGATGTGCTTCCCCATCGTCTTCGCGTGAGCCGCGCGGCGCGCGTCCGACCGCTCGACCGCGGCATACTGCAGCGCCGAATAGAACTCCGGCAACACTGCCGCTGAGAAATCGAGAATCTGCGCGGCGAGTCGCCCCACTCCAGCGCCCGGCTCGACCAACCAGAACGGCGCGGGGCGATCCAGCAAGCGCCACATCTCTTCCAACTGCCGCGCCAACAAGCGGCCAAAGATGGGATTCACGTCCACGCTCGTGTAGTAATCGGCGAAGCGGGTGCGCTCCGGCTGGCTGTAGTAGCCGTGCCGCGGGTCGTAGAGACAACTCTCCATGAATTCGGCAAATGGAATCGGCCCGCGCTCGGCGATTCGCGCGGCCAGGTCTTCAGCGAGTACATTCATTGCGGCTTTTCCGGGAGAGCTCATATGTGGCCCGATGGATTGCACCTGAGCGCCGCCAATCTGGCGAGCGAAGCGACGAGGTGAGCGTTATCCATCCCGGCGAACTCTGTCGGGAAAATTCTCTCTTCTCAATCCTTGCATTGCGGGTTGAGCGTGAACATCTCGATGACGTAGTCGTGCAGGCAGTCGTAAAGCTGCCGCTGGAAGCTCCATGGAAATTGAGCGTTCTCGATTTCCCGGGCGCGCATCAGAAAAACGTACTCGTGAACTTTTCCATTCGCTTCCGGCAAGCCTAGCGGCTGAAAACGAATCAGCACCTCGACCCCATCCGCTGCAGGCCGCGCGTCAAATGCAAAAAGCGGATGCTCGTATCGCTTCAGCTCCGCGCGCACCTTTTCTGCGTGGGTTTCCACGAGCCGGCTACGCCTTCCCGGCGGCGCCTGTTTTGCCGCCCGGCTCGGCCTGAATTGACCGGAAAACGTCCTCGAAAACCCCGAGCGCGGCATCATCAAATAGAACGAAGTCCACGCGTTCGAGCGAAGTCGCGCCGCTCAAATGCTTCACTGTTTCGCGGAGCATGATTTCAGCGCATTCCCGCATCGAAAATCCTGCGATGCCCGTGCCCACCGCGGGGAACGCAATGCTCTTCAGTCCGCGCTCGGCGGCAATCCGCAGCGAATAGACAGTTGAGCTGCGCAGCGCGCCTGTAGTAGTCTGCCCGCCAAGCTGCATGGATGCGGCGTGGATCACATACCGAGCGCGGAGTTTTCCGCCTCCCGTGATGGCCGCTCCACCCACGGGAATCGACCCGATTTCGTCGCATTCCTGCTGGATCGCCGCGCCGCCCCTGCGCCGGATCGCTCCCGCGACGCCCCCGCCAAGTTTCAAGTCATTGTTCGCAGCATTGACGATGGCGTCGGCGTCCGATTCGGTCAGGTCGCCAACCGAAAGGTGAATCCTTGTCAGTGGCGACGGCGTCGCTTTGGGAGTCACGCTCATTTGCTTCCAATCATATCAGACGCAAAGAACCGTAATAGCGGGCGGATGCGGCTGCAAGTTAGAAGATGGCTCTCTGTTCACTTTGAAGTTCAGGATTTGGTTGGGTAGTCGTACACGCCGCGCCCGGATTTGCGGCCGAGCCGGCCAGCCTTGACGTATTGCCGCAGCAGTGGCGCGGGGCGGTATTTTTCACCGAGCGTTTTGTGCAGGTATTCGAGGATCGAGAGCCGCACATCAAGCCCGACGAGATCCCCAAGCTCGAACGGGCCCATCGGGTGATTGAGGCCGAGCTTCACCGCCTTGTCAATGTCCGCGGCGGTCGCGATTCCCTCTTCCAGCATGTAAAAGGCTTCGTTGCCGATCATTGCGTTGATCCGGCTGGTGATGAATCCCGGCGCCTCGCGCACGACTACAACTTCCTTGCCCATCCGCCGGCCCACTTCGCGGCAGGCGGCAATCGTTTCTTCGGAAGTATCGAGGCCGCGCACGACTTCCAGCAATCTCATCTTCGGTACGGGGTTGAAGAAGTGCAGCCCGACACATTTTTCCGGGCGGCAGGTGATCGCGGCCATCTCCGTAATGGAAAGAGACGACGTGTTGGAGGCGAAGATCGAGCCCGGCTTGGCGAACTTGTCAAGCAACGTGAAGATTTCGAGCTTTACCTCCATCTCTTCCGGCACCGCCTCGATCACGATATCGGCTTCGCGGCAAGCTTCCTCCACCGAATGCGCCGAGCCAAGGCCCGCGAGCGCAAGTGCCCGCTGCTCAGCGGTCACTTTCCCGCGTTCGACGCCTTCGTCGAGCGCCGTGCGGATGTAGTCGTGTCCGGCGTCAAGGACGGTCTGCGAGACGTCTTCGAGAATGGTGCGGAAGCCGCCTATGGCCGCGGCGTAGGCGATGCCGCGTCCCATAGTGCCCGCGCCAATTACGGAAATAGTCGCAATTTCCATGCAGTTTGCCCCTAATGCCGCCGCGGAAACATCCGCGCGGCATTGTCATACAAAATCTTGCGGCGCGCAGCTTCGGATATCGGGAGCGCCATGAATTTTTCGATATTGCCCTTGATTTCCGGCACGCCCGGGCCGGGCCAGTCGGTGCCCCAAAGGACTTTGTCCGCGATTTCCTCGAGCCGCGGAAAATATTCGAGCAGCTTCTGCGGCGGAATTCCGGAAATATCCATATGCATGTTCTTGTGGCGTCGCACAAGAAAAAACGCTTCGTTCATCCACAGGGGCCTGCCGCCGTGGGCGAGAATCACGACGAGATCGGGATAGTCCACGCCGATGTCATCAGCAAGCATGGGTTGCGCATGAACGTTGCGCGCGCCGGGAAAAATCGAAGTGCCGGTGTGAATCATAAGGGGCAGATGGTTCGCCTGCGCGCGCTCGTACACCGCGGCAAGCGGTCCAAGCCCGTGGCGATACGCATTCGGCGAAAAAACCTGGTGCGCCGGATGCACTTTCAACCCGCGAATACCGAGCCGCGCGATGCGGTCCACTTCCGCTCCTGCGTCCGAAACAAATCGCGGATGGACGGACCCGAACGCGATCAGCCGCTCGGGCGCGAACGAACAATACTTCGCAATCCAGTCATTCACTTCGGGCGGAAATCCGATCACGTCCGGGCTGACGTAATTGATGAGTCCTGCGCGTTCAATTCCCAGCGTATCGAGGAATCCGAGAAACGCTTTCGGGTCCGCGGAATAACGCTCGACCTCGGCAAAATCCTTTCGCCCGCGCTTGACGAGCGCGAGCGCCTCGGGCCTGAACATGTGCAGCGGTTGGATGTGGATGTGAATATCAATGATCGGCGTCAATGGGTTCCCCGGTGGGTCAATCCGCGGCAACGGGCTGGCCGCCCGGCGCGATCGGCGTGCGGCGGTCCTTCCAGGTTTCCTCGAGTGCGCGCTGCGTGAAGACGTGCAGCATCTCGCGTCGATAAACCGGCGTGGATGACGACGTCGTGAGCGGCTTCCCGGTGCGAATCGCGGTCTGCGCGGCGTTGTCCACAAGCTCGGGCGAATATTTCTTACCGATGAGTTGCGCGGCCGCTTCGCGCAGCAAGAGCGGCGCCGGATTCACCGCATTGATGGCGATGCGCGCATCGCGGCAAACGCCGCCCGCGTCCACCTCGAGCGACGCGGCAACGCCCGCAAGCGGATAGTCAATCGAGTTGCGGATGCGCAATTTATTGTAGACGCCGCGCCGGCCCGCCGTGCGCGCGGGCAGGATTGCGGCGGTTAGAATTTCGCCGCGCTCAAGCGCAATGCGATCCATGCCGTCATTGCGGTAAAACTCCTCCAGCGGAATGCGCCGCCTTCCTCGCGGCCCGGCGATTTCGATCTCCGCGTCGAGCGTTAACAACGTCGGAGCGGTGTCGCCCGACCACACGGCCCAGCAGCGCTTCCCGCCGGGCGCGACATGGCAGACGTTCCCATCTTTTTTCAGGCAGCCACCGAGCGATTCGCGCCAGAACTCGGACTGGTTGTACCAAACGCAGCGCGTCTCAAGGCACAGGTTGCCCCCGAGCGTGCCCATATTGCGCTGCAGCGGCCCCGCGATCGTGCGCACCGCGGAGGCAAGCACCGGGTATTTTTGTTTGACGATCGCTGACCGCTCGATTTCCGTGAGTGTCGTAAGCGCGCCGATGCGCAGCGCGCCGCCTTCCGCTGGCGCGATCCCGCGAAGCGCAGCGATCGCCTTGATATCCACAAGCACGCGCGGCGCGAAGAGCCTCATCTGTAAATTCGGCACTACATCCGTGCCGCCGGCCAGTATCATCGCCTCCGGCCCGGACTCGTGCAGGATGTGCACGGCCTCTTCGACCGTTCGCGGGCGCGCGACGCGCGACGCTGGCAGATTCGGCACGCTCATCGCGCGCCCCCATTTCCGCTCGTCGCCAATTTCTTCTTCGCTTGCAGTGCGGCCAGCACTTTCTCGGGCGTAATGGGCAGTGAAGTAATCCGCACGCCAACGGCGTCAAAAATCGCGTTCGCTACCGCCGGAATCGTCGCGGCAAGCGAGCCTTCGCCGGCTTCCTTCGCGCCAAATGGCCCTTCGGGGTCGTTGCTCTCCACGATGATGCAATCAATTTGCGGCGTGTCCAGCGTCGCCGGTATGCGGTAATCGAGAAACGTCGGATTCATCAACCGGCCGCCGCGCCAGGCCATCTCTTCCTGGAGGGCCTGTCCAAGCCCCATGTAAACGGACCCGATGACTTGCCCCTCCACGGTCATTGGATTCAGCGCGCGCCCGCAATCATGCGCCGCAACAATGCGGTGCACCTGCACGTGACCCGTTTCGGTGTCCACGGAAACTTCGATCACCTGCGCGCTGTAGCTATAAGAAGGCGAGGGCCCCACGCCCGCGCCCTTGAATTTCCCTCCCCGCGATTCTTCCGGCGGCGTGTACGCGCCGCTCGCGACCAGTGCGCCGTGAAAATCAATCGCCGCAACCACGGCGGCGTCAAAACTCATTTTCAGCGCGGGGTTTTTCGCGCACACAATTTCTTCGCCGCGCGCCTCAAGTTCGCCGGCATCGCAGCCGAGCCGCTTCGCTACGGCCGTGTAAATCTGCTCGCGCATGTTCTTCGCCGCGGCGATGCACGCGTTTCCCGCCATGAATGTGACGCGGCTCGAATAGCTGCCCAGGTCCACCGGCGTCAGCTCGGTATCGGCGGCGATGATCTTGATCCGCGGCATCCCGACGCCCAGCGTCTCGGCCACAATCTGCGCCTGCATCGTGTCCGAGCCCTGCCCGATTTCCGACGCGCCGGTGAAAATTGTTACCGCGGCATCGCGGTCAATCTTCAGATGTACCGTCGTGTGAGGCATATTCGACCGCACCACCGGATTCGCCGCCCCGCTCACGTAGTGGCTGCACGCGAAACCCACTCCGCGGCCATACGGGAGCTTCCCGCTCTTCTCATTCCATCCGCTTTTCTCGACCACTTTCTCGATGCATTCCGGCAGGCCGTAACTCGTCACGCGCAGTCCATTCACCGTCATGCACGGCGCGTGCAACAAATTCCGCCTGCGGACTTCCGCCGGATCGATCCCCGCGTCGTGCGCCAGGTCATCGAGCAGCGATTCAAACGCGAACCGCACGTTCACCGTGCCGTGGCCGCGCATCGCGCCGCACGCGGGCTTGTTCGTTAGCACGCGGTACCCGTCGTACCGCACATCCGCGATGTCATAAATCGCGCCGAGCAGCGCGCCGGAATAAAGCACGGTCACAGGGCCATAGCCGCAATAGGCGCCGCCGTCTTGCACCACGCGCGCGACCACTCCCTTAATCTTTCCCTCACGCGACAGCCCCATTTTCAAATCTACATACGTGATGGGCCTTCCGCGGTGCGCGTAAAACACCTCCTCGCGCGTGTAAGTAATCTTCACCGGCTGGCGGGCTTTCTTTGCAAGCACTCCCGCGGTGATCTCCAGCGGAATCACTTCGCTCTTTCCGCCGAAGCCGCCGCCGACGAGCGGCTTGATCACGCGAATCTGGCTCATCGGCATCTCGCAGACTTCCGCGAGCGTGCGATGCAGGTAGTAAGGCACCTGCGTTGAGGAATACACCGTCAGCCGGTTGTCCGGCTCCCAGATCGCCAGTGTCGAATGCGGCTCCATCGCCGCGTGATTGACTTCGCCCGCGTAATAGCGGTCTTCGCGTACAAACGCAGCCGCGGCAAGCGCCGCCTCGGGATTGCCGAATTCGTGGTGATACTCTTTTTCGATATTGTTCGGTTTCGTTTCGTGAATCCATCCGCTCTCGGCCCTCATGGACTCCAGCGGATCGAACCAAGCGGGCAGCAGTTCATAATCCACTTCGATCAGCCGCAGAGCCTCCTCGGCAATTTCGCGCGAGGTCGCCGCGACGGCCGCCACGTTGTCGCCCACGTAGCGCGCCTTGTCCACGGTCAAGCAACACTCGTCGTGTCCGATTGGCAGCACTCCGTAGGGCGTTGGCGCGTCCGCTCCGGTGATAACGGCTTTCACTCCCGGCAGCGCTTCCGCCCGCGCGGTGCGGATCGCGCGGATGCGCGCATGTGCGTGCGGCGAATGCAGCACCAGCCCATAAAGCATCCCGGGCACGGAGAGATCGTCAGCGTACTTGCCTAGCCCGGTGACCTTCAGCGGGGCGTCGGTCATCGCCCGGGATTTCCCGATAATGGATTCGGCGCGAATTGGATTGCCGCTCATGAGCGCTTCCCTGCCGCCGTGCGTTGAGAAGTGCGTCGAGTTGTACTTTGAGATATTCGTTCCGCCGCCCGCCGCTCCTTCCCTTTTTCGATGGCAAACCGCACCGATTCGTAAATCTGCATGTAGCCCGTGCACCGGCAGAAATTCGAGGAAAGCGCGTCGCGGATTTCATCGAGCGTCGGATCCGGATTGCGGTCCAGCAGAGCCTTCGCGGAAATAAGGAAACCCGAAGTGCAGAAGCCGCACTGCGAGCCGCCCTCTTGGGCCCATCCTTGCTGTAGCGGATCCAAAGTCCCCGGCGGCGCGATACCTTCAACCGTTGTAATTTCCGAATCCTGACAGCAGGATGCGATCGCGACGCACGAGAGTATCGGCACGCCGTCCACAAGCACCGCGCACGCGCCGCAACTCGAATCGTCGCAGGCGCGCTTCGTGCCTGTCAGTTCGAGGTCTTCGCGCAACACGTCCAGCAGCAGCTTGTGCGCCGGCGCGGCAAACTCGCGCAACTCGCCGTTCACTTTTAGCCGGAGCAGTTCCTTCGTCAATTCATTTCACCAGTTTCTTCAGCGCCTCTTCGTCAAATCCCAGAACGATCTCCTTGCCGCGAATCACCACCGGCCGTCGAATCAGGTTCGGCTCCGAGGCCATCAGCTTGATTGCTTCCGCGCGCGACGGCGGAACCACGCCCATCTTGCGCTCGCGGTAAACTTCATTCCGCGGATTCAAGAAGAGTTTGTAATCGCGGTCGCCGATGAGCGCATCCAGTTCCGCGGCGCTCAGCCGGTCCTTCCCCAGATCCCGCAACTCCATCTCCGCGCCTTCTTCGAGCAAGAGACCTCTTGCTTTGCGGCACGATGTTCAAGTCGGCTTCTGAATAAACTGAATCTTCGTTTTCGGCTTTGCCATTCCTGTTTCACCTTCCCCGCCCGCCGCGCGAATACCCCGCGGGAATATCCGCGTTAATATTTCGGTACGCGCGGATCAATTTCCGTAGACCACCTCTCGATGCCCCCCGTAAGCGACCGCGCGCCGTCCACTCCCTGCGACCGCAGCCACGCGGCGGCGTTCAAGCTGCGCATCCCGTGGTGGCAGAAGATGACCACCTCCTCGGCATTCTCAAACAGTTTCATGTTCGCCGGCAGATTGTTCAGCGGAACAAGCGTCGCGCCTGCAATCGAGGCGATCTGATGCTCCCACGGCTCGCGCACGTCCACCACGAGCACCTTCGCTCCCGTGTCCATCTTTACTTTCAATTCCTTCGGCTCAATCTGAATGTCGTCCACGCGGTCCCCCGTTGCAATTCCACCTCAATAACCGAAATCCGCGGCGGCCGAATAGGCGTGTTCGTGTACGCCCAGCGCCTCCATCCGATCATCTCCCAATTGTTTCATGTATGCGCGGCGATCCGGTACGCCCGTCGCCCATCGCGCAAGCCATTCGCGGGCGCCTTCCGCCGTGCGGCTCTGCGCGTGATAGCCCGCGAAAAACGCGTGGTCGCGCCCGCAATATCCCTGCACCGGCGAAGGATGCGCCCCCCACGGCTCATGCACGACCGCGCTAACCAGAAATCCGGGAATCAGCGTTCGATTTGGATCGGAAGCGATCACCTCCGGTTCGACGATTTCCTCGGCGACGACGATCACCGTGCCCGCCGCGCGCGCGCCATCCACGGCGACCCCCAGATTTCCCCACACGTGCGCGTTGCCTTCGCGATCCGCCCGCTGCACGTGAAGGATGGCAACGTCCAGCCGGAGCGCTGACACCGCCACCAGTTTCTCTTCGCCAACGGGCGGCGTGAATTCGCGCAGATTGGCATTGTTCTTCAGCAAATCGCTTCCCAGCGTTGAATGCGTGGGCAAAAACGGCACGCCCAGCGCGGCGGCGTGCAATGCAAGGGCGAGCGTCAAATTCGAGTAGTCCACCATTTCCACGGCCCGTGGCTCGGATTTCTCCACCGCCCGGCGAAAGCAATGGCCGAGCCCCGCCGACACGTTCCCCACCCACGCGGCAAGAACACGGCCTACACATCCCGCGCCGATCA
The DNA here is from genome assembly GCA_963838945.1 of uncultured Acidobacteriota bacterium. Classification (GTDB taxonomy): domain Bacteria; phylum Acidobacteriota; class Terriglobia; order Acidiferrales; family UBA7541; genus DASTCZ01. The sequence continues at coordinate 67,236 of CAWITC010000005.1, read as the reverse complement.
TCTGGTCGAATAGCGCGTCCGAAATGGGCCCGATGAGAGTTAAGTCGCGGGCGCCCTGCCGGATCATTTCATGGCCCGCCGCAAAGGGGATCATCTGCTCGAGTTGCGCGCCCATCAGCACGCTTGACCCGGCCTTCACATGCCGCGCGATGGCCTCGCGCATGGTGATGAGTTTGGAAGCATGCGCCATTTTCGCCGTGCTACCGCCCCCGCCAGCTCGGAGGCCGCTTTTCGAGAAACGCTCGGATGCCTTCCTTCGCGTCTTCGGTCTTCATCAATTGGCCGAGGTAGAGCTGCTCGATCTTGCTGAGGTCGCTTTCAAAATCGGCGTACTGTTGGCGCCGCAGCGCGCGTCCCGTGAGCTTTACAACCGCGGAACTTTTCGTGCGCAGCTCAGCGACAAATTCGCGAACGGACTTGTCCAGAAACGCATCCGGCACAACCCGCGTAAGCAAACCGAGCGTCTTTGCCTCCGCGGAAGAGATCGAGCGCCCCGTGAGCAGCAACTCCATTGCCGCGCGCGTGCCAATGAGGTCCGGCAGCGTAATCATCGCAACGGGAGGAAAGCATCCGAGCTTGATCTCCGGCTGCGCGAATACCGCCGATTCCGTGGCAATCACGAAATCGCAGAACGTCGCGAGTTCCATGCCCCCGCCAAGACAATTCCCGTGCACCGCCGCGATGGTCAGGCATTCCGCGCGGGCAATCTGCCGGAACACGTGGTGAAACGCGGCGAGCATCGAGCCGACGCGGTCGGGCGCGTGGTCCGCGACCTCTGCCCCGGCCGAGAATCCCTTTGGCCCCGCTCCCTGAAAAATCAGGTAATCGCACGCGCCGCCCGGCGAATCGAGCAGGCGGCCGAGCGCGCGCCCGAGCGATTTCATCATCGTGATGTCCATCACGTTGAGCGGCGGCCGGTCCAGCGTAATCCAGACGTTGCGGCCTTCCGTGTGCACGTGCACGGTTTCAGTCGAATGGGTTTCCGTGCTCGCGTTCTCGCTCGCGTATTCAGCCATCGCTGTTTTCGCGCTCCGTTTAGTTGCCCGTTCAGTCGCCGGTCCAGAAACCTTCCGGGTCCAGCTCGCGCATCGCGGCCAATTCCTCGGCCGCGGGCGGCGCGGTCTCCGCGAGATTTGCGGAAACTCGCAGCGGCCAGCCCGTGTTGCTCAACACATCTTCCAACTGCGTGCCGGGATGCACCGACGCGAGAAAAGCCTCGCCATTATCCGCGGCAAACCGAAGCACGCCAAGTGTCGTAATGACCGCCGCGGGCCCGGAACGCGCGGGCAATCCATGCGCGACGCGCCAGCTTACATGTCCCGCAGCGTTTCCATCGCCGTATCCCGGTGAAGTGATGTAAGTGACGTGCTCCACGAGCCGCTGCTTGTTGTGTTCGAGAAGAACAACCGTCCTCTGCGCCATGCAGGCAATATCACACGCCCCGCCGGAGCCGGGAAGCCTGGTGATGCGGCCTTCGCTCCGTACAAGGGTCGTATTCAAGTTGCCGAAGCGGTCCACTTGCGCCCCGCCCAGGAATCCTACATTCACTTTTCCCTGCTGGAGGAATCCCATCACGTCGAGCATCGTGCCCGCGAGCGTTGCCCCGCGAAGGTTCGGCGGGTCCGCCATCGTGTAGAGCAATTCGCTCGAGGGAGTCTCACGGATTACGCCATTTTCAAATAGTCCGATCGCGCGCGGGGCATGCGTTCGTTTCGCCACCGCGAAGGCCAGCAGGGGCAGGCGCATTCCCACGAAAACAATTTCCCCGTCGCGAATCTCCCGCGCCGCCGCGGCCACCATCAACTCACCGGCGGTATAGCTTTGCGCGGCAATCGTGTTGGAAGCTGCGGTTTTCATTTGTTTCGGGACAATGACGCTTCTATGGCGCCCGCCGTGCCGGCCATGCCCTATCGTCCACGCTCTAGCGACCTCGAAAGTTGGCCGCTCTTTTTTCAAAGAATGCGTTCAACCCTTCGGCGCAATCCTCCGAGCGGAAACATTCGGCCTGGAACTTTTCTTCTTCGCGGAGCGCGCTGCGGATTTCCTCGAGGTGCGAACCGTTGAGCATTTGCTTGATCGCTCGGACGACGAGTGGTGGCGCCGCGGCAAGTCTTCCTGCCATCGCGGCGGCTTCCCCCGCGAGCGAATCATGCGTTACGACGTGGTCCACAATGCCCATCCTCTGTGCTTCCTCGGCATTCAATGTGTCAGCCGTCATGAACAGCTCGGCGGCGCGGCCGGGACCCACGAGGCGCGGCAGGAGCCAGGTCCCGCCGAAATCGGGCACGAGGCCCACTTTCGCGAAGCTTTGCGCGAATTGCGCGCGTTCCGATGCAATGCGGATGTCGCAGGCCAGCGCCAGGTTCATTCCCGCGCCCGCTGCCGGACCGTTCACCGCCGCAATCACGGGCTTTGGCATCTGCCCCATAATCAGCACGATTTCCGAGCCCGCATGAAGTAGCGCCCGCAGTTCCTCTGGTGCGTTGCGTTCCCTCGCATCACGCAGAAGTGCTAAATCACCACCGGAACAAAACCCGCGTCCCGCGCCCGTCACCACGATCGCGCGCACAGCCGCATCCTCGGTGGCGCGTTGCAAAGCTTGCACCAGGGCGGTGGCAACCTCCGGTCCGAGCGCGTTCAGACGGTCCGGCCGGTTCAGGGTCAGCGTGAGGACCGCTCCCTCGCGCGATTCCAGCACCGGCGGGGTGGAAGACGGCTGTTCGGCTTGCGCGCCTTTTTGTGTGCCCTGGTTCATTCGGTCTCTTTGTGAGCAGGAGTCTCTGCGGTCTTTCCCCTCGGGCTCTTTTCCATCTCCGCCAGGAAACGCGCGAGTTGGCGGAAATAACGCATCTTCACGCCGCTCCCCGCCGTGTTCTGGCCGCTCGTCGATGGCAGCACAAAAACTCGCGCGCCGTAGATCAGATCTTTTTGCAGGCCCAGCGAACATTGCCGCTGCGCGAATTTCGCGTACACATTCTTGCCGTTAAATGCCACCACGCGCGGGCTGTACTGTTCCAATTTCTGCGCCAGCACGAACCGGCCTTCCGCGAATTCTTCGCGCGTGATTTCATCTTCGCCGCGCGTGGGGCGCTTCACGATGTCCGTGAGCCCGACGCCGAACTCGATCACCCTCCGGTCGTCTTTGTGCGTCATCTCCTCGGGCACAACGCCGGATTCATACATTAGCGTCCAAAAGACGTTGTTTCGTCCAGCGTAATAGTGGCCGACGCGCGCGGATTGTTCGCCGGGATTGCAGCCCACGATCACAAGCCGCATTCCCTTGCGCAAATAGTCGGGCAAAGTTTTCATTCGTCTGATTCCAGTCCGCTTGAAATTCGTTTCGTACCCAAGTTCACTCCTTTATTTATTTTCCCTTGAATCGCGGCGGCCGCTTTTCGACAAACGCCGCCAGGCCTTCCTTCGCGTCCTCGCTCGTGAAGAGCAGTTGCTGCAATTCGCGTTCGAGGCCCAGCGCCTCCGCGAATCCCACTTCGGAGCCGGTCACGACCGCGCGTTTGATGCGCCCGACCGCTCCCGCCGCTTTATTCGGCGGGCAGAATTGCCGCGCGTAGGTAAGCACGTCGTCCCAAAACTTCTCTCCGCCGTACACGTGATTCACCAGCCCCATGGCAAGCGCGTCGTCAAACCCAAATGTCCGGCCTTCCGCCATCAACTCGATCGCCCGCGCGCGCCCGAGGAGGCGCGCGAGGCGCTGCGTACCGCCAGTGCCGGGAAGAACGCCCAGATTCACTTCCGGCAGGCCGATCTTGCCTCCATCTTTTTTTGCGATGCGAATATCACACGCCAGCGCGACCTCCAAGCCGCCGCCCACCGTGTGCCCGTTCAATGCTGCAATCACGAGCTTCGGCGTCTGTTCCAGCCGGCAAAGGGTTTCGTTGGCGTGCAGGCAAAAATAATATTTGAACTGCGGGGTGGCTTCCGCGAGCATCGAAATTCCCGCGCCTGCGCAGAAAAACTTTTCCCCCGCCCCGCGCAGCACAATCACATGAACGCCGTCATCCATGCGCGCTTTCAGGATGGCCTCGTCGAGCTGGCGCATCATTTCATACGAGTATGTATTTGCCGGGGGATCGTCCAGCTCGATGATCGCCAGCCCCGCATCGGTACGGTAATGGATGAGTTCTTTTTGGCTTGTAGCGCTTGCTGCCACTTTTCGGCTCCCAGGCAGTTCGTCAAAGATACCATGCGCGATTCCCTCTTGCATCCTTGCGGTTCCTGGGAGCGTCCAATACGTTGAAAGGGAGCCGGCACCCCCGGACAGCCACCGCAACAATCGTTCTGCAATGTCGCAATCATCCATGTCGCCGCCGAATGTGCTAGGCTTACATTTCTACTTCGCGCCGCGGTTCGCAGGCGCTTCGAGGACATTCCACTTGAGTTCCATCGGACGCAAACCGCTCCCCTCGACCATCGTCCGTGACGACGAATCGGCGCTCGTGGCCGCCGCCAAGGCCGGTGACGCGCGCGCCTTCGAGGAACTCGTCAACCGGTATGAAAGCAAGATCTTCCGCCTCACGCAGAACATCACCCAAAACCAGGCCGACGCGGAAGACGCCATGCAGGACGCCTTCCTGAAGGCCTTCCAGCACCTCAAGGATTTCGAGGGCGGCTCGCGCTTCTACACCTGGCTCGTTCGCATCGCTGTGAATGAGGCGCTGATGCGGCTGCGGAAGCGGCGCCCCAACCAGGTGTCCATCGATGAACCCTTTGGCACGGATGAGCAGCCGATGGCGATGCAGATCCGGGATTGGGGACCGTCGCCGGAGCAAAGGTACGCGCAGAGCGAGATGGGCTCGATCCTCTCGAAGGTGATCGAGCAGCTCGAGCCGATCTATCGCGTGGTGTTCGTGCTGCGCGACGTTGAGGACATCTCAACCGAGGAGACGGCGAAGATCGTCGGGATTTCCGTTCCCGCGGTGAAGTCGCGGCTGCTGCGCGCGCGGCTCCGGCTCCGGGAATTGTTGAATCCTTATTTTCACGGGAGAGATGGAAATTGAACTGCCAGGGACTTATCCGTGAGCTGGAGGATTACCTCGACGACGCGCTCGACGCCCGGGCGCGCGTGGAACTCGAGCTGCACCTCGGCAAGTGCAAGAACTGCCGCATCATCGTGGACACGACGCGGAAGACCATCGAGATCTTCTGCAACGCCGAGCCCGCGCCGCTGCCGCAGGACGTCCGCACCCGGCTGCATGAGGCGCTTGCGAAACGGCTCGGGCAGCACGGCCAGCGGACTTAAGAAACACCGCCGGCTTCCCAAAGCGGGACCTGAATGCCGCGGCCCTTTGCAATTGCCAACTCTAAAACCTTCGCAGCAACCGCAACATCCCAAATCGCAATCCCGCTCGACTTGAAGAGAGTGACCTCCTCCGCATTTGCGCGGCCGGGAAATTTTCCCGTTATGACTTCCGAGAGTTCGTGCACCGCATTCCAACGCGCGGGATCTTGCGCGAACGCCTGAATCAGATCTCCAGCTTCCATTTTCGCTTGCTCGATGAAATCCACAATGATGCGCGAGGCGCGAGCGACGGCGGCATCGTCCAATTCGCGCTTCTGAGGAAAATTTGCGCCGATGGCGTTGATGTGCATGCCGGGCGCGATCCACGCTCCTTCGAGCACCGGTCGCATCGCCGTGGTCGCGGTGATGATGATGTCCGCGCCGCGGACGGCTTCTTCGGCGGAGGCGGCCGGCTCGACTTGAATGTACAGGCGCGCGCTCATTTCGGCGGCGAAGCGCGCGCGGCGTCCGGCGTCGCGGCCAAAAACGCGCACTCGAGTAAGTTTTCTTACTGCCGCGACCGCTTCGATCTGGCTGCCGGCCTGATACCCCGTGCCGATCACTCCGAGGGTGCGAGCGTCCTGCCGCGCCATGTAGCGCGTTGCGACGCCGCTGGCTGCGCCGGTGCGCATCAGTCCGAGGTAATCCGCTTCGATGAGCGCGATCAGCTCACCGGTCGCGGAGCGATAGAGCGGCACGAGAAATCGAAGCGCGCCGTGCACGCTGGTGTAAAGCTTCATGCCGACGAGGCCCGCGGCCACGTCGGCGCCTGCCATGTAGTGAAGGAAACCTTTGTCGGGCAATTCCAGGCGGCGACGCGGTTGGACAATTGCTTGCCCAGCGACCTGGCGGCGCGTCACTTCCTCGACGGCGGCGATAGCGTCGGCCATGGTGAGCAATTCGCGGACATCTTTTTCTTTCAGCAGCAGCGCCATCGAATTCTTTCCCTGAAAAATCTTCCGGTAGACTTCTTTCTCAAAAAATCAGAGGACGTCATAAATTCAAGCGGAGATGCAGGACACGCGGGGCGGCTGAGTCAAGAATGAAAAACTCGCCATCCGCCATCGCCGCAATTCCAGCGCAAGTTACACTTGCGAGCGACGGGTCCAAATCCTGCAACGGCTTGGACAATTTTTCCTGGCCATCGTAACCGAAAACATGCAGTACCGGCGCGGAGGATGGGCCGGTGAGCGCGATGACGCTGGTCCTGGTAACGGCAAGAGAGCAATGCCCTGCAGCGCCAAAGCCCGAACCGTCGGCTGAAGAAGGCAGCGTCCATTCCTTCTGAACAATTCCAGACGAGGAGATGCGCGCGATCCAGCCGCGATCCGAATCGCAGACAAACAAAGCGCCCTCAAGGCTCGCGGCGATTTGATCTGCGTGCAATGTTGCGCCCGGGCCGGTTCCCTTCCCGCCCCAAGCGCCGAGCAGGCTGCCGCGCGGCGTGTATCGGAGAATGCGCTTGCCATGCGATTCGGCGACGTAGATGCGGCCTTCGTTATCCACGGTGACGCTGGAAGGCCGCGCAGGCGAGCCGAGACCTCCGCGGATGCCATGCGTGAACTTGCCGTCCCGGAGAAAAACAAGGAGCGAGTTTGGGCCGCATTCGAGGACGTAGATCGAGCCGCCGAGATCCACGGCGGAAGCGCAGGGGTTTTGAATTGGCGCCGAAGGCTCGAAGCTGAAGAGCGGATGGCCGTCGCGAGTGAACTTCTGGATGAAACGTGAAGTCGAGGCGGCGTCCACAATGTAAACCTCGCCGAAGGCGTCCGCCGCGATGGTCCGGGGGTCGGCAAGCATTCCGGGGCCAGTGCCTTTCGCACCCCATGCGCCGAGGAATTCGATGGGCGGCGGGGCTTGCTTTGCGCGAGAGAGACTCTCTTTTGCGGAAGTGGAGCAGCCGGAAGAAAACAGACCCAAAGCGACCGCAAGCAAGAGGGCGCTGACCGTGGATGGGGCTGGGGCGGGCGCACGCATCGCTCGAATCGTAGCACGAGGGGAGATGGAGGACGGTGGGGGTTGAGTGTTGGGGGTTCGTGATGGGAGAAGGGGGGATTCGCCGCAGAGACCTGTCACGGCGGGCAGGCGCAGAGGACGCGTAGGAAGCGCCAAGGAAGAATCGCTGGTCTCAATACTGGAGAGACAATCAGATTTAGCGTTGAAAAAAAGTGCCTTCCCGATAAAATCGATCGGGATGTAAAGAAAAAAAAGCGCCAGTTTCTGCAACGCTATCATTCTAAAGGACTTAGACAGGGGCGCTTTGCACGAGGTCTGGAAGTGATTGAATCTAATGAAGTTAGACAGGGGCGGATTTGTGTATGGTTTTGACGACAGTGTTGAAAACAAAGGAGTTAGACAGGGGCGCGATTGGGCGCGATGCGCAAGTCGCCGTAAGAGTTTGATTCCAAAGGGTTTAGACAGGGGCGCGGAAGGGGAGGAATGACCATCTTGTTCCCAAGTGTTTGGAAACATTGGAGTTAGGTGGGGCGCGGAAGGGGCGCGGAGAATGAGAGACCCTCCGTCGTCGAGACTTCGGAGCCCAAGTGCAAGGCTGCAGAGGGGCAAGGACAAAAGGAAAGGAGTCTTTCGCGAGGCAGCGAAGGCGCTAAGAATCCCTATTTCCGGCGGGTTTAGCGGGGAGGGGAGCGGCCCAAGGATGTCCAGCGACAAGTTCATGCGGCATGTTACCACAACAGTTAACTAACGTCAAGAGAATTATTTAGGAATTATTAAGGGGGGATCCAAGTGCCAATTCGAATTGGCATTCGAATGGACTGAGGCGTTCGAATTGAAATTCAACGGCAACTTCCCCACCCTTCGTCTGCCGCCTGCCTACGGGCAGGCAGGCGGGACAAAGGATGATCCACGCCGAAAATGTCCTCCCGAATTCAAGGGCGCGCCACGCAGCCCGGCAATGAGTTTCAGGGCTTGCTTTTTTCTGTGGCAAGTATGCGAATAATATGGAGTTGACATCATATGGATTGTATGCCATATTATCGGCGTGCGATGGGCCGTTGAGATGGCCGATGAGTTTGAGCCGGAGTTCGGCGCGCTGCACGAAGACGTGCAAACAGAGATTCTTGCGTTATCGCTCGTTCTGGAGGAGTTTGGGCCCCAGTTGGGGCGGCCTCGTGTCGACACGCTCAATGGCTCCCGACATGCGAACATGAAGGAATTGCGGTTCGCCGCGGCAAATGGTGAATGGCGGGTGGCCTTCGCCTTCGACCCGAAGCGCAAGGCGATCTTGCTCGTGGCTGGGGACAAGTCGGGCGGCGGCGAAAAACGATTCTATCGCGAACTAATCCGGAAGGCCGATGTCCGGTTCGACTCCCATCTTGACCGGCTGCGAAAGGAAAGGAAATAGCGATGTCTGTGAATATTCGCGAGAAGATCGAAAAGTTAAATCCCGTTCAGCGAAGGAAGGTCGAGGCCCGCGCAGCCGAGCTAATTGCCGAGGAAATGAGCTTGCGCGACCTGCGAAAGGCCCGCAAGCTCACGCAAGCACGCGTCGCCAGAGTTCTTGGAATCACCCAAGACAGTGTCTCGCGGCTAGAAAAACGCAGTGATCTCTTACTTTCGACGCTGCGAAAAACAGTGAAGGCGATGGGAGGCGAAGTGCGTATTGTCGCTGAATTTCCCGATCGTGCGCCGGTAGTGCTGTCGGATCTAACTGAAGACGATCCGCGGCGCAAGTTGTCTCGGAGACGTGCGCGCGCGAATGCATAGAAATAATCCTTGAATCGGATGAATATCCTTGATTTGAAATCAAAGGTCATCTTCCCCACCCTTCGCCCGCCGGGGCGGACAAAGGATGGGCCGCGCCGAAAACATTCTCAGGAATTTAGGAGTGCGCTGCCCACGCGCCGAATTTAGGCCGGAAGGCCGGACACGGCGGCTCGCCGTCAGTTCGGAATTGCCGAAAGATACTTCTGCATTGGAATTTGGACGGAGCCAACGGTGTCGGAGTTCCTGTCGCGAAAAATGACGGTGAGCAAAGTGACATGCGGCTTGAGCTGAAGCTTCACCGGGAGTTCCATGGTTCCTTGAGTCGCTTTTTCGGGCGTGGTGGGATGGAGGTTGAGGTCAACGGTTTCGGTCGTGACATCGAGAATTTTGTTTTTGCGGTCGAGTTGAAAAAAGACGATTTCAAACTGGCCTTGGAGCCGGTTATCGTGGGCCTTCGCGGCCAAGGTCTCAGGATCAAACCCAACCTTGGCAAGCATTGCGCCGGGCCCCGCATCGGGCGGGACATCCATGTGCACCGTGAAAGGAATCTGCACCGCTTCCACCGGGCTGGCTGCGACCTGCGACAGGAATTGGACTCGGTCCTTCGCCGGCAGGGCCCTGGCGTCGGGCAGGGCGAAGTAGCCCTGCCGGGCAAGCACGGTCACCCCCGGCCGGTTCACCTTGACCTGAATTTTGCGGAATTCTCCGTTCCATTGATTGTGGTCCGGATAGTACCCCATCGAGTAGGTGAGACGGGAATCGTCGAGGGCGCGCCGGATGCCGGCCCTGATGTCGTTTCTGTTGTAGAAGGCGCGTCCGCCAGTACGCTCGGCGAGCTCACGCATATACACGTGAGGCCAAGGGTCTGGGTAAAGATGACCAAAGGTGCCACGCGCCGCGAATCCGAGGTCATTGGCCAGGAGTCCTTCGGCACTGACCGGGTAGATCGCTATCCCCGAATCGGTCATCAGGCGCACCAGTCGTTCCATGTTCGACTGCAAGTATGTTGGCAAAATGCCGACGCCAGCCAGTGGGTGAGATCCTCCGACTTCCTCAAATCTCTCCCCGAGCAACGACGAGATGGGCAAGCCATCGGTGACCCAGATCAGGCTCTTCCGGCCCTCTACCGATGCAAGGTGGCGGCCGATGGCCTGGAGCACAGCGACAGTCATGCTCCTTTGCAATTCAAGATATTCCCACTGCAGTGCGCGGTTGGCGCCGGCTCTCTCGAGGGGGAAATTCGTCCGATTCTCTTTCCCGCTCAACAAGCGGTCTAATTCCAGGTCGCCTGTGCCGGACGGGGCATTTGCGGTATCGCTTTTTACGCGGGCCGCGCGTTCGTCATAGCGCCGGATCGCTGCCACGAGTGCGGCTGAATTCTCCGTGAACTCATGGGCGATTCTGAGACCGTCCGACGAAAGAACATAAAGGCCCACGTGCTCGTCCGGCTGGATCTCCCGCAGAAATTTCCTCACCTGGCTGAGTCCATACCCTTGAGCCATCCAATGGGAGTTGAGCGTATCGAACAGAATCACCGTGATGCTGTCCGGGGTGCTGCCGCGTTGCGCGAGAACGTTCGTGTAGGTATCGGATGGCAGCAAGGGCGGCGGCGCGGGGGGCGGCGCATTCGTAACCGCGGAAAGGAAATCCAGCTTCTGTGCGTGACCTCCATCAAGAATGACGAAGTCGTCTTTGGTCAGGCCGCTGACGGGGGCGCCGCTCTTGTCGGTAACAACGGCGCTTACGGTGACCAGCCTCGTGCTGACCCGGATCGCCTGCGGCGGGCCTTGCCGTCCGGCGGCGGACAGAACCACAGCGACCAGCGCGACAAGGACAGGGGCGAGGAACAGCGAAGCGGATGTGGCGCGATCCCTCTTCACGGTTAGTTATTCTACCATATGGTTAAAAAGCTAGTTGAGTTCAGGCTGCTGTGACCTGGCGTAGCTGACGCCCGAGCGAACCTGTTGCAATCTCGCCACTATGCGCGGTCGATCAGGGTGTTTGAAGCGGAGGCGGCCGGGGTGAGGTCCGAGCGGGGCCTGAGGCTCGGTGGAAACGAGCGGTGGCAAAGGCGCGGCCCCCGCCAAGTTACTGTTGGGGGCCGCGTACAGGTCGGCGATGCGGTGGATATAGCCTAGTTCTTGTTATTAGGCAGCGCGGCGTTCTTCGCGCCGGGCGTGAAGTTCACTCCGCGCTGCGAGTCACGGTTATCGTCTAACCCTGAGACTGATCGTCGTCGTGTGGCTCAAGCTGCCCGAAACGCCAGTAATGGTCACGGTCCTTGTTCCCGTCGTCGCCGAGCTGCTGGCCGTCAACGTGAGCGTGCTCGTGCCGGTCGCCGGGTTCGGGCTGAACGACGTGGTAACGCCGCTGCCCTGGCCGGTGGTCGACAACGTGACCTTGCCGGTGAACCCGTTGGACGGGTGGATCGTGATGGTCGTCGTTCCGTGCGAACCGCGTGTGATCGTCAAGCTGGTCGGTGACGCGGAAAGGGTGAAGTTGCCAGACACCGGGGCGGTCACGGTCAAGGCGACCGTGGTCGTGTGTGTAAGGCCTCCGCCCGTGCCGGTAATGGTGATCGTGTAAGTGCCGGTCGTGGTGCTGGAGGCAACCGCCATAGTCATGGTTGATGTGCCAGAGCCCGGCGCGGGGATGGACGTGGGATTGAAGCTTACGGTCACGCCTGTCGGCTGGCCAGAGGCAGACAGGGCCACGGCCGAACTAAATCCGCCAGAGACTCCAGTAGTAATCGTTGAAGTGCCGTTGTTTCCCTGCACCACGGAGACGGAAGTGGGCGAGGCAGAAATGGAGAAGTTAGGAGTCGGCTTGGCGGTCACCGTCAAGGCGACCGTGGCCGTGTGCGTATCGCCTCCGCCTGTGCCGGTAACGGTGATTGGGTACGTGCCGGTCGCGGTCGTCGAGGCCACCGTCATAGTCATGGTCGAGCTGCCGGAGCCCGGCGCGGCGATGGACGTGGGATTGAAGCTCACGGTCACGCCTGACGGCTGGCCAGAGGCAGACAAGGCCACGGCCGAGTCAAAGCCGCCGGAGACTGCAGTAGTGATCGTTGATGTGCCGCTGTTACCCTGGACCACGGAGACCGAAGTGGGAGAGGCGGAAATGGTGAAGTTAGGAGACGTCGGGGCAAGGGCATTGATCAGGCCGGTCCCGTTCGGGCTGCCCCAGCCGGTCGCCAAATCGTAGCCGGTGGTTGCCGAATAACCGTTGCTGCCGCTGGTGATGTCGTGGAAATCGGCGTCATAGCCCGAGCCCAGACCGAGCGAATAAAGAGTGGGATTAATGAAGCCGAGCGTCGGGTTGCCGCTGGCAACCGCCTGTTGATTGACCAGAGCCATGTAACCGGCCCACATGGGCGCCGCAAAACTGGTCCCGCCATATTCGTTTGCAGTGCAGGCGGTTTGGTCGGCACAAACGTAAAAGGTAAAATTCGCGTTAGCCGAAACGTCCGGGCCGTTGCGATAGGTTTTGGAACAGCTGGAGCAGCCGCTGGCCGCGGCCGTCTGCCAGGAGGGAATCGCATAGTTGTCCGGCGAAATGCCCCCGCCACCATCGACCCAAGCGGATTCCGAACTCCAGGCGCCGCCCGCGCTGGTTGTCGATAAGTCCGTACCGCCGACCGACGTGATATACACATCATCCGCCGGGAAGATCTCGGAAGACGATACCCACTTACTGCTGTCGCCGGACGCTTGAAACAAATTCTGACCCTGCGTTGCGAACTCCTGGAAATACGGGTTGTCGGTGCTGGGGTCCGCCGGGTACCACGTCCACGAAGAACTCAATTGCGCGTTAAGCGGAGAGGCCGTAGCCATGGCATTAAAAATGGCGGAATCGCTCGATCCGACGTACATCACGAGGCTGGAGAGACCCGGGGCCATGCCGAGCGCTTGAGTCATGTCTAAGGTCTGTTCGGTGTCATCGCAGCTGGGATAGACGCAGCTCGTGCTGGTCCCGTCCGTGGATAGAAGAGTGATCGGGACGTTATTCGTTTGATGAGCGTTTTGGAAATATGTGGTCAGATCGCTCAAATCGGTGCCGTAATACTCGAGCAATCCGAGCGACTGGCCGGCGCCGGTGAGAGACGTTCCTCCATAGTAGGCCGCCCTCATGTCACTGCCGAGAAATGAGGCCGATGGTCCCGAGCCGGTGGTGGCATTGGAATTCACACTCAGATTCCTATGATGGTTGGCGGGATGCGGGATCGAATAGTTGTCCAAACCAGAGATGTGCCACAGCTGCACCGAAAGGTTCGGCGTAGGCTCCCGGTCCGGAGCGTAGAAGGTGCGGTCTTCGGTGGGGTGCTGGTAAACGCCCATGTTTAGATGGAAGGCCTTCTCAATATTCTCCACCGTGCCGGTGACATCCACGTTCAGGCGATTGCGAGAGGTGCCAACCACGGTAAGGCCGTTCGTCTCCGCGAAATGAATCACGGCGTCGTAATCCGCCTGGCTGGGACCAAACGACGCGGTGAACCCTTCCACAGTGAGGAACTGATGGAAAGACGGGCTGGAAGGATCGTAGAGATTCTTCAAGAGGTCATCCAACTCCGCTTGGTTGCGAAGGGGCAAAACAAGGACAAGGCGCATGGACTGAGCCGCGGGGAGCCGCCCGACGGAGTGGGCCTGCCCATTGAGAGTCACATCACGAACATGACGCGTCATCAGAGATTGAGACTGCGCCTGGCAAACATCATTCACGCCCAACGCCATCGCAATGATTCCGAGCAAAATCACACTGAGTCTTCGAATCATGATTGCTCCTTTTAGCCGGAATTCCGTTATCCGTTTTCGACCGACCGTTCACCCGGAATTTCCGATTGGGCCGGAATCTACGTCGGCCCGGCAAATGAATCCTTTGGGGCCCAGCTAACTAAGTATATCGGGGACGAAAGGTTGCCACCTATACTAACGCGGACATTGGTGTTTTTCAAGAACTATCCGCCTCTGCGCGTTAAACCGGGACCTCCATTTCGACTTCCCGGCCGGCCGATAATCTACACTCACGTCCGTCAGTCTGCAATGCTCCAGCCAGGGTTTTGAGTGCAGAGCCTTTCCGAAGGCTGCGGCAAAATCTCAAAGCCAAACTGACGCTCTTTCCACCCTTCCCTCAAACACTTTTCCTTCCGCAGCCTCGCGCCGCACCGAGATCTGTTTCGGTCTGCGGCTCGCCTATCCTTAAGATGATAGGTTGGCCACTCACTCAGAGTAGTACCGTTTTCGGTACTCGATACCATTTGGCGACGTACCTGCGTTATGATCTTGGGATTAGGCTGTATAGGGGAGGGCCGGATGCGGTGATTGCTCGATGATTTCCGGTTTGCGGCGCGGATGTTGCCGCGCCAACGCGGCTTCAGCGCGATCTTAATTCTCACGCTGGCCGCCGGCTTGTTCGCGGTTGCAGGAACGTGGCAAGGGGTGCAGGCGCAGCAGCAGCCGATTACCTCTTTCGAACGCACGCGCACCGAGAACATGCTTGAGCAGGTCCACGGGGAACTGAAGAAAAACTACTACGACCCAACTTTCCACGGCATCGACGTGGACGCGCGATATAAGACCTACCTGGAGAGGATCAAGAAGGCGCCGACAATCGGCGATGCCTATCGGGTGGTCGCTGCATATCTCTCCGGCCTGGATGATTCGCACACGTCCTTCTGGCCGCCCCGGCGCAGTTACCGCGCCACTTACGGATACCGAATGCAGATGATCGGCGACAAATGCTTTATCACGGATCTCCGGCCTGATACCGATGCGGCCAAGAAGCTGCACCCCGGGGACGAAATTGTGTCTCTCAATCAATTTACTGTAACTCGGAAGGATCTCTGGCAATTGGATTATTCCCTCAACCAGATTGCCCCTGTACCGGCTACTGAATTCGTCCTACGCGACCCTTCGGGGAATGAGCGTCACGAGACGGTCATGACGAAATTTGAGACGGACAAGCGTGTCAAAGACCTATCGTTTGAAAACGGGGATTCAGACTTCTGGCAGCTGGTTCTCGAAGACGAGAAATCGGAGCACTTGCTGAGGAATCGCTACGCTGAGCAAAACGATGTGCTGATCTGGAAGATGCCTGTGTTCACCTCGGACGCAGACGCACTCAATGACATGCTTGGCAAGGCTCGGAAACATAAGACGCTCGTCCTTGATTTGCGCGGGAACCCCGGAGGTGACGAGGCCTCCGTCACTTTGATGGTCGCCGGTTTATTCGATCACGACGTCACGATCTGCAAACGCGTAATGCGCAAAGGTGAAAAACCGCTGGTGGCCAAATCGCGCGGCCGCGACGCATTTACCGGTCAACTCATCGTGCTGGTGGATAGCGAGTCCGCCTCTGCCGCGGAGATCCTCGCCCGCGTGGTACAGCTCGAGCATCGAGGCACCGTGGTGGGTGATCTGAGCTCGGGGAGCGTCATGGAGTCTCGTTATTATCCCTTCACGATAGGAGCGGATGTCGTGATCTTTTACGGCGCTTCCATCACCAGCGCCGACCTGATTATGGCGGACGGCAAGAGCCTGGAAAAAATCGGCGTGACGCCTGATGTATTGATATTGCCCACGGCCGCCGACCTGGCCGCAGGGCGCGACGCGGCCCTGGCGCGGGCCGCTGAATTGGCGGGAATCAAGCTCGACCCCTTGGCCGCTGGAAAAATGTTTCCGTTTGAATGGGCTCCGAAGTGAACCGAGGGCCGTCCAAAAGAGACATTTCTATTCGCAACACTTTTTAGCTTGCCGCCGGCGAACTTGGCAGGCCTGCCGCGTTTCGGTTCCGAAAATCCCGACCCTTTTCATTCCGGAAATTCTGACTTAGGAGATTCGACTTCGCGGATGCGGCGGGCGGAGGTTTGGCGAATGGCGTAGACGCGCTCCCGTGTTGCGCCATTCGATTCGAGCGCGTTGGAGCGGGATTCGGGATCGCCTGCGCGCCGCGGCGGGTTGCACTCGCGCGAAACTGCCAGAACGAGATTCCTCCTCGCTTCGGTCGTTCGGAATGACTGCGGAAGGAACGAAATCGAAGGCGGGGAGAGTCGCCTCCCATTCGGCACTGCCGCCGCAGGAACAAGGAACCGGATCTTCGCCAACGATTCCGCTTACGGCCGGCCGGCGCCTGCCGATTTTGCGTTCGCAAGCGGGACCTCGACGAGGTGCTCGCTCAGGAACCAGGCCTCGAGCTCGTTCGTGCGCAGAACCTGGCTCACGACGAGATCGTTTGTCCCGGCGTCGCCCAGAAGGTTGCTGCGTTCCGCCAGCTCGCGCGTGTACTCGATTATCGCCTGGTGGGCGTCGAGCAGCCGGGAAATTTGCACCGGCGCTTCCTCGCGATCTCGAGGCGGGCGCTCGATGCGCGTCAATTCTGCAACGTCATGCGCCATTGCGATGCTGACTCCGCCGAGAAGCTGGATGCGCTCGGCAATGGCATCCACCAGCTCGACTTGCTCGCCGAAGTGCTTGTCGAAGAGCAGATGAAGCTGGTAGAAGGTTGGGCCCGCGACCTGCCAGTGCGACTTCTTGTACAGGTCGCGAAGCGTAATCGTGTCGGCGAGCAATTGATTGAGGCGCTCCGTAATTTCGAGCCGTACCGGCTGCTCGAGTTGCAGCGGCTGCATGGAAGTCACCGTGCCGTATCGCTGGATTTCGGCGGCGTGCTGATGGAATCGGGGCTGCGCGTTCACACGCGCGCTGCTGCTACCTTTGTCTTTGGCCATGGAATAGCTCCTTTTGGATTTTCTGATTTGTCCGCGCTGGGGGAAAGAAAACAATACGCTTGGATGGATGCCATCGGCAAGCCTTCGGACGCATTCGCCGAGGGATTACAACCGGGTCCAACGGCTCATGCATCGTAGCCTGCATCACGGATATCCCGCTTCCATCAGGATGCGGCAAGAAGCACGTAAACAAACTGCGAAGCCTTACGCGGCTATCGCAGAGCCACGGAATGGATTTCGGCGACATAGCGGCCGGGAAATTCCACTATGGTGGTGGTGCGATCGTTCGTTTTGTACGGCGCCGACAAGATTTTTGCTCCAGCGGCTTTTGCCTTTTCCAGAGTCGCAGAGAGATCGTGCACCTGGTATCCAGTGATCTCGCGGCCGAACGGATATGGCAGATGGCCATCGGTCACGAGAACCTGCATGTTGCCAAACAGCGACGTTATGCGAATGCGGCGGTAGGTTTGTCCTGGACGGCCGAATTCGCCGGCATCCGCGTTGTTGTCATCCGCGATCACCTTTCCGTGGGCGAAACGAACAAAACTATTTATGAAGGCGTCGGCCCGGTCGCGGGAGAGATAGACGCGGTTATCGGGAATCGTTTCCAGCGGCGGGTAATTGGGCGGCGTGAAATGCCAGTACAACTGCATTTTCACGCCGCCGGGCCACTGGATGACGGCGTCCATTCCGATTGGGTCTTTGTATGGTTCGACGATGACTTCCGCGCCTGCCGAACGCGCGGCGCTGATGGCCTGGTCCATGCCGGTAACCAAGTAACCGGTGCGCTCCTGCCCGAACGGATATGGAATCGGCGTTTGGAATGAGAAGACGGAGAGCGTGCCGACTGGAGTCAATAAGAATTGGAGCTCAGTGCTGCTGGGTTCCGGCAGAACATTAGTGACGGATTTCTTGGACGCGTGGCCGCCGAACGTGGCGATGAAGCTGTTGACGAACGCATCTAGATCGGCAGAGGCGACATACACATGGGTGGAGTCGTATTGCGGTCCAACTCCGACGGCGGGGAGGCTCGCGGGCATTGACCGGTCGCGAGCTCGTGGGGCAGCAAGAGGAATCAACAAAAGGGCCGCCAGAACTATCGGCGGGGCGAAATGGATTGCGGCAACTCTGATTTGGCTACGCATCTTCATTGAAACATCCTTCGAAGTCTCTGGGCGTCAATACTGGTTGCAGAAGCCGCAACGCGGATGAGTCTGGAACGCTTGCAAGCCCAATCGAAGAGTTGTAATTCCCTCCACTACTTTTTCTTTTGCGAGCTGGGATCGTTGGCAGCGTCAAAATAATGCGTGTCGGTCGGGCCAAATCCTGAAATTTGAACGATGACAGGAGCGTCTCCAGTTTGTGCGAAGTGATTGTGGCCCAAGCCGCCGGGCTCCGAATACACGCTTCCCGGCGGAAGCGTCTTGAGCAACTTCGCATCAAAATGATCGCCATAGCCGAAGTGCCATTCGCCGGACACGACGACCGCCATGCGATCGTCACGGTGCGAGTGCGCCTGAATTGTAGTGTGCGCGGGCACGAAAAGCAGAATCGAGTAGTAGCCGGCTTTCTTCGGATTGCCGAAAAGGACCTTGGTGTGAACGCCCGTGAGACCCGAGCTTCCGATCTGGTTGTTGTCCAGCGTGTCCGTGCCGGCCGCGATTTCCATTGGCGTCATTCGCATTTGCGGAAGAGATTGAGCAAGCAAACTTGAGGCGGAAATAAGGGACAGGGCGGCAACCACACGCCACTTGATGATAGGCCGGATAGACATGGAGCATTCCTTTCGTCGCGACGAAGCCGTCAAAGTGAACTCGCGACCAGCGATCAACCAAAGGCACCTCGTGGTGAATGTCAGAGAAAATTCACAAGGGCTTCAAAAGTCTCTTTCGGGCGTTCCTCCAAAACCCAGTGTCCGGTGTTTTTCAGGATGACAACCGTCACGTTTGTCGCGACAAGTTTCATTTGGCGCGCGAGGACGTCTCCGTTCGCTTTTTCGCCGCCGATTACAAGGACCGGCATCGTCAGTTTGGTCTGAGAGAGTTGGGCGAAATCCTTCGCTGCTTGCTGGAACGAAACGAAGTAAGCCCAGCCCGCGCGCATGCGTCCGGGGCGAGAGTACGCTGCCGTGTATGCAACGCGATCGGCTTCCGGAATCGAATGGGTTTTGTCGGCTGCAAATCCATTCCAGAAACTTTCAAAATATGTTCGCTCGCGCCCGCGCACCAGTGCTTCCGGCGTGGGACCGTTGAAACGGAAATGCCAAATGCTGGGGCTGTTATAGACGTCCTCCCATCCGGCCACGCCCGGGAGAAATGCATCCATCTCGACAAGCTTTTCAGTTTCCGCTGGAAATTGCGCGGCGTAGGCATAGGCGACCATCAGTCCGATATCGTGGCCGACGACCCTCGCTTTCTCGATACCCAGCGACTTGACGAGCGCGTGAATGCGGATGGCGGAGGTTTTCATATCCAAACCACTCGCAGGAATATCTGAATCACCGATTCCGGGGAGGTCCGGCGCGATCACAGTAAATTTGCCCGCAAGCTGCGGAATAATCGGTTTCCACATGCGCGACGTCTGCGTATAGCCGTGCAAGAGGATCACGGCTGGGCCGTGACCGGCCGTCAGGTAGTGCAGATTCACTCCGTCAACTTTGGCGTTGCGGGAATCGATCGCGCCTGCACCGGCTGCGGTTTGGCCATTTGCCTGCGACGAGAAAAACAGAACGGCTACAGACAAGGCACCACCAAGACTCAGACGCCACACGTTATTCATGGATATCTCCCCGCCCTGCCGTTACCCAAGGGCTAGACGAAGCGATGGATGAATCTGAGCGCGGTGTCGGCAACTTCTTGCCAGCCGCTGTCAACCGTGAGCGCGTGCCCGCGATTGGGGATCTCGACGATCTCGGTCACGCCGCTGTTGCGTTGCTGCCGCTCGAATGATGCGTTTGCGATCGCCCACGGGACCGTATTGTCCTTCTGGCCGGAGATGATCAACAGGGGGCCGCGTTCCGGGTTCTCCGTGTCGACCTTTGCCTCTGTCCAGGGGTTGAGATTGGCCGTTGCGGCCTGGAAGAGCGGCGCACCCGATGCCGGTACGGCGAAGGTCTTGTAGAGCTCTTCGGCCTCCTCTTCGCTGACGGCGTTGGCGAAACCGAAGCGGAACTGATCGAATGTGAGCGGGACCGCCCGGTTACGGTTTGCCGGATTGCGGAGGACCGGCCAGGCCGACTTCAGGGCCGATATGGGAAGAGGGAGCACGCCGCGAAAGGGAGCAGGGTCGATGGCAACCGTTGCCGACGCCAGCCCACGCCCGGCGAGAATCTGCGCGAGCAGGCCGCCGAAGGAGTGGCCGATGATAGCGGGCTTCGTTTTCAACGCCCGGATGATCTCGTCGAAGTGATCTGCGACTTTCCCGATGGTCTTGTGGGCGAAGACCTCAGGCTTCGCATTCGCCTCCTCGATAGTGTGGGGATCATCAGGCCAGCCGGGCGTGAGTGCCGTATAGCCGGACTTCTCGAACACCGTTGCCCAACGGTCCCAACTACTCGGCAGCAGCCAAAGGCCGTGAACGAACACGACTGGTTGGAGATCTGTCGCGTTGGCATGCTCGACTTGCTGCAATTCGTACTCCTTGATTGTCGCTCCATTGCTCGATGTTGCCTTTGATGGTGAGGCGCTCATGATCATTCTCCTTTGCGGCGGGTGATCGCCGCCCTCTACTGCTTTGAGATTTGAGCTCGGTTACCACTTAGCGCGATCAGGGCCGTTAATCTTTTCTGTTGCAAGATCTCTAATTATCCCTGAGTTGCATCGGTCAAACCGCCGCTGAGGTTGCTGCCCCTTTTAGGAACGTCAGCAGGTCGGCGTTAATGGTGTCCGCCTCAGTCGTGGGCATGCCGTGCGGAAAGCCCTTGTAGGTTTTCAATGTGCTGTTCCTCAGCAACTTTGCCGACAGCGGTCCTGCCGCGACATAAGGCACGATCTGGTCGTCCTCGCTATGCATCACCAGGACCGGCACAGTGATCTTCTTCAGGTCTTCGGTGAAGTCCGTCTGGGAGAAGGCGACGATGCCGTCATAGTGCGCTTTGGCGCCTCCCATCATGCCCTGGCGCCACCAATTCCAGATCACCCCCTGAGAGGGTTTCGCACCGGGCCGGTTGTAACCATAGAAGGGCCCAGCGGGCACATCGTAATAGAACTGGGCTCGGTTGGCGGCGAGTTGCGATTGCAATCCGTCAAAAACCTCCTTGGGCTGCCCGGTCGGGTTGGCCGCCGTCTTCAGCATCAGCGGCGGTACCGCGCTGATGATGGCCGCTTTTGCCACCCGGCCTTCGCCGTGGCGAGCTAGGTAGTGCACCACTTCGCCGCCGCCGGTCGAGTGGCCGACGTGAATCGCATCCTTGAGGTCGAGATGTGCGGTCAGCGCCGCTAGGTCGTCGGCGTAATGATCCATGTCATGGCCGTCCCAGATTTGGCTGGAACGCCCGTGACCCCGCCTGTCGTGAGCGATCACGCGATAGCCACGTTGGCCGAAGAACAACATCTGTGTGTCCCAATCGTCCGCTGAGAGCGGCCAGCCGTGGCTAAATACGATGGGCTGACCTTTGCCCCAATCCTTGTAAAAAATCTCCGTTCCGTCTTTCGTTGTGATTGTCGCCATAAGAAATGCTCCTTGGCGTGCGATTTGCCTGGTCCGGGGTGTCCGGTTTCAAATCAAAATATTCGCAGACAATACGCCGGTCGCCTTTTGGCGTCAATCTGACTCTCCACAGACCGCGGTTGCTGAGTTGGGCGTGTCCCGCTGAATTAAAGTTCGTTGTTTTGACTTTGCGAAGTTTGGCCTGAAAATCCTTTTTTTCGGTTAATGGCGCTTGGGGGATTTGGCGGGGGTGGACGATTTAGGAGATTCGGCTTCGCGGACTCGGCGCACGGAGGTCAGGTGCATGGCGTAAACGCGTTCGAGCTTTGCGCCACCAGGTTCGACCGCGGTGAAGCGGAATTCGGGATCGCCAGTGCGCGCTTGCTTCGCCGCGCGAATGGGAAAGTAACCGCAGAGATTGCCTTCGACGAATGCCGTTTCATAGCGATGGCGCGCGGCGCCCCAGGTGTAAACGCGAAGCAAGCTGAAATCGCAGGGCTGCCCTTCCCCTCCATGATGGCCCGCGACGAGGTATTGCGGCCTGGCGCCCGAGTCATCGGAAGCATAGTTGAGGACGAACCATGCCACGGGACGCATGCCGGCGGAGGTGGCGTAGTCGCGGAGGGTTTCCGGCAGGTCGAGGTCGATGAAGCGGGCGAGGACCCAGCCGGCCAGCGGCGGGATTGTTTGCGTGCCCGCGGCGCCGGACGGGCGCTGTGCAAGGGCGCGGCCCATTACTAAATCCCCCTGACTGGCCTGAGCGGATGGTCCGCTAGTAGGGGCGGTAGGAGCAGCTTGCGGGCTTTCAGGGGATTGCGAGACTGCGCCCGCGGAAGCGGGTCTGGTAGGCATTGGATAAACGAGCAGCCAGTCCTCGCGCTTGGGGCCCTCATCTTTCTTTTTGTCGGTTTTCTTATCATTGGCTGGGGCCGACGGAGCAGCGCCCGAAGCATTCGGCAGCGCGTGAATCTCTACGGCAGCCCGGCCTACGATGGCCAGGGGAATGCCTCCGGTGAGCTGGTAGATACGCGTGGCGTCGCGGCCCGCGTCAAGGCGGACATTGGTGAAGACCTTTGTATGTCCCGCGGCCTGAAGAGGAATCGCATGGGCCGTGGACTGGAGCTGGACTTCGCGCTGCCAGGCGGCCGAATCAATGAGCGCACGGCCGTCCGTCCAGCCTTCCACGCCTGCTGGCGTGCGCACCAGAGTGTCCGCCCTGCTGCGCTTCAGGATTTCGACCTGATCGCCCCAGTGGGCTTCGCCCGCGCGCTGGCGAACCTGCGCGAGGGTGCTCCACAAAGTGACGGATTGATCGGCGACGTAGGCCTCGCCGAGGACGTGTGTGCGAGAACTCAATCGCCAGTAGAGGCCCGCGATGATGGCGAGTACGAGCACGCCGATGATCCACTTGCGGAGGCTTACCACTGCGGGAGATCCATCAAGGCCGGTCTCCGAAGGCGATGCCGACCCCGCGGGCGGCGCGGACGTGGTCGCAATCCGGGTCCACAAATCTGGTCTTGCCGACGGCATCGTCAAGGGGCGTGGATTCGATCCGGCCGGCGCGAAGACAGACCATGCGGCCGAATTCGCCGCGCGCCACGAGGTCCACGGCGCAACAGCCGTAGCGCGTTGCAAGGATGCGGTCAAAGGGGCTGGGCGAGCCGCCGCGCTGCAAATGGCCAAGTACGTTCAGGCGGACTTCCTTCTTTAGGTTGTCGCCGAGGACCCGGGCAACCGTGACGCCGGAAATGCTGGAAATGCCCTTGCTCGGGACGACCGGCGCGCCAAATGCAGTGGCGGGTATTTTCGCGCCTTCCGCTACGACGACAAGGCTGAATTCCTTGCCGGCCTTTACGCGCGCCTCGATGGCGTGGCAAACATTTTCAAAGGTGAACGGGATTTCAGGTATGAGGATGACGTCCGCGCCGCCAGCGATGCCGGAATGGAGCGCGATCCAGCCGGTGTCGCGTCCCATCACTTCGACGAGCATGACGCGGTGATGGCTTTCGGCGGTGGTGTGGAGACGGTCGAGCGCCTCGGTGGCGACGTGGAGCGCGGTGTCAAAGCCGAATGTAATTTCGGTAGCGCAGAGGTCGTTGTCAATCGTCTTGGGGACGCCGACCATGCGGAGTCCGCGCCTGCCGAAATCGCGCGCGATGCCGAGAGTGCCGTCACCGCCGACAACGATCATGGCATCCAGGCCCAGGCGCTTCCAATTCTCGAAACAGGTGGCGGAGTAGTCGGTGAAGGGCTTTGTATCGCCGTCCTGCATGGGATAAGCGAACGGATTGCCGCGGTTTGTGGTGCCGAGAATGGTGCCGCCGCGCTGGACCAAGCCACGGACGGATTGAAGTGTCAACTCGACAGTTCGCTCGGGCCAGATGAGGCCGTCGAATCCGTTGCGCATGCCGATTATCTTCCAGCCGTGCTCGCGAATGGCCGTGATCACGACGGCGCGTATGACGGCATTCAGGCCCGGGCAATCGCCGCCGCCATTAGCGAGGCCAAGAACTCGGATTTGATCTCCCATACAAAGCCTTACCGTGCAAACAAACTTCCATTCTACACCACGCGGAGGAAGGGGCCGGAAAGGTGCGACTCGCGCCAAATTATCCGGCGTCCCTGGCGCGAGAGATTCAAGGATGGCATCTGCTAAAATGGCCCGCAATAGAAGCCGCGAATTGGCTATCGAGCGGCAGGAGGCGAAATCATGGACTTTCTGGATCGCTTGAGACCACTCGGATTGCTTCTTTTGCGATGCGCACTGACCTTGATCTTCCTTTACCACGGGTATCTGAAATACTCGCACGGGATCGAGGGCGTGAAGGCGTATATGACGGGATTGGGAAATCCTGCCTTCTTTGCGTATGTCGCGATCGGGTTGGAGTTAGGTGGCGGCGTGCTGCTGCTTGTGGGGCTGGCGACACGCCCGGTGGCGCTTCTGCTGGCGGGCGAGATGATCATTGCCGTCTATACCGCGCACATGGGACACGGAATCAAGGCGGTGCCGCAATACGAATTCGCCATGATCACAGGAGCAGCGTGTTTCGCATTGGCGACCTTTGGCGCAGGCAGCATATCGCTCGACGCGTTGCTATTTGGGCGCAGGTCCGGGGGAAAGCGGAGAGCATAATTCGTTTCTCGTGGCCGACCAGTTGGCGGCCGGCGCTTGATTCGAAGAATCCTGCCAGTGTTGGGCGGACAACTTTGCCTAAGTATGTCCTCGGAGATGGAACATTCCGCACTTTTGGCGCGTTATATAAGGTGTAGGCGCTGAAGGCGCTGGACGCGCGCACTCCTCCCGAAACGATAGCCCGAAAATCGCGCCAGCCAATGGTAGGAGGGCATGGTGAATAATTTCCTGCAGGATATCCGCTTCGGATTAAGGACGCTGGCGAAGGCGCCCGGGTTCACGGCGATTGCCATTCTCACGCTGGCATTGGGAATCGGCGCGAACAGCGCGCTCTTTTCGGTGGTGAATGGAGTGCTGCTGAATCCGCTGCCCTACGCCAAGCCAAACCAGTTGATGTCGGTCTACACCTCTTCGACCGAGTTTGATCATTCCTCGACAGCCTACCTGAATTTCATGGACTGGGATAAGGGCAACCGGTCGTTTTCATATCTGGGGGCATTCCGAAACTACAACCTCTTCCTGACGGGAACGGGGGAAGGCGAGCGGGTGCGCGCGTACATGGTGTCAGCAGGATTTTTCCCCGCGCTGGGAGTGCAGCCAGTTCTGGGACGCGTGTTTCAGGCGGAGGATGACCACGCCGGAGCGGCGCCGGTGGCGATGATCAGCGCAGGGCTGTGGCAGCGAAAGTTCGGATCCGCGCGGGACATCATCGGAAAGACGATTACGCTGGACCAAACATCGTATGAGGTGGTGGGCGTGGTCCCGGCGAGTTTTACGCTTTTCGGCAAGGCGCGCGACGTTTACACGCCGATGGGACAGTGGGCCGATCCGACATTCCGCGACCGGCACGTGAGCATGGGGTCGCTCGTAGTCGGGTTGCTGAAAAATGGCGTGACGATGGCGCAGGCGCAAGCGGATATGACCAACATCGCAAGGTCGCTGCAGGCGATATACCCGGATTCGAACAAGGGAAGAGAGATCGCTCTGGTGCCTTTGAAGGAAGACATGGTAGGGGACGTCAAGCCGTTTCTCTTTGTGCTGCTGGGAGCCGTGGGATTCGTGCTGCTGATCGCATGCGCGAATGTGGCGAACCTGCTGCTGGCGCGCTCCACGGGGCGGGCGAGGGAGTTTGCGATTCGCGCGGCGATGGGGGCGAGCCGGGGGCGGTTGATCCGGCAACTGATCACGGAAAGCGTTCTGCTGGCGATGGCGGGCGGGGCAGCGGGGCTATACATCGCGTATTTGGGGAGTCAAGCGGTGCTCCAAAGGCTGCCGCAGGCGCTGCCACGCTCGGGAGAAATTCGCCTCGATATGCATGTTTTGCTGTTTACACTGGGGGCATCGCTGCTTGTAGGAGTTCTCTTCGGCCTTGCGCCAGCGCTCAGGCTTTCGCGGGCAGGCGTGCAGGAAACACTGAAGGAAGGAGGGCGAGGTGGTAGCGGGGCGCGGAACAGGACGCAAACCGTATTTGTGGCCGTGGAAATCGCCCTGGCGCTGGTGCTGCTGGCCGGGGCAGGGCTGATGATGCGGAGCCTTTCCGCGTTGTGGGGCGTAAACCCGGGGTTCAATGCTCACAACCTTCTGACGTTCAATGTGACCTTGCCCAAAGTATTGGCGGCCAATCCGCAAGGGCAACGGGCGCTGCTTCGCGCCATTCACAGCACGCTCGCGAGTGTGCCGGGAGTGCAATTCACGTCAATCCAAGGCGGATCGTTGCCGATGAGCGGCGATTCCGAATTACCGTTCTGGATTGAAGGGCATCCGAAACCGGCTTCCATGCAGGATATGCCGTTTGCGCTGTTCTACCTGTCGGACTCGGACTACTTGAAGGCGATGGGAACACGGCTGCTGCGCGGGCGTTTTTATACGGAACAGGACAACGAGCATTCCGAACCGGTCGTGGTGATTGATGAGATTTTCGCGAAGCAGTTCTTCCCGAATGAAGACCCGATCGGGAAGCAGCTCAATTTTGCGATTCTGGAAACGAGGCCGGTGATCATTGGAATCGCGGAGCACGTGAAACACTGGGGACTCGATTCGGACGCAACAAATAAGCTACAGGCGCAGATGTACCTTCCGGTGACGCAGCTACCGGATAAGGTCATGCCATTGCTTGCGGACGGAATCGGAATTGTGGCCAGGGTTCAGGGAGCGCCTGCAGGCTCTGTCCCCGCGATCCGAAATGCTCTGGCGCAAGTAAACACCGGTCAAGTGATTTATGGGGAGCAATCCATGGACGAGATCATCGCGGATTATCTTTCCGGGAGGAGATTCTCGATGATCCTGCTTGGCGTGTTCGCAGGTCTGGCGCTAATACTGGCGAGTGTTGGCATCTTCGGCGTGGTTTCCTACATTGTGGGGCAGCGGACGCACGAGATCGGCGTGCGCATGGCGCTGGGCGCGCAGCGCGGCGACGTGCTGCGGCTGGTGCTTGGCCAGGGAGCCATTATGGCTGCCGCGGGCGTAGGGATCGGGCTTGCCGCCGCGATAGGGTTGACTCGGCTGCTGACAAAAGCGAACCTGCTTTTCAATGTGAGTGCGAGAGACCCGCTGACGCTCGCAGGCGTTTCATTCATTCTAACGGCGGTGGCGCTGCTGGCGTGCTACATGCCCGCGCGGCGCGCAATGAAGACGGACCCGGTGGTAGCGCTGAGGTACGAGTAGGACCCCAGAATAAAGAAAACGGATCCTACGAAGCAGGAGTTTGAGGAGCAGCCGTCTGCGGCGGCGCGGCGGCCGGCGCGTAGACCGGGAATTCGGCTCGCGGCATGACGATCCAGGCCACGAAATAACCCAGGACCGCCGGCACGAAAGGCACTGGGAAGAGCGCTAGCAGAACCCATACGAGACGCACGACCGTCGAATCCACGCCCCAGTATTCCGCCAGCCCTCCGCACACGCCGGCGATCTTGCAGTCCGTGACTGAGCGTTGCAAACGCCTGGGCGCTTGTGGCACTGCATACGCCACCGGCTGCTGACGCGCGCCGCACAGGTAACAGAAATTCGATTCGTTGGCGATTTCACGGCGACAGTTTGAACAAATCATTTCTCACCTCCCGATTCATCTCTGGGCCACATCGTCGGCCAATTGGCACAGACAATACCAGCGCCGCCTATCTTTCGTGCCCGAGGGCAATTCTACCATCATCCTATTCTACGTTTGAGACGCCGAAAAAGTTCCGCGACCGGCTGGAGGTCTCGGGTCTTCTACCCGGGATAAGCCTAGAAGGCAAGCAGGTCGCGGACGGCGGTGGCGATATCTTCGGTCTGGGGCAGGATTCCGTCCTCGAGCGTGGGCTGGTAGGCACAATAGGTGTCCATGGCGGCGACGCGGCGCACGGGAGCGTCGAGGTCTTCGAACAGCTCATCGGCGATGCGGGCGGCGATTTCCGCGCCATAGCCCCAGGATAGCGTGTCTTCGTAGGCGACGATGACGCGGCTGGTCTTGCGGACGCTCGCGGCGACGGCGGCCCAGTCATAGGGAGAAAGAGAGCGGAGGTCGAGGATTTCGACGGAAGCGCCTTCGCGTTCGATCTGCGCGGCGGCTACTTCCGCGCGGTGCACGACGGCGCCATACGTAATGATGCTTACATCCGTGCCCTCGCGGACGACACGCGCCTTGCCGAACGGAATCATGAAATCCGGGCCCGGGTCCTCGGAGCGATTGTAGGGTTGGCGGTAAAGATGCTTGTGCTCGAGGAACATGACCGGATCGTCGCATCGGATGGCGGTGCGGAGCAGGCCGGCCACATCGAGCGATGTGGAAGGCATGACGACGCGCAGGCCGGGGCAATGCGTGAAAATCACTTCGCCGCACTGGCTGTGATAAATCGCGCCGCCCGTAAGGTAGCCGCCGATGGGGACGCGAATGACCGCAGGACACTTGAATCCGCCCGCCGAGCGCCAGCGCATGACGGCCAGCTCATTGCGGATTTGCATCATCGCCGGCCAGATATAATCGAAGAATTGGATTTCAGCGACAGGTTTCAGGCCGCGCAGGGACATCCCGATGGCGCGGCCGACGATGTTCGCTTCGGCGAGAGGCGAATTGAAGACGCGCTCCGCGCCGTATTTTCGCTGAAGGCCGGCGGTGGCCTTGAAGACGCCGCCCTTGCCTTTGACCTTTTCGATGTTCTCGTCGCGGCTGCAGTCGGCGACGTCTTCCCCGAAAACGATGATGCGCTCATCGCGCGCCATTTCAGCAGTGAGTGTTGAAGCAACCATTTCGACAATGGTCTTTGGCTCGCCGGAAAGTTGCGGCTCTTTTTGAAATGCGTTTGAAGTGGGGTCAACGTCAGGTGAATATACCCATTGAAGAATCGAGTCCGGCGCGGGCAATTCAGCGGCCAGCGCTTTGTCCGTGGCTTCGCGAATTTCAGCTTCTACTTCGGCATCGAGCTTTTTGAGCGCCTTCTCATCGAGCATGCCTTCGCTCACAAGAAACCGGGCGAACTTGGTGACCGGATCGCGCTCCGCTTCCGCCGCGCGCTCCTCTTCGGATTTGTAGAGCCGCTCGTCATCCGAGAGTGAGTGCGAGTAGGGGCGCGTTACATGGGCATGCACCAGCGCCGGGCCCTTGCGCGCGCGGCAATACTCGACTGCCTGCTTGCATGCTTTATAGCTATCGAGCAAATCCGTGCCGTCGCATTCCTCGACGAACAGGCCGGGATAGCTCGAAACAATTCTGGAGATATTGCCGCCGGGTGTCTGCACCTCGACGGGCACGGAGATGGCGTAGCCGTTGTCTTCGATGAGATAGAAGACCGGCAGTTTCTTGGTGCATGCCGTGTTAAGCGACTCGAAAAACTCCCCTTCGCTGGTTGCGCCATCGCCGGCGGAAACGTAGACGATTTCGTCGCTGAAGTGATTCACGGCTTCGCCAAGCGGGGCGCGCCGGGCCTGCTCGAAAGCATCGGGGTGAGTATCGTAATAGAGTCCAGCTTCCGCGATGCCGATGGCGTGGAGGAATTGAGTGCCCGTGGGGGAAGAACGGCTGACGATGTTGAGTTTGGGATGGCCCCAATGGGAAGGCATCTGCCGTCCGCCCGAGCTGGGGTCATCCTTGGCACCGACGGCTTCGAGAAGCATTTCGTAGGGCGTCACACCCATCGCCAGGCAGAGTGCTCGGTCGCGATAGTAAGCGCAGAACCAATCGTGCGCCGGTTTGAGCAATTGGGACGCGGCGGCCAGTACCGCTTCGTGGCCCGCCCCGCTAATTTGGAAGAAAATGCGGTTCTGACGCTTGAGCTGGATCTCCCGGTCATCGAGCCGCCGCGAAAGGAGCATGGTGCGATACATCGCCAGAAGCTGATCGCGGCCGAGGCCGTGATGCCGGGCGCCGTTAGACTTCCCGGATTTCGCAGGCTTCTGCCTCATCTGCACTGGCATTGTCTTTACCTGGCTCAAGCCACACCCTATCCATTCCGATTATAGCGAATCGTTCCAAAGGGCCGCCTC
Source organism: uncultured Acidobacteriota bacterium (assembly GCA_963838945.1). GTDB lineage: Bacteria > Acidobacteriota > Terriglobia > Acidiferrales > UBA7541 > DASTCZ01. Next base: position 37,251 of record CAWITC010000005.1, on the reverse strand, counting down.
CATTTTCAGGAAAAGTTGCCGGGGAGGGGGCCGGGCGAACGCGAGGACTTGGAATGCATGGGAGTCCTCAATAGCACCGCTTAGTTCAGATCATCGAAGAGCTTCTCCGTAGCAACGAATTCCGCTTCGCCCGCCCGCGTAACCTTCGAGGGAAGGCCCTTGAAGGGCGGCTCACCAGGAATCCGTTCCAACCATCGCTGATGCGAGAGACGCTCGTGGTCGGAAAAATCCAGACGGACGAAAACCCGGATTCGATCGCCATCCTCCTTTTTCCCGGCGGCTTCGCGCTCAAACTTGTATTCCAGCTTCTTCGTGAGATGAAACGTCTGTCGCCAGTGGTCCAGGCGATAACGGGCCTGCTGGGCGGAATCTTCGTTCCCACCAAAGTCAAAGACGATGTAGGATTGCGCCATGGCTTCTTGTATAGCGGGCCTGGTCGGGGGAAGTCAAGTTCATGCGGCTGGACGGAAGGCCTTCAGCCTTTGCCGCGCGATGATTGCGGCCATTTGCGCTGCAATCATCGCATTCCCCGGCGCCACCGCTCCACTTACGGCATCCACACACCGAAAGAGCCATTTTGAGGAGGGTCATCCTCGACAGGCCGTAAGTATTGAGCGGTATGACATCTGGATCGCATTTCGGCCGGAAGAAGGGTCGCTCAAGGCGATGGCGACGCTCACGCTGCGCGCCGAAAAACCGATCAGCGATGTGGAATTGCAACTAAGCCCGCAATTGCAAATCGCGAAAGTGACGGACGGGGCCTCCAATTCGCTGGCTTTCGAGCGAAGCGGGCGGCTCGGCTCAGCTTATTTTTCCGTCCCCCTGCCGCGAGAAACGGCGGGCGAAATCAATCTCCGCATTTCATATTCCGGTAAGCTGGGCGCGGATGAATTGGACTACGTGTCCGCTGAAGGAATCCTGCTCCGCGACGAATCGGGCTGGTATCCGACGCCGGACATGACCGCATTTGCGCCGCATCACATTCACATGATCGTGCCCGATGGATGGACGGCTGTGGCGGGCGGCAATGCGACTACCGTTCAAGAGCGCAACCGGGCGATTTTTGATTTCGTCACTTTCCGGCCGGTGTATTCCCGGGCGATAGCGGCGACGCCGAAAAAAATCAAAATATTATACGCATACGCCGCGGACGGGCCGGCACCGGCAATCCGCGTGTGCGCCCGGGACACTGAAAAGGAAGCGGCGCACCAGGCCGCCATTGTGGCGTCAAATTCATTTGCGGAATATGCGCGGCTTTTTGGATCGAGCGGGCTTTCGGAGTTCACAATCATCCCGGGTTTTCCCGGGGGCCATTCGGAGGTCGGGTATTCGGGGCCGGGCTTTCTGGTAATGGATGAAGACGACCTGAGATTCCTTGGCCGCAACGGTTACACGCCGAATTTTCTGCCACATGAGATCGCGCATCAATGGTTCCCGCAGCGGGTCGCGCACGCGAGCGCGCAGGACGGATGGATGGCCGAGGCGCTGGCCGAATACATGGCCTGGCGGTATTTGGAAGCGCAAGACCCCGCCAATGCGCGCCGAATGGTCGCCATCGCGATGCGGGATTCGCTGGCCGCGGAGCCACTCGAGCCGATTTCGCTGGGGCTGAGGCTTTACACGCTCGGAAATGAAATCACGCAGCAGACGCTTTATGACCGGGGAATGCTCGTATGGCGGACGCTGGAAACCGTGATTGACCGCGAGCGCGTGGAGAAAGCGCTGCGAGAATACCTGAGGCGATTTAGCGGGGGGTCCGCCTCAATCTCTGAATTTGAGCAGATCTGCGAAGAGATTTCCGGGCGGGACTTGGGCTGGTTCTTCAAATACTACATCGGCGGAACAGAAGCACCGGAGATTGCCTTGCGCAGGACGCGCTCCTTCGCGCCAAATGAAGTCTCGGGAGAAATTCTTGTGACCGGAGCGCCGCCGGGATTCACGGTCAGAGTCGAAATGCGCATTTCGACAACAACGGGAATTGTTCTGCATTCGGTTGCCACGCACGGGCCGGTGACGCCATTTACCGTGGTGGTTACATCTCCCGTCTCCCGAATCGAGTTGGACCCCGACCTGCGGATCCTAAGATGGACGGAGGCGGCGAGACACAATCGTGCGCAACGCGCAATCATCTCCCAGGCCGGGGCAGCCGCACGCGCAGGCGAAAGTGCCCGTGCGGAAGAGCTTTTCCGCAAGGCGCTTGCGGCTGATCCGGAAGGCCTCGCCGGAAATGAGCAATTGCTGCATTTCCAATTGGGACAGATTTCGTTTCGATTGAAACAATTTGACACGGCCTTCGAAGAGATGAGCCGCGTGCTGGAGACGGCATCGCTGGATGCGCGCGAGACAGACGCCTACACGGTCTGGGCGCACGTTTATCGCGCGCGTGTCGAGTGGGTGCGGGGAGATGGAAACGCCGCGCGCACGGAAGCGAAGGCCGCGCTGGAGCAAGGCTCGCCCGCGCTGGAAACCGAAGTGATGATGGGCGACCAATACCGGGGAAAGACAACCGCGGAACGCGAGCTACGCCTGCTGCTGGAGCCGCCGGAGGACACCGGGTCGCACCGCTGAGAGCCCGGACGTTTCCGGCAACCGAAAAACCGCATGAGCGTCCAGCGGCGTAGTAATATAAGGGGCCTGAATCCGATGGTTCGTCGAATCACCAGCTTGATTTTTCTTCTGGCCCTTACGGGGACGTATGCCGCACCCCTGGCGGACGCGATTGTCTCCACGCAGGTGGCCGATTGCTGCGCGAATGGAATGTGTCCCCGGCATAAGACCGGCGCTTCAAACAACACAGAGCGCAAGAAGACGCTCGAATGCGATATGGACAAGCGCGAAGACAGTACGAAGCCGACATGCCAGGGGAGTCCGTGTTCTCCACAAGAGAAAAATGCAGTGGGCGCAAGTACATATCTCCTGCCAATTCCGGCGCAGCTTATTTTCGCCGCGGTGACGACACTTTGCGCAGCCTCCGCAACGGAGGTATTCAAATCCATCTCGCAGCTTCCTGAAATACCGCCCCCTCGAAGTTAACTCGCGCGAATCGCTCAATCGCAAAACATAAAGCCGGCGAAGCTGTGTCCTTCGCGCGGCAATGTGTCACTTCAAAATCACGCGAGCCTGGAGGGGCTTATGAGGAATCGTCTAAAGGTTGCCATCATATGGGCATTGCTGTTTACTTGTGTGGGCCGGGCGACCATTTTTGGAACCGTGCGGGGAATCGTGCACGATCCACAACACCGGCCAATTGCGGGAGCGACGGTCACATTGAAGGCGCATCTATCTGATTGGGCGCAAACGCAGAAGACAAACAGCGAGGGAGAATTTGAGTTCAGCGCCGTGCCGATAGGGGACTACACGGTCACCGTCATCCACGAAGGCTTCAAGGATCAAGAGCAAAACGTAGTCGTCAAGTCCGGCACCGTGCCGGTGGCGCATTTTATGCTGGAACTCGCCGGCGCCAGCCAAACGGTGTCGGTTTCCGCCGACCCGGTCATGGCGCTTGCCGATTCCGTCACGCCGACGACGACTCTGAACCGCGAGGCGATTCAAGCGACTCCGGGCAGCATACAAACCAACAATCTTTCGATTATCACGGACTACACTCCCGGCGCGTATGTAACGCACGACCAACTCCACATACGCGGCGGACACCAGGTGAGCTGGCTGGTGGACGGCGTACCGGTCCCGAATACAAATATCGCGAGCAATATAGGACCACAGTTCAATCCGATGGATATTGATTATCTGGAGATCCAACGGGGCAGCTATGACGCGGAGTACGGCGACCGGACCTATGGGGTTTTCAATGTTCTTCCCCGGACCGGATTTGAAAGAGATCGTGAATGCGATTTAAGCGCAAGCTTCGGCAGTTTTTTTCAAACGAATGACCAGATCAGTTGTGGCGGGCACACGCAGCGGTTTGCCTACTATGGGAGCGTGAACGGGAATCGCAGCAATCTGGGGTTGCAAACGCCGGTTGGAGAGATCCTGCACGACGCGGAGAACGGCTATGGCGGTTTTGCGTCTCTGATTTTCAACCTGGATGCAAAGAACCAGTTGCGGCTGGTGTCTTCCTTGCGAAAAGACTACTATCAGATTCCGAACGCGCCCGGAGTTATCAGCGAGGACCAGAATAACCCAGAAATAATCTCTACGACTCCTTTCCCCCCGGGAACATTCCAGGCGGACGGAGAAAACGAATCCGACGCGTTCGTGAATTTCTCGTGGGTGCACACATTTAATTCAAACGTCCTAATGACCATTTCGCCGCTCTTCCATTTCAACAGCGCGGACTATTCAGGCAACGCCAATGACTTTCCACTCAGCACGACCGACAACCGGGGATCCACTTATGCGGGAGGGCAAGCAGTCCTGACCGCTCTGGTGGCCCGGAACAACCTGCAAGCGGGGGCCTACGGCTTCTGGCAACGCGATAATCAGCTTTTTGGGATATTGTTCAACGATGGCAGCGGCACAAATTTTCAGGACCGTGAAATCGTGACGGGAAGTCTGGCTGAAGCCTTCCTGGAGGACAAGTTTCAGGCAACAAGCTGGCTGACACTGAGCGGCGGGGTCAGACAGAGCCACTTCTCCGGGAGTAATATCACGGAAAACGCGACGAGCCCGCGGCTGGGAGTTGCCATCAAGATCCCGAAACTCAAATGGGTTTTTCGCGGATTCTACGGCGATTTCTACCAGGCGCCCCCGCTGATTACGGCATCCGGTCCTTTGCTTCAGTTCGTGAACGCGAACAATCTGGGGTTTATTCCCCTTCGCGGCGAGCGGGATCGAGAGTATCAGTTCGGAGTCGCGATTCCCTACAAAGGGTGGCTGCTGGACATTGATTCCTTCCGGACGCACGCGACAAATTTCTTCGATCACAATAATGTGGGTGATTCCAATATCTTTTTTCCTCTCACGATCAACGAAGGATTGATTCGCGGATGGGAGTTAACGCTGCAGTCACCGCTAATTCTGCGACGAGGACATGTGCATCTGACCTATTCGAATCAGATCGCGTTGGGAGCAGGCGCCGTGAATGGAGGGTTGACGAATTTTTCGCCGCCCGCGGGCTTCTTCCTGCTGGACCACGATCAACGAAATACGCTCGACGCCGGTTTTGATTTGCGGCTGCCCTGGCGGTCATTTGCAGCGACGAATGTCTATTACGGGTCGGGTTTCTCAAATGGAATCGTACCACCGGGCCCCGACCACCTGGCAGGGCACACGACATTTGACGTCTCGATGGGCAAGGACTTTCGGGAGAGCCTTACGGTTTCTGCAACAGCCTTGAATGTGTCGAACCGCCACCTGTTGATAGATAATAGCCTGACCTTCGGCGGATTCCATTACAACAATCCGAGAGAGATCTTCGGCGAATTGCGATGGAGGTTCCATTACTGAGGAGATCAAGTTCATGGCAAGCGCAGCATCATTTCGAAGCGGTAAGGCCGAGCAACACGATCATTGGATTGGAAGGCGACACGCCAGACGAATGGATCAAGTGCGTTTGCTCATCCTAATTTCGGGCGTGGTTCTCTTTGCGGCTGCTTGCGGCAATTCAAGCAAGCAGGCTGGCCAGCGGTATCACCTGGAAGGAAAGGTTGTGAGCATTGATCTGCAGAAACAAGAAATCGAGGTGGATCACAAGGAGATCCCCGGCCTCATGGGCGCGATGACGATGTCGTATCCGGTCAAGACGCCATTCATGCTGAACCAGGTTTCCGCCGGAGACCAAATTACCGCGGATGTGGTTGTGAACGGCGGTCAATACTGGCTGGAAAATGTCACCGTTGCGAAGAAGGCGGACCCGAATGCGGCGCCGCCTCCGGCCGCACCTCCTCAAGTGCATGACCCGCATCCCGGAGATGATGTTCCGAATTTTGTTTTGTTGAACCAGGATGGAAAACAGATCCATCTCGCAGATTTTCGAGGCGAATCTGTGCTGCTCACATTCATTTATACGCGCTGCCCGCTTGCCGATTTCTGTCCCGCGATAAGTACGCGGTTTTCCGTGATTGAAGAGGCACTCCAGAAAAACAAGCAGGCGCTGGGAAAGACGCATCTCCTGAGCATCAGCTTCGACCCTCAACATGATACGCCGAAGGTCTTGCGCGACTATGGTTCCGGCTTTCTGCAGGGCGCGGGAGAAAAGGATTTTCGCCATTGGGAATTCGCTGTCGCGCCGGAGGAGAACTTAAAGGACGTGACGGCGTTTTTTGGCCTGGCTTACATGCCGGACCAGGATCAGTTCGTCCATTCCATGAGCACTGTCATCATTTCTCCGAGCGGAAAAATCTACAAGTGGTATGGGGGAAAAGACTGGCAGACCTCGGATGTAATGAAAGATTTGCTCAACTCGATTGGAAGCTGAGCGAAACATCCGGGAAATCTTCAGAACCCCGCGACAAACCCCTTCTTTAAGCTTGGCCGCGTCGTTTATGCGGGAGAAATAAGATCGGGCTAGAATACTCGCAGGCTAATGGCAGCGGACCCATCTCTTCCCGTGGAAAATAGGCAGCCTCGCTGGCTTACGCGCGGCGTTCTGGGCATCGGCATCGCAAGTCTTTGCGCCGATTGGGGCTACGAGACCGCCACGGCACTCCTGCCTGCGTTGCTCGCGAGCATGGGCGCGCCTGCCTACGCACTTGGCGTAATCGAAGGCGTCGCGGATGGGGCCTCAACGTTTGCAAAATTGGCTGGAGGCTGGATTGCCAGCCGCCCCGCGTGGCGAAAGCCGGTTGCCGTCGCGGGATATGTTGTCACGGGGCTCACCACATTCGCGTTTGGATTTGTTGGGACATGGCCGCAAGCACTTTTGGCTCGTGCAATCGGCTGGATCGCACGCGGCGTTCGGGGCCCGGCGCGCGACGTGATTCTCACCGGATCAGTGGCTCCCGCGGAGGTGGGCCGCGCAGTAGGATTCGAGCGGACGATGGATACGACCGGCGCGATCCTCGGGCCGCTCTGCGCGACGGCGCTCGCGGCCTCGATCAGCGTCCGCGTTTTGATGCGGTGGACAATTCTTCCGGGAGCGCTGGCAGCGATTGCGTTTGCGGTGCTGGTACCCGCGAGCACGCGCGACGGTGAACATGCTGCCCTGCCCTTCTTCGCGAGCCTTGAGAGGCTGCCCGGGGAGTTCCGGAAATTCCTGGGGGCGGTTGCAGTATTTGGACTGGGAGATTTCGCTCACTCGCTGCTGATCCTGCGTGCAGTGCAATTGCTTGCGCCAAACTACGGCTTGATGCGCGCGGCCGCGATGGGCGTGGGGCTCTACACATTCCACAACGTGGTCTATGCCGCAGCGTCGTACCCTGCGGGAGCGCTGGGAGACAAATTCGGAAGGCGCGGATTACTTGGGGCGGGCTACTTTCTTGCTTCTTTGACATCGCTGGGATTCATCTTTGCGCGCCCGGAACTGCCGATGCTCGCCGCGCTGTTCGGACTTGCGGGACTTTATGTCGCGATTCAGGACACGCTGGAAAAAAGCGTGGCTACGGAACTCGTGCCGCGGGAACTTCGCGCGACTGGGTTCGGCGTGCTGGCAAGCGTGAACGGTATCGGCGATTTTGTATCGAGCATGGCCGTGGGGTTTTTGTGGAGCGCCGTCTCGCCTGCCGCAGGATTCACATATGCTTGTATATTGACTGCCTTGGGCGGGGTGATGATTTTTTCGCTCCCACGCGGTGCGGACCCCGCGCAACACATTTAGATACAAGCGCTTGCGGCGCAGATTCGAGCGTGGTACTGTAAGCGAACAAAAAGCGAATGGTGAAGTGGGGGAAGCAATGTCTCAATCTTTGGCTGTGCGCGCGGCAAGCAGCAATTCGCTGGCGCTGGTTCACGAAATCATTGACCTGCTGGCGTCGCGCGACGTGAGCGGCGAAGTGATTACCGCCGTGCACCACATTCCCGCTCGCGAGGCGCAGTGGGTGCCTGCGCCAACGTGGCTGCGGCCGGAGCTGACCGCGGCGTACGCAGCGAAGGGCATCGCGCAGCTTTACACGCACCAGGTAGCCGCCGCGGAGGCTGTGCATGGCGCACGCAACGTCGTAATTGTGACGCCCACGGCCAGCGGGAAGACGCTTTGTTACAACCTGCCGGTGTTGAATGCGGTGCTCGAGAATGCGGACACGCGCGCGCTTTACCTTTTTCCGACCAAGGCGCTCGCTCAGGATCAACTTGCCGAACTGCACGATCTGAGCCGCCGGCTCGACGATTCTTTTGGCGTGTTTACGTACGACGGCGATACGCCCGCCGATGCGCGCGCGGCCATCCGCGAAAAGGGCCACATCGTTCTGACCAATCCGGACATGCTGCACACCGGCATTCTGCCGCACCATACACGCTGGCAGCGGCTGTTCGAGAATCTACGGTACATCGTGCTGGATGAGCTGCACACGTACCGGGGAGTCTTCGGAAGTCATCTCTCGAACGTCTTGCGGCGGCTGCGGCGCATTGCGAGTTTCTATGGTTCGTCTCCACAATTTATTTGCTGCTCAGCAACGATTGCGAACCCGGGCGAGCTTGCCAGCAGGCTGATTGAAAGCGATGTAGAAGTCCTCGACGTGAATGGCGCTCCGGCCGCGGAAAAAATCTTTGTTCTCTATAACCCACCGGTCGTGAACCGCCGCCTGGGTATCCGGCGGAGCTACATCCACGAAACCTCGCGCCTGGCGCAGGAATTCCTGAGGCGCAACCTGCAAACGATTGTTTTTTCCAATAGCCGATTGCAGACCGAAGTTTTGCTCACCTATTTGCAGCAGGCTTTTCCCGCAGCGCCGGGTGCGCCCCCGGACGTGCGCGGGTATCGCGGCGGTTATTTGCCGGGAGAGCGGCGCGAAATCGAGCGCGGACTGCGGGATGGACGCATCCGCGGCGTGGTTTCGACGAATGCACTCGAACTGGGCATTGATATCGGCTCGCTTGACGCCACGGTCATGGCCGGATATCCAGGGACGATCGCCTCCACATGGCAACGGGCGGGGCGCGCAGGCCGGCGCAGCGGCAGCTCGTGCGCGGTGATGGTCGCGAGTTCGTCTCCGCTCGACCAGTACATTGTGCGGAATCCGGAGTACTTCTTCGGCCGTTCGCCGGAGCACGCTTATATCCAGCCTGACAACCTTGAAATCCTGGTGAATCACATAAAATGCGCGGCGTTTGAGCTGCCGATTGCCGCCGATGAAAAGTTTGGCGGTGTGGATTTGGCGGAGCTGTGCGAGCGGCTTGCGGAGGCAGGCTTCCTCCATCGCGCGGGAGACCACTGGCATTGGACGCAAGAGGCATATCCCGCCGACACGGTCAGCCTGCGCTCGGTCACATCCGACAATTTTGTGATTGTGGACATCACGCACGCGCCGGAAGTGATCGGCGAGGTTGATTTTTCGAGCGCGCTCACGACCGTGCATCCCAAAGCGATCTATCTGCACCAGGGCGAGCAATATCACGTCGAGCGGATGGACTTTGACGAGCGAAAGGCCTACGTCAAACGAGTGGACGCGGACTATTACACCGACGCGATCCGTTACACTCAAGTGCGCGTGCTGGAAGCCGCGGACCAGAGCCGCTTGCGGCGCGGCGCGGATAATGCGGCCGGCGATTTACATGCTGCGCGGGCGTGGGGCGATGTGCTGGTACGCTCGCAGGTCATCGGATTTAAGAAGATAAAGTTTTTCACGCATGAGAATATCGGCGACGGCAAGCTCGAACTGCCGGAAAACGAAATGCACACGACGGCCTGTTGGACGACGCTCGAGCGGGCGCTGGTTGAATCGCTGCCCTACACGCTGAGCGAGCGGCAGGACGGAATGCGAGGTCTTCTGCACGCGATGCGGAGCGTGGCAACTCTTCTCTTGATGTGCGACCAGCGTGACATTGGGACGGCGATTGGGGAGCGGCCGCCCACTCCGGGCATCGCGCCCGGTGAGGAGGGTTGGGCGGCGCCGCCGGATCTCGCTGGGATGCGCGCGGGCACGCCGGAAAAAGAATTTTTCGAGCCGAACCTTTACCTCTATGACGCCTATCCGGGCGGCATCGGATTCAGCGAGCCGCTTTTCCGCACACACGCGCTGCTGCTTGCGAAGACGCGCGAGCTGATCGCCGGTTGCGCGTGTACGAAAGGCTGCCCATCCTGTGTGGGGCCATCAGGCGAAGGCAGCGAACGCGGGAAAGAAGCTGCGCTCGATATTCTTGAGCGGCTGGGCGCATGAGCACCAGTTCCATTGGCGACAAATTCTCGCGGCTCGCGGCGCTGCGGCCTGCGCGGCGCGCGGCTGCACGAAAATCTTCACCTGTGGACGGAGATGCCGGAGAAGTGGCGCGATTGCTCGGCGCGACTGTAGAGCGCAATCGCTACGGCGAGCATCTTGTTATCCGCCGCTGGTTTTCAACGCCAGAGCCCTGCATGACATCCGATGACGCACGCAGGGCGCGGGCGTTGAAGATGTTAATGCCGAGTGGCGCGAGCGAGACCGGCTCCAAGCGCAATGCGCGGCTGGCCGATGAACTTGCGAATGATCCCGCCCAGTGGCTTTTCCTCGATACGGAGACGACGGGGCTTGCCGGCGGCTCGGGAACATACGCGTTCCTTGTCGGCGTGGCGTGGTGGGATTCGGGCGGCCTGCAAGTCGAACAATTCTTCATGCGCGATTTTTCGGAGGAACATTCGTTGCTCCTCGCGCTCGATGAGCGGCTGGCCGAGCGGCGCGTGCTCGTGACATTCAACGGGAAGAGCTTCGATTGGCCGTTGCTCGAGACGCGCTTTCGGATGACCCGAGCCATCGCGCCGCGAATAGCGGCCACGCACCTGGACCTGTTGCATCCGGCGCGGCATCTCTGGCGGCCGCGGCTCGCGTCCGTGCGCCTTGCCGACTTGGAACGCCACGTCCTGCGCGTCTCGCCCGGGTCCCGGCTCGATTGGTCGCGGGACTATGACGTGGATTCATCGCAAATCCCCGAGATTTATTTCAATTTTGTGCGCGGCGGTCTGGCCGAGCCGCTTTTGCCCGTGATTCGACACAATCAGATGGACCTACGAGGACTTGCGGCTCTCGCCGGATACATTCTGGAGATGATTGCCGGTGAGCAGAGCGGTGATTCTTCAAATGAAATAAACGCGGTGAACGAACCTCTCGACCTTTACGGATTGTCGCGCTTGCTCGACCGGCGCGGCGAAGCGAAGCTCGCACGAAAAACATGCCAGGTGGCCCTTGCGGCGGGACTGCCGGGCGAGCACGACCGCGCGGCCCGGCGGGACCTTGCGCGGTTGGCCAAACGCGCGGGCGACCTCGGCGGCGCCGTGGAAATGTGGGAAAGCCTACTAAGCCCAGCAGGTGTGCGTGTTCCCGAATTGAAGGTCGCCGCCGAGCAATCACTAACGCTTGAGCGAATCCTGATGCGCGGCGCGACGGGCTCGCACGCGTTCTTCGCCGCGGGTGGCGAGCTCCGTGCGGCGCTTGAAGCCTGCGAGCAGCTTGCGATTCATTTCGAGCACCGCGCTCGCGCTCTTGACCGCGCTTATCAGGTTACGCGCCACGGGCTGGCGCTTGTTCATCGCGCCAGTTGCGCCCGGCGCGCGGATGACTACTCATCGGACAAAGTGTTTTGCCGCAAGTGGGAAGCCAAGCTGGAGCGGCGGCTCGCGCGCATTGAGCGCAAGGCCGCGGTCGGGGCGACCGTACTCCCTATTGAACGTTAATTGCCGCGGGATTAGCATGGTGTGCGCGGCCCATATGTGGCCCGCGAGGGCGCGACATGTCTTCCCAATCAACCGCAACGCAAGCAACAAGAATCACAGAGATCCAGGTCAACGGAACGCGCTGCAAGATTGACGCCGCGCCGGACACTTCCCTGCTCAGCGTGCTGCGCGACCAGCTCGACTTGACAGGAAGCAAATACGGTTGCGGCGAAGGCCAGTGTGGGGCGTGCACCGTATTGATTGACGGCAACCCGCGCCACTCTTGCACGCTCACCGTGGGCGCGGCGGCGAGGCGGCAGATAACGACCATCGAGGGCCTCGAGGCAAACGGAAAGCTCCATCCGCTGCAGCAGGCATTTCTCGACGAAGGCGCGATGCAGTGCGCGTTTTGTACATCGGGGATGATCATGACCGGCGTATCCCTGCTGAAGACAAATCCCAACCCGAGCGACGCGCAAATTGCCGAATTTATGCAGGGCAACATTTGCCGCTGCGGAACCTATCCGCGAATTGTGGCGGCTGTCCGGCGGGCTTCCGCGGAAATCAGGGGCCATGCGGAGAGGGGAGAATGACCATGACGAAGAACCCCTTCCTTGGCGCTTTGCCGGAGCAGGAAATCGAGTTTGAACGCTACGAGTTGCGTGAGAGGCCCGCGCACCACTTTGATTTCGACCGGCGAGACTTCGCAAAAGTCTTTGGCGCGGGGATCGCCGTCCTGCTGATCTCCAAGGGAGCAATTGCTCGCCAGGAATCCGGCCAGGGCCGCGGAGGATCCGGGCAGTCATTGCCAAAGGAGATTTCCGCGTGGCTGCACATTGCGGAAGACGGCGCGATTACGGTGTACACAGGAAAGGTCGAGATCGGGCAGAACATCCGCACGTCGCTCACGCAGGTCGTGGCGGAAGAGTTGCACGCGCCGTTTGAGTCCATCCGCATGGTGATGGGCGATACGAAGGTGACTCCATTCGATCAGGGCACGTTTGGAAGTCAGACGACTCCGCGTATGGGCATGCAGCTTCGGCAAGTCTCCTCCGCGGCGTGCGAGGCGTTGCGGGACCTGGCGGCTAAACAATGGAACGTGGACGCCGGACGCCTCGTGGCGGCCAATGGCGCGATCACAGACCCGCAAACAAAGCGGTCGCTTTCTTACGGCCAGCTCGCGCAGGGGCAGGCGCTGGCCCGCGCAATCCCGGATACGGATCCGCTCATCCCGCCCGCGGCGTGGAAGGTTGCGGGCAAGCCGCTCGCGAAAGTGGATGGCCGCGATTTCGTCACCGGCCGTCACAAATACTCATCGGACATGAAATTGCCCGGCCTGATGCATGGCAAAGTGCTGCGGCCTCCGACATTTGGCGCGACACTTTCAAGCTTGGATGCGAGCGCCGCGCAAGCCATTCAAGGCGTGGCATTTGTCCATGATGGCGATTTCCTCGGCGTAGCCGCAGAGGATCCGCAGACTGCGGAAAAGGCGCTCGCGGCAATCAAGGCCGACTGGAAACCCGCGCCGGTAAAAACAGACAGCCGCGATGTTTACGATTACTTGAAGGCAAATCCACAAACGGGAGGTCGCGGGGGAGGTGGCGGGCGAGGCGGCCAGCAGGGCGACAATTCGCACGCGGTCGAGGAAGCGCTCTCCGCATCTCAACACAAACTTGATGCAACGTATCGAGTGGCTTACATCGCCCACGCGCCGCTTGAGCCCCGCGCGGCGGTCGCCCAGTGGGAGAATGGCGACCTTAACGTATGGACGGGTACGCAGCGGCCGTTTGGCGTTCGCTCCGAACTCGCGACGGCTTTTCATCTTTCCGAAGACAAGGTCCGCGTGCAAATGCCGGACATGGGCTCCGGCTACGGCGGCAAACATACCGGCGAATGCGCCGTGGAAGCCGCGCGGCTTGCGAAAGCCGCGAGGAAACCGGTAAAGCTCGTGTGGACGCGTGAGGAAGAGTTCACCTGGGCGTATTTCCGCCCGGCGGGCGTAATCGAAATTCGGAGCGGAATGAGCGGCGACGGGATCATCACCGCGTGGGAATTCCTCAATTACAATTCGGGACCTTCCGCGATCGATACGCCTTACGCAGTGGCCAATCGCAATGTGGCGTTTCACCCAACGGACTACCCATTGCGCCAGGGGTCGTATCGCGGGCTTGCCGGAACAGCCAACGTTTTTGCGCGCGAATCGCATATGGACGACCTGGCGGACTTGTCCAAAATGGACCCGCTCGCGTTTCGTCTGAAGAATTTGCCGAATGACCAAACTGGCGACAGATTGCGCGGAGTCTTGCAAGCCGCGGCGGATAAATTTGGGTGGAGCAAGTCGCAGCCTATGCCGGGTCACGGATTCGGTATCGCGTGTGGCGTTGAAAAGGGCGGGCACATCGCCGCGTGCGCGGAAGTCGCGGTGGATCACACCACCGGGGGAGTGAAAATTGTTCGCGTGGTAGCGGCATTCGATTGCGGCGCGATCGTCAATCCGGATGGCCTTCGCAATCAGGTGATGGGAGCCAATATTCAGGGATTGGGAGGCGCCCTATTCGAAGCCATCGAATTCGAAAATGGCGCCATAACGAATCCGAAGTTTTCGAAATACCGGGTGCCCCGCTTCCAGGACATGCCGAATATCGAAGTCGTTTTGGTGGACCGAAAAGATATTCAGCCCGCAGGCGCCGGAGAAACGCCATTAATGGCCCTGGCCCCGGCGATTGGCAATGCAATTTTCCATGCAACAAAGATCCGGCTGCGCGCGCTTCCCCTGGCGCCGAACGGGATCAAGACCTAACACGATCCAATCCAATCCACTCCAAAAATTGAATACATGCGCGGGGAGAGATCCTCCCATGCATGCCGGTTTGCCTTGCGGTAGACTACGGGCCGCTCATGGAGGGTATTCGCAAATGAAGCGCACTGGCCGAATTGTATTGGGGATCACGATGAGTGCAGGCGTCGTGTTTTCAGGCGCATGGGGACAGCCACCACAAAGCAAGACGGCGGCAAATCCAACTGTAATTAAGCTGGAACCGACTCCAAAGACCGTCATTTGGGGTTACTACGATTCCGCTGCGCCGCCCGTGCTTCATGTTAAATCCGGCGACACCGTGCAGGTCCGCACAGTGCTGACGTCAAGCCCGACGCGCCTCGCTGCGGCGGGCGTGAAACCTGAAGATATCGAGCCACAGCTCCGCGACCTTTTCGAGCACGAAAAGGAGATCGTGCACGGCCCGGGCGGACACATTCTCACGGGGCCGATCTATATCGAAGGCGCTGAGCCCGGCGATGTCCTGGAAATTCGCATCAAGAAAATTGATCTTGCAATTCCATATGCCTACAACGGCTTCGCCCCCAATCGAGGTTTCCTGCCCGAAGATTATCCATATGCAAAGACGAAAATCATACCGCTCGATCGCAAGCGGATGGTCGCTCATTTCGGTCCGGGCATTGATATCGCGCTGCACCCGTTTTTTGGCAGCATGGGAATCGCACCACCTCCCGCGATGGGCCGCGTTAGCAGCGTCCCGCCGGGAGTCTACGGCGGAAACATTGACAACAAATGGTTGGTCGCGGGAACCACGCTGTATTTGCCGATAAATGCAGCCGGTGCGCTTTTCGAGGTGGGGGACGGTCATGCGGGGCAAGGCGATGGAGAAGTGGATATCACGGCGATGGAGACATCGCTCATCGGAACATTCCAATTCATCGTCCGCAAAGAGCTGCATTTTGATTGGCCACGAGCAGAAACCCCCACGGAATTCATTACCATGGGGATGAATCTGGATCTGAATGAAGCCACAAAGCAAGCCGTGCGGCAGATGATTGATTTTCTTGTGAACGATAAGCATCTATCTCGCGATGAGGCCTACATGCTCGCGAGCGTGGCCGCCGACCTTCACATCACAGAGCTTGTTGACACAAACAAGGGTGTGCACATGATGTTGCCAAAGGCGGTTTTCGCTTCCCCGCCAGCGGCAACACGGCCGAAGCCTCCAGCGCCTGGCAAGCAACCAACAGGAAAGTAGGCCCGCCCTCAGGGATGTGGCCCGGCGGATGACGCAACTGCAGGTGTAAATTGCACCCAAAGATGAGTTGTTGCTACGGCGGGGAGCTCACCATGCGCGAATGACGCAGGATTGGCCGTCCAACCAAGAGCGCGAATCAGGGCGTCGAATAGCTTTCGATCGCCGCCCTCCATACTCACGCAGTCCGCGCCTGAGCACCGCAGGAAGGCTCCGCCCTCGTCGGATTCAAACGAGAAGAAGTTCGGCAGCCGCAAGAGATTCTCGTGCTTGTTGTATTTTTTTTCCCAAGCCTCGCTCAGTACGCCGAATAGGCGCGAGGCGTCCGCTTCACTGGCAGTGTGTATGCGAAGCAGGAGGATCGTCTCCTTCGTTTCCTGGTGCTCGTAGAAAGCGTAACGGTCTCCAGCCCAAAGCGGCGACAAATCATTGGCGCGCTGTTCCCCAAGAAACTGTTTGAGCACTTCCTGCAGTCCAAATTCTCCGAATATATTGGAATCGAGTTGTTTCCATTTTTTTGGCAGGTCATGAGATAGATCCGGCAGCTTCACTTCTTGCGGGACGACGCCGCGCAGGTAGAGATCCGGGTGGAGAATCTGCTGCGTCGAGACCGGAGGATTCTCGAATACGGTGTGGAATCCCTCCCATCCGCCGCGGGTGAGCAGAATTCTTTGAGCGAAATTAGCGCCGTCTATGTAGGGAAAAAGGGGGACGTCCTTCAAAAAGGGTGGCGCCTTTTGAAGCACAGGGAAACCGCCGGCATCCGGAGAATTCTTCCCTCCGCATGCCTGTTTCTTAACGCAGTAATCCAGCATGGCCACAACGGCCGCGCCTTCCAGCACGGCGTCGCGCGCCGCCTCCGCGTCGTCGTTCGGTTTTGCTGCTTTGAGCCAAGGGTCAATGTGGAAATGCTGATCCTGCAGCGCGTGAGTGAGCTCATGCGCCATGACTTCCCGCTGGTCTGCCGGAGGAATCCAATCCGCGATGTAAAACTCCTTCCCTTTGGTGTCGTAAAGACCGGCGATCTGTTCGGTCAGTAGATCCACCATGTAGCTATCCAGAGGGAAGTCTCTGGGAATCAAGCCCAACTTCTTGAGGATTTTCTCGTCGGTGGCCCGCTCGGCCGCATCCTTGTCCTCCTGCATTTGGCGAAGAATGAATGCTCGAATTTCCTCGCGGGAGCGGAGGGTCCTTTTCAGCGGTTCGGTTTGCGGCAGGCCAAGCAGATTGCTCATGTCCGCTAGAACCTCGTCAACGGTGCGAAGGAATTCCGCGCTGTCCGCATTATTTGCCGGCGCCTTGGGAGGAGTCGCCGCGACCGGCTGCTGGGCGCGAGAGACAGCCGCTGCGGTGAGAATTATCAGAATCGCGGAAATAAGAGATTTCTTCATTGTTTGTATGGTCTTGGCATCTTGCCCATCGCGGCGCTGCAGTCTTCAGGATAACAGTTTCCGAATGAAGATATTGTTGCCAAGCAGTGTGCGAATAAGAGCCAGGATTCCCCCGGCGTTTCTTCCACCAAAGGCAGAAGCGCAACATGTTACGAACCACTCGGAAATCTCATCGTTCCACGCAGTCTTCGTGGCGTCAACCTGAGAATGCGCAGAGGATTAATTCTTGGGATTGGAGATTGGTTCGGTACCTATCAGCCGCCATTGGCTATCCGCAACTGAATAGACGTATTTCTCGCGCACCATATTCCGGCACGTCTTCGTTTCCTGGTCGGCGGGATCGTGACAATAGGTCAGGACAAGATTGTCCCCAGACATCTGAAATGCGGAATGCGAGATCAAGTCGGAGGTCCAAAGCTGCGTCAATTGCTTGCCGTCAAATCGCCACGCGGTAAAGATGCCGGTTTGCAATTCATCGGTCCGGCCTCCAACCGTAACGAAAACTACGCCGGTAGCCGGTTCGGGCAACGGAACCGGAAGCAACTCGAGATAATCATCGAGCATATCCTTCTGTGTGAAACGGTCAATCTCTCCAGCCAAAGGATAGTGTGCCGAGTTTCCTTGCTCTGCATACAACCGGATGGCGGAGGGCGCACCAAGACCAAAATCAGCGACCAATGCAAACACGAGCGGCTTGCCGCCCAGTCTGACGACTCGGTATGTTTCGCCAAAGCCATGGTCATGTGTCCCCAGAGTGGCAAGGCGGGCATTCAAGGGATCCAGGTCAGGATGGTTGTTTCCCGTCAATGCACTGAAAATGAGGCCATCCAGAATCCCGAGCGCCTTTTTCTCGAGACTTTCCATGGATACGGTATCACCCGGCCCCGCGTTGGCCATTGCGACGACAGCGGAGGAGAAGTCCGCGTCTATTGAGGCGCTCGAGCCCTGTGCGCCACCGTCAAGACACGAGTTAAGGGTGGAAATCATCGCCAAAGCTGGGGCTGCGGCCATGCCAATGATTAAGGCAAAAAACACCAAAAACCATAAAACCCAATTGGCCCCGACCACCCGCGAGATGGTATGTTCTGAATTCATAACAGATTGATTAGCTGGTATAATCGCTCACGTTTCCATCCTTAGCAACCCCGAGGAACCCAATGAATCCCGGCGCGCGGCTCCGAAAGGTGCGCGAACGGCTCGGCCTCACGTTTCGCGACGTGGAACGCGCGAGCTACCAAGTGGCGTCCCTGCGCGGACGCTCTGATTTTATCATCCATATCAGCCGCCTGGCGGATATTGAGAATCACGGCGCGATCCCCAGCCCGCACAAGCTGTATTCCCTGGCGGCAATCTACCACCTGAACCCGATTGAGGTTTTCCAATGGTATGAGGTCCCACTCGACCATCATTTCGCGGATAGTGCGGAGCTGGCGGTACCGAAAACGCATCTTGCGGCCGGCCCCAGTTCGTGGCGGTTGCCGCTGCGATTCGACCCCGGGTTCGATCCGAGGCGTACGGAACTCTTGAGCCGCATGGTGGAAGCGTGGAAGGACCTCGAAGGGGTGCTGTTCAACGGCCAAAGCAGGTATTTGTATGGGTACGTCGGGCTGGACGATCACATGATGGAACCTATTCTTCGCCCGGGTAGTCTCGTCTTGATTGATCCTAGCCGCCGGCAGGTTCGGGCGTCCGGGTGGAGAAATGAATTTGAGCGCCCGCTCTATTTCGTGGATATCCGCGAAGGATACCGCTGCGCCTGGTGTCTACAGCAGTGCAAATCCCTCATCCTGCAACCGCATCCACTCTCGATGGCCGCGCCGAAGATCTATCGCCTCCCGGATGAGGCTGAGATTGTAGGCCAGGTGTGCGGAGTCGTTATGCGGCTTGTGGGAGTCTAGCCGCATCGGCCTGAATAACGCTGAGTACCGTCTCAACGTTGGAAGAAAAGAGCCTGCGAAGGTAAGGAGGCAGGCCTAAAGGCAATAAAGCGATATAGAACTCCAATTCCCGCCAATGGGCGATTACTTCTTCTAAGTCGCCCTCAAAACCCTGAAAGCACAAAGCTAGATCCGCCTCCTGCCTCGCCAGTGGCATATCCAAAACCCGCATACAAATCTCTTTGTGCGTGTGCCACAACCCTTCATGGGTATCGCTTCGCCCATAGATAGCTTCAAGCCCCGCATGTACGTACCGACCCGACGCCAGATCCCGCAAAGACGCTAAATAGACGAGCTTTCCGTACTCTGTGTGAAAGCCGGCAAGAGTCCCGCTGGAAACATCCTGTACCACGTTTTGAATTCGTTCAAACGAATTCCAGTTCCCCATGAGCCCCTCTGTTCCGTTTAATGAACGTTTTCCTCTTCAAAAATTACTCCCCTACTTCCCCGCAGAAACTCCGCAGGCAAGGAGGTTTACAACGCATGAAACGAATTCTTTGCCTGCTCGTTGTCCTCGCCTTTGCTGGAGTCATGTTACTGCCAGTTGCCTCACACGTCAATCAATATTCCGTTAATCTGGTACAAACCGCCGACGGCGGCGGCCAGCAGCCACCTTGGCCCACCATTGGGAATGGCGTCCAGATGGCCGACGGCGGCGGCCAGCAGCCACCTTGGCCCACGTTTAACACTACTACAGGACTCGTCTCTTCCTTGACGGTCTAACTGCTTTGCCAGTTCCCGGCGCGCGTCATACACTCTTGAGATTTATTTTGGCAATGATATGATGCGCGCCGGTGACATTCCTCACTAACGCGCTAAATCTCGCGCCTACTTACCTGGCGTACTGTCTGGAAGTGCTGTTGCTCGTCCTCGCTGTACGCAAGAGGATATACCGCAGTCTGATGATTCTGGCGATATACATTTTCCTATTGTTTTCTCGTGAGACGGTTTGGCTTTACATTTCGCATACATCGTACTTTGGAGCTAACCGGGCTTCCTATTTTTATTACATTTCAGATGGAGTTCTCACTTTAATTCGGCTCCTGGTGATCGTGGAGATTGGGATCCGCACTTTGCGTGGCTATCCTGCAATCTGGCCCTTCGCCTGGCGAGTTCTTGGGCTAATTGGATCCGCACTCATACTCTGGGGGACAACTGCTGTCATACGCGATGCGCACTCTCCGCAGCAGCTTATTCTTTCAATTCGGGAATTTCTCAACACCTCACAGGCTCTTATTCTCCTGATGGTTCTCGCGATAGGCTTGTATTACAGGGTTTTTGTACCACAGCTATTCCGGTCGATTGTGGTTGGAATTTGTATCTTTTCCGCAGTCCAAATCTTCAACAGCGAATTGGGCCGCTATGTCGCGAATCCGACAAACTCGGCATTGGACGATTTTATCCATCGATATTCTTCGGCGTTCGATTACATCTATCGGTGTTCTTTCATTATTCTGGAAATCGTGTGGTTGAGGGCGCTGTGGATATGGTCTCCCGCTCCTCATAGGCCGCCTCAATTGATCACACAAACTGTATACGATGACCTCTCCCCGCAGGTCCATGATCGCCTGCGTGAACTAAATGATCGCCTTGCCAGGGTGTCGAAGAGAGGGTAGTGCTATCTTCTCGCATCCGGGCGTAAGTCTTTCAGCATTGTCTTTGTAACGTGGTTTGACGCTGGATTATCAAGAACGATGAATTGCAATTGAGTTAGAGCTTGAAAACGCCAAATTCCGGCATGGATATACCAGACAGTATTATTCTAATTGACATAATTAAATTTTTGTGGGTAAGATACACAGGTAATTCGTCGGTGGGATATATAGTGAAGGCGATTCGAGCTCCTGGTGGCTGAAATGATTCTGCGCATCCTACCTTACGCAATTGCCGGCCTGGCTGTGCTGGGGCTGCTGTACTGGCTCTCCAGACGCGCTAAGTCGGGTTACAACGCAGAGCAAATTCTCAAGAATTCAACGTCGAGCGACCTTCTTCCAAGGCACTATAGCTATTTTCCCCAGGTGCTCCGGGCCTTGTCCATTGAAGATAATGAGTACCTCTCCCGGCGGGCGGATCCTCTTTCTCGCAAATCAGCGCGCGGAATCCGGCGTAAAGTCGGACTTGAGTTCCTGCATGGATTGCGCGACGACTATCGAAGGCTCGACCAGTTGGCTCGCGCGCTAACCGCGCTTGCGCCCGCGGCGAACCCACAGCACGAAGCGGAACGTTTGTGGCTCGCGATACGATTTGAAATGCGGTGGCGCTTCGTTTGGGTCAGTCTGTGGAGTGGGATGACGCCTGTTCTCCAATTGCAGCGGCTTACGGATCTCGTCGGAACACTCACGGCCCGTTTGGAATCTGCGCTTGGAATCTGGCAAGAGGCTTCCCTGTCGGCCCCTTCCGCACAATTCAACGCTTGAGCGCGGCCGATTCCAGCTCGGCGAGGGTTCGCCGCACAACTTCCCGGAAAGTTTCAACCTTAAACGGCTTTTGGATGTGTGGACACCCAGTCTGCTCTTGCAATGCGACGGATTCGATTCCCTGAGCGTCCGACATAGTGAAGATGATGCGCGGGGCGAGCTCCGGCTTATGCACACAAACCCATTCATAAAGCCCGCGGCCGGTTACCTCACCGGGCATCTTCGTGTCAGTCACGATGAGGTCCACGTGTTCTCTCTCCAATAACTGAAGGGCTTCCTGGCCATTGCGAGCCAATAATACCCGGACATTTTGCGCCGCCAGAATCTCCTTCTCAAGCTCCAGGACTGACTCTTCGTCATCCACGATCAAAACCTGTGCTCCTGCGGGGATATCTCTGGTACTTTCGGACTCCACTTCTCGCAATCGGCTGGTAAGTGGAAGCGCGGAAAGTGTTACACGGACGGCGGCGCCATTCGGCGGTGCATTGTGAACCGAGATCTCGCCTCCATGCTCGCTGATGATCCCATAACAAATACTCAACCCCAGGCCGGTGCCCTTACCGACAGGCTTGGTCGTATAGAAAGGATCAAACACCCGATGTGTGTCTTGTATTCCGAGCCCGCTATCAACAAATTCAATTAAGATCCGGCCTTCCTCCATGGCTGTTCGGATCCAGATGTCGCCGCGATCGGAATGTTCCAGAATGGCATCCACGGAATTGTTGAGGATATTCAAGAAAACCTGTTGAAGCTGGTTGGCGTCCGCGCCAAGCAGGGGCAGTTTCTGATCCAGATCGCAGTGGACCTGAATGTTATTCACTCGCAGGTCATACTCCCGGAGCGCAAGCGTGTCCTCAACAACCTGATTGACGCGAACGGGGAGTCGCTCGGGTTTCTGCTGGCGGGCGAAACTGAGCAGATTGTTGACGATCCTGTGTGTGCGGTGCGCCTGCTTATGCAGTTTGCTGACAAACCCAGCTCCGCGATCGTTTACATACTCGCTCGACGCAAGCAATTGGCTATAGCCGAGGATGGCCGTCAAGGGGTTGTTCAGTTCGTGCGCGACACCGGATATGAGCTGACCGATTGCGGCCATCTTTTCGCTTTGCAGGAGCTGCTCCTGCGTGCGGCGCAAGTTTTCATAGGCTCGGCGCGTTTCGTCGAGCAGGAGCATTTTCTCAATCGACGCGGCAATTTGATTTCCGACAGACACAAGCAAGTTTACTTCCGCGCTCGAGAATTCTCGGATCTTCCGGTTGCCAAGCAATAAGCAACCGAGCAGACGATCCTTGGCCCAGAGTAGGACCAGGCTTGTGACTTCCAGCCGTTCCTTATGTTGAAAGTCGCGGAAAATCGCGGGCAGAGGCAATCCCGCCGCGGACAGAACCGTAGCGCGCGAAGCTCGAATGTGCCCGAGCAGATCGGAAGGAATTTCCGTCGGAGGGAAGCTTCCGGCATACTCCGACTTCAGACCCGAGGCGGCAGTGCGTCGCAGGACCGCCGATTCCGCATCTAGCAGGAAGACGCAACCAACCTCCGTGCCGAACAGCTCCACAATCTGGCGCAGTGCGCGCCCCAACATTTCCTGTAATTCCAGGGGCTGGTTCAGAGTTTGGCCAATCGCATTCAGAATCATCAACTCGCGATTCCGCCGCCGGATTTCCTGCTCGGCTGCCTTGCGTTCTGAAATATCCAACGCGAATCCCTGAATCGCGACAATTTTCCCGGAGGCATCGCGCGTGGCGACGCTGGATTCGAGCAGGGTCACGACCTCACCATCCCGGCGGCGCATCTGAAACTCAAAGTCGCTGACCGATCCATGCTCGCGAAGGAGTTTTTGCAGCCGCTCGCGGTCAGAAGGGTTTACATAAAGTCTCGACGCGATGTCTTGAACCCCCATCAATTCTTCGCGGCTCTCGTAACCAAGCATTCGCAGGAAGGCGTCGTTAAAATCCAAGAAGCGCCCGGCGGGAGTCGACATGAATACCCCTTCTTGCATATTTGCGATCAGACTGCGGTACTTTTCCTCCGCTTGCTGCCTGTCAGAGATGTCCTTAAGCACATGAATGACACCGAGCCGCCGCCCGGAAGGATCGTGGAACTCAGAGTTCGAAGCAAGCAGGAATCCCCCCAGCCCTGGATCAGGCTCATTTCCCTTGCCCCAAGCACTCTCGCAGTAAGGGCAGGATGACCAGCGGCGCCCGTTCCGTTGCAGGACTTCGGAGACACTCCGACCATGAAGTTGATCCTGAGTCCTTTTCAGCCGGGACGCCAGCGCACTGTTCACCCGGACCACTCGCTGCAAGTTGTCGTGAACAAGAATCGGGTCCTCGATGGAATCGAACGTATAGGACCATTGGCGCTCCGAAGCGGCCGCCTGCTCAAACAGGCGGACATTCTGAACAGTGAAGCCCAGAAGATTGGCGACGTTCACCAGGAATGCGAGCTCATCCGCCTGGGGCTGCCACGCCCCCGAACATCCGATGCCGAGCAAGCCAAGTGGTGTTTCCTTTCCCGGCAAGCGGACATATGCCATGCAATCAACGCCCGCCGCATCCATCCTGGCCGCCAGATCCGCCGGAGCGTTTTCTTTCTCAAATGATCTCCAGGGGTTCTTATCCTCGATCAGAGCGCGCACCCAAGTCTGATTGGCGGGTATGGAATTGTGCTGTTCGATGTAGGTTCCGGAGTAACCGACGGCAGCCCGGATTTGAAGCTCCGCCGCGTCACCGGTTCCTGCAAAAAGCCGGACAATCGCGTGAGTTACACTCAGAGCTTCCGTCAGATTCTGCAGGACCTCCTGCAAGACTTCATCGACGTTCATCGTCTGCGTGCTCGACGCCGTGATCAACGTCAAACGGCGGAGTTTATTGTTCAAGTCCACCATATGCGCCTGGCTGGCTTCCAGGATTAACACGACCATTCCGATTCCCATGGCGATCTGCAATAGTGAGCCGAAGGCCTCTCGCAAAGCGTAGAACTGCTGCTCCGCCCACAAGGGCCGGTCGAGATAGTGCAGTCCCTGCAGTAGCAATGCGCCTGCGATTAGCGGAATCCCATGCCCTCCACGTGTGCCGCGCGCTCGCCAAAGCACCAACCCTGCAGCAAGGGCTATCCCCGCGCAAATAAGCGCCGGAATCCATTCAAACTGGCGGATGTTCCGCGCTACTCCCACGAAACCGAAAACACTGGAAGCCAGGCCGCCTAAAATTCCCAGGTACCAAACCCGCCGGAGGGTGTATGCGGGCTGAAAATGCTCAAGTATAGATGCAAAGAAAAAGACTAGGGCGGCAAAGAGAAGGGTCTGTATGACCGGGGTCGCGTAGGCACTGTCGCGCAATTGCGGGATTAATCGGGCTCCGCCGGAAAGGGTAAGCAGAGTCCATCCCACAATCCAATGTCGGAGAAAGCGGGTCTTAACGTCTTTATACAGAGTAAGATAGAGGACCAATAGGATCAAGAACGCCGAAACTTGGAAGAAGACTAGGGCGAGCTGTTCCTGTCCGTTGATCCGCGACAGCAAGTCTCCAGCGAATTGGTTCATAGATGCGAACACGAATCGGCTCGAATAATACTGGAACGGGACCCTGGTGAAGACCGTTTGCAAACTTAGCACGCAGTTCCAAAAATAGACAACCAATCCAAAGTCCTAATGTGCCGTGCCGTATAATACTTACTGTCGGAACATATCGTGACTATGGAACACATCCTGGTTGTAGACGACGAAGAAGCAATCCGCGAGGTCGTCACGACTTTGCTCGAGACGCAAGGTTACAGTTGCACGTCAGCCAGTAATGGGCGGGTGGCCATGCAGTACCTGAATGGCAAGTCGCCGGACTTAGTCTTGAGCGATATGGTCATGCCCGAAATGGATGGGCTGAAACTCCTGGAATGGATCCATATCCATGACAAAGATTTACCTGTGATCATGGTCACAGCGATGCACGATCTCTCCACGGCACTCGAAGCAATCCGACGCGGTGCCTACGACTATATTCTCAAGCCATTTGAAAGGGACCAGCTCTTCCTGAGTGTGAGACGCGCACTCGAACACCGCAGGCTCCTGGTGGAGAACCGCAGGTATCAGCAAGAGCTCGAGAAATTGGTGGAAGATCGCACCGCACAGCTCCGCGGCGCATTGGAGCAACTCGAACGGTCTTACGACGACACTTTGGAGGCGCTCGGCGGCGCGCTGGACCTGAAGGATGCTGAAACCGAGGGACATTGCAAGCGCGTCACCGCCTTTTCATTGGCGATTAGTAAGGCAATGGAAGTGGATTCTCAACGCCTGCCGGAAATCGCGCGCGGTGCTTTTCTTCATGACATCGGGAAGATGGCAATCCCGGACCACATTCTCCGCAAGCCGGGCCCACTTTCAGCCGAAGAACAAGAAGTGATGCGTACGCATTGCAATATTGGATATGAGATGCTGAGCCGCGTCCCATTCCTCCGTGGGGTCGCGGGCATCGTCCTCGCCCACCAGGAACACTACGACGGCACAGGTTACCCGAGAGGTTTGAAAGGAGAGGAGATTCCATTGGGGGCAAGAATTTTTGCTGTGGCGGACACACTGGATGCAATGACTTCCGATCGTCCATATCGCAGTGCGCTTTCTTTGACAGAAGCAAAGGCTGAGATCCGGCGCTGCACGGGTACGCAGTTCGATCCGAAAGTCGTGGAAGCATTCCTTTCGCTCCCTGATTCAACCTGGATGGATCTCCGCGTAAACGCAAGCGGCGCGCTCAGAATGGCCTATTCGAAGAGTTTCTAATTTTCATCGGGGTTCACCTCCTCCTTGCGAAATAAGAATCTGGGAGTTAGCATCCTATTCGGAGGATCCACAAGAGTGGCTTTGGTGCCCATCAAGACTGCTTCCGCAACGGGATATTGCGATTGCATCTGTGGATGCTATGAGTTGGCGAGTTTGCGCGACGAAGAAACGGGTAAAGGCTTTTGTCCGCACTGCGCGAAGGAACATCTGGAATTAAATCGAGGAGTTGGCCTCGCTCAGCCCGCTCCATCCCGCGCTACCCTGAATCCAACGACTGGGGCTTCTCCTCACATACCTGAACCCGCTGACCCTCCGGGGCGTCTCCGTTAGATTTCTTCGGAGAGGAAAGAATTCTTGTCCTGGGTCGGTGACCACACAGGTGCTTCTCGGTGCTATTTTCCGGGCCATTACCTGCAAAGCCGCCAGGCGCGGGACGATCTTCCTCTTGAATTCTTCAGCTCGGTCCAAAAATGGACGGTCATCGCGTCCCTCGCCATGTTCGGCCTGTTTACAATTCACATATGGCGCCGACGGTCCCGTCGCCTTGTGGGCCTCGCCTTGGTGATCTTTTTCACGGTTATTGCCAATGCGTTTGTGACGGGCGCCCTCTCAACGGTCGAGGACCGCTACCAGAGCCGCGTGGTTTGGCTCCTGCCGCTTCTGGCGGGTGTTTTGGCGCTGGATTGGCGTAATCACCACCTGCAAGCGTTGGCGGGACCCTGACGCCGGCTAAACAATGATTCTCCCTCCGCTGGGCCTTGGGCTTTGCGAAGTGAGAATTACGGGCCGGCCGCTCGTCGATTCGCACCTCAACTCCATTCAAAAAAAAGGGGGCCGGCGAACCGGCCCCCTCTTGAATCAAATGATCCCAACGCTAGAAGCGGATCCGGGCCCCGAATTCAATTTGCCTCGGAGCGTTGGCCTGGCCGTTAGGAATTACGCCGAAATCCTGCGGATCCTGAAGATCCAGATACGGATCCGGCAGCCAGGGATGGTTCAGAATGTTGGTGAAGGTGCTGATGATGGACAGTCCGAACCGGTCGGAGAACTTGATGTCCTTCGAGATGGTCATGTCGAGCTGCCAACGTGACTGCCCGCGGAGTATCCCGCCACCGCCGCCGCTGACTCCATTCACGTTGTCAAGCCCAAGGATGTACGGCCGGAACTGATTGTACACAGCGATGGGGTTGGCGAACATATTGATGCCCGTGCCGCCGTTCGCAATGTTGCCGTTCGTTGCCACCGAGTCGGGGTTGGCCGAAGCCGTCGTCGCCACGTTGATGCCGTTGATCCTGGAACTGCCCGCCGTGAATGGCGACAGCAGAATCGCGTTGGTGCCCAGGCTACCCGAGGCCGGATTGCCCTGGCCGAACGTCTCATCGCTGATGTTGCCATCGGTATAGACCAACTCGGGAGTCCCGCTATGCCAGGTGAAGAACGGCGCCACTGCCCACCCGCCAAGGATGTGTCCAACAAACCCCGACTGATTCTTGTAAATCGGTATTTGGTAGAGTCCCTGGAGATTGAAAACGAACGTAATGTCATAGGGTTGCGGCCCGAAAGATCCATGATTGGTCGGGTCATACCCGTCGTTGGGGTTGATGCCGTTGTTGGCCTGGGCGTAGAACTGCGTCCCCAAGGAACGGCTCCAGGTGAAGTTGGAGTTGAGGGTCACCCCGTGCCAGTTGCGCTGGGAGAGTGACACAAAGCCCGCATTGTAGTCGCCTTGGCCAAACGCTCCGCTCATCTGCAAACTGGTCGCCTGGGCTTGCCCGATCAAGCTACCGGCGAAGGGCGTACCCGGCGCCGTCTTCCCGAGGTGCGACCACATGGTGTAGAGCGACTGCGAGGCAATGTTGGAGTTTTCGTTGGTTGCAAACGCCACCGTGCAGCTTGAGAAAGCAGCGCAGTAGGGCGATGCGGCGCCACCCAGAGCAGCCTCAAGGAACGGCTGCACCGGTACCGAGGTTGGCGCGTTGCCCACGCAAACCGGCGTAGTCAACCCGCACAGCGACTTGTAGACGTTCGCGTAGGCGTTCTCGAAGCTCTGGCCGCCCAGGGTCAGCATCCACGGAATTTGGTCCAGGTTGATGTTCATGTACTCGTTCCGCAAGATGCGTCCGATATATCCGACCTCCAGCACGGTGTTGTGAGCCAACTCGCGTTGAATGGTAAAGTTGAATTCGTCCGAGTGCGCCGGCTTGAAGTTCGGATCCAGCACCAGCGTATCACTGGCCTTCGCCGCTGGCGTTGAAGATCCGGCGTTCACCTCGCCCGGAAAGAAGGGCTGCGGAAGAGTGTTCGTGATGCCTTGGGTGTACAGGGCGCCGGGGTTGGGATCGATCCCGATGCGGAATGCATTGGTCGGATCCGTGCCCCCTAACCCGGCACATACCCCATCCATTCTCGCTCCCGGGCACTTCACGGCCTGAATCAGCCCCACCCCCAGCAACGGCACGAGAACCAAATCTACGCCGTTCTGACGCCCGTAGATCCGGCTGTAGCCCCCGCGGAGGACGGTCTTATTTGAGCCGAACAGGTGGCTCAGGATCCCATTGTCGAAGTGCGGGTTCCAGGCCGCCGATGCTCGCGGGCTCAAGCCGCCCCAAAAGAAGTGATACGGATACTTCTGCCCGCCGCCGATATTGCCGACTAATTCATAGCCGATTGGCGGGTTGAAAATTTGCCCGGCCAGAGCCATGCGCTGCCGTGTAGCCAAGTAAGAGGTGAGGTCAATGGGGTTGTTGCTACTGTCAACCACCGAGATTTGCTTCCCACTGGTCTCAAAGGGCGGAGTCTCGACCAAATACCCCAAGCCATAATTCAGGGTGAAGGTCGGCGTCAGCCGCCACGTGTCGCTGAAATACAAGTTATAGGTGTCGATAATGGACTTGTCAAACGCCGTGGACCCCAGAGGTTGCAAGGTCAGGTTGGGACCCGAACGCGTATAAGCTACCTGCGCTCCCGTGATCCCCAGGAGCTCGTCGTACGTTGATTGCCACTTGCTGACCTGGTTGGTCGGCAGGCAATTGGTTACGACGCTCGCGGTGCACGGCATCGGCTGGAATGCGCTGCCGATCGTTACCCCCGAATCCCCGGAGCTAACCAGGAACACTGGGTTGTTGAAGGTTCCCGATCCGTTGTCGTCGCGCGTGTGGTAGTTAAAGTTGTGCTGGAAAAGCCCGCCGAACTGGAACACGTGGTTGCCATGACTCAGCGTCAGGTCGTCCTTGTAATACCAGTCCTGGCCGTCCCAGAAGCGCTCACGAACGCTTTGCGTATTCACGTTATACGGAATCAGCGCGTTGGCCGTCTCTGCGGTTGTGGAGGCCGGGCTGATTTCGATGGCCCCCGGAATCCCCGCGACTTGCGGCGGAGCGGTTTGATCCGACCAAGACCAGAAGTTCCGCAGATAGCTAACATGAAAATCGTTGGTTAGGTTCGGCGTAAGGCTTCCGGTCAGCCCCGCCACGATGAACATGGGCTTTATAGGCCGG
Source organism: uncultured Acidobacteriota bacterium (assembly GCA_963838945.1). Lineage (GTDB taxonomy): Bacteria > Acidobacteriota > Terriglobia > Acidiferrales > UBA7541 > DASTCZ01. The sequence goes on along the minus strand of CAWITC010000005.1, from coordinate 7,530 downwards.
TTGGCTATCGCTGCATAGGTTCCCTTGGTGTCTCCCGGAAAAAAGCCCCCAACGTCGGTCTGAACCGTAGACACGTTCGAGAAATCATAGTCGCGGTAGCTGGTCATGAAATGCCACTTGGATGAGAAATCATGGTCAATCCGAGCGACCCCGAAGTCAGAACTTACCGGCGTCACAACCGTTCCAAGATAGCCCTGGACGTTCAGTTGGTCGCCACCCGATGGGTCGTTCGGCAATGGCATGTACTTTGACCAGATCCCGGAAATCGTTGGATTGAACCACAGCCCGCGCGGGTCGCAAGGTGTGCTGTTCGTCGGACCGCAGCCGGCGGAAGGATAAGTGGTGGCGCCGACCGTTATCGGGGCTGAGCTCATGTTGAACAGCTCCGTGCCCGAAGGACCCTTTATCTGGATAATGCCCTCCCGGAACAGAGCCGAAGGAACATCTTTCTCGATCGACTGGCTCAACGGATAACGCAAGCCTTCGTAATCTGCGAAGATATACCACTTCCCCCCAAGAAAATGGAAGGGAATCACCGGACCTCCTCCGGCCGCGCCAAACCGGTTTTGGTGTGTCGCTACCTTCCCAAGCCCGACTGCTGCGCCACCAAGAAAATCGCGGTTCCACGAGTTTGCCCCGAAATAGCTCCCAAGATAATACTCCGACGCCTCGCCATGCCACGAGTCCGTCCCGCGCTTGGTCGCCAGTTGTACCTGTGCGCCCCCCGCGCCGTTGAAGTCTGCCGTTTGGTTGGCCGTCGAGACTTTGAACTCCTCGATACTCTCAACTGGTGTGGGTAGCACGCCGGAAGGTGGACCCCCCGTGGCGTTCGGGTTGATGTTTCCGCTGCTCGGCGTGTAGATGCTCATCGAGCCGTCCATGTCGTTGGAGTTTTGGCCCCCATCCAACTGGAACAGGTTCTGGTCGTAATTCGCACCCGCCGAGTATCCACCAGGCAGTACGCCCGGCTGCGCGATAAGCAGCGAGGTCACATCCCGCCCGGGGTTCGGCAATAGCAAAAGAGACGGACCGCCCAGCGTGGTCCCAATGGTGGAATTGCTGGTCTGCAGCCCTCCGCCAACCGAAGCGGTGACTTCCACCGTCACCACTGTCGATCCGACTTCGAGTTTGACATTCAGCGTCAGCACCGTTCCGATGTCCACCGCCTGCTGGCTGACCTTGGAAAGCTTGAACCCCGTCTTACTCACCGTGAGATCGTACAAACCCGGCGAGATGTTCACAAAAATGTATCGCCCCACGTCGTTCGTTGACGTGCTCTTGGGAACGTTGGTGGTCCGATCGATCAGCTTGACTTCCGCGCCCGCAACCGAAGCGTCCTGTTGATCGGTCACTACACCTTGCACTGTTCCAGTGCTAGTAGCCTGTCCCCTCGCGGGTGCAGCCCCCAGGCTCAATGAAACAACCAGGCAACCAACCAGCAACCCGGCGACCGACAACCGAACACACTTACCCTTGGAATTCATCCATAGGTTCATTGTTCCACCCCTGTTTTGAAATAAACGCAACAGATTCCACCGTGGATTCCCCTGATTTCATTCGTCCAACCGTCCCAATTTGTTGATCTTGCGCTGGGTAGTTCCAAACCTAAACGGTATGGAACACACCGACCGCTGGGATTGATTGCAAGGGGTGTGCCAATCGTCAATATGCTCGAGGCGTCTATAAACAGTTTGTTTTCAGTGGGTTACGGCCTATCTTAACGGACGAGCGCTTTTCGAATAATCCGACATTACGTAGGGATGGAAGCGGATACTGTTTTCTGAATTCTGTCACGAATCTACCCACGGAAAATTTGCGAGTAGTTCCAGTCCGCAACCGGCTAAGTCACAATTGCGTCTGCAAGTCCGGCGCTAGATGGAGTGCATTCCTAAGTATTACTCGACGAGATGAAATCTGTCGTAAACTGAGACGCTATGAATGGAAACAAGCCATCGAAAACGCGATATCAAGACGCCGTCCCTTTCCTCGACCTGCGCGCGGGTCACGCTGAATTGAAAGAAGAGATCCGAGCCGCTGTAGAGGATGTTATTGCGTCTCAGCAATTCATTCTCGGACCTCAGAATGAGACTCTGGAACGCGAGATTGCCGCTTATTGCGACGCACAGCATGGCGTAGGATTGGCCAATGGAACCGATGCATTGACTCTGGCGCTGGCGGCTTGCGGATTAGATCCCGGCGACGAAGTGATCGTACCTGCCTTTACGTTTGTTGCCACGGCTACTGCCGTTGTAAGGCTTGGCGCACGTCCTGTTTTCGCTGACATAGACCTCAAGTCCTTCAATCTCGATCCCTCTGAAATCGAGAGACGGCGGACTCCAAGAACCCGGGCTGTAATTCCCGTACATCTGTTCGGCGCACCTGCAGATATGGATCCGATCAGGGAGATTGCCGCGCGACATGGGATTGTCGCCATCGAAGACAACGCGCAGGCGATCGGCGCGAGATACAGGGGACAGCGGACGGGCTCACTTGCCTCGGCGGCAGGGATTAGTTTCTACCCCACTAAAAATCTCGGCGCCTATGGCGATGCGGGCATGCTGGTCACCAATTCAGCGGAGATTGCGGACCGGGTTCGCAGGCTTCGCAACCACGGACAATCGGGCAGGTACACAAGTTCCGAGCCCGGTTGGAACAGCCGGCTTGATGAAATCCAGGCTGCCGTGCTGCGGGTAAAACTGCGGCGGCTGGACATATGGACGGAGAAACGGCAAGCGCACGCGAAGCGATATGACGAATTGCTGGCGGGTCTGCCGGATCTGATTCTGCCGTACGTCGCGGAACACGCGGAGTCTGTATACCATTTATACACCATCCGCGTAAAAAGCGCTTCCGGAGACGGCGCGCGCCGGGATCGGATTCGGCAGTTTCTTGAGACCCGGGGAATCGGAACTTCAGTTTTTTACCCTGTCCCTCTTCCCTTTCAGCCGCTCTTCTCCGGAAAAGGACTTCACGCGGGCGACTTCCCCAACGCGGCTCTGGCGGCCATCCAAGTCCTTTCCTTGCCGTTATTTCCAGAGCTATCCGTCGCGCAGATGGAAAGGGTTGCAGAGGAACTTGCGACCGCTTTGAAGGAAACCAGTTAAGTCGTGGCCGCGCGGGCGCGGCGGACCAACATTACGAAAATTCCCGCAAACAAAAGAAGGCACGGAATCAGAAGTACTAATATGCCAATATCAAGCATTCGCGCCCCGCGGGAGCCTGTGGCGTCCGCAGCGGTATAACAGAGCGCACAACTCTGGCCAAATGCGGGCGAAGCGGCAACAAGCGCCAGCAAACTCAACCCAATCATGCGAAGGATGCGAACCTTTTTCTCTCTCATTCTAGATTCCGCCATTCTATCCTATTTCAAGATTCAGGCCTCACAAAAAACTTAGTGCGGCCGCATTTGAGCGAGCCGAATACTGTCCCAAAAAAAGTACGCCATCATCATACCAATGCAGAAAACCGCCGCCGGCACGAGCCATAGCGTGAGGCTGCGCTTCTCGTACTTCAAATGCATGAACCAAGACATGATCAGCCCGGCCTTAATAAATGAAAGCCCGAGAAGGATTGTGAGCATCAGTCTCGGTTCGAGTGCGATGTAGCCGAGGTACACCTCGACTCCCGTCAGCGCCACGAGACAAATCCAAACCCACACAAAGGTCTTTGCGGTGACCGGCGGGTGCGCGCTATCTACATGTCCGTGGTCGCTCATTCTCGTATCTGTCCTCCCGCTTTCTATTCCACCGTTACCATTATGCAAGCACCTGAAAATAAAAAACTTAGCTTACCTTGGTGAAATGGACATGATGTAGACCATCGGGAAAACAAACATCCAGACGAGGTCCACAAAGTGCCAGTACAATCCGCTGACTTCCACGTCTTCCGCCGTAAACTTGCCGCGTCCAAATCCCAGCGAAATGATCCCGAGATAGATGACGCCGATCGCGACGTGCGTCATGTGCAGCCCGGTGACGCCGAAAAAGACCGCGCCGAAGAGCGGCGAGCCCCAAGGATTGGAAGTGGGTCGAAGGCCCTCATCAATCAAGTGTAACCACTCACGCATGTGGAGGCCGATAAAAAGCAAGCCTCCCAGCATCGTCGCCAGGACCCATTTCACTGTCGCGCCGCGATTGCCGCGCGAGGCGGCCGACACTGCCATGACCATAGTCAAGCTGCTCGCGAGCAGGACCACCGTCATAATCGTCGAAAAAATAATCGAAGGGTTGAACGGGAACGGCCGCGGCCAATTGGGGCTATTCAACCGCGAATAGCTATAGGCGATCAGCAGGGCCGAAAAGGTAAGGGTATCAGAAACAATGAACAGCCACATCCCCAGCTTCTTCGACCCCGTGGCGAAGGGCGAAGCGCCGCCACTCCATGGCGAGGCCATCGCTTCGGACTTCATCTCATGCACGGTTCACCGTCCCAGTGTGAAAAGTAAGAGCAGAAAAACCCACAAGCCATCGAGAAAATGCCAGTAAACACCGGCCACTTCCGCGGCAATCGTTTGGGTTGTCCGCGATCGCTGCCACGACCGAAACGCAACGTACAGGAGCGCAATCACTCCGCCGAGCAGATGCAAGCCATGCGCAGCCGTGAAGACATAGAAAAAGCTGCTGCTGGGATTCGTCGCAAGATATACGCCCGCCGCGTGAAGCTGCCGCCAGGCGGCCAACTGTCCACCGACAAAGACCAGGCCCAGCCCCGTCGTAAGCAGCCAAAGATTGCGGAAGGCTTCAGTCTGTCCGCGGGAGAGCGCTTTGCGCGCAAGCTCTAAAGTTGCGCTGCTTGCGAGCAAGACCACGGTGTTGACCCACAAGATTCGCGGGAGCGCGAAATCTTTCCAGTCGTTGCCCAGCCCCCGGCGGACGATGTAAGAGCTGGTCAGCGCCATAAAGAACATCAAAATGGCGCCCAGCGCCAGCGTGATGGCCGTCATGTAGGCCCGGCGTGGAATCGGATTTGAACGGCCGTCGCCTTCGCCACCGGCGGAATTGCCATCCGGTGGCAAGCCGCCGCCTTGGCCGCGCTGGACTTGAATTTCGAGTTGTTCTGCGACAGCGCCGGGCACGAGCGATCTCTCCTAGTAACCCTTCGCGACTTCCTCCGGGCTCAGGTTCTGCGGGACGTAGTCCTGTTTTCCCCCGGGACGGCAAACTCATACGGCCCGCGATAAATCACAGGAACCACGCCGGCAAAATTGTCGTGCGGCGGCGGCCCGGGAATCGTCCATTCGAGCGTTGTCGCTTCCCACGGATTCATCTCGGCGCGCTTGCCCCCCCAGATGCCCCAGATTAAATTCGCGAGGAAAATCAGTTGCGCGCTGATGGTGACGAATGCCGCGAGGGATATGAAGTGCTGAACGGACCACAAGCCGGACTGCGTCATGCCGCCCAGATAATTCACGCTGTTCAAATCGGCGTAGCGGCGCTCATGGCCGGCGATACCCAGGAAATGCATCGGCATAAAAATGCTGTAAACCCCGGCAAACGTGAGCCAGAAGTGGAGTTTGCCGACGCCCTCATTCAGGAACCTCCCGGTCACCTTCGAGAACCAAAAATAAGTAGCGGCGAAAATCCCGAAGATTGCCGCGACTCCCATGATGAGATGAAAATGGGCGACGACGAAGTAAGTGTCATGCAACGGCAAGTCAATTGAGGGCTGGGCCAAAAAGAGACCCGAAAGTCCGCCGGTCACGAAGAGCGAAACAAATCCAATCGCGAACAACATGGAGGTCGTAAACCGTATCTGCCCGCCCCAAAGCGTGCCCAGCCAGTTGAACGTCTTGATGGCGGAAGGAACTCCAATGCTCATCGTCATGATCGAAAATGCAAAAGCCGAATAAGGGCTCATGCCGCTGACAAACATGTGGTGGCCCCACACGCAAAAACCCAGGAAGCCGATGCCGCACAACGCATAAACCATCGCGCGATACCCGAAAATCGGCTTCCGCGAAAAAGTCGAAAGGACATGCGAGGCCACGCCCATGCCCGGAAGAATCGCGATGTAGACCTCTGGATGGCCGAAGAACCAGAACAGGTGCTGCCAAAGGAGAGGCGATCCGCCCGAATGCTGACTGATGATCGTGTCGGTAACGACCAGGCCGCCGGGTATGAAAAAACTTGTGCCGGCCACGCGGTCGAGCAGCAGCAAAGCGCAGGCTGCCAAAAGGACTCCGAATGCAAGCAACCCGAGGATCGCGGTTATGAACCACGCCCACACCGTCAGCGGCATGCGCATGAGGGACATCCCCTTCGCGCGCAGGTCCACAGTCGTCGTGATGAAATTCAGCGCGCCCATTAAGGACGCGGCGCAGAAAATCGCTAGTCCGATCACCCAGAGTGTCTGGCCAGCGCCCTCGCCGGGCCCTGTGACCTTGCCAATCGCCGAAAGCGGAGGATATGCGGTCCAGCCCGCCCCGGGTGCGCCCCCCTCCACGAAAAACGCCGAGACCATCACCACGAGCGAAACAAACGTCGTCCAGAACGACAGCATGTTGATGACGGGAAACGCCATGTCCGCAGCGCCGATTTGAATGGGCAGGAAATAGTTCCCAAAGCCCGATTGCGGCGCCGTGGTCAGCACCATGAACACCATGATGGTGCCATGCATGGTGAGGAGCGCGACATATTGATCCGCGGTCAACTGCCCAAAAAACGGAAGATGAATGTTTGGCCAGACCAGATGGATGCGCATCAACACGGAAAGCGCCATTCCCAGGAAAACCGAAAACAGAGCCAGCAGGTAATACTGAATCCCGATGACCTTGTGATCGACGCTAAAGATGTATTTGCGGATGAATCCAGTCGGCGCCGCGTGAGCGTGCGCGACGCTAGCGTGTGACGCCATTAGCGTTCTCCTTGCCCCGGGAAATTCTCATTGGTTCGCCGCCTGGTCCTTCAGCCATTTCTGGAAATTGTCCTCGCTCATGACTTGGAAGAGGGTGCGCATCGTATTGTGATTCGCACCGCAAAGTTCGGCGCAGGCGAGTTCGTAATCGCCGATCACGGTCGCCGTGAAATGGATGCGGATGATCATGCCGGGCACCGCGTCCTGTTTCAGGCGCAGTTCCCGCACGAAGAAAGCGTGGGTCACGTCCTGCGAACGGATGAGCAGGCTCGACCTCGCGGTTTACCGGCACGGCCATTGTCGATCCCGCCGGGAGCACAATGTCATCTTTCCCGTCCGGATCGGCGGGGTCCAGTTGCCAGGGACTCGCGCTCAAGTTGCCACGCTTACGCTGCGCAAGAGCCTGTTCAACAGTCTTGTACCGGCCAAATTTGCCGTCCGGCCCCGGATACCGGAAACTCCATCTGAACTGCTGGCCGATGACCTCGATTTGCATCGCGCCCGGCGATGCCGGAGTGAAATGCACGATTGCCCAGGCATTCTCGGCGTAAAGTCCAAGCCCGACGAACAACACAACGATCGCAAGCGTCCAGATGACTTCCATCGTGGTGTTGCCTTCCGAATAGGTGGCACGCTTTCCGGTCCCGCGATAGCGAAAAATTCCACCCAGGCGAGCCC
>CAWITC010000004.1:0-94716 GCA_963838945.1 uncultured Acidobacteriota bacterium | reverse complement strand
ACCCCAGCTCTCCTTATTCCGGTGTGCTCTCCAAGTTCATGCTGGCGCTCATCGAGGGCGCCCAACCCGTTATTTTCGGCGACGGCGAGCAATCCCGCGATTTCAACTACGTCGAAAACGTGGTGCAGGCGAATTTGCAGGCCTGTGAAGCGCCCGGCTGCGCCGGCAAGGTTTTCAATATCGGCACCGGCGGCCGCTTTACGCTCAACGAAACTCTCCGCCTGCTCGAAAAAATCTCCGGCAAGAAAGCTGCCGCGAAATACGACCCTCCGCGTGCGGGCGACATCCTCCACTCCCAGGCCGACATCTCCGAATCACGCAAGATGCTCGGCTACGACCCCAGGGTTGGCTTCGAGGAAGGTCTCCGCCGCACCTGGGATTGGTACCGCGCCGAATATGCGAAGTAAGCCTCTTCCTCATGGAAAGCAATCTGATCGAATGAAAGGCCGCTAATCGAGCAGCGCCGGCAATTCCACGAGGCTGTCCACCATCACATCCGGCGCGAACTCTCCCGCAAGCCGGTCGCTTCCCAATCCATAGGTCACTCCGCAGGCCCAGGTATTTGCGTTCCGCGCCGTCTGCACATCCACTTCGGAATCGCCGACCATCATTGCCTCGCGTGGCGCGGCGTTCAGATCGCGCAGCAATGTCTCCATCCCCATCGGGTCTGGTTTTTTTCGCTCGAAGCTGTTCCCCCCATGGATGTATCGGAAATACCGCGCCAGTCCGAGTCCCTCTAGAATCATCCGGCTGATCCGCGTCGGCTTGTTCGTAAGCACAGCCGCCGGCAAGTGCGCCAGCGCGGCCAAACCTTCGCGCACGCCCGGATAAGGCACGGTATTGTCCAGCATGTGCTCGCGGTAATATCCGAGGAAATGATCGAGCCCGCGGCGGCAATCCTCCTCCGAAGCGCCTTCGCCAAGCGCGCGTTGGATCAGCATCGGCGCGCCGTTTCCCACGTAGCCGTAAATGCGCGCGTGCTCGATCGGCGGACGCTTCATCCATTCAAGCGTCGCGTTCACGGCCAGCGCCAGGTCGAGCTTCGAATCAATCAGCGTCCCGTCCAGGTCAAATACGACCACCCGCACGCCGGTAATCTTGCCGTTTGTCCCGGGCTTGCTCATGAACGAAGTTCTTATTGTAGCGAAGCGCGCGCCCCCGCGCACAAGAGAGCGTCATCTTCTCCAGCCTGCTAAAATGTCTCTTTTCATTCTGTTAAGGCGAGAACCGAGTGGCCCAGCTCTTCCCATTTCGCGCGTACCGCTACAACCCGGCGAAAGTGGACGCCGCGCGCGTCCTCACGCAGCCCTACGACAAGATCACTCCGGAAATGCAGCAGCGCTACGCCGCATTGAACCCATACAATCTCATCACCATCGAAAAGGGTCCTTCGCGCAAGGCCGATTCCCCCTCCGACAACGTTTACACTCGCGCAGCGCGCGCTCTTGATGAATGGATCTCCGCGCAGATTCTTGTGCGCGACCCCGCCCCCGCCTTCTACGCCTACTTCCAGGAATTCACTGCTCCCGGCTCGGCCGCGCGCCAGGTCCGCAAAGGCCTCATCGCCCTCGGCCGCGTCGTGGACTACTCCGACGGCGTCGTCTTCCGCCACGAGCAAACGCTTTCCGGCCCCAAGGCCGACCGCCTCGAATTGCTGCGCCATACACGCGCGCACACCGGCCAGCTCTTCATGCTCTACGACGACCCTGCCGGCCGCATCGACTCTCTCCTGGAAATGGCGGCATCCGCGCCGCCTGATATGGAAGTTTGCGACGAATACGGCGTCGCCCACCGCATTTGGCGCATCGCGCAGCCGGACCCTGTCGCCGCCATTCAAACCGCCATGGCCGATCAGAAGCTCGTCATCGCAGATGGCCACCATCGCTACGAAACCGCGCTCGCCTATCGGAACGAGCAACGAGTGGAGCGCGGAATTTCCGCCGCATCCGCTTCCTCCGGCGCTCCCTACGAAAAAGTGATGATGACGCTCGTCAATTCGCGCAGCAAAGACCTCGTCATTCTCCCCACTCACCGCGTCGTCGCGGCCCTCGCCCATTTTGATTTCGCCGCGCTGCTCAGGCGCCTTTCCGAATTCTTTGACGCGCGCGAAATCCCTCTCTCCGGCGATCACGACCATCGAGCCGCCGCAGCGCGCGACCAACTCAACGCCGCGGGCCGCTCCGGCCATGCGATCGGGGCATACGCGGGCGGCGATCGCCTGACAATTCTTTCTCTCAAGCCAGCGGCAAACCTTGCCGCCGCGTTTCCCGGCGCATCGCCGCGCCAACGAGAGCTTGACGTCGTCCTTCTGCACGGCCTCATCCTCGATAAAGGCCTCGGAATCACCGCCGACGCCGTCCGTGCCGAGCAGAATCTCCGCTATGAGCGCGAAGCCGCTGCGGCGATTTCCGCCGTCGCCGAAGGCCGCGCGCAGGTCTGCTTCCTGCTTAATCCTGTCCGTGTCGAGCTGGTCATGGAGATGGCTCTCGCGGGCGAAGTCCTTCCGCAAAAGTCCACGGATTTCTATCCGAAAATGCTCAGCGGCGTCGCTATTTATAGGATGGAAGATTAATCACAAGCGGTAGCGCGCAAAAAGAAACGCGGCACGCCCGCGGATCCCTCAGAGCGCGCCGCGTCAGGTTTCCCAAGTTGAATTGCGCGGATTACTTGCTGAAGCTTTTAATCGCCGCCGCTTCGGAATCGTACACGTCGAAGACGGTCAGCAGCTTGGTGACTTGCAGCACTTCCTGAAATTTTGAACCGAGGTTGCACAGACGCAGTCCTGCGCCCTGCTGCTTCGCGCTGTGGTGCGCCGCCACAAGCGTCCCGAGGCCCGCGCTGTCAATGTACGTGACGTTGTCCATGTTCAGCACGATTTTCTTCTGGCCCTTGGCAAGGTGCGCCTTCACCGCCTCGCGTAGCGCGTTGCTCTCTTCCCCGAGCACGATGCGCCCTTCGAGCGCCATCACCGCCACTCCATCCATCTCCCGCTGATTGATCTTGAGTGCCACGTTCCGACCTCCTCGCTTGGCCTTTCAGTTTACTGGATGTCTTGGACTCCGGCTTCCTTCAGAATGTTCCCGGCGCCTCCGTCCGGATACGCTTCCCGGGCTCGCGCGCCGGATTCAGTAGTAATCCGAGCAGGACATATAATAGCCGCAAGCGGGGCAAACCAGCTTGCACTTGCGCGGCGCGAGCCGCTCGGAACATACCGGACAATAGAGGGAAGCTTGTTCAGCCGCCGGCGCAGGCTCCTTCTCTTGCTTGTTTCCAGGACCCGCCTCAGACGCATTCCCTGCCGGACTTTCCACGGCCCGAAGGTTATAGCACATCGCGGCAGGGGTGGGAAGCCAGACTCCCACTGGTGCATGGCCCGGTCCTTCTATTCCGGCCGGTATGGTTCCGGCATGTAGAACCCGCCGTTCCGCGGCAGCCCCGCGCGCTCAAATTGAATTGTCGTGTGAGTGATGTGCAGCTCTTCCGCCAGCCGGCGTCGAACATCCATAAGCAGACGCTCGCTTTCCTCCATGTGCATGTCCGGGATGCATACATGGCACGAAAGCGCGTTAAGGTTTGTCCCCAGCGTCCAAACGTGGATGTCGTGAACCTCCTGCACGCTGGGCACGGCCAGAATCGTTTTCGCCACCGTATCCAGACTTAGCCCGCGCGGAAAACCCTCGAGTAGAATGTGCGCGGCCTCGCGCAGAATGCCGATGCTTGACCACAGCACCAGCGCCCCGATCGCCGCGCCCAGCAGCGGGTCCACCCACAGCGCGCCCGTCGCGCGAATCACCAGCGCTCCGGCCAGGATGCCGACATTCGACATCGCGTCACCCAGGTTGTGAATGAACACCGCGCGCATGTTCAGGTCGCGCCGCCCGCGCGACACCGCCAGCGTGATTCCGCCGTTCACCGCCAGCGCCACGAGCGAAATCCATATCATCACGCTCTCGCGCACCGGCTGCGGTTCCCGGAACCGCTCCCAGGCCTCCACAAAAAGAAACCCCGCGACAATCATCAGCAGGATCGCGTTCACAAATGCGGCCAGAATTCCCGCGCGGTGATACCCGTAGGTTCTCTCGGAATCAGCGGGACGCCGCGCCCAGCGAATCCCCAGCCAGGCAATCAGCAGCGACGGAACGTCGCTCAGGTTGTGTACCGCGTCGCTCACCAGCGCCATCGAATGCGCCGCGAGCCCGCCTGCGAACTCTACGGCGACAAGTAGCAGCGTCGCGCAAACCGACCCCGCAAGTGCGGCGGCGCCGGGCTGGGCTGCATGCGGGTCGCCTTGCAAAGCTCGCTCACCGGCATGAACGTGTCCGTGCGCCGTGCTGTGTGGGTGGAAATGCATCGCCCTATCCTACACGCACTCCGTTCTTGCCTCTGGCTTCAGTCATTCCGTTTCCGCTTCGCTTGGACAAATCTTCCTCATTCCACTTCTCCGCCAAGTGATGCATCTCCGCGAGGACTTTCTCGATGTCTTTCATCCGGGTTGTGATGCCGTATGTTACCTCTGGCGGTATCGTAGGTTTGTAATCGCGGTATATAAATCCCTTTCCTTCCAGAGCGCGCAACCTCTCGGCCAGCACGCGTGACGATATCCCCGCCACGCTCCGGCGCAGTGCGCCGAACCGAGTCGGACCGTTTGAATTCAGCACCCAAAGGATTTGCAGCGTCCAGGGACGCGCCAGTGACTCCAGCATCCCGGTAATCGGGCACACAGTCGAAGGCTTTAGGGTAACGCTTCCTGCTGCTCCTGGTGCCTTCCCAGGCGGTTTCGCAGGTCGGCTCTCTCGTGGTCTTGAAGCTTCGCTCATAGATCGTCACTACGGGTCACTTGGTTACTTTACAGTGCCTACTGTACAAAAGCAAGTAGTTATTTTATGTAACCATATACGCTCGCCTGCATCGAATTGTTTGGAGGAACTTATGTCAACCAAACCGCTTACATCAGCTTTTCAAATCAACCCGGCAACTGAGGCCCACACCCGGACTCTTGAAGATTCCCTCTCGCGCGTCGTCGTCCTTGCAGGGCGCGCCTTGTTTGCCGCCATATTTGTGATGTCTGCCCCCACCCACTTCTCGCACCAGACCATCGCTTTCGCCACTTCCCAGGGCGTCCCGATGGCCGGACTGCTAGTCCCCTTCTCCGGCGTACTGGCACTGTTAGGTGGCCTAAGCATCCTTCTGGGCTATCGCGCTCGGATAGGTGCATGGCTCATAGTTCTCTTCCTGATTCCGGTGACGCTGATGCTGCACAAGTTCTGGGGCATCACCGACCCCATGGCGGCCCAGATGCAGATGGCTATGTTCATGAAGAACGTGTCCATGCTGGGCGCGGCGCTGCTCATCACATACTTTGGCGCTGGCCCGCTCAGTCTCGACGAACGCCGCCTCGCGCAGCGGGAGCGATCGGCTGGAAAGCAATCCAGCGAGCGGCCGTCCGCGTAATAACGGTGAGCTGGAAAACGTAATCAGAAGTAGCGGCGAGGAGGCCGGATAAGCCAGCCATGTATCTCCTGATGTGCATATTGACGGTTATTATTTTCCTGACGGTGTTCGATTTCTCCTCGAGATCCTCCCGCCGCCCGGGCCGTTGAAGCTCCCCGACAAAACTGGTGTCTCCAATAATTGAATCCCTCTAATTCCCTCCACCCGTCACGACATATTCGAGCACATACTGCCGCAATTTATCTCGATGCTGTTGAAGGTAGTCCGGGAAATCCTTCTGTATCCCCGCGTCCGCTTGTGCCAGCAATATGTACGCTTCCAGCAGGCCCTCGTCGTTGAGCTTTTTCAGTTTTGCGAGCGACGGTTCCAAAGTCTTGACCTTCTTATCCTCCGCTACCATGGATAGAACCGTCCGCAACGCGTCGGCTTCTTCCGCCAAACTGTGCCGGTAGGCCGTTTCGTTCGGATACCTCTTCGCGAATTTTTCGTCTTGCCACAGCTTTCGGGTTCCCCCATACGCAATCCAGGCCGCCGAGCCGTCGTCTGTTCGCGTCAGGACATTGGCGTCGAGATTGATGTTCATCTTCCCGCTCGCGTCATACGTAACCGTGACCGGGATTTCAATCTTTGGGTGCGCCAGAGTGGTCTTCGTCACCTGTCCCCACTGCGCGAGGCCGGACTGCGCAAACTTGCTGTACGGCTCGGTGATGTAGGCCTCGATGTACCGGTCCCTTGCCTCAATGGTATTTCCCTGCTTCATCAACGGAGTCGCAGAGTAGCGATAGGCGGTCTCGCGGTTCGGGTTGATCGCAATCGCTTTTTTGTACCAGACCTCCGCCTGCGCGAAATCTCCTTGTTGCGTATACACGTCCCCTGTAAACAGTGCCGCCTCATAAAGCTGGGGGTCCAGCGCCAGAGCTTGCTGGTAGTAATTCAGCGCATCATCCAGCTTGCCCTGGGCAAATAACGCCTCGGCCGTATTCATCAGGTCATTAGCCGCGGCGTTCCGCGAAAATGGCGGGGCCTCCGCGCCGTCCTCCGGAATCGCTTGAATCAACGCGTCCACAACCGGCGCCTGTTCCCCGAGCTGTTTGGATTTCACAAATGCGCCATGGGCGCGGACGCGCAGGGCTTTCCGCTGCGCTGGGTCCTGCGTGTTCTGTGCTTGCGCCAGCAAGCCAAATCCAAGATGAAAAAAGTGGTCGGCATTATCCGGTTCAGCCACCACCAGCTTTTCAAGCAGCGGCAGCGCCGCCGTGTAATTCTGCTCCTTGATGAGTTCGTTGACCTTCGCATTCATTGCCGCGACGCTGTCATCCGTCTGCGCCCCGAGCGGCCCTGCCGCAAAACCGAGCGCCAGAATCAGCGCCGGCAATGCGAGCCTTGCGGCAACTTTCCATCTCTTCAGGCGAATCATCATTTGGCTCCTCTGATATGGCGAAGTGGGCGCTCTTCGCACCAATTATACAACCCGTGCTCATGCCCCGCCCGCCGCACTGGATCACCAGGCGATTTTGTCACTCCGAGGCCGCCGCCTCGGACGAAGGATCTCTCTTGCGGCCCGCGCTCTCTATTCAACTTGTGAATGTGTGCAGTCTTGCACAGTCTCGAATTGGGATTCGCTCTACGATGAAACAACCATCATGCGACCGGACACCAATGGAACAGGGATCATTCTCATCAAGGAAGGCACGCTCTTGCCGGCGAGCTTGGCGGTCGAGACGGAAACCTTCTTGCCTGGGTGGAGAGTCGTCAAGAATCTCGATCGCTCCGCGCTCATCCGAAGCATTGAGGACGCGAATTGGCATTTCTTCTATTTGGCCGGTGACATCCGGTCTACCTCCTTGGGCAGCGACCGCCCGGGAACCCTCCGCAGGGCGGCGAAGCGTGCTCTTGCAAAGCAGCAGGAGCAAAACTGCAACTCTCTGGAAATTTCCAGCGTCGCCGCAAAACATTTCTTGGGCATTCCTTACATCAGTGTTATCGCCCGTACGAGGCATATCCAACAGGATCTGTGCCTGGTTCCTGTAAAAACCTTCGCATTCAAAATATCTGCTGTCGCAAACGGAGAATTACCCGGCATGCAATACAAGCCCCTGCCTTCAAGTACCTAGGAACATCTGGAAGATATGAAAATGAAAACGATTCGCGGTTCGATTCTTTGTCTTGGTCTCTTGCTCCTTGCCGCCCCCATGCTCCACGCGCAGGATTTTTCCAGGTATCGCGCTTTCACCCTCGGAATGAGCCCGGCCACCGTGCTGACTCATACGGCCCAAACTGTAGCGGAGGTAAGAACCACCCATGGTAGTCCATCGCTGATTCAGGAATTGAGTTGGTCTCCTCCGAATCTATCCGCCGATTCGGCCCGCTCCGAAAGTGTCGGACAGATTCTTTTCTCCTTCTATAACGGTGAGTTGTACAGGATTTCCGTGATGTACGACCTGTCTTGTACCCAGGGGCTTACCACGAAGGATTTGATCGATTCCGTTTCGGCGGCATACGGCCCCGCGACAACTGCTGCGCCGGAGACTGGCTCAACGCCGAAAGAGCGATTTGACGGAAAGCAGGTGCTTATAGCGTCCTGGGACGATGCCCAAAACTCCGTCAATCTTGTCCGTTCTACGTTCACCAATCGTTTTGGGCTCATCGTTTTCTCGAAACAATTAAATGCTACGGCGGAGCTTGCCATTACGGAAGCTGTAAGAGTGGAGTCGGAAGAAGGCCCGAAGCGGGAAGCCGCCCGTCTGAAAAAACAAGCGGACGATCTCGAAGCCATGCGCGAGAAGAATAAGAAGGCTTTCCGGCCGTAAATATCGCATCGTCCCAAATCGACCGGGTACTCTGGGCCGTTCTGCGAATCCGTAGTTTGTTGGTATCCGAATCCAAAAGGCGGCATCAATGACGGGAACAGTTGAATGCAGAGTTTGTCATACGAAGCTGGAATTCTCGGAATACTTGAATCTCTTTCCGATGCCCGCGGAGGAGTTTAGTCTCCGGCGGCGAAAGCCATCGAGGGATCACAGCGATGCCTTCCGATTGGCGTGGGTTCAATCTCACCCGTCATCTGGATTCCAGTGTCTTGGGTGTCGCGTCTCTGTCGTTCCGTGCTAGCGCTATTCCAATTTTTTTCTGCTAATTTGCGGGGAAACTTCGGAGCGATCAGTGGGAAGGGCGCGAGCGGCGTAATACTCGGCCCTCATTCGCTTCCGGGAATTCCGTTGTTCCCTCCCACAAAGTAAGTGGCCCCGCCCCGTAATCTTTCCGCCTTGGCGGCCTCCCTCCCCCAATTTGTCAGGCTAATAAACCAGCCGCTGCCAAGATGTGCCATTCCTAACCATTTCGCAGGAGCTATGTGTGCGCAAGCCGTAAAGGTGCATGTTGATCTTTTCTTGGACATTTTCATCTGCGATGTTCTGGGAAGGGTGAGAATTAATTCGCTAGTGCACCTCGGGAAACCAGAAGGTTAATCCGAAAACAACATCAATCTCAACACTCTGTCTTGGAGGCAAGCGCCTTGAAAACCGAAACGGCTTCTGAAGGTACTAAGAAAGTTTCTCGCACCGAGCTTATCGATTTGTTGAATCAAGATCTGGCGGGCGAATACCAAGCGATCATCGCTTACGTCGTTTATTCCCAGGTCTTGAAGGGTGCTGAGTTCATGACCATCGCGGCCGAGCTTGAAAAGCACGCCGCCGAAGAACTGAAGCACGCACTCATCATTGCCAAGCAGATTGATTATTTGGGCGGCATGCCGATTGTCGTGCCCAAGACCGTCCGCACATCGGAAAAAGCCACTGAGATGTTGAAGTTCGATCTCGAAAGCGAAACGGACACGATCCGAAATTATCGCGAACGCGTCCGCCAGTGCGAGGAGTTGTCTGAATTTGCGATGGCCGAACAAATTCGCGGGATTTTGGTCGACGAACAAGGCCACCAAATTGACTTGGCGACTGCTCTGGGCGAGAGCGTCCTAGCTTCGCTTAACGGCAATGCTAGATAGGACCGATTTTTTGTAGAGCGGGCCAAGCTAGTCTTTGTCGGTGTATTCGCCTGGGACGTCATCTTCAGGAACTTCCCTTGTGCGAACTTCGCCCTGGTCGGGATCGAGCGCGTCTTCAACGCCGCTCACAACCTCAGCCTCGAAGGACTGCCCTTCCTCGGCCAATTCTTCGACGCTCTCTGAATCCACGTCCTCGGTTCTCGACAGCCCCTGCGTATCGCCTGACTGGCCCGCCGCTCCCTCGCCCATGCCTCGGCGTGTGGGCGACGTTGCCACATCGAACGGCGTCTCCGCTCGCGATAACCTCCGCCTTCGCGTGACCTTTTTTCGGCGGAGTGGTTTCTTTGAGCCGCTCGCCTTCTTGCGGCGTGCCGTCCTGCCGCGCGCCGCGGCCTTCTTTTTGCCGGCTGACTTCTTTTTGCGATTTGGTTTTTTGATAGCCATGCCGAAAGTCTACCACCCGCCGCGGAGTTATGGGCGAAGTCAGTGGAAAAATGGGGCGTGGGTCTGCGTGGCTCTGGATATCGCGAGTCGGGAAGCGAATCCCCCGCCCGTCTCAAACTCCGATGATTTCTCCTGATTCATCCAGGTCGATCGACGCCGTGCGCGAGACCTTCGGCAAGCCCGGCATCAGCATCATGTTCCCGGAAATTACCACCACAAATCCTGCCCCGGCCGAAAGCGACGCATCCGTCACTCGCAAAGCCCAACCCGTCGGCGCGCCCAGGACTTTGGGATCGTCCGTGAATGAATACTGAGTCTTCGCAATGCAAACCGGAAGTTTCTCGTAACCCCATTCCGCGAACTGTTGCAGCTTTGCCTTGGCTTGTTCGCTGAAGCTGACGTCTCCCGCCCCGTAAATCTTCCGCGCGACCTTCTGAACCTTTTCGGCGAGCGGCTCCTCCAGATGGTACGCCGGCTGCACCACCGGAGCGGGATTCTTGGCGATCAGCTCAACCACCTTTTCCGCGAGTTCTCTCGCTCCCTCGCCGCCTTTTGTAAAGGCCTCCGAAAGCGCGGTGGGTGTTCCATGTTCCGCGCAATAATTCTCCAGCCGCTTCAGGTCCGCATCCGTGTCATTCGGGAACCGGTTGATCGCCGCGATCGTTGGGACTCCGAACCCCCTGAGGTTGTCGATGTGTCTCCCCAGATTCGGCAGCCCGCGCTCCAGCTCCCCTTGGCCTTGATTCCGGATACTCTGCGCGGTCGTCACAAGGACTGCCGCTGCGGGCGTAATGCCCGACTGTTGCATCACAATATCAAAATATTTTTCGCCCCCAAGGTCGGCCGCAAACCCCGCTTCATTCACAACGTAATCGGCGAGCCGCAGCCCCATCTGTTGGCAGATGACGCTGCTTGTTCCGTGCGCGATATTGCCAAAGGGTCCGGCGTGCACAAACGCAGGAGTGCCGTCGGTCGTCTGGACAAGATTTGGAAGTATGGCCTCCGCCAGCAGCGCCATCATTCCGCCGACCGCTCCGAGATCCCGCGCGCGCACGGGCTTCCCATCGCGCGTCACGCCAATCACAATCGAATCCAGCCGGCGCCGCAAATCCTTCACATCCTTCGCCAGCGCCACAATTGCCATGATCTCCGAAGCGGCGGTGATCACGAATCCGGTTTTGCGCCCCCCTCCGTCCTTCTTGCTTTCCAGCGAAACGGCGATCCGCCGCAAGGCGCGATCGTTCATGTCCATCGTGCGCGGCCACGTTATGCGTTCGGGGTCGAGATTCAAATCGTTGCCGTGGAAAAGATGCGCATCAATCAGCGCCGCGAGCAGATTGTGCGCCGATGACATGGCGTGAAAATCCCCATGAAAATGAAGATTGATCTTCGCCGCCGGCTCAATTTGAGAGAGCCCGCCGCCGGCCGCGCCGCCCTTCATCCCGAATACTGGGCCGAGCGATGGCTCCCGCGAGGTGATGACCACTTTCTTTCCGATGAGCGCGAGCCCCTGCGTCAGCCCAATCGCCGTGACGGTCTTGCCTTCCCCGGCGGCGGTCGGAGTTGTCGCCGTCACCAGGATCAGTTTCCCGCGCCGTTTGTACGCCGGATCGGCGAGCAGCTCCAGCCGGACCTTGGCGCCATAAGGCCCAACCTGCTCAAAGTATTTTTCTGGGATTTCCAGTTTTCGGGCGACAGCCTCAATCGGAAGGAGGTTTTTTTTCATGATGGCCCAAGATTGTATTCCGCGATTTAAATTCCGCGCGACAGGGTATCACAACAGCGTCTCCATTCTCCTCTCCCCCGGGCCGAAATGAATTACGTCCGCTATCCGCCGGTCGGTTGGTGGCCGTAGAACTTCGAGAGGAGTTGCAAGTACTGGAGAATGCGCTCGTCGTACTGCTTTTTGAGTTCCGGTGTAAGGATATTGTGCTGGGCGTTGGGGTCCTGCGCAAGATCGAACAGCATGCTGCGGGAGGGTGAGTCGTAGGTGGTGTACATCCATCGGCCGTCGCCGGCCAGAATCCCATAAGCAGCCAGAGAATCTGACGCCAGAAACAAGTCGGCACGAGGATAGCTCAGAAACTCTTCCGCGCTGTCCATGAACATGGGACGCCCCACCAGCGGGTTCGCTTGGGTGGGATGGTGCCCAAGCAAGTAGTACAACGACGGTGCTATATCGATGAGCGTCGATATTCGGTTTTCATCGTAAACGTACTTGCCACGCATGGCTTGCGGCAAGTGGACGATCAGCGGTACGCGCATGACCTCCGGATAGATGATTGTGGAATGGGTTCTTCGGCCGAGTTCGCCGGTAGCATCGCCATGGTCGGCCGTCAAAATGATGATGCTGTTGTCATAGAGGTTCTTTGACTTCAGATAACCGAAGAAGTTTCCGAGAAATTCATCTGTCTGGTGGAGTGTGTAGGCAATCCGGTCGTCGAAGCCCTCGCGCGTCCGCCAGTTCTCGCTCGTGCGCTTGGGCAAGTTGTTGTCCGCATGGATCTGGACGTTCATGGATTGTGTGTAGAAGAGGATGGGCGGAGCTTCGGGAGGTCTGTGATCAAGATAATCTTCAAGCTGCCGCATCGTGGATGAGATTTCAATCTGCCCCCAGGATTTTTTGTCGGTGTCGAGCTGAACGAGATCGCTCGAGGGCGCAATCAGTTCACGTAGAACCACATCATAGCTGACAACCATCTGGTAGCCATCGGCGCGGGCCAGCTTCTCCAGGCTGTTCACTTTCTGGAACGGCTGGGCGTAGTGGGAGTGCAACAGCAAAGCGCCGGACCAAATGGCCGGCTCCGAGAGCGAAGTGCCGGCGTAGTTGGAGTAAGCACGGCGCATTGCAATGCTGTCGCGGGCAAAGGCATCGATGTTCGGTGTGAAATCAACGCGCGGGTTGTAGACTCCCAAATAGTCGGGACGCAGCGAGTCGATAACGAGGATGAAGATGTTCGGCTTGGGGCCCTGGGTCGGTAAAAGATTGTCTACAAGTCTCAACTCGTGCGCAATCGTCGCGTTCCGAATATTGCTGTATTGGCGAAGGGTCTTGCAGCCTGCGTCGCAGGGCTCGGCTTGCTGGTTGCCGAGCATATTGTCCACCAATCCGAAGGAAGTGTTCTGCGCGGAATAGTTATCTATTTCGCGCAGAATCTCCGCTTTGTTTGCGCCGATATCGGCGGCCCAAACCCGCTTGGAATGATTTAGCGTCTCATAGACGCCGCACGTAGCCAGCGCGATGGCAAGTATCGTCGTCATCTTGTATTGCTTCTGGAGCGAACGCAGCCGGCAGACACTGAAGGCAACCGCGGCCCAAAGCAGCAGCGCAAATATCTTGTGGACGATGCCGTTCCAATCGTCGCCCGGGTCGATTGCCAGCGACACGTAGATGGCCAGAGCTATCAGGGCAATTGCGATCGTCGCCGGCAACCATCGATGAATCTTTTCACGCTTTTGAGCGTCGAAGAATGGCGCGGCCAGCGCCAAACCAAAAAGAGTGATGGTCCCGGTGAACAAGACCGAGTAGCCCCAGGCCGCCCACCCGTGAAGGCTCAACGAATCTTCAAAAAAATGGAAGCATCCGAACGCCAGACCGATGAAGACCAGGAATCCGATGACGCCGGAATTCAGAAGAAACGCATTCCTGGTGCGTCGAAACAAAAGAGACCTCATCAGGTTGATAACCGTGGCGATTGAAATCGCCAAAGTCACGTGCTCAACTACGACCCAGAACATCAACTCAGCGTCGTGGCGTTGAACAAGAAGGAAGCCGCCCTGCACTGCGGCTTGCAGACGCGGTGCCGCGATGGATATCAGCCCGGTCAGAAGGCCGATAAATATCGCGTCGGAATAGGCAATTGAGGAGTAACAGTTTTGTCCGCTGGTGGCGGATGCACGCTGGATAAGATCGTATGCAGTCGTGATCAAAGGTGGCAGAAGGAAAACAACGCCCCAGGCAAGTGCTGTCACATTGTTTTGAATGTGCGATATGGGGCTATGAATGGATACGATCAGGGCGAGACTGAATTCCGCGGCCCACAGGACACGGGGCACGCGGTCGGATCTTTGCGTCCACCGGGAGAGAACGGATGCGCCAACGGCGAACCAGAGAAGAAGCGCATTGTAATGTGCGAAGGTGGCTATCCACCGGTAGGGTGGGTTGACAATGACGAAAAGATATGTGAACGGCGTGAATGCGAGAAAGCAATAGAGGGAAGCAAGGATGTAGTACGTTCCCCAGTACAACTTCAGAAGCGTAATTGTCCACGCCTTCATATTTTCGCCGATCCCGTGCCATCAACAAAGGAACCTTCGCCAATCCCCCGCCATTTTCCTTCTAGAAGATAAAGACGCTGAATTGTGACCTGGCCATTCCAAGGGGAAGCAGCAAGGAGGCAAAGGTCGCCCTCGGCGGGTCAAATCGCTCCGCAGGATTGCGCCGAAGAGCAGCATCAAATGCTTAATCCGGCCTACAACTTATTATTGTAGCGGGAGGCGAATCCGGGCATGGAAACGTTTTCTAGTCCTTGACCAATAAGGATACAGGACTCCTCTGATGCGAAGTCGCGATCGAGAGGCTCAGCCTGCGGGTTTTACCGCGTGGCGCGCTTTTCGTCCGCGCGGCTCATGGAACGCCGTTTTCGACATCAATCTCCAACACTCTCGTGCAATCGCCCAGTCTTCCTGGGCCCGCACGATCAATAGCCGAACGGCTGAATCAGGCAGAGAAATGTCCCGGTCCAATGGTGACTGTGCATTCTTCACGGGATCAAGCGTCGCGCCAAGAAATCCGAAGCTTGGACACGCCGCAGCCCGAACCTCGGGCGAGTTCTCTCCGATTCCAGCAGTGAATACCAGGGCATCGGTTCCGTCCAAAACTGCCACCATGGAACCTATGCAGGACCTCAGGCGATGTACAAAAATATCAAAGGCGAGCTTCGCTCGGGCATTTCCTTCCTTCATGGCAGACACGATTTCCCGCATGTCGCCCGAAATTCCGGAAATCCCCAAAAGGCCTGACTTCATATTCAGCAGTTCGTCGAGTTGTTCTCCCGTGAGCGAGCCTTGTCGCATCAAATAAGTCAGGATCCCGGGATCGACCGAACCGGAGCGCGTCCCCATCATCAGGCCTTCTAGCGGCGTGAACCCCATCGTGGTATCAACACTGTGGCCATCGCGAATGGCGGCGAGCGAACAGCCGTTTCCTAGATGGCAGGTCACGAGTTTCAGTGATTGCAAATCCTTGCCAAGAAGTTGCGCTGCGCGCCCCGCGCAATATTGATGGTTGATTCCATGAAATCCATAGCGGCGGATCCCCTGGGCGAGCCAATCGTATGGTCCCGGATAGACGGCGGCGGCTTCCGGCAGATGGCTGTGAAATCCGGTGTCGAATACGGCCACTTGAGGCACGGAACCGAATTTCCCCGCGATGATTTCGATGCCTTCCAATTCGGCGCGATTATGGAGCGGCGCGAATACCGCCATGCGCGCGATCGAAGCCTTAACCTCCGGTGTGATGAGTGTTGGGTCCTTGTATTCCATTCCACCGTTTACGATGCGGTGGCCCACGACCTCGATTTCCGAAGCCTGAAGAACGGCTGAAGCTTCCCCACTCAACAAACGGTTCAACAACTGTTCCGTTGCCTCCCTGCGCGACCCCTGCGGGAGTCGGTCCTTGAACGTTTTGCCCTGCGCCGTTGTAATTTGTAGGTTTGTCTCGTTGCCGTCCCATTCAATCGTGCCCTCCCATGCAGGCTTCGGAGGGATTTCGGGCAGGCGATCGTGTATCTCATAGAGACTGCTTTTCTGGCTGCTGGACCCCGAATTGAGAACCAGGATCTTCATGGCCTAATACGGCCATTTCCAATTGCGGATCTCGGGCAAATCATCGCCGTGTTCATAAATATATTGCTTGTGCTGGAAGAGCTTTTCGCGCAGGTGCTGTTGGAAATGGGCGTTGATATGCTGCAGGCGCGGCACGCGATCGACGGCATCTCCGGCGAGATGGAAGCGATCGAGATCGTTCAGCACCGTCATGTCAAAAGGCGTTGTGATGGTTCCCTCTTCCTTGTAGCCGTGAACGTGAAGGTTATCGTGGTTTTTCCGGCGATACGTCAGCCGGTGAATCAGCGTGGGATATCCGTGGTAGGCGAAAATCACCGGCTTGTCTGTTGTAAACATCGAGTCGAAATCGCGATCGGAGATCCCATGCGGATGCTCGCCCGGCGTTTGCAGCGTCATCAGATCGACCACATTGACCACTCGGATCTTGATGTCGGCGAAGTGCTGGCGCAACAGATCGACAGCCGCAAGCGTCTCGAGCGTGGGGACATCTCCCGCGCACGCCATCACCACATCCGGCTCGCTGCCTTCGTCCGTGCACGCCCACTCCCACATCCCAATTCCCGTCGTGCAATGTTCGATCGCGGCATTCATGCTCAGGTATTGCGGCGCGGACTGCTTGCCTGCCACGATCACGTTTACGTAATTCCTGCTGCGCAGGCAGTGATCCGCCACCGAGAGCAGTGTATTTGCGTCCGGCGGAAGATACACTCGAACCACATCCGCTTTCTTATTGACGACAACATCGATGAATCCCGGATCCTGGTGCGTGAATCCGTTATGGTCCTGCCGCCAGACGTGGGACGTCAGCAGGTAATTCAGGGAAGCGATGGGCCGGCGCCAGGGAATGCAGCGCGTCACTTTCAGCCATTTCGCATGTTGGTTGAACATCGAATCCACAATGTGAACGAAGGCTTCATAGCAGGAAAAAAATCCGTGGCGGCCCGTCAGCAGATAACCCTCGAGCCATCCTTGGCACATGTGTTCGCTCAGCACTTCCATCACGCGCCCTTCCGGCGAAAGGTTTTCATCCGTTTCGAGCAGCTTCTCCATGAAAACTTTCGGCGTGGCTTCGTAGATTGCCTCGAGCCGGTTCGACGCGGTTTCATCGGGCCCGAACACGCGGAATGTCCTGGTGTGCTCGTTCGCTTTCATTACATCGCGCAGGAATTTCCCCAGCGCGCGCGTCGCTTCCGCCTCCGCGGTGCCCGGCTCGGGCACATCCACGGCGTACTGCCGGAAATCCGGCATCATCAAGTCGCGCAGCAGGAGCCCGCCGTTTGCGTGCGGATTGGCTCCCATGCGGCGGTCGCCTTTTGGCGCGAGATCCTTCAATTCGTCTCGTAGAACTCCATCCCTCGATCGAAAAGCTCTTCGGGTTTGTAGCTGCGCATCCAGTCTTCAAGAATTTTCAAATGTCCGGGATTGCCGGCGAAATCGGTAACAGGTACCTGGTGCGCGCGCCATGTTCCTTCAACCGGTTTGCCGTCCACAAATTTGGGCCCCGTCCACCCCTTCGGCGTGCGCAGGATGATCATCGGCCACACGGGCATGCCGGAAGTTTTGTTTTCGCGCGCGTCCTTCTGAATTGTGTGGATTTCGTCCACGACTGTGTCCAGCGTGTGCGCCATCTGCTGATGCACTTTTTCAGGCTCGCTGCCTTCCACGAAAAAGGGTTTGTAGCCGTACCCGGTCTAAAGCTTCAGCAGATCATCGTCGGTCATTCGGCCCTGCACCGTTGGATTTGCGATTTTGTAGCCATTCAGGTGAAGGATGGGCAGCACGGCGCCGTCACGCGCTGGATTCAGGAATTTGTTTGAATGCAAGCTTCCGGCCAGGGGCCCCGTCTCGGATTCGCCGTCGCCGACCACGCAGCAAACCAGCAAATCGGGATTGTCGAAGGCCGCGCCGTACGCATGTGCAATCGAATAGCCCAGTTCGCCCCCTTCGTGAATTGACCCCGGCGTTTCCGGCGCCACGTGGCTGGGAATTCCGCCGGGAAACGAAAACTGCTTGAATAATTTCCGCATGCCTTCTTCGCTTTGCGAAATATTCGGATAGAATTCGCTATAAGTGCCTTCCAGATATGTATTCGCCACCAGACCGGGCCCGCCATGCCCCGGACCGGTGATGTAGATGACGTTCAGATCGCGCATTTTGATCAGGCGATTGAAATGCACGTAGATGAAATTCAGCCCCGGCGTCGTGCCCCAATGGCCCAGCAATCGCGTCTTGATGTGTTCGATCTTGAGCGGCTCGCGCAGAAGCGGATTCGCGCACAAATAAATCTGTCCGGCCGATAGATAGTTTCCCGCGCGCCAATACGCGTGCATCTTCCTCAGTTCTTCGGAGGACAAAGGTTGATTGGATTCTCGAGGGTTTGCTGCGCTGGCCGAGGCCGCAAAAGCCGTCACGATCTCCTCCTTATGCCGGGTCGGCTCGGCACTACCCTGCTCCGGCCTGCGAGATATATTACGCCACCTCTTCTCAGAAGATTGTACGCGACGAGAATCAACAGAGTATGAATACCAAGTTCTGTCTCGTGCCAAAACGGTACGATCAATTCGAGAAGTTGTCCGGACTATTTCGCTTATGGTTCCTGAGGCTTCTCGTGCGTAGACGGGCGCGGCGCACCCGGCTACCATGTGCAGCGACACGAAAACTAATATGTGTCGCGAGGAGCCCATCATGCGCTTGTCCATCTTTGCAGTTCTCGCAGCTATTTCCGCGGCGTCTATCGCGGTGCTGCTCGACGCGCCGATTGCACAAACCCAATCTGCTGCGCCGTCGAAGTTCCACATCAATTCTCAGCGTCTGCAAACCACGCTTGAGAAGTTGAGCGAATTCGGACGAAATCCGGATGGCGGCGTTACCCGCCTCGGCTACTCGGACACGGAATTAGCGGCGCAAAAATATGTAATCGGCCTGATGACGGACGCCGGTCTCGAAGTGCGCCGAGACTCCGCCGGCAATCTTTTCGGCAAGCGCGCGGGGTCCGAAAATTTGCCGATACTGCTTTTCGGTTCTCATATTGATTCCGTTGTGAACGGCGGAAATTTCGATGGTGACGTCGGCAGCCTCGGCGCAATCGAAGTGATTCGCGCGCTGAACGAGGGCGGCGTAAAAACTCGCCACCCGCTCGAAGTCGTCATCTGGGTGAATGAAGAGGGCAATCACTTCGGCATAACCACCATGGGCTCGGGGATCGCCGCGGGAAACCGTGGGCCAGAAATCCTTACTCGCAAGGATGAGCAAGGCCTCACGGTCGCGGACTGGCTCCGTCGTTACGGCCAGGATCCTGCTCATCTCACCGATGCGCGCATCGCGCGCGGCGCGCTCGCCGCCTATCTCGAATTGCACATCGAACAGGGACCGCACCTTGACGAGGCCAAAATCCCTGTTGGCATCGTTCAAGGAATTGTTGGCATCAAGCGCTGGCAGTGTGTCGCCACCGGCTTCGCCAATCATGCGGGCACCACGCCCATGAATCGTCGGCAGGATGCTCTCGCCGCGGCGTCGCGCGATTTGCTCGCCGTGCGCGACGTCGTCCGCGGCGAAACGGGCCTTCAGGTCGGCACAGTTGGCTACATGAAGATGGAACCGGGCGTGCCCAATGTAGTTCCCGGCCGCGTTGAATTCCCCATCGAGCTGCGCGATCTCGACGCCGCCAAAATTGATCGCATGTGGGCGCAAGTCCAGGAAAAGCTGAAGCAAATCGACAAAGAGGAAAATGTTGAAACCGTCTGCGCTCCGCTTGACGATGTCGCGCCCGCGCGCACGGACCCGTCCATGCAAGCCGCGATTCGCGATGCGGCGAAGTCGCTGCAACTCGCCACGATGGATCTGCCCAGCGGCGCGGGACACGACGCCCAGCAAATGGCGAAGCTCGCACCAATCGCGATGATCTTCATTCCGAGCCGCGGCGGAATCAGTCACTCACCGAAAGAATTCACATCTTGGCAAGACGTAGCCAATGGCGCGGAAGTTCTCTATCGGTCGCTGCTGATAGTGGATGGGCAGATGGATCGCAGATAGCCGAATCCTGACAGCGCCATCATCTGCGGCAAGAAGTAAAGACAAACCACTGTAAGTCATTGATACACAATGGTTTAGAGGGCGCAGAATTTATTTAGTCAGTCGTCTGACTAAATTTTAGTAGCGGAAAAATGAAAAAACAATTTGAAGATATTATGCGACATTGCGGCGGAGAGTAAGTGGAGGGCAAGCCGGGAAAAAGCGGAGAGTACTAGGACATTCGAACGCGACACGACTTGCGCTTTTTCGCTGACGGTTCCGTGAGCCATTGCCCTGCCTGCCCCGCCCGTAAAGTGCAGATCGAAGTTGTGGCGAGGGACAACCATCAAGCGAAATTCTGCTTGACCCAATTGACACTGGCCTTCAGATCGACCTTGTTTGCATCCGCGATCAACTCGGAAATCTTGTCCACGGCGTCCAGCGCTATGGGCGCCGGTAGGACGGGCGCCAGCCGAAAATAGTTCTCGCGCAACACGCTCGCGCATTCATAGTCGGCCACACCCATCATGCCCCCAATCATCATGTCCAAAAGAGAATGCGCCCATTGCATGATGCCCCAGTCGTGGGACTCGCCTGAGATAAATGCGGGGCTCAGCCCCGTGCCAACGGAAAGCAACCGGATGTCGTCAAGCCGTTGATTCGCGGTAGCGGTGTCAAGAGCCTGGGCGAGAGCAGCCATCGCTGGATTGTTGGCAACCACGCCGCCGTCCACGAATCCTTGATAAACCTCGAAATAGGTCGGCGCCGCGCTGGTACGCAGGGCTACGTCCACTACTTTTTGCTTTCCGTCCGATTGTGGCCCGGCAAAATTGTGAAAAAACTTCGGTTTCCACATCCGCGGCCTCTCTGACTGTCTTGGGCGAGTCGAGATCAAACGAGGGTATCAAGACGTTCCGCGGGAGCAGGCCATCGAGTGTCATGTCGCCAAATTTATCGCGCAAGAGTTTCTCTAGATTGGCGTTGTTGTACTTCGCGCCGATGAGATCGCCGAGGTCCCCGATCTCCCGGAGCAGCGATCTGGAGAAAATTTGGCCGCCGTTGTCCTGATAGAGCGCGACTAGCTCATCCGGCTTCATTCCCTTCGCCAGGGCGAGCGCCAGGATGCCGCCGGTGGATGTCCCCGCCAGCAAGTCTGCGCGGTCCAGGAATCCAGGAACTTCCTTCGACAGCCGCTGCAGAAGTACGGCCGTGTAAACGCCGCGAATGCCGCCACCATCCAGCGCCACGATGCGATATGTGCCCATGGGAATCCTCCGCACTGCGTTATTCATGGTGTACAACTTAAAGCTGAAGTAAATACAATCGGCCGGCAAGAGTCAATGTTAATTCTGAGTGGGGTGGGTGGAAAAACCCCACACGTAACCACGAAGTGTGGGGCACCCGCGCCGGGATGGGTGCGCTACAATAAAATATGCTACGCGAGTTTTTCGATGGTCAATAAGTTGTATTTTTCCGCGAGCTTTAAACCCATAGGCTTCACGAGAGCAACGGCGCGTTTTGCGGCTTCATCCTCTTTGACATGGAGAGCGATAAATCCGCAGCCTTTTTTTGCAAGCTCGAGATACTCGTCAACCTTGGCAATTTCCTGACCGATCTGCAACGGGCTCTCCGATTGTTTCTCGCTTTTCTTCAACTCCGCCATCACTTCATTTTTGCTGTAATGCGTGACGTCCTCTTCGGCGAATCCGCTTCGGACGAGAAGTTGACGCGCTCGCTCGGCGTCGGCGTCGCTCGAGAACGCCATCACCACATGTCCCGTCGGACTAAATACTCCGAACGACGTCGGGAATTTTGCCTTCGTGTCGGTTTTCATGCATGACTCCATTCAGAGATGAATTTTTCACTCGTTATCAGCGGCGCAATCCGGCCGCGCGCCTAATGCGTGTGGTCTTTACATCCGTCGTGTTCGCACCGGCAGTCGTTGTCCGGTGTCTCATCCATTCCCTCGCACTCGGCGCTGCAGTACTTGCCCGAGGTTATCACGCACAAACAACGTGCGTGTGCACACTTGTCGCTTTTTGCAGCTTTCATCTCTTTTTCCCCTGCTCGGATCAACAGCGGCTGATCCCGGAAGCTATCTTAAGCCCTGGTAGGAAGCGCTTCTGTACACAAAGGAACATACTGCAATATTGGTTGTCCCTGCCGTCCCCGCCCCCGTTGGCGGGCGAGAGCGTTTACAACCTGCCCCGGCGAGGTATTCGGGGCGCGAGTAGCAAGGCCCAATGAAAAAGTACTTGGGCCGCCGCAAAAACCGGAACTTGGGTCCAACCCGGCCGCCTCTCTACCCTCCCCGTGCCGAACGGCATGAAGCTCAGCCAAAAGCTGGGCGGCCTGCGTTGGTACAGTAATTCAGAGGTTATCGAGACTATTTTTTTAATAAAGGTATTGACGTACCGTAGACTTACCCATTATGCTCTCGGTTCTCATTGCAAAGAGGCTCGGGGCCGACCAGAAGTCGGAATCATTTGGAAATTGCGAAGGGAGTATTCGCCGTGAATTCTATCAACGGATTTACCTGGACTCACATCATGGCTCTAGTGGTTTCAGCCTTCCTCCTGACGGCGACAGCGACCTTGGCAAGTACCACAGCAAACCAAGACCCTGCCCAGGGTCAGGCACAAGTCGATGCCCCGGCGCAAGCCGATGCCAAGGCACAAACTGATGCCAAGGCACAAGTGGATCAAGCATTCCAAAAGATTCGAAAATCGTGTGGCGTGCCCGACACCGACACCGAAACCGATCCGAAGAAAATCAACAAGCAGACTGATTGCGTTGCGCGCGCGGTTGCGGCACTGAAGCGGAAATTGAATACGGACAACGCTCTCCGCTCAACGCTTACTCGCGCGCTCGGTGGTCCAGTGAGCCCAGGCACCACGCTAGCCCCAGCCCAACCGCCTGCGCCAGCTCCATCGCCGGGCCAGCCGTCTTATGTCGGCGCGTCGGCCAGCGGTACAACCAGTACGTGTGGGCCTGGGACAGGTGCGAATAACCCACTTATTCGAGTGCATCGTCTCCTCATGGCGCCGAAAATCGCGTCCGATGACTTTGGGTATCGGCTAGGAAGGCGCTTTTTCATCCATCAAGTGACGATCTCAAACGACAGCACGGATCATCAATTTCTTGTTCACGACGTGAGCATCGATCTCAGCGCTCTTTTCTCCGCCCAATCGGGAACATACCTTTATTCAGCCTCAAGCCAAGATTTGACTCTCCTTCGGGGAATCCCTGAGAAGGGACAGGACCTCGACAGACGCAATCTCGCTTTGCATGTACTGCAGGGTATCGGAAGCGTCGCTGGTGCGGTGAGCGGCCTGACATCATTCCCCGACGTAATGGGTCCGTCCGTCGCCGTGTTCAATGGTTCGTTTCTGCAGGGTTATGTTGGTATCGCCCCAGACCATACGGGCACACAATTAAATCGGCTGAGCGACAGCGCATATATCACGAACACTTTGATTGACAAGCAGAGAGCGAGGACGATAGCGATGTTCATACCTGAGGCCACCTTGCTTTCAACCAAAGAACAGGACGAGTACTGGAAGCGCCCACACACTTTTCTGGAAGAAGTCCTAAATATGGACCAAGCAGATGTCTGCGTTGACGGCGCGTTTATTACCACCGTGGCGACACCACCGACGCTAACCTCGGCGACTCTGACATCAAATCCTCCAGGGGCTGCTCAGCTCAACCCGGGTGACCAGGCAACTTTGACAATCCAAGGAACGAATCTCGTTGCCGGTGACACTCAGATTGTCGGGTTGGGCGCGACCATTACGTTGACTACAGTAATTGGGACTGGGACGACAGGAAGTGTCAATTTGCAAGTGCCACAGACTTACAAAGCGGGGACGCCAGTGCAGGTACATCTTACATCCGCCGCCAACCCCAACTTTACGAGTCAAACAGTCACAGTCACCGTCGCGGCCTCGGGGGACCAACTTTGACTTAAGAGAATCTACACCACAGGACGGGGAAAGACATGTCTTTGCGGATACGTTGCCAGGCGTTCGAGATGATAACGGATTTAGCTAAATAGCATGGCGCCTGTGTTTGGCTTAGACGGGCCAACGCCAGCCTTAAGCGAAGGAGTCAGTCTTCATGAAGCGAATCTCGTTATTTTTTTCTATTTTGGTACTCTCCCTAGCTTCTTCCACTGCTATACCGACCAAGGGTGATGACGCTCCCCCTACTAACTCAGGGACCGCTTCGATTAGTCTTGAGCTTATTCCTCAAGGGCTATTGGACGGCAGAAAAACTCAACTGTATATCACTGTGGAATCTGTTGGAGAGCTAAAGGGCGCAGTTCTTGAAATAACATCACCGACTAGTTTCATAGTCGATGATCCCAAAATTTCCCTACCCGCCTTCAACCGAAGCATCATTTGCAGCACTGGAATAGCGGTTGGCAAGAAGGATTTACTTTCAGATGAGTACGCATTCACGGTCACATTAACTGTTTCCGACGGGACAAATGGCAGGAAAACACTGGCCACCAAGCTGGTAAAATTTAAATATGCCGCGGAGGTCGGGTTATGGACTTTTTTCCTGCTTGGGGCAATTGGACTTGTGTTGGGCTATTGGATCAGACTGATAGTCAAAGTGCTCGCCGGCGTCACACCGCCCTCCCCCGCGCCGGAAAGATCAGGGGACGGTCAGCAGGATGGTCCTATCACGACGTTTGTTAAAAAGCATTATTACTCGGTCGATTTTTTCGTTACTGCGCTGATCGCATTTCTGTTACTTGCCACACTTTGCCAAGGGGGGCGCCCACCACAATCGGGGGCGACTTGGTACGGTGCATTGGCAACAGGTGTCGGTTTAGGGTTATTTACAAACAGTGAATTACTAACAAAACTAAAAAGGTAGCTGAAAACCATGAGCGACCCGATTATCAATGTGCTAAAGGGCGGCGACACAAACAAAACTAACCCATTTACCATCTGTATTGTAGCGAACCCCGCGCTGGAAGCACCTTGGGAGTCCGGGCAGTTCATCGAGGATCCAATTCTGTCCGACCAGAATGCTTTCGATGCCTGCGCTAGTTACATCGTTGACGTCTTGTTCGGTAATCTACCGGGCCAAGCCGAAAATTTCCTAGGTTCGGAGCCAGAAATTGGGTCACGAATCCGAGTCGTATCTATCTTCGCGGCAGTGTTGACACCAGAGGATTCCAACTCTCTTGTAGCGCAAGACGGCATGAGCAATACCTTGGTGGCAAGGCGAACATCTTTTCTGCCGTTCTTGCAACGTTTCGGCCTTGCAGCGGACGTCGCCTACGCAGTTTCAGCATCGGTATCGCATACACGCGCCAGCGCGTGGTTTACCACTGACGATGACGACAAGGCTGGAGTCGAATTCACCCTAGATGGGGTCAAACGCTGCCATCGGTTTTATAATCAGATCCCGGGCACCGTTGGCATACACGCAACTGCGAACTCGTTGACCGCCTTACATGAGTTTGGCCATGCCCTATCCAGCTATTCAAATGGAAAAGTGGTTGATCTATACGTTGACAGCAGTCCCGGCCTCAATTGTAAGAGAGGCAGACCGATTCCTGCTGCCTTTGGGAACTACGATGGACATCAGTTCCTCTCTGACCCATCCCGAAATGGCCTTGGTTATGAGCCGGGGTGGCAATCGTACCACTGCGAATTGATCGCTGCATCGTTCCCGGCCGTAATGGATGACTATTGGCAGTCCCCAGATCACGTTCCCGAACATTGCGAACATGACGGCATAACGCGCCAATTCTTAATGGATCGTTTGCGTGCTAAAATATCAAGATGAGGATGGACATGGAACCCCTAAAACCGGATATCAAGAAGACAATCCTAGAAGCTAATCCAGACGCATCGCCAGAGGAGATTGAAGAATACCAGAAGCTTTTGGCGGAGCGATTTTCCTCTGACCCGGACCGCGAACTTCAGCCGGAGGCACAAGCCACCCTGATTAAGAAAAAAACGCGCCTGCAAGAGCTTTACCAAAAGCTTTTTCTCTCTGCGCGTGCACACTAGGCGGGAACTCTTGTTGTACCCACTGCGAACTTCTTGTGAATCGCATAAACCTCTCTAAGCAACACGAGTGCAGGTAGTTCCTTGTCTCAAAGAATCCGTTAGCTCTCCGAATTCCTGATTCTTCCAACCGAGCGATCACATACATTGACAGTACTCCCCGCAAACGGAGCCCAGTCTTTCGGAAACGGTCAATTCCCTGCGGAATGGAAATTGAGGCGCTACATCATCATCCGCGCGAATCCGACGCCATATCCGGCCTCAGGGAATGGTGGCGTAACTTCTTTGTGTAACTTGGGTTCTTGAACAAAAAAAGAGGTTGTACATCTCTTGGGAGCGCAAACTCGCGAGGAGGAGGTACACCCTGATTCCCTGGCTCTGTGCCTCCTTGCCCCGTCTTCCGGACGCGGATTGCGTCTCGCGCACCCTGGCGGCAATCTCAATTGACTTGGCCGGAAGCGGCTTCTACCATTTTTGAGAGGAGATGTTTTCGGCTTCCCGGGTGAGCACGCTTGCCCCAAGATCAGCTGCTCTTGGCATTCGTGCTCCGATGAAACCAAGAAGTACAAGCAACAAGTCGCGCATGACCGTAAAAAGGCATGAGAAAAGCATGACAAGGAATACGGCACAAATCCGGTTCTGGGGAGTGCGCGGGTCGACGCCGACGGTGGACCAGGCGACCGCGCGGTACGGCGGCAACACGCCCTGCCTCGAACTGATTACGCCGCGCGGCACTCGCTTTATTTTAGACTGCGGCACGGGCGTGCGGATGCTCGGCAACCAGCTTGCGCAGAACCCACTCGCAATGGCGTCGAGCGGGGCATACGCGATAACCGCCGGCGCGGAGGCCGGCGCTACAAACAAGCGCGATCCGGATGTGGCGGAGAATCCATTCGCAAGGACGGCGAATGGGGCACCCGCGAGAACCGCCGGCACGGAGGCCGGCGCTACAAGCAGGCGCGATCCGGACGACACGGGCGAGATTTCGGAGATTTCCGGCGCCGCTCAGTACGCGAACAGAAAAGCGAGCAGCGGAGAGAGCGTTGCCGGCGCGGAGGCCGGCGCTACAAACAGGCGCGATTCGGATGCGGCAAACGAGCGCGGTACAAACGAGCGCGAAAAAAGCAGGCACGCGAGCAGCGGAAAGAGCGTTGCCATCGCGGCCGGTCCGGAGCGAACAAGTCCCGATGGGATTACGCCGGAGATGAAAGGCGAAGCTCCGCTCCGCGCGCACATTTTCCTGACGCACTATCACTGGGACCACATCCAGGGCATCCCGTTTTTCGCGCCGCTCTATTCGCCGCAGAACGAGTTTCGCTTTTACAGCTTTCGCTCGAAGTTCCTCGGGCGCGACAGCCTGAAGCAGGTGTTCGAGACGCAGATGGCCTATCCCTACTTCCCGGTGAACGTTTCGGCCATGTCCGCGAAGCGCGAATTCACGGAGATTGCCGGCGGCGAAACATTCGAGATTGACGACGCGAAAATTTCCGTCTTCTGGCTGAACCATCCGCAGGGCTGCCTCGGCTTCCGGTTTGAGACCTCCGCCGGAGTGATCGCTTACGCGACCGACAACGAGCCGGGCGACGCCGAGCTGGACAAGAATTTGCTGAAGCTCGCGGCGGACGCGGACATTTTTATCAATGACGCGCAGTACACGCCCGAGCAGCTTGCCGGGCCGCGCCGCGGCTGGGGACATTCGTCGTGGCTTGCGGGCACGACCGCCGCGCGCGAAGCGGGCGCGCGAAACCTGGTGCTCTTCCACCACGACCCGGATTCGTCGGACCGCGCCGTGGACGCCGTGCTGCGCGCGGCGCGGCAACATTTTGACAACGTGTGGGCCGCGGCCGAGGGCATGGCCATGGGACTCGGCGCGGAGCAGATGGACGTGCATCTGCCGACGGGACGCAGCGGTCAACGGCGCGACGGAAATTTGCGCGCGGTCGTCACGGGATACACGACGGAAGGCCGCGCGTTTCAGGAAGAGACCGTGATCCGCGACCTGACGCTGCAGGGCGCGATGATCTACCTGAGCCACAGCCCAAGGCTGCAATCGGAATTGCAGGTGGAGATGGGCGACCCCGGCAAGGAAAATCCCGCCGAGCATCCGATGAAGATGCGCGGGTATGTGGTGAAGCTCGAGCCGGGGCCGACGACGGGGCATACGGCGGTCGGCGTGGTGTTTACGGAGTAGGCGCGAAAAAATTGTAGCGACGCGAAAAACGCGATCAGGGTCTTAGCGCGGGGAGTTCCCTCATGCGCGCGAAGGCGCGGCGCAAATGCGGGATGACGATCGAGCCGCCGACGACGAGCGCGACGTTCATGGCGTCAATCACTTCGGCGCGCGTGCAGCCCTCTTCGCCGCAGCGCACGACGTGATAGGTGATGCAGTCGTCGCAGCGGAGCACCATCGAGGCGACGAGGCCGAGCAGTTCCTTGGTCTTGGTGGGCAGTGCGCCGGGCTCGTAGGCCTGATGGTCGAGCGCGAAGAAGCGCTTGATGCCGAGATGGCCGCAGCCGAGGATCTCTTCGTTCAGGTCCGCGCGGAATTTCTGAAATTCATCCAATTTTGCGCCGCTTCCCGCGGCAACTTTCGCGGCTTTCACTTTTTTCGCCATGATTCCTCCTAATTTTCCGCGCCGGTCATCTTCCTGTTCATATTCAAGGCTCGCCGCGCGCAAGTCAATCCACGCAAATCAATCCATTCGCATACATTGACATTGCAAAGCCGCGCGGCTAGCCTTCCGCGACGCCAATCCAACTGAGGGAATCGCTCGATGGATGCACATGCATTTGCCGCCACGAAGACCGAGTTCAAACTGCGCGTGGTGATCATCGTGCTGGTCTTCACCGCGGCATACTTGTGCTACATATTCGACCCCGATCCCTCCGGCTTGATCGTGGCGCGCTGGCTGCAGCACTGGGTCGGCGGGCTGACCGAAGACGGATGGATGCGCGTCGTGTACCTGGCCGGCGCGGCGCTGACGTTCACGGGGGCGATCCTCCGGACATGGGGCACCTCCTACCTGAAAGCAACCGTGATGCGCGATTTCAAATTGCATTCGGATAGATTGGTGGCCGACGGGCCGTACCGGTATGTGCGCAACCCGCTTTATTTCGGAAATATTTTGATGTCCATCGGGATGGGGTTGACGGCGAGCCGCACGGGATTTTTCGTGCTGATGATTGGAATGACCGTGGTTGTGATGCGATTGATCCTGCGCGAGGAAGCGGAACTGAGCGCGGCGCAGGGAGAGAGCTATCGCGCGTATTGCGCGGCGGTGCCGCGGCTGATTCCGTCGCTCACGCCGCGCTTGCCGTCGGCGGGCGGAACGCCGAACTGGGTAGACGGATTTCTCGGCGAAATGATGATTTGGGGATTCGGCGCGGCGGTCGTGGTGCTCGCGCTGACGTCCAATGGGAGAACGTTCGACATCATCATATGGATTTCGTTCGCGGGGCAATGGATAATTTTTGCGATACAGAAGAGAGTGGCGAACGCGGGCGCGGTTCGCAAAAGCAATACTCAAGGATAGGGAAACGGCGCGAACCACTCGTGTCTGCCCCCGCGAGAGACGCCGGTGCAAGACGCGCCGGGGCGGGCACGCCCGAGTTACATGCCGACTGACATTCCCTTCAATTCTTAAGGTGGGCGAGAGCGGGGTCGATGAACTTGGCGCGGTCGACGTCAAGAGAATCGACGGCCTTGAGGATGGCGGGCCAATCGGCGTTGAGTTTGCGGAGTTCGTCGAGCGTGGATTCGGGATGAAGCGAAATGCGGCGCCCGGTTTGAGCGGCGTCGAGGAGGATGTCCGGGGCCCAGCCGCGATCCCACGAGCCTTCGAGGATGTGCATGGCGCCGTGGAGTCGCGCGATTTTCCCGGGGACGCCGTTGAGCAAGGCTTCGTCTTCAGGCGTGTGAGCGGAATACTTCACAAGGACTTCCACTTTTCTCGTAACAGATAATCTGGGCAATTCGATGATGGCCGTCGTGGTGTCGCCATCGTAGCGCCAGCCGGATGCCGCGGATTCAGGGCCGGAGTATGCGACGGGCTGGCCGTTGACGGAAACGGATTCCGGCGGGAAGGATGCGGCAAGCCGAAGCTCGTAAGCGCGCGCGGCCGGCATGCCGGGGAAGCCGCCTTCGGACGGAAGGATTTCGATTTTGAGAGCGCCGTCGGCGGAGAATTGCTGGCTGAAACTGGTGCGGGCGAATTCGGTTCCTTTGTAGCCGAGGGAATCGCCGGCGTCTTCATAAAGGCGGCCTTCGCCACGCGCGGCAGGAAAAATCTGGAGGACAAGAGGGTCGGGGAGCGGCTTGTCGGGCGGGACAAGCTGCGGCCCCACAGCCTCGGGAGATGCTTGATACGCCAACTGGGCAATCGACTGCGTTGCCGATTGCGTAGGGGATTGCATGGGGATGATGGCGCCGGCGCGGACGTATACGGGAACCTCGTCAAGGCGAAAAGTGCGGTCGAGCGAGATGGGGCCGCGAAGGCGCGCGCCCGTGGGCCACTCGATCCAGTCGCCGGGCGGAAGCCAGACGGACCGCTTCGCCAATTGCGAAACGGGATCGAGCGGCGAAACGACTGGCGCGACGATCATGCTATCGCCGAAGGCGTACTCGCTGTTTGTGTTCGCGTCGTAGGCTTCGGGCGATTCGGGATAGTCGTAGTAAAGCGGATGGCAGATGGAGATGGCGGTGTCGTAAGTTTCGCGCGCGGCGGTGTAAATGTACGGGATGAGCGAATGGCGCAGGAGGAGGGCGTTGCGCATGATTTCCGCGTACTGCTCGGGAAAAGCCCAGACGCGGCGCTCGGCTCCGGGATTCTTTGTCATGTGCGTGCGAAGGATGGGGCTGAACGCGCCCCACTGGAGCCAGCGCGTGTAAAGCTCGGGTTCGACGGTGCCGGGAAGATGTCCACCGATGTCGTGGCTCCAATAACCGTAGCCGACATTTGCCGCCGTGGCGGTGAATTGCGGCTGGAAGGCGAGCGACGGCCATTCGGAATAAGCGTCACCGGAAAATCCGATCTGGTAGCGATGATTGCCGAGGCCGCCCCAGCGATGGTAGATGAGCGGGCGCTCGCCCTCGCGCTCCATGTCCGTGAAATGAACATAGTTGAGCCACCAGGTGGGATTGAGGCCGGGGAGGCTCGTGGTTTGCTCCTGCTGCCAATCGAGCCAGAAAAAATCCACGCCCTGCTGCTCGAGCGGGCGATGGAGGATGTTCATGTAATTTGTTGCGAATTTCTTATTGGCGATGTCAAAGGGGACGTACTGCTTTGTGGCGGGGTCAATGCCCATCGCGCGCGCCATGTCCGGGTAGGCCTGCTCGAAAGGCTGGACGCCGGAGGCGGGGTGCATGTTGAGCGTGACCCGCAGGCCTTCGCTGTGCGCCCAGCGGAGAAATTCGGGCGGGTCCGGAAAATAAAGATTGTTCCAGGTGTAGCCGGTCCAGCCGGGTGTGTGGCCGGAGTCGTCCTTCTTATTCTCCCACCAGCGAACGCCGAAGGTGGGATGCCAGTCCATGTCAATGACGAGGACGTCGAGCGGGACGGTGTGGTCATGGAATTCCTGGACGAGTTGTTGAAGCTCGGAATCGGTGTAAGCCCAGTAGCGCGACCACCAGATGCCGAAGGCGAAGCGCGGCGGAAGAGGGATGCGGCCCGCGACTTCGGTGAAATCGCGGAGCGCGGCGCGGTAGTCGTGACCGTAAGCGAAGAGATACCAGTCAAGTCGCGGCTTTGATGTGTCGGCAGCAGGCGGACGAACCATCGCCCAGGGCCAATCGGAATTGTCGAAGAGTGGACTCGCGGAGTCGTCCACGAGAACCCAGCCATCGCGGGAGAGGAGGCCGGGGTCGAGCGGGCGCGGGCCGTGGGCGCCATCGAGAGTGCGGATGGTGCCGCCAAGATTGCCGGTGTCGGCGAGTCCGGGATGCCAGGTGAAATTTGCGGCGCCGATGGAGAATGCGATTTGAAGATTCTCGGCGGTGAAAGCACCGGACTTTAATTTGTAATGCAAGGATAGCTTGCCGGTGTCAATGGTGAGCCAGCCCTTACGGACGGATTGCTTGAATGGCGGGACCGGCATGAGGCGGTTGATGAAGACGAGCGAGGCGTGGTCCTCAAATTTGGCGTCGCCGGCCCATTCGATGCGGATGAGTTGTGGTGTGAGGACAGTGAAGCGGGCCTGGCCGGAGATGACGACGGCGCGCGGGTCGGCGACAGGATTGGGCGCGGAATTCGCGAGAATTTGAGCCGCGGCGGTGAATGCGATTGCCGAGCCGAGAAAAATTGAGATTGCGAGGATGCGGAGTATTGCGAGACGTATCGTTGATGGGTGCATCGCCGGGTGGCGCGCGGGAAAGCCGGGCGCGCATGGAGAATCTACACCAACGGAGAGAGGAATTCAGCCGCGGCGGTGCGCGATGCGGCGGAAAAACCACATGGCATGAAATCCACGGGGCCGGGGAACCCGCCACGGCGGGCTGGCCCGGACGACAGGGAACAGTCGGTGACGACGTGGGCGAGTTATACTCCGCCGGAGAAAGAAAATGACAGCTGCGCAAGATATGACGGATTTGAAGCAGGCGTTTGAGCGGCGCTTTGGCGCGCGGCCGCGGATTTTTCGCGCGCCGGGGCGCACGAACCTGATTGGCGAGCACACCGACTACAACGAAGGGTATGTGCTGCCCGCGGCGATTGACCGCTGGACGTGGGTAGCGATTGCGGCGCGCAGCGATCGTGAGCTTCGAGTTCATTCGGAACACTTTCGCGAGTCGGTGGGATTCGATTTGGATGACCCGTCGCCCGCGCCGCGGCGGCACTGGAGCGATTATGTGCGCGGAGTTGCGCTGATGATGGGGCGCGCGGGATGCCGGGTGACCGGAGCGGATTTATTGATTGGGAGCGACGTGCCGCTGGGAGCGGGAGTGAGTTCGTCGGCGTCACTGGAAGTGTCGACCGCGATGGCGCTCGAGTCTATTTCAGGCTGCGAAGTTCCGCGATTGGAGCTAGCGAAGCTGTGCCAGCGGGCGGAGAACGAATTTGTGGGCGCGCGGTGCGGGATCATGGATCAATTCATCGCGTGCGCGGGGGAGGAAGGGCACGCGGTGTTTCTCGATTGCAGAGCGCTCGAACATGAAACTGTGCCGCTGGCGAGGGGTGTGCGGCTGGTGCTGTGCAACACGATGGTGAAGCATGAAATTGCGGGCGGGGAATACAACAAGAGGCGGGCGGAATGCGAGGAGGTGGTGCAGCGTCTGGCGCGCGTGATGCCGGGGGTGCGGGCGTTGCGGGACGTAACTCCGGAGCAGGCGGAGGCGCACCGAACACTCTTGCCGGGCGCGCTCTACAAACGTGTGCGGCATGTGACGACGGAAAATGCGCGGGTGCCGGCGGCGCGGGACGCGCTCGCACGTGGAGATCTGACGGCGATGGGGAGATTGATGGCGGAGTCGCACGCGAGTTTGCGCGATGATTATGAGGTGAGTTGCCCGGAGCTGGATTTGATGGTCGAACTTGCCCGCGGACTTGACGGTTGCTGCGGCGCGCGGATGACCGGCGGCGGATTCGGCGGGTGCACAATCAATTTAGTGAATGGAGAGAGATGCGAGGAATTCGTGAGGCAAATGCGCGATGCGTACCAACGCGCGACGGGAATCAAGCCGGAAGTTTACGTTTGTCATAGCGCGGGCGGCGCGAGCGAGGTCACGTGAATAAACTGCGCATGAGGTCAGGAATGGAAAAAGATATGTATGGATCCGGACTCGTTTCCTGTGCCGGTATTACGCTTTTTTGTTTGCTCGGATTCGCCTCTGCGATCCACGCACAGACCAATCGAGAGACGCTTTTGGCCTGGCAGAACCGGCCGTCCGGCGGCGAAACGTCTATCGGCGAAAGGATTGAAGGCGAATCGTCGGTCAACAAAACGTATGACGTGGACGTGGCCAATCAGGTAAAGGAAGAATTTCTCCATGCCTGGAACGCATACAAGCAATACGCCTGGGGACATGATGAGCTCACGCCGTTAAGCAAAGGCGCGCACGATTGGTACGGCGTGTCGCTGTATATGACCCCCGTGGACGCGCTCGACACCATGATCCTGATGGGCCTGACCAGCGAAGCAGACAAAGCGAGGGAACTCGTCGCGCAAAATCTCTCCTTCGACAAGGACATCGAAGTAAAAAATTTTGAAATCACCATCCGGATGCTCGGCGGGCTCCTGAGCAGCTACCAGTTGACCGGCGATAAGCGCCTGCTGAATCTGGCCGAAGACCTGGGCAATCGCTTGCTCCCCGCGTTCAACTCTCCGACAGGAATGCCCTACATGTACGTGAACCTCAAGACGGGAAAGCCGCGCGGCGCGGAAAGCAACCCAGCCGAAATCGGCACTCTGCTTATCGAATTCGGCACGCTCAGCAAGCTGACAAAAAATCCCGTCTACTATCAAAAGGCAAAGCGCGCGGTGGTCGAGCTTTACAACCGGCGTTCCCCGATTGGCCTCGTCGGGTCCGTTATCAACGTGGAAACCGGCGCGTGGATTGATCCAACGAGCCACATCTCCGGCGGAATCGATTCCTATGTTGAGTACTTGCTGAAATCCTGGCTCTTGTTTGGGGATAAAGATTGCAAGAGGATGTGGCTCACCACGATTCAAGCAGTGAACAAGTACCTCGCGGATGATGCGCCCACCGGATTCTGGTATGGCCAGGTGGATAT
The DNA here is from genome assembly GCA_963838945.1 of uncultured Acidobacteriota bacterium. Classification (GTDB taxonomy): domain Bacteria; phylum Acidobacteriota; class Terriglobia; order Acidiferrales; family UBA7541; genus DASTCZ01. Next base: position 60,208 of record CAWITC010000004.1, on the reverse strand, counting down.
GAATACCGGCAAGCGCGTCTCCACGCAGTTCGGCGCGCTCGACGCTTTCTTTCCCGCCGTGCTCGCGCGTTCCGGCGATCTCGACCGCGCCCGACGGCTGGAGGAATCCGCTTACAAGATGTGGAACTTGGCCGGCATCGAGCCCGAGTCCATGGATTACCGGACGATGAAAATTCTCTCACCGGGATATCCGCTGCGGCCGGAAATCATCGAATCGGCCTACTATCTGCACTTTTTGACGAAGGACCCGCGTTATCTCGAAATGGGACACACTTTCCTGAATAGCCTCGTCCGCTACTGCAGAACCGATGTCGCTTATGCGGCGCTTCGCAATGTGGAAACAAAGGAAAAATCCGACGGGATGGAAAGTTTTTTTCTGGCGGAAACGTTGAAGTATTTATATCTCATATTTGCGCCGCCCAAAACACTCGATCTAAAGAAGGTAGTCTTCAATACGGAAGCACATCCCATCCGCAAGACCTGGTAAGTGGGTGGGTGGCTCGCCGCGCTGGAAGCAAATGTATCGTTTCTTTGATCAAGACGTTTCCGTGTGTAACTCGCACCAAGATTTCAATTACACCTTGCCAGGTCGAATCATTGTGCGCAGAATGTGTGCGTTTCCGCGCGGGATGATGGTTTGGCCGCCGATTCGGCGAAGTCCCGCCCAGCAAGGAGGATCGAATGCTGCATCTCGACACCGGCAACACCGGATTCATGATTCTGTGCAGCAGCCTGGTGATGTTGATGACGCCCGGGCTCGCATTTTTTTATGGAGGACTTGTCGGACGAAAAAACGTGCTGGCCATTATGATGCAGAGCTTCGTTTCGATGGGCTGGACGACAGTGCTGTGGTACTTGTACGGCTTCTCCTTATGCTTCAGCGGCGATTGGCACGGCATTATCGGGAATTTCAACAACGCGTGCTTGCGGGGAATCAGCCTATCCACTCCGTCTCCGAATGACACGATCCCGATGATGGTGTTCATCGCGTATCAAATGATGTTCGCGATTATCACGCCGGCGCTCATTACGGGCGCGTTCACAAACCGCGTGACATTCAAGGCGTACATGCTATTCCTGACCGGATGGCTGACGTTCGTTTATTTTCCGTTCGTGCATATGGTCTGGGGCGGCGGAATGCTGCAGCAGTGGGGCGTGAAGGATTTCGCCGGGGGAATCGTGGTGCACAACATTGCGGGCATTGCGGCGCTGGCTTCCGTGCTTTACGTGGGCAGACGCCGCACGCGCGACAGTGGCCCGCACAGCATTCCGCTGGTCGCGCTAGGAACCGGCCTCCTGTGGTTCGGATGGTACGGGTTTAACGCAGGCAGCGAAATGCGCGTGGATTCGGTGACGGCGACCGCGTTTCTGAACACGGACGTCGCGGCTTCGTTTGCCGCGATCGCGTGGCTGGTCATGGCGTGGTTGAATGAGAAAAAGCCGAAATTCCTCGGGCTGCTTACGGGAGCGGTCGCGGGGCTCGCCACGGTTACGCCCGCGGCCGGCTATGTTTCACCGGCGACCGCCGTGCTCATCGGCATCCTCGCGGGCATCGTGTGTTATTACGCGGTGGAGCTGAAGAATAAATTGCGGTGGGATGACGCGCTGGACGTTTGGGGCGTGCACGGCGTCGGCGGCTTTCTGGGCATCGTGCTTCTGGGGGCGTTCGCCGACCGGCGATTCAATCCAGACGGGAGCAACGGGCTGTTTTATGGAGATTCCGGTTTCTTCTTCAAACAACTGGCGGCAGTGCTTTTCTCATCGGCATGGGCGTTCATTTTTACGTATGGCATGTTGAAGGTAATCAATATATTCACGCCCGTGAAGGTTGATGAAGCGAGTGAGGAAGCCGGGCTGGATGAGTCACTGCACGGCGAGCGCGCGTATGAGCAAATTCAAGCCTAGACTACCCGGCGATGATTGGCCAAACCATCTCGCACGATCCTAAGTCCTTTTGAATTCTGATGAGATTGTCGCGCCGCCATTGACCTACTACTACGCCGCCTGTATTATCCGCGCGTCCCAAGTCCATTTCTATCGGAGAGGTTCACCATGTTGAAGAGTGCGAGATTCGCTGTCGCGAAATACGCCGTAGCTATCGCCGTGGCTGTTCTTTTGGCCGCACCTTGCTTGTTGCAGGCGCAGCAGCCGCCAACCAGTCCTGAAGTTTACGGGCAGATCAAGTATCGGTACATCGGCCCGGAAGGCAACCGCGCCACGTCTGTCGCCGGAGTGCCGGGAAAGCCGAACATCTGGTATGTGGGCGCGGCCTCCGGCGGCATCTTCAAGAGCACGGACGGCGGGATCCACTGGGATCCCATCTTCGACTCGGAACCTGTGGCGTCCATCGGTTCGCTGGCAGTGGCAGCGAGCGATCCGAACATCGTGTGGGCGGGGACGGGCGAATCGTTCATCCGCAGCCACATCTCCGTGGGACAAGGGATTTACAAATCCATGGACGCGGGCAAGACCTGGTCGTTGATGGGATTGGAGAAGGCAGGCCGCATCGGGCGCGTGGAGATCGACCCGCGCAATCCAGACGTCGTCCTGGCCTGCGCGCTGGGCCACGCCTACGGGCCGCAGCCGGAGCGCGGCGTCTTCCGCACCACCGACGGCGGAAAGACTTGGGACAAAGTGCTCTTCGTCGACGAGAACACGGGCTGCTCCGACATGGGCATGGATCCCAACAATCCGCGAATCCTTTTTGCAGGGATGTGGCAGATCGAGATTCACACCTGGGGCCGCACCAGCGGCGGACCGGGCAGCGGCTTGTTCAAGTCGACGGACGGCGGCGTCACCTGGAAGCGGCTGGAGGGTCATGGCTTGCCGCATTCTCCGGTGGGCAGAATTGCCGTGCGCGTGGCCAAGAAAGATTCCAACCGCGTGTACGCGGAGATTGAAACCGGCGACGGCGTGCCGCAGCCGAACAGCCCCGGGCAGATCGGTGAACTCTGGCGTTCCGACGACGGCGGCGACAACTGGGAGATGGTCAATTCCGACCGACAGCTCCGCGGACGCACGCAGTACTACACGCGCACGGAGATTGCACCGGACAACGAGAACGAAGTGTTTTTCTTCTCCGCGTCATTTTCGCGAACCCTCGATGGCGGCCACACGCTCACCAAAATGCCCTCCGATCCCGGCGGCGACAATCACGAGATGTGGATTGATCCCACCGACGGGGATCGCATGGCCGTGGTCAACGATGGCGGAGTGAATATTTCCGTGAATCGCGGGCACACCTGGAACCACGTCAACCTGCCCATCGCGCAAATCTATCACGTCACCGTGGACGACCAGATTCCCTACTTCGTTTACGGCAACCGGCAGGACGGCCCCTCGTGGCGCGGCCCGAGCAACAGCCTGCAGTTCGGCGGCTTTCCCGGCAACAACATCCCGCGCGGCGCGTGGCACCCGGTGGCCGGAGGCGAGAGCGGCTTCGCCATGCCGGATCCCGCGGACAACAACATCATCTGGTCCACGGGCACCGGATCGGGCAGCATCGGCGGCACGGTGACGCGCTTCGACGAGCGCACGCACCAGGACCGCGAGGTCGAGGTGTGGCCCGATTATGTGGCGGGCGCGCCGGCGGCGGAGGTGAAGTACCGCTTCAACTGGGAATTTCCCATCGCCATTTCTCCCCACGACCACAACAAGGTGTACGTGGGCAGCCAGTTTGTGCACGTCACCACCGATGGCGGCAATAGCTGGCAGATCATCAGTCCCGACCTGACGCGCAACGACAAGAGCCGCCAGCAGATTTCCGGAGGGCTCACTCCCGACAACATCGGCGTGGAATATGCCGGCGTGATTTTCGCGCTGACCGAGTCGCCGAAAGAGGCGGGCCTGATCTGGGTGGGCACCAACGACGGGCAGGTGCAGGTGACGCGCGACGGTGGAAAAAACTGGAGCGAACGTCACGAAGAATCTTCCCAACTTCCCCGAGTGGGGCACGGTGGACAACATCGAGGCCTCGCGCTACGACGCGGGCACGGCCTACCTGACCGTTGACGGCCATCAGGTAAACTTTCGCGACCCGTATGTTTACAAGACCGCGGACTACGGAAAAACCTGGACGTTGATCACCGGCGGGATTCCCCACAACATGCTGAGCTATGCCCACTGCGTGCGCGAAGATCCCGTGCGCAAGGGACTCCTCTATCTGGGCACCGAGGGCGGGCTGTACGTTTCCTTTGACGACGGAAAGAACTGGCAGCCGCTGCAGTCCGGCCTGCCGCATGCGCCGGTCTACTGGCTGACCGTTCAGGAGAGGTTTCACGATCTGGCGGTGGCCACTTACGGCCGCGGCTTCTGGATCCTCGACGACATTACCGCGCTCGAGCAGTTCACCCCTGAGATCGGCGCGGCCAAGGCTCATCTGTTTGCGCCGCGCGATGCCTATCGCTTCCGGGAGGTGGTGCAGCCGGCTGCCGTCGAGTACGACCCCTCGACGGGAAAAAATCCCCAGTACGGTGCGTCCATTAATTTTTTCCTCAAGTCCAACCTGGGAGAGAAGGACGTGGCCAAGCTGACCATCACGGACGCGGACGGCAAAAAAGTCCGCGAGTACGAATGCCACGCCCCCCAACCCGTCGCAGCTGAAGCCCAAAAGCACGACACCGATGACGGGCTTCCCGAAGTCGAACCGCCGCCATGCGAAGCCAAGCAGGGCATCAATCGCGTGTGGTGGGACCTGCGCTCGGAGCGAACCACCGAAGTTCGCCTGCGAACCACTCCGCTGTACGCACCGGATGTTCCGTTTGGACCGGAAGGCTGGCGCAAGATACCAGCAATTGGGCGGCTGTCCCTGCTGGTCCTGCCGGGAACCTACAACGTCACGCTCACTGTGGGCGAAGAAAAATTCACGCAGAAACTGACGGTCCTGAAGGATCCGCATACCGCCGGCTCGGATAGCGACGTTCAGGCGCAGACGCGCCTGCAGACCGCGCTGTTCGACGAGATGAACGCATTGGCCGCCACCGTAAACCAGATCGAGTCGCTCCGCGCGCAGCTCATTTCGCTGGGAAAAGAATTGGGCACTGAGGACGCCGCGAAACCGGTCCATAAGGCTGCGGACGACCTCGGGGAGAAGCTCGCCGCCATCGAGGGAACCTTGCTGCAGCTCAAGCTCACCGGCCGCGGGCAGGACGACTGTCGCTGGGCGCCGATGCTGGTGCAGAAGGTCGCCTATCTGTTCAGCCAGCTCGATGGGAATGCCGACTTTCCGCCCACCACCCAGCAAACGGCGGTGCAGGAAGAGTTGAAACAGCGGGGCGACAAAGCGGCGGCGGACTTTCAGCAGTTGCTGGGGACAGACCTGGCGGGGTTCAACACCATGCTCCGCGAGCATAACATCGGCAACATTTATCTCAAGAAACCCTGACACTGGGTGTAGCGCGAAACCCCGTTCGGCTGCGGCCGGGATGTGGAAAACATTTGATTTCTGGAACGCTATGATTCTAAAGGACTTAGACAGGGGCGCTTCGCAAGAAGTCTGGAAATGTCTGAAACTAAAGGAGTTAGACAGGGGCGCTTTTTGGGGTGAATTCGTAACCTTGTTGATTCTAAAGGAGTTACACAGGGGCGCATTGGGGCGCGATTGCCGTTCTGTTCGCAAGTATATGGAAACAAAAGAGTTAGACAGGGGCGCATTGGGGCGATTTTCCCCGATAGAAACCATCGGGATGCAGAAGCCGCAGATTCTAAAGGGGTTAGCAGGGGCGCGGTAAGGACGCGGTGTGAGTCGACCCGGAGGGGCGGTGGGGTCCCGAAGGTTCGGGCCGGGTGCGACGGGTGGGTATTCGAATAGTACTCTAACGTACATTTCTACTTATACTATATGATTTGGGCAAAGTCAAGGGAAATCTGGGGGCCGGAATGGAATTGAGTTTCACCAGGCGCGGGACAGAAGCCCCACCCTTTGTCCGCCGGAGCGGACAAAGGAATGGGCCACGAGCCCCATCCCATCATTGAGCAGGGTCGCGGTATGAGATGGCTGCGCTCCGAGCAAGCTGCCGGTCGGCGTAAGACTTCCGCTGGTTGAATAAAGCAGGTCCACAGATTCGGAGTCCGGGTACAGTGCACCCGCCGAAATTGACGCATCACTCATCTCTTGTTCGCTTCGAAGCAAAGCAGAGCGAGTCTATTTGATGGGTCCGCGCAGCTCTCAACCTTCACTTTCGGACACAACCCGGGAGCGTCGTCAGAGAATTTGCATTACTCGGCGGCACTGAACCGCACTGGTTCTGCCCAAATAAGGACACCGTTTGGGGATTGCCCGACGCATTGTCTGAGATGGAAAGGAGACCATTGCCAGTAGTTCTCGACCATGCGACGCGGATGGCACAGGTCTGTCCCGGTGCCAGACTGGCGCCACAGTTGTTGCCCTCCGTGAACGGTCCCGAAATCGAGATTTGGATGTTTGTGAGTGGCGCAGTCCCGAAATTGCTTAAGGTTGCTGTCGCCCCCTCACCTTCGCAGTGGCAAAGGCTGCCCCTTAATAAACACCTAAACCCGATATAGGCCGGCGACAACGTGGCGTTCGCTCCCAAAACTATCGCAGGTTGCAGCAGGATCGATGCCGTTGAGTCAGAGTTCTCGGCGCCCACAAGGTCCAATCTGCCGTCGCGATTGAAGTCTGCCAAACCGATTGAGATGAGAACATTTTCCGTAGCGAAGAGCGTGGCCGGCCCGAAGGTTCCATCGCCGTTGCCCAGGAGAATGCCAACAGTATTGTCGCCGTTGTTCGCTACTGCCAGATCGAGCTTGCCGTCGCCATTGAAGTCCGCTACTTCCATCGAAATGGGGCCTGTCCCGGCTGCGAAGATTACAGCCGGCTGAAAGGTCCCGTCGCCATTGCCCAAGAGAATGCTCACGTTGTTACTGCCGTTGTTCGCCACGGCAAGGTCCAGCTTGCCGTCGCCGTTGAAGTCTGCCAGCGCCACCGCCCTGGGATTTGCGTCGACGGCGAAGTCAATTGCGGATTGAAAGGTTCCATCGCCGTTGCCCAGGAGAATGCTGACGTTGTTGCTATCGTCGTTCGCCACGACCAGATCCAGGTTGCCGTCGCCGTTAAGGTCTCCCAGCGCTATCGCACTGGGATTTGTCCCGACGATAAAGTCACCGGCGGTTTGAAAGGTTCCATCGCCGTTGCCCAAGAGGATGCTGACAGTGCCGGTGCCAAGGGTGGCGCCACTGTTATTGTTGGTCACAGCCAAGTCAAGTTTCCCGTCGCCGTTGAAATCACCCACGACCAGCGAATTAGGGCTCGCGCCGAATGCCGCAGTTTCCACGGCTGGCTGAAAAGTTCCGTCGCCGTTGCCCAAGAGAACGCTGACGGCACCGTCGGCACTGTCCACCACAGCCAGGTCCAGATTGCCGTCCCCATTGAAGTCGCCCACTGCCACCGCGATGGGAAGCGACCCAACACGGTAGCTCACCGCTGGCTGAAATGTTCCGTCGCCGTTGCCCAGGAGGATGCTGACGCTGTCGTTGGCCGTGTTAACTATTGCCACGTCCAAATTGCCGTCGCCATTAAAGTCGCCCGTTGCCGCCGAAACAGGCTCGGTTTCGGAACCCACGGAGAGTTCTTCCGGAGCGCTCAGCCCGGCCCAGGAGGTTGGCTTGGTAATTTCGAAGAAGGCCACATTCGAGGCGACACCGCCCGGCGCGGGATTGACGACGGTCACCGAAGCCGTGTTTGGCGCGGAGATGTCGGAAGCTAGAATGGCCGCCATCAGCGTTGACTTGCTCACAAACGTGGTGGCCCGTGGGCTGCCGTTCCATCGGACCACAGAGCCGGCCACGAAGCCCGTACCATTCACCGTCAGCGTGAACGCGGCCCCGCTTGGAGCAACGGCTGTGGGACTTAACGGCAGGTTAATGAGGGGTACGGCGTTCGCCGAACCGGCTGCACTGATATCAATCGTATAATTGGCGCTCCCCTGGGCTGGAGGTGATTCCGAATCGGTCACCGTCACGACTACGTTGTAGGATCCGGCCGTGGTCGGCGTGCCAGAAATCACACCTTGGGTGAGATTCAGACCCGGAGGCAGTGAGGAATTCGCCGCTGCAGCCCAAGCCCAACTATAAGGTGACACTCCGCCGGTGGCGGTGAGCGTGAAACCGGAAGCGAATACCACTTTGAAACAATAGAAGATGTTTAAACCAATCAGAATACACGTACATCCTGGCGACCCCATCTCACAAGATACCTGGCCCTTTCTGAAGTCATAGTCCGCTCCGACAAACCCGTTCGGGGGGGCGCCCGAGGTGATCGTGATGGTGGGGGGGTGAGAGGCCGCATTCACGGTGATCGAATCCGAGCCGCTCGCGCTTCCTCCCGAACCGCTGCACGTCAGTGTGTACGTTGCAGTACCCGTTGCTGCGGGCGCGACGGATTTTGATCCGCTCGTGGATTCGGAGCCGGACCAATCACTCTCGCTCGGGTTCGCCGAAGCCGTGCAGGACGTCGCGTTCGTGCTTGACCAACTCAGCGCCACAGACTGGCCCAATGTGATCGTGTTTGATGAGGCCGAAATCGAGACGGCCGGCAGCAGGGTTCCTCCACCTCCGGCGCCACTATTGATATTGCCAGCGCCTGCGCCACTACAGGCAGTGAGGAGGCCGGAAATGCAAATAGCGAATGAGAGCGCGACTGATCGATTCATACCTCCTCCTCGCTGCCGTAAGCGTGTGCGCGATCTGCCGACATCCCAGCCCGATGGTGGATCCAGAAGCTGGTTCTTTGCCGCTCGAGGATTGATCTCTACTTGTTCGCAACAGCTTTCAGCAGCAACTCGCGTCAGACGGAACCAAAACAAAGGCGTGCTTGCCCTCCCCCGCACCAACCAGGGGCATTGCCGCGCTTACGCTTCTCCGTTTGAGCGCGATTCGCGAGCAACTCTGAGCCGAATGGGCAGGTTGGTTCAATAGAGTGTGTGTGACATTTGAGTGATATTCATATGATCTGGAAGGGAATACCCTTTAATCGGCCGGCCACATGGATGTCGAGCGACGGCTGATCTGCCTTCCAAGAGTGTCTGCATTTATGCCCCTGAACGCGGATACCTCGCACCGCAGCGTCGGCTGCGTTTCGGGGGGGGGGAAAGAATGTTAGACTTCGTGCCGGCCTGAAAACGCCGGCATTCCTGGCCAGGTCCCCATCCAGCGCCGGCTGAACGCGGAGTTGCGGGTGTATCTCCGTGAAAGAAGCTGTCCCATCTTCGTACCTAGCGTGCTTCGAGTCCTTCGAAGTCAATCTGCGTTCGGAGGAACTGCGCAAAAACGGAGAGAGGATCAAGTTGCCGGGACAATCGTTCCACATTTTGGCTATGTTGCTGGAGCGACCGGGCGAATTAGTGATGCGGCAACAGATTCAGAAGAGGCTCTGGCCAAACGACACTGTTGTCGAGTTCGAGAACAGCATCAACGCGGCAATCAAAAGACTTCGGACGGCTTTGGGTGATTCCGCCGACCAGCCCAGATATATCGAGACCCTTGCGCGCCGGGGGTATCGTTGGATGGCGCCCGTCCAGTGGATCGAGCCACCTTCCGTGCCAGCGGCCGTTTTGTCACCCGCGCATACCGCCAAAGCAAGTAGGATGGTTTCGAGGAAGCGCCGTTTGCTGATCGCTCTGGCGGGCTGCGTGACCCTGGCGCTTGTCGCCGCTTTGGCGCGTCCCATCGTTCCTGCACCGCGAGTCAAGCGCGTCCATCAGATTACCCATATTGGCACGCTCGTCGGAAACCAAAACCTATTGATCAGCGGCTCGCGAATTTTCTTTGTGGTCAGCGAGAAAGGCGAATATCAAATTCGATATGTTTCCCTCGACGATGGTTCCGTCTTGACAGTCGAAAAGCCGTTCGCGAAAATCGAGCTCCATGACGTTACGCCCTCCGGAAGCGAACTTTTGGTTACAGAAATCGACCAGGGGTTCCCTCACGCGGTTTGGCGCCGCGCCCTTTGGAGATTGCCTCTGCCGACCGGGACTCCGCGGCGCGTCGGAAACATATTCGTCGATGGCGCCGCTTGGTCTCCGGATGGCCGAACGATCGTTTACACCAATGAGTCCGACCAGAGCCTCAACTTGGTGGATGCCGACGGCGGTAATGCAAGAAAGCTCGTCAGCCTACCGGGGGAACCATCCATGCCCCGCTGGTCACCTGATGGCAAGCTCATTCGAACGTCGGTGTTTGATCCAAAAGGAGGAGGAGTTTCGCTGTGGCAACTGGATGCGTCCGGCCACAACGTCTCCCGGATGCTCCCCGGCTGGAGCACTTCGAGCCGCGCATGGACCGGGCACTGGACCCACGACGGTGACTATTTCCTTTTCACCGGATGGCAAGGTGGCACGAGAAACATTTGGGCGCTGCGAGACAAAAGAGATCTTCTTCGAAGAAACGGCACTCAGCCGGTACAACTGACTGACGGACCTCTTAATTTTTATCTGCCCGTACCCAGCAATGATGGCAAGACGATCTATGCCGTAGGATACCAGCCGCATGGCCAGCTAATGCGCTACAACGCGCGCTCAGGGCAATTCGAGCCATACGCAAACGGCCTTTCCGCCGAGCAGGTGGCCTTTTCGGGCGATGGCAAATGGATGGCTTATGTGACTTATCCTGAAGGCGCGCTGGTGAGGAGTCACTTGGACGGTTCCGAGCGGTTGCAACTTACGTTCGCTCCGATGCGCGCGTTGTCTCCTCAGTGGTCGCCTGACGGATCCCAAATCGCCTTTGCAGCCACCGTTAGTTCCAATATGGCTAAGAAAATTTATTTAGTTTCAGTAAATGGAGGCTCTCCCCGTTTGGCAATGCCAGGTGCCGGCGGCCAGCAAGCCGACCCAAGCTGGTCTCCGGATGGACAGGCCTTCCTTTTCGCGAGTTCTGATGAATCGGGTTCCGCATGGACCGTGAATTCCTTCAACATGAAGACGGGAAGGGATGAAGTGCTGCCCGGCACGCTGGGGATTGGCAGTTGCAGTCTTTCCCCGGATGGTCGCCACTTCGCAGGCATCTCCGCCTCAACTAACGCACTGGTCTTGTACGATATGGTTGCCGGTACAACTCGGCAATTGGCCGAAGTCGCGGAGTACCAGAGCTGGTCACCTGATGGCGAATACGTCTACTACTCGACTATGGATTGGGGCATCATCTTTGGTTCTGAGATAGCTGCAGTTTTCCGCGTCAAAGTGGCAGATGGAACCATCGAACGCGTCGCCCCGACGCCGGCTTTTCTCCTGACCGGTCATTGGGGAACCTGGAGCGGCTTGGCACCAGACGGCTCAATATTGGTGCTCCGCGAGTTGGGGACGAGTGATATCTACGCCCTGGACGCCGATCTCCCCTGATCGGCTCGTACGATTGGGCGAGACCGCCCATGGGCGCGGAGCTCGTTTCAAATGTTGCGCGGAATTCTGATAAATCGATATAAAATCAGCGGGTTAACCCGAGTGGGGCCCGTAGCTCAGCGGTTAGAGCAGCGGACTCATAATCCGTCGGTCCCAGGTTCGAATCCTGGCGGGCCCACCAACTGCTTACAATGAGTTAAGGACCTCCGCAGTCTCCCCGTTCGGCGGAGCGTGCCCCATTTTGTGAACTTCCTCAAGAGAGAACCATAGCAAGAGGGCACAATCGAGACCGCGCGTGCAGAAGAACTCAGCCGGCCCAAACTGCAAGAAGATTCAAGCTGAAAGCACTCTCAATCGGACTTCATCGCTCACATGTTGCCTTTGGACCTGGCAGAACTCTTAATCAGCAGGTTCCGAGGCATGTCTGCTCCCGATGGTACGGATTATGGTTGGGCTTGAAGGTGGAGCTGGGGCCCGCAGGCAGCTAGCCACCCTTATGATTAACGGGAAACCCCTCCAGGGCGGTTGACGGACAGGATGGTGGGGGTCGGGGAGAGCGTTGCGTTAGGAGGTGGGCGGGTGTAATGTGCCGATTAACCTGGAATTCATTGTGGAGATTCCGGTTGAGCAATATGATCTGAAGACAAGTGTCGAAAAACCCCAAGAGTTGATGGAACGCCGGAGCCAAGAGTCAGGCCTAGCTATGACGGAAACACAGAAATCAGGGTCCATGAAGCAGGAGCGCCTGGACAAGATCGAGATCCAGCTCACGCCCAAGGAATGGGGCGTAAGGCTGGCCGAGAGAATGAGGCGCCATGCTTCCAAAGAGGACTTCCTGAGGGTCCTGGCAACAGAGACAGATCCGGAATCACCGCATGTAAAGCCGATTTATGCGCTGGCCGAACAGGCCCATGAACGCCATCCGGGGAGCAAACCTGAAGACATCCGCGCAAGAAACCAGCTAAACCGAAAACTTCGGACGGAATATCTTGGGATGAAGGCGCTGATCTTGAAGGTGAACGAAGCGGCGAAGGAGAAAACGGAATCGCTCAGAATGAAGGTGATATTGAAGCTATGCACGCTTTACACGTTGATCGTGCACGACGCCTTCGGCCAAACCGCCAGGGAGAGGCCGGCATGGGCCATCGACGAGATGACCGACGACTTTGACCTGGAAGAAGAACGCGAATTCATGCTGAATGAATTAGTGGTTGACGAAGACGAGATCTACGGGGAGACGCCAGATAATAGCCTGCCGCCCGACCAGGGTCCTGATCCCGGATTCACTTCGCTGATCGAAGTCTGGGTCGCTGATTCGACGACGCTGATCAAAGCCGCCTTCGCGCATAAGGCCGCCGCCCAAATCGTTCAGGAGAAATACTTCGACGGTCATCCGATTCTCTGCCAGGGCATTGAAGTCAGGCTGGATGAAACGATCAGGACGCTGGAAGACGCCGCCGTTGCATTCAATCAATACCTGAAGATCAGGGACGCACATTTCCAGCCCGAATTAAACCAGGAAGGCCAAGACGGCAGGGCAGCGACGGTTACCGGAGGCAAACAACAAGATCAACCGGTAATCGACATCCAAACCATCCGCGCCCGCGTCGGCCGGCATCTGGTGGACCCCCTCGTGAACGAGTGGGTGCAGTATGCAAAGCAAAGGGCCTTCACAAAGATCCAAGAAGAATCCGGGGAACATGAAGCGCCTGTGAGGGAAACCGTCAGGGATCAGAGCCAAGTTTGCGAAATCCCAATCACGGTGCAAGGGACGCGCAATTCTGACGCTGCGGAACCATTCCTGGAGGAAACTCACACCGTAGCCGTGTTGCTGGAGTCTTCGACGCCCCCTGTTGCACCGTCACCAATGCCTCAGGCACCGAGGCTAACGCCTGAAGATTCGCTCGCGATCAACAAGGCGATTATCGCGGCCTATGAAATGCCAGCCGATGCGCCGACCGAAGCAGTTGCTCCCGATCCGGGCAGGGGCCCCACAGACAGCATAGCTTCCATCCACATCCCAACGAGTGTGGCGCCAGCCGCGCCTGCTTCGCCAATACCACCCGCGGTTGTGATAGCGCCTGCGGCGAACGACGAAAGAGCAAGCGGCAGCGAACGAACCATCGCCGACACACTTGTCGACAAGAACACGCGCAGCGAAGTGCTCAGTGCGGAGCTTTCATCCGAGCCGGCGGCAATGAAAAGTGCGCCGATTGCGAATCAGGGGCCTATTGCGGACACGATTGAACTGATCGAAACGGGCAAAGAGAATGTATCGAGACCAGCGCCAGCATTGCGGACTATGGACAGTGAGCGGTCGTCCGCGGGCCCGGTGACTTCAACGAGCCGCACACCTGCCAAGCGCACAAAGACATTCGCAGCGGTCGGAGTAGTGGGATTGGTCATTGCGTCTGGCGCGGCGGCTTACCTCTGGCACGGGAGGGGGAAGGCGGCAGCCTCGCAGCCCGTGGGACAGATCGTATCGACGGCGGCACCGAGCGCTTCATCAACCGTGCTCCCACAGGAACCACCGGCTCAGACGAATGCGCAGACGGCGCCGAGTGCAACTCCGGAATTAAATGCGCCGGCCGGACCAAATCAAGCCGCGCCCCCAGGAAGCGGTACGCGAAACGCCGCGAGAAGCAAGCCAACCCAAAGCTCCGCAAATGTTGCCGCACGCAAACCGTCGACTCTGCCCTTTCAGATTGCACCTCCTGTGACACCATCGGCGGACGCCACAAACACGAAATCGGGAAACACCATCACCGCGCCGGACTTGGGCGCGCAGGTTCCACCGACGCGTGCTGGCGGACAAAACGGAATCCTGGGCTCAATCGTGTCCGACAATTCCCCTCCGGCTCCGCCACCGGCGCCTAGGCCGGCAGCTCCAGCGGGGAATTTCGTGGAGCCGCGATTGTTGTCGACGGTTCCTCCCGCTTATCCCAAGATAGCCTTCGACCGCGGAGACGAGGGAGAAGTGACGATAACGGCGGTGGTGAATGAAGCGGGCAAAGTAAAGGGAACGAAGGTGATTTCAGGCCCCTTGACGCTACGACAAGCAGCCGCGGCTGCGGTCAGCCTGTGGAGATTCGAACCGGCGAAGGTCAATGGGAAACCCGTTACCGCCCTGGTTACCGTGAAGGTCGCCTTCCACATGCCAAACTGAACGAAGATACGCCCTGCAATTCAGCGAGAACGACGGATCCTTCCAAGCCAGGACGCCTGAGTCTCTTGAGGCGCGCTCTATTGTTCACAGCGCTCAATTTCGTGCCTATCCTCGACATAAAACCATAGCAAACGGTGGTACGGGGTGAGCCCAAGAACCGCCGCGAATAATGCGGTGAATCAGCGAGATAACAAGCGATCGCACTCCTTCACGCATCCTCTGGATTGCGCTTCTTAGACCCCATAATCCGCCGGTCTCAGGTTCGAATCCCGGCGGGGCCATCAGGACACCCGGAAAACGTGCAGGGTAAGCGGATTATTCCCCCATGCTAACTTCCCGGCGGGAATCATCCTGGTGCAAAGCCTGAAAGCTGTGCCGCAAATTACATAGCCGTCACAGATTGACTTGCACTTCGAGTACGCCCTAAGCTGGCGTCCAAATGGACCCATCCTCATTGATTGGCCGCACCGTCAGCCATTATGAAGTCACGGCGCTGATCGGACAGGGAGGGATGGGTGTCGTTTACAGGGCGCGCGACCTGCGGCTGGAACGGGACGTCGCGCTGAAGGTGCTGCGAGCGGGCGCGCTGGGCGATGAGGCGGCCCGGAAAAGATTCCGCGCGGAAGCACTTTCGCTTTCCCGGCTCAATCACCCCAACATCGCCACGATCCACGATTTCGATTCCGAGGACGGAATTGATTTCGTGGTAATGGAGTGCATCGCGGGAGAGCCGCTCTCCGAGCGCGTGCGCGTAACCAGCCTGCCCGAAAAACAAACCATCGCGGTAGGCATCCAGATTGCCGCGGCGCTGGAAGCAGCGCACGAGAAGGGTGTGGTGCACCGGGACCTGAAACCGCAAAACATACTGTTAGCGGCGCAGGGACAGGTCAAAGTCGTGGACTTCGGTCTGGCGAAGGTGTTGCTGCCGGGGAGCGATGCCGAGGCGACCCTGACGGTGACAGATACCGATTCTCAGTCCGGCACGCTGCCGTACATGCCGCCGGAGCAATTGCGAGGAGACACAGCGGACGCGCGGTCGGACATCTGGAGCGCGGGAGCGGTGCTCTACGAAGTTTGCACGGCGCAGCGTCCATTCCCGGAAAACCGCAGCGCACTCCTGATTGACGCGATTCTCAACAAACAGCCGGCTCCGCCGCGCACAGTGAATCCGCGGATTTCGGCGGGGCTCGAGCAAATCATCCTCAAGGCGCTCGATAAGGAGCCGTCAAGACGATACCAGTCGGCGCGGGAAATGCGGGTGGATCTCGAGCGGCTTGCGGAGGGGCGCCAGACAATCATAAGTCCGGCGCCCGCTCCGGCGTTAGGGCGGCGGTCAGTGGCGCTGTGGGCCGCGGCAGCAGTGCTGATAATTGCCGGAGTGTGGTTTGGAATACGCTGGTGGCAGGCGGGTCACAAACCACAGACACAACAGACGGTGCTTGTCGGCGAATTTGTCAACCGCACCAACAACGCGATCTTCGATCTGACGCTGGAGGAGTTGCTTAAGACGGGGATTGAGGAATCGCGCGTGATCAATGTTTTTCCCGAGAGCCGCGTCCCAGACGTCCTGCATCGCATGGAGAAGCCTCCCGCGGCTCCGATTGACGAAGCTGTGGGGCGAGAGATTTGCGCGCGAGAAGGATTGCGCGCAGTCGTGTTGGGGTCGATCAGCCCGCTCGGAAACAGCTACCTGATTCTGGTGCGGGCGGTGGACCTCGCAGGCCGCGACCTCGTCCGCCGTCAGCAGACGATCCCGGACGCGGGCCAGGCTTCCTCCGCGATCGGCGCTCTGGCGCAAGAAATCCGCAAGGCGCTGGGAGAGTCCGCTACTTCGGTCAGAGAAGCGTCCGCACCACTCGCGCAGGTCACGTCGGGTTCGCTTGAAGCGATTCGCAACTACACACTCGGGTACCAGAGAATATTTGCGGGAGATCCGGAGGGCTCAATTGTTTTTTTCCGGAGAGCGCTCGAGCTCGACGGTTCTTTTGCGATGGCGAAGGAGGGAATCGGCATCGCCTATACCAACTTGAATGATACGAGCCAGGCGGAAGAATACTTGCGGGAGGCCGCGGATGGGGCCAACCGCGTCACTGAAGTAGAGAAGCAAAAGATACTGGGGAATTACAATATGATTGCCGGCAATTTCGATCAGGCTTGTGCGAATTTCCAGATCCTGACGCAGCTTCAGCCGCTCGATCCTTCCGGTTTCATAAGCCTGGGCTGGTGCGAGGGGCTGCGGTTTCATTTCGCAGATGGCATCGCGAACACCGAGAAAGCCGCGGCCCTGCTGCCAAGCGCGCGGACAAAAATAAATCTCTCCATGCTCCATTTCTTGAACGGAGACGCTTCCAAGGCAGTAGACCTCTGTGATGATGTCCTGCGAGAACAGCCAAAGAGCCTGCAAGCGCGCCAGGTCAAGGGAACCGCACAATTGCTGCTTGGCAAGCTTTCGGAAGCGCGGGCCACATTTGAAACCATGGTGCAGGAAGGCGGAAACTCCGAGGTGACCGGCCTGAGTGAGCTTGCCGACCTCGCACTCGCCACGGGACACTTTCGAGAGGCCCGGACCATTCTGGAAGCTTACCGCTTTGCCGCACAAAAACAGGGAAACAGCGCGGAGGAGTCGAAGGCCGATCTGCTGATGGCCGAATTGCCCCCCCGCGGGCAACTGCCACCGGCTTCCCCTCTTCGTTCAATACCGTGGATGGAAAAGCATCCCGAGTTTATTCTGCTTCTGGGGCGGATGTATGCCGCGCGCCACGAAAGTAAGGAAGCAGAGGGGATGGGCAAGCTCATGGAGGCATTCATTCAGAAGCGCAATACGGCGGCGGCGCATGCCACGGTTTTCCTTTTACAAGCTGAAGTGGCGATTGCCGGGGGAAAACCAATGGAGGCGGTGGACGCGGCGCGCAAGGCGATTGATTATGAGAATTCGCCGCTCGCGGTGGAGACCTTGGCGCGCGCCTATGAGGCGGCTGGCCAGTACCAAGAATCCGCGGCGGAATACGAAAAAGTCCTCGCGCGAGCCAGCCTGAGGAGCGCAAGCCCCGCACCCTTAATCTACGATTCGCCCGCCTTCCACAAGGTTGTTGAAGTGCACTACCGGCTCGGCGTCGTGTATCAGAAATTGGGAAAGTCCGACAACAGCAAAAAGGAGCTTGAGAAGTTCCTGAGTTATTGGACGGATCCCGACCCGGATTTAGAAACTTACAGAGATGCAGTGGCCAGGCTGCGCACGCTTGGAGCGCGAGCAGCCCCTTCGCGCGGCATGCCCACGCCGGCGACGTACAGAGCGGACTCCGTAATTCCGTCCACGCGGAGGTCGCGGTCAATGCGGGCTTCATTGAAGACGGCCGTGCAGAATGGTGCAAGCCCCAACCAGGTTGCGGTGAGACAAAACGTCTGGCAGGCATGGCCGGCGTCGAGAAGTACGATACGGTAGGCGCGTGCGTTGCGGTATTTCCACATCGTCCGCGGAAACACGGCGGTCATCAAGAGAACGGCGGCGGCGTTGGCGACGTGCTTCTGGCCTTCGGCGTAGCGCAAGACCAGGTCGCGCGTGGCGCCGGCGCGGACCAATTCAAGCGCGTGCTTGTTCGTTTGATAGTGGTAGATGCCGGGCGGTAAACCCTCGACACGGAGCGCGACCAGATAGGGCTCGATGGGGTGGCGCGCCCCTCCAGATGGGCTGGTTGTGTGGGGGAGCATGCCGTAGACAGGGGCCGGGATATATCCCATCACGCCGAAGGTGTAATAAAGAAGCTGGGAGATCGCAATGAATGTTACTGGCCGGCGAGAGAATTCGCGATGAGTCTTCCGGTCGAGAAGTGTGCGGAGGAATTCTCCCTTCGGTGAAGAAGGCGAGGGCAACTTAATGCGGCGCGCACCAGAGTAGCTTTTGAAAAACGAGTGCTGGGCAGAATGCCGCAAGAACCCGCGAGCCATCCGCCTGCCCTGTTCCGGCGTGATGTATCCAAGGTCCCGCGTGCCGAAGTGGAAGCTGCCATAGGGAAGCCAGTGCTTCCATTTCTTCGCGAGGAGTTCATCCCGCCGGGCAGAAGGCGATCCTTCCTGCAAGAGTAGGTCATTTTTTCGGAGCTCTAGCGCCGCCGTCAAGAGACTTTCCGGCGTGTAGTCGGGGAAGGCGGCGGTCAGTTCCTCCGGGCGCCGCCAGTCGCTGAAGAAATTGAGAATCAAAAAGGCGAGGGGGATTGCCGAAACAATAGAGTGAGTCAGGAAATTCTCAAAGCAGAGCTCGGGACCCTCCCAATAAACCTGTAGTGCGCGCGCGCGGCGCATGCGCACACCCTTCCTTGCAGTCACAAGTTGATCCCTTTGATGCAGCCGCGGCACTCTGCCTAGATAGCGAAGAACATCGGGCTGACCTTCTTCCGGTGCTTCTTTAGGAGAAGGGCGAGATGCTGGTTAGCGGCATGGATTGCTCTGAACGATTTGCGAATTGCGGCGATCTCCGCCGCACTTGCGATCTTGGGTTTCTTGGACGACTTCTTTTTCCCGATCATTTGACCCTCCAGTTAGATTGAACCCAACCATGAACCGTAACGGGGAAGATTAACCAGCCATAGGGGCCTGCCTGCGGTTGGAATCTAGTTATCCGGCATAGGATTGTCAACGAAAAAGAGTTCCCGCAGGCCGCGTTGACATGATTCGACCGTCGATATAGTGTGGGCGGAAGCAAAATTCAACAGCGGAGAATCACGATGCGTTCATCTATGAAAATGGTGCAGGTCAAGGGCAGCGAAAATCCGAAGTCTCCGGGCATTCGAAATACGGGCAAGGCAGATCCAAATAAGATTGTGGAAGTGACGCTACATCTGCGTTCGCGGAACCACGCGAAGAATGCCCTCGACCGGGAAATCTCGAGACTCATTTCGGGGCAGAGGAAGCCGATGACACGCGAAGAGTGGGAGGAAAAGTATGGCGCAGATCCCGCCGACATCGCGAAGATCGAAGCATTTGCGAGCGACTTTGGTCTTAAGGTCAGCGAGAGGCACATGGGGGCGCGGATGATGAAGCTGGCGGGAACCTCGGCCGGCGCAAGCGCGTTCTTCGGCATCGAGCGTCTGAAGTTTAACTCGCCCGATGGGACGTTCTCTGGACATCTCGGGCCTGTCCGAGTGCCGGCGGAAATTGCGACGCTTATCAAATACGTCGGCGGACTGGATGAGCGGCAGCACGTGCAACGTCAACCGCAGCGGCAGTGGATCTTCGTTAAGCCGACGATCCTTACGCCATCGGGATTCCAACCGACGGAAATAGCGACTGTTTACAATTTTCCCCAAGGGGTTACCGGGAAGGGAGTGACAGTCGGCGTGATCGAGATGGGCGGTGGGTATCGCCTCGAAGACATCACGCGATACTGCACCTGGATAAAGACGCCGATGCCACCGATCGTGGCAGTTTCCGTGGATGGCGGCACAAACGACCCGGATGGAAAAACGAAGGACTTCGACGGCGAAGTTACAGGAGACATGGAAACCATAGCGGGAGTCGCCCCCGGCGCGAGGATTGCGGTCTATTTCACAAAAAATACAAATCATGGCTTTCTGGATGCCGTGAATTACGCCGTGCATGACAAGGTGAACCAGCCCTCGATTCTCTCGATTAGCTGGGGTGGGCCCGAATCCACTTTTTCGAAGAGCATGTTGCAAACTTTTAACGGCGTCTTGCAAGCAGCGTCGCTCCTCGGTATCACGGTGTGCTGCGCATCCGGGGACCATGGGTCTTCGGCGGGCGAGGCCCACGGGGCACACGTCTCGTTTCCGGCATCGAGTCCGTACGCGCTGGCGTGCGGAGGCACGACTCTGAGGCTCTCCGACCATAATACGATCAAGTCAGAAGTCGTTTGGAACAACAAAGACGGTGCGAGCGGCGGAGGATTCAGCGAGGTCTTCCCGATTCCGGATTGGCAGAAATCCACTCCAGCGGCAAAGAAAGCGAAGCAATATAAAAAGAGTGGGCGCGGGGTGCCGGATGTGGCGTCCGTGGGCGATCCGAGGACGGGATATATGATTCTGGTGAATGGAAAATACGTCGTGGGGGCGGGAACGAGCGCGGCGGCGCCACTTTGGGCGGGACTGATTGCGCGAATCAATGAGAAACTTGGGCATGCGGCGGGATTTGTGAATCCACTTCTTTATCAATCAAGCTCGGATTTTGAGAAAGAGGGCGCGTTCCATGCCATCACCTCCGGGAATAACGGCGCCTACCAGGCAGGACCCGGCTGGAATCCTTGTACGGGATTCGGGACGCCCGACGGGGAAAAGTTCGCGAATGTAATGGCAAATAATAAGGCGAGTAAGGCTCTTGCTGCGGCGGGTTGAAGCATACTTTCTGGAGGGGACACTCAAAAGGGATACCGGGGAGTCCTGGTGACTCGCGAGCAAGTAAATTCGGCACAATCCAACCTTGGATTATTGACAGACTGGCCCGATTTCGTGTGATATTCCAAAGTATCATCCATTCGTGTGACTGTGATCTGGGTACCCGGAAGCTTGAATGCCTTTCTCTCCGCCAGGGCGACAGCGCTTTTCCATCGTGCTGGTAAAGCCGTCGCACTACGATGACGACGGTTACGTGATCCAGTGGATTCGGTCGGCTGTTCCCTCGAACTCCCTATCGGTCGTGAACGGGCTGGCATTGGATTGCAAGGAGCGGCGCGTGCTCGGCGATGACGTGGAGATCGTCATCTCCGCGATGGATGAGGACAACACGCGCGTGCGGCCAGCGCGTATCGCGAAGCAACTCGCGGGCGGGCGCGGGCTGGTAATTTTCGTGGGCGTGCAATCAAACCAGTTTCCACGAACGATAGACCTCGCGCGTCCGCTGCGCGCGGCGGGAGTGCAGGTTTGCCTGGGCGGCTTCCACGTCTCGGGCTGTCTGGCGATGCTGCCGGAGGTTACGCCCGAACTGAAGGAGGCTATGGACCTGGGCATTTCCCTTTTTGCGGGCGAAGCCGAGGAAGGGCGAATGGATATCATCCTGCGCGACGCGTGGGAGAGAAAGCTCAAGCCGCTTTACAACTACATGGACGACCTGCCGTCACTCGAAAACGCGCCGATTCCGATGCTCCCCGCCACGACCATCCGCGGAACACTCGGCAAGTACACCAGCTTCGACGCGGGGCGCGGCTGCCCGTTCCAGTGCTCGTTCTGCACGATTATCAACGTGCAAGGACGGAAATCGAGGCGGCGGACAGCGGATGAGATCGAGCAGATTATCCGGCGCAACCTGGCGCAGGGCGTCAGCCGGTTCTTCATCACCGACGACAATTTCGCGCGCAATCTGGACTGGGAAAACATTTTCGACCGGCTGATCGCCATGCGCGAAAAAGAAAAACTCAATATCAAATTTATGATTCAAGTGGACACAATGTGCTACCGGCTGCCGCATTTCATCGAGAAGGCGGGGCGCGCGGGCGTAAGGCGCGTATTTATCGGCCTCGAAAGCATAAACCCTGAAAGTCTGATGGGCGCAAGAAAGAAACAGAACAAGGTGGCGGAATACCGGAAAATGCTGCTGGATTGGAAACGGGCAGGCGCGATCGTGTTCGCGGGATACATCCTCGGGTTCCCGGAGGACACGCCGGAATCGGTGTTGCGCGACATCGAGACCATCCAGCGCGAATTGCCGATTGACCTGCTGGAGCCGCACTGCCTGACGGCGCTGCCCGGGTCCGAGGATCATCAGAAGCTCTACAAAGCTGGTGCGTACCTGGACCCGGACCTGAACAAGTACGACCTGGAACACGTGACCACGGAACATGCGCGAATGTCCACGGCGCAGTGGGAAAAACTTTACAAAGACACCTGGAAACATTTCTATACGCTCGAGCATATGGAGACGGTGATGCGGCGAGCGGTGGCGACCGGTATTGACCTCAACAATATGATGGTGCTGCTGCTGTGGTTCCACTTCTGCGTGGTGATGGAAGAAATTGACCCGTTGCAGGGCGGCTACTTTCGGCGGAAATACCGGAAAGACCGGCGGTCGACGCTGCCCATCGAGAGTCCATTTGTGTTTTATCCGCGTTACGCGGTGGAAATCGTGAAGAAGCACGTCAAGATAGTCCAATTGGTCTTGCGTTTCTGGCGATTCCGGAGGCGTCTAAAACAGGACCCGAATGCGCTCCTGTATTCGGATGTAGCGTTGACGCCCGTTGCTGAAGGCGCGCACGAGGTGCTGCTCGATATGCTTCCCATTGTTGGCGCGGGCGCGAGAAACTAAGGCGCCGCACATAAATATTGACGGTGTAGACCTTCCGGTTCGTGCGGGCATTCCAATCCCCAATCATTCCAAGAAATGCCTCACCGCGATTCGTTACAATCAAGGCGGAGAGCATTTGCCGCGGTTTCCATGAGAGTTGCAATCACAGGAGCAAATGGACTTCTTGGAAACGGACTCGTGCGCGTATTCAGCGAACGGCACGATGTCGTGCGACTTACTCATGCGGATTGTGACATCACAGACAGCGCGAACGTGCGCGCGGCGCTCTTGAAAGCGAGGGCGGAGGCAGTGGTCCATGCAGGAGCGATCCCGGATTTGGATATTTGCGAGGCCGACCCCGCGCTGGCGTTCCGAGTGAATGTGGAAGGAACACGGAACGTGATGGAAGCGGCGCGGGAATTGGGAGCGAATGTCGCATACATATCAACGGATGCGGTGTTCGACGGGGAGAAGCGAACTCCTTACACGGAATCCGACCCTGCACACCCGCCGACAGTTTATGGGCGGACAAAGCAACAAGCGGAAGAAGTTGTCCGGGGCATGCCGGGACATTTCATCTTCCGCTTGCCCGTGCTATTCGGGCCAGGAAAGCAAAATTTCGTTAGTAAGGGGCTGCGCAAACTTGCGAATGGAGAGGTGTACGAAGTGGCGTCCGACCAATTGGGAGGGGCGCTATACACTTTGGACGGAGCGCAAAAGATTATGGAAGTCATGGAGGCAAATCGCTACGGTACATATCACCTGGCAAACACCAGTGAATGCGGCCGGCTGGAGCTTGTGCGGCGGGCGGCTGCACTTGCAGGGCTGGACGCGAAAGGAATCATTGGAAAACCATCGGCAGAGATGGGGCGACGGGCGAAGAGATTGAAATATGCCGTGATGGAAATGCGCGCCCTGCAGCAAGCGGGATTCGCGCTGCCACGGCCGTGGCAAGAAGCGCTTGCGGAATACGTCGTTGAATGGCGCGGCACGCAATCGGATTGATCGAGCAGCGGCAATCCCGGGCGTCGTTCCCTCCGCCAGGAAACTCTGTCTCGGCGCCCGAGCCGCCGTCCCTAGCGATGGTCAGCGCAGGGATCTTGGCGGTCGCGGCTCTGGCGCGATGGCGCGCGAAAAAACTACCGCCGAAAAGCAGAGCCCCACACGCCCGTCATCCTATCTGCTTTCATGGAAGCGAAATCTTCTACTTTGGCTCCATGACAAGCGGCAGCCCGTTTTTCGAGTTGCCGATGATGACGATCTTTGCGTTTTCGCTGCTCGCGAGTTTTTCGGTGGCTTCGATTCCCTTCCACTCGAGCAATTGGGGGCTGATTCCCCGCGCAACGATTGCCTGAAAATCCGCTATGCCTTGCGCTTCGATGCGCTTGCGTTCCGCTTCCTGTTTTTCTTTCTGCAAGACGAAATTCATCCGCAGGGCGTCCTGTTCGGCCTGCTGCTTGGCCTCGATGGAAGCCTTCAGCAAAGCCGGAAGCTGGACATCGCGCAGAAGAACGCTTTCCACGATGATTCCGCGAGCGCCGAGGGTCTTGCCAAGCTCTTCCTGAATTTTCAAGGCGACCTCTTCGCGCGCTCCCGTGTAGAGGGCGTTGGCGCTATGCGCGGCCGTGACGGCGCGAATCGCTGAACGCAGATTTGGTTCGATGATGATGCTTGCGAAATCGGGACCGACACTGCGGAATACGTCGGCGGCCATCTGGGCATCCAGGCGATACAAGAGCGAGGTATCCAGAGTCATGATCAAGCCCTCGTTTGACGGCACCGTAGCAGTCTCCTTCGTCTCAATCGTTCGCACCGAAAGCGTATTGTTCACTTTGAAAGGATTTACAAAGTGAGTTCCCTCGGGAAGAATCTCGCCAGTCACGCGGCCGAAAAGGGTAAGTACGCCAACGTGACCAGCGGGGACATACGCAATGGACATGTAAAGGAGTATCGCCACAACGACACCGACTACGATCATCATGAGACCGGACTTGAGCCAGTTTCTGCTTACCGCCATTTTCAACACCGAATCTGAATCCTCTGAATCTTTGCCTGAGAACGTCATGTTTCCTCCAGTGAGATCGGATGGGTGAACCTGTCAAGCGGCCATTCTACATCCTGGCGAGCAGCGAAGCTGGAGGAACGGGAGGAGAGCCTAATTCAGATAAGAAGATGTAAGGAGTGAATTCAATTGGAAAGACAACCGGTGGCGTTCTACAAACAAGAGCGGAGGCTTGCGGCCTCCGCCCTGCTGTCGCGTTTTTTGGGGAAGGTAATTTACTGCAACGGAGAATCGGTAGCCGCCGCTGTTGTAGCAGCATTGAAGCGGATCACGCCGGACTGATCCGTGAAAAAGTGACGGACGCCAGTCTGGTTCACGGTAACCGGGTCGCCATTAACAGTGTAACTGGCGTTGCCCGTGGCCGCGAGGTAAGTAAAGTTGTATCCGCTCTTCTGTGGGACTCCGCTGGCGGGAGCGAGGACCTGGTCGAGCAAGTCAGCTTGTGTGCTGGTGGGTAAGGCGGGGGCGATGACCGGCCCGAGGTCGGAAACTGCCGGCGGATAGGTGCCGTAAGTCGAGTTGTAAGTGATGCACGCGGTGTTCATCGTGCGAAGCGAGCTGACTGCGGAAGCTTCGTTTGCCGAAATTCGCGCCCGGAGCAAGTTCGGGATCGCGATGGCGGCGATAATCAAAATAATCGCCACCACAATCAAAAGTTCGATAAGTGAAAAGCCCTTCTGGGTCCTGCGCATATGATCTTTCCTCTGACGGAGAGACGAGCCTTGGCTCGTCTTGGCCCTGGTGGTCTTTTCTGAGTTGTACGGGAAAGCCACACTTGGCGTTACACACATAACAAGAGCACCCAAGGTTCCAGTAATACGGTGACCGATTCTTGGGATTGGAATGTCTTCTAACGCGTTTGTTTACAGCGCTTTACAATTCGGAGACTCGAATCTTCCGCTCGATTGGGGACGAGGAAATCGCTTTTAGCGAGAATAGTGACAATTAGTGTCGTCTTCGGAAGCCAGTTAATGTCATGCCAAACTTCCGCAGCGTTCTCAACCGGAAAGACTAGCGATGTCTCCACCCTGGGAAAACAAAAAGGCGGAGGCTTGCGGCCTCCGCCCTGGCATCGTCTCGGGTGGTTTGTGGTTTATTGCAATGGAGAATCGGTCGCCGTCGCTGTTGCGGTAGCGTTGAAACGGATGACGCCAGAAGCGTCCGTAAAGAAATGGCGGACGCCGGTCTGGTTGACGGTAACCGGGTCAGCATGAACGGTGTAAGTAGCGTTGCTCGTGCCCACGGCATACGTAAAGTTGTATCCGCTCTTCTGCGGGGTCCCGCTGGCGGGAGCGAGCACCTGGTCGAGCAAGTCAGCTTGTGTGCTGGTGGGTAAGGCGGGGGCGGTGACCGGGCCGAGGTCGGAAATCGCTGGCGGATAGGTGCCGTAGGTCGAGTTGTAAGTGATGCACGCCGTATTCATCGTGCGAAGCGAGCTAACTGCGGAAGCTTCGTTTGCAGAAATCCGAGCCCGAAGCAGGTTCGGGATCGCGATGGCGGCAATAATCAGAATGATCGCCACGACGATCAAAAGTTCGATAAGTGAAAAGCCCTTCTGGGTCCTGCGCATATAATCTTTCCTCTGACGGAGAGACGAGCCTTGGCTCGTCTTGGCCCTGGTGGTCTTTTCTGTGTTGTTTGGGAAAGCCACACTCGGCGTTACACACATAACAAGAGCACTCATGGTGCCAGTACTGTGGTGGCCGGATGCTCTGAAAATATCAGGCACTAAAGTCTTTACTAACAGCGACTTAGAATTCGATACGCACTCTCAAGCTTTAGATTGCGATGCGGTTTGGCGTTTAAGGCCAAAATTGTGACGCATTGTGTCATCCTTGAAAGCCAGTTTCTGTCAGGCTTTGGTTCCGTCGGGTCACAGGGAAGACCTGATTTTGAGCCGGGCTCAAAGCAAATAATCACAGGTGAAATGCTCTGACATGAACGGATGGGTTCGATAGAATCGCGCAGAGCGACGACTCTTGTCAGGGAATTGGAGGCGGAGGCGATGCGGAAACAGTTAAAAGTGAGAATGCTGCTTATTTTGTTGGCAGCGGCCGCCATTCCATGCGGAAGAGTTGGAGCTCGCACGGAGGGCGCGTCGCATGGGCAAGAAGATTCCACACAAAAACCGGGGGTGATTGTTTTCTGGGAGGACGGGTTCCCGTCAGCGGATACGGCGCAGCCCTCGCGCGGACAGGTGAGTGCGATGCTGCCGGGTGCGGCGTTTACAACGAAGGATCATTTGGCGGATGCGCTCAATGCCGAAGAGACAAAATTGCTCGTGCTGCCGTATGGATCGGCGTTTCCCGAAGAGTTGTGGCCGGCAATTCACGGGTATCTCGAGCGGGGCGGGAATCTACTCGTGCTCGGCGGACGACCGTTTACACGGGCGGCTTATAAAGAGAAGGGAAAAGACAGAGAAGAATGGATGCTGCGCCCGCCGATTCAGGCGTTCGCTCGGAGTCTGTTCCTAAATGATTACCAGGAAACGCCGGCGTCGGATGCGGCAGCGTTCCGTGCGAACGAAGACTTCTCTTTTCTAAGCTTGCCGGTATTCGCGTGGAAGCGAGCGTGGAGTGCGACGGTCCGGCTGACGGATGAGGATCTCTATCGTCGCGAGGGCTCGGCAGGGTCGCTCGACGCGCGCCTCGATACACTCGTGTGGGGGGTCGCGAACGGACGGAAATTAGCTGCACCCATTATAGAGATTGACCATTTGCAAAATCAGTTCGCGGGCGGACGGTGGTTGTTGGTTGATTGCGAATTGAGTGACGCATTCTATGAGAGCGCATCCGCGAAAGATCTTGTGGGGAAGCTAGCGGAACGAGCCGCGAGCAGTGCGGAAGATTTCACAGTGCAGCCATCGTGGCCGGTATTTTTGCCGGGGGAGCCGCTGACGTTTACAACGCACTGGCAGCGATACGGGCAGAAACCGATGGTGAATGTTTCGACGATCGGAGCGGGAGGTACTTCGCGAGGTTCGGATGTCGAGATTGAGATTGTGATTACCTCTGAGAAGGCCGCGCCGGTGACTAAAATTTTCAATCCCACTCCGAACGCGTTTCCTTATACGACCCAGTTGACATTGCCAACTTCCACCGAGCCCGGGCTTCGAGCCTTGACCGCACGCTTATCCATCAGGGGGGAGCAGCACGCGGTGTGGCACACAGGATTCTGGATTCGCGATGAAGAGCGCCTCCGTTCCGGGCCAGTACTTGGCAAGTCAGGCGACTACTTCACGCTGGACGGCAAGCCGATCATTGTCGCGGGGACGACGTATATGGCGAGCGATGTCCAGCGAGAATTTTTTCTGCGGCCGAATCCGTGGCTGTGGGACCGCGACATGGCGCAGATTCGCGCGGCGGGCATCAACACGCTCCGCACAGGTATGTGGTCGGCCTGGGATCAGGTGATGAAACAGAGCGGCGTGATGCATGAAGAGATGTTTCGAGCGCTGGAGGCGTATCTGCTTTGCGCGAGGCGCAACGGACTGGCTGTGCAGTTCACATTTTTCGCTTTCAGTCCGGACGCTCTCGGTGGCGACAATCCGTATCTCGACCCCGAGGCAATTCGGCGGCAAAAAGAATTTATCGGCGCGTTCGCCGAACGATTCCATGATGTGCCCTATCTGGCGTGGGACCTGATCAACGAACCAAGCTTTTCCAACCCACAGCGAACGTGGATGACGCGCCCGAATGGAGACGCGCACGAATTGGCGGCTTGGAACGCGTGGCTCGGGAAACACTACGCCGATCATGAGGCGATTGCAGAGGCCTGGCGCGGCATACCGGTTCCGGCGGAAACGCTAGTGCCGCTGCCAGCGGAGCCGGAGTTTTCGTCGCGGGCCGCCTATGAAGCATGGCCGAGCAGCAACGCGCTTCGCGCGATGGACTATCAACATTTCGCTCAAGATGCGTTTCGCGACTGGGCTGCCGATATGGTGAGCGCAATCCGTGGCGCCGGCAGCCGCCAGCTCATCACAGTGGGACAGGACGAGGGTGGTGGAGGCGACCGGCCGTCACCCGCGATTTTTGGCACTGTGGTGGACTTCACGACTACGCATAGCTGGTGGGCGAGCGACGCGTTGCTGTGGGACTCTCTCGTAGCCAAGCTGCCCGGCGAGCCGATGCTCGTACAGGAGACGGGGATCAGCCACGAATTGCGGCTGGATGGCGAGGCGCATCGGAGCCTGGCGCAAGAGACAGCGCTCTTCGAACGGAAACTTGTAATGGCCGCGGGAACAAGTGCGGGCGCGATTGAGTGGCTCTGGAATATAAACGCATATCAGCGCGACGACCGCGAGGCGACGATTGGAGCGATCCGTCCGGATGGCACGGAAAAACCGGAAGCGGAATTGATGCGGCGCTTTGCACAATTTGCCGCGAGCGCAGGGCCGCACATGGCTGGCGCTGTGCTGCCGGATGTGGCTATCGTGACGTCGCAGGCGCTGCAATATTCGCCGCTACAAAATTTTGCGACGGAAGCACAACAGAAATCGGTGCGAGCGCTACATTATTTGTGCAAAGTGCCGGGATACGTGATCACGGAGAATCAAGCGGAGCGGCTTGTGGAACTCAAGCCGAAGCTGGTGATTCTGCCCGCGCCGGAAGCGCTCGGCGAAGGAGCGTGGAAGTCGCTGTTGGAATACGTGGCTGGAGGAGGAACGCTGCTCGTGACAGGGTCCATCGAGCGCGACGCGCACTGGCGCGCTACTCAACGAATGGCGGCGCTGGGCGCGCCCGCGACGCCGGAAGCAATTCTGCTACGCGGAGCAACACAACGCGTGGGCGGCCAAGATGTGACGCTCAACTTCGCGTTCGATAAACAGCAGGCCGCGGAGATGCTGCGTTTCGCCGATGAAGAAACACTGCACACAATTGCTCACGGCAACGGACACATTCTGATTGCGAGCGAACCCGTCGAATTCGCCGAAGGGATGCGGGCGACAGGTCAGCTTTATGCGTGGGCGCTGGCGCAGGCGGGCGTGCAATCGCCTTACGAAGGCAAAGTGCCAGAGGCGGTGCTGGTGCGTCCGGTCGTGTTGGCGCAGAGCGTGCTTTATTTGATCGTGTCCGAGTCGGCGAATGAAGAAGAGATCGCTTTGCGCGACCACTTGACCGGCGCGGAGATTAAGACGAAGCTCGCGCCAGGGCGCGCGCAGCTCTGGCTGATCAGCAAGAGCGGCGGGCAAATCCTGGCGCGGTTCGGCGAATAACCGGGATTAGGTCGCGCTGATTTAATTTCCGGGGCCGAGGGTGGCGAGCTTGACGTCAATCTCGGCAAGAGAACGCATCAATTGATCGCGGTAACGGGGGTTTTCCGAGGCGTCGAGTTTTTGCTGAATGTAAGTCCGCATAAGGCGCAGTAATTCGCGTTCACGGTCGCGGGCCTGTTCGTCTGGATTTTTTCGCAAGTGCCTGGGAGCCGTGGAGTCCTCGCGGGCGGATTCGATCTGGTTCTCTACTGACTTGCTTTCCCAGCCGCGTGCCACGAATTCATTATACAGACTTGCGCAGATTACGACGGCAGAATCAGCGGTCTGGCGAGGCCGGCGAAATATGGGACGGCCCAAGGGCCGCTCCTGCATCACCCATTCGTGGCGGGCATTGGTGCGGACGACCAAGTTGTGTGAGAAAAAAGCCCGGCCGGTCAGAGGCCCGCCCCTACAAAGCGCTGCAATAAATACTTAGTGGATGGCCTGTTCGAGAGCCACCGCGGCGGCGTCAATCGCAGCAGATTCTTTGTCGATTACCCCAGCGACGCGCATGATTTGCCCGTCCGCGAGCTCCCACTGCTTCTGTTCGATTGCTTCGCGGACGGCGGGCACCGTTTTCACGCCGTAGCCGGTGTAAAAACCGGGCGCGTAGAGCATGTGCTTGAACCAAGGACGGCCAGGAAGCCCCGCGTTGTCAGTGAGGGCCCGTTCGCATTGGAAAATCATCTGGTTGACCGACGCGAGCGAGGCCGAGGCAAGCTTTGATCCGCCGCCCTGCATGGCGTTGGTGTGCACGCGTGCGAAGTGCTCGGAAGAGCGCGTGAGCTTCTCCAACGAATTGCGCAGTGGAGCGAAGTTCAGATATGGCGGAACATTTTCGCGAGGCGGCGCAACGATTGGATCTTTCGGGTCGCTAATCGCCTCGAACACGTGATCGTCAATTTGGCGATTGCGTTCGACGATCTGGTCGCGTTCGGTTTGCGCAAGCGTTTCCAGCTCGGTCTCGTAGCGGCGGACGGTGGCCGTCATCGCGTTGAAATCGAATGGAAGCAAATCAGCATCGGCCATGCGCATCACGACCGTGCCAATGGTCTGCGAAAGCGCGCGGCCGTAAGCGAAGTCCGTGTCGCCAAAGTGCGTTTCCCAATAAAAGTCATCGTAAACGGAGTGGTAGACTCCGGCGCTGCTGGCCTCACCGCCATAGCGCAAATCCATCGAGGCGATGCCGAGGAAATCGAGATACACCGTGTAGTCGGAGCCGGAGCCAAGCGCGCCGATGGTGAAGCCTCCGCCTCCCTGGCCCGAAGCGGCATCCGGAGCCGGTCCGCCGCGTCCACCGCGCCCTCCGCCGGGACCACCGGCAGCGCCGCCACCACCGCCGCGTCGCAAAGTATCCCGCTGCAAGACCGTCATGTTGGGCTTTTCCGGATCCATGATGCTTCGCGCGACCTCGCGGATAAACGGCTCGAGTGAGTGCGAGCCGGAAGCATTCAGGAATCCGCGGCTGTTGTTATCCGAATTGACGTAAACGACGGCGCGCTGGCGCAGTTCGTCGGCGTGCGTTTCCGCCCACTCGGTCGAGCCGAGAAGGCCCGGCTCTTCGCCATCCCATGCGCAGTAGATGATGGTGCGTTTCGGCTTCCAGCCCTGCTTGACGAGCTCGCCGAGAGCGCGGGCTTCCTCGAGCAGCGCGACCTGGCCCGAAATCGGGTCATCGGCGCCATTGACCCAGCCATCGTGATGATTGCCGCGAATCACCCACGCGTCGGGTTCACTTGACCCTCGGAGCGTGGCGATGACGTCGTTGACCGGCTTCTGCTCCCAATTAGATTTCACTTTCAGATGAACTTTTGCCGGACCGGGGCCGATGCGATAGGTGATGGCGAGCGCGCCGCGCCAGGCTTGGGGAGCGACAGGCCCGCGAAGCGCTTCGAGCAGGGGCTGTGCATCGCCGTAAGAGATAGGAAGTACGGGAATTTTTGTGATGGTCTTTGCGTTGTTGATGTCGAAAGGCCCGGGCTGCTTCGGCGAGCCGACACCGGGCGTCAGCGGGTCGCCGGGATAAAGCGGCATGTCGGCGACGCTGCCGCGCTGCACGCCGTCTTTCGGACGATAAGGCCCATCGGGAAAAACGGGCCCTTCAAAGTAACCGTCGTCGCGCGGGTCGGAATAGATGATGCAGCCGACAGCGCCGTGCTCCGCGGCGACCTTTGGCTTGATGCCGCGCCAGGTTTGTCCGTAGCGCGCGATCACAATGGCGCCCTTGACGGAAATCCCGCGGCGGTCGAGCTCTTCATAATCTGCCGGGGCGCCGTAATTGACGTAGACGAGCGGCCCGGTCACATCACCATCAATCGAATAAGCGTTGTAGCTCGGCAGTTGCTCACTGGTTTGCGCGGCGGTAGCCGTGGGGTCGCCGGGGACGGGCGGCTCCTGCAGCTTCGCGACGAAATGTGTCGGCTCGATCAGCTCGACGGCGCGCTCCTTAGGCGTGGGAAAGAGAACGTAGAATGTTTCGATATGAGCATCCCAGCCGTATTGCTTGAACTGATTGAGGAGCCATTCCGCGTTGTCTTTGTCATAGGGCGAGCCGACATGGTGCGGATGCGCGGTTAGGCGTTGCATCGCTGCGCGCATGTTGTCGGCGGAAGGGATGGCCTTAAACTTCTGCTCCCATTGCGATTCAGCGCGTGCGGAATCGGCGGAGAACCCGTCAAGCGCGGGCGCGCGCTCCTGCGTGAGCGCCGGAATGGCGAACGCCGCCACAACAATGATTCCCAGTGCAAGAAGCCGCTTCATCGTACCCTCCATGATTTTCCGCTATAAATTCGTGAATCGTCGTATCCCGTCCATTTGGCCGGGGCGATGTCCACAAGCCCGCAGATTATACCGATGACGGACTGCGATTGGGACATTCTCTTTGACGGGCGGGCTCTTTAGCGGGTGAGGCAATTGCCTTCAGCCCGCGTGAATGGTAGAAACATGAGAAGAAAGGACCCACCATGTTCAAACCAAAAGGGCCGTACTGCCAGAGTTGCGGGATGCCACTCTCAAAGGATGAGAAGGGCGGAGGGACGGAGGCGAGTGGCGCAAGGTCCGCGGACTATTGCAGCCACTGCTATGCGGGCGGGAAATTCACGGAGCCCCATCTGACCGCGAACGAAATGGCGGAGAAAGTCCGTGCCAAAATGAAGGAGATGCACATCCCCAGCTTCCTCGCCAGGGGATTCACGAAAGACATTCCCACGCTGAAGCGCTGGGCGGCCCGATAAAGCCCAAGCACTAACACCAAGCAGCTTTAACACACGATTCACTTTTTAGGCGATGTCCGTCTCTGTTAGCATGACGTGTCTATTAGTGCGGCAGATAAGTGCCTGCAGGAGGCTAGGATGCAAAAAATTCATGGCTCTGCGTTTGCGGCGATAATGGGAGTGGCGCTGCTCAGCGGATTCATGGCGGCGCAGCCTTCAGCGCCACGGCAGAGCGCGCAAACGCCGCCCTCTGACGGAGACTGGCAATTCACGTTCTCGGGCGATTCGCGCAACTGTGGTGACGTTGTCATGCCGGCGATCGCCGCGGACGTGCTGAACCACCATCCCGCCTTTTACTGGCATCTCGGAGATTATCGCGCCACGTATAATTTCGATGAGGATATCACTCACCAGCCCGAACACATTTCGAGACCCCTCACGATCAACGAGTATCTAAATATCGAGTGGCAGGATTTTCTTGATAACCAGATAGCGGCGTTTGGCGATTTGCCCGTATTTCTCGGCATTGGCAATCATGAACTCGTGTATCCGAAGACGCGCGAGGAGTTCATCGCGCAGTTTGCCGATTGGCTGGACAAACCCGAGCTCCGCGCCCAGCGTCTGAATGATAATCCGCGCGATCACAAACTGCGCATTTATTACCACTGGCGCCATGGCAATGTGGATTTCATCAATGTGGACAACGCGTCGGAGGACCAATTTGACTCGGCG
Source organism: uncultured Acidobacteriota bacterium (assembly GCA_963838945.1). Classification (GTDB taxonomy): domain Bacteria; phylum Acidobacteriota; class Terriglobia; order Acidiferrales; family UBA7541; genus DASTCZ01. The sequence continues at coordinate 26,205 of CAWITC010000004.1, read as the reverse complement.
CAACTGCGCTGGATCGAACGACTGCTGCAGAGGGATATGGCCGATCCGGAAGTCGCGACGGTCGTGATCGGAATGCACGAGGCGCTGCCGGACGGCATTTCCGACGACCACAGCATGAGCCAGTCAGTAACCGGCGTGGAAAGCGGTCGGCGCGTTTATCAGGATTTGCTGAAAGTGCAGCGAGATGCCCACAAACACGTTTACATCCTGGCCAGCCATTCGCATTTTTATATGGGGAACAATTTCAACACGGATTACATCAGTGCGCATGGCGGCGTGCTGCCGGGTTTGATTGTCGGAACCGCGGGAGCGCAGCGCTACGCTCTACCGCCCAAGGCGAAGGACGCGAGCGTGGCACAGACGAACATCTATGGCTATATGCTCGCGACCGTGCACGTCGATGGGACAATTGGTTTCGCGTATCAAAAGCTTGAGGAGACGGACGTCCCCGCGGCGATCGTGGATCGTTACAAACAAGATTTCGTGCACTGGTGCTGGGTGGAAAACACGCAAGCGAAATAAGGAAGACGCCGAAATACAGGGATGGAAGATAAATTCATGCAGCGGGCCATCGAGCTCGCGATTGAAAACGTGCGCAGCAGTAGCGGCGGGCCGTTTGGCGCCGTGATAGTGAAAGACGGCGCGGTGATCGCCGAGGGGACGAACCGCGTGACCTCATCTAACGATCCCACGGCGCACGCGGAAGTCATGGCGATTCGCGAGGCGTGCCGCAAGCTCGGCAGCTTTCAGCTCGACGGCTGCGAACTCTACACAAACTGCGAGCCATGTCCGATGTGTTTGGGAGCGATCTACTGGGCGCGGCCCGCGCGCGTTTTTTACGGAGCTTCCGCCGGAGATGCAGCTGTGGCGCAATTCGACGATGCGTTTATTTTCCGCGAAATCGCGCAGCCTGCACGGCTGCGCAAAATCCCCATGGTGCAAGTGATGCGCGACGAAGCGCTTGCGGCGTTCCGCGCGTGGCTCGACAAGGCCGACCGCATTCAGTATTAAAAAGACTCTCCCGCAATCGATTCCCCGCGCCTACTTCTCAGAAATCAGCAACTGCTGCGGAATGGGCAAGTCGTGCTGCTCGCACGAGCGGAAGCCCACGTTCGCAAACATCTTCTAGTATTGCGCGAGCGTGTACGCATCGCCGGAATGCATCGTAGCCTTCCAACCCCGCCTGATTCGCACGCCCGGCCTTGCGCGGCGCGTCCGCTCAGCGGATAATCTCGTCGCAACCGCAGACGGAGACTTTGAGGAGGCGTCGATGAAGGAAAATGGCTTGAATCGCCGGCAATTCGCGCAGAGCGTGGGGGCATTGGTTGGCGGCACGCTTGTGCTGCCCGAACTCGCAAGGACTCTTTCAGGCGCGCGACAGCACGACCCGCGGTCGACCGACGGCGCCATACAAATTGACTCCAACGAGAATCCCTATGGCCCTTCGCCGCGCGCGCGCGACGCCATCACGAATTCGGAGAACATCGCCTGCCGCTATCCCGACGTCACCGAGACGCACATGATCGACGCCATTGCGAATCATCTTGGCGTTGCGACCGATCAAATCGCGCTCGGCTGCGGCTCGACGGAAATCCTGCGGATGGCGGACACGGCGTTTCTCGTGCCGGGCAAGAGCGTCATCGTCGCTGAGCCGACTTACGAGGCCGTGCTCAACTTCGCCCAGGTCCTGCACGCAAACCCGGTGAAGGTGCCACAGACGCGCGACCACTTGCACGACCTCACGGCCATGGCGGCGGCAGCAAACGGCTCGACGGGCCTGATCTACATTTGCAATCCGAATAATCCGACGGGCACGATTGTCTCGAAGGCTGCGCTCGGCCACTTCCTGGATCGTGTGCCGAAGACCGCGATTGTTCTTGTGGATGAAGCCTACTTCCATTTCGTCGAGGACCCGTCGTATGGCAGCGTGATGGACTGGGTTGGAAAATACCCAAACCTGATTGTCGCGCGCACTTTCTCGAAGATATATGGCATGGCGGGAATGCGGCTGGGTTACGCCATCAGCACGAAAGAAAACATCCGCGCGATGAGCTCGAGCAAACTCTGGAGCAGCACGAACGCGGCGGTAATGGCCGCCGCGATCACCAGCCTTGGCGACCCGGACCACGTCACGGATCAGCGCCAGAAGATCAACGGTACGAAAAAGTGGGTTTGCGCGGAACTGGAGAAAGACGGGCGGCGTTACATCCCGTCGCAAGCCAACTTCATCATGATCGACGTGGGGGGTGACGTTACGCCCCTGATTCATGCATTCGCGGAGCGCAAAATTCTCGTGGGCCGCAAATTCCCTTCCATGGGCAACTGGATGCGCGTTTCGATGGGCACGCCGGAAGAGATGCAAAAATTTATGGCGGCATTCCGAGAGATCGTCCCCAAGAGCGCGAGCAAAGCCGCGTAGGCTGTCCCTCGCTAAAATGCAAGCCCGGGCGAGTGCGGCGAAAATTGGGATTTAATTTACACCAGGGAAATGAGTTGCCCGCGGAATTTGGATGGGAGTAGCGGACGCAGGAGTTACTGACCGGCCGCGCGGACAAACTTCACTCGAAGCGGCCCAGTGCATCAACAATAGAGACAGCGCTTTGGCTTAGGCAGTTCAGCCGTATATTTTATTGATTTCAAAGGTCGACAACATTTTGGCCAACGACAGCATTACGCCAAGTCGGTTGTCCCTAGCAGCGGTCTAAACCGCAAGAATTTCTCTGGGAGTGAAGTCGGCGATTAATTCGCAGATCTTCTGCCGGAGGTCTTGTGAGATCGGGACAAATTCAATTCCCACGCCCTGCAAATCGTTGTGACGGATTACACCGTCAACCTCGACGGAGCGCTCCGCGGAAATTGTCAGATGCAAGGCCACGTTAGCCGGGAATCCTTGAACGCGAAGGAAAATTCCGCCGACGCTAAGGTTTCCCTCCGCATGTTCAATGGAAATCCTGCGTGCGCCCAATCTGATTTCCACAGGACAGTGGATCAATGTCCGGGGGAGACGTAGGTAATTGGACCCTTCCATCGCAGCGTCCTCCTTTTCCAACGTTCGCCCAGACAACTTCCGCTGTCAGAGGCGGCGCTTGGACGCTTTCTATAATGCCGAGGCCCTAGAAATTGTCCGAACTCTAGCACACCGACGAGGCGACTTCCAGTCCGTGCATGGCGAAGGGCAACCCTATCAAACCCAACATCTTCAAAAACGATTGGGTGTATACTCCCGCCATCCGAGAATTCAAATTGGACGTACGAATGAAAATCTTCTCGGAAATGAATACGAACATCGGTTGAGTCTGACCCGGGCGCTGGGGCCTGATTTCCGGGCGAGTTCCCAGCCATAGAGGACATAATGAAGCAGACCTTCGCTGTTGGCATTGGAGGCGCGGCCGGCCAGGGTGTTGCCACGCCGGGCGACATTTTTGCGAAGATTTTCAGCCGCCGGGGCCTGCACCTGAACGCCTACAACGCGTATCAATCCATCATTCGCGGCGGCCACACCTTCCTCACCATTCGCACGGGCCCGGAAAAAGTCACCAATATGGGAGACCGGATCGACCTGCTGATTCCTCTGAATCAGGACAGTATGGATCGTCACCTGACGCTGCTCACTTCCGGTGCGGCATGCATCTATAACTCGGACACGATTAAGCCGGGCCCCGCTGCCGACGGCGTGCAGCTTTGCCCGCTTCCGGTTTCCGAGTTGGCCGACATCACGCGAAATAAGGTTGCGCAGAACACACTCGCCATCGGCGCGGGACTGCACATGATGGGGATCGGATTCGCGGCGCTGGAAGAGGTCATTCGAGAGCAATTCAAGAAAAAAGGCGAACCGGTGGTGGCTGAAAACGTGAGTGTTGCCCGGGCGGGCTATGATTATGCCGCGGCGAAGTTCTCGGCGTTCCCGAATCCGCTGCCGAAGACCGAAAACCGCTACGCCATCTTGAGCGGCAATATTGCTTTGGCCATGGGCGGCGCGGCCGCGGGCGTGAAATTCTATTGTGCCTACCCGATGAGTCCTTCGACCGGCGTTCTGCACTGGATGGCGGCGCACGCGCGCAAAGCAGGCATCATGGTGAGGCAAGTGGAAGACGAAATCGGGGTGATCAACATGGCCATCGGCGCAGCGCACGGCGGAGTTCGTTCGATGTGCGCTACATCGGGCGGTGGCTTCGCTCTGATGAGTGAAGGTCTCGGCATGTCCGCCATGATGGAAACGCCTGTGGTTGTAATCGATGTTCAACGAGCGGGTCCCTCCACGGGCGTTCCCACGAAGACCGAGCAGGGCGACCTCTGGCAGATGCTCGGCGCCGCTTTTGGCGATTATCCCCGGCTGATCGCGGCGCCGTTGGACATCGGCGATTGTTTCAAGCTGATCCCTGAGATGTTTAACCTCGTGGACAAGTTCCAGTGCCCGGGGCTCGTGCTCTGCGACCTATTGCTGTCGGAGGGCAGGTTGAGCGTCCATTCAAGAGATCTGGACTTCAGCCCGCCCATCGATCGCGGCGAATTGATCACCTCTAACGGACAACCGTCCGGGAACGGAACAAACGGGACTTACAAACGCTACCTGATTACCGAGAGCGGCATTTCTCCGCGCGCGATTCCGGGCGTGCCGGGCCATGTCCACACCGCCGCCACGGACGAGCATCAGGAAGACGGCGTGCTCATCAGCGACGAATTTACCAATCCGATTAAGCGCCGCGCGATGATGGAGAAGCGCATGCGCAAAGTGGCGGGCATTGAAGCCGCAGTACCGCCTCCCGTATTGTGGGGGCCCCGTAATGCCGATGTGACTTTGATCGGCTGGGGGTCGACAAAAGGAGTGATTGAGGAAGCGTGCGAGATTCTGAATGAGCAGGGAATTTCCGCCAATCAACTCCAGATCCGCTGGATCGTGCCTTTGCATGGCGAAGCGATCCTCGAGATCCTAAGAGATTCGCGGCACACCATTCTTGTGGAGAACAACTACAGCGGCCAATTTGCCCGGTACCTGCGCAGCGAAACCAGCTTTGTGCCGAACGGGCATATCCGCAAATACGACGGCGAACCCTTCATGCCGCACCACATTGTGGAAGCGGTAAAGGAACAGCTTGCCGGGAAAACGAAACTATCAGTTCCCATGCACGAGATTATGGTTTGAGGAGAAAACCCAGATGGCGACAAGCGTACAACGTGTGGGCCAAACGACTCTGGCCGATCTGAAAGGCAAAGTTGAGCCCGACTGGTGTCCCGGCTGCGGCGATTTCGGCGTGCTCGCGGCCGTCGAAAAAGCCTTGGTTGAATTGCAAGTGCCGAACCATGAAGTGGTCACCATCAGCGGTATCGGATGTTCTTCCAATTTCCCCGGATTCATAAATACCTATGGCATGCATACCTTGCATGGCCGGGCCCTGGCCGTGGCCACTGGTTTGAAGCTCGCCAATCACGGCCTGACTGTGCTTGTGACGGGCGGCGATGGCGATGGCTTCGGAATCGGCGGCAACCATTTCATCCACACCATGCGCCGCAATGTGGATCTGCTCTACATCGTAATGGACAATCAGATCTACGGCCTCACAACGGGTCAGACATCGCCGACCAGCCGCATTGGGATGAAGACCAAAAGCATGCCCTTCGGCAACATCGAGGCGCCGGTCAACCCCATTGCACTCGCGCTTGCCGCCGGCGCCACATTTGTGGCCCGTGGCTATAGCGCTGAACAAAAGCAACTCACGGAGCTAATCAAGCAAGGGATTGAGCACAAGGGATTCTCGTTCCTGGACGTCTTCAGCCCCTGTGTTACCTATAATCATGACAATACCTACCAGTGGTTCCGTCCGCGGGTGAAGAAGCTTGAAGACGATCCCAGTTATGACGCAGCTGACTGGTCGGCCGCGATGGAGAAGGCGTTGCTTTGGGGCGATGAAATCCCCATCGGGAAATTTTTCGAGCGGACCGACCTTCCCACTCTACACGGCGCCGAGCCTGTCTTGAACGAAGGACCGCTTGTTCATCAGGACTACCGGGTGCCCTCCGACGTGGCCCGCTCGTTCATCGAAGAGCTAATGTAGTGGCGCGCGCCGGCTTGTCCAAGACGAGGGTGCAAGTCGGGCTCTCGTTCGTCTTCCCGGACTTTCTGGGTCTTGTCTTTGAGTTGCGCCTCGCCTTGCCTGTAAAGCTTTCCTGAAAAGACTGCGGCCCTTCGATCCTCCCTCAAGGGACCGAAGGGCCGTTTTTCATTTGAAGTTAATCTCGGTTGTCTAAGGATACGCTCAGCTTCCCGCGTGCCCGAGCCAAGACTCCGCCGTTAAATTCCGGCTGAGACTCCCGCGTTCCTAAAACCACCCGGACTAAGCCGGAGAGCCCATCGAGCGCCGCTGTTGAAAACATTCGCGGCAGTAGACGGGCCGCCCCTGGGTCGGCTTGAAGGGAACTGTGGTTTCCTTCCCGCATTGCGAGCAGGTGGTCTTCGTCTCGGAACGCTGAAATCCGCCGCCCGAGTTTCCGCCCTCCGCGCGCTTGGACTTGCAGGCCTTGCAGCGCTTCGGCTCGTTCTTAAAACCCTTGTCGGCGAAAAACATCTGCTCGCCGGCGGTGAAAACGAATTCCGCGCTGCAATCCGAACACTTCAGGACCTTATCGTGGTATTCCATGGATGGCTCCGAAGCCCCCCACACACCGGGACTTGCACCTTGCGATCCCGGGCGAGATCTGGCCGGGGAGAGTTGCGCTGACCTCCACATCCCGCGCGACTCCCGCCTTCCCGGTTCCACAATCTGCCCGAAACCTCAAGAACCTGCCAAATGGGCCTGATTAATCCTGTTCGCGGCGCTGCTTTTTCCGGAGCCGTTTACGCGAAAGCGCCTGTTTCACGCGGCGCTTTTCTCCGGGCTTCATATAGAAGCTGTGCTTCTTGATCTCCTTGATGATGTCTTCCTGCTGGACTTTGCGCTTGAAGCGGCGCAAAGCGTTCTCCAGCGATTCACCCTCCTGGATAATTACTTCAGCCACGCAGACTTCACCTCCTCATCCTCGCACCCTGCACTTTTTTGGGCTGTCGCACCCTGAGAGGATCACCTATGCCCATTATTGTCCGCCACTTCTAGCGGACGCGCAACCCGAAGTCAAGGATTGTTTTTGGCGATGGCGGGATTCGAGGCGGATGGCCGGCAAATTGGACGCCAGGAGTGTTTTGAAACTGCGGCGGGCGGCGCACGTCTCCGCGACGCTCGCCGCCCGCCAAACTTTCGCGAAACTAACCTGCCAGCGCGTACTTCGGTTTCTTATGTCCCCATATATTGGCAGTGGACATACACGCCGGTATGGACGTTGTAGAGCAAATACCAGCCGGGATGGTCAGGGTCCTCGTAAACGACGAAGTCATCACCGCAGTTCCAGCACCAGTCCGCGGCGAGCGGCCAATCCCACGCGGCAATATCAAAATAGAATCCGCCGGCAAACCAAAACCTGTGAAGGTTTGGGTCAAACCGGGTCACGCTGTACCGGTAGTTTGGCCCGAAGCGCGTGAAATGACCATGCTCATATGGATGGTCCAGGTGGAACCGTGCATCATTCGGCTGTTCGTGGCCGTACCACTGATTGTTGTTGACGTGCGGCGTGTCGTTCGTATGGCCGGTGGGCAGATGCTCTGCCTGGCGTTGCTCGCTAGGATTGCTTCTCGCCTGCGGAGCCGGCGGAATGTGTTGTTGGTTCGCGCGGGGTGTGTTGGCCGGTGCACGTGCTGGGGCGTGTGATGGAGTACCGCCGCGCTGGCTTCCGCGTTGCGCGGCGCCGGGCAATACCAGAAGGAAAGCCAGAGTGACAAAAACAGCGGAAGCAAGAATCAGAGCCAAACGTGTTTTCATGTACCACTCCTTTGCGTAGGATCTTTGACGCAAGTCCGGTCCGTTTCTCTGAAACAGGTTACACCGGGCCCGATCCCATGCATTCATTGGCCGATATCCGGCCTGCTTCCACAATGCTACTCCCGGCGCCGCGGGAGAGCAAAGGCAACGGCGGCCCACTCTTCGTCCCTGTGCGTGGACTTGCTGCTAGAATGGTGCCGCAATGTCGCTCATGCGGGAAGCTATTGGCGTTCTGCTGGCCGGAGGACAGGGCGAGCGGCTCTGGCCGCTCACGCGCGATCGCGCGAAACCCGCCGTGCCCTTCGGCGGCATCTACCGCATCATTGACATCACGCTCTCGAACTGCATCAACAGCGACCTGCGCCGCGTCTTTGTTTTGACGCAATACAAGGCGCTCAGCCTGAACCGCCACATTCGCCGCGGCTTTACGCCGATCATGGGCCTCGGCGATTTCATCGAGGTGCTGACGCCGCAGATGCGCGTCTCGACAAATTGGTATCTCGGCACGGCGGACGCCGTCTACCAGAACATCTATTCCATCGGGAGCGAGCGGTCCAGCTACGTGATCGTCCTTTCCGGCGACCACATCTACAAAATGAACTACCAGAAAATGCTTCAGCAGCACGTGGACACAGGCGCTGACGTTACCGTGGGATCCCTCGAAGTGGACGCCACCGAAGTCGCTGAACGATTTGGTGTGCTGGAAACGGATGGCGACTGGCGCATTCTTGGATTCGAGGAGAAACCAAAAAGTCCGAAGCGTTCCCGCCTGCATTCGGACAAAGTGAATGCTTCGATGGGGATCTACATCTTCAATACCAAGCTGCTGATTCCCATCCTGATTGCCGACGCGGAAGATCCGCTCTCATCGCATGATTTCGGCCGCGACCTTCTGCCGAAGATCCTCGCGAAATACCGCGTGTTTGCCTACAACTTCGAGGACGAAAATCGCCAGGGGCCGCAATACTGGCGCGATGTCGGCACGCTTGACGCCTATTATGAAGCGAACATGGACCTCGTCTCTGTTTCGCCGGTGTTCAACCTCTATGACAGCGCGTGGCCGCTGCGCACCTGGCAGCAGCAGTACCCGCCGGCCAAGTTCGTTTTCGCGGACCCGGAGCGCATGGGTGCGGCGCTGGATTCGATTGTCGCCAGCGGATGCGTGATTTCCGGCGGTCGCGTGAACCGTTCGGTCTTGGGGCTTGACGTGCGTGTGAATAGCTACTGCCACGTCGAAAATTCCATCTTCTTCAATCACGTGAACATTGGCCGCCATTCGCGAATCCGGAATGCGATCATCGACCGCCACGTGACGCTCCCGGAACGCACCGAAATAGGGTACGACGCGGAGGCCGATCGCCAGCGCTTCCACGTGAGCGAAAACGGAGTCGTGGTTGTCGTCCGGCAGGAGTCCATGATTGAAGAGCCGGAGTAGAATGCCGCGGGCGCTAACCCCCGAAAAATCAGGAGAGGGAATGTCTATGAAGATTGCGCAGGTGCATGGCCGGCAGATTCTCGATTCGCGCGGCAATCCGACCGTGGAAGCCGATGTGACTCTCGAAGGCGGAGTGATGGGCCGCGCGGCCGTGCCGAGCGGCGCTTCCACCGGCGAGCACGAAGCGCTTGAGCTACGCGACGGCGACAAGTCGCGCTACTTCGGCAAGGGAGTGCTGAAGGCCGTTGCGAACGTGAACGGCGCCATCGCCGCCGCCGTGCGCGGCATGGACGCCGCCGACCAGCACGGGTTTGATCGCCGCATGATCGAAGCCGACGGCACGCCGAATAAAGGCAAGCTCGGCGCCAATGCGATTCTCGCCGTCTCGATGGCGGCGGCGCGCGCGGCAGCGGCCGGGCAGAAGATGCCGCTCTATCGCTACCTGGCGAAGTATTCGAGCGCGGGCGCCGCGAACACGCTTCCCGTGCCGATGATGAATATTCTCAACGGAGGCGCGCACGCGGACAATTCCGTGGACCCTCAGGAGTTCATGGTCATGCCGGTGGGTGCGTCGAGTTTCAGCGAAGCGCTGCGCATGGGCGTTGAAGTGTTTCACACTTTGAAGGCGGTGCTGCACAAGCGCGGTTACTCAACGGCCGTGGGAGATGAAGGCGGCTTCGCGCCAAATTTGAAATCAAACGAAGAGGCGCTTGAAGTTGTACTGGAAGCGATTCAAAAGGCAGGCTACACCCCGGGCGAACAGATTGCCATCGCGCTCGACCCGGCCGCGAGCGAGTTCTACGACAAGTCGAGCAGCAGGTATGTGTTCAAAAAATCGGACAATTCATCACGAACGTCCGAGCAGATGGCGGATTTTTGGGCGTCTTGGGTGCGGCAATTCCCAATCGTTTCCCTTGAAGATGCCATGTCCGAAGACGACTGGGCCGGCTGGAAGCTGCTCACCGAGCGCATGGGCAAGAAGTTGCAGCTCGTAGGAGACGACATCTTCGTTACAAATCCGGCGATTTTTTCGCGCGGCATCGCGCAAGGCATTGGCAACGCAATCCTGATCAAGCTCAACCAGATCGGCACGGTGACGGAAACCATCGAAGCCATTGAGATGGCGCGCAAAGCGCGCTACGCCTCGATTGTGTCGCACCGCTCTGGCGAGACCGAAGATACGTTCATCGCCGATTTCGCCGTCGCCATGGGCACGGGGCAGATCAAGACCGGCTCCGCCTCGCGCACCGACCGCATCGCAAAATACAACCAGCTTCTGCGCATCGAAGAAGAGCTTGGCGACGCCGCGCGATTTCCTGGACGCAGCACGCTGGCAAGGGGATAGCGAATTTCAATGGCCCGCCCGCGCCCCATTGTGCTCACGGTTCTTGACGGCTGGGGCTACCGCGCCGAATCGCGGGGCAACGCCATCGCACTCGCGCGCAAACCCAATTATGACGCGCTGCTCAAGAAATCCCCCAACACTTTAATCCACGCCTCGGACCACTGGGTGGGGCTGCCCGATGGACAAATGGGCAACAGCGAGGTCGGGCACATGAATATGGGCGCGGGGCGGATCATTCAGATGGAAATCACGCGGCTCGACCTGATGATTCAGAACGGCGAGTTTTTCAAGAACTCCGTGCTGCTCGATGCCGTGGCGCGCGGGCGCGAGCGGCAGCTCCATCTGATCGGCCTGCTTAGCGATGGCGGCGTGCATTCGCACATCGAGCATCTTTTTGCGCTGCTGCGGATGGCACGCGAGCAGAAGGTTGCACGGGTATTCGTCCACTGCTTTATGGACGGGCGCGACACCCCGCCGCACAGCGGTGTGGACTTCCTCGCACAGCTTCAGCAGAAATTGCGCGAATACAATACGGGCCGCATTGCGAGCGTCACGGGCCGCTACTACGCGATGGACCGTGACAACCGCTGGGACCGCGTCGAACGGGCGTACCGCGCGATGGTGCACGGCGAAGCGCAGTGGAAGTCCGGAGACCCCATCGCCGCGGTGCGCACGAGCTACGAACGCGGCGTGACGGACGAATTCGTCGAGCCGATTGTCATCGCGGAAGCCGCCGCGGGCGGCGCGCAAGCGAATGCGGCGCCGGTCGGCCCGATTCGCGATGACGACGCGGTGATTTTCTACAACTTCCGCGCTGACCGCGCGCGCCAGATCAGCCGCGCCTTGGCCGAGCCGGGCTTCGACAAATTCACTGATGCGAAGCGCCCGAAGAATATCAAATTCACCGGCATGACCCAGTACGACAAGACTTTTACGTGGATGCGCTACCTGCTCGGCCAGCAGAAGTTCGAGCACATCCTCGCGCAGGTCTTTGCGGAGCTAAATTACAAAAACCTCCGCGTGGCGGAGACCGAAAAATACGCGCACGTCACGTATTTCTTCAACGGCGGCGTGGAGAAACCGTTCCCCGGTGAAGAGCGCATCCTGATCCCTTCGCCGAAAGTTCCAACCTACGACCTGAAGCCGGAGATGAACGCCGCGGGCGTGGCTGATGCGGTCACCAACGCCATTCGCAAGGGCGACTTTGACGCCATTATTATGAATTTCGCGAATGCGGACATGGTAGGCCATTCGGGCAATCTGGAAGCGGCGATCAAAGCCGTAGAATCCGTGGACGAATGCCTTGGACGGCTCCGCCAGGAGATGCACGACGCAGGAGATACCGCGTGGATTATTACCGCCGATCATGGCAACGCCGAAACGATGGTTGACCCCGTGACCGGCGGCCCGCACACCTATCACACAACGAACCCTGTGCCATTTGTCCTCGTCTCAAATGACTCACATGTGACGCTGAATTCAGGTGGCGCGCTGCGGGACATCGCGCCGACAATGCTCGGGATTCTTGGCGTGCAAGAGCCAGTCGAAATGACGGGCCGCGACCTGCGGATCAAACGGCCATGAGGCGCTTTCACGGCGAAATGCGCGTCAGGGTTTACATTGCGAAGGGCGCGGGCGCATACTGGTTTGCAGAGAGCAAGCCCGATGCGCCTCAGCCGTACGTCAACCTACCGTTTTCGACGCCATACGGACGAACCGCGAATTCGCCCCGAACAAATGGGCACAGTTATTGTGACGGAGAGTCCTATCGCTTTAGTGGTCACCGCGATTCTCATCATGATGATGATTTACAAGGTTCCGGAATCAGCGTTGTTTTTCCTCGGCGTATTTGTGTTTGGCATCCTGACGGGACTCATCCTCTGGTGGCGCCACCGTTCGGGGTTTTAGGTTCTGCATACCAATATTCACAATCTTGCTTCCCACGATGAATCACCCCTCTCCTCATCAAACAAAGATAATCTTCTGCGTGCAATTCCATTTTTCTTTCTGGCGGATTCCGCCGGAGCTGCCCGCGGCCGTGCGATCCCGCTGGCCGGAGTTGCGAGTCGTGCATCTCGATCGCTACGACGGTTTGCCCGCGGAACTTCCGGACACGGACATATTTGTCGGCTTCACGCTCACGCCAATCCAGCTCGCCGCCGCAAAGAGATTGAAGTGGATTCACGTCACGGCGGCGGGCGTCGCGCAATTGATGCGTCCCGACGTGCGCGAAAGCGAAGTGATCGTGACCAACTCGCGCGGCATCCACGCGATTCCCATGGCCGAGCACACGATGGGTCTGCTCATCGCGCTGGCTCGCAAATTCCCCGCTTCCATGCGCTTTCAGGCGGCGAACCGCTGGGCGCAGCAGGAGATCTGGGACATGCAGCCGCGCCCTTCGGAATTAAGCGGCGCGACGCTTCTGATTGTCGGATTCGGCACCATCGGAAGCGAACTGGCGCGGCGTGCGCGCGCGTTTGGAATGCGCGTCCTGGCCGTGACGCGCTCCGGGAACGGCGATCCTTCACTCACGGAGCGCATCTTTCCCGCGGCGGATTTGCTCCGCGCGCTGCCGGAAGCCGACTACGTTTTGCTCGCCGCGCCCGACACTCCGGAAACGAATCAAATGATTGGCGCGCGCGAGCTCGCGGCAATGAAGCGAACGGCGTGCCTCGTAAACGTCGCGCGCGGGACACTGGTGAACGAAGCCGCGCTCGTCGTCGCGCTCAAGCGCGGGATCATCGCCGCCGCGGCCCTGGATGTGACGGCGCAGGAACCGCTGCCGCCAGAAAGTCCGCTATGGCGGCTTGAAAATGCTTTCATCACCCCGCACACCAGCTCGGTGAGCGAGCAGCTCTGGCCGCGGCAAACCGCGCTCGTCATCGAGAATGTCGATCGCTGGTTCAGCGGACGCGAACTCATCAACCGCGTGGACATGACGCGGGGATATTGAGAGCACGAAAAGATGGCGGAAGTCCTACGACAGAACTAGGCGCGCCTCCGCACACCGCGGTACCGCTAGGAATACCAATTTCAGGGGCGCATGCCTGCCGTGCGCAACGGCAAGTACGAGGACGCCGCCGGCTATCAATTCTTGGTTATGGATGAATGAGGCTGGTTCTTCAAGATTTCCGTGCGGATTTCTGCGGAAGAGAAAACTTTTCTGCAACAATCAAGCGCCGCAAGGCAGCGCAAGCCGGTTGGCGATCCGGTTCTGTTTGTACTCAAAGCGCATTTGCGTGCGGGACTCGAAGCATATCGCCCGAAATCCAACGCGCCCTGCGCGGAACTCAATAAGCAATTCGCCATGGACGCTGCGCGCGCGAACTTTCTCGCGGAATCGCGGCCGGCTAATCGGCCGCGCTTGCGTTCTTCGCGGTATATCCCTGCCGGGCATATACAACGAGTTTCTTTTTCTTTCCCTTCGGATCCACGAATACGTAAGGCGACCCGTCCGCGTTTACAAGCTCCACCTTGATCTTGTGATATTTGCCGTCGAGAGAGCTCGGGGCGGGGTTGTACCCCAGACTGTATTGATTGCGCAGGCTCATCGCGACCGAACGCATGATATCCGGGACTTCACCGGTAAAATTGGGATTCCATGCCTGTCCTCCGGTCAGGTCGGCGAAAGCGCGCATCTGGTTGAAGGCCTGCGCATAATTAACATTGCCCATGCGCATTGTATCGTTGAGAAACTTCTGGCCGAGACAAATGGAATAGATGGAAACATCGGATTGGCGAACAATTTTCAGCGTGGAGTCGAGCGTGTGTTTGCTGAAGGTGTCAAAGCCGGTGGCGATCAGGAGAATGGCCTTCTTCCCATGGACATCGCTCAGGCGGTCGAGCGTCTCGGCGACTGCGTCAAACATGCATGCTTCGCTGAAGAGAGGAACGACCATGTGCTGCAACTCTTGAAGAACTGCGTTTGGATCGTGGGTGAAATCCACGTCCACGCGCGTTTTCAAGTCGTAGTCCATCAGCGCGACCCAATCGTTTTTCTTGAGGTTGCGGAGAAATTCCGGCGCCCAGTAGCGCGCAATCATCGCTTCATAGTTTCCTGTGAATATGTTCGCACTGAATTGAAGCAACATCACAATCGTGATCGGCGCCTCGCCGGCGGGAGAAAAATTGGAGATGATTTGCGGCTTGCCGTCTTCGAGGATTCGGAAATTTTCCTTCTTCAAGCCGGAAAGAAAATTGCCGTCGGTGTCGGTCACAACAGCATCGATGGTGACCAACTGGGCGGACACGGTGATTTGAGCGCTCCCCGGCGCTTGCTGCGGCGGTGATTGCTGCGGTTGCCCCTGCTGTTGCGCTTGCTGTGTCCGCGCGCCGGCCAGCGCTTCCCTGCCGACGGGCGCCAGCGCGATCGCCAGTCCGATCACGCTCAATAGGATTGCCTGAAGAATTGCACGCCGCATGAATCCTCCTCTATAAGTGCCCCTGCCCTACTTGGATGCTCCTAATGATAACCCATGATGTTCCAAGCAGGACAACCGCGCGCGGGGCTCCGGAAAACCCCGTGGTAATATGAATTGCTTGCAATCGAACAACAATCCTTCCACGGAGGCCCGCCGCATGCTTCGCCGCCCATGCTGCCTTTTTATGTTGGTTGCGCTGTTGCTCCCGGGCGTTGCCCGCGCCCAAGCTGCGCCCGCGCCCATGCCCGCTACGCAAGGCTCTGTGGACATGACCGCGCTTTCGCAGGAGGCGCTCGGCTGGCTGCAGGCGCTCCTCCGCATCAACACGACGAACCCGCCGGGCAACGAACTTGCTGCTGCGAATTACATCGCGGGCATTCTCGAGAAGGAAGGCATCAAGCATGAGGTCATTGAACTTTCCCCCGGGCGCGGCGTCGTCATTGGGCGGCTGGGCAATGCGCCCTTTCCTGACCAGGCGCGCGCCCTGCTGCTCGTCGCGCACCTCGATGTCGTGGGCGTCTTGCGCGACAAATGGACCGTGGACCCCTTCGCCGCCATCATCAAGGACGGTTATCTCTACGGGCGCGGCGCGATTGACGACAAGGGAATGGTGGTTGCGAACCTCGCGGCGTTTATCGCGCTGAAGCGCAGCGGCGCGCCGCTCGATAGAGACGTCATCTATCTTGCCGACGACGACGAGGAACAGTTCGGCGATGACAGCATCAAGCTAGTGGTCAGCAAATATTGGGACAAGATTGCCGCGGGGTTCGCCATCAACGAAGGCGGCCGGGTGATGCTGAAGGACGGCAAGGTTATCTACGTCGGCATCCAGACGAGCGAAAAAGTGCCGGTCAATGTGACTGTGATTGCCACGGGCACTTCGGGACACGCCTCGCAGCCCCGCGCCGATAACGCCGTGGTTCACCTCGCCGCCGCCATCGAGAAAATCGGCGCCTATCAGCCCCCTTGGAAACTGCAATCCACCACCGAGCGCTACTTCGAGCAGGTCGCCAAGGTCGAGGACGATGAAACCGCCAAATGGATTCGCGCGCTCGAGATGGCGGATCGCAAAGACAACGCCGCCAAACACATATCGGACATGAGTCCGATGTGGAATTCGATGCTGCGCGACACGATTGCCCCGACGATGCTTTCTGCCGGCGTCCGCGAAAATGTCGTGCCCTCTGAAGCACGCGCGAACCTGAATATCCGGCTGCTTCCAGGCGATTCCGTCCACGACGTCATCGCGGCCCTGGCGAAAATTGTGACTGACCCGCAGATCCGGTTTGAGATTGCGCCCGACCAGGGTATGCCTTCGCCGCCTTCTTCGCTGGATTCGGCCCTCTACCAGACCATCGAGCGCGTGAGCGGCCAGGTATTTCCGGACGCCGTCGTCATGCCGTTCCTGAGCACGGGCGCGACCGATTCCGCTCAGCTCCGGCTGCACGGCGTGGAGGCTTACGGCCTGCTTCCCTTCCCTCTCACCGAAGGCGACGATCTCCGCATGCACGCCGATGACGAACGCATTTCGCTCGATTCATTTCAAAAGGGGATCGCATACATGTACCGCGTGGTGAGCGAATTTGTAATGAAGAAATAGCAGCCGGAGTTTTTGGCCTGCCGCATGAATTTCCGCCGATCCAAAATCGTGTGCACGCTCGGGCCCGTGAGCGACTCTCCTCGCAGAATCGAACAGCTTATCCGCGCGGGGATGGACGTCGCGCGAATGAATTTTTCGCACGGCACACACGCCTGGCACGCGCGGACGATTGCGCGCGTGCGGCAAGCTGCGATGCGAATGGAAAAACCGGTCGCGATCCTCGCCGATTTGGGCGGGCCGAAGATCCGCACGGGCGGTCTTGCGGGCGGCGTGAACGTGAATCTGCGCACGGGACACCATTTCACGATTTCAGTGGGAGACCGTCCGGGGACGGCGGAAGGCGTTTCCACCGCATTTCGTCAACTGCCGCGAGAGGTCAAGCGCGGCGACCGCATTCTTCTTGCCGATGGGCTCATTGAATTGCGAGTCTCGGCCGTACGGGGCGGCTCTGTTGTCTGTGAGGTCGTCAACGGAGGCGAACTCGGAGAGCATCAGGGCATCAATCTCCCCGGCGTGGAATTGAAGGTGCCTTCGCTCTTGCCGAAGGACTTTGACGATTTGGCCTTCGCGCTCGCGCGCGGCGCGAACTATGTTGCAGTAAGCTTTGTGCGGCGGCCGGAAGACGTAAAGGCGGCTCAACGCGCGATTCGGCGCGCGGGCATGGATACGCCGGTGATCGCCAAGCTGGAAAAGCCTGAAGCGATCGCGCGGCTCGATGACATTCTGGAGGTTGCGGACGGCGTGATGGTCGCGCGCGGCGATTTGGGCGTCGAAATGAGCCCGGAGGTTGTGCCCGTCGTGCAGAAGCAAATCATCGTGAAGGCGCGCGACGCCCGGCGGCCGGTGATTACCGCGACGCAAATGCTCGAGTCCATGACGCAGAACCCGCGGCCCACTCGCGCGGAGGCATCCGATGTGGCGAACGCCGTGCTCGATGGGAGCGACGCGCTGATGCTGAGCGGCGAAACCGCTCGAGGCCTCTATCCCGTCGAGACCGTGCAGATGATGGATCGCATCATCCGCGAAGCCGAATCGAGCGTCATAAATTTTCAGCATCCTTTTCTGAGGCGGTGGGATGTCGCGGAAACGACCGCGGAGCTTGTCTGCCACGCTTCGGAAGAGCTTCAATTGAAGGCCATCGCCGTATTCACAGAAACCGGCTCAACCGCGCGCCTGATTTCAAAGCACCGCCCGCGTCCGCCCATCGTCGCCTTCACCCCGTTTGCGGAAACGCGCCGGAGGCTCGCTCTGCTCTGGGGAGTGTTGCCAAGAAGCATCGCGCGAATCCGCGACATTGACGGCCTCGCAGAGCTCACCGAAAAGCGGCTCTTGGAAGAGGGCTTCGCCCGCCGCGGCGACGTTGTGGGCATCGTTGCCGGGACTCCGCTCGGCAGGCCTGGAACAACCAACTTCATCAAGCTTCACGTCATCCCGCGCAGTTAATTAGGGCTACCTAATTCAGGACTGGTCAATTCAGGATTGCTCGATTCGCTTCGAACGCGTTCGAATTATGTTCGAATTCTCTTCGAACCGAATTCAAGTGCCGAAATCCGGTACATCGAGGTTTGAGTGATCAGATTGTTTCACGTGAAACATTTTTGACCGCCGCGCGATGCAGAATTGTTTCACGTGAAACAATTTGTGCAAATAAAGAGGAAGAGTCGCGGAGACTGATCCGCAGAGACGTGTCAGTGAAAGCTCAATTCACCCAGCGGCCGGGGCGGGAGGGAGGGTCGCCGCCGCGGTTGCGCATGTACACGTCAAACCGGCGGCGTAGGCGCCGGCGCTTCCAGTCAGACATTGTGTTGCGCATGCCGTAGAAGAATGACCCGCGGCGGAGATAGGTGTAGCCGATGAGCATTCCGCCGAGATGGCAGATGTGGCTGATGCTGCCGCCGGGGGCGCTCAGCTCGCTGAAGAACTCGATTCCGCCCATGATGGCGACAAAAACTTTCATCGGAAGCATCACGGGGAATGGGATCAGCCAGACCGGACGGTCAGGAAAGAGGACTGCGCAGGCGATCAACACGCCGAAAATAGCCCCCGATGCGCCGACGGTGGGGATGTCGGAGGGTTGGCGTCCCCAGAGTAGGGGGAGATACCCCGCTGCGACGTTGATGATTCCCGCGCCGATGCCGCACGTGAAATAGTAATTGAGAAACTTGCGCGCGCCCCAGATCCGCTCGAGATCGCAGCCAAACATCCACAGCACAAGCATGTTGATGAGCAAGTGCCAGAGTCCGCCGTGAAGAAACATGTAGGTGAACGGCTGCCAGATGCGGAGGCCGGGAATAACGGAGCGCACGCCGAGCCCCAATTCGTAGTAAATCCATAACTCGCCCCGCGCACCAAAAAACATCCCGATGAGCGTCTGCCCGATGAAAACCGCTGTGTTGGCGATTAGAAGAATCTTGATGGCGGGCGTGACGATGCTTCCACCGCTGCCCCACCGCATCTGGACGCCGTATCTGCGGGAATCCATTGCCATGACACACAGTCTAAGAGCGCGTGTGCGACGTTGTCAAAAAAGTATGGCCGCTGGTTTCTTCGCGGGGTTATTCGAGCTTCTTGCGCGCGAAAATAAAGAGTGAGGTGGCCAGCAACAAAAACATGATCACGCCCGCCCAGGCGCTTGCCGCAAAGCTGCCGAGGATCTTGGGACCGAAGAGGAAAAGATCCTTCGGCATCCAGTGGGCGTCTTCCATCACTTTCATAATGATTGCGAGCAATCCAAATACCCCGCCTGCGGCGATGAGTCCGCTTGAATAAAGCGAGCCGGGACTGACTTCGCTTTCCGACGCGGATGTTTTTTCTCGGCCGCGCTCCACGAGCCAGCGCACAACTCCGCCCGCGAAAATCGCCATCGTCGTGGCAATGCTCAAATACGAGCCCACGGCAAATGGCAGCGAGCGAATCCCGAGCAATTCCACGGCAATCACGAGAAACACTCCAAGCAAGACGAGACGCCACGGCAGGCGCTGATTCAGAATGCCGTTGATGACCGTCGCCATCAGCCGCGCCTGCGGTGCGGCGGCCTGGTCGCTTCCGATTCCCTGAACCCACTGCACGGTAATTTTCTGCGCTGATGAGTCGTAAAGATATTTTCCGTCCGGGACTTGCGAAGAGCCTATCGCGTTCACAAGGACGTACGTCTTTCCCTGATAGGTGAAATCCTGCGTCTCGACGCCCACGCCCACGGGCAATTCCTGAATGTTGAGCGGGATGTCCACCGGATTATATTTCGCGAGGCCCTTGTTCATCAGGATAAGCGTGCCGCCGACCGCTACGGTCGAGATCGTGACGCCGATAATCAAACCAATCTGCTGCCACACGGGAGTCGCGCCGACGAGAAAACCGGTCTTCAAGTCCTGCGAAGTGGCGCCGGCAATCGCGGACGCGATGCAGACGACGCCTCCAATCGTGATCGCCAGCACCGCGTAGGGCGGTTGCTTCCAACCTGCGATCAGAAACACAGCGCACGTCGCCATCAGCGTTGCGATGGTCATGCCGCTCACGGGATTCGAGCTGTTGCCGATCAGTCCGCTGATGCGCGATGCGACGGTCACAAACAAAAAACCAAACGTGACGACGATGAGCGCCGCCAGAAGATTTGCGAATGTTCCGGTCTTCGCTCCGGGGATGGGACGGAACGTCAGCATCAGCCACATCAGCACGATGATGCCGATGGAGCCGAAGATGAGGAATTTAATCGGCAGGTCGCGCTCGGTCCGCGTGCCGCCCGCGGTCATGCCGCGCTCTTTGCGGACGTCCTTCATCCCCGCCGTGAGCGCGGAGACGATCGTGGGAATCGTCTTGATCAGTGTGATGAGCCCGGCCGCGGCCACGGCGCCCGCGCCCATCGGACGAATATAAGTTGACCACAATTGATCCGGCGTCATCTGCGGAATGGGAATCGTGCTGGGATAAAGCGCGGCGGTTGGCGAAAGCGAACCGAAAAACCGGATCGCGGGCATCAACACAAGCCAGGAGAAAACTCCTCCGGCAAAAAGAATTCCGGCCACGCGCGGTCCGATGATGTAGCCCACGCCGAGATATTCCGACGTGATCGCCGCGCGGAATGACGCGCCCGGCAACCAATTCGGCCGGTATTCCGGCTGGCCCGGCCACGCGCCGATGCTGTTCATGAAGAACGTGTACACGCCGCCGAGGCCGAGGCCCCAGAAAACGCGGCTGGCAAACGAACCGCCGCGCTCGCCCGCCACAAGCACGTCGGCGCATGCGGTGCCCTCGGGAAAGGAAAGCTGGCCGTGCTCCTTGACGATGAGCTGCCGCCGCAGCGGGATCATGAAGAGCACGCCGAGCCAGCCGCCAAGCAGCGCGAGCATAAAGATGCGCGTGTACTCAAGCGGAAAGCCGAGAAAAATTAGCGCGGGCAGAGTGAAGATAACTCCCGCCGCGAGCGATTCGCCCGCGGAGCCGGTCGTCTGCACGATATTGTTTTCGAGAATGGTGGCGCGGCCGAACGCGCGCAGGATGCTGATGCTCAGAACAGCGATGGGGATCGATGCGGAAACCGTGAGACCCGCGCGCAGCCCGACATACACCGAAACCGCGCCAAATAAAATTCCAAAGAGCGCGCCCAGAATCACCGCGCGCAGGCTGAATTCTGCGAGTGATGTGCCGGCGTCCACGAACGGGCGAAACTCTCCCGCGGGGGCGGTCGAACTCCAGGGCTTCGTGGCCACGCGTCACCTCCCAAGGTTCGCGATTCCGCTAATTAGTTCCACTACTCGACTCCGCTACTGAATTCCGCCACACGATTCCGCCATACATTTCCGCTACTCAATTCCGTAAAACAAGGGGCGACCGGCAAAGCGCGCGCCAGGCCGTTGCGGCAAGCTAGCACCAGAAGCGCGCAAGGGCAAGCGGGTTCCTCACCGCCGTATCTTGCCGCTACGGCGCGCGCGAGCAACAGAATATGACTCTCGAAGGCGCGTGCAGCGCCTGAATAGCAGCGCGCAGATTGCGCGGGGCGAGGCGGGCGGAGTCTCGAAGCAATGCAGTGGATTGCTCGGGCAAAAGATCGAGGCGGAAGAGGTCGGCGCGGCGCGCGAAGGAGTAACCAGTATAAGTGACGGCGTTTGCATTCGCGGCGGCGAACCCAACAAGGCAATCCCATAAACTGCGCGAAGCGAAAAGCGGTTTGCGCTCCGCCGCGGCGCGCTGGATTTCGACTGGCTGGCGTCCTACGGCGGCGCTTTCGATAAGCGCAGTAACGCAGGTCTGCGAGGAAAAAACTCGCCGTGGATCGCCGGGAGGAAAATCAGACGGAAAATCAGCCAGCAGAGCGGTGATTTCATCAGGGCCGGCATCAAAGCCCTGCCAAGTGTAACGATAGAAATGGTAAACGATTGTGCCCGAGCGAAAAATTTTCTGGATGCGCGAAACATCGCGGCCGGTGACCGAAAGCACCATGTCCGCAAGCTCGCGCAAGCGGAATGTTTGCCGCTTCACCGGGCGGACACTGACGTACTCGGCGTCTTCCTCGGTGAAACAAACGGGGATGGTTTCCGGCAGCGGCACAATTCAACGTGAATCGCAGCTTGGAGGTCAGCCGCCGAGGCGGGCGCGAACGCGGTCGCTCAGCGCTTTGCCGTCCACGGTCTTGCCTTCGAGGCACGCGCGGGCGGCCTTGATGACAGCGCCCATCTGCTTCGCCGAGTTCGCGCCGGTCTCGGCCATGGCGGCCTCGATGGCGGCGTCCATTTCCGCGGCGCCGGCGGCTGCGGGCAGGTAGCCTTCGATGACGGCGATCTCGAGCGTCTCTTTATCCGCGAGATCCTTGCGGCCGCCCTTGGTGAACATCTCGACCGATTCCCTGCGCTGCTTTACGAGCGTGTTCAGCACCTGAAGCGCCTCGGCTTCGTCGAGCGGGCGGATTTTTTCGATTTCCTTATGCTGGAGCGCGGACTTGACCATCCGCAGGACGCTGAGTCGCAGCTCGTCCTTCGCCCTCATCGCGTCGGTCATGTCTTTCTGGATGCGTTCGATGAGCGCCATCGCGGGAATTCTCCGTTGCGAGAAAACTCACTATAGCATAGGAAATCTACCGCGCATTGTTCAGACTGCGGGCAATGCGCAGATTGCAAGCACACATTGTCAGCAAACATTTTCCGCAATCATTGATCGCAAGCCTTCGCTGGATTCAGTGGAGCCTGCGTTTCCAGCCATATCTCAAAGCGAGTTTGACACGACGTACCGCTACCCGTACGCTGGTTTCCTTATGCGCATCGTCGTTGCCGACCCCATCAGCAAGCGCGGGATCGAGCTCTTGCGGGAACCGGGCTGGGAAGTCCTGACGCCCGCGCGCGAAGCGCTTCGCGGCACACTCGCCACTGCCGACGCGCTTATCGTGCGAAGCGCAACCCGGGTCACCTCCGAACTTCTCGAATCGGCGCCGCGCTTGCGCGTGGTCGGACGCGCGGGCGTGGGTGTCGACAACATTGACGTGGACGAGGCCACTGCCCGCGGTGTGCTGGTGATGAATACGCCGGGTGGAAACTCCGTGAGCGTGGCGGAACACACTCTGGCGCTGATGCTCGCCGTCGCGCGCCACATCCCGCAATTAAATGCGTCGGTCCACGCCGGACGATGGGAAAAATCCGGCGGCGTGGGCGTGGAATTGCGAGGCAAGACTCTCGGACTCATTGGCCTTGGACGTGTGGGCAGCGACGTCGCGCGGCGCGCGCGCGCGTATGGAATGATTGTGATTGCCCACGACCCCTGCGTGACCGAACAGGCTGCTCGTGACACGGGCGTTGATCTTCTGCCTTTATCCCAGATTCTGGGACGGTCCGATTTTTTGTCGCTCCACGCGGCGCTGAGCCCGGCCACGGAGAAACTCATCCGCGCCGAGACTCTCGCTCAGTGCAAGCGAGGCGCGATACTGATTAACACCGCGCGCGGGGAGTTGATGGATGAAGTGGCGCTCGCCGAAGCGCTGCGGTCCGGACAATTGGCTGGCGCGGGGCTCGATGTCTTCGCGGAAGAGCCGCCACTGAGGTCTCCGCTCATTGGCCTCCCAAATGTGGTCGCCACACCGCACATCGCGGGGTCTACGCATGAAGCGCAGGAAGAGGTCGGGACGCTGATTGCTGAACAAGTATTGAGTTATCTCACGGAAGGCGCTCTGGACAACGCCGTGAACCTCCCTGCGGTGGGCGGAGAGCAATATCGGCGCGCGCGACCGTGGATCGAAATGGTCACACGCTTAGGCGCGTTTGTGGCGCAGATTGCCGGTGGGCGCTTCGAGCGAGTGAGCCTCGCGTTTGCCGGTGAGGCGGCCGAGTTGGGCACCAGCGTTTTGCGCAACGCCGCGCTTGCCGGGCTGCTCAACACGGTTTTGGATGAGAAGGTGAACCTCGTGAATGCAGGCAAGATCGCCGCCGCGCGCGGTCTGACTGTGGAAGAGCGCGCGCGTCACCATGACCAAGGCTATCCGGACACTGTAGAGGTTGCCGTGCGCGCCGGGCAAGAATCGCGCGGCGTCACTGCGGAGGCTACGGTCCTCCACGGCAACTCACCCCGCATCTTGCGCGTGGACGGCATCGAGTTGGAGGCTCCGCTCGCTGGCACAATGCTCTTCTTCCGCAACCGGGATGTTCCCGGCGTCATCGGCAAAATCGGAACCATACTTGGGGCTCAAGGCGTGAACATCGCCACGTTTGCTCTGGGGCGGGACACTGACGCGCGCGGCGCAGAAGCGATGGCGCTCGTGCGT
This sequence comes from uncultured Acidobacteriota bacterium, assembly GCA_963838945.1. Lineage (GTDB taxonomy): Bacteria > Acidobacteriota > Terriglobia > Acidiferrales > UBA7541 > DASTCZ01. The sequence continues at coordinate 1,816 of CAWITC010000004.1, read as the reverse complement.
CTTGACGGTGCCGTCCCGGAAGAAGGCCTGCAACTCATCCGGGGCATCGGCGCGATTACCGAAGTCCGGCTGGTCCGGCTCCCAGACTAACTCTCGCGTCACGCGAAGTTAGCCCTTGATGACACCCATCGGACGCAGCCGCGCAACCTTGCGCGCCAGGCCCGCGCCATGGACGACGTCCACGACTGCGTCAATATCCTTGTACGCCTCGGGAATTTCTTCGAGGATGCCGTTGCGCGTCTCTGAACGCAGAATGATTCCCTGCGCTTCGAGCCTCTGCGTTTCGACGCGTGCGTCGCGCCCGCGCTTTGCCGCCGTGCGGGAAAGCGCGCGCCCCGCGCCGTGGCAAACCGTGCCGAAGGTTTCCTCCATGGCCCGCGGGTTGCCGGCAAGCACGTAGCTCGCGGTGCCCATCGAGCCGGGAATGAACACGGGCTGGCCCGCGGCGGCATAGGCTTCCGGGATGTACGGCGAATGCGCGGGGAACGACCGCGTCGCGCCTTTGCGGTGAACCAGAACCTGTTCTTCCGCGCCGCCGTTTACGCGATGGCGCTCGCGCTTGGCGATGTTGTGCGCGACGTCGTAAACCACGCGCAGTGCGGCTTCCGGCCCGAAGATCTTCCTGAACGCGCCACGCGCGGCGTGCGTGATCGCCTGCCGATTCGCCCATGCGAAATTCGCCGCCGCGGCCATCGCGGCGAAGTAGTCCTCCCCTTCCTTCGAACGCGCGGGCACGCAGGCGAGTTGGCGATCGGGCACCGTGATGTTGTATCGGCGCATCGCTTCGTTCATCGTTTTCAGGTAGTCCGTGCAGACCTGGTGGCCGAGGCCGCGCGAGCCGCAGTGAATGAGGACGACAACCTGATTCTCCGCGAGGCCGAAAACTCCGGCGGCCTCGGCGTCGAAGATACGCTCGACGTACTGCACTTCGAGGAAATGATTGCCGCTGCCAAGCGTCCCGAGTTGCGTGCGGCCGCGCTGCTTGGCGCGGTCGGAAACTTTCTTGGCGTCAGCGCCATCCATCTGCCCGGACTCTTCGCAAAACTCGATGTCGTCGGCTTCTCCATAACCGTGCTCGACCATCCAGCCCGCGCCGGTTTCGAGCACTCTATTGAGATCGTCATAGCTGCAGGGGATCGGACCTTCGGAGCCGGTGCCGGCCGGCACATCGCGGAAGAGTTGATTGACGAGTTCGCGCAATTTTGCGCGGACCGCGTCTTGTTCAAGATTGCTCGCGAGCAGCCGCACGCCGCAGTTAATGTCAAAGCCGACGCCCCCGGGGGAAATTGCGCCGTCGTGTGCGCGTGTGGCCGCAACTCCGCCGATGGGAAATCCGTAGCCCTGATGAATGTCGGGCATCGCAAGTGATCGGCCGACAATTCCCGGCAGGCAGGCGACGTTCATGGCCTGCTCGATGGAGAGATCGCCGAGGATCGCTTCGAGCAGGTGCTCGTCGGCGTAGATAAGCGCGTCCGTGCGCATTCCTTCGCGCGTGTCGCGCGGCACGAGCCAGCGATAGCGGTCCAGCTTGCGGAGTTGGTTTTTCGCGATGGCCACGGGAATCCGTTCTCGCTGTAGTATAGCGGGAATGGCTCCGTAGCGTTTCTCGTGTGAATGATTCGAGGCCAGATGCTCTGTGAACGGCTGCGCCTAGTCGGATTGCGGCGCCCTATGCTAATCTTGAAGTCCCGCTTGGCTAGTAAGTACCCGCCTGATTTTTGCCGCCAAGCAGCCCCGGTCGGGGCGTAGCGCAGCCTGGCTAGCGCGCCTGGTTCGGGACCAGGAGGTCGAAGGTTCAAATCCTTTCGCCCCGACC
>CAWITC010000003.1:0-126132 GCA_963838945.1 uncultured Acidobacteriota bacterium | reverse complement strand
GCTAGGCGTAGGTAGCCGATGTGCCGCGATTCCTTTCGCTCCGTTCACGCGTAACTCGTTCCAGGTATCCGCTACCGCGGAACGCCAGCATGGGATCTTCCGGTAGGCCGCGCGATTTTCTCCATTCACGAATAGCAGGCCGGACGTCCGACCAGAATGCCCCGCGCAGAGTTTCCTCCGCGTCGACCAACGAACAATCCTGCTGAAGCTTCCCGAGGCGCCTATGATCGACGAGAACTGCTCGCGCGTAGAGCTCCTGAGCGGTGCACACCGTCTGAATCATTGCTTCGATCTTTCCCTTGAGGTTGTGACTCTGATCAACCATGTAGGCGATATCCACAGTGGTCTGCGACTCCCACTCGAACATCCTGATTTCGTGGAAGATTCGGAAAATCTGATAGGGATCGATCGAACCAAGGGTCAGATCGTCGTCGGCGTAACGCCGGTCATTGAAATGAAATCCCCCGATCATTTTGTGATAAAGCAGCCACGCAACAATCTGTTCGATGTTTTGCGCCTGGTAGTGATGTCCTGTATCCACCAGAACATAGGCTTGGGGGCCGGCTTCCCTAGCGAGAAGAAAAGCCATCCCCCAATCGGCGACGTCCGTGTGATAGAAGGCTGGCTCGAAAGGCTTGTATTCCAGTAGCAACCGTTGACCGGGCTTCAAGGCAGCGTGGATTTTTTGAAGGCCTTCTCCAAAATAGCCGATCCGCTTGCGAATGTTTTGCGTGCCGGGATAGTTGGAACCGTCCGCGAACCAGGGTGAGACATCCCGCGAACCCAAGGCATCGGAGATAGCCACACATTCCAGGATGTGGCGAATCGCCATTTGGCGAATGGCAGGATCCGGATTGCCAATCGACCCAAACTTATATTCCTGGTTCTGAAAGATATTGGGGTTAATCGATCCGGCGCGTACAGAGAAGCGCTTCACGAGCCTTTCGATTTCAGGAACATCCTTCAATCCTTTCGGCAAATCCCACTGAACATGAAGGGCTAGAGTCGGGCATGCCCCAGTCGCAGCATGAACCTGTGCGGCATCGCTGAACTTTTCTTCGATGGTTGTTGCGGCCGAAGCCTGAATGAACTTTCCGAAGCGGGTGCCGGTATTGGCGAATCCCCAGGAAGGCAATTCAATATTGAAATTGTCGAGCGCCTTCCATACAACTTCGACGGCCGTATCATTCATAGCGAAGTCTCCCTTCGATGGACTGATTGCGCTAATCCGCGTCCGAGACTAATTGGTTTCGCGATCATTCGACGGCGCCAATACACTCGCCGACATTTGTTCGGCCCACTTGGCGACTGAATTCACGGTCACGCCCGTGGACAGGTTCCCGTCATCCTCGAGAGCCGCCATCTGAACTGCGAAATTACCGATAGTGGCACTTTCCGTAGAGCCAAGAATGACTTCAAGACCTGTGCGCTGAGCCGTGAGGTGATTGAGCAGAGTGTTCTGACTTCCTCCCCCCACGATGAACAGGCGGTTGAGTTTTTTCCCGGTGATCTTGGCAATCCAGGCCAACACTTCCGCGTAGCGGGCAGCCATGCTGTGGAAGATCGTGTTGGCGAGGGAAGCGGTCGAGGTATCGTCCGGGCCACACTTCGACTGCCCGAGACATTCGAGTTGGGCGTTGATTTTGTCGATCGTATGCCCTGGAAGCATCAGTTGTGGATCATCAACGTCGATCAACGCGGCAGGCGTTGGCAAAGAAGCGCAACGCGAGAGCAGCTCCTGGAATGGCCACCGAATGCCTTTCTGTTCCCATTCATCCATACATTGGCGGAGCAACCACATACCATTTACGTTTTTCAAAAAGCAGATTTTTCCACCCACACCGCCAAGATTCGTGAAGTTCAAGGATCGCGCATCGTCGGTAACACAAGGAGCGTCAAGAACAGTCCCGACAAGGGACCATGTTCCGGAACTAATGAAGGCCCAGTCGTCGCCAACCGCCGGAATCGCAGCGATGGCGGAGGCAGTATCGTGGCACGCGGGAACGATGACTCTTGCATCGCGAAATGCAGGCAAACCAGCTAGATCCGCGGATATGGGCCCAAGCACCGAACCGCTGGGCACAATTTCAGGTGCCGACGCCACATCCAAGCCGAGTTCGCGGAATATCTCCTGGCACCAAGAATGAGTTCCCAAAGCGACGAGCCCCGTATGAGTCGCATTCGTGTATTCGCTCACACGCTTGCCAGAGAGGCTGTACGTAATGAACTCAGGAAGATTCACCCACGGCAACCGCGGATCGAAGCCAGCGAGCTTGTCAGCGTACAACTGGTACAACGTATTCAATCGAAGGATCTGAATTCCGGTCAAGGAATATAAACGAGAAGGAGGCAAAACAGCGTGCACTTCGGTTTCGGCCTTCTCTGTTCTGGCATCTCGATAGCAGAATGGAAGAGCAACCGGATTACCTGTGTTGTCCAGCCGTACGTAATCGACGGCCCAACCATCGACGGCAACGGATGCAATACCCTCGGGCGCGCAAGCTGCGCAAGAGCGCAATCCCGTCATGATCCCGTCGAATATTGCGCCGATATTCCAGCGCAGCCCATCGCCCGTTGAAAACGGTTCGTTCGAAAAACGATGAAGAACTTCGATCTCGGGTTCGTTGCGGTTCCAGCGAAGGAGAGATACACGGCAGCTCTGCGCGCCCAAATCGACCGCGACGCGAGCTTTCCGGTGTGCCGCTGACGTCATTGACCTTCTCCAATCTTCACCTAACTCAACCTCCGACCTCGAGAAACGGGGCTTAACGAAGAAAAGCCTCCGTTAGCCCGCCATCCACCGGGATCAAATGGCCGGTCGTGCAACGCGACTGTGGGCCGGCAAGAAACAGGATGGCTGCCGCGCAATCTTGTGGATCAATCGGTTGGTGAGTCAGGGTGCGCTTCGCATAGAACTCAGCGAGAACAGAGCGGAGCTGTTCGTCCGAGGCCCCATGTTCGAAAGGAATCGAATACTTGGCGAGTGATGCGATGACTCGATCGCGAGGAAACATTGTTGAGCCTTTGACGACGGTTGCCGGGCTGATTCCGTTGACCCGGACCTTCGGCGCCAGCGAAATCGCGAATTCACGAACCAGATGGTTCACTGCTGCCTTACTCACGTCGTAAGCCTCGCTCCCGCGTTTGGGAACGACAGCGTTTGCCGAACTGACAAGAACGACACTCGCGGTTAGATCCTGTTCGAATAATATTTTCGAGGCTTCTTCGAGGAGTCGATGATTGGCCGTGACGTTGATATCTAAAGTTCCGGCCCACTGTGCATCGCTGATCTGCCCATCCAGCGAGGAAGGAAAAACTGCGGCGGTGTTAACGATAATATCGAGGCCACCATACGCCGCGACCGTTGCGCGAAGCGCTTGCCGGATGGATTCCCGGTCGCGAATGTCGATGGCCACCGCAATCGCTGTTTCCTTGCCGCCAACTTGTTGAGCCTCGGCGGCAACGGACTTGGCGGCTTCAACTTCTTTGTCGGCTACGACAACGTGTGCTCCGCGATGTTCTGCGAGAAGCACGGTCTCCCGCCCAACGCCGTTTCCGCCGCCGACGACCAGGCAAATCTGGCGGCTCAGTTCCTTTTCCGGCGGTTGACGCCGGATTTTTGCTTCCTCAAGTTGCCAATACTCGATCCGAAATGCCTCGGACAGAGGCAAAGCAACATAGTTGGAGTAAACGCTGAAGGCCCCGGTCTTCGCAGCCGGACCGGCCTGCGGCAAATCGTTCGGCGCCGCAGTCGAACCTAAAGCGGTTGCACCTTCCATGACGTGAATCGCGTTCGTATAGAATTCACCCGTGATGCGAGCTTCCGTCTTGCTTTTGCCGAAGCTGAACATACCAATGCCAGGCACAAGTACAACGGTGGGGTTTGCGTCCCGCATCTTGGGAGTCTCGGACTGCGCGAATGATGCATAGTAGGCGGCATACTCTTCCCGATATTGATTGAGAGCGCTGTCAATCGTTTCGCGCAATCCCAACAAGTTCGGTTGAGGATTCCAAGGCACGAATAGCGGACGGATCTTGGTTCGAATGAAATGGTCGGGGCAACTTGTCCCGAGATGCGCAAGTTCCTGAGCATCAGCCGAGTTCACGAAACGGAGCACCTCGGGGAGGTCGTTGAAACTGCCGAATAGGCGCTGCTTGGCTGAAACACGTCCGCGCAGAAATGGAAAAATCTCTTGAGAGAGCAAGAGATGATCCTCAAGAGTGGCTGTGCGGTTCCCGCCGAACAGATTTGCTCCGCGCCGTACCAGGTGTTCGGAGACGAATTGTCCGATCTGATCGATGATCGTGATGGTGTTCACGTAGCACTCACGCTGCGTGTTTCCCCAAGTAAAAAGACCGTGGCCGCCGAGAACGATGCCGTCGCACCCCGGCGTTTGCTTTACGGCATCGCGCAACATCATGGCAAGTTCAAAGCCGGGCCGTTGCCAGGGCAGCCAGACCAACTTATGAGAATAGATGCGGTTGAATTCATTCATTTTCTCGCGGCCGTTCGCTGCCGCAGCCAGAGCAATGCCCCAGTCCGGGTGAAGGTGGTCGACATGCTTGAAGGGGAGGAAAGCATGCAGGGGAGTGTCGATTGAGGCCGCCACGGCGTTGTTGCCGAAAACGCAAAGGGGGTACATATCAACCATCTCATCTTCGGAATCGACTCCCCGATAGCGCCCCGCAAGGGCATGCAGTTTCTCCAAATAGAGAGTGGCAAAGCCCTTTCGCTGGATGCTGCCGATGTCGCCGCCACTCCCCTTGATCCACAAGACGCTCTTTTGGGAGCCGTCGAGAGGATCTGTATCGGTAATCTTTGAGCTCGTGTTTCCCCCGCCAAAGTTAGTGATGCGAAGATCGGAGCCTAAGAGGTTTGAGCGGTAACGCAGGAGTCCGGCGTCGTCCAGCGTATTTGCGACGCGCTCATCCCAGCGATCTTCCAAATAGCGAAGCGTTTCTTGGATCTTCATTAGGAGCCCCTGGCAATAACTTACAAGACTGCCCGTCATTCGACTGCCGAAGAGGGGCAACGAAACCTTGAAAAACTCTCCTGCAACGAAGCTGACGCAAGTATATCTTAGCCCGGCGTGTTACCTTGTCATTTCGATATGTACAAGACTTTTGCATTGACCGTCCGGCGCGACGAGAACTAAAGCAACTCCTTGCGCTCGGGCGCCCGCTTCTCGGCCACTCCGGATCGCCCGTTCTATTGTGGTTCGATCTTGTTGTGGAAAGGACCCTGCTTGGTACCTAACCCGTTGCTCGGCGTTTTCTTTCACTGGTTGGGTGGACTGGCTTCGGCGAGCTTTTATGTTCCGTTCCGGCGCGTGAAGATCTGGGCATGGGAAACCTACTGGCTCGTCGGGGGATTTTTCAGTTGGATCATCGTGCCGTGGATCCTGGCCCTGTGGATGACAAGCGACCTTATTCATGTTCTTCAGGAGGCACCGGTTCTGAGCCTGTTTTGGGCTTACACCTTCGGAGTGCTATGGGGACTGGGCGGACTCACGTTCGGGCTGACCATGCGTTACCTTGGGATGTCCCTGGGCATGGCCGTGGCGCTCGGATACACCGCCGCGTTCGGCACGCTGATGCCTCCCATTTTCCGAGGAAAGTTCGCGACGGAGGTTCTCGCGACGACCTCGGGTTTGACAATTCTGGCAGGAGTCGGAATTTGTCTGCTCGGAATTGTGTTTGCGGGGGCAGCAGGAATGTCCAAAGAAAGGGAGATGTCTGAGGAGCAGAAGCGCGCCTCCATCAAAGAATTCAACTTTAAGAAGGGCCTGTTGGTGGCTACATTTTCAGGTGTGATGAGCGCCTGTTTTGCCTACGGATTGGCTGCCGGCGATCCGATCAAAGAAATCACTCTTCGCCACGGCACGCCCGCCCTATGGCAAGGACTCCCTGTGTTGGTCGTGGTTTTGCTCGGGGGATTCACGACAAACTTTGTTTGGTGCGTTATTCTGAATGTTCGCAACCGGACCGGATACCAATACTTCAGGTCCGATGTGGGCGGCCCGTTTCCCGCGCGCCGCGAAGAACTGATCTTCGAAAATGTAACGGACGCCCCCGCAGAGGAAATGGCCGAACTGGCCGTCTCAGAGAGGTCGAATCCTTCGAAAGCGCCGATGCTCTCGAACTATTTCTTTTCCGCTCTTGCTGGAACCACGTGGTACTTCCAGTTTTTCTTTTACACGATGGGCGAGACGCAGATGGGCCGCTATAGATTCTCGAGCTGGACTCTCCACATGGCCAGCATCATTATCTTTAGCACGGTCTGGGGGATTGCTTTGAAGGAATGGAAAGGAGTTGGCTCTCGCACGAAGTGTCTGGTTGGCTTAAGTCTTCTCGTCCTGGTCACCTCGACAATCGTTGTCGGCTACGGGAATTATTTGGGATCTCGAAGTCCTGCGGCGAAGTCATCGGCGGTCGATAGAACGAGGACTTCAAAATTGGCGCAATCTATTTCCAGATAGCAGATGAAGCGGCAGTGAGCCCGCGCGTTCATGCCATGCGAAATAACTTCTCATCGAGCCAACCTCTCAGCAGATTTGCACGCAATCCATTCCTAGCAGCGCCGCTAGTTTCTTCAGCTTAGTTGCAATGTGGCCCACTCCGATCGCGCAGTGATGCGCTGGGCCTTCGGCATTCCACGCCTCTACGAAGCGTCGCGCTCCAATGGGGAAACGGTAGCGGCTGTTCGTGTTGCCGATTTCCAGAATCGGACCGGGTACGGAATCTGCTTCCGCGGTCAGAAGCATGAGCTTGTCCACCGTCTGCACGACGGAAAGCAGAGTGACTGGGCCATGTTTGACGCGCATCTCGACCGAAAGACCGGACCCGACCTTGCCGTGATAGACGCGCAAGGGACGGACCTTGATTCGTCCTTCGGCAATGGCCAGATGGCCTGGTCCGTCATGTCCCATCAGCACAACGTCTTCGTTGAAGTCCATACCGTAGTACTCTGTAAAAGATCCGCCGGCGCCAAAAGAATCCATGATCTTCATGGCTTGAGCATTCTTGATCTCGTACTCGCCGGCAACGGGAACTCCTCGCGCCGTTAGTATGCTCGTTCCCAAGATAATGGAGCTGATCGTGTCTTCATTGTCCGGGTTTCCTGTTCCCTGATAGTAGTATGCGAGCGAACCGAGCCGATGCCGCTCCACCAAGCGATCCAGGGCTATTGAAGTCCTGGCGGCGCGCTCCAATTCCTGCCGCGCGCAATCGGGTTGAACATCGAACATTTTCCGGAACTCTTCCACTCGCTGGGCGATCGTCGTCGGTTGGACGTCGCGTCGCAGACCGGCGAGTTCATCCACTTCCAACATTTCAATGTGACCGCCGAAATAGGCGCACTGTTGCGTCAGGTCGGAATAGATATCGAGCATTCCCCCGTAATAGTGGCCCATGACTCCGAGGCGGTTGTGTTCCATCGTGTGGGCGACACGGCCCGCTTCCAGCCATTCGTATATTTCACGCCACGCAACCGGGTCGTCTTCCAGCATTCCGGTGACTTGAAAGAAGGGGATATGGCAGCGGCGGAATACATTTGCAATCTCCGGCACGGCACACGCCTGGCAGTAAGCCAGCCACTCGCCAGTCATTTTGGTTCGGTCCCCCATGCGGTTGAATGACTCGTAATCGATCGCTGCGGAGGGCGAAAGATTGAGCAGGATTACGGGGACTTTGGCTCTTCGCACAACCGGAAGCACAGTGGACGATAGCGCGTAGGTTGTGACGTAAAGAAAAATGAGATCGACATCCTGTTGCCGGAAGGCATGACCTGCAGCCTCTGCTTTTTCTGGAGAATCCACCAAGCCGAGATTGACAACCTGCACACCGGGTTTTTCAAGTCGCTGGGCTACATGTCGGACATATTCCGTCAAACGTCCTTGGAGTCCTTCGAATTGAGGCCAATACGTATCGAGTCCGATTCCGAAGAGTCCCACGGTGAACTCGTGACGCGCAAGTTTGTCGCTCATGTCCCTATTCACTCCGCCGATTCCGGGTCTGTGGCCAGTTCGGAGCAGGCCGAAGGAGATTCTATAGTGAAAAATATTTATCTATTGAAGAAAGAATTCAGCTTGCGTATAGTTCGACCCGGCAGGCGTGTTGCACCCTACCCGGTTCGCACGTGCGTTCTCGCACCAAGGATTCCATGAAACCGTTAAATTCCATTCGTTGGTTTCTTGTTCCAGTGTTTATACTCGCGATTTCGCTCGCGTCAAGAGCGCAAGATTCTCCTGCCCAGCTTACCGTTCACTGGGACCGCGTGACGAAGGAATCAAGGACAACGCCTACGTTACAGGTGGTTGTAAACCCACCGCTTCGCCGAGGGACTCCCGCGCACGACAATGCGTTTCAGGCACTTCACGATCTCGGGGCCGACTACGTCCGTTACGTTCCTTGGCTCCCATATCCCCGTCTCGGAGTGGCGGAGTTAGAACCGCCGAAAGATGGTAAGACGTACTGGGATTTCTCTCTTATCGATCCGATGACTGTAGATTTTCTGGAAGCAACCAAGGGGCACTCGGTCGTTCTCAACTTCAGCACAATCCCTCAGTGGATGTACAAAACCGACAAGCCCGTCACGTATCCGGACGATCCCAACAAGCCGGTGTGGGACTACGAACAGGGAACGGAGCTTCGTGACCCGACGTTTAAGGAGGTTGCGGATTACTATGCTCGACTCCTGTCCTGGTACACGAAAGGCGGATTTGCCGACGAATACGGAAAGCGGCACGAATCTGGATATCACTATTCGATTCCGTACTGGGAGGTTCTCAACGAAGTGGATTTCGAGCATGGCATGACGCCGCAAACCTATACGCGGTTATATGACGCGATCGTGACGGCTTTGAAGGAAGTCCAACCCGGAACAAAATTCGTCGGCGTGTCCCTCGCCATGCCGGGCCAAAACCCCGAGTTCTTTGAGTACTTCCTCAATAAAAAGAACCACGAGGCTGGCGTGCCTCTAGACTACATTTCCTATCATTTCTACGCGGCGCCTGCATCGGATGAGACGCTGGAGATTCAACAGCATACGGTTTTTACACAGGCGGACGGCTTCCTGAACACAGTCCGCTACATCGAGTCGATCCGGAAAAGACTCTCGCCCGGAACGGGCACAACGATCAATGAAATTGGAATCATTGCGGCTGATGACGACGCGCAGACGGATCCCAATCACGCCGCGAAAACCATTCCCGATTCATATTGGAATCTCGCGGGCGCCGAGTACGCGTACATTTTTGTGGAGCTCACGCAGCTGGGCATCGACGTGGCGGGAGAATCGCAATTGGTTGGCTATCCCACACAATTCCCCAGCGTGTCCATGGTGGACTGGAACGATGGAAAGCCGAACGCACGATTGTGGGTCTTGAAGCTCTTGCACGAGAACTTTGCTCCCGGCGACAAAATAGTGGAGATTGCGCCTCCGGCACATCCCTATGTTGTTGTTCTTGCAGTTGTGACCAAGCAAGGCAAACGCAAAATGCTTCTGGTGAACAAACGCGATCGGAATTTCGATTTATCTATTCCGGGAGCCGCCGGCGCCCACTTGGACTACGTGGACGTCACCACGGGATTCCGACCGCCTGCTTCTGCCAAATTGGGTTCGGACAGCTTGACACTGCATGGTTTTTCCGTAGCAGTGCTCAGTCTGCCTTAGATGCCCGCTTCCTAGTCGGCCAGAATTTCACGGCGGAACGAAACACAGCCTATTACATTCAAGCAATTTAGGAGATCCAGATGCCGAGAGTCGCGTTTCGCCTGCGAATAAAGGCTGGCAAAGAGGAGGAATACGACGCTGCCCACAGGAAGGTTTGGCCTGCCTTGCTGGCCAAACTGAATGAAGTCGGTATTTCAAGATATTCAATCTTCAGGAGGGAACAGGATTTGTTCTTGGTTATGCAGGTCGATGATTTTGATGCCGCGTGGCGCGCGCTCGATCAAGATTCAATTAACCTTAAATGGCAGGAGAAAATGGCCCCGCTTTTCGAACCGATGTCGGGCCTGAAACCAGGTGAGAAATTCGCGATGATGAAGGAAGTGTTTTATTTGGACTAGCGGTACCGCTCCCCACGGATTGTGCCTGCGGAAAACTCCGCGTGGCCCTTCAACCCGTCGCCAAAGACCGCGCGACAAGACACCAGAAGTTTGGCCAGAAGACGGCTGAACATGCTGACAGTGCTCGTCTTGATAAAGATTGAGAGACAACATCACTTTAGCCCACTATCTGCCAGTGAAGCGGGGTGGGGCCGACTGTCGAAAAAGGTTATAATAACTGCCCTGATTGGGTCGCGTCTCCATACTCATTCAGGCCGATCTCATTCATCGAAGAGTAGAAATGGCTTCCGCGTTCTCGAATGTGAGCTCTCCACGCGTCGTGAATATAGAAGACTTGCGCGGGTTAGCGCGATGTCACCTGCCTCGGGCCGTTTTTGACTATCTCGATGGCGGAGCCGAGGGGGAGATTACACTAGCGGAGAATGTTCGGGCCTTTCATGACGTAACTTTTCGGCCGCGCAACGCCGTGACTTTCACCCATTGCAGCTTGAAGACCCCTGTCCTGCAACACGTACTCTCTCTGCCCGCTTTGCTTGCACCGGTGGGGTATAGCCGACTGATGCATCCCAGCGGTGAAGTTGCCGCAGCTCGTGCGGCTGGCGAGGCAGACACGGTTTACATTCTGTCGACTATTTCTGGCTACAAATTGGAGAATGTCAAATCTGCGTCGAAGGGCCCCGTCTGGTACCAGTTATATCTTGTCGGCGGACGCGAAGCTGCAGAAGGTGCCATTGACCGTGCTCGCCGTGCTGGTTTTTCCGCATTAGTGCTCACGGTCGACACACCTGTGGCAGGCATGCGCGAACGCGATTTGCGCAACGGGGTGAAGGAACTCTTGAGCGATTCACTGTTCGCGAAACTTCCGTATATTCTCGACATCCTAGCTCATCCTCGATGGCTGACGTCATTTTTAGCGGATGGCGGCGTGTCCAAACTGGAGAACGTCATCATTTCCGGCAAAGGGCCGATGAAACTCATTGATGTCGCCAATGCTCTCTCAAGCGCGGTCGTAACGTGGGAAGATCTGCGGTGGATACGTGAAGTCTGGCCCGGCCCACTCGTGATCAAAGGTCTGCTGACCGGCGATGACGCAAGACGCGCGGTGGATGAAGGTGCGGCCGCCGTTGTTGTTTCAAATCACGGAGGACGCCAATTAGATGGCGTTTCACCTTCTCTGCAAGCTCTTCCGGAAGTCGTTGCTGCGGTGAATGGACAAATAGAGGTGTTAATGGACGGCGGTGTTCGCCGCGGCAGCGATATTATCAAAGCAATTTGTCTCGGCGCGCGTGCTGTTCTGGTGGGACGTGCTTATGCGTACGGTCTCGCCGCAGCCGGGCAAGTTGGTGTCGCCCGCGCTTTGGATATCTTGCGCGATGACGTGGAGCGTACCCTGAGACTTCTCGGTTGCCCGTCAATTTCGGCACTAGATGCATCCTATGTGAATATTCCCGAGAGCTGGCAAGTAAGAGCAGCTGCGTCTCGCCAAAAGTCTGTCCGCCTTTGAAATCATCAACTTGGACCGTTGCCATCCACAGGCAACTCGCGATAACACGCCGCTATGTTGCACGCTATCGGAATCTTTCTGGCTTCGTTTGTCCGCCTTTTCCGTTCTCGTCGGAGCCCTTGGCTCGAAAACTTGGCTCTTGGGCAACAACTCGCCGTCTTGAAGCGCAAGCACCCGCGGCCGCGCCTGACCGTGTTCGACAAGCCCTCCTTGGTCATCGCACGTATGTACTGGCCTCAATGGAAGCAAGCCCTCATTGTCATAAGCTCAGAAAATGTTGTCCGGTCGCGCCGCGCGGGCTTTCGACTCGACTGGACCTGGCTTCTCGCGTCATCGGATGTGTGTCGGCAGGAAAAACGTCAGCAAGGAACTGCGCGACATCATATTCCAAATGGTTGCCGAGAATCCCACTGGGGGTGCGCCCCGCATTCACGGAGAACTACAAATGTTTGGTTTCGGTGTTTCGGAGCGCACCGTTTCTCACTGGGTGCAGCGGGCGCAGAGGAGCCCCGAAAAGATCGCTCGGGGGTGGGCGTTTCTCAAAAACCCCCGAGGTCAATCGGAAACCAATTATTGTGCGGAGCCCGAACCGTTTTGAATCTCGGCGAAGGACAGCCGGCTGTGCGTCAAAGACAGGCCCAGGTTAGAAAGTAAATCTTGCCCCCAACTGCAACTGTCGCGGGGGCGCGCTGGTCGTGATTGTACCAAAGCTGGAGCTGCTGGTCACGGTGGTTGCAGGGTTGCCGTAATTGATCCTGTTGAATGCGTTAAACGCATCTACTTCTAACATCAACCCCATGCCTTCTCTGGGAAGGCGGAAGTTCTTGCGAAGCGAGAGGTCCCATGCGTAGTATCCCGGGCCAACAATTTTTCCTATCGGTCCCGTCCCGATGGCCGTGGTCATCCCTGTTGCGGTAAAGGCGGCGGTATTGAAATAGCAAAGCTTCGTCCCACAAGGTGTTATGCCCAGACTAATGGGCTGGCTGGCGACTATGTTTGCGCGGTCCGTGAAGTTTTCACCGCTCAACGTCCCAACAGTCGTAGACCCGGTCACGGTAAGCGGGAAGCCGGTCTGGGCGCTGGTAACACCCGTCAGTTGCCACCCCGAAATGAACTCGCCGGAGACTCCCTTGCGGCCTTTGAAGAAGGGTTCGTTCAAGGTGTAGGAGGCGACGAAAACGCTCTTGACGTCGAAGCTCAACGGTCCGTAGTCATACTGCTTCCAGGAAATCATCTTGCCCGCGGAATTTACGCAAGTGAAGGCACATTCCGGCTCGGGATTGTCGTTTATACCGTTGGCGTTGCCGAGCGCCTGCGCGTATGTATAACTCACTTGAATGCTGATGTCGCCCTTCGTCTTGCTCGCGGAGAGCTGCAGGGCGTTGTAGTTTGACGTACCGTCGCCGTTGAATTGGGAGATGTCTGTATAGCCAAGAAATGGACGAACCTGGTTGACCGTGCTCCCGGCGGGGGCGGCCAGAGCAGTTGCGAATGAAGGGACATCAATATTGGGCTCGCGCAACAGATGCCAGGCATGGTTACCGGCATATGCGGCTTGGATGAGAATGCCACCTCGAAGTTCGCGCTGGACACTCAAACTGTATTGGAGGACTCGGGCGACCACCAGGTTGGGGTTGATGGCGCTCACGCCAAAGACCGTCGGAGCCGCACCGGAGGCAGGGAGCGCCCCCATGTTGCCGAAATTGAATACCACCTGCTGCAAAAACGGCACAATGCCCGTTTGGCCGAAGATAATGTTCCCCTCTGGCTTGTCATAGTAAATGCCAGCACCCGCGCGGATGACAGTTTTATCGCCGAATGGCGCGTAAGCAATGCCAACTCGAGGTCCGACCACAAATTCCGGCTTGTAGAAAGCCCGCTGTCCACCTGCAGGCACGTCCAGCACGAAAGGAGATAAGCCATTCGGTACCCTGCCAAGTTGGTCGGCCGGCACGCCGCCCGGACGCACGAGACCCGTAACGACGTACCCTCCTCCGATTGAGCCGGGGTTGCATGCGCCTGGTGTGGTCGATGTCGGAGGACAATCAAACACGTTGCCATCCGCGCTTGGCGCGGTCGGGATGTTGGCACTGCTAATCGTCAAGCCCGGAATCAGAGCGTAAAGGCTCGGGTCAAAGTTCACTATGTTGTTCGCTTGTGTGTAGGTTGGCACGGTGTAATCAAAACGAACTCCCAATTCGAGACTCAATCTCGATGTTGCTTTCCAGCTATCCATCACGTAGGCACCGTAATCGTTGAACCGGAAATGGCCGACCGGGTCCGCCGAAAACTGACTGAGAGTGTTGTAATTTCCGAGGAGGGCGTCGGCGAATTGGTCGCCTGTCGTGTTCGTGCTGGCCGAACTGAAGTTGAGCTGGCCCTGGGTCGCGTCCGTGCGGGAGTTCTGATCCTTGCGGTTGCGCGCGTAACTCACGCCGAACTTGATCGTGTGATTCTTCACCTGCCAGGAAACGTTGTCGGAGGGGGAGATATCCACAGTGGGCGCAAGCAGAAACTCGTAAGGACCAAGAAACTGCGCGGGGCAAGCGGTTGTCGGGCATGTTCCTGTAAATGAGCCCGAGGGAATCCCCGTAGGATAGGGTCCGACGCCGGGGAACGGCTCGACGTAATTGGAACTGTTGAAGCCATAAGTGGATTGTTGCCACAAGTTGCCGGTAACTGGAATGCGCTGCTGGTTCCAAGAGACATTAAACTTCGCTTCGTTTACCAGATGGGAGGAAACCGTCCAGAGATCGCCAAACTGAATGCCGTACCCGGGACGAATACGAAGTTGGGGTGATGTCGGCAGGGCTCCTCCCGGAGAGAATGGGCCGAATGGATCCACGAGAACGAGGTGGTCCTGGAGGACACGGAGGTAAACGCTATGGTTGTCCGTAGGGTGGTAATCGAGGCGGACGATAGCCTCTTCCCAATTCTGAGGGGTAACAGGCGCAAAAGTTGCATTGTTTGCCGTAGCGGCATTCGTGAATGTGGTGGCCGATTCCGGGCTTGCTCCCGGCGTCTCCATCAACTTGTAGATGTTTGCGATGGCCTTGCCGGCAGATGAAATGCAGGTCGGGCTTATAGCAGTGCCCGTTCCCGTTATAGTGTTGGCGACAAAGTCCGCCGGGTTGGTATCCGTCGCGCCGCCGGAGTAACTCCCAATGCAGCCCGAGGCAGGTGTCACTGTGCCTTTGGCCTTCAGCGTCACACCTGAGTCCGCAAAGTTGCCAATGAGCTCGGGAGAAGTGGGCAGGGTCAGTGTCTTCGCCGGGCCATCTCCCGGCAAGACAAGTCTCTTCGCCTCGATGCCGGCAAAGAAAAACAGTTTGTGTTTTATGATCGGCCCACCAACGGTACCTCCAAAATCGTTGTAACGAAGCTCGAGCTTCGGGGAAAACGCGGGCGTTGCGTCGAAGATATTATTGCGCGCGTATTCAAACAGCACGCCGTGAAATTGGTTGCCACCGCTTCTCGTGACCACGTTGATCGACGAGGCAGCACTGCGGCCGTATTCCGCCGAATAATTCGATGTTTGCAAGTTGACTTCTTGAATGAAATCAATACCGACGTTGTTGAGTTGAGTGCCGTTCGAGCCTGAATCCAAGTTATATCCGCCATCCACAGTGAAAAGGTTGCCATCGGTACGAAGGCCGTTTATGTTTGCAGGAGCGATGGACTGTCCGGTAGTAAAGGATGTCTGGTCAAAGGCCGTGGTCACCGCGCCAGGGACCAGTGTGATCAATTGCACATAGTTCCGCTCGTTGAGAGTCCCGCTCAACAGCTCCTTGGCGTCCACGGTTCGCGAGATCTCTGCTGAAGTTGTATTGAGGGCAACACCGGTCGAACTGACTTCCACGGTTTCCGTGACTGCACCCACCTCCAACTTCACATCTACAGTCAAGTGGCCGCCCGCGACGAGCACATTTCCTGTTTTTTTGACAGTCTTAAACTTTTCCATGTCAATCGTTACTGTATACGTGCCCACGGGGAGATCCGCGGCCACGTAGTAGCCCTTGTCGTCGGCCGTAATGGGGCGGGAGATTTGTGTCGCTTCGTTGGTTATAGTGACCTTCGCGTTGGACACTACGGCGCCGGTCGTATCTGTGACCGTGCCATTGATCGTGCCGAAGATGTCCTGTGAACGCCCTAGCTGCACAGCAAGCGTCAAGACCAAAACTCCGAATACGGCTACCATCGCCTTGCTTGGAATCAGACGAACTCGCACGGTCGCCTCCCCCAATGAAAGTTTTGGATCCGTTCAAACCTTAACAATGCTTCACCGACTCCATGTGTTCCGTGTCCCGAGATTCATGTCCGGCAATAGAATATCGATTTTTCACCCCATCATTTGCCATTGCGAGATTTAGCGCCAAGTGTCAATCGCTTGTCAAGCAAAAAATAACGATTTTGTATTATATTCTTGAGGGGTCGGCGAATTGGGCCCAGGCACCCATGGAGCACTTGCGGTAGAATGCCGTCGTTCGGAAGCGGCCCTTCAACACGCTTGGGACTGTTGTTTTATGATTGCTGCGTTTGTTTCTTGGGAGAATGTTGAGGAGGCTGCTGAATGCAATCTCGGCGGATGAAGAAGACCAAGAAACTCTTTGCGGTAACTTTGAAAGCCGTTGCTCATCGTGTCGGCCTTACCCCCGGAACAGTTTCTGCTGTTCTGAACAACTCCGTTGCATCTCAATCCTTTCCCCAGCGTACCAAGGACCGGATTCTGGCAGCCGCGCGCGAACTGAATTATCGTCCCAATTTTTTTGCGCGTACGTTGCGAGTGAAACGCACCTACACAATTGGGGTGATCACCGAGGAAATTGGAGATGCTTACGGCTCAATGGTTATCAGTGGCATCGAAAGATATCTCAGACAGCATGGTTATTTCTTTTTGACCGTGGCTCACCGGCACGACCCCAAGCTTTTGGAAACCTATTCCCATCTTCTGTTGGAAAGAGGCGTTGAGGGTTTCATCACGGTGGACACGTCCATTACCCAGCCGCCCCCGCTTCCCACCGTAGCGGTCGCCGGACACAGGCGTCTGAAGGGAGTAATGAACATAGTTCTCGATCACCGTACCGCAGCGCTCTTGGCCCTGAAGCACCTCACGGAACTGGGACACAAGGAAATCGCGTTTATGAAGGGGCCCGCGAGTAGCTCGGATAGCGAAGATCGTTGGAAGGCCATCGTGCAAGTCTGTCGCCTGCTTAACATTCACATCAGGCCGGAGCTGACCCTCCGGCTGGAAGGTGACACCGCCTCGCAAGACTTAGGTTACCCCTATGCGAAGCAATTGCTTTCACGAAATACGCCTTTCACCGCGTTGTTTGGATACAACGATAATTCGGCAATTGGGGCAATCCGCGCGATCCATGAGGCCGGACTGCGCGTTCCGGAGGACATATCTGTGGTGGGCTTCGATGACATTCAGGGAGCGGCCTATTGCAATCCCGCGCTTACGACCGTGCGCCAGCCCCTTGAAAAGATGGGCGAAATCGCTGCGCGCAGCTTGCTCGACCGAATCGAAAATCGCAAAGCCTATGTTCCCGAAATCGCCATTGAACCGGATTTTGTAGTGCGTAAATCAACCGCTCGTCCGCGAGCCCAAGTCTTGCAAGCCTACACTGCCGCAGTTCGTCTAGTTTCACGCCAGTGAAGATGAATCGTTGTCTGCCCGTGGGCCGTCGGACAGGGAAACAACTGCAATCGACATTGTGGCATCTTGCGGAACCGAGTGCGATCTGAAAAACTCGGAATCGTAGCGATTCTTTCAATCCATGAGTCCAGCCAAAACCCTAAACGCTGAATTGTCCCGCAAGGGCACGGCAAGTATTCTGATCTATTCGGGCTTCGTCCTGGCGGGAGTAGTCACCACCCTTTTGGGACCCATCTTGCCGTTTCTGATCGCCCGTTGGTCGTTGACCGATGAGCGAGCCGGATTGTTTTTCACATTACAATTCTGCGGAAACCTTATTGGAATCGCATCGCTTGGCAGCTTAATTTCGCGGCGTGGCTATGGTCGCACGTTCGCTATCGGATTCACTTTTATCGCGTTGGGAATCGCGGGCTTGAATTTTGGAAACGAGTTCACCTGCCTGTTTTGCACGGCTATTTTCGGTTACGGTTTGGGTCTGATTCTTTCCGGTACCAACCTGTGGGTGGCCGAAGTGACAGCCTCGCGGAGGGCAGCGGCTCTTAGCATTTTGAATCTGGCGTGGGGCATCGGGGCAATCACATGCCCAGTACTTGTGTTGCTCTCTCAAAAGACTCACAAGCTATCGCTTTTCCTTTTCGGAATTGCAGGACTTTCAGCATTCGTTGCTATCGCAATTACGATGATGAGTATCGAGCCTCGCTCGGATGAAAATGCTGAAGCAACAATGCTTGGGGCCCGGGTCGCCGTGGGCAAAAGGACCGCATTCTGTTTGGGTGGACTCTTTTTTCTCTACGTTGGCACCGAAGGTTGCGTAGGTGGATGGACAGCATCTCTTGCAAAGCGCATGGGAACAACCCCTGGGAATCTATGGGAACTCACTCCCATGTTTTTTTGGGCTGGGCTACTGGCGGGCCGCGCGATAGCTCCCATAATTCTTCGCGGAGTCGCTGAAAGAACTCTCATGACCACAGGTTTGATCCTGGCTGGCAGTTTCAACGGAGCGCTTTTATGGGCAACAACATTCCGCGGCGCAGCAATCTGCGTGACTGCTACTGGCCTGGGCCTGTCCTGTATCTATCCGCTCGTGGTGTCTTGGATGGTCGGACATTACGGCAAGGAAGCAAAACACGCGAGAAGCATAATGTTCGCTCTCGCGTGTGTGGGCGGAGCGACAATGCCCGCACTGGTTGGTTTCACTTCGACGCACGCCGGTAGCCTGCGCTCTGGATTATTGGTGCCATTTGTCGCATGCGTGGCTATGCTCAGCCTCTCGGGTCTGATACAGCAGCCCTCCTTCATTAATTAGAAGAGTGCCAAATTCTTTTGCGAGGAGGTGTTCTTTCTCTTCTTGCTCCGCTTTTCCTAACGAACGCCACTATCTCAATGTGATTTTTCCTCCGACTTATTTTCAGCGGGCTGAGTCAACTCAAGGGCCCAAATAGCCCCCGGACGCATATACATGGAAGCGCGATAGTTCCCTTTAATGTCCCATGCTTCAGGAGTGCGAAACCAATAGCCCTTGGTTTCATAAACTACGTGATATATCCCCCAGGCTGTGCGGTAGGCTTCGTCTTTCATGCCTTCGGAAAGCATGAATCCTGCCAAGCCGAAAGTGGTTCCTGTCCACACCTCTTGGGCCTGTTCATTGCTTCGAACAATTGACCCGTCCGGTGCGATGCCGTTTACAGCGCCCATTTCTCCATTGGCAAACTTCATGACGTTGAAGGCGTATATCTTTCGAAGAGCACTTTGACGCATTTCTCGCGGAACAAGATCCCCAAGACCGGTGATGTCAGCGTACCATTGCCCTGCAAGCTGATCGGCTTGAATATCGTCTCGATGCTCACTGTCCGTATCGTAAAGAAAGTACTCTCCGCTCCACAATTTGCTGATGTAGCTCATCTGTCCATTCAAAAACATCCGATGGTATCGAGAAGCGGTGCTGCTTTCGCCCGCATATCGAGCCATCTCCTCCGACGCTCTCAGCGCCCCGAGCCACAATCCACCGGAATATGCGCTCACCCCGCGCACTAGCCAGGTGTCATAGGTTTGGTCAGGATATCCGCCACCCTCCGGCGTGCCGCTGCCGTGATCGAATTGCTGCAAGTAGGCGATTGCATCCTTCACCGCCGGCCATTCATAGCGTAGAAAAGCGAGATCCTTGCGGCCCGTCAGAACGAAATCCCGATAGACCATCAAAACAAACTTGGAGTTCAGGTCCTTCCATCCATTCGTATCCTGCCAATTAAATTGATTTACCAGAAAAAATGGATCTTCCTCCGGCACTCCCAGGTCATGAGGGACCGCGCCCTTCTTTTTGCGAACGCGCAGGCTTTGTTCCTTTGTTTGCTCAGTCTTCCAGATCCAGGTGTTCTTTTGGAATATTTCACGTGGCACGGTGTCAGCAAACTGGCGCAAGACCTGCTTGTCAATTTCCGGCCAGAATTTCACCAGAGGCATGGATCCGTAAAACAATACATCCAGCGTTGCGTAATAGGGGTAGTCAAAACATTCCATGTAGCCGAACGTGGGAGGCGCCTTTGGGTCGGAGCCCATGGGGCGTCCCCAAAAGGATCCCCCATCCGCTAAATCATAAAGTTCATTGAACAGCATGCCGCGATACCACAGGGGCTTGCTTTCGTCATTCACCGTGGTCGCTTGCCAGCGGTCAAGCGCGTCGCTCCATGCAGTGGAATTCATAAGTCCATCTCGCGCAATGGAGACCGCGTTGCTCCCGGAGGTACCATAGAAATCGGTGTAGCGGCGGTACCACTTGCGTCCCTCGCCGAATTGCGCGACGGGCAGATCCCACGCGATCACCATTGGAACAACCCGCTTTTCGCCCGGCTGAAGAGTGAAGCGAATGGCGATGGCGCCCCCCAGCTGTCTGCCGCTGCTCACCCATTTCTGATCGTCGTTGGCGAGACGTCCATCCTTTGCAAAGGGCTTCCAAATCTCGCTGCCATCACCGTCTGTCAGAAATGTTGTTTGGTAGGTGACCTCGACGCCCTGCGATTCGAGCGCAGCGATCATGAGTTGACCGTCCCATTCGTTTTGCACCGCACCGGCACGGTCATGGTCGAATACGATTCCTTTCATGGTTCCAGCTGCGCCCAGCGATTTGTTTACAAAGTGATTGTGGTTGCCCAAATTCAGCGCGTCTCTAAAATCATGGGAGTATGACCGGAACCAGCCGAGCATATTCGCCCACGAAAGGAGGATGGACACTGTAATATTCCGATTCGTGGGGTTGTCGGCATGAACCCGATAAACCGCGACGGGATAACTCGATTCCTTATAATTGTCAGGAAGAATCGGTGAGAATTGCTCGATTGTGACGTGCGCTGGGAATTTGGCCCATTGATAGTCAAACCAGGACTTGGGGTACAGCGCAAAATAGTCGCCAGCTCCAACCGGATAATCCCAGGCCCAGCTGCTCAATTCTCCGTCCGGCGGATGATCCGTGAAAAGAACACGAGCTACGCCTTCGGATTCGCCTTCGGCCTTCTGGAACATCGCGAACTGATTGGCATAAACGGTCTGATACTTATGCACACCGGCCATGATGTGCCAGCGGGCAAAATCTCCGCGGTACGTACGGGAAAATGTCCCGGCGCCGAAACCTCCCACAGGCGCACCTTGCCAGAATCCGTCATCAATGTGGTCTGGGGGCAACGAAGATTTTTTTGTGCCTGCGTCGGCAAGTGGGAGCCCTATGGGGCGCTTCCACGCCGCTTTCGGAATATCATCCGCACCCATGGCAGCTGGCGCCATGAGGAACAGGAGGAGCGACAGAACCGCTTGCCGACGAATTTGGACTTTCATGATCTCTCCAGGAAAACTTCGCGCGTGAGACTGCGTACATCTCCACGCGATGCTTTCGGCAAAAGACCGTTCGACTGTTACAGAAAATCGTTATTCTAGCAACAAGTTTAATGGTATAAGGACAGAAAAGGATTCGAGTGAGGAGGACTATGAAACGCATTTTGATTGTCATGTGTTTGTTGGCTGGACCTGCCTTCGGTGCCCCGACACCATCGAACCTGATCGCAAACATTCCTGGCCGAACGACAATTAGCCTCAATGGGGCGTGGAGAGCAATTGTTGACCGGTATGAAATGGGGGCTGGAAGGCGTTTTTACGAAAATGCGAAGCCCAAGGACAAGAATGACCTTGTGGAGTATGACTTTGACGCATCCCCGGTCTTGAATGTGCCCGGCGATTGGAATTTACAGCGAACGGATCTGTTCTTCTATGAGGGCTCGGTCTGGTACAAGAAATCGTTTTCTTACCGGAAGCGCGAGCACGTGCGTGTTTTTGTCTACTTTGGTGCTGCCAATTACAAAGCGGCCGCTTACTTAAACGGCGTGAAAATCGGCGAGCACCAGGGAGGTTTCACTCCATTCAATTTTGAAGTCACTGATAAGATTCGTGACGGCGAAAATCTCCTCATCGTGGAAGTCAATAATCAGCGTTCTATTGATGCTGTCCCAGGTCCTACGACCGATTTTTGGAATTATGGTGGCTTAACCCGTGATGTGTCGCTCGTCGAAGTGCCGGAAACTTTTATTCAAGATTACTTCGTGCAGTTGGCGAAGGGCTCGCTGAATGAAATCTCAGGATGGGTAAAGCTAAACGGCGCTTCGAAACCGCTGCAAGTCACTCTCGAAATACCGGAAGCAGGGATCAAGAAGGTGATCTCTACAAATAGCGAGGGCTATGGAGAGTTTCATATCGACGCCAGCCTCGAGCTTTGGTCTCCGGAAAAGCCCAAACTTTACAAGGTTTCATTGTCTGGGGCTGGCGACACCGTCACCGATGAAATCGGCTTCCGCAGCATCGAAACTCGCGGGTCTAGTCTCATCTTGAACGGCAAACCAATCCTGTTGCGCGGCGTTTCCATTCATGAGGAGGCTCCTTTTCGAGGCGGAAGAGCTTTCTCTCAGGAAGACGATCAAATTCTCTTGGGGTGGGCAAAGGAACTTCATTGCAACTATGTGAGACTAGCTCATTATCCTCATAACGAGTCCATGACACGATTGGCTGACCGCCTTGGACTGCTTGTCTGGTCGGAAATTCCAGTTTACTGGGAAACAGCCTGGGAAAATCCTTCCACTCTTCAGAATGCTGAAGAGCAGTTGCGAGATATGGTTGACCGCGATCACAATCGTGCAGCCGTTGTATTCTGGTCGGTCGCGAATGAAACTCCCGTTGAACCAGCCCGGCTGACGTTTCTGAAAGTATTGACGGACGACGCAAGGAGACTCGATTCCACTCGCTTGATCACTGCTGCCATGAACCATATCGAGACTCCAGCGCCCAATACGAAGACATTGGCAGACCCACTTGCCCAATTCTTGGACGTGATTGGTTTGAATGAGTACATGGCATGGTACGGCAAGGAAAACTTCGAAGATATCGACCGCACGAAGTGGGATATTCCTTATGACAAGCCTCTGATTGTCAGTGAGTTCGGAGGGGAAGCTCCGTTCGGCAACCATGGTGAAGCTGATGTTCGCTGGACAGAGGAATATCAAGCCAATCTTTACAACCACCAGATTAATATGTTGAAACGCATCTCCTCATTCGCGGGAATGTCGCCCTGGATACTGATGGATTTTCATTCCCCTCGTCGTCTTCTTCCCGGAATCCAGGATTATTTCAACCGAAAGGGTCTGGTCTCCGATCGTGGGGGGCGAAAGAAAGCGTTTTACACTTTGCAAGAGTTTTACCGCCAAATGATCGAAGCCTCAAATAGGTAAGTGAGCGAAAGCCTGTTTTCCCTCGACATCTATACTACTGCGGTGCGCCAAAAACTACGCGGGACGCCGTCAATCAGAAATAAATCGGTCTGGAAATCCAAGAAACTCTGAGAAAGCACAGAGAAGAATGAAAGTTCATTACCAGCTGTGCATGGTGCCGTCGAGTTTTCGGTTGATGGGCAGGTATGCGCGTTGATAAGGATACTTCGCGGCCAAACTCTCATTGATCTCCACACCCAGACCGGGCGCGTCACCCGGATGCATCATGCCGTTTTCAAAGTTGTAGTGATGCGGGAAGACGAGGTCCGTCTCGGTGGTGTGGCGCATGTATTCCTGAATTCCGAAATTGTGGATGCTCAAATCGAAATGCAGCGCCGCGGCCATGCACACCGGACTCAAATCCGTGGCGCCGTGCGAGCCGGTGCGCACGTGATAGAGCTCGGCGAGACTGGCGATTTTCTTCAGGTGGGTGATGCCGCCGGCATGGACGACGGTCGTGCGAATGTAATCGATCAACTGCTCCTGAATGAGCTGATGGCAATCGAAGATGGTGTTGAATACCTCTCCCACCGCGAGAGGCGTGGTCGTATGCTGCCGAATCAGCCGAAAGCCTTCCTGCAGTTCGGCGGGCACTGGATCCTCGAGCCAGAATAAATGGTAGGGCTCGAGACTCCTCCCGAGCCGCGCCGCTTCAATGGGGGAGAGCCTGTGGTGCGCATCGTGCAGTAAATGAATTTCCGAACCAAATTCCTTGCGCACACGCTCAAACAATTTCGGAACGAAATCGAGATACAGTTCGGTGCTCCAGGAATTTTCCCGGGGCGCATCGCGTTCGGCAGGCTCATAATACATTTTGCCGCGGCCAACGCCGTAAGCTCCATCCAATCCGGGCACGCCGCACTGCACGCGAATGGCTTTGTATCCGAGCTTCAGATAATCGGCCACCGCCGCGAGCGATTCGTCCAGATCCTTACCGCTGGCGTGGCCATAAACAAGCACCGCCTCACGCGATGCCCCGCCGAGCAGTTGATAGAGCGGCACGTCCAGGCTCTTGGCTTTGATGTCCCATAGCGCCGTGTCCACGGCGGAGATCGCCGTCATCGTGACGGGGCCGCCGCGCCAATAAGCGCCTTTATACAAGTACTGCCAGACGTCTTCGATCCGCCGCGCGTCGCGCCCGATAAGAGTCGGCAACACATGATCGTTCAGGTAGCTGGCCACGGCGAGTTCGCGACCGTTGAGCGTGGCGTCGCCGAGACCGGAGACGCCGTCTTCGGTCGACAACTTCAACGTGACAAAGTTTCGACCGGGGCTGCAGACGATTACTTTGGCGTCCGAGATTTTCATGTTCGAGTGTGCGACCTTAAGAAAAAACTATTCCGCCATTTATGTCAATCGCCGCACCGTTGACGAATGATGCGCCGCTCGATGCAAGGTAGGCGACCAGCGCCGCGATTTCCGCTGCTTCACCTTCGCGCCCGAGCGGCGTCGCCGCGGCCACGCGCTGACGCACTTCAGGTTTTGTAAACGTATCGTGGAACATAGTCTTGGTCATGCCCGGGCAAACAGCGTTCACTCGAATCTTGCGGTGACCCAGTTCTTTCGCAAGGCCACGGGTGAAGCTCAGGATGGCGCCCTTGGAAGTCGCGTAGGGTACGGCGCCGGGACCGCCGCCATCGCGCGCCGCCTGCGATGAAAAATTTATAATCGCTCCGCCATCGCACATGTGTGGCAAGACGGCCTTGGTCATCAGAAAGGTCGTCTTCAAATTCCGGTCGATCACAAAATCCCAGAAGTCCTCCTCCATTTCGCCAATCGTTTTCCGGGCGCACAGACCGCCCACCACGTTCACAAGGATATCGATAGGCCGGTGAAAGGTTTCCTGCACCATCGCGATAAATGCATTCACCTCGCCGGAATTCATCGCGTCAACTTTTGCGGAAACCGTCTGCGCACCGGTTTCACGAACTCGTAATTCCGTATCCTTCGCTTGCGCTACGCTATCGCGGAAACAGAACGCGACGTCCGCACCGTTCCTGGCGAGCTCGATCGAAACGGCCGCGCCGATATCGCGCGCGCCACCGGAGACGATCGCCAGCTTTTGTTTCAAATCAGCCACCATCCGCCGAATGCCTTCGAATACATGAAAAAGCCGTGAGGCATGTTAGGCTCGGGACTCGTGCGAGTCAACGAAGCAGGCCTCGCCACCAACTTTTTCAATTCTGTGAACTTGAACATGCCTGGCAGCAGCGGTCCTCCTGCGACTCCGGGCGCAAAGCCAGCATCTTCATTGTTCGGCGTGATTATCAGTTCTTTTGCAGCTCCGAACACGACAGGGCCGTCGCGGCAGGTTCAACTCGGTCTCCGTTTCACCTTTTAGCTTCATCGGAAGGTTTCGGACACCCCTGTGGGGGCGACCAGGAATTAAGTTGGTATCTCGGATACACTCGATGCACAATTCTTATTTATATCGGCAATGCGGCGCGAGGCCCATAAAGTATGATTTTCTGTATTCCGCATTGGTCGGTTATAGTGACCCGGATCTGATTGGGAATAATTACTAAGGAGCATTGATGAGCACGCAAGCGCAGGAAACAATCGACAGAATGGTTTTCCGTAAGACCAACTCCCATGTAGGGCGCCATATCTCGGTCAGCCCCGAGAACAGCACTATGCAACATCTCGCCTACGGGCGAATTATTCTGAACTCAACGAAGACTGTGGTTTCCTTTTCGAACGGCAACCGCGAGACCGGCCTGATTTGTCTTTCGGGCCATGCGAAGGTGAAGGCGACCGGGAGCGACGTAAGCCTCGGCCAGTATGACGCCATATATATTCCGCGCGATTCCTCCATCGAGGTTTCGACTGACTCCCAGGTGGACTTGGCCGAGTTTTCATCGGATGTGGAGAAGAAATATCCCTTGCAGGTTGTCCGATATGCCGAGGTATCAAAGGACCCGGGCATGAAGTTCAGCGCCGGAGGGCCCGGCTGTTCAAGGCACCTCAACATGGTGTTGGCGAAAAACATCGAGGCCGGGCGTCTTGTGGCAGGCTTCACGCACTCGGACCCTGGCAACTGGACGAGCTGGCCGCCTCACGAGCACGCCAAAATGTTGGAAGAATTGTACGTCTACTTTGAAATGCCGGAGCCGGCGTATGGAATCCAGCTCGTTTACAAAAACACGGAGTATCCGGAGCTGGTCACCGTGGTGCGAGATGGTGACGCCGTGCTAATGCCCGCCGGATACCACCCGAATGTTTCGGTTCCGGGCCATCGCATCGCGTTTCTCTGGGCGATGGCGGCGCACCGTGAAGTGGAGGATCGCAAGTTTGGCGTTGTAAACGTCCAGCCGGCATTCAATCAAGGTGGCTCGGGCTTGGAAGCCAGCCGCAATAAATAGCGGGCGGCGCATATCATGGCCGATCCTGATAAGAGCGCGTCAGCGGCATCCCAACCACAGGCACTCGCCTCTTCACTCATTCAGCCCACATCCCCCGTTATTCGCGCACTCGGCGCCACCGGCGCGGTGATCGGACGCTTCCGCTGGGTGATATGCGCACTCCTGCTTTTTGGGACCACCAAGAATTACATGGACCGGCAGGTGATGGGCGTGCTGAAGACCACGCTCCAGCACGACCTGGGCTGGAGTGAAATTGATTACGGCAACCTGGTCTTCGCGTTCCAAACTTTTTATGCGATCGGTATGCTTTTTGTCGGCCGTCTTGTCGACCGAATCGGCACTCGCAAAGCCTACTCGTTGGCGATGGTCTTCTGGAGTCTGGCTTCCATGGGCCATGCCGTCGCCCGCTCTTTCACGAGCTTCCTGGTCGCGCGCTCAGCGCTGGGACTTGGTGAATCGGCGTTGTTTCCGGCAAGCATTAAAGCCGTCGCGGAATGGTTTCCGAAAAAAGAACGCGCGTTTGCGACAGGCATTTTCAATGCCGGCACAAATATAGGCGCGATCATTACGCCGCTGATTGTTCCATGGATCACGATTCACCTAGGCTGGCGCTGGGCTTTCGTTTTCATCGGTGCACTCGGGTTCGTTTGGCTCGGTTTGTGGCTGGCGCTGTATCACCGGCCGGAGGAACATTCCCGGTGTTCCGCAGCCGAACTTCAGTACATCACCGCCGGTCGAGAAGAAACAGTAAGCCGCGTTCCCTGGGTTCGCCTTTTGCCGTTGCGGCAGACGTGGGCATTTGTTGCGGGAAAATTCCTGATTGATCCCGTCTGGTTTTTTTATCTTTTCTGGACTCCCGACTTCCTGCAGCGGAGATATGGGTTGCCGCTCAGTCACATCGGGCTGCCCATTATGGTGATTTACCTGATCTCTGATGCGGGGAGCATCGGCGGCGGCTGGCTTTCCTCCTGGATGATCCGTCGCGGCGCAACGATCAACGCAGGCCGCAAGATTGCGATGCTGGCTTGCGCGCTCCTTGTGACTCCCGTGATTTTCGCTGACCGGACTTCAGGAATGTGGGGCGCCGTTCTGTTGATCGGGCTTGCTGCCGCCGCCCATCAGGGCTTTTCAGCTAACCTCTACACCCTCCCCTCGGATACTTTTCCAAATTACGCGGTTGGGTCCGTCGTCGGAATTGGCGGTTTCGCTGGAGCCGTGGGCGGGATGTTGATGGCAAAGGCCGTGGGATCCACTCTGCAATCGACGGGCAGCTACCGAATCCTGCTGCTGATCGCCGGAATGACCTATCTCATCGCGCTGGCCCTGATTCAGTTGTTGGTTCCCAAGCTTGAACCCGCAAATCTTCGCAGCGAGACCAGCATATGATTCTGGATTCATTCCGGTTCAATGGAGAAAACGCATTCGTTGCAGGCTCCGACAAGGGACTTGGCGCCACCACTGCTCTTGCTTTGGCGCTGGCGAATGAATGGGAGCCGAAGAAAGTCAATATGAACGCGGTCGCTCCCGGCTACATGACCACCGATAACACCGCTGCGTTGTGGAATAATCCGCAGCGGAGACGGCAAATCCTCGAACGAATTCCCGCCGGACGCTGGGGCGATCCCGCCAATGTCGCGGGCGCTGTGGTATTTTTGTGCTCACGCGCCAGCGATTACATGAATGGCCACGTGCGCGCCGTTGACGGCGGGTGGCTCGGGCAATAGAGGAACGAGGAAAAAATGCCCCTAAAAATCAGGCCGAAACCGGAATGCCGCTGGGACTTGATCAGCCTCGGAGAAGTGATGTTGCGTTTCGATCCGGGAGAAAAACGGATCTGGACTGCGCGGACGTTCGAGGTTTGGGAAGGCGGCGGTGAATATAACGTAGCGCGCGGCCTGAAAAGATGTTTCGGCCTCGATACCGCGCTGGTGTCCGCCTTTGTGGATAATCCTGTGGGCAAATTACTGCAA
Organism: uncultured Acidobacteriota bacterium; assembly: GCA_963838945.1. GTDB lineage: Bacteria > Acidobacteriota > Terriglobia > Acidiferrales > UBA7541 > DASTCZ01. The sequence goes on along the minus strand of CAWITC010000003.1, from coordinate 97,765 downwards.
GACCTGATCTATCAAGCGGGCGTGGATACTTCGCTGGTGCGGTGGGTGGCGGATGACGGCGTCGGCCGCGCGGCGCGAAACGGATTGAACTTTACCGAGCGAGGATTCGGCGTGCGCGCGGCGCTGGGATGTTCCGATCGCGGGCATACGGCGATCTCACAATTAAAGCCGGGGGAAGTGAATTGGGATGACATCTTCGGTAAGCAGGGCGTTCGCTGGTTTCACACGGGCGGAATTTTCTGCGCGCTTTCGGACACGACGCCGGAAGTTGCAGTGGAAGCGATGCAAGCCGCGAAACGCCATGGAGTGATTGTCTCGTACGATTTGAATTACCGGGAATCGCTCTGGAAATCGCTGGGCGGCAAGAAGCGCGCGCAAGATGTAAATCGCCGCATAGCGCCTCTGGTCGACGTCATGATCGGGAACGAGGAAGATTTCTCCGCTGCATTAGGTTACGAGATCCCGGGGATGAATGAAAACTTTTCAAATATCGAAGTGGGTGGCTTTCAGAAGATGATTCAAGCCGCGCTGAGGGACTTTCCGTTTCAAGTGGTGGCGACTACATTGCGCAAGGCGCCTTCGGCCACTGTGAACCACTGGGGAGCCATCTGCTACTGCGATGGGAAGTTTTTCGAGGCAACGCACCGCGAAAATCTGGAGATTCTCGATCGCGTTGGCGGCGGGGATTCTTTCGCTTCCGGGCTGATCTATGGTTTTCTCTCAGGCAAAGATCCGCAGTGGTCGGTGGAGTGCGGAGCTGCGCACGGCGCGCTGGCAATGACGACCCCCGGTGATACATCCATGGCAACTCTGAAGGAAGTCTTGCAAGTTATGAAGGGGGCGGGCGCGCGGATTTCCCGCTGAATTCGTGGAAAGCTGCGCGCAAGTCCCGAAAGAGACGGCGCGAAGATGGATAAGAAAGCGGTCTCCGAAAGAATTACCTCTGTGGGAATTATTCCCGTCGTTCGCGCTTCGTCCGCGCAACAAGCGCTCCTGGCTGTTGATGCGATTTGCGCCGGGGGAATTCCGATCGTGGAAATCACCATGACCGTGCCCGGCGCGATCGAAATCATCCGGGAGGTGGCGCGAACCCGCGGCGCCGATGTACTCGTGGGAGCAGGCACCGTGCTGGATGCGGACACAGCGGAGCGCTGTATTGATGCGGGGGCAGAATTCATCGTGGCCCCGGGTCTGGACATTAAGACAATCGAGTTTGCCCTTAAAGCGAAAAAATTAATGATGGCGGGCGCGCTGACGCCCACCGAAGTAATCTCGGCATGGAAAGCGGGGTCCGACTTCGTAAAGGTTTTCCCGTGTGGACAGGTGGGAGGAGCAAGTTATATCAAGGCCCTAAAAGGCCCGCTTCCACAGGTGCCGCTGGTTCCGACAGGCGGGGTGAATCTCCAAACCGCCTCTGAATTCATCGAAGCGGGCGCGGCGGCGCTTGGAGTGGGGGGCGAGTTGGTGCAGGCCGCGGCACTCAAGGCAGGAAAACCAGAGGTTATTACAGAAGCAGCGCGAAAGTTTTTGGCAGCCGTGGCGGCGGCACGCGCGAAGCTAGCCGCTTCCGCGGGCTCACGCTGAAATGCGAACGTCAGGCCTCGGAAGAAGAATTTGCAGGTACGCTACTGATTCACGCCGCTGGCGAGAAAGCCGCCGTCAACGACAAGGATGTGACCGGTAACAAAGCTTGCGGAATCGGAGGCCAGGAAAACAACTGCGCCGACGAGCTCTTCCAACTGGCCGAATCGCCGCATGGGAGTGCGGACAAGAAATTCGCGGCCGCGTTCAGTGCCGTCAAGCAGTTGCGCATTGAGGTCGGTGCGGAAGACGCCGGGAGCAATAGCGTTGACACAAATCCCATGCCGCGCCCATTCAAGCGCGAGCGATTTGGTGAGCGATGCAACCGCGGCCTTACTGGCGGAGTAAGCCGCAACTTCGTAGAGAGCAAGAAAGGACGCAATGGAGGCGACATTGATGATTCGTCCGGAACCTTTGGCGATCATGTGCCGGCCGAATATGCGGCAGGCGCGCAAAGTTCCGTTGAGATTTGTCTCGATAATTGCATTCCAATCGGTCTCTGGAAAATCGAGAGTCGGGGCGCGTTTTGTTCGGCCCGCGCAATTTACGAGGATGTCTGTGCGGCCGAGTTCCGAAGCCACGCGCTCGCAGAGTTTCTCAATCGTGGCTTCCTGCGTGACGTCGCATGGAATGTCCAGCGTTCGCCGGCCCAGTTTGCGGATTTCGTTGGCGGCGGCAGTAACAAGATCCGCGCGGCGCCCGGTGGCCACCACGTTCGCGCCGGCCTCGGCGAGACCCTTGGCCAGAGTGAGACCTATGCCGCTGGTGCCGCCGATGACAACAGCGGTCTTGCTCGTCAGATCTAAGGCGGGGTGCCCCACTCGAATAGCCCCCTTTCTGGAGTCAACCCGGCGCGCGGCCATTTCAAGCAGCACATTAGCCTAACAATGCAAATCACAGACTCCAAGATGATTCTTGCAGAAGCTACGGTGTGCAAGCCGTGAGACTTGATCTTGTGCCTCGCCATATCTCTGTCCGCCTTGGTTATCAACAATATAACCCGTTGCCATTCACAGGCGACCTGCGTTAGCACGCAACTGTGTTAAACACCTTCGGACTGATTCTGGCCTCGATTGTCCGCCTCTTCCGCTCGCGTCGGAGCCTTTCATCCCGTTGCCATTCACATGCAACCTGCGATAGCACGCCAGAATGTCGCACACTATTGGGCTCTTTCTGGCCTCGTTTATTCGCCTTTTCCGCTCACGCCCGGAGTCTTTGGCTCGAAAACTTGGCTCATCGGCAGCAACTCGCGGCGCTGAAGCGCAAGCACCTCGGCCCGCGCCTGGACCGGGTTCGACAAGCCCTTCTGGGTACTCGCGAGAAAGCACCGGCCTCGAGAGACCCCGGTGGGGACACTTGTCAATCGCCAAAGATCTGTGCGCCCTTGAGCAACTTGGATTAAGGGTTCCTCTCCCCTCTGTTGCAACAACACCAATTCCGGTGAAACATTTTCCATGGTCGAGCGTCTACTATGATGACGTCCATATGGTAGTTAATCTACCATCAGGAGAGAACATGCGTTCAGACCGCACCGAAATCCTTCAGGGTACGCTCGACATGCTCATTTTGCGTACTCTGCTCACGGGCCCAACCCATGGCCACGCGATCGCCAAACACATCCAGCGCACCAGCGATGATGCTCTACAGATCGAGCATGGCTCGCTTTACCCGGCGCTCCATCGCCTCGTGAAGAAAGGTTGGATTTCCGCGAAATGGGAGCTCTCGAAAGAGCGAAATCGGGAGTTCAAGTATTACCGCCTTACTCCGCTGGGGCGCAAGCAGCTGATTCGCGAGCGCTCTAAGTGGGCACAAATGGTGGCTGCCATTCATCGCGTTCTGAGTAACGCATAGGAGGCGAAGATGAATTCGCGCGAACCTAAGGACGATTTCGACAAGGAGCTTCACACGCACCTGGAACTTGAAGCAGAGGAGCAATCTGGTCCTGGAATCCCGGAACGCGAAGCAAAGGATCGTGCCCGTCGTGCTTTCGGCAATTCGACGATCGTAGCTGAAGACATCCGCGTCATCTGGCATCCGCGCTGGTTTGAAGATGCCTGGCAGGATGTGTGGTATGGGCTACGGCAACTGCGCAAGAATCCCGGGTTCACGGCGGTGGCGATCCTGACGCTGGCGCTGGGAATTGGAGCGAATACCGCCATTTTTAGCGTCGTCCATGCGGTTCTTCTAAGCTCATTGCCCTACCGGCAGCCCGACCAGCTTGTGAAAGTTTGGGGACGGTTGACCGGTGAAGGAATACCGAGAAACTGGTTTTCGGATCCGGAGTGGTTCGAGCTCGTGGACAGGAACCATGCCTTCGATCAGGTCGCCGCCTACAGCGCGAATGACGGCGCCAATGTTGGAAGCGAAGACGCAGCGCCGCAGCGGATCACTCGGGGCAGCTCCACTGCGAGCCTCTTCCCTTTGCTGGGCGTACAGCCGATTCTGGGCCGCACCTATTCGGCCGAGGAAGACCAGCCCGGTCATAACCAGGTCACCGTCATCAGTTACGCGCTTTGGCGATCACTTTATTCGGGCGACCCGAATGTCGTCGGCAAACCAATCCGCTTGAACAATCGGCCTTACACCGTTATTGGCGTTCTACCAGAAGGATTCGATTTTGCGGGAGACAATCAAGTCTGGATTCCGCTGGCGCTTGACCGCACTCATCCGAATAGCCGTGGGGCGCATGAATGGGATGTGATCGGACGGCTCAAACCGGGCGTGAATCTGGCGCAGGCTTCCACCGACATGGACATTTTCGCGCAGCAGCTCGCGCGCGAAAATCCGGCCATCTACGGACCGACGGAGGGCTGGGGCGTATTCGTGGTTCCTCTTCGGGAGGAGTTGGTCGGGCAGATTCGCCCAGCGCTTCTGATCCTCATGGCCGCTGTGGGAATTGTTCTCCTGATCGCGTGCGCGAATATCGCCAACTTGCTGCTTGCGCGCAGCTCGGCGCGCGAAAAAGAGATGGCTATCCGCGCATCGCTCGGCGCCGGCAGATGGAGGACGATCCGCCAGCTTCTCACGGAAAGTCTGCTGCTTTCGTTGATTGGCAGCGCGGTGGGGCTTGCGCTTGGCGCCTGGGCAATGCTTGCCATCCGTGGCTTGCACACGGCTGTTCTTCCCAGCGTTGGGAAGATCGCGTTGGACCCCAACGTACTTTTGTTCACGCTTGTGGTTGCACTCTTTACGGGAATTCTCTTTGGGCTCGCGCCTGCAATCCACATTTCAAATCCACTCCTTCATGACTCGTTGAAAGAAGGGGGACGAGGAGCGAGCGGCGGCCGCAGCGGACAACGGCTGCGCAGCGTGCTCGTGGTGACTGAGATAGCTTTTTCGCTGCTGCTCGTCACCGGAGCTGTGTTGACGATCAGAAGTTTTTACCGGCTTCTTCGCGTGGACCCCGGCTTCCGGACCGACCATATTCTGACAATGCGCATGAACCTTCCATCCATCACGTATCCGGACGGGCCCGCTGTGCCGCAATTCTTTCGGCAGGTCCTCGACAAAATTCGTGTGCTGCCGGGTGTGGAAAGTGCGGGCGCAATCTCACAATTACCGTTGGGCGAGGATTACTCATCGGGGTCCGTATTCGTCGAGAATTCCACTGCACAAGTCCTGCAGCACTTGCCCAATCTGCCTTACGGGTATCTGGAGACGGACCAGCGATTCGTAACGCCCGGTTATTTCGAGACCATGAAGACGCCGCTCATTTCCGGACGGGTGTTTTCCACAATGGACGCAGCAACCTCACCCTTGGTCGCAATCGTGGATTCAGAATTCGCGGCTGATATTTGGCCTGGGCAGGATCCTTTGCAAAAACGTATCTCAATACAAACCGGCCCGGATCCAAACGCGCCGAAACCGGTTTGGTGCACGGTTGTGGGCGTCGTAGGGCACGTGCACAACTACAGCCTTGATGTGAAAGGCCGCGTGCAAGCGTATTTTCCGCAGACGCAGGATCCTTTCAGCGTTTCTCGAGGGATGTTTCTCGTCATTCGTACGGTTTATGATCCCGCGACCATTGCAAATTCCGCCCGCGAGCAAGTACTCGCCATTGACCGGCGAGAACCTGTGTATGACGTGCGCACGATGGATGAATGTGGTCGCCACGTCGGTGGAGCAGCCGAGACTGAGTCTCGACCTCCTCGGACTCTTTGCCGCGGTCGCAGCCGCGCTGGCGGCGATTGGCATCTACGGCGTGATGGCATTCGCTGTGAGCCAGCGAAGCCACGAGCTCGGCATCCGCATGGCGCTGGGGGCGCAACCGCGCGATATCCTGAGAATGGTGATCGGTCAAGGAGCGCGGCTGGCGCTTGCGGGAGTCGTGCTAGGGCTTGCGGGAGCGTTGTACCTGGCGCGTTACATGGCCCCGCTTCTTTACGGGGTAGGGACGCGCGACCCGATTACATTCGCCATTGTCCCGCTTCTTCTGATGGCGGTGGCTCTTGCGGCCAGTTGGATTCCGGCGGTTCGCGCCACGCGCGTGGATCCCATCGTGACATTACGCCACGAGTGAAAACTGAACTCACTGAAAGGAAAACGACAAAGAAGTGTCGCAGTGAAATTGGTCAGAATCTTTGGTTTGCGTATTGAGGTTTATTCCGCATGGCCTTTTTCTCGCAGCTCTTCTTTCACTTGCCGTACGTATGACCTCTTTCTGAAATCAATAAAATAAGGGTGGATCGCACTGTGAACCTATACCAACTATCGTATCGCCAAATCTCTGTCCGCCTCTTAAATCAACTGCAAAGAGCCTTGCCATCCACAGGTGACCCGCGATAACACCTTGCCATGTTTCACGCTATCTGACTCTTGTTGGCCTCGATTGTTCGCATTTTCCGCACGCCTCGGAGCCTTTGGCTTGAAAACCTGGCTCTTCGGCAGCAACTCGCGATCCTCAATCGCAAGCACCGTTGTCTTGATTCATTCAGATCGAACCGTTTCCAGCGCGCTCCTCGTGTTCTTCCCCGTTCAAGATGGAAGAAGACCAAATGGACGCGCGGAATCCGAGCCGTTTTGCATTCTGGCGAGGGACACCGTACATCACGGCCGTGAGTCTTGAAGTTTTTGAATTCTATCGGAAGCATGCGAATCCTTAGGGTTTATTGTGAGCGCCTTTCGATAACTCGCAACCGCTTCCTTCTTGTTTCCGATCTCTGCATATGCATCTCCAAGTTCATCGCAGACGTCGGCAGATTGAGGGAAAACGTGTGCACTGAATTGGAATACCTTGACTGCGTCTTGGGGTTGCCGCTGCCATTGAGCTTCAGATCCAATTCGATCAATGACATTCCATCGAACGATCTCCGCTGCCGGATACCTTGCTTCCGCTTGGTCGTAAATTGAGATCGCCGATTCCACTCCCAGGGTCACAATGATTTCATAAAAATCCTGCTCCGTCGGCGCTGCCAGCGAATCCATTTTCTGGTAGCTGACCGTTTGATTTAAGAACCGGGTCGATTGAGCCCGCGCTTGGAAGTCGTTAGGACTTCCTGCATTCAATTTGAATGTTCCCAATAGAAAATCGCGAACGGTCTCAGCAATAAAGATGCTCGCCTGAACCGCAGTTTTCTGGTCTCGGTGACTGCGTGCGTATTCATTCAATTTGTCGGTCGGAAGAGTTGCAGTGATCAGAGGAAAACTAGTGAAGTCTGCGTGGATGACCGCTGGAACTCCTATCAAGTAGCGGTCGCTGTAGCGCAGTTTTTTTAATGCTGTCAAGTCAAGTGTTTGGTCGGTTCGAAAGATGGACAGCATGGGGGACTTGAATTTCGACGGATCGTAATAGTAGGCATCCTGAAACTTGTAGTAGTAAGCAGGCAGCGTTTCCATGAAAGACGCATCAAGACCAACGACGGCTCGGATTCGGGCATTTCGCATGGCCAACAAGACGGCATAGATGCCTCCCATGCTGTGACCGACTGCCGCAACTCTTGTGCCGTCCGCGGACGGCATCTTTAATGCCTCTTGGAGGGCAAATTCCAGATCCCTAATCTGTGTCTCGTAGCTTGCCGGATCATCTACGATCAGTTGGTGTACCCTCGAGGAGGGCCCGAGGTCCGCTACTGTAGCGACGACGAATCCATAGCTTGCAAGGAATTCGCAGAGCACGACATTCTCAAGGTTGTGATCGTTTTGACCTAGCGAATAAACAATGATCGGGAATCGGCCTTCAGCGGGAGGCGCATCCTTGTACGCTGCCGTAGGCGTGCTTAGGAGGGACTCGAACTGGGCACCCTCCCCGCCAACCATATTCGCGACCGACGAGCGATCATAGTCCAACATACGTTTTTCGTAATCTGGGACGTCATTTTCTTTACGGCGTGCCGAGATATACCCCTCGTACTCCATCAATTCGCTGGACCGCTCTGGGCTGGCGGGGAACCACATACTCAACCGAATCGGCCGCGAGGAACTTTGTGGGTTTAGGTCTCCCTTCCAATTCGTTGCTGTCAGGAACGAACGGGAATCGTCATATTTCCACACCGTCTTAAATCCGACTTTATATTTTCCTGGTGGCAATCCTCTCCAAAGAACCGGTCCCGGTGAATCCGTGCTTGCGATCGTCGTGGAGACGAGCAGCATCAGTATGACCAACCCCTTAACTAAGCGCCCCATCGCTGGTACCTCCTGGATTTGTTGTCGGTTTCTGACTGAGCATCGAATTAATCCGGTATTTCCATTTTGACTTCCCGGCCGCGAATTTGCGTCTGGTTGCCGAGCCTGCGGCGGACGGCATCGCGGGTACTGTCCAGCGACATCCCGCGCGCGATGTTCTCCGTTGTCTCCACGTACAGATAGTCCTGCAGCTCGCGCGTGCGTTCTTCATCCCATTTTTCACGCGCGGAAAAAACGTTTGAAGCAGCGAAAAAAGTGCAGTTCCATGGATTACTCCGTCGCGGGGCGCAGCACTCGATTGACAGCGCGAACCAGATGGTCCCACCGGCTGGCCCACGCGGCGGGCTGCTTGCGCCCTTTCGGTGTAAGGCGGTTATAGCGCGCCTTGCGATTGTTCTCGGAGGTGCCGCAGAATGACGCGATCCAGCCGCGATCCTCGAGCCGATGAAGCGCCGGATACAGCGAACCGTGCTCGATTTGAAGGACTTCGTCAGAACGGCGCTCGATGGCGTGCGCGATGGTATGACCGTGAGCCGGACCGAGGATGAGTGTCTGCAAAACCACCAAATCAAGCGTTCCCTGGAGTACTTCCCCTTCCAACGGGGCTGCTCCGCGTTTCGGCATTCTGTATCCCCGCTTTCCTGTCCCTGAGAACATCTACCAAAGGGGTCATAACGCTTATTCGCTCTAATACTAGACGCTCGAAGTTAGCATTTGTCACAGAAATTCTTTCCAGAAGATCATCTATTGGAGGGCCGTCCCTGCCAATAAACCGTTGTCGAGAAACAACGGCCCGGAGCCCTTGCCTTGATTCAGTCAGACCGAGCCATTTCCAGCGCGCTCCTCGTGTTCTTCCTAGTTCAAGTTGGAAGAAGACCAAATGAACGCGCGGAGTCCGAGCCGTTTTGAATTCTCGCGAGGGAAAAGACAATCCTCGACCGCTCCGGCAGGCCAACGAATACGCCCGCAAGGAGCAAGTGATCGAAGGATCGAATTGGTAAGGGCTTAAGCGGAACTGCCCGGCTTTGACGTCACCATGCTTCCTGCTTGGTCCGACATCCCCTGCATGTCATCAACGAGGCGCAATGGGGATGAATCCGATGCCGTGCTTGCGCTGTTACCATTGCGGCGCCTGATGATGCAAGCGCTCAAAACCTACCTCAAAAGGGGCGCCCTTTTATAATGCGTTGATTTCAAAGGCGGACAGAGTTTTGGCGAGGCACAACGTTTCATTCATACTATGTCAGGCGTACCGGCGAAAGTACGCTTTTGGAAGCTTGCAGTCCCTCCCAAATGCGGGACCTAGTTCGGTGCTGGAGATTCGCCCGGAGGTAATTCATGCGCAGAATGCTTATAGCGATCCTTTTAGTTGGCAGCTGCACCGCGGTGTATGCCCAGACAGACAGTCCGAAGCCGGCTTATGACTTTTCCTTGCCGCGCGAGGAAAGAATCAAGCTCGCAGAGAGCGCAGCCCCACCTGAAATTTCAAGCAAAGCTACCGTGTATCTGCTAGAGCGATCCGGTTACGTGAAGGTCCGGCAAGGGTCAAACGGATTCACTTGCATCGTGGATCGCCAGACACCACTGAACCAGGAGCCCACTTGCTTCGACGCCGAGGGGAGCACCTCAACGCTGGCGACGAGGATTTTTGCCGAAGAAAAGCGAGCCGCCGGCAAGAGTGAGGAGTCAATCACCGCGGCGATCCAAAACGGTTACAAAACCAAAAGATTCCACGCGCCGCGAAAACCGGGGATCGCCTATATGATGTCCGACTCAAATTACATTTACTTCGCGCAAACTAATAAAATTGTTCACGGGCCACCGCATCTGATGTTCTACGCCCCCTACGCGACAGACAAGGACATTGGCTCACCGCCGTCCTCTGTCGACATGCCACGCATACTCCGGCCCGGTCAACCGGACGCTTATATCATTGTCTTTCCGAGAATTCGTGATGCTCATTAAGGGAACGATTTTGCAGTTCAAAAGGAAGGAATCAGAAGAACACGATCCTCAAACTACGAAGGTTGAAGGGTGCGGTATGCGGCAGAAGGGAAGGAATTAGGGAAAAGACTATTTCAGAGTGGCAGGCTTCTCTTCCTCCTCCTGTCGCTCGCCAAAACTCTATCCGCCTCTTAAATCAACCGCAAAAAACGAGTGATCGAAGAATCGAACTGGAAAATGCTCAAGCCGGACTGCCCGGCTTTGACGTCGCCATGTTTCCTGCTTGGTCCGACATCCCCTGCATGTCATCAACGAGGCGAATGGGGACGAATCCGATGCCGTGCTGGCGCTGGTACCACTGCGGCGCCTGCACCGCGACGTTGCTGAAGGAATTCGTCCACGTCTTCTCCACCCCGAGCGTCATGGCGTAAGGTAGGAATTTCTCGAAAAGTTCAGGTGTCTTTTCAAGCCTCTCGATGTGGTCCTTCTCCACGCGCTCGAGGAACTCTTTGAAGCCTAGGACCTTCGCGGCCGTGCGCGCCCCGGCAATCGTTCTCGCCGAAAGCAGCCTTCCGGAGAACGCAAGGATCATGCCGGTGAGGACGCCCGTCAGGATCCAGGGCAACTTTGGCGTACCCGTTTTCGTCGCTAGAAAAGCTCCCGCCACGGCCATCGCGAATCCAGCAAATACTCCCTTGGCGGTATAGAGCGAACGGACCCTGTCCGGCCGGCGCTGGTAATATCCGCCCGCCGCGAGATCGTCGAACACCAACTTTCGAATCCCCACCAGTTGCATATAAAAATGAGTCTGTAGGTCCAACAACGCGACCACGGGCCGGGGAGTTTCACTGTCGTCTAAAACAGCGCGCGCTCCCGCCGTTGCTTTGGTCATCTCCTCCACGCGCCGGGAAAATTGTTCGGAAATGGCGGTATTTCCCGCGGCCATCTCCAGTCGCGACATCGCCTTCTCCAGAATAAGCATTGGATTTATGGGGATGAAAATCGCGCTGAGGATTGCCCGCTCGTGCGGCTTCAGATTGTTCCAGTCGCCCGGCCCCTTGAGCATGTGAAAATTGTAATTCTTCCCGCCCTTGGGAGCTGGCACGCTGCTGTCGTCCTGTGCCTCGAGTGGCTCGATTGCCAGATACCCCTTCACCGAAAGATCGACGATCGTCGCCGTGATGCTTTTCACTTCGACTACGTTGTCCAGCAGCGCGCCGCACTCGCCGGGTGTGAGGTTGTCCGGCGGCTCGTACTGCACGCTGGCCGAATCCCGCTCCGGATCGCGCCCTTGCTTCCAATACAGCCAAAGCATCCGGACGAAAACGAGTATAGGGATGGCGAAGAAAAGGAAAATCAAGAATTCCGATAGGCTTCGAGAGTCCATCATGAACACCTCTCATTGCAATCCCGCAGCCAAAGACGGGGAAGCGTACGACAAATCCTCAACCCAACCAAACTCAAACGGATCATGCAGAAATCGAACTGCGCCGCAGTGATGACCTTCCCCTCCTCAACCCAACTCAACCGGAAATCGTTGAAATTGAACTCCGCCGCGGTAATGACATTCCCCCTTCGCTCACCCCGCGCGCCCAATCAAAAAAGGCACGACTCTGGCCTGCCACCCAAAAAAGTCCCGACTCTGGGCTGCCAGTCAAAAAGGCACGACTGGGGCCACCACTCAAAAAAGGCGCAACTGGGGGCCACCAATCAGAAAAGTCCCGACTGTGGACTGTTCGAATGCACGTTCCCCGCGCCCGTAATGTCTGAGTTTATTTGCCTTTTTATTTTCTCGCGTTTTTCACTTCATTAATTTAGTTGAATGACCCACCAAATTATGTCTAACCCAATTAAGTTATTGATTCTATTGAGTTTAAATCGGACTCTCCAACTGTCATCCGACAGTCTCTGGATTCCCTCATTTTGCCGGCCTCTTTCCCGCCGTTTCGCACGCGGCTTCCCTCCCTTCCGGCCTAAATTACACGCTGTGCCTAATGATTGGAAAAAAGTTGTCCCAAATAGGTCGCCGTGGTCTCTTTGGATGCGCTCGTGTAATCAAACGGTGACACTTAAGCCCTGTTGTGACCCTGGGGCGGTTGCAGTCTTTATGTTAAATCCGAACTTTCCTTGGAACCGCACGTGCAGCGATGTGGTATGTGAGAGTTTCGGCGCAGGTTCCTGAAATTCCGGCTGACCGCGATTAGAAGCACGCGTGGCGGTGTATTGCGGAATGAAAACCTTCACGGAATTGTGTTATGTTGAGGACTCCATGGGTTTTCAGGTGAGAGTGCACTAACGCGATGATTATTCGCAACGGATATTCGCCAAGAGTGACAGATAAAGTGACCAACAGTGATTTGCGCTTTTTGGTTCCGCGTGAACCCCGCCTGCTGAATTTGTGGAGATCTTTTGTTGCGGTCTTTTCCCCGACCAACCGCCCGATTCCGAACTATCGCGCGCGGATGTTTCACATCTTGGACTTGGGATTTCTTCAGCGGCCCGCAAGATCGCTTCTGGGCTCCGCTCTCATCAATACCGGAGTCGTGTTTCTATTAATGTGGATGGTTCAGAAACCTTTTATCCAGCTAAGCAATTCAAGCGCGTTGCAAAGCGAGCCCTACGAAATCTACTACATCCCTCCCAAATTGCTCGCCGGGCAAAAGATTCCCAGAATTGCTCCTGCCGGACCGGGTGGGGTGCCGGGGCAAGGAGATGTGGAACCGATGACTACGAGGATAGGCAGCACGGCCTTTCATGGCCAGATCACTATAATTTCGCAACCTCCACACCCCGACAACATGCATCAGACCATCATTCAGCCGAATATTCCGCCGGATATCCGTTTGGCGGTGGATCTGCATCTGCCGAATCTGCTGGGCAATCTGCCGCCGCAACCAAAAGCTCCAGTTCCGTGGCGCGCCCCCACGTGGCATGCCCCAACGCCAACTAAGACCAAGATGGCGGATTTGGCCCCGCCCACAGTTGCCAGCACAAGTCCGGACGCGACGCTCGTTGTTTTGGGAACGAATATTCCCGCGCCGGCATTGCCTGTTGTTCAACCGCCCCCGTCCGGTGAGGTTCCTTCCGCTCCGAAATCTGACCCGGCGGTTGAGAACGCGAATGTGAGCGGCCTTGGAGCAGGTAAAGGAGGAGGATTGGTGGTGTTGAGCACAGACCCGAGCGATGCGGGTAGCATAGTGAACCTCCCTTTAGGTAATAGGGCTGGCTCGTTTTCCATCTCACCGTATGGCGCGGTGACGGGATCGCCGGGTGGGGTGACAGGGGGGTTGACGAAAGGAGGAGGTCACGGAAGCAAAGGAAACGGAGGGGATGGGAGCATGGGAGTCGGGTTAGGAAATAAAGGTGGTGGAGGAGGAGGAGGCTCGAACACAGATTCCGGAATATTCAGCGTGAATGGAACCGACGGGGAATCGAGCGGCGGCACCCTGGGCGGTTCGCCCAAGGCGGCAGATATGGTGATTCGATTGGCGCCCTTCACGTCAGTCCACAAGAACGGCCTGATTGTTTCCACGGGGCCAATGGGCGGCGGAGGTTTGGGAGTTTATCAGGCTCTTTCATGCAGGAAGATATACACAATCTTTCTGCCCATGCCCGACACAAACTGGACTCTTCAATACTGTCTGCAGGACGATCCAAGCGCGGAGCAGGGCGCCAACACCGCAGGAGGCAACACGACCATCCATCTGCAGCAGGGACTGTTGCCGCCAGCACCCGAATTGCAATTCGATTTTAAGAGGCTGCCAGTTCCACCCGAAAAAGCGCGCAAGATGATCGTTCTGAAAGGCACCATTCGAGAAGATGGAACTGTGGAAAACGTCCAGGTTTACGCTGGGGTTTTGCCGCTGATGGATGAAGCGGCGCGTCTGGCGTTCAGCCGCTGGAAATTCACACCCGCAATGCGAATGGGGAAGCCCGTCGCTGTACAATTCCTCGTCGGCATCGCGGTGACCCTGCCGAAGCCTTAGCTTACAATTCCAGATTTTTTTTAGTTGCGCCGTAGATGCAGACTCCGAACCAGCGTTAATTTTTCCCGCCATTCCGGACACCTCCATCACACATGGAAAAGAGAATTTAGGGTCACTAAATGTGAAAAGTCATGGCACTAAAGTACTGTCTCTCGAATGGGACAACGGTTTGACCGCCATAAGAGGCATAGAATCAAAGACTTACGCAAATAAGTGTTCAATTGATGACGCTCGAATTGGTACTTGACTTGCCTCCTCTCGTAATGTCCCCTGTCTGTGTTCAGAGATTGGAGCCTTGAGTTCGGTCTGCTTGAAGGGACAGTAGATCGGGGGTCTGGCTCCGTGAGGGGCAGGGTCATGGACGGTCAAACCACTCGTGTTTGTTTGCTTGGGAAGGAATCGGGACTAGCCGACGCAGTTGCGCGCGCATTAGGCCCCGGCTTTGAAACCCGCCATCGAAGCGATTTTGACCTGAATCGGTGGGCCGACTGGCGTGCCTGGTGCGACGTAGTGCTGTTGGATGCCAGGTCCGGCGACGCCCACTCGGACTCCTCAGCCGCAATTCACTTGATCGATGAGATTCAACAGAGCGCGTCCCGCCCGCCAATCGTCGTATTTTGCGAGGAAAATGACAGCGTTTTTGCGACGCGCGCGATGGAACATGGCGCGTACGACTCCGTCACGTATGGCATGGGCATCGCGGATCTCCGCCTGATTCTTCAGCGAGCGCGCAAAACCCATGCCGCGGAAAAAGAACTCGACCAGTTGCGAGCGGAGGTGCGCGCCTCCGGACGGATGCACCGGCTTTTGGGTACCACGCAGGTCATGCAGGATCTTTTTGCGCTCGCGCAAAGGATTGCACCCTGCGACGTGAACGTCTTGATTACCGGTGAAACCGGGACCGGGAAGGAGCTGCTGGCGCGGGCGATTCACGAAATGAGCCCACGCGAAGGCCGCCCGATGGTTGCATTTTCCTGTACGAACTTGCCGGAAACACTGATCGAAGACGAATTGTTCGGCCACGAGAAAGGCGCTTTCACGGGAGCGCATGCGTGCAGGCGGGGGCGTTTCGAAGCGGCCGACCAGGGGACACTGTTTCTCGATGAGATTGGCGACCTCGGTTTAGGTTTGCAACCCAAGTTGCTGCGCGTGCTTCAGGAGCGCAGTTTCGAGCGTCTTGGCAGCAACACCACGGTAAACGTAAATGTCCGACTGATCACCGCGACCAACCGGAATCTGTCCGAGATGGTGCAGCGGCGAGAGTTCCGCGAAGACCTCTATTACCGATTGAATGTTGTGCAGTTGGATCTGCCTCCTTTGCGCGAGCGGCGCGACGATATCCACCTGCTTGCGCAACATTTCCTGCAAGCAACCGCCCAGCAATTTAACAAGAAGGTCGTAAGATTTTCGCAAGCCGCCCTGCATTCGCTCATTGAATACTCGTGGCCTGGGAACGTCCGGGAGCTCGAGAACGCCGTACAGCGAGCGGTAGTGCTCTGCGACCGGCATTCGGTGGAGAATTGGCACCTTCCATCCGCGATCCGAAGCACGGGCGAGAACGCGCAGCACAAACAATCGTACGAGCAAGAGGTTCGTCAATTTAAGCGCAGGCTGGTACTTCGCACCCTGCGGCAATGTGGCTGGAACAAAGCAGAATGCGCGCGCATCCTCGATGTAGCGCGGGGCTATTTGCACCGGCTGATCAACCAGCTTGAGATCCACGAGTCAGACGAGTCAACTCCAGTGACGGCGCCGGAGCCACTTATTCCACCCAAGCAGATAATGTAATCCACGGCAGGCACTTGCAAGAAAAGCTGGCGCGGCAAGACAACGAAGAACAAGATGAAAGAGCAGGTTTCGGTGCGTGTCAAACTTGGAACAAGCGCATCTGGCTCGCTTGCGGAAGTTGCAAAACGCGGATGGAGGCTGGGGGTTCAACGGCGCCTGCGAAAGCCGTATCGAGCCAACCGCCTGGGCGCTGCTCGCTCTCCAGGAGTTCGATTCGACATCGTCAGCGGACGAGAGAATCAATCGCGGACTTCGCTTTGTAGTGGGAGCACAGCTTGAAAATGGATCCTGGGCCGCTGCGGCGGGCGAGCGAGAGGGATGCTGGGTGACATCGCTGGCGTGCTGGGCATTGTTAGGGCATCCGGAATATACAACGAAGTTGGTTCAAGGGTTGCGCTGGGTGAACGATGACCGGCCGCGCGATTCAGGCTTTTGGTGGCGGACGGCGCGAAAGCTCACCGAGCGCCAAAAGATTAATGCTCAGAGCGCTTCGTATAGCGGCTGGAGCTGGACTCCTCACACCGCCAGTTGGGTAGAACCGACCTGTTACGCGCTGATTGTTCATCGGAGTAATCCGGCAGTGGCTTCGTTGGCGGATGTGGGCCGGAGGCGCAAACTCGCGCGAAGCGATGCTCTACGACCGCATGTGCCCTGGAGGAGGATGGAATTGCGGGAATCCAAGGGTGTATGGGGTCGCAGGTCAACCGCAGGTCGGGCCAACCGTATGGGCTCTTATTGCGTTGCGCGAAAACTCAGAGCGGCCTAAAAACCGCCAGAGTCTCGATTGGCTTGAAAACGAACAAGGCGCGATTCAAAGCCCGGAGTCGCTGGCTTTGGCGCATATCGGTTTGGGTCTCTATGGCAGGTCGAACGCAGTATTGGCGGAACGCCTGCGCAACTTTGAAGAATCGGAGGCACTTCCCTGGACCGTCCCAGCCGACGCCTGGGCGGCTTTGGCGTTCAGTGAAACCCGACGGTGGCTGAACGTGGTTTCCAGCGCGATTTCGTGATTTATGCCACGAGAAACTCCATTGCTCTTGCCTCCGTTCTCGCGACCGCCTTCGCGGGTTGCCATTCGGCGTGTCCCGACTTATCAATCGGATCTCGCCGCGGTTCTTTATGAAACCTTGCGGGAATTTGACCTTCCTGTGCGGGATAAAGTCGTCTTGCTGAAGCCGAATCTGATCGCCATCGATCCTCAAGGAATCACAAACACCAATCCCGCGGTGATCGGCGCTGCCCGTGAAACTTTCCTGCGTCTGGGAGCCTCGGATGTATTGATTGGAGACGGCTCGGGCATCGATCGCGATTCAGTTGCCATACTCGAATCCATGCACATGCGGGAGTATGCCGGGCCGCTGGCGAGAATCTTCGTGGACTTAAACGTAGACGACGTCGAACTGGTTGCGTTGAAGACCCGTGCATCTCGATTGAAGGAGCTGTACTTCCCCAAAACCGTTCGCCACGCCGATTTTCTGGTTTCCATGCCGAAACTCAAGACGCACCATTGGGCCGGCGTCACGCTTTCGCTCAAGAACATGTTTGGGACGGTGCCGGGAGGATGCTATGGATGGCCCAAGAATGTGCTGCACTGGGCCGGCATTGACCGCGCAATTTTGGACATTAACGCAGCCGTGCGCCCGGATTTTGCAATCGTTGACGGCATCGTGGGAATGGAAGGTAATGGCCCCATCCAGGGCGCATTGAAGTCCGCCGGGGTGCTGATTCTTGGAGACGATCCGGTTGCGGTGGATTCCACCTGTGCCCGCGTAATGGGCCTGTTGCCCGAAAAGATTAAGCACATCGCGCAAGCCGCGACGCTGCTCGGGCATATTGATCGTGAGAAAATTCTGCAGATTGGAGAAAGCATCGCCAGTGTGCGCAACCCTTTTTCAGTGCTGCATCAGTTCCGTCACTTGCGGGAAGACAAGAGCAGCCCGGTTTGGATTTCAAAACTGCCTGTAAGAGTACGTGGAATCCGCACAGGCCGCTGAATTTGTATCTGTTGTAAGTTATCAAGCTTTTCCCGGAGGATGCTATGGATGGCCCAAGAATGTGCTGCACTGGCCGGCATTGACCGCGCAATTTTGGACATTAACGCAGCCGTGCGCCCTGATTTTGCGATCGTTGACGGCATCGTGGGAATGGAAGGTAATGGCCCCATTCAGGGCGCATTGAAGTCCGCCGGAGTGCTGATTCTTGGAGACGATCCTGTTGCGGTGGATTCCACCTGTGCTCGCGTAATGGGCCTGTTGCCTGAAAAGATTAGGCACATCGCGCAAGCTGCGACGCTGCTCGGGCATATCGATCGTGAAAAAATTCTGCAGATTGGAGAAAGCATCGCCAGTGTGCGCAACCCGTTTTCAGTGTTGCATCAGTTCCGTCACTTGCGGGAAGACAAGAGCAGCCCGGTTTGGATTTCAAACTGCCTGTAAACGACGTGGAATCCGTCGCAGGCCGCTGAAATTGTATCTGTTGCAGGTGATCAAGTCTGTGTAAAGAGCGGATTTATTGACCGGAAATTGGCAGTTATTCTCCGCGTGGGAAACAGCGAGGCGGCGCGTAAAATGGCGAGTGTCACCGATTGGAGAAATGCGGCAGATGAGCGAGTCTGAAATCATGGCCCCCACGCCCGAGGGCGTTTCGATTCCTCCGTCTGGACAAGATAAAGCGGAGAGTGCGCGGACCAGCGACCTTGCGTCCGACGTGACCGCGACGTCACAGTCGGGCGTGCTGGTGACGCTGTGGCAGCGTGTTTTTTCGTTCCCGGCGTTGTTGGGAGCTGTCCTGGTTGGTGCGGTAGCGACCATCGCGCGGACATTCTTTGTGGACCCCGATGTTTGGTGGCACATCAAAAACGGGCAAGTAATTCTGGCAACGCATCACTGGCCTACCACGGACATCTATTCGTTGTCGGTCGCGGGGCGACACTGGATTGATTCTGAATGGATCGGCGAGGTGCTGCTGGCGGCAATGTACCGCCTCGGCGGATTGCGTGGCCTTGAATTGCTGTTACTTATCCTTGGCAGCGCAATTCTGGTTGCGCTTTACACGCTGGCCGCTGTTCGCTCCGGTAACTCGAAGGCGGCATTCGTGGCGACAGCGGCGTTGTTTGTTCTGGCCACCGTGTCTTTCAATCTTCGCCCGCAGATGCTGGGTTATCTGTTTCTGATCCTTACGCTCATCGTTTTGGAACGCTTCCGCCAGGGCAAGCGCCGCGCGATATGGGCACTGCCCATCCTGATGCTGCTCTGGGTGAACGCGCACGGGTCCTGGATCATCGGCCTGGGTGTGATTGGCATTTATCTGGCGAGCGGGCTTGTGGAATTCCATCTGGGTGACATCGAAGCCCGGCGCTGGAATCCCTCCGATCGCATGCGGTTGGCAAGCGTCTTTGGTCTTTGCGCATGCGCCACGCTCATCACTCCCTACGGGACGGCTCTCGCCAAATTCCCTTTTGAATTCGCTTTTTCTCTGCCTCTGGAGGTAGCGAATATCGTGGAGTGGCAACCCATGCCGTTCAACTTGGCGGCGGGCAAGGTGTTCCTTGCCATTCTGCTGGGCGTTATCGCATTCCAAGTGATAGGTCACTTCGCCTGGCGCTTGGAGGAGCTGGCGCTTTTTTTGTTTGGCACCATCATGGCTTGCCTGCATATCCGCTTTCTTCTGATCTTCATCCCAGTTTTCGCTCCGCTGCTGGCGACCATCCTGGCCCGCTGGGTTCCGCGGTATGAGCGGGGCAAGGATCGCCACGTCCTGAACGCGATGTTTATGGCCGTCATTCTCGCGGTCGTCGTTCGATATTTTCCATCGCAGGCGGATCTGTGGCAAAACGTTGGAAAAACCAATCCCGTCGCCGCTGTCGAATATCTCAATCATCATTCGGTTCCCGGTCCGATGTACAACACTTTTGGTTTTGGTGGGTACCTGATCTTGTCACGCGGACCGGAGCACAAAGTATTCATGGACGGCCGTAGCGAGCTTTACGAGCGAGGCGGTGTCTTGGCGGATTATCTCGAGATCGCCGATATCAAGCCCGGCGCGCTTTCCATTCTCCAGAAATATGGGTTCCAATCGTGCCTCGTCAATCACGATGAGCCGCTGGCGACGCTGCTGGCCGCGTTACCCAATTGGCAGAAAGTTTATGAGGATGAGACGAGCATCCTGTTCGTGCAGCGAAGCGCATCGCCGGCCTTGGGCGCCCGGACTTCCAGCGCGGCGCTGGATAGCGGCCATGGACTTTGAAATGTTCTCGGCCCCTGAAATCCGCGGAAAGCTGTCTGCGTTGCGCTTGCCCGATGCCGTTCTGACGCGGGTTCCCCTTGTGGGCTGGCTGGCCTGGAATACCGCGACCTGGGGCGAAAAGCCAAAATGAGCGAATCCACCATGGTGCCGGGGCCCGCGGGGAACGTCTCCGCTCCTCTGGCGGAGTCCGCCGACGAAAATTGCAGCTCCCATCCAATCGCTCCCCCACGAGTCTTCGCGGGCGCCTCGATTCTCCAGGTGCTTTTCTCGTTTGCCGCCATGCTGGGAATGTGTCTCGTCGCTAGGGTGTTTTTCTGGTTGCGCTCGTTCGACGTGGACCCGGATCTCTGGTGGCATATCAAAATCGGCCAAAGCATTCTGGCCACGCACCATTGGCCGACGAGCGAATCGTACTCTTTTACTGCCGCAGGCCAGCATTGGCGGGCCTATGAGTGGCTGGGCGAAATCCTGCTAGCGGCAGTCTATCGAGTTGGCGGATTGCGCGGCCTGGGCGCGCTCCTGATCATTCTCGGAAGTCTGTTCGCAATTGCGCTTTATTATTTCACGACCATCCGGTGCGGAAATCCCAAGGCCGGGTTCCTGGCCACAGCGTTGGTGCTCAATCTGGTTAACTCATTCAACTTGCGCCCGCAGATGCTGGGCTATCTGTTTCTGATTCTTGCGCTCATCATCTTGGAACGGTTCCGTCAGGGCAAGCGCGGCGCGATCTGGCTGCTGCCTTTGTTGATGCTCGTCTGGATTAACAGTCACGGCACCTGGATCATCGGTTTAGGGACGATAGGTGTGTATCTGGCAAGCGGCCTGCACGAACATTCATGTGGGTAGCCTGGAGACAAAGCGATGGAGCGCGGTTGAACGCCGCCATTTGACGATGGTTTTTCTGCTATCCATCATCGCCATTTTGATCACTCCATACGGTGCGGGCCTCGCGACGTTTCCCTTCCAAATGAGTTCATCGCCTGTGGGCCTCGCCAATATCCAGGAGTGGCGGCCGATGGTATTCAATCTCCAAAGTGATAAGCTTTTCCTTGGGTTTGCTGCTGGGCTTTTTGGTCATGCAGGTGTTGGTGCGTCAGAAGTGGCGGCTGGAAGAGTTGGGCCTTTTCCTCTTCGGCACAGTGATGGCCTGTCTGCACGTGAGATTTCTGTCGCTATTCGTCGCATTTTTCGCGCCGGTCTTTGTCGTGATCCTGGTGCGCTGGCTACCGCGGTATGACCGGGCTAAAGAAATTTACACTCTGAACGCCGCAATTATCCTGGGCATAGTGGCTGCCATGGTGTGGTATTTCCCCTCGCGAAGCGATTACACGCGCATCGTGGACCAGAATTTCCCGGTCGCGGCGGTCCAATATCTGGACACGCATTCCGTTGCCGGCCCCATGTACAACAGTTACGAATTCGGCGGCTACCTTCTGTGGGCGCGAGGGCCGGAACACAAGGTGTTCATTGACGGCCGGGGCGAGATATTTGAGCCTGCAGGTGTACTTTCGGACCAAATCAAACTCCTAAACCTCGGACCTGGGTCTCTCGCCATACTTCAGAAGTACAACATCCAATCCTGTTTGATTGTGCCCGGCGAAGCTCTCTCGACGGTTCTCGCAGCTTTGCCGGACTGGCAAAAGGTATATGAGGACGGCCACTCCGTACTGTTTGTCCGGCGGCAAAGTGACGTGATGCAGAGGCCAGAAACTCCCGCAGCTCAAGACGATCATGCCGTCGGAGGCGGGACATGAACCTGATTCTCCGCTGCGTCGCGGCCGCTATCGCTCAAAGTGAATCCAGGAATTCAATGCGCCTTTACGGGGTGCATTGTGGCTGAATTGGCGGCGCCGGCCGCGAGGATGTCCTTCGACGATTGGTCCAATCGTACTTCATGGGCGAGCCCCGTTGGTTCTCAATGCAGATGACACAGACGCTCTGTCAGCGCGCCCGTTTGTGGGTCGCGGTTAGCTGTGTGCTCCTCATTTACACTGTCTTAGTTGTACGGCTGCATCCGTTGAACTTCTTCGGCCTTTTTCACGATGACTCGATCTATTTCAGCGCTGCACAGGCACTTGCCAGCGGACATGGCTACATCCTTCCCAACTTGCCCGGGTCGCCGCCAGCGACGAAATACCCAATCCTTTACTCGTATATCCTCTCCTGGGTTTGGCGCATGAACCCGTCTTTTCCGGCCAATCTGAGCGCCGCGATCGCAATCACCGTGGCATTCGCCCTGGCATTTGTGGTCCTCTCGTTTGTACTTATCCGGCGGATGCATGGCTTCAGCAGCGTGGAGGCACTCCTTCTCACCGCGCTCATCGCGTTTCATCCGGCGATCATAATGTATGGCTCGTTCGTGCTCTCGGACATTCCGTTTGCTGCCGTTGCCGTTGCGACCATGGTCATGGCAGAAGACACCATGCGGCCGGAAGGCGGCACAATGGCCGTGATGGGCTGCGGAATCCTGGCGGGATTCTCGATGTTGCTGCGCATTTTTGGAGTGCCGATTGTCGCAGGAATAGTTGCAGCGGGTCTGTTTCGCCGAAGTTGGCGCCAGTTGGCTGTTTTTTGTGCGTGTGTAACGCCGTTCTTGGTAACGGTCGCTTGGCGTTGGATTCTCCCCACCACACTGGTTCTGCCAGTAAATCCCACGGCGGCATCAACCCCCGGCTGGATCCACACCTGGACGTACGACACCAGTTACCTCTCGGCATGGAGAATTGGTGTCCCGGACATACATGCGTTTTGGGTGATGCTTGTCAACAATCTAGCCAACCTGGTCAGCGCTCCGGCGGGTTTTTTCCTTGAACCTCTCTTGATGAACAACTCCCCTGGTGGGGTGGCCACCGACGCCGTCGTAAGCGCCCTAATTCTTGCAGGGATCGTTCGGCAGGCATGCCGCTACGGCTTTAAGGTGATCCATTTCGTTTTGCCGTTCTATATTGGAGTGACACTCCTTTGGAATTATCCACCCGGCGATCGCTTCTTCATCTTGTTCCTTCCACTATTTGCTGCCGGACTCTACTTTGAAAGTAAGCATATTTTTGCGATGGTACATTTAAGCTTTTGTCGGGGCCGCCCAATCACCCAAAGGTTGATTGGGGCCGCGCTTGGTCTGATGCTGTTCGCGTTGGTTGGCGGGATCGCATTGAATTACGTCGGTCCCATGCGCGCGAGAGTAGTCCAGCTGGGCAAGATTCGTGCCGAGCAATTAGAGGATTTGCGCGGTGCTTACGACTGGATCAGTCACAACTCCCCGCCAAGCGCGCGGCTGATTGCCTTTGAAGATGCGAAATTGTATCTCTACACGGGCAGACAAGCAATGCGCCCAATACAGTTTACGACCGCCGAATTTTATGAACCAGAGCGCCTTGCTGACGCAGTGCGGCACATGATGGATGTTCCCTGCGCTATCGGCGCTGGATACTGGCTTTTCACCGACGATGATTACAGGATCGAATGGACGGATGCCGCTCGAGCGGCACACACGCAAATGGCAAAAATCGAAAACGCCCTTCCACTGGTCTATCGCAGCGCGGATGGACGTGTTCGGATTGGCGCTTTGGGCTGCCTTCAACACCAAGGAGAACCGGTATGTCTGCCAGGGGGTCTATCGTGCTCTGGTTTCTGCGAAGGTGGAAACGAATGATCATTGCGCTGATCGCCTTTGATGTTTTGCTCGTGCCAGCAATCCTTCTGCTCGAACAGCACTATCTGGTGGATCTGATCGCCGCAATTCCAGTTGCAGCATCGGCAATCGCCATCAGCGGAAAAGACACCTTCACAGACGGGGTGCAATGTGGTTGAGCTTGCGGCACCGGCCATTCTTGCTCGGAAGGCGTACCGGGCCATGGACGCGCACTACTGGGCGACGCTGTTGTTGGCGGCGGCACTCGCGCCCGCAATACGATTGGCCGGATTGCCATTTCGGTTTGCCTGGGCAGAATTCTTCCAGGCCTACTGGGGTTTTCTCGTCCCGGAGTCCATCGTCGGGGGCATCATTTTGTACGTCGCCGGGGCGCCGGTCGCCGATTCTCTGGGCCCCTTCTTTCGGCGCTATTCCCGGCAAAAACTGCGGCTCCTCATCATCCTGCCATTGGTCCCAGTGGTGATGCTAACACTGGGGATACGCGCCGGGCTGTTGGCTTTCGCCGCCACTGTCGTGATACTCGAAGTAAAGGAGCGGGCCAAAGAAAATCAGATCGGCTTCTTAAAAATGACGACGGACATTTTGTTGCCCGCGGCCTACTTGTTCGTCGGACTGATAATTATATCCGCATATAACGAGGCCATCGCGGCGGTGCGCTACAACGGCGCCGCTGAATATGTCTTGAACCGATGGGATTCCCTGCTGCTGGGCGGCCATTCGGTTTCTGGTTTGGCTCATGCTTTCATCCGGAGATGGCCCGGCAGCATCCCATGGATGGAATTGATCTATTTCGGCACGTTTGCGCAGACCGGTGGCTGCATAGCGATTCTGGCGCTCACCGAGGGACGGCGCCGGGCCCTCCAATACGTGGGGACGATTTTGGTCGCCTTTTACATTGCCCTGCCGTTTTTTTATCTTTGGCCCGCCACGGGGCCGTATGCATCTTGCGCCAACCATTTCTCGGTGGTTCCGAACGGCCCCCTCATCTACCATCTTCAACGATTTGTTGTAGTCACACTGGAAAGATTTCGCTCCGGCCTGCCGTTAAACGCCATTAGCCCAGAGTACTATATTGCGTTGCCCTCCATGCATTTCGTCCAAGCCCTGATCGCGCTCTGGTTTCTGCGGCGATGGAAACGGCTGTTCATTCTAATGATCGCCTTTGATGTTCTACTCGTGCCGTCCATACTTTTGCTGGAAAACCACTATCTGGTGGACCTGATCTCCGCGGTACCGGTAGCGGCGTTGGCAATCGCCATCAGCGGAAGAGACATCCCCACTTCAACCGCAAAAACCATCCTTCGAACGCCGCTTTCGGCCTAGGTAAGCCCTGTGGAAATGCGATGGTGACTGATTTTGCCGGGAAGGGAGGGTTCCGTGACCGTGGGGAGCCTCCAACTGCCATAACTTCGACAGGTAGAAACGCGGCATACCGTGTCACACCGGCAACAAATGCGTGAAACACTTTTGCAGCGTGGCCCTTCAGAAAAGTGCCTTAGATTCAAGCACATGCTCGACTGAAGGTGGGGGCAACTAAGACCCGAGGCGGTTGCCACACGGGCCGGTTGGGCGCTTGCTCCAATTGTTATCCGCATCCGTCACTAATCGGAGGGTTAAGCAGTAAATTGGTGTCCACGGATGGTAACGGCTGGGTGCGTGTCACAGGCCACACAGTCGATGGCAGGAAAGAAAGCCTTCGCAAGTGTAACTATACAAAGGACTTAGCAATGTACGTTAGTCGCACCGCAATGGAAGCTCATGTGCTTGTCCAAGTACGGGACGGCATGTGCTCGTGTCGCTCAATTACACTCGAAAGGAAAAACAGATGAAGAACCTAGTGATGCGTCTTTGGAAGGAAGAGGAAGGGCAGGACCTGGTGGAATACGCGCTTCTCGTAGCCTTGATTGCCCTGGCTGCGACTGCGGGGATGAATACCCTGGCGACCAAAATCAACGCCACGTTCACGGCCCTGGGAGGCTGCCTGTCTACGGCCACCTAATTTGTACAGGACTCGAAGATGGTAATTCGCGGAGGACTTACTAAGCTGCTGAGCAGCCTTAGGCTTATTCAGAGGCAGGATTCCCCCCTGAGTCTCTGAATGAACGGCTGATTTGGTCAACCATTACGAATCTAAAGGGGAGGAACAGATGAGACTTCTGAAGAGGCTGTGGTTTGACGAGCGAAGGTCAAGACCTCGTCGAATACGCTCTGCTTGTGGCCCTGATCGCCTTGGCCGCGACCGCAGGGATGAACTCCTTGGCAACTGCGATCAACTCCACGTTCACGGCCCTGGGAGGCTGTCTGACGACCGCCACCTAACGTTTGCGCTTAACCGCCAGACGTTCAAAAATACGGGCTTTCGGGGCATGCGGATGTATCAGCTATTCTCGTATGCTCCGGAATGCGCGTTATCAGAAACAGCGCAGACCGAAATGCCGGCATCCGCAGTCAAAGAAAATGGGTATCATACTCGTAAGATTGTGGAACGATGATGCAGGACAGGATTTGGTGGAATACGCCCTGGTGGCGGCGTTGATTGCTCTGACGCCGGCTGCGGCGCTGAAGAGCGTTGCCAATCTGCTTATGACAGCTTTCACAAACTTCAGCTGCGAAATGGGAGCTCGACCTCAACGCAGCGGAAATGAGTTGGCAACCGGGAATATCGCACCGATGACATTCAAAGACAGCCATCTAGCGGTAAATACGGCCTTGCTGATCTGGTCGCTCACCCTGACTTTCACGATATGTGCTGGTTGGCTGGACTGGCGCACCCGAAAAATCCCCAACTGGCTTACGGTTTCCGGCTTTATCGCCGGCCTCGGCGTGCATACCATTATCTGGGGATGGCATGGAGCCTTAGCCAGCCTCGAGGGCGCGGGTCTAGCGCTGCTGTTGCTGCTCCCCTTGGTCTTGCTGCGGGGATTGGGCGCGGGCGATTGGAAGTTGATGGGTGCGGTGGGAGCACTGCTGGGCCCGTGGGGATTGCTGGCCTTTCTGTTTGTGAGCGCTTTGGTCACAGGAGTTTTGGCCGCCGCTACGGTGATATGGACGAAACGTGTTATCGTCACTCTTGAAGAACATGGCCATGCTCGTTCAGGGTTTCTTCATATTTGGATGGCGCGGCAATCCGCAAATGACGCTGGATAATCCCGGATTGCTGAAGCTGCCGTTTGGCGTGGCCGCGGCGCTGACCGCAGTGATTTGTTTCGTGATTAGCCGATGGGCGCGGTGAAAAGGAAACACTAGGAGATCGGTTTCATGAACAAGAATCGAGTCATCATCGGAGTAACAGTAGCCGTCATTGTGGCGCTATTGTTGAGCATTTACGTTTATCACGCATTCCAGCAGGCATCCGCCACAAAGGCAGGTTTCGGCGCAACAAGTCGTGGTGGCGAGGGCGCCGGTGCAGCTCGGAACCCGCCTGACTGCCTCGGATGTTCAGACGATTTCCTGGCCGGCCAACAGTCCTGTCCCCGGAATGCTGACGCGGACCGAAGACGCCGTGGGCCGCGCGGTGATTGCGCCGCTCGAGGCTAACGAAATGATTCTTGATAGCAAGCTGGCGCCAAAAGAGGCTGGCGCGGGCCTGCAGGCAACGATTCCGGAAGGCATGAGGGCGATTTCCGTGGCGGTGAACGACGTGATAGGTGTCGCAGGATTTGTGACTCCCGGAGCCAGCGTGGACGTCCTGGTGACGGGACAAATCCCCGGCGCAAACGAGAACGGAGCACAGAACGTCACGCGAACGATCCTTGAGAATGTGAGAGTGCTCGCCGCCGGGCAGAAGATCGAGCAGGATCGCGACGGCAAGCCGCAGACGGTGCCTGTTGTGACCCTGCTGGTTTCACCAAAGGACGCGGCAATGCTGACAATGGCCAGCACCGAGGGCAAAATCCAGCTCGCGCTTCGGAACTCGATTGACAGCAAGACTCCGGCGCCGGAGCCGGTTCTGCAGGGCGTGCTGTTCGGTGCCAGCGCGCCGCCGCCAGGCGTTGAAGTCCGCGTCCGCGGGCCGCCGCGCCAATCAATCTCCGGTTGTGACCGCGCCGCCCCCTCCGTACACGGTCGAAATCATTATTGGGGGCAAACGCGATACCAAGAGCTTTCCAAATCAATGAGAACGGCACGGGAGAATCCAATGGCAGAATCTGGCACGACAGCTAAGATAAAAAGCGTGAGCGGAATTGCATTTTTCGCGGCGCTGATATTCCTGTGCGGCTCGCCCGCGAAAGGGCAGCAACCGCCGGCGCCTGTGGCCACGCAAGCCCAGAAGCCCGCGCCGGACATGCCCCAGGCGCTTCACTTGTTGGTGGGCCGCTCTCTGGTGATCACATCTCCGACACGGATCAAGCGGATATCGCTGGCCGATCCGGAAATTGTCGAAGCGATTGTCGTAAGCCCTTATCAAGTGGTTTTGAACGGGAAAAAGCCCGGCGGAGTTTCGTTTCTGCTGTGGGATGAGGCCGACCAGAGCGAGACGTTTGAAGTTTCCGTGGACATAGATATTTTGAGTTTGAATCAAAAACTTCATGAAGCGTTTCCTTCGGAGCCTGTGGAGCTCGAGGCGTCACGAGACATGGTGATGATCTCGGGAAAAATTTCTTCGGCGGAGATCGCCGCGAAGATTCTTGAGATTGTAAAAAATGCCACCCCCAAGGTGACCAGCTTAATGGAAGTTCCTCTGCCCCCGACTGGCGATATTCTTCTGGAAGTGAAATTCGCCGAGGTCGAGCGGACGGCGCTCATCCAGCTTGGAGTCAATATCATGTCCACGGGGGCGGGGAATACAGTCGGCGCGGTCGGGACGCAGGAGTTCTCCCCGCCTAACCTCGTACCGAGTGGAACAGGCGCGACCACGACTACGACCTCGACCGGAGCGAGTGGGCTAACCAACACATTTAACATAACCAATTTGCTCAATATTTTCCTATACCGGCAAGACATCAATCTTGCGGCCACCATTCAGGCGCTTCAGGAAAAAAATGTGCTGGAGATCCTGGCGGAGCCGAACCTGCTCACGGCATCGGGAAAGGATGCCAGCTTCCTGGCGGGAGGCGAGTTCCCGTTCCCAGTTCTGCAGGGGACTGCTGCCGGCGGCGCCAGCGGAATTACGATTCAGTTCAAGGAATTTGGCGTCCGCTTGAATTTTACCCCTACACTGGAAGCCGATGGCTACATACACCTGAAGGTGAAGCCTGAAGTCAGCTCGCTCGATTTTACCAACGCGCTTACGATTCAAGGCTTCCTGATACCTGCGCTGTCCACGGAAAGATTCGAATCGGAAATGGATCTGAAAGACGGGCAAAGCTTCGCGATCGCCGGCCTGCTGGATAATCGCGTGACAGATATATGGGAGAAAGTCCCGGGGATTGGAAGCATACCGGTGTTGGGCAAATTGTTCCAGAGCCGGTCGCGCAATAAGACTCGTAACGAATTGCTAGTGATCGTTACGCCGCATATCGTGCAGCCGCTGACGCCCGGCCACTTGCCGCCGGGCCCCGCGTTCCCGCAACCGTTCCTTGCTAACCCGGCCGCGCCGGCGCCTCCGAAGACACCGGGAAAGAACTGAAGCAATGCAACTCACTTATTCTATGATTCGCCTTTTCAGTCCGAAGACAGAACCGTTGGGCCTATGCTGACTGCAGCGATTGCAAGTAGCGATCCAAGTACAGCCGCTCAATTGCTGGCCAGCTTGCAGCAGACGGGACTGGTCGGGTCGGTCAAGCAGTGGACCATTCCCACGGACAGGATTGACGCGGCTGAGAGCATTCCGGATGTTGTCTTCCTGGACCTGGGACGCGAGCCGGAACCATTCTTTGCCTTCGGCGCACACGTGCGGCGACTGCGGCCCGCGGTGAAATTAATCGCCTGTTCAGCAACCAACCCGCCGAGTCAGCAATTGTTGCTGGATGCCATGCGCAGCGGTGTTCAGGATTTTATAATCAAGCCCGCCATCCCCGAGGTACTGCAAGATATTCTCGCGAGATTCCATCAAGAGGGCCGCGCGGTGGAGCGAAAATCGGCGGAAAAGTTAATCGTGCTGATGGGATCAAAGGGTGGCGTGGGAACAACGACCGTGGCGGTGAATCTGGGGGTGCAATTTTGTACGTTTGCGCATCAACGGACGGTCTTACTTGACCTCGCCCGGCCGCTGGGAAACGCTCACCTGCTGCTTGATTTGAATCCGCGTTTCGGCATCCGGGACGCCATCGAAAATATCGACCGGCTCGACAGCCACTTTTTCGAGGGACTTCTTACGATACACAAGACAAAACTCCAGATGCTTGGCGGAGCTTTGCACCCGGAGCAGTGGCAGTCCATATCGGCCACGCTGCTGGATCGAGTCGCGAATGTCGCGCAATCGAACTGTGATGTTGTTCTGGCCGACGTGGGCTCGCAGTTCGGATCTGATTGGACCCCCATGCTCAAGGGATCTCGAATGATTCTGGTGATCGCGGAAACGAATGTGCCGGCTCTGTGGACTCTCGAGCGCCGATTATCGGCGTTGGAAGGTTTGGGAATCAATCCGGAGAAGATTCGAGTTGTGATCAACCGCTGGCACAAGGGTGACCAAGAAACGCTGAAAAGCATCGAGAAAAACATCAAGCGCCCTATTTTCGCTCTCCTCCCCAACGATTTCAGAAAGGCCAGTTCATCCGTCAACCTGGGAACACCACTGATTGAGAATCACAATAATAATCTGACCAACCATTATCGTAATTTGGCTTCGCTGTTGTCTGGAATGGACGCGGTCCCAGCGGCGAAGCGAAGCGGCATCGGCAACTTTTTTTCATTCTCGACAAAGAGGTAAATGCGAATGGGAACAACCAAAGTCATACCCACGGCGCGAATCGATTTTGGCGCGGTAAAAATCACAATTCATCGCAAGCTGATTCAAAAACTGAATCTCAGTAAGCTGACCGAAGTCAGACGGGAAGACGTTCGCCGCGAAGTGTCGCAGATTCTCGAAACTCTAGTGGTGGACGAATCCACGCCCATGAGCCTGCAGGAACGGGAGAGGCTCTCTCAGGAAGTGCTGGACGAGGTCTTTGGACTGGGCCCCCTCGAACCCCTGCTCGCCGATCCTACCATCTCGGATATTCTGGTAAACACGTACAAGCACGTTTATATTGAGCGGCGCGGCATGTTAGAAGCAACAGCGATACAGTTTCGCGATGATGCGCACTTGATGAGCATTATTGACCGTATCGTGGCGGCCATCGGCCGCCGCGTGGATGAATCATCGCCCATGGTTGACGCCCGGCTAGCCGATGGCTCCCGCGTGAACGCGATCATCCCACCGCTGGCCTTGGACGGCCCCTGCTTGTCTATCCGGCGATTTGGCGTCGACCGATTAACGGCCGAGGATCTCATCCATAACAACACTTTGACGCAGCCCATGCTGGAACTCTTGCAAGGATGTGTGAAAGCCCGGCTCAATATCTTGATTTCCGGCGGCACGGGCGCCGGGAAGACGACGTTGCTCAATGTTCTCTCGTCATTCATTTCTGACAAAGAACGGGTTGTGACCATCGAGGACGCGGCCGAGTTACAGCTCCGGCAGCAACACGTCGTTCGGCTGGAAACACGCCCGCCCAATATTGAAGGAAAAGGGGCTATATTTCAGCGGCAGCTCGTGATCAACTCTCTGCGCATGCGGCCCGACCGCATTATCGTTGGCGAGGTGCGAGGCGAGGAAGCACTTGATATGTTGCAGGCAATGAACTCCGGCCACGATGGTTCGCTTACGACAATCCACGCCAATAGCCCGCGCGACGCCTTGAGCCGTCTGGAAACCATGGTTGCGATGGCCGGTCTGAACCTTCCCGACACCGCCGTTCGCCGGCAGATTGCCTCCGCAGTTGACATCGTTGTGCAGGTGACTCGTCTTAGCGACGGCACGCGTAAAGTAGCCAGCCTGGCTGAGATCACCGGCATGGAAGCCGACATGATAAACATGCAGGATATTTTCTCGTTCCGGAAGCGCGGCATTAAAGAATCCGGCGAGGTGCTCGGCGCTTTCGAGCCCTCGGGAATTCGGCCAAGATTCTCGGATCGGCTTGCCGTTTCGGGCATTCATCTCCCGACGACAATGTTTGAACTGGGCAAAACGCGATAAGGAGGGCAGTGTGGCGTTGTTGCTTGCCATTGTGACGTTTCTGATTGTGGCTTGCGTTGTCTTTGTCGTCTGGCTGATCGTGGGAAGCGGCGCCAAACAGGACATCATTCGCGAGCGCTTGGAGGCTGTGCGGCAAGTTGAGCGCCGCGGAAACCTTTCCCCCGATCTTCAAATCCTCCGCGACGAATTGCTCAGCACGGTACCGTTCTTAAACCGAATCCTATTGAAATGGTCCTGGCCGGGCGGGCTGAAGAAATACGTGAACCAGGCGGGACTGACGATAAAACCGGCCATGATCCTCCTGTTGAGCGCGGGAATGGGGATCGCGGGGTACGAATTTGTTGATTACGTCTATAAGGAACCGGTCTTCGGCTTGATTGCCGGAGCGGTGATGACTCTGGCGCCGCTGGGATTTATTGCCTGGAAGCGCAGCAAACGTTTGGCAAAGTTCGAGGAGCAGCTTCCCGAGGCGCTCGATTTGCTGGGCCGGGCAGTCCGCGCCGGCCATTCCTTCACCACGGGCTTGGAATTGATCGGCAAGGAATGTTCCGAGCCGGTCGCGGGAGAATTTCGAACCACGTTTGAGGAACAGAATCTCGGTCTTCCGTTACGGGATAGCCTCATCAACCTGACCGAACGCGTGCCACTGGTGGACACTCGCTTGCTTGTCACCGCCCTGCTCATTCAGAAGGACACGGGCGGAAACCTTGCGGAGATCCTTGACGAACTTTCCCGTGTGATTCGAGAACGTTTCAAGATCTATCGTGATGTAAGGGTGAAAACAGCTCAGGGAAGACTGACAGCGGCAATCCTGATTCTCCTGCCGTTGATCATGATGGCCTTGCTCGGCGGCGTGAATCCGACCTATATCCACATACTGTTCAATGATCCGGGCGGGCAAACTATGCTCCTGATCGCCGCATCGATGCAGATTGTCGGATCTTTGATCCTCTGGAGAATCGTTAACATCAAGGTTTGATTGGAGAAGCACAAAATGGTCTGGACGGTCACATTCGGAACGTTTCTCGCGACGGTGATTGTGTGCCTGTCTTTGTTTTATGCATTCGCTTCCGGCGAATCTGGAATTGTTCGGCGTCTTTCTCGAATGACCGCCGCTCCTGTCGTCGATGACCGCAAGGGGGCTTTCGCGGAAAAACAGAAGGAAGGCGTGCGCGCCGCACTCGTTTCAATCGGGAAACTGGTGCCAGGCGGAACCGCGTCGCGCGGGCTGCTCATGATGACGCGGGCCGGTTATCGCAGTCCGACCGCCATTCTGGCGGTGCGGGGTGTGAAGGTGCTCTTGCCGATCGCGCTGCTCAGTGCCGTTTACTTTACGGGGTTTTACATCTCCAACCCGCTGTTAATCCTTGGCGGCGCGTTGCTTGCCGGCATCCTGCTCCCCGAAATCTGGATCTTGTGGCGGGTCAATGCGCGGCAGGAACGCCTTCGCCGCGCCCTGCCCGATGCCTTGGATCTGCTGGTCATCTGCGTGGAAGCTGGTCTTGGCCTCGATCAAGCCCTGGTGCGGGTGTCCCAGGAATTGAAAGTAGTTCATCCCGAATTGAGCGACGAATTGCAGTTGGTCAATATGGAAATGCGCGTTGGCAAGCCACGTATCGAAGCTCTTCGAGAGATGGCGCGCCGCACCGGAATCGACGATCTGAAAACCCTGGTTGCCGTGCTTGCCCAGACCGAGCGCTTCGGAACCAGCATCGCCTCGTCATTGCGTGTTCATTCGGATGACCTGCGCACACGGCGCCGCCAGCGCGCGGAGGAAATGAGCGCGAAAACGAGCGTCAAGATGGTGCCCGTCCTGGTGCTGTTTATTTTCCCCGCTCTTATGGCGGTCATCCTGGGGCCGGCAATACTGATTTTATTGCGGCAGTTCATAAACGTCGGACGATAATTATTCTAAAGACGGGCAGCGCCGGCATTTTTCAGTTCGAGCGCAGTGCAGTTTTAAAAACGAAAGGAGAAACGAAATGTGGAACAGCGTAACACTCATTAGGGTCGTGGCAGGATGTCTGGCCCTGGTCGTGCTGTTTATTATTATTTGGCGCCGGCGCCGTAAAGCGATCCAATAGAAAAACATAGATTCGCCGTTGAATCATCGGGGGGACGACGATAGTGGCAAACATAAACGGCAGTCAGGGCAGAGCTGTCTACGTTTACAACAAAACGCGGGAAACGTTTGTCGCCACGGAGGCAATCGTTGCGGACAGCTATCTGCGCCGCTTGGTGGGTCTGCTCGGTAAAACAAAGCGTTGGGCCCGCGTCGGGGCGGGCCTGTGGATCATACCGTCCCAGGGAGTGCACACGATCGGCATGTTGTTCCCCATTGATGTGGTTTTCCTGAGCAAAGAAAAGGAAGTGATTCACGTTGAGGAGCACTTGCGGCCGTTTCGCGTTTCCAAGGTTTCCTTCAAGGCGCTCAGCGTGCTGGAACTTCCCCCTCACACGATCTACCGCACGGGAACCAAGGTTGGAGACCGGCTCGAGATTTCTTCAGCGCAGGCCTCTTAGATAATATTCCCACCTGTTTGGCCCCCAGGGCCTTGAGCATGCCGATCTCGCGAGTTCGTTGCGACACTGCGCTGGAAATCACTCCATAGACATCGACAATCGCGAGGGTCAACCCTGCGGCGGAGTATGCTGACAAAAGTACGGGGCTGAAAAGGGCATCCCTGAAGATGCCTTCACTCAGAAAGGTTTGCAAGGGACTCTTGATCGGTGTGAACTTCGCGCATCTACGGCTGAAGCAGGTAGTCGCGCGCCCGGTCCAGGCCCATGAAGAAAAGCCCGCCCTCCATCCCTGGAGGGCGTCAATATGTGCTGTTCGGAATCAACCGGGAGTTCGTGAGATCCCCCGCGATGGTCGTGAACACCTGGTACAGCTGAGTGATCGGCACTGCGCCAGAGCATACCGTGCCGGTCCCATTCGAATTTGGAACGGAGAAGAAATACGGTCCGCCCGTCGGTGAGGAGGAGATCTTCTCCATCGTCTGGCATGGCGTGGTTTTTGGGCTGGTGTCAGTGCTGCACCCCGTTGTCGCCGAGCCGTAGGAGACCGAGTAAATCAAAGTCCCGGCAACCTTGGCGATATTCGCCTCTGTGATCGCCTGCTGGCACTCATTCGTGGATGGGTAAACCCCGTTGGGCCCCCCCACCTTTCCTCCCATGCTACTCGTGTCGTTGGCGTCGCCATCGCTGAGCAAAATTATGACGTTCTGGACACTCGGCGTTGAGTTCGCCGCGAGATAGGCTTGCGCCGAATCGATTACACCCGCATAGAAGGTTCCCGATTGGTTTACCGCATTTATACCACTAGTATCTATACCCTGGCAGGTTACCATTCGTCGTTGCGCCCACTGCTTTCAACAGACTGGAGCCGTTAGTGCCCGTGTTCAACCCAGAATTGTCGGAAATGCGGTAGTCGCTTTGGAACGGCAGAATCAGGTATCCCGGGTTATTGTTGTACTGTGTGACTGAAGAGTTGCCTGGGGGGCAAGTGTATTCAGCCGAGGCAGTCGGGGCCGGTATCGGAGGGTTGGTCAAAGTCGTGGTCTCGGCCGGCGTCAGCCCTGGGAACGTCATCAGGGCAACCTGATCAACCGCGTTCTGGACGACACCGGCGGTGCCGCTGGCGACGCAGTTTCCTTGGGTCGTGGGGCAGGGATGAGATAACCGAGCAGAGTCTGAATCCCTTCCTCCGAGCACTGCTCGGGATAG
This sequence comes from uncultured Acidobacteriota bacterium, assembly GCA_963838945.1. Lineage (GTDB taxonomy): Bacteria > Acidobacteriota > Terriglobia > Acidiferrales > UBA7541 > DASTCZ01. The sequence continues at coordinate 62,100 of CAWITC010000003.1, read as the reverse complement.
AGGAGCAGTGACGGATTACTGGCGATGCAATCTGAGTCGATCTTCCCCACCTGCAGCATCGACGGCGTTGAGTCGAGGATCATCACGATATGATACGCGGGAGCCCCGCCGCCCTTTGCACTTGCGGTCGCGGTTGCCGAGATGCGGGATTGATTTGACACCGAATATCTTGGCGAAGAACGTCGGCACGGTCGCTGTCTCCGTCACCTGGATTGCGTTTACGCTGCCCCTGCGCGATGCTATAAGTGGCGCAGGGGGGAGCCCTAATCTGGGGTACGCGCTCGGCTGGACGCAAGTCTAACTTGAGGTTACCTTCGTAATGTTCAGGTTCGGATGGAGTTAAGTATTGGCCTCGCGCTGGTGCGTTGCTCCGCCGCTGTACTGGTACGCGGTGGTTATTGCGGTGCCTTGGGGAATGGCCTCCCCTCCCGCTAACGCCGCCGCATCGGTTGCGCCCACGAGCCTCTTGGTAGGAAAAATAGACTACGCCGATGTCGATCACGAGCGCGGACATTGAGAGAAGGACCACGAGCAATGACCGCCTACCAGGACGAGCGACTGCCCGCGCTGGCCGTCGCGCATCGGGCGTACAAAAGAGTTCGCTATTCCGTTTCATTGGACAACCTCCGCAGTTTGCGCCGTCAGGGTGCAACCACCGGGCGCAAAGTTGAATCCCATAAACGATAGATTGCAAGGATAAGTGACCGTTACCGGGCGGTGTGCCCGTGTACCAGATCCGCTGCCGCCGCCGTGGTGGTGCTGCTGGCTGGTGCACGTGGTTTCCGCCGACGGAGACTCACAGATCACAACTTTACCCGACCCGCCAGGAGGCGGGGGTAACGTAATCGTGAACAGGAGATTCGCCTGTGTGAGGTTCGGCGCTGCTGCGAAAAACGGGCCGGTAACCGTCGTGCACGGGTCTATGGTCTGCCCCGCGCGATCGAAAGAGCCTGCCGCCCGCGGTCGTGGCATTCGTCAGCACCAGATAGTGGTTGAGGGCGATGCCGAACACGACCACGCCGATCAAGAGGGCCAGCAGAATCGGCAGCACCAGGGCGAACTCAACCAGGGACTGGCCTTTCTGGCCGTGGGCTCGGACGAGTACCTGGTTACGCCTGGACCGGGCGTCGGCGCACACTCCGCGTGGCGCTGCCGTCCGGGTCCCCATGCGCATGTCCATGATTCTTTGCCCTCCGGGATGATCCCGTTTCGTTCCATCCATATTGCCTGCACCATATAATAATCAATCTCCCCATCGCAAGGGAGTTTCAACTGGCCTACCTCGGCCATGGTGGCAAAGCAAACGGATGAACTAATCTTGAGGGGACATACAGATACTACACTACACTCCTGACCATATGCAACTACTATTTTATTTCCGCGTGGGTAGCCGCTCGCCCGTTCCCGGTCCGTGAAGAAATACTCGCCCTCCATGCATGGAGGGCGTCAAAACGTGCTGTTCGGAATCAACCGGGAGTTCGTGAGATCCCCCGCGATGGTCGTGAAGACCTGACTCAGTTGGGTGATCGGCACTGCGCCGGAGCATATGGTGCTGGTCGTTCCATTTACCGTCTGGGGGACGGAGAAGAAATACTGCGACAATGGTAAGGAAGCGATCCCCGACATCGTCTGGCATGGCGTGATGTTTGGGCTGTCAGTGGTGCACCCCGATGTCTCCGAGCCGTAGGAGACTGAGTAAATCAAGGTTCCGGCAGCCTTAGCGGCATTCGCCGCGGTGATCGCCTGGGCGCACTCATTCGTGGATGCGTAAAGCACACCGTCCGTCTTCACTGTTCCCTTCATCTGAGTGCTCGTAGCAGTTGCGTCGCCATCGCTGAGGAGGATGATCACGTTCTGCACACCCTGCGCTGAGTTCGCGTTGAGGTAGTCCTGCGCCGACTGGATTACGCCCGCATAGAACGTTCCCTCGCCGCCCGGAGTGGGAACACCGCAATTATTAGTCCCTGCACCGACCGTTTCAAAGATGTCGGAGCTGGTGTTCAACGCAGAAGTGTCGGAAGTGCGGTAGTTGCTTTGTAACGGCAGGATCAGGTATTCCGGGTCATTGTTGTAGGATGCGATTGGGGGGTTTTTCGCCGGGCAATTGTAATCATACGGTGCATATGTTGCGTTCGCAATCGTATTGGTCAAAGTCGTGGCAGCGGGGCAATTTGCGGTAGTGACTCCCGCAGCGGTTGTCACTACACAGCCCCGGGAACACCATCAGGCCGACCTCATCGACCGAGTTCGGGTAGAGACCGTTATTGGCCGTCCCGCAGTTTGTTAGAGTCGTGGCGCAGGGATCGAGCTCACTTAGCAGAGTCTGGATGCCATCCTGTGCGCAATGCTCGGGTGAGAGCTTTTTCTTAGATCCGCTTACGCAGCCCGAGTCGGTACCCGAGCCCATCGAAGCCGTTGTGTCTAGGACCATCATTATATGGTACGGGGGAGCCCCGCCGCCCTTTGCACTTGCGGTCGCGGTTGCCGAGATGGGGACTGATTTGACACCGAATATTTTGGCGAAGAACGTCGGCACGGTCGCTGTCTCCGTCACCTGGATGACGTTTACGCTCCCCTGCGCGATGCTATAAGTGGCGCAGGGGGGGAGCCCTAAATTGGGGTACGCGCTCGGCTGGACGCAAGTCAAACTAGAAGTCACGTTCGTAATGTTCAGGTTGGAATGGATGTTAAGTATCGGCCCCGCCACTGGTGCGTTGCTCCAGCCGCTGTACTGGTACGCGGCGTTTTTTGCGGTGCCTTGGGGAATGGCCTCCCCTCCCGCTAACGCCGCCGCATTGGTTGTGCCCAAGAGCTCTTGATAGGAAAAATAGACCACGCCGATGTCGATCACGAGCGCGGACATTGAGAGAAGGACCACGAGCATGACCCCTACCAAGACGAGCGACTGCCCGCGCTGGCCGTCGCGCACCGGGCGTACAAAAGAGTTCCTATTCCGTTTCATTGGACAACCTCCGCAGTTTGCGCCGTCAGGGTGCAACCACCGGGCGCAAAGTTGAACCCCAAAAACGTTAGATTGCAAGGATAAGTTACCGTTACCGTGGCGGTATAGTTCTGTATCAGATCCGATGCCGGCGGCATGGTGGTGCTGCGTGGCTGGGCACGAGGGGGTGGCCGACTTAGACTCACAAGAGTATAACTTGTACCCGACCCGCCAGGAGGGGGGGTAATCGTAATCGTGAACAGGAGATTCGCCTGTGTGAGGTTCGGCGCTGCTCCGTAAAACGGGCCGGTAACCGTCGTGCACGGGTTTATGGTCTGCCCGCGCGCGATCGAAAGAGCCTGCACGCCCGCGGTCGTGGCATTCGTCAGCACCAGATAGTGGTTGAGGGCGATGCCGAACACGACCACGCCGATCAAGAGGGCCAGCAGAATCGGCAGCACCAGGGCGAACTCAACCAGGGACTGGCCTTTCTGGCCGTGGGCTCGGACGAGTGCCTGATTACGTCCGGACCGGGCATCGGCGCACACTCCGTGTGGCGCTGCCGTCCGGGTCCCTATGCGCATGTCCATGATTCTCTGCCCTCCGGGATGATCTCGTTCGTTCCATCCATATTGCCCTGAGCGTAGCATTGCCATCTCTCTATCGGAAGGGAATTTCAGCAGGTCTATGTCCCATTCTGCACTATAGTTGCAGCTTAGGTGCCAAGCTCACCCTTAGGTCAAACCCCCGCAAGTGCCAGCAAAATAAGGAGTTAGCGGACAGAAATTATTGGGTAAAATGGCTTCCAAAACCTATTCCTGCACTTTGTGTCCACTTCCTTGGCACTAATGGGCAAAGCGGAATTCCTTTGCCATCGACACACTTATGACTATGTCCAAATTACTATTTTATTTCGGTCACTATTCGCTTTTCGTTCGCCCCAAGTCTAACGAAGGATGCCGCGTCGTCCCACAAGGTGTCAAAGGCGGTTGATGGTGCTGGCGACGTAGCCAGCGCCGAACCCGTTATCGATGTTAACCACGCATACGTTTGAGGCGCAACTGTTCAGCATCCCCAGAAGAGCGGTCAAACCCCCAAAGCTGGCCCCGTAGCCCGCACTCGTGGGCACCGCTATGACCGGAACCTCGACCAGTCCGCCAACGACGCTCGGCAGCGCCCCTTCCATCCCTGCCACGCAGATGATGACGCGCGCAGCGGCGAGCTTCTGCCGGTGTCGCAGCAGACGGTGAAGACCGGCAACGCCAACGTCGTACACGCTCGTGACGCGGTTGCCCATGATCTCCGCCGTGACCACCGCTTCTTCCGCCACGGGAATGTCGCTGGTGCCCGCCGTGATGACCAGGATCGGACCTCTGCCCGCGATTGCCTTGTTCCGCTGGATGCTGATCGCTCCGGACCGGGCGTGGAACCTTGCGTCCGCAGTCACCCTGCGCACCGCCTGGTAGATTCCTCTATCAGCGCGCGTGATCAGGATGTTGTGCTTCGCTTTCGGCCGCATCAACCGGCGCACGATTTCGACGATTTGCTGGGTGGTTTTTCCGGGGGCGTAGACGACTTCGGCAAAGCCCTGGCGCAACGCGCGGTGATGATCGACCTTCGCGAAGCCGAGGTCCTCGAACGGCAAATGCCGAAGATGTTGGACGGCACGGGCGACAGACATGCGGCCTGTTTGCACCCCTTCCAGAAGCCGCTGGATGTCCTGTTTATCCATCATTCCGGCGGGCTCCAAGGAAAGCCCGCACCCGCGATAAGGTAACGCAATTTTACCTAACCATGAGAGCTGCGTTTAACGATCCTTGCCGGTAGCCTTGGGCGTCGAATCTCACCGTGGTAAAACCGATTCTCCGGATACGCTCAACGAGCGCGCCCGCTAGTTCCGGTTGGAGAGCGCGCGACAATTCTTCCGCCGCGATTTCGATTTGCGCCGCTTCCCCGTAAAAACGCACGCGGAATTGACGAAAACCGAATTCGCGCAGAATGCTTTCCGCACGTTCGACCCTCGACAGGCTCTCGATCGTAACCGGAGTGCCGTATGGAATGCGCGAGGAAAGACACGGCGACGACGGCCGGTCCCATGTCGAAAGCCCCGCGCGCCGCGAGAGGGCGCGAATTTCAACTTTGGTCAGATCCGCATCGAGCAGCGGCGCGAGCACGCCCTTTTCGGATGCTGCCCGATGTCCCGGGCGGAAGTCGCGCAAGTCATCGGCATTCACACCGTATGCAACCGCGGCAAACCCTCGATCCGCGCGGAGCTTTATTAATTTATCGAAGAGTTCTGTCTTGCAATGGTAGCAGCGGTCGGCGTTGTTTGCGATGTAGAAGGGATTCTCAAACTCACGGGTCTCTATGAATTCATGCCGCACTTTCGTTTCCCGCACGAATTTTGCCGCCTGTTCCTTGTCGTGGGCCGAAAAACTCGGTGAGAGAGCCGTGATCGCCAGCGCGCTGTCCCCCAGAACCCCATGCACAGCCCAGGCGAGGTAGGCCGAATCCGCTCCTCCAGAGAATGCCACCAGCACCGATCCCAGAGCGCGCAGCCGGGCAAACAATAACTCCTGCTTTTCGAGCGATTCGCGCCCGGCATCGCCGAGTTCTGTTTTTTCATGGCTTTCGATTGCTTTCGGCATTTACTTCGCGTTTCCCTGCTGCTTATGAAACTGAAACACAGCTTCGGCCAGAACTTGCTTGAGAGGGAGGCCATGCTCGGCAGCAATCTTCTGGCAATCCTCGTATTCCGGCAACGCGTTCAGCGTCTGGCCGTTGAGCCGCGCAACCTTCACCCGGACACGCCCCTGCGGTGTGTCCACGAAGACGATTTCCCGGTGCAAGGTGCGCCGCTGTAAACTGGACCGCCGCACACCAAGGGTTGTCGTCTCTCGAAAGATCAGCTCCGTCAGCAGCTCGCACTTGTCCGGCTCACACAATACCGTGACCAGTTGTCCCGGGCGGTTCTTCTTCATCTGCGCCGGCGTCGAGAAAACATCAAGCGCACCGGCTTCCAGCGCCCGCTCGACGAAATAGCCGAAAAGCTGGGGATTCATATCGTCCAGGTTCGTCTCGAGAGCTACGATGGTTTCATCGTGAGGGTCGCCGGCTTGCTGCAGCAAACTTTCGCCGACGAGCAGCCGCAGCACGTTCGGCTGCTCATCCAAATCCGCCGTCCCGGCTCCATACCCGATGGCCCCAACTCTCATGGCGGGTTGCGCACCGAAGTGAGATGCCAGCGTGGAAGCAACCGCCGCTCCGGTGGGCGTCACCAATTCGCGGAGGATTCCAGTGGAATACGTCGGCGCGCCGCACAACAGTTCCGCGGTCGCCGGAGCCGGCACTGGCAACATTCCATGCTGCGTATCGACGCGCCCGCCACCCACATTCAGCGGTGAGCAGGCAAAATCCTCCACGCCGAGCAATTCGAATCCAATTGCAGCGCCGACGATATCGACGATGGCATCCACGGCGCCAACTTCATGGAAGTGGATCTGCTCGATTGGCACGCCGTGCACATGAGCCTCTACCTCTCCGAGACGCTGAAAAATTTCCGATGCCCGCTCGGTGACTCGCGCCGGTAGCCCTGACTCTGTAATCAGCTGACGAATGGTGGAAAGGGACCGATGGTGATGATGCTCGGACGATTCTACCAGCACGCGCGTCGCGGCCAGCCCCTTGCGGGTAACCTTCTCGGCCGAAATCTTCCAGTTGGAAATCGGAATCCGGCGCAGCTCGGTTTCCAATTGCGGAAGACTGCAGCCCGCGTCCACGAGCGCACCCAGCACCATATCGCCGCTGATTCCTGAGAAACAATCGAAATAAGCGATCTTCATGCGGCCCGGCTCGTCATCTGCAGAAAAATCCTGATTGTCTGCGGGAACATCCTGTCAGAGAACATTTATAACTCTTCGTGGTCGTTGACCCCGGATCCCAATCCATTTCGACTTGAAACGCCCGTCATCGACGTATTCATTGTGAAATGTCCCCGGCTTCCCGCTGGGACGGCACGAGTACGCCATATACCGGAATTTCCCGTTTCAAATTTTTTTATTACTGCGCCAAACCATACGGCAGCCGCCGCCTGCTGTCAATCGCAAAGCGCCTGCTTGTCGGTCTCTGATCTGAGCAATCTTTTGATGGGTCAGCGTGGTGTCCAGTGCGGATGGCTGGTGAGCAGTCCATTCACGAAGCCAATTTCGTAAACAAGAAAAAGACCGAACCCCACGCTGATTAGGCCGGAAGCGATGCGCAATCCTCGATTGATCCGCCGGAATCGCTTGTCTGCGTAGGCAAACGGCAGCACCATCGCTCCGGTAATGAGCATCATTCCCGCAATCGTGCCGATCCCAAACACGACGAGATACGCGACCGCCCATTTGGGATTCTGAATTGTGGTTAGGACCAACAGCGCGACCGCGGCCGAGCCGGCGAGGCCGTGGACAAGTCCCACGATGAGAGGCCGCACGACTTGATAAACGCCGAGCCGGCCGAAATGGCGATCGAACCAGCTCAGTGGTGATGGCTCTGATGCGTGCGGATGACCTACCGGGTCATATTGTTGCGGATGAGTGCGCATGTAGCCGTTGTGGCTCTGCGAATCAGGATGAGCTGTTCCCGACATTCCGCTGGCGGAAGAAATCGTGTTGGTAATCCATTGGAGTATGCCCGTCAGGTTTAAGACGCCCAACAGAATCAGCATCAATCCGACGGAAAACTCCATCGAGAGACCGATGCGCGTTGGAATCACCCATCCGAACAAGATAATTCCGCTTCCCACCATGAGGATCATGAGCGTGTGACCCACACCCCAAAATGCACCGATTAGCACGGCGTGGCTGACCTTTCGGTATCGCGAGACGATGGTTGTTACAGCAATGACGTGGTCGGGGTCGGTGGCGTGCCGCATTCCAAGGAAGAAGCCCAGCGCGATGACGGAGAGTAGGCCGATCATTTTTGCAGTGCGCTCCTCCTGCGCTTGCCAGTCACCCATGAATCGGGCTCCGCGATTCGCAGCCGCATTAAATGTAAATATTCACTTGGATCGTAAGACCTTTTCGCGCACACCGAAGCCGGCACGCCCTGTAAATCACGAGAACGCCTGCAGGATGCAACTCGGAGAACGATTATTGGCAGTAGTCGCCGACTTTCGGCTGGTATCCACTTTGAAGTGCTTCGCCTTGCGCCATGATGGTCCCTGTCTCTAGCTTCACAAAATTCGGGCTGTCCGCGCAGTAATAATATCCATTTTGTTTAACGGCCCACACCAGTACGCCTTCTAAGGCCGGATCCATTTTCCTGGTGACTCCGATGCCGAGAAAATCCTCCAGGCGTGCGAACCATCCGGGGTCATGCGGCACGGACCAGGTTTGATGAGTTGCAGGAACCAGAGGAGCGCAGTCGGCGCCAATGAGAGGATCCGGGGATCGTGGGCTCATGGTCGCCATGGCCACGCGCGGTGAGATAGGTCCGGCCGGTTGTTCGCCGGAAACACCGGGCCCAAGAAACTTGCCGAGATTCGGAATCATCACGATCAGCGCGAGAATTACCATGAAACCGACGACTGCCCCAATCGCGACATTCCGGCGGCGCCAGTGGTATTGCCTAGCGGGTGATTCACGGACCGCAGGCATCGGTACATCCGTTGGGATAATCCCGCCGGAGGTAAAAATCCACGATTGGCCAAGCAACACAGAATCTCTCGGAGGGGGCTCTCCTGCGCCCATCGGTAAGCTGTCAGGCGCGAGACGCGGTGGGAGCGGAACCCCCCCGGCAAAACTCGAGTGCGCATTCACGGGTTCCTTGTAAGGGGGAATCACCGGAATGGATGCCTGGATGGGAAGCGCGGGAGCTTTGACGTTTGCCGGTGGGTGCTTGAGACGAGGCTCTGTCTGGGTTCCTGAACCCTGAGTCAGCCACTCTTGGCTCGCAATCCACTCGGTAATCTGTTGTTCTTTGTTGCCGGGAAGATCCTTGAAGGAAATCCCGGCTTCCTTCTTTGTCGGGCCCAACCACGTCACGCGCCCCGCAGTCTCAATCGCGTGTTCGATACCCTGCAATCGAAAACGCAGAGTCAACTCCGTGTCGAGATACAGTTTGGCCACCGCTTGGAGGCAATAATCCGCCCGCACTAAGGTTGAGGAGAGTGCCTCCATTATTCGGGCCAAGCTCAACGATTACAACCGTGGACAGTTTCAGTTTATGTCGAGCGTGATGGCGACGCTCGTCGAACGTGGTGCTTTGCTGCGGAAGTGCGACGCTATTCACGGGTGCCTGCTGACATGCGGGAACAAAAAATCAATGGCGTCGATAAGGACCGCAGCCCGGTACTTTGCCCCTCAGTTGGGCGCTTGTCCAATTCGAGCCGGACGCAGAATCGTAATTCGGTTCGACTGATCATCGCAGCAGTGTCCACAGTCTTATCAGTTTTGAGATCTTAACCGGAAATTCCGATTAAGCCGGAGTCTTCATTTTGAAGTCTCAACCCACCAATAACGTACACCCAACCCCCTCAGCATGCAATGCTCCAGCCGGGTTTTTGAATGCCGAGCTTTTCTGACAGCCGCGCCAATATCTCAAAGCCAACAACTCACGCTTCTCCCACCCATACCTCAAACACTAATCCTTCTCAAGTCTCGCTCAGCACCGAAATATGTTTCGGCTTACGGCTCGCCTGACCTGCTGGTGATGGAAGCGGCGAAAGTCTATAAGCCCGGTGGACGTGACACTGCAGTTGGAAAACTTGGATCCAACTTGGGTCCAAATACTGCCAAATTAGGCCCAAACCGAGTCCCATGACGCAGAATGAAGCTAGCCGGACCAACAGGATAGATTTGTTGCAACTGCCTTGGACGCAGGACGTCCGCGGTTCAAATCCGCGCGGCCCGACCATCGTTTTCCCTGTGCAACCTGTTAAAATCCGCCCTCACCATGAATAACATGCAAAGCCCGCTGCCCGGCGGATCGGGAGGAAATCCAGCGGCATCGCAAACAGCTACGCCGAGCGAAAAGCAACCATTGCGGCCACTCGCCAACGCCGTCCATACGCTGGGACTTCTGGGATTCATCGGCGTGTGGACTTATTTCGCGTACACTCAGGCCGACCAAATGCGCTCGATGCCCGTGCCGCACCACTTCCAAATGTACTTGCCCACGATGGCCGTCGAGTGGCTGATGTTCGGATACATCGTGTACGGCGTGCGAAGTCGAGGCGTGAGCTGGAAGGAGCTTCTCGGGCCGCGTTGGTCGAAGGGCAAAGGGACTCGGATTGACATTGCGATTGCAGCCGGGTTCTGGGCTGCCTCATTCATCATCCTTGGAATTGTAGGCTATCTCCTGCGGATGGAAGCGTCGCCCGACAACCTGAAATTCATGACGCCGGATAGCGCGGTTGAAATGGTTTTCTGGGTGCTCCTCTCTATCACCGCGGGCATTTGCGAAGAAACAATCTTCCGCGCATATTTGCAGCGGCAATTCGCGGCGTGGACTCGCAGCCTCCCCGTGGGAGTTGTGGTTTCCGCCGCGTTCTTCGGCGCGGGACACATCTATCAAGGACGAAAACAGGCCATACTCATCGCCGTCTATGGCCTGATGTTCGGCATCTTAGCCGCGGTCCGGCGAAGCGTGAAGCCGGGAATGATGGCGCACGCGTGGCAGGACTCCGTGGCGGGAATCGCCGCCAGCATCCTTGCCAAGCGCCACTTGTTCGGCGCATGAAACATTACAGAGCCCGCAACCATGCAAGGCCCCCGTGCGTATCACTAAGTGACACAGGTGAACCAATGACAGAAAGCTCCCAGCCCGATTCGGCCACGGCCGCGCTGCGCACGGCCGAAGTCGGGCGCTTTTACACGATGGGACAAGCGACCATCCGCGCAGTGGATGGCGTGACCATCGAGATCGCGCGCGGCGAATTCGTCGCAATGCTCGGCAGCTCCGGCTCCGGCAAGTCCACTCTGCTGAATCTGCTCGCGGGGCTCGACCGCCCCACGGCCGGCGCCATCTTCGCGCATGGACGCAACCTCGCGGAGATGTCCGGCGACGAGCTGGCCAAGCATCGCAGCCGCACCGTCGGCATGGTGTTCCAGTCATTCAACCTCATGCCGCGCATGACGCTCGAGGAGAACGTCGAGCTCCCGCTGCGGCTCGCGGAAGTGGAGCGCGCCGAGCGCCCGTCACGCGTGCGGGAAGCGGTCGAGCACGTCGGGCTGGGGCAGCGGCTCCTGCATCGCCCCGCGGAATTGAGCGGAGGCGAGCAGCAGCGCGCCGCGCTGGCACGCGCGCTGGTGAACCGTCCCACGATTCTGCTGGCGGACGAGCCGACGGGAAACCTCGACAGCAAGACCGGCGATGAGATTATGAATTTTATCCAGCAGTTCAATCGCGAGATGGGCATGACGGTGGTGATGGTGACGCACGAGGCGCGGCTGGCGGAAAAATACGCGAGGCGGCGGATATATCTGAAAGACGGCAAGCTCTCGTTGAATGGAGACGCACAATGAAATCGCGCGACCTCATGGAGCTTGCCTCGCGCAACCTGCGCGAAGCGCTGCTGCGAAACTCGCTGACGACGCTGGGCATCGCCGTGGGCGTTGCATCGCTCGTCGCGATGCTTTCGCTCGGCATCGGCCTGCAGCGCCTGGCAATGACGCAATTGCAGGGCACCGGACTTTTCAATCGCGTCTATGTGACCCCGCGGCCCCCGCGCGACGATTTCGGCGGGCGCGGCGGCCGCGGTGGAGGACGCGGCGGGCGGCGCGGCGGAGGCGAGGACGAGTCTGCTCAAAGAATCCCCGGCCCCGAGGACCTGAGGCCGCTGACGCCGGATACGCGCGCAAAGCTTGCGGCCCTGCCGCACGTGAAAGAAGTGTTTCCCGAGCTGCGCTTCCAAGTCGACGTGCGCAACGGAAGCATTGGGCATGTGACCGCGGCGGCGAGTTTTCCGCCGTCGGCGCGCGCAACCGGAATCTTCGATTCGATGCAGGGCTCGTTCTTCTCGGATACGAATGCCGCGGAAGCAATTCTTCACGCCGATCTCGCGCAGCAAATCGCCGACGAATTGAAGATCGATGTAAAAAATATGATCGGACAAGAAATTACACTGCGATACCCGCAGCGGGAGGATGTGCCGATTCAAGGAAATCAAACCGCGGTGGACATGGCGGCGAACGGCGAATTCGGATATGGATTCACGATCGAGCCGGCGGAGCGAAAAGTTCGCGTAGTGGGGATCGTGACCGGAGAGCAGGCCGGGCCGGGAGGGTTGGGCGGAGTGCGCGTGATGCTGCCGCTCGGATTTGTCGAGCAGATGAAGACCGTGCAGGGCACCGACGTGCGCTCGGTGGTCACCAGCCCCGGGCAGCAGACCTATTCTTCGCTGACGATGCTCATCGAGGATCCGAAGTACGTGCCCGCGGTGGAAGAGCAAGTGAAACAGATGGAGCTCGGCGCATTCTCGCTCTTCGATGCGGCGCACAAACTCCAGCAATTCTTCGCGGTGCTGGACACGTTTCTCGGGCTTTTCGGCAGCCTGGCGCTGGCGGTGGCCTCGCTGGGAATTATCAACACTCTGGTGATGGCGATCCTCGAGCGGCGGCGCGAAATCGGCGTGTTGAAGGCGCTGGGCGCGGCGGACCGCGACGTCCGGCAGCTCTTTTTCGCCGAGGCCGGCGTGATGGGGTTGCTCGGCGGATTGCTCGGAGTGTTCCTTGGCTGGAGCATTGGCCGCGTCATCAACTTTGCCGCGAATGTGTACCTCTCCCAGCAGAACATCCCTCCTCAGAAACTTTGGTCGGTGCCACTGTGGCTTGTGGGCGCGGCCATCGGATTCTCGATTGTCGTGAGCCTCGCCGCGGGGCTCTATCCGGCGGCGCGAGCGGCAAAGCTCGATCCTGTGAAGGCGCTGCGGTACGAGTAGGGTCTCCTGGGCGGCGCGCCTCGCGGCAGGCGGGCTGAGCCTGTATCTCGCGATCACGGGAAGCATGACTTGGCTTAAGAAAAAAACAATCTTTTTCTGGAACGCTATCATTCTAAAGGACTTAGACAGGGGCGCTTTGCACGAGGTCTGGAAGTGACTGAATCTAATGGAGTTAGTAGGGGCGCTTTTTGTGGATGGTTTTGACGACAGTGTTGATTCTAAAGGAGTTAGCAGGGGCGCGGAGGGGCGCAATTGTCCCTTTTCCTGCAAGTGATTGAGAACAAAAGGGTTAGACAGGGGCGCGGAGGGGCGCATTTGGAGCTTTGACTCCAAGTGCATGGGAACAAAGGATTTACATAGGGGCGCGGTTGTAGGCCATGGCTTCAAGATTGAAAGATCAGCGGTGGGGGAGGGCCCTGAGTTGCGCGACGACGATTCCATGGCGCATGTTACCATATAGGTTAACTTACGTCAAGAGAATTATTTAGGAATTATGGGAAGATAATATACAAAACTTATTCGAATGAGTGTTCGATTGAGGGGATCGAGCCGGAAAGATCATTCGAGCGAACCGCCCCACACTTTGTCCGCCCCGGCGGACAAAGGAATAGGCCACCCTTACGGCAAAGACTGTGCCACCCTCGACCGAGGGTCGTCACCTGAGAGTAAGCCATCGCGGACGCGCGCCCCATGCGCGTTGCGACGCGCCATCCGGATGAGGGGGCCACGTTCGCGGTGTCCCGAAGTGAACAGACGTTTCGTTATGGAACGCGCAAGCTGGGTTTGCAAGAGGCCCTACCGAGCTTATGTATGACTTGGGGATGGGCGCTGTGCGCGACGATAGAGAGGGTTCAGCCCCGCGCTCAGATGTAAAGGAGAAAAAAACATGTTGGGGTTTATCGCGTTAGTTTTGATCATTTGCTGGTTGCTTGGGATTTTCGCGTTTCACGTATCAGCGGGTTTGTTCCACGTTCTGCTCGTCGTCGGCGTAATTCTTCTCGTTCTGCATTTCCTGAGAGGGAGAACGGTCGAAGCATAGTAGGCGGGTACTGCATTCGGGATCCGCTGTGAGCGGTTGCGGCATTTGGTCCATGAGGTATTGCGGAAGCTCGGGCAGGTGAGCCAGAGAAGGCTCGCGCGGAAGCTGCGCCGCCCGGCTGTGCTACGCAAACCTAAAGCGGGCGCTCGCCCGACACGGCGAGTGAATACTGTCTCCATCGGGACAATCTAAGCAATTTGGTTCAACTCGATTGGTACGCGAGGGTCAGAACGCACCCGCTTGAACCAATCCGAAGCCCAGGATCAGCACGGAAATCGCCAGGACCACCGCACCCACATAAACCAACTGAATCGCGCCATTCGGCCGCTCGGAGCGCGGCGGGGCGACGGAGAGAAAGAAGCCCAGAGGAATCAGAATGGCAGCGGCCGGGACGCCGATGCGCACGACCCAGGCGAAGGGCGGCGAAAGGTAGATGGAGTCCACCAACACCTGGCAGATCAGAGAGAGAATCACGATCACGCCCGCATGGGCGTGCCCCGCGCGGAAAAGATTCTGCCGGAGCGGGTTATCCATGTACCCGGGCTCGCGCGTGCGCAGCATTTTCAGAAGGAATACTCCTCCGAATTCAACCGCCGGCACAGTGATCAGAGTAATTCCGCACAAGAGCCTGGTTACGTTTGTGATTTGCAGCATAGTTGCCTCCTTTTCCTGATGGCGCGATTAAATTGACAGAACCCGCGGAAAGAAACTTGGGCGAGGCAAGCCCCGCCTATATGGATTGAGAGAAGCGCTGCCCGACGCGCAGGGCGCTCAGGCCGGTGCCAGGGCTGCTTCGATCGCCGCGACCAAATCTTCATACTCAAAAGGGGCGTCATGGCGCTGGCCATTGATGAAAAACGTTGGCGTGCCGTTGACGCCGCTGCGAGCCCCGCCGGAAAAATCGGCGCGCACCCTGGGCAAATATTCCCGCTTTTCAAGGGCTGCGCGCAAGTCCGCCGGGGCAAGTTTCAGTTGCTGGGCAAGCTCGAGAAAGAGTTCCCCGCCAAAACGCTTCTGGTTTTCATAAAGAAGGTCGTGCATTTCCCAGAATTTCCCATGGGCGCCGGCAAACTCGGCCACCTCCGCGGCAAATTCCGCATGAGGATGCATTTCAGCCAACGGGAAATTCCGGAATACGAAGCGGAGGCGCTTCCCGAAGTGTTTCTGAACGCGCTTCACGATCGGATAGGCTTGACCGCAATAGGGACATTCATAATCGCCATACTCGACCAGCGTGCATGGTGCGTTTTCATCGCCCTGGCTGTGATCTGCCGGGCCGACAGGGACCTTTAATGTGCTCATGAGATTCTCCTCTTTCGGCAGTGGATCAGTTTGTGGGTGCGCGTAATCCTTCAAGAGTTGGCGGTAGGCGCCGGGATCACATCCTAGAAACCGACTAATCAAAACCTATACCACCGCTTGCACATCAAATCGCGGTGCGCCCACCGTCAACGGCGAGTTTCGCGCCGTAAATGAAACTAGAACGATCCGTCGCTAAGAAGACGATGGCCTCGGCGATCTCGTCCGCGGTAGCCGGACGGCCCGCTGGCGCCTGGGCAGCTAGTTGCTCCAGGCCCTCTCCCATCACGTCCGTGCCCGCGGTGCGCGTAGGTCCCGGGCTCACTGCATTGACGCGGACACCGCTTGGCCCATACTCAGCCGCCCACGATTTCGTCAGCAGATTAATGGCGGCCTTACTTGAACCGTAGAGGCTCATGCCGGAGACTCCGTAATCGGCAACCATTGTAGATACATTGACGATTGCCCCTCTGCCTCTCTTCGCCATCAGTGGAGCGAGCTCCGCGACGAGGAAGTATGGCGCCTTGACGTTCAGCGAATATACCCTGTCAAACTCGTCCTCGGTCGTTTTATTCGTCGGCCCGAACGGGTAGATTCCCGCGTTGTTGACCAAAATATCGACGTGGCCGTTTCCGAGCTCGATTGCTTCTTTTGCGACTTCGCGCGCGCTCGACGCGTCGTGAAGGTCGGACGAAATAAAATCCGCTTCACCTCCTGCTGCGCGGATTTCGGCAACCGTCTTCTTGCCGCGCTCCACATTGCGGCCCACGACCAACACATGGATGCCAAGCTGGGCCAATTTATCAGCCGCCGCGCGGCCAATACCGCTCGTTCCTCCTGTAATAAGCGCTGTTTGCTCATTTGCCGTCATTAGCAACTCCCTATTCAGGCTCGATCAAGAAGTGTCGCGAAACCGCCCCTGGTTCAATGCTCGGCCCGCATTGATTTTACGAGGGCCGCTGCCGAGGCGCCTTCAAGCGAGAGGCCGTAGCCGACTTCACGCACAATCCGCTCTTTCAACGGTTGAATGAAGTGAACGCGAGTGTTGCGGCGCGCGACTTCCGGTGCCTTCAGGTAGAGCGAGGCCAGTTCACGCGCCCGAGCGAGCGCCTGGCCATTAGGCACTACCTCGGCAACCACTCCCCATTCGTGCGCTGTGCGTGCGGTAATCGGCTGCGGGTTCAGCAGGAACGCCTCGGCCCTTCCTGCCCCGGCTCGGTAACTCCAAGTGGTAAAGATTCCGTCACCCGGCACGATGCCGCCGGCCAAGTGCGGCAGATCGTTAAACGTTGCCCCTTCGCCCGCCACAATCACGTTGGCCAGCAGCGCGTACTCGGAATGCACGTAGGCGCGTCCTTCGATGGCCGCGATCACGGGCACGCGAATATTCGCCAGATTCTCGAGAATCTGAAGGCCCTCGTCGTGGACTTGGCTCCAGACGTCGGGGTCGGCAACGTTGCCAAATGACGCAAAGTCGATGCCCGGGATGAACTCCCCGCCTGTCCCCGTGAGGATCACGATCTTGTTCGCCCGGTCCTGCGCGATCCGGTAAAAGGCGTCGACGAAATCGGTATGGTCCTGCGCCGTGAAGGTCAGCGGCTTGCCGTTGGTGTGGAACTCGGCGACCAGGACACCCCGGACATCTCGGGCCAGCTTCAGGCTGCGGTAGTTGGTGAAATAATCAGGTTGCATCACGTTTATGGCGGTCGCCGTCATGGCAGTCTCTATCCTTTCTTCTGGTCGTGCGATTGAAATATCAGAGCGTCCGGCTCTTTTGTGAAGGCAACAGCGCCGTCGCTTTTGGTTGCGGGCAATCCCAATGCATCCGGATATCCGCAATGGAATATGCAGCGCTCGTTGTTGGCGTTGGAAATCTTGGCGCAGTACGGGCCGGCGTCTCTGCGCACCTGTAGAAGAATCCCCGCGTGGTGCGAGGTGGACATTCAACCTCTTTTCACCAAGGGCTGAGCCCCAATTATAAAACCCTATCGATTCGAGACTCAAGTTCTGATAAACGCGCTTGCGGTCATTAATTGGGCCCACTCCCGGATGGCCGGCAATCCGGAAACTGACCCACTAACCCTATTTCGGCAAGCTTTCCAGCGCCTGAAGTATTCCTTCGGCGCCGGGATTGATGGAGACCGGCGAGCAGTAACTCCACGCGATAATTCCATTTTTGTCGATTACGAAGAGCGCCCGTTCGCAAAAGCCGTCCGATTTCCGATAGGCTCCATAGGACTCCGCGACCGCGCCCTTGGGCTCGTAATCCGCAAGCAGGGGAAAATGCAAGTGCCGGTCTTTCGCAAATGCCTCGTGGCACCACGCGCCATCGACGGAAACGCCCAGCAGCTCCGCTTTGTATTTCTGAAACTCGGAAAGGATCTCGTTGTACAGCGCCATTTGATCGCCGCACACCGGACTCCAGTCCGCCGGATAAAAAGCCAGAATGACCGGTTGACCGCGCAATTCATTGAGAGACAGCTTCTGATCGGGAGTGACATTCAGAGTGAAATCGGGAGCCGCAGTTCCCGGAGTCAAGATCCCAGCCATAACAATTTCCTTTCGAGGCGACCAAACCGCCCGGGAAATGTCCAGGAGTTTCGCACAATTTCCGCCGGACGCCTATCCTTCGCGATGCGAAGAATAGGGACGCCTGCGATTGGATGCTCGTGGCACCCGGTACGGTGCAGGGCAGCAAAGTGAAGATCGAATGGCCGGAGGGGACATTCCGGGCGATGGCGCGTATGCCTAATGTACTGGGATCGGGTTAGAGGGTATTCAGCAGGATTTGCGGACGACGAGGATTGGTCTCTAAAAAACGACTAGGGCGCCGGGCTGAGGGTCCCTGGCGCCCCAGTGTATCTCACTCACCTCCGCAGGGTGTGAGCAAGCTTGTGCTACGCGGCGAATTCGTCGCTGCGCAGGAACTCATATCGCTCAATTTCTGCAACGATGCCAAACTTACCGGGATCCTTGTCTTCATTGCGGGCTACCCGGCCAAGGCAGCGAACGCGAACCGGGCCGGCCAGCGTGATTTCGTGGGGCAGAGTCAGAAGGATCTCAACGGGCGAACCGCACTTCACTCCCTTCGGCAGCACGAAATACACTCCGCGGGAGCTGACATTGAATGATTCGGTTTTTGCCTCTCCGACGGCCGAACCGCTGGTCCATCGGACGGTCATAGGGAGGCGGATATGAAATCTCTGATTCAGACGGCGTTCTTTGCCAGTCAAAGTGGGCTCCTTCAGCAACGCGCATGGCGCTTCTTGTCAAACAAGAGATTAAGCGGAGCCCCCGCGCTGCTCAATAGGTCAATCGGCCCATTTTGAGGGTCGCGCGGAGGTACCGGAGTACCATCCATACTTTTGACACTTTTTCCCGGTGAGTCTCCACCGGGAAAGAAAACAGGCTCTGGAGGCTTGGGTTTGCCGGTTCTAAGCGGGTAACTTCAGGGCTGGGCCGTAAACACTTCCTTATTGACGCGCGCGGAGTCTCCCAGAACGACAAACTGAAAATCGTGCATGTATTGCCTGGCGACGCGCTGGACATCGCCGGGAGTGACGGCGCGGAGCCGATCCAGACGGGATTCGCCGTTGCGCCAGCCGCCACCGATGAGTTCGTAAAGCGCCAGGCGGCCCGCCTGCGAAGCGCTGGTCTGATTCTGAATGTAATACTCGGTGGCGAATTGGGCGACGACGCCCGACAAATCGCCCGCGCGCACAAGATCCTTTTTCAGACGGCTAATCTCCTCGAGCATGAGCCCTGCCGCGCGATTTACATCCTTGGAGTCCGCGGAAAGGCCTCCGAAGGAGGCGCTGAAATCGGGATGATAGGCTACCGGGTCATAAGACAATGCGTTTTTCACCCGCACGATAGTGAAAACCCTGTCTTGTAGTATGGCCATTGCGATGGCCAGGGCATCCGTGTCCGGCGATTTGAATTGCGGGCCGGCAAAGATCCCCTGGAAGTAGGTGGAGGGTAAAACGCGCTCGGTGACTTGTACGCTCGGCTTATCGAAGGCAAGCAAAGGAGCGCCCGCTGAGCGGCTTTCACCCGCGGGAAGCGCGCCAAAGGCCGCGTCAATCCGCGGGCGGAGAGAGGCGGCGTCAAGATCGCCGACGATAACGAGCAATAAGCGCGAGCGCTGCATGATTTGTTTGTGGTAGGCGCGCAAGTCGTCCGCGGTTATTGTCGCGAGCGATTCAGGCGAGCCATTGGGATCATTCCGGTATGGATGGCCCGCGAAGACCGCGCGCCGCATGAGCTGATCGAGAAGAGGATCCGGCGTCTGCAGTTTGTCGCGCGCGGACGCGATGAGCGCAGCGCGGTCGCGCTCGACGTCCGCGGGGAGCAAAAGAGGATGGAGCGCGGCGTCTACAAAGACTTCCCAGGAGCGGTCGAAGGCGGCGCGCGTGCAGACGAGCGAAAGCGATGAGTAGTCATTGCCGGCGCTCGAGGAAATCGTGGAACCCGTGGCGGCAAGTGCAGCGTTCATTTCGCTGCGAGGAAAGCGCGCGCTGCCCTCGGCTGCGACGGTGAGAAGCAACGCCTCGATGCCGGCGTTGGATTCGGTGATATTCGATGAACCGCCGCGCAGGAAAAGTCCAACCGCGACGGTGTCGCTGGCGGGCCGCCGTTTCACGATGACCTTAAACCCGTTTACATCGAATTCCGTAACCCGGCCGTAATCGGCGGGCGCCTGCGCGCGGGCCGGCCAGACAAGCGAGAAAGAGAAAACAAACCAGACCGCGAAGAGGATTCGCCGCCTGCGCGTCATTTCCCAAGTACCTCTTCGGTTTTCAATTGAATGCGCTGCTGCGCCTCAGGGGAAAGAAGCACAAGCGTTACGCGCGGCTTTCCGAGGATGTAGGTCTGCAGATAGCGGGAGATGTCCGCGCGCGTGACGGCGGCGAGAGTGGCCTGATAACCCTGGTAGTAGTCAATGCCGGTGGAGGCCCACCAAAAGCCCAGCGTCATCGCGAAATCAGAGGTCTTTTCGCGGCCGAGAAGTTCGTTGACGCCGAGCAGGACTTTTGCATCGCGGAGTTGAAGGTCGGAGAAGTAACCCGGATCGCCGAAGTGAGAGATTTCATTTTGAATAGCGAGAAGCGCGGCGCGCGCCTTTTCCGGCGTGGTCTGCGCAAGCAGATTGATGGGGCCAACCTCGCGCTGGGTGTAATAGCCGAGGTCCACAACAGTCGCCAGGCCGGAATCAACAAGCGCCTTCTGGAAACGCGAATTGGGTTGCCGGAGGATGAAAGAAAAGACGTCGGCGGCATAGGTCGCCGCATTGTCCTTGCCGATGGAGGGTCCCTGCCAACCGAATTCGATGATGACGTTTTGCACCGGCCCTTGGAGGACTTCGGCGGAACTTTTTGGAAGCGGGGGATTCTGGGGCAAAGGATTCGTCACGAATGGATCCGCGGCGCGCGGCCAATCGCCGAAGAACGATTCTGCCTGCTTGAACGCATCGCCCGGTGTGACGTCCCCGGCGATTACGAGAGCGGAATTGTTCGGGACATAGTAACGGCTATAGAAGGCCCGGAGGCCCTCGGGGGTGGCGTGGCCGACGACATCGCGAGAACCCGCGGGAAGCTTGCGATTCGGGTACTGGTAAAACAGCCGCGAGGTCATCTGATCGGAGATTTGGCTGTAAGGGTTCGCGTCATTTCGAGCGAGTTCGTCCAGAACCACGGCGCGTTCGGTGACCACTTCATCGGGATCGAAGAGCGGATAGCGCGCGGCGTCGCGAAGATAATGAAGCGCGACGGGAAAGTACGCGGTAAGGGCGGTGAAGTGTTCCTCGCAGTGTTCCTCGGTGGTCGAACCGTTGTAGGTGATCCCCATCTCGCCGATGTTGTCCAAATAGGATTCGTGATTTTTCGAGGCGACCGTGGACTTGAAAAACATGTGCTCGTCAAGATGCGAAAGGCCGCTTTCGCTCAGCGATTCGACAAAGGAGCCGGCCTTCACGACAAAATCGACGGTCACGAGAGGGACGGTGTGGTCTTCATAGACGATGACTTCGAGGCCATTGGAAAGCACCTCGGATTTGAAAAGCGAATCGGTTGTAACGCGGCCGGTGGCGGTGGCCGGCCCCTGAGCGGCGCAGACCGCGGCGCCAATCAGAATAAGAGCAGCAGCGAATGCGATGGGCTTGCGCGACAATGGACTTCCCTGGGTCCCGCGCCTGCGCGGGAGAATGGCGGAATTCAACGGCACATCAGGCCTTGTCAATCAAACGGTGGTGGATGGCGTAGAGCGCGAGTTCGAGGCGGTCGGAAACGCCGAGTTTATCGAAAATGTTGTGCAGGTGGTTCTTCACGGTCTGCTCGCTGATGAAAAGCTTTTCGCCGATCTCCTTGTTGCGAAATCCCTGCGCTACGAGTTGCACAATTTCCTTTTCGCGCTCGCTCAAGAGCGGCTTCTCGCGGCGCGGGCCGGATTCGGAAGACTTCGAGAACGCCTTCATGACCTCCGCGGTCATGTGATTGTCGAGCCAGATCTCGCCGGCGAAAACGCGGTGAATGCTTTTGACGAGCAAATCGGTGGCCGATTGTTTCAAGACCACGCCGCGCGCTCCCAGCCGCATTGCGCGGACAACGTCGCGGTCATCTTCCGCGGCGGTCACGCAGATGACGCGCGTGGGCAATGAATCGAAGTTCACCTCTTCGAGGACGGCCAGGCCGTCTTTATCGGGCATGCGCAGGTCGAGCAGAAGGATGTCCGGCTTGAGCTTGGCGATCAGGCGGATGCATTCCGTGCCGTTTTGCGCTTCGCCGACAATCGAGATGTCGTCGTCGGAATCGAGAAGTTTGCGCAGACCATCGCGGAAGATCGCGTGATCGTCCGCGACGAGTACTCGAATTGGTTGTTTGCCTTTTGCCATGTTAACCGAGCGGCACTTCCACAGTCAGACGCGCCCCGTGCCCGGGACTTGACTCGACCGTCAAAACGCCCCCGACGCTTCGAGCATGCTCTTTGATGGAAATCGGGCCCAGTCTCAAGCGGTCAAGCTCGTCGCCGGAAAACCGGCCCGCGAAGCTGAAACCTTCTCCGTCGTCGTCCACCACCAAAGTAATACGGCTGTCCGACTGAGTAAGTTTTACCACGACGTGGCTCGCGCGGGCATGTTTTTTTATGTTGTTGAGTGCTTCCCTGTATATCTGGAAGATTTCGCGGCAGACGCGGTCGGGCGCCTGCAATTCCGGGGAATCGAGGATTAACTCAACCTGGATGGAGGATTCGTTGCGAAAGCGCTCGGCAAAACCTGTCATCAGGTCGAGCATGTCCGCGCTCTGGACGCGCTGCGGACGGAGGTCGGTGACCATGCGGCGAAGCTCGGAGGATTCGTTGCGGACGGTCTGCTGCAAGCCGGCGAGGCCCGAGGAGACCTGGTCGGGCAATTGCGGAAGTTTGCGGCGCAAAACATCGAGCTGGATCTCAACGCTCAGCAGGGTCTGCAGAATGCCGTCGTGGAGATCGCGGGAGATGCGGCTGCGCTCCGCTTCGATGGCGCGGGCGCGCATGTGGCGCAACAGAAAAAGATTCTCGAGAGGCGCGCCGAGATGGCGCACGATGCGTTCGAGACGCCTCAAATCACGCGGCGTGAACCGGCGCCGGCGGTTTGCCAGCATGACGCGCGTGTTTGGCTGGCCCACGATTTCCATGGTGACGGCGATTACGAAACGCAATTCGAGGATTTCGCGCGTGGATGCGGGGATTCGCGGGACTTCCGCAAGTGGAATGCCGGTCACGCGGTTCCAGGCGAAACCATCCGGCTTGCCTTCCAGATCATTCAACGCCACGTTGACGTCAGGCACGTCAAAGAAAAAGCCGTCACTCGCTATTAAGGGCAAATTCTCGGGGATGAGATGCTTCGGGTTTTCTCCATCGAACTTCCAGAGAAAGATTCTTTCGAGTTCGGTGTCGCGGTGAACGAGAAACGCGCGCTCGCAGCCAAACGAAGCGGTAAGTTCCGCCATCACCGAGCGCAGCGATTCCGCCAGGCCCCGCTCGACCGAAAGCATCGCCGTCAGACCCGCAATGAATTTATGCTCCGCGGCGTGCTGGCGGTTGCGGTCGCCAAGATAAGCCATGCCGAATCCGGCGATCATCGTCCCGCTGACGATTTCTGTCGCGCGAAAGGCGTCATCCCACATCGGACGATCGCGCAACAGACTCCACACAAGGATTCCGGCCGCCACGGCAAGCACGATCCAGCAGGCGCGGCGGGCGCCCCAGCCCGCGCCGGCTTCATACGCGACAAGCAGCAACAGAAACCACACGGGAACGACCGATGGGGTAAGAAAAAGGAAGGCAGCGATTGCGAGAATGTCCGCAACGAGTGCGAAATGCCATTTGTTCGCCCATTCGGGCGTGTGCACGAACGCAAAAACCAGGCTTGCGATCAGGTATCCGCACAAGAATAGGACTGCGCCCGCGGCACGCGACGCCAACAGCAGGCTGATGAGCGCCAAAACGATCAGCGACGGACGCGCCAGCGTGACCTGGCGCTCGAGCGACCGCCGTTCAATTTCATGGAGTGGCATCGAATGACCGCACTTTACATTACATCCCAAGTTCACACACGCGGCGCACGGGTGCAATCCGACGTTCCAGCGCCGCAAGGCCTTGCCTGTGGATTTTTCGCTTCCCATTCCGCTCGCAATGTGAATAATGTCGCCTCCGGGATAAAACAGCGCGGCAATTGTTGGGCATGCTCGCCGCGAACACATTTTGGGTATGCGGTCAACCACCCGGCGCCCGCCGGAGAGTTTCCAGAGTGCAGAGACGATTCTCACGCGACGAAGTTGTGCGCATTCTCGGCGTCACTCGCCGCCAGCTCGATTATTGGGCGCGGCTGCGGCTGATCTCGCCGGAGCTGAGCTGGGGCGAACGCTTCTACAACTTCGCGGACCTCGTCGCGCTGGAGACGATGAAGCGTCTGACGTTCCGCGGCCTGCCAGCGCGGCGCCTTCGCAGGGCTCTTGAGGCGCTTCGCGAGCAGCTTGGCGAGGCGAACGCTCCCATTTCGCGTCTTCGCATCAGCACAAACGGCAGAAAGGTCGTCGTCAGCCAGCCGTGGCCGGGCGCTCCGTCCATTGAGCCGCTGACCGGGCAGTTCGTATTGGAATTCGACGTCGAGCCGCTGGCCACGAAGGTCCGTGCGCTGCCTTCGCACACGGCGGAAGAGTGGTTTGAGATTGGGCTTTCGTGCGACAGGCACTCATCGACGATGAATCGCGCCGCGGACGCCTATCGCCACGCGGTTGAGCTTGCGCCCGACTGGGCGGAAGCGCATCTAAATCTCGGCACCACGATCTTTCATCTGGGCGAAGCCTCGGAATCGCGGCGCTGCTTCGAGGCGGCGCTTGAACTCGAGCCGCAGAACGCGCTCGCGCACTTCAATCTCGGATGCGCATTTGAAAAAATGGGCAATCACCGCGCGGCGATCGAGCAACTCGAGCGCGCCGTGAAGCTGGCGCCGTCGCTTGCGGACGCGCATCTCAATCTGGCGATGCTCCACGAGGCGGCGGGCGAAAAGGACAAGATGCGCGAACATCTCGGCGAGTATTTGCGCTATGAACCCAATGGCCGTTGGGCGAATTATGCGCATTCCAAGATGCCCCAAAAGGCGGGAACTCCCACTAGCTCCCGGCCGGTCGCGAAGACGAAAATCACACCCTTCCGCAAGCGCGGATAAGTTTTTTTTCGGTTTGTTCTCATCCCCATGCGGCTTTCGTGTGCATTCTATGGACACTTTTTGGTCTTTGTGGTGAATCTCATTCCTGCGTGTTAGAATTTTCCTCTGCGGTGGGCGTAGTTCAGCGGTAGAACATCGGACTGTGGCTCCGAGGGTCGTGGGTTCGAATCCCATCGCCCACCCCAGATTCCCTGCGAGAGAATTCTTGATTTCCTTCCAGCGCTTAATCCGCAGAATAAAACGGCTGATTGTTCTTGCAATAATACTGGTAGCAGCTGCGTTCGTGTGTGACTACGTCTGGCTGCACATTCGCATGATCAAACCAAAGCCCGGCGACCCGTTCGATACTGTGCACCTCACGCGCGTCTTCGCGGTCCTGCGCAAGGACGGCCGGTACGACATCATGGCCGCACCTCCGGAAGACCGGCCTTGCGTCCATTCATTGTTTCCTCACGCTGGATTGAGCCCGTGCTGGTACGTCAAGCGGTTGAATGACAAGCCGATCATGATGTGAGCATGCGCGCGGAGATGAGTCGAAACGGCCTTCTTCTCTCGCTACTGAGCGAAACTTTTTGGATTATGGTGCGTCAAGATAGAGTACGGGGGCGCACAGGCGGCGGTCAGGTACCGCTTCGTACGCGCGATGGGGGTCCCTCAGGCACTGAATCAGATCGCTATCTCACGACAGGGGTGGACGAATGAAAAAGTTCTGGAAAGTATCCGGTGTAGTTTGTTTGCTGGCATTCGCATTTGCATTCCGTTTAAACGCACAGCAGCCGCCAGCCGCTCCGCCAGCGGGCGGCGCAGCAGCGCCCGCAGCCGAGGCGCCCGCTCCGAAGGAAGAGTCCTCGGTTACCGATCACACCATTAAGATCGGGGGCCAGACCATCGCCTACAAAGCGACAGTCGGAAGCATCCTGATTAAGAACGATGCCGGCGATCCCACCGCGCTGATTTTCTTCACCGCGTACACGAAGAGCGACGTCAAAGAGATGAACCAGCGCCCCCTCGCGTTCCTTTACAATGGCGGGCCCGGCTCCGCTTCCATCTGGCTGCACATGGGCGCGTTTGGCCCGAAGCGCGTCATGACGAAAGACGGCGATTACACCCCGCCCCCGCCCTATCAATTCTCGGACAATGCAAACACATTGCTTGATGTTACGGACATGGTTTTCATTGATCCCGTTGGGACCGGCTTCAGCCACGCCGTGGGCAAGGCGCAAAACAAGGATTTCTGGGGCGTGGATCCAGACATGCGTTCCCTCGGCCAGTTTGTGAGCACCTACGTGACACGAAACGACCGCTGGAATTCGCCGAAGTTTCTCATCGGCGAAAGCTACGGGACGTTTCGCTCCGCGGCGCTCGCGAACTACCTTCAGGACGATGAAACGATGGCCCTCAACGGCATCGTGTTGATATCCAGCGTGCTCGATCTGGGCACGATTTCTTTTTTGCCCGGCGATGATCTTTCCTACATCCTCTATCTGCCGAGCTATGCCTCGACGGCGTGGTATCACAAGATGCTGAAGGATCGCCCCGCGGACCTGACCCCATTCCTTGCCGAGGCGCGCACATTCGCCGGAGGCGAGTATGCCACGGCGCTGATGAAAGGTTCGCGGCTTTCGCAGGCGGAGCGCGCGGATATCGCGAAGAAGCTCTCGCACTTCACCGGCCTGAGCGAGGACTATTTGTTGAAGGCGGACTTGCGCGTCGCCCTGCCGCAGTTTACGGCGGAATTGCAGCGCAGCCGGGGACTGGTCACCGGCCGGCTCGACTCGCGATTCTCGGGGACGAATCCAGACCCGCTCAGCGAATTCGGATTCAGCGATCCGCAGTCCGATGCGGTGAGCCCGGCCTTCGTGGCAGCGTTTAATTCTTATGTCCGCAACGAATTGAAGTTTGGGGAGGGCAAGCGTTACGAGCCGCTCAGCTTTCAGGCGGGCGGCGCGTGGACTTGGACGCATCAGGGCAGCGGCGGTTTCGGCTTTCCGGGCACTCCAAACACAGAGCAGGATCTCGAGAGAGTGTTGGTCGCAAATCCACATTTGCAGGTCGAGGTGGAAAACGGACTCTACGATCTGGCGACGCCGTTCTTCGAGTCCGAATACACGATGGAACATCTCGGCCTGCCCGAGAATTTGCTCAAAAACATCCACCAGAAATATTACGAAGCGGGACACATGATGTACGTCCGGGACGAGGACTTGGCGAAACTGAAGGCCAATGTTGCGGCGTTCATCACGAGCGCATCGAAGCCGTAGAATTTGTTAAGTTAAGCCAACCTCGATCGCAAATAGACACGCTGTAGGGCGGGGCCGTAAGGGAGGGCTCCGCCCTTTTTATTTGCTTATTCGTTGCGAAGGAAGCGGTCGCATGGGCCGCATCCGTGATCGAATTGTTTCCCGTGAAACATTTTGCACATAGAAATCACCATCCGGCTGCGATTTGCGCCAATTACAGAATTGTTTCCCGTGAAACAAATCGATCAATTCCTCTCGGTTCCGTACCGATTTCAACGTGTTTTCTACTCACGCACAAAATGTTTCACGTGAAACATTTTTAAGTCAAGCGGTCACAATCACTTAGCTGGTGCCAATTCGAATTGGCATCAAGTAAAACTTTCAATGTTAAGTTGCGGAGGCCGCTTGAATTCGTTAGTCTCGCGCGGACGAAATAGACGGGGGCTATGGCAACGGAGCAATCGAGGGAAAACCTTTCAGGACAAAAGGCGTGAGGGATCCTTCAAGGGGGAGCTAGAAGCGTGAGGCAGCAGCGGGTGTGGGACGCGGTGATTATCGGCGGGGGGCACAACGGGCTCGTCGCGGCGGCGTATCTTGCGCGCGGCGGGCTGAGTGTGCGCGTACTCGAGCGGCGCGAAATGCTCGGCGGCGCGTGCGTGACGGAAGAGCTCTGGCCCGGCTACAAAGTTTCCACCGCGTCGTACCTCTGCTCGCTGATGCAGGAGCGCATCATCCGCGAGCTGGAGCTGCCGCGCTACGGGTATCGCGTGTACGCGAAGGATCCTTCGTTTTTCACTCCCTTCCCCGATGGCCGCCACCTGACGATGTGGCAAGACCAGAAGCGCACATGCGAAGAGATCGCAAAGTTTTCGCGCAAAGATGCGGAGGCCTACCCGCGGTACGAAGAGTACGTCGAGCGGCTCGCGCAATTCGCGGAGCGCATGTTGTTCCGGACGCCGCCAAACGTGACGGGCGTGGGCTTGCGCGACCTCACGGAACTGGGCCGGCTCGGATTGGATTTGATGCGGATGCCCGAGGACGAGCGCGTGGGCCAGGCACGCATCTTCACGCAAAGCGTCGCGGAATTTCTCGAGCCGTGGTTTGAATCCGAAGCGATCCAGGTCACGCTCGCGACCGACGGGGTGATCGGGACAAACGGCGGGCCGCGTTCGCCGGGCACAGCCTACGTGCTGCTGCATCACGTGATGGGCGGCGTGGATGGCCACCGCGGTCTTTGGGGATTTGTTCGCGGCGGAATGGGCGCGATCTCAGAAGCGATTGCGGGCGCGGCGCGCGCGGCAGGCGCCGAAATCACCACCGGCGCGAGCGTGAGCCACGTCTTAATGAATGAAAGCGCGGCAGGGCCGCGCGCAATCGGCGCGGTGCTTGTAAATGGAGAAGAGGTCCATGCGCGCACGGTGGTTTCGTGCGCCGACCCGAAGCGAACTTTTCTCGGGCTCGTCGGCGAAGCGCACTTGCCCGCGGAATTCGCGAGCGCG
The DNA here is from genome assembly GCA_963838945.1 of uncultured Acidobacteriota bacterium. Classification (GTDB taxonomy): domain Bacteria; phylum Acidobacteriota; class Terriglobia; order Acidiferrales; family UBA7541; genus DASTCZ01. The sequence continues at coordinate 33,454 of CAWITC010000003.1, read as the reverse complement.
GTGCGCGGCATCGCGATGCAAGGCTGCTCAATGAAAATCAATCTTGCGCTCGACGGCCTTCCGAATTTCCGCGCGATTCCCGGCGGCAACCTGCAGCCGCATCACAAGACGACGATGCACATCTGCCCGGACATTGATTATGTCGAGCACGCTTGGGACGACTCGAAGTACGGCAAGCCCTCGACACGTCCGCTGATCGAGATGACGATCCCGACGACGTACGACGATTCGATCGCTCCGCCGGGCAAGCACATTATGGGAATATTTCTGCAATACACGCCCTGCAAGTTGCGCGACGCGAACTGGCACGACGTGAAGGAAGCCTATGCTGACCGCGTAATGGATTTGATCGAAGAATACGCGCCGGGATTCAAGAGCCTCGTGCGGCACCGTCAGGTGCTTTCGCCGCTTGATCTCGAAGAGATTTACGGACTTACGGGCGGCAACATTTTTCACGGTGAGATGAGCCTGGGGCAGCTTTATTTCCTGCGGCCGGTGCCGGGCTGGGCGCGCTATCGCACTCCCGTGCGCGGGCTTTATTTATGCGGCTCGGGGACGCATCCCGGCGGCGGCGTGATGGGCGCGCCGGGATACAACGCCGCGAGAGAGATTTTGAGGGATTGGAAGCGGGGAGGCGGCAGTTAACCCTGCATGGCACTAAATGCACCTGAATTGAACACCGCTAATCAATTGGCAGCGGACAGTCAATAAAGTCAAATCGCAGGTTCACAGTTGCCTTGGCAATGTTTCGTGAGACATGCATTGAGTTTGCGGGCTCAGCGTTGTGCGGAAGTGATTTCTTGTTTTCCATGAAGAAATCATCGATCGCCTTGTAATCAAATATTTCGTGCACTCTTATCTTTGCTCTTAGCGCTTCCTCCATCGTTGGGTCGAGGCCAAATACTTCAATACTTTCCACGCGGTATTGGCGTTGCACCGATAACTTAAGAATTACCGAAATGCGGTGATTCAGGTGATCGATATCAAAATCTGGCTCCGCAGTGAAATCAATATATCCAAGTGAGCCATAGAGCTTCGTCAAGCGTTCGACGCCAAGGCGAAGCTTATCGGCATTGAGCACATCCCCAGTACGGAGTGGAATCTGGTCGTAGAGTTTTTCTCTTGAAATCGTCAAAGTGCCACCCGGGTCCGCACTCTGGATAGTCAAATCCCCCATCAAAAATTGCTGGCCCTCTTTCACATGGGCGATCAACAGAAAGCGCTGCTTTTGATCCTTCACTTCGATCTGCTTCACTTCGACATCTCCAACCTCAACCTCAAAATATCCCCGGTCCTGGAAATCACCTCGGATGTCGACTTCCGATATTGCATCCACCCATCCGGGTTCGCTTACAAACTCGCGCTTTTTCAATTTGCCGAGGATTCTGTTCCGCACAAATTTGCGGTTGTGAACATCGCCCTCGATTCGCAGGTCGCTTACAACTACGCTGGAAACGGGCTTCCCTACATTGGGAACGGACTCCCCTACTTTCTCAGAATGAAGTTCCTGCGCAAGGGTGGGATACGGGAATTTCTTCTCACTGCAAGGAGGTGACTGGGCTCGCAGAGGGAGGGCGCAAAGCGCCGCGAATAGGCCTGCGAAGAAGGATAGGCCGCGAATCGTGCAACAACCCATATGTCAAATGATAACCCCGCGCAATACCGCTCACAAGGTGGACGCCGGGAATCGTGAAATTGGTTGTAAAGGGGCATAAGGGGGTGCCCGGCGGCGGCGTGATGGGCGCGCCGGGCTACAACGCCGCGCGCGAGATTCTGCGCGATTGGAAACGGGGAGGGGTTAGTTAGTCGCCAGAGGGAAAGCCGGCGCGGGCGGCCAGAGCGGAACGGAACGGTCCGGTTCGCCGAGTCAGGTGCGCTTGGGGACGCCGCGCAATAATCGGGGCAGGAGAATGAGGATCAGTCCGTAGAAGAACAGGGAAAGCGCCAGCCATTCCTTTCGTTCCAGCCGCAGGTCCTCGAGGATTAACTTCACGGCTTCGAACGCCATCGCGGCGTAAGCGGCCCAGACAAGCTCGACGCGTTTGAAGCGGGAAGCAAGCAAGCCAAAGGCAAGCGCAGATGCGCAAATGGTTGTAGTGCGAATGATGGCCCAGGAGTGCGCCTCCGGCGCGAACCATCTTGCAACAAAGCCAATCGATAAAATGACGGCTGAACCGGCCAGCGCGGCCGCCGCCGAAAACATCGGGAAGAATGCAAGCAGGTGATCCTTCCATCCCGCTCGATCCAGCTTCCAGGACATCAGATAGCAAGTTAGCGCCGTGAGCGTCACAGCCCAAATTGTCCAGGTGATCGCGCCGGGATTGGCGCCGACAAAAGCGTGCATTGTAAACGGAAAAAATCCGCCAGCGAGGAACGCACAAAACATGTAAACCAACGCCTGAACCCGCAAGACTGTAATTTTTCTCGCCGCGCCGAAGATGATTGCGACTACCGCAGCGAGGCAGAAGGAGACTGTCTGCATCTTTTGTGAAAACAGCAGCCAGATTCCGATCACCAACAATGCAGCTGCGTAGGCAGAGAAGACGGAAAAGTTGCGTCTCTGCCCCTCTTGGTGTGAGCGAGTGAAGGCCGCCAAGTAACACGCCGCGGCGAGGACCAAGGCGGAAGCGCCGAGCGCGGAAAAGGCAGCGCCAACTGTCGCGGCCGCCACGCCGGTGATTGCCAAGATGCATGCAACCGGAAGCTGGGCTGTCTCAAAAATTGTTATGGGAAGGCGGCGAACGATTGTCCGATAGACCGTCGAGGCGGCATAGACCACAAAAAGCACCACCGGCAGCATTACAAGTGTTGACTCGTTAGCGGGAGAGTAGCCGGACGGAGGTCCTTCCGGCCTGGCAAGCAGATACGTCATAAGCCAAATGATGAAATCGGCGGCCGCGGCAACAATCGGCCGGAGATAAGGCCAGTTGCCGCGGCAGGCGGCGACCTCCACTGCGAATGCGATGGCCAATAGAGAATAAACGAATGGAGTGACCGCGCCGGTGTCGATCACCAAGATCACGGCCGTCGGCACCGCAAAAAGCACAACAATCAGAGGAGTAGCACGAAGTTCGAAACGCAGTGACAAGACCAATCCAAAAATTGTAAAAAGCGCCAGCGCACATGCCGCTGAAATGGGTGAAAGGATGCGGAATCGTACGGTTGCCTCCCAAAGCAGCGGCGAAAGAATGAGAACGGCGGTGAGGGCGTACACGCCCCTTGCAAATCCCTCAGACGGCCGGAGCCGCACGCTCAAAAGGAGCCAGAGCGCGGCATAAAGGATGGCGGCAATCACCAGAAGAGGTCTGGGCAGAATGACGGATTCTGCAGCAGCCCGGAACAAGTATGCGACAGCAATGCCGAGGACCGCGCGGCCCAAGATGGAAATCGTCCCTATCGGCAAACTTACCGGCGGAGCTCCTGATTCTTGCGCGGTGGGGACTGAAACCGAGGGGTTTGCGGGCGCGGTATTCTCCAGCGCTAAGACGCGCTGCTCCAAATTGGCAATCCGCCTGGCGAGTTCAGCCAGAACGGAGCCGGTTTCATCCGTTACTTTCGCCACCCGCTCCTCCGTTTCAGAGCGGACGAAGAGACGCTCAATCGGCGTCTTAAAAGGGAAAGAACCCGAATCGCGTCCCCAGGTTATTTCCGACCCAAGCCGGCGAGAGCGTCGCTAAGGCCCCACAAATGATTGCAGTTTGCGTCATTCTGTTGTCCCCTTATCGGATGAGCGTTTTCCTTCCAGTTCTCGAATCAACAGCGCAAGTGCGACAAGTACGAAGCCGATCGCGACCAGTGACACAATGAGTCCCTTTCGCCGATATTGGACTTCCGCCATCGCGCCGACTCCCGCGTGGTAGGTTTTCTCTGTGACTTTCAATCCGGCCTGGATGTTCTGATCCATCGCCGGCTGCCGCACGCTGTGAATGGCGACGCGCGCCTTGGTTAAATCATCGCGGGCCTCGTCAAGTCCGAGTTTGGCTTCGCCGACTTCAATGCCGGCGTCCTCGGCCCGCCCCAGAATCGAAGTGGATTTTGCGATTGAAGCGTCCAATTCTAAAAGTTCTTTGTGCATCGTCGCGGAAGCTGTAAAGCCGGGATCGCCCACGGAATGGCACTTCACGCACACGGCTCCCTGGTCCGTCCCAATCAGTGCGTCGGTTGGGGGAACGATGCTGTGATTGGAATGGCAGGTGATGCAACCCGGAAGGCTCATTGCGGCAAAGGCAGCTTTGTGCGGGCCGGAGTCAAATAATTGGGACTGGAACAGATGGCAGGTCGAGCACACATGCTGAACCGAATCCAATCCTGGCGGGGCCGCTCCATGACTCCCGTGACATGTCGAACAAGTCGGGGCACTCAAATCGCCGTTGGCCAGCGCCTGGTGATGAACACTGTGCTGGTATTCCGCAAACTGGTTGACAGGGATCTTGTAGGGCTTCATGTGTTCGGCGTCGGCATGACACTGTGAACACGTCTGGGCGACATTCGTCGGGTAAACAGTCGACCGTGGATCCTTTGGCGACACAATGTTGTGAACACCGTGGCAATCCGTGCACACGGCGGCGTGCGAGTCGCCCTTTCCGATCAATTTCCCGTGAATGCTGGTCACGTATTGACTGAGTTGGTCGGTCCGCAAGGAGGGGTCAAATCCACGCATATACGCGGCATCGGAATGGCACTTTCCACACAGCGAGGGAATTTGGGTTCTCTCGACATGCCCGCGGAAGCCCTCCTTCTTGCCCATGGACACGGTCATGTCATCACTGGACGCATCCCCTCCATGGCAACTCGTGCAGGTGATTCCCTTTTGCGCATGAACGCTGGCGTGGTAGTCCTGCGAATTGACCCCCAGGGGCGCCTCAAACTGAGAGTGACAATCGAGGCAAGAGTTTTTTGTTTGGGCGGCCGCGCCGGATGCCAAGAGGAGCATGAGAACAAAGCAAGCGAATAGCATGCCTTTGAACTCGAGTCTCGTTGTGCCGGCATTCAAGTTCCGCGTCAGCAAGGGGAAAGTCTCCTCAACACGCTCGAATGACGAATCTCATTTGGCAGCGTACCCATAAAGCGTCATGCCCACGATGTATCCGAAAACAAACAAACCCGCTCCCGTCACCCATCTGCGTCCACGCCCGGCGCGCCCGTGATCGAGAAATGGCAGAAGCGTCCAACAAAGGCCCGCGAGTGCAAAAACCAGGAGCCCGAGCAGCTCGCCGTTGACCGGGCCGATCTTTCCAGGGATAAGCTTCAACGTCTGGAACATGAACATGAAATACCATTCGGGACGAATTCCCGCGGGAGCGGGGGCGAATAGATCGGCTTTTGTCCCGAGCCCCCACGGTTTGAAAGCCGCCAGCGCGCCGAGGATGGCGAGCGCCAAATACCAAGCCATCAATTCGCGCAAGAGAAAGTTCGGGAAAAACTGCATTTCGCGGCGTTCCGAGGGGTTCTTGTGCCATGCCTCTTCCACGCGCGGGGGCACACTGATACCGAATTTTTGGACCAGGAGAAGGTGGCCCAATAAAAGCGTTGTCGCCAACCCCGGCAGCACGGCGACGTGAAAACCAAAGAAGCGCGTCAGCGTCGCTCCCGACACGTCTTCGCCGCCCCGCAGGAACACGAGGATCCAGCGCCCGACCAACGGGACTTGTCCGGCGATGTCCGTACCGACTTTTGTCGCGAAGAAAGAGAGAGTGTTCCACGGCAAGAGGTAGCCGCTGAATCCAAACCCAAGCACGATGAAAAGAAGAATCATTCCGCTCAGCCATGTGAGTTCCCTGGGTTTCCGGTAGGCTTTCAAGAAAAACACGCTGAACATGTGGGCAAACGCGGTAAGGACCATTAGATTTGCGCCCCAGGAATGGATGGAGCGGATCAGCCACCCGAAGCGCACATGCGCCATAATGTATTGGACACTTTCGTAGGCGTTGTCAGGACTCGGCCGGTAATACAGAAGAAGGAGAATCCCGGTCATCACCTGGATCACAAAAAGAAAGAGCGTCATTCCTCCAAGAAAATACCAGTAGGAATACGAATGTTGAGGGACCGTTTTGTGATGAACGAATTTCAGCAATTCATTCCATCCAAACCGGTCATCGAACCATTTGCGGAGGTGGGCGCGTGGGCTCATTTCATTCCATTTAAGCCCGACGGACAAAGATCTGGTCCGATTTAATCATTACCTGGTACTCCTCAAGGGGTTTTGGAGGCGGCCCACTGACGTTGCGGCCATCCACGGAGTACATTCCGTTGTGACAAGCGCACCAGACATCGCGCAAGTCGGGGCGATATTGCACGGTACAATTCAAATGCGTGCAGACGGCCGAAATGGCGTGGTAGCTGCCATCGCTGGAGAGCACCAATAATCCCGGCCGGGTCCCAAATCGAAAGATTTTGCCCGAATTTGGCTTTAGTTCTCCGATGCGTGCGGCGAGCACGGTGTCAGAAGCTAACTCTTCTGTTTGGGGAGGAATCATGTAACGAAAAGCTGGATAGAGAAAGGAGATGATAGATGCCACAATGCCCGAGCCCAGAAAGATTTCGAGAAATTTCCTGCGATCCTTGACCTGAACGGTTGATGCTGCTTCGTCCGTCAACTTTCACCTCCGCATCGGATTTCCCGCCAATCGCTTCGCGTCAAGCCAGGCGAGCGGCCCGGAGGCCGCGCACAGATGCCAAATCCCGAGTGACAAGCCATTTCAGACTTTTCAGGCCAATGATTTCGCCCGATTTGCACTGCGAATTCCCAAATCGAAACGCAGAGACGCTCATCGTATTTCGTGGCAGGACAGATATTGTGATCATGCGGAGCAGAAGCTGTGGCTAAGGGTCGAAATAGTGAGTGCTGCGGATGAACGCACAGGGCGAACACAAACAAGAAGGACATCCGACTGGGTTCAATCATCCCGATTCATCCATGAGCCCTGATACTGTGCCGTTGATCGAGTGGTCCACAAGTCTCCGCGCGAGTGTGTCCCTGGCCGACGCTTCTCCATTCGAGGACTGTTTTATATCTACAATTCAAGGACTGTTTTATATCTACAAAGCGTGGAGGTGTGTGATAGGAGTCACACTTTCTTGTGATTTGTGTCGCAGGAATCTATGAGCTGTTTCAATCTGAGAACGTGGCGTGAACTCTTCTAAAGTGCGGCGATTACCAGCAGCGTGGCGTCGTCGGTGAAGATGCCTTCAGCGAAGCGGACGGCTTCGGCGAGCAGGTGAGCGTGCAATTCCCCGGCAGGCGATGCGCGGTGGCGCATGAGCTGGTCGGCGAGACGCGTTTCACCGTATTCATCTCCAGCGCCGTCTGTGGCCTCGGTGATGCCGTCGGTGTAAAACGCGAGGCGATCGCCGGGCGCTAGATTGATCTGCCCTTGCGCCGCCGACCAATCCTGGAATTCGCCGAGCACCGGCCCACCATCGGCAAGCTTGAGCACGCTGCCATTGGTCCGCGCGACGAGCGGCGGGTTGTGCCCGGCGTTCACGTACGTGAACGTCCCCATCACCGCGTCCAGCACGCCGCAGAAAAATGTGACGTAACGCCCCGGCTCGCAATTCGCGCAGAGGATGCGATTGACGTTGCGGCAAAGCTCGACGGGCGTGACCTGATCGCCCGCGTAGGCCTTTACCGCGGCCTGCAAATTCGACATAACCAGCGCCGCGGACAATCCCTTCCCCGCGACATCGCCGATGCAAACGAGCGCGCGCCCTTCACCAAGCGGCAACACATCGTAATAATCGCCTGCGAGCGCGCTCGCCGGGCGATAGGCCGCGGCCAGCTCAAAGCCCGGCAATTCGGGCAACGCGCGCGGCAACATGCCTTGCTGAATGTCATGAGCATCGGCCATATCGCGCTCGTCGCGTCGCTGGCGCTTGCGCGCGATGCGTTGCGCGCGGCCTCGCTCAATTTGCGTTTGAAGGACGCGCCGCAGCGCGGCGTTGTCCCACGGCTTCTGGATAAAATCGCCCGCGCCGCGCTGCATGGCCTCAACGGCGATTTCCACGCTGCCCCAGGCCGTCATCACCACAATGGGCAGGTCGCCATCGATCCCGCGGAGTTCCTGGATGAGCTCGAGCCCTTCGCGGCCGGAAGTGGTGTCGCGCGCGTAGTTGAGGTCCAGCAGCGCCAGGTCAAACGCCCGCGCGCTCACGGCCTTCACGACCGCCGCGGGCGAGCCGGCAAGCTCGATTAGATAGCCCTCATCGCGCAGGGCGAGCCGCAGGGCCTCGCCGACGTGCGGCTGGTCATCAGCTATCAGGATTCTCACCGGCGCGGAAATGGCTGCCATGGTGGCCATATATTATTGCCTGAAGAGCATGGTGCACGGCAAATGCCCTTCCCGCGAAATGTCTAACCCGTGTGCTGATAGGCAGTTGCGGGCTGAACATCGCGAGCAGCGCGGGGCGCTTGTCCGGTTGTGGGAATCGAAGTTTCGCCCTCGGACATGAGCCAAGGGGACCGAAGTAGCCATCCTTAAATGCGCCAATTCATGCACCGATCAGGGCCCGGATTTAGTCTAATATAGTAGCCAGCAACGGCATGACCCAGACCCGCCAGGAACGCCTCAAATCAGCCCTGTTTCGGGGCGAGGCCCTCACTCTGCAAAGTGTGGCCTATTCCCGGTTGGTCAGGATACTGACCGAAGAGCTGCTTCGCGCGGATCAAGAGCCTAACTCTTCCGTGGGCTGGCCTTGCGATTTGACGGTTGAGGCGCTCGGCGCAGGCAAGGGCGAATCCGAAGCGCAAATCATTGCGAACGAGCCGGGCGTTCTCGCGGGGTTGGAGGAGGCGGTCTGGTTCTTCACAAATTTTGGAGCGCTCGCGACGCCCCGCGCTGTCGATGGACAGTGGCTCGAAGCGGGCAAGCCGGTCCTGTCAGTCGAAGGCGACTCCGGCTTGCTTCTCTCGCTCGAGCGCGTGGGCCTCAACCTGCTCCAGCGCATGAGCGGAATCGCAACCGCCGCGCGGCGGCTGCAAGAAAGAATTCACCGGCGAGCGCCGCAGACGCACGTGGTGGCGACGCGAAAGACGCCCTGGAGTCTACTGGACAAGCGCGCCGCGCACCTCGGCGGAGCGGGGACGCACCGCCTGGGGTTGGGGGATGCTATTCTTGTTAAGGGAAACCATCTGCGGCTTTTCGCGGCCAATGAGGAGGACGCGGTTCCAGCGGCGCTGCACAAGGCCTGGGAATCGCGCAAGCGCGCGGCGTTTATCGAGGTCGAGGTCACCGGGCAGGCAGGCGCGCTAGCCGCCGGACACGCGTATCGCGAATTGCGACGCGACGGCGAGGAATCGTATCCTTGCCTTGTGATGTTGGATAATCGGACCCCCGAAGAGATTGCGCGCATTATTGCCGCACTGAAGAGCGAAGGAGTTTGGGACGACGTGCTCGTGGAAGTGAGCGGCGGAATCTCTGACGCGACTCTGGACGCCTACGCGGATTGCGGCGCGGACGCCATCTCTACCGGCGCTTTGACGCATTCGTGCAAGGCGCTCGATCTTCGGTCTAAGCTGGGGAGTAAATTGGGGTGTAAACTGGAAGCACAGGTCGGAAAGCAAGTATGACGCGACCGAGCCCAAGGTTGCCATTTGAGGAGCGCTACACGCTCCCACCGGTCGAGATCCTTCTCGACACGCCGGAAGAAGTGCGCCAGAAACAATGGCACATTGCGCGGCTGAAGGAAGAGCGCAATGCCGTCGTGCTCGCGCACAATTACCAGCGCGACGAGGTGCAGGACGTGGCCGATTTTGTCGGCGATTCTCTCGGGCTTTCGCAGACCGCCGCGCGCACGGACGCGGACATAATTGTTTTTTGCGGCGTGCATTTCATGGCGGAAACCGCGGCGATTCTCTGCCCCGAAAAAACCGTCCTGCTGCCCGACCTGCGCGCGCAGTGCTCGCTTGCCGCCACGATTACCGCGGATGAGCTTCGCGCTTGGAAGGCGCAATTTCCCGGAGCGGTCGTCGTCTCATACATCAACACGACCGCCGCCGTGAAAGCGGAAAGCGATTACTGCTGCACATCCGCAAACGCGGCGAAAGTCGTCAATGCAATCCCGAAAGACAGACAGATTCTTTTCATTCCCGACAAATTCCTTGCTGCGGTTGTCTCACGCCAGACGGGACGCAGCAACATCATCGCGTATCCGGGCTATTGCCACGTCCACAAATCGATTGACCCGAAGCAGGTCGAGCAAATGATGGAGGACTACCCGGATATCGAACTGCTGATTCATCCGGAATGCGGGTGCGTCAGCTCCTGCATGGTGAAGGTGCTCGACGGCTCGCTGCCGAAAGACCGGACCTTGTTCCTTTCCACTGAGGGAATGCTGCGACACGTGCAAGAATCACCCGCGAAGGAATTTGCCGTGGGAACGGAAATCGGAATTCTGCACCGCCTGCGCATCTTAAATCCCGGACGGGAATTTCATGCGGTGAATCCCGAAGCGATTTGCGCGTTCATGAAGACGATTACGCTCGACAACGTGATTTCCTCGCTTGAAAACCTCGTCCCGCAAGTCACCGTCCCGACCGAAATTGCGCGCAAGGCGCGGCGCGCGATAGACCGCATGTTGGAATTGGCCTGAGGACTAATCGGAGAAAAGGCTTGCTGTTGCGGGCGATTTCCTCCGCCTTTTCGATTTCGCCAAGAATTTAGTAGCGCTGTTTTTCGCGCCTTTTTTTGGCTTACCTGATGAACTTTCTTTCTTCCCTTCCGATTCTTTTGGCACGCCTTCTTCAATCAATCTCTCGAATGCCTTTTCGTCCAGGATCGCGACGCCCAGCGATTTTGCCTTGTCGTATTTCGACCCGGGGTCCGCGCCCACGACTACGTAGTCCGTATTCTTGCTCACCGAGCCAAGCAATTTGCCGCCGTATTGTGTGGCAAGTTCGCTCGCCGCTTCGCGCGAGCGATTCGACAGCGTGCCCGTAAACACAAACGACCGCCCGTGCAAACGGTTCTCCGCGAGCTTCTTTCTCTCCTCCGAGAACCTCAGGCCGGCCTTGCGCAATTTCTTAATGAGCTCCTGATTCGCTTTCTCCGAAAAGAATTCCACGATACTCGCCGCGACCTTCGGGCCGACTTCGGTGACCTCCGTGAGTCGCTCCTCGGTCGCGTGCGCGATGGCATCCAGATCGCCAAAATGTCCGGCAAGCAACTGGCCGGTCCGCTCGCCCACAAACCGCATGCCCAGCGCGTAAATCAACCGCGCAAGGCCGTTGTTCTTGCTTGCCGCGATTTCGTCCAAAAGATTCTGCGCGGATTTATCGCCCATTCGGTCGAGCGCCGCGAGCGGCTCGAGCTTCAGGCTGTAAAGGTCCGCGACATCCTTCACCATTCCTTTGTCCACGAGTTGGTCCACGATCTTGTCGCCGAGGCCGCCAATATTCATCGCATGGCGGCTTGCGAAATGGAGCAGCGATTCCTTCCGTCTTGCCGGACATGACGCATTCACGCAGCGATAGGCGACCTCATCCGGAGCCTTGTGAATTCGACTGCCGCATTCCGGACATTTCTCCGGCATCTTAAATTCGCGCCGGTTTTTTCCCGACTTCACCACGCGCACGATGTGAGGAATCACCTCGCCGGCGCGCTCGATGAGAACAGCGTCGCCGATGTGCAGGCCCAGCCTTTCGATCTCGTCCATGTTGTGCAGAGTCGAGCTGCTCACCGTCACGCCGCCAACAACCACGGGCTCAAGCACGGCCACGGGCGTGAGCGCGCCTGTGCGACCCACCTGCACGCGAATGTCGTTGACGACCGTCGTTTCCTGCCGCGCGGGCCATTTGAAGGCAATCGCCCACCGCGGCGCCTTGGACGTGAAGCCCAGTTCCTGCTGCATCGCGAATTCGTCCACTTTGATCACAATGCCGTCAATTTCATACGGCAGTTTTTCGCGCTTCGCGTCCCAGGCATCACAGAACTTCAGCACGTCATCGAGCTTCGGGCACACTTTCCATTCCGCGCAGACCCTGAATCCGAGTTTCGTGAGCGCCGCGAGTGTCTCGGAATGGCGGCGGAACGGTGGCTGGGTTCCCTTTGCGCAGGAAGCGAAGAGGAAATAACCGTAGAAATCGAGCTTTCGTGAAGCGGTAATCGCCGGATCGAGGACACGCACCGCGCCCGCGGCAGTATTTCGGGCATTGACGTACCGCTTTCCACCCTGCTCTTCCTGCTGGCGGTTCAACTCTTCAAACGCTTTGCGCGGCATGATGATTTCTCCACGCACCTCGAAATCGGGGCTCATACCAAGTTTCTTCAGCGTGGCGGCGTCCACTCTCAGCGGAATCGAGCGGATCGTCCGCACGTTCGGCGTCACGTCTTCCCCCGTAGTCCCGTCGCCGCGCGTCACGCCGCGGACAAGCACGCCGCCTTCGTAGATGAGCGCGATGCTCAGTCCGTCGAACTTGTGTTCGACGACGTAGTCCACCTTTTCACGGCCGGCCAGTTCTTTTACACGGCGGTCGAATTCGCCGAGCGCCTCGTACGAAAATGCGTTGTCGAGGCTCATCATCGGCCGCGTGTGGCGCACGGACTGGAAGCCCTCGCGCGGGGCGCCACCCACGCGCTGCGTCGGCGAATCGGGCGTGGCCAGCTCGGGGTGCCCCTCTTCGAACTTTTTCAGCCGCTCCATCAAGCGGTCGAATTCCGCGTCGGAAATTTCCGGCTCGTCGAGGACGTAATAGAGGTGCTCGTGCCTGCGGATCTGCTCGCGCAGCTTTTCCGCTTGCTGTTTCGTTTGCTGTTTGGCGGTGGATGTGCTCATTGAGATGCTGGCCCCGGCGAAAGAGCCGGCGGCTTCAGCGAGGCATTATACAATGCGCCGTGGCCTGAATTGCTCGAACCCCTGGGCCCGCGGGTAAATAATGCTTACCGGAATTCGCACGGCCTCGATTCTCTACAACCCCCTCGCGGGGGGCGGCCATCCGCGCCGGTCGAAACACCTTGAAGAAGCGCAGCAAATCCTGGCAAAAGCGGGCATCGACGCCGACTTGCGTCCCACAGACGGCCCCGGCGCCGCGGGCGCACTTGCGCGCCGCGCCGCCGACGATGGCGCGCAAATGGTCGTCGTCTGCGGCGGAGACGGTACGCTCAACGAAGCCATCAACGGACTTGCGGGGAGTCAGGTTCCGGTGGCACTGCTGCCTGCCGGGACCGCCAATATCCTCGCCAAGGAACTCGGCATTCCCTGGAACATCCCCCGCGCGGCGGCGCAGCTTATCCGCGGCACGCCCGTGAAGATCGCCCTCGGCCTGATGACGCCGCTCGCGGATCCGGGCTCGCGCCGCTATTTTCTCTCAGTCGCCGGAGCCGGCGCGGATGGCGCGGTAGTCCATGCGCTCGACCCGGCGCTGAAATTGAAGACCGGAATTATCGCTTATTGGATGGAGGGATTTAAGCAGCTCGTGCGCTACTCTTTCCCGCGATTCCGCGTCATTGACGGCGGGAAGACGACCGAAGCCACGCTTATCATCGTCGGCCGCACGAAGCGCTATGGCGGGCCTTTTTCCATCACCACGGGCGCGGACCTTTTCAGCAACGAATTCGAGCTGGCGCTTTTTCAGACGCAGAGCGCGCTCCGTTTTGTTTCCTACCTGCCCGCCACGTGGGCCGGAATGCTTCGCCGCTTGCGCGATGTCCATTTCTTCAAGACAAATTCCGTGCGCTGCGAGCCGCACGAGAACGAAACCGTCTATGCGCAGGTAGATGGCGAGGCCTGGCACACGCTGCCCGCGGAATTCACAATCGTGCCGGATATCCTCACGCTCGTCGTACCGGAGAATTGCCCGGCCTATTCCAGAAATGGCCGGGGCTCGTCACACTAAAGCGTCGTAGAATCAGACGGCGCACATGGACCTGTTCTCCCACGCCCTCGTTTCCATCGCCGCCAGCCGGGCTGGCCTCAACCGCCTAGCGCCTCTCGCGACGGCGATGCTCCTAATCTCCGGCGTGGCCGCCGACCTCGATCTCCTGACTGCGATGGGCGGGCCGCGCGCATATCTAGAAGGCCGCTGCACGGCCACGCATTCGGTCGTTGGCACCGCGGTGATTGCCGCCGTCGTTGCCATCGGCTTTACAATCGCCGGACGCAAACACGCCACTACGCCGATTCGCTTCTCACGAGCTTTCGTTGTGTGCGCGGCAGGCGCGGTGCTGCACATCGCATTCGATCTTGCGGGAAGTTACGGCGTAAAACTTTTCTGGCCGTTCAGCGGGCGCTGGTTCGCGCTTGACCTGATTGCCCCGCTCGACCCCTGGATTCTTATTTTTCTGCTCGCAGGCATTCTTCTGCCGGCTCTCTTTCGTCTCATCACCGATGAGATCGGCGCGAAACACAAGAAGCGGAGCGCGGCGCGGGGCGCTATTGCCGCGCTGGCATTGCTGGCGATTTACACCGGCGGGCGCGCAATTCTTCACATGCGCGCAGTGCAAATGCTTGACTCGCGCCTCTATCGCGGCGAGGCCCCGCTGGCAATGGGCGCGTTCCCCGATTCCCTCTCCCCCTTCAAATGGCAAGGCGTCGTAGTCACGGAAAACGCGCTGATTCGCGTGGACGTTCCCGTTCTTGGTTCCGCATTCGATCCCGAATCCGGCCGCGCCTATTTCAAGCCGGAAGAGTCCGCCGCACTGGATGCCGCGCGCGCTACGCCCACTGCATCAACCTTTCTGAGCTTTGCCCGGTTTCCCCGCGCGCAAATTGAGCGCACCGATCAGGGCTTTCGCGTCGAAATTACAGACCTCCGGTTTGACGTGCATTCCCCGCCCGGCAGGGTGATTACGGCGGTGATCGATTTGAATCCGCAGGCTCAGATCATCAACGCGGAATTAAAGATGGACGTCACGTGGTCGCATTAATACGGAGTAGAAACCGCGCGAATCGCTCTCACGCGGCAATTTTTGGTGCGCGCACCAGCAGCCTCACGAGAATATAAAGCCCGGTCACAACCCCTACTGTGATAAGCCCGATGGAAACCTTGTGCGTGGAAATAAATTGGAATGCTTCGGAGCCGTATCGCGCCGCCAGATACCCTTCACCGAAAAAGCGGATCGACCTAGCAATCAGCACCGCAAAGAAAAAACTCCGCGGCGGCATTTCCAGCGCACCAGCGCCAATGACCACGATTTTAAAGGGCGTCGGCGGCGGCATCACTCCGGCGACAAGCGTTGTGATGAACCCGTTGCGTTCCAACCAGTGGCGGACACGCGCCGCGCGCTTGCCCGCATGCTTGTGAAAGAGCGCTTCCTCGCCTTTCCGCGCAATATAAAACAGGGTCATGCAGCCCATCACCGAACCCACTGTGGACATCAGGGCGTAGTACGGCATCCGCAAGGGGTTATCCGCGCAGAGTTTAATCGTCAGGACATCCGTTATTACGGGAAGCGGCACAAACGAGGAATCCACGAAACCAACAAGAAATAACGCGAGGCCGCCTGAGGTGGCGAGCACCACCTGCAGCCAGTGCGGAATTTGAATCCGGTTCATTCGCGGAATTTCCCGCTGAATTTGAGTCGCGGCATTCTAACAGGAAGTGGCGGGGCCGGAGCTTCGCAACGGCTTACGTTTCCGCACGTCTAGGCGATGGATTGGATCGCTTCTTCAATTACATCGTAAATGCGGTTCAAGTCGCCGCGAGCGATGCAATAGGGGGGCAGAACGTAAATCACATTGCCGAGCGGACGCAGCAGCACGTCCCGTTCAAGGAAGTATCGGTAGAGCTTCGGGCGCAGTTCGGAAAGGTAGCCTGCATCATCGGCGCGCAACTCAATCGCTGCGACACTTCCAATTTGCCGCGTGTCCCCCACGGCGTTAAGCTTTGCCAGCCGTGGCAGACGCTCCTCGTGAACCGCGGCAATTCCGGCGATCCGCTCGAAGACCGGCTCCGTTTGAAAGATTTCGAGGCTTGCCACCGCTGCGGCGCACGCAAGCGGATTCCCTGTGTAGGAATGCCCGTGCCAAAACACACGTGTGGGGTCGGGTCCGCGGAAAGCCTCATGAATGCGCGAAGTGGCGAGCGTCGCGCCCATCGGAAGGAAACCGCCAGTAATACCCTTCGAGAGACACATCAAATCGGGCGTGACGTCCGCCAATTCACTAGCAAACATTCTCCCGCAGCGGCCAAATCCCGTAAGCACCTCGTCTGCGATCAACAAAACATCGTACTTCGCAGCGAGCGCCCGAACACGCCGCAGGAAGTCCATTGGATGAACAATCATTCCGCCCGCACCCTGCAGCAGCGGCTCGACGATAACGGCTGCAATCCTGTCGCCGCGTTCGCGCAGAATCTTTTCGAGCGAATCCGCGCATTCGATGTGACACGATTCGCGCTTCAGCCCCACCGGGCATCGGTAGCAATACGCCGAATGCGCCCGGCGCACGGGAAACCGCATCGGCCCAAACGCGTCCGTGAACGGCGAATCATCGCTCACGGACATCGCGCCCGCCGTATCGCCATGATAGCCGTGCTCGAGTGCGATAATTTCGCGCTTCTCCGCGTGCCCCGTGTTGCGCCAGAACTGCAACGCCATCTTCAGCGCCACTTCCACGGCCGTCGAGCCATCGTCCGAGAAAAAAATGTGTTCGAGCGGCGCGGGCGCAACGCGCCGCAACTCATCCGCCAGCCGTTCCGCAGGCTCGTGCACAAACCCCGCGAGCAAGACATGTTCGAGTTTCTTCGCCTGCGCCGCCACGGCCTCCGCGATGCGCGGATGTGCGTGGCCGTGAAGGTTCACCCACCACGAGGAGATTCCGTCCAAGATCCGGCGGCCATCCTCGGTGATGAGCCATGCGCCCTCGCCGCGCGCAATGCGCAGCGGCGCGGGGTCCACATCCGCGCGCGTAAACGGATGCCAGATATGCAAGGCGTCGAGCGCCCTTTTGGCAGAAGCCGGAGAAGTCCCGCTCATGTCGCCGCTGAAGCCCTGGCCGCCGAAGACTGCGCCGCGGATAGGAAGGCTTTCTTGTCGAAGTGCTTTTCGAATGTCTCAAGCAATGCCGCGCGGCAAGGTTTCTCAAGGCGCGGAATTTCGCCGACGACCCGCACGCGTCCATATTCCTCGATCGCCTCGCGATTGTGCGCGTTCCGTTCACCATTCAACACGACACCCGTCACTTCGATTCCCGCACGCGCCAGCGCCGAGAGCGAAAGCAACGTGTGATTGATTGTCCCAAGCGTACTGCGCGCCGCGAGCAACACCGGCAGCTTAAATTGCTTTATCAAGTCCAACATGAATTCACGCTCGTTCACCGGCACAAGCACGCCGCCCGCGCCTTCGACAATCAACGCCACGCCGGGAGCCGCCACTGGCATTTCAATATTCTTCAAATTGATTCGCTCACCCGCCCACCGCGCCGCAAGGTGCGGCGAAACCGGCTGCCGAAAACGATAAACTTCGGGAATGATTCGCTCCTCGGGCATTTCCGCAAGAGCAGCGACCGTCCGGCTGTCCATTCCTTCTTCCATCCCTGTCTGAATCGGTTTCCAGTAGCACGCATCGAGCGCCGCGCACAGCAGCGCCGAAAGCACAGTCTTTCCGACTCCGGTATCCGTGCCCGTGATGAAATATCGCTGGCTCATGCCGTGCCCACCGCTGCCGCCCGGCGCCCGCGCGAATCCGTCATTGCATCGCCCATTGCATCGCAAAGGCGCGCCAGGTCTTCATCGCGCAATCGGCAGGTCAACGAAATTCTCAGCCGCGCAGCTCCTTCGCGCACGGTCGGCGGACGAATCGCGCGAATCGCGAATCCCTTTCGTGCAAGCTCCCCGGCTATTTTGTTCGCTGTGGCGTTGTCCCCCAACATCACCGGCACAATTTGCGATTCGCTTGCGCCTGCATTACATCCGTCCTCGCGCAACCGCGCGCGGAGAGTCCGCGCCATCGAAAGGAGCCTCGCGCGGTCCGCATCCGCCGCGCGCGCCAGTCCGAGCGCCGCGTGAATCTGCGCAGCAAAATACGGCGGCAACGCCGTGTTGAAAAGAAACGTCCGCGCG
The DNA here is from genome assembly GCA_963838945.1 of uncultured Acidobacteriota bacterium. Taxonomy (GTDB): domain Bacteria; phylum Acidobacteriota; class Terriglobia; order Acidiferrales; family UBA7541; genus DASTCZ01. The sequence continues at coordinate 15,462 of CAWITC010000003.1, read as the reverse complement.
CGATTGATGAGAAAATTCTTCAGCGTTGCGCTGCCGCACACAAACGCGCCCGCGCTCGCCAACGCCTTCCCGCACGTGTGAACAGTGGCGAATACTTCATTCTGCAAGCCTGATTGCGCCACGCACCCTCGTCCCTCGGGGCCGAATACTCCAACCGCATGCGCTTCGTCCACTATCAGCGCCGCGCCATGCCCGCGCGCCAGCGCTGCAATCTCCGCGAGTGGCGCGATATCGCCTTCCATGCTGAACACGCTTTCTGTGACGATCAGCTTCCGGCAGCGCCGCGCCTCCTGTGCCGCGAGCGCAGTCTCCAAACCGTTCAAATCGCTGTGTGCATAGATCACTTTGTCCGCGCCGCTCAGCCGGATGCCATCAATCAGACTCGCGTGGTTGAATTCATCCGAGAAAATTACATCGCCACGTCCGGCCACGCTTCCCAGCAATCCAATATTCCCCAAATATCCAGACGTGAAAAACAGCGCGGCCTGCGTTCCCACGAACGCCGTAAATTCATTCTCGAGCTCATCCCACTCGCGTGCATGGCCCGCGAGCAACCGCGATCCCATTGCGCTCATACGCTCTGCGAGTGCGACTGCCTCTGCAACCGCCTCGCAAAGCGCGGGATGCCTCGAGAGTCCAAGATAATCGTTCGAGCAGAGATTGATTCCGGCGGGAATTTCGAGAGTACGCTGTTCGCCGCGCGCGGTCAGCTCGGCAAGTTCCGCTTCGAGCGCGCGCGTCAAATTCGCGCAGGGATTCGCATGCGGCCGCCGTTGTCCGTCTCCGCCCGGGCGCCCGTCGTCCTCATCCGGCATGGGACTCCATCGGCCGCAGCCCCAGTTCGCCCAGCAACTCCGCGTCCTCATCCTTGCCGGGATTCGGAGTCGTCAGCAGCTTCTCGCCCGTGAAAATCGAATTCGCGCCCGCGACAAAGCAAAGCACCACTGTCTCGCGCGTCATCTGCTGTCGCCCGGCCGCCAGCCGCACCATCGAGCGCGGCATCATAATCCGCGCCGTCGCGATCATCCGCACCAACACGAGTGGATCGATTGGTGGCTGCTCGCCAAGCGGAGTCCCGGCCACGCGCACGAGCGTATTGATCGGCACGCTTTCCGGATGCGGCGTGAGGTTCGCGAGCTGCTGGAGCAGCCCCAACCGGTCGCGTTCGGATTCCCCCATTCCAACAATTCCGCCGCAGCAAACGGTCACTCCTGCCTTGCGCACGGCCGCGAGCGTCCGCAAACGGTCTTCGTAAACACGCGTTGTGATGATCTCTCCGTAGAATTCAGGCGAGGTATCCAGATTGTGGTTGTACGCCGTCAGCCCTGCTTCACCCAGCCGCCGCGCATGTTCTTCGGTCAACATCCCCAGTGTGCAACAAACCTCAAGCCCTTCCGCGGCGATTCCCGCGACCATCTCGAGCACCTGCTCGAATTCTTTTCCTTCCGGCGCCTCACGCCACGCCGCGCCAAGGCAAAATCGCGTCACGCCTTCCGCGCGCGCCTTCCGCGCCGCTTCGATCACCACGCCCGGATTCATCAGCGTCTCTCGTTCGAGCCCCGTCGAGTAGTGTGCGCTCTGCGGACAGTACGCGCAGTCCTCCGGGCAGCCGCCCGTCTTGATGGAAAGTAGCCGGCAGGTCTGCACCTGGTCCGGCGCGTGGTGCGCCCGATGGACTTGCTGCGCGCGGAAAAGCAGCTCCGGCAGAGGGAGCGAGTAGATCTCGCCGATCTCATTCAGCGTCCAGTCGTGTTTCGTTTTTTCGGCTGCCGCCGCTGTGGCTTCGGTAGGCATTCCGGTGGCGTCTCTTTCACGGCCGGATGCAAACAAACATTCCGGCTGAATCCGCAGATTCTATCAGAATTGGCACGCGAAAATTCCGCGGAGGAAGGCTCTCCTTTACAGGTCGCGTTTCTGGAAATGGTAGATGGCAATCGCAAGCGCGACCGCCATGTAAACCACTGCATAGCCGATCATCGTCGTGCTCGGCACAGAAACATCCGGAAAAACAGTGAATTGCAGCGACCCCGCCAAAGGAGGTTGTATCTCAAACGCCGCGCGCCGCCAAACGGCCTCGGTTGGCATGATCAGGCTCGTAAAGACTCCCACCAGCACCAGCTTCGAACTTTGCGTGAACCCGCTCATTTGCTCGAGCCAGCCGCCCATGAAAGCAAGTCCGTGCAGCCCGAGGACGAGCACGCCGTTCGTCAGAGTCGAAAACCACGTGCCGAACATGACTGTAACCGTCAGCGCGACCAGGCATTCCAGGTAAACCAGCGCCGCACCGCGAATTGCGTTCTGCGGCGTGACTCCGCCCAGCCAATGCCCCATCGCAATTGTTCCGCCGAACATCATCGCCACGTAGATCGCGACCATCCCCGCGAACCCAGTCCATTTCCCCACGAGGATTTGCCAACGCGCGATCGGCTTCATCGCAATCGCGTGGATCGTTCCCGAGGCGATCTCTCCCGAGATCGTGTCAATTGCCGTCAGGATCGTCATGACCACGGCCAATAGATCCACGGTGTAAAGCCCAATCAGCAAAATGCTGCTCATCACCTGGTATCGCAAAAAAGGCGCGGTGTTTCGCGTTTGAAATTCCGACATCTGCAAATGGAGCCCCACGCCGAATACCGCCAGGAACGCTGCGCCCGCGATCAGCGCGGTCCACAGGATTTTCCTTCGCGCGGCTTCGCGAAATGTGATGGCCGCCATGAGCCACAAACCGATCACAGTCCCCGATCCTCGCCCATCATGTGCACGAACAAATCCTCGAGCGAGACCCGCTCCGGCCTGAACTCGTACACATCCGCGCCCGCGGCCACGAGGTGCCGCAGCACGTCGGGCAGCACGTCTGCGGATTGGATCGTGAGCGTGAGCTGCTCACCTTCGAGGTGCGCGGAGACCGACCACTTCTTCAGCCCTGCCGTCAACTCTGCGGAAAATTTCCTTCCTCGGACCACCACGCGGATTTCGCCCTGTGGAGATTTGCGCAGGTCGCGCCGCGCGATTACTTCCCCATCCTTGATGAAAGCAACCTCATCACACGTAATCTCGACCTCGCTCAGCAAATGTGAATTGAGAAACACAGTCGCGCCGCGTTCGCGTTGCGCGCGGATGACGTCCCGCACCAGCCGCCTCCCCATCGGATCCAGCCCCGACGTCGGCTCATCCAGAAAAATTAATTCCGGCTCGTGAATAAGCGCCTGCGCCAGCCCCACCCTCTGGAGCATCCCTTTCGAGAATTCGGACAACCTCTTATCGCGGTGCGGCGTGAGCCCGACAAGCTCGAGCAGCTTCGGAACTCGGTCGCGCAACAGGCCCGCGGGAACTCCGCACAAACGCCCGTGGAAATGCAGCAATTCGCCGGGCGTCAGCCATTCGTAAAAGCGGAAATCCTCCGGCAGGAAACCAATCTTTCGCCGCACCTCCACGTCTGTCGAAGGTGCTCCCAGCACGTACGCCTGCCCGTCCGTGGGCCTTACCAGGTCCAACAGCATTTTGATGGACGTGCTTTTCCCCGCGCCGTTCGGCCCCAGAAAACCGAAGATCGTGCCCCGCGCGACTTCGAGCGAAAGTCCACGCACTGCCACTTTTTTTCCATAAACCTTTCGCAGGTTTTCTGTGCGGACTGCGGAATTGTCCGAGGGTTTCAGTCTGGTGTCCTTGTCTATTTCGCCGAATTCGCTCGACCGAAGCTACTTCACCGACTCCGCCAGCGTCAGGGCATCGCCCGAACTGCCGTATCCCACGAGCGAATAAACGATTCCGCCGTTGGCCCACACTAGCGTGTAGGTAGGCCCGCGCCTTCCCACCGTGTTGAGCAACGTGCCTCGCGCCCCATTAATCTCCACTGCCTCGTAGGAACGCATAAACCTAGGAATGGACATTCCAAGCGTCGTTTTCCAGTCCACAGTCTTCAGGAACTCCTGTGCCTGGGCCGGACTCATGCCCGCGAGCTCCAGCCCGATCTCCGCGAGTTGTTCGATATGCAGGCTCGCCGGGAAATCCACCACAGGACTCGGCCCTTCAGTCAAATAAACGCAATTGCTATACTCCGTCGTCGGAGGCGGCGGCCCCGTCACCCCTTCCGCCACGTTGCCGCGCGTAGGACAGTTGCCATACTGCGCATGCACGGCCCGCGAAATCTTTACGTACACCTGCGCGCCTTCTAAATCTGAGGGCAGCACCAAATCTGGCCGCCCCGCCTCATTGAAAATCGCTTGCAACCGCCCGCGGTCCACAGTCATTTGAAGCGCGTGCGCTCCCGTCACATTGAGCTTCGGCGCATCCTTGCGCTTGCTCAAAAGTCTTACGCGAAATCCGGCGATCTGGCCGGCAGCCGCAGCGTCTGCCGCGGCCTGATCGCTCTCATTCTGCGTCGCCGTCACTTTGTCCGAAATCATCTGGCTGACCATTTGCTGCAGCGACCGGTTGGCGCTAGGGCCGACAAAACTCGAAAGATCCACGTTCACGGCCTGTACTTTCTGCATCCGCAACGAGTCCAGGAAATGCTGAGCCGTCTCGCGGCCCGACGGGAGACTCAGAAAAATCACTACTACGGCAACGGGAATCCACACAAACCACATCGACCCCAATCGCTTCACGAAACTCTTGCTTTCCATCTCTCAAACCTCCATCAAGCGCCCGCAAGAAGTGCGGAACATCCTTTCACATGAACAGACGGTTGCTTAATCGCACCTTAATGCGATGCTTCACAAACGCCCCTCCGTTTTCGCCGCTGACGCGTTGACACCCGCGAACCCGGAATGCTAGCGTTCGCCCGAACTTCGAGGAGGGATTATGCCCCGTCTTCTGCGATTCATCCCGCGAATTTTCCTGATATTGGCCGCGGCTGTTCTGATTCCCGCCGTCCGCGCCCAGCAAGGCGCGTTTTCTGTCGGCAGCGCCACAGCCGCGCCCGGTCAGAAAGCTACCGGCTATCTCGACGTTCCTGCCGGCAGCGACACCGGCACGCGGATCCCCGTCGTCGTGATTCGCGGCGCGCGCCCCGGGCCCGTTCTCGCAATCGTTTCCGGCGCGCACGGCACTGAATACGCGTCCATCATCGCCGTCGAGCGTCTCATCACTCAGCTCGATCCCGCCGAGGTTTCCGGCACCGTCATCCTCGTCCCGCTCGTCAACAGCGCCTCGTTCCTCCAAAGAGTCCCGCACGTCAATCCTGTGGACAACAAGTCCATGAACCGCTTCTATCCCGGCAAGATGGACGGTACGCAGACCGAGCGCGCCTCTTACATCATCACGAAGCAGATCGTCGAGCGCTGCGACTACTTGATTGACCTTCACGGCGGCGATCTCGATGAAAATCTTCGCCCCTACAGTTATTGGACGACCGTCGGAAATGACGCAGTGGACAAGGCATCGCGCGAAATGGCGCTTGCCTTTGGTTTGAACACCATCATCATTGAAACAGGTTTCCCTCGCGACCCGAACGCCTCGCGCTACCTCACCAGCACCGCCCTCACTCGCGGCAAGCCGGCTATTGCCGCCGAAGCGGGTTATGCCGGTGTCGTGGAGACCGACGACGTCAACCGTCTTTCCCGCGGCTGCCAGAACGTCATGCGATATCTGCGCATGCTGAGCGGAAACGTGCAATTTGTCGAAGGCCCGGTGTGGATTGAAAAAGTCGAAACGGTGACCAGCGACCAGGAAGGCATCTTCTATCCAATCTTGCATCGCGGACAATACGTCGCCGCCGGCACGGAAATCGGCTACGTCACCGACTACTTTGGCCTCACGATTTCGAAAATCCATTCGCCCGCAGCGGGCGTCGTCCTTTATATTTGCGCGCTGCCCTCGATGCCCAAGGGAGGTACGATTGCAAACATCGGCGTCGTCGCCGCGAAAGCGCCCTGACTTGGTGACAATATGCTAGACTTCCTGCTCACACCCATGCGCCGCGCAATACTCATCTTGCTCTTATTTCTCAGCCTCCCCGCATTTGCGGCCGACGAATTCACTCTTTACGACCTTCTCCCGCCCGAAACGCACCAATTCGCAATCACATACGACGTCACAATCGCGCGTGAAGGCGCGCGCTACTTCTTCAACCCTATCCGCCCCGGCTCTACTGCATCGAAAGAACGCGTTATTGACCGCGCCTCCGGCGTGGATCTCAAGTTCGAAACCGTTAACGGCAAAGACGCCAAGGCCACCGGCGAGGCCTCTCCTCGCGCCGCCGATGACGATCTCTTTCTCAAGGTTACCCTCGCGGCTCCCGTTCCCAAGGGCGGCGAGACGCGCATCCGCATCTTCAAAACTTACACCGATGCGCCCTCTTACTCGGTCAAAGACGGCCTCCTCGTTTTCGACCGTCCGCTCGGCATCAAGCGCAACGTGGTCATTCTTCCGCAAGGCTGGGAATTAATCGGCAGCGCTTCTCCTGCCATTGTCTCCACAGATTCAGACGGCCGCATCCGGCTCAGTTTTCTCAACGACCGCGACGACCAGCTTCCTGTGAAAATTACCGCCCGGAGGCTGCCGTGATTTTATCCTCCGCTCCCATAACTCGATTTTGTCATCTTGAGGGCCGAGGGCCTTTATCGGCCCGAAGGATCTCGGTGGCGGCATCGCCACAAACCAAGATTGCAGCCATCGCAATTCTTGCCGCGCTTGTCTTTCTGCCCCTCTTCGTCCGCGCCCAATTCCATCGCGCCGAGCAGGATCGTGAAATCACTTACTGGCTGCTCGACCCAACCACGCACCAATTCCGCATTTCGCATGATTTCACCATCACGCGCGTCGGCCAGAAATACGCGCACAGTTTCGTCCGCCAAGGCAGCGAAGTCGCGCCCGATTCAAAAATGATTGATCTCGATACCGGAACAGTTCTGAAGACCTACACCGTCAAAGGGAAAGATGTAAACGCGCTCGGCTATTACCCGAATCCAACCGACCCCGATTCCATTGTCGTTCAGGGCGACCTAGACCGCCCCATCGCCGAAGGCCAGTCCGTACGCATTCGCGTCGAGGAGACCTACACCGATCCCGTTGGCTACACGCTCGAAAACGGTGAGCTCATCTGGAAACGCACGCTCGGCCGCCCGCTCGACTATGTCACGCTTCCGCCGGACTGGATGCTCACTTCCGTGGATGTACCCGCCGCCATCTCCCTCGACGCGCAGGGCCGCGTGCTCCTGCGCTTCACCAACACGCGCAACGGCGACATCGCCGTCACGCTCCGCGCGCGCCGCCGCCTTTCTCCGCCGCCTGCCGCAAAATAGTCTCTGTGCCGCCTAGTTCGCCGCAAACACCAGATACTGTTCAATCTTTCCATCCGCCAACTCGTAAATCGTGAATTCGAGAACTTTGTTGGCAAATACCACGGAGTTTCCCCGGAAAATCATCCCGCCGCGCCGTTGCTCAACGCCGGCTATGAAGTCCTGCGGTTCGCCGAGCGGCCCGATGCTCGAGGCAAAATCACGGATCGCCTGCACCTCAAAATGTGAATTCGCATTATCCGTAAACAGTGACCGCTTAATCTTTCCATGTTGCAGGTCCAAGAAGATCTGCCGCGCCTGCTCCAGGCTGCGCGCGGCCGCGGCGTTCGCTGGCGCCAAGAATACGCCCGCAATTTTGCCGTCAATGTAGCAGCTTTGTCGAAGTTAGCCTGCATGCTAAAATGCCTTCACTTCAAGCGCCCTGAAAATCTCTTTACGGCGCTCGCGGCGCGCCCGTAGCTCAGCTGGATAGAGCACTTGGCTACGAACCAAGGGGTCGGGAGTTCGAATCTCTCCGGGCGCGCCACTCTTCTTCCTCAATCTAAACACTTTATCCAACCTTTGAAGTCAACTCAGTTTGGGTACAACTGGGTACAACTTCGGGTTTTGGTTCTCGAACTTGAGCGAAAAGCTCAAATCCGAGCCCCGTCTCTTCGGCACAGACATTGCGAAATATTCTGTCTTCTTTGATCTTTGAATAACCGTCAGTAACGCTTTTGTCCGCGTGCCCAATCCAAAAACGAAGCAAATCTTCGGGGACACGCATCTTTCGCAGATGTGTTACCCGGAATCTGCGAAACGCATGGAAGCCACATTTTTCTCTGCCCATAGACTCAAGTATCGGGCAGAGGCTGCGCTTCCGAACGTTGGACTGTGAGAGTGGCCTTCCGCTGGCCGTCTGGAACAGGAAGCCCGGCTGCCGGACTCCGATGTGTTCCTTCAGGATGCGACCGAGCGAGGAATGCACGTCAACTTCCCTAAGACCGTTTGAGGTCTTCGGGCTTTGCACGATGCCATTCCAAATCCCTTGCCGCACTGTGATCGTCCTATCGGAGACGTCTCGGACCTCCAGTGCCAACGCTTCCCCAATGCGAAGCCCCGTGCCGCCCAAGAGAGAGAAGAGAACCCGGTACTGCCCGGCAGCTTCGGAGACAATTCTCGTTATCTCTTCAGCTGTGAAAATGGGTGTCCTTTGGTTTTTGACCTGCGGAAGGTCAATAAACTCGTGGTTCCACTTTCGCGGGTAGATTTCTTCCCCCTGGTCATTGACGGCCGACGCCACAACCATTTTTACAACCTGCAGATAGTTGTGCATCGTTTTGGGCGAGAAGCCCGCTTCGGACATCTTGCAGACAAGTTGCTTTAGCGCGAGATTATTGACCGATGCCAGGGCGACATCTCCCAGCAACGGATTTATCCATGCCAAATAACTTGACCAAGATGCGGCAGTTGCGGGTTTGATCGGATTCCTCTTTCTAGTCTTAGCATGATTCAAAAACCACTTCGCTTGTTCACGAAACGTCACACCCAGATTGACGGCCTTTACCGCCTCAAAGTGTTCCTCGGTATCGGCTCCACTCTCTGCAATGATCTGTCTCGCTCGGCGTTCCCGCTCAGGTTTGGTCATCCTCCCGGGGCCACGGACAGGGCAGACCCGAATGCTCTTATGTGCCCTGTTTTCTTCCCCCGGCACATCAACCCAAAACCGAACGTAAAACGCATTCCCCTTTCGTTCGATATACCCATTTTGTCCAGACCTACGAGACATGGATTTTCTCCCTGTTCGTTTGTCTGGCGTCGCTGGCGCGGACTCTAACACACCGTTCGGGCACAGGGAACCAGGCGGATTATTCATGATTTCTGCGGTCCGCTTTCCGTGGTCAGCAATCGCTCGAATGCTTGGTTGTCGTCCATATGTTTCAGACCGTTTTGGCTGGAAGCCGAAGCAAGGCACGCCGCACACGAGATACCGGTACATTGAGCGCCCGGGCAATCTCCCGTAGGGATCGACCTTCCCCGCGCAACCTCGATACGTCTTCGACATCAATCACTGCGCGCGGGCGTCCGATGTGTTTTCCCATGGCCCGGGCGTGAGCCATCCCAGCGCGAACTCTTTCTGCAATCAAGTCGCGCTCAAATTGCGCAACCGCGCCGACGATATGAAACAGGAGTTGGCCGCTGGGCGTAGTGGTATCGACACCCTCGGTATAGCTCACGAAATCGATTCCAAGGGCGCTGAACTCGTCGAGGCTCTCAATCAGATGTTTCAGTGAACGGGCGAAGCGGTCAAACTTCCAGACCAGGACCACACCGAACAGTCGCTTCCGGGCGTCTTTCTTGAGAGCATCGAGCTGTGGACGATTCCGTTGCGCTCCGCTAACACCCACATCGATGTATTCGTGGTACAGGGTGAAGCGCTGGGCGGCATAGCGGCGCAGGTCTTCAAGCTGGACCTCGCAGTTTTGTTCCAAGGTGCTGACCCTGGCATAGAGGGCTACCGCCTTGCGGACTTCAGTCATGGTCCAGCTCCCGCATGTTTCGCTTCAGAATGCCGATGGCTACATGAGAGTTGTAAAAGGTTCTCGCCCCGCATTTCCCGCATGCCGTGAAGGGATGGTCCGTTCGAGTGAGGACGACGCTGACTTCCGCCCGGCATACGCTGCAATCAGTCATGCCGATGGTCCGGAGTGAAGGCTTGGGCTCTGGCGGCTTGGGCCCCTGTTCGGCCGGAGTTTCCTCTTCCTTCTCTTTGCCCGGCGGTGTAAGCGAGAACTGCATTTCGCTCTTGCGGGAGTCCTTGTCCTCGTTTGGTGCCTTTGCCATACTGGTTTTCCCTTTTATTGATAAAAGCTGCTCTACCCTTAGGGAAAATGCCAAGATGGGGTCTCAAGAGGATGGAGCTAAGTCATGCAGAATGAGTTTGAACCAGTCGCCAATCGAAATGCGGCCGGTTTTGTCCATTATGTGTGTCACGCCTGCGGCGGGTGGTATACCTTGGTCGGTGCCTCCGACAAGTTTCTGCCGTTCATAGACCACCTAATAAGTGACCTGGCCTTGCGGGAGCACCCGAAACTCGTAAACCCGCGTCTTGTAGGCGAGCAGATCTGGTACCAACTTCCTGAAAGCAACGAAATAATCTGCGGCCTGCCGCCTTACGACCCCGATTCGCAAGAGTGGAAGAGGCTATTGGAAAATGGACAGAAGATCCTGCCTCAAGCCAGGTTTTTCTTATCGGACATCGCCGACTGGCTTGAAAAAGCGCTCTCTTCGTTAGCAGGATTGGATTGCATTGGGGAAAGTAATCTACTGATGGCTGAGCAAGTCGTTAAACTCGTGCAAACGCTAACTCCTGAATTCCAGGAGCAGCGAGACTATTTGTTGAATCATGAAGAGAAGTTGAAGGATACAGGCATGGACCCTAAATGGTTGACGAGGCCTGGTCGTCAGGCGGGGTTTATCGCGCGATCCATGGCAGGCGCTCGATGGGGCCTTTCGCCCTCCAGTTCCCGGGAAATGATTCGTCAAATGGAACATAACCCACGCGGGCCAGCCCTACGGAAACTCAAGATCCGAGATGAACGACGCTGGTGGGAGCCAGAGGAAGAAGCATAGGGCAAGTGTGCCAAAATCCTGCCACGGGGTTTTGATCCGGCCTGGACACCTAACTGGAACGCGTCCCTCGCTGCCGAAAATATTCCAGCCGGACTCGCCCCCTTTCTGTCAGTCGGTAAGCCAAGCTGCCCCGCCCAATCGACCTCCGTTCGAGAAGTCCTTGGCTGGAAAGGCGGAACAGGTAGGAATAGAAGGAGCGCCGATTAGGGGACGGTCGGAGACTCGCACGGACTTCATCGGGGGAAAGAAACCCGCCGGAACGGTTAAAGATCGCTAGAACTACTTCTTTCGTCATAATTATCAATACAAATTGAAGTTTCTACGAAATGACTCTCCCCAAAGGGATCATCTGCTAGTGTATGATACCTCCAAAAGCGGTTCCTTTGCTTTGCTTTCAGAAAATTGCAAATTGTGGGGAGATTTGCTTTTTTTCGGTTTCACTTTGCAGAATCAAAATACTTTCTATATTCCTTCAAGGAAGAGAGATCCCGGGTGATTTCAGAACAACAAGTCAACCTGGAAACTCCAAACTAACGTGGTTGTGGTGAGGTCAGTTTCAAAAGGAAATGGTTTTGGCCCAGTTTCCGATAACTTCCGGGTGGCCGACCAACCGCCCAGTAACCAGCCGATTCAGGCATTGTGGGTGATATGGCGATATTACGACAGCAATCGTGAAGTAGTGAGTTCGAACCTTCTCAGGCTTTGCTAGACTGGGCTGGCCATGGGCGTAATCGACGAGGTTCTGGAAGCCAACGAAATTTACTCGCGTACCCACGAGTTGCGCCGCCTTACTCCGCGCCCGGCACGCCAGCTTGCCATCCTCACTTGCATGGACACCCGGCTTTCCATCCGCACCTTGGGGCTGACCACCGGTGACGCGCACATCATCCGCAACGCGGGTGGTATTGTGACCGACGATAGTCTGCGCTCACTGCTAATATCGCACTATCTCCTCAACACCCAGGAAATCATGGTCATCAACCACACCGATTGCGGCCTGATGCACACTAGCGAGCAGGACTTACGCACGCGGATCCAGAACCACACAGGGACCGCAGCCATCACTCCCGCATTCTTCTTTGCCTTTCAGAATATCGAGGAGAACGTGCGTCACCAGCTACAGAAACTGCATACCCATCCCTGGATTCCCAAAGAGGTCTCGGTGCGGGGATTTGTCTACGACGTGAGCAGCGGCCGCTTGCGCGAAATCAAGTAGGCTTGAGCGGCCTGAACCTGACCGGATTAGGAAATATTCGTGCGTATTTCAATATCACACTGATTGTAGCCATGGCACTCTAAACTGTCGCAAACAGGCGATGGCACTCACGACTGAGGAGGGGATGGTCCGGATTCTGTTCGTGTCACGGGCAATCCTTCCGTAACCGGATAAGGGAACCCTTTACGCGTTTCCAGCACAGTGAAGCCCGAAGAGGGCGAAACTTTCACCCGTGCTTCGGACGGGTGGGTTACACATGACGCGATAAGAAGGTGCGCGGGTGCCGCACGCGGCGCGGCGGCGTGGTGCGGGTACGTCGCGTAGATTATATCCACAGGATATTCACAGATAAGGGTATTGACTCGGCCTGTATTGGAGTATAAAAAGCAGCACGTCATCACCTGTGGAGGTGCCCCGTGCCGCGTAGATTCCGTTCCTTCCTGCTCCTGGTTTTCCTGGCCGTCTTTATTCTGGTGAGCCGCGCCCACTCCGCGCCGCAATCCCCGCCCTCACCACCCGTGCGCGACCCCCAGGCAGTCGCCCTGTTAGCGCAAGCGTTGGGCGTGGCCGGCGGCACCGCCGCTTTCGGGCAAGTCAAGGATTTTACTGCGACGGGAAATATCACCTACTCCTGGGCTGGTCAGCAGGTCAACGGAGCCGTGACCCTGCGAGGGCGCGGAACTGACCAATTCCGCCTCGATGCAAATCTGCCTGAAGGAACGCGGTCGTGGGCTGTGAACAATGGCCAAGGCTCAATCAAGGATTTCTCCGGTAGAACCACTGCAATCCCATTTTCCGGCGCCACCAATCTCGGCAGTCTCACCTTTCCCTACCTTGGAATGGCAGCGGCCCTAAGTGACACGTCTATGTCCCTGTCGATCTCGAGCCAATTGGTCGGGGAAAAGCAAGTTTATGATGTTCGGATACAGAAGAACTTTGCATTCAAGGAGGACCCGACCGGGGAATTCTCCAGGGTGAGCGTCAAACATTACATCATCGACGCGGTGACTTTCGCGCTTGTCGAAACGCAAGACATTGCTTTCCCAAGTGAGGCGCCCAGAACGGGATTCCAACACGAGATCATCTTCTCCGATTATCGCCAGTCAAATGGAATGCTGGTGCCGTTCTCAATCACCGAGAAGATTGCCGAACAGGAAACCTGGACTGTTCAGCTTCAATCCATCACTTTTAATGCAGGTCTAACCAGCGGCACATTCCAACTCTAACTCGCCGAATAAATCTGAGGAGGAAACCCCATGCCATGTCGAACCCATTTCAGCGGAACTTTCCATGATTTAGGTTTCTGTTCGTGGCGTTGGATAGTGCAGCGCAGCCGTTGTCATTTCGTCATTTTCGTGTTGGGGCTCGCGCTCTTCGTCTCGATAGTGCCTTGCGCCATGGCGCAGAGCTACCTCACTCAGGTTGGTAACACGCCCTTCAAGACCACGATACCCGTCGAGCTCGGAAGTTACGACGCCTCGACCGGGAATGTTCACATCGAGGTTCCTCTCGGGGCTTGGTCGCAACGAGGCGCCTACACCTTTACCGCTGCTTTGGTTTATGACAGCCGCATCTGGACAAACTACACGGTGGGAAGTTCTCTGACATGGCAGCCAACCAATGTTCCGATTACAAACTGGGGAGGTTGGCGCCTCCAAATATCCCCTGCAATCGGGGGCTCCACAACTGATCATTTCTCAAAAATCAATTGTGGTGACCCCGATTTTCCAACGCATTCGTACGAACAATATACAAACTTCCAGTGGACGGACCCCTACGGCACCGTTCGTACCTTTCCCATATTCACCGAAAACGACCCATACGGTTGCGACACCGGCGGCATCAGTTCGGATACCGAGTACGCTTTGGACTCCTCCGGTTACCAGATGAGCGTTACAAACTACAACCAGGTTTCGTCCATCGTCGGGCCCGACGGGTCCAAGGTTTATCCCGGCAATGTTACGGACACGAATGGCAACTATTTCTCTACGGACGGAAACGGCAATGTCACCGACACGCTCGGTCGAACCCCTGTGACCGTGACGACGAATTGTAACGGCAATTCCAACCAGATTTGTTACGACGTCTTGAATCCAACCGGTAACCACTCTCGTTACACGCTGACGACCGAATCGATTTCGGTTTCTACCTCCTTCGGGCAGTCCGGCATCACGGAATTCTCGGGCAGCATCACTGTTGTTCAGAGTATTCAGCTTCCCGACTCCACGCAATACTCCTTCAGCTATGACCATGGCTCGAGTGGGACGTACGGAGAGCTGACTGGCATCACCCTCCCCACCAGTGGACAGGTCACCTACGGGTATACTACATTCACTGACGAATTCGCGAATCGCAACCGGTGGGTCAATCAACGAACCTCGGGGGGAGGAACGTGGACGTACGCTCCTCAAACTTTGAACCCATCTTCGTGTCCCACAGGGTGGAGTTTCTGCCAACAGGTGACGGTAACAAAGCCAAGCAGCGACACCACCCTCTATCAATTTGGATCCACTTCCGGAAATATCGGCTCCTGGTCAACAAACGTCACCTACTATTCCGGCTCGACGACCCAACTTATGGTGGTGTCTCAAACATGGAGTTCGGGTACGACAAACGTCCAAGAGTTGAGTCAGACAATCGCCATGATCTCGACGGCAAGTCGAACCGTTCAATACACCTATGGAAGTACCTACAATCAAAACATCACCAAGATATCCGAGTGGCTGTACTACACGGGGACTCTCCCTTCAACTCCAAACCGCGTGACCACTATCACTTATTGCTACAACCATCCGTCAAACGCCACCGTCACCAATGGCTCTGGCCAAACTGTTGCACAGACCAACATAACGTACGACAGCTATGGGTCGGGGCTTCAGTCTGCGACGGGATACACTCACCACGACGATGTCAATTTTGGCACGAGCTTCACCTCTCGATGCAATCCAACTTCAATAGCGAGGCTAATCAGCGGAACATCTAACTACCTTACTACGTCTATGACCTACGACACCACAGGTCAGGTGCGGTCGGTGACCGATCCGGCCACCAACACCACCTCAGCTAGTTATAGCGATAACTTTTATAACGACAATGGCTCGAACCCCCCAGCCACGTACACACCGGGAAGCCCGACAAATGCTTTTCCCACCAGCGTAACTCTCCCACTGATTGGGTCGGCAACTTTAGGTTATTATTTCGGCACTGGGCAACTGGCATCGGCCAAGGATCAGAACAATCTTGCAACCTACTTTCATTTCGTTGATCCCTCCAGCGGAACCATCGATCCATTCAGTCGGCCGCGGTTCACCAATTTCCCTGGGGGCAGCTGGAATCTTTTTCAATACACAAGCCAGACGCAATTGGACACCTACACTCCAGTTACTGCCACGA
>CAWITC010000002.1:0-181647 GCA_963838945.1 uncultured Acidobacteriota bacterium | reverse complement strand
CCGGCGGTAGTTGCGGCCGTAAAACGTCCATGCGCTGCAGAAAACGCAATCCCAGGGACAGCCACGGGTGAATTCGATGCTCGCACAGGGGTCCAATACGCCAATGAAATACTTCCTGCGCTTGGAGGTCATGTCCCTTGCCGGACGCAAGTCATCCAAGCCTTCCATGAGTTTCGGCGACGGGCCCTCGCCACCATTCGTAACGACTCCTGGCAATTGCCTGAGTCCGCGCGCGTCATTCGCAGCGTCCAGGACGCTGGAGATGATTCCTTCTCCTTCGCCGCGTACAACGCACGCGAGCGCTCCGTCCGCATGCCGCAGAATCTCATTGGCCGTGAAGGATGCGCTATGACCGCCCGCAAAAAGAAAACAATGCGGCAGTTTGCGTTGAGTCTCCTTCGCGAGGTCCACGACCTCCGGGATGTTCGCGAGATAATTGAGCGAGAACCCGACAGCTTCGGGCTTCCAATTCTCAAGTAGATCGAAATAGGCTCCGTGATCGAAGATTTGCAAGTCCAGAAGGCGAACATCATGACCTGCGCGGCGCGCCGCGGCGGCAACGAGTTCGAGGCCGAGCGGCTCAAGCCGCAAATAAATCTCTGAATACATCAGCGGGCTGGGGTGTACAAAGAGAACACGCATAGCGCCCTCCGGCCGGAACTCTTGCAAAAAAACCTGCTAAGTCGACTCCCCGAGCGTCGCCGTTTAGGGTTGCATTCATCATAGCAGAGAAAAAACATTGCAAACTGTCGTTTCTGTGCTCTGCCGGGTGGGACAAAGTCCATCGCCCAATAGTCTTAGATGCAGGTTATCGAGGCGAAGAGCGGCCCTGCTGTGAAATAGGGAGGCTGGTCAGCGTAGATCGAGGGCAGGCCGGATGCCTGCCCTTAATAGTGCTGCTGGATCACCAGCCGAGAACGTATGCAAAAATAAGTGGCGCCACAATTGTCGCGTCAGACTCAATGATGAAGCGCGGCGTGTTTTCGCCGAGCTTGCCCCAGGTGATCTTCTCATTGGGAACCGCGCCGGAATACGAGCCGTAGCTCGTCGTCGAGTCGCTGATTTGGCAGAAATAGTCCCATAGGGGCACATTTTCGCGGCGCAAGTCCTGGTGAAGCATCGGCACGACGCAAATGGAAAAGTCCCCGGCGATGCCGCCGCCGATCTGGAAAAAGCCAAGCGGCGTTTCGGTGGCCGTTTCGGTGTACCAGCGCGCCAGTTCGACCATATACTCGATTCCGCCGCGAACCGTCGCGACGTTTTTCACCTTACCCCTGATCACCTGCGCGGCAAACATGTTCCCCAGCGTGGAATCCTCCCAACCGGGAACAAACATAGGCAAATCCCTTTCGGCCGCGGCAATCATCCAGCTATCTTTCGGATCTATCTGATAGTACTGCTTCAGCTTTCCCGCGCGCAGAACCCGAAAGAAAAATTCATGCGGGAAGAACTGTTTTCCGGCGCGGTCGGCTTCGTGCCACTCTTCCATGACCACCCGCTCGATCCGGCGCATCGCCTCTTCTTCGGGAATGCAGGTATCGGTCACACGGTTCAAGTGGCGGCCCAGCAACTCCGATTCCTGCTTCGGAGTCAGCTGGCGGTAATGGGGGACGCGGACGTAGTGATCGTGCGCTACGAGGTTGTAAACGTCCTCTTCAAGGTTCGCACCCGTGCAGCAAATCGCGTGCACTTTGTTCTGGCGAATCATCTCGGCGAGCGAGAGGCCGAGCTCCGCCGTGCTCATCGCGCCGGCGAGAGTGACAAACATCTTCCCGCCGCTCGCCAAATGCGCGTTGTACGCTTCGGCGGCATCCACCACTACCGCCGCATTGAAATGGCGGTAATGGTGTTTGATGAAATCGGAAATGGAACTGTGCGCCTGTTTTTCTGCGATTGGCTTCTCTGCGACTGCCTTCATGAATCCTCCTTGGGCTGGGCTTTCACATCAGGGCGCCGTGGAACCGAACGATGCTGCAAGGATGGACGCAGTTAGAAGTAGCTGGCGGTATAACTTAGCAATCGGAAGAATCTGTAAGCGGAAATGTGTGATTGAGAAAGCGACAACATCAACTTTCTGATTTCCACGCGTATTTAAATAACACAACGGAGCGCGGCAAGCCAGAGAAAATTCACTCAAATTATTTTTCAAACGTTGCAGTCCGGCACTGTGAGTCGCCAAACAAGTCAAACGCGTGAAATTCCGTTTGGATGTCGCAAGAATTTTTTCTCGGGCTGGAATCAACGAGTGAAAAAGCAAGAAAGATTTATGGTGCGGAAGGAGGGATTCGAACCCTCACGCCTTACGGCGCCACCCCCTCAAGATGGTGCGTCTGCCAGTTCCGCCACTTCCGCACGGGTGGTAAGAGAAAGATTCTAGCCGGAGCCTCGAAATCGAGCAAGCCGCAGCCGCATGATTCCACAAGGAAAGAATAAACCGGCCTAATGGTTTGGTTGTGGCGTGGAAGGCGGAGGCGTTTGCGCTGGCCGCGGTGCAGGCGCCGGAGCCGATGTTGCTGGCTTGCTGAATTTCTGAAGGATCGACCGGCTCGTGATCGCGGTGTCCTGACGGACGACGAGCAACATCGACGTCAACATGAACATGATGGCGCACCATGTCGTCGCCTTCGAGAGGAACGTTGCCGCGCCGCGCGGCCCAAACGCCGTCTGACTTCCCGCGCCGCCAAATGCCCCCGCAAGATCCGCGGATGTTCCGCTCTGCAGAAGTACAACCACCGCGAGCAGGAAGCACACGACCACGTGGAGAACGAGGAGCACCGTGGGGACTCGGTAGCCCAGAAGGAGCAGCAGCCCTCCGAACAGCAATGAAATCACCCATTTGGCTTGCCTTGGCATTGCAACTCCCCCGCTTTCAGAAATTCACAATTGCGGCAAACGAATTCGCCTCTAGACTCGCGCCGCCAACAAGCGCGCCATCAATTTCCACCTGCGCCATCAATCCCCGGATATTGTCCGGCTTGACGCTTCCGCCGTAGAGAATCCTCAACGCGGCGGCGCTGGCGGGAGTGAATCGGCTGGCCGCCTGGCCTCGCAGGAACCGGTGCGCGTCGGCCGCCATTTCCGGCGTAGCGGTGCGCCCGGTGCCGATTGCCCAGACGGGCTCGTACGCAAGCAGAATACGGGAAAAACTATCGGCGGTCAACGCGCCGAAGGCGCCCTGGAATTGGCGCGAAAGGACCGCCTCCATTTGATTCGCTTCACGCTCGGCGAGCGTCTCCCCGACGCAAACGATGGGCGCGAGTCCGGCTTCCAGTGCCGCCCCAAGTTTCTTGGCGACGGTTTCATCCGTTTCGCCGAAAAATTGCCGCCGCTCGCTATGACCGAGGATGACGTAACGGCAGCCGGCCTCAAGAATCATCTGCGCGGAGACCTCACCCGTAAACGCGCCCTGCTTTTCCCAATGCATGTTTTGCGCGGAAATGGCCACATTCGATCCGGCTGCCGCTTCTACGGCTGCAGCCAAAGCCGTAAACGGCGGCGCAACCACGATGTCGCAGTGGGTCGCGCCCGCGACACCCGGCTTCAGCGCGGTGAAGAATGCGCGCGTCTCCGCGCGCGTCTTGAACATCTTCCAGTTGCCGGCAATCACGGGGCGACGCATCCTTATTCTTTAAACCCCTTATTTCAGGCGCGGATTATCGGTTCGTCAGCGCTTCGACGCCCGGAAGCTTCTCGCCCGCCAGAAACTCCAGCGAAGCGCCGCCGCCCGTCGAGATGTGGCTGATCTTATCCGCAACGCCCGCGCAATGCACGGCCGCAACCGAATCGCCGCCCCCGACGATGCTCGTCGCGCCGCTGTCCGTCGCCGCGGCAACTGCTTCGGCAACTCCCAGCGTTCCCTTCGCGAACGCGGCCATCTCAAACACGCCCATCGGGCCATTCCATACAATTGTTTTCGCGCGGGCGAGTTCCGTGCGAAATGCCGCGACGGTCTGCGGCCCGATGTCGAGGCCCATCCAACCATCGGGTATTTGCTCAACCGGCAGGATTTGCGTCTTCGCGTCCGCCTTGAATTCGGAAGCCACGACGTGGTCGATCGGCAGCACAAACCGAAAGCCGCGCTGCTTCGCATCCGCCAGAATCTTGCGCGCCAGGTCGAGCTTGTCGTTTTCGATGAGCGATTTCCCGATGCCGATTCCCTGCGCCTTAAAAAATGTGTAAGCCATGCCGCCGCCGATTAGCATCGCGTCGGCGATCTTCATCAGGTTTTCGACGACTTCAATCTTATCCGATACTTTGGCCCCCCCAAGAATGGCGACAAACGGCCGGTCAGGATTCGTTATGGCCTTCCCGAGATAGGTGAGCTCCTTTTCCATCAACAGCCCAGCCGCGGCTTGCTTCACAAAGCGTGTAATTCCAACCACCGACGCATGCGCGCGGTGCGCCGAGCCGAACGCATCGCATACAAAAAGTCCGTCGCACAATTTGGCAAGCTGCCGCGAAAACCCCTCATCGTTCGCCTCCTCTTCTTTGTGGAAGCGGACGTTTTCAAGCATGAGAACTTCTCCATTCCCAAGCGCATTGCTCTTCGCTTCGGCTTCGGCCCCAACGCAATCCGCGGCGAATCCCACTTTCGCTCCAAGTAATTCCGCGAGCTTCGCTGCGGCAGGTTTCAAACTGAATTGCGCGTCCGGCTTCCCTTTGGGACGTCCCAAGTGCGACGCCAGAACAAGCCGCGCGCCGCGCTCGCGCGCCAGCCGCAACGTTGGCAGTGTTTCGCGGATGCGCGTGTCGTCGGTCACCTGCCGCGGCGCGGCATCCGAAAGCGGCACGTTGAAATCTACGCGGATGAAGACTCGCTTGCCGGCGAGGTCGAGATCGCGGATGGAGAGTTTGCTCACAAAACCGGCGAAGCGGAAGCTGCGTCTTAGAACTTTGCGGCCATGAATTTGATCAGGTCGCGGACGCGCGAGGAGTAGCCCCACTCATTGTCGTACCACGCCAGAACTTTCACGCAGTTGCCCGCCACAACTTTTGTATATTCCGCGTCCACGATTGACGATAGCGCGTTGCCGCGGAAATCTATGGAAACCAACTCCTCGGTGCTGTATCCCAGAATCCCATTCATCGGCCCTTCCGCGGCGGCCTTCATCGCGGCGTTCACCGACTCAACCGTCGCCGGCTTCACCGTCGTGACCGTCAGGTCCACCACGCTCACGTTCGGCGTCGGCACGCGCATGGCGTAGCCGTCGAGCTTGCCCTTCATTTCAGGCAATACCAAATGCAGCGCCTTCGCCGCGCCCGTTGAGGTCGGAATCATGGAGAGCGCTGCGGCGCGCGCGCGGCGCAAATCCTTGTGCGGCAAGTCGAGCAGCTTCTGGTCGTTTGTATAGGAATGGATCGTCGTCATCGTGCCGTGCACGATTCCAAACGTATCCAACAAAACCTTGGTCACCGGCGCGAGGCAGTTCGTCGTGCACGACGCATTCGAGATCACGTGATGCTTCGCCGCGTCGTACAGCTTTTCATTTACGCCGAGCACGACCGTGAAGTCCGGATCCGTCGCGGGCGCTGAAATGATTACTTTCTTCACCGGCCCGCGAATATGTTTTCGCGCGTCGGAGCCTTTCGTGAAAAGCCCGGTGGACTCCACGACAATCTGCGCGCCCACCGACGCCCAATCCAATTCCGATGGGTCCTTTACTTTGAAAACTTTGAAGCCTCGCCCTTCCACGGAGATGGAATCCTCCGTGTGCGTCACATTGTGCGGAAGGTTGCCGAGGATCGAATCGTATTTCAGCAAATAGGCCAGCGTCCTGGCGTCGGTGATGTCGTTGACGGCGACGACCTCGATCGCCGGATCCCCCAGCGCCGCCCTGACGATGTTCCGCCCGATGCGGCCGAAGCCGTTGATCCCCACTTTTACTGGCATGTTTCCTCCCGATCCGGTTGGTGTGCCTAGACTGCGCGCCATGCGCAACACGCGCATCTTCGCACGGATTCATGATGCTAGGTTGCGCTGAAATAAATGTCAACGCAGCGCCACGCGCGAAACTCGACGTGCATGCTCTGAGCCTTGCGCAACCTTGCTGGAGGGCTCTCTTTGGTGCAGAATCGTTTCTGACGCCGTGGTAAATGCCGCGGTGGTTCTGACAGGTTATGTCTGGCCTCCTATTCACGGTGGGACACTCAGCGGCGGAGTTCTCCGCCTTCTTGGATTTGCTCCGTCCCTCAAAAATCTCCTTGCTCATCGACGTCAGGAGCAGGCCGCAAAGTGGGCGATTTCCGCACTTTGACGGGGTTGAGCTGGCGCAGACTCTGCCTGCTACGGGCATTCAATACCTTTTTCTCGGTGAAGAGCTCGGAGGCCGGCCGGATGATCCCAAAGTTTACCGAAGCGACGGGCTTGTGGATTACCGGGTGCGAAGAAAGTCAGCTGGTTTCCACATGGGCATTGAGCGCGTTCAAATGGAATTGGAACAGAGTGACATTGCGCTGATGTGCGCGGAAGAAGACCCCATCACCTGCCACCGGTTTCTCATGATCTGCCCGGAACTCACCCCGCTGGGCATCGAGCCGTCGCACATCCGTAAAGGCGGCATCGTCGAATCCCAGCGCGATGCCGAAGACCGCTTGCTGAATGCGCAGAATTTTGGCGACGTTGCGAGTGGTTCATTGTTTTCGTCCGATCGCGAGGCCGCGCTCGAAGAGGCATACGTGGCGCAAGCTGAAAAGTGTGCCTTCCGAATTGACCCCCGAGTCCTCGAACCCTGGTAGCTCTCCGTGGAATTCAACATCACGACCATCGGATTCGCAGGCAAGACGGCGGAGGAGTTTTTTGACCTCCTCCGGGCAGCAGGCGTAAAGAAGCTGATCGATATCCGCGAAAATAGGGGCGGACAACTCTCCGCATTTGCAAAGCACCCCGACCTTTCATATTTCTTGCAGGTTATAGCCGGAATAGTATATATTCACGAGCCGCGGCTTGCACCCAGTAAGGAGATTCGCGAATCCTACCGCGCGACAAAGGATTGGCAGGAATATGAGACACGTTTTCTCGAGCTCATGCGTCGCCGCGATGTCCCGCGGTCCCTGGAACCATTGGATTTGTCGGGGACGATCGCATTGCTTTGTTCTGAACCGGGTCCCGAGAAATGTCATAGAAGGTTGGTAGCGGACATCCTGGCCGAGCACCTTCGCGCCCAGGGTCATGACGTGAAAGTGTCGCACCTGGTCACGCCGGAAGCCGAAAAACCAACTCGCAAGCGCGGCCGCAAAGGGAACAATGACCGAACTGCTGATCAGCGAAATCACCCGGATGCGCGAGGGATTTTGCGTGATCGGCCTCATGAAGGAGAATGAAGGTTTTCGATCCGTCCGCCCTGTTCCTCTCCGCACATTTAGGTGGCCCCAATTCCCATACAATCGCGCCGACCGGGTTGACTTCAAACTCTGCCGAATTCCTCCGGCTCGGCCGCACCTTGAGGACTGCTCAGCTTCAAGCCATCGAAAGCTTGGAATAGTGCCTGAAGCCTGCCTGGTCGAATCCCTTAAGCAAGCCGAGGTCGCTGTTTCTGTTTTTGATCTGTTCAAATGCCATTTACACCCGAGCCGCACTGGCGGAGATTCCGTCTTCGCAAACCCATGTGAGGCAAAACGGTCTATCTGTGGATCCGAAATAAATTCTGTCCAATTCATTTTTCGCCTATATCCGGAATCCATCCGCGCATCGCTTACGTTGGCTTCGGGAGAGGTCCTGCCTAGCTTGCCTGTCGTTGATCGGGATTGGAACAATTTTGTTGCTTCGTTGGCGACGCAGAAAGCCAATCGGAAACACCTTCCCCGACGGCTGGATGTGTTCTTCGGCACATTTATCGAACAACAAATCCTGCTGAGTCCAATCCGCTTCGCAAGAATTGGACTGACCAGACCAATGCATGACGGCCATTGCTGGCTGATGCTGGATTCACTCTTTCCGCTTCCACGGCCGGAATGGCGAGAGGCCTTCGGGTAACCACCCCTCCCTTTCCGGCCCATGAATCGGCCATGACCACCAATCTCAAAAATCCGGATGAAATTCGAGAAGCAATCCATAAATGCATGAGATTGGTTCTCCCAGAGGATTCCGGACTTCCCGCGGACGAAGACAACTGGATTACCAGCGGACTTCTCGATTCGATGGGGCATGTTGAAATCCTGCTATGCATCGAAAAGGCGCTCGGCTTGCCTAACCTGTTCGGTCAGGAAGGCGCCGCGCCGCCTCGAACTATTCGCTCCGCGATTGAAATTGCTCGTGCGGCGCTCTCTCGTGCGGAACACATGAATGCTGAAAGAACCGTCATCAGCGCAATGCCAGAAATGGAATCCGGAGCGGCGGCGTGGATCGCTGGCTGGGGCACATCGCTCGGAGGAATTGTTGTCCCATCCGATCTCGCCGACGCGGAATTCGGCTTGCCCGCCGGCACATTGAAAAAGCGTGCGGGCAGTGAAACTTTACGTCGCGTCACCCAGGAAGAAGATGAGATATCTCTGGCAAGGAGCGCGGCAAGTGACGCGCTTCAAAAATCGGGCTTCTCAACGCAGGAACTCGACTGGATCTTGGCAACCAGCGAAACCTTTCAAGGATTCCCCTCCTTCGCCGCTCGCATTCACACGTCGCTCCTCGCGCCTCAATCTTGCCGCCCACTCGATGTCGGCGGAGGTTGCACAGGCGTTCCGAAGTGTTTCGCCGTTGCTGACGCCTTCCTTTCGCGCCCCGGCGCGCGGAATGTCTTGGTTGTTTCGGCCGATGTCCACAGCCGCATTCTCATCCCGGGGAACGTGCCGGGGAAATTCGGGGGGCTATTCGGCGATGGTGCGTGCGCATTTCTCTTAAGCCGGGATGCAGCGGATACAAACGCCTCAGCCTATTCAATTCATTCATGTGTTGGGGGATGCGCGGGGATGTATTCCTCCGTTTTGGAATTGCATCGGCGCACGAACGAATCAATAGCTCTGAATTTCCGCGGAGAGGCTTTGGCTCAGGCGGCCATCGACCTCCTGGAAAAAGCACTGGGTGAACTTGAGATCCGGTCGGGGATGAGCCGGAGCGTCGCCAGCGCGTTTGCCCTGCATCAACCGAATCATCGCGTAACAGAGATTCTTCTCAAGCGCGCGAAATTGCCTATCAGCAAGGTTCCACTGATTGCCAAGCAATGCGGCAACCTCGGGGCATCGACCTGCGGCGCCGCCCTTTGCGCGGCGCTTCATGAGCACGCGGGGAAGGCGCGCAACGAACGCGGCCCTATTTTCCTTGCCGCAGTTGCGCCGGGAGTGATCTGGGACGGCGTTATTCTCCACTGAGTCCTGCAAAGGCCGAGTGGCACAGAGAAAACGCGCTAAGAAGCCTTAGGGTGCCTCAGACGCCAGCTTCGCCCGCCGCGGCGGAGGGTTCTTCACTTTCATTTAGCTCATATTTGACGGCGGAAAATCCCCAAGTGTAACCACGGCGCCCAAAGTCTTGCTTCTGCCCCGGCCCGCCATTTCCATTGGATTGGTGAATGCCTCGCAGTATGATGTCGCTCTCGCTCCTGCATCCCAGAGGCGTGAACGTTCGATGGCAAACGCCCCATCGCCGCAACCGCAAAGCTGGCTGAAATGGCCGCGCATCATGATCCTCGCCGCTTGGCTCGTCCACGTGGTGGCCTGGTTCCTGCCCGTGCATAAGGATGGCGTGACGTTTCCCGAGGGCTTCCCCGGCGCGCAAGCCTTCGAATTCGCCTTTTGGGATGGCGTCGCCGCCATTTGGAGGTACCATGACTGGCAGGGTGTGCTCACGATCCTCAGCGTTGTCGTGACCGTGCTCTTCATTCTCGGATCGCCGTGGGTGGCCCTCAAAGCGTCGAAGAAACTTCAGCGAACCTGCGCATGGATCGCGGCCCTCGCTTTCCTGAACAATGCAGACTGGTTCGTCCGCGTCCTCATCGAGGAAAAACGTGATCCGGCCAGTTCGGCATACCAGGTTTTAAGAATTGGCTACTACGTTTGGTGGGCTTCCTTTCTCCTTCTGGCCATCGGCCTTCGCTCCCTTTCCCGCATGCCCTCCCGGACTGAATGAATCGCTTCTGTCTCAATTTTTCCCGAACGTGCGCATAGACTCTTTGAATTAATGGCGCGTGGCACGGGGATTGTGCGCTAAGAAGCCTTTGGGTGCCCTGACGCCGGCTTCGCCCGCCGCGGCGGGGGGTTCGACAATCGCCATCCTCATAACTGAAAGCAGAAAATCCCCCCACACAAACGCGATGTGTGGAGCTGATTAAATGCGAGAACATGTTCACAAAGAGCGGCAAGGTTTCTCTGATGCTTAGGTCCCGGAGCGCGCGGTCAGCTTCTTTGAGAGGCGAGATTCAGGGCGACTAGAAAATCAACCCCAACGGGCTGCGCTCCCAGTTGCCGGAGCAAAGTGCTCACCTGTCCGCGATGGTAGGATTGGTGGTTAATTAAGCTGAAGAGCGTTTGCCAGAGCAAGTAAGTCCACGTCTCCCCCTTGAGATTGGTGTAGGTGAGGGGCTGCAGGAGTGACTGCTCGCTCAGTCCGGACAAGTATCCTTTGAGATCCCGTTCCACCGCCCGCCATCGTTCCTCGATGGCGGCCAGCGTAGGAAGGTCCCGGGCCGCTGGCATCGCTCGCGGCGATTGCCCGCGCCAGCGTTCAAGCCATACCCATTCGGCCCCCACGAGATGCACAAGAGTGTCATGCAGCGAGGAGAAGCTGCTTCCCATCGGACGCAAAAACTGTTCCGTTGTCAGCGCGACGCAGGCTTCGAGCTGCCGATCGCGTGCCCAGTAGTTGTAATTGAATAGCTCGCGCAAGGTACTCAATGGAATCATCGGAATCTCCTCCGTCGAAGGTAGGCGGGAGCGTACACCCATCGTTTTACCTTCTCAACCAGTTCTCAGCGGGCCGTGACCCTGTTCGTTCGACGGATCGCTCTCCCTGGATCCTCTCATTCGAACACTCATTCGAATAGATTTTGTAACAAATCTTCCCATAATTCCTATATAATTCTCTTGACATTAGATTACTCTTGTTGTAACATGCCCCATGAACTCTTCGCTGGTGAACTCCGGCCCCTACTTGTTGGTTGCGCCGCGGGGCTGCGACGTCTTTAAGCCGCCGCGGGGCTCCAGCGAACCGGACCCCGTCGGCAAAGACGAATGCTCGCACCCCGGCGGCAAAGACGAAAGCGCGCCCCTGCTAACTCCAATGTCTCCAATCACTTCGGACAAACACGGCAATCGCGCCCCATCCGCGCCCCTGTCTAACCTCTTTGTTCTCAATCACTTGCAGGAAAAACGACAATTGCGCCCCTCCGCGCCCCTGCGTAAGTCCTTTAGAATCAACAAACGGTGCAAAACACGCGCCCCACGTAAACTCAATGAATTCAGTCAGTTACAAAACCGCGCCCCTGCTAAGTCCTTTAGAATCATATCGTTCCAGAAAAAATATTTTTTACATCCAGATGGTTCTCGCTCGGAAGGGGGAGGCTAGTCAATCGAAGTCTGCAGAACTACCGCTGCGCTATCGGGCCCCTGGGGAATTGCTCGATGCGGACTGCCTTGTCGCCGACGAAGGTCACAAAGACCGTCTTCGCCGGAGGCTGACCGTAAATCCAATCTTCGGTTTCATTCCCTTCGGAGTCGCGCTCCCGGACCTTCTTGTCTGGCTTGCCGATGGCCGCCTCCACCATCTCGCGCGACATCCCAATCACCGCGCGCTTTTCCGTAATGGCCTGCTTCATTTCCGGGGGCAGCGTCTCCACCCATTGCACGGCCGCCGAACGCTGTTCCGTCTTGAAAGCCAGCACCGGACCAAGCAGCTTCTTCAACTCGTCCGGAGTCATGTTCGGCACCGGTTTGCCAAATTCCAGGATGATCGTCGCCCCAAGCCCCAGTCCGGGCTGCTCCTCGGAGTTCGTCGTCGTCGACGACGTCATCGGAACGACTCCGTTGGAAAGCTCAAGGTGATTCCTCAAGCTGAACTTCTTCTTCCCGCCCCCATTTATCAGCACGACGATTTGCGTTTTCTTGATTTGAAGCGCCGTAATTTGCACCTGGTCGCCGGGATTCACCGCCGCTCCGTGGTTCGCCAGAGCCCGCCGAAGCTGTTCAACGTTGAGTGGTTGTCCGGCGTCGAGAATAAGGCCTTGTTTGCCGCCGGGAAGCGATTTCACCGCGTGAGCGAATTCGCCGTCCACGTAACGCACGAGTGCCAGTTCCGCCGAGGGCTCCAGCGGTCCGTCGCTTTTCTTTGCGTCTTTTGGATCTTGGCCCGCCGGTGGAGTCTGCGGATTCTGCGCTGCTGAATTCGTGTCCGGGAATAGCGGAATGCTGGCGCCTGCGGGAACCTCGGGTGGCTTTGGAGAAGGCGTACGCCAGGGAAGCACTTGCGGGTTGTCCGCACTGAAAGCGAGAAGCAAAGCTCCCGCGGCAAATGCAAGGCGAGTCATGGGTTCCCTGCCTGTCGGCTATTGTAAATCTTCCCGCGTTGCAGGGGAAGAGGAGAGTTGGCGCGTCCTGAGAAGCCAGGCAATTCCCGCCAGAGTCACAATCGTCACGGCCGCGCCCCCCTCCGGGCCATAAATTCCGCCCGTAAGCCAGCCCGGGCCTGTGGACTCGGTCGAGAAAAAATGAGGCCCAAAATCAATGCCGCTGACCGGCAAAGACACGAGCGTCGCCATAGTGAGATTCCATGACCAGTGCAGCCCGATCTGCATCCACATGGAACGCGTCCGAATGTAGGGAATTGCAAGAATGATTCCGGCGAGGACTGTATTGACGGTCGAAAAGATTGTTGCATGCGGATTTGTGAAATGGAGGAATCCAAATATCAACGATGTCAACAACAGCGCGCCCGGTGCTCCCACGGCCTCAATTAATTTTTGAAACCCGTAGCCGCGGAAGGCCAGCTCCTCCACCGTCGCGGCCAGTGCGAACAGCGCAACATTCGCGGCCACGCGATGCCAGAAATGCAAGCCGTAGCCCGCTCTCATCGAGTAATGAACCGTTCGCGTGGCTAAAAAAATTCCCGCGACTAGAACTTGCAGTGTCGCTCCCAAACACAACCCGAGCGCGAGTTCCCTGCCCCACCCGCGTCTCAGGGTCAGCCCAAGCGCGGAGAACCCTTTGCCATCAGCGAGACGAAGAAAGATCCAACTCAGCAGCAGAAATCCAATCGCTAAGGCCAGAGAACCCCAGAAAAGTTGCGCCCAAAATGTTGAGCCTTGCGTGAAACGAAATGTCGCGCGCGAGATTTCGTAGTCGACAAAAATGGCACCGAGCGCAAAGACGAGCGCGCGAAAAATCGGCCGCACTCGCCCATCCACGCCGAGAAAAAACCGCTCGGACAGAATCGTTTTTTGTTTGGGTGATCCAGGCCCGCCCGCGCCGGAGTTTATTTCAGATGCCATGGGTTCAAATGGCGGGCTTCACCGGTCGCGCCCTAACTGCTCACGGTGACGCGGACGCCGCGGCGGTCAATCTTCATCGGAAGAATCTGTCCGCCCGCTTTCGCGACGGCCGCATCCACGCGCCGTCTCGCATCCGGCTCAATCAGCAAAGTCACGCAACCTCCGCCGCCCGCTCCGCAAACCTTGCCCGCCAGCGCCCCGTTGCGAATCGCGGATTTGATAATCCGGTCGATCGTGGGAGTCGAAATCGTAGGCAGGTTTTTCTTCCGCGCATTCCATTCTTCGCGGACAAGAATGCCAAGCTCGCGCCAGTCGCGGGCGAGCAGCGCCACACGCACCTGTTTTGCAATCGCCGAAATTTCCGCCAGATTACTGTGGACTCGCTTTTCCCCATTGATTTGCGCTTGAAAAACTTCCCAGTTGTTGATTGCCGATTTCCGCGGCTCGCCTGTGTAGCAGAGCACGATGCGCCGTTCCAGTTCGCTTGGATTTACGCCAAGCGCCTCGCGGCTCACCCCGCCCGGACGCAAATGAATCGCGCTCACTCCGCCAAAAGCAGGAGGGTAGTGATCTTGCGTCCCGGTGGGAACGTGAATCACGATCGCCTCGATGTCGCGGCTGATTTGAATCCAATCCTCGCGGCTCCATCCCGCGTCCGTCAGGCGGTCGAGCGCCGCGCAAATTGCCACGGCCATCGCGCTCGATCCACCGATCCCCGCGCGCGCAGGTGCTTCCGAATCCGTCGTCAGCGTGAATCCGTGCCGCGGCGCAAACAGGCGCACAAGGTGCGCCGGCAATGGGAGATGGAAGCGCTTCGAGCGGCCCAGCGCCGCGAGAGAGGTGAAGGATTCCCGCCGCTTTGTATCCCGCGAGATGAGTGTGATGCGCCGGTCTGACTTTGCGGATTCAATCACGCACTGCGCGTAACGCGTGATCGCGCAGTTCACCGTCAGCGCGCCTTCGTGAAAAAGGTAGAGCGGCCAAATGTCCAGCGTCCCGCCGGCCAGATCAATTCGAGTCGGTGCGCGCGATTCAATTCTCACTGGAAATTCCGTCCGTCATATGTCCGTTCGTCCATCGTGACGTCTAACGGCTCAGATTCTACACGACGCTGGGAGCAGAGGGAGTCGCGGAAGTTTCCGCGCGAGTGTGTAAGCGCCAACTTCATCCCATGCAGCCGAATATTCCCGTTCGGGGGCAGCAAAAAACAAATCTTCATTGGCCTTTACACGATTCGACAGTCTCGATAGTGTGAGAGTTCATTCACGCTGGGGCTTTTGAGCCGCTGACCAGATGCCGAATTTCTCTACACACGAACTGCTCGGAAAATATCCCGTCGCGCGCCGGTTTCTCATCGGTTTTGAGGGAACCACTCTTCCCCGCCAGGTTCGGCAATGGCTCGGCGAAAATCTTGCGGGAGTGGCGATCTATCCTCGGAACTTCAGAAATGTTGAAGAGCTGGCGGGTCTTGCATCGGAGATTAGATCCGTCTCCCGTGGCCCTATCCTTGTTGCGATTGACCAGGAAGGCGGCACGCGCTTTTCCCTGCCGGAGCCTTTCACGCAATGGCCCTCCCCTTCGGAGCTTGGGAGGCTTGCCGATGCGGATGCCGTGGAAGCAGTCGCGCGCGCGATTGGCAGTGAATTGGCTGCGGTCGGTTGTAATTTGGATTTTGCCCCGATGCTTGACCTGCATGTGAATGAAGCAAGCCCGGTCACGCAAGTGCGGAGCTTTGGCGCAGACCCTCAACTAGTCGGTCGCGCAGGATCGGCGTTCTTGCGCGGCCTCGGCAAAGCCGGAGTGCTCGGTTGCGCGAAGCATTTTCCGGGACATGGGGACGCGCAGGTGGACCCGCACGAAAACTTGCCAGTGTTCAGCGGCTCCGCGGATCGCCTCGCAAAAACCGAGCTGGTCCCTTTTGCCGCCGCAATTGAAGCGGGCGCTGCGACGATTATGACGGCCCATATCCTTCTCCCGAAAATCGACGCCGCGCACCCTGCTTCCCTTTCGAGGCGAATTCTTACCGGCATTTTGCGCGAACAGATGGGCTTCCGAGGGCTTATTCTTGCTGACGATCTCGGCATGGGCGCCATCGCGCGCCGCCATGCCCCTGGCGAAGCCGCCGTCGCGACATTTGCCGCCGGCGCCGACATCGCCATGTTCTGCCATGACGGTTCGCAAATTGAGCCTGCCATGAACGAAACGGCGCGTGCGCTGAAAGAGGGAAGATTATCCGCGGAAGAATGGGTAACGGCAGGCCAACGAATTGAAACAACGCTAGAGAGAGTCAGTCACGCAACGCAGACAAATCTTAAAATCGTGGGCTCCGCCGCGCACCGCGCCCTCGCGGATAACTTGCGCGCGAGAATTGCGAAACTAGGCTGACGCCGCGGCTGCGCGCCCTTCATCAGGCGATTGCGCCGACGCCTTTGTTGCCTCAGTTTTTTTTCCGTGCGCGAGTTGCGCGTCAAAGCACCGCCGGCAGCGCGCTTCGTACATTCCCGTCGCCCCCACCACGATCAGATCTTCCGATGCCACCAACCTCTGCGTGTGCACCGCTGGGTTCCCGCACTGCATGCAAATTGCCAGCAACTTGGTGATCTCCTCCGCCAGCGCCAGCAGCCGGGGCATCGGCACAAAGGGCCGTCCAAGATAATCCGTGTCAAGCCCGGCGATAATCACGCGCTTGCCCATGTTCGCAAGGTGCGTCGCCACGTCCACGAGCGGCTCGCCGAGGAACTGCCCCTCGTCAATCCCAATCACCTCCGTGCGTGGCTCCACTTTTTCGAGGATTTCCGCCGCCGTGGAAACATTGATCGATGGCATCCCGAGCCCGGAATGCGACACGATGTCCGTCTTCGAGTAGCGCTCGTCAATCAGCGGCTTGAATATCTGCACGCGCTGCTTCGCAATTTCCGCGCGCCGCAAGCGCCGGATCAACTCCTCGCTCTTGCCCGAAAACATCGGGCCGACGATGACCTCGATCCACCCCATGTTGTGTTTCACAATGTCCACGCGCGCGCCCTCCGTTCCTTTACGCTAGCACAAGATCTTGTGGAAAAGCAGCGCACCATCCAGTGGGTCGATTTCCGGATTGCCGACAAACCGGGTATTACCGCGTAGGGGCTTGAAATCGAATTAAGATGGCGGCCACTTCTGCGGACAGCGGGCTATTCACTCTGCTTTGGAATAACCTGCCGTGAGCGGTGGCGGACTGTAATTATTGGCGCCGCGTTCAGTTAGACTTCCGCTCGATACCCAAATAGCTCAGAAAAGAGCGCAGGAGCTCACGCTTAAGTGACAGGTCATCCTTTGGAATTACGGCCTGCCAGTTCTTCATATCATGATCCACCAGAATCAGCTCTATCAGAGTGCTGATCAGCATCACAAGGGCAAAAGACACCGCGATTTGCGGGTCGGGATGTTTGACCTCTTTGCGATGTTCCAAGAACAAGTCGACCAGGTACTGGTAGGTGCGCATCTCCAACCTAGTCGCTTTCCTGTAAAACGACGTGTGATCGCGACCCTGCGCGAACTGGCGGAGGGCACGCAACAGTCCGGCGTTGGCGCGGTAGCTGACCAGCATATTGTTGATGAGCTGCTCGGCAAACACGGCCAGCGGAATCTGGCGCGCCATGGCGGGCGTGAACATCATGCGAAGCCTCTCGTCCTGACGCTCCAAGATGCGGATGATCACCGCCTCGAGCAGCGCGTCCTTGTCAGGAAAACGGCGATAGATGGCCCCGGGCGTCAATCCCGCGTGCTGGGCGATGCGCGGAATGGTGGCGCCTTCTAGTCCGTGCTGTCCCAGGACTTCTTGCGCTGCCTTCATCAACTTACGAAACGATTCCCGGCTGCGGGCTTGTTGGGGAGCGAGCGTCTTAACGGCCATGGCTTTCCTTTATATCAGCTGAGCAAAGATAATGCTTGACACGAATGTAAATGTAAATATACATTTACATTACGCGAGGCAAGCGCGTGCCGGCACATGCTTTTTCGGGGCTTTGTCCCACCGGTAAACGCATTGAGGAGAGTCTTATGGCTGCTGCAACCGTTTCCACTGCAAATGTGCCCATCACAGCCGTCGAGCATCCGCTGCGCAACCCGAATTATCGCCTCTGGCTCATCGGCGGCACGATTTCGCTGCTGGGCGACCAGTTCTATTTTGTCGCTTTGCCCTGGCTCGTCTTGCAGCAGACCGGCTCCGCTGTGGCCATGGGCGCAATCATGATGGCCGGCGCTATTCCGCGCGCTCTTCTCATGCTTGTGGGCGGCGCCGTCAGCGATCGCATGTCCGCGCGCAAGATCATGATTGCCACGGCGATGGCGCGCACTATCTGTGTCACGGTGATCGGTGTTCTGGTCTGGCTGCGCGTCCTGCGGACCTGGGAGCTATACGCTCTGGCGGTTGCTTTTGGCGTGGCCGATGCGTTTGCCGTTCCTGCACAAACGGCCTATATGCCCTCGCTGTTGAAGCGCGAACAACTGGTCGCGGCATCGTCGGTGGGCCAAAGCACGGCGCAGATGACCACCATTGTTGGTCCCGTTCCAGCCGGGTTTGTGATCAAAACGCTGGGTGTGGCATGGGCCTTTTTCGTGGATGCGATCAGTTTCTTGTTTATCATTGGCGCGCTGTGGAAGCTGCCGGATCCACCAAAGTCTCAGACTGCGCGGAAAGCGATGTTGCACTCGATCGTGGAGGGAATCGCCTACGTAGGAAAAGATGTGCCGCTGCGCTCGCTGATGCTGTTGGTCACGATCCTGAACTTCTGCATTGCCGGGCCGGTTTCGATTGGTCTGGCGTACTTGACCAAGACGAGATTCGGATCGCCTGCCGTTTACGGCATTGTAATCTCGGCGGTTGCCGCGGGAAGTTTGCTAGGCGCGCTACTGGCCGGTGTCTGGAAGATTCGCCAGCGCGGTGTGATGATTCTTCTGGTGTCGTTGGCGTTGGGTGTCTGCTTAGGATCCATCGGCCTGCTGGGGAAAGTGTGGAGCATCGCCAGCGTGCTGCTGGTCATGGGCGTAGCGGCGGGAATGGTCAACATCCACATTGGCGCCTGGATCATGCAGCGGATCGATGTCGCGGTGCGCGGGCGAGTTGCGAGCGTGCTCATGCTTGCCTCCTTCGGAATAACCCCCATCTCCCTCGCGGTTGCAGGATTCTTGGTAGCGTGGAGCTTGAAGCTCATGTTTCTGCTCGCTGGAGGACTGATTGTGCTGGCTGCCGCCGGAGCTTCGTTCCAGAAGCAAGTGCGGGAGATTAAGTAAGCACCGCAAGGTTACCGCTGTGCGAAATTGGAGTCCTGGTGCGTGGCGCCGATTTCGGACGAATGACGCGCCATCCGGAAACCTACGCACTACCCCGCCGAAAGGGGCCCGGCAATACGTGTGCCGGAATGCTCAGGGGAGGTATTGCGGATGCGAAGAATTTTCAGAGGCAATTAAAACGACTACCTCCGAAGAAAATTTCACCCATCACTTTGAAGTCGCCCGCGAAGAATCCGAATACATCGAACGATTGAAGAATGGCGCAAACGCGCTTACCACCGCCACGCGAAACGCATCCTGCCGCGTGATCAAGTTGCGCGTCAGAACGCCCCATGCACCCTGCGCATCGCGAATGCCGCGCCCTCCGGCGTACGCGTCAATCGCGGCCGAAAGCTCGGTCCCCTTATCCAACACTTCCGCCGCTAGCGCCTCAGGCATCTCGATTGCCCCGCTCTGGCCGAACGCTCCGTGTTCCGCACCGTCGGTCACATACGCCCAACTCTGCAGAAACACGAGCCGCCTGCCACCTTCCGCAACCACGTCCAAGCCGCCCTCGAGACCCACAAAGTATTTCCAGTGTTCGCCGCGCTCGCGCGCTTGCTGCACGAGCGACTCCGCGCGAAACCTTGCGCCCGCCATCAACTCAGCGCGCGTCGACGGTGTGTGCCCCACGCCGCTCGGCGTCTCCACGCCGACCACCTCAAATTGCGCATCGGCGTCCAAGCTCGGCCCAAATACCGTCAGCGCCTCCCACACGGCGTTGAGCTTCGGCCTGCGCGTGCTTCCCACCGCCACAAGGATTTTCCGCATCGTGAGCTCGATCGATACCCTTATTACTTCCAAAGTTGCGGTTGCCGGTGCGCCCCGTAGCGCTCCATCAGAAACTTTTTCAATGTTTCCACCGAATCGAACAATTGATCCGCGCAGGCCAGCATCCACCCGCTGATCTGGTCGGGCGGCAACGCCGTCACCAGGTAAACCGGAATCCCTTTGCGATAGGCAAATGTCAGTTCCGCGGGAGTCCCACCGCTTGTCACGCCCGCCGCGCCGGAATCATCCAGATGGCAGATGACGTAATCCGCCTTATTTTCGATCAAGTCCAAATCGAAGTGAATGATCTTTCTCACCGTCCGCCGGAATCGTTCCACATCTTCGGTCTTCCATCTGCGGAAATTGTTGACCTCTTCTTCGGTCAGACTCTTGCGCTCGTCTTCGGCGGGATCGTAAACGCGGTGCCCGAGCTGATCGGTCAGAAAGGGAGTCAATTTGCGCCGCCACATCTTGCCGTGATCCGAAGCAAACTCGATCGGCCCGCAAAGATACGCAAGCATGACGCACTCCCCTTCAAATCCGTCCTCCGTAAAGCGCGTGACTTCGCGCGAATGGCCGAATTCCCCATTGCGCGGCGGATTTCCAGCACGATACACGATGCGCCGGGAAAACGGGTAGGACGAAACGATGAGCGCGTGAACTGGAGCGGCCGACGGGAATCGAACCCGTGCTTGAACCTTGGCAAGGTCCCGTACTACCGCTATACGACGGCCGCTTTCTTGAAACTTTAGCACGCCACTTTCACACCGGCAATACCCCGCGGTACGCGTCGTTTGAGGCGCCGGGAAAGTCTCTTAAACTCTTTTTAATTGTGTTGGAAATTCACGCGTTAGCTGAGCTGCGTCACGCGCGCGGACTTCACGACAGGCGACCTCTTCTGCCGCTCCGCAAACCGCGAAGCCTTGCCGCGATCCGTGTACACCCGGCCAAACCGCTCGCCGTCGCGATAGAACACCGTCACCATGAAGTGCCGGTGCTTACGGCGCTTGTCGGTCCCAAAATTTGTAAATTTTCTTGCCTTTTTCGGCTTCCCAGCCTTGGCTGCTTTCTTCGCTTTTTTCATTTTCCACCGGTCCGCAAAAACTGCAATGCGTTGTAGACAGACTATGCCAATTGCGCGGCTTTCGCGCAACTAGTATTTGAAATGGGAAGGGGTGGATCTCGAGTCCGAAATTAACCGCCCAGTACGAAGGCAAGTGCATGGTTAACTGTGTGATACGCGTGCCAGTGCATCTCCCGTAATCCCGTTCCATGGAGGCGCAAGGACACGCTGAACCCCGCGCCCTGATCCATGCGCGGCACTACCACTAACAGGTGGGACTGCTCGCCAATGCTCCACGCCGGAAGCGACCCGCCGCCCGGCAACCCCATCTGGAAATTCTCCACGGAGAGCATCCGGAAGCAGCCGTTGAGTTGAAACCGTCCGCCCGCGAGCGAGACCACAGGCACCTGGACGAACTGCTCGAAGGGGGTCATCGTGAAGTCGTAAGAAGAATCGAGCCACGACGTCGCTGAATTACTCTCGTTTGTCGCCGCCAACTGCGGTGCGCGGATTAAGCTCGCATCCCGATGGCTCGCCCCCTGCATTACGGGCGGCGTAAACGCGGCCAGGGTATTTGCCCCAAACCTTGCCGGCTCCTGCGCACCGGCGGCCCAACATCCCGCCAGCGCCGCCATCGTTATCAGGAGTCCTTTTCGCATCGTTTTCCCAGCCGTTTCACGAGATTTCTTATTCACAATGTTAGCTGCTCGTTCCGCCCATAACTACTGCACGGCAGGACAGTATTCGGCCAGTGGCCTGGCCGCCCGAATCGGATATGCTCCAATTTGGCTCTCAAGAACTTAAAAATACTTGGTCGCTTGGGCGACCATTTTCCCCTGCGCACGTCTAATGATTTGAAAGCGAAATTGCAGTTGAGCAGGCAATTTGCGGTGGGTCGCGGTGCAAGGTTTGGTTTTCAGCGCAATTTGACGGTGAATTAACGAAACTTTTTGCTTCTCTTTACGTTACATAGTGTAGTGGTCTAGGAGCAAAGGAAAAGAGGTTGTTATGGTTCTGCGGCTCGAACACATGCCAAAAATCGAAGCTCTTCGCAGCTATCCCATGGGTACGGCGGACCGGCTAGGCCAGCTTCTCGCGCTGGGCGCACCGGCGCGGCCTGACCCGAGGCGGGAAGGCTTTTACGAAGTCGAGAGCGATTCGGAAGTGTTCTACGTTCACATTTCCCCGCTCAATGGACGGGTGTTGCTTATCGGCATCTGGCAAAAGCCGGCTGAACCCTGTCTGAGCCATCCTGCCTGTCAAGTCGCCTGAGTTCCGGCAATACATCCGGGCCATTCTCAACGCGTCTCTTACAAAACAGTTTAATCAGCCCGCTCAGAATTCTTGGAGCGTGAAGTGTTCTCTATCTTCAGCTTCCTCGCGCGCTGCGGTTCTCTACTCATACCGCAGCGCGACCGACGGATCTACGCGCGTCGCGCTCATCGCGGGGATCGCGCAGGCCGCCAGCGCGACGATCGCCCCCGTGGCGATGATTCTCATATCGTCTGGGATTTGCGCGGTGAGGCGCTCCGCGCTCAAGGATTGCTTCCATTCAACGGGAAAAAAAACGCGGGGCGGAACGTATCCACCCCGCGTGCCGTGCAGCACAGCTTTGCGTCTTGCTTAGACGAGTCCCTGGTCCAGCATCGCATTGGCGACCTTGAGGAAGCCGCCGATGTTGGCGCCATTGACCAGATTGCCCGGAGTGCCGTACTTTTCGGCGGTTTCGTAACAGGTCTTGTGGACGGCAATCATGATTTTGTGCAGCCGGTCGTCCACTTCTTCCCGCGTCCAGTTCAGCCGCGCGCTGTTCTGAGCCATCTCCAGTCCGGAAGTGGCCACGCCGCCAGCGTTCGCCGCCTTCGCAGGACCGTAGAGCACCCCTGCCTCGAGGAAGAGCTTCGTCGCTGGGAGCGTGCAGGGCATGTTGGCGCCCTCGGCCACCAGCTTCACGCCGTTCTTGATGAGAGTGGCGGCATCCTTGGCGTTGATTTCGTTCTGCGTCGCGCTGGGGAACGCGCAATCCGCCTTGACGTTCCACAACTGGTTATGGTCTAGCTTGTGGTCGGCCGGCATGAACCTAGCCTTCGGGAATTTCTTCGCGTACTCCTGAATGCGCCCGCGCTGGACATTCTTGAGGTGCATCACCCAGGCCAACTTCTCGCGGTTGATGCCTTCGGGATCAACAATCACGCCGTCCGAGTCGGACCACGTGATGGGCTTGGCCCCGAACTCGAGCAGCTTCTCCACGGTGTACTGGGAGACGTTGCCGCTCCCGGACACCAGGCACAGCTTGCCTTCCAGAGAATCCTTCCTGGTCTTGAGCATCTCTTTTGCGAAATACACGCAGCCGTAGCCGGTCGCTTCCGGACGGATTAGGGACCCGCCCCAGTTCAGCCCTTTGCCCGTCAGGACGCCGCTGAATTCGTTGGCCAGCCGCTTGTATTGGCCGAACAGGAATCCGATCTCGCGCCCGCCGACCCCGATGTCTCCGGCAGGCACGTCGGTATTCGGCCCGATATGACGCCAGAGTTCCGTCATGAAGCTCTGGCAGAAGCGCATCACCTCGTTATCGCTCTTGCCCTTGGGATCAAAATCCGAGCCGCCTTTCGCGCCGCCCATGGACAGCGTTGTGAGCGAGTTCTTGAACACCTGCTCAAAGGCCAGAAACTTCAGGATTCCAAGATTGACCGAGGGATGAAGGCGCAAGCCTCCCTTGTACGGGCCGATTGCGCTGTTCATTTGGATTCGAAACCCGCGGTTCACCTGCACTTCGCCCCGATCATCGAACCACGGTACGCGGAACATTATCACCCGCTCGGGCTCTACCACCCGTTCCAGTATCTTTGCTTTGCGGTACTCTGGATGCTTGGGCAGAGCAAATCGCAGAGATTCGAACACTTCCTGCACGGCCTGATGGAACTCGGGCTCGGCAGGGTTTTTTGCTTTCACTGACGACATCACTTCTTCTATATAGTCGCCGGACCCCTTGACTCCCGGCGGCGTCACAACTTTTGGGCTCATAAGTCTGTCCTCCATTGTTCAGGAATTTGGATAAACGAAGACGTGGGAACTCTCCCGCAAGAAACACCCTGACTCCGCGCTATTGGACGGCTCCCGGCGCGAGGTGAGCAGTGACTACAGTCACAGAGTAAGATGCCGGCGAACGCATGCCTTTTGCAGCCATCCCAGCGGCGCACAGTCTGCCATACTGTCTTGTCCATCACAAGGACTTGGGGTGCATGCCACTGCGCTCGATCTGCATTGGTGCCAGCGTCCACCGAATGGAAAGCAGCGTGAAGTGATCACCATCCTCAGCTTGCTCGCAAGCTAAGGATCTCTACTCATATCGCAGCGCGACCGACGGATCCACGCGCGTCGCGCGCATCGCGGGAATCGCGCAGGCCGCCAGCGCGACGATCGCCATCACGCCGCACACCGCCGCAAGCGTCAGGGGATCTCCAGGCTTCACGCCGTACAACATATCTTCGAGAAGACTTGTCAGGGCAAGTGTTCCCGCAATCCCCATCGCGATTCCTGCCGCCGTCACCGCCAGTCCTTGACGCAACACCATCCACAGCACTTGCCCCCGCCCGGCTCCAAGCGCCATCCGGATTCCGATCTCGTTCGTCCTCGCGGTCACCACAAATGACATCACGCCGTACGTTCCCACGGCCGCCAGAACCAGCGCCAGCGCCGCGAGCGCTCCCAATAGAAATGCCTGGTAATTCGTATTTGTCATCGAATCCGACACGATTTGTGGAATCGTCCGTACATCAAACACAGCAAGGCTGCTGTCCTGTGATTGCACCGCGCTCCTGATTTCGCTTGTCACCCCTTCCGGCGGCCCCGCACTTAGCACTTCCAGAGTCAGGCTCAGATTTCCATTGATCATTGCAAATGGAATCCCGAAGTATGCCTCGGGCAGCGGCGCAACTCTCAGCCCCCATTGCCGTGTATTGCCCACCACACCAATCACGTGCATGCGGATTTTGCCTTCCCCCCGCTTGAATACTCTCCCGATGGGGTTCTGCTTGGGCCAGAAACGATCTGCCATCGCCTGGTTGATCACCGCGTTGACATCGAAATCATACGTTGGCGGCCCCGCCGGATTCTTTTCGATGAACTCGGAGACCCCGCTTACACTTTTGGCCGTATCGTCCAGGTCGGCCGCGCTGATTCCTCTTCCCTGCAAAAGCGGTATCCCCAGCACGCGGAAATATTCCGGTGTTATGTAGTTCTGCTCCACGAGTTGGTTCTTCAAACTTTCGTCTGTCATGCCATCAATCTGAATGTATGAATTATTTCCGCCCTGCAGCGGCACAGTTGTGGAAGCGGAAGCGCTGCGGACACCCGGCATTGCCTGCAATGTCTCCATCAGCCGCTCCACGAAAATCTTGCGGCTTTGCATATGTTCGTACCGGTTTTCCGGGAGTTGCAAGGCTGCCGTCATTACGTTTTCCGTTTTCACTCCGATGTCCACGCGCCGCAGGTCCGAAAAAGTTCGCAGCAACAGACCGGCTCCTGCCAGCAGCGCAAGTGACAGCCCCACCTCCACCGCCACCAGCGCATCGCGCACCAATCGCCCTCGCGCCGACGCCGTGAACGCCTTCTTTCCGCCCGCCCTCAGGTCTTCGCTCAATGTGAATTGCGAAGTTTGGAATGCGGGCAACATCCCGAATAGCAGCCCGATCAAAACGCTTACCGCCAGTGTGAACAAAAGCACCGTCCAGTTTGCCCCTATCGGATTCGGCTGCGGAATCGGGAAGGTCTTCGCCTCGGTCGCCGCACTTACGCACATGTACGCCAATCCAATCCCTGGAATCGCTCCGCAAAACGATAGCAGCACGCTCTCCGTCAGCAGTTGCCGCACCAGCCTTCCGCGGCTCGCTCCTACAGCCGCGCGTATCGCCACTTCCCTCTTCCGGTCCGCCGACCGCACCAGCAGCAGATTCGCCACATTGACGCACGCAATCAGCAGCACCAACCCGACCGCCGCAAACATTATCCACAGCTCGGATCGTGTCCCGCCCACAACCTGTTCCTTCAGCGGGACCACAACCGCTGACTCATGCTCATTTGATTCTGGGAATTGC
Organism: uncultured Acidobacteriota bacterium; assembly: GCA_963838945.1. Lineage (GTDB taxonomy): Bacteria > Acidobacteriota > Terriglobia > Acidiferrales > UBA7541 > DASTCZ01. The sequence continues at coordinate 156,001 of CAWITC010000002.1, read as the reverse complement.
TTTTCCAGCTGCGCCGCGATCCCTTTTAAATCCGCTCGTGCCTGTTCGATGGTCACACCACTCTTCAGTCTTCCGATGGCCCGCAGGTGATGTGACCCCCGATCTCCAATGCCTATTGGCGAGGCATCCAGCGGAATCCACACGTCCGCAATGCCGGGCAATCGGTACCACTCCGGCATTGCTCCCACCACCGTATACTTTGCGCTGTTCAGTTCCACGGACTTCCCTATCGCGTCCGTTCCGCCTCCAAAATGTCGCTGCCAAAATCCGTAGCTTACCAGCGCCACTCGGTTCTGCCCTGCCTGACCCTCTCCCTTTGTGAATGGCCGGCCTAGGATCGGCTGCACTCCTAGCACCGAAAAGAAGTTGGATTGTATCTCCACCACGGCGGCGCGTTCCGCCTCACCCGCGCCACTCGCATTGAAGCTCTGTTGATAGGTGTAGGTCGCCATATCCTCGAACGTCTTATTCTGCGCGCGCCAATCCAAGTAGTCCTCCCCGGTCATTGGAAAATTTCCCGGTGAGCCCTCCGTCATCCAGATCTGCACCAACTGCTCGGAATCATGGAACGGCAGCGGACGCAGCAGCACCGCATCCACCACGCTGAAGATCGCCGTGTTCGCGCCGATCCCCAATGCCAGCGTCAGCACCGCAATCGCCGTGAAACTTGGCGACCTCCGCAGCATCCGAAACCCAAACCGAATGTCCTGAATGAAATCGTGTATCCAGTTCACTTTGCGCATATCGCGGCTTTCCTCCTTTAGGCGCTCAATCCCTTCCATTCCTATTAGCGCGGCCCTCCGTGCCTCAGTCTCCGCCATCCCCTTCGCGATGTTCTCAGCAGTCCTTCGCTCCACATGGTCGCGAATCTCTTCGTCCAGCTCCTCATCCGCACGGCGCCGCTGGAACAGCGACCTCAAACGGAGCGGCAATGTGTATAGCCATCGGCCTGCATTCATCTCTCCCTCCCTGCGCCGGCTCCTTCGCGCCCTGTCTATCGAATCGTCGCGCCCGCTCAGGCTTCCTTTAATTTCACCACTCGCGAAATCGCCGCCGACACCCGGCCCCAGTGGTCAGCCTCTTTTTCAAGCTTGTTCCGGCCCGGCCTGGTCAGCGAATAGAACTTCGCGCGGCGGTTGTTCTCGCTCGGTTTCCACTCGGCCCGAATCCATCCCTCTTGCTCCAGCTTGTGCAGCGCCGGATAAAGCGAGCCGTCGCTTACCTGCAAAATCTCGCCGGAAACCTGCTTGAGCCTCTGGCTGATGGCAAATCCGTTCAGCGGCTCCAGCGCCAGAATCTTCAGAATCAGCAAATCGAGTGTTCCTTGAACCAGATCCGGTGGCTTCGTCATTTGTCCCCTCTCGGTTACCGAGCTCACTGTATGCGCCTTCCCCTCGGTAAGCAAGTGGAAGCGTTACGGTATCTTTGACGGAGCAACCCCTGGATTAGTCACGCCTGATTACGCGAAAAATTTGGCGGAGAAATGCAGACGCCCCGCGACTCGCTCGGTCGCCGGGCGTTGCCTCGAATCGGGATGGGACAGTGTTCCCTTGATTCGATCGTATTCGATCGTCGGTTCCTTCTGTGGTGGCGGCTCTCTACCCGGTGGAGACCTCCTCCTCTCCACCAGCGCGCTCATCGCCCCGCTTCCTCTCGCGCTTGCGACCCTGCTTGTGCTCCCGCTTGATCTCCCGCTTCCGCCCCCACTCCAGCCTTCACCGATCTAGACATCGCCGTCAGCCCCCATGTTCAATCAATCCTCGCCACTCCGCCCTTCCCTGTCCCGCGAAGCATAACGCTGGCCCGTCTTTTCGAGGAGCCACGCGAGGCGAACCACGCCTTGCATCAAATAACCCTCGGGCCCAATTTAGCCCGCGTTCATTTAATTGACATCCGTATTGACAAAACACTATGGTGCCATGTCAGATAAAGGGAATGGCAAAAACGCTGATGGACGATCCGACCGTTAATATAGATGCGACCACGATAGATGAAAGGAAACTTTGGCTAGAGTACCTAAAATCCCTCAACCAAAGGCGCCTCCAATCTGCTCAACGATCAGGCCTGACCAGCTACGCACTCCTTGCCACCCTCGCAGGCTTACTTTACAAGTTCACTCCATCCGTTCCGAAATTCCTCGCCGCCCACGACAAGCTGCACGCCAGCTTTGTAATCTTCGTACTCGAAGCGGACGCATTGATTTTTTTTCTCAGTTTTCTCGGATCCCTTCTCCAATACTGCACAATTGAGTGGGAACGCAGGGCCATACCGGAAACCAAGAAACGCATAGGGTTTATCGCCAGTGGTGTTGTTTATTCCTCGATATTGGCCCTCGCTTCTTTTCAAGCGTGGGTTGGAAGCAGACTGGATTTCCCTAATCGCTTCGTGAAATGGTCGGTCATAATAATTGCAGCTCTACTGGTCGCGCAGGTCTTGGTTCCAGGCATACAGGAAACTCAAAAGATACGTCGCGCTAGAAAGCACAAGATTCCCGCGCCGAGATTCACATCAACGCCACTCGTACCGGGGTCGTCAGCTTTAGCTGCTTCAATCTTGCTAATCGGCCTGTCAATTCTAACAGTCGCTGCATTAATAGTTTTCATGATGAAACTGGCGATCGATTGGGTTGTTCCTCTGACTGCAGCTTCAGTTTCATTGAGCTGTCTGATCATTTGCGAAGTCCTGTTTCTCAGGACACTTGTACGCATGGGTGAGGGAACGTATGACACCCTCGAGAGGGACATCCTATTAGATCGGCTCGGGGTAGAAGAAATTAGGGCAAGATTCATACGTCTCACATTGGGGCCGGATGTAGCGACTTGGCTGGATGAGCTGCTCAATGGACTCAAATCCTCTCATGAAGCATTGTCCGTCCAGTTCGAAGCTTCTCGACGAAGCATTCAGGAAATTAGCGCCATCAACTCACAATACACAATCGAACGCAGTTCACGGGCCAGAAGCTGCCCGGAACGAATTGTCCACCGTCGTGGAAAAACTTAAGGCAACTTACACCAGCGTGTTGTCACAGGTGGACCTCTTCATTCAGAATGAAAGTCCGACGAAAGAAGCAGAGGTCATAAAACGATGGATCGCAGATGTGAAAGCGAAGTTCGAGGAGAGCAACAAACTGATGGAATCGGCGATAGATACTATCGGAGAAGCGGAGAAACTGATTGAAAAGAAGTAATCGGATTCATTGGAATCACATATGTCCCGCGGGGACCCCAAGCGTTGTGGCCGCCTCTGGGGTCTTTGTCAGTCCCCTCATCGCCATCTATTCGAATAGCTTTCCACAGATTTATTTGAAATTTTCCATTGACACGGCCTTATAACTCTGTGGTAATCTCCTTTCCAAGCTGCGACAACGATCTTAAGTGTAGTTCCCCGCCGCGGCGGGGGAAAAGTCGCCCCTGCCGAAAGCGCGACTTTCACGTTCTGAGTGAAGCGAAGGGTCACCCGTAAGAGTAAGCGCCTAAAGGACTTAAAGCAGGATTATTCACTTGACAAAGGGTAGCGTTCTCTGGTACGATTTTGGGCATGGACGCTATCTCTTACGCTTACTTGGCTTTAGGGCAATTGCCCCTTCCGCTTCAAGTACCATTGTGTGCAAGTCTTTCCGAATTTCGCGGACAAGCCTCTTGGTACTCATGCGTTCTAGCGGCGTCTTTGACATTTTCTTGCGCTTAGGAGACATGAAAATGAACCTCGTTGAATTGAATGGGCAATATGGCACCGAAGATAAGTGCCGCGAACTTTTGAAGCGGCTTCGCTGGCCGGAAGGCGTAATCTGCCCGCGATGCAAGAGCAAGACAATTTCGCGCCTCTTTACGGAAAGCAAGTTTGAATGCTCCGACTGCCGGTATCAGTTTAGCGTAACCGCTGGCACAGTGTTCAATGATTCTCACTTGCCACTCACTAAATGGTTTTTGGCAACCATGCTCTTGTGTGAGGCGAAGAAAGGGATGTCTGCCTGCCAGATTCAGCGCACTATTGGAATTGGGAGTTACAAGACAGCTTGGTACCTCTGCCACAGAATCCGAGCTGCGATGCAAGAAGCGGAAACGATGATTGATGGCACGGTCGAAGTTGACGAAACTTATGTGGGCGGGAAGGCTCGTCGCTGGCTCCCACGCAAGCCGAAAGAGGTAGTTTTCGGAATCCGCAAACGGAATGGCGAATTGCGATTCATCCACATGAAAGACGCGAATGCCAAGAGCGTGCGCGAGATCGTCAACGAAAACTTGAGCGAGGACGTGGACGTGATTATCACAGACGAATCTAACATCTACCCCTTTGGCCTCGGAGCCAAGCACAAGAAGGCGCACAAGACGATTCGCCACAAGAAGGAATATGTCTCCGGCTTGGTTCACACCAATACCGTCGAATCCGCGTTCTCGCTCTTGAAGCGCGGGATCATGGGTACTTGGCACAATATCAGCGCAAAGCATCTTGCCTCTTATCTCAACGAAATGACGTTTCGATTCAATCGGCGCAACGATTCCGAATTGTTTCTCGATACGCTCCGACACATGGTTACGGCTCCTGTTCTTACTTTTCAAAAACTGACTGCATAAAGGTGCCTTATGACAAAAAAAGAACACCTGTTAATGATTATGTTTTTCTCCAAGCAAGCTCAATTTCTTAAGACTATTTTAAGTATTTTGCAGAGTCGCGGGATTGTTGAGAGCGATGATCCACGCGCTTTCGAATTCGCAACCCGGACTGATGCCGCTTCCAACGCCGCCTTACTTGTTCAATCGACGGAACTTTATCTCCGGATTGCCAAAGGGCTAGGAATTGATACTCAAATAGAGCCTCCACCACATCCTTAGGGAATAGCGGTTGCATCGAGCATACCTCTCCATTAGCTAGTCGGCTAGTTTTTGACCCTCTTTTTCCTGAACCACTGCACGCCATAATAAATACCAATAATCGGCAGTCCGAATCCTAAAGATTCCCCGATCCATCCTGCTATATCGCCATGTGAATCAACCAGCCTCGACAGCGAAAACATAATCACTATAAGCCACAGTAAGAATATCAGTCTCAGTTTCATGTTTTTTCTACTTTTCCACTTTTCAATCGGGAGTTTTTATTTCATCTGCCGAATCTTTTCGCAGAACGAGTCTAATCGCTCCCTACATTATCACAGTTCAGATTCGTCCATGATTTTCAATCGCATGTATACTTCTTTTCCCGCAACGTCAGAATCATCCAGAGCCGCAGTATTCTTTCTGTTTTCGTAGAGCTTACGCCAGCCTTCCAGTGAGGAAAGCGGATACTTCAAGACGTGGTGGTCTCTCCGTCGAACTACCGTAATCATTTCGGGTGGTGGGCCGACAAATTTGGATTGTGAAACGTACATCGCTTCATAGACATGCAACAAAGTTCTCGGCAGGGACATATGAGTATGTTGTCCGCGCATATTTAATTGCCGCATCGCATCAATTTGACCGCTTCCAATGGCGTATACGCCGGGGCTTGTTTCTTCTTCTAGTTTTTCCTTGCGAGTGGCCCTGAAAAACATGCCGACATCCCCAACATAACCAGCAACAATGATTTCAACTTTGTAAGGAACTTTCTCAAGAAATGCTAACAGGGTTTCTGCGAGAACCTTGTTTATCTGAGTACCACGAATCTTTCCCGCGATTAGCTGACGCAGTGAGAATCCGAGTCTTTTCTTTAATTCCCAATCATAAATTTTACGTAGCTCATGCACTCGCGCTGCGTCAATGAATTGCATAAAGCCTTCGCGGGAGAGGGTTTCTTTCCCCGGATACTTTTCGATTAGATTGGCAAGGTATGAGAGTGTTGAGACGCATGAACTCATTGACCCCGCCACCAATCCAAAACAACGATGCGGCCAAAGATGATATTGTTTGCCACATTCATCGTTAGGGCCGACAGGAGATTGTCCGTATGTTGCCCGCTGGTCAGTAGACAAAACGATACACTCGCCCCTATCACAAATAGCGCCGATACCAAGAGTCATAACGCCCCCATCCCTGTCGGACTTTAAGCAGAGATGGGTGGTATAGTAGGTCAAAACACACCCTTCCTCAAGTGAATAATCATGCTTAAAGTCCTTTATTATCATACTCTTACGAGGCACTTCTGGGCCTAAAACGTAAGTGATTGAATCTAATAGACTTAGTTTACTGAATGTAAATATCGTAAGTCCTTTAGGCGCTTACTCTTAGCGCTCTTCGTTGCTGTAAGTCCTTTAGGCGCACAGTCTTACAAAAAGATGGGGGGTAGGGGGTACACAAGGGCCAAAACCCGAATCACCCAAACATATTCTTAAGCACGAACCACACGTTCGCCGGCCGCTCGGCGAGACGCCTCATGTACCACGGAAACCAATACGTCCCGTAGGAGATGAGCACGCTCACCGGCCAGCCGTCCCCGGCAAGCTGCCGCTGCAGGTCGCGACGGATGCCATAAAGCATTTGGAACTCGATCCGCGATTTGGGCGCGCTTTGAGAGCTTGCACGCTCAGCATTTGCGAGTCCAGCGCTTGCCAGCTCAACGACACGCGCGATGAGTTTCGGATCATGCGTCGCGATTCCCGCGCGCGCGCCCGCGGCCAGCGCCTCCGCGCTGAGCAGCTTCTGCGTAAGCGCGAAGTAGGCTTCGTCCACGTCGCGCTTCGCGGGAAAGGCAATCGACGCCGCTTCGTGATATGCGCCCTTCACCAGGCGAATCGCCGGCCCGAGCGGCAGGAGCGAATCGAGGTCGGCCGGTGTTCGGCGCAGATACGATTGGAGGCAAATGCCAACATTGGAATGTCGAGCCCGGGCCCGGCGGAAGAGTTCCAGTGTTCGGTCCACATATGCGCTCGATTCCATGTCGATCCAGATGATGCCGCGTAGATCATTCTGAGGTCGTAGGGGCGCTGCTTCCTGCGCCCCTTGGGCTGCGTCCAAAATTCGCTCGAGGTTGCGCTGGCAAAGCTCGGCGTCCAGATCAAGCCCGAGCTGCGTGGGCTTCACCGAGAGCGATCCCGCGAGGCCAGCGGACTGCATCGCGGCAAGTACAGTGACGTAATGCTCGGCCACCGCTTCCGCTTCCGAGGCTTCGGTAACATTTTCGCCGAGCCGAGAAAGCGTCGAGGCGATGCCAAGCGGTGCGAGTTCGCGCGCCGCGGCAAGCGCGTCTGCATGCCGCTCGCCCGGCAGGAAGCGCCGCGACGCGTGGCGCACGAATCGCCAGCGCATGGCGTGTTCGCGCAGCCAGCGGCTCTGCGATGCGGCAATCAGCGCGTTGCGTGCCAGTCCCATTCTCAGATCTCGACCAGGTCTCGCGCAGCGAAGCGAAAAGACGCTCAGAAGCTATCAAAGATTTTGGCGTTTCGGGAGGTTCGTTATAGGATTTTGCGCCATGCAAAACAAAAGACATTCCATCGCCGCACTCTTCGCCGCGCTTCTCGCGTTGGCCTTCATCGCCGCGCCGCGATTCGCCGGCGCGCAATCCAGCTCACAATCTCAAGCGCAGATTCCGCCCGCCGCGCAGCCACAATCGCAGCCGCCCGCGCAGCCCGGCGGGCGGGCCGACCCCGGGCCCGAGCGCTGTCCCGCCCTTCACTCTCAAACCGCTCGGCCACAACGCCTATTCCGCGATTGCCGTGCCGGGCGGCGGCGCGGGCGGCGACTTCCGGATTTGTGATTGGCGAGGATGGCGTCCTTGTGGTCAACGTTCAGCGCGTCGACGACAGCGCGTTGCTCGCCGAAATCCGCAAGCTCACGCCGCTGCCGATCAAATACGTCGTCAACACGCACTACCACATTGACCACGTCACCGGGAACGGCGTTTTCGCCGAGGCCGGCGCCATCATCTTCGCCCACAAAAATGTCCGCGATTGGATCCACACCGAGAACCTGAAATTTTACAGCGATTGCCGCCGGAGCGAAAAGCCAGCGTCGAAGGGCTTACCGCTCCGATGGTCGTGTACACAACCGGACTCAACTCTGTCTCGAGCAGAAAAAATTTTCCAGTGCGCTGCTCCGCACCGGCGGCGGCGGTGGCCGGGGTCTGAGTGCCAATCAAATGTGGTTTTCTGCGGAGATCTCTCTGGCGGCACACCCTCCCGAACTTGATTGACGCTTCGACCAATGCGTGGATCGAGACTCTCAATGCGATGATCCAGGCGCGTCCCACCCGCCACGTTTGTTCCGGCCACGGCGATGTCGGCACTGTGGACGACGTCAAGGCGTTTCGCGGCTACCTCGTGAACCTGCGCCAGTGGGTGGGCGAGGCGCCGAGCGCCACTGGAAAAACCGGCGACGCAATCGTGGATGAAGTTGTTCCCAGATTTGAAGTACGGCGACTGGGGCGCCTTCAATAATTTTTCGCGCTCGAACGTCCAGCAAACCGCTGAGCAGGACTAAACGCCACGAAAAAAGTTCCCCGCGCCGCCGCGCAATAAGAGGGGCTTAAGATCGACCGTTCGCCCGCGATTCGCATATCGAAAATTGGAAGGGATCATGACTCAATTGATTGGATCGCGGATTATCGCGAGCATATCGAGGAGCGGCCGCCGATGGCGCGCACCGCGCCCGGCGAAGTCCGCGCGGAGTTACCTCCGAAGCCGCCGGAGAATCCCGAGCGCTTCGACGCAATCTTCAGCGACCTCGACCGCATCGTTCTTCCCGGGCTTTCCCATTGGCAGCATCCGAGATTCTTCGGTTACTTTCCATGTAACGGCTCGCTTTCAAGCGTTCTTGGCGATTACCTCAGCACGGGTCTCGGCGTACTCGGACTTTCCTGGCAATCAAGCCCCGCGCTCACGGAAGTGGAAGAAGTGATGACGGATTGGCTGCGCCAGATGGTCGGCCTCTCGGATAAATGGAGCGGAGTAATTCAAGACACGGCCTCAACTTCCACCTTGCTCGCGCTCATCTGCGGCGCGAACGGACCACGAATTACTCCCTTGCCGGCGGCGGAATGCAGAGCGAATCCAAGCCCCTCAGCGTCTATGTTTCCGCGCACAGCCACAGCAGTGTGGAAAAAGCCGACTGCTCGAATCGGCAGGAAAAATGTCCGCGTCGTTCCACACGATTCCGATTACGGCATGCGCGCCGACGCGCTTGCCGAAATGGTTCGCGCGGATGCCGCAGCCGGGACGAAGCCGTGCGCAGTCGTTGCAACAACTGGCACAACAACAACGACAGCGTTCGATCCCGTCGCCGCAATCGGCGACGTGGCGCGGGAACACAATCTCTGGCTGCACGTTGACGCAGCGATGGCCGGCTCCGCGATGATCCTGCCGGAATATCGCGCGCTGTGGGAGGGCATCGAGTCCGCTGATTCGATGGTGCTCAATCCGCACAAGTGGCTCGGCGCGGCAATGGACTGCTCCGTTTATTATGTGCGCGACCCGCAGCATCTCGTCCGCGTGATGTCCACAAATCCCAGCTATCTCCGCTCGGCTGTGGATGAGCAGGTTAAGAACCTGCGCGACTGGGGCATTCCGCTCGGCCGGCGATTCCGCGCGCCTCAAGTTGTGGTGCTTGATCCGCCGAACAAGGCGTGAGCGGCTTGCAGGCGCGGGTGCGGCGCGATATCGCCAACGCGCAGTGGCTCGCGGGAGAGATTGCCGCTGCGCAATCGGCGCGTGCTTGCCCCGGTGCGATTGCAAACCGTGTGCGTGCGCACGAACCGCGCGGAGTGAGCGGCGAAGCGCTCGACAAGCATACGAACGCGTGGTGCGATCGCATCAACCGTTCGGGGGTCGCATATCTGACTCCGGCGATGCTCGATGGTCGCTGGATGGTGCGAGTCTCGATCGGCGCGGAGACAACGGAACGCGAACACGTTGTAGAGTTGTGGAACGCAATGCGCCGCGAAGCGAGTGGTTAGTGGCGAGTGAAATCGACGGCGGTGGTGTTGCCACCGCAGACGATGACGCCGACGTGTTCGCCGGGCTGCGGCTCATAGCGGCGGGAGAGAAGCGCGGCGAAAGCGGCTGCACCGCCGGGCTCGGCGGCGATACGCAAGACATTCCACAGCGCTTGCTGAGCCTGCAGAATTTCTTCGTCTTTCACCAGGAGAACGCGGTTTGCGAATCGCTGCGCGATGGGAAACATGAGCTGGCCGACCTGGCGCGGCGCGAGCGAATCTGCGGCGACGCCGCCGGTAGCGCTGTCCACAGGGTGGCCTGCCTGAAGGGCGTTCCAAAGCGTCGGAGCAAGCTCGGGCTCAACGCCAAAGATCTTGATGCGATTTGTGTACCAGGCAGCGACGCCGCCGATGAGTCCTCCCGCCACCCACGGCGACGAGCAAGGAGTTTAGATTCGGCGCCTGCTCCTCGATTTCAAAGCCTACGGTTCCCTGCCCGAAAAGAGTTTCGATTTGATCGTAAGCGTGAACGGGGAGCGCGCCTGTTTCTTCTTTCCATTTTTCGCTGGCGGCAAGCGCGTCGGCATAGCGATCGCCGGTGATGACCGAGCTCGGCGCCATAGCCGCGGATGCGCTCGATCTTCGCGGGCGAGGCGACCTTCGGAACGAAGATGGTAGCGGGCTTGCCGAGTTTCATCGCGGCGTAAGCGACGGCTACGCCGTGATTGCCGCCCGATGCGGCGACGATTCCCGCGGAGGGAATTTCGCGCGTCAAAAGATTGGCGAAGGCGCCGCGGGGCTTGAAGGAGCCGGTGTGCTGGAGCAGTTCGAGCTTGAAGGAGATGCGCGCGGATGGAAGGCCGAAATCGGCGGCGTCCACTTCGATAACCGGGGTGCGGCGGATATAAGGACGGAGGAGCGCGGCGGTTTCAGTGATGCGCTGTCGCGTCACAAGTTCCAATGGATTGAGCGCTTGCATCGGCGAAGATTTCCGTGAACATTGTGCGATTTAACGAGTCCAGATTAGCAGCTTTTTTTTGATTTTTCGGACGGAATGTGACACCAAGGGTTTTGACTTCTGTTCTACAGCGCCCTAACATACGGCGACCGAAAATACTTGCGCCGAAAATGATCGATCAGACCATCTCGCACTACCACATACTTGAAAAGCTTGGCGGCGGTGGCATGGGGGTGGTGTACAAAGCCCGGGACATTAAACTGGATCGTTTCGTTGCGTTGAAATTTCTGCCCGAGGAAGTGGCGAAAGACCCTCAAGCGCTCAGCCGATTTCAGCGCGAGGCCAAGGCTGCTTCCGCTCTCAATCATCCGAACATCTGCACGATCTACGAAATTGATGACCAGCATGGCGAGGCGTTCATCGCCATGGAGTTTCTGGACGGCACAACCCTGAAGCACCGAATCGCGGGCCGTCCCATGGACCTGGACACGCTGCTGGCGATCAGCATCGAGACCGCCGACGCCCTGGACGCGGCGCACGCGCAAGGAATCATCCATCGCGACATCAAACCAGCCAATATTTTTGTGACCAAGAGAGGACACGCCAAGATTCTCGATTTCGGCCTGGCCAAGCTTACGGCGGAAAAGATCGCGCCCGCACAGCTTGGCGCCACGCAAGCAACCATCGAAGCGAATCAAGAGCATTTGACCAGCCCGGGGACTGCGCTCGGCACGGTTGCGTATATGTCGCCCGAGCAGGCTCTCGGCAAGCAACTGGACACGCGCACCGATCTTTTCTCCTTCGGCGCGGTGCTCTACGAAATGGCCACGGGCACAGTCCCTTTCCGTGGTGAGAACTCGACGGCAATATTCGATTCCATTCTTCACAAGGCGCCGGTCGCTCCCGTGCGTCTTAACCCCGACCTGCCTGCACGCCTAGAAGAAGTCATTAACAAAGCGCTGGAAAAAGATTGCAACCTTCGGTACCAGCATGCTGCGGAGATGCGCGCGGACTTACAGCGATTGAAGCGCGACACTGATTCCGGGCGCACGGCTCAGATGAGCGTGCCAACCGAGCTTGCCGCGCCGTCCGCGATGGAACCCGCGGCGATCTCGTCGAAAACGTCCGTAGCCCAGCAAGCAGCGGCTTCTTCGGCGGCGTCTTCGAAAACGGAAAAGCCACTTATCCGCAATTGGAAATTCCTCGCCCCCGTGATGGTGCTCTTAGCGGCCGTTGTCGCAATTGGCTTCTACTGGCGTTCCACCAGCGCCCATGCTCTTACGGAAAAAGACACCATACTTCTGGCGGATTTCTCCAATACGACGGGCGACTCTGTTTTTGACGACACGCTGAAGCAGGCGCTGGCCGTTGACCTGGAGCAATCGCCATTCCTGAACGTGTTTCCCGAACAGCGGGTGCAGCGCACGTTGAAGCTCATGGGCAGAACGGCGGATGCACGCGTGACGCAGGAGATCGGCCGGGAAATTTGCGAGCGTGAAGGAATCAAAGCCATGCTGGTGGGCTCGATTGCAAACCTCGGTTCGCAGTATGTGATCACGCTTGACGCCGTGAATTCCCATTCCGGCGAAACGCTTGGCAGGGCGCAGGGCCAAGCCGCCAGCAAAGAGCAGGTGCTGAAGGCGCTGGACACCGCAGCCAGTGAGTTGCGCGGCAAGCTGGGAGAATCCTTGGCCACGGTACAGAAATTCGACAAGCCAAGTGAGGAAGCGACTACGTCTTCACTCGATGCGTTAAAGGCGTATGCGCTGGGTCTCAAAAAACGTTACGGGGGGGACGAACTCGGCGGGATTGCGCTGCTGAAACATTCCGTCGAGCTGGATCCGAATTTTGCCATGGGGTATGCACGCATCGCCATTGCGTATTGGAACCTGCAGGACCACCCGAGAGCGGAAGAATATTCCAGGAAAGCGTACGAGCGAGTGGACCGCGTAAGCGAGCCCGAGCGTTACTACATCCAGAGCGAATACGAGAACATCGTTACGGGCAATTCAGAAAAGATGAGTGAGGCCTATCAGCTTTGGATCCAGACTTATCCTCGAGATATGGTGCCACTTGCTAATCTCGCAGTGCAGAATTTGTTTCTGGGGCAATTTGAAAAAGGGCTGGAGAATATCAAGAAAGCGCAAGAGTTGGATTCAAGCTCGATTTTTACGTGGTTCAATCTCCTGGATGCCTACATCGGCTTGAACCGATTTGATGAGGCGCACGAGGCCGGGCGCCAGGCTATCGCGCGCGGCTTCGATTTGCCTACGATCCACATCATGCTTGTGTGGCTTGCAATCGCGCAAAAGGACACCGCTGCTTACAACGAGGAAATAACCTGGCTTTCGCGGCATCCGTCGAGTGACCCAACTGTGGCTCAAATTCTTTTCGAATACGATGTTTCTCTCGGGAAATTAAGGCAAAGCGGCGAGGAAGCGCGAAAGGCGGCTAAAGACGCAGAGTCTTCGGGATTGCAGGGTGCGGCGGGCATAACTCTTGCAGAAGAGGCGCATATGCAGGCATTGGTTGGCAAAAACACCGACGCACGCGAAATGGCAATCCTAGCCAGCAAGACCAGCGCGGATTGGTCTACCTCAGCTGAAGCAGCATTCGCCTATGCGGAGATGGGCGACTTCCGGCAAGCGCACGCTTTGTTTGACCGATTGTTACTGACCTACCCGGAAAATACTGGCCTCAAGAAGGCGTTTGCGCCGAAGATATTGGCGCTTGAATCGATTCAACGGCACGATGCCGCCGGCGCCGTGGCTGCGCTCGATGGCTTGCGTAGCTACGACCTCGCCGGGGATTTCACCCTGCCATACGTTCGGGGCCTGGCCTATCTCGCAGCCGATCAGGGACAAGCGGCAGCGGCAGAATTCCAGAAGATCATTGATCATCCTGGCGTCTGGCCTTCCTCACCAGTGCACAGCCTGGCGCACCTCGGATTGGGGCGCGCGTGTGCCATGGCGGGCGACAAGGTCCGCGCGCGCACCGCATATCAAGACTTTTTCGCACTGTGGAAAGACGCCGACCCCGACGTTCCCATCCTTATTGAAGCGAAGGCGGAATACGCGAAGCTGCAATAGCGAGTGACCAATTCGGCGGGTAGGGATCCCGTCTGGAATACAGATAGCTTGTGCGCAGAAAGGCTATTCGTATCGCAACGCCACGCTAGGGTCCACGCGCGAAGCACGGCGCGCGGGAATGTACGTCGCGAACATGGCCACAAGTAGAATGGCGGCCGGCACGATGAAGTAGAGCAGCGGCTCGTCAGCGTGGAGGCCAAAGAATATAACGTCAAAAAGCTTGGGAAGCGGCAGCGCCAAGGCAAGCCCAACGGCCGCACCAATTGCGCTCATTTTCATGCCTCCCCACAAAATCATACGGAGCACGTCCGGCTTTCCGGCTCCCAGGGCCAGGCGTATGCCGATTTCATGCGTTCGCTGGCCTACGGAATAAGCAACCAGCCCGTAAATCCCGATCGCCGCGAGAATCAGCGCCAGAAGGGAGAAGCCGGCGAGCACGCGCAAAAAGAATGGATTTCCCAGCCTTTGACGCTCAACCACAGTTTGCATGCTCATCACTCGATCCAGCGGAAGCTCGGCATCCACAGTTGCAACTGCGTTGCGCAGAGCGGAGGCGAGGCTCGTGGGATCGGAAGTTGCTCGAACCATGAGAGAGAAGGAAGGCACGGGCCGCTGAAGCAGCGGCTCGTAGACTTCCGGGTCGTCGCGAGTGTCTTGGGAATAGGTTTTCACATTCGCGACGACTCCCACAATCTCGCTCCACTCAGCCGCAGCACCGCTCACCTGCAAGCGGGTCTGTTGTCCGAGCGGTTCCCCGTCCTTCAGGTGGCGATGCACAAACTCCTGGTTTACCAAGACCACGCGTGGCGCGTTGGCGTTATCCATCTCGGAAAACATCCGGCCACGCAGTACCGGAATTCCCGCAACCCGGAAGTAATCGGGGGTCACGACAACATCGAGTGCGCTGAGCCTCTGGTTGTCAGGCAATTCGGGTTGGCCCTTGATGAGGAGAGTGACGATGCCCGGTCCGGTTGCCGGCAAGTCCGAAGCAAAGGCGACCGCCTCCGCGCCAGGAATCTGTAGGAGGCGTGGAGCAAGATCCTGGACGAAGCGGGCTTGCTGGGAGGCATCTTTGTATCGTGCGTTGTCAAGCGTCACACTTGCGGTAAGGATATGGTCTGCACGGAATCCCAGATTTTGATGATCAATCAGTGAAATCCCGCGGACAAGCAGCCCGGTTCCGACCAGGAGAAACAAAGCCAGGGCGATCTCTCCCGAGACCAGCACGGCCCGGAGTCGGCTCTGCGAACGGCCCGGCGAGGCCGCGCGACTTTCATCTTTCAGGTTCGAGTTAATGTCGGTCCGAGACGCATTCAACGCCGGCGCGAGACCGCACAGGAGTGCGCAAACGAGCGAGACACCCAGTGTGAACAGCAAAACGTTTCGGTCGAGGCTCAACGGTACGGCGCTGATTGCTTCGTTGAAATTCAACCTCGCGCGCATAAAACTGATGCCCCAATCGGCAAGCAGAAGACCCGTCCCGCATCCGAGAAGGGCAATCACCAGGTTTTCGGCCAGCAATTGGCGAATAATGCGAAGGCGAGTGGCTCCGAGGGCGATGCGCATAGCCATCTCCTTCCGGCGCCCTGCCCCGCGCGCCAAAAGCAATCCAGCCACATTGGCGCAGGCAATCAATAGAACAAATCCCACTGTGGTCATGATCAACGCCAAGCCGGTGGCAATCCCAAAATCGTAGACTAGAAAATCGGGCAGGGTGCGCACCGCCGCGCCCCAACCTTTTTCGGTCTCGGGAAAATTTTGCACAGCGCGGCGCTGCATCGTGATGAACTCAGCGCGGGCCTGCTCGACGGTTACGGCGGGTTTCAACCGCGCGAACAGGAACAAGGAACGGTCTTTGCGCGCGGCTGGGGTTTGATCCGCCGCAGTCAACACGAGCGGTGTCCAGAGATGCGGCGTGAAGCCCAGCAAGCGGAAGCTTGAGGGCATCACACCGATGACAGTGTAGTCTTCCCGATTCAGCCGGACCATGCGACCGATGAGCGAAGCGTCGGAGCCGAACTGGCGCTCCCATAGGTCGTTGCTGAGGATAACGACGTGGTCGCGCCCGGGCTGGTCTTCTCCGTCAGAGAAGGTGCGACCGAGTTGCGGGGAAACTCCGAGCACGTTGAAGTAATTGGGAGACACGGCCGCAGAGTGGAGCGCCTGCGTCCCACCTTGCGAGGTCAAGCTGACGGTACGATTTTCATCCGCGGCGGCCATGTCCGTGAAAACGTGATTTGCATCGCGCCAAGCGAGGTAGTTGGGCGCGGAGATAGGGTTCGCGTCGGGCAGGAAACTCTGCGTCGGATCGACGGAAGTAACCACGGCCACACGCTCGGGTTCGCGCCCCGGCGGACGCCGCAAGAGGAAAGCGCTCACGAGACTAAACATCGTGGCGTTGACGGCGATGCCCAGCGCCAATGTCACGACGGCGAAAACCGTGAACCGAGGATTCTTCCACAGCAGACGCATGCCAAAGCGCATGTCCACCCAGAGTGTTTCGAGGAAGCTTACGCCGCGGGCGTCGCGGCATTCCTCTTTGATCAGGTCCGAGCCGCCGACGAGAAGACGCGCGCGGCGGCGCGCTTCCGGGAGAGACAGGCCGGACTGAACCAATTTCTCGACCTGCTCGTCGAAGTGAAAGCGCAGCTCGTCGTCAAGTTCGTCCTCGACCGCGTTGCGGCGAACCAACGCTCGCAGACGAATCAATAAGTCACTGAACATCGCGCACCCCCCGTATCCCATTTCTAAAATGTCCATCATTCGTATCGCAGCGCGATCATAGGATCGACGCGCGTCGCGCGACGCGCCGGGATGTAGCTTGCCACCAGGGCAATCAAAATCACTACTGCCGAGCTGACGGCAAAAGTAACCGGGTCTCGCGGCCTGACGCCGTAAAGCAGGTCTGACATGAGCCGCGTGACGGCCAGCGAAACCGCAAGGCCAATGACGATACCGATGGCGGCGAGCTTCAGCCCCTGAGAGACCACCAACCGCAGGACGTCGTGGTGCTCGGCGCCCAAGGCCATGCGGATGCCGATTTCGTGGCGCCGCCGACTCACCAGAAATGCAATAACGGTGTAGAGGCCAATGGCGGCCAAGAACATGCCCATGATGCCGAGCGCACCGACGAAGGCTGCGGCCGTCTGGTCCGCCCAAAATGCTTGCTGCAAGAGATAGTTCAGAGTTCGAATTGCGAGCGGCACCTTCGGGTCAACGCTTGCAATTTCGCTCCGAATTGCGGCCAGCATCGTCCGAGGATCGCCCCGCGTCTCCACGATGAGCGTTCCCTCGCCGATACGCGACTGCGCAAACGGAAAATACATGTAGGGCTCGGGCGCTTCGTGGATCCCGTTGATTTTGGCGTCTTCCACCACGCCGATGATTTGGAAGCCTTTGCCATCCGCGACGATGTGCTGGCCGAGGGGATCCCTGCCTGGCCAGAACCGGCGCGCCATCGTCTGACTGATGAGGACGACTCTGGCGCGTAAATGGTTGTCGGCAGCGGTGAAATCGCGGCCTTCGATGAGACGCGTACCGATCGTCTCAAAGTAATCGAGGCCGACCGCGTTGAACTTAACGGGGATGTTGGGCTGGCCCTGCGGCAATTCGACGCCAGGAATCGAAACACGCTGGTCGGCACCTCCGCCCGAATCGGAAAGCAGCACACGACGCGCGAAGCTAACGCGCTTGACGCCCGGGAGCCCTCCCGTTTTTTCCGCCACCTGCTGGAAGAATCTCAGGCTCCCCTCAGCGTTGTAGCCGGCGAGCCCTGGCGTGAGATCGAAAAACAGGAGGCTCTTTCGTGTGTCGAAACCCACGTTCATACCTCGGCTGTAAAGCAGGCTGCGCAGCAGGAGGCCGGATGCCGTAAGCAAAACCACGGAAAGCGCAATCTCGCCCAACACCAGGACGTTTCGCATTCCAAAGCGGCGTCCCGGGCCGCCCGCGGAGTGCTCCGACTTGAGGGCCGGAACGAGGTTCGATTTCGCAGCCTGGAGCGCAGGGACCAGTCCGAAAATAATCACGGTGAGCACAGTAACAACCAGCGTAAAGGCGAGAACCGAAGTATCCAGGCGCAGGTCGAGACCAACGTCCACGGAAACGGGAGGCAACAGCGCGGGCTGCAAGCTGAAGAGCCAAGTAGCAAGGAGCAACCCTAGCCCCGCTCCAAGCGAGGCCAGCAGGGCGTTCTCGGTGAGCAACTGGCGCACCAGGCGTCCACGCCCAGCTCCGACCGCCAGCCGAACCGCAACCTCGCGTTGACGCATCTCGGACCGCGCCAGAACCAGTCCGGCGGCGTTGGCGCAGCAGATGAGCAGCACCAACCCAACCGCCGTCATGAGCATGAAGGTGGGAAACACGGCTTCGCGCAGGCGCTCGCTCTCGGATACCAGTGTGAAAGTCCTCGCCTTGTTGGTAGCCGGGTAGGCTTCGGCCAAGCGCTGCCCGATGGTGTCAAGCTCAGCCTTTGCCTGTTCAGCCGTGACGCCCGGTCTAAGCCGACCGAGCAGCTCAAAATCGTGGTAGGCGCGATCCTGCAGCTCGCCTCCGTATTCCATGGTGACGGGCAGCCAAAGATCGGTGGGCACTCCGCGCTGGAGGCCGCGGAAGTGCGGGGGCGCAATACCGACGACGGTGTAGCTCCTGTCCGTGAGCATGATCGACTTACCGATCAGGTTTGGATCGGCATTGAAAACGCGGTGCCACAGGACGTCGCTGATCACAACGATCGGTTCATCGGTTGGATTGGGCTTGGCCGAGAATGTGCGGCCACGCTGCGCATTGACACCCAATACAGTGAAATAGTTGGGCGAGACCCAGTCATCAAGGACAAATTGCGATTCTGATCCTACGCGCAGTATTTTCCCGTGGCGCGACCAAGCGATGATCCCTTCAAGTGAGCGGCATTGCTCGCTCAGGTCCTGGTAGTCAGGATAAGAAAACGAATCGTCCCTGCCCTGTGGCGTTGTGGCGATGATCTTTGCCAGCCTTTCAGGGGACTTCGCCGGCCACGAACGCAGCAAAGCCGCCTCCGCGACAGTGAAGACCGCCGTGTTGGCGCCAATGCCGAGCGCGAGGGTGAGAACGGCGACGGCGGTGAAACCGGGATTCTTGCGGAGCATGCGCGCGCCGAAGCGAATGTCCTGCCAGAGATCCTCGAGCCAGCGCGTGCCGCGCGCGTCGCGGCATTCCTCTTTGATCAGGTCCGGTCCGCCGATGAGAAGACGGGCGCGGCGGCGCGCTTCCGGGAGAGGCAATCCAGATTGAACCAACTTCTCGACCTGTTGGTCGAAGTGAAAGCGCAGCTCGTCGTCGAGTTCCTCCTCGACGGCGGTGCGGCGAAAGAGGGATCGCAGGCGAATCAAAAGGTCACTTATCGAGAGTTTACTGAACATCGTGGCGCACTCCCTATGCCGTCTCCATTACTTGGGCGACGGCAGTTGTTAACTTTTTCCACTCGCCCTTTTCAGTTTCGAGCTGTTTGCGTCCGCTCCGGGTGAGTTCGTAGTATTTCGCGCGGCGGTTGTTCTCGGATGTGCCCCAGTGAGCCTTGATCCAATCGCGCCGTTCAAGGCGGTGAAGAGCCGGATACAACGACCCTTGATGAATCTGGAGAACTTTGCTGGAAACCTGGTGGATGCGCTCCGAAATGGCCCAACCGTGCATGGGGCCAAGCGAGAGAGTCCGGAGGATCAAGAGATCGAGAGTGCCTTGCGGAAGATCGATGCTCTGTGGCGCCATCTGCTCCCCCTTGCGCTTCGACAGGGGACACTACCACGACTCTTGTCGAAGTGCAAGGGGAAGAGTCCCGCTCCGGCCATCGGAACAATTGCGACAAGTTGTGAGCGCCCGCGGGGCCCCAATCGGACTCACCCCGGCGATCCGATTGAAGCGGAACCGGCGCTGGCGGTAGGGTAAGATCCTGCAGATCTAATGATGGCAAGGTGAGCGAAATGAAATACAGAAAACTTGGACGCACAGGATTTGACGTCAGCACAATCGGGCACGGGCTGTGGGGGATGAGCGGGTGGTCCGGCGCGGAGGACGAGGAATCGCGCACGGCGCTGCGGCTTGCGGCAGAACTGGGCTGCAATTTCTTCGATACGGCGTGGGCGTATGGTGACGGGAAGAGCGACGCGCTGCTCGGTGAATTGCTGGCGCAAAACTACGGAAAGCGGCAGGCCGCGGCGGCAAACTTTTCAGCGCACTTGTATGCCGCGTCAAAAATCCCGCCGATGAACCGAAAGTGGCCGGCATCCCCGCACGACAGCTACAGTGAAGTTTTTCCCGCTAAGCATGTGTTCAAATATATGGAACGCATCCGGGAAAAACTGGGCGTGGATTCGATTGACGTGCTGCAATTTCATGTGTGGGATGACAATTGGGCAGGCGAAGCGGAATTTCGCAAGACAATTGAGAAATTAAAGAATGAGGAGCGAATCCGCGCGTTTGGGCTGAGCCTGAACCGGTGGGAGCCGGAGAACGGAATCGCGGCGCTGCGAACAGGACTCGTGGATGTCGTCCAAGTGATTTACAACATTTTTGATCAGGCGCCGGAGGACAAACTGTTTCCGGTATGCCACGAATTGAACATCGGAGTGATCGCGCGAGTGCCGCTGGATGAAGGAAGCCTGGGAGGAAAGCTGACGCGCGAGACTCGATTCCCCGAGGGAGATTTCCGCTCGCGATATTTCGGGCCTGAGAATCTGGCGGCGACGCTGGAGCGCGTGGATAGACTGAAAGCGATTCTACCTGCCGGGATGGCGCTGCCCGAGATGTCACTGCGATTCATACTGGCGAATCCGATTGTGAGCACGACGATTATCGGGATGAGAAAGCTCGAACACGTTCGGCTAAATCTGGCGATGAGCGACGCCGGGCCGCTGGATGAAGGGCTGCTGCGCGAATTGAAGCAGCACCGGTGGGATCGCGGGCCGCGACCGTGGTCGGCGTGAATGGTGGAACCTACTAAGATCCTGTGTATGGTGAAATCGAAACTAAATGGCAAATAAGACCGAGATACAGCGCAAAGATCTGATTGAGCGTTACGTTGCCAGCTTTGAGAAATTGGATGACATGAGCATTATCGGGAACCATGACCCGGTTGCCAACGAGTTAGAAAATGGCAAAACGAATCAATACGGGTACTGCACTTGGCGGCCGAGGAGGGTCGACACCGGCATTTCATTGCTTGATCCTCTTTATTCAATATTGCCGGCAAACTTCCCGCCTCTATTCGAGTGTCTACTGACTTCCTTTCGATGGGCAGAAGTAGATCTCGGACTTTACACTTTGTCGGCAAACCCACCGGGTCCCGGCTTAAGCGGATTCCAAAGTGAAATATCGAGGGACAAGCCGCTTTGGAGTTGCCTGCTTCAAAATCGTTATACTCGATTTGGGAAAGCGCCGGGAGGCAATTACGATCCTGTGTGTTTCGATATGCGCGCTCCGCAAGAGAGTCGAGACTTCCCCGTTGTTCAAATCGATCATGAACAGGTCTTGTGTTACGAACGAGTGAAGGTTGTATCAAAACTGGCTCCAAGTTTTGAAGAACTTGTGCTAATGACGATCAACCAAGTTGAAAAATCCTAAAAACCATTTCGAGGCTCAATTTCCACTAAATCACGGGCAAGAGCGATTGCGGGATTTTACAGTGAGAACCGAAGTGTGAGGGATGAATCGAGGAAGCGGGCGAGGCTCGCGGCTTCTTCCTCGATGAGTGCACGAATTTTCTTCGGAAATTTCTCGAAGGGCGCCACCTCAACAAAAAGCTTGCCCCCTTTTCGCGCGTGGGACCAGATGCCCGCGGCGCTGCCGTCAATCAATATGACCGGCGAAATCCAACCCTGGTTGCGGTAGACGCGCTTGTAGTGCGCGCGCTCGACGAGATGATCTTTGACGGCGTGGGCGAGGAGGAAAGGGTCGAAGGCCGGGAGCAGGCGGACGACTGTTTCACCGAGATTCACCCTTTTAAGTTGCTTTAGCGATTTGCGCGGGAGCCAGACTTTCTCGCCTTCGACGGTGACTTCGTCAAGTTTTTCTTCGATTGATCCCCAGGCTTCTTTTATTTCCGGCATTCTGATTCCCGACCATTTTGAAAAATCGCGGGGCGTTGCCGGGCCGTAAGCGGCGAGATAACGGAGGAGCAAGGATCTCCGCGCCTCGACGGGGTCCATCTTTTTTGGTTTGCAAGGGAGCCATTGGGTTGTGCGGACATAAGTAATTTCCGCGCCGCGCGCGGGGCCGTAGCAGATCAAGCCTTCGGCAATGGGGGTGCGGAGAATGCTCCAGACGCGGGACATCCAGGCCTTCATGCGTTTTGAAGCGCGCGGCAAGACGCGTTTGCGGAGCTCCGGCTGAGTGAGCGGACCGTCGCGAAGGAATTCGACGATCTGCGAATTCAGGGCGTCGAATTCGTCAACTGTGACCCCGAGTTTTCCCGCGATGCGATGAACTTGCGCGAGAAGGCTGGATTTTATTGCGGAGTTAAAGAGAGAGAAATCGCCGGACGGAATTACGTGAAGCGTCTGGCGCATGAAGTGGGACTTGACGAGAGAGCGGCGGTCGTAGAGAGCGCGCGTGATTTCGGCGCGGGTGAGCGCGTGATTCCGCGCCCAGAACTGCAGTTCCGCGCAGGACATGACCTGAGCCTGAATTCCGGAGACTGCGGCGGAGATGGATTCAGCGGAGGCGCCGGGTGGATCGAGCAAGTGATGGCCGGCCATGCGGAAAGCGGCGACCTGGGCACGAGTGAAGGCCGGATGGGATTTGGCATTGGCGGGCATTGGTATGTTCGGTCGCGAGACATTGTAAGGCAAAGGCCCGGCGTTCGGGGAACGCGGGCTAGACGGTGCGGGCGCGAAGGGCGAGGAGTGCGAGGAGACCGCCGAGAAAAAGGACGATAGCGAGGATGAGCGTGCCGGCGGCGAAGGTTCCGGTGGATTGCTTAACGGCACCGGAGACGTAGGGGCCAAAGAAACCGCCGAGGTTTCCGAGCGAGTTGATGAAGGCGATGGCGGCAGCGGCGGCGGGGCCGGAGAGAGAGCGGCCGGGCATGGCCCAGAAGGGGCCGAAGGCGGAGTAGATGCCTGCGAGCGCAAGGCTGAGAAACACGATGCTCAGGATTACATGGTGCGTTTGTGTGCCGAGGGCAAGGGCGACAGAGGCGACAAAAACAGAGCCGGCGAAGTACGCATGGGGTTTGTGAGTTTTGTCTGAGAAGTGTGCGACGAACCACATCGCGATTGCCGCGACCAAGTAGGGGACGGCGGTGAGGATGCCGACTTGCAGGTTGCCGAGGCCGGAGAAACCTTTAATCACGAGGGGCAGCCAGATGCCAGTGCCTAAGGAGCCGTAAATGAGGGCGAAGTAAGCGCCGCAGAGAAGCCAGGTCTCAGCGCGGAAAAGAATATGTGAGATAGAAACGGGCTGGGCCGATGCGGAGCGATTCCCTTCCCCTTCGAGGAGAGAAGAAAGTGTGGCGCGATCATTGTTGGTGAGCCAAGCGGCGTGCTCGGGGCGGTCGGTGAGAACGAAAGGGAGTATGAACCCGAGAACGATTGCAGGAGCGCCTTCGAGGAGAAAGAGCCACTGCCAGCCGGCGAGTCCGTGCGCGCCATGCAGCCCGAGGATGGCTCCTGAGAGCGGGGCACCGATGACTCCCGAGAGCGGCATACCAATCATAAAACGCGAAACACTTCGCGCGCGGACCGACGGGGGAAACCAATACGTGAGATAGAGGATGACGCCGGGGAAGAAGCCGGCTTCGGCGAGTCCAAGAAGAAAGCGGAAGGTGTAAAAGCCGGCGGGCGTGCGGACGAACATGGTGCATGAGGAGATTGCTCCCCAGAGAATGATGAGAACGGCGAGCCAGCGGCGGGCGCCGATGCGCTGGAGAAGAAGATTGCTCGGAACCTGAAATAGAAGGTAGCCGACGAAGAAGATGCCCGCGCCGAAACCGAAGACCGAGTCGGTGAGATTCAGCGCGGATTTCATTTGAAGGGCGGCGAAGCTGACGTTTACCCGGTCGAGGTAATTGACGACATAGAGCAGGAACAGAAATGGGAGCAAACGGAAGGAGATTTTGCGAAGGACGGCGGGTTGAGAGGAAGAATTCATCCCTAGCGGCGCGCGGAGCCAGTTGGGGCGCAATCCCGAAGATTCGGAATTGCGCCCCTACAGTGAATCGAAATGCTGTGGGTAAACAACATTATTTGGAGATGCGCAGAAGGACGACTCCGTGGGGAGGGACGGTGGTGAAATAAGCATTCTCCATTGCGCCGAGATCCTTGGCTGACCAGATATCGTGCAACTTGACGCGGCCATCGAACCCAATCTGAGGAAACTTCACCGTCATCTGCATGGGAATTGTTTCCCGATTGAAAAGGCCGACGGCTTTGGAGCCGTCGGCGAGCGGGCGCGCCCAGATTTCGAGGGCGGGGCCTTCGGACCAGACGCGGTCGCCCTGCTGGCCGGCGGGATCCTGATTGATGGCGAGGACTTCACGGTTGGTGAGAAGGGCGATGGTGTCAGGCGACATCTTGGTGAGGTCATTTCCGGCGAGGAGCGGCGCGGCAAGGATGGCCCAAAGGCTCATGTGGGTGCGGTATTCGTCGAGGGTCATGCCACCATTGCCAACTTCGAGCATGTCGGGGTCGTTCCAGTGGCCGGGGCCGGCGAACTTAGCGAGGCCAGCCTGGCCGAAGCCGATGTTGGACATGCTGAGGTAACGGTCTTGGATGTCGTCGGTGGTGCGCCAGGCGTTTCCGCCGACGGAGGCACCCCAGCGCCATACTGCGTCATTGCCATACTGACAGAGACTGAAGACGATGGGGCGGCCGGTTTTCAAGAGGGCGTTGTGCATTTTCGTGTACGCGTCAAGCATCATCTGGTGTTTGAGTTCGGGTGTTGCAGCGCCGCGCATCATAGTGTTGAAGCTGCAGAGGTCGTATTTCAGATAATCGATGCCCCAGGCGGCGTAGGTCTGCGCGTCCTGCTCTTCATGGCCGTAGCTACCCTCAAAACCCGCGCAGGTCTTCGGGCCGGGCGAGGAATAGATGCCGAGCTTGAGGCCCTTGGCGTGGACATAATCGGCGAGAGCTTTCATGTCGGGAAACTTCTGGTTTGTATGAATAATGCCCTGCCCGTCGCGCTGGCCTTCCCAAGTGTCGTCAATATTGATGTAGAGGTAGCCCGCGGCCTTCATGCCGCTCGCGACCATGGCGTCGGCCTGGGCGCGGACGGTGGCGTCGTCAATGCGTCCGGCGAAATGATTCCAACTGTTCCAACCCATGGGGGGAGTGGCGGCAAGCACAGGCGCCTGTGCCGAGGGGGGTGAGGCGAGGGACGAAAGCGCTAGTAAGAGCAAAGGGCAGCGACGAAGGATAGTAGACACGGTCTTCCTCCTGGAATGGGCAGCCAATGCGGGCGGATTATACCGCCAAGCCCCCGCTTGGGGCGCGGAAAAGCAGGGCTATGGAAAGCCCCCGCGACAGCGGCCATGCAGGGGAGGAAACTGACCAAATTTTAGTGTTCAATAGTGGCTTGACAGGAGAAATGAGCGTATTACCATCGCAATAGTTTTCACTCGGGGATGTTTTCAATCAAATCCGAGAGTCCGACCGAAGAGGAGGAGTGAATGTCTGTGAAGAGAACCGTTCTGGTGCTGCTGGTATTGGTGGCGGCAGGGGTGGGAGTGCTGAAGTCGCAGGAAAGGCCTGACCAGAGAAATTTCTGGGCATTGAACAACACATCGAAAGAGATTAAGGAGTTTTACGTCTCCGCACATGACAGCACGCGCTGGGGGACCGATATCCTCGGCCGGGCCACGCTGCCCGATGGAATGGGCACGGTCGTGTACTTTGATTCAAAGATCCAAACCGGCTGCAACTTCGATTTCAAAATCGTGTATGCGGACGGGAGTTCGCAGACGTATACGGCGGGGAGAGATGTTTGCAGCATTTACGCGATTCAGTTCAACGCGAGTGATTCGTTTGGGCTGATCCGTCCGCAGTAGTCCGAGAAACCGGGGCGCGGAAGCACCGGCGCCGCGCGGTATTCAAGATTGACTCTGGTAAAGGCCCCTCGAGGTTTCGGGGCCTTTCTGTCTTAGATGGATTGGAAATCTCCGCCGTTTCTTGCGGTATGGCGGTTCAGAACGCCTTCACAAAGTTCCTTGCATAGAAGTCCGCTCCCACCTGTGATATAGAATCCGCGCCGGAAAATTGATGAAGAATAAGTTTCTCATTTCGGGGCTGTGCCTCTATTTCGTTGCCGCCCTCCTGGCGATGGGCAACAACCACGGATTTGCGACCAACCCTATGGCAGGCGAGGTCGTGCGCTGGCTCGCCGCGCTGTCGCTCGCGGGGTTCGCGTTCCTGAGGAAATCCATTACTCCATGGATCTTCGTGGGAATGGTGATCGGGGCAGAGATCGGGCACGACTTCCCCAAGGTGGCCTTGCATCTCCGCGTGCTGAGCCAGATTTTTCTGCAGATGATCCGGGTGATCATCGCGCCGCTGCTATTCGGGACTCTGGTAAGCGGAATCGCCGGGCACGTGGATTTGAAAAAGGTCGGACGGATGGGGGTAAAGGCGATCGTCTATTTTGAGATCGTCACGACGATTGCGCTGGCAATCGGGCTGGCCGCGATCAACCTGAGCCAGGCGGGAGTGGGGGTGAAGCTGACCGGCGCGGCGGAGGCAAGCGCCATTCCGGCGGCGAGGCCGACAGCGGCTGAGATTATTCTGCATATTTTTCCGGAAAATATCGCGAAGTCCGTGGCGGAAAACCAGGTGCTGCAGGTGGTGGTGTTCAGCATCCTCTTCGGCATCGCGCTGGCAATGGTCGGCGAACGAAAGCGCGCGCCGATGCTGGCGTTTACGGAAAGCCTGACCGAGGTAATGTTCAAATTCACGAACATCGTGATGTTGCTGGCGCCGATCGGGATTATGGGAGCGATCGCGTTTACGATTGCGACGACCGGGCTGGGGGTTCTGGGCAACCTCGCGAAACTGGCGGTGACCTTCTATGCGGCGCTGGGAGTTTTTTTGTTTGGCGTGCTGCTGCCCATTGCGCGGATCGCGCGCGTGCCCATCCGAAAATTCATTCGGGCGGTGGCGGAGCCGGCGACGATCGCGTTCAGCACGACGAGTTCGGAGGCGGCGCTGCCATGCGCGCTCGAGCGCATGGAAGAATTCGGGGTGCCGCGCCGCGTCGTCTCCTTCGTGATTCCCACGGGCTACAGCTTCAACCTGGATGGCGCGACGCTGTACCTCGCGATGGCGTCCATCTTCGTGGCGCAGGTGGCGGGGATTCATCTGACATTGGGACAGCAGCTC
The DNA here is from genome assembly GCA_963838945.1 of uncultured Acidobacteriota bacterium. Classification (GTDB taxonomy): domain Bacteria; phylum Acidobacteriota; class Terriglobia; order Acidiferrales; family UBA7541; genus DASTCZ01. The sequence goes on along the minus strand of CAWITC010000002.1, from coordinate 128,774 downwards.
CAGATGATGTTCATGCTAATGCTGACAAGCAAAGGCGTGGCGGGCGTTTCGCGCGGCTCCGTGATCGTGCTTTTCGGCGCGGCGGAGCAGTTCGGATTGCCGAAGGAGCCGATGCTGTTGCTGCTCGCGGCGGACCAATTTCTCGACATGGGGCGCACGACGGTGAATGTGATTGGCAATTGCCTGGCGTCAGCAATCGTAGCGAGGTGGGAAGGCGAACTCCCCGAAGATAAGCGCGCAGGCTGACGCCGCTCAGGTGGCGAAACTCGCGACGGAGCAAGTTGGGCGCGAAGAAAAGCGGCTGGCGGAAATCGAGAAGGGTGTTCTTACACGGCCCGAAATCGATGAACAGCTCCGGCGATTGAAAATTATCGAATAATACGCAACAAAAGAATTCCTCAGGGACCTCCTCCTCCCCGCTTCAACTGTGAGCCGAAGTTCATTGCGCGGTGGTCATGATAGCCACGCGTGGCGCGCAGGGACGTAACTCGCCAAAAGAAGGCTGGACTAGAACGCACTGAATCGCGCGAGGCGGATCCCCGCTGGTCCCTGTGATGTCTCCAATTCAAATCTAATTGCCGGAATTGAATGGATGACAGGTGTTTCAAATTGGGACAGCATAATTACTAATAGAGAACACACAACGATTGTCAGTTGACGCACTCCCGACGACCGATATGATGGTCATCCCTTCCTATCACGTGATTGAAAATTAAAAAAATAACTAAATGGTTTGTGATCAATTCCAAATTCAGTGCGAATTCCTGGTTGCAAAAGCCATGAGCCGCAACATTTTGCTCGCTGAGGGTGGTCAATTGTGAAGAACTTTACGAGAGCTTCAAAGCGGTTTTCAGATTCATTCGATCGAATGCTCGGGATTCTATTGCTGAGCATGGGGCTCGCAGGGTTTGCTCTACCGGGCTTGTCGCAGTCTCCAAGTCCGGGAATCAAATACTCCGTCGACAGTGGTGATTCTCCGCGCCCAGCCAGTTCTTTGCGTACGCATCGCAACAAGACTGTTCGTGCGACATCTTCGCAGCCATCACCGGCGAAGCCCGCCGGCCTCGACGGCGCGAAGGAAGCGACCGCGGAGAGTTCAGGCGGGGCCGCGCCTCAACAGGGCACTCCGCAAGGGCCGAGAATCTGGCTGCAAAACCCGACGAGGCTGGCGGCTAGCTTCAACGGGACCGCCAACAGCACTACCAAGGGATCGGCGGATTTGAACGCCACCAATCTTGCGCAGAACAATGCGATCGCACTCGTTCTTGCGGCAGGACAGGCGCAATCGCTCTCGATGGTCAAGGGAGAATTTGACCGGAATGGAATCGGAGACCTGGTGGTCGGATACTCGACGCCAATGGGCCCAGCCATCGCTTTGTATCGCGGGAATCTGGACGCGTACGCCCCACAGAGCGACGCATCATTCCAGGCTATGGGGAGGGGCGAGTTTCCGGCTCCATTTCTGCCGCAAGCGCAAGTATTCGGCGCGCCAGCTAACCCGGATTTCATCGCCACCGGCAATTTCACCAGCAGCGGATTCCCAGACATCGTAATCGCCGCGCGCGGCGGGAACGCGCTGTACCTATTCCCGGGAGATGGCAAAGGGAATTTCGGCGCGCCGCAGGTCCTTTCAATTCCCGGCGCTGTGACCACTTTTGCCGCAGGCGGATTTGGCGACCCGGCGCAGGGGATTAAATTGTTTGTGGGCACATCCAATCCCGCGAGTGGTTTTGCGATGTCCGTTTTCAGCGTCTCCGACGGCGCATTGTCAACGCTCGGAACCTTTCCATTGAACGGCGCGGCGTCAAGTATTGAATTCGGCGATTTTGGAGACGGCGGCCCGGATGCCGTATTCCTTTCGAGCGGCCAGGTGCTTATTCTTCGCTCCGCATCGATGCAGATACAGACAATCCCTTTGCCGATCTATGCAACGGGGCTCGCTTTGGGATCGTTTCTCTTGGACCGTGTACCCGGTCTACAGATGGCGTTGCTGGCCTCGGACGGCACCATTCAATTCGCCGTCCACAATGAATTTGATCCGCGGCCGTACAGCGCCGAAGAGACGAAGGCGCTTCAGCAATCAGCAAACTTGCGCAGCGCGCCAAATCCACTGATTCCGAACCGAGTTTTCCCGACGAACGGATGGAAGGTTGCCGAAAGTATCCTTTTGCCGGTACCGGTCAGCCAAGGCCACACTCCAGTACTGTTCCGCACGCGGATCTCTTCCGACATGGCTGATGACGTGATGGTGATCAATGGTTCCGCCGGACAGATGACGGTTATTTCTCACCCGGACGTCAAGGCAGGCGCGGCCACGTTTGCCCCCGGGCAGGCATCCACGCGGCCCTATTCCGGCCCAGCGATCGCCGCGATACCGGCGCGAGTCAATCCGGATGGGCGTCCTGGCGCGATTGTGCTTCATCAGAACGACGCGGCTCCATATTTTATGGGGCCTCTGCCTGACCCGACATTTTTCGTGAATCGCACAGACGATCCGACGCCAACTTCACCGATCGCGAACGCTTGCAACAACGTTAGCAGTGTGGACGTCTCGAGTTCTTGCAGTTTGCGCGAGGCAATCATCAAGGCAAACGGCATCGCCGGAACAGACACAATCATGCTGGCGGCGGGAACCTACACGCTGGGGATACCGAGAAACGCCGCCGATCATTCATCTTCATTGACCGGAACCTTGGAAGTGCAAGACTCGCTGAACATCATCGGAGCGGGCCAAAACACTACGATCGTTCAGGGAGGAACAAGCCTTGGCACCAGCGTGGACAAGGTGTTCTCCTTCAATCAGGACATCGACTCTTATACGAACGCAACCGTAAGCATCTCCAATTTCACAATTCAGAATGGGCACAATCGGGGAACGGCCTCCGGACTCGATGGGTTTGGCGGCGCATTCGACTTTGATACCGGGGGCAATGGCACCCCCGGCACAGGAAACGCCACTCTGACTCTGACCAATATGACGATTACGAACAACGCGATCTTCGATGGTCAGGGTGGTGGATTCACCACCTTCAACAGTCTCAACGGCAGCGGCTTCGCTATCGTTGCCAACAGCATCATCTCGAATAACAACGGCACGCCGAATGGATCCGGCTGCTGCGGAGATGGCGGCGGCATCGTCATTGATGCCAGATCGCAGATCTTTATAACCAACACCCAGATAAGCGGCAACCGGGCCAATTCGAATGCCGGGACAAACGCGAATGGCGGCGGACTGTTCCTGGTCGGCCAGCATACTCAACCGCAAAGCGCCATTCACGCGAGCATCGTCAGCGGCAACTCTGCCGCAGGAACTGGCGGAGGCATGGCCACCTCAGCGACCCTGCTGATCGACCAGGGCACGTCGATCACCAATAACACTGCGGGAAACGGCGGCATTAACGGCTTCGGCGGCGGCGGGATCATAAACAACTCGGTTGACGGGTTAACGATCTCCAAGGTCACCATTACTGGCAACAGCACCACCGGCAACGGCGGAGGAATTTTCACAGGGAATGGAAGCGGCGGCATCCCTGTGACTATCAGCTTCAGCCGGCTGGCGGGAAATAGTTCGACGTTGACTCCGGCGAGCAGCAACCTCTTTAACCTTAGCGGCAGCGCGCCGGGAAACCAGGTTACTGCGACGAACAATTGGTGGGGCACCAACTTGCCCGGCGGGACCATCCTCAGCAATACAACTCTCTGCCCTGCTTCGGCCCCAGCCAACGATGTCTGCTTTGATCCCTTCATTGTCCTCACGAACACCGCCAGCCCGAACAAAATTCGGATCAATCAAAGCACGACTCTTACGGGGGACATGAGCCTAGACAATCACGGCAACGGCGCCGCGCTGGCCGGGAATCTGGATGTCCTGAACGGACTACCCATCACTTTCAACAATGTCATCCTTGGAACCATCCCGCAGGCCCAACCGGAAGCGCTTAATGTGGGCGCGCAGGCGACGGCTACCTTCAATGCCGGCGGCACGGGCGGACAGGGCTCCGCCGATGCCACGGTGGACCAGCAAACGGTCACGGCGAATATCGCCGTGTTGCAGGCGCCCTCGATCACCAAGAGCTTCAATCCGATCACGGTCGCAGTGAACGCTCCCAGCACAATTACATTCAGCATTACCAATGGAAATACGGTGACGATTAACGCGAGCTTCACGGATACGTTGCCTACGAATTTAGTCGTAGCCACGACGCCCAGCGTGGTGAATGGTTGCAACGTTGGCGGCGGCACGGTCACAGCGACTGCGGGCACAGGGACCATCAGCTTTAACAATGCGGCTTTGGCTGTCGGCACTTGCTCGATTACCGTGAACGTACAAGGCACGGCGGATGGAGTTTTCAGCAACAGCGTCACTATTGATTCCACCGATGCGGGCAACGGCAACACCGCTTCAGCGAACCTTACAGTCATCAACGCGCTGACAATCACGAAAGTGTTTGGCGCATCCACGATTCCGCTGAACGGCACGACCAGCCTTTCTTTCACTCTCACCAGCACCAACGCGAACCTGACCCTGAATGGGGTTGCGTTTACGGACAGTCTCCCCGCGGGTTTGGTGGTCGCCACACCAAGCAATCTGAACAATACGTGTTCAGGCACGGCCACAGCAATTGCCGGGTCCGGTAGCGTGAGCTTGACGGGCTCTAGCCTCGCCCCTGGAGCGACCTGCACCGTCTCCGTGAATGTCACCGGGACTACAGGAGGCGTGAAGAACAACAGCGTTCAGGTGAGCTCCACCAACGGCGGCACGGGGAATACTTCGAATGCGAGCATTACGGTGGCGTCGCCACCAGTGATTATCAAGGCGTTCGGTGCAGCCAGCATTCCGTTGAACGGCTCGACCTCGCTGAGCTTCACGATTCAAAACAACAACACGACGCAGACTTTGTCTGGTATCGGCTTCACTGACACACTCCCAGCGGGCCTCTTGATTTCGACGCCGAATGGGCTGACAGGATCCTGCGGCGGCGGGACGATCACCGCGACGCAGGGAACCAACGCCATCAACCTTACGGGTGCCCCCCTGGCGCAGAGCAGCTCATGCACATTCAGCGTGAATGTGATGGGCACGTCGGCTGGTCAGAAGAACAACACCACGAGCGCTGTCACCTCGACCGAAGGTGGGACGGGCGGAACGGCCTCGGCCAGCATCACTGTGATCGGGCCACCTGCGATTGCGAAGGCCTTCGGCGCGGCCAACGTTCCGCTGAACGGCACGACTTCGCTCACCTTAACGATCACCAATCCCGCCGCGAACACCGTGGCGGAAGCGGGCGTGGCGTTTGCGGACGCGTTGCCAGCGGGAATTGTGGTGGCGACGCCGAATGGTCTCGCCAACACGTGCGGCGGAGCGCCGGTCGCCGTTGCAGGGTCGGGAAGCATTTCACTCACGGCAGGCACGGTCGCGACGAGTGCCAATTGCACGCTGACGGTTAACGTAACGGGAACAGCGGCGGGTCATTTCGTCAACACCACGGGCACTGTGACCTCGACCAACGGCGGCACGGGAAATACGGCCACGGCAAATCTAAATGTGGCCAGCCCACCGGCGATCACAAAAGCCTTTGGTGCGGCAAGCGTCCCATTGAACGGCTCGGCCTCGCTGACCTTTAACATCACCAATCCGGTACTCAATACGATCCCACTGACCGGAATCGCATTCACTGACAATCTGCCGGCAGGGCTGATCGTAGCTACGCCCAGTGGGTTAGCGAGCACATGCGGTGGCATTTCGACTGCGGTAGCGGGCACATCTTCAGTGAGCCTGTCTGGCGCAACTCTGGCAACGAACACTTCCTGTACGCTCTCGGTTAACGTGACGGGGACATTGGCGGGGGTGAAAAACAACAGCGTTCAGGCGACCTCGACCGAAGGCGGCCCGGGAAACACCTCGAACGCTTCAATCACGGTAGCGGGGCCGCCGGTCATCATTAAGGCGTTTGGCGCGGCTAGCATTCCGCTGAACGGCTCGACCTCGCTGAGCTTCACCATCCAGAACAACAACGCCACGAGCGCGCTCTCGAGTATCAGCTTCACCGACACTCTGCCTGCGGGCTTGGTGATCTCAACTCCAAGCGGATTGTCCGGAACTTGCGGCGGCGGGACGATTACCGCAACACAAGGGACGAGCGTCATCAATTTGCTGGGTGGAACCCTGGCCTCGAGCAGCTCGTGCAACTTTGCTGTGAATGTGAAAGGCACAGCCGCGGGGACCCAGAACAACACCACCGGTAATGTGACCTCAACGGAGGGCGGCACAGGCGGGACAGCCTCAGCGAGCATTGCGGTTGTGGCGCCGCCTTCGATTGCGAAGGCCTTCGGCGCAGCGAACGTCCCGCTGAACGGCACGACTTCACTTACCTTAACAATCACCAATCCCGCCGCGAACACCGTGGCGGAAACGGGCGTGGCATTTGCGGACGCGTTGCCGGCGGGAATTGTGGTGGCGACGCCGAATGGTCTCGCCAACACGTGCGGCGGAGTGGTGACGGCTGTGGCAGGGTCGGGAAACGTCTCATTGGCTGGAGGCACGGTCGCGACAAGTAGCAATTGCACGCTAACCGTAAACGTGACGGGCACGGTTACAGGCAACTACACCAACACAACTGGCGCCGTAACTTCGACCAACGGTGGTACAGGCGCGGCCAGCAATACCGCGAACCTGACGGTGGCAGCTCCACCGACCATCGTCAAGGCTTTCGGCGCGCCTTCCATTCCTTTGACTGGGGTCACTTCGCTGACCTTTAACATTCAAAACCCGAACACCGTGATTACGCTGACGGGGACTAGTTTCACGGACAATTTGCCGGCGGGCCTGGTTGTAGCAACACCCAACAATCTGAACAACACCTGCGGCGGTGCGGCAACGGCCGCAGCGGGCTCATCTTCAGTGAGCCTGGCGGGCGGGACTTTGGCGCCCACCGTCTCGTGCACGGTGTCGATTAACGTGACAGGGACGTTGGCGGGGGTGAAAAACAACAGCGTCCAGGTGACATCGACCGATGGCGGCCCGGGAAACACATCGAATGCGTCGATTACCGTCGCGGCGCCGCCGGTGATCATCAAGGCGTTTGGCGCAGCGAACATTCCGCTGAACGTCTCGACATCGCTGAGCTTCACCATTCAGAACAACAACGCGACGGGCACGCTCACGGGGATCGGGTTCAGTGACACTCTGCCTGCGGGCCTGTTGGTCTCTACGCCGAATGGCCTGGTGGGAACCTGCGGTAGCGGGACGATTACCGCAACACAAGGGACGAACGTCATCAATTTGTTGGGTGCAACCCTGGCCTCGAGCAGCTCGTGCACGTTCAGCGTGAATGTGACGGGCACGGCGGCTGGAGCGAAGAACAATACGACCGGAAATGTTACCTCGATAGAGGGCGGCACGGGCGGGACGGCTTCGGCCACCGTCTCTGTCGTCGCACCTCCATCGATCGCCAAGGCATTCGGGTCGCCCAGCATTCCGCTGAACGGCTCGACTTCACTCACCTTAACAATCACCAATCCCGCCGCGAACACCGTGGCGGAAGCGGGCGTGGCGTTTGCGGACGCGCTGCCAGCGGGGATTGTGGTGGCGACGCCGAATGGTCTCGCCAACACGTGCGGCGGAGTGGCGGTCGCCGTTGCAGGGTCAGGAAACATTTCACTCACCGCAGGCACGATTGCGGCGAGCAGCAATTGCACGCTGACGGTAAACGTGACAGGAACCGCGTTAGGTCAGTTGGTCAACACAACGGGCGCCGTATCTTCGACAAACGGCGGCACGGGAAACACGGGTACGGCTAATGTAGATGTGGCCAAACCACCGACGATCACCAAGTCGTTCCTTCCAATCAGCATCGCGTTAAACACGAACACAGCGCTGAGCTTCACGATTACAAACCCAGCAACCAATAACATTTCGCTGACCGGAGTGGCGTTCACCGATAGTCTGCCCGCAGGGTTGGTGGTGGCGACACCCAACGGGCTATCGGGCTCTTGCGGCGGAACAATCACCGCCGTTTCGGGATCTTCCACTGTGAGCCTTGCAGCCGGAACTCTCACGCAGAACACATCCTGCACCTTCTCAGTCAATGCAACAGGGACGGCCGCTGGGATTAAGAGCAACAGCGTGACGGTGACCGCAACAGAAAGCGGTCCGGGGAACACGTCAAATGCCACCGTCACAGTCGTTGCGCCGCCGGTAATCACCAAGGCATTCGCCGCTGCGAGCATTCCGTTGAACGGCCTTACCTCATTGACTTTCACCATCAATAACCCAAGTGCAACGGCGAATCTTACGGGAATCGGTTTTAGTGACACGCTGCCTGCGGGCCTCGTGGTATCCACGCCGAATGGCCTGACGGGAACCTGCGGCGCCGGGACGATTACAGCAACTCAAGGGACAAACGTCATTAGTCTGTCCACAGCATCGCTGTTGGCGAGCGCCTCATGCAGCTTCGCGGTCAACGTGACAGGCACGTCGGTTGGAGCCAAGAACAACACAACCGGAAACATAGCATCCGTGGAAGGCGGGGCGGGCGGGACAGCCTCGGCGAGCATTGCGGTCCTCGCGCCGCCATCGATCGCCAAAGCCTTCAGCCCGAATTCAATCGCACTGAACACGAATTCAACGCTGACCTTTACCATCACCAATCCGCCGGCGAATACGGTCGCGGAGACCGGAGTTGGATTCACAGATACATTCCCGGCAGGAATTGTGGTTGCCACACCGAACGGGCTGGCAAATACATGCGGAGGTGCGGTGACGGCCACGGCCGGCTCGAGTTCCGTAACTCTGGCCGGGGGGACGATTGCGGCGAGTTCGTCATGCACGATCGCTGTGAATACTACGGGAACGTTGCGAGGGAATCTCACCAATACGTCCGGCGCAGTGTCCTCGACAAATGGCGGAACAGGCAATACAGCGTCCGCTTCGATCACCATCGTGACTCCCGACCTGACGATTACCAAGTTGCATTCCGGCAATTTCCTCCTGGGCGAGATAGGCGCGACCTATTCGTTGACGGTAAATAATATCGGCCTCGATCCCACAGCCGGAATCGTTACCGCCATGGACGTACTGCCGGTTGGTCTCACGGCCACGGCCATCGGCGGAACCGGGTGGAATTGCACCCTGGCCACATTGACGTGCACGCGGAGTGATGCCCTGCCAGCGGGGAGCAGCTATCCGGCAATCACGATTACCGTGAATGTGGCCGCGAACGCAGCCAACCCTTTGACGAACAACGCCTCGGTGTCCGGCGGCGGCGAAGCGAACCTCACGAACGATACCGCGACGGACGCCACGACCATCGCGACATTCATATTCACGGCGCCGGTCTCGACCATGACAATTCGGGCGGGGCAGATAGCTACATTCAATCTTACAGTCACTCCGGTGGGTGGCGCGGTAACCATTCCGGTTTCGTTCACGGATGTAACCACGGCACCGAAGACGACACTTGCGGTCAATCCTATGCAGGTGACTCCGGGAGCAAGCCCGGCCTCGCCGGTCCTGACTGCGCAGACCACGCCGGGGCTTGGTTTCGTCGCCCAGCAAACCTTACCTCGCGGGGCTCCCCTGGCGGCGATTCTATTCCCAATGGGGCTCGTTGTGCTGGCGCGGATTGGAGCCGGAAGGTATGGAAAGAACAAGAAAGTCGCGGGATGGATCGCTCTCGTTCTCGTCGTCTCCTGCTTTGGAATGGGGCTGATGGGCTGCGCCGGTATGCAGCAAAACTTCCAGAATCTTGGGACGACCCCGGGAACGTACGTGATCATGGTGACCGCGAGCGCCGGCGGGACCCAACAAACCTTGAATTTGACTCTGATTGTTCAACCGTAAGGAAATCTTGCAAAGGGGATCAGGAGCGATGAGGACTCAACAAAGTGGGAGCAACAGTTTTAAGCGATGGGCCTCGTGCCTGATCATCCTATGCGGGCTCGCGGGCGCATTTCCCGGATCCGCCGGGGCACAGAGGGCGGCAGCCGGCATCGGTACGCAAGCGGATATTTCATTAAACTACTCGTACGTGCTTGCGAGACCGGCAGGCGTTGGCAGCGACTCGAACCTGCAGGGAGGGAGCGCTTCGGTCGCATACTATTTTCATAGCTGCTTCGGCGTGGTTGCGGATTTTGGAGGATACGAGTTCACCGGACAGCCCGCGGGGTTGTCGGCGGAGATGTATACCTATCTGTTCGGGCCGCGCTTTACGATGCGGAAAGGCGATCGATTTGCGCCGTTCGCACAGGCGCTCTTCGGTGGAGGGCGGCTCAACGCCAGCGCCGGCGGCGTTCAAGCGGGTGAGAATGCGCTTGCCTTGAGTCTTGGGGGAGGACTCGACATCCGTTTGAGCCACCGCTTCGCGATCCGCGCCGTGCAGGCAGAATACCTCATGACGCGCTTTCCGAATGTCGGCGGAACTACCGTCACCCAGAATAACTTCCGCATTTCCGCCGGGGTCGTGATCCGGTTTGGCGGTCGTTAAGCCGGTCGTTGAACCACAAGTACAAATGTAGTCCAGAGGCGCGCAGAACCTCGCCTGCCAAAACGCCTGCACCATCCGAAAACGAAAGACGTGTTTGCAAAGCGCATATCAAGCCGGTGCGAGTTAGTCAGAAAATTAGTGGTGAGCCGCCCAGGACTCGAACCTGCAACCCGCTGATTAAGAGACCGTCCACGAACAACTGAGACGGGGAGCAAAGAAGACTGAGACGTACTGCGATTTTTTGCTATCGTGTTTAATTGTCGCGTCAATGGCGGCGATTTTCGACTTCGCTTGCGAGAAGTCGCCTATTTTCCCCGCTGTGACGGTGTACGATTGCTTTTGATTGTTCTTGGTGGAAGGTGGGCACAAAATTGGGCAAAATCTCAGGTAGTGCTGAACCGGCAGGCGGGGTTGAAGAAAAGACGTGCCTCCGTGGGCGCGTTGCTTGGCTCCTACGAAAAGTAAAGAGATCAACTCAGCGCGGATTCAGCTTCGGGAACCGTCGGGTAAGTGTCGAACAGCGAGTCAACGCCGGTGATCTTCAGCACATTTATAACACGGTGATTTAGCCCGACGAGCGCGAGCCTGCGGCCGGATTTGGTGCAGGAGACCAAGACGCGTACGAGCGCGCCGATCGCCATGGAATCGACCGAAGGAACTTCGCGCAGGTCGATGATCAAACCCGGTGCGGCCGCGGCGCGGGCGGCTTCTTGGAACGCGGGCGAAGTGGGAGGCGTGATGGCGCCCCTCACGCTGAGTATGTGGACGCTCGCGTTCGCTCCAGCACGCCCTACTACCTGGAAAGACTCGCCCGGCATGAGCGGCATTCTAGCGTTTTCCACTGGCGAAAGCGAACCGCTAAGCCTGATGCCGGACTCGCGCAGAAAACCGTCACGCTCGATGTCGAGAAATTGGTCCGCTCGTACAATTCTTACGACGTCTCGCCGTTCCTCTCGCTGGGGCAACAAGATAGCTGATTACGCAGCCCGGTGGACCACCAGGTCGTAACTTCCCAGAACGGTAGGCAACATAAAAGGGCGCCCCTTTCGGAGTACAGTTTTGAGTGTTTGTCTGAACCTCTCCAGAAAGGAGCACCCTCCATGGATATCCGCATGGAAGCTAAGCGCGCTGCCGTTGACACCCCTCAGTGGAGCAAATTTTGAGCCGGATGTAGCACAAAATTGGGCACAGTTTTTTGTCTCGGATAAAGCGAGCGAGGGTAACTCGTTGAAAACAAGTGGTGAGCCGCCCAGGACTCGAACCTGGAACCCGCTGATTGTTCTAGAAACGCTAAGTAGTTGGTCCGTCTACCACTTCCCTGCATGATGGACCACGGTATAACACGGTGTTTGGGTGGGTTGTGTGCCCAAAGTTGTGCCCAAGTTTGCAAGCGTGAGGATGAAGCGCCCGCTTTGCGATGCGGGAAGACATTTGTGCCTGCTTTATATTCCCCTAAACCGGCGTGCAAGCGGAAATATGCGTTCAAGAGTGGAAGGCCGCTAGGAAAGCGTCTAATAGAGGAATCCGAGCATCCTAGAGGGCGTCCTGGACGCGGAAGTCGGCGAAAATAGGGCTCGAAATTGTGCGTCCAAACAGACAGAGTGTTATGGCGGGTCGCTTGTCATCGAGCTCCAGTGACTAAGTTGGTTTCTGGCAGGGTTTTCTTAACGACACAAAACCGCTATAACCTTTCAAGGACGTGTGGGGATATCCTGCCAGCGTCAAAAGGAGATGACTCATGCCAGTTGTGAACGATAAAAATCGGGGGACGAAGAAGTACTGTGTTGGTTCAGCCTGAAATGGAGAGAGGGCGCTCTCCGTTAGTGAGTATTCCGCCCTACTGGCGGGGATTTTCAAGGCATCTATAAGACCACCAGGCTATCCCGCAGCGTGGTTGCATCCCTGCATTGCCCGCCTCAATTTCACCCGGCGAGGTCATTGTAGCTCGGGTTTGGGATTACGAAGCAAGGCGTGACCGGGGTCGCGCCTTCGGCTTGGGAAGCAATTCGAGGACGCGTTGCCCGGCTTTATGAGCAGAATGCGCCGCAGGAGGAAATCCCGCGGCGCATTGGGCAATACGTTCGGCGACGGGCAGCGTGGGCTGCGGGTGGTGTTGCTCGGGTTTCAGCCGCCGGCGCCGATTAAGTCACCAGTCACAGATACGCCCGGAGCACGCCACAAAGCGGCGAATCATTGAAACGGAGGCGCCGTCGGTGGGAATACGCTACTGAAGCCTTGGACCGTAACGTCCCAGCCCGCCGTGCAATACATGGATCCTTGTTGAATTGGATAACCGATGCCAACCCATGCGTAAGGGTCAAACGCTGAGAATACCACGCCGGTCGTAAGGTGATCGTGCAGGGTCGCCGCCATGGTGGAGTCGGCTGGGAAGTTTGTGGAGTATGGGAGAGTTGATCCCGAGAATGGGGAGATCGAGAGTGCGGTAAAGCCGTCGGCTCCGCCCGTATTCAAACAGTAAGAATTGACGTCAGTTACGACGAGGTACGTCTTGGCTGGCACGCTGTAGCATGCGCCTGCTAGGTCTCCGTCCGGAAGAACCTGCTGGAGGCACGCGGGTCCCGCACCGCTGGACATTGGACCCGTGGAGAGGGTGACTAGACTGTTTGGTACTGGGAAGGCAGTCGCATGAGCGACGGCTGGATGGCGCACCAGAGACGCCAGGACAACCGCGACGACCCCTATTGCCAACGTCGAAAGCATGAACCTGACAAAATGTTTCATGGTATTTTTCATTGTTCTTTTCCTCCAGATTAAAGTGTGGAGATTCGGGCTACTTATTGGGGTAGCCAGGGGGGACGCTCGTTCATACCACAAGGCACCAAGAAGCACAACCGATGTCAATTCCATTTTGCAATTTGATGGTTCCAGTACGCAGAGAGGAGTGCTTTCCCTTACCGTGTCGGCAGTGGGGCGGCAGTTCTTGAAGCGTCCGAGCCAGGAGATGCGGCCGCAGAATGGCGACCCGGCGTTCGCTCCGTTATTTTCACAGGGGGGGCTTTCTCCATTTCCAGCTCAGGCAGAACAGTACGCTCTAGCGTATTCGGCGCTTATCGCCGCTGCGCACAACCGCAGCTTGTGCACGTATACGGGGATCGCTTATTTGACAGGACTTCCGACTATTGGAGCGGCAGTGGGAAAGCAGGTCGGACATCTCGTCGGTGAAATCTCCGAAGATGAACACAACGCGGGACGACCCATGTTGAGCGCACTCGTCGTGGAAAAAGGCACCGGGATGCCGAGTTCTGGTTTCTACGACCTCGCACAGAACCTTGGACTCCTTAGAGGAACCACAAAGACGGCAAAAAAGGTTTTCCTGAGGAATCAACAAACGAAGCTCTTCGCCTTTTGGAAACAGGACGATGGTGTCGGCTCAGCTGTAGCTCGGGAAATGGCAACGCGCACGCCATCATGCCTCCTCTTTACATCGGCACCTCCGCCTTCACCGCGGCCTGTTGGGAAGGCACGTTCTATCCGGAGGGCATGCTCTCGCGGGCATTCGCCGGCAGAGAGGGCGGCAAGTAATCACGGAACGTGGCAACGCGGAACGTATTCATGCTGCGCTGACCGGGCTGGTCCATCCGCGCTATGGCACGGAGTTCATGACGCGCCAGAGCCAGATGCCGAGAATCAAAAGAAGCAACACACCCACTGAAATCCCAGAGGCCCAGAGCGGCTTGCTCAAGCGTTTGAGCTTGTCCACCAAGACGCGCTGTGCCTCTGCTACTTTGGTCTCGCCTTTGCTCAGGAAAAGCGTGTCTTCTTCGCGGCTGGCCAGCATCGCGCGGTAAACGAGCAACGCCAGCCAGAGAACAGTCAAGACTACCCAGAGCAGCGACAAATAGCCGAGCCATCCTGAAGTTAATGCGTCCATGGCACCCTCCCACTGCGGACCGGACGGAGCCTCCGCAGGCTATGCGTTCATCGCATTGTCTGATTGCGACCCGCGATTCGTTGACCCAGCCCGAGCAGCAGCTTTCGCTCGCGGTCGTCCATCCGGGAGAGCGCCTTCGCAAGTCTGCGTAATTCTGGCCATTCCTTGGCGCTCGTTCCCCACAGTGGCTTCGTTTTCTCCACCGACGGCAATTTGGGTTTCTTCGGTGGTTCCTCACCCTCATAAAATAATCTGTAGAGCGGAATTTCGAGTGCCCGAGCGTACTTCTCTAAGGTCTCAATTGCGGGGACCGAATGCCCGCACTCGACTCTGGACGTGTAGCAGCGCAGCAGCCCGGTGCGTTTTTCGATGTCACCTTGGCTGAAGTTCTTGGCCTCTCTGAGTTCTCTGAGTCTCTGACCTATCTGCATAGGCGAGAGCGTACACCGACCTCGTTCACTTTTTCAATCGCTTCCCCGCCAAGGTCTTCTCGGTTGCGGTCAGCCACTCTACGACCTTCGTCCAATCGAATCGGAGATAGCGTCCCATGCGGAGGCGTGGCTCCTATTCCGTATAGAGCCAGACTTCCACCCTTGACACCAAACAAATCCTAACGCATCCTCACGCCTGCCTCGCTTGGCCGTGCTGAGGAGGCCGTTCCTAACCCTTCGAGACCCAGGCGCACGACCGGTCATCCTTTCTCACTCAAGGAGACTTCCATCCATGAAAATGCCCCGCCGATTTCCCTTCTCCACCACCTCCCGTCTGCTGAGCACTACCCTTGGCTTTCTCTTGATCCTGAGCCTATCCCCATTGGCAACTCCATCCGGTCCGCACGCGACGGCGCTGCCTCAGCAGGCTGCGGACCAGGACTGCGAGAAGATTAAGAAAGACATCCAAGAACTCCAACAAGAGCTAGCTGATCTCTCGGCCGAGATGCAAAACGAGACGAACCAGCTCAACTCCCTGGACAAGACCATATCCCAAGCCCAGGCACATTTGAAGTCGATCACGGCAGGTGTTAACTCAGGAATACTTAACGAGACATTGAGAGGGGAGGAGCTCGATACTTTAGCGAAATTGCTCAGTTTGCGCAAGCAGCTCAAACAGCAACTCGAAGATGATGCCGAACTCATCCAGGAAATCAAGGCGGAGATCGCGGATCTCCTGAATAAACTAGGCAGTTGCCCGCCAAAGCAGACGCAAGAACTTCCGAAAGAAAAACCGAAAACGGAACAATCCTCGATGGGTCAGTCGACGACCCCCAAATCCGTTCGCGTATCACTGCCGGGTTATCAAGTCGGTTCTGAGGTAGCCTCCGGCCTGCGCACCACGACCTTCACCACCCCGCAAGGCACAATCAAAGTGGATCTTACCGACGACTTGGCCGCGAGCGACACCATCACCGGCACCGTCGAGGCCGAGCCGGAGGGGAAAACCGACCAGGACCGCGCCAGGAACATGGCCGTGCTGGAAGGATACGTCGTGGAGTTCGCGGGACAGAAGACCACCGTCGCAAGCAAAACAATCCAGCGCACCATTCCCTCAACGCCCACCTCGGAAACAAGCACACTCACGCTGGCCCATAACGGCCAGACCGTAGCTTCCACGCAAATTCCCATCGCCACCACGCCACCACCAGCGCCGGCCCAGATCACAATTCCCACCGGCGGCCAGCAGGGCCATACCCTGGAGCTCGACGGGCCTTCCAGCGGAGTTGTTTCCCCGAACGATTCCGTGAAGATCGGCGAGGCGACGCTATCACCTATAGCGAAGGGTCCAAGAAAGCTCGTGGTGCGCAACACCAGCGAAGTGCTCGGCCCCACGAAAATCGAGTGGAAGGAGAATGGCGCGACCACGGAGTGCCCTTTCCGAAACTTGGGCATCAAGCTTTCCGCGCCGCTCTTGAATCTTTTGCGTGGCCAGACCACTACCCTGACCACCGAGGTCCTGGGGCTCGCGGGAATCACCGAAGACGTTCCGCTGACTCTGGCAAATAATTCCCCGACAGTCATCTCCATGAGCGGGGGCAATGCGCAAAGCCTGCTGATTCATCCCGCGGAAGTAACCGCCGCCGGCACGTACTTGAAACAGTCCACGCTGACTGGCATTCAGCGTGGGGCTTTTGGAATTACCGGAACGGTGACTTGGAAGAACGTCTGCACAACACCGGCGCCAAAGAGCGCTATCCAATAGCTGGCGCCCAGCGGTCCAACAATCTCACATGGTCCGAGCTTTGAGCTGGAAGCAAGCGTCATAAGTGCAGGGATTATAGCCTCAGAACCGCCTGGCGAGGTAGGCATTGCCTAAACTCGTCGACCTAATTCGCTCTTCTTGGCCCTTGTGTACCTATGTTAGAATATTGGCGTCTGAGGTAACATGAGGGTATGCGATGACAAAGCAACTAAAAGCAGCAATATATGCACGGGTTTCCACAAATCGAGGCCAGGACGTCGGGATGCAGCTCTCAGAACTCCGAGAATTCTGCCGACGCCGCAACTGGAAGGTCGCTTCTGAATTCGTAGATAGAGGTATATCGGGAGCTGAGGATTCGAGGCCGGAACTGAACCGATTGATGGCAGAAGCCCATCGGGGCAAGTTTTCGGTAGTGGCCGTCTGGCGGTTCGACCGTTTCGCTCGGAGCGTAGCCCATTTGCTGAGGGCGCTTGAGACATTCCGTTCTCTTGGAATCGAGTTTGTTTCGCTTTCTGAGCAAATCGACACGACGACGCCAGCAGGCCGCATGACCTTCACGGTTTTAGGTGCAGTGGCTGAGCTAGAACGGTCTTTGATTGGCGAGCGTGTTCGAGCGGGTCTCCGGGTTGCGAAGTCCAGGGGCAGGCGGCTTGGCCGCCCGCCGCTGCGAACCCTGAGCACTGCGGACATTCGGCAACTCAGGCGTGATAGAAGGCGCGGCATGAGTTTTAAGCGAATTGCTGAAAATCACGGAGTTTCTGTCTGGACGGCGTTTCAGTTGGCCAAGCGCGCAAAAGGTTAGAAAACTACAGTTTCCTAACGATAAAAGCGCATCGCGGAAACCCTGTGTTTTTAATGGGAAAATGAGCCGAAATTTGATAGGGTTTTCTAATGAAGGGATATTTGCGGTTTAAGAGCACCTAGCGGGCTGAAGATGGGGCTGTATTGGCGCGATACAATCCGCAAACTTGAGCGCTTTCGGGAATCAGCTATCAATCCGGCTGCGGCCTCAACCGCAGAAAACGGATCGCTCGTCCAGTAGAGGAACCTCCATCACTGTAATTGCAAGCACAGTCTTTTTGCCGCCAATCGTCCCAACGTAAACGCCGCGTGATAAAATCCGCGCGAAATGGATGAACCACTAAAGGGCAAGCTCGACATAGGAGATAGGGTGCATCTCACGCTGCAAACGTCTGAACAAGCCCGGGCAATTCTTGCAGACCTCGAAGAGAGTACAGTTCTGTCCGTTACCGGCAATACCGTTTTACTTTTGTCCAAGGATGGCTCTATGGAGGTCGAAATGCATAGAAGGTATTTTTGCTCGGCGATAATGGTTGGCCACCCGCTAAGCCCGTGCCCATTTTGTGGCTATGAAGAATCAAAATGAGTCATTACCGAGCCGAACTGACGCTGGCGCACCGGGGCCAGCAAACTAAAAAAATGGTGGGGCTGGCCGGAGTTGAACCGGTGACCTAGGCGTTAGGAGTGCCTCGCTCTGTCCAGCTGAGCAACAGCCCCACAACTGCAGACTGCTACATTATTTACTACACTTGAGAATTGTTGCCCAGTGGCAATGGCTGCACGTCCCTGTGAACCCACTGGGATATAATGAGTTAGCGTCGATCTCCTTCATCGGTTGCGCGATAGCTAATCAGTTTAGGAAAACAAGGGACTGTTTTGACGGGTTCTGAAACTTTTGGACTCTATTATATTCCTCAACCAGTTACAGCCTGTCAGACTTGAACCGTTTGTGCGCGTTTTGAACCGTTCTGAATCGAGAACTACTACAAATTTACTACAGTGATTGAGCGCGGCGCTCTTTCCATCCACCTGTCGCCACGCTTCTGTGAGTTGCGCCAGCGTTGAACAGACACTGGCCCAGTCGCTTCGCTCCAGCCTCAGAGGCCTGCGATCTTGCCGGAGCCTGCCTTTGGAGGCAATTTCGTTGTCTCGAGGTCAGGAGAAGCGTAGGATGCGCGAGACAGGGGTCCGAAGCGGAAATTCATGCTCAATACAAGAATCACAGCCAACAATTTGGGGCTCTTATTGCTATCTAGCCCAAACTCGGGAGGGCACGATAGATGACTCGGCTCGCACATCTTAGAACCTTTGTACTGACGATCACGCTGGTTGCTTCGCTGGCGTGGACAGAATCTATAGCCCCTCAGACAAACTTCCAAGCGGTGTCTGCGAACGCACTCTCCGCATTCACGCATCAGTATGACGGCACGGACTTCGGCAAAGTAATCCGCCTGGGTGGCGACAAAATGGTCCCTTACCTCGCACACATGGAGGTCGTGATCGATCCTACGATGTCTAAGCCAGGGTGGTTTCGCGTGCACGTGCTATCAGGAGTTCCGTATATGACGATCCAAAGTACCAATTTTACGAGCTTCTACAGTTCGTTAACCCTGTGGCATGAGACGATCCACGCCTTAGTACATGCGGCCGGCGGAGCGCCTTGTCCCGAGGACGAAGCTTATGCATACCTGAGCGAAGCCCGAATCGATTGGCTCAATAAATTGAAAAAGTTTGAGACGAGCTACAACGCGAAGCAATTGACAAACAAGGTTCTCCGAGCGAATTGGGACGCACTCGCTGCGGAATGGAACAATGCAAACAAGTTCAAGAAAACGTACCCCGAAATTGGAGGCCCGGCCGTGCAAAACCTTTCGGGTCCTTTTTGGAGTCAGGATGCGGATAACACCTGCAAAGAAGGCACTGGAAAGTGGACCAAAGTGGACGCCGCTTACGTAAGCAAATGGGACTCCATCCTTGGAATTGACATCAATCTCGCCAAGATCCGCGCAGTGTACAAGCGGTTGGACCTGCCGGACCTAAATTCCGGAAAACTGCTCGTTCGCGTGATGGATACTGAGGGTAACCGGTTGCCGAGAGCAAGCGTTACGGTAACTGGGGGTAATTTAAATCTGCAAAAGGTCGCCGGAACCGAAGGCGCGGAATTTGACGTTCCCGTGAGTCCGGGCAACCGGAATATCCTGACGACCTATATCCATTATCAGGTTCGTGCGTCTCTGCCAGGCTATCAAACGGCGACAGAGGCAAATGTGACTGTCTTTCCGGACCCCTCGCCCCCCAGGGACGTGCTCATCCGCTTGACTCCGATGCCTGCTCCAAACGTCAGCATTGGCGGCACATGGACTCTCACAACCGGCTGCGAATATCAAGGTGGATACAAGCCCAACGTCAATCACAAGCCCGACGGCACGATGGTGCTTACGGGCCAAGCGGCGGGGCCGTACGCGGGCAAGATTACCGGTCCGCAAATCGATAGTGTTGTGGAGAGCGGGGTCGTGGAGGGTGTGCAGGTCACGCTGATCGTGCACCCTACCTCATATTTTGACGACCCGGTGTTAAGTCCACCGAAGGATAAGTTCATCGGCGGTTGGGTATCGAGACTTCAATTCAAGGGCGTGTTGTCTCAGGATGGCAGGCAAATCACGGGGCAAATATTCCACGACAGCAACACTCCGGATTGTACGTTTACCATGAAGCGGCAATAGGCGCTTGGAGGTGGACGGTGATATCCCGCTCGTCGCAAGCAAGTGGACGTTGGCGGGCATGAATGGAGATCCCAAGCTCAATTTGAAAGGAATAATGACTGATGTTTGGAGGTTCCAGGATGGTCAGTGGAAACTCTCCCTGCGCCAAGGCAGCCCGCTGCCGAATCCGCCCCCAGCGCCAACACCGTAGTGGCTCAGGATTGGCAGGGCGGATTGCGAGCCACTCTGAGCAGGGACGAGAATACTGTGACCTGGGCGAACGGAAGGGCCTGTCACTTTCGGATATTATCCCTACTCCAAGCGCGTCGGTCTGCCTTACGCTGTTGTTGCTAATTCCTCGCCCTGATAGTACATTCCTCCCACTTCTCCTCACATCTTCTAGAAGGAGTGCACAATCATGATCATCGGCGACCGCCTCCGTGAAATGCGCGAACAGAAAAACCTGTCACAAGGTGACATAGAGCGGCGAACGGGCCTACTCCGCTGCTACATCTCCCGTGTCGAGAACGGGCACACCGTGCCTGCCATTGAAACGTTGGAGAAGATGGCTCGCGCTTTTGAAGTTCCCATATATCAGCTTTTCTATGAGGGTGAAAATCCACCGAAACAGTCTGACTTTCCGAAAAGCAGGCCACAAGACAAAGTCGAGTGGGGTGATCACGGCAAGCAGGCCCGCATTCTTCACAAATTCCGTCGTGCGCTCGGGAGCATCGACGACAAAGACCGAACCCTGCTCTTAGGCCTGGCGCAGAGGATGGCAGGACGCTCGCGCTAGAGCTGCGTGCGATTGGGAGCAAGCGCCTGACCGGATTTGAACCTCCAACCGCCGGCTCCGGAGATCAGTCAAGAAGATTCCATCGTTCTTTGTAAATTCCGGGCCGCTTTGGAGGATACCAACAGAATTGAAACTTCTTGTTCGACTGCCGCTTCGCCTCCTTTTGAACCTTGCTGGAAGGAACCACGAATGCCTCGAACGGCGCAAGGGAAGAAACCGATTCCAGGCGAACGAAAGCAAAGAACAAAGACCTGCGGCGTGGAATCTCTGCTCGCTTCATTGGACCTAAAAGCCAGAATCGTTGTCCTTGAGTCGCTTTGACCTGCATTTCAACAAATTTGGTGCCACTCGGGCGTTCAGCCGAAGCGATGATGTCCACCCCTTTTTGATTTCGCATTGTCGGCATGACAATCCAATTTCGACGAGCCAATTCAGACGCGACCCAGAACACGCCTGCCATTCCGAAGGTCCCACCCGGGATGCGTTTCGTTTTTGCTTTCGGCATGACTGCGGTCGCTCCGATTGGAAGGTCTAGCGGATACGAAGGGTACCAATAGTAACGTTGCTTGGCAACTGCGAAACTCCGATACAGGAGGCTATGAAACGGACTATCCAAGTCAACGTCAAGATGTCGCCTGAGGATTTCAATCTGTTGAAGAAAGCCGCAGCAAGGAAATGGCCGGACGCTGTGATGACGAATTCCGGGATTGTGCTGGGGCTTGCAAAAATCTCCGCCCGAACCGCGTTGCAGGGAGGAAAAAGGCGAACGACCAGACAAGAGGGATGAGATGGTGTAGCACATCGCGTTCAGGGCATGAGATGGACGCAGGGAAGTGGTGGGCCAGTGTGTATTCCACAGAGCAGGCGGAGCAGAAGGCTTCCAGCACCTAACTTATAGTTATCCCATCACACACAGTGATAAGGGAGAGAGGGATGCAGTGAATGAGGGAGTTGGTGGAGAGGGGAGTGGGACAGAAGTATCCCAATCCAGTCCGTAGAAATTACCGTCGTAAATCCGGCAAGATAAAATCCCCGAAATCCGGGGCACCCACCCGAATCTGAACCGTCGTACCTACCATCCCAAAGTAATGAAGCAGCAATCATTCCTAGGGGTTCCCAGCGCCGCCCAGCGGTGTCCTACAGCGCGTTGAAATCGATTGCGAAGTGAAATTTTGAGACATTTCTGGCGCAGGCGAAGAATCGCCTGTGATGGAAGCGGAAATGGGACGCGCAGGGTGGCTGGGAAATCCGACGTGGAACGAATACACAGTGATCCCATCGGGAACAAATAAATGAGTTGGGAAGGAAAACAGTTCCTTTTTTGTGTTTGTGTTTTCGTGCAGCGGTATCGGTCGGCCGGTAAATCAAAATGGAAACCCCGGCTTGATTTCTTCGATTGAAGATCTTGGGGCGGACCATGCAGAGCGAGATCGAAAGAGATTGCTCGCATCGGGGAACCGATATAGAGTGCGCGCATTATTCCGTCCCCCGTATGGCGTTTGTTGAGGAGGCAAGACCGGGCAGTCACCGTGGTGAAGCCCGAAGCCGGAATTGACGCGGTCGCTCCTCTGGCATCTCTCGACCGAAGACTCCACTTCTGTGGTAACAGCCAGTGGATACATCAAGGAGGATGAAATGGCAAACCGTATTTATGTCAGGGTTCCGGCCGCCGGGCTTGCGGTGCTCGGGTTTCTATTACTTTTCCCGCGATGCGGTGAATGTCAAAATGGCGCCCCGACGCCCCTACAGCAGGAACCATGCAAGAGTGAGTCTCAAGCCGTGCAAAAGGCTGTCCGCGCGAACCGGGAGGCGTTCCAGGTCTGGGTTAAAATCGTGGACGATATGGATAACCAAAAAGCGTCTCTGGCAAAGACTCAAGAGTTGGCGACGACACTAGGATTGATCAAAGACATTTTTCTCACTGGCTACGTGAACAGTCCAAAGGGAACGAACACTACCCCAGAGGAACAGGCTATCTATGACCAAGTTAAACAGGCGCTCCTAAACATTACAAATCTGGAAGCTCGGGTATCGGCGAGGATTTCAGTTCTGCAGAAATCGGTCGACGAGCTAACCGCCAAGCGCAAGACAGCCTCGCAGGCCGAGGAGGAGGCTGGCGATGAAATGCTTAAGGCTGGTAAGGCTTTTGATAGCTGCCTGCTTAACCAAATGAGTAACTCGCCGACGCCACCGGCCAAGCAACAGGCTTCTGTTAATCCTCCGCTGAACACGTCAATCGCAAGTCTGCCTGAGTTTGTGACGAATACCACGCTGGGTTCCCCCGTCATCCAACCCACGCCGAGCCCCGCGCCGCCCGCGGTAAAAACTCCGCCTTCGACCGCGAGTCTGGTCGGTACGTGGACGCTCACAACTGCCGGCGGGTGCGAATATACGGGAGGATTTAAACCGAACGTAACCCACAAGCCCGACGGCTCCATGCAAATTGTGGCCGGCAATAGCGGCAAAATCAGCAAGATCACTGGGGCTCAAATCGACAGCGTCATCGAATCGTCGTCCGTGACCGGCGCTAACATCACGCTCATAGTGCATCCAACATCGTACTTTGATGACCCGGTGACAAATCCGCCAAAGGATAAATTCACCGGAGGTTGGGCGTCGCGGCTTCAATTCAAAGGTACGATTTCCCCGGACGGAAAGACAATCACCGGAAGCGTATACCATGACAGCTCGAGTCCGGATTGCACGTTCCGAATGACCCGGTGAAATTCGGAGGCATCCCGGATGGCCTGGCTCTACACGATGGAATTGGAGGAATGACTTTCATGAATCGCAAAATCAGGCCGGCGGTCGTAGTCATTGCACTGATGATCGGCTGTGTCTGCGCGCGGGCGCAAACGAAATTCAATGGCCAGATTACGCCCGGCGTCAGCACGCGAAGCGACGTGGATAAGTTCCTGGGCGAGCCAGTGAAGCAGGAAAGCGCCACTCTGTTTGAATACAAGCCGCCGACCGGAGCGGCCAGGCTGGACATTGGCTATCGCGCGGATGGCGTTGTCTTCTACGTCAACGCCATGTTCACGCAAACCTATCCACGCCAGACCCTGGTGCAAGCGTTCGGTTTGCCGAGCCAACCGCAGCCGACCATGATCGCCCAGGCCCACCTGGATGAATTCTTCGGCGCCCCTGCTTATTTGGTTTTCACTTATGCCACTTCGCAAGCAAGCAGCGGAGTCATAAACCTCCGCTACGACAGCGCCGAAGCATTCGCGGGCGAAGCCCCCGGCAACGTGCAACACCCGCCCGCCGCTCCGCCGGGCAATAACGCGCCTCCACAGGTTCAGCCTGTCGTTCCGGCTCCGCCGCCGAGCCGGCCGAATGCTGTCCCTCCAGCATCCCCCGTCATGTCACC
The DNA here is from genome assembly GCA_963838945.1 of uncultured Acidobacteriota bacterium. Taxonomy (GTDB): domain Bacteria; phylum Acidobacteriota; class Terriglobia; order Acidiferrales; family UBA7541; genus DASTCZ01. The sequence goes on along the minus strand of CAWITC010000002.1, from coordinate 104,533 downwards.
CCCGGCCGCATCACCCGCGCCGGCAATGTGGCAAAGGCAACAGACTGTCGCGAACCAACCGTGGACAGTGTGCGCCGGTGTGGCGCCGAAGGCGCTCGCGTCGGCAGGCTTTGGCGTCACCGCGGTGAATGATCCGCAAGGCAATCTGCGACTTTTCTATACCAAGGGAAACGGAAAGAATTCGGCAGTGATCAACTGTTCGTGGGCAGGGACTACAGCTGTTTACGTGCTCACCAGCGCATCTCTATTGGGAATCAGTGACGCGCAAAATGTAACAAATCAACTTTATTCCTATTTGTTTTCCCCTGCCCCCAGCAACGCGGCATCACCACTCGCAAGTCAGCCTGCGGGTTCGAGTACGCTCGGATTAGAGCAGCGACACCAGGGGGTTACAAATCTGTCGTTAGCCTCCTGCGCAGACACAGCGCGGAAAGCCTTAGCCTCACAGAGCTATGAAGTTACTGCAAGCCCTGATGAGCAGGGCGCGCAAACCATTTTCTACGGAAGCGGAAAGAGTTCAAATTCGGCCGTGATTGGATGCACCGGAACGTCCGCTATGACGTTGTATACGATTTCCGTATCTTCCGCCCGTGGGAATGCTGACGCGATGAATTCAGTGAATTGCCTGTACAACTTTGTCTTCCCTTCAGCGACGACGAAATCGCCTTGCAACGCGCCGCCGCCGCCGAGCAACAACGCGCCTCCCCAGGTTCAGCCTGTCGTTCCGGCTCCGCCGACACCGAGTAACACCCCTGCGGCGCAGACAACGGCGCCTCAGGGCGCACTCTCGGATGTGCTTAGACCCCTGGAAGCGAACAAATCCCACATTTTTGTGCTGCGGCTCCTGACGCCGATTGACAGTACGTCCACCAAAGCCGGCGATACCATTCGAGCGCAGGTAATTTCATCGGATCCCGCCCAGGGAAGCGTGGTGACGGGGACAATCCACGGCTTTGCGTGCACGAGTTCGGGCATGCTCAAGTGCGTGGTGAATCTTTCATTGGACTTCTTGATCCACAACGGCCAGACAATTCCGATCGTCGCGAATCTGTCCGCGGGACCGGGGCAGTCTGCGATCGTTAACTCCAAAGGCTGGCCGCACGTGGACGAGGAAGGAAACGTCGTTTCGCAGGGTGGCAACTATCTGGATGCGATCACGAAACTGCAAGTCGCGTCCATGATGAATGGCAAGCCGATCGGGCCGCATCCGGACGTATTCATCGAAATGACTGCAAATGGCCCCACACTCTCCTTCGCTGCTGGGAGCCAATTCATGGTTGCTATGAGCTCAGATCTGGGAAGGCTAAAGAGGTGAAATTAGCGATCTGAAGAGGAAGGCGGGAATCGTCATGTGGCGTAATGCTGGGTGGCAGTGTGCCGGGGCCGCGACCTGCTGTGTACATAGAACTGACGACGAACGCCGCAACGCTTTCGTTCGCGCCAGGAACGCAATTTAAAGTTGTTTTGCACTCAGATACGCCGCCGATCCCGGAACTGCAGTGCGGTACGGGGCAATGGCGTTGGACGGCTCCAGAAATCCTGTAACGGTGGATGGTGCATTCGGCAAGGCAAGTAGTTGGGCTCAAACTAAGTGAAGTTCTCGATGTGAGGAGGGCTTTTGAGATTTCGTAATGTAGAGGTTACGCTTTCTAAGAGCATTACAGTGCTGCTGTTCGGCGCTGTGGCGATATCCATTGGAGCCCCGGCCCAAGGAAAAAGGCTTGAAAGTGGCTAAGCCGGACCGTACTACTTCCTCGTTGAAGGATAAAAAGGCCGCCCGCTACAAACTTGCACCGTACCTAAGAGCCAGACATCTGTTTCGTTCGATGAAAGACAACAAAGCGGTGAACTTCTTCAAATCCTGCCCATGGCACGAATGGTGGGCAGAGTTTCTGACGGCCAGAAATAAGAATGGCCAGATGACACACCTGACTGCGTATAGCTTTGCAAGGGTGAAAGGGAAAACCGCATACGAGCGTGACATTATTTTCCGTGCGATTGGGACGAAGGTTACCAGCCTTGCCGCAGATGAAAGCCGCGACAAAGTTCCCGGTAGGGCCGTGCCGTATCTTGGTGACTGGCAGCTGCTACGCGCTAGGGCCTATTTCTCAGACAACGAAACTGTCAAAAAACTGAAGCTCGAAGCGGCCCAGAAGCTTGAAGGACTCGAAGCTGGCAGAGGTGCTGCAGCAATTGTGCTCAACATGCTTGCGAAAGTGGGCTAAGAGCGCGGGTCGCTACTGTGAAAGCTGCGTCGCCGGGTAGCATCCACGAAGCGAAAGAAAAGCGAATTTAGTACCTTTTTAGGTACGACCTCTGTCAGTACACGTAAAACGCCCGAAAGCCGCTGGAACCGTCTAGAAACCTCGGGAAACGCTATTCTGGCGGCTGTCCAGAGCAATCCAGACTGGCTGGAGCCGTCAAAATGCGGCGAGCGCAAGGAAAGTGTCTGGGGCCATGAGGTTCCATATCTAGGCGATTGGCAGATGCTGCGTGCAAGAGCCTACTTTTCAGATAACGAAACAATTGAAAAACTGAAGCTTGAAGCTGCCCAAAAGCTCGATAGCCTAGAGGCCGGCAAAGGTGCAGCAAAAATTATATTGGGCTTGCTTGCGAAATGGCAGAAATATGACGACCAAATCGACGAGTTATTCAACAACAGAACTGTAGAACCGGGCCTCTCGCACACGAAAAAAAAGCCCGAAGCTTCCGATGTAATTGTGACGCTCGTCAAATCTAACGTCATCACGGCAATTCAGCGTTCGGAGTAAGGACCGCTCCGAACATGGACAGGCGACCTGGGAGACGCGCGGCAGTGAGGTGCAGGTTCAATTTGAAAGAGATAGCCGATTGCGATAAAAGTTGTTTATGGTCTCTGCGCGGTCACGACCCAATTTCACTGGCGTCTGGAAGCTAAATCTTGAAAAGAGCACGATGCGTCGCGCGGTACCGAATCAAATTCTGGTGAAAATCGAGCATCGAGAACCGATGCTGATTGAGCACGTTCTCTATTCAGATGCAAACGGCGTAGAGCAGAAGCAGACAATCACATGTCGAATCGGCGCTGAAACGCCCAACTCAATTGGCGGAGTTGCGATGCGGACTGTGGCTCGATGGCATCGAACAGAACTCGTGATTGAGTCTTGGACGAGAACGCATGACCGAGAGTCTCATTTCAAAGACCACTGGTCGCTGTCAGGAGATGGACAGACTCTAACGATGGCGCACCGTGATGATGACCTTGCAGGACAGGTGTCGGTTCTTGAAAAGACTCGCGAGCAGACGTAATTGGGTTTGGCAAATGCGAAGAATCCCTATAGACTACGACCAACAGTGACGACAACACGCAGCGCCGTGAGGAATCTTGTTCATGATTGTTGAGCGTGCCACTTTGCCTCGCTTGTCGCTGCCGCAGAGGTGTTGAACGGACGAATCTGCAGAAAGTCTTGCGCGGTAATCAAAAAACATCCCAAAATGGGCGAATTTCTCAATGCGCAGAGAATCCACATCGTTGACCATTGGCTCGTTCGCGCGCTTGACCCAATAATTCTAGTGCAAGAGTTCTTTGACGTTGTCAGGCCTTGGAAGATGGCTTATAGGATGTCAGGCGCGTATTTGCTGAGACTGCGCCTAACTGCAGGATTCCTGCGAACGACCAAGTTATACATGTACGGCCAGTACTCGGTCACGTTCGGTGGACCGTGCATCATACCTCGCACAAACTGTGCCGTGCCAAGAATCCGGTCGTCTCGCAAATCTTCCCAGAAGAGTGGGGATTTTAACCGACATACCAGGCGAACTGGCCCGAAGGTAGTGTCTCAGTTTGATGGTATCAGGTGCGCCCAGCCCTGCTCGTCTCGATAGTGAGCAAGGATGGCGCGCTCTTGGATCACCTTCGGATGTTCCTTGGCGCGGGGCGGGGGTTCAAGCGTCATGTGGGTCTTACCGTGTGGCCAGCCTCGAGCTCGAAAAGCCTCAAGATGCTTTTGTGCCGCCCGTTTGGCAATATCAACAGGTAGAACAACACACGAATATTCTTTAGGTGACCGCACCGCAACTAAGATTACGACATTAGCGGTGTAGAAACTCTTTGCACGATTGAATATTGGCCTACTGCCCCCCACAATTTGATCGGTAAAATAGCCGTACCCTATCCACCAGCGATCTTTTGGGCCATTTGCGGAACCTTTAACCTGGATTTGCAGCGTCTGGCGGGGAGAAACCGCAAGTAGGTCAGCATTAGCCGCCGTGCCTTCTTTATTGAGATCACTAACGCGAAAGCCGCGCGCCTCTAATTCATTTGCGACAATGCGCTCCGCGATCCGGCCGACGTTGTGCGATCCGATATCGATCATCCGATTAGCCTAGGCAATGCAATCGGGGAATCCTGGCCGTATCTTGTCAACTTTCAAGCGCCAGCGCTTCAGGAGATGAGAGAAAATGAACACAACACCCAGCTCGTTTTCAGGAGCATACGCCAGGGGAGCCCCTTCGAGTCGCTCGGCACGCTTTGATTCGTGCATTTCCATTTTCGGCTCTAAATCACCTTGCAGTGGCAGCCAGAAAGAAAGGCATGGATACGAAGGGTACCAATAGTAACGTTGCTCGGCAACTCCAAATCCCCGATATAGGAGGCCATGAAAAGAACCGTGCAGGTCAACGTGAAGATGTCACCTGAAGACTTCAGCCTTTTGAAAAAGGCCGCCGAAAAGAAGTGGCCGGATGCAGTGATGACGAATTCCGGGATAGTCCTTGGGCTGGCGAAGATTGCTGCCAAGGAAGCTCTCAAAAACCAAAGCAGAAGATGACTTCGTAAGCCGTTAGAGCCGCTAGAACCCGCATAAACACTGCGTGAAGTGACGACTTTCGCCTGCTAGTGCACCCGATATCTAGTGGTCACAAAAACCAGCAAATCGCTAGTGTTCATCGCGTTTCTAGCGCGTCTAGCGGGTAATCGAGCGCTATCCGTCGATGCCACTCGCTGTCCAGCCCGGCTCCTCTCCAAAAGATTGGTCGAACCAAAACTGTAACATACATAGGGGAGCGAAACCTGAGCCGGTTTTGTCCACCTCACATCTTCAGCATGACTGTCGGAGGCGACGATATGGAATATCTAGAGTTATCCGTTCCAATTGTGGGCAGTGGAAAATTCATTGAGCTGCATCACTCCGGTGCCCTGCAGAAAGCACAACCGCTGTGGGCCCAATACTTTCGTTTGCGCAGGTCCCTTGAGGGCGTGAACGAAGAGCTTCGCAAGTGCAACGACGCGACATGGCTGTATCAATTTTTGGGAACCTGTCAACGTCAGAAACGCGATTTTGAAAAACAGCTTCGCCGCAGAGTTGAGAATCTCGAAAAAAACAGAAAGATACTCGAAGAACAAGAAACATCGCTCTGCGCAAAACTGCAAGCCGTTGACCCTTCGTTATTGGAGGCAGCCCACACGCTGGTCGGAGCACGATTGCTGCACGATTACGAGAATTCAGACTCTTGCTTTGCGAAGGTCTGGAGATGATGTTCTGAGGCGCAACGGTATCATGGCGAAAAATCTTGGCCTCAGTTCGCTTGAGCTTTGTAGGCGTTTCGATTTGGCATGCATTGCGGTACGGGATGTGTGGGTGGACAAATTCCCGGGAGTGCATTTATGGGTGAGCGCTTATGAAAACAGGCGCTGCCGCAAGCTCATTCACAAAATGATTTCGAAGGCGAAGCACGAACTTCGCCACCTACCCTAGTTACCTTGCTGTTGGGAACGGCTCACCACAAACCCCTCATTTATCGGGCTATCGGCTGGCTAGTTGACTGCCATACTTACCTTCTCGGTACCTACGAGACCCGCTGTGCGATGCTGCCGCGGATGCGCAGGCATCTTAGGAGACATCGCATGGACTTGAACCCCCCAATAATTCGACGTTATTTCGATTCGAAACTTTCTAATATTCGTTGGAAAAATGGCGAAGGAATCGTCCGGTGTCCGTTCCACAAGGATCGGCGTCCTTCGCTTTCGGTGAATGCCGAAATGGGCGTTTTCAATTGTCATGCTTGCAATTCCAAAGGCGGCCTTGTCGAATTTGAACGCCGGATTTCCGCTTGCGATTTGAAAACCGCCCGAGGACGCATCGCAAAACTTGCGAACCGGGGTGGCGGGTCGCATCTCAGGAGCCAAATCGTCACCGTCTACTCCTACGCGGATGAAAAAGGGAAACTGCGCTATCAGCAAGTTCGATTCAAACCGAAAGATTTTCGCTTCAGGCGTCCAGCTGAGGACGGTGGCTGGATTTGGAATTTGCAAGGAGTTCAGAAAATTCTTTACAACCTCCCAGAAGTTATTGCGGCCGATAAAGTCTTCATTGCAGAAGGCGAAAAGGATGTTGAGAGGCTCCGAAGCTGGGGGCTAGTCGCGACCTGCAATCCAGGCGGCGCTGGAAAGTGGAGAGAGGAATATTCGCAGGTTCTGAAAAATAAGAAAGTCATCATTCTTCAGGACGATGACGAACCTGGCCGAAAACACGCTCAAGCAGTCGCAAAGTCAGTTGTTCGGTATGCAGCCGAGGTTCGAGTCATCCAGCCGTTTCCAAAAGCGAAGGACGTGACGGAGTGGATCGAACGAGGTGGAACAAAGCGGAGACTGGAGGATATTATCGCTGGCGCAGCCCCACTTGAGCGAAGCCCCGCATTAGATGGTTCCCAACTCGAAACCCAGTCATTGTCCAAAAACGACTGGCGACTAAGGCCATTGCGTGGAGCGATGGTCGTTCGCATGCCAGAAGCTATGTTTTTGGATTACCTAATTTCACCGGATGGCGTTCCGTTCGTCTCCTCGCTCTGGACAATCGGGACGCACATGTTTGAAATCTTCGATTGCTTTCCATATTTAACTATCACCAGCCCCGTCAAGCGCTGCGGCAAGTCGCAGTTTGGGAAAGTACTCAACCTGCTTTGCTGTCGGCCTTTCATGAATATGAACATTAGCGAAGCCGCATTGTTCCGACTAATTGACGCCGAAAAACCCACGTTGATTCTCGAAGAAGCCGAGGCTCTGCGGAATAAGGCTTCTGAGCGTTCTCAATATCTCTTGTCCATCTTGCAGGGCGGTTTCACACAGGGAACGTTTGTCCCTCGCTGCGTCGGGAAGACTTTCGAGGTCGTCAAGTTTTCTGTCTACTGCCCAAAAGCAATTCTCGCCATCGGCAATCTTCCGGACACATTGATGGACAGGTCGATTATCGTTTCCATGCGGCGGCGTCTGAAAAGCGAAGTGGTTGCACGTTTTCGCCGTCGCATAGTAGCGGAGCAAGCGGATGGAATCGTCAACGTGCTCAGCGCTTGGGCCGCTGCGCACAAAGACGAAGTACACAAAGCCTATCTGAAACAAAATCTGGAATTCTTGCAGGACCGGGAAGCCGATATCTGGGAGCCACTTTTTGCAATTGCCTCGGTTGCCGTCCCTGAGCGCCTCGAGGAGCTCAAGCGAATAGCGATTCGTCTTTCAAACAAAAAGACATCTATGGACGCGGACGACTCTGAGGGTTTGCAGCTGCTTTCGGATATCCGCACATTTTTTAGTAATACGAAGTACGACGGAATCTCCTCCTCAGGGCTTGTGGAATGGCTGCAGAAGGTCGCGGCCAACCATTGGGAAAAAGAGTTGACACAAACGAAGCTTGCGCGCCTGCTGCGACCTTTTGGAATTAGGCCGGATCAGATTTGGATCGAAGAAAGAAATGCACGGGGCTACCGGCGCGAACAATTCAAGTCCGCGTTTGAATGTTATCTCCCACCGGAGACCCGCTAGAGATGCTAGAAAGTGCGGGATTGCTGATGATTCGGTGAATTTCCAGGTTGCTAGAGAACCGAATCCTAGCAGGTGAAAATCAGAGGAAATACCATGAAAAACAGCGAGTCTAGCGGTTCTAGCGGGATTCGAGCGGCAGACTTTCGAGGACGCTGAAGGGCATGCGAGCGGAAGAAAAATGAGGGGGAAGACTACGCTGGCACGCCCAGGATTATCACAATGAAAACGGCATAATCTCTTCAGAGATGTCGCTTCCAAACGTCTGACGACGGGCAGACGCAAATGTCCCATCGGGGAGAAGGGTTCTGCCGCCGACCAGCGAGCAGACGCCGCCACCGTAGCCGCGGCAGCAACGCAATGGCAGCGGGTTGCAGTTGCCTGGACCACCACCGCGAGATTGCGGGGCAATGCGGAATGCGCAGCTTGAAAATGTTGTATTAGCGGCAAAATCGGCAACGGAAAACAGTCTCCAAGAAGTATTCCCGACTCCGGCCCCGCTGGTCGCATCGTCGGACCATGCTCTCCTGACGATTGCGGAGGTGGCCGAAATCCTAAACGTGCCTCCCTCCTGGATTTACGAGAGAACGCGCCGCCGAGGAGCGGACCGCATTCCTGGCTTTCGTCTCGGAAAGTATTGGCGATTCAGAAAGGCCGACGTGTTCGCGTGGTTGGACCGGCAACGCGCCGGAGGGCGCTGGAATGCTTGACCTAGGGTATAGACTCTCACGCGATGCAGGGAATGGTGGACGAGCCAACGGAAAGGAACACATGGCTCGGCCTCGCTACCAGGACGGTAGCCTCTATGTTCGCGGTACACGCAAGAAAGTGTGGGTTGCCCGCTGGAGGGAGGACGTGATCCGAGAAGACGGTACGATGGTTCGCACCCACCGCAAAGTCGTTCTCGGTGCGGTCAACGAACTCTCTCGACGCGAGGCAATGACGATTCTACAGGCGCGCGTCTCCGAAGTTAACCAGGGACGGCGACGCGCAATTCCAACAATGACGCTCGCAAAGTTTGCACGCGAGCACTGGCAGGCGGGCATGCAGCTGGCTGTCAAACCTAGCAGCGCCCGCTACTACCAGTATCAACTCGACAAATACATCCTCCCCGCTCTCGGCTCCTGCCGTATTTGTGATGTGAGCCGCACGCGGATTCAAGCACTCCTTCTCGAACTGAAGCGAGCGGGATACTCAAACTCCACAATCCACGGCATCCGCACAACTCTAGCAAAAGTGCTCGAAGTCGCGATGGAGTCGGGGTATTTCGACCGCAATCCGGCCCACGGCATCAAAACTGGCGAGCGCGAACCAAGGCAGGAGAGAAGATTCCTCACTCCTGACCAGACTCGTGCGTTGCTACCCGCACTCGCTGAACCGTGCCGCACAATCGTGCTCCTGGCCGCTCTCACCGGCATGAGAGTCGGCGAGATTCTCGCGCTGCGCTGGAAGCGGCTGGACCTCGTGAGCGGTACCATTCAAGTGGCTGAGACGTACTCTAACGGTGACTTCGGTACGCCGAAAACCCGCAGCAGCCGTCGGCTGATTCCGATGAGCTCTGCGGTTCGTGAGGCCTTAGAGTCTCATGGCGAAATCAGCTTGCGGACGGCTCCCGACGATTTGGTTTTCTCAACGTCAAAGGGAACGCCGCTCTGCCCGAAAAACCTATACAACCGCGTTCTGGCACCTGCGTGCGATGCGACTCGCATCCCGCGGGTCTCGTGGCATTCGTTCCGGCACTTGAACGCTACAATTCTAGGCGAGGTGGGAGAGTCACTGAAGACCGCTCAGGCGATTCTTGGTCACTCCGACCTAGAGACAACACTCAACACGTACATGCACGCCATCCCCGAATCGCAGCGCCGCGCACTGGACAAAGTCGCCGAGGTTTTGTGCCCACTTGTGCCCAACTTTAGCGGCTCGACGCGGAAAGTGACTGTGAATTAAGGAGATGGTGAGCCGCCCAGGACTCGAACCTGGAACCCGCTGATTAAGAGTCAGCTGCTCTACCATTGAGCCAGCGGCCCACAGGAGGGAAAAACAGAGATTATTATACTGATCCACGTAGATTTGTCGAATTGCGCCGTCCGGCGGGCGGACCCTCACTTCCTCAATTCCGCGGCGATTTCCTGAGCGACCAGCCGGGCGCGCGCGATGTCGCCGGGCTCAAACGAAATTGCCGATACCTTTGGATGTCCGCCGCCGCCATAGCGTTCGGCAAGAGAAGCCAGGTTCTTGTCAATCTTCTCGCCCTTCCACGGGTTTGATCCGATGGACACTTTCGCGCGCGTTTCCGACGCGCTCACGCCGACAGAATAGAGGCACTCCGGATGCAGCAGGTATGGAATAAACTTGTTGTAGCCTTCGAGGTCCAGGTCGCTCACGTCGAAATAAATGACATTCCTCGAGGCCTGCGCCCGCTGGCGAAGAATATCAATAGAGCGCTCATGGCGCTCAAGCAGCGGGCCGAGGTGCTTGGTGACAAGCGGCAAGCGCACGACCTCCGCGAGCGGTTTTGACGCCAGCTCCGGGACGAGGCGCGCGGGAATATTTGCTTCCGGGGCGGCTTCGATGACGAGCGCGATCTGTGTCGCGGGCTCGCTGATGCTAACGGCGGCTTCTGGTGTCGGGTATTGCGCGCCGTCAATCACGTCCCCCCAATGGATCAGCTCGGCGAGGGGCGCGGCGTTAAATCCGAATTTGGACTGAGCCACGTCAGCAATCAGCTTGGTGCAGGACTTGTAAGAAGGATCGTAAAACTTGTGGCTCTTGTCATCGTCGCGGAAATGCTCCGCATCCTCGGGCTTGAGGAAGGCGCTCTGGTGGTGGTCAAACCACCAGGTCACGCGCGGCGAGGGCGAATACTTGAAATCCACGATGGCATTTTCATCGCCATCGAACATCTCTTCTTCAAAGGGACGCCGAGCGCGGTGAGTCATCCCTGTGTAAAAGAATTCCGCGGAAGGCTGCATGCGTTCGCGAAAGAAACGCGTGAAGACGGCCGCCGAGGCGGCGCCGTCAAAGCAGCGGTCATGAAAAAAAATTCTAGCCTTCACAGGGTTCGACCTTGCCCGCGTTCGGCCCCGCCCACAATCGGCGTGGAGGATCGCGCCAAACAAAGCCAATAAAGATGGCTGGGCTGGGACGGATTGTCAAGAAGACAGTGCGTCGCGGAAAACTTACAAAACAAAAGCGGGGAACCCTTGATGCAAGCCTCCCCGCGGATCGAAGCTTTAGAGATTGAAAGTATTGCGCTCCTATTCCTCCGCTCTTATACCTTCACTTTGCCGACGAGAGCGTCCGCAAGGTTTGCCGCAATCGGCACGCGAAACATCTGCCGTTGATACGCCTTGACCATTAGCAGAATCCACAGAATCAAGAATGCAAGTCGCACGAGCCAAAAGATCATTAATCCGAACGACCAAACGCCAAAGGTGCCGATTGCGATGCTCATGGCAAACATGGAAAGAATGATGTAATAAATTATGGAGAGGCCGCCAAAGACAACGATGGATTGCGCAGCGTGGAAGCGCACGGTTGGCCGCTTATCCACAATCAAGAAGATGATCCCCGTAACCCATCCGACCAAGTAACAGAGAAAGCTGGCAACATTTTCTTCCATTCCCGTTCCTCCTACGGCAGCTTGATTGTGTGTAGCCGGAGCCGGTTGTGCTGCCGGCGGAGCCGCGGAAACCGGTCTTCCACACTTAGGACAAAACGCTGTGCCATCAGCCACTTGCGCGCCACAACCCGTGCAAAATGCCATCGTTATCCTCCAATAGATCTGAGCAACACGACTTTGCCGCGGAGCCTAACAGAACAGGGCACGGCAAGCAAGACCGCACGCGGATTTGCGGCGGTAAGAAGCCCCGCGCCAGAGCAATTCTATTTCCTGCCGCTGCCCGCCATCCGGTCGGCCAACCACGCGACGACCGGCACGCGGAGTGGCTTCCGGTCAAAAGCCTTGACGATGAGGAGGATCCAAATTGCCAACGCGGCCAATCCCAAAGCCGAGAACGCGACGAAGTAGAGCAAATAGGTCGCCTGCGAATCAGAAAATGCATTGCGAGTGAGACGCCCGAGCACGATTAGCCCAGTGACAAGGACGCCGAATACAATGGTGGACTGAGCGGCGTGGAAGCGGACCACGGGCCGCTTGTCCAGGAAAAACATTACCAGCCCGGAGACGAACCCGAAGAGGTAGCAGAGCGGGCTGGCGTAACTCTCCGGGAGGCCGTGTTCCTCCGCGGCTACCTCAGCCTGTCCAATGGAGACGCCGGGCAGAACTTGTCCACACCTGCCGCAGTAGGTTGAGCCCGCAGGCGGCGAGGAGGGGCGGAGTTGGTTTCCGCACTTGACGCAGAAAACTGCATCGCCCACGACCGTTGCGCCGCATTTGGTGCAGGTCACTGTCACATTCGCCTCAATTGGAAGTGAAGGCTAACAGACGCATTCGCAGGCAGCAAGAGAACGGGCCGCGTCACTTGAGAGGAAACAGACGTATTCAAGGTCAGCGCGGTTACTCCCCTGCCGAAACCACCCATGTAGAGATAGAATGGCGCGCTGAAATGGATTGCCGAACGGGAGCGCGCTCTGTCCACTGAACAAAATTTCACTGCAAACATGGCGCCGCGCGCGACGCGGCGAATCCTCGGCTTTCCGTGGCCCGCACAGGTCACGCGCGCCGAGCGATCGTCGCTGATCGCGGGTGGGCTCGGGTGGATGCTCGATGCCATGGACGTGATGCTCTACTCCATGGTGCTCGCGCACCTGATGACCGCGTTCGGGATGAGCAAGGATACCGGCGGGCTGCTGAATTCGCTGACCCTCGTGGCTTCCGCGATTGGCGGGATGATGTTTGGAATCATTGCCGACCGCGTGGGCCGGACGCGCGCGCTGATGGCTTCTATCCTTGTCTATTCGCTGGCGAGTGGGGCGAGCGGGCTTTCGCGGACGATTGTCGAGCTGGCCATTTTTCGCTTCATCCTTGGGCTGGGCATGGGCGGCGAATGGACGACGGGTGCGGCGCTGATTGCCGAGACATGGCCCGCCGAGCATCGCGGCAAGGCGCTGGGGCTTATGCAGTCCACATATGCGATTGGCGAAATCATTGCCGCGGGCGTGGTTGGACTTGTGTTACCGCATTACGGTTGGCGCGCCGTATTCTTCGTTGGCATCCTGCCGGCATTCTCGGTTTTCTGGATTCTTCGCGCGGTGCCGGAATCCGAAATGTGGCGCGCGCGAAGCGCTGAAAGGTCCGGCTCTCTGGCATTGCTCGCGCGGCCAGACATTCGGGGCGTGGGTCTGCTCGCCACGGCAATGAATGCATCCGCGATGTTCGGATATTGGGGCTTGTTCACCTGGATTCCTTCCTACCTCATGCTGCCTGTCGCGCAAGGAGGACGGGGGCTCAACCTGATGAAGACAACCACATGGCTCGTCGCGATGGGCGTCGGAAAATGGCTCGGGTACGCGCTCTTCGGTTTTTTCGCCGATTCAGTGGGACGAAAACGCAGCTATGCAACGTACTTGATCATTGCTGCGGTGCTCGTGCCGATTTACGGGATGTCGCGCAGCCCGGTATGGCTGCTGATCCTCGGGCCTCCCGTGGCATTTTTCGGAACGGGTTTCTTTTCCGGCTATGCTGCAATCGTGTCAGAGATATTCCCGACGGAGATTCGCGCCACGGCCATGGGATTGAGTTATAACGTTGGCAGGGGCTTTTCCGCGCTCGCTCCATTTGCGGTGGGGGCTATCGCCACACGTTACAGTTTCACTGCCGCGTTCTACTTGCTCGCCGGTGCGTTCTTTCTTGCCGCGATGTTGTCACTCGGCCTGCCAGAGACCAAAGGTAAGCAATTGGAATAGTAAAGTCGAACCGGCTCGAAACCCGGCTTTCATTGCGCACCACATACGCCGATGCTATCTTGTCGATCCGTCATGATTTTTTTATTCCGGCGGGCGCTTCCGGGCGGGGCGGTCCGTGAACCGTTTTGCGACCCCACCTTTGTCCATTGGCCCTGACGGAAAGTTGTACACTCAGAACAACGGGCATCTGTTCGTCGTGGACAACTAAGCATGCGAGGATATTGAATGGATTACATTGAGAGAAATCTCGTCGAAGGCGAGAAAGTGCTTTACCGCACGAGATTGCACTGGATCGTGTTGCTGAAGCCGGTCCTGATTGCGGGAGCGCTGCTGTTCTTGCCCGCCGGACTTCTCTGGTGGTTCAAGGGCCGTGATATGGCCTGGCCGATTGTGGCTCTTATTGCGCTGGGGATTATTGTAATTGTGTACGGCGCGGTGAAGCGCAATGCCACGGAAATGGCGGTGACGGATAAGCGCGTCATCATCAAGCAAGGACTCGCCAGCAGGAAGAGCCTTGAACTGGTGCTGGCCAAAGTGGAAAGCATTGTCGTAGACGAGACCGTCATGGGACGGATGCTCGGTTATGGCACGCTCGCCCTCCGGGGCACGGGCGGCACCTACGAAACATTCTTTGAGATCGCACACCCGTCGGAATTTAGAAACCAGGTCCAGAGGCAAATCGGCCGGCCGGTAAATCCGTAACTCTGTTTCTCAGGTCTTGGGGCGGCCGCATTGCGTGTGTTCTGCCGCGATGCTAGTGTAAAACCAAGCGGAAGTGGCGGAACTGGCAGACGCGCAGGACTTAGGAACCGTTTTAGGCTACTTCTCGGGCTGTTGCGCAGCACTCCGAACCAGAGCGAAGCACTCCGAAGGACACCGAAAGTCCCCAGTATCCATGCGGCTTCCGTGAGCTTCATCTTGCGTGGAGTCTGCGTAGCACCGCGGACGGGGGCGAAGCAATACGAAAAGCCAACCGACACCGCTACCGACACCACTTTTCAAACCCGTATAGTTTCATTCCTCGGTCTGTTTTGCCGCTTGTGTGGAAAGAATCACGCTACGGCCTTCGCTGCGCGAAAGAAAGGCATTCTACGAAGCGTTCTCGATTCTCATCCGCATGTAAAGATTCCAGGGGCGCGCAGGGGAATCCATTGGTTCTGGAATCATCCACTCTGGCGAATCAGGCGCTAGCCGCTACTCTGGCGCACGATACGAGCAAAACCAGTCGCCTCTATACTTATCAATTTTCTCGATAATCCAATCCAAGCGTCCGCAAATCTCATGCGTCGCCTCCACGATCATCGTTCCCAAAACGAATGCCGTGCTGAACAAAAACACATACCCGCTTGGCCAAGTCCCTTTGAACAGCCGCTCGACTACAAAAGCAAGAGCGAACAGCCCACTGATATTCATCGATCTCCGCCACTTGATTGGTCGCATCGCCCCTCCAGAATAGAAGTACTCGCAAAGCTACCACGGCGAGGCCGATTCGCAAGCTAGCTTGAAGCAAATATGAAATGCTATGGTGTAGGCACAAAAGTGGGCACAGCCCATTTTTCTGACGAACGGAAAAGAAAAGTCAACTGGCACCAGAACTGACACCGCGTATTTGAGCGACGTGGAAATAGCAGGCTGACTCTCAGGCTGGAATTGACGCCGCGGTGCCCTTTACTTTCCTAGTATTCCGAATCGTCCAGATCAAGGCGACAATCCCAACTAGGGCCAGTGAGAGACCGCCAAAAAAAGTTAGGAAATGCACGGACACAGACTTTCGCACCGAGAATGTCGGTTTCGGCAAGAGCATGTTGTTTTGGAATGAGCGCAACATGTCGGCCTCACTCATAGTTGCCGGAAACTCCATGTTGTAAGTGTCCCACTCCGTACCTCTCTTGTCGGGGCGCATCCACGTAATTGCGGAAGCAGGAATATCCACAACTCTTACTCCGGGAAAGACAATCCAAGTCTTGTACACGGGGTACTTCGCTAAAATCAGTTCTACCAGCTTGTCGTTCGGAATGTCCCTATACTCAGGGTACTTTGCCTTAATCTTCTCAGCGAATTCCTGCGGGCTAATGACGTGCTTAGCCCCTACGGGCAATGGGGGCATGTGAAGGTTGAGGCGGTCGTCAGGATTGGAACCGTATTTCTCCCACGGGCCATGTTCTGCTTGCTGTTTTTGGGGCGTCCCCGCGTCTTTCTTAAGCTCAGAAATTGGCCGGACGTTATCCCATACGGGAGCTTTTGCAATGGCCGCTATAACGTCGTAGATTGCTGAATCGTATTCTCGGCGCGACGATTGTGTTTCGTCCCGATCCCGCCAGATTGGGACTGCCGCAAGACTTATTCCCGCGATGATGGCTGCCGTTGAATGCAACGGGCGCAGAACTGTGCGGACAAGCGTGCGCGTGCCGTCAGGACGCCTAACCTCAACCCAGCCCGAGTAATCCCTTTGACGAACTGTGTCCGGATCGCTGAAGGATGCCACGCGAACCGCATCCGCCGCACCGCCAGAGTCGTTTACCCAAACCAGCAAATACGGGATTTTCCGCGGATCGTCCAAGACCCACCGCACGGCCCATGCGGGGAGCAAAGGGACGCGCTCGCAGTTCACTCTGCGCCCGAAGAATCGCCCGTTACGCCTCAATCTAGTATAGCCGCGATATTCCACCATCTAATCCCCGTGAACGCTTTATCAGGCAAAATCCCAGGTACGGCGTGCTCTTTCAAAGAAAGCGTCAAGGTCACACCGTCTAAATCTGTAACGCCCGCCGATGATCCGGCCTTGCAGTTCCCCGCGCCGAAGGTATTGGCGTACTGTGCGAGGGTGAAGCCTGAGAAAGTCTGCCGCCTCGCGTAGCGTGAGAAGCCGCTCGCCAATCTGGGTAGGCTCCGCATTGTCGCGTTGAGTCATTGCACCCACCCGGCACCGCTCTTTGGGGGATGTATTTTCCTTCCGTCGCCAACGTCATAGCATCCCGCGCAATGAGGCGAACCGCACGCCGCCAGTCCTTCACACTCCGGCCCCGTGAGCACAGGCCGGGCTTCCTGTATCGCATCCGCTTGACCGTCCAATCCGGGCCGTGAATCCTCGGCTTCCGGTTGCCGCGCCGCGCCGATGGCCGCGAGCGCCTTTACTGCCCTCTCGACAATTGCGTTGTCCATTGCGCCCTCTCTTTCCCACTGGACTGTTTATCCGTCATAGCGTCAGAAGCCAATGTTTATGCGGCTTCCGGGCCTGACGGCTGCGCCAATCTGACGGATGCCTGACGGAAGCCCAAACGCAACAATCGCCACTCCCTATGCGGGTTCTGACGGTTCTGACGGCTGCGCCCCCAGATAGCGGGCAAAGGCAGCCTCAGCGTGCTCCCGGTAGTAGCCTTTGCGGTTTTCGTCTCCGATTTGCACGCTCGCGGATTTTATGCCGAACGGTTTCAGGAATCGTCCCACTTTGCGACCGTCAAGTTTGTCATCCGAAGCCCACGGGCCATCCTCGATAGCTTTGAGACGTGTAATCAGCTCAGCCGTGAAGATTTTCGCTTCCGTCGCGGGCCATACAGTCCGCACGTCCGCGAGCAACCGCAGCGAGAAAGAATCATCCTCCGCGTTCGCTGCCTTTGTGTTTGAGAGACTCTCAGCGCAAGCCTGTAGCTCGGCCAAGCGCGACGGATCGGCCACGGCAAGAATTGCAAATAGCGGCGCCCATGCTTCCGCATCGCGGTCAGAGAGAAATTCAAGGCTTACCGCCAGATATGCGGCGTTGATCTCTTCTCGCCTCTGCGCCACGAATGATTCAGCGCGTTCCCGCAGTCCTTTACCCTCCGGCCCCGCCGTCCTCTGTAGGAATCGCTCAATCGGCTCCGAGTCTCTGCGCCTTTGCATGGGGATCACGATGGAACGGTCTGTGATTGTTGGCGAAAAATTTCCAATGCCCGCGAGAACTTTGGGACAAAACACGGAAAAATCCTTTGCGTCGAAGTTTGCACCTTGCCCGACACAGCGCGTTACTCTTGCGCCGCTACGATTGCCCGCGTTCAGGATTTGTCGCTGATACTCGGCACGTTCAGATTTACCGGAAAGTGGTTCTGTTTCGTCGAGCAAGAGCGTGGGCTTGAATTTCTCGATGGTACGAAAGAGCGCGGCTTCCGAAATATTTGACGCCCTGCGAGGTTCGGCAACAATCAATTCGAGGCACTCAAGCAGCCGCGTTTTCCCGCATCGGGGCGCGGGGCTTGTAATAGCGAGGTAGGGGCAGGCGTCAAACAGGTCGAACATGAAAGTGAGTAGCGCCCACAACGCCAGTGGTAAGGCTGTGCCCTTCGGAAGCACAACGTATCGGGATAGAAACGCCTCAATCGCACGCACAAGTAGCGATCCATCACCCGCTGAGAGAGCGGCGAGCCGTGGTCGCCTCGCGCAAACTTTTCGAGCGCAGCGAGGGGAATGAGTGTGCGCCTGCCAAGATGGCGGGCAGGCAGTTCTTTGCGCTTAATGTAATTCTCAAGCGTCCTGACGCTTACACTGAGCGCGTGTGCGGCTTCACGCTTGGAGATTAGGATTTTAGGTGGATTTTGTTTTTCGTTCATGCGCGAAGCATCGCGCACGGAGTTTTACTTGCACATAGCTTTACAGAAACTTTTTTCGGAACGCCGGGGTTAAGTTTTCCGGTTTCTCTTGAAGAATCGGGAACGAGCCTGTGCGATGGTCAGGGCATCGAACCTGGCCATTGAGCGTTTCTCTTCTAAGTCTTTCTTTTCCAGGGCCACTGCGGCGGCGTTAAGCAGATCAGCGACCTCCCTGTCTCGATACCTGCCCGTCGTCACTTTAACGACGCATGAAACCCCAACGATGTAGTTCATTGGCGTACCTTTGGAAGGGGGGTAGACCTGATCCTTCAGGACAGGAAGCCTAGCGTTGCGCAGTTTCAAGCCTGCGGCATAGAGGCGTAGCATCCCCGGTAGAATCTCAAAACGCTTTCGCACAAGCTCTCCCATGCGCGTTTGCGCGCTGATGTACTGGGCAGGCGAGAACCAGAGACTCCCGTTGACGCGCTCGATCTCGTCCGCCATCCTTCGGAGACGGTCTGGAAACTCAGTGAGGGACTTCCAAGTTTTGCCTGTTTCCAGCGCCCAGATCTTCTCCCACGGCTTACGACTTGAACCCTTTGGAGTCACTGCCATGCAAGCGAAGAAAGTCAAAGTTAGCGCGAGGTCTGGAGGATACAAGCCGGTAAATTGAAGTGCGATTATTGCCTTCAACGCACGCGCGAAGCGGGTGTTTGATTTAAGCCGATCCGTTCGTTCGGACAGCCACCTCCGCGCCCGGTCATCTAGGGAATCGGCTCCTGCCGGGGGCGGGATTCCGAAGCCAAAAGCGCGACTGGTCTTATCTGGCACCAAGCCGTACAAGCCAGCTAAATCAGAACTGGTGGTAAGTCCCATGCGCTTCCGTGCGCTCATATACGTATTCTAGCAGAGCGGATTTCACTTGACAACCTATCACGTTAGGTTTATCTTGGGTCTATGCTGCTCAAGTGCCCCATTCACAAAACCCGATTGATTTGCTTTTGTCCGGCTTGCCGGGGCACGGCTCGATCCCCGCAAAAGGCGAGGGCGTCCCGGCGAAATGGCAAGCTCGGCGGGCGTCCCCGAATCAAGAAAGGAAAGCGCAATGCAAACTAATACATTGACCATGCTGGATGCGATGGACGAAGCCAAGACAAGGCGCAATCCGCGTGGCGTATTTCAGAAGGTGCCAGGGAAATACTCCCCTTGGTGGATTCGGTATATTGACGCGCAAGGGCGGTTCCGGCGTGAGAAAGCAGGCACAAAGAGCGCAGCGATAGACCTTTACCGCAAGCGGAAGAACGAGGCGCTAGAAGGCAAGAAACTCCCTGAGAAGTTGCGGCGCGCTGCGGTCAGCTTTAAGGACATTTCGAAGGACGCGCTTGCCTACTCAAAAACCAATAAGCGCAGCTACCGCGACGATGAGTACCGTATGAAACAGTTACTCGATTGGTTTGGCCCTCGGGTCGCTGATTCGATCACACCGCAAGAGATCGAACGGGCGCTCACCGACGCCGCCGAATCGAGGAAATGGTGCCCGGCGACCGCCAACCGGCATCGCTCGCTGCTTTCCATGACCTACCGGCTGGCTATCCGCGACGGAAAAGTGCGGGAGAATCCGGTAAGGCAGGTGCCGCGCAGGCGCGAGAACAACGTCCGCACGCGATTTATGGATGCGAAAGAGGAAGTCAAGTTGCGCACGAAAATTCGGGTGTTGCACCCAGAGCGGGAGCCGGAATTTGACTTGGCGCTGCATACGGGAATGCGTCGCAACGAGCAACACCATTTGCGATGGCAAGACGTGAACCTAGGGACCGGAATTATCACAATCCCCCAGACCAAGAATGGCGGAAAGCGGCATGTGCCTATAAACTCCGTGGCGGAAAGGGCCTTAAAGACCCTATCTCAGGGCCGCAATGGTTCCGAGTATGTATGCCTCGGCCCTGACCAACGTGAGCGGCGCGACTGGGAGCGGTGGTTCGAGGATTGCATTGGCCAGGCTGGGATACCGGATTTCCGCTGGCACGATCTGCGGCACACGTTCGCCTCCCGATTGGCAATGGCCGGGGTGCCCCTGAGAACGCTGGCAGAGCTATTAGGGCACAAGACGCTGGCAATGGTGATGCGTTATGCTCACCTTGCCCCAGCGCATTTGCGGGATGCCGTTGAGCGGATGGCGGAGACACCAACCGACACCACTACCGACACCAGGCCCTCGGAAGCTCCAGAGCAAAGAGCGGCCTTGCCGAACCAAGTCCTTACTGTACAATGAGTTGCACGACGATGCGGAAGTGGCGGAACTGGCAGACGCGCAGGACTTAGGATCCTGTGGCCGAGAGGCCGTGGGGGTTCAACTCCCTCCTTCCGCATAAGTTCCCTTTAGCTTGAACATTGAAACGCTGCCCAGGGTTTCTCTAATCGTTCCGGATGATCATGCACGTTACCGGCATGACGAACCGCGCGGATAAACAGACCCTCGCAAAATAAAAAGGCCCCCGCAGGAGCGAGGGCCTTCTTCAATCTTTGATACTACGCGGTTAGAAACTAAACCGGGCTGCAAACTCCATTTCTCTCGCGCCGCCTCGCGCCCCCGCGGTCGAGGTGAAGTTGCCGAAATTCCCCGGGCTCGTTGGGTCAATATTGAACCCATTGAAGTTGACGCTGTTAAAGACGTTAAACACCGTAGCTCGAAGCTGGAGGGACTCGCTTTCGCGCCACGGCATCTTGAAGGTCTTGGAAATACCCATGTCAGCGTCAGCGTACGCGGGCCCAGTCAGGACATTGCGCGATCCGGAAAGCCCAGGCAGAGTAAAGGCGAGGTCTGCGAGGGCTGCTGTGGGATTTGCAAATATACTTGGAGGTGTAGGCGTCCCGAGTCCCATAGGCTGGATATGAGTCTGTAGGGGCGATATAAGTGTCCCCGGAGTCGTCAACTCGAAGTTGGTTGGGAAATTAAATCCGTTGGATGGTCCGAATGGGAAGCCGGAATGCCACCGCACGGTTCCTACGTATTCCCACCCGCCGCAAATCGCGTCTTCGAACCGGTTGAAGCTGGACCCAAACCGGTGCCCCCGCCCGAACGGCAATGCCCACACCCAGGTGCCGTTGAAGCTGTGTGTCAAGTTGAAGTCGGAAAGAGCACGCCCGGCGCGCAGATTGAAAGGGTTCTGAATCAGTGCGCCATAGGATCCGGCTCCGCCGGTGCTGTTGAGGTCAATGTTCTCTGCTCCTGAAGCATTGTCAATGGATTTGGAGAACACGTAATTGGCAGTGAAGAACATCGACCCGACGTTTTTCCGCACGGAGACTTGGAGGCTGTGGAAATTCGAGCTGGAGCCGTTGGACCACGCCGTCAGACCTTGGAATTGAGGCTGGAACAACACCAAACCGGTACGCGTGGGATCCACGGTCGTATTCCAGGGGCTTGGATTTGACGCCCCCCCAATCCCGACATCCATCGGGAAAAGGGCGCAGGACCAGGATTGCGCGGAGGCCCGCACGGTATAGGCGTAAAACGCCTGCGTGGGAGTCAGAGTCTGGTAGCCCGAGCCACTCCCAAATTGGTCAGCGGACGATGCAAACTGTGGCATAAAGGGAAGCATGTCGTTAAAGAATTGGATGTCCGGAATGGTCTTTAAGGCCGTAAGATTCGTTGGATTAATCGCCGCCAGATTGGATCCACCGGGGGGTGGAATGTTGGCAATCTTGGCGATCATCTGAAAAGCCGTGAACAAGTCCATGTGGGTCTTTGGATCGACAATATCCAGATACTGCGCCAGGTCTACCTTCCCCAGTAGGCGCCGGCCGAGCGTTCCTACGTAGGAAACTTCCAGGACGACGTTCTTGGGTAGCTCGCGTTGAAAGGATGCCGTCATATGGATGGCATACGGCGTGCGCAGATGAGGATCCACGGCGAAACCCAGAAGAGAAGTCGTGGCTGCGGGAGTAAACGGAAACGTGGCTGTGGTAGGCACGGGGAGCAAAGTATTGATCGCCGGCATACCCGTGCATCCTGTGATCGTGCACGTTCCGGAGAACCTTGGCGCCGTGGCGAGCGAAAACTCCTGCGACGAGTTGATCAGGGAAGTTGAGGTACCCGGCGAGCCGTTCACGTCGCTGCCAATGGCAATTGCTTGCCCAACCTTATCGTCATAGATTCCAGCGCCCAGGCGAAGGGACGATTTTCCCGGGCCGCCAAAAATCGCCTTGCCCAGTCCGGTGTCCCAGGCCGAGGAATAAGCCAGGGCCACGCGGGGCATGACGTCCTTGTGATAGGGCTGATACCAGGAGGGTTTTCCATTGGCTTTGCCCGCTAAATCCCAACTCAATAACGGCGAGTCACTCGAAGGAAGCCCGTTGTTCATGTTAACTATTCGGTTATTAAACCACTGCATGATATCAAAGGTAGGCGACACCTCGAAACCGTTTGTTTCCCAGACGGGAGTTTCGTAGGCATACCGCACGCCATAGGTGAGTATCAAATTGGACCTGAGGTGCCAGCTATCCTGGAAGTATCCTGAGACATACTCCTCTTGAAAATGCCGGACATCCGGGCTGCCCACGGGAAGGATGGCGCCTGTGCTTGGATTCCCAAACGCAGTGTCGTTGAATTGGGTCATGGATCCGGTCAACATCATGAAAGCTCGCGTGATCGCAGTCGTGTTAGTGGGTGAGGGGAAAGCCGCGCCCGCACCGGACGCCCCCAGGCTAGTCGCTACGCCACTGCAAAGGCTTATGCAGAAACCATTATTTATGTCATACGAGGGAAATGACGCACTCTGAGTGTTCAGGTTGTCCGTGACAATATTGACGATTCCCCCGAATGCGATTGTGTGTTTGCCGTGGATCCAGCTCACGTCATCATTGATGTCGTGTATCGGCACAATGCGAGCGGCTTGCCGTGCGCCGAAATTGACGATGTCGGTGAACGACCGGACATCAAACGAGGCTCCTTGAGTCCCGGATTGGTTCACGCCCTGGCGTGTCAAACCATATCGGAGTGTATTCACCCAGTTGGACGAAAATTCGCCCGTGTAATTGACCGCGTATCCACGACTGTTGTTCAGCAAGGTGGCGGCAGGCGATTCGCCCGGGAACTGTTCGGGAGTAACAGCGAAACTGAGCCCCTCCATGGTGCCGCGCCAAAAAATGGTGTGGTGGCCGTTTTTCGTAATCTTGTAATCGAGTCGAGCAGTGTAAATGTTGATGGAAGTCGGCTGAGGTGCATTGAACCGGAAACCGGTGAAGTTCAAACCCGAATCAAGGCCTTGCGTAGGATCGTTGCCGTGAGGAAAAAGACCCATATAAGTCGTCATCGCTGAATTAATGCCGAGTCCGGCCGGATCGAGGGCCGTGATGTTTGCCGGAGTAAGGCCATAGTCGCCCGCTGGAATCGTGTGCATGGAAGTTAATCCCATCACAGAGCCGCCGGGGCATGAAGACGCCGTCTTGCACTGATACACCAGGACGCCGTCGCGCAATGTGTCCGTGGCAACGGTGTCGAGCGAACCGGCGCCTGTGATGTCCCGGCGTTCCTCGTTGTCCACGAAGAAGTACATACGATCCCTGATTAACCGGCCTCCGAGAGATGCGCCGGCGATATTGCGCTCGAGTTTCGGTCTAGGTATACCGCTTAGATTGTTGAAGAAAGAGTCCGCGGTGGCTCCCACGGTCCTGTAATACCACCGAACATTGCCGTGAAAATCATTTGACCCGCTCTTCGTTACCAATGCGACCTGTGCGCCGCTGACGAGGCCATCCGTCGAGTTGGCATTCGAGGTCGTGACGCGGAATTCCTGGACGGAATCGAGAGTTACCGGCAACGCACTGGTGAATGCGGACTGATTATGCCAATCGTTTGAGTCCACGCCATCCACGGTCACATTCGTCTGATTGCCGCGGACGCCATCCACGACGCCTTCGCGCGAATCGAGGCCGGCGTTGGTGCCCATCGCAAGCGTGTCCGTGTTGGTCCGGCCGGTAAAAACCACGCCGGGCTGAAGAGTGAGCAGATTGACGACATTGCGAGCGAGGAAGGGCAGTTCTTTCACTTGCTCCTGTTGGAATGCCGTGCCGACAGTCGCATCCTCGGTATTCAGGTTGGGAGTCGCAACTGCTTCTACGGTAATCGTCTCCGTCGCGGCGCCCAGTTCCATCTTCACGTCCAAATTTGTTGGTGTGGAAACAAGCACTGCCACCTTCTCTGCCACGTGCGTCTTAAATCCATCTTTGGCGATCTCCACTTTGTACGTGCCTGGCTCGAGCTGCGTAAAGCCGAAAGCGCCATCCTTAAGAGTCCGGCTGGTGTGCGGTTCGTTTGTGGCGAGATTAGTGATTGTCACTTTCGCGCCCTCGATAGCCTTACTCTGCGGGTCCACGACAGTTCCGCTCAGGCTGCCGACGTTTTGCCCCCACACCGGGCAGGATGTCCATACAAGGAAAGCCAATAAGAAAAGACTTCCGCGGAAAATACGCGACGCCAAAGCGTTCATGAGACGCCTCCAAGTTTTTGATTGTCCGACAAAATCTGGGAAGAGAACTATGCGAAATGCACCCCCCCAGCGCACTTCGCAATCCCAAGGATGCGTAGCTAAGTACACCTGCGGGTTTAGGCTGTCAAGAGAATCTTTTCAGGATCCCAGGGATTGACGGGAGTTGCGCGATCGCGCCTCCTCTCCGCGCAGAATGTGGACTGATTGACGCATCTAGCGCCGGCCGGATGCGCCGTCGGGGTTTTTTCGCCCATTAGCAAGAGGGGCGGTCACTACACACCATCGTCAGCACGCGATCCCAAGGAAAGCAAGAGAACATGTGTTCCCTCGCTCATGAAAACTCTCATGAATTACAGCGTGCTCGGCGTTGACGATCTCGCAATGCTCCCCTATACTGGAGTTTCTGTAGGGGGTCTTGTTGGCTGGTTCTTTCCTTCTGCTTTTTCCCGGAAATTGAATTGGCAAAGGCAGGCGTGGTGCGGCTGTAGGCGTCGCGCAAATCTCCAGAAGCGCGGGAATTTCATCCGGATGAACCCGCACCTGCTGCAACGGGAATAATTTTTCGACTGGAATGACAAACGCATGAGCGAATCGGAAGCCACCTGCCGCCGCGAGCTGGAACTGGAAATCCCCGCCGAGGAAGTCGCCAAGACAAGCGAGCGTATCGCAAAGGAAATCGCGCGCGTGGCGCGTGTGCCGGGCTTTCGTCCCGGAAAAGCGCCTGTAACGCTTATCCGCCGCCGCTTCGCCGAAGACATCAAGAGCGAAGTGATGCAACAGCTCTTGCCCGAGCACATCGAGCAGGCGGTGACGAAGGAAAAGCTCGTCCCGGTGACGCAGCCGCAAGTGGACAAAGTGGATTACGCCGAAGGCGGCCCGCTGAAGTTTCGCGCGTCCTTTGAAGTCCTGCCGACTTTTGAACTTGCGCCCTACAAGGACGTGGAAGTGGAAGTCGAAGCTCCGGATCTTACCGGCGCTGACGTGGACAAAACGCTCGAAGAGATGCGCGAACGCGCTGCCACGTTTGTGCCGGTCGAGGGACGCGCGCTCGCCGACGGCGATTATGCCCAGCTCAAGCTAATCGGAACTCCCTCGGGCGGCGGCGAACCGCTGCGTGCCGAGAACGTCATGTGCAACATCGGCTCGGAAAACACGCTCGAAGCGTTCAATGAAAACCTGCGGGGCGCGAAGGCCGGCGAGCAGCGCCGTTTCGACTTGACCTACCCGGCCGACTATCCGGACCCGAAGCTCGCGGGCAAGTCGTACCACTACATCGCCGACGTTACGGCAGTGAAAGAGAAGAAACTTCCAGAGTTGAATGACGACTTCGCCAAGGACGTGAGCGAATCCGCATCGCTCGAAGAGCTGCGAGGAAAAATTCTCGAAAGCCTCAATGCAGCGCGTGAAAACCAACTGGCCGACCTGACGCGCGACAAGTTGCTTGCGAAAATCGTAAGTGCGAATGACTTTCCGGTGCCGCAGGCGCTCGTCGAGCATCAGATGGACGCCCGGCTTGAGCGCGCCGTACGGTCACTGGCCGCGCAGGGCGTGGACCCGCGCGCGGTCAATGTGGACTGGGTGGCAATGCGCCGGAAGCAGCGCGATCGCGCTGTCGAGGATGTGAAGGCAGAACTGATACTGGATAAGATTGCGACGGCGGAAAATATCGACGCCAGTGAAGAAGAACTTGAAAAGCAGCTCGCGGCGATCGCGGAACACGGTGGCGAATCAGCAACGGTCGTCCGCGCGCGCTTGACAAAGCAAGGAGCGCTCGATAGGATGAAATCGAAGCTGCGAAGCGATAAAACGCTTGAGTGGCTTCGCCAGCACGCCCGCATCCAGGTCTCAAAGCAATCCACGGAGAAAAAATAGCCTGGCGGGGTCCTCAGCGCATCCAGAAGAATTCCTAATGAGAAATTTCGACGATCCCGGCCCCCGCGCCACGACACTGGTTCCCATGGTGGTCGAGCAGACCAACCGCGGCGAACGCGCCTACGACATTTACTCGCGACTGCTGAAAGACAACATCATCTTCATCGGGACGCCGATTGACGACCACGTCGCGAACCTGGTGACCGCGCAGCTCCTGTTTTTGGAAGCCGAAGACCCGGAAAAGGACATTTCGCTCTACATTAATTCTCCGGGCGGGTCGATTACCGCGGGAATGGCCATTTACGACACGATGCAATTCGTTCGGCCAAGCGTTGTGACAATTTGCGTCGGTCAGGCGGCCTCCATTGCTGCGCTTTTGCTGACCGCGGGCGCGCCAAAGAAGCGCTTCTCTTTGCCCAACTCACGTATCTTGATTCATCAGCCCTGGATGTCCGGACTTTCCGGGCAAGCCACCGATATTGACATTCACGCGAAAGAGATTCTGCGGATGCGTTCGGTGATCAACAAGCTGCTCGCTGATCATTGCAACCAATCGCTGGAAAAAGTCGAGCGCGACGTCGAGCGGGACTTTATTATGTCGGCCGAGCAATCCAAAGAGTACGGTTTGATTGACGAGATTATTTACAAGCACCGCTGATGCGAAGGTACTCGCAGCGAAGGCGCCGGGGCGTGCGAAACAGTTAGTAGCAAACAGGGAGTGCTCCGCGCGAAGAAAAGATTCAGGCCTAGAATGAAGTAAGAAAGCGGCCGCAATGGGGTGCGGCACGAGGCCAAAACACCCGTGAGAAAAATAGGAACCGAAGAACCTTTGCGATGTTCCTTCTGCCATAAAACGCAGGAGCAGGTCGAGAAGCTGATCAGCTCGCCTTCCGACTATCCGCGCGCGTTTGTCTGCAACGAATGCGTCACGGTCTGCCAGCAGATTCTGGACGAGGAAAAGCGCGAACAGAGCCAGCCCGCGAACCGGCGATTGCCGCGTCCGCCCGAAATCAAGTCGTTCCTTGACCTGTACGTGATCGGTCAGGACAAGACGAAGAAAAAATTGGCCGTCGCGGTGTACAACCACTACAAGCGGATTTTCCTGAACCGGCAGCCGGGCGAAGTTGAGCTGACGAAATCAAACATTCTGCTGATCGGCCCGACCGGCACGGGCAAGACGCTTCTGGCGCAGACGCTTTCCCGGATGCTTGACGTTCCGTTTGCCATCGTGGACGCCACGACG
Source organism: uncultured Acidobacteriota bacterium (assembly GCA_963838945.1). Classification (GTDB taxonomy): domain Bacteria; phylum Acidobacteriota; class Terriglobia; order Acidiferrales; family UBA7541; genus DASTCZ01. Next base: position 76,705 of record CAWITC010000002.1, on the reverse strand, counting down.
CTCACCGAGGCGGGCTACGTCGGCGAGGACGTCGAAAACATAATCTTGAAGCTGCTGCAAGCCGCCGACGGGGACGTCACGCGCGCGCAACAGGGCATCATTTACATCGACGAAATTGACAAGATCTCGAAGAAGGACGAGAACCCCTCGATTACGCGCGACGTTTCCGGAGAGGGCGTCCAGCAGGCGCTGCTGAAGATTTTGGAAGGAACGGTCGCCAATGTTCCCCCGCAGGGCGGTCGCAAGCATCCTCATCAGGAATTTACCCCTGTGGATACCACTAATATCCTGTTTATTTGCGGCGGCGCGTTTGTAGGTATGGAAAAAATAATCGAGCGCCGCGTCGGCCAGAGATCGCTTGGCTTCCATACCGATGCCCAACCTTCCACCGCTCATCGGCGCAACATCGAGATGCTCGAGCAGGCGCAGCCGACCGATCTGATCCGTTACGGGCTGATTCCCGAGTTCGTTGGAAGGCTTGCGGTTGTCGGCGTGCTTGGCGACCTCGACAAGGCCGCGCTGATGCGCATCCTGACGGAGCCGAAGAACGCGCTTGTGCGCCAGTACCAGCGGCTCTTTGAGTTCGAGAACGTAAAGCTGCGCTTCACGGATGACGCGCTTGAAACCGTCGCGGATCTTGCGATGCAGCGCAAAGTGGGCGCGCGCGGCTTGCGCATGATTCTGGAAGATTTGATGCTCGAATTGATGTATCACTTGCCGGCTCAGCGCAAGGTCCGCGAATTTGTGGTCACCGCGGACATGGTGCGCACGCGCGAAATCAACTGGAGCCTTCTCGAAAAAGCGGGTTAGCCAAACCGCAGAGAGACCGCATTGCCAAACCAGGAATCCATGTTCAACCGGGAGAAAAACGAACTCAAGCGCGTGCCCATGATGCCGGTGCGCGAACTGGTCATCTTTCCGGGACAGATGAATCCGTTCATCGTCGGCCGGGAAGGTTCTGTCCGCGCGCTCGAAGAGGCGCTCGCGGGCGACAAGCGCATTTTCCTTGCCACGCAGCATGACGCCTCGATTGACGACCCCAAACCTGAGGACATCTACACGGTTGGAACGGTCGCGAATATCGTGCAAAGCGTTAAGCTCCCCGATGGCAACATCCGCGTCTTAGTGGAGGGCGTCGAGCGCGCGAAAATCGTGGATATCTCCACGGCAGATGGTTTTTTCCGCGCCGCGCTGAAGCTCGTCCCCGTGAAATCAGAACCTTCGCCGGAAAACGATCAATTGGTGCGCCGCGTCCGCGAGCTGTTCGAGCAGTACGTCAAGCTTTCCCAGGCCGTGAATTACGATACTGTGATCGCCGCGGCGCGCGTCGAGGATCCCGGCCAGATTTCCGATGCGATCGCGGCCAACGTGACGCTGCCCTTCGAGGAAAAGCAGGAGCTCCTCGAAATGTTCGACCCGATCGAGCGGCTCAATCAACTGGCAAAGATTCTCGACGTCGAACTCGAAAAATTGAACGTGGAGCGCAACATCAATTCCCGCGTCAAGCGGCAGATGGAGCGCGCGCAAAAAGAGTACTACCTCAACGAGAAGATGAAGGCCATTCAGAAGGAACTGGGCCGCGGCGAGAAAAGCGAAACCGATGAACTCCGAAAGAAAATTGACTCCGCTGGGATGCCGAAAGACGTCCACGAGAAGGCCGTTCAGGAATTGAAGCGCCTGGAAATGATGCCTCCCATGTCGGCGGAATCCACAGTGAGCCGGAATTATCTCGATTGGCTCATCGCCGTGCCCTGGAAGAAGAAATCGAAAGAAATTCGTGACATTGCGGTGGCGGAAAAGATTCTCGAGGAAGACCACTACGGACTCGATAAAATCAAAGAACGCATCCTGGAATATCTCGCCGTGCGCCAACTCGTGAAGGTTCCCCGCGGCTCGATTCTCTGTTTTGTCGGCCCCCCCGGCGTGGGCAAGACTTCACTTGCCAATTCGATTGGGCGAGCCACAGGCCGCAAGTTTGTGCGCGTTTCGCTCGGCGGAGTCCGCGACGAAGCTGAAATTCGCGGCCACCGCCGGACCTACATCGGCGCGCTCCCCGGCCAGATCATTCAGATGATGAAAAAGGCTGGCACCGTCAATCCCGTTTTCGTGCTCGACGAAGTGGACAAAATGTCCATGGACTTCCGCGGCGATCCATCGGCGGCGCTTATGGAAGTGCTCGACCCCGAATTGAACCACTCCTTCACGGACCATTATCTCGACGTCGAATACAACCTCTCGCAGGTGATGTTCATCTGCACCGCCAACGTGCTGCACACGATTCCGCAGCCCTTGCAAGACCGCATGGAAGTCATCCGGCTGCCGGGCTACACGGAAATGGAAAAACTGGAAATCGCCAAGCGCTTCCTGGTGAAAAAACAGCGCGAGGCAAACGGCCTTTCCGAAGGGAACGTCACATTCTCGGAAGACGGCCTGCGGCACATCATCCGGCACTACACGCATGAATCCGGAGTCCGGAATCTCGAGCGTGAAATCGCCAATGTCTGCCGCAAGATTTCCCGCCGCGTCGTGAAGGAAGGCAAGGAAGTTCACGCCGAGATCACGCCCGTCACGATTTCCGAATTCCTCGGCGTGATGAAGTTCCGCGAAATCTGGCAGGAGAAGAAAAACGAAATCGGCCTCGCGATTGGCCTCGCCTGGACGGAGGTCGGCGGCCAAGTGCTTGCCACCGAAGCGACTCTGATGGAAGGCAAGGGCCGTCTGACGCTCACCGGCAAACTCGGCGACGTCATGCAGGAATCCGCGCAGGCGGCAATGAGCTACGTCCGCTCCCGTTCCGGGCAGTTTGGCCTTCCCAAGGATTTTTACCGGCACATTGATATTCACATGCACGTGCCCGAGGGCGCGATCCCGAAAGACGGGCCTTCCGCCGGAATCACGATCTGCACAGCCATCGTGAGCGCGCTGACGCGCATCCCATCGCGTGTCGACGTGGCCATGACCGGCGAAATCACGCTCCGCGGGAAAGTGCTTCCGATCGGCGGCATTAAGGAAAAACTGCTCGCCGCGCATCGCGTCGGCATACGCACGGTCATCATTCCGAAGGACAACGAAAAGGATTTGGTCGATATTCCGGCGGAGATTCTCTCCGTCCTCACCATCAAGCCCGTTGAAAGCATGGACGAAGTTCTCGAATACGCTCTCGAGGCGCCGCTGCATACGGCCGTTCCGCCGCCGGTCCCGGAAGTGTCCGCGGGGTTTGAGCCCAAGGAAGATAAGAGCCTGACGAACTGAAGGCTCCGCCGCTCGATGAGCGATTCAATTGGGGGGAAGCGCGCGGCGCGCATCGCAATTTAATTTTTTCTGAGTGCAATCAAAAGCTTCCCGGCTTCCAAAGAGCTTGCCCTCCCCGGGGCCGGGTAAATCCGAACCCTGGCCTGAGTCATCAGGCGTGGAAGCATAGTTGAAGGAATAAAAACAATGAGCGTTAGTCTTGCAGAACTGAAGGAAAAAAGCGTCACCGACCTGGCGAAAATCGCCAAGGATCTCGAGATCCCCGGCGCCAGCGGCATGCGCAAGCAGGAGCTGATTTTTCAAATCCTGCGCGGCCAGACCGAAAAGAACGGGCTGATCTTCTCTGAAGGCGTGCTCGAATGCCTGCCCGATGGCTTCGGCTTCCTCCGTGCCCCGGAATATAACTACCTGCCCGGCCCGGACGACATTTACGTCTCGCCGTCGCAAATCCGTAAATTCGACCTGCGGACCGGGGACACCGTCTCCGGCCAGGTGCGCCCGCCCAAAGACGGCGAGCGCTACTTCGCGCTGATTAAAGTCGAAGCCGTCAATTTTGAAGACCCGGAAGTCGCGCGCAACAAAATCTTCTTCGACAACCTGACGCCGCTCTACCCGCAGGCTCGTATTCGCCTCGAAACGACCAAGGAAAATCTCACCGGCCGCGTGCTGGACATGCTCTGTCCCATCGGCAAAGGCCAGCGCGGATTAATCGTCGCGCCGCCGCGCACCGGCAAGACCATGATGCTGCAGTCCATCGCCAACTCCGTCACCACCAACCATGCCGAAGTTGCGCTCATTGTGCTGCTGATTGACGAGCGGCCCGAAGAAGTCACCGACATGCAGCGCACCGTAAAAGGCGAAGTTATCAGCTCGACCTTTGACGAGCCGCCGCAGCGTCACATCCAAGTCGCGGAAATGGTGCTCGAAAAAGCCAAGCGCCTTGTCGAACACAAGCGCGACGTCGTCGTGCTGCTCGATTCCATCACCCGCCTCGGTCGCGCCTATAACGCCGTCACGCCGCCATCCGGAAAAGTTCTCTCGGGCGGCATTGACGCCAACGCTCTCCAGCGTCCGCGGCGCTTTTTCGCCGCTGCGCGCAACGTCGAAGAGGGCGGCTCGCTCACCATCATCGCCACCGCGCTCGTGGACACCGGCAGCCGCATGGACGACGTCATCTTCGAGGAGTTCAAGGGCACCGGCAACATGGAAATCAATCTCGACCGGCGCCTGGTGGACAAGCGAATCTTTCCGAGCATTGACATCCTTCGCTCCGGCACCCGCAAGGACGAGCTGCTGCTTCCCGCCGACGAGCTCAACCGCATCTGGGTGCTTCGCAAAGTGCTGAGCCCGCTCTCGCCCGTCGAAGCGATGGAGCTGCTGCTCGGACGTCTGGCCAAATCCAAGAACAACGCGGAATTTCTCTCCTCGATGTCCGCCCCAGCTTAATCCTGATCGTAATTTCACTTGGGAGGAAATTGTGGAGTCAGTCTGCTATTTGCCTTCGAGGTCGCGCGCGAGTTGCGCGATCAACCGCGCGGTTTCCTCGGCGTCCATCGCGGTGTTGTCCACCAACACGGCATCGGCGGCGCGGGCGAGCGGCGAAGTCTCCCTCGTGCGGTCGCGCAGATCGCGCTCGTGGATTTCCTCTACCACTTGCGCAAACGTGAGCCCGTCGCCTTTTGCCTGATGCTCGCGCCAGCGCCGCTCTGCGCGCGCTTCGACCGAGGCTTCGAGGAAAATCTTCAATCCGGCATCCGGGAAAACGACGGTCCCGATATCGCGGCCCTCCATCACCACGCCGCCGCGAGCGCCCGCGCGCCGCTGCTCGGCCACCATCACATGCCTCACCCCGGGAACGATTGCAACCTGCGAAGCGGCAACCGAAATCTCCGCCGTGCGTATGGCCTCGGAGACGTCTTCGCCGTCGAGCAGCACGTGCTGCCCCTCCGGGCCGCCCTCGAGATCAATGTGCGTCTCGCGCGCCAGGCGTTCGAGCGCCGCCGCGTCGTCCAGCGCAACGCCACGCCGCTGCGCCTTGAGCGCCACCGCACGGTACATTGCGCCGCTGTTCAGGCACGTGTAGCCAAGCAACTCCGCTACGCGGCGCGCTATGGTGCTCTTGCCTGAACCAACAGGGCCGTCAATTGCAATAATTAGTTTTTTCGGCTGTGAATTCTGCACGTCGTCTCTCAAAGCATCACGGTTTGGCAGGATTGTAATGCCACATCACAATCACGAGGGCAGTAAACATGAGAGTTGCTCCAATAACAAAAAAACCATACATCCGCTGGATTTTGCGGCTCTTTGGAAACATCGCGCGGTATTCCCTCCTGAATCCGAATTGCCGGGATAATGGTCCGACAATTGGATCGAAACGCTTGTCCTCAGGAAGAGCTTTATTAAGTTCATCGAACATCGAGATATTGGTGAAAACTCCTTTTAGAATGAAGACTTGTCCTGTACAGAAAGGCACCGCCGCAACAATGAATCGCATTTGAGATGCGGTCTCCTCAAATCCGGTGAAACGCGCGCTCGATCTCGCGGGTGGAATAGCGCAGCACCACCGGCCGCCCGTGTGGACAGCTCATCGGCGCCTCGGTCTTTGCAAGCTCTGCTAGCAGCCATTCCATTTTTGTTTGGTCGAGCGGCATGTTCACCTTGATCGCTGCGTGGCACGCCGTCGTGGCCGCGATACGCGACTGCAGCCAGTCCATCGAAATCGCCTGGTTCTCGCGTTCGACCCCATCCAGAATCTGCACCAGCAATTTCTCGGCGTCCGCGCTTGAAATCCCCGCGGGTGTCGCCTGAATCGCCACGCTCCGCGGACCCATGGGCGAAACCTCGAAGCCATTCGCGGAAAGCTCCTCGGCAATCTGCTCGAAAATCACTTCCTGGCGCGGCAAAAGCTCGACGATGTGCGGCATCAGCATCCGCTGTCCTGTCATCTGGCCATCGCGCCGCGCGCGAAGGTGCTGCTCGAACAATATCCGTTCGTGCGCCACGTGCTGGTCAATGATCCACAGACCTTCTTCATTTACCGCAACAATAAAACTCGAGTTCACCTGTCCGAGCGGTTTCAGATCCAGCAAGCTTTCAGCGGTAGCCGGACGCTCGGCAAGCTGCGCGCCCGCTGGCCCCGCCCCTTCGAATTCAGCCGATGCACGGCGGAATTGCTCGGCGATCTGGTTTCCGAATTGTCTCGGCGCTTCTCCGGGATCTGCCCCGATTCCAGTCGCTTCGCCCGATTCAAATCGCAACCGCTGCGCTTCAGGTTCGAGCGGCGCGCCGGTCAATTCGAATCCGCCATCGGAATAGGGCGCTGGCGCGGCTGCGGCGTCGAGCGGCGCCATTGGAGGGATCACCGCGCGCGGCACCCCCGCCACGGGTTCGAGCGGCGCCTGCAGCGAGGGCATGTAGGACCCGAATCCCGCGCCTGCCGCGGCGGCCGCGAGTTGCGCGGTTGCCGATGTCCCCGCGGGAAAGCTTGGAATCGGACGCGCGCGCGTGAGCGCGTTGCGGATGGCGTCACGCGCGAAATCGTGCACGAATTGCGAATGGCGGAAGCGCACCTCGACCTTTGCGGGATGAACGTTCACGTCCACTTCGATGTGCGGCAAATCCACGAACAGCAGCACGGCGGGAAATGCCGGAGGCGGCAAAATGTTTCGATAGGCTTCGTGGATGGCGTGCAGCAGCACGCGGTCGCGCACCAGCCGCCGGTTCACGAAAACATAGATGCCGTTGCGGTTCGGCCGCTGCACTTGCGGGCGCGAAGCGAAGCCGGAAACGGTCAGCAGAGATGCGCGCTCGGACTCTTCCAGTTGCGCCTCAGTGATGGCCGCGCGCACCGGGCCCGAGGTCGGCGGAATTTCTAGCAACTCGTCGAGCGCGGCGCGTCCGAATAGCTGATACACCCGCTCGGCAAGTCCGGGAATACCTTGCGCCTGCTTCGGCGGCGCGTCGTCTGTTTCCGCGGAGGATCCCGCGGGCGATTCCGCATTTGATTGCGAGGTGCCCACAAACGTGCGCTCGATCGCGGGCGGGACATTCAGGATTTCTTGCGATGGCGTTTTCAGCACAAATTGCCTGTCAGGATGCGCCAGCGCGTAATGCGTCACAAGCGAGGCGATGTGCCCCAGCTCGGTCGTCTCCGATTTCAGGAACTTGCGCCGCGCCGGAACCGAATAAAATAAATCGGAAACCGTGATCGTCGTTCCCGGTCGGTACTCCCGCGGGTTTCACGCCAAAAAGTTTTCCTCCGCCGAATTCGATTCGAGTGCCCTGCTCTTCTTCGGCTGTTCGGGTTTCGAGCACGAGCCTCGACACCGAAGCAATCGACGGCAGCGCCTCTCCGCGGAATCCAAGCGTCGCGATGCTGAGCAGATCGTTCGCCGTGCGCAGCTTTGACGTCGCATGCCGCTCGAACGCCAGAAGCGCGTCGTCGTGCGCCATGCCGCTGCCGTCGTCGGTCACGCGGATGAGCCGCTTCCCGCCGGCTTCAATTTCGATGCGAATCGAACGCGCGCCCGCGTCCAGCGCGTTTTCGAGCAGCTCCTTCACCACCGACGCGGGGCGCTCGACAACTTCGCCCGCGGCGATCTGGTTCGCCACTGCTTCCGGCAATATGCGTATCCGGCTCATTCGCTCTGCAAATCCTCACTCATTCTTAAGGACGATGCCCAATCCTTTTAACTGGCTTTCGTCCACCGGCGCAGGCGCTTCCGCCATCAAATCCACCGCCGTCGTCGTCTTCGGGAACGCAATCACTTCACGGATGGACTTTTCGCCTGCGAGCAGCATGACCACACGGTCGAGTCCCAGCGCGATTCCGCCATGCGGGGGCGTGCCATAGGTCAGCGCGTCGAGGAAGAATCCAAAGCGCTGCCTTGCCTGCGCATCGCTCAGTCCAAGTGCGCGGAACACACGCGACTGCGCATCCTGCTGATGTATCCGGATGCTGCCTGAGCCGAGCTCGACTCCATTCAGCACCAGGTCATAGCCCTTCGATCGCAGTTCGCCGCGCCGCGCCGGATCATCCAGTTTCACGAGGTCTTCCTCCACAATCCCGGTGAACGGATGCTGCGCTGGCACCCACTGTTTTTCCGTCTCGCTCCAATCAAACAGCGGAAAGTTCGTCACCCACAGGAATTCCCAGCGGTCTTTCGGAATCACCGAAAGTTTTTCCGCAAGATACACCCGCAATTGACCCGCAATCAGTGCCGCCGCTTCCGTGCCGGGAGTTTGTTGCTTGGCTGCGGCGCAAACCATCAGGTCTCCCGATTTCGCCCCCGTCGCGTCCGCCAATTGCCGAAGTCGCCTCCGCCCCCAGATTCTTTTCCAGCGATGATGTAATACTCTCCGCCGCAACTTTTGCCGTGAAAACGCCCCGCGCGCCAAGCGCCTTCCCCTTTTCACCAAGCTCGTCGAGTTGCTTGCGTGAAAACGCCGCCCCGCCCGGCGCCGCCAGCGCGAAAACGGTGCCGTCAATATGCATCGCCTCGCGCGCCGGTAAGAAGATAGACGTCACGTCGTGCAGTTCCACCGCGAAGCGCAAATCAGGCTTGTCGGTTCCGTAGCGATGAATCGCTTCGCGGTGCCCCATCCTCCGGAACGGCGCCGACACTTGCACGCCCGCCGCCGCGCACGCGCGCACCATCACTTTTTCGATCGCCTCGAAAATCAAATCCTGCGTTGGGAATGACATCTCGACGTCGAGCTGCGTGAATTCCGGCTGGCGGTCGGCGCGCTGGTCTTCATCGCGGAAGCAGCGCACGATCTGGAAATAGCGGTCCATACCGCTAATCATAAGGAGCTGTTTAAAAAGCTGCGGCGATTGCGGCAGCGCGTAAAACTGCCCGTGGTGCAGACGGCTCGGCACCAGATAGTCGCGCGCGCCCTCGGGCGTGCTGCGCGTGAGCATGGGCGTTTCGATTTCGTAGAAGCCCATCTCGTCCATCGCCTTGCGAATCTCGAGAACCACTTTGTGCCGCAGCGCAAGATTCTGCGTCGGGCGCGAGCGCCTTAAGTCGATATATCGGTACCGCGCCCGCGTCTCCTCGCTCGCCGTCACTTCGTCTTCCACCTGGAATGGCGGCGTCTTCGCCGTATTCAGGATGTGCAATTCGCTGGCGATGACTTCAATCTCGCCCGTCGCCAGTTCCGGATTCGCCTTCTGCCGCATCGCAACTTTGCCGCGCACTGCCGCGACATATTCCCCGCGCAATTCCTCGGCCTTCGCGTGTGCTGCAGGCTGATGCTCTTTGTTGAACACCACTTGCACCAGCCCCGCGCGGTCGCGCAAGTCAATAAAAATCAGGTTGCCGAGGTCGCGGCGCCGATGCACCCAGCCCATCAGCACGACCTCGCGGCCGTTGTCCGCGCCGCGCAGCGCGCCGCAATAACTTGTGCGCTTCAGATTTCCCAGTGGATCGAGCAATTCCCGCCCTCAATTCCCTTTTAATTCCGCGACCAAGTCCGCTTCGCTCAAACTCTTCTGCACCGCATCCGCCAGCCGCTTCACGGTAAACTTCCCCGCGGCGATTTCGTTCTCGCCGATAATCACCGCGTGTCTCGCGCCGAGTTTGTCCGCCAGCCCAAGCGCCTTTCCAAATTTCATCTCCACCGCGGGCACTTCCACTTTCACTCCTGCATAGCGCAATCGCCGCGCCAGCGCAATCGCCGCGGCCTGCGCGCTCGCGCCCATCCACACGATGAACGCGTCCACGGCCGGCTCCGGCTTCAATTTCCCCGCCGCTTCGAGCGACAGCATCAACCGGTCTTCGCCAATCGCAAAGCCGATCCCTTTTGTCGGCGGCCCGCCGAGCAATTCCACGAGCCCGTCATATCGCCCGCCGCCGCACACCGCGTTCTGCGAGCCCAATGCCGGCGCGGTAATCTCAAACGTCGTGCGCATGTAGTAGTCCAGCCCGCGCACCAGCCGCCAATTCTGCTCGTAAACGATTCCTCTCAAATCGAGCTGCCGCCGCACCTCCGCGAAATGCTCGCGGCATTCCGCGCACAAATGGTCTGAAATCCGCGGCAGCTTCTCGATAATCGCCTGCTCCTCCGGCACCTTTGAATCGAGCACGCGCAGCGGATTCGTCTCGATCCGCCGCTGGCTGTCCGCGCCCAGCTTGCCTTTTACTTTCACAAGCTCCGCGCGCAGCAACTCCACATATTTCGGCCGGCACTGTTTGCAGCCAATCGAGTTGATGTACAACGCCGTCTCCTCCAGCCCTACCTTCTCGAAAAACGCCATCAGCATTTCAATCAACTCGGCGTCAATCCCCGCGTCCGCGGCCAAGTTTTCTTGGCCCGCGTAAATAGGCGTCAGCACCTCCGCGCCAATCTGGTAGAACTGCCGGAAGCGCCCCTTCTGCGGCCGCTCGCGACGGAACATCGGCCCCATGTAATAGAGCTTCACGTTCCCCGGCAGCGTCTGCATCCCATGCTCGATGTACGCGCGGCACACGCTCGCCGTCGCCTCCGGCCGCAGCGAAATGGACTCCTCGTCGCGATCCACAAAGGTGTACATCTCTTTTCCAACGATGTCCGTATCCACGCCAACCGACCGCGCGAACAATTCCGTCTCCTCAAAAATCGGCAGCCGTATCTCGCCATACCCAAATCGCGCGAACAACTCATGCGCGGCCTGCTCCACGCGGTTCCACGCCCCCGACTCCGCCGGCAAAATATCCCGCACGCCCTTAATCGCTCGGATTTGTTTCACATCAGTCATAAATCAGAGTGGCTAGTGACAAGTATCTAGTGGCTAGCGAAACCCTCCAAAGTGCGTCTGAGCGACGACAGCATTTTCTGAAGCTCTTCAATGCGCGACGATATATTTTCCACAGTAGCCCCGCGACAATAGCCCAGTTCCATGCTCAATAAAATCTGTGTCTCCAGTTCCGCGAGCGAGCCCTCCGAATGCGACAGAAATTGGAGGAACTCTCTGGTGCCGCGCCGAGCCTGCCCCTCCGCAATATTCGACGGTACCGAAACAGCGGCCCGTCGCATTTGCGCGATCAATCCAAATCGCTCATCGCCCGGAAAGCTGGCTGTCATCTTATAGACTTCGCGCGCCAATGCCATCCCCTTCTGCCAAACCAATAGTTCCTTGTAATGTCTCGCCTTCTTGCGCGTCTCCATGCCGGACTTCACAGTTTTTTGATTTTCACTAGCCACTAGTCACTCGCCACTAGCCACTGTCTTCTACAAAATCTCCACATTCGGCGCGCTCCCGCTCGCTTCCTCCAGCCGCGCCATCACCGCCCGCGTCATCGCATACGTACTCTTCGCCTCCGGCGCATTTTCTCCGAGGAGCGCCACGGGCCTCCCCGTGTCTCCGCCGATCCGAATTCGCGGGTCAATCTCGATTTCGCCGAGCAGCGGCACGCCGAACGCCTCCGCGGTCTTGCGTCCTTCTCCTTGCCCGAACACGTCCACGCTCTTCCCGCAGTGTGGGCACACAAACGAACTCATGTTCTCGATCACGCCCAGCACTTCGACGTTCACCTGCCGGAACATCTCAATCGCCTTGCGCACATCGGCCAGCGCCACCACCGACGGCGTCGTCACCACCACCGCGCCCGAAAGCGGCACGGTCTGGATCAGCGTCAACTGCACGTCGCCCGTCCCCGGCGGCAAATCCACCACCAGGTAATCCAGGTCGCCCCACTCGACGCTTCGCAGAAACTGCTGTATCACGCTGTGCAGCATCGGCCCGCGCCAGATGACCGGCTTATCGCCCGGCGAAAGCAGCCCCATCGAAATAACTTTCAATCCGTGTGCGTGCACCGGCAGGATCGTGCGCTCGCTCGTCGCGCGCGGCTCTTCTTGCGTGCCCAGCATCAGCGGCACGTTTGGCCCGTACACATCGGCGTCAAGCAACCCCACGCGCGCGCCGAGCTTTGCCATCGCCAGCGACAAGTTCACCGCGACGGTCGTCTTTCCCACGCCTCCCTTCCCGCTCGCCACCGCGACGAGATATTTCACCCCAGGAATCGGCATTTTCGGCGGCTGCGGCATCCCCGGCCCCCCCGGCCCCATTCGTTGCGGTCCGCCGGGACCCGGCCCGCTCGGCCCGCCCGACACTGGATTCCCCCCACCTGGTGGCGGCATCGTGCTCCCTTCTTTGCGGCCTTTTCTGAAATTGTTTGGCTAAGACTGCGGCGTCCCGCGCGCGCTCGACGAAGATTCATCATAGCCCGCGCCGGATTGCCGGGCAAGGCGCGCCCGCCTCCTTGCCGCTCTGCCCATCTCCCACCCGCGCCCCCGAAGTGCCCGTGGAAGTGCTCAAAAAGTGCCGAAAACGCAACCGTCTGCCCTTCCGTACCATTGCTCGCTTGCGCGTGCGGTGCTTACCGTATTCGAGTGGGGGGTTGCGCGCCCCCCTTTCCGCATGAACGCTCACAACAAAGTTACGGCGGCCCGCGCCTTTGTGCGCAGCCTCAACATTCTGCTCAAACTCACGCGCCTTTACGGCTTCGATCACGCCCGCGCCAACGCGCAATTCGCCACCGCCTGGGACGAACTCGGCGCCGCGATTCCTCATGGCAGCGCGACGGGTCTGTTGCTCGGCGCAGCCGAAGGCCAGCTCCTGCTTGACGGCATGCCGCTGGGCGGCTCGCCCGTCGAGCGCAGCTTCGCGCAATTGCTCACCGCCGCGGGCGTCGCGAGCCTGCTTTTCACGCCACGCGTTACGCAGGATGAGTTGTCGCGCTTCGTGTGCGGCTTCCCCGCCGGCGGCGCGAAGCCCTCGGATCTCGCCGCGCAATTAAAGGCTGCGCTTTCCGGCGCCACCGGCATTCGTGTCAATGAGATCCGCTTCGTCGCGGAAGACGCCTCATTCTCCGATGTCCGCACTGCCGCGCAGCTCACCGCGCGCACACTTGGGGTTGGCAGCAACGACCTCAAAGATTGGCTCACCGATCCGCAGAAACTTTTGCAATTGATCGCCGCCGCTCAGGGAGCGAATTCGGCCCCGTCAGGCGGCCTGAGCGGCGAAGGCTACAGTGGCGCACCCATTGCGGAAGTCATTCACGAAGCCCCTGGCGCCGGAGCTTCTCTTCCAAGCTCAGACCTAGCGCCGCAGCCTCCCCGGACTGACGTGCCAAAAAGCTCCTCTTCGATTTTGCCTTCATCCGTCCGCACAAGTTCGGCGGCGTCTCAAAGCGTCGGTGAAGACGACTTGGTGGGAATACTCAAAGTCCTCACCCACCTCGGCAGCCAAATCGGCGATGCACCGGCGCCCGCCGGAACAGTCGGCCTGCAACAGGAATTGTCGGACATGCCCGCTCGCAATCAGGAATTGCTTCGCCAGGCGCTTGCAGCATTCGCCGCAAAAACGCGCTCCACCAAGCCGGATCGCTCCATGCTCATCCAGCTTGCCGAACACCTCGCTATCCGCTTCGCCCTCGGCCGCTACGAGCGCGGCGAAGTAAAGGTCAACGCCGTGCGCCAGACTCTCGAGCGCATGAACAAGGAGATCGAGTCGCTGCGCTCCATTCTCGGCCGGCACGAAGAAAAAATGGCCAAGGCCGGGATGCAGGTCGAATCGCACGCGGACATGCTCGACCGCCAGTTCTGGGCCTCGGTCCCGGAAAAAGGCAAGCGCAGCGTGCTTGTTTCCGAAGACGCCTGGTGCATCCCGCCGCGCAACATCCGCGCGTACTGCAAGGAACTCGAATCGCGCGGAGAAACCTCCGTCGCCTCGAACATTCTTGCGCGATACGCCGCTTGCATTCACAGCCCGGAAAGCGATGCCCGCCGCCGCACCGCCATGGGCATCGCCGAACTCGCCGACCTTTACGGTAACGAAACTAAGGCTCTCATCGCCGTCATCCGCCTCATGGGCATGCAAATGTCCGGCGAGCGCGACACCGAAATCCAGTCGCTCGTAAACGCTGCGTTCGTTCGCCTTTCACAGGAAGCCGCGGCGCGCCACAACTATCCGGCCATCCAGCAGGCTCTCATTTCGCTCGAAGGAGTCGAGAATCAGCGCCCCACCGCCGCTCAAGAAATCCGCCCGCGCATCGGCGTCGAAGAACGCCTCCCCGAGTTCATCGAAGCCGCGGTTCGTGCGAACCAATCCTCCGCCGGCCTGTCGTCGGAAGACCCGCCCGAGGGCCTTGCCGATGTGCTCCGCCTGATCCCTCACGCCGCGCTCGCGCAGATTCTCACGCGCTTCAATCGCGCCGGGCAAAGATCCGCGAACGACCGTCTCGTCATGATCGCTCGCGAAATCGGCGCCGAAGCCGCCACCCGATTGAAGGAGTCCGTTCGCATGGGCCCCGCGCCGGATGCGGCCGAAGCCGCGGGTCTACTGAGCCGTCTCGAGCCCGAAGGTGTTGGGCACTGGCTCGCGGGCCGCATCGCGGAATGGCCGCTCGCCGCGCAGGATCGTTGCATTCGCGTCCTGGCGGCCGCGGGAGCGTCTGAGCGCGGCGCGCTCCTGCTCTCCCTTTTCGGCTCGCTGGATCCCCTCGCGAAAACGCTTGCCCTCGACGAAATGGGAATGTGCGGTGACCAGAGCATCGTGCCGGGCCTCATCCAACTCACCGAAGGCGAGAACCACGAGCCCGGCGCGGAATTCCTGCGGCTGAAAGCCATCGAAGCGCTCGGCAGACTTCGCGCTGCATCCGCAAGTTCGCTCCTGCAGCGCGTCGTCCAGCAGAAACACAACTGGATGCGCGCCTCCACGGATGAACTGCGCATTGCCGCGCTTCAAGCGCTCGCGAAGATTGACTCGCGCGCGGCGGAAACCATGCTCCCCCACGCGGCGCTCGACGAATGGCAGGTCAGTTTCCCTGCGCTTGATGCCGTCGCTGATTCGCAGTGGTATCGCCAGCGCCGCTATCAGCGCCTTCGGATTGACCCGCCTCTTCCTGCCTCGATCACCACCTCCGCCGAATCCGTCAGGATGCAAATCAAAGGATTGAGCCTCAGTGGCGGAATGGCCTCGTGCGACCGCCACATCCTGCCCGGGACTCTCATCACCATAAAAATCAAACTCGGCATGCGCGGCATCAGCGCGCAGGCCCTGATGCGTGACGTCCGCACTCACGGCCTCGGCTTTGAAATCGTCTCCATGAACCTCGAGGACCGCTCCCGCCTTCGCCGCCTCCTCTTCGGCCATCTCCGGCCGGAAACCAAGCCGCCTTCAAAATCCCTGCCCGAGCAGCAATCGCCTCTCATCGCCAAAAAATTGATTGTCTGACGGCGATCCCGCCACGCTTTCGCAACTCCTCGCCCGCAATTCCCACGCAACGATTCGCATCTTACCAGCGCACAGCACGCGGCAGCGGGCTCCCCCGTCTCGTTCGCATTCACAGTAGTGGCGAGGCAAGTCCCGCCCTGCCCGCCCCTTGCTGCCCCTTCCAAAATTTCATTGACAACGCCGATAACTCTGTGGTATATAGGAATGCAGTCTGCGACAACCGCTTCGAACGCAGTACCAAAACGGGAAAAGTCGCCCCTGCCGGAAGTGAAAATCGTCTTTGTCGCGACCACCCCGTAAGAGTATGCGCCTAAAGGACTTAAAGTCCTTTGTTATCATACTCTTACGAGCCATTTCTCAGGCGAAACCGTAAGTGATTGAATATAATAGACTTAGTTTGCTGAATGTAAAACGCGTAAGTCCTTTAGGCGCTTACTCTTAGCGCTCTTCGTTGCTGTAAGTCCTTTAGGCGCACACTCTTACGAAAAGATGGGGGGTGGGGGGAGGGGGATATAAAAGAGACAGGTCTTGCGAAGTACCTGTGAGGACCCTGAGACAATCTAATGGGTGTACTTGGCGCGTTGCTTTGCGCATTCCCATCTCGCCGGATACAATGAATCTTGCGGGTAATTGTGGCAGTTTTGTCCCGCCTTCCATAGCACATGGACTTCGATAAGCTCGTAAATAAAGTCGTCGCGAAATTCATCGGCACCAAGCATGAACGCGACATCAAACTCATCGCGCCGCTCGTCGTCCAGATCAGCGCGCTGGCCGCGGAATATGAGCGCCTGAGCGACGACGAACTCGCCGCCAAGACGCCCGAACTCCGCGCCATCGTCGCCAAAGGCCTCGAGGACGCCGACCCTTCCGCGCCCGACTACCGCGAGCGGATGCAAGCCGCTCTGCAGCCTGCTCTCATGCCCGCGTTCGCCGCTGTGCGCGAGGCCGGCCGCCGCCATATCAACATGCGGCATTTCGATGTCCAGCTTATCGGCGGCATCGTCCTCCACGAAGGCAAGATCGCCGAGATGAAAACGGGCGAAGGCAAGACGCTCGTCGCCACCCTGCCCGCCTTTCTGAATTCACTCGCCGGACGCGGCGTTCACATCGTCACGGTGAATGATTACCTGGCCCGCCGCGACGCCGAGTGGATGGCGCCCATCTACCGCGCGCTGGGATTGACGGTCGGCGTCATCGTCCACGATCTCGATGACAAACAGCGGCGCGAAGCCTACGCCGCCGACATCACTTACGGCACGAACAATGAATTCGGCTTTGACTATCTCCGCGACAACATGAAGTACGACCTGGCCGACTGCGTCCAGCGCGGCCATCACTTCTGCATCGTGGACGAGGTGGACTCCATCCTGATTGACGAGGCGCGCACGCCTCTCATCATCTCCGGCCCCGCCGAGGAATCCACGGACAAGTACTACAAGATTGACAAAATTATTCCAAAGCTCGTGCAGGACATTGACTTTACGATTGACGAAAAGCAGCGCACGGCAACGCTCACAGAGGAAGGCGTCAGCAAGACTGAACGGCTGCTCGGCCTTGGCAACCTCTATGACCCGGCGCACATGGAGACGATTCACCACGTCTACCAGGCCTTGCGCGCTCACACGCTCTACAAGCTCGACACCGATTACGTCAACAACAACGGCGAGATCGTCATCGTGGATGAATTCACGGGCCGCCAGATGCCCGGACGCCGCTGGTCGGATGGCCTGCATCAGGCCGTCGAAGCCAAGGAAGGCGTGAAGATCGAGCGCGAAAACCAGACGCTCGCGACCATCACCTTTCAGAATTATTTCCGCATGTACAAGAAACTTTCGGGCATGACCGGCACGGCGGAGACCGAAGCCGCCGAGTTTGCCAAGATCTATAACCTCGATGTCGTGTCCATCCCCACGAACCGCAATCTGATTCGCCTTGAGAATCCGGACATCGTATACCGTACCGAGACCGAGAAATTTGAGGCCGTCGTCGACGGCATTCTGCAGGAAGACAACTCTCACGATTTCGGCATCCGCCAGCTCCACAAAACGGGCCAGCCCATTCTGGTCGGAACAATTTCCATTGAGAAGTCGGAGCACCTGGCGGGCCTGCTCAAGAAGGCGGGCATCCCGCACCAGGTCTTGAACGCCAAGCAGCACGAGCGCGAATCTAAGGTCATCGCGCAGGCGGGCCGCAAGGGCGCCGTCACTGTAGCCACCAACATGGCGGGCCGCGGCACGGACATTCTACTCGGCGGCAACCCGGAAGCCCTCGCGCGCGATCACTGCCTTAAGAATCGCCTCGCGATGCCTTATGCGGCGGCGGGCGCAGTCATCGGTGGCCCGGAGAACCCAGTCGCGCCGGTTGAAAGTACACCGGATGCCGCGGCGCAAGAGAGCAACGGCGCGGGAAATCCGCAAGCAGGAGCCAGTGCGGTCGCGGCCGCCGTGGCAACGGGTCCAGCCCAGCCCATGGTGCTCTTCCAAAACGAAGGCAAGATCTTCCAGGTTCCGCAGGATCAATGGAAGCCCATCTACGACGAATTCGCCGCGCAATGCCGCGCCGAACACGATGAGGTCGTCGCGATGGGCGGCCTCCACATCCTCGGTACCGAGCGCCATGAAGCCCGGCGCATTGATAACCAGCTCCGTGGGCGCGCCGGACGCCAGGGCGACCCCGGCTCCTCGCGGTTCTTCCTCTCGCTGGAAGACGACCTCCTCCGTATCTTCGGCGGCGAGCGCGTCAAAGCGCTAATGTACCGGCTCGGGATGAAGGAAGGTATCCCCATTGAATCGAAACTCATCACGCGGCGCATCGAGACCGCGCAAAAGGCGCGCGAAGCGCAAAACTTCGAGATGCGCAAGCACCTGCTCGAATACGACGACGTGATGAACAAGCAGCGCGAGACGATCTACTCCATTCGCCGCGCGATGCTCGAAGGGAAAAACCAGAAGGATTACGTCCTCGGCCTGGCCGAAGAAGTCGCCGCGGAAATAACGGAGTCCTTCTGCCCGCGCGGCCAGAATCCCGGCCAATGGAACCCAACGCAATTCGCAGGCGAACTCCTTCGCCAGTTCGGAATCGACGTCAAAGCCGCCGGGATTGATGCCGGGCAGTTCAGCCACGACGAAATCATGGAAAAGCTGGACGAAGCCATTCACAAGCGCTACGACGAAAAGGAAAAACTATTCGGGACGGAGATGATGCGCTGGCTGGAGCGCCGCATCGTGCTGGATGTCGTGGATGGCCAGTGGAAAGACCACCTCCTCACTCTGGACCACCTCAAAGAAGGCATCGGTCTCCGCGGTTATGGCCAGAAAGACCCGCTCGTCGAGTTCAAAAAAGAGGCCTTCACTCTCTTTGAAGACATGATGGGCCGCATCAACTCCGAAACCGTCCGCTATCTGTTCCTCGTCCAGCCAGCCCGGCCCGAGGACGAAGCCCGCGAAATCGAGCGGCGCCAGCGCCGCGCCCAGCAGAATTTGCAATTCCAGGCCGGCCCCGCCCAGGCGGAGCCTCCCAAGCCCGTCCGCGCCGGCGGCAAGGTTGGCCGCAACGATCCCTGCCCTTGCGGAAGTGGCAAGAAATACAAGAAATGCCACGGCTCGGCCGCATGATACCCTCGGATGGGCGGTTTGTATCCGGCGGCCAAGGGGACTCTCTTGTACTTGCTTCCCCTCGCTGGGTATATTAACTTCCAGGAAATGAAACTGAGGGTTCTTATGGACTCTTTCATCCACTCGACTCAGAATCAAACTGCGTGAGTGGGCCAACTTGGCACTTCAGGAGGATTCAGTGATGAGAAAGTGGATCGTATTCTGCATGGCGGCGCTGTGCCTAGCTGGCACTGCCAACGCCCAAAACACGGCATCCGCTCCGGCGCCCAGCGCCCCTGCCCCATCTGGCCCGAGCAGCAGTTATGGCGATGAGACCAAATGGCTGCTTGGGATTGGCTATGTCTACCAGCGGTTCGATATCGGCGGGAACAACACTAATATGAACGGAATCCAGACGAGCGTCGCATACTTCATCAATAATTACTTCGCTGTGGAAGGCGGTGTTACTGCGACCTTCGGAACTTTTTCCCCCGCGGCGAATCAACATCTTGCCTTCTATGGCGGCGGAGCCAGGATACAGGCCCGCGGCCAGAAATGGCAGCCATGGGGGCACGCCCTGTTTGGCGGGACTTACGTCCGGTTCACCCAAGGGGCAGGACCTGCCACGTTTAATGGTTTTGGAATAATGGCAGGTGGAGGAGTGGATTACAAATTTAGGCCGCACATAGGCTTTCGCGTACAAGGCGATTACCTTGGCACGCACGTCAGCGGGTTCTGGCAGAAAACAGCCAGTGTTGGGGGCGGAATCGTTTTCGATTTTTGATTTTCACGCGTAACGCGCCCGGAAATGGCTGATTCCGGGCGGCTCAGCTTGCTGGAATCCTCCTGATATTCGCGGAAGGGCGGTGCTTCCTCCCCTGAGATGCGCCGCCCTTTTTCTTTGGCGGTCAATTTAATCCAGCGGTAAACGCTGCGTTATTTCATGGCCTGTCTCTGCATCACGGACTACATAGCTTGTGAGGATTTTACACGCGGCGCCGAGCTCTATGTTCGAGCCTTGTCCAGAGGCATCACTAAAGCGTTCATTTGCCTGACCCTGCGGACCTCCATGACTGGCAAGGCGATTGCTCCATCTTCACCCAGAAGTGAGTGTGGGGGTGTGTTTTGACGAAGTCCGGTACGGCGGTGTGTCAGAGAGATGGGTGCACCAGGGCCATTCCGCCCTCGTTGGCCGCGGAGAATTTTTGCGTGGACCACTACGTTGAGAACGCGATTGAGCGGCTGGAGAAAGCAATCACCACATGCCGGGATGGGCAGATTGTCACTCCAGAAGTCCTTGACAAGCTGCGGAATCACGCAGACTTTGCCGTGAATTTTTTGTCCGAGCACAGCGCGGATGATTGCCTCGGGCAAAAAGAGATGGTGCCACAGTTCCCGCTCGGATTTGCGAACTTGCACGAATACTTGAGCCATAGCGCTCCGCTCGTGGGCCGCCCGAGGTAATCGCAAATGGGACCGCGTTTAAAAACTTCGGGCGAGAAAAAGCGGTACGAGGTCTCCCTTCCCGGGCGAGTGGATGCGATCTCTCCGGCAGTGGACGAAATCATGGCGCATCTTCATACAAGGGTTCTCACGCAGGAGAATGCGTTTGCAGTTGAGACGGCGTTGCGCGAGGCACTGGCAAATGCGGTCCTGCACGGCTGCAAAGGGGACGCCACAAAACAAATTCAATGCGAAGTGAGCTGGAATGAGAATGGCGGCATTGAAATCCTCGTCCGCGATCCGGGGAAAGGATTTGACCCCGATTCGCTCTCCGATCCCCTTCGCCATGAAAACCTTTACTCGGACCACGGCCGCGGAATCTACCTGATCCGGCATCTGATGGACGAAGTCGAACATACGGATGGCGGGCGGGAAATACGAATGAGGAAGTCATGACGACTGTCGCCGCGAAACCTCCGAGGCCCGACAAACCTCCAGAGAAGCCAGCGAAAGACAGCGCGGCCCAAGGTTCACGGTTTCGCACACAAATGCCGCAGATCCCCGGTGTCGCGCAGAGTGTTGCGACAGATCGGCGAAGTCAACAGAAGCTGACGTGGATGGCAGTTGGCGCAGGGGTTGTTTTGCTTGTGGGCTGCATTGCCGTTTGGCGGGTACTTAGCGGTTCACATGGCCCGAGCGCCACAGCGACGCAAGAACCAATTCCAAGCCGCGCCCCAGCGGAACTGCCGGTTCCGCCGTCGCCGGCACCGGCCGCGCAACAAGCTACAAATGAAATTGGAACCCTGGCAGAGCTATCGCAACCGTGGGCTTCAAAGAAGTTTCAATACTCGCATGGCTTGACGCGGGAAACTGTTTCGGCGATTGCAATCCGTTTGCCGGGCACCAATGGCCGCAGCGCCGCGTCGTACTGGGGCATTTTATTAAAAGCGCCGTATGGGCAATGTGATTTGCAATTCGTCACGGGTGTGGGCCAGATCAACGCAAAGTATGGCTACCGCGCGACGCACCCTATGGTGATTGATCCGTGCAGCAACGCAGTTTATGACCCGTTGCGGACGGGAACGCTTCCGAATGGCTCATGGGCGCGGGGAGACATTGTGAAGGGGTCTGGATTCCGCCCGCCGATGCAGATTGAAATCCTCATCGAAGGCGACAAGATCGTCGCGGGCCGATCCGAAGATTGACGCCGCAATTGGCGGTCGCTTCCGGCTTGCCTATTTCAACCGCTAAGCTTTTTTCTGACGCCAGACCACAAAAGGCATTGCTTGAGGATCCAGCAAGACCGCCATTTCGTCTCCATCCGGACCAATCATCGGGGGGAAAATTACTCTTGCGCCGAGGCCTTCGGCTCTCTGGATGGAAGATTTAACATCCTCCACGGAAATAAAGAGCTGGACGAAATTCGGCGCCTGTGGAGGCGCCTGCCAGTTTCCTCAGTCAATCCCTTCCTTGGTTCCGGTGTTGAACCGCCGATATCCCATGGCATTATTTGCATCAACGGTCCATCCGAAGAGCGTTGTGTAGAAGCGGGCTGTGTCGTCCGGAGCTTTGGAAAGAATCTGGAAATGAGAGACGGGATTTGGCATGTGTTCTCCTTCGTTGGGAGAGAAATGGTACATGGACGGATGCGGAGGAGCAATGCGGTCAAAATCTTGCTGACGTCGCGCTGCCTCGAAGCCGCACCCGTGCTCCGATTGTCACGAGAGGTGCACCGTGGGCAAACAATGCGGCGGAAACATATTGGGATGCGCGCATGAACGCCAGCTCACTCCTCGAGCACTGCGCCCCCGAAAACCGGCCGGCCGCCCAGGGAGGTGTAGAAGGCATAGAACGCCATCGCGGCTATCAGCACGATTCCGGCTAGGCTGAGGCCCGAATACCAGGAGGACATTTGGGTCGTCAGGGGGAAGCTGCCCAGTAGATCGTCGAAGAAATAGGACGCCATCACAGCCAGCAGGCCGAAGCGCAGAAACAAAAACACGGTCAGGCTAGTGGTGATCAGAATGGACACGATAGTAACGGCTGAGAACGGGTCCCCCGACGGCGGGCGGAAGAACGTGATCAAAAAAACGCAGACGATCGCTGCCAGCCATTCCTTGCGCAACAACGCCCGGAGAAGGAACAGCGTAAACAGAATTACAAACGAGACAACAAGCGAAGCAATTAAATCGTTCGATAGTTCAGCAATGACGGGCCGCGCTCCGAGAAACTGCCACGTCACACCGAAATATGGCTGAAGCGGAGGATGGCCGAGCCACCCGGGGACATGCCATCCAAATCGGACCGACGCAATCCCGAACGCGCCCAACAGACAGCCGAAAAGGATGTCGCGTCCCACCAGTGGATCGCGAAATCCTCCCGCCAGCAAGCGACTCCACGAGACCAGCGTATCGGGCCAGCGGCGGCGCACATACGGCTCCAAGGCAATGTAGATGACCCAGAGAAAAGCGGAGATGGAAACGCCGAATACCAAGAACATGAGGGCTTGCCCGAATTCGTCGATGCTGGAAACGTGGTGCGCGCCAAAAGACCAGGCCAACGCCAACACTGCAAAAACAAAACCTGCAATATGTGCAGCTCCACGGCGATCGCCACGGCCGAGCCGCAAGTTTCGGCGAGCGAGTAGCACGCCGCCGACCAACATCGAAAGCATCAAAATAAGCCCGACCACGCCAGTGATCTGTTCGCTCGTGGACGGCTGGTGCGGCTGCATGCGCTGGGTGTGGGTCCATGGCCCGATTAACTCGAAATAGATAGGCTTGCCCCGGTATGCAGCGGCCTCAATGCGCATGGGGGTATCGGGGCGCTCAGCGAGCGATCCTGTCCACGCAGCGCGTGCGTCGCCATAGGTTGGGGGCGTCCACTCCGGCGTTGCTGACGACCACTTAGAAAGATCAAGTCCCGCGGCGGAAAACAGCGAGGCCCAGTCAGGCATGCCGTTTGGCGAAGCGTTGGCGACAGCCGGTTTCTCAACCTGCGGCGGAACTGCGACGAACCGCGTCAATCGCCCTAGAGGATTTAGCTCGACCAGCGTCATCCCGGAAACATCGAGCGGCGGATCGTCCATCCACACGGTAGACAACATGGGTGAATCTTTTGAAGCGTTCGTAGTAACGAGCGGGCGGGGACTGCCGCGATACCAAAACACGAATGCTCCGGTTTCCAGGTTGTCCCAGCGCGTCTTCGACGTGTCGTGTTCTGTAATGTAACGAAGAAAGTCTTTCCCTTCGTAGAAACCCATCGCCGTGTCCACCGGCGGATCTGTGTAACCGAAATTTTTCAGAATTTCCCGCGCACGTCCCGCAAGTTCGTCCGGCGGTTTTTCGAGCGGCACGCGCCGGTAAAGCTTGGCTTGTCCACTGAACAGAATCCCCGCAGCGACAAACGCAACGATTCCCGCCAACGCAGCCCAAGCCACCGCGGGGCGCAGGCCTTCAGTTTCTCCCGATGCCGCGACCATCTCGGGCGACGGCGTTTCCCCTGCCGCAAGCGCCGCGGCGAGCGGATCGCCTCCCGGCAACGCGGCCGCGACTTGCAGCGCCGAAGCGGGCCGCTTCGCAGGATCTTTTTCCAGGCAGCGGAGGATTACGCGCTCGACGAGCGGGTCCAGCTCTTTTACGAACTGCGACGGGGCCGTTGGTGCGCTTCTATCGCGCAGGCGCGCCATCTCTTCGCTCGAGGACGCTTCAAACGGACGCTTGCCGGTGAATATTTCGTAGAGGACAAGACCGAGCGAGTAGAGATCGCTCTTGGGAGTTAACTCGCCGCCTGCGAATTGTTCGGGCGACATGTAGGCGGGCGTGCCGGCGCGCGCGTCGGCGCCTTCGAGTTCAGCCGCGAGCCCTGCGAGGCCGAAATCGGTGATGCGCACGCGGCCGCGCCCATCCAGCATGATGTTCGCGGGTTTCAGGTCACGATGAATGATGCCGTGCTCGTGCGCGGCGGCGAGTCCCGCGCAGATCTGCCGTGCGATCTCGACGGCTTTATCCGGCGGCAACCTGCCGATGCGGCGCATCAGCGAAGCGAGATCTTCGCCGTCCACAAATTCCATGGTCAGGAAGGTGTGTGTGATGGTTTTGCCGGCGCCGCTGGTCTCCGTGATTTCGCCGATATCGAACACGCGGCAGACGTTCGGATGCGAAACTTGGCGCGCCAGACGGACTTCACGCCTGAACCGCTCCAGTGACTCTTCCGTTTGTGCCAGCGACCGTGGCAGGAATTTCAGAGCGACCGTTTGGCCGAGTTTTAAATCTTCCGCGCGATAGACTTCGCCCATCCCGCCTTTGCCCAGCGGCGAAACAATGCGGTACCGATCGGCAAGAGTAGTTCCGGGAACGTAGCGTGCTTCGTAGCCGGAGGAAGAGGAAAATCTGGCACTGGGAGAAGGGCTACGCTTGCGCGGAGTGGATTCGGCCTCGATCGTGGCCGCGGCGCCGACATCCACCGCGCTGCCGCAGGAAGGGCAAAAGCGCGCTGTGCCGGAGACTTCACTTCCGCAGGCAGGGCAATTCATGGTTGCGGCGGAGTATATCACCGCCCGCTTCCGAGCTCCGGTTCTGTTGAGCGATTACTCGCAAGAGGCGGCGATATGTAAAGCAAAGAAAGGGTTGAGGCCGGGCCGCCGGCGGCACGGAAAGGGATCCAGCACTAGAATCTTTAAGAACCGCCAATTGGAAGTTGACTTCGGGGGAGCGGGCAGGTAAAAGCGCGTAAGCACAATCGCGATTGGCATGGAGGGGTGATGAGCATTTCAAGGCGGAGGCTGTTGCAGTCGGGTGCGCTTGCGGGAGCGGCAGGATTGATGCCGGGGCTGCTCACAGGGGCGAGCGCGGAAACCAGCGAGGATCCTCGCTCGGCACAACGCGGGGCGCAATCCGGCGGCGAGGGAGGGCCACTGCCCGCCGCATTTGACGCACTTAAGCCACTGGGCGACCGCGTGAAGCCAATCACGAATGAGGAATTTAAGGAGCGCATTGCGCACGCACAGCGATTGATGGCGGAACTGAAGCCGGATTTCACGGCGATTTATATCGCGCCGGGAACCGCCCTTTATTACTTCACAGGCATCCGCTGGGGAATCAGCGAGCGGGTGGCGGGCGTGGTGATACCGCGGACGGGCGATCCGCTGCTCTTCTGCCCGGGATTTGAAGAGAGCCGATTCCGTGAGTTAGTGCGCTGGCCCATGGAAGTCCGCGTGTGGCAGGAGGACGAAAACCCCGGAGAGCTTGTGACCAAGTGGCTGGGAGAAAAAGGACTTCGCACGGGGCAAATCGGGATTGAGGAGGTTACGCGTTTCGCTTATTACGACAAGCTGCGGCATGCAGGGACCGGATATGAATTCGTGACAGCCGATCCCGTGACAGTGGGCTGCCGTGCGCGGAAGAGCGAGCACGAATTGGAGTTGATGCGGCTCGCGTGCGCGGCGACGATTGATTGCTATCGCGCGGTGTTTTCCGCAGTGAAGGAAGGGATGACGCAGTATGACGTTTCCGATTTACTCTCGCGCGGATTCCAGCGCATGGGATTGAGCGGCGGAGCGCTGGTGCTGGTGGGGAAATGGGCGGCGCAGCCGCATGGGACGACAATTCCGCAAAAGCTGATGGAGGGGCAGGTACTGCTGATTGATGGCGGGACTTCAGTGGAAGGCTACCAATCCGACATCACGCGTTGCACTGTGTTGGGGAAAGCGCCGGGAAAAGTGCAGAAGGCATTTGACACGCTATACAAATCGCAGCAGGCGGCGCTCGATGCCGCACGGCGCGGGCGGTTGACGGGATCCGTGGATGACGCGGCGCGCGCGGCGCTCGTGGCAGGCGGCTATCCGGGCGGATACAAAGTATTCGCGCACCGTCTGGGCCACGGGATCGGGCTCGACGGGCACGAATCGCCGTATCTCGTGCGCGGGTCGACGAACGTGCTTGAGGCAGGGATGACGTTCTCCAACGAGCCGGGGATTTATATCGCGGAAGATTTCGGGCTGCGGCTGGAAGATGACATGGTTGTGATGCCGGAAGGGCCGGCGCACCTTCTAACGCCAGGGCTTAGCGTGACGCTGGAGAAGCCGGTCGGGTAGGCTGAGGTTGATCGAAGATCTCCCTGCAAAATTCAACGATGCGGGCTTCGGCCCAGTAGCGCTCCTTTGAGCCGGCGGAAATGAAGGCGCAGTGGCCGCCGTGCGATTGCACAGAGACGCGGATGTATTGGTTTCCGGTGATGGCAGGATCAAGGAAAGTTTCGGGCGGGACGAGGGGGTCATCCGCGGCGGTAAGAATGAGCGTCGGGACGCTAATGTTCGCGGCGACGCGGAGGGCGCTCGAACGGTAGTAATAATCCCCGGCGTCGCGAAAGCCGAATTGCGGCGCGGTAAGCCAATCGTCGAAATTCCTGATGGTGCGGACGCGATCCATTCCTTCCAAGGAATAGATGCCCGGATATAGTTGAGCCTTGCGCCGGGCGCGCTGCGTCAAGCTGCGGACGAAATACCATTGGTACGGCCGGTTGCGGGGTAGCGCGGAAAGGTCCACGCAACGAGCCAAGTCCACCGAAGGGCAGACGGCGCAGATTCCGCGAAGCTGTTGCGGCGCCTGCAATCCCAATTCGCCCGCCATTTTGAGAACGATGTTGCCGCCCAGCGAAAAGCCGGCAAAGAAAATCGCGGGGATTTGGTCCCGCTCGATCAGTTCGCGCAAGACGGCGCGCGCGTCCGCGCTCTGGCCGGAATTGTAGAGAGTCGGTGTGAACGATTCCGTGTCGCCACAGTTGCGAAGATTGAGGCGGATGACGCTGAAGCCCGCGGGAAACGCGCGCTCGGCGACGCCGCGCAATTGGCTGGACTCGCTCGAGCCTTCCAGCCCATGGATGAGAACGAGCGCGGGCGCGCGGCGCCGGTCCGGCTGCCAGTGGCAGCGGGCAAGAATCTTTGAGCCGGGCTCGACCTCAAAGAGCCGGTCCTCGGACAAGGAGAGTCGAGGAAAACGGCGCGGCCAGAGGAAAGAGGCGTAGGTCATCAGGTCGCGCTGGCGCAGCAGCGGGTGCGGACGAAAGGGCTTCATGCGGGAAGAGGCCAACCGAGTAAAACTACAAAAGCTTCGCTCATTTACAAGCAAACCATTGCAAACGAAACATTCTGCCCGGGCGCGATAAGCGGCCGGATGTTGCGCTTGGCGCCGCCGATTATAACCGCCTGAGCCCATTTCCTTTCAAGAATTGCCACGCGAGGCGCGCGCGGAATTGTTCGCGCGAAACGCACAGGCCCCTTATAATCCTGCGGGCAAATACCCATGACAGAAAAACCGAAAGCTCCGAATTTTCACGGCGATCAAAGGGAACAGGAGATCTATCAGGGCGGATTAATGGGAAGCCGCATTTCGGTGCCGGTCCCCATTTCACTGCTCGAGCAAAAAGCCAAGGAAATACTTTCCCCGCAGGCGTGGGACTACGTGGCGGGCGGCGCCGGGGGCGAAGAAACAATACGCGCGAACCGGGAAGCGTTTGAGCGATGGAAGCTCGTCCCGCGGATGATGTGCAACGTTGCGGAGCGCGATTTGAGCACGGAGATTCTCGGGACGCCGCTACCAGCGCCCGTGCTGCTTGGCCCCGTGGGTGTGCAAGGAATCATTCATAAGGGAGCGGAGACGGAAGTGGCGCGCGCGGCGGCGGGACTCGGAATACCGATGGTGTTGAGCACGGTTTCTTCGCGGCCGATGGAGGAAATCGCACGCGCGAATGACGGGGGCGTGAGATGGTTCCAGCTTTACTGGACCAAGGACCAAGAGCTGACCGCGAGTTTCCTGCACCGCGCCGACGCGGCGGGTTTTCGGACTTTGGTTGTGACGCTGGACATTCCGATTCTCGGCTGGCGGGAGCGCGATCTGGAATATCCGTATCTTCCCTTCCTTCTAGGCGAGGGAGTGGCCAACTATTTCAGCGATCCGGTGTTCCGCTCGAGGCTTGCCAAACCGCCGGAAGAAGACCCCATCAGCGCGATACGATTGTGGGCCACGCTGTTCGCGAACCCGGCGCTCACTTGGGACGATTTGAAATTTCTGCGGCAGCACACCCGGATGCCAATTCTGCTGAAAGGCATTCTGCATGGCGAGGACGCCGCGCGCGCAATGGATTGCGGCGTGGATGGGATAATCGTGTCAAACCACGGCGGACGCCAGGTGGATGGCGCGATCGCAGCGCTGGATGCGCTGCCGCAAGTGGTGGAAGTGGTGAACGGCCGCGCACCGGTGCTGTTTGACAGCGGAATCCGGCGCGGGGCGGACGCGGTGAAAGCGCTCGCGCTCGGAGCTCGGGCCGTGCTGCTCGGGCGGCTCTACATCTGGGGACTGGCCGTGGCCGGGGAGCAGGGCGTGCGCGACGTTGTGCAGAATTTCCTCGCGGACCTGGACATCACGCTCGCGCTGTGCGGATGCACGTCCGTGCGCGAGCTCTATCCGGCGATGCTCGCGCGGCAATAAATTCGCGATCTTGTTGTGAGCCGGCGCGCGGTGAATTAGGTCCAGAGCACTGTTCGATCAATGTCGGCGACGGTGGTGCGCCCCGTAAGCGCCATGGCCATTTGAAATTCAAGGCGCAGGATCTCGAGCACTTTTGCCACGCCCGCATCGCCCGCAACGCTCAAACCATATAGATAAGGCCTGCCGATCATGACAGCGCTGGCGCCCAGGGCGATCGCTTTGAGCACGTCCGTGCCGCGGCGGACGCCGCCATCCACAATGACGGGGACGCGGCCTGCAACTTTTTCCACGACACCCGGCAATGCGTGCACCGTGGCGGGAACCGTGTCGAGATTCCGCGCGCCATGATTCGAGACCATGATTCCGCGGACGCCTGCTTTCACGGCGCGGTCGGCGTCATCGGGATTCAGGACGCCCTTTGTGAGCACGGGAACTTTTGCGAAGGAGAGGAGCCAATCGAGGTCCTTCCAAGAGAGAGAGGGGTCCGATATCGCACTATAAATACTGCCGCCACGAGCGGTGTGTCCCGCGCCGCCGGTGGAAACGTCAACACCATCGAGCTTCAGCCCGCGGAGATTCGGAAGGTCCATTCCCGCGGGAAGGGAAAATCCCGCGCGCATTTCGCGGTTACGCGCGCCGACGACGGGCGTATCCACGGTGAGGCAAAGAGCGGTGCAACCGGCGGCTTCGGCGCGCTGGACGAGTTCGCGCGTGAAGCCGCGGTCACGCTGCACATAAAGCTGGAACCATAGAGGCGCTTTAGCGGCGCGGGCGATGTCTTCGACGCTGGTCGTGGCGACGGTGCTGATGATCATGGTCGCGCCCGCCGCGCCTGCACCGCGCGCGGTGGCAATCTCGCCCTCCGAGTGCGCGAGTTTGTGATAGGCCGTGGGCGCGAGAATGACCGGGAAAGGATGCTCGTGGCCGAAGAGAGTGACGCGCGTGTCAAGGTGAGAGACATCCACGAGACAGTGGGGCTTGAGGCGGATACTGCGGTAGGCTTCGAGATTCCAGCGCATGGTGATTTCATCGGCGACAGCACCGTTGAAGAATTCCCACGCCATGGGAGAAACTTTTTGCTTTGCGAGCGGCTCGAAATCGGTAAGGCAAACGATTTCGGAAGACATTTCGGAGGATTGAAGCGCGGCATCCGCAGCCGGGATTTCTGACGCGGATGCAGGCGGCAGCAAGCTTCCGGCGGCGATGACTCCTGCGGAAACCAAAGCCTCTCTTCGTGTGATGGGCATGGAAACTCCTTTCGGCGCAATCATTCGGCGAACGGCGCCCGCGATTATAGACCTCCGGTCCGGCCGACGCACGAGAACCGATGAGGAGGCGCCTTGACCTGTTGCGCGCAGGTCGCCTACAATGGGCGCTTCAAATTATGATTGTGCTCCGGCATCATCCCCGCGAATTTCGCGCAGCCCAGCGGCCCACCGCTGGGCTGCGGTGCTTTAGGGCGGCCGTTGCCGGGCCGGAAGGGACTGAAAGGCTTTGAACAGGGACTCAGGAATTCCCGAGGGACTTACTTTTGATGACGTACTGCTCGTACCGGGCAAATCATCCGTGTTGCCGGCGCAGACCGACACGCGCACGCAATTCACGCGCAAGATCGCGCTCAACATTCCGCTGGCCTCCGCGGCGATGGACACGGTGACGGAGTCGCGGCTGGCGATTGCCATCGCGCGGCAGGGCGGCATCGGGATTATTCACCGCAACATGTCGGTTGAAAGGCAGGCCGAAGAAGTGGACCGTGTGAAACGCTCGGAAAGCGGGATGATCGTGGACCCGGTGACGATCTCGCCCGAACTTTCCGTGCGGCAGGCCACGGAGATCATGGCGAAATACCGCATCTCGGGGCTGCCCGTCACTCGCGGGACGAAGCTCGTCGGCATACTGACGAACCGCGACCTCCGCTTTGAGAAAAACCTCGCGCAGCCGGTGGACAATGTGATGACCAAGGAAAAACTGGTGACCGTGCCGGTGGGGACGACGCTCGAAGAGGCGGAGCGCATCCTGCAGCGGCACCGCATCGAAAAATTGCTGGTAGTGGATAAAGATTTCAACCTCAAGGGGCTTATCACCGTCAAGGACATTCAGAAGAAACTCGAGTTTCCAAATGCGACAAAGGACGAGCACGGACGGCTGCGCGTGGGCGCGGCGGTTGGCGCGACGGGCGACTTCCTGGAACGAGCGCAGGAGCTGGCGCGCGCGGGCGTTGATGTTCTGGCGATTGACACGGCGCACGGGCATTCGACCCGGGTGATGGAATCGGTTCGGACGGTGAAGAAAGCTCTGCCGGAACTGCAGCTTATCGCAGGAAATGTGGCCACATTCGACGGGGCGAAGGATCTGATATCGCTTGGGCTGGACGGACTGAAGATCGGGATCGGGCCAGGGTCCATCTGCACGACGCGCGTGGTGACGGGCGCGGGCGTGCCGCAGATCACGGCCGTCACAGAGGCGGCGCGTGCGGCGCAAGGCTCCGGCGTGCCGATCATCGCGGATGGCGGCATCAAGTATTCGGGCGACATCACGAAAGCCATCGCCGCGGGCGCGAGCGCAGTGATGATCGGCGGATTATTTGCAGGCACGGAGGAATCGCCGGGCGAAACAATTCTCTACCAGGGCCGCACGTTCAAGTCGTACCGTGGGATGGGCTCGACGGCCGCCATAGAGGCTGGATCGGACCGGTATTCAATGGTGCAAGGGACAGACGACCGCGGAAAGTCGGTCCCCGAGGGAGTGGAAGGGCGAGTGCCTTACAAAGGCTCGCTGGGCGCGCTGGTTGAACAGCTTGTAGGCGGGCTGCGCAGCGGGATGGGCTACTGCGGAGTCGCGAACATCGCCGAACTGCAAGAGCGGGCGCGGTTCCTGCGCATCAGTCCGGCGGGGCTGCGCGAGAGCCACGTACACGACGTGATCATTACGCGGGAAGCGCCGAATTATCGGGTTGAATAGGGCGAGTCGAATCGGGCGGGTCGACTAGAAGCATGGAGCAACGAATGATAACCACTTCCGCCGATCCGCATCCGGCTCCGGCCTGTTGAGATGCGATTTCTCCGCTACTGGGGTCCCGTTCTCGTTGTGGCGGCTCTCATCTCGACAGCTTCGACGAGCAAGTTTGGATCCACGCACACTTCGCGAATTATCATTCCACTGCTGCGCTGGCTCCTGCCTCTCGCACGCCAAAGAACTCTCGAATTCATTCACCATTTGATTCGCAAAGGCGCGCATGTCGCCGAGTATTTTGCTTTCGGCCTGGTGGTGCTGCGAGCGTTTCGCGCCGGCCGCGGGGAATGGAGGTGGAAATGGGCGTATTCGACGATGCTTGTGGTCGCGTGCTATGCGCTGCTCGACGAATTCCACCAATACTTTGTGCCGGGCCGCAGCGCATCCGCGCTCGATTCGCTGCTGGACACCTGCGCGGGAGCCGCGGCGGTGCTAATGGTCTGGTTCATACAGCAGAGGAGAAGGGAACCCGGCGAGGCCGGCCAGCGCACTGCTTGAACGGGGGCGCGATCCGCCCTGTGATCAGAGAACGGCATTCAACGTGTGAAAAAACAAAGCGCCCGGCGGAGATGGCTCCGCGCGGGCGCTGAAGTCTTGAGGGCCGGGCAGCCGCTTCAGGACTTTGCTACTTCTTCCTCCTGCGGCTCTTCCTTTTTTGCGGCTTTCTCTTCTTTCTTTTCCTTCTTACGCAGCTTGGAGCCGAGCAGTTCGAGAATCGCGAGACGCGCGCCATCCCCGATGCGGAAACCCGCGGGGATGATGCGCGTATAGCCGCCGGCACGATCCGAGAAACGCGGGGCAATGTCGGCGAAAAGTTTCTGTGTAGCCGCGGGCGTCATCAGAAACGCAGCGGCGCGGCGGCGGGATTCGAGAGTGTCGCGCTTGCCAAGCGTAATCATCTTCTCGACAATCGGCTTTGCCGCCTTGGCACGCGTCACGGTAGTGGTGATGCGCTCATGTTCGATCATGTTGGTGACCAGGTTGCGCAAAGTGGCGCGGCGATGCGCCGGATTGCGGCCCAGTTTCGATCCTGAGTTGAGGTGTCGCATTATCGCGTCCCCCGGGAACTAAACCCCGGCCGTCTCCTCGGGCGCGGGCGGCGCGGTCTGGCTGGGCAGCGGCGGCCAAATGATGCGGCCGTGCTCGTCGAATTTCATGCCGAGCGCGAGGCCCATCTTCTGCAGGATTTCTTTGATTTCGTTTAGTGACTTGCGGCCGAAGTTCTTGGTGCGAAGCATTTCGTTTTCCGTCTTCTGCACAAGCTCGCGAATGGTCTGGATGTTCGCGTTCTTGAGGCAGTTGTAGGAACGGACGGAAAGCTCGAGCTCCTCGACGGAACGGCCAAGATGCTCCATCCGCGGGTCGCTGTAGGATTCGCCGGCCTCTTCGCTCAACTCGGGTGGTTCCTCAAAGTTGATGAAGATGCTCATGTGATCTTTGACGAGCTTGGCCGCGAGGCCGATGGCGTCCTGCGGGGTGATGGCGCCGTTTGTCCAGACTTCGAGCAAGAGCTTTTCGTAATCGGTCATCTGGCCCAGACGCGCAGCTTCCACGGCGTAATTGACCTTACGCACGGGCGAGTGGACCGAGTCCACCGGGATGTAGCCGATGGGCAGGTCTTCATCGAAGTTGCGATCCGCGCCGACGTAGCCGCGGCCGTTTTTCACGCGCATCTCCATCTGGAGCTTGCCGCCCTCGTTCACCGTAGCGATGTAAACGGTCTTGTCGAGGATGGCGAAGTCGGCGTCCTCTTCGATCATCGCGGAGGTGACGACGCCGGGACTTTCCACGTTGAGATAGATCGTCTTCGGCAGATCCGTGTTGAGCTTGAGCGGCACCTGCTTCAGGTTGAGGATGATGTCGGTTGCGTCCTCGACCACGCCGGGGATCGAGGAGAATTCATGCAGCACTCCTTCGATTTTCACGGCCGTGATGGCGGCGCCTTCGATCGAACTGAGCAGGGCGCGGCGAAGTCCGTTGCCGACAGTGGTGCCCCAGCCGCGCTCAAACGGCTGCGCGCTGAACTTTCCGAACTTGTCGGTCAATGATTCGAGATCTGCTGCCAGGCGCTTCGGTTTCTGGAACCCTTTCCACATCTTTGAAGTCCTTCCTCCCCGGCGGAGCGGGGCCATCCAAACGATTGCGAAACTTTCCGAGCGTTATTTCGAGTAAAGCTCGACGATCAATTGCTCGTTAAAAGGTGGCGTTTGAACATCTTCACGGCGCGGCAAAGTGATGACCTTCCCCTTGAAATGTTCGCGGTCCACTTCGAGCCAGGGGACGTTATTGCGACTCTGCGCGACATTGCGCGCCTCAAGGGCCATGGCGTTCTGGTGCATCTTCTCGATCAGGGCTATTTCATTGCCCTGGCCGACCAGGTAGCTGGGGATGTTCACCTTCTTGCCGTTCACACGAATGTGACCATGCAGAATGATCTGGCGCGCTTGCGACCGCGAACTCGCCAGGCCAATCCGCCACACGACGTTGTCGAGGCGGCGCTCGAGCATCAGGATGAGGTTTTCGCCCGTCGGCCCCTGGGCGCGCTGGGCCTTCTCATAGAAATGCCGGAACTGGCGTTCGAGCAGGCCGTAGGTTCGCTTCATTTTTTGCTTCTCGCGCAACTGCAACCCGTAACCAACCGTCTTAGGGCGGCGAGCCTGGCCGTGCTGGCCGGGCACAAAGTTGCGCTTTTCAATTTCACACTTCTCGGTAAAGCACCGCAAGCCCTTCAGGAAGAGTTTCTGGCCTTCCCTGCGGCACAGGCGGCAAACCGCTTCACGATGTCTCGCCAACTGAGCTTCTCCTTTACAGACTAAACATCCATCCGAACAAAATCGTTATACGCGACGGCGCTTCGGCGGACGGCAACCGTTATGCGGAATCGGCGTCACATCCTTGATGGAAACAATGTGCAGGCCGACGCTCGAGAGAGCGCGCACAGCAGACTCACGCCCCGATCCCGGCCCTTTTATACGCACTTCCACCGATTTCACGCCGTATTGGTCGCGCGCCGAGGCGGCCGCGGCGGCCGAAGCCTGCTGCGCGGCATAGGGCGTGCCTTTGCGCGAACCCTTGAACCCAACCGAGCCCGCCGACGACCAGGAGAGCGCGCGGCCATCCGGGTCTGTAATCATGATCATCGTGTTGTTGAATGAAGCCGTAATACACACGACGCCATGCGGCACGACGCGCCGCTCGCGCTTCTTCTTAAACTCTTTCTTCCGCTTCGCCGGCTTTGCTGCCGGCGCCGCTCCTCCACCCTGTTCCTGCGGTTCCTTTGCCACTCTTCACCTCGCCTATGAAATCTTTCCTCCCGCGTTACTTGCGGAGCGCGACCTTCTTCTTCGCGGCGACCGCGCCCTTGCGCGGCCCCTTGCGGGTGCGCGCGTTGGTGTGCGTCCGTTGGCCACGCACCGGCAAATTCCGGCGGTGACGGATGCCGCGATAGCACTGAATTTCGATTAGCCGGCGAATGTTCATCTGGATCTCCTTGCGGAGATCGCCTTCGACGCGGCCTTCGGATTCAATGGCCTGGCGGACGCGGTTAATTTCCTCTTCCGTCAGGTCCTTGATTTTCTTGGTCTCTTCCACCTTCGCCTTGGCGCAAAGCGCGCGCGCGCGCGGCTGCCCGATCCCGTAGATGGCGGTCATGCCAACCCACAGGCGTTTATTGGGCGGTAGATCCACACCGGCAATGCGTGCCATTCTGTCTTTCCCCTTCCCGGACTAGCCCTGGCGCTGCTTGTGCTTCGGGTTGACGCAAATCACGCGCACGACCCCACGCCGGTGAATCACCTTGCACTTATCGCAAATCTTTTTTACCGATGCCCGGACTTTCATATTGTTTCTCCCGATCCTTTTCTACTTGTAACGGTAAACAATGCGGCCGCGCGTTAAATCGTAGGGCGAAAGCTCGACGGCCACTTTGTCACCCGCCAGTATGCGTATAAAATTCTTCCGCATTTTCCCCGAAATATGCGCCAGCACCTGATGCTTGTTTTCCAATTCCACGCGGAACATCGCATTTGGCAGCGGCTCAATCACCGTCGCCATGACCTCAATGGCATCCTCTTTCGGATTGCCCGGGTCGCGCGGTTTCTTTTCTCTAACTGGTGGCTTCCCCATATGCTCCTAATGATCGCCGGCTCAATTCCTTACCACGACGGCCCGGTGACTTCTTTCGGGCGCGTCAGAATCCTTGGACCCGCCGCCGTGATGGCGACGGTGTGCTCGAAGTGCGCCGAGGGCTTGCCGTCCACCGTGACGGCCGTCCATTCGTCAGCGAGCACGCGCACGCTTGGGCCGCCCAAATTCACCATCGGCTCAAGAGCCAGAACCATGCCCTCTTGCAAACGCGGGCCGTGCCCTGGTTCGCCATAGTTGAGGACATTTGGCTCTTCGTGCATATGCGTGCCGATGCCGTGTCCCACAAATTCGCGCACCACCGAAAATCCATGCCGCTCGACCCACTGTTGGACCGCGGCTCCGATATCGCTCAGCCGGTTGCCAACGCACGCCCGCTCGATCGCTTTGTCCAGGGCTTCGCGCGTCACGCGAAGCAAAGTCTCCACTTCCGGCTGAACTTTGCCGACAGGGACCGTGACGGCCGCGTCGGCGAAATAACCTTCCACTTCGACGCCAAAATCGAGAGAAACGATGTCGCCTTCACGCAACTTCCGCGAAGCCGAGGGGATGCCGTGCACCACTTCCTCGTTAATCGACGCGCAAAGAGCCGCTGGATAGCCCCGGTAACCTTTGAACGCGGGTCGCGCACCGCGCTCGGCGGAGCGCTTCTCCGCGATACGATCCAGATCGAGCGTGGAAACTCCGGGCGCAACCATCAAACGGAGCTCATTCAGCACCTCCCAGACGATCAGCCCCGCCTGGCGCATCGTTTCCACTTCGTTCGTCGACTTGCAGACAATCACGGAATCACCGCTTCCCGGCCAAAATGCCGAGCACTGATTTCGTCACCGTTTCGACTTCTGCGCCGGCGTCAATCTCATGGAGCGCGCCGTGCTTGCGGTAAAACTCGACAAGCGGCTCGGTCTGGCGGTCATACTGCATCAAGCGCTCGGCGATGACGGACTCCATATCGTCCTGCCTCTGCGTCAAGGTGCCGCCATCATCGTCACAAATCCCCGGATTTCGCGGAGGACGGTCATACACGTGATAAATCCGTCCGCAGATAGAGCACATCCGGCGCCCAGTGAGCCGCCTCACCAAAATTCCGCGGTCCAGAATAAAGTGAACCACGACGGGCTTGCCAAATTCCATTACCTCGAGGATTCTTTCAAGCTCCTCGGCTTGCGGCAACGTCCTGGGAAATCCATCCAGGACGAATCCTCCGGCACAATCCGGCCGGGCCAGGCGCTCCTCGACCATTCCAAGAACAATTTCGTCGGGCACCAGCTCGCCGCGCTTCATGATCGGCCAGGCGCGCCGGCCAAGTTCCGTATCCTGGCTGACGTGCTCGCGAAACATGTCGCCGGTCGAAAGATGCGGCACACCGGTGAGACGCGCCACTTCTTTGGCCTGCGTTCCCTTCCCTGCTCCCGGCGGCCCCAGAAAAATCACCGCCTGCCGAAGACGAGAGGCGCCCCGAGACTCATCCATACTTTCGGCCTCGCAGCTTGCCCTTCTTGACGAAACCTTCGTAGTTTCGCATGACAAGCTGCGCCTCAATCTGCTGCACCGTATCCATCGCCACACCCACCACAATCAGCAGAGAGGTGCCGCCGAAATAAAAAGAGACATTCAACCCATGCATTATGAATTGCGGAAAATGCGTATCAAACCATTGGCCCATCGTGCCCGGAAGGTGGTGCAAGTGAATTCCGGAGATCATCCATTCCGGTATCAGGCAGACAATCGCCAGGTAAATGCCGCCCACAAGAGTCAACCGGCGCAGAATCTTATTGATGTGCTCGGACGTGTTCCGCCCGGGGCGAATGCCGGGGATAAACCCGCCGTGCTTCCGCATATTGTCCGCGAGTTCGGTCGGATTGAAAACAATGCCGACGTAGAAGAAAGCGAACAAAATAATCATCGAGACGTAGACCAATGTGTATAGCGGTTCGCCCCATCCGAGCGCAGAGGCAAATCTCTGCAAGAATGGATACTTCACCTGGGCACTGCTCGGGCCATTGAAAAACAGGCTGATCGTGGCCGGAAACGTGAGCAAGGAACTCGCAAAGATCGGCGGGATTACCCCGCCGGAGTTGACGCGAAGCGGCAGATAGGTCATCTGCCCGCCCATCACCTTTCGCCCGACCACGCGCTTCGCATACTGCACCGGGATACGTCTTTGCGCGCCTTCAACAAGCACGATGAAGGCGACGACAGCCACCATCAGGATTGCCAGCGCGATAATCGCCACCCCGGTGAACGGTCCCCAGAAGCCGTGCTGCAGCTTGTCCTTCAAATCACCGACGGCGTTCGGAAGGCCGATCACGATGCCTGCAAAAATGATCAGAGACATCCCGTTGCCGATGCCACGGTCGGTGATCTGCTCGCCGAGCCACATGATGAACGCCGTGCCCGACGTCAACGTCAGCATCGTCATCATGATGAATCCGGGACCCGGGTTATAAACCAGCGCCTGGTTGCCGCCATAGCTTGAATGCTGGAGCGTTTCCGCGATCGTGAATGACTGGATCAAGCTGAGCATCACCGTCATGTAGCGCGTGTACTGCGTGATTTTCTTGCGGCCCAGCTCGCCTTCCTTCTGCAACCGCTCCAAATAAGGCCAGACGACGGTCAACAATTGCAGGATGATGGAAGACGTGATGTACGGCATGATTCCGAGCGCGAAAATCGTGAGCCGCCGGAAATTGCCGCCGCTGAAAAGGTCAAACAGCCCGAGCGCAGATCCCTGGTTCTGATCGAAAATTTGAGAAAGGACGTCGGTGTTAATCCCGGGAGTCGGGATGTGCGCGCCGATGCGGTACACCGCCAGGAGCGCCAGCGTAAACAGGACGCGCCTCCGCAAATCCGGAATGCGGAAGATATTCAGAACGGCCTGGAAAAACGCACTCATTGAACCGATTCAGCCTTGCCACCCGCAGCCGTGATTTTTTCCCGGGCGGAACCGCTGAAGGCGTGCGCCTGCACGGTCAGCGCGACCTTGATTTCGCCTTCACCCAGGACTTTGACTTCCCCGGTCGCCTTGCGCACGAGCCCGCGATTGCGCAGCGATTCCGGCGTGACGATTTCCCCCGCGGCAAATACATTCAGCGAGGCGATATTGACCACGGAAAACACCTTTGTCGTGGGGTTGTGAAAGCCGCGCTTCGGAATGCGCCGATGGAGCGGCATCTGGCCGCCCTCAAAACCCGGCCTGCTCGAAAATCCGGAACGGGACTTCTGCCCCTTATTTCCCCTGCCAGAGGTCTTGGGAAGCTTTGAGCCAATACCGCGGCCCACGCGAACCTTCCGGTGTCGAGATCCCTTGGGCGGCTTCAGATTGGAAAGGTTATAACCCATCGTAAATTTCTCCCAGCCTACTCGCTCACCTGGACGAGGTGGCGCACCTTGTGAATCATTCCGCGGACCGTGGGGGTATCGGGCCGCTCGACCACCTGCTGCATGCGGCGAAAGCCCAGCCCGCGAATGGTCTCGCGCATCCCGATGGGGCAGCCGATAAAGCTACGCACCCATTTGATCTTGAGCGTGGCGTCTTTTTTCCTGGTCATGTCCGCTTCACTAAATTAATTCCTCTCGCCGCCGTGGTGCCGCTGGTTATCTTCCGAGTTTTTCGCGCGCGCCTCGGCAACTTTCTCGGGACTCTTCAACCGGAGCAGAGCATCGAACGTCGCCTTGACCACGTTGTGCGGATTCGATGTCCCGATGGACTTCGTCAAAACATTGTGAATCCCGGCAACTTCCATCACCGCGCGAACCGGACCACCGGCGATGATTCCGGTGCCGTCCGGCGCAGGCTTCAGCAAAACGTGGCCCGAACCATAAAAGCCGGTCACCTGATGCGGGATCGTCGTGCCCTTCAGGTTCAGTCGGAGCAGGTTCTTCTTTGCCTGTTCGATGGCCTTGCGGATTGCCATGGGCACCTCGCGCGCCTTGCCCATGCCGAATCCAGCGTGTCCCTGCTGATCTCCCACCACCACCAGCGCGGAAAAGCTGAGATTTTTGCCGCCTTTTACGACTTTGGTGACGCGGTTGATCGAAACCACTTGATCCTTCAAATTGTTTGGACTGACTTCCACCATCTGGCGGACGGCAAGCGTGTCCCTTAGCATCTGTTTCGACATGAGATTAGAATTTCAACCCCGCTTCCCGGGCCGCTTGCGCAAGCGCTTCCACGCGGCCGTGGTACTTGTATCCGCCCCGGTCAAAAACCACTTGTGAAATCCCCGCAGTCTTTGCGCGCTCAGCAATCTGCTTGCCGACCACTTTCGCCGAGGCGACATTGCCGCCACCCTTGGATTGCTTGCGGATCTCTTTATCAAGAGAACTTGCCGAAACCAGCGTCTTGCCAGTGCCGTCGTCAATGACCTGCGCGTAGATGTGGTTGAGCGAGCGATACACGGCCAGCCGAGGCCGCTCGGGCGTACCCGAAACCTTCTGGCGCACGCGGCGGTGAATCCGCTGTCGATGCGCACTGCGGGAAATCCTCCGAACAGGTACCTGTGCCACTTAGCTCTCCTTCTCCCTGGACCTTTACGCGGCGGCTTTGGCGCCGGCCTTGCCGGCCTTTTTCTTCAGCCGCTCGCCTGTGATGCGAATACCCTTTTGTTTGTATGGATCCGGCGGACGCAATCCGCGGATATCCGCGACCACTTGCCCGACGAGCGCCTTGTCAGCGCCATAAACGACCATATGCGTCTGCTTATCCACTGTGATCTGTATGCCTTCCGGAATCGGAAACTCGATCGGATGCGAATAGCCGAGGGCGAAGACGACCGTCTTCCCCTTGACCTCCGCGCGGTAACCGACACCGACGATGTCCATGTCCTTCTTGAAACCCGTGGTCACACCCGTAAATGCATTGGCTACCAGCGCGCGCGCCAGCCCGTGCAACGCCTTCTGGCTGTCATTTTCGCGAAGGGCAACGAGCGAGCTTTCCTTCTGCTCGAACCGGATGCCACGCGGCAGCGCCACGCTCATTTTTCCCTTGGGCCCCTGCACGTCCACGGAGGCCGCGGAAACCTGCACCTTCACCCCGGCGGGAATTCCAATCGGCTTGCGTCCTATGCGCGACATTCCAGCTTGCCTCTCTCCTTCACCGAATGATTACCAAACTTCGCAGAGTATCTCGCCGCCGACGCGCGCCTTGCGCGCCGCCCGGCCGGTCATCACGCCTCGCGGCGTCGTAAGAATTGTTGTTCCGAGGCCGCCAATCACGGAACGGATTTCGTCCACTCCGGCATAGGACCGCTTTCCAGGCCGCGAGATGCGGCGCAGGTCGGTAATGGCGCTTCGACGGTCCGACGTGTACTTCAGGAAGACCCGCAGCGTCTTGCGCGTTTTCGATTCGTCCACAAGCTTGTACGTCTGGATGTAGCCTTCTTCCTTCAGAATCCGCGCGATCTCGGTCTTGAGTTTTGATGCCGGAATGTCCACGCGCGAATGGCGCGCCTGGGCGGCATTGCGGATGCGCGTCAACAAATCGGAAATCGGATCGGTCATCATTTCAATTGGCTTCCCTTCGCTACCAGCTCGCCTTGGTCACGCCGGGGATTTCACCCTTCAGCGCAAAGCCGCGGAAACAGATGCGGCACATTTCGAATTTCCCGATGAATCCACGCGGGCGTCCGCAAATCCGGCAGCGGTTGCGTATGCGGATTTTGAACTTCGGCTTCTTGCGCATCTTGGCGAATTGACTGTCTCGTGCCATATCTCTCCTCAGGCGCGCAGCGGCACGCCAAGCCCACGGAGCAATTCCCTGCCTTCATCGTCGCTCCGCGCCGTGGTCGTAAACGTAATGTTCAGGCCCTTGATCTTGTCCACCCTGGTGTAATCAATTTCAGGAAACACAAGCTGGTCGCGCAGGCCGATCGTATAGTTGCCGCGGCCGTCAAACGCGTTCTGCGGCAGCCCTTTGAAGTCGCGCACGCGCGGCAGAACAACGTTGCACAGCCGGTCAAGAAATTCGTACATCCGGTCGCCGCGAAGAGTGACGCAACAGCCGATCGGCATTCCCTTGCGAATCTTGAAATTCGCGATCGATTTCTTCGCCCGCGTGATGATCGGCTTCTGCCCGGCAATCTGCCCCAGCTCGACGGCGGCGACGTCCAGCAGCTTGATGTTCTGACTGGCCTCGCCCAAGCCGATATTCACCACGATCTTAGCGAGCTTCGGCGCCGCCATGGGATTCTTGTAACCGAAGCGCTTCATCAGCGCAGGCATTACTTCCCCGCGATACTTATCCCTCATCCGGCTCGTCATGCTCTTCCTGTCCTTGCGTCAACCTGTTGAATATTTACTTTTCCAAAGTCGTTCCGCACCGGCGGCAAACACGCACCTTTGTCCCATCGGACAGAGTCTTGTGGCCGACGCGCGCGTGTTTACTACATCCCGGGCACAACAGCAGCACGTTTGAAATGGCGATCGGGCCTTCGCGCTCGAGAATCCCGCCCTTGATGTTTTTCGCCGGGTTCGGCCGCGTATGCCGTTTCACCATGCTCGCGTGTTCGACCGTGACCCTCATTTTGACCGGGTCCACGGAGAGCACGCGTCCGGTCTTGCCTTTGTCGCGGCCGGCCATAACGCGCACCTGGTCATTTTTCCTAATTGTGACGCTGCGCCGCACGGGCGCGGTATGGTTCATGGCCTACCAGACCTCCGGCGCAAGAGAAACAATCTTGGCAAATTTCTTTTCGCGCAGCTCGCGCGCAACCGGCCCGAACACGCGCGTGCCGACGGGCTCATTCGTTTCGTTGATGAGCACCGCGGCGTTGTCATCAAACCGGATATAAGTGCCGTCGCGGCGCCGATGCTCTTTCCGGGTCCTCACCACCACCGCGCGAACCACCTTTCCTGCCTTGATCTGACTATCGGGCGCGGCTTCCTTCACGGAAGCGGTGATGACGTCGCCCAATCCCGCGCGCAGACCAGTATCGCCGCCAAGCGGATGAATCATCGTCAGTTGCCTGGCGCCGGAGTTATCGGCCACCGTAAGCCAGGATCTCATGCGAATCATTGCCGTTCTCTCCCGTTATCCGCCCGGCTCAATCCACTCTCGTGCGTTTCGCCACGACTTCCGCCAGCCGCCAACGCTTCAACTTAGAAAGCGGACGCGTCTCGACGATGCGCACGGTATCTCCCGACTGCGCCTGGCCGGATTCGTCGTGGGCATAAAACTTTGTCGAAACGCGCACGACGCGCTTGTACTTCCGATCCGCGACCATGCGGGTAACCTTCACGACGATGGTCTTCGCCATCTTCGCGCTCGTCACTAGTCCGACTTTTTCCTGACGGCGGCCCCGAACATCGGGTGTCGCGGTATTAGCGTTTTCCATCGCCATGCGCCTTCACCAATTCCCTTTCGCGAAGCAGGGTTTTCACCCGCGCCAAATCCTTCCGCGCATTGCGCAACCGCGCCAGGGCTTCCGCCTGCCCGGTGGTAAGCTGTAAGCGCAGCCGGAAAATCTGCTCGGCAAGCTCCTTCTGCTGCACCTCAAGTTCGGGCGTGCCCAGATCGCGCATTTTTTCGCCCTTCCGCGCCATTAGAGTTCTCCTGCTCGCGAAACGAATTGAGTATGGATGGGCAGCTTGTTCGCCGCCAACTCCATCGCTTCCCGCGCCGTGGCAAGGTCCACACCCGCCATTTCAAACATCACACGGCCGGGCTTCACGACCGCCACCCAGCGCTCTGGAACGCCCTTGCCCTTG
The DNA here is from genome assembly GCA_963838945.1 of uncultured Acidobacteriota bacterium. GTDB lineage: Bacteria > Acidobacteriota > Terriglobia > Acidiferrales > UBA7541 > DASTCZ01. The sequence continues at coordinate 32,852 of CAWITC010000002.1, read as the reverse complement.
CCCATGCGCGTTTCCGCGGGCTTCTTCGTAAAAGGCTTATCCGGAAAAATCCGAATCCACAACTTGCCTCCGCGCTTGATAAACCGCGTGATCGCCACGCGCGAGGCTTCGATCTGCCGGTCCGTAATCCACGCCGGCTCGAGCGCTTTCAAACCAAACTCGCCAAATGCAAGACTTCCGCCGCGCCAGGCCTTGCCCCGGCGGCGGCCGCGCTGCTGCTTGCGATACTTCACTTTTTTCGGCATCAACATTGGCTATCTCTGCTCCCGTTTTCCCGCGCCGCTAAGCCGCCGTAGGCTTCTGATACTTCTCCGGCAGCTTCTCTCCGGCATAGACCCAACACTTCACGCCGATGACTCCGTAAGTCGTTTCCGCTCTCGCGGTGCCGAAATCAATGTCCGCGCGCAGAGTCTGAAGCGGCAGCCGCCCCTGCAAATACCATTCCTTGCGCGCGATTTCCGCGCCGTTCAGCCGGCCCGCCACGCGCACTTTGATGCCCTTGCAGCCAAAACGCAGCGCCGAATCCACCGCCTTGCGCATCGCGCGGCGAAATGCGACGCGCTTTTCGAGTTGCAGCGCAATCGATTCCGCCACCAGTTGCGCGTCCAGCTCCGGCCGGTGCACTTCCTGGATGTCAATGTGCACTTCGCGGTTCGTGCGCTTCTGGATTTCGGCCTTGAGCTTGTCAATCTCCGCGCCCTTGCGACCGATGATGATGCCCGGCCGCGCTGTATAGAGCCGGATCACCAGCTTGTTGGCGGCTCGTTCGATGTCAATCGACGAAATCCCCGCGGACCGCAGCTTATCCTTCAGCTGCTTCCGCAACGCGACGTCTTCGTGAACCAGGTCCGCGTAATCGCGGCCCGCGTACCACCGCGACTTCCACATCTTGTTGTAGCCCAAGCGAAATCCGTACGGGTGCGTCTTCTGCCCCACAGCGCCTCCCTACTTTTCCTTTTTCGATTCCGGCTTCGCCGATTGTTTCTTCGCGGGACGCCGCTTGCCGGTCAATGCTTGCCGCGCCTTTTTCACCGCGCCCTTCACTCCCTTGCTTGCCGCCGCCTCGGCTGCCGCTGCCGCCGCGCGCTGCTCGACGCCCGTGGCATGTTCCGCCACGCCCACAACGATGTGCGCCGTACGCCGCTGGTAACGGAACGCGCGGCCCATCGGCGCCGGACGCAACCGCTTCCAGCGCGAACCTTCGTTGGCGAAGCATCGCGCAACGAAAAGGTGATCCACGTCGAGCGATTCACCCGCGTCGTCGGCCTTGCGCTCGGCATTCGCAATCGCGCTGCGGAGCACTTTTTCGATGTCCTTTGCCACGCGCTTCGGAGTGAACCGCAGAATCTCGAGCGCCGATCCCGCCTGCCGCCCGCGAATCAAATCCAGTACGAGCCGCACTTTCTGCGGAGAGACGCGGACGTGCCGCGCCATCGCGTGAGCTTCAATTGCCGGTGCCGCTGTGATCTCTGCCGCCATCGCTTATGCCTTGGGCGTTGCCGGAGCCGCGGGCGCCGCGCCGCCTGCCGCGGGTGCTGCTGCCCCTCCTGCCGGTGCTGCAGGCACGCCCGCTGCCGCCGCGGCCTTTTCAAGAGCTGCCTTTACGGCATGACCCTTGAAAGTCCGTGTCGGCGCGAATTCGCCGAGCTTGTGCCCGACCATCTGCTCGGTCACATAAACAGGAATAAATTTCCTGCCGTTGTGGACCGCGATGGTGTGGCCCACCATCTCGGGCAGGATGGTCGAGCGCCGCGACCAAGTCTTAACAACCTTTTTTTCGTTGCGCGCATTCAACGCGTCCACCTTTTCCCGCAGATGGCCGTCAATGAACGGGCCCTTCTTGACCGAGCGTGCCATGGTTCTCCGGTTCCCCTCTTATTCTTCCACCCGACGCAGTTTTACCCACTGTGCACGCCGCATTTTGCGGAAGCCGCGCACCGGCCCCGGAACCCGATGCGAAACCGTGCAGAACGGGCAGACAAACCGTGTCCCCTGCGCATTGGGCGTTTTTTCCACAATGACCGCCCAGCCAGCCTTGCAAATCCGGTAAAGAACCTGCTGAGGTGGCTGAGCCACCACGCGGGTTAGCGCCTGCCGCAGCGCGGGGCGCGACGGCTTCGCCGCCTGACGCGCAGCTTTCCGAGGACGCGCCGTGCGCCGGCCACTTCGTCTTGCTGTTCGTGTCGCTGCCATCATTTGACTCTCTCGGACCCGCCGCGCCGGGTGCATTTCACTCCTTCGTTCGGGACCCCTGGTCGTGAAAAACCTCTGTTACTTCCGCCGCTCGACAATCAAGTGATCCGAGCGGCGCGAACTCCGCGTCTTCGCGCCCAATGTCGGAAATCCCCAGGGCGTTTGCGGGTGATTGCCCTTCACGCGGCCTTCGCCGCCGCCATGCGGGTGATCCACGGGATTCATTGCCACGCCGCGGTTTGTAGGACGCTTCCCCCTCCAGCGCGTCTTGCCGGCCTTGCCGTAGGTGACGTTCTCATGGTCTAGGTTTCCGACCTGGCCGATCGTCGCCATGCAATCCAGCCGGAACTTGCGCACCTCGCCCGAAGGCAGCTTCACCAGTGCGATGTCGCCTTCCTTGCTCAGCAACTGCGCCGACATCCCCGCCGAGCGCACGACTTGACCGCCGCGGCCCGGGTAGAGCTCGAGATTGTGCAGCGGCGTGCCGGGAGGAATCAGCCGGATCTGCATTGCATTACCGGGCAAAATGTCAGCGCCTTCGCCGGCAAGAACCGTTTGGCCGACCTGCAACCCCACCGGGTGCAGGATGTAGCGCTTCTCACCATCCGCATAATGCAAGAGCGCCAGCCGCGCCGAGCGGTTGGGGTCATATTCGATGGCCGCAACCCGTGCTGGGATTCCGGTTTTGTCCCGCCGGAAGTCAATTGAGCGATACTGCCGTTTGTGGCCTCCCCCACGGTGCCAGCTTGTGATTTCGCCGTGAGAATTGCGCCCGCCGGAGCGCTTGCGCGGCTCCACGAGCGATTTCTCGGGCTGTTGCTTTGTGATCTCGCTCTTATCAAGTAGGGTCGCAAAGCGACGTGAGGCCGTATATGGTTTAAAACTTTTCAGTGCCATTGCATCCTGCCTTTGCGGCAATTACAAACTTTCCGCGTACTCGATCATTTTCTCGCCTGGTTTCAGCTTGACGTACGCCTTCTTCCAGTCGCGCCGGTAGCCGGTAATAAGCCCGCGGCGGCGCATCTTGCCGTGAAAATTTGCCGTCCGCACTTCGGCAACCTTCACCTTGAAAACCTTTTGCACTGCCTCTTTGATCTGCGTCTTGTTCGCATTGGCCGCCACCTCAAAGACAACAGTGTGCTGCGTCTCTTTCACGCCCAGGCCTTTTTCCGTCACGATGGGCCGGCGGATTATGCGGTGTGCGTCAAGAGACATTGCTTATTCCTTGCCTTTCCTTTTGCCCTTCGGCGTTTTTGCTTTCGCTGCCTTCTTCGCCGCCTTGGGCTTCGCCGCCGCTTTTTCGGTGCGCGGCTTCGCGGCCTTCTTCGCGGCCGGTTTTTCAGCAGACGCCCCAGTTTCCGCGGTTTCCTTCGCGGGCTCTACGGCCACAGAGCCGTCCTTCGGCCCGAGCACCGTACTCAGCCGCACCGCTGCGTCCTTCGAGAGCATCAGCCGGTCATGCCGCAACAGGTCGTAAGGCTGCAAATCGTGAGAAAGCGAAAGCTTTACGCCTTCGAGGTTCCGGCTCGCGAGCTCGAGGTTGTGGTTCTCAGCGGTTTCCACAAGCAGGATCGTCGGGCTTTCACTACCCAGTTTGTCGAGCGCCTCGCGGAAAGCCTTCGTTTTGTGCGACTCGAGTTGCCAGGCGTCCACGACGATCAATTTTTCTTCCGCCAGCTTCGAGGAAAGCGCCGAGCGCAGCGCGCCCAGGAAAACTTTGCGCGGCAGGCGATACGCGTAACTGCGCGGCTGCGGCCCGTGTACCGTGCCGCCCTTGCGCCACAGCGGCGAGCGGATCGAGCCGATGCGCGCCCGGCCGGTGCCCTTTTGCCGCCAGAGCTTGCGACCCGAGCCCTGCACTTCCGAGCGGCCCTTGGTCTTATGCGTTCCCGCACGCTGGCTCGCCAGATACCACCGTGAAGTCTCATGCAAAACGTGCGGATTCACCTTTACGCCAAAGACGCCGTCGGCCAACTCCACCTTGCCGACGGTCTTGCCATTCAGATTCTTGACGTCTACAACCGGCATCGTTCGATTCCTCAGCCTCAGGCTTTTTTCTTCGCCTTCTTCGATTTCATGATGGAGATGTAGCTGCCGCGCGGCCCCGGCACCGCGCCGCACACCAATAAAAGGTTTTCCTCCGCATCCACCTTCACAACTCTCAAATTCTTCGCCGTCACGCGCTGGTTCCCCATGTGTCCGGGGAAATGCTGTCCCTTCCACACGCGCGAAGGATACGAACTCGCGCCAATTCCGCCCGGTGCGCGGTGGAACATCGAACCGTGCGTCGCGTCACCGCCGGCATAGTGCCAGCGTTTCACGCCGCCCTGAAATCCCTTGCCCTTGCTCACGCCGCTCACGTCCACAAATTCGCCCGCCGCGAAGGCGTCCACGAGTACGCGGTCGCCTACCTTCGTTTCATCCTTCGAGTCTTGTAAGCGGACTTCGCCGAGCACACGCACCGGCGCGGCATCCGCTTTCTTAAAGTGCCCGGTCATCGGCTTGTTCACGCGCTGCGGTTTGACGAATTCCACGAGTCCCAGTTGCACGGCTTCGTAGCCATCCTTGCCGGCTGAGCGCCGCTGCACCACCACGCACGGCCCCGCCTGCAAAACTGTGCAAGGGAGGGATGCGCCGTCCTCGGCGAAAACCTGCGTCATGCCCAGCTTGATTCCGAGTATGCCGTTGACCGCCATGACGTATGCTCTCTTTTCCCCTTTTGCTTTTGCTTCAAAACCCCACCGTTGCCACTACGCCTTCGCCGAATGCTCCCGGCCAAAGGCCTTGATTTCCACGTCCACGCCCGGTGGAAGGTCGAGCTTCATCAGCGCGTCTACTGTGTCGGGCGTTGGCTCGAGGATGTCAATCAATCGCTTGTGTGTGCGCATCTCGAACTGCTCGCGCGACTTTTTGTCCACATGCGGCGACCGCAGCACCGTCCAGCGGTTAATTGTGGTCGGCAGCGGGATCGGCCCCGCGACGTCCGCTCCTGTGCGCTTCGCTGTCTCGACAATCTCCCGTGTGGACTGATCCAGAATGCGGTGGTCGTACGCCTTCAATCGGATTCGGATTCGTTCGCCTGTGTGCATGGTTACTCGACTATCTCAGCGACAGCGCCGGCGCCCACCGTGTGGCCGCCTTCGCGGATCGCGAACCGCAGCCCCTTCTCCAAAGCCACCGGCGTGATCAAACTGATCTCTACGCTCACGTTGTCCCCCGGCATCACCATCTCCACCCCGGTGTTCAACTTTACGTCCCCCGTCACGTCCGTCGTCCGAAAATAAAACTGCGGCCGGTAGCCCGTGAAAAACGGCGTGTGCCGACCCCCCTCTTCCTTCTTCAAGATGTACGCTTCCGCCTTGAACTTCGTGTGCGGCGTGATCGACCCCGGCTTCGCGATCACCTGCCCTCGCTCCACCTCTTCCTTCTCCGTTCCCCGCAACAGCAACCCTACGTTGTCCCCCGCCATCCCTTCGTCCAACAGCTTGCGGAACATCTCCACGCCCGTCACCACTCGCTTCATCGTCGGGCGGAATCCCACTATCTCCACTTCCTCCCCCACCTTCACTTTCCCGCGCTCCACTCTCCCCGTCACTACCGTTCCGCGCCCGGAAATCGAAAAGATATCCTCAATCGGCATCGCAAACGGCTTGTCCACTTCCCGCACCGGCAGCGGCACGTACCGGTCCACCTCTTCCATTAATTTCAAGATCGTCTTCTCCCACTTCTCTTCCCCGTTCAGCGCGCCCAGCGCGGAGCCACGAATCACCGGCACTTCATCCCCCGGGAACCCGTAACTCTTCAGCAGTTCCCGCACTTCCAGCTCCACCAGTTCCAACAGTTCCGGGTCTTCCACCGCGTCGCACTTGTTCAGAAACACCACAATCGACGGCACCCCCACCTGCCGCGCCAACAGTATGTGCTCCCGCGTCTGCGGCATCGGTCCGTCCGTCGCCGCCACCACCAGAATCGCTCCGTCCATCTGCGCCGCGCCCGTGATCATGTTCTTGATGTAGTCGGCGTGCCCGGGGCAGTCGATGTGCGCGTAGTGACGGTTCGCCGTCTCGTACTCGACGTGCGCCACCGCGATCGTAATCCCCCGCTCGCGCTCTTCCGGCGCGTTGTCAATCGAATCGAACGCCCGGAACTGCACCTTCGGGTTGTGCTTGGACAGCACTTTCGTGATCGCCGCCGTCAGCGTCGTCTTGCCATGGTCGATGTGTCCGATCGTCCCGATGTTTACGTGCGGCTTCGACCGCTCGAATTTTTCCTTCGCCATCGTTCGCTCCTCAGCTTTTCGGATTCGCCCGGTTGAAACTCTTCTTCTCTACCGCGCCACCCGCCCTGTCATTTTGTTGATCACTTCTTCGGCAATCGCCGCGGGCGCTTCCTCGTAATGCGAGAAATGCATCGTAAAACTCGCCCGGCCCTGCGTACGGCTGCGCAAATCCGTCGCATAGCCAAACATTTCGGCCAGCGGCACCAGCGCGCGAATAATCTGGCTCCCGGCGCGCGAATCCGAGCCTTGAATGTGAGCGCGGCGCGCGTTCAAATTGCCAAACACAGGCGCCATATATTCATCCGGGACCACGACCTCAACCCTCATGATCGGTTCGAGCAGCACGGGGCTTGCCCGGCGGCAGGCTTCCTTGAATCCCATCGAGCCCGCAATCTTAAACGCCATTTCCGAGCTGTCCACTTCGTGATAGCTGCCGTCCACAAGGACAACGGCAACATCCACCATTTCGTAGCCGGCCAGAACCCCGGTATCCATGGCCTCGCGAATACCCGCTTCGATCGGCGCGATGTATTCCTTGGGAATCGAACCACCGATAATCTTGTCAATGAAAAGGAACCGGTGCTCTTTGTCGAATTTCCACCGGCCTCCGCCCCCCGCCACTTGTTTGGCCAACGCGCCCAATTCATCCGTGGACATCTCGTGCATATCCTCGTGCTTGGAAGACGGCAGCGGATGCACTTCCAGCTTGCAGTGGCCATACTGGCCGCGCCCGCCGGTCTGGCGAATGTATCTGCCCTCCGCCGCCGCCTGCTTGCGAATCGTTTCCCGGTAGGCAACTTGCGGACGTCCAACGCCCGCTTGCACATTGAACTCGCGCATCATGCGATCCACGATGATTTCGAGGTGCAACTCGCCCATGCCGGAGATCAGCGTCTGTCCCGTGTCGGGATCTGTGTGCACGCGGAAAGTAGGATCTTCCTGAGCGAGGCGTGCCAGGGCATTCGACATTTTGTCTTGATCGGCCTTCGTCTTCGGCTCAATCGCCACGGAGATCACTGGCGTGGGGAACACGATATTCTCAAGTACAACCGGCTTGTCTTCATCGCACAACGTGTCACCGGTTGTGACGCTCTTCAGGCCCACGCATGCCGCGATGTCACCCGCGTACACAGCGTCAATCTCCTCGCGCTTGTTGGCGTGCATCCGCAGAAGACGTCCGACGCGCTCGCGTGTGCCCTTGGTCGAGTTGTAAACGTAGCTTCCGGAACGCAGCACGCCCGAATACGCGCGCACAAAGGTCAACTGGCCGACAAAAGGGTCGGACATAATCTTGAAGGCGAGCGCAGAAAAAGGTTGATCGTCAGCCGGGCGCCGGAGAATCGCTTCGTCGCCATCCACGGATGTGCCTTCCATCGGAGGAACGTCTACGGGCGATGGCAGATAATCCACCACCGCATCGAGCATCAACTGAATGCCTTTGTTCTTGAAGGCGGAGCCGGCCAGCACCGGAACGAGTTTAAGGCTGATTGTCGAGCGCCGAATCGAGGCGCGCAACTCGTCAACCGTGAACGCCTGCCCGCCAAGATATTTTTCAAGCAGGGTGTCATCGTGTTCGGCAATGTATTCAACGACCTTGTCGCGATGTTCCCGGTAAAACTTTTCGTCAATGGCAGACGACTTCAGCGCCGCGGCGATGTCGGGGCGGCTCGCAACAAAGGAAGGATCCCAGAGGTTCGCAACGTCAAACACCTCAAACTTCGCGCCCAGAGTCTCTTCCAGCCAGATGATTGCCTTTTGCTCGATGAAGTCGATGCAGCCGATAAACGTGTCTTCCTTGCCGATGGGAAACTGGAGTGGAACCGGATGCCCGGAAAGACGCTGGCGCATGCTGCGAATGGAGTGATCGAAATCGGCGCCGACACGATCCATCTTGTTGATGAAAGCGATGCGCGGGACGCGGTACTTGTCCGCCTGGCGCCACACGGCTTCCGATTGCGGCTGCACGCCCGCGACAGCGTCGAACACGGCGACAGCGCCATCCAACACGCGAAGCGACCGCTCAACTTCGACCGTAAAATCCACGTGGCCGGGAGTGTCAATGATGTTGATGCGCATCTTCTTTCCATTGCGGGGCCAGAACGCAGTCGTCGCCGCGGAAGTAATCGTAATGCCGCGTTCGCGCTCCTGCTCCATCCAGTCCATGGTGGCGGTGCCATCGTGCACTTCGCCGATCTTGTATGTCACGCCCGTATAGAACAGGACACGTTCGGTCGTAGTGGTCTTTCCGGCATCAATGTGCGCCATGATGCCAATGTTCCGTGTATCTGCGAGTTGTGTTTCTCGTGGCATAGCCTAACGATTCCGATTCCTACCAGCGATAATGCGCGAACGCTTTGTTCGCTTCCGCCATGCGGTGGACGTCTTCCTTCTTTTTGATCGCGCCGCCGCGCCCGTTCGCCGCGTCCATCAATTCCTCCGCCAGCTTGGCCGTAAGATTCTTCCCGCCGCGCGACCGCGCATTCTGCAGCAGCCACCGGATCGCCAGCGACTGGCGCCGGAATGGGTTCACCTCGACCGGCACCTGATAGTTCGCGCCGCCCACGCGCCGCGTCTTGACCTCGAGCACGGGCTTCGCGTTTTCAATCGCCTTCTTGAAAACTCCGAGCGCGTCGGCATTCCCTTTCGACACGATCTGGTCCATCGCGCCGTAAAAAATCTGCTGCGCCGTCGAGCGCTTCCCATCCCACATCATCGAGCTGATAAATTTCTGCACCAGATCGCTGCCGTAAACCGAATCCGGCGGTGTCGTGCGGCGTGAGACGGCTCCTTTGCGCGGCATTTAAATCTCTCCTTACTTTTGCGCGGCCTTCGGTCGCTTCGCGCCGTATTTCGACCGGCCCTGCTTGCGATTGTCAACACCCGCGGCGTCGAGCGTTCCGCGAATGATGTGATAGCGCACGCCCGGTAAATCCTTCACGCGTCCGCCGCGCACCAGCACGATCGAGTGTTCCTGCAGGTTGTGCCCGATGCCGGGAATGTAAGTGGTCACTTCCACGGCGTTCGTTAAGCGCACGCGCGCCACTTTCCTCAGCGCCGAGTTCGGCTTCTTCGGAGTCTGCGTGTACACGCGGATGCATACTCCGCGCTTTTCCGGACATCCCTGCAACGCCGGAGACTTCGTCTTGGCGCGAATCGCTTCGCGGCCATAACGCACCAGTTGCGAAAACGTGGGCACGGTTCTCCCTTAATCCCTCGTTACAAACTTTTGCTTTCACAGGCGGGCGCACTGAGCCACACCGCGGAAGCCGCTTTTGTTAAAGAAAAGGCGACAGCGACGCCAGAGGAACCGACAAGAAACTCCGCAGTGAGACCCCCAACGAGAGAGTCAAAAACTGGTTAAAGCGGAGAGGCTTACTCGGCTTTTCGGGGCAGGCGCCCCATTCCGGCCGCACTCCAAACCCCGATCCGTCCTACATTGTTCCGGGGTAGGAGACCTTCCCTTTCACTACAGGGCAAAACTCCCTGACCAGTGGGTAAGTATAGAGACGACATGGTTTTATGTCAAACGAAAAAAGTCAGCGACCGGTGGAAATCTATTCGCCAGATGTTCGCCTTGGCAGATTTACTCCGAGTTTTCACGCATCACGTGTATGAGGATCAATTGAGATTACAGGTATAACCTGCTTATTCTAAAGGACTTAGCGGTGTCTCGCTACTTGATTTCCATAATCTCTTTTTCTTTAGTCGCCGAAAGGTCTTCCACCTTTTTCGTCTCGCTGTGCGTCAGTTTCTCCAGTTCATCAAGCGACCTCTTCCGCTCGTCTTCGCTGATCTTTTTCTCTTTTTCGAGCTTCTCAACCGCTTCTTTCAAATCCCGGCGGATATTGCGGATCGCCGTTCGGTGATTCTCAAGAACCTTGTGAAGGTGCTTCACTAATTCCTTGCGGCGCTCCTCGTTCAGTGCAGGGATCGGCACGCGGACGACTTTGCCGTCATTGGTCGGATTCAGTCCCAAGTCGGACGTCCGAATCGCTTTGTCAATCAGCGGCACCGCGCTCGGGTCCCACGGCGAAATCTGAATCATCGTTGGGTCAGGCACGGAAAGCGTCCCGAGTTGGTTCACCGGCATCGGCGTGCCGTGATAGTCCACGCGGATGTGGTCGAGCAGCGAAACATTTGCGCGGCCCGTGCGGACCCCGGCGAGTTCCTTGCGGAAATCCTCGACGGCTTTTTCCATGCGCAGCTTCGCCTGCGCCATTGCATCTTTGCTATTTGCGATGATCGTCATGGTGTTTTTCTCCAGACGAGTAATCTTACAAAAATTCTTGCGCTCGAACAGCTCTCACGCCGGACTGACGAATGATCCCACTTTATCGCCCATAACGACGCGCCGGATATTTCCCGGCCTGTTCATGTTGAACACGATGATGGGCATCTTGTTGTCCATACACAGTGAAATTGCAGTCGTGTCCATCACAGACAGACCCTTTTGGATGACGTCGAGATACGTAATCCGCGCAAACAATTTCGCGCCGGAAACTTTTTCCGGATCGGCATCGTAGATTCCATCCACGCGCGTCGCCTTTAAGATCACGTCGGCCTTAATCTCCATGGCGCGCAGCGCTGCCGCCGTGTCAGTTGAAAAATAAGGATTGCCAGTGCCCGCAGCGAAGATCACGACGCGGCCTTTCTCCAGGTGCCGCGTGGCGCGCCTGCGAATGAATGGCTCCGCGATTTGCTGCATGGCGATCGCGCTCATCAATCGAGTGTGACAACCAAGTTTTTCAAGCGCGTCCACCAGCGCGAGGCCGTTGATCACCGTCGCCAGCATGCCCATGTAGTCGGCTGTCGCGCGGTCAATCGCCATGGACTTCTGGCGCGTCCCCCGGAATATATTCCCGCCTCCGACCATGATAGCGATATCCACTCCCAGGTCGCGGACCTCCTTAATCTCGTGCGCGATGCTGGCGATTGTCTCGCCGTGAATTCCGAAGCCTTGCGGCCCCTGGAGGGATTCGCCGGAAAGTTTCAATACGACGCGCTGGAATGCGGGCGTGCGCCCAATGGATTTCGGAGTTTTCGCGGCCGGTTTTTTCGGCATCATGTGGAGTTCGTCCCGCCCCTGCGGAATGAACTCGAATTGAATTCTAGCAGAGATTCTAGGCCGTGGGCAGCGCTCTCAGGCGCCAGACTTATCTGCGGGAGGACCCGCGCTTTCCATGCGCGGCGGCGCACCGGCCGCATACGTCGCGGTGACGTCGCCGACCTTCATTCGCACATACCGGCGAACGGAAATCTTTTCGCCCATCTTTGCGATGGCCTGGTCAATCATCTCCCTTACGGTGACGGACTCGTCCTTAATGAAGTGCTGCTCGTAAAAGCAGTTCTCCTCGTAAAACTTCTCCATCTTTCCGCTGACGATTTTCTCGATCACCTGCTCGGGCTTGCCGGTCTGTCGCGCCTGGTCGCGGGCGATTTCGCGCTCGCGCTCCAGGATTTCGGGGGTCACATCGTCGCGCCGGATGAAACGCGGATCGAGCGCCGCGATGTGCATCGCCAAGTCGTGGCACAGCTTTTGAAATTCTTCGGTGCGCGCGACAAAATCCGTCTCGCAGTTCACTTCCAGCAGCACGCCGATTTTTCCGCCCGCATGGATGTAGTGGCTCACCAGGCCGTCCGTCGCCTCGCGCTCGGCCTTTTTCTGCGCCGCGGCCTGTCCTTTCTTCCGTAAGTATTCAACGGCTTTGTCCATGTCGCCGGTCGAATGCACAAGTGCTTGCCGGCAATCGCTGAACCCAGCGCCCGTCATTTCGCGAAGCTTTTTAACCTGCTGTGCCGGGACGTTTCCCGGCTCCGGATTCGCGCTCATAGTCCCCAAAATCCCTTTCCTGTGGGAATACCACTTGAATGAACAACTTGCGTAGAGGCGGCTATCCGCCGCCCGCGGGCCGCATCGCAAGATCGCGTCAGACGCCTTCGCCGCCGCCCTTTTCAGGGCCGGGTCCTGCATTCGGATCGAAATTGGCGTCAAATGGCTGCTCCAAAGTCGCCGGATCCACGAAATCCCCTTCCTGCTTCTCATAGGATTCGTACGCGCTCGTGTCGACGTACTCGACGCCTTCTTCCTGCGCGGCGTCCTCCGCCGACTTCGCCTCAACCATTTGCGATTGCTCGTAACTCTGCCGTCCTTCAATCACCGCTTCGGAAATCTTTGACGCAAACAATCGAATCGCGCGCAGCGCGTCGTCATTGCCCGGAATCACCCAGTCCACCACCTCAGGGTTGCAGTTCGTGTCCACGATGGACACCACTGGAATCCCCATGCGGCGCGCCTCGCGCACCGCGATCTCTTCGGTGTTGGAGTCGATCACAAACATCGCATCGGGCAGCGCCGCCATGTTCTCAACGCCCGCAAGGTTTTCCAAGTGATGATCCATCTCGCGTTTCAGCCGCGCCGCCTCTTTCTTCGAGAGCTGCGCCATTCGGCCGTCTTCCACCATCGCCCGCAATTGCTTGAGCCGCTTGATGGATTTCTGCAGCGTCGCCCAGTTCGTCAGCGTGCCGCCCAGCCAGCGGTGATTGACATAGAACATTCCGCACCGCTGCGCTTCTTCTGCGACGGCTTCCTGAGCCTGCCGCTTCGTACCGACAAAGAGGATTGTTTTTCCCTGGCCGCTCAGCTCGCTTACAAATCGAGCGGCATCGCGGAACATCTTTAACGTCTTCTGCAGGTCAACTATGTGGATCCCGTTGCGTTCCCCGAAAATGTATTCTTTCATTTTCGGATTCCACCGCCGAGTCTGGTGGCCGAAGTGTACGCCGGCTTCCAGAAGCTCCTTCATCGTGATTTCGACTGCCAATGTTCCTCCTCAATGGATTGAACGCTTGCGAGCCAAACAGTCGATTCCGTCTGGCTTGAGCGCCCATCTTGCCGGCTCCTTGCCGGCCGTGAATTTGATTCGGCGGCCCTGAAGCCAGCCGAACCAGAATAAAAAACGCAACGATTAACGCTTGCTGAACTGGAAACGCTTCCGGGCGCCCTTCTGCCCGTACTTCTTTCGCTCCTTCATTCGCGAATCGCGAGTCAGAAACCCGTTGCGCCGCAATCCGACACGCAAGTCAGCATTGAACTTTGAAAGCGCGCGCGAAAGCCCCATGCGTACCGCGCCGGCCTGCCCGCCCGCGCCGCCGCCCTTTGCCGTCGCCATCACGTCCACCTGATCGGAGGTATTCGTGAACTTCAGCGGCTCGTATGCAGCATTGCGCCAGGCAACATTCTTGAAATAGTTTTCAAGCGGGCGGCCGTTCACCGTGAATTTACCCGTGCCCGAACGGAGAAACACTCGCGCCACCGATTCTTTGCGGCGGCCCGTGCCGTTGAATACTTCCGGCTTCGTTCCTTCAATTGTTTGCGCGCTCGTGCCCAAATTCCCTCCTACTCGGTCTCAATCCAGAAACATGTAAGCAAACTTGTATTGCAGGAGCTGAAATCATGTCCTTGCTAGCTTCACACCCGGAGGCCATTCAGCCGTTGGACTAACAGCGGTGCACTGCGCGGCTACTGCGCTAATGCTTGTGGCTTCTGTCCCGCGTGTCTTGCCAGACCCTTCTCGTCCAAATAAACGCGCAATTTCTTTGCGCGATGCGCGCGCAGCTTGTTCTTGGGAAGCATCCCCAGAACCGCCTCCCGTACCATCCAGTCGGCGCGATTCACACGCAGCCGCTTCGCGGGGACTTCCTTCAGTCCACCGGGATATCCGCTATGGTGCCGGTAGATCTTCTGTTCGAGCTTGTTGCCCGTCAATCTTATCTTGCCAGCATTGACGACTACCACGTGGTCGCCGCAATCCAGATGCGGCGTAAAACTCGGCTTATCCTTGCCAATCAGCAACCGCGCCACGTGCGTCGCCAGACGCCCGAGCACCTGGTTCGTCGCGTCCACCACGAACCAGCTCGGCCCCGCCTGCAACGTGTCGGCTTCCTGTCCTCTCGGTACGAACGTCCTCATACTTCCAGTCACACCCTTCCCTTTGGAGATAAACGTAGAGAATAGAGGATGGTGTTCCTTCTGTCAACGCGACCTTTTCCGGGATAGAACATTGCGAATTTGCCGATTCAATTCCTCAAGGGTATGCTTGCCGTAAAAGAAGAGCATGGACCTAATGTCTGCTCGCACGGAATCAATCCGCATTCGTATGGCAGTTGACGGGGATACCCTCGCACTCCACGCCCTCATCGAGACCTCTGTGAGGGGGCTCATGGCAGCATCTCACACGCACGCGCAAATCGAAGGCGCGCTCGGGACACTCCTTGGCTTGGACACGCAATTGATTGCCGACGGGACCTACTTTGTTGCGGAATGTGACGGCGTACCCGGCAGTCCACTCATTGTCGCGTGCGGCGGTTGGAGCAAGCGGAAGACCCTTTACGGCAGCGACCATCGCGAAGGCCGTGAAGATTCATTGCTCGATCCCGCCGTGGATGCAGCGAAGATTCGGGCCTTCTTCGTCCATCCCGAATGGATTCGCCGGGGCATTGGGACTCAGATCCTCGAAACATGCGAAAACGCCGCGCGGGACGCGGGGTTCACTCGCTTTGAAATGGGCGCGACGCTCACGGGCGTACCACTCTACGAAGTCCGCGGCTATGTCGCCGTCGAGCGAATCGAAGCTCCACTTTGCAATGGCGCCTCACTGCCGGTCGTGCGCATGGTCAAACCTCACCTTGCCGATTCGGGCTCGCGCCGATAGACTGGCCCCGCTTTGGGAGATCAGTCCGCGGCAATCGTAAAATCCATCGAGGACGCGTTCGGCATTCGCGTAAGCGAAGATGACATTCGCGCGTCGCGGACGCTCGGCGACCTCAGCGTGTATCTTCGTGCCCGGCTGGGCGACTCCTCACGCGAGCAGCTTGAAAACGCCGCGATTTCCTACCGAATGCGCCTCGGATTGCGCGAGGCGTGCGGCGTCGCTCCTGCCGCTGTCGCGCGTGAAACGCGCCTCGATGCGCTCTTTCCTCGAACCAGGCGCCGCGAACAATGGAATGCCCTGACGGATGCGGCGCAGCTCAACCTGCCGTCGCTCACGCATCCACGCTGGCTCGCCCTCGGAACTCTCGCCATGTGCCTCATCGCCATGGCTGTTGCCATTGCCCTCTTTTGGACCAGCTGGACTATGGGCGAGCGCTTATTCGCTTTGATAGTGGCTCCATTCTGGCCGTTCATGATCTGGTGGATGGCGCTCTATTTTTCGCGTGGCGTGGCCCGTTCATTTCCTCATGACTGCCAAACGTTTGGGGATTTAGTGCAACGGGCTGCGCGAATGAATCCGACGTGGCCGTCCGGAGATTTAAACGACGCAGACGCCGGAGTTAATGATCTGGTCTGGGTAGTGTTGCAGGCGCTAATTGCAGTCGAGACGGGGCGCGAGATCGACGAAGTCCACCAACAAACGCGGCTCTCCGAAACCCTCTAACTCCGCGTATTAGGATTTGTCTCACTGTGCTCCGCACTTAGCAAATCATCTTTGTCAACGGGGCGACAAATAAGAGGAAACAGGCGTCCCTTTTTCAAAGAGACGCCTGCCGAAATTCGCTGAACTGAATCGAGCTCTTGCCCGAAGGCTTGCGCCCGCTGCCTTCAGCTCGAAGCTTTTGGAGAAGAAGCAGTGACTGCGCGTGTATATGCAGGCTTATCGAGATCGGCTTCGCCGGCTTCGCCGGTCTTGTCAATCTCGATGGAGCCTTTGAAGTACGCGCCGTCCTCAATCATGATGCGAGCGGTGGTGAGATCACCCACGACCGAACCATCCTTCTTGATTTCGATGCGGTCGCGCGCGCGCAGATTGCCCTTTACGTTGCCATAAACCACGACCTCGCGCGCGATAACGTCGGCGCTGACCTTTGCCGATGCTCCGACGGTAAGTTTGCGGTCTTCGAGTTGGATAAGGCCCTCGACGCTGCCATCCACCAGCAGGTCTTCGTGCCCGTTAATTTCACCCTTGACGTGCAGACTGGCGCCCAGCCGCGCGGTTGCGCTGCTGGAAGGGGTTGCCAAGGGACGCATGGCGTCGGTGCTCATTTTCTTTTCCTCCAGGATTGACGGAACAGGCTTCGGCGGCATCGCAGTCTTTGGTTCAAGCGCCGCAGGCGGAGCCGGTTGATCTGGTTTTTTTCCCCACATGGGCCCTCCCTGGACCGCGAAAAACCGCCAGATGACCTGGCGTTGTTTGGACCGGGGTGCGAAGTACTCTATTCCTTTGCTGTAGGTTGGTGCAAGTCCCGGCGGAATGAAAAGTGCCCGGTTGGGTACTACTACTGGAGGGCCGTAGTGAAAACGAACCACAACGCGCGGCTCACTTCGGAAATCAGTCTTCTTGGTGTTGCTTCGTGCTGTTTGTGCCTCTGCGGTGAGACTCGGTCTTCAATATTAATATTTGCGGAGGACGCCGACGACGCGCCCCTGAATCTTGACGTCCGCGGCGGACACGATAATCGGCTGCATTTCGCTGTTGGCCGGCTGGAGCCGGATCTTCCCCGCAGGCTCGCGGTAGAAGCGCTTGAGTGTCGCGTCATTGCCGCCCACTAGGGCGACAATGATTTCGCCCGGGTTGGCGACTTGCGTCTGCTCGACGACCACATAATCGCCATTCAAAATATGGTCCTCCTGCATCGAGTTGCCCTTTACTTGCAGGACGAATGTGTTTGCGCCGCGCGCGAAATCGCCGAGTGAAAGCGTCTCGCGGTCTTCCATCGCTTCGAGCGGCCTTCCGGCGGCGATACGCCCCATCAAAGGAAGCTCGACGGTCTGGCGGTCCGCCACTTGCTCGCGGACCGGTTTCGGAAGCTGGTGAATTTCAATCGAACGGCTCTGGTTGTACCCGCGGCGGATGAAGCCCTTTTTCTCAAGAGTAGTGATATGTTTATGCACCGTCGCAAGTGAGCTGAGCTTCAGCGACTTGGCAATCTCCTCGAAGCTCGGCGAATAACCGTGCTTGTTGAGAAAGCCAACCAGGAAATCGAGCACTTCCTTCTGCCGCTTCGTAAGAGTCATTGACGCCTCGCAATCCTTTGCTTCCCTGCAAAATCCCCTGTAACATGGCGAATTCTAGGCGAACTAAAAGCGAAAGTCAAGCGATACCGCTTGGAACCAATCTGTCTGGTTAGGCTGTGATGACGACGCGGCCCACAATCGCGCCGCGCTTCATTGCATCGAAGATTTCGTTGATTTGCGCAAGCGGGCGTCTTTCCACTCGGCATTGAAGTTTTCCTGCGGCGGCGAGCGCAAGCGTGTCGCGGACATCTTGCCGGGTTCCTACAACGCTTGTCAGGATGCGAGCTTCACTGCGCGCGAATTTGACTGCGTCGAACGTGAGTGGCTCGCTCGGCAGCCCGACAATCATCACAGCGCCGCCTGCCCGTGGTGACGCAAACGCCGCGGCATAGGCCTCCTTCGCGGGCGTGGCGACCATCGCAAGGTGCACTCCGCCCGCTGCCCGCAATTCCGCTCCTGCGTCCACCTTCGACGAATTCATCGTCCGCGCCGCGCCGGATTCCATCGCGAGCGCGAGTTTCGCTTCATCCACGTCTACGGCAATCACTTCGGCTCCCATCGCCCGTGCCGCCTGCACGGCTAGATGGCCGAGTCCCCCGACGCCAAATACGGCCACGCGCTGCCCTGCGCGCACGTCCGCGGTGCGCAGAGCACGCACAACGGTGACGCCCGCGCAGAAAAGCGGCGCGGCTTCGGCGGAATCGAGCACATCAGGTACCGGTGTGACGTGGCTCGCCTTCGCAAGCATGAATTCCGCGTAACCGCCATCTACTGTTACACCTGTAATCGCACGGTTCTGGCAGATGTTTTCGCGGCCTTCCCGGCAGGTGACGCAGTTGCCGCAACTCCAGAAAACCCACGACACGCCGACACGCGAGTCGCGCAGAGCACCGTCCACTCCCTCGCCCAATTCCGCCACCCGTCCGACAATTTCATGGCCGGGGATCAGCCGCGGCTTGATGAGCTTCGCGAAGGCGGGCCAGTCGCCGCTTACGAGGTGCAAATCCGAATGGCACACACCGCAGGCATCGACTTGGAGCAAAACTTCCCCCGCGCCGGGATTTGGTCGTGCCACATCCTCCAGCATCAGGGGCTTGCCGAATCCATGGAGTACGGCGGCGCGCATCAGGTCCTTCCCGTTCCCTTTCGCCTTCTCGTGAGACGGCCGAAGTATAGCTATTTCAGTGCCCCTGGACAAAGCTGCCCCTTCCGACACTGCTGTGATGCAAATCACACGGGCAAGTAACCTGGCTCACCAGCCCTTCGTCGCTGGATGTGGTATCCTTTTTCTTTGCGTGGGATTCCCACCCTCGCGAGTTAAGTCCTTCCAGATCAGTCCATAACGGACGGAAGTGAGGGCATCAGGAAGCATATGGCGACAACCATCGAACTACCTAAGGGGCGAAAGCGGGAAGTCATTGAAAAGGCCGTAATTCGCTTTTGCGGCGATTCCGGCGACGGCATGCAAATTGCCGGAAGCCAATTCACGAATACCGTGGCGCTGTACGGCAACGACTTGGCAACCTTCCCGGACTATCCTGCTGAGATTCGTGCTCCCGCCGGCACCCTCCCGGGCGTCAGCGGCTATCAGATCCAGTTTTCGTCTTCCCAGGTGTACACGCCGGGCGACTCGGTGGACGTGTTGGTGGCAATGAATCCGGCAGCTTTGAAAATGAATCTGGCCGACCTGAAATCAAACGGCATCCTCATCGTCAACACGGACAATTTCAAGGAAACCGACTTGCGCAAAGCGCAAGACACTTCCAATCCGCTCGAGGACCATTCGCTTGACGGCTACCGGCTCTTCGCCGTGGACCTGACTCGCCTGACGCGACTAGCTCTCGAAGGCCTCGGGCTCGACGCCAAAGCAATGGACCGCTGCAAGAATTTCTTCGCGCTTGGCATGTGCTACTGGCTCTACAACCGCCCGATGGATTCCACCTACCGGTGGCTCGACGAGAAATTCGGTAAGAAGCCGCTGCTCGCGGAAGCAAATAAGCTCGCAATGAAGGCTGGCTATTCCTTTTGCGAAGCTACCGAGGCGTTCCAGATCTCCTATGAGATTCCGCCGGCAAAACTTTCGCCAGGAAAGTACCGCAATTTGAGCGGCAACCAGGCGCTGGCCCTTGGCTTTGTTGTTGCTGCGCAGAAATCCGGTCTTACTCTTTTTCAGGGCTCGTACCCGATTACGCCCGCTTCGGACATCCTGCACGAGCTTTCGATGTACAAGAATTTCGGAGTAATCACGTTTCAGGCCGAGGACGAAATCGCCGCCATCACCTCCGCGATCGGCGCTTCCTATGCCGGCGCGCTCGCTATTACAACGACGTCCGGTCCCGGCATGGCCTTGAAGACTGAGGCGATGGGTCTCGCGGTCGCCGTCGAGTTGCCTCTCGTAATCTGCGACATCCAGCGCGGCGGCCCTTCAACCGGTTTGCCGACGAAAACCGAGCAAGCCGATCTGCTGCAGGCAATGTTTGGACGAAACTCCGAAGCGCCGATTCCGGTTCTGGCTGCGGCGACTCCGGCGGATTGCTTCTGGATGGCTTTCGAAGCCTGCCGCATCGCCATCAAGTACATGGTGCCCGTGATTCTGCTTTCTGACGGATACCTCGCGAATGGCGCCGAGCCCTGGCGCATTCCGGATCTCCACGAAATCCCGGAAATCCCGGTAAAGTTCGTGACGAATCCCGAAGGTTTCCATCCGTATATGCGCAATCCCGATACGCTCGCGCGTCCCTGGGCGATACCCGGCACAAAGGGACTCGAGCATCGCATCGGGGGCATCGAAAAGCAGGACGTCACCGGCAACATAAACTACGAGCCGCTCAACCACGAGAAAATGGTCCGGTTGCGCGCGGCGAAAGTAGAAGCCGTGGCGCAGGAAGTGCCGGACGTTGTTCCCGTGGGCGATCCCGATGGCGACCTCTGCATCGTCGCGTGGGGCTCGACGTATGGCGCGATTACCGCGGCTCTCGCGCCGCAGCGCGCGCGCGGACACCGCATCGGACACGTCCATCTGCGTCATTTGAATCCGCTCCCGAGGAATTTGGGTGAGGTGATGCAGCGCTATCGGCATGTGCTCGTGCCGGAGATGAACATGGGCCAGCTACTCTGGCTGCTTCGCGCGAAGTATCTGGTGGACGCGCAGGGGTTTAACAAGATTCAAGGCCGGCCGTTCAAGCAGGCTGAAGTTGAAGGAAAGATTGAAGAAATTCTGGGCTGAGCATGGATTGGACCGCCGCCCGCTTGAGGAAAATCGAGGGAAATCATGGCCACTACGACATTGCCTCCATTGACGAAAAAAGACTTCCAAACCGACCAGGAGGTCCGCTGGTGCCCGGGCTGCGGCGACTACGCCATTCTTTCCGCCGTGCAGTCCATCTTTCCCGAACTGGGCATTCCCCGCGAGAAATTCGTGGTCATTTCCGGCATCGGTTGCTCGAGCCGTTTCCCCTATTACATGAACACGTTCGGCTTTCACACGATTCATGGCCGCGCCCCCGCCGTCGCCACCGGCTTGAAGCTGATTAATCCGGGTCTCGAGGTCTGGGTTGCCACGGGCGATGGCGATGCGCTCTCCATCGGCGGCAACCACACGATCCACATGCTCCGCCGAAACGTCGGACTGAAAGTGCTGCTCTTTAACAACCGCATCTACGGGCTGACAAAAGGTCAGTATTCGCCTACGTCCGAATTCGGCAAGAAGACAAAGTCCACTCCTTACGGGACGGCCGATCGCCCGTTCAATCCCATTTCGCTGGCCATCGGCTCTGAGGCAACGTTTGTCGCGCGCACGGTGGACGTATTCCAGCAGCACCAGAAGGACACGCTCAAGCGCGCCGCCGCGCATCGCGGTGCCGCATTCATCGAAATCCTGCAGAACTGCAACATCTTCAACGACGGCGCGTGGCTCGGCATCACCGAGAAGGACGCGCGCAGCGAGCACGTCGTGCATCTCGAACATGGCAAGCCACTCATCTTCGGCAAGAATCATGACAAGGGCATCCGCCAAGACGGTCTTGAGCTCGAAGTTGTACAGCTCGGGAATGGGATCTCGGAGAAGGATCTCCTTGTCCACAATGAAGCCCATCCCCGGCCGTCATATGCTTTCATGCTTGCGCACATGGAACACCGCCCCGGCTTCCCCACTCCTATCGGCGTGTTGCGCAACTGGAGCGACGTTCCGCGCTACGAAGACGTGGTCACCGGCCAGATCTCCGACGTTATCGCGAAGAAGGGCAAGGGCGACCTCGAAAAACTTCTCAGCGCCGGTGACACCTGGGAAGTTCACGCGTAACACGATCCTTCTCGCTATCCCGTATCGAAATTGAAACGGCGGGGCCTTTGAGCCCCGCCGTTTCTCATTTATTCTTTTACCCGGCAAAAGAATCATCAACTCAGTTATAAATCATCATATAATTGAAATCCGGCGAATGGCTTGCGCGGATTTGTATCGCCTCATCGCGCTGAAATGGGTCCTCTGAAATGCGAATTCCGTCAGGCGCTATTTTCTTTGGTGCTTCTCTTAGCATGGCGGCCGTTCTTTCCCTTTCCAGTGTGCAAGACCCTGAAAATCCCTCCACCCAAGCCCCCATAATTCACTACGAAAATTCAACAAATGGCCTGAAAAAATTGACCGAGGATGTCGTCCAGGCGGCTAAGGACAACAACCAGTCAAAGCTGCTCCAACTGACCTCCAGCATGATCCTTCCGGACCCTGAAAAATGGTTCAAAAAGACCTTCGGAGAATCTTTTGGGCCCAACTACGCGGAAGAGTACGCAAAGGATCGCGACAATTTGCCCGTCACTCTCGCGAGCTCATTCCTTGCTATCATTCAAGAGGGCTATACCAATTTTGAAGTACAACGGTTCATTGGGAATTGCGATGAATCTATTCACAAGGATGAATTTCAAGTTCTTATTGCAAGGGACCGGGAAGAGCCGTTGAGTGTCCTCCGGTTTCATAACAGCGACACCACAAAGACGCTAAAGTTTTTTGCCTATGTCGATGGTGGCTTTCGATTCTTGGGAGTCTTGGGCTTGCCCAGGAGAGCCGGATCACAGACTCAAGGAGATAGTATCGATGGTGCCCAGACAAGTAAATTTCCAGACAGAGTTCAAGTCGCCGGTGACATCCAGAAGGCCAAACTAATCCATGCAGTCCAGCCGATATATCCGTCTGAAGCCCGACAAAATCATATCTCGGGAACCATTCAGATTCATGCCATCATCTCAAAGCAGGGCACGGTATCTGAGATGAGTTTAGTCAGCGGACCTTGCATCCTGGCCGAGCCCGCTTTCAAGGCGGTCGCCCAATGGCGCTTCACTCCTACAATTTTCCAAGGGATCCCCGTTGAGGTCGAATGTAAATTTGACGTGAATTTCAAAATGTCAATGTAGCGCGTTCCACTGGAATACGCGTCCCCTGGCCGTAATCGAAGCTAGTTTTCTACTGCCCTCTTCGCCCCCGTCCTTCCGCCGGCGCCACGGCTTCCACCTTAATCTCCTGCAATCCCGCCTGCTCGATTCGCGCGTTCACCGCCACGAGGTCTTTCGCCTTCACTGCCGACCACTTCGCCGTCGCCGCCGCGGCGAGCTTCTGCGCGGACGCGAACGCATTCATTACCTGCATGCTCGGCGCTGCGTCCACCCCTTCGACGGCTCCGGACACCTGCCCCAGTTCCCCCGCCACGAACAGCACGCTCGACACATCATTCGACGGCCCGGTCACGCCGCTTGATTGCGGCGTGCCCGCCTGCGTCACTCCGCCGATTTCCGCCGCTTTCGCATCGAGCGCATCGAGCGCAGTCACAAGCGCTGCGTTCCCCGCCGCCTGCGTGCGCAGCGTGCCAATCTGCGCGCGCACTGACGTCACTTCACCGCGCAACTGCGCGACCTCTACCTGCTTCGCGGATACCTGCTGCGCCACAGAGAATTGCCGCTGCAATTCCGCGGGCTGCACCTTCACGTGGGGATCCATCTTCACTGTTAGCGGCGCCGTGTATGACTTCCCACTCGCAGTCAGCTTCACCGTGTACACACCTGGAAGCGCCCAAATTCCACCGCCCCCTCCGAATCCTCCTCCTCCACCACCTCCGCCACGCCCCCCGCCTCCCGCGCCTGGGGCCGCCGCGTAATGAATGTCCCACACCCAGCGATGCATTCCCGCCGCGCCCGAAAGCGTTTCCTGCGGACGATTCCAGTACGCCGGAATGTTCGCCGCGCCGCCGCGCCCGCCGCCCCCGCCGCGCCGCCCTCCGCCCGCAGCTCCGCCGCCTCCCGCTTCCGGACTCGAATATGACCGCACCATCTTCCCCGCCGCATCGAGAATCTCAAGCGTTACGGGCCCCGTCGCCGCCGACTTCAGGTAGTAATCAATCATCGCGCCGTTCGGCGGATTGTCTGTTTCCGCCGAGCCGTACGGCAGCGGCGTTCCCCCGCTTCCCCCCGTCCGCCTGCGGATGGCCGTCTGCAGCTTGAACACGAATGCATCGGGCACATCATTCATCGCCGCGATCTGCCGCAGCGCCGTAATATTGTCGAGTACCCAGAACCCGCGCCCGTTCGTCGCGACAATCAAGTCATCGCCATGGATCGCGAAGTCGCGCGCCGACGAGCGCGGCAGGTTCTGCTGCAGCGATTGCCAGTTCTCGCCGTCGTCAAACGAAACGTACACGCCGAGCTCCGTCCCCGCGAAGAGCAGCCCTTTGCGCAATGGGTCTTCCCTAATCGCATTGACGTAGCTTCCCTCCGGAATTCCATTCGCGATCAGCTTCCAGGTTTTCCCGCCGTCCCGCGTGCGGTAAATGTACGGCTTGTAATCCTCCAGCCGGTGTCGGTCTACCGCGGCGTATGCCGTGTTCGCATCAAAGTACGACGCATCCATCAGCGCGACCTTGCTCCACGCGGTCAGCTCGGGTGGCGTGACGTTTTTCCATGTCTTCCCGCCATCGAGCGTCACGTGAATCAGCCCGTCATCCGTCCCGATCCAAATCGTGTCCACCGCGAGCGGCGATGGCGCGATCGTGTAAATCACGCCCGGCCGTGGCGCCCCGTAACCGTCCGCCGCCGTCGCCGCATCCAGATTTGGCGGGACGCCGGGATTCTCGCGCGTCATGTCGTCGCTGATCCGCCTCCAATTTGCGCCGCGATCCGCGGTCTTCCAGAGATACTGGTTGCTGAAGTAAAGCGCGTGTCCCGGCGCCTGCGAAAAAACCAGCGGCAAGGTCCACGTGTGGCGGAATGGCCCGAGCTCTCCCGAGCCGAGCGTTGGCGAAATGTTGTGTCCCGCGTTTGTCCGCTGGTCGCACGTGGACACCGTCCCGCCGTATAGAATGTTTGAGTCCGCCGGGTCCACCGCGACGTATCCGCTCTCGCCGCCCGCGCAAATCGGCGCCCAGTCCCACAAATACGAAATCGATCCGCGAATGCTCCGCGTCGCTGCTTTCACCGCGCCGCTATCCTGCTGCGCTCCGTACACCCAGTACGGGTCCTGGTTGTCCGCCACGACGTGATAAATCTGCGCCGTCGGCTGGTTGTACCACGAGCTCCACACCAGTCCGCCGTCCACGCTCACTACCGTGCCCTGATCGCTCGACAGGATCATCCGGTTGCCGTCGTCGGGATAAATCCAGAGCTGGTGATAATCGTCGCCGCCCGGCGCGCCCTTCATCGGAATGAACGTCTTGCCGCCGTCCTCTGAGCGATAGACGGAAGTATTTGAAACGTAGAGCTTGTCCGGATTCTTCGGGTCCACAACCACGTTGCAGAAATACCAGCCGCGCCCCCAGATGCGCTGGTCATTGCTCGACAACTGCCAGCTTTTTCCGGCGTCATCGGACCGGTAGAGCCCGCCCTTCTTCGGATCCGTGTCGTCCACGATCGTGTACACTCGATTCGCATCGCTCGGCGCCACCGCGACTCCGATTCGACCCGTCCCTTCCGCGGGAATGCCTCCGCCAATCTGCTGCCACGTGTTGCCGCCGTCCGTGGACTTGTAAAGCCCGCCGCCCGGCCCAATCGAAGGCGGATAAATCGTCCATGGCGGACGCCGCGTCGCCCACAGCGCCGCGTAGATCGTTTGCGAATTTTTCGGATCGAAGGCGAGGTCAATCGCGCCGACATTTTCATTCTTGTAGAGAATCTTCTGCCATGTCGCGCCGCCATCGGTTGAGCGATAGACCCCGCGGTCCGCATTCGCTCCATAGGCGTGCCCCAGCGCCGCCACAAAAACCACATCCGGATTGTTCGGGTCCACGAGCACCCGCCCGATCTGCCGCGTATCGTCCAGTCCGATGTGCCTCCACGTTTTCCCGCCGTCCAAGGATTTGTACATCCCGTTGCCGTACGAGATCTGCGAACGCATGTCCGCTTCGCCGGAGCCGACGTAAATAATCTTCGGGTCGCTCGGCGCAACTGCAATGGCTCCGATGGACTGCACCGCCTCGTTTTCGAAAATCGGCGTCCAATTTTCGCCCGCCGTTGTGCTTTCCCACACGCCTCCGCCCACCGCCCCAAAAAAGAAATGGCTCGGCTGGCCGGGCACACCCGTCGCGGCCACCGCGCGGCCCGCGCGGAAAGGCCCGATCATTCGCCACTTCAATCCGGAGTAGAGGCCTGGATCATGCAGCGGTGCGGTCTGCGATTGCCGCGCGGCGCCGTGTCCCGGCGCGAGTAATAACGCGACCAATGCGAGCGTCAGTGAAGCACCCCAAATAAGTTTACGTGTGGATAAAAATCTGCGAACCGTATTCATCGTCATTCTCTCCGCGTTTGCGGTATTTAAATGCAATTGGACTTATATGGCAGGCGGGCCATCCCGCGCAAGCACTATGAGTGGCAATAGAAATCAGTTCTGGTTGCCGCCGCCGTGCGTCTGCTTGCAGACCTTGCAGTATGTTGGCGGCATGGTGTTGTCCACACGGTGCTTCACGGGCGGCAATTGGTGCACGAAAGCAAAGATTGAAGCCAAATCCTGGTCCGTCATCCCGCTGTAAAGCGCAAACGGCATAATGGGATTCAACACGCGCGCGCGGACTGACCCCGTGCGGATCGTGTCAATGAACATCTTCTCGTCGTAGTAAGGAATTCCAGAGGGATCGCTTGTAATATTCGCGCTCGCCACGCGTCCCCACGGGCCTTCCAGGATGAATCCGCCGGCCCAATCCATCCCCGGCAGTTGTTGTCCATGTTCGTCCATCGGCGTATGGCAATCCGAGCAGGCCGCCATCGTTGACATGTACGCCCCGCGTTTCACCGGAGTGGAAAGATCCGGCGTCGGAACGGGCTCCGTCACGGGCTGCGGCACATTCCGGATGAGATACTTCACCGGAAAAATCATTTCCGTCTTGGGCACCACGTTTCGCACCGGCGGGAGCGCGCGCAAATACACAATTACAGAAGCCAAATCCTCATCCGACATCGTGCGGTAACGCTCATAGGGCATCATGTTGAAGAGTGCGCGTCCGTCGTGTCCCACACCTTCCCGAATCGCGCGTGCAAGTTGATCGTCCGTCCACGTTCCCGCGCCGGTCTCCGTGTCGGGTGTAATATTTGGCGCAATAATCTTTCCCGGCAAATCCTTCTGCGGAATCTCCTCTCCCGCGCCCAGATTTCCGCCAGCCATTGCGGATCCGCGCGAACTCCAGTCATGCGGCGTGTGGCATTCCATACAGCCGCTCAAACTTTCCGCAATGTATTTCCCTCTCGCCAGCCGCTCGGGTGTGCGGTCAAACGTGCGTGCCGTGGTCGTCCTCGCTCGCGGCCCGAGGAATGGCCGCCAGCCGATAGTAAACGTGATGCCCACCGCCGCTAGCACGACGATCACGAGCAACGCCCAGCCCAGAATCTTCGCAAACTTCTTCATTGTTTTCCCTCGCCATCAAGCAATTGTCTGCGCACAAATCTGCGCGTCATGCTAAATTCCTGCATTTGAAAATTGGTGGCCAGGACCTCTGGCCCGCTGCGGGCGGGATTCTAATGCGCGCGCGCTTCAAGCGCAACACTGTTGTCGAGCAACGGAATCCAGCGGTCGCGCGCCGCTGCAAACTCGGTCATGTCGTTGCGTGAAACCGGCTCGGCCGGCGGAAGGCGCAGCGTCTCAAAATTACGGTAAGACCCGTTCTGAAGAAAACGGAAATCCAGGTGCGGGCCGGTCGCCAGGCCCGTTTTTCCCACCAACCCAATTCTCTGCCCTGCTTCCACGTGCTCGCCCACATGCACCAGAATTCGTGAGAGATGCATGTACTGCGTTTCGTAGCCATTCGAGTGCTGAATTTTCACCAGATTGCCGGAGCCGCCCGAAAACGCCGCGAAGATCACTCGTCCATTTCCGATCGTTTGCACCGGCGTCCCAATCGGCGCGCCGTAATCAACGCCAAGATGCGGGCGGTAGGTTTTCAGAATGGGATGGAAACGCGACATGCTGAAGTGCGACGTCACGGGCGCCGCGAACTTCAGCGGTGAGCGCAAAAACGCCTTTTGTAACGCACCGCCATCGGGTTTGTAATAGGCTGGCGCGCCCGTCGCGTCGTGGAACAGTACGGCCTGATACGGATGCCTCGCGTTCACGTACTCCGCGGCGAGTATCCGTCCGTAGCCCGCCGTCTGCCCGTTTGTGTATGTTTTCTTCTCAACCAGAATCCGGAATGTATCGCCCACGCGCGGATCCGTGTAGAAGTCCAGGTCCCACCCGAAAATCTCCGCCATCCGAATCGCCAGCTCCGGCGATTCTCCGATGTCCGTCACTGCATTGAAGAGTGAATTCTCAATGGTTCCTGCGATCGCGGTGACTTCCGTATGCGAAGGAATCGACTCGATGCGCGCCTCAAACTTTTCGTCGCGGTGCTCAACATACAGCATCCGGTCGGTATCAATCTGATAGCGCACGGCGCGCAACGCCCCGGTCACCGAGCGGCCGACCCACAGCAAATTTCCGGCGTGAAAGCGGTGCAAATCGAAAACCTTCTGCGCCGAATCCGCCACGCTTGTCGCGGCCATCGGGTCCAGCCCCAAGCGCCGCAGCGAATCCGCCAGTGTAGTTCCAGGGGTGACGTGCTCCCCGCTGAATAGCACCACTTGCGCCGCAATTTTCTGCGCCTGTTCCTTCCCCTCTTGCACTTCGCGCGCAAAGGCGGCATCGGCTTGATAGCGTTCCTGCAGCACGGTGTACAGGACCACCGCGCCGGCAATGGCGACCACGACATGGACAGCGATGCGAAGCGTGCGGCTCATTTCGAGAACCCGACTGCCCCAAGGCGAACAGATGACCGAGTAGGTCGTCTGGAGGCTTGGGGAAAGACCCTAACTCACCGACTCCTTTTTGCCCAATATCTTGCCGCATGTCAAAACCCGAATTGTGAGGGTGGGCCAGTCAATCAACGGGACGGAAATGTGCAACAAAGTTGTGCCCGGTGGCAAATCCGGGAATTTTGCTTCCCTGGCAGTTTTTGAGTCCCGCTATCTCTCAGATTTTGCCGCACTTCCTGCTCCTGGATTTGGTGCGGAAAATGCATTATCCACTTCACCGGTACCCGGCCCAACGCCCCGCCAGAGCCAGTTCGGCTCAGTGCGATGGCGTAGCCAGGTACATCCGCAGCGGGCACCGAAACGTATAGGGAGGCTAATCCTATGGAAGGTGTCCATTTCTTCCCGCCGAACCGTCCGGACAATCGCATCCATCAGGTGTGTACGGAATGCGGCCACATGTTCGAATCGCGCCCCAACGCCGAGGGCGCCGAAGTGGTGTGCGACGCGTGCTACCAGTCGCAATTCGAGCCTTTCCACGTCCGCCACTGGCAGCGCGTGCCTGCGCGCACTCACGCGCCTCGTCGCGCGCGCTGAATCCAATCGCTCCGATTTCGTCGAGAGGGAAAGTGTATCTGTTCTCTGCTTGGGCAAAACATCCGGGAATGCGCGCGCGTTCCCGTTTGCATGATTGTCGGCGGAAAAAAAAATCGTCGGGTGATTACTTCTCGCGGGAAACCCGTACTGACGAAAGCGTTGTTGACGAAGGCCGCGGGCCCTCCGCGGCGAAGAAATTCTGTGCCTTGAGCGTTCGGTAGATCCTGCCCGCGATTTCCGCTGCGAACGGCCCCTGCACCGTGCGCGACCTTCCGCGCACCAGCACCACCAGCGCGATCTTTGGGTGCTCTTCATCCGCGTAGGATACAAACCAGCCAAGCCTCGATGCGGAATCGTTGCAGGTCCCCGTCTTTCCGAGTGGCTGCTCGCCTTCACGGTCCGAATAGCTTGACCGCGCCGTGCCGTAGAGCACCGCGGCCGTCATCCCTTCGCGCAGATCGGAAAGGTACGGCCCGATATTCAATTCGCGCTTCACGCGCGGCGCGAACTCGCGCTGCGCTTCCGCGCTGCGCGGATATTGCAGGTAATACATCGTTCCGCCATTCGCAAGCGCGGCCACAAGCGAGCCAAGCTCGAGCGGCGTAATCTGGATTCCTTCGCCGAAGCTTGACATCCTTGCCACGCCGCCTCTTGCCGGCGGCGCCGCGGGCAGGACTCCCGCCTGTTCTTCCGGAATATCTATGCCCGCTAGTTCGCCCAACCCCAGCGTGTGCGCATATTTCTCGACCGTCTCGAATCCCATGCGGCGGCCCAGCTCCTCAAAAAACGTGTTGTTCGAGTGCGCCATCGCCTCGGTCAAATTCATGTACCGCCGCGGCGCCACCCTAATCATCGAATCGCGCGTGATTACGCTCTCTTGCAGCGCCGCGAGCGCAATCGTCGGCTTGATCGTTGAGCACGGAATGAAGCCCGCCGAAAACGCCAGCTTCTGATTGACGATGGTCAGGATTCGCCCGGTCGTGGGATCAATCGCGACGACCGATCCGTTGTACCGTCCCAGCGCGCGCACCGCTGCTTCGCGCACAACCGCATCGTCGAATTGCGTGACATCGTCTTTCGTCGAATCGGCAAACGTTGGCACGCCTGTGTACTTGCGGCTCGTGGTCTTCGATTTCGTCGCAGGGCGCGCCGCGGGCGTGGGACTCCCCGCCCCTCCACCGGAGGCGAACATGGGCTGGCTCACCATCATCGCTGATAGCAGAAGTGCCGCAAATCGACCGGGTTGTCTTTGCCTTGCCATTACTTGAATTGTCTGACCGTTTCCCAAACGAACCGTTTGTCAACCCTACCACGTGCACGCGGACTTCCGCGGGCATTGCAGTCTACCTAGAAGCCCCGTTTGGGCGCAATAGGTAATCCGTATTGTTTTGAGTAGCTTACACCTGTCCCGAGTTGCCCGAAGGTACAGGGTTCAAGTACACGCGGATTTGCGGAATAAATTCGGGAAATCAGGTGTACCGGTATGCGCGCTGCGAATAGCCACTCTGTTGCGAATTGAATAGCCGACCGACACTCTAACGCGAAGGCCGCGGCGGCGTCTTTGCTCCGGTTCCCGCGCCGGCTGCGGCGACGTGAGCGTGCGCGCCTTGCGCTGGCTTCTCGCCCATCTTCTCCCCGGCTTTCTCCGGCATCACCGCGCCGTTCGCGCCGGATCCTGGAGACGCCGTATTCACCGCCGCCAACCCCAACTCCTTGCGCAGCGCCGCTTCCAGTTTCTCGAGCACCGCCGCGTTTTCCTTCAGGAACAGCCGCGCGTTTTCGCGTCCCTGACCGATGCGCTCCCCGCCGTAGCTCATCCACGTGCCGGACTTCTCGATCAGCCCACGCTCGACTCCCAAATCAATCACGTCGCCTTCGCGCGAAATCCCTTCCCCATAAAGAATGTCAAACTCGGCTTCGCGGAACGGCGCCGCCACCTTGTTCTTCACCACTTTTCCGCGCGTGCGCGACCCCACCACTTTATCGCCATCCTTGATGGCCTGGATGCGCCGGATGTCCAGCCGGATCGACGCGTAAAACTTCAGCGCGCGCCCGCCGGTAGTCGTCTCCGGATTGCCGAACATCACCCCGATTTTTTCGCGAATCTGGTTGATGAAAATCAGGCAGGTGCGCGACTTCGACACAATCGCCGTCAGCTTCCGCAGCGCCTGCGACATCAGCCGCGCCTGCAACCCCATCGTCGGCTCGCCCATATCGCCTTCCAATTCGGCCTTGGGCACCAGCGCCGCCACCGAGTCCACCACCACCACATCCACCGCGCCCGACCGGATCAGCGCCTCCGCGATTTCCAGCGCCTGCTCGCCGTTATCCGGCTGCGAGACGAGCAGGTTGTCCACGTCCACGCCCAGCTTCCGCGCGTAAATCGGGTCCAGCGCGTGCTCGGCGTCAATGAACGCCGCCTGCCCGCCCATCTTCTGCGCCTCGGCGATCACGTGCAGTGACATCGTCGTCTTCCCGCCCGATTCCGGCCCAAAAATTTCCACCACGCGCCCGCGCGGGAATCCGCCCACGCCCAGCGCCGCGTCCAGGCTGATCGACCCGGTGGGAATCACGCTCACCGGCACCAGCACTTCCCTGCTGCCCAGGCGTATGATGGCGCCCTTCCCGTACTGCTTTTCGATTTGCGAAATCGCGGTTGCCAGATTTGCTGCTTTTTCATCGGCCATGGCGTTCACCTCAAGATTGGTTTTCTTCAGCATCGGCGCCTTGCTCTGGAATTCTATCACCGGGAACCTAGCAAAGTTCGGCGCCGAACGAAATTACCTAACTCGTACATATTACCATACAGTTGTTTCCGGCGCTTGTCCAGCACGAACTTTGTCTTGCCCTGCCCGATGCCGTTCATGGAATGGCAGCCTAACACGATAGGCGAAGAAAAAGCAAACACTATTTTAAGCCCCTTCGTCCCAATCGCGTCAGCCGAACCCGCCCAGCCGGTGACGAGTCTCTCTTTGAATTGCCATCCCCGCCGTATCCAGCGTCACACATGCCCGTAACGACGGTCACAGAAGCACGCCTGCGGCCCCCAATAAACTGCCTGCCGAGGGCCCATGTGCGAGCACAACTGTGACTCTTGCGAGGAGCATGATTCTTCCCTGACCCCCGAGGCAAGTCCAATGACGCAAACGGTCGAATGCGCCGGTTGTCACAAGAAGATGCCATTCGCGGAATTCCTGAACCAATTCCCGATGCCCGCGGAAGAGATCTGTTTCGAGTGCACGAAGCTGTCGCGCGATGGCTGCGACGCCTGCCGCTTGGCGTGGGTCCGCTCGCACCCATCATCCGGGTTCCAGTGTCTTTCGTGTCGCAAGTCTGTTGTCCCATGTTAGTGCCGATCCAACTGGAATGGACGGCATTGGTGACGTAGAGCTCGACCCCAAATCGAGCTACGAGGGGCTTTGATGACCTCCCTTCCAAAGCCATCAAAGCCCCTCCCCCCTTCCTCCCTCCCGAGTAACACAGGCTTCAGCCTGTGCGCCTTTCCCCGCCCCTCTCACGCCGCCG
>CAWITC010000001.1:0-356323 GCA_963838945.1 uncultured Acidobacteriota bacterium | reverse complement strand
TTCGCGGGGCGCCGCGCCCCCCCCATACGCCGTCATTCCGGGGAGCGGTGCGGCGAGGAATCTCTCTGCGCGCTCCCGGGGCGTCCTGCCGCAAAACGAGCAACAAAAAGGTTGCGCTTTGCGCCGGACCGCGCTAATCTGCAACCTGGAGGTTGCCTGAAATGAACGATCGCATTGAGAAGCGCATGGAACTCAAAGCGCCGGTTTCGCGCGTCTGGCGCGCGCTGACGGATCACCGTGAATTCGGCGAGTGGTTTCGCGTGAAACTCGATGGCCCGTTCGCGGTGGGCCAGGTCTCGCGCGGCCACATTACGCACCCGGGCTACGAGCACGTCAAATGGGAGGCCGTCGTGCAGAAGATGGAGCCCGAACGGCTCTTTTCCTTCACTTGGCACCCTTATTCCGTCGATCCCAAAATAGATTACTCGAAAGAGACGCCCACGCTCGTCGAGTTCCGGCTCGAGAAGACCGCGGGCGGCACGCTGCTTGTGCTCACCGAGTCCGGTTTCGACAAAGTCCCCAGCGGCCGCCGCGCCGAAGCATTCCGCATGAATGACGGCGGCTGGACAGCGCAAATGAAGAACATTGAGAGCTATGTCGCGCAAAAGCCGTAGCCGCGGGATCGCCGGACGCCATGCTTATGCGCCCGTCTTTGCTGCGCTCGGTGACCGGTCGCGACTATTGCTGGTTGCGAAGCTTTGCGCCGGCCAGCCGCGTTCCATCTCTCAGTTAACAAGGGGCTCCAGGCTGACCCGGCAGGCGATCACCAAGCATCTTCGAGTGTTGGAGGGCGCCGGAATCGTCCACAGCGCCCGTACGGGCCGCGAGAACCGATTTGAATTCGATCCGGAGGCGATTGAAGAAATCAGGAAATACCTCGATCTCGTCTCCGAGCAGTGGGATCAGGCGCTGTCCAGGCTAAAGTCATTCGTCGAACGTTGAGTGCTTGGATTGAGATAGGCGCGGCGAACGAATTGCATTTAGCTTGTGGCTGCACACGCGCCGCCCAACTTTCTTTCGACGATCCTTACATCGGCAGCGCCCACACTCTGCGCATATGGCCGGTGGGAGAAATCCGTTGCTATTCGTTGTGAGACGAATTATCCTGCAATTAGATTCCCCGACTCGTCGATCCGGAAGGCTGTGACATCCTTGCCCACCCTGCGCCATTGTGCCGTTATCATCGTCTTCACGCTCTTGGGAGCCGCCGCAACTCACGGTCAGGCGGCAGTCGAGGTCGGAACGCTGACGTCTACTACCGCCGGGGCTGCTGCGTCAGTGAAACCGCCGATTCCTAAGTTGGGACTGCCGGGCACCTCATCGACTGCGGGCCCTGGCGCGACATCGACTTCCCCGTCCGTTTCTGCGGTAACCCCCGAAGCGATAGCGAATACAAACCGGCAGTTTTTTCAGAGCCATTCCGGCCCGGACGCGGCGCAGATTTCCCTGCGCACTGTGCCGGATCATGCCAATGCATGGATCGACGGCAAATTCGTAGGGCCAACGCCTCTCGATTTGAAGCTCGCGCCTGGCCATCACCGGGTGTTGGTTCGCGCAACCAACATGCAGGAGTCCATGCGGGAGTTCGACCTGGCCGCGAAACAGACACAGCCGATCGACCTCACGCTTAAGTCCGGCTATCAAAGCGAGGTCATTATCCACTGGCCGTCGAAAAACTAGCGCTTCTCCCCTCACTTCCATTTGGAAATGGCGTCGGTTTGCGAGAGGTCGAGAAACGTGCGCGCGCGATACCCGCGCGGGTGGCTCAGCCTTGAAGCCCTTCCGCGTGGCCCTCGATAAGAGCGAGGGTGGGGTATTTTCTTCCCAAGCAGTTTTTTCGCAATTCCATTCGAATGACTTCCCGATTATTTTTCTTGATTCGAACTTAATTACCTATTGACAATCATTATCCAATATGGTAACTTTGTCTGCAACCTGCCCTTCGGCATTCGATTCATCGAATCCCGGCACGCGGTGCGAGAGAGCCATGCCTCGATACACTAGGAAAAAAGCTGCAACGGCGCCCCTGGTAACTCTTTTATTTCCAAGCACTTGGGCACAAAGCTCTAATCGCGCCCCTTCCGCGCCCCTGTCTAAACCCTTTGGAATCAAACTCTTACGGCGATTTGCACATCGCGCCCCATCGCGCCCCTGTCTAAGTCCTTTGTTTTCAATACTGTCGCCAAAACCTTACACAATTCCGCCCCTGTCTAACTCCATTAGATTCAGTCACTTCCAGACCTCGTGCAAAGCGCCCCTGTCTAAGTCCTTTAGAATCATAGCGTTCCAGAAAAATAGTTTTTTTGCGACGATCTGCTGCCGCCCGACTCCGAGCCTCGATACAGCAATTGCCATCAATCACGTGCGATCATTCGTCGAGCAGCCCCTCAGACTTCATGAGTTCGGCGTTCAGGACGGACGCGCCGGCCGCGCCACGAATCGTGTTGTGGCCGAGAGCGACGAACTTGTAATCGAGCACATGGCACCGGCGCAGACGGCCAACGAAAATCGCCATGCCGCGCTCGCGGCCCGCGTCCCGGCGCGGCTGCGGACGATCGTTTTCGGTCATGAAGACAATGGGGGTAGCGGGCGCGCTCGGCAGCTTGCGCTGCTGGGGTACTCCTTTGAAACGCCGAAACGCGGCGGCCAGATCATCTTCGCCGGGTTTGGATGATAGCTCGACGGAAACCGTGATGGTATGGCCATCCAGAACCGGGACGCGGTTGCAATGCGCGCTGACTTTGAGCGGCGAAGGGGTGACGGCGCCGCCGGCAAACTCACCGAGGATTTTTTGCGTTTCGCTTTCGATTTTTTCTTCCTCGCCGGCAATAAACGGAATCACGTTGCCGTGGATGTCCATGCCGGAAACGCCGGGGTAGCCGGCGCCGGAGATGGCCTGGAGCGTCGTCACGATGGCGCGCGTGACGCCGAACGGCATCAATGGAGCAAGCGCCATGGAGAGAACAATCGTTGAACAATTGGGATTCGTCACCACGCAGCCGCGCCACTTGCGATTTCGTTTTTGCGCGTCCAAGAGTCGCAAGTGGCCGGGATTGATTTCCGGCACGAGCAGGGGCACATCGCCTTCCATGCGATGGTTTCGCGCGTTGGAAACGACGATATGACCCGCCCGCGCAAATGCGGCCTCGATTTCCCCGGCAACGGAGGAGTCGAGCGCGGAAAACACAAGTCGAGGCGCGCGCCCGGGCTTGCATTCCTTGACGATCATTCTCGCGGCCGATTCGTCAATCGCTCCATCGGGGGCTCCATCGAGCCGCCAGGTAGCCGCGTCGCAATATTTCTTGCCCGCCGAGCGGCGGCTGGCACCGAGCCAGGCGACCCGGAACCAGGGATGCCCTTGCAGGAATTGGAGAAAGTGCTGGCCGACAACGCCTGTGGCGCCGAGGATACCGACTTCGATTTTGGGTTTCCTGCTCATGGTTTTTCCCGGGAATCGGCGAGGAGTTTTTTCAGCATTGTTTGATAAATCCCGCGGCCTCGCGCATCTCCACCAAGAAAAAGGAAAGGCTAATGGAAATGGGGTGGGGCGTCAAATTTGGCCTTTCACAGATGACATCTGAGGGCAATGCGCCCTATTGGAAGCGGCGCGAAGCTGGAACTCGCCGCCGCTCAAGTTCCCGAAAGGCAGATATTGAACCGGGGCGCAGACTGGTGTTAGTGTGCGCGGATAACGCCTGCAATTCTCATCCAATGCAGGCAGTGAGCTGGATCATTGGCCGGAGGAGAACAGATCATGACGAAGCAAAGAATTGCGGTGATCTTTGTGTGTGCAATACTGGCGGTTTCGAGCCTGGCTCAGACACCGCCCGCGAAGAAAAGCGCAGGGGCGCCGGGCGGCGGGCCAACCATGCCCGGAACCGAGACCTGGATGGACATCCCCGCGGCAGCGATGGTGGGGACTCCATCGGTTGAGCTGGGCGGAACATTGAAGATTGCAATCCTGCAGGGCGACCCGATGACGGCTGGGCGGTCCTACACAGTTCGGCTTTCGTGCACAGATGGAACCAAGATTGCGCCGCACTGGCACCCGGCAACGGAAAACGTAACGGTGGTCAAGGGCGCGCTTCTGCTGGGGATGGGATCCAAGTGGGATCCGGCTGCGATGAAGGAGCTTCCTGTGGGTGCGTTCGTTTCCGCGCCTCCGCAAATGAGGCATTACGCTCAGTGCAAGGGCGACACGGTCATCCAGGTGAATGGAATTGGACCGCTCGTGATTAATTTCGTCGGGCCGGATGATGCTCCGGCGCCGAAGACGAACTAGTTTTTAGCGCGGCGTTTTTGACTCAAGAGATTTCCGGAGCGTCCGCCTTAACGTCATGCGGCGGACGCTTTGGTGCGCGTGAAGGTCAGCTTGCTGATTTACTCCGCTTCACGGTCAAGACCAAATCGGGGTCATTGACGTTCATCACGACGCTATCTTTATCCACCGTGAAGCTGATACGAACCGACGGAGCGCCCGCCGGATAAAACGTGCGGTTGCCGAGGTGAACAAGCGGGCGGCCCATCGTGCCTTTGCGCGTCCATGTAAGCGGACTGTACATGGCCATCAATCCCTGGCGTTTTTCAATTAACAAATCAATTTGCTGCGTCGCCCCCGAACCGAAATTGTAGGTTCCGGCGACCGCGGCGAGATCTT
Source organism: uncultured Acidobacteriota bacterium (assembly GCA_963838945.1). Taxonomy (GTDB): domain Bacteria; phylum Acidobacteriota; class Terriglobia; order Acidiferrales; family UBA7541; genus DASTCZ01. The sequence goes on along the minus strand of CAWITC010000001.1, from coordinate 351,666 downwards.
CGTCGCTGATCGGAATTAATGGATCCACGTCGGCGTCTCCCAAGGATTGCAGATAGTCGAAGACAGGACGCGCCGCTTCGCCGCCGGATTTTGCGTGCGCGAGCAGGCTGATGCCGTGCGGTCCGCGAATGCGCTGTGCGCCCGGATTCGCGGCGATGAATGATTTGACGACATCGAGCTGACCGAACATCGCGGCGGAGAACAAAGATGGGCGCGCGCCATTCGCGATCAGGAATTCAGCGATGGCCCGATTGCCCATGTGCGATGCGGCGCCGAGCGCTTCTTCCCAGTCACCGAATCCCCAATCCCATGCCGCGCGCGCGAGCGAAGGACGCGCACCGACCAATTCCTTGACGCGGTTCAGGTTAAAGTGAGAGACGAGCACCATTTCGCGGGCGAGCTCGGGAGGCTGCGTGGGAAACACGTCGGCGACGGGCGGCGCTTCGAGTGCGGCCGCCAGCTTCTCAAACGGCAGCAGCCCGGCAGTCAGACGGATTCCTGCCAGCGGAAACAAAGCTCCCACGAATTGCAGAAGATTGCGACGCGAATAGTTTTCGGACATCTGGATCTCCCTTTGCGGCAGTGGTTGCGTACGAGCGGAACCTGGCACGAGTTGTTGCGCGATGCAAATGAATTCAGGGGTTCGGCGTCATAGATATAGCTTAACCGGGAAGTGCGGAGGAATCAGTGAGTTACGCGCGCGGATGAGAAGGGGCGGGTCTCGCCTGCGGCCACGCGGACTGAGAAATCGCCGGCGATTTTCTGCGCGGCCTCGGATTCGACGGTTAGCTGATCCGGCAGAGCGCGGTCCATGCGGTCCACCCAGATGTGGGTTTGCTCGGGCAAGTGAATCAGGTGGGCCAGGATGCGGATCTGACCATTGCCGGATTGCACCTGACCGAGCACAACGTACGTTGCATGCAGAGAAGAGGCAATCGCGTTGAGGTCGCGCTGCTCGCGAGGGAGCCGCAAAATTTGGGCATTGCCGATGACGGCGTAACGGCCGCGGCTCTGGGAGGTCAACTGGTCGACGACGTTGTCGGTGAGGCCGTCGGAAAAACGCAGCAGATCGGGATTGCCGGTTTCGTTGTCAAACTGCAGGACGGCGACGACGGGAATTTGCTTTGAGGCACGGACAAACCAGAACCAGTAACCCGCTGCGAGGACGGCACCGGCGAACAAGCCGATTCCAAGCGCAAACGCGGGCATTCTGGATTTTGAGCCTGCGCTTCGCGCTGAAGAGATGGGCCGGTGATCTGCGGATACTGATGCGCGTTCGGGAAGTTGTTCCACCGGCGCAATGAATTGATAGCCAATTTTTGGAATCGTGCGGATGTAGAGCGGTTGCGAGGAATTATCGCGGAGCGCCGTTCGAATTTGGGAGATGCAAAAATTAAGGCCGCTGTCGAAATCCACAAATGTTTCGCCGCTCCACACAGCCTGGCGCAAGTCTTCGCGGGAAACGACCTTGCCCGCGCGCCGAATAAGACAGCCCAGAACCTGAGCGGGCTGCGCCTGCATGGAAACGCGGACGCCGTCGCGCCACAACTGGCGGGAGGCGCTCTCAAATTCAAAGATTCCGAAGCGATAGCGCTGAGATTCCATGGGAGGCACGAATAATTATTACACAGCACGGGGGAAAGGCATCGTATGGAATCGCACTCGGGATTTGCGACGGGACCGGCGCACAGATACGTGGTTGCGTCCCGATTGCAACCGATGAAATCTTGCGCAAAATACCGAACAAAACAAGACTGCGCCAAATGGACAGGTTGACGGGGGCGGGGCAAGCCCCGCCCCTACCCGTTCCGTTTGAATGAAACGAATAATCGGGATTCGGGAAAACCGCGATGGCACTTGGAGCCACGCAGATTAATGCGGAGGATCGCCGGAACGGCCACCGCGCGAGGCCGGAGGCGGTGCCTGCGGCGTTGTTTTCGGCGGCTCCTTCTTCGGGAGATCGCCATCGCCGCGGCGTCCCCCGGTCCCAACAGGCGCGACTGGTGAAACGATCGGGCCCGGAGCGGTGGGAAGGCCCTGCTCGGAAGGCTCGGTGGGCGCGAGGTCGGGCGTATCCACTCGCACGGGATGCGTCGCGGCCAACGTATCGAGCATGACGACATTCTGAAAATCCTGCGCGGGTGCGGCGGAAGTGGCGTCCCGCATAAACTGAATCCACAGGGGCAGCGCGGCCATCGCGCCCGTTTCTTTTTTGCCGAGTGAAACTCCCTTGTCATCGTTGCCGACCCAGACGCCCGCGGTGAGCGTGGGCGTGAATCCGATGTACCAGGCGTCGGTGAAATCGTTGGTTGTGCCGGTTTTCCCGGCGGTGGGACGGTCGAGCGATTTGGCTTTGACGCCGGTGCCGTGCTGGACGACGTCTTCGAGCATGGAGGTCATCATGCGCGCGATTTCGGGCGAGACGACATCGTGCACGGCAGGGCGCGCTTCTTCCAGGAGCGCGCCGTCGTAGGCGGTGACGCGGCGCACGAGGTGCGGCTCGATGCGGATGCCATCGTTGGGGAAGACGGTGAAGGCGGAGGTGTGCTCGATGAGGCGCATGTCCGCGGCGCCGAGCGCGAGCGGGAGATAGGGCGGCAGCGGCGTGGTGATGCCGAAGCGCTTGGCCATCTCCACAACTCTTTCGATGCCCATTTTCTCCGAGATTTTCACGGCAGGAACGTTTCGCGAGCCGTCGAGCGCGCGGCGGAGCGTGATGACGCCTTCAAAATTGCCGTCGTAATTGTGCGGAGAGTAGGCCTGGCCGCCGCTCATGGTCGTGAAAGGCTCGTCGAGGACGGTGTCAAAGGGACTGTAGCCGAGCGCGAGCGCTTCGGAGTAAACGTAAATCTTGAATGAGCTGCCGGCCTGGCGGACGGCTTGCGTCGCGCGATTAAATTTCGATTCGTCGAAACTGTATCCGCCGACCATTGCTTTGACTTCGCCGGTGGCGTTGTCAATGGCGACCAGCGCGGCCTGCGCGACGGGATGCTGCTCGACGTCAACCTTCAGATTGCTGCCGTTGATTTCGCGGATGCGGAAGATGCCGATGTCGCCGACTTGAAAAAGCTGCGCGGGCGAAGTGCGGCCGGTCCACGCGAAGTCCTGCGAGCCGACGGCGGCGCGGTAGGGGCCGATCTTCACGATGGCGGCGATGTTGTCCACGGCGGTGACGAGGCCGGCGACGTAATCGCCTTTTTCGATGGCGTGGTGCCAGTCATCGTCGTCGTAACTGGCGAGCGTGCCGAGATGGTTGCGGAAAATGTTCGGGAGGTGGCCGCGCCAGCCGTGACGCCGGTCGTAGGCGTGGAGGCCGTCGCGGACAGCCTGATTTGCGGCGCGCTGCATCTCCACGTTGAGAGTCGTGTAAACGCGGAGTCCCTGGGCATGCACGGCTTCGGTGCCGTAAGTGCTTTCGAGATATTTGCGGATCTCCTCGAAGAAGTAGGGAGCGAGATCATTGCGCGGATATTGAAGATGGAGGGCGAGCGGCTGGTGTCGCGCGGCCTGCGATTGCGCGCCGGTGATCTTTCCCTGCCTGGCCATAAGGTCGAGGACGATGTTGCGGCGCGCGAGCGCTTTATCGGCGTGAAGCACGGGTGAATAGCTTGGCCCGCGGATGATGGCCGCGAGCGTGGCGGCTTCGGGAAGAGCAAGCTGGCCGACGGGCTTGCCGAAATAGAATTCCGAGGCGGCTTCCATCCCATATTCGCCGTGGCCGAGATAGATCTGATTGCAGTACATGGCAAAAATCTGAGGCTTGGTGTAGTGGCGCTCGATTTGAATGGCGAGCAGCGTCTCCTGGATCTTGCGGTGCACACTGATGTCGGAGCGGTTGAGGAAAAGCGAACCGGCAAGTTGCATGGTGAGCGTGCTCGCGCCTTCGGGGCGGCTGTGCGGGCGCGTGACGTCGCGCCAGGCGGCTTGAAGAACGCGCGGGAAGTCCACGCCCCAATGATCGAAAAAGTGCTGGTCTTCGGCGGAAAGGACGGCGTCGCGAAGGACCGGCGGAATCTGCTCGTAGGTGAGGAGGATGCGGCGCTGCAGCGCGAAGCTGCCGACGGCCGTGCCGTCATCGGCGTAAAGCTCGGTGACGACGTTCGGATGGTAGTCCTCGAGAGCGCGGACAGCCGGAAGATCGCTTGAATAGACGAAAATGAGCCCAGCCGCAACCCCCAGGAAAATGGAAACGATCAATAGAAACGCAAATGCGACCCTGCCGATGATCTTTCGTCCGCGCAGGCGGAGCTGGATGGGAGGAAGCTTAATCATTTCACGGAGCCATCTAATTGTAGCGTATCCGCGGCCATTCCCTGGCCAAGGCGAGAGAGGCGTGGCGCTGGAAGACGCACCACTCCGGCAGGATGTGTATGGCAAGACGCGGGCCAATGCAAAACGAAAGTTCTTGAGCGCTACAAATCAGTGGGAAGTCGTTGGAGGTGAATGGGTTAGCAAATGTAAATTGATTTCCGATACGCATGGATTCCGTCAGGTGGCGGCTTCCGGTTGTGGCACGATTGAAACACCGTGTGGGTTAAAAACTCGGGGGGTATGGCCGCGAAAAGACGAATCAGGAGGATGACTTTTTAGAGGCGTCGAAGGATTCGACTGTCCAGTGGCCGTCCTGTTTGACGGCATGGTAGGTTCCGGAAGCACCCTCGCAGTTGTCGCCGCATTCGTAACTGCCCTCGACGTCGGACTTCACATCCGAAACCCACTTGACCCGGCCCACATTAAAAATAATCCCACTCTGGCCGTCTTTCTTGCTAACAACCGTGCGGATTGGTTTTTTCTCAACGTGCGATTCAGAGATTGGGCGGACGGGCGGATCATCATCCTTAAATCGTTTTAGGAAAGCATCCGAGGGATTTTTATCGTCGACGGCAATGAAATGGTATGTAGCGTTAAGGCCGATATTTTTGAACTGATATCGGAATACGGCTTCGCGGACGTCGTCCTCTTGCGCGCCTCGCGCGGTATCGTCCGCGGACTTCTGCGGGGAGAGCGCCGCCGCCCCAGCAGCCAAGATCAAGGAAAGAAAGATCAACATTCTCATCGCAGGCGCTATTCTATTCCGAAACACAGCAAGCGGAAACGGCATATTACAGGCCGGTTACTCAAACCGCCGCGCAGCGAGGAACGCGCCAATCGCAAGCGCAAGCGCGAGAGCCAGCAGGGAAGCGTCGCGCGCGAGCGTGAACGGCCCCAGTTTTTCGCCGAAGCCAAAGCAGCCGCAGCTAATCGCCTCCGAGCGCGGATTCTTAACAAAGGTGTAGAGCATGAGAGAGAAGAAGAATGTCAGCAGGCCCGCAGCCGCGGATGCGGACCAGCGAAGCCTCCATCCCAGGAGGAGCAAAAGTCCGAGCGCAAGCTCAAACCACGGCAAGCTGCGCGCCACCATGGTGACCGCCCATTCCGGCAGGACTTTGTAGGAATTCACCGCGAAGGCGAAGAGCATCCAGGGCTCGCGCAGCTTGGTGTAGGCAGCGTACACAAACACGGCGCCGAGAACCACGCGGCCGGCAAGAAGAAGCCAGCGCGGCCAATTTACGCGCGAAGGTTGGGCAGTAAGCGCAGCGGCATCCGCCATTTTAGTGGCTCAGGAGATAATCGAAATATTGCTTGAGAATTCCGTAGGACACGCCCTCCCTCGGCAGCAGAGTCGACTGGCCTTTGTAAGTGACGAAAATGCTCGGCGTCCAACTGAGACTTTTCTGTTTCGCTAAATCCACGTCCTCGTCGATCGCCGCCTGGACCTCAGGCTTGGCCATCAGTGCCTGCACGCGTCTTAGATCCTCGGGGCTCAGAACGGATGCCACGGCGTCCTCGATCCTTCCGTTCGCCTCCCAGGCATCCTGGGTCGAATATAGGGCCGTCTCAACTTCCTGGAATTTTCCGATTCCCGCGGCGGCGTTCGCCCACCTGGCGGCTTCCATCGAATGCGCGTGCATGGGGAGGGGGAAGTCGTGATGTACGAGATAGACCTTTCCGGTTGAAACGTAGTCTTTAATCACCTGGGTGGTCGCGGTGAGGTAGAACGCGCGGCAGGAAGGGCATTGAAAGTCGCTGAACACTTCGAGCGTGATGGGAGCCGATTTCGAGCCCATCGTTTTCGCCGCGTGGAAATCAATCGGCGCGCTCTTCGCGTGCGTCTGAGCCGGGTTGTGTTGAGCGGATAGCAATCCGGCCGAATAGAGCAGCAGCCCGGCAAATACGGCCACGAACGATGCAAATCGCACTGATGATTTCCGAGCCACGGATTCCTCCCACGTCCTGCAGTTGCCTCGACTGACCCTGGATTATCTTACCTGATTCGCGGTGCGATGCGGCAATCTGAGTAGGCTCCCACCGGCAAATCCATCACTAAGACTTTTGGATGCAGGTCTTTGGTAGGGCGTGGGCTTTGAAGAATCATAGAGGTCTCTTGCCGGTCAAACTGAATTAATGGATTCGGCTGTTCGCCAGGTCGAGATTCTACTTATGCTTGGGGCGACCCTTCCGGCGAATCCAAGTCGGCGTCTCATTCTCTTCAAGTCATTGAAAATAGAGGAGATAATTGGACGCATCAAATACTTGACAATACTACACTCAGGTATTATAATGCAGTTCGGTTGGTATTACTTGGATTTGAAAACAGGTATTGAAACCGTTGGGGAGGAATATTAGCAATGAGCAAGATTATAGGGATTGATCTGGGAACAACGAACTCGGTTGTCGCCGTTATGCAAGGGGGCGAGCCAGTGGTGATCCCCAATCAGGAAGGCGGAAGGACGACGCCCTCCGTTGTGGGCATCACGAAATCCGGGGAACGTCTTGTGGGCCAGGTGGCAAAGCGCCAGTCGGTAACAAACCCGGAGAACACCGTTTATTCCATTAAGCGGTTCATGGGCCGGCGGTACGACGAAGTCAGCGAGGAGGCCAAGCGCGTGCCTTACAAGGTTGTGCGCGGGCCGCACGATGACGCGCGCGTAGACATTCTCGGCAAGCAATACAGTCCGCCGGAAATCTCGGCGATGATTCTCCAGAAGCTGAAGACCTCGGCCGAAGATTTTCTGGGCGAAAAGGTCGCCAAGGCCGTGATCACGGTCCCGGCGTATTTTAATGACGCGCAGCGCCAAGCCACGAAACAGGCCGGGGAAATCGCCGGGCTCGAAGTTGTGCGCATTATCAATGAGCCGACCGCGGCGGCGCTCGCCTACGGGCTCGACAAGAAAAAGGACGAGACCATCGCCGTATACGACTTGGGCGGCGGCACTTTCGACATTTCCATTCTCGAAGTTGGCGAGGGCGTTGTCGAAGTCAAAGCGACCGCCGGCGACACGCACCTCGGCGGCGACGACATTGACCAGCGCGTAGCCGAGTGGATCATCGCTGAATTCAAGAAGGAAAGCGGCATTGACCTGAGCAAGGACCGCATGGCCCTTCAGCGGCTGAAGGAAGCGGCAGAGAAGGCCAAGATCGAGCTCTCGCAAGTGCTCGAGACGGAAATCAATCTCCCATTCATCACCGCGGACGCCTCCGGGCCGAAGCACTTGCTGCTGAAGCTCACGCGCGCGAAGCTCGAACAACTGATGGAGGATTTGCTCCAGCGGACAGTCGGCCCCGTGAAACAGGCGCTCTCAGATGCCGGGATGGGTCCCGACAAGATTGATGAAGTCGTGCTGGTGGGCGGCCAGACGCGCACTCCGCGCGTTGTGGACATCGTGAAGGGTCTGTTCGGGGGCAAGGAGCCGCACAAGGGCGTGAACCCGGACGAAGTTGTCGCGGTCGGCGCCGCCATTCAGGGCGGCGTGCTGGGCGGAGAAGTGAAGGACATTCTCCTGCTCGACGTGACGCCTCTATCGCTCGGGGTGGAAACCTACGGCGGCGTAATGACGACGCTCATCACACGCAACACGACGATTCCGACGCGCAAGTCAGAGACGTTTTCGACGGCGGCGGACAACCAGACTTCCGTGGAAATTCACGTGCTGCAGGGTGAACGGCCGCTCGCGCGGGATAACCGCACGCTCGGCAAGTTCCACCTGATCGGAATTCCACCAGCTCCCCGCGGGATGCCTCAAGTCGAAGTCACGTTTGATATCGATGCAAACGGCATCTTGAACGTTTCCGCGAAAGACATGGCGACGAAGAAGGAGCAGAAGATCACCATCACGGCTTCGACCGGACTCAGCAAGGAAGAGGCCGAGCGGATGCGGCACGACGCCGAATCGCACGCGGATGAGGACAAGAAGCGTCTCGTGGAAATCGAGGCGCGCAACCTGTGCGACAACCGCGTCTATCAAGCGGAAAAACTGCTCAAGGAAAACCGCGACAAAGTCAGCGACGCGGATGCGAAGGCCGCCGAGGAAGCCATCGAGGCGGCGCGCAAAGCGATGGCCGACGGTAACGTTGACGCGATCAACGCGGCGAGCCAGCAAGTCGAGCAGGCGACTCACCGGATTGCCGAAGCGATGTATAAAGCCACGGCAGGCCAGGCGCAGGCCGAGCCTGCAGGGCCGGCAGGAGACGGCGCGTCTCCGGAGGATAAGGGCGGCGCGAAACCCGGGCAGGGCGACGTGATTGACGCCGAGTTCGTCGACGTGGATGAGTCAAAGAAGCCGAACTAACAACCCAGCCCCGAAAACGAGGAGCGCGCGTTGGCCACTTTCGCAGGCGTGAAGCGCACGGGACCGCCGGTGGCGGTGCAAAAACTGCGTGAAGACTTTTACATGGTGCACGTAGCGATCAGCGAATCGCCGAGCGCCGATTGGAAGCGGCTGTTTTACGACACGCAGCAGGCCCCGCCGCCGGATTTTCTTCCCCGAGCAGTGGAAATCAGCGGAGCCGTCCTGAAATTTCGCACCGATAGCGCAGGCGTCCAGGCGCGCCTGGTTTGGATTGACAAGTGGATTGACCGCGCGAACCAGAAAGAATCCGCGATGAGCGGAAGGTTGGATGAGGAACGCCGGCACAAGCGGGAAGAGCTGGCTCACGAGCAGGAAGAGCTGAACGAATTAAACGCCCGGTGGGCGAAGCTCTAGACGCGCAACGCGGCGCGCGGCCCTGAATCGCGCGCGGAATTCACAAAATGGCAACCACAACCAAACAGGATTACTACGAACTGCTGGGCGTGCCGCGCAAGTCGACGCTCAAGGAAATCCGGCAGTCCTACCGCAAGCTCGCGCGCAAATATCACCCCGACCTGAATCCCGGCGATAAATCATCGGAAGAAAAATTCAAGCAGGTGCAGGAAGCCTACGACGTCCTTTCCGATACGAAGAAACGCCAGATGTACGACCAGTTTGGCTTCTATGCCGAAGGCGGTCCGGGCGCAGGCGGCGCTCCGGGTCCCGACCCCAACGAGCAATTTGATTTCGGCGGATTCGACTTTGGCGGCTCGGGCGGCACGAGTTTTCGCGACCTGTTCAGCCAGTATTTCCGCGGCGGCGGGGCGGAGGCCGCGGGGCCGATACGCGAACCGGGCAGCGACCTCGAGTATCGCGTTGAAATCGGCTTCTGGGATGCCGTGCGCGGGGCAGTGAAAAAAATTACGTTTACGCGCCTGGATAGCTGTCCGAAATGCCATGGAACAGGAGCGGAAGGGAGTTCGCAGCAGGTGTGTCCCGAATGCGGCGGCACCGGGCAGACGACGCGCATGAGCGGCAACATGCGATTCAATATGAGCTGCCCGCGCTGCGGCGGCACGGGGCACTTGAGGACGGTCTGCCGCAACTGCGGCGGGGAAGGGCGCGTGCGGCGCACGGAAACACTCGACATCCGCATTCCCGCGGGTGTGAATACCGGCTCGCGCGTTCGCGTGGCGGGGAAGGGCAATGCGGGCACGCTCGGCACGCCGCCGGGCGACCTCTACATCGTCATCGACGTGCAGCCGCATCCATATTTCGAGCGGCGCGGCGATGATATTTACACTCGCGTGCCGATTACAGTGAGCGAAGCCGCGCTCGGCGCGAAAATTGAAGTGCCGACGATTGACGGCCGCGCGATGCTGCGCGTGCCGCCGGCCTCGTCGAGCGGGCGCGCGCTTCGGCTGCGCGAAAAAGGCGTCCCGAGCGTGCGCACGCCGGGCAAGCGCGGAGACCAATACGTCGAACTGCAAGTGGTCGTGCCGGACGCGGTGGACGAGCGCGTGCGCAAATTGCTCAAAGAGTTGACCGAGCTCACGCCGGAAGACCCGCGGCGCGACCTGTTTTCACGGGCGGGCGTGTAAGGAAGAATTGCGATGGCCGCCAAAACCAAGAAAAAAGCGCGCGCGGGGTACATGATCAGCGCCGTCGCCACGCTCTACAAAATCCATCCGCAGACGCTGCGGCTTTACGAGCGCGTCGGATTGCTGAAGCCGTCGCGATCGCAGGGGAACACGCGGCTTTATACGGACATGGACCTCGAACGGCTGGAAGTGATCCTGAACCTGGCGCGCGAAATGGGAGTCAACCTTGCGGGCGTCGAGATCATCCTCAACATGCGGGATAAGATGCACGGGATGCAGCGGCAGATGGAGCAGTTTATGCGGTTCGTGCAGAATGAGCTGGCGCCCGTGGTGCGCTCAGCGCAAACGAAACCGTCGCGCGACGCCATAGTGCGCATCGAGCCGCCGCGCGCGATCCGCATGCAGAAGTAGCAAGATTCCCCGCACGCCTCAGAACTTCTCTTCGATGAGCTTCAAGAGGGCGGTCAGCGTGTGATTGACCGGCGTGGGAACGTCGAGGGCGGCGCCGCGGCGCACGACGTAGCCGTTCAGCGAATCGATTTCCGTGCGCTTGCCGCGCGCGATGTCTTGCGCCGTCGACGACGTGACCGGCCCCATCTTGAATGCAAATTGAACGAGCCGGTCGAGGATATCTTTTTCGGGAAGATCAATGCCCAGCGCTCGTGCGACGGCGATGGTCTCTCGCGCGGCGGCAAGAATCGTCTCGCGGCTCCAATCATTCTGCGCCACGGCGCCATAACCCACTTGAGCGATCGCGCTCGGTGCATTGAGCGCGCAGTTGAAGACGAACTTGCTCCACAAATCAACTTGAATGTTCTGTGAAATCTTGCAGGCAACGCCCGCCCTCTCAAATGTCGCGGCAATTCGCTCCAAATTGGCGCGGCGATTCTCCGGGCCACCGATCGCAAGGTCGCCGCGCTCGGAATGCTTGATGCGCCCCGGCTCCGGCACCGAAGCCGCGACATAGACCACCGCCGGAAGCGCATGGATTCCCGCCGCTTCCAGTTGCTCCGCGTTGTCCACGCCATTTTGCAAACTGAGGACGACCGCGCCGGGCGCGAGGTGCGGCAAAAGAGTCCTGGCGACCGATTCCGTGTCGATCGTCTTCACGCAAAACAACACCAACTCGGCGTTCGCAACAGCGGATGGGTCGGTGGACGCCTCGGCATGAATTGTTTCCTGAAAATGGGGGCTATCGATGAAGAGGCCGCGGCGAGAAATCGCTTCCGCGGTCGCGGGCCGCGCGATGAACGTCACGTTTGTGCCTGCGCGGGCGAGCATTCCGCCGAAGTAGCCGCCGACCGCGCCCGTGCCCATCACGGCGACGCGTTTGTAGGGGACGGCTTGTGGCGCGGAGGCCGGCTCGGGCATTTGCGAAATCTCCTGTGATGGTCAGACCGTCAGCGCGCGGATGAGGCGATCCACGTCGCGATCCGTATTGTAAAGGTGCGGCGCGATGCGCAGAGCGCCCTCGCGCAGGCTGACGATCACGCCTGCTTCTGTCAGCTTCTTGAAGAGCTGCGGCGTGTTCTCGCTCTTGCGCGCCGCGACACAAATATACTGTCCGCGCGCGCTCGCCTCGGCGGGACTCGCAAGCACGCAGCGATCGAGCGGCAGCCGTTCGATGATTTGCGCGGCAAACGCGCGGCAGTGTTCCCAGACCGCGCCCACACCCACGCGCAAGAGGAATTCGAGCGACGCCTCCAATGGCGCGAGATTGAAAAGGTTGGATGTTTCCGGCATGTCCCAGCGGCTCGCGCCTCGTTTGAACTTCGCTTCACCCGTCGAGAGACGCGTGAAGTCCGACGCGCTTTCCAGCGCGCCCCAGTATCCGGCGTCGGGCTGCATTTCCGCGATGCGATCGCTGCGCGCCCAGAAAAAGCCGGTGCCATAGGGGCCCAGGAGCCATTTGTAACCGGAGGCCACGAGATAATCCGCGCCGAGATCAGCGACGCGCATCGGCATCGCGCCTACAGACTGCGCGGCATCCAGAAGCAAAAGAGCGCCCGCGGCATGCGCGGCCGCCGCGAGCTTTGGCGCGTCACAAAGCGCGCCGTCATCAAAGCGAACGAGGCTCGTGGAGATGAGCCGCGTGTGCGGCGTGATTGCGGCGATCAGGTCGCCGGCGGTGAGGAAGCGCTCGCGCGGCTGGACGATGCGAACTTTCAGCTTGCCCGCCTCCTGCATCGGTATCCAGGTGGCAAAGTGCGCGGGGAATTCGCCTCGCGCGATCAGCACCTCATCATCGGGCTTCCATTTCAATCCATGCGCGACGGCTGCCATCCCCGTGCTGGCGCCGGTGGTGAGCGCGATCTCCTCGGGCTGCGCGCCGATCATTTGTCCGAGCAGCGCGCGCACGCGTCCGGGAAGGCCGAAGTAAGCGTCATCGGGCATCTTGTGCGGGTACTTCTTCCACTCGAGCGAATTCTGCGCGGCGCGGATCGCGAGGCGGGGTAACGGGCCTTGCCCCGCGGCGTTCAAGTACGCGACGTCTTCAAATTCAAACCATTCCGCGCGCCAGTCGGTTGCCATTGCTTGTTCTGTTTTCATGTTTTCATTCGCAGCGCGATCAAGTCTGCGCCCTCCCGCGTTTCATGTTCATTAATCGAGCGCCAAATGAATAGGACCAAAATGTCTCGCGCGATTCACGATGCGCGCCAATTTGGTCCATACCAGAATCATTAGACCAGGTTCATCAGAAATGATCGCGAAGCTGGCGGAATTGTGAGAGCACCAGCAGCCGGCCCGTCCCTGACTGCAACTCTTCATGTTCGATCGCCCACGTATTGGGGTGCGGAATGAAGACGGCGTTCAGCCCGGCTTGCAGCGCGGGGTTGATGTCGCTGTGCGGGCTATTGCCCACCATCCACCCGTGCGACTTTACGATTTTGTGCGTATCCACAAGCCCCGCGTAGGTGGGCGCATCCTTTTCATTGACTATCTCAATCGCGGCAAAGAATTTCTGCAGGCCCGAGCGCTCGACTTTCCCCGCCTGCTCCGCCGCTTGCCCTTTCGTGAAGAGAATCAGCCGGTGGCGTCCGGCCAGATAGGCAAGCGTTTCCGGCACGCCTTCCATCAACTTCGGCGGGACTTTTTCGAGCTCCGCGACGAGTCCCTGAATCTGCTCGACCGTTCGCCGCTGCGCCATCTGTCCCGCGAGCTTCATGTAGGTTTCTTCCAGAGACCGGCCAAAGCTCTGGACGCCGTAGCCATGTTGGCGGATATTGCGGCGCTCGGTTTCGTTCACGATGCGCCGCGCGTAATCCCGCGAATAGCCAAGGGGTTCCGCGAGCGTGAGGAATTCTTCAATCGTCTGCTCGAAGAAGACGTTGTTTTCCCAGAGCGTATCGTCCGCGTCAATCAGAAGGGTCAAGCGTGGCATGAAACTGCAATTGTAGCGCGGCGGGCGCCGCGGCGCGAAATCCGCCCGTCAGGCATTCTTGGGCTGGCCCGCGGCGAGTTTTTCCAGAATGCCGCGGGCGATCCGCTGCGTTTCGCCATAGTGAGTCAGGTAGCTTTGAAATTCGCGGTTGATCTCGGTTGCTTCATCCGGCGCCACCCGCACGCGCAGCATCATGTCCCGCATGCGCACAGGATGCGGCAGCAAGGCGTCTTCCGAAAGTTCTTCCAGTGCGGCCTTCGGATCAAATCGGTCCATGGGAACCTCTCTCTCTCCCAGCCCGGGGGAGCAACCCGCGCGAGCCGAGCGCAGCCGTTACGGGCATTGTACTGCGATCCCGCCAATCATTCAGCGAAGCAGGGAAGCCGGCCGGCGCGCGATCAGTTCTGCGGCAGGAATTCGTATTTCTCGATGCGGGCGGCGATTCCGGCCCGCTCGGTCTGCGGTTCCACACGCACCACAAGCCCGGTGCAGCGAATTTGCACGTCCGTGGCGAGCGTGATCTCTTTCGGGAGCGTCAGGACAAACTCAATCTTTGAGCCGACTTCGAAATTTGAACCGGATAGAAAATAGAGTCCGCGGAAGCTGACGTCGCGCGTCTCACCCTGCCGGTCGGGAAGTCCCTCGCCGGTTTCGCGAATGCTGACGGGCAGCGCCATCGTAAATCGTCTGGAAGCCCGGCGTTCGGGAGTCGTTTCCACTTTGCCCCCTGGGAAAGGTGAGTTCGACTGGCCCCAAACTAGCATCGAAGTTACGAAACCGCAATCAGAAAGCGGGGCCGGGGCCGGCCCGTGACGGAGTAAAATGGAACCGTTCAGGCTCTCCGTGCCGCGCATAGACGCTACTACCGATCGGCTGTCTCGATCCCAACGCTACGTGGCGGAGCGGCGCCGCCACCCGCGCGCAATGTTGTCCCTTCCTGTACGGCTTCGCTGGCTCGGGCCACTCGGTCTCGAAACCGAAACCGCGGAAACGCTCGATGCGGGCCGCGGCGGCCTCCTGGTCCAGAGCCGCGAACCCCGCGCGGAGGGTACGCTCGTCTGGGCAACATTTCCATTTGACCCTGCTTCCGCCGTGGAACCCGAGACTCCGGCGCGTGTCGCGCGGGCGAAGACCACGCCATCGGGCGGCTACTTCGCGGGAATCGCGCTTGCCAATAGCAACAAGCATGCAAATCCGGCCGGCGATTCCGACGCGTCTCGGAACGCGCCGGCGCGCGATTATTCCGGCCGCGCGGATCGCCGGCGCCACGCGCGCAATCGGCTGGCACTGCTGGTTCGCGTCCGCAGCGCGGACCAATCCTGGCCCGACGACGCTATGACCATGGACATTTCCAGCGGCGGGCTGCAGTTCTGCACGCTACGCGTTTACGAACGGGCGGATTACGCGACGCTCGCGTTGCCCTGCAGTGTGTGGTTTTCTGGAGCCGCCCGCCCTGCCCTCGTGGTGCGGGTTGCGAGCCATCCGTCGAAGCCCCGGTTGCTGTGCGTCGGCGTGGAATTTCTTCCCTGACCGCTTCGCACGGGCTACACTTTCTGTTTCATTGTGAAAAACACCCAAGCGCATCGCAGCGTCATCGTCCCGGGCCCCGCAGGACGCCTCGAAGCCCTGCTCTGGTCCCCCGCGCGGGGCGATCCGCCTATTGCGGCGGTCGTTTGCCATCCGCATCCGCTCTTTGGCGGCACAATGCACAACAAAGTTGTCTTCCAGGTCGCGCGCACGCTGGACCGTTTGAGAGTTCCCTCGCTGCGCTTCAATTTTCGCGGCGCGGGTTTGAGCGAAGGCAAACACGATCGGGGAAGGGGCGAACAGGATGACGTCCGCGCAGCGCTGGATTTCCTCGCCGGTGAATTTCCGCGCGTCCCTCTGGTTGTCGCAGGATTCAGTTTTGGCTGCTGGGTGGGACTTCGCGTGGGATGCGGCGATGCGAGGGTGATCGAGGTGGCTGGCTTGGGAGCGCCCGTCGGCGAGTTCGATTTTTCATATCTGGGTGCCTGCGCCAAACCGATGCTCTTTATCCAGGGTGAAAAGGACCAGCACGGCGCTCCCGCGAATCTCGAAGCGCTGGTGAATTCATTTCCGGAAAGAACGCGCCGCGAGACGCGCATCGTCGTCGTGCCGGGCGCGGATCATTTCTTCGCGGGCCATTTGGAAGAGGTGGACGCAGCGCTCGCTTCCTGGCTCACCGCGCGGCATCCCGATTTGGCGCAAAAATAGACGCCCGGCCGCGCGGCGTCACGCGCCTTCGCCGCGGGAGAATAGCCGCGCGAATTGTTCGGCATCGAGCAGCGGCACTGAAAATAGACGCGCGTTCGCCCGGACATGCTCCGCGTGGCTCATTCCAACGAGCGCCGAGGCCATTCCCGGCACCGACCGCGCGAATTGCAGCGCGCGCTCCGCATCATTTTCCAATCCAATGGCTCGCGCGACGAATTCCGGCAAGCGCCGCGCCATGCGCCCTTGCAGCAATGCCGCGCTCCCGACGAGATGAATGCCCATGGCTCCCGCCGCTTCCACCATCGTGACCGGCTTTTCGTCGAGCTCCTGATTCGGGAGCGTCAGCGCTTCCGTCATCGCCAGGTTCACGGGCAATTGCACGAATCGGAAGTGGTGCGCGTCGCCCGCAATCTCGCGCGCAAGGGCCTCGACCGCGGCGAGCGAAATGTGCTCCGCGGATTCCGGCGGCACGCGGAAGCCATTCCATGTCGCCATTCCATAAGCGCAAATCTTCCCAGCGGAGACCATCGATTCCGCCCACATGAACGCCGCGCCCACGCGCGCGAGAAAATCGCCGCGCGAAATCTCCGCGAGCTGCGTTTCCGGGTTGTGCAGATAAAAAACGTCCACGCACTCGACGCCGAGGTTGCGCAGGCTCCGCTCGAGCTGGTCCGCCAGGTAGCGCGGCGCCATGGCGTGGCAGCCCGAGGCAATCTCTTCGGCTTTCAGAATCCCGCGCGCAATGAATTCGCTCTGGAAGTATGCGCCGGGGTCCGCGGGCATCGCGCCATCGGGCGTCAAGAAGCCCGCCTTGGTGCAGAGCAGAATCTCATCGCGCGCGATGCCGCGCCCCGCCAGCTCGGCAAGCGCCGCCCCGATGCTGCGCTCGCTTCGTTGCAGGCGGTAGTTGATAGCCGAATCCACCACATTGAATCCGGATTCGACCGCCATGACCGCCGCTTCGGTGTACGCGCGGTCGGTCGCGTCATCGGGATTGCCGAGATACGTCCCGATGCCGAGCGTGGAAACCGCGAGCTGTCCCGATTTCTGCAAGCGCTCATTGCGCGCCGCCGCGGAGTCCGCAATCAATCGGAAATGTGTTTCGTGCGTTCGCCCGGCAAATCGCTGGGCGTAGCGCTGCGTTCCATCAGGAGTGGCGTGCCGGCTCATCATGAAGAGATCCTCGCGGGTCGCGGCAGTATAGCAGCGTTTGTTGGGTCGCTCTTCCGCGCAAATAATTCCCATCAATTTTTGTTTTTCGAGCCCTCCGGCGGGCGCCCGGGGGCAGGCGGCCGCTGTTCCAGCAGTCGCGCGCACGCGCGGACCATCCGTCGAAGCGGCCAGTCTTTCTCCTTGTAGAAAATCTCTCCCGCGCGCGGCTTCGAGTAAAACCATCTTGCGAGCATCGAAAGATGATCCGCCAGCGGCTCGCCCGCGTCGGCGGAAGAAGGTTCGCTCAACCGCTCTCGAAGAATCTCCTCCGCCGAGCGCGGCTCAGCCGTTGGCCCGAAGCGGAGCAGGAAGGGCTCGGCGATTCGCGCGCCTCGCACGATGAAGACCGCGATCGTTTCCGGCTCCGCGGAGCGCTGCATGATCACCGCATCGAGCCTCTCGACGGGCCTTGCCAGCTCGGGCAGTCCGCGCAGCACCTCGGCCACCTTGTCGAGTTTCCGGTGCGTGTTTGCCGCTCGCTCGTAGTCCATCGCTTCGCTCGCCGCTTCGCGCTCCCGTTCAAGTTCCGCCTGCATCGATCCGCCGCTCGAGGAGAGAAACTCCACCACGCGCGTGGTCTCGCTTGTGTACTCCTCCTGCGTGCACCCGGCAAAGCACGGCGCGAGACACATCTTCATCTCGGAATAAATGCAGCCGGGAAATGCCGGATCGCGGCGGATTTTGATCTGGCACCGGCGAATCTTGAAGAGGTTGAGAAACTCCGAAGAAAACGCATCCGCCGCGCGACGCGAAGGGAAGGGGCCGAAATAAAATCCGCCCGAAGGCCGGCCCGTTTCGTCCGCGCGAATTCGCCGCGTGACGTAGCACCGCGGATATGCGTTCGAGAGATTCACCTTCAAGAGCGCGGGCCAGCGCATTCGCAGCCGCTCGCGATATCCGCGCGGGTCTGCGCTGCGCGCGTGTTGCCAGAGCACAAAACTTTGCTCGAAGGGCGAGCCGGTCAGGCGGTAACGCACGCCGCCCGCGAATTGCCGCAAGTCGAGCCTGCGCGCCGCGGCGGGGTCGGATGTCGGATCGCGCGGCCCCAGCAGCCGCGCCATCCGCGCGCGCAGGTCCGCAGTGCGAATCAGGTAGGGACGCGCATTTGCCAGCTCCGCGCGCGGTTCAATCCGCACCACGGCAGGCGCCGCGGGCAGCGCGGAGAAAAAATCCTCATCGCGCGCGGGATCAAACGCCGCGCCGCAATCCAGCTCCATCATGTTGTAGAGAATACACCGCCCGACGGCAGCGCGAGGTGCGGCGCCTTCCATGCCACGCGCGCTTGTTTGCCATGCTGAGCGCAGCGAAGCATCTGTTTACAAAATCCGGGCAATCAATATGCCTTCAACACCCAGGCCGCAATCACCAGCCGCTGGATTTCGCTCGTGCCTTCGTAAATCTCGGTGATCCGCGCGTCGCGGTACATCCGCTCGACGGGATACTCGCGGCTGTAGCCGTAACCTCCATGAATCTGAATCGCCTTGTGTGTCACGCGCGTGGACATTTCGCTCGCGAATAGCTTCGCCGTCGCCGCTTCCATCGAGTACCGCGCGCCCGTGTCCTGCTTCCATGCCGCCTTGCGGATCAGCAGCCGAGCCGCGTCAATTTCCGTCGCCATGTCCGCCAGCATGAATTGAATCGCCTGGAAATTTGAGATGGGATGCCCGAACGCCATCCGCTGCTGCGAATATTTCAGAGCCTCTTCAAACGCGCCCTGCGCGATGCCGCACGCCTGCGCCGCGATGCCGATCCGCCCGCCATCGAGCGTCGAAAGCGCGACCTTGTAACCCTCGCCCTCGTTGCCGATCCGGTTTGCGAGGGGCACCGCGCAATCCGTGAAGGAAAGCTCGACGCACGCCGTTGCGTTGATTCCAAGTTTCTTCTCTTCCTTCCCGACCGCAAACCCCGGCGTCCCTTTTTCCACGATGACCGCCGTGATTCCTTTTTCGCCCTTTGCGGGATCAGTGTTCACGTACACAATCGCCGCGTCCGCCGCGCCGCCATTTGTAATCCACGCCTTCGTGCCATTCAAAATGTAGTTATCGTCTTTGCGCACGGCCTTGGTTTGCAGCGCCGCGGCATTTGAGCCGGCTTGCGGCTCGGTCAACGCGTAGCAGCCGATCTTTTCGCCGCGCAGAAATGGGTCGAGGAATTTCTTCTTTTGTTCGTCCGTCCCGAATCGGTAGACCGGGTCACAGTAGAGCGAGTTCTGCACCGAAAGAATCACGCCCGTCGACGCGCACACGCGCGAGATCTCCTCAATCACAATGGAATACGCGACGTGATCGAACCCCGCGCCGCCATGTTCTTCGGGGAAGGCAACGCCCGTTAATCCAAGCTCCGCCGCTTTGCGGAAAGTTTCTCGCGGGAAGTGGCCGGTTTCATCCAACTCGCGCGCCAGCGGCTTTACTTCCGAATTCGCGAACTCGCGCACCGTTTGCTGCAACAGCCGTTGTTCTTCGTTGAGTTCCAGATCCACGGACTCTCCCTCGCGCTTCGTCTATCGCCTTTGCTTCCGCGCTCTTATCATGTTCATCACTCCCTCTCACGTGAGCGCGCCGTTCGATCGTTCTATCGTGCGTCACTCACGCTGTCAGCCGCGCGCCAATTCATCAATGTCCCTTTTTCTTAAGCAGACCTTGCAGACCGCCCTTCAGAGGATTGCTCGAATCACTCTGTGAATTCCCATTTTTCGTCGAGGTCCCAAAATTCGGCAGCCCTTTCCCAGGCCGGAATTTCGGGTCGTTGAGCGTCCCTGCCAGCGAAAACGGGACCGTGATACCCGTGATTGTTTTATTGGTAGCGGTGCTCAGCAGACCTGTGATCATTTCCGAGGGAACGGCTCCGGCGCCCGAAGGCGTGATCGTTGCCTTGCCATCGAAATTCATGGTCTCGTCAATGATGCTGAATCCTCCGGCGAGCTCAACAGTCCAAGCCGAGGCATCCATCTTTGTTTGCTTTGTCGTCACGCGTCCGTCGCCGATGGCCAGGTCTCCCGTGATGCTTCTAAATGAAGTTTCATTCACCCCCGCGGCCTTGGTCAGGAAACCGAGCGCGCCCGCCAGACTCACGCCCGGCAACTTGCCATCGCGAATCGCAAAATTGCCGCTGCCGGTCATTGACTTTTCCCACGCGCCCCCCGCCGGCCCGGACATCCGCAGCGTAAGCTCCGCGATGCCGGTCATCTTCCCCTTCAATCCGCCGGGAGCCACCGCGAGCATTCTCCCCAGGTCGAATCTATTCAATTCGAGATTAGCCGAGAAGCGTTCCGGGTCCTGCCGCGCATCGGTCCGCGCTGTAAGCTGTAGCGTGCCGCCATAGAGAGTCATGGACGCCGGCGTAACTTCCATGTGATCTCCATAAACGCGGATTTCTGCGCTCGCATTTTCTCCACTGTACGGCGCCCACACCACGCGCTCCGCCGAAATCTTTCCCTGCGCCATCAATTCATTCCCCGGCGTGGACGATGGTTCCGGCGCCGCCACGGGGCCCGAATGCCGCGTCTCTGGAGTGGCGCGGATCGCCGCAAGCAGCTTGTCCGCATCCAACTCCGGCGTCGAAATCTCGAATGTCGTCACCGCGTGCGTCACGTCCGGCACATGCAGGCTTCCGGTCACATCCGCCAGCTTTCCCGCGTGCACGCGGAAATTCACTTCCAGGTTTCCGTTTTCGAGTTTCGCTTCGCCCGAATCGAACACCGCGGGCACGGCCAGCGCGCCCATCTCCACGGAGACGCCGCCAAGCTTCGCGTCCGCGCTCCACTGGTGGATCGCGTTCGGATCGAGCACGAGATTGCGCAGCGTCACATTGACCTTTGTTGCCGCCACCTCCGCAAAAGGCTTCGCCCCGCGCGAAGGGATTTGTTCCAGAGAAACCTCCGCATTCTCCATGCGCACCTCGTCAATCTCTTCGAGTGTGAACATGCTCGAACCGCCGGACGATGATCCCCCGGATGCGCCTTTTGCATTTGTTTCCGACGGGAACGAGTAATTCACCTGCCCGTCCTCATCCTGCACAAGCGTCAGCTTCGGGTGCACCAGCGTGATGGAAGTGACGCGGATGTCCCCGTGCAACAGCGCGCCAAGCGCAAGACCTCCCTTGATTTCGTCAACCGCCAGCAAATTCCCCGCCGCGAAATCCTTCGGGTTGCCGAGTCGGACCCCGTCCACCACGGCGGTCGCCGTCGGCAGCAGCCGCACGTGAATCGCTCCGACCGTTGCTTGCCGGCCCGTATGCTCCGCAATGGCGGCTTCAATTTGCGGGCGGTATTTATCCACATTGATGAACAGCGGCACAATCAGCGCGATAATCAGCAATAGGACGATCACTCCGCCCGTAATATATAGCCAGCGGCGCTTGCGCGGTTTTGCTTGATTCTCAGCGGGGCTCATATGTTTTCCTCTTGAGGGCGGCGAGGCCTTGGGCGCCAATGGATGCCGCCCTGAAATTCATTATGGTGGCAAAATACAACCACCAGCACAAGCGGCTCGTCAAACTTAGCTGAAGCTCCGGCATTCGTTGCAGGGAACGGCAGCGCCGGTCGTTCCACGTTCAGGTTGCACAGCGAGGTATAATTGCGCCCTATGTCTTTGCAGGTCATTTCCGAGCAAGTTTCCGACGAGGACTCTCACGCGAAGGATTCTTTCGGCCAGCGCTTAGACGTTGTCTGGCAGCGCGGCGCGACCCGTCGGATGTGGGATAACCTCGGCTCGTTGCTCTTTGGGCCACGCGCCCCCCGCGACTTCGACGGCGGTAATTATTTTCGAGGGTGCTGGGTCAAAGGCCGCGTGCCGCGCCGCTCCATCGTCACTTCGCTCGTCTGGCACGCAATCGCGGTCATATTTCTCATCCAGTTTGGCCGCTTCCTATGGACGCCGCTTCGCGTTGCGGCCATGCCCGATTTTGAAGTGACCTGGTCCGGGCCGGTGGAAGATCTGCCCAAACTCTCCCCCAAAGGCCCGGCAAAACAGGCGAGTCCTCCCGGCGATCCTGCAAAGCAGTTGCCCCGACGCGGGGCCGACGCGTTTCACCCGCGCCAGACCATCATCTCTGCGCCGAAGCTGCCGACGCATCCGCGCCAAACCCTCATTCAGCCCGACATGCCACCAGCGCCGCCAAAAATCTTGGCGTCTCTGCCCAACATTGTCGTCTGGCAGCCGGATGAACCCGCGCGTCCCAAGCTGCAGATCTCCGCGAAAGAGTTTGCCAGGATGCACCCGAATCAGCCCGTCTCGCAGCAGAGCAGGGACGTCGCCGCGCCTGAGCTCCCGAACCAGGAGCGCAATCCCGCGGACATGAATATCGCCGCCATTCCCGATCCCGCGCGGCCGGCCTTGCGGATTAATTCCGGCTCATCGGCCATCACCGCTCCGAAGCAAGTACCTGCGGTCGCGGCGGCAACAGATCCTCCGCCTGACATCGCCGCCACTGGCGGGAATCAGCGCGTCATCGCCATTTCCGCGGCGCCGGCGCCCGTTCCGCCACCGCCGCAGATGCCGGCGGGTAATCTGTCCTCGCGCGTCACGATATCCCCTGATGGAAAGCAGCCCGGCGCGCCCGGCGGCTCGGCAAACGGCGCGGCAGGCAATGGCGGCGCAGGAGGCAATTCCGCAAGTCCCGGCGGCAAGGGCAATCCATCGAGCGGCGGCAATGGGTCCGCCCCCGACGTCAGCATCACGGGAGGCAACCCGGGGAATCCTTCCGGCACATCGGGTCTCGGCGGACCGCCTTATTCCCGGAACACCCTTCCCTCGCTGCACGTCACGCCGGGCAGGACAGCTCGTCCAACGCCGGCAAGCTCTGACGCGCCCGCTTCCAAGCCCGCCGACACATCCGTAAGCGGACGCATCAAGCCCGGCGACCCGCCCGAGCGCATCTTCGGCGAGCGCGCGTTCTATACAATGCACGTCAACTCGCCGAACATTTCCAGCAAGATGGGGAGCTGGGTGCTGAAATTCGCGGAACTCGATGACGACGAAAGTCCCGCTGCGGTTGCGCGCCGCGCGAGCGGCACGCTGACCGGCCCCGTCCCGACGCACAAGGCGGACCCGCGCTATCCGCCGGACCTGATTCTGGAGAACGTGCAGGGCGAAGTCGTGCTCTACGCCATCATCCGCGAGAACGGCTCCGTGGACAGCATTCAGGTCATCCGCTCACTCGACCCGGTGCTCGATCGGAATACGATGGAAGCCCTCGCCGAATGGGAATTCCAGCCGGGCATGCGCAATGGCGTGCCCGTCGCGCTCGAGGCCGTCATTCACATTCCTTTCCGCATCACCCGCCCTGAGTGACAACGATTTCTTCGGTCCCGCAATCCACAGACACGCAAACTTTCCACAGCCGCCCCAGCTTGCGCCCAACCGATTCCGCGCCTATCCTTCTTTCATGGCGCGACCCGATTGTCCGAAATGCGGCGGCACCGGCTATAAAATTCTTGAAGGTGATGTCGAGCTTTCGCCCGCCGTCGCCCGCGTTCCCGAGCTCGCCGCCCGCGCGGCCGCCGCGAACGGCAGCCGCGCTTTCGCTGTAGACGCAAGGCCCGGCGCCGCGGCGGGTCTTGCTCGCGTCGCCGTCCTTTGCGATTGCGCCGAATCCGAGCGCGCCGCCCGCGCGCTCGAGCGCGCCCGCATCCCCGCGCGTTACGAACACTGTGACCTCGATAATTTCGAGACAGACGTTTACGACGGTGTTCCCGATGCGCCCGCCTACAAACGCAACCTTTCGCAGGCGAAGCTCGTAGTGGAAGGATTTGCCCGCGATTACCCGCTCACGCTCGACGCCGGCCTGCTTCTCATCGGCCCCTGTGGCGTCGGTAAGACGCATCTCGCCGTCGCAGTGCTCAAGCAGCTCGTGCGCCGCGGCCACGAAGCGCTCTTCTACGACTATCGCGAGCTCCTGAAGGAAATTCAGGGGAGTTACAATCCTGAAAACCCGGTCACCGAATCGCGCCTGCTCGAACCCGTGCTCACCGCCGAGGTGCTCTTGCTAGACGACCTCGGCTCGAGCAAGCCATCGAATTGGGCGCTCGAGATGATTGGCCACATCCTCACCACGCGCTACAACGAAAAACGCGTCACGCTTCTTACCTCAAATTATCTCGACGCACCCGAGCCCTCCTACGCAGAGGACGCGCCCGATGCCGGAGCCGCTCTCCAGGAGTCTCCCGTTTCTCCGGGCGTGGAGGGCGGTCCGGACGATTCGTTTGCGGCGCGCCGCGGTGGACGCGCGCCTCGCAAGGCCGTCAAGCTGCCAAGCGGCGAATCCATCCGCATTGCGCGCGAGGATACGCTCGGCGAGCGCATCGGCCAGCGCATCCGCTCGAGGCTTTACGAGATGTGCCGCACCGTCGAGATCTGCGCACCCGACTTTCGCCGGGAAATCCGCAAGGCGTCAGGTTTGCGACACTGACTCTGCCACACCGCGCGGATGAAACCTTCTGTGCCTTCCGGCGTAAATAACAACAAAGAGGGATTCACACAACAATGTCACACGACGTCCTGAAAAAACTCCGCCTCGCCGCAACGATTCTGTCCTTTCTTGCCCTGCTGGCAACGCCCCTTCTTCTGTGCGTTGATGCAGCGGCCAACGCGATCGCTCAGCAACCTGCCGCCAATCCAGGCATTGCGGGAACTTGGCTCGGCACACTGAATACGGGCGCGATACAACTCCGGGTCCAGTTCCATATCACAAGCGGCCCGAACGGTCTTTCCGCGACGATGGACAGCCTCGACCAGGGAGCGAAGGGCATCGTCGTGACATCTATTACGATGGATGGCGCCACTCTCCGCATGGAAGTTGCCTCGGCTGCGGGAAAGTACGAAGGCAAGCTGGATGAGACGGGCGCGACCATTGCCGGAACCTGGTCGCAGGGCAGCGCTAGCATTCCGCTGGTCCTCCATCGCATGACAGGCGATGCCGCTCCGCTCCTCCGTCCGCAGACGCCGCAAAAACCATATCCCTACCGCGAAGAGGAGGTCACCTATTCAAATCCCGCCGCGGGGATCACACTCGCGGCCACGCTGACGATTCCGCAGGGCAAGGGGCCGTTTCCCGCGATTCTACTTATTGCCGGCTCCGGTCCGCATGACCGCGACGAAACCATCTTTGAGCATCGCCCCTTCCTCGTTCTCGCGGACTATCTGACGC
Source organism: uncultured Acidobacteriota bacterium (assembly GCA_963838945.1). GTDB lineage: Bacteria > Acidobacteriota > Terriglobia > Acidiferrales > UBA7541 > DASTCZ01. Next base: position 326,482 of record CAWITC010000001.1, on the reverse strand, counting down.
GCAAAGGGTTCGCCGTCCTGCGCGCGGATAAGCGCGGCTGCGGCAAGTCCGGCGGCACCTACTCCACTGCGACAACCGCCGACTTCGCGACCGACGCCGAGGCAGGAATTGCTTTCCTGCGCACGCGCGCTGAAGTGGATCACGCAAAGATCGGCCTGCTTGGGCACAGCGAGGGCGGCGCCATCGCCCCGATGATTGCGGCCCGCGATTCCGGAATCGCATTCATCGTGTTGATGGCGGGCCCGGGCCTAACGGGCAGTGAAATCCTCGTCGCGCAGCGGTCGCTGATCGAAGAAGTTCAGGGTGCGCCGCACGACTTTATTGAAAAGGACGCCGCCGTGCATCGCTCGCTTTTTGCGGAAATCGTGCAAGAGAAGGACAAGGATAGCGCCACGGTCGAGAAGGATGTGCTCGAGAAATTCGCCGGACAAATTCCCGATGCCCAGTTGACGGCGGAAGCCAAAGTGGAGACCACGCCGTGGTTCCGCTATTTCCTGGCCTACGATCCCGCCATATCGCTGCGGCAGGTGAAGTGTCCCGTGCTCGCCCTGAACGGGAGCAAAGACCTGCAGGTTCCGCCGGAGCTGGATCTCGCCGCGATACGCAAAGCGCTCGAAGCCGCAGGCAATAAACACTTTGAGGCAGATGAACTGGACGGCCTGAACCATCTCTTCCAAACCGCGAAGACCGGCGCGCCGAGCGAATACGCCCAAATTGAGGAGACCATTTCACCCGTGGCGCTCGATAAGATCGGCTCGTGGCTCCTCAAGCAGTAGAACGGATGATCGAATCGCCACCGCGCGACTGAAACTTTCGATTGCGCGCGAGCGTATTCACTACTGCAAAGGGGGAATCAGCCATGTCCAACCGCCAGATCAGTAGAATCCGCATCCGCAGACTCTGCCTCACAGGCGCACTCGTACTCGCGTTTGCAATCGCGGTCACGCCCGCGCTCCTGCGCGCGGCTCCTTCTTCAACTCCCGCCCCGGCTGATGCGCCGGCGGTCATCGGCAACTGGGAGGGCACGCTCTCCGTGGGTGGCAACTCGCTCCGTCTCGTGGTCCACTTCACGCAGGATAAAGACGGCGTTCTTGCAGGTTCGATAGACAGCCTCGACCAGGAGGGCTCAAACGGCATGCCGCTCTCCAACATTTCCTACAAAGAGCCGAAAGTGCATTTCGAGCTCGCCGTAGAAAGCCCCGGCATTTACGACGGATCCTATGACAAGGCGAAGGATGAAATCTCCGGCCACTGGCAGCAGAGCGGTCAGGACTTGCCTCTAGTCCTCAAGCGCGCTAAGTAGCCGTTCCTTTACTCGGCCTCTCATGCGTCTCTACGGCGCGGCTCCAGTCGAGCCGTCACTGACTGCGTATTTTTTTGTAATACTCGCAATCGGCTGAGACAGGGCAATCTTCGCACTTGGGCCGCGACAACTTGCACAGCGTCTGTCCGTGTTGCTTGATCAGCAGGTATGCCCGAAGCCGCGCGTCATGCGTTTCCGGGACCTCCGCCACGATTGCCTCCTGCGCCGCGCGGTAATTCGCCGCGTAGTTCTTGCTTTCGCGCCCGAACCCCAGCCGCAGCAGGACGTGGACGCAGGTCGCTGGCACCGCCGCCACCGGCGCGGCGTTCGTGAATAGCAGGACCTTTTCGGCGAAGGAGTCTCCGATGGTCGGAAATTTCTTGAGCGCCTTCTTGGCTTCCGCGGGCCCGCGCTTCATGACGGTGCGCAGGTCTCCGCCAAATTCGTCGAGGACTTGCGCGGCGACCTCTTTCATGCGCAACGCCCGCAGCTCCGGCACGATCCCTCCGGCGCGCAACGCTTCGGCGAGCTTCGCGGGCGGCGCGGCGAGAATTTTTTCCGGGGCGATTCCAATCGAGCGCTTGAGCGCTTGAAAACCTTTGTCGCAATTCGCGTCCGACTGCGGATACCCCGCAATCCGGTGCACCACCATCTCGTAGGGGCCGGCCGGCCCCGACTTTTTCTGTTTGCCGTAATGCTTTTCCAGCAAGTTCAGCAGATGCGCCATTGGCATTTGTGTTTCTCTCTTGGGCGATTCATAACCCTCGCACGACCGCCACAGTGTTCAACGGAAACTCTTAAATCCTAGCTCCCTTGCGGAGGGGCTACGCGGTTAAACATGATGCGCCAGAACTTCCATTTGCCATCGGATTGCCTTTTGAAAATCCAGAGGTTCTTCAAGCTGACCTTCTCAACATTGCCGCCAGCCCTGGACGTTTTCGTTCCGGTGACTGTCGCCCGGGCAAATCCCCAATTTCCCGCCGTCTCGATCTCGTCGAAAACCACGGTACATTTTTCTTCAAAAGTAGCGGCATATTCCTGAGAGAGGCGACGGATCTCTTCCTTGCCGACAATGGCAGGGCGATCGGGAGGCATGATGATTACATCGGGAGCCATCGTTGCCATACGCCTATCCAGATCCCCCGTGTTTACCCCGGCAAAGAATTCCTCCCCCAGTTTCTTAATCGCCTTCAGGTCATCACCAGTCCTTACATTCGTGCCCATAATTCTTTCCCTCCGGAAGGGCGCATCAGCCATTCACTTGGGTTCTGCCCGGCAATTTCGGGCGCGATTGTAACGCCGCCTTGGCGCCCCGCACCCCCCACCCCCCATCTTTTTGTAAGAGTGTGCGCCTAAAGGACTTACAGCAACGAAGAGCGCTAAGAGTATGCGCCTAAAGGACTTACGAGTTTCACATTCAGTAAACTAAGTCCATTAGATTCAATCACTTACGTTTTCGGCTGAGAAGTGGCTCGTAAGAGTATGATAATAAAGGACTTTAAGTCCTTTAGGCGCTTACTCTTACGGGAGGGCTCGGCAGAAGCCTCCGGGAAGCAAATGACGCGCCTGAATACATGCGACTCTGGGGTCCTTCGCTTCGCTCAGGATGCGAGAATCGCACTTTCGGCGGGGGCGACATCCGTGCCTACGCTGCCTAACGGGCAAGCAGGCGGCAGGCAGGTTCCTGTTTTGGCCCCGATCCAATTCATCGGGATGCAAAATGCGCAAGCTGCATTCCCAATAATCTTCGCAGCCTGCAGCCGTATGTACCATAGAGTTATAGACAAAGTCAAGAAAAAAGTTCACACCTGCCGTTAGCACAAGATATGTCCGGTTTATTAGCACATGAGATGTCCGCTTTTCACAGGCGGCTTACCTGTGCCCGCAGAGGGGTATCTCTTAAGGCCGGTGAGGTGCACTTCTTTCCTGCGAGTGGCGTGTTTTTGATTATTCTTGATTAGTGGAATAGGTCATCCGGAGTCTCGGACGGCGATGTTTTCTGCAGTGGGTAAGTCCGGCTCACGCTGAAGAATTCCTCATAAACAAAAAACTAAGTACTGGAGGAGCGCATGAGAAAGCTCGCATTTGGAACAATCGTTGTGATGTCATTGATCGCTCTTGTGATTGCCGGTCCGGCGTCTGCCCAAGACAATACCGGATCCGCATCAACAATGAAGACAGTGTCGTCGGTTTCGTCAACGGACTCTGCGGATTTGGCCGCGTCGGCACCGACACCGGCCCCTGCTCCCAAAAAGGGATCTTCGTCAAATTCCAACGGCTACAATTGGAGCGGATTTTCCCTTGGCGCGAGCTTAGGCTATACCCTAGGAAATGGGGACACATTTTTTAATCCGCTGCCCGATGCCGCGACGTTCATTGATCTGAACCCGCAAACGCTTCTTTTGCACCCGCACGGGGTCATCGGCGGTCTCCAGGCCGGGTACGATCATCAGCACCGTATGTGGGTCTTTGGCCTTGCAGCGGATTTTTCGGGGACCGGCATAAATGGGACCACTTCAGTCAGCCCAATTACTAATAGTCTCGGCGTTCCATTTTCGCCCGCGGGCGGGAGCTTCCTCGCCGCGAAAGAAGAGGTGAAATATCTGTCAACGATTCGCGGGCGCATCGGAGTGGTTGCGGATCAGCGGCTTCTGTTTTATGCAACGGGCGGCGTCGCCATGGGCCGGTTCATACTTGGCGCAGATTCCAATTTCGAGCCCTTTGGTTCAGAGGACTACCTCGCGGATCTGAGCAGGATCAAGGTGGGCTGGACCGCCGGGGGCGGCATCCTATACGGCGCCCGGCATCACTGGAATATGGGCTTTGAGTATCTCTACTACGATTTCCCCAATGAGTCACACATCACCAATCCGAATCCGGCCAATCCGCCATTCCAAGTCGGGTACAACTGGGCGGCCAAAGGGCAAATCATACGAGCAGTCTTCAACTATAAGTTTTAGTCTGCCATATGAACGGAATCGCAGCGGGCCCCGGAATTCTCCGGGGCCTTTCTGTTTTTTGGGGCCGTGAGGGTCAGTGTTGGTCAAGGGACAAGCGGCTTAACTGAAGGAATTCAAAAGCCCTCACGCGTGAACCCGATGCAATCGATTGGATGAGGTAGCAGACAACCCCGTTTTAACCCCGGCGTTTGTGCCGCCCTTACTATGGTCAATGACTCAGCGGCCCGCCTTTGTGGAGCGGGGCGGTGTGAAATGCACTTTTACAAATTAAGCAGGCTCTTAGAAGCCTTTCATCATCGGCGGTGGCGCCGTGGTCGCTTAATGCATCGCGGGCTTGGCCTTCAACTCGACCAGGATTGCATCCATGGCGGTGTCGGAGAGATTCTCCGGCAAATGCGTTCCCGCGGGAGTCCACATCGCGTCACCGGCCTTCTGAGTGACCTCCTGCGTCGTTCCGTCGGGCATGGTGAATTTGACGTGAACATCCGTTAGAAACGTGACCACAGAATCCGGATGCGAGTGCATGACCGACTTCTCGTGCGCACCGTAACGGATCCTCAGCACGCGCACCCGATCGTTTTCGGACACTACAGTGTAATGCTTCGGATCAACCTTGACCGGATCCTGGGCAAACGCGGCGGTGGACATCAGGCACAGCGCTACAGCCAGCAATAGCAGACGTCGCATACTTCCTCCTTGTGTGATTCAGGTTGTGAAATGGCACCGACTCTGCGCGCACTCTATGCCCGTGGACTCCAAACTGTCAAATTGGCCCGCCGCTCGGAGCGCACTGCCTGAGGTCTGGTGCGCCATCTTTGGCGGAGCCACGCATGGTGCAGGGCGGAGCCAAAGGCGGGTAATTTGATTCCGGGAATTCCGGACTGAAAAACGTCACATTCGCCCGTTTGGGCCGGACATTGGTTGGAAAAGGAGTGGACAAGATCGGGAGGCGCGCCATTCAGAAAGTAATTCATCGTTTTGGCGATAGCGGGGCATTAGCCGGCGCACGGTCCGGAAGGTCAACCGAAGATTGCGGGTTTTTATGCAGCGGAATCGGGAAGAGTTGTCTCTATTTTCTTCACCGGGACAACGATGGGCGCGCGCAGGACGATTTTTGGATTTGCGCCCCAATCAGTGGCGAACCCTTCCTTCACGAGTTCAAAGATTGTCCGCCGATTTTGCGCCAGAACCTTCACCCAGGCCATCGGACCCATCTGAGGGAAATAGATTCCGCGGAAGCAGAGGCGGGCGATGAAGATGTTGATGCGATAACTTACCGGCTTGTGTTCGAACGAGTGGACAGCGTGCGCGATGGCTTCCGGCGCGTAAGCATGGTCCCATGCGTACTTCACCTCGGCATGAGCTTCCTCGACCGTCATTTTCATCGGGGTGTGGGCCATCACAAACGGGATGAACTCCAGCCAGTGCTTGGGCCTCGTCAGCCGGCCCGCGTCCGCAAGCTTTTTATAAAGCGGAGTCCCAGGCAACGGGGTGAGTAAACCGAAGACGGGCAGCCCCGGAGCCCAAGTACGAATCTCCGTGAGTGTGCGCTCCGCCACTCCCGGCGCGTCATTGTCCATACCGAAGATGAAGGAGGTGATGGCAAACACATTGCGTTGGGCGAGCCTCTCGAGCACGGCCGCATACTCACCAGGCTTATTAAAGCCCTTGTTTACAGCGGCAAGGTTCGCAGGGTCAATGGACTCCATGCCGATGAAAATCCAGACGCCCCCTGAGGCGGCAATCAGATCCACCAGTTCCTCGTCACGCAACAGATTCGCACTGATCTGCGCAATCCAGTAGACCTGTGCATTGGCGGCGATGATGGCGCGCAGCAGAGACTTCGTGCGTTTGACATTGATGGCGAAATTGTCGTCGATGAAAAAGACGGCAATTTGGCCGCCCTCGCTCCGAGCGCGGGCCTTCAGCCGCAACAGCTCATTCACGACACTTTCGTTCGTGCGAAACCGGATGGAGTCACCGAAAAAGCCGGTCACGGTGCAGAACTCGCACCCGTAAGGACACCCGCGCCCCGATTCGACCGGAATGATGCGAAACGTTCCCCACTTTTCCGGTATGCGTCTGAGCAGGGGAGCGAGGGCCTTCGGAACTAAATTGAACTGGTCGAGGTTGATCGATTCCCAGGGAATCGCCGGATAATCCTGCAAGCTGGGTTTACGCTCCTGACCAAACTCATCCACAGGAGCGTAGAGTTCTTTGAGTTCGCCGCGCGCGGCATCCGCCACAATCTTTGGCCAGGTTTCATCGGCTTCGCCGAGGGCTACCGCGTCGGCATGTCGCGGCCCGCCGTTCCGCCCGAGCGCCTCATCGAACTCCTCGGTCACATGAGGGCCGCCCATCACCACCGGTACACCCGTGGCGCGAACCGCGTCGGCCATGCGATAGGCCTTGGCGATCATTCTGGTCATCGCGCCGATGCCAACCAGGCCGATTTTCTGTTCCCGCACGAAGCGCTTGATGGCATCTTCATCCATCGGTTGAGCGTTGCCGTCAATCAATATCACTTCGTGGCCCGGCGGGGTAAGCGCTTGCAGAAGGAACATCCATAGATGCGGCATGAAGTTCCGTGTTACACCGTTGTCGGGGTTGTAAAGTAAGATCCTCATATGTACCGGATTATCTGAGATGGGCTTGTGTCTCGCTCATCGTACGCTTCTATTGCCTTTGATACAAAGAATGCGCCACCAGTCCGGGCCTCAGCGAAATCGCGGGGCAGTCAAAGATTCCATGATCACGCGCGGCAACTATGACTCCAAGCCACGCATTCCCGACGATTTAGAACAAATTGACATGGGCCTTGAGCGGCGGGTATTATCGTTTGGACGTGGCACGTAATTCGCGCCCAGTCCCTTCCTTGCTTAGCCGCGTAATTGGTTCCTCCGGGGATTTACCTCGGTAAGCAGGGCAAGTCTCCCTTCGGAGGCCTCGAAGATGTCACCCGAGCTCGATAACAACGTCAACCCCTCTTCCAGCGCCGAAACGGCAGAAACCCAAGAAGAGATTACTCCCGAAGCCACCGCGCCCGATGCACTTCATGACGGCGGACATGCCACGCCTCCCGGCGGGCAAGCCACCGCTACTGCGCGCGCCCCGGAGCACGAGGCTGCTGAATCTCCAGCGCCGTCTGCGCCAACATCGACCGCAGCGACGAGCGCCGAAACCGCCGAGCAGAGCGCGGACATGGTCAGCGAGGGCGGCGCGGTCGAAGCGCTGCCAGCGTCGTCTACGCCCGCCACGGTTGAATCCACAGACGGCGAAACCGCGGAGCAAAGCGCAGATATGGTCAGCGAGGGCGGGGCAGTGGTGAGTCCAGCGGTTGAGAGTTCAGGAGAAACGGGGGCTGAAGAAGAGAAGCACGCCGACGCCGACGAAATCTCCGCCGAGGCGATGGGCGAGCTGATCAACCAATATCCTTCGCCGGAAGAGAAGAGCACCGAAACCGAAAAGAAGGTGATCGAAGGGCGCGTGGTCGCGCTGAACGACCTTGGCGTTGTGGTGGACATCGGCACGAAGCGCGAAGGGCTGATCCCCGCATCGGAATTCGCGGAAGTGACCACGGCGCCGCCGCTTACGCCCGGGCAGGCCGTGGAAGTAGAGCGGCTGGGCGAAGAAAAAGACGGCTACGCGCTGCTGAGCTACCAGCGCCCGTTGCGGCGCGCGACCTGGAAAAAAATTGAAGAGGCCTACCGCTCGAAGACCGATGTCGAAGCCACCGTAACGGACACCATTAAGGGCGGGCTCGTGGTGGACATCGGCGTGCGCGCCTTCCTGCCCGCCTCGCAAGTGGACTTGAAGCCGCAATCGAATCTGGAATCGCTGAAAGGCCAGAAGCTCACGGTGCGCGTGCTGAAGCTCAACCGCAAGCGCGGCAACGTGGTGGTGAGCCGGCGCGCGATCCTCGAAGAGGAGAACGAAGCGCACCGCAAGCAGGTGATGGAGTCCATCGCGGAAGGGCAAGTGCTCAAGGGACGCGTGAAGAACATCACGGACTACGGCGTGTTCCTGGACCTCGGCGGCGTGGACGGCCTGCTGCACATCACCGACCTGAGCTGGGGCCGGCTGAAGCATCCTTCGGAAGCCGTGAAGGTGGACGAAGAACTCGAAGTGCAGGTGCTGCGCTTCGACAAGGAAAAGGGCCGAGTGTCGCTAGGCCGCAAGCAATTGGTGGCCGACCCGTGGGCCGCGGTGGCGGAGAAATTTCCGGTTGGAGCGCGCGTGAAGGGCAAGGTCGTGGGGATCACCGACTACGGCGCATTCATCGAACTCGACGCGGGCGTCGAGGGTCTCGTGCACATCAGCGAGATGACGTGGGCGAAGAAGATGAAGCACCCGTCAAAGATCGTGACGCAGGGCGCTGAAGTTGAGGCCGTCGTGCTGGACTTGAAACTGGACCAGCGGCGCATTTCGCTCGGCTTGAAGCAGACGCTGCCCGATCCGTGGCAGGAACTCGTGGAGAAATATCCGGTGGGGATGGTCGTCACCGGGCGCGTGCGGAACCTGACGGAATTCGGCGCGTTTGTTGAAATCGAGGAAGGATTCGACGGACTCGTGCACGCGAGCGACATCAGTTGGACCGGGCGCGTGAAGAATATCGGCGAAGTGCTGAAGAAGGGCGAGCAGGTTACGGCGAAGATCCTAAAGATTGACGCGCCGAACCGGCGCGTATCGCTGGGAATCAAGCAGCTCAATGACATCTGGGCAAACTGGTTTGGCTCGCACAAGGTCAATGACGTGGTGCGCGGGAAGGTTTCGCGGATGGCGGCGTTCGGGGCGTTTGTCGAGCTGACCGAGGGAATCGAGGGGCTGTGTCACATTTCCGAGATTGAAGACCGCAAGCGGAAACGCGACGATGACAAGGGCGGCCAACATGGCGGTCAAAGGGGCGGCGAAAGGGGCGCGCGGCCGGGCGGGAAGTCCGGCGAGAAGAGCGCGGCGCTCGAAATCGGCAAGGAATACGATTTCAAGATTGTGAAGCTCGACCCCGACCAGCACCGCATCGGCTTGAGCTATCGCAGCGCGCAGAAGCAGATGGAGCGCAAGGAAATTCAAGAATATCGCGCGGCGAGTGCGCCGAAAGGGCCGAAATCGTCTCCCACGGCGACGATTGGCGACATGATTCGTTCGAAGGGCGGGACGATCTAGCAGCGAATGCAATTCAGCTGGGAATGCAACTGCAGCAGGGAACGCAACTGAAACAGGGAACACAATTGCAGCAGGGGCAAGCAGGGGCGCCTGCCGGTTTTAGAACTGGCGAGCGGAGGCAGTCCGGGGGCGCAGAAAATGTTTCCTTCCGGGTGCAATTAGTGATATGGAAACAGCCGCAGGCAGGCCCCATAGCTTGCCGGCCGGCTCGAAAACTATTGCGGCGGGATGTGCCCGCCCCAGGACGCTGCCATGACTGACGCCACAATGACAAAAGCTGACCTCGTTGAACTGGTGAAAACCGCCACGCAGCTCGAACAGAAAGTGACCGAAGAAATTATCGAGACGGTCTTCGACAGCCTGATTGCGGCGCTGCGAAAGGGCGAAAGGATCGAGATCCGGGGCTTCGGCACGTTCCGGACGCGCGAACGGCGCGGCCGCCAGGGGCGCAATCCGAGGACCGGAGAGAAGGTCGAAGTCCGCGCCAAGAAGATTCTTTTCTTCAAGCCCAGCAAAGACCTGAAGGATTTCGTCAACGCAAGCACGGCGAGGTCCGCCGGCCCCGCGTCGGAAGCTCCGGCGCAGGGCTGATTCCCTCCGATGGACTATCTCTGGACGCCGTGGCGCTACCACTACATTGCCACCGCGCGCAAGGACGACCGCTGCATTTTTTGCGATGCGCTCGAGGCCGGCGATGAAAAAGCCCGGATCGTATTGCGCGGCGAACTGAACTTCATCATCCTCAACACATTTCCCTATACGAGCGGCCACGTGATGATCGTGCCGTACGAACACGTCGCGGACCTGAAGGACTGCAAGCCAGAGGCGCTCGCGGAGATGATGCGGCTGGCGCAGCGCATGGAGCAGGCGCTTACGGCGGAGTACAAACCCGAGGGATTCAACCTCGGGATGAACCTCGGGCGCTCAGCGGGCGCGGGCGTGACGGGACATTTGCACATGCACGTCCTGCCGCGCTGGAGCGGGGATGCCAGCTTCATGACCACGGTGGGGGAGACCCGCGTCGTACCGGAAGACCTCGAGACAACATTTCAGAAACTGCGCCGCGCGCTGGGCGCAAAGTAATTATTCCAAAAGAATTCGCTATCTCGCCCGATGTATGTTGCGCGAAGCGCGATTTTTACCCGATTGGAGAGGATGAACTAGTGGAAGTTGCCGCGCGCCGCCACGCGAAGAGCGGCCAGAGCAGGAAAAGCGCGAGCGCGGCGAGTACAACCACGCCGTTACTGCGCAGATAGGAATTCGGTTGTTGGAGCAGAGAGAGAGCCGCGCCTGAGAGTGAGATTACGGCCATCAGCAGAAAGAAGCCGAGCAAATTGAAGCGCACGACCTTCGAGATGCCCCACCACCAAAACGCAATCGTCACGGCGTAAAAGACGAACTGCCGCAAGAAATCCGCGCCGCTTCCCCAGCCGTCGATCATTGCGAGCGCCCCCGCAAAAACGAGGAGCGCGCGCAACCAGCGAGCTCGCACAAAAAGGGGGATGAATCCCGAAACGGCGGCGACGATGGCGGCGGCCAGAAGTCCCGCGTAAACAGCGCGCGAGATTTCCTGCGCGGCAGGAAGGAGCGCGTCAAAGCCGGAGGGTACGGAGGAAGGCGTGGCGTCGCGCAGCGCATGCACGAGCCGCACGAGAAGCGTGCCGCCCCGCGCAAAACCGAGGAAAGTTGCCGCGCCCGCGGTGGCCAGGAGAAAAGCGTCGCGATAATAATCCGCGGGCATGCGAAACCATTCGGGGAGCTGATCCCTCAGCCCTGCGCGCGACCAGAAATACCAGGCGAGGCCAAAGAAGAAAGCGATGGTTGCATAAGAGAAAACCGTGCCAATCAGCCATCCAATGCCGATGGTTGCGAGAAAAGCTTTGAAAGGGATTTGAGTTGGGTACTTATGCATCGCGAGCGGAAGAGATGTGATTTCAACGACTGCGACGGCGATCAATCCCCAAAGACCCCAGCGAGCGAACTTCCTCCACGGGATGGACGAGGCTTCGGGCTGCTTCAGATTGCGGAAATAGACGACCAGCATCAGAACGACCATCGCCGCGGGGAGGAGGTATTTCCAAACCAGCTGGAGAGTCTTGGGCAATGTTTGCTGCGTTTGCCGGCGCTCCCATTCTTCAGGAATTTTCACGCAGATGCGGTAGGTGGAAAGCTCGCCGCCGAGGACATGGAGTTCCATCCGCGCGAAGGCGGCGTCATCAGGCTGCGGACCGCCCGCGAGAGGCGCGTTGCTTTCCCAGATCAGCGTGTGGTCGGTGCGATTTGGTTTTTTTTCGGACGTGGCGTCAACGAGCGTCCATTGCGCAAAGTCCACATGCTTGTTGTCGCGGAGCCAGGATTCGGCGCGCGCGAGCGCTTCATCCTTGGTTAAATTGGGGCCGGAGGAGCGCTCATCGAGCGTGTGCCACACCGAATGGAGATCGCCATTCGGGCGCAGAAGGACGGCGTATTCTTCCGGCTCGCTGTCGCGGAAATAGCGGACGCGCCAAAACGCCTGTGGCACTTGGCTTTCATAGATGCTGTTGGCGCCGTCAATGCCGACCTTCCGCCGCAGGAATTCGTTTGTGACGTCATCGAAAGTAGTCAGAAAGATGACGGCGTGGTGGAATCTGGATGGGTCCACGTGTATCTGGAGCGGAATTTCATCCGCCATTGCGGCGGCTTGCTTGCTGTCCAGCGAAGTGCGCACATAGCTGCCGATAGAGGGAATCGACGTGAATTTGAGCAGGAGAATTCCGGCGATGCCGCAAAGGAGCAGCGTCCAAATGATTTTGCTGGACATTGCGCGATAGGTTGAGCTGCTTGGCGGCTGTGATTGCTGGCCGGCTGAGTCAGCCTCGGTTTCGGCCGGAGCCTGCAAAGGCTCGGCAGCGTTGAGCAATGATTCATTCACCACAAATCCGCCACGCCTCAAATACATCACTCCCGCGTAAAGAATAGGAATGAAGGCGGCGCCGGCGACGAGCGCGCCCGAGACGCGAAAGTAGGGGTTCGCGGAGCGGATCAGCAACAGGCTGCCGAGCGTCGCGTCCACGGTGTAATGCCAGACGAGTGTGGCGAGAATTCCCCAGCGCAGCATCACGAGCCCTGCGACGATACCGATGATGCCGATCTCAATCCCGCGAATGTAGGGAGGCTCCTGCGGATAATTCGCATGGAGGAAGCTCCACATAAATGCGGGCAGGATCACGGCAAGAATCCTGGATTTCGTGATGCGCTGCAGGAAGGGGATTGCGAACATGCGAAAGAGGAATTCCTCGCTGGCGGCCGCGTAAAGCCCAATTACCATCGGCGCGAGCCAGGGAAGAATGGAACTTGTTTCTGAATCATAGCTGACCTCTTGCGGAGCCCAGACACCGAAGCGCCTTCCCACAAGGTAAAAGACGACCACGTAACCGATGTGGAAGGCAGCGAGCGAAACCCCGATAACGCAGGAGCGGAAGAATTCCTTCGAGCGCAGAGCAGGAAGCCTGCGAAGCGCGCCGAGGCGGAGAAATTTGGGGAATTCATTCCGATAGAGCGCTTCGCCGGGCGCAAACGCGATGGTCACGAGCAGGGCCTGCCCGATGCTGAGCAGTGCAGCAAACACCAACTGCTCCACGGTCCACGATGAATATGACGAGTTCGTGTCATATCCCGCGCGGAGGATGGGCCAGGTATTCACCGTCATGAGAAAGAAGAGGATCGCGAAGACCAGGCCAAGCCAAAGTGAGCCGGACCAACGCAGGACGCCGCGCCGGCTCAATTCATAAATGACCCAGAAGGCGCCGCCGATGAGAAGCATGAAAGGAATGATTGCGAAACTCGTGATGAGGGTATTCGCCGACCGGAGCTTTTCGTAATCACGCGTCCACGTTTCGGGGACCTTGAGAAATTCCTGCAGATTGCTTACTTGATCGCCCTGCAGGCCGACACGAAGACGATAGGGAGCGCCCTGGGGAGAATCCGGCGCGCGAAAACCGTGCAATTCCCAGGTGAAGCTCCAATCGCGGCGATTGGGATTCGGCTCGGTGGAGTTGGCCTCTTCAGGGAGGTAGTCGAACCCCGCGAAGCGGGACGGGTCTTGCGCGTGGAGGAAATTTCGCGCTATGGAGATCGCCGCTTCGCGCTCCAGCCGCGCGCCCGCGCGCGATTCCTCAACGATATGGTCGAAACCAACCAGACGGCCGGAGGGGCTCACGCTGACGTGAAATTCTTCTTTGTGCTCAGGGCGAAAGAAACGAGCCTCCCAATACCAAGCGCTGACCTTGGTGGAAATAAGCTGATTGGCTTGTTCGAGGCCGACGGTGCGCTCGAGATAAGTCTTCGCGGTGTCGTCCACGGAAAAAACGATTGTGGATTCGTAGCCATCGACCGAGGCGTGCTGCTGAGAAAGAAATTGGCGCGCGATTTCGAGCGCCTGGTCTCGCGTCACTTCAAAGTGGATGGAGGCTTCCGGAAAGGCCTGAAAGAAATAGCGCCAGGCGACGCCCACGCCAAGCGCGCCGGCGAGAATCCAGATCAACAGGACGCGCAAGTCTCGCGCGCCGAGGCGCTCGAGGCGCGGTCCGGGAGATATCTGCGGGGCCGATTCGGACACTGATTCCTCCAAGCGCGCCGGGCGGCACGGAACGCGAAGCGCGCAATCCCATCTAGCCAGAGGCGTTGTGGCCGCGCAAGTATCTGTTGAGAGATGTGGCGCGTAAAAGACGCACCCCTCGGCTCGATTTCCATAAGGCCATGGGACGGGCTATGCCGCGAGGGATGGTATAAAGGGCGGGCATGATCCGGCTGACCGATGAAGTGAAATTCATGAAGGGAGTGGGCCCGCAGCGGGCTGCGACGCTTGCCAAGCGCGGGATCGCGACGGTCGAAGACCTGATTGCCTACCTGCCGTTCCGTTATGAGGATCGCTCGCACTTCGCGACCATCGGCGAAATGAAGCCGGGCGAAACATACACGTTGCGCGTGGAGGTGGTCGAAGGGCAGTTCCTGAAATATGCGCGGCGGTACGGTGGGCTTTATCACCTGGTTGTGCGTGACGCGACCGGACGGCTGCATTGCCGCTTTTTTCACAGCGGATATCTCGAGGGCAGGTACAAGGCCGGACAGCAGCTTGTGTTGCATGGCAAGGCGGATTACGACCCGTATCGCCCTGCGCGGATGGAGATGGTGAACCCTCAGGTGGAATTGTTAGGGCCCGAAGGGAGCGACTCGACGGAAGTCGGGCGCATCGTGCCGATTTACGAAGCGATTGGCTCGATCAGTCCTCGGATGCTTCGTAAGTTTGTGCATCAGGCGCTCGCGGCGTTGCCCCCTGAAATGCCGGACATGGTTCCCGAGGCGATCCGCGCGCGATATCAATTTCCCACGCGGCGCGAAGCGCTGTTCTACGTACACTTTCCGCCGCAGACGGAGTCGCTCGAAAAACTGAATTCGTTTCGCTCGCCCGCGCACCTGCGGCTGATCTTTGAGGAGTTTTTCTTTTTTCAGTTGAGTCTGGCAATCCGGCGGCGGAATTTGCGGAAGCAGCCGGGAATCGCGTTCCATGTGCGGGAGCCGCGGGTGCGTGACGCGATCAAGCGCATCCTGCCATTCAAGCCGACCGCGGCGCAGAAGCGAGTGCTCGGCGAAATTGCCGCGGACATGGAGAAACCCGTGCCGATGAACCGGCTGCTCGAGGGAGACGTCGGCAGCGGAAAAACAATTGTTGCGCTGGAAGCGGCCACGATCGCCATTGAAAACGGTTATCAGGTTGCGCTGATGGCGCCGACTGAAATCCTCGCCGGGCAGCACTATCTGTCGGCGCGGCGCATCTTCGCGCCAGCGGGATATGCGGTGGAGTTGTTGGTGAGCGGGATCAAGCCGGCGCAGAAGAAAGCCGCGAACGAGCGCATTCGTACGGGAGCGGCGCAACTGATTGTGGGCACGCACGCGTTGATTGAAGATCCGGTCGCCTTCGCGCGGCTCGGGCTGGTGATTGTGGACGAGCAGCACCGCTTCGGCGTGATGCAGCGCAAGCGGCTCATCGAAAAGGGAGCGGCGCCGGACGTGCTGGTGATGACCGCGACGCCGATTCCCCGGACGCTCGCGCTGACGTTCTTCGGCGATCTCGACACTTCCGTGATTGACGAGATGCCACCGGGACGCACGCCCATCGAGACGCGACTTGCCTCGGAATCAACTCTGCCCGGCGTGTGGGAGAGCGTGCGGCGCGACGTTGCGCGCGGGCGGCAGGCGTATGTCGTCTACCCGGTAATCGAAGAATCCCGCGCGGAGTTGAAGGCCGCAATCACGGAATACGAGCGGCTTTCACGAAGCGTCTTACCAAAGTTACGCGTCGGCTTGCTACACGGGCGGATGCGAAGCGAGGAAAAAGAAGCGGTGATGGAAAGTTTCCGGCGCGGCGAAATTCAGGTGCTGGTCGCGACGACAGTGATTGAAGTGGGGGTGGACGTGCCGAACGCGACGATGATGGTAATCGAGCACGCGGACCGCTTCGGGCTGGCGCAGCTTCACCAGTTGCGCGGACGGATCGGGCGGGGGAGCGAGAAGTCGCATTGCATTTTGGTGGCGCCGAAAGACCTGACCGGCGATTCGCGCGAGCGATTGGAGACGATGGCGCGGACTTCGGACGGCTTCGAGATTGCCGAAGTCGATTTGAAGTTGCGCGGACCGGGTGAATTCTTCGGTACGAGGCAGCACGGCGACCTCGGCTTTCATATTGCGAATCCTTTGCGAGATAGAGTACTGCTCGAACTGGCGCGGCGCGAAGCGTTCGCGCTTGTGGATGATGCGACCGCACAGGCCGAACTTTCGGAGTTGTTGAAGCAGCTCGGCGCCGGCTGGCGGCAGAGATACCAACTCGCACATGTGGGGTAAGGAAAGCGATGCGAATTGTGGCAGGTCAATTTCGCAGCCGAAGGCTGAGGCCCGTGGGGAAGCTCGCGCTGCGGCCGACGAGCGATAAGCTGCGCGAAACACTTTTCAATATTCTCGGCGCGGAAATAGAGGGCTCCGTCTTCGTGGATTGTTACGCGGGCACGGGCGCGGTGGGGATCGAAGCGCTGAGCCGCGGGGCGCGGCGCGTGATCTTCATTGAGAAGCACATCGCGACGGCGACGCACATTCGCGCAAACCTGGCGGCCTTTGGGATTGTCGCGGCCGCGCATCACAGCGGCGATTCCGCGGAAGCGGAAATCCTGAACACGGATGCCCGGCGAGGGCTCACCGAGCTTTCCGATCGCAACGATAAAATTGATTTTCTTTTTGCCGATCCACCCTACGCGGATGTGCGCAGTTGCTTCGAGACGCTCGATCAATTTGCGGCAAAGGGAGCATTGACAATAAACGCGGTTGTGATTATCGAGCATCCCTCAAAAACGGAGTTGCCGGGGACTATGGGCCCATTCCGCAAAGCGCGGGTATTGGAGCAAGGAGATTCGGCACTGAGCTTTTATCGGAGCTTCCCTAAGTAGCTGTGTAATAAGGACTTAGAGCGCTGGGTTCAAGCCTGAATGCTCCCACCCCGCGGGACTTCCACAGCCCTCTCTGCTGCTCACATTTGCCACCTTCGAGCGTCTATACTGAGTGGGATGCCACTGCCAGGACTTGCCATCGCGCTTCCGGGGGACGGTATCGCAAGCGGCGCCGAAGACCGCGCAGGCCGATTGAATGCGCGCCTGGACGACCGGGCGCTCGTTGAGCGTGCGCAGGGAGGCGACCGCCTTGCGTTTGAGGAACTGGTCCACCGATTCGACCTCGACGTTTTGCGTCTGGCGCTGAATCTGACGCGGCGCCCCGAAGACGCCCGCGACGTTTACCAGGAAGCCTTCCTGAAGGCCTACAAGAATCTCCACCGCTTCCGCTTCGAGTGCACTTTCTATACCTGGCTGTACCGCATTGTGACCAATGTTTGTCTCGATCACCTGCGGCGGCGCAACAGCCGTCCGGAAGACCAGGCGCCCGAAGTGGCCGACGCGGACGATTCACCGCGCGACTTTTTCGAGCAACAACGCGCGCCGGGGCCCGGCGGGGATCCCGAGCGCCGCTTGATGGGAAAAGAGATCGGCAGAAAGATCTCCGCGGCGATGAGACGCCTTTCTCCACGCGAGCGCGTGATATTCGAGATGAAGCATCACCAGGGATTGAAGCTGCGCGCGATCGGAGAAATGCTGGGGACGACGGAAGAAACGGTGAAAAATTCGCTCTTCCGCGCCACGCGAAAGTTGCGAGTCCAATTGGAGGGTTTGCTGTGACGCCGGAAGTCCAATCCGGGGAATCGAAGCCCGCGATGAGTTGCCCGGAAATTGAGCGGCTGCTGGTTCTTTATGCCTGTGACGAAGCGGCGCCGAATGAGCGCGCGGTTGTCGAGCAGCATGTCGGCGGGTGCGTGGAATGCGCCGCTCTGTTCGCGTGCGAATTGCGGCTGCGTCAGATGATTGCGGCCTTGCCGCAACCCGCGGACGGGCTCGACGCGGCCGGGGCGCTGCTCGAGCAATGCCGCAGCGAATTGGCCGAAGCGCTCGATGAAGGGCGCGATTTCGCAGCCGCGCGAGCGCGCGGACGGTCCGATGGATTTTTCGCGCGTTGTTTTGCATGGTGCCGCATGGAAATGGCGATGCATCCGGCGCTTGGCGCGGCGCTGTTTGTCCTTGTCGGCCTGGGAATGGGCCGGATGCTTCCCGTGTCAGCCAACAACGGGCAAACGAATGCAGGTCTTGTGCCTGTAATGACGGTCACGCCGCGAATTTCCGATCAGGAATTGCAAAACGTAGCGGCGGTTTCCGGAATTTACCTCGTGCCGGACGCGGACTCTGGAACGGAAAACGTGGAATTACATCTCCGCGCGATGACGCCTGTGATTGTGAACGATGATGGCGACGTCAAGCGCGTGCTGAGTTTCGTGATTCAAAACGGGCAAAGGTTCGATTCCGACGTGCGGCTAGATTCCGTGGATGTGCTGCGGAACCGCGTGGAAGACGCCGACGTTCGCCGCGTGCTGTGCACAGCTTCACGGCACGATGCGAACCCGGGTGTCCGGCTGCGCGCTCTCGAATCGCTGCGCGGGTTTGAGCAGGACGCGGCCGTGCGCGAGACGGTGCTCGACGCGCTTCTGCATGACGCGAACCCGGGGGTGCGCATCGAGGCCGTCAATGAGGTTCGCTCCTTGGTTTTTGCCGGAAACGCGGGCAAAGATCCGCGAGTCGAGCAGGTGCTGCGCGACCTGAGTGAGCACGATGCGAACAATTACATTCGTCTTCAGGCCGCGACGGCCGTAAGGCGGCTGACCGCAGGCCCGCCCCAATAAAACAGGCGATGGCAGGCCTGTTCCCACGAGGAAAGATTTGCTGACACGCACCAAATTTCGGAATTTCGCGCTCGCAACGGGTCTGGCCGTTGCATTTGCGGCGATTTCCTTACAAGCGCAGACGCCTGTGCCGGCGCAGACGCCTTCACAAAGTCAGACGCCGCAGGCGGCCCCCACTCCTGCGCCGGATCGCGCGCCGAGTCCTTGGCCGCCTCCGGGGAAACAGTCGGGCGCCTCGCGGCGGGCTCCCGTGGCGCGGACTTCGGATGAAAGAGCCGGAACATTTTCCACACGCGATGGACAGCGCCTTCATCTGGAAACAGAGATTGGCAGCATTCGTATTTTCACCGACGCGACCGACGAGGTGCGATACCTCGTAAGGATTGAAACGGACGGGGTTGGCCCTGCGGCGAAGGAACTCACGAGTCACTTTTCTCTCCGCACGCAGCAGATCGTTGGCGGCGTGACGATTTCAGGAACCGTGGCGCGCCGTGACTTGCGAGACCGTCTACAAGTAAATTATGAAGTTCACATCCCGCGCCGCTTCCACTTGGAAGCGGAGACACAAGCGGGCAGCATTCAAGTGGACGATTTGGACGGCCGCGCCACGCTCACGACGAGTGCCGGTAACATCTCCGCGGGACGCATCGGCGGCAACGCGCGGCTCGAAAGCACCGGCGGCGGACATATTTTGGTAGGGGATGTCACAGGCGATTTGCGCATCGCGACGGCGGGCGGCCATATCACCGCGGGAAATGTCACCGGCAGCGCGGTCCTTACGACGGGCGGCGGACACATTCATGCCGGAGTGATTGGCGGAACGGCACAGGTCGAGACCGGCGGCGGAAATATCTCCATTCAGCGCGCGGGCGGCCGGGTGACGGCGTCCTCCGGCGGCGGGCAGATTAATTTTGGCGAGGCGGTGGGACCGATTCAGGCACGCGCGGCGGGCGGAGGGGTCCGGGTGCTTCGCGTCTCCGGGCCCATGCAACTTGATAGCAATGGCGGGAGTATTTTTCTTCCGCGCGTGGATAGCCCCGTGCGCGCTTCCACTGGTACCGGGACGATTACAGCATGGCTCACTCCTATCTTGATGAAGACTCCCGGCGATTCGCAACTCGAATCGAGACAGGGCGACATCATTGTGTATGTGCCGCGGCAGCTCTCGGTGACCATCGAGGCGACGATTGATGACTCCGCTGACCATCACATCACCGCGGATCCTTCTTTGCCGCTGAAAGTGACTTCAGTCAACGCTGAATCCGGAAGGGAAGTGCGCGGAGAATGCGCGGTAAACGGCGGCGGAGAGGTGGTCCGCCTGCGCACAGCCGGCGGAAACATCCAATTGCGATATGCAGACGAGGCCCGGCTCCGGCAGCAGCTGTTGGTGCAGCAACAGATCAAGCAACAGATGGATGCACAAGAACAACTTACGCTGAAAATTGTCGAACAGAGCATGGAAGAAGTGCAGAGGCAGACACAGAAGGCGGTACTGGCCATGCAACAGGTTCCCGCTCCACCCGGCAATTGGGCGCCGCCGTTGCCAGCGGGACCGGTCGCGCCGCGCGCGCAGACGCCTGCGCCTCCTCCCCCACCGGAATCAGAAGTTTTGTGGATGAAGCTCGGCGAATTCTGGTGGGGCGGTGTGCGCGTGGAACCCGCGGAGCAGCAAAAGCGTCTGGTGCGCGAAGTGCGGCCCGTTTATCCCGAAGTCGCGCGCGACGCGGGGATCGAAGGCACGGTTTCCATGCGCGTGCTGATCGGGAAGGAAGGCCGGGTCGAGCAGGTAAATGTTGTTTCCGGCGAGCCGGCGCTGACGGACGCAGCGATCAACGCGGTGCATCAATGGCGCTATCAGCCGTTGCTGCTCGACGGCAAGCCGGTATCCGTGGTCACGGTCGTGAATCTGGAATTTCGATTGCATTAGTTGGGATTGTTCGTTGGGTGCACTGGTATCGCGAAATTGAGAAATTGAGGCGGCTCCGCAAGGCGGAGTCGCACGCGTTTTCTAACCGGGTGTGACGGCCCATTCAAAAGAACGCAAGGACGGCGTTCTACTCATCGGGGGGGGTGTGTGATGCGGAAATCGCTTGGTGTAATCCTCGGACTTGCACTGATGGTTTGCGTTGCGCCGGCCTGCGCAAAGGATCAGACCATCGCAAAAACGCTTCCGTTCGCGCGGGGCGGAACGTTGCGGATAGAGAACGTGAACGGCTCGGTCGAAATCCGCGGTTGGGACCGCGAAGAGATCGAGATTCGCGCGGTGAAGTCCGCGATGCGCAGCGAGGACCTCGACCTTGTCCAGATTGACATCAAGACCGCCGCGGATCGCGTTGAAATCGAAACGAGGTATCCGGCCGACCAGGGCGTGGACGTGTCCGTCGAATACCTGATTCGCGTGCCCCGGCGCGTGATCCTCGAGAATGCCGCGACGGTGAACGGCGCGGTGCGCGTCAGCGGCGTGGAAGGCAGCGGAGAGTTGCGAACGGTAAACGGCGACGTCGAAGTCAGCGAAGCCGGTGGCGGGTTTAACGCGCGCACGACGAATGGCAGCATCCGCGAAGAGCTGCAATCATACGCCGCGAAGCCGCTTGCGCTTGAAACTATGAATGGTTCAATTCTCGTGGCGCTACCCGCGGATGCCGGGGCGGAAATTGACGCCCAGAGCATGAACGGCGAGATTCGCACGCAGAGGCCCGTGCTTCTGAAGGGAGCCTTTGCCCGCGGAAGTTTCCGCGGAAAACTGGGAGCAGGCGGCGCGCCGCTGCGAATTCGCACCGTAAATGGCGCCATTCAGATAGCTGTTTGGAGCGCGACGGTTTAATCCGCCGCCGGCGGCTGCTCACTTTGCGCCGCGCGAAACGTCGAAACGGGCAGGAGGTTGAATCATGAAAACCGGGAAATTTCTTGCGATTGGCACTTTGGCAGCCCTGGCGACCGGGCTGGCGGCCATCGCCGCATCCGCGCAGGATCGCGATCCAGATTGCGGCAGGGCGACCGCAGAAATCGTGCGACAGGCGGTCAGGCTGCAAGCGCGGGTAGCCGCCTTGCAGGCACAGGCTCAGATTGCGCAGGCGGTCGCCGAAAATGTATCGAATTGGGTGACCCCCGCAGTGACCGGTGAGGTGACCGCTCGCGTGAATGCGCAGATTCGGGCCGCGCTCGCCAGTTCGCTCGCGTTGCAAGGCCGCGCTTACTACGCGGCGCAGAATCCCGCTCCAACGCCCAGGCCCGCGCCGAGCACTCCTCGCGTTATTATCGGAGGCGACGACTTCACCTCGCTCGAAGAAACGGGCTGGCTTGGTGTGTCGCCGGAAGATGTTTCCGCGGATCGCGCCAAGGAACTCAAGCTCTCTTCCGCACGCGGCGTGTACTTGAACGAAGTCGAAAAGGACAGCCCGGGCGAAAAAGCAGGATTGAAGTCCGGAGATGTAATCACGGATTTCAATGGCGAGCACGTCGAGAGCGTCGCCCAATTCCGCCGCCTGGTGCGTGAGACGCCCGCGGGCCGGACGATTTCGATCACAGTTTGGCGCGACGGCCATTCACAGACTTTGAGCGCGACTCTAGGGGATTACGAGGATCAGATTGAAAACCAATTCAGCGGCAGACTCAATATGGTGATGCCGAACCTTCCCCTGAACCTCCAAAACATTCCGGACCACGAGTTGGTGGTGCCGTGGCCACCGGAGGCCGGCTCATTCTCTTTCCAGATGCCGGAGGGAGAAGGCTGGGACTTCGGCGAAGGCCAGGGCATCGGCAATAACGGCAACGTGTTCCGCGTGTCTCCTACGCCGACGCTCGGGATCAGCGCGGAAAGTGTTGGCGGTCAGCTAGGAACGTACTTCGGCGCGCCGGATGGCGAAGGCGTGCTGGTCCGCGAGGTCAACTCCGGATCACCGGCGGAGAAGGGTGGATTGAAAGCGGGCGACGTCATTATCAAGATCGATGCCGACCGCGTCAGGACGCTGAATGAGTTGCAATCAAAGCTGCGCGAGAAGCGCGAAGCCAAGACGGTGCAAGTCACCGTTATTCGCCGTGGCGCTGAGACGACTGTACCGGTCGAGCCAAACAAGCCACCGGCGCGTCCGGCGGCGCCGCGCGCCACCGCTCGTCCAGTCTCGTTCTAGCTTCTAACGAAGAAAGCATCTATTGGCCCGGCGCCGCCGGAGGAAGTAAAATGGCGCCGGGCTTTTTCTTTTGCGGCCCGCAGGAGGCGATGATGTCGCGGCGTATGAAGTCAATCCAGTTTGCAGGCATTCTCATATTCATTAGCGCCGCCGCGACGGTAGTTTCTTTTGCGCAGGCGGGAACGGGACAAAACGGCGCGCCGCTGCCGAAGGCGGATTCGTCCGCTCCGGTGCCTGCGTATCACACAGCACCGCCGAAATCGCCATTGCCCGACCCGGTGAGCCCAGAGCGATACACGGATCCCGTCTCAAAGAATTCATATGAGATGGCGGGCAAAGTGAGGGAAGTGCTATACCAGCAGCCCTGTTATTGCTATTGCGACCGCAACGACGGCCACCACAGCCTCTACGATTGTTTTCTCAGCGACCACGCCAGCGCGTGCAATACCTGCCGGATGGAAGCGATTTTTGCCTACGAGCAGACCCGCAAGGGCGAGACCGCGGCGCAAATTCGCAAGGAGATTATTGCCGGTGACTGGCGTAAGCTCAATCCGCAGGATTACATGACGCCGAAGGAAATTCGCTGAACCACGTCAACATCCTCGCCGTGAGATTCGTCTAATTTTGAAAATCCAAGAAGGTTTTTTGTGAAGGAATGCCTACTGCCGGCGGACTTCCGCATTGGTGGCGGGGACGCTCAAGCGTATCAGCCGGTGATCCGCGTCGAGATAGAGGTTTAATTCCAGACCCGGCGCGTGAACGGCAAGTTGGTCGTAGCGCACTCCATCCAGAGTTGCCGGACCGCGCGATTCCGCGGAGATCATCCCGGGAGACTGCTCCTGCGGAACCAACAGGGCGAAATTCTGCGCGCCGACCGTGGTCCAGTTATAAACGCGCGCAAGGATTTCGTACTGGTGGAAGAGGTTGTTGTCCAGCACAACGACCGGAGAGGTGAAAGTAAAATCCTGGAGATACGGCTTGCCACCCTTGCCCAGGTCCAGGGATATTTTCGCCGTCAACCCGTTGAATTCCGTCGTTGA
The DNA here is from genome assembly GCA_963838945.1 of uncultured Acidobacteriota bacterium. Taxonomy (GTDB): domain Bacteria; phylum Acidobacteriota; class Terriglobia; order Acidiferrales; family UBA7541; genus DASTCZ01. The sequence continues at coordinate 302,579 of CAWITC010000001.1, read as the reverse complement.
AGAGGCCTTCTTTTCGCCTTCGGTGGACCAAACATAGTGGAGCGGCGCACCGGCCGCAGTCAGCCGCAGTTCGCCAATCACTTTATTTGAGCCGCCCTGCCCGCGAAACTCCGTCGTTCCCCGCGCCACCCATTGATCGCCATCGCGGGTAATCGAGAAATCCTCCGTTCCGACAGTCTGCCCCGCGATCACGATTGCGAATTTTCCTTTGTCTTCGGAAAAAACGCTTGCCGGAGATTTTTGCGAATGGAGTGGCAGCGCCACGAAGATTCCGCAAGCAACCAGAAGCGCGCAACTCGTCAATTTCGCGGGCGCAATTCTCATGATTCCTATTTGACCTGAGGACGGAGTCCGCCGTCAAAGCCAATTGCACGGTTTGTGCCCTCTCCGTCGAAGGCCGCCAGGATTCGTTCAACGACAATCCTCGGCTCGCCGCTCCCCTCGACGTGAATGTCCGCCCGCCGGTAGAATGGCAATCTTTCTTCATAAAGCTTGCGGAAACTGATTTCATCGCGGAACAGCGGCCGGTCATCCATCACGACGCAGCGCGCAAGAAGTTGCTCGACCGGGCAATCCAGCCACACGACGCATCCCGCGCGTGGCAATCCTTCCGGAACGCAGGCCGTCCGAAGCAGGTCGAGGTTTGCCGGCTGGGTGAATGTCCCTCCACCGAGCGCCAAAACAAAGGGCACCGATGAAGCCGAGGCTTCTCCCAGCGCGCGCGTGAGTTCCGCGCGCTCGATCTCGCGAAAAGAGGCTTCGCCAAGCCGGTCAAAGATGTCTGCGATTCGCAGGCCGGACTGCTGCTCGATGCGCTCGTCGAGGTCCACAAAGCGCCACCCAAGTTGCCGGGCAAGCAGGCGGCCCACCGTGGATTTGCCGGAGCCCATGAATCCAACGAGACAGACGAGCTTCAAGCGCGGACGTGTGCCCGGTACCGGCATGATGGGAGAAAAGGCTGTCAGCGGAACTTTACTGCGTGTCCCGCTGCAGAATCTTGATTGTACCACTGAAGGAACTGAGCTCGACCTTGGCGTTCCCCGCGCCGATTGTGCCGGCGATCGCCTTGCCGTATTTCGGAACCGACACCTTGCTGCGCCCGTGCTTATCCGGCTGCAAGTTGGCCTGGCTGATTACGCTGCCGCGCTCCGAGCGCGCTGTCAAATCGAACGAGCTGGCTTGGCCGAATCGCACTTCCGTGTTCCCGGTGTCGCTCTTCAAAACGTACATGCCGTGGCGGAGAAAATCGCCGTCAAACAGAATGTTTCCGGCGGTCGTGTGGACTGTAATCTTGTCCATGATCGGTTGCATCAATTGGACGCTGCCGCGCACGGTTTCCGCTTTGAAATAACGGCCGTCGCACATGGAACAGACGATCGAACCATCTGCGGTGGTCACGACGACCACGCCGCCGACGCCTTTCAGATTCACGTCCGCCGCGATGGTGTCAAACGTCAAATCGCCGTGAACGCTTTCAACCACGATACTGCCGGAATCCGTGCGGACCGTCAGTTCGGTCTCCTCCGGTACGAGAATCTGATAATCCACCTGCATGTCCGCTGAGCGCGCCGAATCGTTCAGCAAGCGAGTGCTGATTTCAACTCGCGACCCGGCCTGTTCCGTGTCCACTGCTGCGTTCTTGCCGATTTGATTGGCGCTGACCATCACTTCCTGTTTGTTCCAGGACTTGACCTCGACGCGCCCATTCGAGTTCTTCACGGTCACGACGGGTCTGCCGGTCACCGTAAAATGTTTTTCAAACCTGCTGGCGGACGCGGTCCACGCCGTTCCTGCAAGTATGGCGGCGGCCAGCATGGCGCGACACGCCGGCGAAAGATGTGAACGATTTGCGTGAGAGTGCATCGTTATTCCCCTGTCCGTGTGTGGTCCATCGCCACGGCCAGCAGCTCTGCTTTCTGCTGGTATGCACCATAGAGGTACTGGCGGGCGTCCTGGTCTTGCGGTTCCTCGCGGACCGCTTTCTCACACTCGGCTATGAATTTGTTTACAACATCGAGATCTTTGCGCACCGCGGTCTTTACTTCCGGGCTCGCGGACTCCAGATCGCTGACGGCCTGGGTTTCGAGGCGGTCAAGACCGTATTGAGCGGCCGTAGGAATGTTTTGCTGCGGTGGCTCGGAAGGAATTTGTTCCCACACAACGACCGCGGCGAGCACCATGATTGCGGCATACGTTGCGATAAGCGCCGGCCTGCGCATCCAGGCAAAGATAACGGCGAACCTGCCCCGCTCTTCCAGGGATGCATCCTTTTCCGGCGCCGGCGTACGGATAATCCCTTCCGCTATGAGTTGCGCGCGCAGTTGCAGCCAGATTCGCGCGGGCGCCTCTTCCACGGGCTCGGCCAATTCGCGCGCGACGCGCGTGATCGTTTCAAGATCCGCTGTCAGCGCGCGACACTTGCCGCATTGCGCGGAATGGATGGCCGCCTCCGCGGGCAGCGGCTGTCCGCTTGTCTGTTCGAGTACCGCTTCAAATTCATTGCACTGCATAAATCACCCTTACTTTCTAACTTTCACTTCGCGCCGGCGTGGCCTTATTGCCCGGCGGTTTCTACCTTCGCTGCCTTGCGTGCGTCCCTGGCCCGGGCGCGCTCGGCTTCGTGCAGCAATTCGCGAAGCCTCGTGCGCGCTTTATGCAACTGCGACTTCGAGTTTCCGATTGAGCAGCCCATGATTCCCGCAATCTCGTTGTGTTCGTACCCCTGGATGTCGTGCAGCTCAAACACCGCGCGATACCCCGGCGGCAATTGCTCGACTGCTCGCTGCAAGTTGATCCGGTCCACCGAACCGGTCAGCTGATTGTCCGGCGCTCCGAAATCCCTCCGTGGCCCACCGGTCTCTTCATCCGGCTCGGTCTGCTCTTCCAGTGAGCTTTCCGAAACCGTTTTCTTACGCAGCTTCATCAGCACAACGTTTACAGTGAGCCGATGCAGCCAAGTCGAAAAAGCCGATTCGCCCCGGAAGGTCCCAATCTTCCGGAACAGTTGGAGGAACGCCTCCTGGGCGAGATCTTCTGCCTCGGCTGTGCGCCCGACCATGCGCAAGCAGAGGGCATAGACGCGCCGGCTATGTTGCCGGTAAAGAAACTCGAAAGCTTCCGCGTCTCCCTGTTGAGCCCGCCGAATCGCTTCAGCTTCCGTGAGCTCACCCGTTTCGGTTCGTCTCGCTCGGGCCACCGAATCCTAACGGGACGCATCCTCAAATTGGGATGCTGTCCTCGCCCCATGAGTTGTACCGGCCCCATTGTGGAAAACGCCCCCTGCGGCTCGCCTTCTCACCTGCCGCGGTGGTGTCCCCCTGGGTTCACCGGCCCTGCATTCCTATTGTCTTCTGAATGCTGCCACGCGTCTATTGGCAATCGTGGGGGCGGTCGACATTGCCGTGAATATGTTGTTCTGGAAAGTGCTTAGGTCATTTCCAGGGAGTTTTACGAGAAATGACTTCAGCAATATCTCGGATTCCCTGAAGACAGTCGTTAGATCGTACTGGATATGGTGGAGTTGTTCCCAAATCCGTTCCGGGGAAATGTACGAACCTTCCACCACTGTGGTTGCCGCACCCACATACTCTTCGGCCAGGTCCGAAGTCATTTTGCCCAGGGTACGTATTTTATGCAGGAACCCGAAATGCCGGCTGAACACAACTAGCACCAACCGGTTGTGTTGCCGGGCTCTATGCCGTGCTCTTTCCCCAAGAAAATCTTCCAAATTCAAAGATGTGAATGCCGGGGACGTGGCAAAATGCTGGGCGTGGCGTTCCAGGGCATCGAGCATGCTCTCCAAATCGGCCGCAAACCGCCCACAAAGCTCCGCCGAAATACGCGCGTGGTCGCGCGCCACACCCAGGCGGCCCTGCCTGCGCATGGCCAACGCCTCGTCCAGAACCACGCTGAAGACGGAATAAGACGTTTCCAATTCTCTCTGGACGGAACTGAATAAGGCCGCTTTATCGCGCGAAAGCTGCGCATGCCAGTCTTGTTGGACCGTCCGCGTCTTGTCCCGAAACCAAGACAGAAACCGTGACAGGCGAAGCAAGTGGCCCCCTTGTGAGGGGATTATAGACCCTGTAGCCTCAAGAAAGGAACGGGTTTGCAGGTTTAGTTCCAAAAGGGGACAGGATGCCAGGCGTTAGCTTTCCCTATTGTAAACCCATAGGAATCATGCGGCGATCAAGGTCCGTGGGATTTTCCCGGAACTGGTATCCGCTATTCGAGCGAAGGATATAAGTTGGCGCAATGCTTGACGGCTTTGAACCTACGTCGTTTTCTTGACGCTTTCCGAACTCGCCCGATATACTGCCGCACGAATCCCCGCGAAATGCGTGCGCATGTTCAGCCGCGAACCGCGGAAAGGACTCCCCGTTGCCGTTCGAACCGCATGACCAATATCTCCAGCGCCAGAAGAAGCTTGAGCAGATCGTCGCGCTCGGTCACGCCGCTTATCCGCATCGCTTTGATTGGACATTGACGCCCGCGGGTGTCGTCGCTCGCTTCGGCGGCAACTCCAAGGAAGAACTCGAAGCCGCGAAGCCCCAAGTCCGCGTCCCCGGCCGCATCATGACTCTGCGCCTCCACGGCAAGGCCGGCTTCGCTCACATTCAGGGTGAAGGCGCGCGCGTGCAGATTTACGTCAAGCTCGACGTTATCGGCGAGCGCGGCTTCCAGCTTTTTCAATTGCTCGATATGGGCGACGTCATCGGCGTCGCCGGGCACTTGTTCCGCACCAAAACCGACGAGTTGACCATCTGGGTCACCGAACTGACGCTGCTCTCGAAATCACTCTTGCCGCTCCCCGAAAAATGGCACGGTCTCACCGATGTCGAGCAGCGCTACCGCCAGCGCTATGTGGACTTGATCGCTACGCCGAAGACGCGCGAGATTTTCCTGAAGCGTGCCCTTCTCGTTCGCGAGATCCGTAAATTTTTCGACGCGCGCGGTTACGTCGAAGTCGAAACGCCGATGATGCAGCTCATCGCGGGCGGCGCGGCGGCGCGTCCCTTCACCACGCATCACAACACGCTCGATCTCGACCTTTATCTCCGCATCGCGCCGGAGCTCTACCTGAAGCGCCTCACGGTCGGCGGTCTCGACCGCGTTTACGAAATCAATCGCAATTTCCGCAACGAAGGCATCTCGACGCAGCATAATCCTGAATTCACGATGCTCGAGTTTTACGAAGCGTACAGCGACTATCGCGTCTTTATGGATCTCACAGAAGAACTATTCGCAAATGTCGCGAAAGCCGTCACGGGCGACACCAAAGTGAAGTTCGGCGACCACGACATTGATTTCGCGAAGTGGCAGCGCCTGACCATGCGCGAAGCCGTCGCAAAATATTGGCCCGGCGCAGCGGGAGTCGCGCCCACAGCGGAAAATCTTCGCGTTCCTGGAGCGCCGCGCGACGCCGCAAACCGTTTCAACGCCTGGGCCACGCAAGGCCACGCCGCCCCCATCGCGGATGTCGCGAAGCTTAGCGACGGCGAACTTGTCGGCGCGCTCTTCGAGGCCGTCGCCGAGCACCACCTCATTCAGCCAACGATTCTTTTCGATTTCCCCGTCGAGATTTCTCCGCTCTCAAAGTGCCGCGACGATGATCCATCCACCGCCGAGCGCTTCGAGGTTTTTATTGGCGGCTTCGAGCTGGGCAACGCCTTCTCCGAATTGAACGATCCCATCGAGCAGGAGAAGCGCTTTCGCGCGCAGGTCGCGCAAGGCGGAGAAGAAGCGCCGAAGGAAGTGGACATGGATTACGTCCGCGCGCTGAGCCACGCCATGCCGCCTGCCGCCGGCATGGGCATTGGCATTGACCGGCTCATGATGTTGCTGACGGATTCGCATTCCATTCGCGACGTAATTCTCTTTCCATTGCTTCGCCCCGAAGCGCAACACGAGCGAGCCGAATCCGCCGCCGGCACGCCATGAGTTCCACACCATGAAATTTGAATGGCTGGTCGCGCGTCGGTATCTGCGTTCGCCGCACAGGCCTGCCGTCCTGCGGCTCGTCACGGTGCTCTCGGCCGTTGGCGTCGCCGCGGGAGTCGCTACGCTTGTCATCGCGCTCGCCATGAACTCCGGCTTCCGCGAAACTTTGCAGGACCGCTTGCTCGGCGTCACTGCGCACATCACTCTTTCCGAGCCTGGCGCCGACGGCCTGCGCGATTATGGGGCGCTCGCCGCGCGTCTCGCTCGCACGCCCGGCGTTCGTTCCGCCACTCCTGCGATTTACGACACGGTCCTGCTTTCCGCGGGCGGCAACCGCAGCGGCATCGAGCTCAAAGGAGTTGATCCCGAGCTCGAGAAAAAATCGAATGACGCGCTCAATCATATTGTCGAAGGCCGCGCCGATTTTTCTCCCGACCCCGACGGCATCGGCGCCGTTATCTTCGGTCACATGCTCGCGGACCGCATGAAGCTCCGCGCCGGCGATTATGTTTCGCTCATCAGTTCCGAAGGCCGCCTCACTCCATTCGGCATGGTTCCGCGCGCAGCGCGTTTCCGGGTCACCGGGATTTTCGATTCCGGCTTTTACGATTTCGACGCCAACTGGGGATTCACCACGCTGGCTTCCGCGCAGAGCCTCGCCGGCGTCGGCGACGAAGTCAGCGTCATCGAGTTTCGCATTGCGCAACTCGATCGCGCCGCCGCGCTGGCAAGCGAACTCGCGCGCGCCGCCGGCTCCGGCTACAAAGCTTCGACGTGGCAGGAAGAGAACCGCGCGCTCTTCCGCGCGTTGAGCCTCGAGAAACTCGTCACCGCAATTTTTATCGGCCTCATCACGTTCGTCGCGGGACTCAACATTCTCGTCGTGCTCACCATGACGGTCACGGATCGCGCCCGCGACATCGCCGTTCTCATGTCCATGGGCGCGCGCCGCAAACAGTTGCGGGGCGTTTTCTTTCTCCAGGGGCTCGCCATCGGCGCAGCGGGGACCGCCATCGGACTCGCCGTCGGATATTTCGCCGCTTGGATTGCCGGAACCTATCGCCTCATTCCTCTCGACCCCGAGGTCTATTCCGTCCCATTTGTTCCGTTCCACCCAAACGGCTTTGACGCTTTTTGGATCGCCGCCGCTGCGCTTGTCATCTGCGCCGCCGCGACGCTTGTCCCCGCCCGTGCTGCCGCGCGATTGCTGCCGGTTGAGATCCTCCGCTACGAGTAGCAGCCTCCTCCATCCCGGGGGCAGTTCTCGCCGCGCCGGACCTCCGGTCAGCTACTTTCGCCTTCCGTTTGGCTAGCATCTTGCACTATCTATTAGTGGCGCTTGGCAGTCGTGGGGCGTCCCGGCTTTTGCCCCTTTTGAACCATTTGGAGCGTGCTATAATTCCATTGGTTTCAATAGGTTGGAGGGTGTTTAAAGATTTTCCACCTAGGGCGAATTTAGCGGGGGTAACCCGGCAGGCGTCAATGGGAAACCTTTTGGCAGCGTCATGGCAGTACCCGGCGGGCCTCAAGGGTAAAGGACGCATCTAAGCAACATAGGGCCGCAACCCAGTTCGTTTGAAACCCGGCCCTCGGGCAGCAGGCGATCGCATATCGTTAAGCCGCGAAATGACAACTACGAGCCCAGCCACGGTCAAAGCGGAATTCAGCTCACACAATTTTGCCTCCGGGAGCTCCGCAGAAGGCCTGCCTTCCTCACCATTCGTCGTCGAAACCCGCGAATTGAGAAAGGTTTTCGGCTCGGGCGCCGCGGAGCAGGTCGTTCTGAAATCAATCGAGCTTAAAGTAATTGAAGGAGAGATGATTGCCGTCGTCGGGCCATCCGGCAGCGGAAAAAGCACGCTGCTGCACCTTTTGGCCGCGCTGGACATGCCAACGAGCGGTACAGTATACTTTCGCTCGCGTGCGCTGCAATCGCTTCCCGAATCGCATCTTGAAGATTTTCGGAATCAAGCCGTCGGATTCGTTTGGCAGCGCCATCATCTTCTGCCGGATTTTTCCGCGGCGGAAAATGTTGCTATGCCCCTTCTGATTCGGGGCGCGCGCGAGGCCGTGGCGCTTGTCGCGGCGAAGGGCTGGTTGGACCAAGTCGGGCTCGCCGCAAAGGCCCGGCAAATGGCAGGAGAGCTTTCGGGGGGAGAGCAGCAGCGGGTCGCGATTGCCCGGGCGCTGGTCAGTCAACCGGCGCTGCTTCTGGCGGACGAACCCACTGGGGATCTGGACGGGCAAAATGCGGACGCGGTCTTTGAATTGATGCAACGTCTTCATCGGAATCACCGGCTCACATCCATATTGGCCACGCATAACCGCGCTCTTGCCGAGCGCTGTGACCGCGTGCTGGCTTTAGAGCACGGCGAGTTGAAGCCGCTCGGAGAAATCCCCGCGGCCACGCCCGCCCGCTGAGGGAGAACCGAGAGAACCGTGCTTGAACGTTTTACAGAGAAGGCCCGTAGAGTAATTTTCTTCGCCAGGTACGAGGCCAGCCAGTACGGCAGCCCGTGCATTGAAACGGAACACCTTCTTCTCGGTCTCGTCCGCGAAGACAAAGGCCTCGCGAATCGCTACCTCCGCGCGCAAGGCTCCATCGAATCCATTCGCAAGGAAATCGAATCCCGCATCACCATCCGCGAGCGCATCTCGACCTCCGTCGAAGTTCCTTTGAGCGCCGAATCGAAGCGCATCCTCAGTTACGCCGCGGAAGAAGCCGACCGCCTTGGCCACAAACACGTCGGCACCGAGCATTTGCTGCTTGGCATTCTCCGAGAAGAGAAGAGTTTCGCCGCGGAAATACTCCAGGAGCGCGGGCTGCGCCTCTCCGCCTTGCGGGAAGAGCTCGCCCGCAGCGCCGGTGAAAAAGTCCCCGTGAATCGCCCCAAGGAAACTTCTTTGCTCGCGGAATTCAGCCGCGACCTCACGCAGGCCGCCACCGATGGCCAGCTCGATCCGCTCGTCGGGCGCGAAAACGAACTCGAGCGCGCCATTCAGATTCTCTGCCGCCGCACCAAGAACAACCCCGTGCTCATTGGCGAGCCGGGCGTCGGCAAGACGGCCATCGTCGAGGGCCTCGCGCAGCGCATCGCCGATGGCGATGTCCCGCCGTTCCTCGCCGATAAACGCATCCTTTCGCTCGACCTCTCGCTCATCGTCGCCGGCACCAAGTACCGCGGCCAGTTCGAGGAGCGGCTCAAGACCATCATGAAAGAGTTGATGGAAAACCAGAACTCCATCATCTTCATTGACGAGCTGCACACGCTCGTGGGCGCGGGCTCCGCCGAAGGCTCGCTCGACGCCGCGAATATTCTCAAGCCGGCGCTTAGCCGCGGCGAAATCCAGTGCATTGGCGCCACCACGCCCGGCGAATACAGAAAATCCGTTGAAAAGGACCGTTCTCTCGAGCGGCGTTTTCAATCCGTGAAGGTCACCGCCCCCAACGAAGAAGAAGCCATCCGCGTTTTGCAGGGCGTTCGCGAACGCTACGAAAAATTCCACGCCGTCAGTTACACCGATGAAGCCATCCAGTACGCCGTCTATCTCTCCAATCGTTACATCCCGGACCGCTTCCTGCCGGACAAGGCGATTGACCTCATCGACGAGGCCGGCGCCCGCGTGAAGCTCCGCCAGGCGATGCTTCCCGATGAAGTATCCGAAATCCAGAAGCGCGTGAAGTACAACACGCACCGCATGGAAACGGCCATCGCCAATCACGAATTCGAGAAGGCCCGGTTCTATTCCGAAGAAGAGCGCAAGGAAAAAGAAGCCCTCCGCCAGTTGCGCGAGCGCTTGAAGCTGGATGAATCCTCCACCGGCATTGTCGGCCGCGAAGACATCGAAGAAGTCGTCTCCCGCTGGACCGGTGTTGCCGTCACCTCCATCAAGGAAGACGAGCAGCAAAAGCTCCTGCGCATCGAACAAGAACTTCACAAGCGTGTCATCAGCCAGGACAAGGCCATTACCGCGCTCTCGCGCGCTATCCGCCGCAGCCGCGCGGGTCTCAAGGCCCCCGGCCGCCCCGTGGGTTGCTTCCTGTTCCTCGGCCCCACAGGCGTCGGCAAGACCGAAGTCGCGCGCAGGCTCGCGGAATTCCTTTTCGGCAGCGAAAAGTCTCTGGTCCGATTTGACATGTCCGAGTTCATGGAAAAGCATTCCGTCTCGAAACTCATCGGCGCGCCTCCGGGATACGTCGGCTACGAAGAAGGCGGCCAATTGACCGAACGCGTGCGCCGCACTCCTTATTCCGTGATCCTGCTCGATGAAATCGAGAAGGCGCACCCGGATGTCTACAACATCCTTCTTCAGGTCTTTGAAGACGGCCAGCTCACCGACGGACTGGGCAATACTGTGGATTTCCGCAACTCGATCATCATCATGACTTCCAATCTCGGGGCCCGGCACTTGCAGAAGCGCTCGACGATGGGCTTTCAGTCCAGCGCCGACGATGCCGGGAACAAGAGCATGGAAGACATGGTCACCAGCGAGGTCAAGCGCGCCTTCAACCCGGAATTTGTCAATCGTCTCGACGAAATCATCATTTTCAATCCGCTGTCCGACGATGACCTGCTTCGCATTATTGACCTGCTCGCCGGCCAGATTAATGACACTCTCATCCATCGCCAGGTCCAAATTGTTCTCACACCGGAGGCTCGCCAGTGGATTTTGGAGAAAACCTGCGGTGACCGGAGCTACGGGGCGCGCCCGCTTCGCCGGGCTTTGCAGAAGTATGTTGAAGACCCGCTGTCCGAAGCGCTGATTCAGGGGGGATTGCAACGGCCGGCAACGCTCGAAATCTTCGTTTCGGGTGAAGGCCTTGGATTCCGGCCGGTCGTCGAGGCAACCCCGGTCGTCCACTAGCGAATCCTACGCGCAATGCCGGCGTCATCCCACGGCCGGCAGGGGGAGTATTCCGATTGTTTGGGGGCAGGCGGTCGTGAAGCGATTCGCGGCCGCGGACGGTAAATCCCGCCTAATTTGCCTGCGACGCTGCATCGAGTTCGGGCTGGCCGCGCTCTTGATTTTTCTCGCGGGCCTCTCAACTCCCTCTGCGGCGGCGCAAGAGAACTCGTCTTCAAACCCAGTCACCCAGGCCCAGCCCACCCAGGCGCCTCAAAACCCTTACACAATTGAACGCATCGACTTTTTCGGGAACCGGCGTATCCGCAGGGATGTTTTGCAGGCTCGCATCTTTTCCCACGCCGGGGATCCTTTCTCCGAAGCCGCGCTCGACCGCGATTACCACGCCCTTTGGAACACCGGTTACTTCGATGATGTCCAAATTTCTGTCGAAAGCAGCCCCGATAATCCCAACAAGAAAATCGTCACCTTCACCGTGAAAGAGCGGCCCACGATCCGCCGCATCGTTTACAAGGGCAATAAGTCCGTCAGCGAATCCGACATCCTCGACGCGCTCAAAACGGCCAAAGTTGGCCTGACCCAGGATAGCCCGTTTGACCCCACCAAGGTGAAGAAGGCGGAGGTCGTCATTCGGGAAATGCTGGCTGCGCACGGCCATCAATTCGCGATTGTGAAGGTGTCACGGGAGAATGTTGCGGCCACCAACAGCGTCATCTTGACTTTCAACATTGACGAAGGCGCGAAGGTAAAAGTCGGCAAGATCACCATCGAAGGCAACCGTACGTTTTCTTCCCGGCGCATCATTCGCATGATGCGGCATTCCAGGCCTTACGGCGTGGACGCCAAATTCTTCATAATCAACGTGTTTTCCAAAACATTCGACCAGGCGAAGTTGGATGAAGATCTGGAAGTCGGAATTCGCGGCTTTTATCAGGATCAGGGCTTTTTTGAGGTGGTCGTCAATGTCGCCGAGCTCAAAACCGTGGATGTCCCACACAAGGGACCGAAAGGACCCTGGCATATCTTGGGTTCAGGGACTGGCAAGGCCACGAACATTACCATCAAAATTGAAGAGAATGACCGCTTCCGAATGGGCAAGCTGCACATTGTAAACGCCGATCCGGAAAAAGGCCTGACCATCAAACGCGAAGCCCTCATCAGTATTTTCCCCCTTAAAGAAGGTGACATTCTAAACGCGGACAAAATCCGCAAGGCCGTCGAGACCTACACCAAACTTTACGGCCGTCTCGGGTTCATGGATTTCACCGCCGAGCCCAACTTTGACATCAACCATCAGAAAAAAACTATTGATGTGACCCTGAAGTTCAGCGAGCAAAAATCCTACAGCATCCACCGCATCAACATCAGCGGAAATGTCACCACGCGCGACAAAGTCATTCGCCGCGAGCTCCTCTTGAATGAAGGCGATCTCTACGACAACCGCCTTTGGGAAGTCAGCGTTCTCAAGCTCAACCAGCTCGGTTTCTTCGACCAGCTCAAGCCCGAGACCGCCGCGCAGGTCAACAGGAATATCAAGCAGTCCACGGTGGACCTCAACCTGAAAGTTAGAGAGAAGCAGAAGCAATCAATTAGTTTCACCGGTGGGATCAGTGGGATTGCCGGCGACTTTCTCGGATTAAGCTATCAAACCAAAAACTTTCTGGGCTTAGGTGAGACGCTTACAATTTCCACTCAATACGGCACCGTACAGCAAGCCTTTCAGTTTGGCTTCACGGAACCCTATCTCTTTGACCGGCCCATTTCCACCGGGTTCACCATCTCCGCCAGCAAGTACAATTTCGACCAGGCCCGGCAGACTTCCATCCTCCTCGGCCAGTCTGTGAATCTGAGCCCTGCGATTTCACAGAATTACAACCAGAACAGCAAGGGGTTCAGTCTCTTCGCGAGCTATCCCGTCAGGCGCTGGAGGTTTGCGCGCATCGGCTTGTCATACTCCTTCACGGATACTGACATCGTGCCCTTCAGCGTTGCTTCCCAGTTGATTTTTTCCACGATCCAATTCCGGAGCGTGGCCGGCCCTTCCGCCCTCAACGGCATCAAACAGAGCCGTGTTACAACCACCTTGAGTTACAACTCCGTGGATTATCCGCCCAACCCTCACACCGGGAAGAGCCTCCTCTATTCATTCAGTGTGGAAGGTGGCCCCCTCGGAGGGAACACCAAGGCGATTTCTAACGTTGTTTCCGCTGTTTACTTCCGTCCCAACTACCATCGCCGGAATACCATCGGCTTGCGCTTCCTGGGCACTTTTTCCACCAGTTATGGCGGATCCGAATTACCCCCCTTTGAGAGGTCCTTTGCGGGCGGTGAGGACACCCTGCGGGGATTCGACATCCAAACAGTCTCTCCCGTCGCATTCATTCCGGTCGCGTCCACGCAAACGCTCATTTATTTTGACCCCCGGAAATTGAACGGAGCCGGCAACCCTCTCCAGACGTCCATTACGGTTCCGACTCTTGCCTACAGCATTTCCTTTCCGGGCGGCGACACCGAGGGAATCTTCAACGCCGAATACAGGATCCCGATTGTCAATCCCGTCACCTTCGCCCTCTTTTTTGATGGCGGCGTGAATGGCGCTCTCCGCCGCAACCAATTGAATCTGGATCCGTCTGGACTCGCATCACTTGCACAGCAGTTTCCCAACACCATTTTGAGCCAGCATCTCTTGCTGGCTCCGGGCTCGAATTTCAAGCCCCGCGCTTCGTTTGGCGCGGAGATCGTTGTGCAATTGCCGATTGTGCAGGCCCCTTTTCGCCTGTATTGGTCTTATAATTTCTTGCGGTACAATGAACTGCTTGTCTCTCCCGTCGGCGATTTCTTTCTCACTGACAGTTTGAGGAATTCGTTGCCGCCCGGCGTTTTGGATTTTCAGATTTTACCTCAGCTCAATCAGATCGTTTCAAACCCGGCGCAGTTCAGGTATGCCGATCCGTTGAAAACGCTGCGATTTACCGTGAGCCGGACGTTCTAGTCATCAGCGCTTTCAGCGCCGATGCAAATGAGGAATTGAAGAAGATGAAGGCATTCGGAATGGGAGGCGATGGGATGATGCGGCGGACTTTCTGGGTCGGATGCTTTGTGGTCTTGGCCATGGCATTTTCCGGCTGCCACAGCACTACGGGGACTACCTCTGCGGTGACCATTTCGTTGGACGTTACTACCGTCACGGTGGCGGTCAGCGCGTCCCAACAATTCAATGCAACCGTTGTCGGGCCGGCCAACGTCTCTGTTACCTGGCAGGTCAATAGCGTCACCGGCGGTGACGCGATCCACGGCACCATCGACACAACCGGTTTGTACACCGCTCCGCCTTCCGTGCCCAATCCCGACACTGTTACGGTCACAGCCGTTTCCAATGCGGTTTCGACAGCTACCGCGAGCGCCACGGTCACAATTGATTCTGGGATTCGCGTTTCCGTCGCTCCGAGCACAGCCACAATTGGCACCGGTGAGACGCTGCCATTCGTGGCCACGGTCACCGGAGTCGCCGCCCCAAACAATACCGTAACCTGGAGGGTCTGCCAGGTGAACTCCACTACCTTCCCGGCTTGCACGGCGGACACAACGGGTGTACTGGGCTCGATCGACGGCTCGGGCAACTATACTGCTCCCACGACTATCCCCGCCTCGAACCCGGTGACGATTGAGGCCGTATCCACGAAGGATGTCAATGAAGTTGGTTCTGCGACGATAAATCTCGTCGCGGCGACGGATCCCACCGCGGTTTCCATCTACCCGACTCACATCGCGCGCGGCTCTATTTTTGTGGACGTTTATTTGTCGGGCACAGGTTTTCTCGCCACTACCACCATGATTGTCAACGGCACCGTTCTCGCTCCTGGCACGGCTTTGAACACAGGTTCTGTTCTCCGCGCTCGCGTCATCGCCCCGATGTTGAGTACGACACCGACTGTCCTTCAGATCCAGGTGCAACGTCAGAATGGGTCGCCGGTTTCTTGCACGCCGGACCCCGCAGCCTGTCAGCTCTTTATCGACCCGGAGCGCCCCGCCATCGTGGCCGCCTCCCCCAATAGCGGGCTTCAAAACAGCGCGAATCCTGTGGAGTTTCTGGTCAATGGCGGATACTACGGAACGGGATCTGGCAGTGGCGGCTCAACATTCCCCCCGCCCACCCCCACAGTCACTACCCAATTTGACGACTCCGTACGTGGTGCAATCGTCAGTCCCCGGCAGGCAGACGTCACAATCGGCGGGGCCGACCTTTCCATCCCAGGTTTGCACCAGGTCAAATTGACAGATCCGGCGGTAAGTACGCCCGCTGTATTGCCCGCGCAATCCGCGGCCGTGAATTTTGCGGTGCAGTCCTGTTTGGGTGCGGCCCAGGGATGCCCGGAACCCAGCATCACGGTTCCTTCGCTGCCTGTTGGCACTAGGCCTGTCTCAATTGCCGTGAACACGGCCACCGGAATCGCAGTTGTCGCCAACCACGATTCCAACAATCTCACGCTTGTGGACCTCACCGGTCCCGTGCCGGCAATTGTGCCTGGAGGTCCCATTGCTGTGGGCCACGGCCCGACCGGCGTTGCTGTGGACGACGTCCGCAATCTCGCCGTGGTCGCCAACAACACAGATATGACGATATCTGTCGTGAACCTCGCGACCCGCGCTGTCACCGTTGTCAGCACTCAGATTACCGCGGCCCCCTTCGCCGTGGGCGTTAATCCAATCACCGGAATTGCATTGATTGCTTACCAGACGACGAACATCGGCGCCCTGGTCGACCTCACTCAGTCCCCACCGGTCTTCGTCGGCGCAGTGACGCTGGGTAACGGTGCGAATCCGCAGGTCGCGGTTATTCCCAGCTTAAACTGGGGAATGGTCACGCCGGGCGGCGCGGGCACTTTCTCCATCGTGGACCTGGCCCGCCGCAACTCGAACACAATCACATCCGGCGGAGCGGTGCGGGTTTCCTCAACCAGTACGGTCACAATTACAACCACCGCGCCCCACGGGTTACTCCTCGGCGACGCCGTTCTCGTCACTGGTGTGTCAGATCCGAGCTTCAATGGCGTTTTCGCTGTTGCCACGGTTCCGAGCTCGACTTCCTTTACCTACACGCAGGCGGGAGCGGATAGCACGAGTGGAGGCGGCACAATTTATTACTCGCAACCCCTCGCCACCGTGGCCCTGGGCACAAATGTCTCCGGTGTTAGTGTCAATGCGGAGGCAAAGCGCGCCGTCTTGACCGATGCGACCTCAGCCCAATCGGTTCTCACCATGAGCATACTGGACCAAGCCGTTACCCCGGTCACATTGGAAACGGGCACTGTCTCTGCGGCGGTAAATCCCTATACGGACATCGCCGTGTCGGTCAATCCTGTGACCAGTCAGCTTTCCATCATCGATCCGCGAACCCCGACACGGCTGACGACGAAGATTTTGCCGGGCACCACGCCCGGGGCGGTCGCCATTGATCCGGGCACCAACCAGGTGTTAGTGGCAAATCAGGGCAGCAATGACCTGACCGTCATTTCCCTCGGCGCGATTAAGCCGCTTCATCTGGAGCAAGTGCTTCTTCCTCTCAACCGGCAATTCGGAACGGACCTCACGCTTTCGTCTACGACGGACTTGCCGTTGACGCTTGTCGGCAAAGGGTTCAACGGGTCTTCCGTAGCTCAAGTGGATGGTTTCATTCTCTCGCCCGTGGGCCCGGTCACCGACCGCCAGATGAACGTCGTGGTTCCCGGCGTGCTCCTCGCCAACGCGCGGCGTTTCGCCGTGGACGTGCTGAACACCGTAGCGAATGCCGGGGTTTCAAACGTCGAGTATTTTTCTGTCGTGAAAGCCGTGGACCTGACGTCCCCGGGGTGCCCCTCCCCGCTGCCGGAAGCCGTCGCGATTGACGACGTCCTCAATCTCGCTCTCGTTACCGAGACGGGCTGCGGCAAAGCGGCGGTTCTGGACCTCAATGCCGCCGCGGTAATTAATTCCGTGACAGTGGGGAACAATCCACAGGGGGTTGCCACCGTTCCCAGGCTCGGCTTGGCTGTCGTTACCAATCGCGGCGACAACACCGCGACGCTCATCGATACTGCGGACCTCACTAAGGCGACCGTTACAGTCACCGTGGGCGGCGAACCCATCGGGGTGGCGATCAGCCCCAATGACGGGACCGTCTTCATCACAAATTCCAACTTGAATTCCGATACGGTTTCGTCATTCAATGCGACTTTGGGGTCGGCGACAACTGTTCTCACAACGACAGTGGGTCAAAGCCCTGTTGCGATTGCAGTTGATCCGGTTGATCTGGTAGCGCTGGTGGCAAACGCGGGCGAAGACAGCGTGCAGCTACTGGACATTTCGACGAGTTCCCCGTCGGTCCTGACAACTGTGACGGTCTCCAGCCAGCCGACGGGCGTTGCTTTTAACTCGTCCAACAACACCTTTATTGTGGCAGCCAGTCTGAGTAACAGCCTTTTCTTCTACAGCCCGAGTTCAGGCCTGACGACGACGGCGCGCATCGGGATCAACCCATCCGCGATCGCGTACAACTATCTCACCAACACGGCCGTGACGGTGAATAACGCGAGCGGGACAATCTCTGTGATGGATATAACCGACCGCCGCGTGCGGGCGAACTTCGCGCTCAAGGGCGCGTTCCTCGGCTCGGTTGCCATCGTGCCGAACACCAACATCGCGATCATTGTGGATCAGGTGAACAACCGCGTGTTGTTTGTGCCGCTGCCGAATTGAGGAGAGCGCGAAAACTTTCGATTAATTATCGGCGTTATTTCAATTTGTTCTTGCAGGATTATTTCAAATCGTTTTTGTAGACCACGCCGTCTTTCATCACGAACTTCACCCTTTGAAGTTCGGTGATGTCGGCGAGGGGGTCGCCGGAGACGGCGACGAGGTCGGCGAGTTTTCCCGGCTCGATCGAGCCGAGCGAATCACTTCTTCCCAGTAATTGCGCGGCATTCACGGTGGCGGTGCGGATCGCCTCCATCGGGGTCATGCCGTACTGCACGTAGTAATTCAATTCCGCCGCTTGGTTTAGCGAAGCTTTTCCCGTCCAGGCGAAGCCGCCGGCGTCCGTGCCCATCACGATTTTCACCCCGTGCTTGAGCGCCTTCTGGAACGCGAGTTTTTCCGTCTCGACCATCTTCGGCCAGTTGCCGCCGCGGTCCACCACGGCCGCGCCCACCATGATGGTCGGTACCCAGGGGATTCCGCGGCGCGCCATTTCATCCATCTGCGCTTCGGTCATGCCGTCGCCGTGCTCGATGGAGTCCACGCCGGCGCGAAGCGCCGCGGCGATGCCGTCCGTGCCGATGGAGTGCGCGGCGACCTTGTGGCCGAGGCGGTGCGTCTCCTCGACGATGGCGCGGGCTTCCTCGTCGGTGAAGTTCACCCAGCTATGCAGCACGCCGTCGGAGCCGTAGAAATAACCGCGATCGCTGTAATACTTGATCCAGTCCGCGCCATGCGAGATCTGCTCGCGCACGGCCTTGCGCGCGTTGTCCACGCCGTCAACAATTTGCACGCCGTGCGGGAGATCCAGCTCCCAGGAAAATCCCTGCAGCGGATACATCCCCGTGGGGGCCATCGCGCGTGTCGAGACGGTCATGCGCGGGCCGGGAATCTCGCCGCGGTTGATGGCCATCTTCACGTCCACGTCGGCGTACATCGCGCCCTCGGTCTCGAGATCGCGCATGGAGGTGATGCCGTGGTCAAGCGCGACTCGAGCGTTGCGCGCCGCGAGCACGGCGCGGTAAGCGATGGACTGCTTCAGGAGCTGGTCGTCGTAATCCTGCGGGAGGACGTCGCCATTCAGAAGAATGTGCGTGTGGCAATCCATCAGGCCGGGGAGGACGGTGGCGCGGGAGAGGTCGATGAGTTCCGCGCCCGCAGGCGGCGCGCCGCCGGGCGTGATGGAGACGATCTTGTTTCCCTCGATGAGGATGAGGGCGTTCGCGATCGGCGCGTCGCTCTTGCCGTCAATCAGTTTGCCGGCGCGGATGGCGATGCGATGCGGCGCCGGGGTTTGCATTTGCGGCTCCGTTTGCGCGCGCGGAGCGGCAGCGAAGAGCGGCATGAGAAGCGCAGTGGCGGCAAAGCCGAGCAGGATCACGTGGCGTTTCATGAAAGCCTCCCATCGAGTGGTCAGTGCGATTGAAAATGAGGGCCGCGAGAATCCGCGGCCCGTCGGGACTTCGCAAGTTTGCCAGCTACTGCTTGTCGTAGACCGCGGTGCTGCTGACCTTCATGCCCTTGTCATCCGTTCCGCTCGTGGTGACGGTGCGGCTCTTGCCATCCGCCGAGACGACGATGTGACCGGTCATGGTAACCTTGCCGCCCTTCTTGATGGTCATGGAAAGGGTGTGAGCGTTCACCTGCGTGTACGACCGCATGTCGGACGCCGGATCACCCGTAACGGGGTAGTCCTTGCCGTCGAACTTGCCCGTCCATTCGTTATGCGCGGGATTGCCGGTAGCGTCCACGCCGTCCACGGTGACTTTAATGCTGTCACCCGCGGCTGCGTAAACCACGGTGTTATTCTTCGCGGGTCCCGGTGCAAGCTTGGATTTGGATTCGTTCAGCTTCCAGGTGCCCATAAACGGACTATCGGCGGCGAAGCAAGCCATACTCACAACGAACAGCGCCACCAGACTCAACAACATCGTTCTTGATTTCATTCGATCTCCTCTTTTTGGATTTCCTGTTTGGACTGGGAAACTGGCGGCATCATACACCTGTTTGGGGTCGTTTGCGTGCGGCACGTGTGAGTTCCAAGAGCGAGCGGACTCTGACGCAGATTGGGGGGAGGGGACAGCAGTGACTAGTGGCGAGTGACTAGTGGCGAGTGACTGGTGGCGAGTGACCAGTGGCGAGTGACTCGTGGCTAGCGCCCCACCCCTCACCTCTTTCTGTAACGCTATCATTCGGCACAGGATCGCCGGAGGCAAGAGTCGCGATCTAAAGGAGTTAGGCGCAGGGACTGTTAAATAAAATATCTTTTTCTGGAACGCTATGATTCTAAAGGACTTAGACAGGGGCGCTTTGCACGAGGTCTGGAAGTGACTGAATCTAAAGGAGTTAGACAGGGGCGGATTTGTGTATGGTTTTGGCGACAGTGTTGAAAACAAAGGACTTAGCAGGGGCGCGGAGGGGCGCATTTGCAGTCTTTCCTGCAAGTGATTGAGAACAAAAGGGTTAGACAGGGGCGCGGAAGGGGCGCAATGGCTGTCTTGCTCCCAAGTGATTGGAGACATTGGAGTTAGGTGGGGCGCGGTTTCGTCTTTGGCGACGAGGTGCGAGCATTCGTCTTTGCCGACGGGGTGTCGTCGTTTTTGCTGACGGGGTCCGATTTGCTGGAGCCCCGCAGCGCTCGAACGAAGTCTGCTGGAGCCCCGCGGCGACTTAGGGACGTCGCAGCCCCGCGGCGTTACCGACAAGTAGGGGCCGGAGTTCTCCAGCGAGGAGTTCATGAGGCATGTTACCAGAACAGTTAACTAATGTCAAGAGAATTAATTAGAAATTACGGGAAGATTTTACCCAAAACCTATTCGAATGAGTGTTCGAATGGGTGGATTTTGCGAACCGAATCTTAAGGCCAACGACCCCACCCTTTCTCCGCCACGGCGGAAAAGGATGGGCCACCCCGAAAGGCTGAGCCACCCGCCATCACGAGCAGGATAGGCGAGCCGTAGACCGAAACAGATTTAGGTGCTGAGCGAGAATGGAGAAGGAAAAGTGTTTGAGGAATGGGTGGGAGAAGCGTCAGTTTTTCGCTTTGAGACTTTGCCGTGGCCGCCGGAAAGGCTCTGCACTCCAAAACCTGGCTGGAGCATTGCACACTGACGGGGTTGGGTGTACGTTATCGGTCGGTCGGGAAGTCAAAATGGGAATCCCGGATTAAATGGGGGTAAGAAATTCAGCCCAACGCCGAGGCGCGAGATCGACGGAATTTTTGAAGCGCATGGCGTCCATTGGTTTAGTTGAACGTTCAATCGTGTTTGCACAGGAGCTGAGCATGAAAACGAGAATCAGTACGTCTTGCGTATACCGTGCTGCCGCCGGAATTCTGCTCTTTGGCCTGAGCGCGGCAGTTCCTTCCCTTGCGCAAGCGCGGCCGCAGGCTAGCTCTCCAGCACAGCGCGCCACGACGCAGCCGGGCCCGCAGACAAACCCTAAGTTAAAAGCCATCTGGGAGCCGGTAAACTATACTGAGGACGTCAACCTATCTGACGTCTTTTTTGTGAATGCCACGGTTGGCTGGGTAAGCGGTGGCGTGGCAGGCAAAGGCGCGGGCGTTATTCTCAACACCCAGGACGGTGGCGATCATTGGACCGTGCAATGGGGCGACCCAAACGGCGCCGAGGACGCACCTAGCGATTTTTTCTTTTTGGATTCAACTCATGGTTGGGTGCGCCAGGGTTATGGCAAACTTCTTCGCACCACGGACGGCCAGCATTGGGTGCCGGGTGGAACTATAGATGCACATTCTACGAACTACGCGTTCGTCTCTGAAAAGACCGGAATCGCCCTCAAGGACCATGAAATCCAGCGGACGGTGGACGGCGGAGGCACTTGGAACCCAGTGAATGAGTGCGCGGTGAAAGTTGAGGTCGAGGGGCTGACCCGCAACGTTGAGTGCAGTTGGTCGAAGGTGCAATTTCCCACCGCGACTGCCGGATACGTTGTCGGATACATCTCCAGCATGAATGCGCCACACGCCGTCCTTGGCAAGACTGTGGATGGTGGCGCCACCTGGACGCTCAGCGTCGTTGAGGGTCTCTCTGGTGGCGGAGGCGATGTCTTCTTTTTCGATCCGAATACTGGGTTCATGCGCGCGGGTGGATTTGTCGATGGGCAGCTCTACAAGACTACCGACGCCGGCGCTACGTGGAAACCGATGGCGGAGATTCCTGGCAAGCGATTTGCATTTGCCGATCGGGAGGTCGGGTGGTCCTTTCTTGGTCGCGACATGCACTACACTACCGACGGCGGTTTGCACTGGAATTCTCGTGCTATTCAATTCCCCGTCGAAGTAAATGCTTGGAGCCTGCCGCAGCGGGTTCGCGGCTACGCGGTCGGCGACCACGGTATGGTCTATCGCTATCGCATCGTGCCCGCCGACTACTCTGCTAAGGGCATGCTTGCAGCTCCCATGGTTTCAGCAGGCCCATAGCGCAATGCCGCACGCTTTCATTCTGGTCACCGGTTACGGAGCGCAGGGTGCAAGCGCACAAGGCGCCCCGTATTACTCCTCCTAAAAAACCTTCGGTGGTACCATCTCAGCGTGCGAACATAAAAAATACAAAATCTCAGGAAAGGCTGTCCCGCCCGCCGACGATCATCATGACAGGGTAGGGGAAGCCCTTTAGCTGAGAAAGTGTTGGGATTGTCCGTCCTGAACAAAATCCGTTAGCTCGCCGAGATACGACTGGCAGAGTCCAATCACATCCTCAGAACCCGACCAATCATCAAATTTGTAGGTATAGTGGGTCGTTGTCTTCGCTGACGGAGCAGGAGCAGGAGAAGGAGGTTGTTCTTCAGAAGTACGCGTCTCCTTAATCTGGCCATCGGGCCCTCGGACGACGACCGTTAGGGACCCGCTGATAAGTAAGGTCCCCGATACACCAACTTCAACGCTCCGTTGGAGGTTTACTGGCTCCTCGTGAATATTGAAGTCACGCTTATCTTTGAAGAACGCAAAAATCCTGTTTTTCAATATTCTGTTGTCATACCACTTTTTACCGCCTGATTTCCTTTGGGCCTCAGCGAAGGCATATTGCAACGCTGAACGAGATGCGGAAAGGAATGCGCTGAGGTTGTGCTTGAACTCCTCCGGAGAGTTCTGGAGGATATTTAGTTGCTTTAGGAAGTATCCGGCCTCGCTAAGTTTGTTATCTTCGTCCATAGCCGCGTGTCACACACGTCGTGGTTACGCGTGGGGATTTTCTGCCTTCAATTATGAGTGCAGAGAGATTCAAAAACCCCAGACGCGGAACCGGCGTCTGGGGCACCCGCAAACTTCAAAGTGAGTTTTCTCAGTGCCACCCGCCGTGCGTCTTTTGGTTCAAGGTGCTCAGGGTCAAAGTCCCCACCTTTGGCTGCGCCAAAGATGGGGCACACGGCGACAACGTGATCTATTCAGACCTGTTCAGACCGAACATGTGGTACCTGGCCCTCACCGGCCACTCGGCGTATCGAGATTGAATACGCGCTCTATCATGGCACCAATCTTCGCGGGCCCCGCGGCGTGCTGACTTGGCCCGTGGCCGCGCTCGCCACACTTGCCACCGCCGGCGCAGTGCAAGTGCCAGAGTTCGCCACCGTTTCGAAGACGTTCTGGAACAGGTTGATGCTTGCGCTGTTCCCGGTCGTAGCGAGCAAAATACCCGCGCACGCTTCATTGATCTGATTGATATCGATCGTGTTGCCGGTGCTTGTGAACGTCGAGTTGAAGCAGGTATTCACAAGAATCGCGGCCCCGACGCTCCCATTGATTTCGTTGCCCAAGACCAGGTTGTTGTTGCTGCAGACGACGATCCCTGCGTCTTCATCGAGGAGGAGGCCAGGGGTGTCATAAACTACGTTTGACGTGATTTTGCTATCGTCCGCGTTACCGTATAAACCGTTTGCCTGGTCAGGTCCGAAGTCATCACTTGCGACCAAGATCCCCTCGGAACCATCGCTCACATTGTTCCCGACGATCACGATTCCGTGGGTAACAATGGCATTAATGCTAGTAGTGTTATTCGCTCCTCCAGACTCAGCCACCGAGTTTCCAAGGACTGAGCCAGTCCCGCCGACCACCTGGATCCCGTCCTGGCCGAAGTTGGCATTCGTAAACCCCGTCGCAGCGGCGACCGTGTTTCCTTTGATCGTCGCGGCAACGCCGAAACCACCGACGGAGATGCCTACTGATTGAAAGTTGCGGATGCTGCTCTCCTGCACGGTCACGCTCGTCTTCACAGGTGAGGTATAAACGCCCGCACTCTCGATAAGGATTCCATCGGCGGACCCGCAAAATCCGGCCGGATCTACGACCTGGTTCCTCATGGCCACATTCGTGACAGTGCCGGAGGCGCCCTGGTAATAAATTCCGGTCATAAGCGAATTAGGAGGAGTAGTAGGAGGCGGTATACAAGCCCCAAGCAGGTTGTTGCCGCTGCCATCCACCGTGAGGTTGTTGAGGTTGACGTTGCCCGTCGTGGCTGTAATCAATATCTGGTAATACTCAACGGCACCTGGGCCGGTGACCAAAGTAGATAGCCTGGTTGTGGTTAATGTCAGTCCCCCGGCTGGCGGAACGATCACAGCGGCATCACTGGTTCCCACCTGTATTCCTGTGAGCGTGAGCGGCTTGTTAATCGTGACCTGCTCCGGATAAACCCCCGGGCAGACCTCAACGGTGGCGCCGGGTGATGCAGCATTTACGCCGCCCTGGATCGTGGTGATCGGATTCGGCGCCCTCGCAAGTGCCAACGGTGACCTCGCCGTGATTTGGCGCCGCCGGCAAACTCTGTCCGCTGAGGCCGGCGAAAATCAGAACTCCTATGAAGATGGCATACAATTTTGAATTGAATCCGATTCGCATAGATGTGTTCCTCTCTCTGGGCTTCTCGCGAAGCCCGCAAGCTGTGGACTGGTTTTCTGAAGCAATTAGCGGCAGGGCCACGTCGGACCCAGGCTCGGGGACGGACGAGCCTCTCGATCGCAGCGCGGAGTTTGGAGCGAGCGTGGCCTGCTGTCAAGTGGAAAGTTGTTGAAGTCTTTTGGATATGTTTCCGTAGGGGCGGGGGCGCGACGGGAGAAGATTATTTCAGATTTGAGATTGGAGATTTCAGGGAAAGAAAGAATTTACCGGAGAGGGGGGAGGGAGAGATTCGCCGAGGAAATCCGGGACGCAGAGATTGCCTCGCTGCGCTCGGAATGACGGAGGGCGCGGGGACAACGAGGATGGTCGCGGCATACAATGAAACGAGGAGGTGTCTTGGTATCCGATTCTGTTGCGTATTGCTCGCGTTGATTGCAATCGCGCAAACGGCCGCGGGGCAATCCAGCTCGAGCGAGGACAAATCGGATGAGGCCGAGGCGAATCCCGGGCGGCCGACGGTGTCCACTCCGGCGACGCTGACTCCGGTGGGCTATGTGCAATTCGAGACCGGCGTGCTCGGCGCGAGCCATTCGCCGGAGTTTATGTCGCGCTACAGCTTCAACGAAACGGTGAAGCTTTCACTTGCGCGGCGCTTCGAGCTGATCGCCTCCGGCGAACCGATCTCGCATTCGACGAGCGGGGGAATTTCCGAGAACAAAGTGGCGGACGTGTTTTTGGGAGCGCAAGCGGTGCTCAACTTCGGCGAAGGCGCGGTGCCGACCGTGGCGGTGAGCTATTTCCACCGAGTGTACGACGGAGGCGCGCCGGAACTGGATTTCGGAAGCCCGGTGAATTCGTTCCTGGCGCTAGCGAGCGCGGACGTGAAGGGATTCCACTACGACGCGAACGTGATCCTGAACGAAGTGAGCGAGGGCGGCGTGCGCCGGGCTCAATACGGGCAAACGCTTTCGATTTCTCACAAGCTTGTGGGAAAGCTCTCGCTATCGGGAGAGATCTGGCGATTCACGCAACCGTTTTTGCGCGGCAACGCGGCCGGGAATCTGTGGGCGCTCAGTTACGCGGCGCGAAAGACGCTCGTGCTCGACGGAGGGTTCGACCACGGGCTGACCGGGACCTCCACGCGGTGGGAGGCGTTCGTGGGATTTACGTATTTGTTGCCGCATAGGATTTGGTAGGGGCGGGGCGCGGGAGAACAGATTATTTCAGATTTAAGATTTCAACGAAAGAAAGCATCTACACGACAAGGGAGATACTCACGGGGGACACGGAAAAGGGATGTCAACAACCGCAGAATTAGAAAGCGTTAAAGGATGCGTCACCGGGCTGCTACGTCTCCAAAATATGAAGTGACTGCGAAAATAGTTGACAAATGGATGATACAACCGCATAAGTGAAGGTTCAGCCCGATAAATTACGTGTTTGGATACGGCCCAACTACAAAGCTCCGTGCGCAATTTGGCCGCGATTCTTGTGGATCCGACACGCGGTTTGTCCGGGGTGCGGGGCGATTTTATGGCGGCCTGCCTCTACGAAACCATCGGCGGAAAAAGCACCATTCTGGCCGCGGTAAACGCCTTTTATCGGAGGGTATTCGCCGACAAAACTCTGGCTCCCTTCTTCAAACAAACCGATTCGGAGAAGTTGTATGCCCGGCAGGCGATGTTTCTGGCCATGCTTCTCGGCGGCGGAGATCAGGATTCAAGCGGCCAAATCCGCGCCGCTCATGAGGGATCGCGAGCGGCGGGGCTCACCGATGCTCATTTCGACGCATTCCTGAATCACTTTCGCGGGGCCCTGGAAGAGGCCGGTGTGGCGCCCGATCCGTTGAAGAAGATTATGAAGCTCCTGGAAGGCACGCGCGCAGCGGTGCTCAATCACTGACAAGGAGAGATGGATTATCGTTCGTCGGCGGCGGCGGGCGGCTCAGGTTTTCCGAGTGGGACGCCCGCCACGGCGCGTCGGGCTTTGCCTGCTCGCGCAGTGAGGGCGAGAGGAGGAGACAAAAGAGAGATTCCCCGCTTTGCCCGGAATGACGGAGGGGGCGGGGAGCAAAAGCGTGGTGCGAAGGCCGGGAGAAGCGTAGGATGTGCGACGCAGAGGACTTACGGCCATGGATACCGAAGGCACTGAGCTTCAGCCGTCGCGCCAGCCAGGCGAAGCCGCGGCTGTTCATTGGAGTCTTGCCACACGCGTTGGATTCCGATTCTGCTTTGCTTACTTCACATTGTTTTGCCTGAGCAATCAGGTACTCGGCGGGCTGCTCATCATTCCAAAGGTCGAGATTCCTTACTTCGGCGCGCTCTGGCCGCTGCGCCAAATTACGTTTTGGACGGCGGCGCACGTTTTTCACGTGACGCAGCCGCTGGTTTATACCGGGAGCGGGAGCGGCGACAAAACGTTTGACTGGGTGCAGGCATTCTGTCTGCTGGTATTCGCCGCGGCAATTACGATCGCGTGGTCATTTCTCGACCGGCGGCGCAGGAATTATGTGGCGCTGTACAAGTGGTTTCGGGTGGCCGTCCGATTTGCGCTGGCTTCGGAGATGTTTCTCTACGGCTTTTTCAAACTCATCCCGCTGCAAATGCCATTCCCGTCCCTCACGCGCCTCGTCGAGCCGTTCGGCAACTTTTCCCCGATGGGCGTGCTGTGGTATTCGATCGGCGCTTCCCGCGGGTACGAGATCTTTACGGGTTGCGCGGAAACGCTTGGCGGCATTTTGCTTTTGTCACCGCGCACGACCACGTTCGGAGCGCTTATCTGCTTGGCCGATTCGATTGAAGTTTTCGCGCTCAACATGACCTACGATGTGCCGGTGAAATTATTTTCCATCCACCTGATCCTTTTCGCGATTTTTTTGCTCGCGCCGGATTTTCGGCGGCTCACAGGATCTTTCTTCACGAGCCGCGAGACGCCGCCTCCCCAACACGCGCAACTCTTCCGCAGGCCACGCGCGAACCGGATCGCGGTCGCGCTGCAAGTGATATTCGGTTTGTACCTTATTGGGATGAACCTCGATGGCGGAGTGAAGGGGTGGTACGAGTTTGGGGGCGCGCGGGCCAAGCCCGAGTTGTACGGGATCTGGAATGTCGAGGAGATGCGGATTGACGGGCAGGTCCGCTCGCCACTCCTGACCGATTATGACCGCTGGCGCCGGGTGCTATTCGATTTCACTACAAACACGACATTTCAACGGATGGACGAGACATTCGCCAGTTTTGGTTCGTCGATCAATGCGAGCGAAAAAACGCTCACGCTTACAAAGGGCAGCGACAAAAACTGGAAGGCAAGCTTCACATATGAACGGCCCGCGCAAGATCAGCTCGCCATGGACGGCACGATGGATGGCCACAAGATTCAGATGCGTCTGAAACTTGTGGACCGCTCGAAATTAATGCTTGTGAGCCGCGGGTTCCACTGGATCAACGAATTTCCGTACCAGCGATGAGTGTTTTGGTCGACGTTCGGCGGCGGGTGAGTGTCAATATAGTTGCAAACACTTTTCCCTCGATCTCAGCTCGATCCTAACAAGATCAACGCAAAACGCCGAGAAGGTACAAAATCACCGCGATGACGATGACGGTCCCGACTATCCCCAGGCCTCCGCGGCCCCCCCATCTGGAATATCCGTAATACCCGCCGCCGCCCCCGAACAACAGAAGCAGAATAATGATCAGCAATAGCATTGAAAGTCTCCTTTCAGCTCAGAGTCGGGTTAAGAACAAGGGCCTTGTTGCTCTCCTCCAATTTGTTAAAGCGAGATGGTGACTGCGATTCCGATGCCCGGATAGTTGCGGTCATATATGTAGTATCCGTCTTCGGTGTAATCGATATATGTGTCGTCGGTTTCAAACCAAGTCGGAGACCAAGATTCCGGCCAGGGATCAAGGAACGTGACCCAATAGCCGTCGTACTGGAAACGCGGATACCCGCCTACGTAGAGCATCGGAAAGCTGCTGATGCGGAAGAAGTGGTCAGCCCCGAAATAGAGCTTGAAGCGGTCATCCGGAATCCGATAGCCGTTATATCCGCCGCGTTGCTGCCAGGTGCGGTGTTGGCTATCCCATGAAGTGGCGCGAGACTGCAGGAAACCGCTGCGCACCTGTCCCTGGTGTTGTGGGACGCCGCTAGGGTGGACGCCGCCATGTGTGGGAGCAGTGGGCTGGACGCCGCCATGATAGGCGCCGCCGGAACTTTGCTGCGGACGCTGCGAAGTTCTGTTAACCGGCTGCTGCTGTTGCTTCGTCTGTTGCTGTTGCTTTGGTTGTTGCTGTGGCTGTTGCTTTGGTGGTTGCTGCTGCGGTTGGGTGTGCTGCTGTTGTTGCTGCGGCTTTTGCTTTGGTTGCTGCTGTGGTTGTTGCTTTGGTTGCTGCTGTGGTTGTTGCTTTGGTTGTGGCTGTGACTGTTGCTTTGGTTGTTGCTTTGGTGGTTGCTGCTGTTTGTTCTTGTCTTGTTGCTGTTGTTTCTCTTTGTCTTGTTCCTGTGCGTATGCGGGAGCAATGGCTCCAAGAAGAAGGAGCAGAACTCCCGCGCCGATAACTCTACCTGATTTCATGATTGTCGCCTCCATTCGGGTGTCGCACGCGCTACTTGCTCGTCAAGCCGGGCGCGGTTGCTGTTTCCGGGGACTTTGAATCAGTCCGGCACGGATGCTTCCGAAGGTCTATCTTTTAATTCCTTGTCCTGTCAAGGCCAATGACTTTTGTCACAGGCCGATGTGATGTACTTAACAAATTCATCCGGAAGCGGACTGTTCAAAAAGAGACAATTATCGGATAGCTGTGTGCGAGCGCCCTTAACATCCCGGCGGGAGCAGCGAGGGCTACTTCTCTGCCGCTAGAACTACCACGGGTCTATATGTCCTTGGGACGATGGCTTCGGCGATGGCGATGAGTTTTTCCTGGGGGCTGAAGACGCGGAGGCGCGCGGGCTTCCATTCGCCGGAGTCGAGCTCGGCGGGCGCGCCCTGCGCCATGGCGACGCGGCCGGCCTGCACCTGCGAAGGAATCACGTTGAACTTCGCGCCGTGGCGGACCGCTTTCTCGACAATCGGCAGGACGGTGACGCGCGGCAGCTCGGACAGCAAGCGCTCGAGGGGAATTACGAAGTCGGCGATCTTGTTATTTTTCGCGGCGAGCGCGAGGTCTTCGACTTTGACGGCCTGGTCAAGCGTGAATTCACCGACGGCGGTGCGGACGATTTGCTCGAGATGCGCGCCGCATGTAAGCATGACGCCCATTTCGTGCGCGAGCGAGCGGATGTAGGTGCCGGCGGCGCACTCGATGGCGACGCGGGCGCGCGAGCCTTCCACATTTTCCACGCGAAATTCGTAAACTTCGATCTCGACAGGCTTCAATTCAACCGGCTTGTTTTTGCGCACGAGCGAGTGGGCGGATTTGCCGTGAAATTTCTTGGCGGAATAAAGGGGAGGCATTTGCGGAAAGCGTCCCGTGAGTTTTGCAGCGAGACTTTCGATGACGGCGCGGTCGAGCACAGGCGCGGAATCGGGACCGGCGGGAGCGCCGTCGGCGTCGTAAGTGTCCGTGGCGAAACCGAAGCGGATGACGGCTTCGTAGCGCTTGCGGCGCCCAATGTAAAACTGCGCGAGACGCGTGGCGCGGCCGAGGAGCAGAACGAGGACGCCCGTGGCGAGCGGGTCGAGCGTGCCGAGGTGGCCGATCTGGCGGAAGCCGACGATGCGGCGCACGGCTTCGACAACGTCATGCGAGGTTTTTCCGCGCGGCTTATCCATCACGAGCGCGCCTTCAAAGGGCGCAGGCTGTGGTTTGCGAGGCATGCTCAGGAAACTTCTTTCAGGATTGCTCCGAGGGATTGTCCGGGCCGGGGTCGGAATTGTCAGGCGGCTTGGAAAGACGCAGCAACTCTTCGATGCGGCGGGCCTGCTCTTCGGAGTTGTCCATGAGGAACTGGAGATCCGGGCTGCGGCGCATCTGGATGCGCTCGGTGAGTTCGTGGCGAATGTAGCCGGTGGCTTTGGTGAGCGCGGCGAGCGCGTCGGATTGCTCTTTCGGAGTGCCGAGGATGGTGACGAAGATGCGCGCGAGTTTCATGTCCGGCGAGAGGCGGACCTCGGTGACGGTGATGCTGGCTTCGAGGCGCGGGTCGCGCAGCTCTCCGGCGAGCATGGAGTCCACTTCATGGTGGATTTCCTCGGCGATGCGTTCGTGACGATGTCCAGTCGCGTGCATGGCAGTGAGTTCCTAGTGAAAGTGTAGAGGCGAAAGTGCAAAGTTAAAAGTCAAAAGTTGAAAGTCCGGCGCAAGACACGGGATTCAATACAGCTCAATCTGATGGTCCACAAGATAGCGGCCGAGTATGCGCTCGGATTCGGCAAGCGCGGCCTGAAGCGACTGCTCGACAAAGCCGGGCTGGTCGGCGAGCGTGACGACGCCGATGGTCGCGCGCGTCAGAATTTCGGAATGCTCGAGTTCGGCCACGGCGACGTTGAACTTCCCGCGCAGGCGGGTCTTCAGGCTGCGAAGCACCTGCCGCTTGTCTTTGAGCGAGCGCGATTCGGGAAGGTGAATATCGAGCGTCAACAGACCAATGGGCATGGGCGCCCCTGCAAACAAAAAACAAATGCAAGACAATAGACGCCGGCACGGAGCCCGGCGCACCACAAAACATCTACGCGGTGGCTTCGCTGAGAATAATCCGCTGCACGTTGAAGCATTCGAGGACGTCGCCGACCTTGACGTCATTAAAGTTGGCGATGCCGGCGCCGCATTCGTAGCCGGTGCGGACCTCGGTGGCGTCTTCCTTGAAGCGCTTGAGCGAGCTGAGCTTCGAAGTGTAAATGACGACGCCATCGCGGACGACGCGCACCTGCGCGTCGCGCTTCAGGATTCCATCGACAACATAACAGCCGGCCACGGTGCCGACCCCCTTGACGCGGAAGGTGTCGCGAACTTCGGCGTGGCCGAGCGTGGTTTCCTTGATGACCGGCTCGAGCAACCCGGTCATGGCCTTCTTCAATTCGTCGGAGACTTCGTAAATGATCGAGTGCGTGCGAATGTCGACGCCTTCGCGCTGGGCGAGGTCGGCGGCCTTGCGTTCGGGGCGGACGTTGAAGGCGATGATGATGGCGTTCGAGGCCGAGGCGAGAAGAACGTCCGTCTCGCTGACGGCACCGACGCCCGCGCCGATGATTTTGAGGCGGACGCGGTCGTCCGAAAGCTTGGGCAGCATTTCGCTGAGCACTTCGGCGGAGCCCTGCACATCCGCTTTAATGACGATGGGCAATTCCTTGACTTCACCGGCGCGGAGCTGTTCGTGCAACTGGTCGAGCGTGAGGCGCGCGCCCGCGGATTTCGCGAGAGTGGCTTCGCGCAACTTCGATTGGCGGAATTCGACGATGTGGCGCGCCTTGGCTTCGTCGGTGACCTGGAACTGGTCGCCCGCTTCTGGCACGCCCTGTAGGCCGAGGACTTCGATGGGCGAGGAAGGCCCGGCGCTTTTTACCGTGTGGCCTTTGTCGTCAAACATGGCGCGGACTTTGCCGAAAACGGCGCCGCAGAGAAAGAAATCGCCGTTATGGAAGGTGCCGTTTTGCACGAGCATGGTGGCGACGGGGCCGCGTCCGCGATCCACGCGCGATTCGAGGACGGTGCCGCTGGCGGGAGCTTTTGGATTGGCCTTGAGTTCGCGCAGGTCGGCGACGAGCAGAATCATTTCGAGCAACTTCTCGAGATTTGTTTTTTGTTTGGCGGAAACTTCGACCATGACGGTGTCGCCGCCCCATTCCTCGGGAAGCAGGCCGCGGTCGGCGAGCTGGCGCTTGACGCGCTCGGGCTGCGCGTCGGGCTTATCAATCTTGTTGATCGCGACGATGATGGGCACGGCGGCGGCTTTGGCGTGGTCAATGGCTTCGAGAGTTTGCGGCATGACGCCGTCATCGGCGCCGACGACGAGGACGACGATGTCGGTAACTTTCGCGCCGCGCGCGCGCATGCGCGTGAAGGCCTCGTGGCCGGGCGTGTCAATGAAGACGACTTTGCGGCCGTGCACGGTGACCGAGTAAGCGCCGATGTGCTGCGTGATGCCGCCCGCCTCGCCCGCGGCGACTTCGGTTTCGCGGATGGCGTCGAGGAGGCTGGTCTTGCCGTGATCCACGTGGCCCATGACGGTGACGACCGGCGCGCGCGGAACGAGATTCTCGGCTTTCTCTTCCTTGGCGACTTCCTGGACGGCTTCCTGCTCGAAGGGGACAAATTTCACGACGCCGTTAAAGGCTTCAGCAAGGTTCGTGGCCGTGGACGTGTCCAGCGCTTGATTGATGCTGGCGAACATGCCGCGGTCGAGGAGAACTTTCAGGAGTTCCTTCGCGCGGATGTCGAGTTTCTCCGCGAGCTCGCGGACGGTGACGCCTTCGGTGATGGTGATGTCGCGCGGAAGACGCTCGACCGGCGGAGGCGCTTCGGGGCGCATGGCGCGTGGCCCGGCGCCGGTCCGCGCGCGAACCGGATGTAGCTTGCGCTCGCCTTCCTCGAAACGCCGGTCCATCGTGGGACGCGCGCGCGAGGCGGGCTTGCGTTCATAAATTGGTTTGCCGGGTTCGGCTTTGCCCGGCATCGGCGGAGGCAGAGCGCCGGGACTTCCGGCTCGCTGGCCGGGGCGCATCGGCGGACGGCCACCGGGGCCAGTAGGCCGCTGCGGATATCGTCCGGGAGGCCCGCTTGGCTGGCCGGGTCGCTGAGCGATCGGCCTGCCGGGCATCGGGCGGCCTTGGGCGCCCGCGGCACCGGGACGCATCGTTTGTGGAGCGCGTGGTGAGGCCGGTGGATATGGCGGCTTCGCCTGCGGATGCAGAGGGATTCCGCGCTGCGGGCCGGGAGGCGCGA
The DNA here is from genome assembly GCA_963838945.1 of uncultured Acidobacteriota bacterium. Taxonomy (GTDB): domain Bacteria; phylum Acidobacteriota; class Terriglobia; order Acidiferrales; family UBA7541; genus DASTCZ01. The sequence continues at coordinate 269,306 of CAWITC010000001.1, read as the reverse complement.
CGGGCGGTTTCCCGATTGCGGGCGCGACGCCAGTAGCCGCGGGCTTCGCGGCGATTGGTCCGGGCGCGGCGGGTATGGCCGGTTTTGTCGGGACTGGAGTTGTGCCGGGAGCAGCAATTGACGGAGCCACGGGTCGCGGAGCGAGCGGCTTGCCGGGAACCGCGCCAATTGCAGGTTGCGCAGCAACGGGCGCGCCGGGCGCCGGCGGCTTCGCTCCAAGTACAGGCGGAGCGGCGGGCGGGGCAGGTTTTGCCGTGGCGGCAGCGGGCCTCATGCGCGCGGCTTTGGCGGCGGCATCCTTCGCGGCCTTTTCCGCGACAGCGGCTTTTTCGGCGGCGGCTTCCGCGTCGGCTAATTGCTGGAAATGTTTTTTGACTTTTTCGGCGGCGGCGACTTCAATCGAGCTGGAGTGAGTCTTCTTTTCGGTGACGCCAATTTCGGGAAGATAGTCGAGGATAGCCTTGGCCTTGACTTCGAGGTCGCGGGCCAGTTCGTTGATGCGAATCTGATTGGCGTCGGACATAGGTCTCGGGGATCATTCCTCACTGGGCCGAGGTTCGGCCGTATCGCCCGATTGCGCGGGCGTTTCTGACGATTTAGTTGCGTTCGGCGTTTCTGGAGCTTCCGGAGAAGGTTCCGCTTTTGTTTCCGAACCCGAGGCAGATTCCTGCGAGGTTGCCTCCGCAGGTGGTTCCGCTCGGGTTTCCGGAACTTCCGGAGAAGGCTCCGTTGCTGTTTCCGAAGCTGCTTCCTGCGAGGTTGCCTCCGCAGGCGCTTCCGGTGGTGTTTCTTGCTGCGCGGCCTCCGCGGATGATTTGGCGGCCAGTGCGGCTGCCTCGGCTGCCGCGGCGGCCTCCGCTTCAGCGGCTGCTGCCGCGATCGCAGCGGCTTCTGCTTCGGCGAGTTGCTTGGCTTCGAGCGCCTCAAAGTATGCCGTAACCGACTGATGAATCTTCTCAACCATCTTGTCGCCGATGCCGGGGATCTCCATTAGTTGCTCGGGCGTCATGTCCGCGAGTTTTTCAACTGTGGTGATGCCCGCGGCTTCAATCTTCTCGATGGTCTTCGGGCCGACGCCAGCCAGTTCGCTGAGCGGCGTGCCGGGAGCGGTAAGCGCGGCCATTTGCGCCTCGAGTTCCTGGCGCTTTTCTTCTTCGCTCTTGATGTCAATGTTCCAGCCGATGAGTTTGCTGGCAAGGCGGACGTTCTGCCCCTTCTTTCCGATGGCCAGCGAGAGCTGCGTATCCTCGACGATAATTTCGAGGCTCTTGGTCTCCGGGTCCACGATCTGGACTCGGGTGACTTTCGCGGGGCTGAGCGCCTTCTGCGCGAAGGTAACGGTGTCTTCGGAATAGGGAATGATGTCGATTTTTTCGCCGCGCAGTTCGCGGATGATGGATTGCACGCGCATCCCCTTCATGCCGACGCATGCGCCGACGGGGTCCACTTCCTTGTCGCGGCTGGCGACGGCGATTTTGGTCCGCTCGCCTGCTTCGCGCGCGACGGCGCGGATTTGCACGGTGCCGTCATAAATTTCCGGGACTTCCATCTCGAAGAGCCGTTGCACGAGCACGGGATCGGCGCGCGAAGCGATGACCTGCGGGCCCTTGGCGGCGCGGTCCACGGCGCGGATGACGACGCGGAGACGTTCGCCGAGATTGTAGGTCTCGAGGCGCGACTGTTCGCGCTTGGGCATGCGCGCTTCGGTGCGGCCGAGGTCCACGACAACGTCGAGACCTTCGGTGCGCTTCACGATGCAATTCACCAACTCTCCCACGCGGCCGATATATTCGTTGTAAACGGTGTCGCGCTCGGCCTCGCGCACCTTCTGCATGATTACCTGCTTGGCGGTCTGCGCGGCGATGCGGCCGAGCATGTCTGTGGGCCGCGGGATCATAATTTCAGCGCCGACTTCGGCGTTCGAGTCATGTTTTTTTGCTTCCGCGAGAGTCCATTCGCGGTTCGGGTCGGCCACTTCCTCGACCACGGTGCGGACGGCGAACACGCTAATCTGGCCGGATTCCTGCTCGAACTTGGCGCGCAGTTCTTCCTCGCTCTTGTAAAACTTCCGGGCGGCGACGACCATCGCGTCCTCAATGGCCGCGACGATGATCTCCGGTTCGATATGCTTTTCCCGGCTGATCTGCTCGATTGTCTGGTACAGCAAACTAGCCATTCCGCATCACCCTAAAACTCAACCACCAAATTTGCCTTGCGTATATTTTCGAGCGGCAGCTCGACCGCGCTCACGCCCGACTTATTTTCCATTTCAACGCGCACGCGGCCTTCCGCGAGACCCGCGAGCCGCCCTTCGAGATAATTCACTGGGCGCGCGCCTTCGCCGGGAACAACCGGCTCATTCGTCCAAATCTTTGCCAGCCGCCCCGTGAAGCGCTCGTAGTCGGCGGCCTTGAGCAGCTTCCGATCCAAGCCCGGCGAGCTGACCTCGAGCACATACCGCGGGCCGGGCACCAGATCCTCGACATCGAGGATGACGCTCAACTGCTCGCTCACGGCCTGGCAATCGGCGTGGCTGACGCCCTCGGGCTTGTCAATTGTGACGCGAAGGAAGCGCTGCTTGCCGACCTTCCATTCGACTTCAACGATTTCCAGCCCGAGCGAGCCCGCCACGCGCTCGGCTGCCGCGCGAATCCGATCCTGATCCATAAAGCTGTCGCCGGGGAGTCCTCTAGCATCGCGGCGCGCCGGGGCAAAAAGCTGTTCGCCGCCAACAAAAAAGTGGGCTCGCGCCCACTTAGGACTTCGACCCGCTTCAGAGCGAAGCTAAGTATAAGCCTGATAACGGGGTTTAAGCAAGGAGGGGGCAGCCGGGCAGCCTTTTCAGTGATTGCCTGCAGGCACCTTGCTGCGCAGCTCGTCGAAAAAATTGAAGATGGAGCTGACCTTGGGCTCTGACAAACTGAAAAAGTAGCGCCTGGCACACTTTCTATGTCAGCTCTTAGTCCTCACTATTGCGGCAAGTGCGCCTGGCAGGTCAACGCCGCATAAGATAGAAAAAAAGGGCCATTTATTGATGCCACAAAACAATTCAGGCCTCTTGTGGCGAGCAACGCGCCCATTCAAGAGGCCTGATAATTTCCCCTTACTAAAATCCGAACCTAATCCAAATTACTGCTGGCCGCCGGGTCGCTTGGCGGGAGGATTCTGCGGGGGCGGTTGTTGCCCGGGCGGGCGGGTCGCCGGAGCCGCGGTCGCGTGCACAGGATATTGCTGGTCGTAGAGCTTCACGACTCCATCGGTGATGTCCACCTGCTTTGAAGCATAGAGAACCATCATGCTCTGCTGATTCGATGCGTCAATCACGACACCGTAGCCGTTCTCGGTGGCAAAGCGGTTCACCACGTCCAGCATTCGCTTTCCGAGTCGATCAATCGTGTCGGCTCGCGTGGCGTTGATTTCTTCCTGGACTTCGTCCTGGGTCCGCTGCAACTTGTGCTGCAGCATTTCTCCCTGCCGTTGCATGCGGGCCTTTTCTTCTTCGCTCAGGGTGTTGGCGCCAGCCTGAAGCTTTTTATCGATGTCATCAATCTGCTTGCGAATGCCATCAATTTCCGCGGTGCGAGGGGCAAATTGCGACTGGATTTCCGCGGACGCCTGCTTGCCTTCGGCCGTCGCAGCGATCGCGTCCAGCATCCGGACGACCGCGACCTTACTCGCGTTCGCAGTCGCCGCCCCCTGGGGCGCGCCACCTTGGGCTTTTGCAACCGGGGTCACGCATAGTAATGCGAGCGCCACCCAGGAAATGAATGAGCGGTTCTTCAATTGAATTCTCCTTGTGGGAACATTCCCAAAATGCGAGACAGGCATTATATCCGCCGCGTTTTCCACCCGTCAACTCGCAGGAACCCCAACGCGGAATTCTGAATGCCAGTCTTGGCGAGGATACTACTCCCCACGCACTTAGACGCGCCAGCGCGCCGGAAAGGTTGTTTCCAGGACAATGACTACGGAGAGGTTACTGCTGCGGCTGGCCCGCGCGGCCGGAGCTGTCCTTGCCGGCGTAAATCAAGCGGCCCGTGCCCGCGACGGGCCGGACGAGGCGCGGCGTAATCAGAATTAAAAGCTGTGTATCGGTCTTCGTCGGGTTCCTGCTACCCACAAGCAGCCCGGCCCCCGGTATGAGCGCCAGGCCTGGAATACCGGTGATGGCCATGGATTCCTCGTTGTCAATTATGCCGGAGAGAAGCGTGGGCACGTCTTGCTTGGCGCGGATGGTTTGCTCGATAGTTCGGTTGGTGATGACCGGGATGTTGTTGATGCTCGTACCCGCGAGGCTCTTGATTTCGATGGAGAGCTCGAGCGTTACATCTCCACCGGGATGCACGCGCGGAGTCGCCTTGACCTTCAGGCCGATGTCTTCATATTCCGAGCCGGGATAGGGCGTCTGAACAGGAAGGCTCGGAGTGCCGAGGCCCGCGGTGTTGATGATGACCGAAACAGCGTTGGCGGTTTGCGCGGCAACAGCAAGGTCGAGGCGCGTATCGCCATTGAAGTCGGCAGCGGCGAGCGCGACAGGCCCAGTGGCGACCGGCACGTCAAGGCGCAGCACATTGAAGGTGCCCTGACCTGAGCCGATGAGGACCGTGACCGTGTTGTCCTTCAAATTGGCGGTAATCAAGTCTGGGATGCCGTCGCCATTGACGTCGCCGGAAATAATGGCGACCGGTCCGTTGCCCGTCGGGAAATCAGTTTTCGCCTGGAAGGTGCCGTCTCCATTCCCGAGCAGGATCGAAACCGTGTTGTCGGTCTGGTTGGTGATGGCAAGGTCCGGGCGGCCATCGGCGTTGAAATCGGCGGCGACGATTCCGCTGGGGGCTAGCCCGGTCGGGAAATTGGTCCTCGCGGAAAAAGTGCCGTCACCAGCACCGAGGAAAATGGAAACCGTGTTGTCGGTCTGGTTCACGACCGCGAGATCGAGGTGGCCATCGCCATTAAAATCGGCGGAGGCGATGGCTTGCGGGCCGACTCCCGTGGTCAGCAATGGAGCGGCGGTGAAATGACCCGTGCCGTCACCGAGGAAAATCGAGACGCTGTTGTCGGTGCGATTGACGACGGCAAGATCCGTAAAGGCGTTGTTATTCGTGTCCAATGACCCGGCCAGGATGGCGACAGGGCCGTGGCCGGTGGTCAAGATGGGCCCGGTGGTAAACGTGCCGTCACCGTTGCCGAAAAGAATCGAGACCGTCGCGTCGGTTGCGTTGACGACCGCGAGATCCGGCTTGCCGTCACCGTTGAAGTCGCCGGTGGCGAGCGCGACGGGCCCCGTGCCAACAGTTATGTCCGTGCGCGGAGAAAACGTGCCATCGCCGTTCCCGAGGAAAACGGAAATTGAGTTGCTCCCCTGATTGGCAGTGATGATGTCCGAGATACCGTTGCCGCGCAGTGAGGCCGTGACAATCCCGCTCGGCGCTGTGCCTGTGATCAGGTCGGTGCGGGGCAGCGCGCCCTGGATGAAGTTATTGGTTTGAAGATCCGCAGAAATCGATGCGAGCGTTATGGGATACCGCGTGCCAAGAAAAAATGTGACTGGCTTGGCGTCTTGCGCGCGCAGGAGCAAACGCTGCGCGCTGCGCACCAGGCTGAACGTTTGCGAGTAGTTCACGGTCGCGCTCGGAAGCGTCGAGAGGTAGAAGGTTTTTCCGCCGCCGAAGGCGATGAGGGGCGGGAGCAGTCCTCCGAGCGCCCCGCCGCCGGCCGTGGAGCCGAAAATCGTCTGAATGATGCCGAGCAATTGTTGAGTTGTCTGGGCGTTTTCGATCTGGCTGACTTCCGCCTGGCTCACAGAGACGACGCTTGAGGCGCCTGGCGGGGCGACGCCCAGCATCCGGGCTTCATTTAGATCCACCTCGAGGAACTCGAATTCGAGAATGACCTCGCCGCGGCCCTGCTCGATTTCCTGAATGAGTTTTTCCGCCACACGGATCTTCTGCGGTGAATCCCGCAGAGTCACCTCTCTCGCGGCCGCGTCGAACGAAGTCGCGGTGATGCCCGTCATTTCGCGAATCAGCCGGAGCGTTTCTGCGATCTCGGCGTCCGTGAGGCTGTTGGGCAAAATGAACGTTTGCGTGACGAGCTGTTCAAACTGCTTGCGCTTCTGCTGGGTATCGTCGGCAACGTAGAAGACGTGCTCGTCAAGCGGAGTCCAGAATGTGTGAGTCTGCTCGGAGAGGATGCGGGCGGCGGTCTCGAAATCCGCGCCGGGAACGCGGAAGCGCGTGGCGCGATTCGGCAGATCGGGATCGAAGTTCACCGAAAGTCCAAATTGCTTCGCGAGTTCGAGATACGCGGTGCGAATGTCGCCGCGCACGTCGAAGGTTTGCGGACCGCCGACCGGCTGGAGCGTCACGGGGCCGGCGAAATGCGTCTGGCGCGTCTGATTTTGCGATGAATTGAGCGACGCGATTTGCCCGAGGCGTTCGCGTGCCTCGGTATAGCCCGGGTCCAGCGCGATGGCCAGGCGCGCTTCCGCGGAGGCCCGCTCCACATTGCCCGCGAGGGCTTCGCGTTCCGCCGCATTCAAGTGCTGCTGGGCGAGGTGATACCGCGCGAATTCGCACAAAAACTGGGCAACCCTATCATTCGGGGCATACGCGACGGCCAGCGAATAAGCATCGAAGGCCGCCTGCCAATCGCCGGATTCTTCCGCAATGCGTCCGGCCAACAAGGCTTTCTTCGCCCGCGCGGGGGAGGGAGCGATTTTTGGCGGCGCGGCGGGCTGCTGCGCTGCGGGCGGTGAAGCAGGCGGCGCTGTGGATGGCGGCCCGGATTGCGGGCAGATCGTCCCTGCGAAAAAAAAGTACGCCAGCGCAATCGCGGCTGCTCTGCGGATTTGGCTGTGTGCGGTCATTTGCCGGTTCGATGCGCTGGAGGCGCGCTCCTACCATTCTAATAGACGCCGCGGCCGTGTGCCGCGCCTTGACGCTTCGGTGCAAAACGGTTACACTCGAAAACTAGTTGCAAATCAGTTGCAACTAGAGTTGCAACTGGATATCTCTTTGCTTTCTGCGTTGCTCATCGCTCTCCGGGAAGGCGTCGAAGCCGCGCTCATCGTCGGCATCGTACTCGTCTATTTGAACCGCAGCGGGCGGCGCGCGCTGGCACGATACGTTTGGGCGGCAGTGGCGCTGGCGGCGGTGGCGAGCGCGGGCGTCGCTGCGGCGCTGGCGCGCTGGCAAATCAGCGAAGATGGCTTTGAGGGCGTGCTTCTCCTTGTCGCCGCGGCATTCATCGTCTCCATGGTGATTTGGATGAACCGCGTGGCGCGGCGCCTGCGAAAAGACATCGAGCAGCGCGTTGAGAATATCGCGGGTGGAACATCGCACAGAACGGCGCACGCGGCGGGCTGGGGCCTTTTTCTGTTTGTATTTCTGATGGTCGTGCGTGAAGGGGCCGAGCTCGCACTGATTTTGCGCGCGGTGGAATTTTCCGCGGCGGGCATCAACGTTTGGGCCGGCACATTTCTGGGGCTGGTCATCGCCGTGGCCGTGGGAATTTTCTTTTTTCAGGGGACGCTGCGCGTGCCGCTGGGCCGATTCTTCACGGTTACCAGCGGCATCCTGATGGTGGTCGCGTTCCAGCTTGCGCTGACCGGCGTTCACGAGTTGAGCGAGGCGCAGTGGATTCCATCGAGCCAGCGCGAGATGGCGATTGTCGGGCCGATCGTGCGCAATGACGTTTTCTTTTTCGTGGTGATTCTGGGCGCGGCGGCGATGCTCATCCTGCGCGAATGGTTCGCGGCGTCGCGGGGCGAATCCTCTTCGCCCGCGCGTGCAGAAGCGGGCAGCGCGGAGCGTCGGCGCATCGAATGGGAGCGGCGGCGGCAACGGAGGTGGATGTTTGCGGCGTCATTTTTGTGCGCCGCGGTGATTGTCGCGCTCACGGCGGATTTTGTTTATGCGCGGCAGGCAACGGCGCCGCCCGGGGCAATGGCGGTGTTTCCCGAGCAAGGCGCGCTGCACATTCCGATTGCGCAGGTGGACGACGGCAATCTGCACTTTTACCAAGCCCGCGAGGGAAACACCGCGATCCGCTTCATCGTGATTCGCAAGCCGGGCGGGTGGGGCGTTGCGCTGGACGCTTGCCGCATCTGCGGATGGGCGGGTTACCGGCAGGAGGGACAGAACGTGATTTGCCGCAATTGCTCCTCGGCGATTTACATCCCGACCATCGGCGAAGCGGGCGGATGCAATCCGGTCGGAGTTGGCGGGCGCGTGGAAGGAAATACGTTAATCGTGGAAATGTCCGCGCTGCAACAGGCCGCGTCGGAAGTTCCGCGCTGAGACTCGAGCCATGTACCTGCGCATCGTCGCCGAATCATTCGCGCGTTCCCCGCGCCGGAAATTAATTACCGGCGCGGCGCTGGCGCTTGGCATGGCCGTGGCGACGGCAACTCTGACGGTCGCGCTCAGCGTGGGCGACCGGCTCGCGGCGGAATTCCGGAGACTCGGCGCGAATCTGGTCGTCACTCCGAAGGCGGACACGCTCCCGCTCCAAGTCGGCGGCGTGGACTACCGGCCGGTGAACGCGGGCGCATATCTGCCCGTGGACGATTTGCCGAAGCTGAAGCAAATTTTTTGGCGGAATAATATTGTGGGGTTTACGCCGTTCTTGGATGTGCCGGTAGGGGAAGTTCCCGCCGGGGTGGCAGACATCGTCGACCGAGCCGGTCCCATCAAAGGCCGGCCTACGTATGGGTCGCGCAGTGATTCGCCGGTCACAAACTGGGAGAAGAACAACGGCTGGGGACTGATGTTAATCGGCACCTGGATCCGCCACGCGATCACACTTCCCGACGGCACAGTGTTTCAAACCGGAGTTGAAGTCACGCATCCCTGGTGGACAATCGAAGAAGGCGGCCGCTGGTTCAGCGAGCAGGGCGCTGAGTGTGTAGTCGGGAAGAATCTCGCCAGCCATAAGCGAATTCATGTAGGCGACAGTATTTCGGTCGGGACGATTTCTTCCGCAATCCGTCTGCAGATCACCGGAATTCTTTCAACAGGTGGGCCGGAGGATGATGCGATCCTGGCCCCGCTATCGGTTGCGGAGCAATTGGCTAATGAGCCCGGAAAATTTCGGAAACTCATGGTGAGTGCCATCGTCAAACCGAACGATGCCTTTGGCCGCCGCGATCCCGCGACGCTTACTCCCACTGAATTCGACCGCTGGTATTGCAGCGCGTACATTTCTTCCATTGCCCTCCAAATCGAGCAAACGTTTCCTGATGCTGACGTCCAACCGATTCGCCAGGTGTCAGAAGGGGAGAGTCAAATCCTCGGCCGCATTAGCGCGCTGCTCTGGGTCGTAACGCTCGCGGCGCTTGTGGCCGCGGGTCTCGCTGTGGGCGCGACCGCGGCGACAACCGTGCTTGAACGACAGAAGGAAGTTGGCCTGATGAAGGCGCTCGGCGCCAGTAAATACCTGGTTGGCTCATTTTTTCTTGGCGAGCAAGTTTTGCTGGCGATTTTTGGCGGTGGATTGGGATTTGCACTCGGAGGATTGCTGGCGCGTTGGGTGTCGCTTAGCGTTTTTGATGTGACCGCTCCCGCGCGTTTTGTCTTGCTTCCGGTGGCGCTTGGTTTGGCGGTTTTCGTCGCGCTGGCCGGGCAGCCTATATCCATTGCGGCGCGCGGCCCGTTTTGACCCCGCACAAATTTTGAGGGGCGAGTAATGTTCTGGCGGATTTTGCGACAACTCTTTCACGCGAGCCGAGGCCGCTTGGCTGTAGCGCTCGTTGCGCTCGCGAGCGGCGCCGCTGTCACGACGGCTCTCGTGAACCTTCATTTCGACGCAGAGCGCAAGCTGGGCGCCGAGTTCCGCGCGCTTGGTGCAAACGTTATAATCCTGCCGCAAGCATCAGCGGCGCAGACATCGCTCTCGGATCCGCTCGCATCGCCTTTGATGGATGAATCCGTGATGGACCGTTTGGCCGGGTCGCGGGATGCAGGATATTCGGCGCCGTTTCTTTACGTTGTCGCAAATATTGATCGCGGTCAGGCCGCACACCAAGTTGTGGTTGCGGGGACCTGGCTGGATCGCGCGGCACAGCTCTCGCCCTGGTGGAAGATCACCGGCGAGCCCATCACAGATCGCAATGACGATTCGCGCTGCCTGATCGGACGCTCCGTGGCGAAGCAACTTGGCCTCGCGCCGGGTTCGCAAATCCAATTGCGCTACAGCGACCGAAAGGGCGAGCGCAATGCGTCGCTCATCGTCGCCGGAGTGGTTGACGCGGGCGGGCAAGAAGACGATCAGGTTCTTGCGAATCTCGGCACGGTGCAAAAGGTGGCTGATGCTGAGGGCCGCGTGGGCTTGATCCAGATGAGGCTGCCGGGGACATTGGAAGAATTGTCGAAGGGAATCCTGAGGCTAAGTGCTGAGTTGCGTGGATTTGATGTCCGCCCCATCCCGCAAATTGCGCAAGCCGAAGGCCAGCTTCTGCCGCGCATCCAGGGGCTGATCTACGCCATGGTCGCGCTGATTCTCGTGCTTACGGCACTCTGCGTCTTCGCCAGCATGGCCGCGCTGGCGATGGAGCGCCGGCGCGACGTCGGCCTGATGAAAGCGATCGGCGGCAAGATGTCGCGCATCGTGGCGATTTTTCTCACCGAGGCGGGCGCGCTCGGATTGGTTGGAGCGCTCATCGGGTACGTTGCGGGAATTTTCCTTTCGCGCTGGATTGGCTGGCGCGCATTTGGAGTCCCCATCAACGCGCGGCTGGAAGTTTTGCCGCTGGTGGTGGCGTTGATGGTCGGCGTGGCGCTGGCGGGAGCGTTGCCGCTGCGGCTGCTCGGGCGCATCCGCCCGGCGGAAATTCTGCGAGGCGAATGATGGCTCCGCTTGTCGAAGTCAGCCAGCTTGGAAAGCGATTCGGCGATGTCCGCGCGCTCGAAGACGTGAGCTTCGAGGTTGCCGCGGGCGAATGGATTGCCATCATGGGCCCGTCCGGCTCGGGGAAAACAACTCTTATCAATATTCTTGGCGGCCTTGACCGGCCCACTTCCGGTGTTGCCCGTGTGGACGGCTTGGACGTCGGCGCGCTCGAGGAAAGCGAGTTGACGCGCTTCCGCGCCGGCAAAATCGGCTTCGTCTTCCAGCAATATCACCTCGTGCCGTACCTCACGGCGCTGGAAAATGTGATGCTCGCGCAGTACTTCCATAGCATCACCGACGAATCCGAAGCCATGCGCGCTCTCGAACGCGTCGGGCTCGCGCATCGCCTGCGTCATCTGCCCGCGCAGCTTTCCGGCGGCGAACAGCAGCGCGTGGCGATTGCCCGCGCGCTGATCAACCAGCCGAAGCTCATCCTTGCCGATGAACCCACCGGCAACGTGGATGAGGCCAACGAGCAGGTCATCCTGAACCTGTTCCGCGATTTGCACGCCGCGGGACACACGATTCTTATCGTCACGCATGACCCGAACATTGGCCGCCTCGCCGACCGCCGCATCGAGCTGGCCCACGGGAAGCTCGCGCAAATCACGGTCTTCTCGCAGGAAGACGAAGTCCGCTTCGACCACCTGCTCGAACAAATCTGGGTCTGCGCGGAGGAAGGCACGGCCGCAAACTTGCAAAGCGTGAAGACCGACGAGGAGATTGATCCCATTCGCATGCTTGGCCGCATGGCCGACCTGAAGCTCGTCGAACTAGCGGGGGGCGTCGTTCGGTTCACCCCGCGCGGCGAGCGCCGCGCGCGCGACATTGTCCGCCGCCACAGGCTGGCCGAGCGGCTCTTTACGGATACGTTTTCTGTCGCCGACCCCGAAGCCCACTCCGACGCATGCAAGTTCGAGCACATTATCAGCCCGGAGCTGGACCATCGGATTTGCACGTTCCTGAATCACCCGAAAACTTGTCCTCACGGCAATCCCATTCCGCCCGGAACCTGCTGCCCGCAGCACTGAGGTTTCGCCGAAGCAACATTGTCCTGTGTAGGGGCGGCTTCCAGACCTGCCCTTTGATTCTTGTTAAGATGAATTGCGTATGCCGGGCCCTCCCGATCCTCGGAAGAAACCAGCGAACGTGAAGATTCACGTCACGACCGGCGCGGGTGTGGACATCGCCTGGGCGGACGGCCACGCAAGCCACTACGATTTCGAGTTTTTGCGCGAGCAATGCCCCTGCGCCACTTGCAACGACGAGCGCCTGAAGAAGCGCGAAGCTGGCCCTTTGGCGGCAGCAGTCTCCTCCGCACTGCCAATGTACAAGCCAAAGCCGAAGGCGCGCGGCGCGCAGCCCGTCGGCCAGTACGCCATCAAAATTGATTTCAGCGACGGCCATTCCACCGGAATTTACAGCTTCGATTTCCTCCGCACCATTTGTCCCTGTGCGGACTGCGCTCGAGACTTCCGCGCCGCTTGAGCCGCGGGACGGCCAAAACGAGACGCACTCCCACCGCAAAGAGGCCAGCGCGACTTTCGGTTGACACGACAGGGCAGGAGGGCTAGGCTCTCGGGCAAAGCGGAAGCTCAAAGCGTAAATTTCGGGTTCGCACGGCTTTCCGGGGAGGACTATCTTTATGACGCAACCGGGCCCCATAACATCAGCGCAGATACCCGCCCAACCCAAGAGTTGGATGGCCAGAAAATGGAAACTGCTTCTCGGATTGTGTGTAGGCCTGGTGCTGCTCGGTTGTGCCGCTGTGTTTGGCATCTTTACGCTCATCATGTCCTCAATAAAAGGATCCGACGTGGCCACAGAGGCCATGTCGAGAGCGCGGTCGAACCCGGCCGTGATGCAACAACTCGGATCGCCGATCGACGAGGGCTGGTTCGTAAGCGGTTCCATCAACGTCTCCACCGGTTCGGGCGATGCCGATCTCGCGCTGCCGATTTCGGGTCCGAAAGGCAAAGGCACGGTCTTTGTCACCGCGCAAAAGAGTGCCGGCGTGTGGACTTACAGCCAGATGCAGGCCGCGATTGAAGGAAGCGGAATGAGAATTAATCTTCTGGCTTCTCCTTCCGTGGTGCAGCCTTCCACCGCGTCCGCCGCCTCTACCGCGGCGACCGCGACTACCACGCAAAGCCCCGCGGCAGACACCGGCGCGGCACCGTCCGCACCTCCAGCCGCGGGAACGCCGCCAGTTAGCCCTTCGACCGAGGGCCTCGGCTCGGCCGACGGCGAACAGACTGGAACAAGAGTTGTAATTGATGACCTCAAGCGGGGAGGAGGGACGCTTACCTTGAAATTCACACTCTATAACAACTCGAATGATTATCTAAACACTGGCATGAGATTCAAGGCGGATGGCTACAATGAAAATGGCGGCCGGAGCTTTTCAGGGATCACCTTGATTGATGGTGTCTCCAAGAAGAAGTACTTCGTGGTGGCGGATAGCGACCATAACTGCGTGTGCAGCGAGCATGTTGATGACATCAAGTCAAAGACACAAGCGTCTCTGTGGGCAAAGTTTCCCGCGCCTCCGGATAACATCCAGAAGATTACCGTAGTGATTCCACACTTTATGCCCATAGACGATGTTTCGATCCGGTAGCGCAAGCTGTGCGGGGGCAAATTGAAGAATTCCTGGACGCCATTGCCGTTTATCGCAGCCTCTATCGTCATGCTGGCGATTGCCGCGCCAGCCCATGGTCAGAAGGCGGACGCCGCGCCTAAGCCCAAGGTCCTCGATCTCGTCTTTCGCGTGGAGGATATGGGCGGGAAGGTTCAAGACCTCGACGTGAAAGAGACGCCCACCGAGGTGCGCATCGATTTGTCGGCCGATGTCCTGTTCGATTTCAATAAATCTGACCTCTTGCCCAAAGCGCAACAGACTCTCTCACAGGCCGCAGGCATCATCCGCGAGAAATCCAAGGGCAAGGTACGCATCAATGGCTACACCGATGCCAAAGGTTCGGACTCCTACAACCAGGGTCTTTCCGAACGTCGCGCCGCAGCCGTGGAGATTTGGTTCAAGACGAAAGGCAATCTCAAGTCGATCGCATTTGTCACCCAAGGATTTGGGGCGAAGAATCCCGTCGCGCCGAACACCAAGCCCGATGGCTCGGATGACCCGGACGGCCGGCAAAAGAACCGAAGAGTGGAGATCGTTATTCAGAAGTAACCGATATTGATGTAACAGTTCAGCGGAACAGGATGTTGTAGCCCGTCTCCGCGAACACTTGCACGAAAACACGGCCCGCCGCCAGAAACCGAACTGATCCGCGATTTTCCCCGGATCAAGCCGGCTGCACGGCGGAGGTGCAGTCCGGGCAGCGCGTCGCCTTAAGCGGAATTTCCGAGAAGCAATAAGGGCAGGCGCGCGTCGTGGGCGCCGCCGCGGGCGCGGGCTTGCGGGTCCACCGGTTTACCATGCGGATCAGAAGAAACACTGCGAACGCGACAATCAGGAATTCGATGACCGTGTTCACAAAGACGCCGTAGTTCAGCGTGACCGCTCCCGCCGCCTTCGCCGCATCCTGCGTCGCATACGATTTGCCGTCGAGAGCAATGAATAGATTGGAAAAGTTCACGTGGTGCAGCAGAAGTCCGAGCGGAGGCATCAGAATATCCCCCACCAGTGACGTGATAATTTTTCCGAACGCGGCACCGATGATGATGCCGACGGCCATGTCGAGAACGTTTCCCTTCATTGCGAATTCTTTGAACTCTTTGAACACGTAAGCCTCCTTCGTCAAGATTCCTGTTTTCGTTTTACCGTGAGGGCCCGTTTCCGGATTCAACCCTAGACGCCGCGCGAAGCGGCATTTCTTTGCCGGGGATTCTACCTCGCCGCCTTCCCGCTGAGAACGAGTGCCACGACGATCAGGCCCCGCGCGGCAAGGATGGCGCCCGCCGCAATGAGAAGAGGCGTGACCCAGGCCATTGTCGCGTACGCGAGGCTAAGCATCAAAAGCCCCACGAGAATCAGCGAACCGCCGCGAACCCAGGCAACAATGCGCTCGCCGCCGCGCCAGCGCATCGTCACGAGGCCATACACGATGAGCAGTCCGGACATTGCGAGCCAGGCAAGGCTGCGCGGATTGAAAAGGTAGCGTCCCGTGAGCGCAAGCCAGATGAATAGCGCGCCGAGGAGCAGGAAAACAGCCTCGTTCACCACGCGGAGCAATTGGGAAGGATTGGCCACGTGCAATTGTCTTGCGGAATTCAGACGCGCTCGATTCGCACGTGCTGAATCACCACTGGAGTTTTCGGCCGGTCGCCGGAATCCCGGCTGAGATTCGAGATCTTTGTCACATTGTCCATGCCTTCGACGACCTCGCCGAAAATCGTGTGCTTGTCATCCAGCCACGGTGTTGCCGCGACGGTGATGAAGAATTGGCTGCCGTTGGAATTGGGACCGGAATTCGCCATGGAAAGTTTCCCCGGCTTGTCATGCCGGAGGGACGGATGGAATTCGTCCTCGAATTTGAATCCCGGATGCCCCGTGCCATTTCCGACCGGGCAGCCGCCCTGGACCATGAACTTGGGAATCACGCGGTGAAACGTCAAGCCGTCATAGAACGGCCGCTTCTCTTTCTTCGCGATGCGGACGTCAATCCATTCTTTGCTTCCGTCCGCGAGGCCCGTGAAATTCGCGACCGTTTTCGGCGCTTCCTTCTCAAACAGCTTGCAGACAATCGTTCCCTGCGAAGTTTCAAATATCGCGTACAGTCCCGGTGGACGGCTCATCCGGTGGATCTCCTTTCGCCGCGCGCATTCGCAAGCGGCGAGCGTGGATTATCCCGCACCGGGCGCAGGGAAGCAATCGAAGGCTGAAAATTGGCTGGAAGCAGTTCCTGAAAAAGCCGCTAACGCGCGCTACCACCCCATATGCTGGCGCAGGCTGGTGATGTGCGCGACGTGGTGCCGCCCGTGCCACTCGTAGAGCGCGAGCGTGTCGTCGAGCGACATCTTTCCGCGTTCCGGGTGGATCATCGAGCGCATAAAGTCGATCTCGCGCATTTCGCGCATCAACATCACCCAGCGTTGGTGCAGCCCGTCAACAATCGCGACTGAACCGTCCACGGGCGCGGTGCGCGCGTCAAATAATCCCGCCCACCGGTTCTCATCATATGGCTTGATCGTTGGATCCGGTTCCGTCACGCCCAAACGGAAGCGGATGTAGGCGTTCATGTGGCTGTCGGCCATGTGATGGACCACCTGGCGCACTGTCCAGCCGCCTGAACGATAGGGCGTATCGAGCTGCTTGTCGTCGAGACCGGCCACAGCCGCGCGGAGCTTCGCGGGCGTCTCCGCGACGCTCGCAATCATCCTCTTCCGCTCCTCGGAATTCGGCGGCCCTTTCTTTTCAAACTTACCGACGGGATAGCGCAGGTCTTCCACTGGTTTTTCCTGCATCGTTTTCTCTGGCATGGTTTTCTCCTGCTTTGGGATTGCTTAAAATGGGAGTATAGCGGCGCGCGCAAAGCAGCGTCAAACGCCATATTGGATTGCCGCCCCGCGCCTCCGCTCGCCTCGCAATGTTACAATGTCCGTTCTTTGCAGCAGGCTTGCATCGCAGCGCGCTGCTGGCGAATCCAACGGGTGAGGCAGTTCACACGGAGAATTTCATGCGTAATGTCATCATCATCGGCAGCGGCTGCGCGGGCCTGACCGCGGCCATCTACGCCGCGCGCGCCAACCTCACCCCGCTCGTGCTCGATGGTCACGAGCCCGGCGGGCAACTTTCCATCACCACACTTGGTTGAAAATTACCCCGGTTTCCCCGAAGGCATCCAGGGGCCTGAACTCATCGAGCACATGCGCAAGCAGGCGCAGCGCTTCGGCGCGGAGTTTCGCTCCGGCGCCATCACGGACGTGGACCTGAGCAAGCGGCCGTTTCGCCTCGCCGCCGGGAATGAAAGCTACGAATGCGACGCCCTCATCATCGCCTCCGGCGCTTCGGCGCGCATGCTCGGGCTTGAAAACGAGCGCAAGCTGATCGGCCGCGGCGTATCCACGTGCGCCACTTGCGACGGCTACTTCTTCCGCGGCAAGGAGATCGTCGTCATCGGCGGCGGCGACACCGCGATGGAAGAGGCCACGTTCCTCACGCGTTTCGCCAGCAAGGTCACGCTGCTGCACCGCCGGAACGAGTTCCGCGCTTCCAAGATCATGCTTGACCGCGCCCGCGCCAATCCAAAGATCCATTTCATGACGCCCTACATCGTCGAGGACGTCACCGACGTGGCCAAGGGTGCCGCGGAAGCCGTGCACGTGCGCCACACCGGGACGAATGCGAAGAGCGTCATTCCGGCGGAAGGCATCTTCGTCGCTATCGGCCACGACCCGAACACCAAGCCCTTCGCGGGCAAGCTTGCCATGGATGCGAACGGCTACCTCGTCACGCACGATGGCGCGCTCACCAGCGTCGAAGGCGTTTTCGCCGCGGGCGACGTGCAGGACCACGTTTACCGGCAGGCCGTGACTGCCGCGGGCTCCGGCTGCATGGCCGCCATCGAAGCCGAGCGATTCCTCGAGAATCACCCTCACGCGTGAACGATTACTCCGCGCATAAACTCGGCTGGAGCCGGCGCCAGCAGGGTACCCAACGATTTGCCCAACGGGGTGCCCAACGATGATGCGGGCGGTTCTGCTCAAGTTCTCGGATAGCCCCGGCCTCGCGCGCTGGGTCACCTCTCATAAGACGACGCGTCGAATGTCACAGAAATTCGTCGCCGGCGAAGAATTGGACCAGGCCGTCGCCGCCGCGCGTGTGTGCAACGGCTCGGGCTTAAAGGTCAGCCTCGATCTGCTCGGCGAAAGCGTTACGAATGCCGACCCAGGCGCGCGCGGCAGGCGACACCTATGTGCGCATCTTCGACCGCATCGCCGCGGAAAAACTTGACGCCAACGTTTCGCTCAAACTCTCGCAGCTCGGGCTGGACATTGACGCAGCGCTTTGCCAGGAACTGGTTGAGAGCATCGTCGCGCGCGCCGCGGGCTATGGCAATTTCGTGCGCGTGGATATGGAAGGCTCGGCGTACACCGCGCGCACGATCGACCTCGCCAAGCGCGTCCGCGCGAAAACGCCAGCGGTAGGAGTCGTCGTCCAGGCGTATTTGCGGCGCACCGAATCCGACGTGCCCGGATTGCTTGCGGCGGGCTGTCGTCTGCGCTTGTGCAAGGGCGCGTACAAAGAGCCGCCTGACATCGCGTTCCCGGCCAAGTCCGACGTGGACGCGAATTACGTCCGCTTGATGAAGCTGCTGCTGCCGAGCGGGATTTACCACGGAATTGCGACTCACGACCCGCGCATGATCGCCGCCACCGAGCAATTTGCCGCCGAGCGCGGAATCGGCAAGGACGCCTTCGAGTTCCAGATGCTTTACGGCATCCGCGCGGATTTGCAGCGCGATCTCGTGCGCCGCGGCTATCACATGCGCGTTTACATCCCTTATGGCCGCGACTGGTTCCCCTATTTCATGCGCCGCCTCGCCGAGCGCCCCGCCAATATGTTTTTCTTCCTCAAGAATCTTTTCCGCGGCTGACGGAATCCTCAATCAGCCTGTTGGAATTCCGGCTAGGCCGAATTATGGATTCGCGAGGATTCGCTCAATCCCATTCGATCTCGATGCCGTTCGCTGACACGCGCACCTTTGGCGGTTTGTGTTTCGTAAGAATGCGGATCGCGCTGAACCCTCCGCCCAGCCCAAGAACGGCGCCGCTTGCGATCAGCAGTCCGAGCTTGCTCGTTGGCTCGGGGTCCATGATTGCAAGGACGATTGTGACGGCGCCGAAAATGCCCATGCCTCCGGCGACCACGACTGCCATCCAATCATTGCGCGAGAGCCCGCTCTTCAACCCCATGTCGAGGAGGGTCTGGCTGCGGGGGTCAATTCCGACATTGGCATCATCAATGATGACAATTTGTTCGCGATTGCGGTACGCCTTCGCGAGTTGTGGCAGCCATCCTTGCTCAGAAGTGCGGATCGTCAGATTGCTCATGTGCGTGTCGCGATGGGGCCCCTATCTGTCTCCCATTGAAAGACGATTGTCGTTCACGGCTGTTGTTGCTTCACGGCTGTTGTTGTTTCTCGGCTGCTGTCGCTTTGCGGCGTGCCTTTTCCTCACGCCGGACTTCCCAAGCCGTCACGCCTGCCGGCCTGAGACCCAGCACCCCATCACTGCGGGGCAGGCAAGCTCCCATTATAGGGCCATCTATCACTTATCATGCGTGTTGCCGGGCAGCCGGGCTCTCGTCATGATTAGGTTGAGGAATACTGGCAGGCGCCGCACCCTGTGCCTCGCCGCGTGCGCCATTTCTTGCGAATCGAAAAGTGCGGCATTTCTCATCATCCAGCTTTCCCCCATTCCATTCGAATAACTCTCTTTTGTTTCTTTGATTTTTCATCTGTGAGAATTGCACAATGGTGGGGCAGGTGTATTCTTAAAGTTAGCCCGGAAGGTCAAATTGCGAATTCCGGCTGGGATGGCGGGAATGTTTGGAACACGCCACTTCGCGTGCGCGGCCGCTGGTCTGGTGCTCTTGGTTGGCATTGCCATTGGGCAGGGCAAAAGCCAGGATCCTCGAGAAGTTCGCATTCGCTACGGAACCTACGTACTTCGATCCGCGAATATCGTGGTGCAATCGAATTTGGTGGAGCTCGGCGTAACAATCAGGGATCACAAGGGGCAGCTTGTTTCGGGATTGAGCGGCGCTGATTTCGAGGTGCTGGATAACGGGAAGCCGCAAGCGATTACGTTTTTCTCGGAGGAAAGAGCCACCCCTCCACTGTCGAAAAGTTCCGAATCGGAAACAGAACCAAAACCTCCGAGCGGCGCGGCGAGCGAGAGTTCCGCCTCTCCGGCCAACAATGCGCACGCCGCGCGGTATGTCGCCTTGTTCATCGATGACACGCACAGCGGGCTTCGCGCGCTGCAGACTTCGAAACTTGCCGCGGAGAAATTCGTTGCGACTTCCTTGCAGCCGGACGATCACATGGCGATCTTCACGGATTCCGGAGCGGTGACCCTGGATTTCACCACAAAAAAGGAAGAGCTCCTCGCTGCGATTGAGCGGATAAAACTGCAAATGCGGCGGGGTGCGCAAGCGTTGACGGCCTGCCCCGCAATTACTTCTTATCAGGCCTACGTCATCGCCAACTACCTCGACCAAAGGGCTAGGGCCTTCGCGGTGGCGGAAGCAATCGAGTGCAATTGCCCGCCGGGGAGTGACCACACCTGCCCTCAGGCGCAACGAGATCTCGTGGACGACCTCGCGCAATCGGTGTGGGACCAGACCAAGTCAGAGTCCACGACGGCGCTGAATGTATTGAAAATCGTCGTCGAGCGGCTTGCCAAGGCGCCGGGGAAAAGAGTGCTGATCATCGTATCGCCGGGCTTCGTCACGGGCGGCATGGAGCAGCAGACCAGCGGAATTGTCGATGCTGCGCTGCGCGGGCACATCGTGATCAACTCACTTGATTCGGAAGGCTTGCTCACTACGGGAGAATCGCCGGAGGGGCGCCGCGTGGATGAAGGCGTCCGCGCGACGATCCTGCCGGAAATGATGTCCGCAGCGGCCGCGGCGACAGGAGGGCAATTCATCCGCAATAATAATGACTTGACCGCCAGCCTGCATGAGTTGGCGTCGGTGCCGGAAGTCTCCTATTTGCTGGGTTTCGCGCCGTCGGATCATCCCGACGACAAATATCACCAATTAAAAGTGCGCCTCACGAATGGCGGAGAATACAAGGTTCAGTCCCGGGCCGGCTATTACGCCGCGGTGCCCGGCAAAGAGGCCGAGAGCGTCCAACGCAGGCTGGACCGCGTGGCGGCTTCCAGGGAACAACTGGATCAGATTCCGTTGACGGTTCGCGTTTCGCCCGGCATCGCAAAGGACGGCCAGTATCCGATTGCGGTGACCATGCAAATCGATGCGAAGCAACTGACGTTCGCGAAACAAGGAGGGCGGAACTTGCAGCAGTTAACCTTTGTTTCCGTGCTCGAGGATTCCGCTGGCGGCTATGTCGCGGGCAAACAGGCGGTTATGGATTTGTTGCTGACGGACAAAACGCTGGCCACTTTCCAGGCCAAGGGAATCAAGGTAACGCTGACCTTCACCGCGCCAAAGGGCTCCTACGTCGTGCGCGAAGTGGTGCGGGAGTTGGTGCACAATCGCATGGCGGCATCGAATACGCCCGTGGATTGCCGCTAGCCGGCTGCCCCGCGGGTGGCAAATCGCTGGCCCACCCGCCCAACAGCCGGATCCAAAGCCTCAATGCTACGCGGACGGGCTGTCCGCCGAGGGCCCGTAGATCGACGGCACTTTGCCACCCATAGGCCGCAAGTATGCGGAAAGCTGACCCCGGTGATGAATTGCATCAAACAGAATGAACCACAGAAATTGCCCGGCGGGCTGTTCCGACACGACTTTTCCATTGACGTAGAACTTTGCGGTCTGATTCCACGCGGTTTCATCCATCTTTGCAACTAGGTCGGTCAACTCATTCGACCATTGCTCAAACAACCGCAGCATCTCTTCGAAAGGTGGAGGTGGCTGCGCTTTCCATTCGGCCTTGTGTTGCTTTACGACATCCACGCAGGCCCTCAGTTCGCCGGTGAGCGTCCACACGAGCTGCTCAGCGGACGGAGACCGGTCGTGCGGCTTGTAGCTCAGCCGATCGCCGGGAAGCGATTTCAGAACTCTTAAGAAAACCGGAATCTCTGCCCGTCGACGCTCCAGGTAGAATTCACGTTGGGTCATATCGAACGCCTCCGATCTCTTTCCACAATTTTCTTTTATCGGGTACGAAACGCACGATGGGTATAACAGATGACGAGAGTGAAAACAATTTGCGGTAAAGCGGAGCCCGGTCGCCCCGGAGATGACGCGGACAGATGCCTCCGGCACGACGCGCTGAAAGAGTTTTGGGAGGGACCCAGGCCCCGGTTTCGCCCGCCGCTTCGGGCGACGTGTTGATTCGCTCGTATCGAGGGGGGCCCCGGGGCCAGATCGCTGAGTAGCTTGTCGATCCAGGCTGCTTGCCATTGACATGGATTGCGATGACGCGCGAAGCGCGGTAGATTGCAGTCAGATTTGGGTCAGTACCCGGCACGATTCCGCAGGAAATGAGGACTGAAGATGAAACCGAAAGTGTTCCGCCCGAAGGCGGCGATTGCGGCCCTTGCGACGATTGCGACGCTGTGCGGCGCATGGGACTCCAGCGCCCGAACCGCTCGCCAGGGGCAGGAAGCCGAAATCCGCCGCGAAATGGAATTGGCCAAGCGCGATTTTCGCGAGCGGCGGTTTGACTCTGCGGAGGAACACCTCAAGATGGCGCTCGCGCTGGATGCCAACTCGAGCGAGGCAAAGATGGGCTTGGCCGTCGTCTACGCCTTTCAATATATACCGGCTGCTCCGGGCCCGGAGAACGCGATCACCTGGCAAAAGGCTGTTGACGCGTTTCAGGACGTGCTGGCGAATGATCCGAACAATGCTGTCGCTCTGAAATCACTGGGCGCGCTTCATTTCGAAGCGCAGAAATATTCCGAGGCTCGGGAATTCTATCTAACAGCAGCCTCCGCGAATCCAGATGACGCAGACGCTTACTACGAGGTGGGCGTGACGGATTGGAGTGCCGCCTACGAAGACGCGGCAAAGCGCAAATCCGAGGCCGGCCTGGACACCGACGCCGCATTCCGCGACACTCCGCGGGATCAAAAAAATTGCATGGACCTCAAAGCCGCGAACGAATCACGCGTCGATGACGGGATCAAAAACCTGAGCCTGGCAATGGAAAAACGGCAAGACTTCGGCGACGCGATGAGCTACATGAGTCTCCTCTATCAGCGCAACGCGGAAATCGAATGCGGAAATCCCTCGGCGAGGGCGGAAGATCTCAAACTCTCCCGCAAATTTGCGAGTGACGCCCTGGAGGCCCGGAATCGCGCGCAACAAAAGGCCGCGCAATCCTGGGGAGCTGGCCGTGGTACAGAGCAGCACAGCGATGACGTGGACTTCAGCAAATTCGCCGAAATGCTCCTCCTCCATATCCCTCCTCCTCCCCCGCCTCCTCCTCCTCCGCCGGTTCCAGAGGGAAACGGACAAAGTGAGACCGCGGGAGATCGGACGGCGGCGCAGAGCCCTGAGAACCGCCTGCGAATACCGCCCACTGATATGGAAAAGAATTTGATCAATCGAGTGGAACCTGTCTATCCGTCCATCGCAAAGGCTGCCCATGTTCAGGGCGATGTCACTCTCCGCGTGATCGTCGGCAAGGACGGACGCGTAGAAAGTGTTCAGCCTGTCACAGGATCGCCGCTCCTGCTGCAGGCGGCCATGGACGCTGTTAAGCAATGGGTATTCAAAGCGTTCCTGCAGAATGGCGAACCGGTGGAAGCGGAGTCCACTTTGACCATTCGTTTCCAGCTGCAATGACGGGCAGGCAGCACAAGCGTGGCGCACGGAAGATGATTTTGGGTGCGCTGACGTTGTTATACTCTGCTCAGAAACCAAAGAACTCTCCCCGAAAAGTCGGGCGAGCCAGTGATGCTGCGTCGAAGGAGAAATAATGCAGAAACGCAAACTTGGAAATCGCAACCTGGAAGTTTCGGCCCTAGGGCTCGGCTGCATGGGAATGAGCTCCGGTTATGGTCCGGCTGCGGACAAAAAGGAGATGATCTCTCTGATTCGGTCTGCCGTCGAACGCGGCGTAACGTTCTTCGACACCGCCGAAGTCTACGGTCCATTCGTCAACGAAGAACTCGTCGGCGAAGCGCTGGCTCCACTTCGCGGCCAGGTGATGATCGCCACCAAATTCGGTTTCAAAATTGATCCGAACACTGGCAAACAGTGCGGGCTGGACAGCACGCCCGAACATATCAAGGAGGTCGCCGAGGCCTCGCTCAAGCGGCTCAAGACCGGTGTCATCGATCTTTTCTATCAGCACCGCGTTGACCCGGACGTGCCGATTGAAGACGTAGCGGGCGCGGTGAAGGATTTGATTCGGCAAGGAAAGGTAAAGCACTTCGGACTTTCTGAAGCAGGGGTGCGGACGATTCGTCGCGCACATGCCGTTCAGCCCGTCGCTGCGCTCCAAAGCGAATATTCGCTGTGGTGGAGAGAACCCGAAGCGGAAGTGATACCGGCGCTCGAGGAACTCGGGATCGGGTTCGTTCCATTCAGTCCTCTTGGTCGGGGATTTCTTACCGGAAAGATCAGCGAAGATACGAAGTTCGACAAAAACGATTTCCGCAACATCGTCCCTCGCTTTTCTTTGGAGAACCGAAAAGCGAATCAGGCGCTGGTGGATCTGCTTGGCAGTTTCGCGCAACAGAAAAAAGCGACACCTGCTCAGATCGCGCTCGCTTGGCTGCTTGCGCAGAAACCGTGGATCGTGCCGATCCCGGGTACAACCAAGCTGCATCGCCTCGAAGAAAACATCGGAGCCGCAAACCTCGAACTTTCGTCCGAAGATCTCCGCGAACTGGAGACTGCAGCCTCAAAGGTCGCGGTGCAAGGTGCCAGGTACCCCGAAGAGCTGCAAAAAATGGTGGGCCGCTGAGCGGCAAAACAGAGAAGAATGCCGGGTGCCCTCGATACGAACTAAGTCATTTTCAACTTCTTCAAGCCCCTGGCCCTGACGGCCGCAATCGGCCGGATCGATCCATTTTGTCTCATGGTGGGCTTTCCTGCTGGACGGGTGGCAAACACATGGTGCGGGAGGAATGGTGTTGGCTGCCGCACCCGCGTGCCGCTTTCCCTCGCCAAAACTTTATCCGCGTTTCATATGAATAACTTTTGAATAACTTTGAGCTTTGTCATCCACGGGCTGCCACGCGTGTCCCTTACTTTTTTGCGGCTATTGCTTCCTGGTATGCGCGCTCGATGGCGGCTGGCACAAATCCGTCGAAAGCTCGGTTTGCGTGGACTTCCCCCTTCGTAATAGGCTGGCGAAATTGCTCTACGTTTACTTTCTTTTTCGTGTCGTCAAGACTCAATCCGTTCTCCACGGACGCCTGCACCTGCGAAACAATGGAGTCGAATAACTGCGCGATCAAACGGAGGTGTTCGTGGCCGCGCTCAATTTCGCCGTGTCCCGGTATGACGGTGTCAAAGTCGAGCTTGTCGAGTTCGCGGAGCGTCCCTACCAATCCCGCGGGCGAACCGTGACCCGTGAAAGGCATATCATCGAGCAAATCGCCGGTAATGAGGACTTTCTCCGAAGGGAGATAGATCACCACATCTCCGCGGGTGTGCCCCGCGAAATGAATCAGGCGGATCTGGCGCGCGCCCTGATAGAGGGTCATGGACTGATCGAACGTAATGTCGGGTAAGACGATTTGCGTCTGGCGCAGGTCGGGCAATTGCGCGGAAAAAACATCCACGCGCATCTGGGCGATTTTTTTCTGGTCGTCCGTCAGCGGCGTGCCATCCGAAGTTTTTCCTGAGGCGAGCATTTGTTTGTATTGCTCAATCTGGGCCGGGAGGTTCGCCACAGAATCCTTCAACTCGGCCGTCGTGCGCATTTCCATGTCTTCGCGGGTGTTGGTTTGCGCGATGAATTGAACGCCGGGAAACGCATCCCGATAGACTTGATTCCCTTGTACGTGGTCGCCATGCCAGTGTGTATTGATGACGAATCGCACGGGCTTGTCCGTGAGTTTACGGATTTGGTCGACGATACCGCGCGTTGCCGTGAGCGTCGTCTGCGTGTCCACAACGACCACGGAACTCTCGTCGATAATGATGGCGGAATTGGAATCGTTGAAGCGGTCCGCGAACGGCTGCAGTGCTGCATAAACTCCCGGCGCAACCTGCTTGAGGCTCGACCGGCGCGGCGAGGGCAGCGAGCGCGCAGCACAACAAGGCCGGCAGCGGCGACAGTGGACGAAATCGCAAAGGGACATTTGCTTGCAGCTTCTTGCGACAGATGGACTTTGCCGGACAGGCAGGAGTTGCCATGGGCGATGGAGTCACGTGTGATATGACGCCGGAGAGGCAGGAATGTTTCAGGGCTGTGCTTCGCGAAAAGTCTGTCCGCCTTTGAAATTAATAACAGGGCACGCGGCTAACGCAGGTCGCCTGGGAATCCAAAACAGAGGCGGGCAGAGTTTTGGCGAAGCACACCGATGTTTGAAACCAAAATCCTTCACTTGCCCATCAAAGCGTATTGATTGCCGTATAAGTCCTCGAAAATGGCTTGCCTTCCCCATGGCAACGCCTTCGGGGGTCCTTGAAATTTCACGCCCCTTGCGCGCAATGTTTCATACGTTTCATCCAGGTTGTCCGCATGAAATACCCACGTCGTTCCTTTGCCGATCTGCTCCATTTTCATCCGCGCACGCTCGTCGCCGTGTTCCCCGGGCTCAGGTTTTTGAAGGACGATCCCGAATTCTGGTTGATCCTCAGGCGCCACAACCAGCCACCGCGCGCCATTTCCATACATGGCATCCTGCAGTTTCTTCAGACCCAGTCGTTCGGTAAACCATCGAAGGGCTTCCTCTTGATCCCGCACAAGTATCGTCACAAGGCTCAGCTTAGTGATCATTTCCGTTCTCCTTTTTTACCATTTAGGTTTGCAAACCGGCGGGTGGGCCAGCCTTTGCTTCGATTTTTTTCTGTGGGCACGCGAAGATGGTACCACCGAGGGTCGTCAACGAGGGCGGCCGGGTGCCGCACCCTTTGGCTTTCAAGGGTGCGGCTGTCGGCTTTCCTTTTTTGCCTTTTGTACCTTTCTGAAATTTCAAATTTCAGATCTGAAATAGTCTTTTCTTCCTCCGCGTCCCAAAACAATTTTGTCATCCTGTGCCGGCCCCCGGAGATGACGTGGAAAGTTGGCTCCGCAACGACGCGCTCTGAATGTTTTGGGTGCCCCAGGCCCCGGTTTCGCCCGCCGCCGCGGGGGTTATTGACCCTCACCGATCCACAATTGAACGCAGAAAATCCCTGCCTACCGGCAGGCAGACCCACACGTAACCACAACGTATGGCACACCCTGCAAGAGAACTTAAGGTGAGAAACTATCTCTTCGCTTCGCCCTTAACCTCCGGCAAGTTTTTCGAGCTCCACTCCTGGTAAGAACCGTCATACATGGCCGCGTCATAGCCAAGATACTTCGCCAGGAAGTACCCATGCGATGCCTGGAGGCCCACCTCGCAGTAGGTCACGATTTTCTTTCCCGGCACGATGCCGCGCGAGGCGTAGATCGCGCGCAACTTCTCCGGCGGCAGGAAGACCGGATTTTCTTCGCTGACGAGCGTGTCCTGCCAATAGACATTGCTCGCGCCGCCCAGATGCCCGGCGCTGTAGCGGCGCGCGGGACGCGCATCGACTAACTGCTCTGGCTCTTCGCCGGGCTTTGCGTCAACGTCGTTTTTCACCTCGTCGAGCAGCGCGCGGAAGTTTTCGTGGACATGAGGCGTGAATGTCGCCGGAGAGAATATCGGCGTCTCGCCCGAAACCGGACGGTCCTCGGCCAGCCACTGTTCGATGCCGCCATCCAGCAGCGCCGCTTTGTCGCCATGGCCCAGGTAGTCAAGCGTGAAGTAAGCCCGCGCGGCGTTGGGGAACCAGTTGGTGGCATAGATCACCACGCGGGTGTTGTCGCCGACTCCCAGCTCGCTGAAGGTCTTCTGCAACTGATCCACACTTGGCAGTTCGACGCTGATAGGGCCGTTGTCCGTGGTGATCTTTTTCATTGACAGGTAACGCGCGCCGGGGATGTGCCCGCGCTTGTAGTCACTGATGTTGTCGGCAAGATGCAAGAGGACGACGTTCGGATCCTTCAGATGATCTGCCAGCCACTTGGTGCTGACCAGCATCTCTGAGCGAACGCCATCGGAATTCGCAGCCGCCACAGGCGCGCTTCCCTGAGCGTATACAATGGCAGCGCTCGCCACAAAAGCGAGCATTACGAGCGCCGCACGAACGAGAGCTTTTTTCATTTGTGATCCTCCTTGGGATGTCGCTTTGTTGAATTCGGATACTCTACCGGCAGTCCCTTGCACTTGCTCCAATCGTCCCACGAGCCTATCGTGCTCAAAATCCTCGTCGGGATCACACTGCAACCCTTTCGAGTCGATATTCGTGATGTAGCCCTGTGGTCTCAGTGTGCGTAAAGCACGGAATTAGAATACAGGCAATTATTGCTAGGAC
This sequence comes from uncultured Acidobacteriota bacterium, assembly GCA_963838945.1. GTDB lineage: Bacteria > Acidobacteriota > Terriglobia > Acidiferrales > UBA7541 > DASTCZ01. The sequence goes on along the minus strand of CAWITC010000001.1, from coordinate 241,246 downwards.
GGTTTCTTGCTTAGGCATGCGAGGTCCCCCCGTGGTTTTGGACCCGAGCAAACTATGTCGCATTTGCTTCGGCGCGCGAATGAGTTGAGTTCACGATCGCTTTCAAACTCAGCCCTCTCCTTACCTATACGCTGCAAATTATAAAGTGTTACGTAGTAGTCCCATGTTTTACGCTATATAGTCTGACGGTTGACCTATTCTCGATAGGATTCTGTCTCGCGCTTGTCGAAAGTCAGTACTCATTTAAAATCAATAGGTTAGAGCGTTTCCCGCCGGGTGCCCCGGAGATGACGCGAACACATGCCTCCGGAACGACGCGCTCTGAATGTTTTGGGTGCCCCTCGACTCCGGTTTCGCCCGCTGCGGCGGGGAATTTTGCCTCTCACTGATTCACAATTGAAAGCAGAAAATCCCCACGCGTAACCACGACGTGTGCGGCGCCCGGCCGAATCCAACCCTCAGTTTTTGCTCACGTGAGATTTTTGCGGAGCACAGTCAGGACTTGGGCTCATTCGCAGCAAGAATTTCACAGTCCCGTGAATAGTTGATTCTCGTCCAAATACAACGCCGGCCACCAACAACAAGCTATTTCTGCGAAGCCCCAGCGGGTTTCCTATCCGCAAGCTTTCGTAGATCGACATCTATCAATCCAATAGGGGTGGTTGTGTCCTGCCACCTGGACCCTTCGTTTCCAAAACTTCGGTCGAAAAACGCCAATACCTCTGTAGTGATCACATGTTGCGCTGTAACAGGATCACTCGGCGCCTTCGCGCGCGAAACCGGGCTCAAGATGGGCAAATCGCTAAAACTGTTATGCTTCGTGCCGTCAACAATGAAAACTTGGGCGTTCGAGAAGGCGGCTAGATACCTTCTCGCTAAACTCTGGGAAACAATCTGCGTCCCCCATGTGGAATTCAACAGAAGTAGAAACGGTTTTGAACTCGCAGCGGGTCGAAGATAGATGTACTGGTTAATTCCGTCGAGACAGGCGCAAGCCTTGAATGCTCTGTACTCCAAGCATGCCCTTGTGGAGGCCTGCCCGCCCATTGAATGCCCAATCGCTCCCACATAGGAAAGATTCAAACGATTATGAAAAGGATTCGAGGAAGCTGAGTCCGAATCCAGATCCGCCATCTTCCGTTCCACGAAGACTTCATCCGTCACCATTACAGAGACGCCTGCCCACATCATCTGGTCGATCTCGTCCGAACTCAGCTGATCACGTGCTTCCATCCCATCTTCGAACCGTACAACTCGGCCGTTCGGAAATGCGACTCCGGGTCCCCAAAAGGTATGGTCAATCGCTGCCACGACATAACCATGGCTCGCGAGTTCCTCCATCAGGCCGGTGTAATAGAACCGGGCACTATTCATCCCATGCGAGAAAATCAGGAGAGGATATTCTTTTCGCGCGGTTGAGAGTCTGGCGCCCCACGCAGCATGCGTTTTCACCGAGGGCATCTCTGGCCAGTCTTTCTCCAAACTTGCTTTGATACGATCCGAATCCGGAACGTAAGGGACCGGTCGGTTTGCGTCGATATCGTCACTTGGATACCAAACCTGAACCAAGAGCTCACGCCCGACTTGCGGAGTCGCAGACCACTCTTCCTCTCGGGACCGGTCGGTCCAATCGTAAAGGGCCGTGCCAATGTGGAATGGACCAGTCGGATCGGGCAACTGGGCCACTGGCGATGAGACTGTCTGCAATTTTGAGCGCATCGGAGTTTGACGCGAGAGGTTGCTCCCACTGAGAGATCCCAGCAGGAGTAGCAATCCTCCACACGCGATTGCGAGCCTTAGATTGTCCCTGAATAGCATCCGCAGGATCTCCTCGAGTTCGAGTTCAGCAATGGCAAAATAACTGGCCACATTACATTGGCAGACCCACGATCCAAAGTGGTGCTGTGAGCAAGTTGGCCGCTGCCACGCGAGATGCTGAGAGTCCGGGGGCGAGCATGCCTGGAATCAAGCATCATCTATTAGACGAGACATCAGTGAATCCGGTTAGGCCTGCACAATCCTCGAATAACAATCTTGTACGCCACTAAAATCGCGTCCGGTCTGAAAACGAATCGCTTTCGTCAATCAAGCATTCATTTCCAATTCATTCGCTCCACGTAACGATTCAATTGTTCGCTTAACCTCGCACTCGCGGGGCCAGATCCTCCCGTGAAGCCCGAGACGATGCTCGTCCACAAAATTATCTATATCGCTCGAAATCCATTCAGGTTCGTCCGAGTGACGCCGAGTTTTCGCGTCGAACGGATGGATGTGAGCAATCTTGACGCCAGATTGCGACGCTCACGCCTTTTGTGACATTCGAGTCGGATTCCCCGGAGATGACGCGGACAAACGGCTCCGGGACGGCGCGCTCAGAATGTTTAGGGTGCCCCACGACGCCGGTTTCGCCCGCCGCGGCGGGCGGTCTTTGACTCTCACTGATTCGCAATTGAACGCAGAAAATCCCCACCCTTTGCAAACTCCGGAAACGATGAACCACCCGTCCAACCTAAATCCCGTACTGCCTACGAATTGCGGAAGGCAGGTTCTCCGGATACGACACCACACCACGAAGAGATTCACTCACATCTCTCACCGTGAATATTGGCATATGACGTAACTCGCCGTTGACGGTAGGATGTTGACTCGTAGTCAGTAGCACGAAATCGTTTAGATTTTCAGTAATTAATGCTGCCCTTGAGTTCCATGAACATCCCGAGATAACTGCATCATTCACTAGCTTCAGTGTGGCTTTCATGCCTCGCTTCTTGGATTGCAATAATGTCAGGAGATTATGTCTCGCTGCGTACCACTCGTGCGGAGTCGGATTATACGCGCCAAAAGAAGGCGCGCGTTTTTGTCCGAGGCTCATCCGATGCAGACTATGAAAATCAATGGGCTCCTTCAACGCCAATTCGTAGATGGATTTCGCGCGTTCCACTTCACTTACCCCAGCTTTGTCATGCGTCCCAAAACCCACCTCCAGTATCGAAACTGTGGAGACGAGAAGGGAGTATTCCTTTAGAACTTCTTGGAAGATAGCATCCGCGGCCGGACCGCTAGCCCATTCGATAAGGGCGGACGAGTCGAGAAACAATCTTCGGAAATTGAGGAATGCTTCCCGTGTATAAGCACTGGAGGAGGTCAGCATTGACAGCCTTCCTTACGGTTCTTGACCGCAACGTACCAGCGCGTGATATTACTCTCATTCGGCGAGTGGCCCACTGATCACGCGTTAAGAATGTTTTGGATGGCCCAGACGCCGGTTTCGCGCCTGGGGTTTTTGACTCTCACTCATTCACAATCAAACCCAGAAAATCCCCACACGTAACCATGTCGTGCGGGCTGCCCGACGCTGGGCTGTGACAGGGGTTCTCATATACGAAGTGGTTCGACAGATTACACCTAAGTGGCGAACAATTGGCAAAGCAAATTGGAACGAAAAACATGAGTAGGGCATCAGTCTAGCACGCCCTCCCACAAAGCGCCTTGCGGATTCTCGCGAGTCCTGCTACGCTGTCAGTATATGGCCAGCAAGAAATCAAAATCAGAGCAAGCCGTCCAAACAATTGCGGAGATAATCCAAGCTCAGCTTGCTACTTTGCCGCCATCCCTGGCAAGAGCAAAACGAGCAGAATTTCACTCCTTGGCGATTAGAGCTGCCCGCGCTGGTAGGCACGGAAAGCGCTCACAGCTTGCGCGAAGCGGGGGTCTTCGTCCTTTATCCCGATCCCGCGCAAAAACTGCATAAACTCTAGTTCGCTTCCATATTTTCCTAACTTTCGTACATCAGGCTTCAACGCTTGGACTTCCCGCCGGGTGTGTTCTACTCTGCCGGTTGGTTTGTTCTCTTTTTCCTTCTTCATCTGTCGTTCTCTTTGGTGCGTCTCGCAGTGGCTCCGCTCATGGCAGAGACAGCCTATCACATTACCACTCGATGCACAAGCACAAGTAACTTAGATAACCACAAGTTACCTCAAGTTGACATTTTTCCTAGTTGAGCGTATAAGAATCGTGGAGGCATGATGGCCGATTCAATGAAGATCGTATGGCCTTCCGCGTCGTGGGCCACACTGAAAAAGATCATTAGGGCGTGGTATGCGGTTTCCGGCGGTGACAAGGACGTCAAACAAAAAGAGGTCGCCTCAGTAGCAGGAATGCAGGCCCCAAGACTCAGTATGAACAAGCCGTTTCTTCAGGCAATGTGGATTATTGATTCAGGCGGCTCGAAACTCACCCCAGAGGGGCAACAGTTGGGTCTTGGCCTCACCCAAGACAATAAGCTTCTAACAAGCGAAGCGCTTGCGGCTCTCGTCAGAAGCCACTCATTACTCAGGCAGCTTTGGGACACGATTAGGGCTCGCGGAATCGTTGACAAGGATGCTTTTGTTGCCTCGGTCATCCAAATTACGAAGCAAGGAAAAGAAGCCGATTACTTCGGAACCGGAGTAAATGTCCTAGCAGATATCCTCTTGGAGTCAGGATTAATTCAAGAGACAGAAAAAGGATATCGCGCCACAAATCGCGACGAGCGAATTGAGAAAGAAATAGCATCCGTCGCACTCCAAAAGGCGCACAGTGGCGTCAAGACAGAATTGCAACGAATTCCGATTCCAGTTAGCGCCGGGACTATCTGGTACGTCGAAGTTGCGGAAAATCCCGACGAATTTGAGTTGGAAAAGTTCTTAGATATGCAAAAGTTGGTTTTTTCCAGGAAGCAGTAGCCAGGTGCTCCTCGACAAGAACTAAGTCATTTTTAACCTCTTCAAGCCCCTTGGCCTGCTACGCGCAATCGCCCGCCTCGATCTTTTTTCACTCATGGTAGGCTTGCGCGTTTCTTACCAACGATGGAGGAGCAATGACTCGGCTGCCCTTTGCCGTCGCGTTGACGGTTCTATTCGGCGCTCTTTCGGCAATCGCTCAGCAGCCTCCCGTTCTGCGGCCAGATGGGGTCGAGATCACGCCTTCTCAGATCGACGCCACCGTCACACAGTTGATCGAGGCAGCCCATGTAACGGGGGTTGGGATTGCGATCTTTCACGGCGGTCAAATTGTGTACCTCAAAACCTACGGACTCCGCGACGTCGAAAAGGGTCTGCCATTGACGGCCGACTCTGTGATGACCTCGGCCTCCTTGAGCAAAGCGGCGTTCGCCACCGTCGTCCTGCGCCTGTTGCAACAGGGCACGCTCGACCTCGATAAGCCTGTCTACCAATACCTGCCCAAGCCGCTTCCCGAGTATCCGAGATACGCGGATCTCCAGGGGGACGATCGGTACAAAAAGCTCACCCTGCGCATGCTCTTGAGCCACACAAGCGGCTTCCCCAACTGGCGCGCCTTTGAGGACGACCGGAAGCTGAAGATTCACTTCGAGCCCGGCACGCGCTACGCCTACTCCGGAGAGGGAATCGACCTTGCGCAACTTGTCGTGGAAACGGTAACTGCCAAATCGCTCACCGTGTTGATGGAAGAGAATCTCTACCGCCCCTTGCAAATGACCAGAACGAGCATGGTCTGGGACTCGCGGTTCGAGAGCGACTTTGCGAACGGATATGATGAGTACGGCCGCTCGCTCGGCCCGGAGAAGCGCCCCACTCCGGACGCCGCGGGCTCGATGCAAACCACGCTGCGCGATTACGCCACGTTCCTGAGTGCGCTGACGCGCCGAAAAATTTTAGACACGCGAACAACGGGGAAAATGTTCAGCCCGCAGGTGAGCATCCATTCGGCGCACGAATTTCCATCACTCGCAACCGAAACCACGGACGCCAATGACGCGATACGCCTCCGCTACGGATTGGGTTGGGGACTTTATTCCTCTCCCTACGGAAAGGCTTTCTTCAAGGAAGGCCATGACGAGGGATGGCGGCATCTGGCACTCTGTTTCGCGAATGGCAGCGGCATTTTGATCATGTCAAATAGTTCCAACGGTGAGGGAATCTTCAAACCACTGATGGATTCCGTTCTGGGCGAAACTTCGTTCCCCTTCGACTGGGAAAACTACACACCATACAACTTGCTTCCCCCGCTTCCGAAATTGAAGCAGCATAAAAAAGTTTCCCTCACGCCGGCCCAACTGACGAGGCTTGTCGGCCGATACGGACTGTCACCCGACCTAGTTCTATCAGTGACTGTTGAGAACGGTCGCCTGTTCATTCAGGAAAACGACGAGCCAAAGCAAGAATATCTTCCCGAGAGTCCGCAGGACTTTTATTCGGCAACCTCCACCGACGAATGTTCCTTCAAGCTGGGAGACGATGGCCCCGCCCAGGCCCTGGTCTTGCATCTCGACGGCAAGGATGTTGAATTCAAGCGCCTCCCGTGAATCCTCGCGGCCGGGTCGGGTGAAACCACCATTCACCGCTGGATTCATTAGCGGGCCTTGTTCGGCGTGAGAAAAAAGTTCCTTTAATGAAATAAGATCGCGGGTGTTGACTTACTTTTTGGTTGGGTGCCGCACCCTTGGTTTCTAAGTGTGCGGGTGTTTACTTACCGTTGGTCGGGTTCACCCAGCATTCACCGCTGGATTCATGAGCGGGCCTTGGTCGGCCTGAGAAACAAATTCCTTTAATGAAATAAGAACGCGGGTGTTGACTTACTTTCAGGTTGGGTACCGCACCCTTGGTTTCTAAGTGTGCGGGTGTTTACTTACCGTTGGTCGGGTTCACCCAGCATTCACCGCTGGATTCATTAGCGGGCCTTGTTCGGCGTGAAAAAAGAGTTCCTTTAATGAAATAAGAACGCGGGTGTTGACTTACTTTTTGGTTGGGTGCCGCACCCTTGGTTTCTAAGTGTGCGGGTGTTTACTTACTCTTGGTCGGGTGCACCCACCATTCACCGCTGGATTCATGAGCGGGCCTTGTTCGGCGTGAAAAAAGAGTTCCTTTAATGAAATAAGAACGCGAGCCGTCCGCGCCTTGCTCACCGTACTTGTCTCTCCCAAACCGCCTCTTGTGTCGCATTCGAATGTCCTAGTACCCCTCCCTCAATCTCTATTTCCTCTCCGCCAATTCTCCGCCACAGCGTCGCATAATATTCGCAAATTGTTTTCTTCGTTTTTCCGTTCCTAAAATTTAGTTGAATGACCCACCAAATAAATTTTGAGACCTCTAAACCAATTTGTATCAATGACTTACGGGTGGTTGGCTCTACTTCTTGCGACAGATAAGCACGCCGTCACGGAGCGGCACGAGAACCGGAAACAATTCCTTCGACGCGTAGCAGATTTTGTTGAATTCAATGATGCCCCGCGTCGCGCGGTCCGACGCTTTCGGCTTGCGAGTCACTCGCCCCGACCAAAGTGTGTTGTCAGCGATAAAAAGTCCGCCGCTGCGGATGCGGCCGACGGCTTTGCGGAAAACGCCGGGATACTGATGCTTGTCCACGTCGCAAAAAATTAGATCGAATTCACCGGACGCTCGATCGAGGAGTTCGAGCGCGTCGCCGACCTGCACGCGGATGCGCGGCGCGACTCCGGCGCGGTTGAAAGAATCTTGCGCGCGCTTTGCGTTCGCGGGATTGCCGTCGGAGTAAAAGACTTCCGCGTCCGGCCCCGCAGCATGCGCCATCCACAGCGTGGAATAACCGATGGCGGAGCCCATCTCGAAAATGCGGCGCGCACCGGCAAGCTCGACGAGCAGAGCGAGCAAGCGTCCCACGGCGGGGCCGACGATGGGGACATGATGCCTCTTCGCGTAGGATTCCATTTCAGCGAGGACGGGATCACGCTTGGGAAGAATTCCGTAGATATATTTTTCAACTTGAGGGCTAGTTATGTTTTTGATGGCCATTCCATTTCTCCGCTATCCGACGGATTCGCCGGGTTTCAGCGCGTGGATTTCAAGACCCGCGATATCTTTTGCAGCTTCGCGCAGAGCCCCGGGCGTGCCGGTGAGCATGGGGAAAGTTCCGTAGTGCATGGGAATCGCGTGCTTTACGCCGAGAAGCCGGATCGCGTGGGCGGCCTCTCGCGGGCCCATGGTGAAGATGTCTCCGATGGGAAGGCAGGCGACTTCGGGCTTGTAGAGTTCGGCGATAAGTTTCATGTCGCCGAAGACGCAGGTGTCGCCGGCGTGGTAAAGCGTAAATCCGCCGGGAAACTTCACGATGTAACCGGCGGGCTCGCCGGCGTAGATAAGGCGGTCGCCGTCCATGATGCTGCTGGAGTGATGGGCGTTGACCAGCGTGACTTCGATCTCGCCGACCTTTTGCGTGCCGCCCTTGCCCATCGGCAACAAATTGGCGACGTTTTTGGATGTAAGCCACAGAGCTATTTCAAACATTGCGACAACTTGCGGCTTGTGTTGGGCGGCGATGGCGATTGCGTCGCCGATGTGGTCCGAGTGTCCGTGAGTAATCAGGATGACGTCCACTCGGGGGAGTTTTTTCAATGCCGGTGGGCAGGAGGGATTGCCAATCGTCCAAGGATCGATGAGGACAACTTTTCCATCGGGGGTTGTGATGGTGAAGGTCGCGTGGCCGAGCCAGGTGATTTTGTTTCCTCGAGTGTCCAGCATGAAATCCTCCGGGGCGTTTATGGGTGCGCCAAGATATGGGGCGAAGCCGCCAGCGTAGCCTGAATCATCTTTTCGAAATCCGGGCGAGGACGCCCGCCGGTCATGAAACCGACGAGGCGGCCGTCCGCGGCGTAGAAAAAGTTGGCGGGCATAACGTCGCGCCATCGCGGGTCGACGCCGTCCACGAATTCGTCTTCGTGTCCCATTTTCTTGCGAACGTTAGGAAACACGGGCTGATTCTTATCCAGGAAGCGATGGACACGAGCCATTTCCGCGTCGTCGTCCATATCGACGCCCACGACGACGAGACCCTGCGCGGCATACTGTTTCGCGAGTTCATTCACGAGGGGATATTCATCGCGGCAAGGCTCACACCAGGTGGCCCAGAATGTGACGAGCAGCGGTTTTCCGCGATGGTCAGTGAGAAGCTTTTTGTAGCCTTCGAGATCAATCAATTGTATTTCCCCGGCGGTCATGGCGTGGGAAGCAGGTCTCGAGGGCGATTTGGAGGGCGGATTCTGGGTCTGGCCGTGAACGGCCAGCGCCAATCCGCAAGCGGCGAGAACAAGGATTGCTTGCCGGAGTCTGGCGGAGCTTGTCCGGGCATTTGCGCCTATTCGCATGGACGCCATTGTATTCGCGCGCGGCACGCAGATTCAAATCAGGGTGGGGAGACCGGTGAATGGCGCCGGCTCAGGGGCGCTTGTCTCGAGCGGCCATTGGTGATATATCTAAATTTCTGCTGGCGCGGCGAATCTGTACGCACCGGGCTTTACTAGATCCCAAGGAGAAACAGAATGGCATACGTAATCGCTGAGCCGTGCATAGGAACGAAAGACACCGCCTGTGTGGATGTCTGCCCGGTGGATTGCATCCACCCGCGAAAAGACGAGCCGAATTATGAGGCGGAGACGCAGCTTTACATCCATCCGGCGGAATGTATTGACTGCGGGGCGTGCGTCCCGGTGTGTCCGGTGACCGCGATTTTCGCACTCGAGGACTTGCCGGAGAAGTGGCAGAACTTCACGCCGATCAACGCGGACTGGTACGCGAAGAAGGCGTAAGCGCGCAGGGGATTCGATTTTTGGCATTTGGCGGCGAGGGATGATCCCCTCGCCGCTTTTGTTTTTGCGAGGAATTACACGGCACGGAAGGCGATGACGGCGTTCAGCCCGCCAAAAGCAAAGGAATTGGAAAGCGCGGCGTCTATGCGCGCCGGGCGCGCTGTGTTGGGCACATAGTCGAGGTCGCATTCGGGGTCGCGCTCGGTAAAATTGGCGGTGGGCGGAAGGATGCCGTGCTTCATGGCGAGGAGCGTGGCCACGGCTTCGATGCCTCCGGCAGCGCCAAGGGCGTGGCCATGCATGGATTTGGTGGAGCTGACGGCGAGTTTATCCGCTGCAGCGCCAAAGACTTCGCGAATCGCACGAGTTTCCGCCGGGTCATTCCCGGGCGTGCCGGTGCCATGCGCGTTGATGTAGCCGATCTCTTCGGGAAGCAGGCCCGCATCGGCAAGCGCGGCGCGCATCGCGCGGGCGGGCCCGGCAGAGGCGGGCTGAGTGATGTGGTGGGCGTCGGAGGACATTCCGGCGCCGGCGAGTTCCGCGTAGATGCGCGCGCTGCGGGCGCGCGCGACATCGAGCGATTCGAGCACAAGCATCCCCGCGCCTTCGCCGAGAATCATCCCGCGCCGATCGCGGGAAAACGGGCGGCAGGTGTCAGGGGCAATTACACGCATCGCCTCCCAGGCCTTTAACATGCCAAAACTGAGCGGCGCTTCGCTGCCGCCGGCGAAGGCGATATCCGCGCCGCCGCTGCGGATGAGTTGCATAGCCAGTCCAATGGCATGGTTCGAGGAGGAGCAGGCCGTGGAAAGAGTGAAGGCGGGGCCGGTGATCCCAAATTCCATTGAAATGTGACTTGCCCCCGCGTTGGCCATCGTCCGAGGAATGGTGAGCGGGTGGGCGCGATCGCGGCCGAGTGCGTAAACGTCCAGAAACCCCGCATCCTGCGTACCCTGACCACCGATCCCCGTGCCGGTGACAATGGCGGCGCGCGAGCGCAATTCATCGGTGAAGACGATTCCGGAATCTGTTGCAGCCTCCCGTGCGGCAATCAGCGCAAACTGCGCGAAGCGGTCGAGATGGTCCACCTGAGAGGGAGTGAAGTGTGTCGTGGGGTCGTAATTATGGACCTCAGCGACATTGCTGAAGCGCAGGCGCGCAGTATCCACCAGCGTGAGAGGGCCGATTCCGGATCGCCCCGCGCGGAGCGATTCCCAGACTTCCGCTGAGTTTGCTCCGATGGCACAGATGACGCCCAGACCCGTGACTACGACTCGTCGTTGGGGCATTGTTCAGTCGGCGGGAGCCGGTTGGATGGGCGCGGCGTTCTTGAGGGAGCGCACGCCATCGACAATTTCGCGAACAGTGCGGATGGTGCGGGCGCGATCGTCAGGGATGGAGATCTGAAAGGCATTTTCAAGCTCAAAGAGAAGAGAAATCATGTCCAGCGAATCGAATCCAAGGTCCGCCAGCGAGCTATCAATGGATATCTTTCCTTCAGGAATATGCTTTACAGAAGCCACAGTGGAAATGACTTTTTCTTCAACCGAGTCAACCATACAAGAACCTTCCTCAGATGTTTCCGGCAAAATCTTTAAGAAATGCGAATTGGAGAAGTCCAGTTTACATTGACTCCATAGAAAGGCAATATTTGCGTGCCGGGGAACCCTGCAACCCCGGTGAATCCCACCGAATCGAATCCATGGGGCCAGCCAGAGGCATTGATGGTTGTTAAGCCAAATGGGAATCCGAGCGCGAATGTTCCGGCCCAAGCGGGGGCGATTTCGGCTTCCGCCGCGAACGAAAAGCAGCCGATTGATACAAGCCACTCATTCCTTACGGTGTACGTGGGCAAGGAAGGGCTGTGCTCCATCTTCGGACACGATCACGTGGTTTCTGCGCAGATTGCGCAAGGGGAGATTGCAACTTTCGCCCCGGAATTCGTGGAATTCACCGTGGAGACTGCAAAGATGAGGGTGCAGGATCCGCAGGAATCCGAATCCTCGCGCGCGGAAGTACAGACAGCGATGCTCGGCCCGCAAGTGTTGGACGCCGGGAAGTATCCCGAGATTCATTTCGCATCCGAGATCGTCGAGCGAAAAGATGATTCTCATTGGCGCATTCATGGCAAGCTGGCTCTGCACGGCACGACAAGACAAATCATAGTGGAGACAAGGTTTGAGAGCGGTCATTACCGTGGCAAGGTTTCACTGAAACAGACGGATTACGGAATGAAGCCGATTCGCGTCGCCTTCGGCACGGTAAACGCAAGAAACGAAGTCGAAATTGAGTTCGACATCACGCTCGCCGGGCAGTGAGCTGAACACCGCTTGCTCCTTCCGGGCCACTGGAGGCTTTCCGGATGCGAACGATCGCTGCAATGCAATCGGTGGAGGATCGATCCACAAAAGAAAGTCCCAATCCTTCCAGCCCGGTGATCACGGAATCTCCCGTAACCATTACAGGGATCGCCACAGCAGTACCCTCCCATATCTTCGGCCGGGAAGAGGCGAGGGTTTATCTGAACAAAGTTTTCCCGTTGAACGAGTCGCGGACCGCGATGATGCTCGAAGTCATCGACAACGCCAAGATTGAGCAGCGCTATTGCGTATTTCCCGTGGACTATTTGATCGAGCCGCGGCCCCTCGGCCAAATTACACGCGAATATCAGGAGCACGCAGTGGCGCTCGCCCGCCGCGCGGCGGAAGGGTGCCTGGATCGCGCGGGGCTCACTCCGGCGGAAATCGATTTGATCATTACGGTTTCGTGCACCGGGGTTCTGCTTCCCTCGACCGGGGCGCACCTTGTCAATCAGATGGGATTCCGCCCGGATGTGCGCAGATTGCCCATCACCGAGTTGGGATGCGCCGGTGGAGCGGCAGCGCTTGGGCGGGCATGGGATTACCTTCGCGGCGTTCAAAAAGGAAATGTCCTGGTTATCGCGGTCGAACTGCCGAGCCTCACCTTTCAGAGGCGCGATCTCTCACCGGCAAATTTGATTTCCGCAAGCCTGTTCGGAGATGGAGCCGCGGCCGTAGCGGTGACTCGCAGCGCGGGTCCTGAGGGATGTTCCTCCGAGAGTGCGGCAGGTTCCGTTGTCCGCCCGCGCATTGTGGATGTGCGCAGCCACCTCTTCCCGAATTCGTTGGACGCACTGGGTTTTGATTTGAAGGAAACGGGCTTCCATATTGTCCTATCCAAAGATATGCCGCAGCTCGTGCGGGAACAAATCGGCGGCCTGGTGGATGAGTTGATTGCGGGGCGTGGGTTGTCAAGGGCAGATCTTTCCGCGTATATCCTGCATCCCGGCGGCCAGAAACTTTTGGTTTACATTGAAGAAGAGCTCGGCCTTTCCCGCAAGCAGACGCAACCCTCCTGGGATGTGCTGAAGAAATATGGGAATCAGTCCAGCGCTTCCGTGCTATTCGTGCTGCACGAGTGGATCACCAAAGCGCAGATGTCAGCCGGAGATTACGGTTTTCTGGCGGCATTTGGGCCGGGCTTCAGTACGGACATGGCGTTGCTCCAGTGGAAGTAAGCCAAATCGCCTATCTCGGATTGCTGGCGGCAACCGGCGCGGGCCGGCTCGCGGAAATGCGCCTTTCTCGGAGGAACCAGCGGCGGCTGCTCTCCGCGGGAGCTTCTCGAGTTTCGGAGCCACATTTTCGGTGGATGGTGGCACTTCATGCGGGAGTTTTAATCTGCGCGGGCGCGGAAGTGATTGTTTTGCACCGGCCGCTGATTCCCGCGCTGGCGATCCCGATGGCCATCCTCTTCGCGTTATCCAATGCGTTGCGATGGTGGGTGATCCGCACGCTTCGCGGTCACTGGAATGTTCAAGTGGTGGATTCGGCGCGGCTGGGCGTGGTGACGGCTGGGCCGTATCGCTGGATTCGGCATCCGAATTACGTCGCCGTCTTTGTAGAATTGATTGCACTGCCACTGATTTACACGGCGTGGGTCACGGCGGTTTGCGGGGCGTTGTGTCATGTGTGGGTGTTGCACGAACGGTTGGCGGTAGAGGACCCCGTGCTGCTGGCCGATCCCGCCTATCGCGCTGCTATGGGCGGAAAGCCGAGATTCTTGCCGGGGTTGCTGCCCCGTTGACCGCCTGGATGGGGGACAGCAGAGAATGTTTTCCCCGGAGGTTAAGTTCAGTCGCCATACCGGGTTGCCGGAAGCGGAGTAAATCCACCAATTGAAACGCAGAGTTGAACGCGAACTGCTCGATGAATTGCCGCCTGGAGATCGCCGTGCGATCAAGTTACGCCGGGATCTACAAAGGTTCAATGCATGGATGAGACACGCGCACATCATGGTCCACGCGCTGTCCAGGGCTTTCACCGACCGATCTCCCCGTTCGATTGTTGAGTTGGGGGCAGGTGATGGGACGCTTCTGCTGCGGCTCGCGAAAAGCATTGCTCCGCGCTGGAAACCGCTCCGGGTTGTGATGGTGGACCGCGGGGACTTGCTGAGTCCGCGGACCAAGGAAGAGTTCAAGGCGCTTTCGTGGAATGTCGAGTCTCTGGAGATGGATGTATTCGATTGGCTGCAACGGCCACACCTGGAACATAGCGACGTAACCATCGCGAACCTGTTCCTGCACCAGTTTATGGAGGCGGATCTCCGAAAGCTGCTGTCCCACGCGGCCCGTCAAACCAGGTTCTTTCTGGCGTGCGAGCCGCAGCGGGGCAAGTTCTCGCTCTGTGCGGCGGCGTTGTCCGGGTTCATTGGATGCACCAAGGTCTCGAGGCGCGAAGCCAAGATCAGCGTGCGCGCGGGCTTCACGGAAAATGAACTGTCGGCGATGTGGCCGGTCGACAAGGGTTGGCGATTGAGGGAACAACAAGTCGGACTGTTCAGCCATTGCTTTGCGGCGCAGCGGATCGACGGAGAGGCCCTGTGAGTCTCAAGACCTTCGACGCACTGATCATCGGCGGCGGCCCCGGCGGCGCGACATCGGCAGTGCTGTTGGCAAAAGCCGGATGGTCGGTTGCGGTGGTTGAGATGGCGAGCTTTCCACGTGGAAAGGTGTGCGGAGAATTTCTTTCAGCTATGAATTTTCCATTGCTGAGAAAGTTGGAAGTTTGCGAATCATTCCTTGAACTTGCCGGGCCGGAAGTGCGCCAAATCGGACTGTTTGCCAGAAATTACATCGTAACTTCCGACATGCGTCGTCCCCGGAATGCTGATCGGGCTGGCCACGGATGGGGCCGGGCGTTAGGGCGGGATCACCTGGATACGCTGTTGTTACACCGGGCATCGGCAGCCGGGGCGCATATCTGGCAGCCCTGGTCTGCGATGGAGCTAGTCAAAAAGGGAGACGGATACCTTTGTAAGATCGTCAGCAGGGAAAGCGGCCATTCCCTGGAGTTGGAGGGCCGAATCGTGATTGCCGCTCACGGATCGTGGGGGCCCGGGCCATTACCCTCGCAGCAAGCGCGCCCACCTTCGCGGCCATCCGATCTGTTTGGATTCAAAGCGCATTTTCTGGACACTCGATTGCCATCGGGCCTGATGCCGCTGCTGGCTTTTCCGGGTGGATACGGCGGGATGGTTCACAGCGACAATGGGCGAGTAAGCCTGTCGTGCTGCGTCCGCAGGGACCAGTTGGAGAAAGTGCGGCGCGAATCGGGAGCGGTAAAGGCGGGCAAGGCCGTGCTCGCACACATCCTGAAAAATTGTCGCGGAGCGCGCGAGGCGCTCGAAGGGGCCACGCTCGAGGGTGACTGGCTCTCGGCCGGGCCCATTCGGCCCGGCATCCGAAGGCGCGCATTCGAGAATATTTTTCTTGTTGGAAACGCCGCCGGCGAAGCCCATCCCGTGGTTGCCGAGGGCATCGGCATGGCAATGCAGTCCGCATCACTATTGTGGGAGCATCTGACTGCGCGACCAGCCGACGCTTTGTCCGGCCCGGTGGTTGATGCGGTGCGGGCCGACTATGCGGTTGCCTGGCGCCGAAACCTCGCGCCCCGGATTCATGCAGCGGCGCTAATCGCTCATTGGGCGATGCGGCCAATCGCGGTCAAGTGTGCAATGCCGCTGCTTCGCCTCTTTCCAGGTGTTCTGACCGCGGGCGCCCGATTCAGTGGCAAAGGCACTCCAGAACACTTTCCTGAATTCGGAAAAACCAGGTTTGGATTTTGAGAACGGGCAGGCGCGGCAGTCGAGCAATACCCAGCGAGCGATTCTTCTTTGCCTGCGGTCATTGGGCGCGCAAGCGTTGTTTGTGATTCTTCCACGTGGCCCGGGCCGGTTTAGCTTTCGCGCAAGTCCCGGCATAGTTTCGTCGCTATCTCTGTAGAATTGATTGCAGTCGTGATGATATACACGACATGGATTACCGCGCATGGTGGGATGTTGGGCCGAGTGCGGGTGTTGCACGAACGGTTGGCGGTGGCGGGCAAGAGTTCATGACGCGCGTTCTGATTTCGGGCGGAGGAGTTGCAGGATCCGCGCTCGCCATACTGCTTGGGCGGCAGGGAATCGAGGTCGAGTTATTTGAGCGGCGCACCTTTCCGCACGAAAAGCCATGCGGCGAAGGATTGATGCCCGCAGGAGTGTCGGTTGCCGAGCGAATGGGTTTGGCCGAAGCCATCGGCGGCGAGCCATTTTACGGCGTGCGGTACCACTTTGCAGAGTTTACTGTCGAAGGCCGCTTTCCAAATCACGACGGGCGGCCGAGCGTGGGCTGGGGCCAGCGCCGATTAAAGCTGGACGAAGCGATGTTTCGGACCGCGTCCGGGACGCCCGGAGTGACGGCGCATATTCCAGCGCGCGTGGATGGGCCGCTCATGGAGGCCGGGCGAGTTGTGGGTTTGATAGTAGGAGGGGAACCGCGCCGCGGACGGCTGGTGGTTGCGGCCGATGGAATTGATTCCCCAATTCGCAAAGCGGTTGGACTTGACCTGCCGCCGCGCAGGAAACGGTTTGGCGTGTGCGCGCATTTCCGTCTGGCCGACGGGCGCGAGCAACCGCCGTGGGTGGAAGTATTTGTCCGCAAAGACTACGAGCTTTATGTGACGCCGCTGCCCGCGCGTGAGGTGCTCGTGGCCGCGCTGGTAGAGACAGGATCTATGCACGAAGCGGCGGAACAGGCGTATTCACGCTGGTTGCGCGCCGAGCGGATTCTCACGGAGCGGCTTGAAGGCGCGGAGCAAATCACTGCGATTGCGGGAAGCTCGCCGTTGGCGTCGCGCGCGCGAAGAGGGGTGGCGCCAGGGCTTATCCTTCTGGGAGATGCCGCAGGCTTCGTGGACCCCATTACGGGCGGGGGAATGGCGCAGGCGCTGGTGAGCGCAGAACTGCTCGCGCGATACATAGGGATTCACGGCCTCGCGACGCTTGACGGGTGGCTCGATGCCTTTGATCGCGAGCGCAATGGAATGCTGCGCGACTATCGGATTCTGACGAAAGCGATGCTGTGGCTGGCCTCGCGGCCCCGGCTGGCTCGGAATGCATTTCGGGCGATGACGGCGACGCCGCGGCTTTTTTCGCACTTGCTGGGAGTTTCAGGAGGATTCCGCACATTTCTGGGAGGTTCGCCTTCCGATTGATGCTTCAAGCTTTTGAAATTCTCGCGCTGAAATAAAAATCAAAAAATCAGTTTTGAGCTTTGAGAATGGGCAGGCGCGGCGATCGAGTGGTGTGCGCGCTATGAAGCGCCGCGAGCCATGCCCGCGCGGAGGCGCGCAAGGCCCCGATTTTGAGATTGCGGTGTGAAGCAGGGAATTGATCGAGCTTGGCGAGCCCTCTGCGGAGCAAGGACTCCATACCGTGAAGATTCGCGCGCGAGTGATGATGGAATGCCGCGGTCACCTGGATTAACCCCTGGAGAAAGGTTTTCTCGGGGAGCGAGGCGTGGAGCCAGATCTCTTCCCACACTTCGTGCGCTTCAAAAAACTGCCTTCGATTGAAGAGTGCGACGCCGTGCTCGAAGATGGATTGTTCGCCGGCGGGCTTGTTGATCGTGCGCGCTCTTTGGGCGCGCATTCCCTGATTGCGTTTCGAGCGAACTCGCCGGGCGGGTTTGGCTTTCACGCGCAAGTCCCGGCATAATACCAAAGCCCGGCGCGCAGGGCGCACCCGGCATTTCAGCCGCGGCGGGCCGGCTCTCACGAAGCTGCGGCGTTATCAGACAGCAATCCGCGGTGACGTCACCCACTGGCGGAGTCTACGCTTGGCAAAGATTCATCTCATTCTGGCAATCCACGCACATCAGCCGGTCGGGAACTTCGACTCTGTAATCGAAAAGGTTTACCAGCACGCCTATCTGCCGTTCTTGGAACTTCTATCGCTGCACCCATCCGTGCGAATTGGACTGCACTATTCCGGATCGCTTCTGGAATGGTTCGAAGCCCATCATCCGGAATACCTCGAAAAACTAAAACTGATGAGTGAGCGCGGCCAAGTGGAAATCCTTGGCGGAGGTTTCTACGAGCCGATTCTAATTGCGATCCCTCCGGAGGACCAGCAGGAACAGATTCGCCGAATGAGCGAATACGTCAAAAAACATTTCGGGCGCGCGCCCGTGGGAGCGTGGCTTGCGGAGCGAGTCTGGGAACCACAGCTTCCTGGGGCTTTGGAGGCGGCGAAGGTTGATTACACGCTGCTCGATGACATGCATTTTACATCGGCGGGAATCGAGGCGGAGGATCTCTTCGGATACTACATCGCGGAGGATCGCGGGGCGAAGATTAAGGTGATTCCGGGCCTGAAATCGCTGCGGTATCTTGTTCCGTTCCGCGACGTGGAGGAAACAATCGGTTTCCTGCGGAGCGCGGCAGAACGCCATCCCGGCGGGATGGCCGCGATGGGTGATGATTGCGAAAAAT
Source organism: uncultured Acidobacteriota bacterium (assembly GCA_963838945.1). Classification (GTDB taxonomy): domain Bacteria; phylum Acidobacteriota; class Terriglobia; order Acidiferrales; family UBA7541; genus DASTCZ01. The sequence goes on along the minus strand of CAWITC010000001.1, from coordinate 222,832 downwards.
TCGGCGGCTGGCCGGGCACGTACGACCATTGTTACCGCGACGGCTGGCTCGAACGCTTTTTCACCGCGCTGGAGCGCAATCAGGAATGGCTCGCCATCACGCCGCCGGGCGAATACCTGCGCGAGCACGCGCCAATCGGGCGCGCCGATTTGCCGACGGCGTCTTACACGGAATTGATGGAATGGGTTTTGCCCACGCCGGCGAGAAAGCAGCTCCACGCGGTGGAACAGGAATTCTCGGGGCGGCCGGATGTGCTTCGGTTCCTGCGCGGGGGAATCTGGCGCGGATTTTTGAGCAAGTATCCCGAGGTGAATCTGCTGCACAAGAAGATGCTGGACGTTTCGCGGAATGTTGCGGCGGCGCGAAAGGGAAGGCTTTCGCCGCCCGCGCGCCGCAAACTGAAGGATGCGCACACGCACCTGCTTCGGGCGCAGTGCAACGATGCTTACTGGCACGGCGTTTTCGGGGGGCTCTATTCGCCTCACTTACGGACGGAGCTTTGGCGCGAGCTGATTCGCGCGGAGGGAATGCTTGAATCGCGCGGCAAGTCCCGTTCCGACAAGATCAGCCTCGAATCGAAGGACTTCGACCTCGATGGAATGGATGAGATTTGCGTAAAGGCGCGGAGCTTCTCGGCAATTATTAAGCCTTCGGACGGCGCCACCGTAGCCGCACTCGATTTCCGCCCGACGGCGGTTGCGCTGATCAATTCACTGCAACGCCGGCCGGAGGCGTATCACGCACGGGTGGCCGAAGCAGCGCAAAGCGCCGCGGGAGGCGTGGCATCCATTCACGACATCGTGCGGGTGAAGGAGCCCGGACTCGAGCAACGGCTGCGTTACGACCGCTGGGCGCGAAATTCATTCCGGCTGTTGCTTTTCCCGCAGCGCAAGACATGGACAGACTATGAGGCGCTCAACCTTGAAGAAAGCGGAGCATTTGCAGCGGGAGACTATAGGTTGACGGATCCCGCACGAGACAATGTCGCCCTCGAATTGGAAGCGCCGCTGGAATGGAACGAAACAGGATCTGCCGCCCCTCGCGTCAGCGCGATAAAGGAGTTTCATTTTGAAGAGAGAGGCGAAGAATTCAGCGTGAATTGCGAGGTGAGCCTGCGCGGAGCAGCGAATTCGACGGCAGGGGCTGCTCGAATGCTGGCGGGGATTGAGGTTGTGCTGAATTTCCTCGCGCCAAATGAGCCGGACCGCTTTTTTGAATTCAAGCGCGACGCGGCGCTCGAGAAACAACGCCTCGGCTGGGCCGGGGAGGTTTCGGACGCCACGCTTCGGGTTGTTGACGATTGGCAAAACGTCGCGGCTGTTCTCGAAACTCCTCCCGATGGCAGATTCTGGATCGCGCCGATTGAGACGGTTTCGGAATCGGAGGAAGGTTTTGAGCGCGTGTACCAGGGATCGCAAATCCTCGGTGTTTGTTCCGTGGAGCTGGCGCCCGGCGGAAAATGGACCGGCCGCTGGCAGCTCAAGGTGAGCAAATCACATCCGTAATCCCCAGCAAAATCATGGCAAGGATTTTCGCGCAGGCGCGGTTGCTTCGGATTTGAGGCATCTGCTAAATTCAATCCCCGGAGGGGAGTACTTGAATGCCGCTGAATGAGGAGTTGCTAAGGATTCTGGCCTGTCCGGAATGTTTGAAACCGGTCCGCGCGCTTCCGGATGACAAGGGACTGGAGTGCGAGGCGTGCGGCCGAATCTACCCGATTCGCGATGGGTTTCCCGTGATGCTGCCCGAGGAAGCCAGCGCTCCCACGCGCAACGTCCCTTCGCGTTCCTGACGATCCGTTTTAAGGGAAGGGCAGCGCGAGAAGAGCTAAAAAGGCGGGTAACTCAGAGATTTGTCGCGCGTTTCGACCCAGATGCGAACCTCCTTGGTGCTGCGGCTTTTTGGCAAATCGTTGGCATCCGGAAACGGCTGGAATGGACTCACCTCAGCGACGACGACAACGCCGCTTCCTCCTTTCGTTGGCGAGTTGACGGATTCGATCTGGTAGCTTTTCACGGGGCCGTAAAATCCGTCCGCGCCCCAATCATCGAGAAAATCCTTGTATTTATACTTATTCTGGTCCGGCTGCCAGAGTTTATATGCGAGCTCGGTATTTCCGGAGCTAAGCGCGTCAAAAAAACGCGTGGCAGCGCTGCGCTCCGAGACGTGAAGGTAACCGAAAACGAGCCACCAAATTCCAAGGCCGGCGAAAACGATGGCTGCGCCCAGCATGATTGCGTACCGTCGCATCTTCGCCTGGGGGTCTTCGCTGGTAGTGTCAAATAATCCCATTCGATCCCTCAGAGTTGCCGCTGGAACAATGTGATGCAGAGGCTGATAAACACCACGGAGAACGCTAACAGAATTCCGACATCGGTGTAAATGCCGGAAAAGCCCGTGTTTTTCAAGAGCAGGTTTTTCAGAGCGTGAACGGCATAGGTGAACGGATCCACGATGGAGATGCATCGCAGCCAGAACGGAAAACCCTCCGTCGGATAGATGGCGCCGGAAGGGAAAAACAACAGAGTGTTGAGGACACCGAAAATCGCGCGCGGGACGAGCGGATCGCTCACGCGCACCATCATCAGGAACATCATGCTGATCATCGCCAGAGCCGTCGAGCCGAGGACGAGAACAAGATAAACGAGACGGACGGGATCCCATAGCCGATCGATTCCGGCGAGCAAGCCTCCGATGATCGTAATAGTAAGTCCCGCCATCAGGCCCTTTAACGCGCCGGAAAAGACGAGTCCCAGAATCAGATCCGCCTTCCCCATGGGTGTGACCAGGTATCCCTCATGCAATCCGCGCGCTTTGTCGTCAATGAAAGTGATGCCGCCGCCGATCATGGCGACGACAAAAATCGATATGGAAACAGAACCCGCGAGCAGGTACTTGATGTATTCAATGTAGGGATAGACCTCGATCTGTTGGATATCAACGTACGCGGGCAGGCGCTGGCCCGTGAGCAAACCCGGCGAAAACAATTGCCCGGGCAAGAGAGCGGGCGAGACAGGACCATTCAGATCCACCTGCATCTGTTGAATGCGTTCGAGCACTCCGCTAACGGTGAAGTTATCCGTATTGTCCATAATGAAGGCGATGCGCGGCCGGTCATTCTTGAGCATGCGTTGGGAAAAATCGGGGGGAATGTCCACAATTGCCTTGACGAAGCCGGCGCGGAGATCGGTCATGGCGTCCGTCAGGTGGCCATACTCATAAACCTTGAATGTGCGCGGGCCGGCCACAATGCCATTCAGGTGCTCGCGTATGAGTCTCGCCCCACCGCCGTGATCTTCATCCACAAGGGCGATATGGGCATTCTGGATTTTCCCCCCAAAGGCATATCCAAGCACGATGAGCTGCATCAGGGGGAAGACCATGGAAGTCATCATCAACGCGGGACTGCGAAAGAATTTACGCATGTCGCGTTCGATGATGGCGAAGATCCGATATAACTTCATTCCCAGTATTCCTCGGCGGCGTTTCTCATTTGTAGAGGTGGCTGATATCCAGTTGCGCTGCGCCGGCAATTTCGTCGCGCAACTGGCGGCCCGTGTAATGCAAGAAGACATCGTCCAGCGTGGTTCCTTGGACGGAGACGCGGTGAATGACCACGCGCTTTGAGCGCGCAAGATCCATCAGCGCGCCAACCAGCGCGGGGCCGTCGTGCGATGAGATGTGAACCACGCCGTTCTGATCCTTCACGTCAATCACAGTGGGAAGCCGCTTGAGCTGGTCAATCCAGTCCGCAGGCGCTCCGTTGAATTCCGCTTCGACAACCTCCGTGCCGGGAATCGAGTCCTTGAGCTTGGTGGGAGTGTCGAGGGCGGCGAGTTTGCCGTGGTCCACGATGGCAATGCGATCGCACAACTTGTCGGCTTCGTCCATGTAATGCGTTGTGAGAAGAATTGTCAGATGTTCCTGACCTTGCAGGCGGCGGATCATTTCCCACACATTCGTGCGGGAGACGGGATCCAGACCGGTTGTGGGTTCGTCCAGGAACAGAATGCGCGGAGAATGCACGAGGCCGCGCGCAACTTCCAATCTGCGCCTCATGCCGCCGGAAAAATTCCGCACCAGAGTGTTCGCGAACTTCTCCAAATCGACGGAGGCCAACAACCGATCCACGATTTGATTGCGCTCATTAGCGGGCACTCCGTAGACTTTGGCGTGAAACATCATGTTTTCGCGGGCCGTAAGTTCCGGATCCGAGGTCAGCGCCTGCGGGATGACGCCGATTGCATTGCGAACACTAGTGGCATCGCGGATGACGTCAAAGCCGCGCACCCGCGCTGTACCGCTCGTCGGCGGAGTGAGCGTAACAAGCATTCGGATAAGCGTCGTCTTGCCCGCGCCGTTCGGCCCCAACAGGCCGAATACCTCACCGTCCTGAACATCAAAACTGACGGCGTCCACGGCGACAAAATCGCCGAAGCGTTTGGTCAGTTTATCGACTTCAATGGCCGCCATTGCGCGAGTGTCTCCTGGTCCGGGCAACTAGAAATGCAGTCCGCGCCGTTCGCCGGGCCCTGGGGGCAGCAAAACATAAGCCGTCATACCCGCAAAGAGCTTGCGCCCCGGATTTGGAATCGAAAGTTTGATCTCAAAAGTTTTGATGTCGCGCTTGGTCCGGCTGACGTCGCGCTGGGTGGCAAAGTCATTCTCGACTCCCTTGAAGAAAACGGTCCCCTCCAATTCATCCCCGGATTGCATTCGAACTTTTAGTTTTTGACCGAACGAGATCTGATCGGCATAGCTTTCCTCGACGTCGGCCTGCACCCAAAGATGATCCACGTCAAGGATGGTAACGATGGGGCCGCCCGGCTGGACAATTTCGCCCTGGCGAGCGACGCGGACCGCGACGATCCCGTCCACAGGCGCATAAACCTTTGTGTAGCCCAATTGCGTCTCTGCCTCGTTTTTTTGGGAGATTGCCTGCGCCAGCTCGGCGCGCGCGGCGGCCATGACGGATTCCTGCACTACCACCTGCCTGCGATTTGCCTGGGCGAGAGCTACCTGCCCCTCAGCAGCCTTCACCTGGTCTTCCAGAGCTTTGACGTTCGCCTGGGATGCGTTGGTCGCCGCAAATGCGTCGTCCCGGGCCTGCGCGGAGACAACCCCCTGGTCGGCAAGCCCCTGCTGGCGCTTGTAAGTGACCACTGTGTCCCAATACGTAGCACGAGCCTGGTCGAGCTGCGCGCGCGCGGCGGTCAGCGTCGCCTCGGCGGCGCGTAGAGACGCGGCCGTTTGCTGGTCGTTCAAATCGCGCGTCGTGGTGGCCTGGGCGAGAGTGGCCTGCAATGTGCGGATGTTGTCGGCGGCCGCGTCCCGCGCGGCTTGAAGCTCGGCGGGGTCGAGCTCCGCGATCAACTGGCCGGTTGCGACGGAACTGCCTTCATCCACCATCAGCTTCACCATGCGATCTGTAATCTGCGGGCTGACAATCACTTCATTGCCCGTCACAATGCCCGTAAGCTGGATTTCGCTGCCGCGGGGAGTTGTCAAAAAGTAGATGACCACGGCGAGAATGAAAAGCCCGAGCAAGAAGAAAAAGAACTTGGAGATTTTCATCGCTTCCTCTCCGGGGGCCGGAAGAGTCCGTGCTCCAGAAAATCAAAAACGGCCTCCTGACGCGCGGCCACGGCGCGCGGGGCCAGCGGGTCGCCGCCCAGTTGCTCCCGCAGGACGGGTCCCGCCGAGAAGTAAAAGACGGTCATAGCAATCATGCTGATCACGGATTGCGCGGGGTCAACGGAACGGAACTCGCCCGCCGCGACGCCCTCCTTAACGGTTTGAACGAGCCGCCGGAAGGAGGGCAGCCAATAGGTCTGAATGATGTGATGGAAATGAGGCCCGCGCGTCATCACCTCGCGCTGCATAAGCCGAACATAATTGGGATGCCCGGCCGCAAAATCAATAAATCCCGCGATGAAAGCGAGAACCGCCTCCTGGTGCGGCTTTCTCGCGCGGGGAAGGGAAGAAGGAGCGCGGGCTGCTTCGATCGAGGCGCGCTGCTGGCGGAAAAGCGAATCGAGCACGGCGCCGTAAAGCTCATCCTTGCTCTTGAAATAATAATACAGCAGCGCTTTGTTCACCTTGGCGGCGCGGGCGATTTGGTCCGTGCGCGCGCCGGCAAGGCCGCCCTCAGCAAAGGCGTGCTCGGCGGCAGCGAGGATGCGCTGGACGGTGCCGGGATGCCGCAAAGCGCCTCCAATGGGCCGGCGGGAGCCGGTCAGAGGCACGGCCCTCGGTTGTTGTTTCGTTTGCGATAGTGGCGCGCATTTGTTTAACTAACCGGTTAGTTTAATCTAATCGGGCAGATTTGTCAAGAATCTATCGGCGAAAATCGGCCAAGGAGGCCTTGAAGAAGCGGAGCTACGGTTCCAACGCTCCCGCGGCGCCGGGGGGCAGTTCGATGGCGTATTTCGTGCGCGCCTTCTCGCGATGGGCATCGAGCCCCAACTGAATCAAGCGGTCGATTAGCTCGCGATAGGGGATACCGCTCGCTTCCCACATTTTGGGATACATGCTGATGGAGGTGAAGCCCGGAATGGTATTGATCTCATTGATGTAGATGCGGTTCGTGCGCTTCTCGAGGAAAAAGTCCACGCGCGCCATGCCCGCGCCCTCGAGACACCTAAATGCGCGGATGGCGAATTCCTGAAACTTGGCGACCTGAGCGCGCTTGAGCGGCGCGGGGATCACGAGCTTTGTTCCGTCTTCGAGATACTTCGCGGTGTAGTCGTAAAATTCGCGGTGAGGGACGATTTCGCCGGGGATCGAGGCCTGCGGTTTATCATTACCAAGAACGGCGACTTCGATTTCACGCGCGTTCAAACCTTTTTCGACGAGGATCTTCTGCGCGAACTCAGCGGCGAGGTCAAGCGCCTTGGGTAACTCGTGCCGGTCATGGACCTTGGACATCCCCACGGAGGACCCGAGCGTCGCGGGCTTGACGAAAACGGGGAAGCGAAGTTCCCTGGAGACCAACTTGAGGACTTCCGCGGGCGAGCGCTCCCACGCGCTGCGCGGAAACGCGACGTAAGCCGCGACGGGGAGGCCCGCGTCGCGGAAGAGGCGCTTTTGCACATCCTTGTCCATGCCGACCGCGGAGGCCAACACGCCTGCGCCGACATAAGGAAGTCCGGCGAGTTCGAGCAAACCCTGCACCGTGCCGTCTTCACCAAATGTTCCGTGCAGGACAGGGAAGACGACATCAACGACCACGCTCGGCTGCCCCGCCGCAGCGCCAAACGGCATCAACGCACCAGCGGTCGGGTCGGGCGGGAGGACAACGCGCTCGCCCGACTTGAGCACGTCCGGCAGCATCTTTTGCGCACTGGTTCCGACGAGCCACCGGCCGTCCTTCGAGATTCCGATGGGGACGGCCTCGTATTTTTCGGGATCGAGGGCGCGGATGACGGACGCGGCGGAACTCAACGAAACTTCGTGCTCGCCGGAGCGGCCGCCGAAGAGCACTCCCACGCGGATGCGTTTACCTGGTTTTTTCATGGGCGGGAAAAAGGTCTCCTTGAAGTACTCCGCCGCTACAGAATTCTTTTGCCCAACCCCGAGCAAATCATCTCAACGCCAAGCAAGGCCGTCTGGTTGTGCAGGTCAATCACGGGATTGATCTCGACGACTTCGAGCGAAACCATGGCCTTGCTGTCAGCAATCATCTCCATCGCGAGGTGAGCTTCGCGGTAGGTCACGCCACCGCGCACGGGGGTTCCCACGCCGGGCGCGTCGCTGGGGTCCACGAAATCCATGTCCAGGCTGACGGCGATGCCATCGGAGTCGTCACTCGCAAACCTGATCGCCTCGCTCATCACCTCGCGCAGGCCGCGCTCGTCAATGTCGCGCATGGTGAGGACGTGGACGCCGGATTCCTTGATGAGGCGGCGCTCCTTCGCATCGAGGTCGCGCACGCCGACCAGCACGACGTTGCGCGGCTCGATCATCGGGTGCGTGCCAATCAGGTCCACAAGCTCCGGTGCGCCGTAACCGATGACGGCCGCGAGCGGCATTCCGTGCACATTTCCAGAGGGCGAGCTATCCGGCGTGTTCATGTCGCCGTGCGCGTCAAGCCATAGCAGGCCGACGCGCTTCGATTGCTTGCGAAACCAGGTCGCCACGCCTGCTTCCGTGCCCGCGGCGATGGAATGATCGCCGCCAAGGACGAGCGGCATATAGCCTTCGCCAAGCGATTTTTCGACAATTTCAGCAAGGCCCCGGCAGGTCTCGGCGATTTCGTTCAGGTATTTCGCGCGCTTTTCGCCAAAGTGTTGCTCTTCGGGCTGCTTCACGGGGATGTTGCCGATGTCGTCCACTTGGCAGCCAAGCTGCTTCAGGCGCGTGAGAAGACCCGCGACGCGCAGGGCGGACGGACCCATGTCCACGCCACGGCGGCTTTGGCCGAGGTCCATCGGGACTCCGATAACACGCACTTTTTGCGGCATGGCGAAAGAAACTCCGCGGTCCCCCAAATGGCCTGAAGCGGAGGGAATCTAAGGATAGACCCTGTAAATCATCCGTGGGAAGGGAATGACTTCCCGGATGTGTTCAGTCCCGCAAATCCAGGCGACCGTGCGCTCCAGGCCCAGTCCGAAGCCCGCGTGCGGAACGGAGCCGTAACGACGCAGGTCGAGGTACCACTTGAAGGACTCCTCGGGGAGGCCGTTCTCTTTCAGGCGTTTGATAAGCAGATCGTAGCTCGCGATGCGCTCGCCGCCGCCGATGATTTCGCCGTAGCCTTCCGAGGCCAGCATGTCAAAGCCGAGCGCCAAATCGGGCCGCTGCGGATCGGGCTGCATGTAAAACGCCTTGATGGCGGCGGGGTAGCGATGGACCATCACCGGCCGGTCGAATTGTTTGGAAAGGATGGTTTCTTCGTCGCCGCCGAAGTCGTCGCCCCATTTCGCGGGGTTGCCGCCCTTCTGCAAGAGCGCGATGGCTTCGTCGTAGCTGATGCGCGGGAACGGCGGCTTCACGGGCTCGAGCTTCGCCGGATCGCGCTTGATCATTTCCAGTTCGCGTACGCGGTTGCGAAGCACGGATTGGACGATGTGGCTGACAAGACCTTCGCCGAGCGCCATCATGTCATCGAGATGCGCGTAGGCTGCTTCGGGCTCGAGCATCCAGAACTCGGTCAGGTGCCGGCGTGTTTTTGATTTTTCGGCGCGAAAGGTCGGGCCGAAGCTGTAAACCTTGCCAAGCGCCGCGGCTATAGCCTCGAGGTAAAGCTGGCCCGATTGCGTCAGATAGGCCTTGCTCTCATCCACATAATCCACTTCGAAAAGCGTGGTCGTGCCTTCGCACGCGGCGGGCGTGAAGATCGGCGGGTCCGTGAGCGTGTAGCCCTGCGTGTCCATGAACTCGCGAGCCGCGCGGATCGCCTCCGCGCGGATGCGAAGGATGGCCGCCTGGCGCGGGGAGCGAATCCACAAGATGCCGATGGTCGAGCAGGAAATCCACGCCGTGCTCTTTGAGCTGAATGGGATATGGGTCGGATTCCGGGACGCGCTGGACGACTTCAACTTTCGTCACGTCCATTTCAAAGCCGCCGGGCGCCCGTTTATCGGCGCGGACCATTCCGGTGACGATGACGCTCGATTCTTGTGTAAGGCTGCGCATCGTCTCGAACGCATCCGGATGTTCTTTCTGCGAAATGACGCCCTGGATTAGCCCGGTGCCGTCTCGGAATTGCGGAAAGAGGAGCTTTCCCGACTCGCGGAGGTTGTAGAGCCAACCGCGAAGAGTGATTTCCTGGCCGTCGTAACGGCCGATGTCAGCGATGGAAACAACAGGCATATGAGAAAAGCTCCTCTTCGGTTCCGGGTCAGCAGTCAGGAATTACCGCGCGCGCTTTCCAGCTTATCAAATGCGGCGCGGATTGCGTCGAATGAAGGCAGCGGCTGCGCCGTCTGCTCGCGCAACTCGATTACGCAGGGCAGGTCCGCGGGCATCCCGCGCATCAGCTTGTCCCAATCGATCGTGCCGTCGAAAGGCAGAAGGTGTTCGTCCTTTTCACCGTGATTGTCGTGCAAATGCGTTGTGATGGCGAGCCCGCGCATCGTTTCGAGGGCCTGCAAAGAGCCCGCCTCCATGTGCGCGTGGCCGGAATCGAAGCAAAGCCGCAGCCCCGGCAGGCGCGTGTCTTCGATAAAATGCCGCAGTTTCGCGGGCGTGGCCATTTCACCGGGCGTGTTTTCGAGCGCCAGGGTCACTCCGCGCTGCCGCGCGAAAAGCACAAGGTGTTCGAGCGAGGTGAAAGCGGCATCCCAGCGGCGCTGGTCCGGTTCGTCGCGAGCGGCGGCCACATGCAGCACCATGATTTCAAATGGCAAGTGCTCCGCCACGTCGATCGCGCGCTTAATTCCGTCCACAGCGTCGAGCCGCCGCACGCGTTCGAGGTCGGAAAGCGAAACAGGCGTGGCGCCATCGCGTCCCGGGCGGAAGTCGCGCGAAGTCGGGCCATGAAGCGAGTGCAACTTCATTCGATGCCCCGCGAACCAGTCGGCAGTTTCGCGCACAACTTCCGGCGCGCGATAATCGAAGTGGTCACCCGAGCAGAAGATTTCCACACCCTCGATTCCCGCGCGCTCAATGCCATCGAGCAGCGCCGTCGTCAGCTTTTGTTTCACCCAGAGGTAGGTGGAAAGAATTCGCCGCATCGGCTTATCGGACATCCGTCAGTAGCCTTGCGCGGCGCCTTGCCGGCGAGGATCGGGCACACCGAGCCTGTAGTTCGATCCGGGATCAATCCCGATGGCATTCACTTCGCCGATCCAGCGGCGCCGAATGACCTGATGCCCCATTGCAATGAGCTGCTGCATCACGCTTTCGGGGAAATTCAGTTCAACGAGGATATTGTCCGGCATCCACTGGTGATGGAAGCGCGGCGCATTGATTGCAGCCATTGCGCCCGCCGCGTCGGCCGGGTCGAAGCGCATCCAGTTGATTACGGTGAGCATTGTCGCGCTGATGATTTGCGGCCCGCCGGGCGAGCCGGTGACGAAGCTCAGCTTGCCGTCGCGCAGCACGATGGTCGGCATCATGGAGCTGAGCGGCCGCTTGCCCGGTGCAATCGTGTTGGCTTCGCTTTGCACCAGCTTGAACATGTTCGGCTGGCCCGGCTGCGCGGTGAAATCGTCCATCTCGTCATTGAGCAGGAATCCGCCCGGCGCAGTGACCGCGGAGCCGTAGCTGTCGTTAATTGTGTAGGTATTCGAGACAGCGTTGCCATCGGCGTCCACGACGCTGAAGTGAGTCGTGTGGCCTTCGTGGCGCGATTCCGCGAGCGACACCGCTTCGGCCTGCTCGCGAGTGAGTTGCGCGAAATCGTAGCCGCCCTCACCTGACGCCGAAGACGACCTGCCTTCGAATTTCGCCGGGTTCCCCGCGCCAATCACCTGGCTGGAAGAGGCGCGGGCGGGATCAATCGTCGCGCGGCGCACCGCCGCGTATTGCAAGTTTGTCAGACCGGCGACCGGGACGCGCACGAAATCGGAATCGCCGAGGAAAGCCGCGCGGTCGGCGAATACGCGGCGCATCGCCTCCGCGACCCAATGCACGGACGGAGCGTCATTCCAGCCCTTGAGCTGGACGGGATCCAGAATATTCAGGGCTTCGATCAGCGCGATTCCGCCCGAGCTTGGAGGCGGGCTGGTGATGACGTCCCACTTCGCGCCGTTTACGGTGTAACTTGCTTCCAGCGGTTTGCGAATTTTCGCGCGATATGCGGCGAGGTCCTTCATCGTAATGAGTCCGCCGTTTTGGGCCATGTCTTCGGTCAATTCCTGAGCAGTGATGCCTTTGTAGAATTCGTCGGGGCCCTTTTCGGCGATGCGCCGCAATGTATCCGCCAACTCCGATTGACGCACCATGTCTCCCGCATGCCAGAGACGCCCGTCATCGAGAAAAATGCGTCTGCTGCGGTCGAACTGGCTGAGGCGTTTTTGCGAATCGCGCAATGAGATCTCAAGCTTGTCGCTCACCTCGAAGCCCTCCGCGAGCCGAATCGCGGGAGCCATCACCTGCGGGAGTTTCAATTTGCCAAAGGTCTTGAGCGCGAGCGCCATGCCCGCCACCGTCCCGGGCACGCCCGCGGCGCGGTAACCGAGACGCGAGGCTTGCATGTCATAAGTGCCGTCGCCGTTTCGATACAGTTCGCGAGACGCCGCCAGCGGCGCTTCTTCGCGGTAGTCCACAAACTCCGTTTTTCCATTGGCCAGCCGCACCAGCATGAATCCGCCGCCGCCGATGTTGCCTGCGCGCGGCTCGACCACGGCCAGCGCGAACGCGACGGCTACGGCTGCGTCCACGGCGTTGCCGCCCTTCCTGAGGATTTCAATTCCGGCGGCGTCAGCGAGCGGGTTGTCGCTCACGATCATCGCCTGAGATTCGCGCGTGGCCTCCTTCGGCCAGTTGCGCGCGGCGATGTCGGTTTCCTGGTATTCGAGAGGGCCGGATTGCTGCTGCGCTTGTTTTGGTTGTTGCGATGAAGTCTGCTGCTGCGCGGTTTGCTGCGTTGATTGCAGTTGTGCAGTCCGTGCAGCGCCTGTTAGCAGGAGAAGGAGAGCCGAAGAAAATACAGCCAAAATTGCGGAGAATTTACGGGTCATGGTTGTCTCTCGATGAACAATCGAATCTAAGCGAAAGCACCCGGAGCGTCAAGGCACCCGGAATCGAAGACACTTCAATTCAGAGGATGTAGGGGCGGAGATTCCCCGTCACAGTTGACAAGTCATTTTTAACATCGCGCGGGCCGAATCGGCGGCTCCGAAGAATCCGCGGCGACCTCTCCGGAATCTCCCACGGTGAAATACGCGCAATCCGGATGATGGAACACAAGCGCGCTCACGCTCGCCTCGGGGTCCATCATCATCCCTTCGGTAAGTTGTACGCCAATCTCGTCGGGCTTAAGCAGCGTCCAGATGCCGGCCTGATCATCGAGGTTCGGACACGCTGGATAGCCGAAGCTGTAGCGCTTGCCGCGATAGCGCGAGGTGAATCGCTGTTGCATGGTCATCTCGGGCGGGTCGGGAAAACCCCAATCTTCGCGGATGCGGCGGTGCAGCCATTCGGCGCAGCCCTCCGCGGTTTCAATCGCCAGCGCCTGCAAGCCGTGCGAACGGAAATAGTGGCCGGCGTGCTTGGCCTCTTCGCTGCGCGCGCGGATGCCTTCTCCCGCCGTCACGACAAAGAGCGTGATGTGATCGCGCTCGTCGCCCTTCGCCGGGAGCACATAATCGCTCAGACAGAGACCGCCCGGGATTCGCTGGCGCTCAAATGTGAAAACGTGCTGTGGGGTAGCCGCGCCCGGCGCGAAGAGAGCAATCGAATTGCCCACGCGTTCGGCCTCGAAAAACTGCCACACCGTGCGCACCTTCATGAACGTGGCGGCCTCGGCCTTGACCTCTTCCATGTTATTCCAAAGTTCAAGCGCGCGCGGATCGCGGCCGGCAAGCGCCTTTTCGAAGTTGCCGCGATATCCCAGGTGCCGGCCAAAAAGCATGAACGGATTGACGTAGCTCCAGACCTCGGCGAGATCCGGGACGTTGCGCACCTTGCGGTCAAGATACGCGACGCGCGGGATGGGCAGGTCCACGCGCACTTTGGGCGAGCGGTCATCACTTGAAGGCGCGCCGGTACTTGCAGGACGGATTACAACAGGCGCGGCTTCTTCAAACGTGTGCTCGCGCACGAGGGCATCCCGTTCGCCGGGATTCGTAAGTTGATTCATCAAGCGAAGTCCGGACATAGCGTCCTTTGCATAACACACCGCAGTGGCGTAACTTGGCGCGATCTTCTGCCTGGTGAACTTTTCCGAAAGCGCCGCGCCCCCAACGAGAAGCGGCACGCGAATGCCCGCGTCGCGCAAGTCGGAAGCCGTGATCACCATTTGCTGCGCGCTTTTCACGAGCAGCCCACTTAATCCGATCGCATCGGGACTGTGTTTCCGCCATGCGGTGATGAGATCCTCGGGCGGCACTTTGATGCCGAGGTTGATGACGTCATAGCCGTTATTTTTCAAAATGATCTCAACAAGGTTTTTTCCGATATCGTGGACGTCGCCTTTGACCGTCGCGAGCACGACCTTGCCGCGCTTCGCCGTATCCGCCTTTTCCATAAATTGCTCGAGGTGGTTTACGGCGGCTTTCATCGCCTCGGCGGATTGCAAGACTTCGGCAACGATGAGTTCATTGTTGTTGAAGAGGCGGCCGACTTCGCCCATGCCGGCCATCAGCGGGCCGTTGATGATGTCGAGCGGTTTCACGCCATCAGCGCGCTTCTTATCGAGGTCTGCAATCAGGCCGTCGCGCGTGCCTTCGATGATGTAGTTGGCCAAGCGCTGGTCGAGCGGCAGTTCTTCTTTCGATTTCTCCTTTTTCTTCGTGCCGCGGAAATGATCGGAAATCGCGGCGATGTGGAACTGATTGACAGCGATCTTTTGCTCGCGCGTTTGCGCGCGCCAATCATCGGGAGCGATGCGAAGCAAGTCCGCGTGAGAATGATCCTCCGCCACATGGGTGGGCCGGTGGTTGAAGAGCAGATCTTCCGCGAGCCTCCGCTCGTTTTCAGGGATGGACGCGAAGCGTTCGATGCGCTCGGCGTTCACAATGGCAAGGTCCAGGCCCGCCTTCGTGCAATAGTAAAGAAAGACGGAGTTCACCACCTCGCGCGCACCCGCGGGAAGGCCGAAGCTGACGTTGCTGATGCCCAGAACCGTGCGGACGTAAGGAATCTTTTCCTTGATGAGGCGGATGCCTTCCATCGTCTCGACCGCGCCGCCGATGTAATTCTCATCGCCCGTTGCGCAAGGGAAAACCAGCGGATCGAAGACAATGTCTTCGGCAGGAATGCCGAATTTTTCCGTGAGAAGTTTGTAGGAACGCTCCGCGACAGCCAGTTTGCGCTCTCGCGTGAACGCCTGTGCCTGCAGCTTGTCTTCGTCAATGCAGCCGACGATGACCGCCGCGCCGAAACTGCGCGCCAGCGGGCAGACGCGCTCGAATTTTTCCTCGCCGTCTTCCAAGTTGATCGAGTTGATGATCGCCTTGCCCTGTGAGTAGCGCAGCGACAACTCGATCGCACGCGGATCGGTGGTATCAATCATCAGCGGGGCTTTGATCTTGCGGATTAATTTTTCGTAGAACGGCGGGATATCGCGGATCTCCTCGCGCTCCGTGGATTGCAGGCAGACGTCAACGACTTGCGCGCCGCTGCGCACCTGTTTGCGGGCGATTTCGCTCGCCTCCTCCCATTTTTCCACGGCGACAAGTTCCTTGAATGCTCTTGAGCCGATGACGTTTGTGCGCTCGCCCACGATTAACGGCCGGGCTGACTCCTCGGCTTCCACCGCCTCGATTCCGGAATAGAAGACTCGATGATGTGGCGCTGGCGGACGCCGTGGCGGCTTGCCGTGCACCATCTGCGCGATTGCCCGGATGTGGTCCGGCGTCGTGCCGCAGCAGCCGCCGACTATATTGAGCCAGCCGTTCGCGATAAACCGCTCCAGTTGACTGGAAAGCGAAGCCGGTGTCTCGAGATACTTGCCTTCTTCGTTCGGCAGGCCTGCATTCGGGTAGCAAGATACAGCGCGCTTCGTCAGGCCTGAGAGAGTCCGGATATGGTCGGTCATGAACTCCGGGCCCGTGGCGCAATTGAGGCCGATGCTGAGCAGGTCGAGGTGGTCAAGCGAAGCCCAGAGCGCCTCAACGCCCTGCCCGGCGAGCATCGTGCCCATCGGTTCAATGGTCGCCGAAATCATCAGCGGGATTCTGTGGCCTCGTTCCTGGGCGAGTTGTTGGATGGCGAGTGCCGCGGCCTTGATGTTGCGAGTATCCTGGCAGGTCTCGACGAGAAGAATATCTGCGCCGCCATCGAGCAGGCCGCGCGCCTGTTCGTAAAACGTTCCGCGCAATTCGTCAAAAGTTGCGCCGCCCGTGACGGTCAGCGACTTCGTCGTCGGCCCCATGCTGCCCGCAACGAATCGCGGCTTCGCAGGCGTGGACAGCGCATCCGCTTCTTTCCTCGCCAGAGCTGCCGCGGCGCGGCTGATTTCATACGCGCGTTCCCCCAACCCATATTCCGCTAATACGATGCCCGTGCTGCCGAACGAATCTGTTTCAATAATGTCCGCGCCCGCTTCGAGGTATTTTCTGTGTATGCCGGAAATTACATCGGGCCGGGTGAGAACGAGATTCTCATTGCATCCCTCGAGGTTCGGCCCGCCGAAGTCAGCGGCGGTCAGATGAGCCTGCTGCAGCATCGTGCCCATGGCGCCGTCGAGCACCAGGATGCGCTCGTGTAGTAATTCGCCGAGAATGCGCGATTGTTCGTTGAGGTCTTTCATTTTGTCCGCATGGACCGCATGAGCGATGTGCGGGGCGGCGTTCGCGTTGGCAAGCGTGCCCGCATCTGAAGATTGTTCCCTACGTGGATTAAAGGGTGTGCTGGTTAGAGTGAACTCCTTTCCAGATCTGCAAATGCCATTATAACAGAGGAGGCCTTCGGCGTCGCCGGTTACGCGGGGTCTGCGCCGATGAAGTCAATCTTGCCCGCTTCGGGCACAAGGCCAGCTTGCGCACCCCGTTTGAGGAATTCGCGCACTGCGCGCCGCCCCTTTTCACCATAGCCGAGCGTCCACTTGTTCACATACATGCCGACGAATTGGTCGGCCACTTCCTGCTCCATGTCCCGTGCGAATTGCATTGCATAGTTCAGCGCGGCGTCGCGGTGTTCGAGCGCATAGCTCACGCTATCGCGAATCGCCCGCGCGACGCGGCGGCCCACGTCCTCTCCCAGCGCGCGCCGGACAGCATTTCCGCCCAATGGAAGAGGCAGGCCGGTTTCTTCAAGCCACCACTGCCCCAGGTCCGCAACTCGGTTCAGCCCCGCCTGCGGAAACATCAACTGCCCTTCGTGGATCAGCAATCCCGCCGGCACGGCTCCATCCCGCACAGCATCCACAATCTTGTCAAAAGCGATCACGACCGGCTCAACGCTCGGCTCGAAGAGCTTAAGCGCCAAATAGGCGCTTGTCCGCAGCCCCGGCACAGCCACCCGCAATCCCGCAAGGTCCTCGCGGCGCAGCGGCTTCTGCGAAACTACCAGGGGGCCGTATCCATCACCGAAGCTCGCGCCGCAATCCAGAAGTGCATACTTTTCTTTCAGATACGGGTAGGAAGCGAAGCTCAGCGCGGTGACGTCATAGGTCTCCGTGTCAGCCGCGCGGTTCAGCGTTTCAATGTCCGAAAGCACATGCGTGAATTTCAGTCCCTCTGAGCGCACCTTGTTCGTGGCCAGCGCATAAAACATGAAAGCGTCGTCGGAATCCGGCGAATGTGCCAGCCGGATCTCCAGGGCGCGGGTTGTGGCTTGTTCGCTGGGCATTCTTGCCACTCGCTTGATTCGATGTATTCCGGAGAGAGACGTTCCCGAGTGCTTGCCGGGCCGGAAAGATTTCTGCGACGTGCGGGACGTACGGCCAGCCGAAATGGGAACTCTCACTACAGCCGATCCAAACGCAGACTAGCATACCCCGCTGATTTCTCAAAATTCAGCGGCTTGCGGAGGCAAAAGCCGCGTTTTCGGTCAGGCCCGCTGCTATTCTGCGTCAGCAAATTAAGTGCAAGCCTACTTTCCCGGCGCCGCCATCCCTGCGTGTGGAACCCATGCAGTTATGTCGTCAATCACATCCAGCTCAGCGTGGTTCGGCTTCATGAATTCCGCAGCGGTTGAGCAAAACGATCCTACAAAATGTGATCGCCGATCAACTCACGTGCTTCGGTCTCTTTCAAAATCCCTTTTGTTGCCAAAAGCCGGACCAATTTCTCGAATCGTTCGGATTGGCTTGTCGGCGCTCGATGCTCCGGTTCCAGAGCAGTCGACGCCATCCCATGAATCGGTTGTTTTGTTCCAAGGGCCATCCAGGATTCCAGCAACCGCCGGTTTTCCTGCGAGATGGATGTAAACGCCAAGCCCATCCCGAGCCGCAGTTGCGAATAAGCCACGACTGCTTCAGCCTCAAAAATCTCATTACCCTTCCGGAGGCACAGCCGTACCGTCGATCTATCCGGGAACGTATTGATGGTATCCACAAAGCAACCAAACATACAGCAATCAGACATTCGGCCTGTAATTCTCGCTCCTGCCGGCATCGCGATCAATTCGGCTGCCAGGGTCAGAAACACTCGATCAGACGCTCTTCGCTCTGACGTCTCAGTTCGCGCGCCCTTTCCCATCCGGGCGCGGGGCCTCATAGACAAGCTCGAAGACGCCATCGTCTCTACTCTCCTTCTTTACTTGCGCGTTTTGCTAATCCTCACGCGTTTCGATGTTCCGATCCAGTTCGCGCCGGAAATCTTCGGCTTCAGCCTGGGTCAGCAGGCCTTTTCGCATGAGGAGCTTGATCAATTGGCCCAGCACGGCGCCTTCTGTTCTTTTGTGTTCCTTGATTGGCACGAGATCATATTGTTTCTCGCTGGTAATGGATCCCGTTGACAGTTCTCGTATCCACCCCTCCAGCCGGGTTCTCTCCTCCTGCGCCATCTCGAGAAAGGCCATGCCCATCCCCATGCCCGGTCTGCCGTAAAGGACTTTTGCCCTTGCCTCGAATTTCTGTCCGTCCCTCGAGATTCTCACGCATACGATTGTGCCAACCGCGAATGTGGTCACCACATCAACGTAGCACCCCCCCATGCCTAGGTCGGCTGTTCGGCCGAAGACCTTGGCCTGTGTTTGGGGTTCTTCCACTTCAGTATCCGCATTGATGCCGTACCGTGCCTCGCAGCGGCGCTCGAAATGCTCCACCTCTGCCGATGCGAGCGTATGCGAGGTTTTTTCAAAAGGGTCTGCCATACACGCGGCGCTCGTGCTTTCTGGAAGGGGGTTTGCGGCCGGAAATGCGCGGACCGCAGTTATCGAACCCTATTCTCATTGATTACGGTAAACGCCGCAATGCTTGCGTCAGGCGGGTTTGCGGAGAAGTTACTTCCCTGGGTTTCAGTGAATGGACGAGGATTCTTCAACCAATGGGTCGGCAGCCGTCGCAGGCGCGCCCTGTTTATCGGCGCCGCGCATCTTGCCACTGGAATCGAGGAAGAATGACCGGCGCCCCGTCGTGCCATATTGAGTGGGCGCTGCTCCTAATTCATACCGCGACTCCTTGCCATCTTCCCCGGCCGGCACGATACGATAGCGGAGGAGATAACCTCCGGCGCGCCCCGCTGCCAGCTCCGCGTCAAGGAGCCCCGAGGCCTCATCGGAAATCCCTTCCTTCGGAGCGGGGCCGAGTTGCGCCAGCGATTCAGGAAGCTTCTCGAATGCTTTGTAGTAGGTATCGATCGCCAGGGCCGCCTTGCGAAGAGCGGCCACCGCCGCGTCCTCGCGCGTCCCCATGTCCTGCGCAGCCCATTCAACGGATAACTGCGGAAGATCAATCATCAGCAAGCCAAGAGAGATGAATTTCCACCCGCTGCTGCTGAGTACCATGCCGAATTCCGCTTTGCGGTCCGCCGCAAGCTCGACGGGCACGAAGGCGAGGTTTTGGTCGACGCGCGGCGTGCCTATCCGTATTTGCAGCGTGAATGAAGGTGTTTCGCAACGGACAACCGTGCGGTGCGCGGAATCGGAAGTGAGAAGCGCGCGGCCAGCGTCCTGAAGCTGCACCATTCGCCGCAGCAGTGCAATCTGTTGGTCGGATGGGAGTTGCCGGTAGAAGGCCGCATTGGTTTGCGTAAGATAATCCGGAAATCTCGCAGTGTCCTGCCTGCATGCCACCGAAAGCATTTCAGCGACCGTGCCGCCCGCGTCCGGCGCCCCGGCCGTTTGCTGCTCGGCGCGCGCGGTCTGCAAGCCTTGAGCTGCCAGAAGCGCCGCCAGCGCCAGCGCACTCAGCACGCGCATTGGATCGCGCCGTCCGCGTGTTTCTTTCCATTGCATTTGAGGCGTCACTTGCCAACTCCCGTCTTCGCCCGCTCTAGGATCGCCCCAAGGTTCTGCGTAAATTTCGATCGGGGCATCACTTCGGCGCAACCTGCCGCCCGGGCCTGCTCCGCCAATTCTGCCTGCACATGAGAAAGAAACGCCACAACGGGTATTTGGTTGCCTGCGGCCTGCAATTCGCGCAGAGCTTCGAGCGCCCCGCCACGAGCATTCAGGTCCAGGACTATCAGCGCAGGCCGCCCGTCCGTCGCCTCGGGAGTCCCGGAAGCGCTGCGCATCCTTTCCAGTAGCTCTTTTCCCGTGCCCACTGCCTCAAACACCACGCCAGTGTGGCGCGCCGTCTCCGCTATCCTTGCGCGAAAGAAAAGGTCATCCACCAACGCAATCACTTTGCCCACGAGTCTCTCCTGAGCGGGACTCCCGGCAGAATAGCATCCGTTGCGCCGCTCGCACCATTCCGAGGTTTTTGCCAGCCTTTCGACATCCGCCGGCGATTTGCGGTATAACATTTTGTTTCGCACTGGAGGGACATTATGTCGCCGCGCGCCACTTCGACTCTTCCCGGCATTGGCCTGATGGAACAGACGCCTATCATCATCGAAAAAATCCTTCTCGATGTTCCCGATTCCACGATGACATGGAAGCCTGCAAAGGATCGGTGGTCCGTCTCCGAAATTCTTGCCCACCTTACGGACCTTGACGCGTTTTTTTGCGAAAGGGTGCGCAAAATCGCAAAGGAGGACAACCCGAGCCTGTCTTCCTATGACCAGAACGCCGCTTACGCTGCGGGAAAATACTCAAATGGCAGCGGCCGCGAGGCCCTGAAGAGGTTTTGTCACGAGCGCGACCGTTCGCTTTCCTTCCTCCGCTACATTCCCGAAGCTGCGCTCATGCGATTTGGCCAGCATGTCGAAATCGGCCGCATTACGATTTCCGATCAGTTGAATGAATGGGCTTTCCACGACCTCGGTCACATCAAGCAGATCTCCGAGCTTTACCGCGCCAGCCACTTCTATCCCAAAATGGGTGGTTTCAAAACCTACTACACCGTCAAGCCGTAGCGCTGCGCGTTCCTTATGAATCGTCTCGCCGCGCAGATTCTTTCCACATTTGATTCGCTGGACGGAGACTCGCACGAGTTCGCCGCACTTTCGGCTCACGTGCGCGGCTGCCCCGCCGAAGAAGAGCAGTTGCGCGCAGAAGTAAATCATCTAGTTGCAAAGGGCCTCTTACGCGAGGAGAGCGGCCGTTTTCTGCGCAATGAGGATGGCCGCGTGGCCATCGCCGGCCCGCACGATCTGACGCTTTATTCGCGGCCCGGCTGCCATCTCTGCGACGAGGCCAAGAAACAAATTGCCCCCCTCGCCGCGCGCTATGGGGCTCGCATCCGCGAAGTGAACATTGAGGCAGACCCGATCCTCCGCGCTCGCTACAACGAGGAGGTGCCTGTGCTGTATCTCGGCCCTCGCAAGGTGGCGAAGCACACGGTCAATCTCGACCAGCTTCGCCGCCAGCTCGAAAACACAGAGTAGGGAATTGTTGGTGCGGCTTCAGAAGTAATTCCCGCGGGAT
Organism: uncultured Acidobacteriota bacterium; assembly: GCA_963838945.1. Lineage (GTDB taxonomy): Bacteria > Acidobacteriota > Terriglobia > Acidiferrales > UBA7541 > DASTCZ01. The sequence continues at coordinate 201,307 of CAWITC010000001.1, read as the reverse complement.
CACAAAACTGGCGAGACCGGATTCCTCAGTTTGCGCTTCCGCCGGTTTTCACGGCATTGGAAAGTTTCCTGATTTCCGATGTCGCGAAGGACTTGACGCTTTTCTCCGGCATGTCACCCGGCCTGCCTTTCACCCGGTCGTAAGCCGTAACGCGGCAGGTCGAGCCAAGCGCCTCGTTGTAGTAGGTGGGGACACCTATTGCGGCGCGCAACTCCTCGTTGAATTTTCGCAGGCTGACAAGCTGTTCGGCCTGGGCCGGATACTTGCGGCCATCATCGAGTAGCAGAAATTTCTGGTAGCCCGCATCCCAGAGCCGCGTGAACTGCCCGCCAAAGATGATGGAGGGCAGGATGGTCATCTGGTAGGTGTCGTCCGGCGTGCGGCGAAACTCCGCCCCGCAGCCGAATTTTTCCACTCGCGCGACTCCGCGGGTGTTGCCCACGGCGAATCCAAACGTGTGCAGCTTCTCCAGAATCAGCGAAGAATCAAATCGTACTTTGACGTCCCACATGGTTTATTCAGGGTAAGGAATTTGCCATCCCTTGTAAAGATGCTGGATTCGGGTTCTCGTAGAGCGGGCGCGTCATAGCCCCAGTGAGCCCTCGACCACACCGCTAACTCGCTCAGCATTCCCGCTTCTCCAGGGTGCGCCCTCCGAATTCGGATGTCTCCCCCCATTGTCTCAGTCCGTTATTTTACTCCTGCCAATCTCTGGGTTTTCAGCGGTGGAGGGAATCGCGGCCTATTCGGCTGCAAATGTCGTCCTGCTCGGTTGCTCGCCTCGCCCGTTCAAGGGCCGAATCCTGCCATTCCCTGCCGAAGGCTGGAGAATGCCCATAAATTGTGCTATTTCAAAAGAATACGGACGCTTCTATTTCGCATCAAATTGACAGGGGCAAAGACTAGCCTGCGGTTGCTGTTCTTGCAGACCGGCTGCTTGCCCGCGAAGAATCCGTTGCTGGGGGGCCCATTTCCATGAGCGCCTTTGGGCACTCTTTGATTGATGACCAAGTCCGGACGTCCGACCAGGCGGAAACACAGGGCACGTCTCTGCTCGAGTGCATTGGTCACACGCCGCTCCTTCGCCTGACTCATATCGCGCGCGAATTCCCGAATATCGAGTTCTACGCCAAGGCGGAATGGTTCAATCCCGGCGGATCTGTGAAGGATCGTGCCGCTTTGGCCATGATTCGCGAAGGGGAACGCAGTGGCGCGCTGCGACCGGGCAAGACCATCCTTGACGCAACGAGCGGAAACACCGGAATCGCTTACGCCATGATTGGCGCGGCATTGCGCTACCCGGTCACGCTCTGTCTGCCGGAGTCCGCCTCGCACGAACGCAAGCGGATCCTGCGAGCTTATGGCGCTGAGCTTTTGTTTACTTCCGCTGATGAAAGTTCGGATGGCGCCATACGTCTCGCGCAAAAACTTTACGCCGCCGACCCCGCGCGGTATTTCTATCCCGACCAATACAGCAATCCGGCGAATTGGCGCGCGCATTATGAAACGACTGCCGCCGAGATTTGGGAACAGACTCGCGGCCGCGCGACGCATTTCTGCGCCGGGCTCGGCACCACCGGGACTTTCACCGGCATCGCACGCCGACTTAAGATATTGAATCCGCGCATCCAGTGCATTAGTCTGCAACCTGACTCCGGATTCCATGGACTCGAAGGCTGGAAGCACATGGCCACTGCCATCGTTCCGCGGATTTATGATCCCTCGATTGCCGATGACAATCTATGGATCCGGACCGAAGATGCCTACCGGATGGTGAAGCGCCTCGCGCGGGAGGAAGGCTTGCTTGTAAGCCCCAGTTCGGCGGCGGCGTTCACCGGCTGCCTTGCCGTTGCGATGGGGATACCGCGCGGCGAGCGCGCCGTCATCGTGACTGTCTTCCCCGATTCCGCGGACAAGTATTTGAGCGAGCGCTTCTGGGAAGATGAAGAAGAAACAGCGACCTGACGCGGCCCTGATACGAGCGGTGGACAAGATGCAAAACCTTCTTCTTAACGAAAAGCTCGCGAAGGAGATCCGCACCCATGGCGCGGAAACCTATCCGCACGAATGCTGCGGCGCGCTGCTGGGAGTGGATTCCGATGCGGGTCGTGAGATCCGCTCATTGTTCCGTCTCGTGAACCGGCGCAGTGATTCGCCGCGCGATCGCTTCTCGATCACGCCGGAGGATGTGCGCGAAGCCGACCGCGCTGCGCTCGCTGCCGGCTTGGGTGTCGTGGGCTGGTACCATTCTCATCCGGACCACCCAGCGATTCCGAGCGAGTTTGACCGCGAGCACGCCTGGCCGTGGTATAGCTATGTCATCATTAGCGTCATCAAGGGTGGAGCGCAGACGATCGCAAGCTGGCGTCTGGCGGATGACCGCATGCGTTTTGATCCGGAGAAGATCTCTGCGGGCGCGACGGCAAGCGCATTGCCCTAGCTGGGAAAAATAGGAGGAACGCGGAAATGGCAGTCAGGGTCATGATTCCCACGCCGCTCAGGCCTTTTGCGGGCAAGCGGGACACCATCGAGTTGAAAGCCCGCACGGTCGGCGAAGCGCTCGGCTCGCTCACGACGGAGTTCAGCGAACTGCGCAAGCACCTCTACACCGACGACGGCCGCATCCGCAGCTTCGTAAATGTCTATCTCAATGACGAAGACATCCGCTATCTCGATAAGGAAAACACGCCACTCAAGGATGGCGACACCATCAGCATCGTTCCGTCCATCGCCGGTGGGCGTTGAAGTTCGGAGGCTGCGTTTTGAGCTTCGAAAGAAATAACTGAAAGGATTGATAGTATGGCCAGTATGGCAAAGGTCGCGGAAACTCCCCAGCTTTCAAAGGAAGAGGTGCTGCGCTACAGCCGGCACCTCATCATGCCGGAAGTCGGCATGGACGGGCAGCTGAAGCTTAAACAGGCGCGCGTGTTGTTGATCGGCGCGGGCGGCTTGGGCGCCCCGGTTGGCCTTTATCTTGCCGCGGCCGGCGTGGGGCATCTGGGAATCGTGGATTTTGATGTCGTGGACTTCACCAATCTCCAGCGGCAGGTGACATTTTCAACGACCGACGTTGGCCGCCCGAAACTTGACGCGGCGAAATCGCGCCTCGGCGGCCTGAATCCGGCAATTGATATTCAAACCTACGAAACGCGGCTCACCAGCTCAAATGCTCTCGACCTCTTCCGCGACTACGATATTGTGGTCGATGGCACCGACAATTTTCCCACACGGTATCTCGTCAACGATGCCTGCCTGCTCCTCGGCAAACGTAATGTCTATGGATCCATTTTCCGCTTTGAGGGCCAAGTCAGCATCTTCGGAGCACCGGATGGGCCATGCTACCGATGCCTTTATCCCGAGCCTCCCCCGCCGGGCCTCGTACCGTCGTGCGCCGAAGGCGGTGTACTGGGCGTGCTTCCGGGGATTATTGGCGCCATTCAGGCAATCGAGGCCATCAAGCTAATCCTCGGGACGGGCGACCCGCTCATAGGACGGCTGCTGCTTTTCGACGCGCTCGGCATGAAATTCCGCGAGTTGAAGCTCAAGAAGAACCCGGCCTGCCCGCTCTGCGGCCTGAATCGCACCATCACCAAACTGATTGATTACGAGGAATTCTGCGGCATCCGCGGCGAAGAAGCGCCCGCTCCCGCTGCCACCGTCCCGGAAATTACGCCGCGCGAGTTAAAGCAGCGGCTCGACCGAGGCGACGATCTCTTTATCCTCGATGTACGCGAGCCGCACGAATATCAAATCTGCAACCTAAACGGTTACCTGCTCCCGCTCGGCGATTTGCCGAGGCGAGTGAACGAACTGGACAGCTCCCGCGAAATTGTCGCACATTGCCGAAGCGGGAAGCGCTCGGCGGAAGCAGCCGAATTCCTGCACAAAGCGGGCTTCCGCAAAATCTGGAACTTGAAGGGCGGCATTCTTGCTTGGTCGGACGAGGTGGATCCGTCTGTCCCGAAATACTAATAAGGCCCCGCGAACGAATTACCCGGAGAGGAAAAATGGCCGCGAAAATAACCGCGCGGGATCATGGCCCGCTGCTCATCGAAGGCGAATTTGAAATCTATGACATGCAGGGCAACAAATATGGTCTCGGCGGACGCACCTCCATCAAGCTCTGCCGCTGTGGCAATTCTGCGAACAAGCCGTTTTGCGACGGAGCCCACAAGCAGTGTGGCTTTCAGGATCAATCTCTGGCCCGTGAGCTTCCGCCTCCCGCTCCAAAACCCTAAAAACATTCTGGCACACTAGGCCCCGCCACTTTATGTCGTTTTGGGGATTCGGCTACACTGCTCCTAAGTCAAGCCTTTGGTTCAAGTTCCCCGATAGCCAGCGGCCGCCACAATCCGTTACCAAATTACACGCAAGGGTATTCTTACCTGCCGCATAAGTCCCAATGTTTTTCCATTCCAGCCCGTAAGACGTTGAATCTGCAAGCGCTTCCGGGTTGAGAAATCTTCTTCCATTCGGCATTGAACATGCTCCCATCTGAAACCGCCTGTGCGTATGCGGTAGCAATGGAGAGCTGTGACCACGTTGAAGAGTTTCGGAAGCTTGCTCAGCCGATTTCGCTGGATGTTCGCCATCGTCGGCGCGACGGGTTCGTTCGTCCTACTGAACTGGCTGCGCCACGCGCATTTCTCCTTTGAGCCGCTGCAATATGTATCACTCTCTCTCTTCGGAAGTCTTCTGATCCTCACGTTCGCCGCGAATGCGCTCGTCCGTTTCCGCGGCACGCATGACCGCATCTCGCTCATCTTGGCGCTGGGTTTTGCGCTTGCGGCGCTCATCGAAGCGGGCGGCAATTTCGATCTGTATTCGGTCTTTTTGGGCGGCTCAACGATGCTGACTCACGTACCATTGTCATGGATGGTGAGCCGCACCGTGCTTGGCGTGCTGCTCCTGTTGGCGCTCTATGTTGAGCGCCACCTGCCCAGCGCGCGCGAACCCGGCCGCGAAATCGCAGTCGCTTTCTTAATCGTTGGCGGTACGGCATATCTGACCAGCGCGGCATTTTTCAGCCTGCCGTGGCGCATTTCTATTCATTCCGGTTGGTTCCTTGCGCGTCCATGGGAGTTGCTCCCCGCAGCTCTGTTTCTTGCGGCGGGATTTGGATTCCGTCGCAGGCTGCGGCGCACCGCCTCCGCATTTGATAAGGCGCTCTGCTGGACCGCGTGGCTTAACGTCGCGTGTCATGTTGCCGCATCGCAATCGGAACTTATCCTTGATGGCCCCTCAATGTTGGCGCAGGCCTTGAAGGTTTCAAGCTACGGCATCCTGCTCGGCGGGGCGCTTGTGGATAACGCTCGCTTGTTCGATCAAGTCCGGCGCATGGCGGTGACGGATTCGCTCACCGGCCTCGCGAATTACCGGACTTTGGTCAATGCGCTTCAGAATGAAATGGAACGCTCCCGCCGAAGTGGCAGGCCATTTGCTGTAGTCCTTTTTGACTTGGACGGATTGAAGTCGGTCAACGACCGGTTCGGTCATCTGGTCGGGTCGCGCGCCATCTGCCGCTTTGCCAACGTGCTTCGGATGCACTGCCGTTCGACGGACACCGGCGCGCGATATGGCGGCGATGAATTCGCTCTTGTGTTGCCGGAGGCGAGCGCCGAAGCCGCCGAGCGCGTCGCGCACCGCGTTCGCGAAAAGCTTGCGAGTGATCCGGAGATTCCCCAGCTCAGCGTGAGCGCCGGCGTTGCCGTCTTTCCGCAGGACGGGGATTCAATCGAGAAGCTGCTTGGGGCAGCCGACCGCGCCCTTTACCGAATGAAAGGCCACGGCGACGGAGTGCTTACCTTCGCGCGCATCGCGGTCTGCCTGTAATAGGTCGGACTGGGGGAAAAGTGGTCAAGGGGATTGTTGCCCCTCGCGGGGAAAAGAGATTTCCGATGGCGGTGGCCGTGCAAATATCGGGCAATGAAAGCGTTCCCGGTGTGGAAACCACGTTCACCGAAAACGTCAGCGGGCGCGGAGCGCGCGTCGTGACGTCGCGCCGCTGGCAGGCGAATGAACGCGTCCTCTTGCTCTCACTGCCCGGCGATTTCCGCGCGCGGGCGCGCGTCGCCTATTGCCAGCGGTCGTCCGACGACGGCTATGCCATCGGTTTGGAATTCCTGGAGCCCAGCGGACATTGGGTGATCGACCCATCCGCCGCTCCGGAAAGAACGCTAATCGGCTAAGGAGGAGGAACTCGCGAAGACAATAAACTGGCGCAAGTTTTGATAAAAGCGCCGGACGCCGCCAGGCAGGCGGCGTCCGGCGCTTTCTGTTTTTCGGGGTTGCGTTACTGGAGTCGCATTACTGGACGATCCCAATCGACGGCGGGGGCATGGGCGCGTCTTTGACCGGTCCGAACTGTGCCTCGTAACGCGAAAGATTTTCGCCCAGCGCTTTCCACAGCCGCTTCGCGTGGCCCGGGCTCACGATCAGGCTGGAGACCAGTTTCCCCTGCGGCGCGCCCTGGCTGGAATTCGGGAAGATGTAGATAAAATTCAGCGTGAATTCCTCGGGGCCGTGGTGAATCATCACCAGGTTGCTGTATTGCCCAAGCAGTTCCTTCTCGTCGGCCTTGATCTGTACTTGCTGTTGTTTGGCGGCTTCGTCCATTGCGTTCCTCCCGGGAATTACGCAAAATTATAGCAAACCGGCGGCCCGCCGGGCGCGCCGTGAGCGTTTGTGCACAAGCTGGATTGATTCCGGTCTTTGTTAATGTTAGTTTATCCTTGGAGTTTATTGCAGTTAATCTATGCCGGCCTCCCGACCACCCACTGAATTCAATGAACTGGAATCTCCTCCCCCAGCTTCAGCGGTTTCTTCTAGCGCCCTCTTTGAGGGCCGCTTCTCTCCCGGAAGTCCACCGCTCCATCCCGATAGTGTCTGGAGCATCGTTCTTCCGCAAGCTGCTCGCCTTTGCGGGCCCCGGCTACCTGGTCGCCGTCGGCTACATGGACCCCGGCAACTGGGCGACCGACCTTGGCGGGGGCTCGAAATTCGGCTACACGCTCTTGAGTGTCGTCCTGCTCAGCAGTCTGATGGCGATGTTCCTGCAAGCGCTTTCCTTGAAGCTCGGCATCGCCACGGGACGCGACCTCGCCCAGGCCTGCCGTGAACATTACTCACGCCGGACTTCGATTGTGCTTTGGGTGCTCTGCGAAATTGCCATCTCCGCTTGCGACCTCGCCGAGGTGCTCGGTTCCGCCGTTGCTCTCCAGCTCCTGTTTCATATTCCATTGTTCTACGGCGTCCTCCTCACCGGCGCCGATGTCCTGATCGTTCTCGCTTTGCAGGGCCGGGGCTTCCGCTGGATTGAAGCGCTCGTCATCACGCTGATTGCGACGATTGCCGGCTGCTTCGCCTACGAAATTTTCTTCGCGCGTCCATTGTGGATTGAAGCCGCTGGGCGGATTCTTGCCTCGTGCGGAGATCCTTCGCAATCGCGAAATGCTCTATCTCGCCATCGGGATCCTGGGCGCGACGGTGATGCCGCACAATCTCTACCTGCATTCGAGCATCGTGCAAACGCGGGCCTTCGGGTACGAGAAGGAATTGAAGCGTGAAGCGATCCGGTTTGCCACGCTCGATTCCACGCTCGCGCTCGGTTTCTCGCTCTTTATTAACGCCGCCATTCTTGTTCTGGGCGCGGCTGCCTTTCATCACAACGGACTCACAGACGTGGCCGACATTGGGCAGGCCTACCAGTTGCTCACGCCCGTTCTCGGAGCGAGCTTCGCGAGCGTGTTGTTCGCCGTGGCGCTTCTTTGTTCCGGCCAGAATTCGACGCTCACCGGGACGCTCGCCGGACAAATCGTCATGGAAGGATTCCTGCATCTCCGGCTGCGGCCCTGGCTGCGGCGCCTAATCACGCGCGGATTGGCAATCATCCCTGCCGTGATCGTAATTGGCCTAATGGGCGATGGCGCCGTCACGCGCCTGCTCATCCTCAGCCAGGTGGTTTTGAGCTTTCAACTTCCTTTTGCCGTTATTCCGCTCGTGCAGTTCACCAGCGACCGCGCGAAAATGGGCGAGTTCACCAATCGCCGCTGGGTCACGGCCCTGGCCTGGGTGACTGCGGCCGCCATCATCGCCCTCAACGGCCTTCTGCTATTCCTTATTTTCCACTGACATGTGCAAATCGGGAATATTCCTGCCGCGCTGCGTCTTTATCCATGAAGAAATGGGAACTTAATCCCGGATAACGGCGCGCGGTTTTTTCGCGTCTTATGTAATGATAGACATTCAGCTGGGCGAGGCGAATTACTTTAAAGGAGGAATTCAGTCTCTCATGAATATCATAAATTCTTGGAAGAGAAACGGAATCATTTGGACGGCGCTGGCCGCCGGCCTGCTTCTCGCAGGATGGGCCTCGGCGCAAGACAAGGATTGGCAGGCCTCGCCGGAAGCCAGAAAAATGAAGAATCCCGTTGCTCCCAACGCGGAAAATCTTGCCGCTGCCCGCGCCATCTTCATGGACAAATGCGCCAAATGCCACGGCGACAAGGGAGCCGGCGACGGCCCCGAAGCGGAGATGTACGACCCCGCTCCCGCCCAATTCACCGATGCGCACATGATGAGCGAAATGACCGACGGCGAAATCTTCTGGAAGATGACTGAGGGCCGCAAGCCGATGCCCTCTTTCAAGAAGGAGTTGACCGACGAGCAGCGCTGGCAGCTCGTGAATTTCCTGCGCACGCTGGGGCCAAAGGCGCCCGCTCATCCTTCGCACGGCGCGCCGCCGAAAAAGTCAGGGAACAAATAATCTCTGGAGAAGTGGCTGGTGTAATTGCCGGCCAGGAATATTTTCCCGAATTGGCAATCTGGCATTGAAGGTTAATACCAGAACCCGATCTAGTTTTTTGGATTTGTCCCGAATAGTTCCGCCTATTTCACCTGAGCCAGGGCCTGACCGACTTCATTCAAGTCAGGCACCACGGGAATATCGTAATTCTTGAACCACGCCACGTTGCCGCCCCTGTTGATAATGGCGATGGCCCGGCCTGTGATCCCCTTGTCCGCAAGATAGACGCCAAATTTCTCGGCCACCGCGCCGCGTGGGTGAAAGTCAGCGAGCAGCGGGTAGTGAATCCCCATTTTCTCCGCAAAGGCCTTGTGCGACCACGCGCTATCCACGCTTAGTCCCAGCACCTGCGCGTCGAGCGATTCAAATTTCTTCATGTCGTTCACGAAGCAGGCGTGCTCGTTTGTGCAGACAGGGCTCCAGTCGAGCGGATAAAACACGATCACGACATTCCTCTTCCCACGGAAGTCCGCGAGCTTCACTTCTTTCATGCTCTGGTCCTTCAGAGTGAAATCAGGAGCGGGCTGCCCCACCAAAATCGCCATTTTTTATTCCCCCGGTCGAATGGATTGAAAGGTTCGCTTAAAGCGAACGCTTGCATTCTGCGCATGCTAGAGCAAGACATCATAGCATCGGCAGGGAATCCCCGGCGAATCTCAAACCGTGTGGCTTCCTTTGTCGCCGCCGTCGCCGAAATCGATGGCGCGGCAGACACGTTTTGCGCCAAAATGGATCCGGCAGGAGAAGGCACCGCAGGATTCGCGCGGTCCGACCCACTTTAATGCAGCTTCGCGATATCGTCGATAAATATCAGTCGCTGGCGGGAGATTTCGGCAACGCCGTTGAACTTTCTCGCTTTGGACTTTCGCGCGAAGAAACCGAGCGCGCCTTCAGCGTCTTCGATGAGGATTATCACATCAGCCGATTCTTCCATTTCACGAATGCCGCGAACGCGGCGGGCGCTGGCGCGGGCGGCGTCAGTTCATCCAACCGAGCTGCGGCGGCCGGGTCATACTCCATCAACGGTTTCCCTTACACGCACGTCGCGATCGACGCTTCTATCAGCGAGATTCTCTGATCTTTGGAGATGCAGGAAACTTAGTTAGAACGCGAAGCCGAGCGCACCGCGCCAAGCCGCTTTGCAAGCGAGGCCTGCTCTTCCCGCAGCTCCGTGGGCAGGCGGTCGCCGAATTTCGCAAGGAACGTCCCAATTCCCTCCTGCTCTGTGGCCCAGTCGAAGGCGTTCACCTCGAGCAGCTCGTTGATAGTTTGGGGAGAAATCGCCAAACCATCTAAAGTGAGTGAACTCGGCGTGGGCACAAATCCAATCGGGGTCTCCTGCGCCTCCGCCTTTCCTTCGGCGCGTTCAAGAATCCACTTCAGCACGCGCACATTTTCGCCGAACCCGGGCCACAAGAACTTGCCGTCCGCGCCCTTGCGGAACCAATTCACGTGAAACACCTTGGGCGGATGCGGGATGCGCTTGCCCATGTCCAGCCAATGCTGGAAATAATCGCCCATGTGGTAGCCGCAGAAGGGAAGCATCGCCATCGGGTCGCGCCGCGTCACGCCGACCTTGCCGGTCGCCGCCGCCGTTGTCTCGGACGCCATCCCCGCGCCCACGAAAACTCCGTGCTGCCAGTCGAACGCCTCGTAAACAATCGGCGCAAGCCTGGCGCGGCGCCCCCCAAAAATAAAAACGGAAATGGGCACGCCCTGTGGGTCCTGCCAGCAGGGCGAAATGCTCGGGGATTGCTGCGCCGGCACGGTGTATCGCGAATTCGGCTGAGCGGCCGGCCCGCGCGATGGAGACCACGCCCGCCCCTGCCAATCCACCAAACCCGGTGGGGGGTCGGTCTCGATTCCTTCCCACCAGGGCTCGCCCTCGGGCGTCATTGCTACGTTCGTGAAGATCGAATCCCTGTGCAGCGCGACCATCACATTCGGGTTGGTTTTCTCTCCCGTGCCGGGCGCCACGCCGAAAAATCCCGCCTCGGGATTGATGGCGTGCAGGTAGCCGTCCGCGTGAATATGCATCCAGGCAATGTCGTCACCCACGGTCCAAACGCGGTAGCCTAAGTTTGTGAGCGCCGAGACCATCATCGCAAGGTTCGTTTTCCCGCAGGCGCTTGGGAATGCCGCGCCCATGTACGTCACCTTTCCGCTGGGGTCTTCGAGCCCAAGAATGAGCATGTGCTCGGCCATCCAGCCTTGCTGCCGCGCGAGAAAACTCGCGATGCGCAGCGCGAAGCATTTTTTCCCGAGCAGCGCGTTGCCGCCGTAGCCGGAACCAATGCTCCAAATCAATTTTTCTTCCGGGAAGTGCGCGATGAAGCGGCGCTCCGGATTCAGGTCGCCGAGCGAGTGCAGCCCGGGCACGAAGTCATCCGAGCGGCCGAGTTTCTCCCGCGCCGAGCGGCCCATGCGAGTCATAATCCGCATGCTCGCCGCGACGTACGCGCTGTCCGTTACCTCCACGCCGATCCGGCTGATGGGCGAATCCGCCGGGCCCATGATGTAGGGGATCACGTACATCGTTCGCCCCGCCATCGAGCCCTCGAACAGCTTGCCGATTTTCGCTTTCGCGTCCGCGGGAGCCATCCAGTTGTTGGTTGGTCCGGCGTCTTCTTTCTTTGAAGTGCAGATAAAGGTGACTTTTTCGGTGCGAGCGACGTCACTGGGATCGCTGCGATGCAGGTAGCAGTTCGGATAGGTCAGCGGATTCAGGGCCACGGTGCGGCCCTCTGCCAGCATTGTCTTGAAGAAATCCCCCTGCTGGGCGTCCGAGCCGTCGCACCACAGGATGCGCTCTGGGCGCGTCATCAGCGCGGCCTGCTCTACCCACTGCTCCAGCGGTGTGGACACCAAGCCTCCAGGGCCAAATCCTGCAAGTATCGCCGGGCTGAGAAGGACCTCCCAGGCGAGAGGGTACGGGCTGCCACGCAGCCAAACGCAAAAAAGTCTAAGGCACTAAGCACTACATGGCAAGCCGCCTGGCGTGAGAATGCCTCTGGTTGGTATATGAGTCTGTGACGCCTGTCACTCTTCGCCTGAAGTTGGCTCACGCCGCTGCGTGTATAATTGCCTCGTGTACGCGCAAAAGCTCGCGGTCGAAATCATTGTTGGCGGTGAGCGCAAACCCTGCCCGCTCGAATGGCTTGACGCCTTCTGCATGAGAAATTTCACAAACGACGCCGAGTTTGACGACACGCTTCCCACCGGCGAAGGCCGCCTCGAAGCCAGTTTCCGAGTTACGCCCGCGCATCTCGCGGCGGCGCTCGAAGCGTGGCTAACACAACGCGGAAAGGGCAACGGAAAGCCAATCCATGTGGAAGTTCGCACAATTTGACCCTGTGGGTCGGTCTCCATCATCGTGAAGGAATTGATATCGTTGAGAAATTGGGGAGAGAATGAACTTGTTCCGCCCGGCAGCCGCTAGTCGGCTGGCGGTTTGGCTGTTCCTTCTAGGCGGCTGAAGGAAGAGATCGCCGCGCGAATCGCGGGCAGCGCAAGCCGTGCTGCCGATTCGCCCGCGGCAATCAGCTCCGGGGTGCGGCTGAACTCATCCCATAGTACCTGCATAACCTGCGGTTCGATCACTACATCCGCGCCGCGCCGCCACGTGACCTCGGTGGACTGCTGCACAATCGAGAATGCCCGGCCGATCACCTCGAACATGCTCTTGGGCTTCGCCTCCACCATGCGGCTCGAAAGATTCACGGCGATGACGATATCGGCCCCCCCTCGACGCGCCCCTTCCACCGGGACAGACTCGGTCAGGAATCCGTCCATCAGGAACCGGCCATTCAAGGTAATCGGCACGAAGAGTCCCGGATACGCGCAAGACGCGCGCACCGCGATTCCCAGGTCGCCCTGTGTGAAGTAAACGGTGTTGCCCGCGCCTAGATCCGTTGCCACAATCACCATCGGAATGCGCAAATCTTCAAAGCGCTTCGCGGTGGTAAATCGGGCAAGGAATTCTTCGAGTTTTTGGTTGCTGGCAAGCCCCAACCGGGAAAGCGTCCACCGTCCAAAATCCGCGAAGCGCGTGACTTTCGCTTGCTCCTCCATTTCATTGAGCGTTGTACCGGATGAGTACGCCACGCCAATCAACGCGCCAACGCTCGTGCCGGCAATCAAGTCAACCGGGATGTGGTGCTCTTCGAGCACGCGCAGAACGCCGATGTGCGCGATTCCTCGCGCAAACCCGCCCGAAAGCGCCAGGCCCACGCGCGGCATCGGCGTCTTCTGATCGGTCTCGCTATAGGCGAAATCGCGCAGGCGCCCCACACCTCCAGTCAGCCAACCGAGCACGGCGCCCATAATCTTTCTTCTCCCTGCCATATTGGAAAGCGTAACCGCCCCGCGGGATGTCTGGGGCTTAGGTTGACCCCGTCTTGTCGCTTCTGTAACCTGCTTTGCGCCGGTTCCGACCCCTTCGCAAGTTGCCGGAAAGGCCGCGGAATGAAATACCGAATTCAAAGAGTCGCAGTCCTCGGCGCGGGCACCATGGGCGCCCGCATCGCCGCGCATTTGGCAAATGCCGGCGTCTCCGTTTTTCTGCTGGACATCGTGCCGCCGGATTTGAACGCCGCCGAAAAAGCTCGTGGCCTGACCTTGCAAAGCTCGCAAGTGCGCAACCGATTCGCGCGTGCCGGCGTTGACGCCGCGCTGAAATCGCGCCCCGCGGCCTTCTTCACTGCTGAAACGTCGAAGCGAATCCAGATTGGCAATTTCGAGGACAACCTTGACTGGTGCGCCCAGGCCGACTGGATCGTCGAAGTCGTCTCCGAGAATCTGGACATCAAGCGGTCGCTGCTCGAAAAAGTCGAACGGCATCGCAAGCCCGGCACGTTCGTGACCACGAATACTTCCGGCCTGCCCGTGAGTGCCATCGCCGAAGGCCGTGGCGAAGATTTCCGCCGCCACTGGGCCGGCACACATTTTTTCAATCCGCCGCGATACATGAAGCTCGTCGAGGTAATTCCCGGCACGGAGACTCTGCCTGCAGTCGTCGAGACTCTCTCCAGCTTCTGCGATGTGGTGCTCGGCAAGGGCGTCGTCATCGCCAAGGATACGCCGAATTTCATCGCCAACCGCATCGGCACATTTTCGGTGATGAATTCCCTCCGATTGATGGCCGAGCTGGGCATGACCATCGAAGAAGTGGACGCCTGCACCGGCCCGGCGCTCGGCTGGCCGAAGTCCGCGACGTTTCGCACCGCGGACATCGTCGGCCTCGACGTTCTCGTCCACGTCGTGCGCAACATCTACGACAATGTGCCGAACGACGAGTCGCTCGAGACGTACCGCATACCGCCGTTTATCGATGAGATGGTCAAGCGCGGCTGGCTCGGCGAAAAGTCCGGCCGCGGATTTTACCAGCGCGTGAAGAAAGACGGCGAAAGCGAAATCCTCACGCTTGATCCTAAGACGATGGATTACCGCCCGCGGCAGAAGGTGCGATTCTCGAGCATCGAAATGGGCCGCACGATTGACGACACGCGCGAGCGGCTGCAGGCGATCCTTGGTCCCGTTCTTGCAGGACAGCCCGGTGACAAAGCACAGAAGTTTCTCTGGGGCTTGCTCTCGCGCGCCTGCCTTTACGCCGCTCGGCGCGTGCCCGAAATCGCCGACAGCATCGTGGACATTGACCGCGCGATGCGCTGGGGCTTCGCGCAGGAAATGGGCCCGTTCGAGGTTTGGGACACACTCGGCGTGGAAGCAGTTGCAAGCAAACTTACGCAAGAAGGCGGATCGCTTCCGCCGATTGTCACGAAACTGCTTGCCTCCGGAAGCAAGACGTTTTACCGGCGCGAGCGCGGCAAGGTGTCGTGCTTCGATCTCGCGGCCGGCTCCTACAAGCCCGTCGCGGAGCCGCCCGGACTGATTCTCCTTTCCTCGCTTAAGGAGGCGGGCGCCGTGGTGGAGAAGAATTCCGGCGCGACACTCATTGACCTCGGCGATGGCGTCGTCTGCTGTGAATTCCACACAAAGATGAACGCGCTCGGCGGCGACATAGTCGCCATGCTGCACGCAGGCGTGAAGCGCCTGCAATCCGGCTTCGACGCGATGGTCGTCGCAAACCAGGCCGCGAATTTTTCCGCCGGCGCGAACCTCATGCTGCTTCTCGTTGCCGCGCAGGAAGAAGAGTGGGACGAAATTGATCTCGCCGTGCGTCAATTTCAGGGCGCGACGATGGCGCTCAAATATGCGCCGCGGCCGGTGGTCGCCGCGCCGCAGGGACTGGCCATCGGCGGCGGCTGCGAAATCGGTTTGCATGCCGCGCGCATCCACGCGGCGAGTGAGGCCTACATCGGCCTCGTCGAGACGGGGGTCGGACTAATCCCCGGCGGCGGCGGCACGAAAGAGATGGTCATCCGCGCGAATGAACACGCCGCGGGCGGAGAAGACCTCGACCTCTTCCACGCCATGAAGCCGATCTTTGAGAACATCGCCTTGGCCCGTGTCGGCACAAGCGCCGAAGAATCGCGCGGGCTTGGCTACTTGCGCCCAAGCGATCTCGTCTCGCTCAACCGCGATCGGCTGGTCGCCGACGCAAAGGCCACCGCGCTCGCTCTCGTGCGCGCGGGCTGGAAGCCGCTCGCCGCGAGCGCGGCCGATGGCGCGGCTGGGGCTGAGATCCGCGTTCTTGGCGAGCAACTCGAAGCGGGAGCTAAGCTTGCGATCCACATGATGCTGCGCGGCGGCTACGCGAGTGAATATGACGCGCATGTCGCGCGGAAGCTCGCGCATGTGCTCGCGGGAGGCGCGCTCTCCGCGCCGCAGATGGTCAGCGAACAATACCTGCTCGACCTCGAGCGCGAAGCGTTTGTTTCACTCTGCGGCGAACGCAAGACGCAGGAGCGCATCGCCCACACCCTCAAGACCGGGAAGCCATTGAGAAACTAGGACTTACTTGCGGATTCCCGCCAGGCTAATTGCAATTTGCAGAAAAAAAGCCGGGCGGATTGACTCCGCCCGGCCTTCGATTAGAGTGCTGCAGAGCTTTGGACGAACTTCTAGAGGGGCCTTACTTCAGGATCGCGTTTTGTGAGCGAACGGCGACCCACTTGTCCCCGCGCTTAGCAAACACATCCATCCACATGTATTTTCCGCTGGTATCCTTGCCCTTGGTCGTGCTTTTTTCTGTGTCGCTGCCCTGAACTATGGCAACTGATCCCACCACCATTACGCTCATGGGCCCAAAATCGAACGATGTAAGTTTCGTGTCACCGGATTTCAGTTCCGCCAAAGTACTTTGCTTCGTTTCCTTCGTCCCGTCAAACGCCATGCCGACCCAATCGTCAGCAAGGATCTGGCTGAGTTTGTCCGCATCGCCGGCCATCATCGCATCCGTCCAATCGTGTTCAAGTTGCTTAACGGTTTCCGAGATGCTCGGGCCTTTGGCCGGAGTCTTGGCGGGTGGCGCCTGTGTTTGGGCGAAGGCCAGCCCGACACATGCACACACCAATAGAACTGCCCCTGCAAGTTTCTTCATTTGTAGTCTCTCCTGTGAAGTTTCGTGAAATCTCTACTGCGGGCCTGCGACCCGTGCGCGAGTCTATACCTCGCCGGTGGATTGTCAATTGGAATTCAAGTTTGATTCTTGACTTGGCGACAACGATAGAAAATTCAATTTGCCGGGCTGGATCCCGGCTCTACGCGGGCAGGGGCATCCCCACAGCCCACGCGTAGCCGTCGGGGTCGGCGACGATCACATCGCGCCAGCCGTGAGGTTTGTCCTGCGCGGGTTGAAGAATCGTGGCGCCGAATGCGCGCGCGGCCGCTTCCACTTTGTCGGCGTCCACGTGGAAAAGGCGAAACTCGGCGCCCAGTCCGCGTTGCGCCGAGCTTAGAAGTGCGGGGTTCCAGGGATGGTGATCGTAGGTGTGGTCGGCGTGGAGCATGAATTCCACGCCGCCGGCTCTTAGCGCGACGAAATCGGGATCGGTGTAATGAACCGTTGCCCCTAGCACCTGCGTGTAAAAGCGAAGCGAGCGCGCGATATCGCGGACAAGCAGATTAACGGTGAAAGAGGGAAGCGAGCGGCCGTAGTCGTCCGCGGGCATCCAGGGTTCGCCGGTGCGTTTCTTGGTCATGGGCGGAAGCCTCGCGAAAAACGGTATGCCGCAAGCGCGTGAATCGAAAGAGCCAATGTGGACTTCACACGCGGGCGCCGCGCCAGGAAAGGAGTTTTCATTCCGTGTGTCGACAACAAGACCGACGCCGATCCGCCTTTTCCGCTCAAAGGCCAGCTCATGGAGATGTCTTAAGGTCTTGGCTCAGATTATTTCGCTTTGACTGTGAATCGAACAGTCTTTACAAGGTCCTTGCCCAGATAAATCTCGAGACGGTATTTGCCGACTGGAAAGCCGTTGTTCGGTTTTGACAAGGAAAAGGTCCCCTTGTCCACAAACGGAAGGTTCAGGGTCGCTTCATCGATTTTGTAATTCGCGGGCGCAACATTTCCGACATCCTCGGCGATCCAGACCCCACGCACGGGCGTGCCGGCTTTCACCCCTTCCGCCGTCCAGGCGCAATAGATCTTGGGTGTGTCAGGCAAGAACTCGGTCGCGGGATTAACAATTTCGTATTTGTCGGTCGCTCCCGTTCCAAGTAGGGCTTTGGTGATGCGTGCTTGTCCCGCGGCAGGCTCCGGCCAGATGCAGAGACATACTCCCAGGCAACAAAATAACAATGCAAAAACTCTCCTCCTCATTTTCCCCTCCCGTGGACGAGAGTATAGCCAGAAAGACTGCCCGCGTCTTGCGGCTTTTGAACTCGCAGTGGTTCCCGGTTCGGGGTTTCTTGGCTGTCTTCTGTGGCTCTTCTTATTAATTTCAGGGGTGAATCGTTTTTGTGTTTGGCGAACGGCAAGAGGGCTTTGCAATGCTTTAGAGCGGTTTTCACACGCGGGCGGCGCGAATCCGGCCTGCGCGGATCGCTTTGAGAAGCGCGGCGTAATCGCGCTCGGTCTGGTCGGCGTAGGCGGCGGCGAATTTGGTGATCGCATTGTCGAACACTTCGTTCTTGCCGAGATAGCCGGCGATTTTCGCGGCGTCGCCTGTGCGTGCATGGGCTCGCGCCAGCGCCCAACCGCAAATGGCGGCGTATTCGGGCCAATCCTCTTTTGAAAGTTGCACGGGGTCCACGGCCATTTTCATGTCGCGAAGCTGGCGGAAATAAAAGTCATGTCCATCGGCGTCGCGCGTCCAGCCGAGAAAAGGGTCGCTCGCGGATTGCAACATGCGCTGACCGGTGACGACGCGCTCGCCGTGGTTGAGAAAGCGGCTCTTCCCCGCATACGGCTCGAGCACCGAGACGAGCGCCTCCTTGATCTGGAGGAACAGAGGGTCGTCATCATCCGCCATGAGGAGAACGACGGAGCAGCGCGTCCCAACGCTCCCCACACCAACGACTTTTCGCGCCACGTCCACAATGGTGTAGCGGTCAAGAATCACGCGCCGCTCTGCGGAAAGAGTTTGCCGGTAAAGTTGGAAGGTTTCGAGCACGTGGGCATCGATGACTGCGCTCTGTCGTGGATGGTAAACAAGCGGCGGGCGATCCACGATGCGGCGCTGTTCGCGGAAAAGCTCCGTGAGCTTCGGCAAGAAGTGTGCGGCGGTCCCGCGGCGGGCTTTTTCTTCCCGCTGGCGCCAGCGTTTCTTCGAGGAGCGCGCCGTCGCCAAGCGTAGTAAAACATCGGCGCCGAGATGAAAATACCAGACGTCAAGCGCGCGCATCCCGGCGAACTCGCGGATGTGCGTGCGGTAGGACTCGACAGCGGTTCGCGCGGAATCGGCGCATTGTCTCTCCCCGGCGCCGGCGACTCGCCTGGCGACGACGATGCTCGCCGCCAGACGCTTGACGTCCCATTCCCACGGTGCGGGTAAGGTTTCGTCGAAGTCGTTGATGTCGAAGAAAAGTTCGCGCTCGGGTGTGCCGAATCCCCCGAAGTTCGAGACGTGGCAATCGCCGCCGGCCTGCACACGAATTCCGGTGATGGGCGTGCCGGCAAGGTCGCGCGCCATCACGTCCGCGGCGCCGCGAAGAAAGGCGAAGGGCGATTGGCTCATGCGGCCATAACGAATGGGGATGAGATCGGGCACTCGTCCCTTGTCCGTGGACATCAACTGCGCGACGGGGTCTCGGCGCGCAGGCGGAGCCGTCCAAATTGCATGGGAAGTGCGCGGAACCTTTTCGCGGAGGACTTTGCCTGAGGCCATTCGCTCTTTGCGGGATGGGCCCATACGCAAGGGAAGAGCAGACGCGTCACGCGCGCCCTTGCGTGGTCCGCCCCTCTTCTTATGAACTCCCTCGCTGGTCATTCGAGTTTTCCCTAAGGCAGTATGCGAATTCGCTCTCCGAACGGGCATTGTATATCGACTGGTTGCCGAAGACAGAATGCAAACCAATGAAAACACCGGAGACAAGCTGGGTGGGAATACTTCAATCAACCTAGGCCAATAATCTAGATTTTTTGATTAAAGGAGTCTGCGCCCCAAACGCTGCTGCCATTTGCTCGCGTGAAGAAATCACAAGTTCTTTTCGTCCACTACACCCGGTAGCAGACACTCGCAATTGTGCGCGCTATCCGTACCCACGCTAAGCTTGACAGTGTTGAAACTGCCGGATAGCATCCCGCGTCTGCAAGACGTAAGACCGAGGCCCTAGCACTGGTCTGTTCAAGCCAAGTCTCGAAGGAGACTGTTATGCAAGCTCGAAGTGTCCGCAGAATGCTGCCTGCGCTCGCGGCCGTTGCGTGCGCGCTGGTTGTGTGCGTGGTTGTTGCTTCGCATCACGCGCGCGCCGACGAGCCGCCATTCTTCGCCATCAAGAACGTCCGAATCGTGCCTGTTTCCGGGCCGCCGATTGCAAGCGGAACGATTGTCATTTCGCACGGCAGTGATTCAGGCCGTGGGAGCGAACGTCACCGTGCCGCCTGAGGCGCGCGTAATTGATGGCACGGGGATGACCGTTTATCCAGGCCTGATTGACGCGGGAACCGAAGTCGGCCTTGGCGCCGCTGCTGCGCCCGCCGCTGGCGGAGGGCGCGGAGGAGCTGGCGGTGGCGGCGGGCGTGGCGCGGTGGGCGCGAATGTGCCGCTTTCGATGGGGCCGGAGGATCGCCCGGCAACAATTCCGTGGGAAAACGCCGCGGACATGTTGCACTCAGACGACTCGCGAATTGAAAGCTGGCGCAACGCCGGCTTCACGACCGCGATGGTGATTCCGCGCAATGGCTACTTCCCTGGTCAGGCGGCCATCGTGGACCTCGGCACCGCGGAGCGTATGGAAAGTCTGGTCGTGAAAACGCCGGCGGCGCTTCCGATTAATCTGCAGGGCGGACGCGGCGAATATCAGGGCTTCCCGAGCGCATTGATGGGGCAGCTCTCCTATGTCCGCCAGGTGTTTATTGACGCGCAGTGGTACACGCAAGCAATGCGAGCATATGAGGCTCATCCGCAGGGCAGGGAACGGCCTGCGTACGATCACACGGACGTCGTTATCAGCCACGTGCTTGCAAATAAGGAACTCGTGATTTGGCCGGCGGAAACAGACACGCAGATTCTTCGCGCGATCCGGATGGCCCCCATGCTCGGCGCGCGCTGGGCGCTCAGTGGTGCGCAGCAGGGCTATCTTGTGCCGGAGGCGATTGCGGGCGCGAATGTTCCCGTATTCATTAATGTGAATTGGCCCGTGCCTGCCTCGGGCGGCGCGGGTGGACGCGGGGGAGGCGGCGGACGCGGCGGAGGAGAAGACACCGATACGTTGCGCACACTTCGTTTCCGGGATCGCGCGCCTTCCACGCCGGCGGCTCTCAATAAGGCCGGTGTGAAGATCGCGTTCATGTCAGGGGGTATGGCGAATCCAAAGGACACTTTGCGAAACGTCGGGAAATCCATTTCGGCCGGGCTGCCGGCAGACGCGGCGCTTCGCGCACTGACTCTCGGCGCGGCGGAAATACTCGGTGTTTCCGACCGGCTGGGCAGCATCGAGCCGGGGAAAATTGCAAACCTCGTCGTCACTGACGTCGACATCTTCGCTGACCGTACGATCGTTAAATATGTTTTCGTGGACGGCAAGCTCTACATTCCACCGCCCGTCGTGGAAACACCGGAAGGAGGCCGCGGCGGAAGAGGCGCAGGCGAACCCGGTGCGGACTTGACGGGTACATGGACGCTCTCGTTCCAGACGGAGGAGGGGCCGGACTCTGCAACCGCAACTCTTCAAATGGCGCAGGACGGTAGCCTGAGTGGGTCGGTCAGCTCACACATGGGCACGGCCCAACTGACTCGAGGGCGGCTCACAGGTAATAGCTTTCAGTTCAGCATCGTCATGCAAATCGAGGGCGCGGACACCCCGGTTGACTTCAGGGGAACCGTGACCGGCAATCAGATGAGCGGCACGATTGACGTCAGCGGTTACACGCTCGAGTTCACCGGAAGAAAGCCGAACGCCGGCGGCGAGGAGGTGCGGCAATGAAACTCGCAAATAAAAACAAATTGGCACTATGCGCAGCGGTCGCTCTCGTGGCAATCGCGGCGATTGCGGTTTGCTCGCGGCCTTCGCAAGCGCAGGGCGGCTCAGAAATGTTGGTAATTAAAAACGCCACGATCCTCACCGTGACAAAAGGCACGATTCAGAATGGCTCCGTGCTGATTCGCAATGGCAAGATCGCCGGAGTCGGCGCGAACGTGCAGGCGCCCGCGGGCGCGACGGTGATTGACGGCACGGGAATGTTCGTCGCGCCGGGAACCATTGATTGCCACTCGCACATTGCGATTGAAGGCGGCGTGAACGAAGGAAGCGTCTCCGATTCCTCGATGGCGAATATTCTCGACGTGCTGAATCCGGAGGATCCGGACATCTACCGCGACCTCGCCGGCGGAGTGACGGCCGCGAATATTCTTCACGGCAGCGCGAATGCCATCGGCGGCCAGACGATTGTCATCAAGCTGCGCTGGGGCCTGCCCGCGGACAAATTGGTATTTGAAGGCGCGATGCCCGGCATTAAGTTCGCGCTCGGCGAGAATCCGAAGCGCTCGAACTCAACGATTCTTCCCGGGCAGGTGCGCCGCTATCCCGCGACGCGACAGGGCGTGGAAGACGTTATCCGCGAATCTTTCAAGGAAGCGGTCGAATACAAGAAGCAGTGGGATGACTACAACCGTCGCAAGGGCGCGGGCGAAACGAATCTGATTCCGCCGCGCCGCGACCTTCGGCTCGATCCGCTCGTCGAGGTGCTCGAGGGCAAGCGGTACGTTCACTCGCACTGCTACCGCGCCGACGAAATCCTGATGCTGCTGCGCGTCTCGAACGAATTTGGTTTCAAGGTGCGCACCCTCCAGCACGTTTTGGAGGGCTACAAAATCGCAAAGGAGCTGGCGGCCTACGGCGTGGGCGCTTCGACGTTTTCCGATTGGTGGTCCTACAAGCTCGAGGCCTACGATGCGATTCCATACAACATGGCGCTGATGGCTCAAAAGGGCGTCATCGTCTCGGTCAATTCGGATGACGCGGAAGAAGCGACGCACCTCAATCAAGAAGCGGCCAAGGGCATCAAGTATGGTGGAATGTCGCACGACGAGGCCATGAAGCTTTTTACCATCAACCCGGCGATCCAACTCGGGATTGAGGGCCGCGTCGGCTCGATCGAAGTCGGCAAGGACGCTGATCTCGCAATCTACAACCACGATCCGTTGAGCATTTACGCGGTCGTCCAGAAAACGATCATCGACGGCAAAGTGTATTTCGACCGCCAGAAGGACATCGCCATGCGCGCCGATCTCGCCAAGGAAAAGCAGGCGCTTCTCGAAAAGGAACGCCAGGCGTCCGCCGGAGGCCGTGGCGGACGCGGCGGCCAGCCGCAGGGTCCGGGCCGCGGTCCGGGCAGCACGATTGATAACTGGGAGGAATAGCCGCCATGAAACTTATACGCATACCAATCCTCATTACCGCAATTGGCCTCTTGGCGGCGGGTTTCGCGGGAGCGCCCGCGGCACAAGCGCAGCAGTCTTACGCCATCACTGGCGCGAAGGTATTTCCGATTTCCGGGCCGCCGATGGAAGGCGCCACGATTATCATTCGCGACGGCAAGATTACGGCCGTGGGCAAGGGCGCCGTGATTCCTTCCGGTGCGAAAGTGATTGACGCGCGGGGCCTCGAAGTCTATCCAGGCATGTTCAACGCGGAGACAGAGTTGGGCATGAGCGAGATCGGCGCGGTGGACGCCTCTGTGGACACGAGCGAGCTTGGCGAGTACAACCCGCAGCTTGTTTCAGCGTCGGCCGTCAACCCCGCGAGCGCGCACATTCCTGTAACGCGGGCGGAAGGCATCACGCACGTCATCGGCGCGATGGGGGGCGGCCGCGGCGGCGGGTCGGTGATCCCCGGCCAGGCGTCTATTTTCAACCTGGCGGGCTGGACGATGGACGAGATGCAAATCCGGCGTTCGGCCGCGATGGTCGTCAACTGGCCCGTGCTGCCGGGCGGTGGCGGAGGCGGAGGGCGTGGCGGCGCAGCCGCGCAAGGCGGCGGCACGCGGACGGAATACGACCGGCGTGTCGCGGAGCTGGCTGAATGGCTCGACCGCGCGCGGCACTATTCGCAAGCAATGCAGAACAAAGCGAACTTCGAGCGCGACCTCAAGCTCGAAGCGCTTGTTCCGGTAATTAAAGGCGACATGCCGCTTCTGGTGATGGCCAATCAGGCGAACCAAATCCGCGAAGCCGTGGCGTTTTGCGATAAGCAGAAATTGAAAATGATTCTCGCCACGGGCACGGCCGCGGGCGAAGTGAAAGAATTGCTGAAAGAAAAAAACATTCCTGTCGTGTTGCGGCCAACCCTGACTCTAGTGCGCAGCGAAGACGACCCTTACGATCTTTCTCTGACCCTGGCCGGAGAGCTTTCCAAGGCCGGCGTAAAGATCGCCTTCGGAAGCTACGGCAATGAATTCGCGCGCCGGCTTTCGCAGCAGGCGGGCAACTCCGTGGCCTACGGACTTCCGCATGACGAAGCGCTCAAGGCCTTGACCATCTACCCGGCGGAGATTTTCGGCGTAAGCAAAGAGCTGGGCACAATTGAAGTCGGCAAGATGGCGAACCTTATCATCACGAACGGCGATCCGCTCGAGCTGACTACCGAGGTGCGCTACCTTTTCATCCGTGGCGTCCAAACGAGCACGGACAACCGTCACCGCCAACTTTACGAGGAATATCGCAAGCGGCCGTAGCAATTGGTTTTCTCGCAATGAGTTTTTCAAGAGAGGCTTCCACTGCGGAAGCCTCTTCATTTTTTCTGGGCGCGGTTGTCGCATGCGGGAGCGTTTGGCAGTATCGCGTCTCTTGGTCGTTGAAAGCGGCGGATATGAATTGCGGAAGTTGCGGATTATTGAATCCGGACCACGCTGCGTTTTGCCATGGTGGACGCGTTTGTGCTCATTGCTTCCACGGTGAGGGCGCTGATTTCCGGGATCGCTCTTTGGAGAATTCAGCCCGGGGCTGTCCGACGCGCAAAGATGTACTTCTTGTTCGGCGCTATCCCGGCCGTTTTTCTGCTCAATATCTTTCCATTCGTGTTTTTGGCGCCGCCGGAACAGGCCAATAATGAAGACACGGCCTCCGTCATCTGGATTGTTATCTTTACGGCCGGGTTCGTCACCTGGCACGCTTATTTGCGCAAGTCCCGACGCGTTGCGGCGACGTATCCGCAAGGCTGATTCCCACATCCAATCATTCGTGAGAAGATTAGCGAATGCATGCGCATTCACCTGCCGTGAATTGCGGGCGGGCGCGCGAGACCCATCGAGGTGACCCATGCGTGAAGCGGTGATTGCAAGCTCCGTCCGGACGGCGGTCGGCAAAGCCTTTAAAGGAACTCTTCAAGCAACGCGGCCCGATGACCTCGCCGCCATCGTCATTCACGAAGCGATTGCACGCGTGCAGGGCCTTGACGCGCGCGAAATAGATGACGTCATCCTCGGATGCGCCATGCCCGAAGCCGAGCAGGGAATGAATGTCGCGCGCATCGCCTCGCTTCGCGCGGGCCTGCCCGTGGAAGTTTCTGCGATGACCATCAACCGTTTTTGCTCCTCGGGCTTGCAGGCCATCGCTATCGCCGCCGAGCGCGTCGCTTCGGGCGGCCCAGAGGTCATGGTCGCGGGTGGCGCCGAATCCATGAGCATGGTGCCCATGGGCGGCAACAAAGTCTCGCCGAATCCCTGGCTGGTGGATCACTACCCGGACGCCTACCTCGCCATGGGTCTCACGGCCGAGAACCTTGCGCGCAAATACGGCATCACGCGCGAGCAGTCGGACCAGTTTTCGTACGCAAGCCACCAGAAGGCGCTCGCCGCGATTGCCGCGGGAAATTTCAAGGATGAAATTGTGCCGGTTGAAGTCCGGAATACGGTTTTTGCGAACGCAGTGGCCGCGAATGGCGGCGCTGCAAAGCCAAAGGTGACCACTTCAACGCTTACGTTTGACACCGATGAAGGCCCGCGCGCCGATACCTCGCTCGAAGCGCTGGCAAAATTGAAGCCCGCCTTTCACGCGAAGGGAACCGTGACAGCGGGCAATTCCTCGCAAATGAGCGACGGCGCTGCCGCGGCGGTCGTGATGAGCGCGGAGCGCGCGCGCGCGTTGGGCGTGAAGCCGCTGGCGCGATTTGTGTCTTTCGCTGTAGCCGGCTGCCCGCCGGAGGAAATGGGAGTGGGCCCGGTCTTTGCGATTCCCAAGGCGCTAAAGCTTGCGGGGCTAAAGCTCGAGCAGATTGACGTGATTGAATTGAATGAAGCCTTCGCCGCGCAGGCGCTTACGGTCATCAAGCTCGCGGGACTCGACCCCGCGCGCGTCAATCCCAATGGCGGCGCCATCGCCCTCGGCCATCCGCTCGGCTGCACCGGCGCGAAGGTAACCGCGACAATTGTGCGCGAACTTGCGCGCCGCAATGGGCGCTACGGCCTGGTCACCATGTGCATCGGCGGCGGCATGGGCGCCGCGGGAATTTTTGAGCGTATCTCTTAACTTTTTCCGAAGATGCGTTCGAGTTGCGCATTCCAACGCTTGCCAAATTCCTCCACCTCACCCTGCGGCAGATTGTAAGTCGATAGCCACAACTGGACTTCGTGATTTGGCGGCGCGCCTTCAATCGTGAGCCACAAGAGCGCGTCACCGAGTGAATCCACGCTCACGCAAAATCCGCGGAACTTCGCGGTCTTTCGTAACCATCCCGCCCGGTCTTTGCCTCCCCCTGCGCATTGCTCCTATGCGTCGTTGCGCGTAATATAGATCCTTCAGACAGCGTGCGCTGGTTTGCGCGGCGTCTGAAACTCCGAATGGCTCCGAACACATCCTGGTATTTCGCTTACGGCAGCAACCTGAACAGCGCGCAATTTCGCTCCCGCGCCGGTCAAGTGCTGGAAGAGACCATCGGTGAGCTCAAGGGGTACGAACTGCGCTTCAACAAGAAAGTGCGCGGAGGCTCGGCCTCGGCGAATATTCAGCCCTCTCCCGGGAAAAGCGTCCGCGGAGTTCTTTATCGCATTCCCGAATCCGCTTACCGCAATCTCGACCGGTTTGAGGGCGCGCCCGTGCATTACCGCCGCATCGAAGTCCAAGTCACCGCCGCCGACGGCCGCGAAATCGGCGCGCAGGCATTTATCGCCACAAAAGTGGAAAAGGGGCTGCGTCCCGCGGCACACTATCTCCAAACGATTCTCGACGGCGCCGCCGAGCACGGCCTGCCCCCCGACTATATCGCTGGAATTCGCGCCGAAGCTGGGGCAAACTAACGGTCTCTTTGTGTCCGGCGTCACTGCACTGCGTGCAGAATCAGCTTAGAATCGCTACCGTAGTTACGCGACTTTAGTTACGCCACTAAGGAGACCCACCATGGCAACCACAATGGTCCCCGTTAATATCGCCAAGGGCGGCGGATTTCTTCTCGAAAAGGCCAGCCCCGAGCAGGTCTTCACACCCGCTGACATCACCGACGATCAGCGCCTTATCGGGCAGACCGCCGAAGAGTTCGTCATGAAGGAAGTCCTTCCGCTCGTAAAGGAACTCGAAGCCAAGCAACCCGGCCTGATGGTCCACCTCCTGAAAAAGGCCGGCGAACTCGGTCTCCTCGGCGCGGGCGTCCCCGAACAATACGGCGGCGCGGGTCTCGACAAAATTTCCACGACCGTGCTCACGGAGAAGCTATCCGTTTACGCGGGCTACGCTGTCTCTCACGGCGCCCAGACTGGCATTGGCACGCTGCCTATCGTTTACTTCGGCACCGAAGATCAGAAGAAAAAGTATCTCCCGAAACTCGCCACTGGCGAATGGATCGCCGCCTACTGCCTCTCCGAGCCGCAGGCCGGTTCCGACGCGCAGAACTCCCTCACGCGCGCCGAGCTTTCGCCCGACGGCAAACACTGGATCCTCAACGGCCAGAAAATGTGGATCACCAACGGCGGTTTCGCGGATGTCTATATCGTTTTCGCCAAGGTGGACGGCGAAAAATTCTCCGCCTTCATCGTCGAGCGCACTTTCCCCGGCTTCACCCCCGGCAACGAAGAGCACAAGATGGGCATTCACGGCAGCTCGACCACTCCCATCTTCATGGAGAATTGCAAAGTCCCGAAGGAAAATCTTCTGCACGAAATCGGCCGCGGCCATATCGTCGCGTTCAACATCCTCAACTCCGGCCGCTTCACGCTCGGCGCTTCCTGCATCGGCGGCTCGAAGCACACGCTCGCGACCTCCTCGAAATACGCCAAGGAGCGCAAGGCCTTTGGCCGGCCCATCGGCGATTTCGGTCTCATGAAGGAAAAGCTCGCCGAAATGGCGATTCAAATCTTCGCGGTGGAGTCCATGGTATACCGCTCGGCGGGCACGATTGATTCTGCCTTCACCGCGGGTGCGGGCGCCGGCGATAAAACGCAGCACCTGATGCGCGTTCTCGAGGAATACGCCATTGAAAGCTCGATTGCCAAGGTTTACGGCAGTGAAACGCTCGACTACGTTGTGGACGAGGGCGTGCAAATCTTCGGCGGCTACGGCTTTCACGAGGATTACTCTGTCTGCCGCGCTTATCGCGATAGCCGCGTAAACCGAATCTTTGAGGGCACCAACGAAATCAACCGCATGCTCATCATCCAGATGCTGATGAAGCGCGCTCTCTCCGGCGCGCTTCCGCTGATTCCCGCGGCGATGAAGCTCGCCGACGAAATTCTCAGCGGGCCGGCCGCGCAGGAATCGAGCGACGGTCCTCTCGCCGAGGAAGCGAAAATCGTCGCCAACTCGAAAAAGATCTTCCTGCAGGCCGCGGGCGGCGCCGTGCAGAAATTCCGCGAAAAACTGGGCGATGAGCAGGAACTTGTCGGCGCGCTTGCAAACATTGTCATGGAAATTTACGCCATGGAATCGACGCTGCTCCGCGCGCAAAAGGCCGCAGCTTCGCGCGGCGAGCAGGCCGCAAGCGTCATGCTCGATGCCGCGCGCGCATTCATCCATGACGCCGCGGACCGCGTCGAGCATGATGCCCGCCGCGCCCTCGCGTCCGTCCACGAAGGCGACATGCTCACCACGCAAATGGCCGTGCTCAAGCGCTTTGCCAAGCGCGCTCCTGCGGACACGATTGGCATGCGCCGCCGCGTCGCCGCCGCCGTTCAATCGGCCGACCGCTACCCTTTTGAAGGGCGCTGAGCCGCATCTTGTCGACGCCTTCACGCCGCTCCCGCAGCCGGAGTAAGCGCAGGGCGCGAAGTATTCGCCGGCGAAGGATTGCCTCGCGAAAGACCAGCACGCGCAAAAAGAGCCTCCGCGCGCGCGCCGCAAAGCCGGAAGCCCTGCTCCCCCAAGACCTGGCCATCGATTGGATACGTCCGCTCGCAGAGCCTTATTTGCGCGGCTACCGCGCTAAATCCAAGTGCACGAACGGTCTCCGCGGTTTTTCTTTCTCACTCAAACCCCACCGCGCCGTTGACGCTCGGGGGAATGGAACTCTCGGTTTTTTCGTCGGCTTTCTCATCGAGCCTGGCAGCTACCCGCACTTGAAACCTGCCGCCCCGGAATGCCTAATCTTCGCCTTCATCGCGCCTATCGGCGGCGCGCTCCACCGCGAGCAAGTCCGCGATGCAGAGGGCATTTTGCGCTGGACGTCCGGATACATCCGTTGGCTCACCCACCGGCCGCCGCGCTTCGAGCTCTACGAAATCGAGCGCACCGCCCTCATCCGCCACGCCTCGATGCGCGCCTGGCCCGTCGAGAAAATCCAGCACTTCGCGGGGAATTTCTTCACTGAAACGCTTGCGTGGCTTGTCCGGAGCGGCCTCGTCCGTCGCTGGCGCGATCTATCCGCAATCGCCGCGAAAAAGTAGAAATTGTTGTTTCTGCTCACAAATAGGGCATTCCCAAATTGGGAAACCGGGGAGGGAGTCCCAGTACTACCAATTCTTTTGTAACATTGTGAATAGAATGTCGCTGAAGTCTAATAACATCGACGCATCATTGAGCGCATACTTTGCATCTCATTAGTGTTGAATAAATTGGAGTGGAGGGATACTGGTGGAGACCCCGGGTGACGATCAGTTGGATGTAATCCGTGCGGACGCTACAGAGCCCGCCGAAGCAGTTCCAAACGAAGTGTTGTCAGTCAGCGCCCCGCATAAGAAGTCTTGGACCAGGTGGCTCTGGCTTGCAGGAGTGGCTTTCCTGATTTTCCAGATTTATTACTTCCGCGAGATGCTCGCGGTGCTAGTCCTGTTCGCTGGACTCTTCTTTGTCGTCGCCATCATCGCCGGCATCGTTTACGCGGTGGGCCGCGCTGGCGAGTCGACCATCTCCGCCGCTGAGCCCGTCGCGCGCCGCGGCATGGAGCTCGCTGAAGAGGTCAGCAGAAAGACATTCCGCCGTCCACGCTCAGCGCCTGCCCCGTGATGGCGCTCGCCTGATCCGACGTAAGAAACAACGCCGCTGCGGCGACTTCATCCGCTGTCTGCGGCCGTCCCTGCAGTATGGTCTGCACGAACGCTTTGAACATTTCTTCGGCGTTGCCGCCGGCGCGCGCCGCCAACCCGCGCCCCAATTCCTGTGACATCTCCGTCTCCGGCACCGGCCCGGGCAAAATCGCATTCGCGCGCACGCCGCGCTGCGCTCCTTCCGCCGCCGTCGTTCGCGTCAGCCCGAGCAGCCCGGCCTTCGACGTCGCATAAGCCGCGCCCCAGGTGTAGGCCATCCGCGCCGCCACGCTCGATATATTGACGATCGCGCCCCCGCCGCCCCCGTACATCTCCGGCAGCGCAGCGCGCGTCATCAGAAACGCGCCGCGCAATTGCACGGCCAGCACTCGGTCCCAGTCTGCGGGAGCAATCTCTTCAATGGGCGCAACCGGCCCGTAAATCCCCGCGTTGTTCACCAGAATGTCCACGCCGCCATAGACTTCCCGCGCCATCCTTACAATCCGCGCGGCATCCTCTTCGCGCGACACGTCCGCCGTCACCGCGACCGCCTCACCATCGTGCTCATGGATTTCTTTCACCGTCCGCGCGAGCTGTTCTTCTGTCCGCGCCGCTATCACCACTTGCGCGCCTTCCATCGCAAACCTCCGCGCGATGGCTCGCCCGATCCCGCGCCCTCCGCCCGTCACAATCGCCACTCGTTCCGCCAGTTGCATTGTTTTCCCCGCCCTTCCGCCGCGCGGAAAAGCTTACCTGAAAAAGTAGCTTACCTGAGAATTTGTCGATGATTCACTTGATGTATTTGGGAAGCAGTTGCTGTCATCCGGAATTGCGTTCGGGAATGGACCTGTGTCGCAATTTTCGGCCTCAAGATTGCCGCCGCCACGATTGCGGTTCCAACAAATCATAGCGGCTGAGGTAAATCCACTTCCGTTTAGTAACCGGTGAACTCTTCAGCGCGAATCGCGTCTTTACTGACCCCCGCATCCGTAAGCGCGTGGCCAATTGCCGATACCATAGCAGGGGGGCCCGCCAAGTAGCAGATTGAACCCTTCAGACCGCGCAAACATTCGGAGAGCATCTGTTTATCTATGAACCCAGTCCGCCCCGCCCAATTCAGCTTGGATTTCTCCATTTCGGTCATGGTTCCGATGAACGTAAAATTTTTGTTCTTGGCCGCGATGCCTTCTAGTTCCTTGAGGAAGGCCGCATCCTCGGGCCGGCGATTGGAATAGAGGAGTAGCAGACGGTGCGCGTGCCTGCTCGTGCTCGCATTGACAGCCATGCTGCGAAATGGCGTGATTCCGATGCCGCCCGCCAGGAGGACTGCGGGGCGCGACGAATCACCATGAAGTGTGAAGGAACCGGACGGTCCTTCCAATGTGATTTCCGTCCCCAGCGGCATAGTTTTCAGGACACGTTTGAACGCGGTATCACGCATCCGCGTCGCGAACATCAAGTCCACTTCGTGCGGCGCGCTCGCGATGGAAAATGACCGGATATTGCCCTCGGCATCCGTCTCCGGCGGATTCAGCAGCGTAAAATCCGCGAACTGGCCCGGCTTGAACTGAAAGCCGGCAGGCTTTTCAAAATAGAAGGCCATTGTGCCTTCGGCGACTTCTACTTTCCTTTTCAATTTCACCCGGTGATTGGACATGCGGCCTCGTTGAGGGAAGAGTCTCCCTGCATCGCGAGACGCGAATTGAGCAGTCTCATCCTCAAGAATACTGCAATCAGAGCGACTTCAGGTATTCGACCAATGCCGCCTTCTCCGATTCGCTCAGCCCAAGATGATTCAATCCATTGTAGTGTTCGACGACATCCTTCAAAGTCGCGAACCGGCCGTCGTGATAGAACCCGCCCCTGGCGTGGCTCCAAAGTCCGGCAAGCGGGGCGGTGCGGTACATATGGGTCGGTGAGCGGTCCGCCTGGAAGGAATCCACGCCTACCTCGGCTGGAGTATGGAGATTGTTTCCCGGTTCCGTAAAGAGCGGAGGGACATGGCAGCCCGCGCATTTCCCCTTGCCATTAAAAATAGTCTCTCCCTGAGAGGCGAGGGCTTTATCAAAACTGCCGTCCGTTGGTTTTGGTGCGGGAATCGCCAATTGATAAAAATGAAGCGCGGCCAGCTTCGCTGTCACCCGGTCCGGCACGCCGCGCGTGTTGAACGATCCGTCTTTTGCAGCAACTGGGTACTGCTTCGGATCGCTGAGCCTGGCATCGTAGAAGGTGCCTGAGCCGTGCATCTCCGTTGCGGCGACATACGCGTTCCAGTATGTGACGGAGCCGAAACCCGTCCAGGTATGCAGATTCACGCCGGCAAGTCCAAAAGCCGGGGGAATCAGAGTGCAAGCGCGTTTGCCGTCCGGCCGCAGTGCTTTTCCATCTTTATCCAACTCCGCGTCAAAACAGCCGGGGCCCCAACTCGCAAGAACTTTCTTCAACGTATCCACGCCAACGCCGAGCATGTCCGTGAACGGCTTGGGATTAGGCGCAAGGGAAACGATGGCGCCGACGTTCAGATCCCGGTTGGCCCACCCGTCCAAACGCCTTCCAATTCCGGGAGCAAAAGAGTCATCCACTGTGGAATGGCAGAAGGCGCATTGAATGCCCATAGAGCGAATCGCGCCAGCCTTGTCGAAGATGCCCGTGACGCCTACGACTGCATTGAGCTTAAGCAGCGCCAGAGTCGTCGCGGGATCGTCCAAATCAACTTTTCCTTCTTTGAGCTGCTGCTTCAGTGCCTCCGGCAAAGCATCCGAGTCCACCTTCAGACCGACGGATAGTGCGACCTTGGGGCTGACTCCCCCGCCGACCCCGCCGTTCTTCTGCCCCGCTATCGCTTGATGCAGGTGCAACGCATCTCCCCAGAAAGCCTCACTTCCAAAAGTGTCATAGCGGAAAATATGCTCGCCGTTCTGCATCATCTGATGGGCGTGTTTACTGATCACGTCATCGAAGCCGGAAGGCGGCGCCTTCTGGGTTTGCGCCAGGCTATTTCGTGTTGTTTGGACTACAAAATATGCGACAGCACAAGCGGCGACGATCAGTAAAGCCAGTGTCTTCCTCATTGAAGAGTCTCCTCATTCACTTTCGGAATGTGACATGGATTCTCATCCAGCGAGCGGGATGAGGTCGAACAGGAGGCAATTCAACCATTCTCTACATGGCGAGTCTGTTCCCTCGGTAACACACAAGCGGCTACTTCGTTTGCGGGAGTCTGAATTGGTCAGCTAAGAAGCCGGATAGCTCTCAAGGGCCTTCACATTCAGGACCAGGTGCCCGTGATTCGTGTACTCAATCATTCTTCTGCGGCGAAGGAAATTCAACGCTGTCGAGACTCTCTCGCGGCGTGACGCCACCATCTGCGCAATTTCTTCTTGTGTGAGATACGTGGAAATCTCGACCAAGTCTCCCGATCGCTTGCCTATCTTTGCCGCCAATTTCAGCAGCACGTTGCAAAGGCGATGTGGGATGTCGTCCACTGCCAGCGTGTTCACCTGGGCATACGCTTCGCTCAGCGCCTGGCAAAAAACTTCCACCAGCCGCTGTAACAGGACAGGTTGCTTTCCCACGGCATCCAGCACGTCCTGAAATGGCACCGGGATGGCCTCTGTTTCCTCGAGCGCCACTGCTCGGTCCGGACGGAGCGGCTCGGAAGCGCACAGCTCGCCGACGACGTCTCCCCCTTTGCGCACGTCGTAGATCAGTTCGTGGCCATCCGATGTAATCGTTCCCACCTTTACATATCCGGTCTGGAGAAAAAAGAATGTGCGATCCTTGTCTCCCACCTCGTAAATGACCTCTTCCTTCTGGAAGGTGGTAGTTTTCCGGCCCGGCAGGATCGCATCGCAAAACCTTCCGCGAAACACCGAGGACAAGGCGGTGGAAAGAGCCGCCTGACGGATGGAGTCATCGGTTCCGATGGGCAACTCGCGTCCACTTTTCGCTGCGGTTTCAACTGCGCGAGTACGAGGCGAGGCCATTAAAAATCCTGATGGATTTGCTTGTCTTTTCTCCAGGCTGGGGTGAGAAGATACTTCCTCCAGTTTTCTCTGTCAACCGCCTTGCTCAGGAGCCGCCGATGAACCTGCGGGCTTGTTACAACGCCAGCGAAGACGCGTTTCCCTTGCCGCCGGACATTAAGCAGCTTCACGGCCCGTTTGGCTTTCCTGAGCCTGCCGATGCCGCTCGCCCGTATATCACCTCCAACCTGGTGATGGGACTCGACGGCAGGGCATCGTTCAAGGAGTTGAAGGGCCGCGCCGGAGGCAATGAAGTTTCACAGAGCAAGGAAGATCGCTGGCTGATGGATTTCTTGCGGGCGCACCACGATGCGCAGTTGATCGGCGCAAGCACGCTCCGCGAAGAGCCCGGCCCTGACGGTCGCGGTTGGGACTTCGGCATCGATGACGAGCAGTTGCAGACCTACCGGCGGGAAACTCTACGTCTCGGACGGCAGAAGATCATCATTCTCACGGGTTCTGGGGACATCGATCTCAGCCTCCGTCTCTTCAGTTCGCCGCGCGTCGAACCCTGGATCCTTGCATCTCCAGAGGGAGAAAAAAATCTCCGGTCTCGCTTCAAGACGCTCGAACGGAAGGAAACGCTGAAGATCGTCTCCGTAGGCGAAGGCACGCGCATCGATCTTGCGGCCGCGGTACAACTGCTGCGCTGCGAACATGGCATCCGCACGCTGCTTTGTGAAGGCGGGCCGACTCTTTACGGCGAACTCCTCAAAAATCGGCTCATCGATGAGGACTTCCGAACGATTTCCTTACAGGTTTTAGGAGAGTCCACCAAGCCCGGGATCGACCGGCCGACAGCATACGGTAGCGTCAGCTATACGCCGGAATCTGCGCCGTGGTTTACATTGATCAGCATACACTACGCTCTGCCGTACCACGCTTTCCTCCGTCTCCGCTACAACGGCCCGAGAACTTTTCCGGCCTGAAAGCTTAAGAAACGGTTTGCACCCGCTGTCCTCTACCGGTGCCACGAGCGGCCCATCCAAAATAAAAACAAGATTATCAGGATAATCAAGCTTATGGCGCCGATGGGGCGGAACCCCCAATTCTTGCTATGCCGCCAAACGGGAAGACTCGCCACTAGCGCGATGATGATAAATACCGGCAGAATAATCATTATCATCATGTCTTTGCTTCTCCTTTTTGCCCGGCCCCCGCCCGAATGGGCGAACAGCCTGTGGTGAGCCTGTCAAACCATGGGGGTCTTTCAGTTTGTATTTCCCTCGGTCAAAGTCCCCACAAATGCTCCCATTGAGGGGCAACCGGCACTCTCTCTCGCGTCCAAAAACATTTGAATATTTGCTTCCCTGTGATTTGGATATACCGCGAATGTTTTCAACGCTTTCCAGCCCAATTCCGAAGTTTTTGAACCGCGCCCCCACCTAGAAGAGGCGCCGCTCTGCAGGAGTGCGCGGCTAGGCCTTGCGCTGGGCCTCTTCGATGATCCGTTTGAATTCCGCATCGTCCCGAAGGCAAGCGAGGTCCGAGTCGCGTGTGATCCAATCAAAATTGTGGTATCCGGCGGCGATGGCCCTGTGGAGCATCTCGAGCGCCTCCGCCTTCTTCTGGAAGAGCCCGTAGGTGCAAGCGGCGTTGTAGAGGATGTTGGAATCGTTGGGCCGCAGCGCCACGGCGATCTGAAGTTCGCGGACGGCGGGCTCCTCTTCTCCGAAGCCGGCAAAAGCGTTCGCAAGCAGGATTCTCGCGCGGACGTCCTCGGGTACCAATTCGATTTGTTGCTGGAGCATTCGAATCATCTGTCGCATGATCTTCTTGGAAAGTTCTATCTGCCCCAGCCGGTCAAACGCGTTGGTCAGGGGGATGTACATGTTGTAGTCCTCGCCGTTGGCCTCGATAGCTTGGTGGGCCAGGTCTGCCACCTCCTGCCAGCGGTCGGTCACGAATAACGATCGGGCAAGAACGTTATACGCGCCGGGACAATCCCCCTTGCGTTCAATGGCCTGCCGCGCCAATTGGATAGCCTCATCGTATTTTTTCTGCGCGTAGAGGATGCGCGCGCGCGCCACCAGCGCCTCGGGAAGTCGCGGCTGAAGTTTCAGGGCCTTCTCGCACGCCGCCATTCCGCGCTCCACCCAAAGTTCTTTATTCTCGTGCCACTCGTATACCGTGGCGCACGCGTTGGCCGTTCCGGCGTATGCCAGCGCGAAGCTCGGGTCCGCCAGGATGGCGTGATCGTAGAGTTGTAGCGCGAATTCCAGATCGGTGCGCGTTTCTCGCCGCGCATGGCTGCGCGCGCGCAAAAAGTAATCGTAGGCCTGTGCGTTTTCCGTCGGCTTTCCGGCAATGGCTTTTTCTTCCTGCGGCGTCAGGGTGATGCGCAGCGCCTGCGTAATGCTCCGGGCGATCTCGTCCTGCACTTCGAATACGTCCTTCAGTTCCCGGTCGTAGCGTTCGGCCCACGCGGAATGCCCCGTGCGCGTTTCCACCAGTTGCGCCGTGATGCGCAGGCGGTTCCCGGCGCGGCGCAGTGAACCCGTCAGCACGTACGTCGCGTTTAGCTCCTGCCCCACCTGCGGCCCGGTTACCGGTTTGTCTCGGTAGGCCAGCACTGCCGCGCGCGGAAACACGCGCAGCTCCTTGATCTTTGAGAGTTCTGTGATCACATCCTCGGTCATGCCGTCGCGGAAATACTCATCCTCTTTCGCCCCGCTCAGGTTCTCGAAATAGAGCATGGCCACCGATTTTTCCGCCGGGCCTGCTCCCGCCACGGCGCGCCCCGAGTCCGAATTGCGCTTCAGCCGTAGCAGGTCCGCGCGCACGCTGGACGCCGCCTGGTAGCGCGCCCGCGGATCTTTCTCCAGCATCTTGCTGATGATTTGCGCCAGCTCCGCGGGCACTTTCGGGTTGAGCCGCACCGGGGAAGGCGGCGTGCGGTTCAGGATGGCGTCGAAGACTACCGCCGAGGTATTCCCCGAGAAGGCCTGCTGCCCCGTCGTCATTTCGTAGAGCACCGCTCCAAACGAAAACAGGTCCGTCCGCGCATCCACTTCCTCGCCCCGCGCCTGTTCCGGAGACATGTAGGCGATTGTGCCCAGCGACGTCCCCGGGGAAGTTAGGTTGTCCGCCACCGCAATCGCCACGGCGGTCGCTTGCATGCTCACTCCCACGGTTTCGCCCACCGCTTGTCTGCGTGGCGCGAGTTTCGCCAGCCCAAAATCCAGGATTTTCGCCTGGCCCCGTGGCGTGATGAAGATATTCGCGGGCTTGATATCCCGGTGGACGATTCCTTTCGCATGGGCCGCTTCCAGCGCGTCGATGATCTGCAGGCCCATGTCGAGCGTCTGCTCCGTGCCCAGGGGCTTGCCGCTGATCAGATCCTTCAGCGTCTCACCCTCCAGCAACTCCATCACGATGAACGGGCGCCCATCGTCCTCGTCTATATCGTAGATCGTGCAGATATTCGGATGGTTCAGCGCGGAGGCGGCGCGCGCCTCGCGCTGGAATCTTTCAAGCGCCTGGCGGTCGCTGGGTGCCTCTTCAGGGAGGAACTTCAGGGCTACATTGCGGTGCAGCCGCGTGTCTTCGGCGCGGTACACCACACCCATCCCGCCGCCGCCCAGCCTTTCCAATACCTGATAGTGAGAGACTTTCTGGCCGGCCATCGTTCCGGGGTTCTCCTGGGGACTCCGCATCCTAACGCTTTGCCCGCGCTCGCGTCAATTCCTCGTACTCGTCGGTAGCGGGCTACTTTCAGCGAGCGCATCAGTATTTCTACCTCTTCGGTGGAGTTCTTCTTTCCTTTGAACGGACTGGCACGGGTGGCTCAGCCTTTAAGGCTTTCCAGGTGGCGCATCCTTGGTCCGCCGCGGCGGGCGAGCTCCTTCGCAGCCTGCCCCGACGAAGTTTTTGCGCGCCACAGCCTGGACTACCGGGCGTTCAGATAGATGTTCAGCTGGGTGTTCAGATAGGTGTTCAGCTAGATGTTCAGCCGGGTTTTCAGCTGGGTGTTCAGATGGATGTTCAGATGGATGTTCAGCGAATCTCAGCGGAGCGGGTCGCGGCAGCCATGCTTCCTTTTACCGCTTCCTGTACGACGGTGCGCAATTGGTATGTGCCCGGCGGCGCGTCCAGGAACATCTTGGCGTCGATTCCCTTCTCGGAGAATTGCGAAAAAGAGTTCTCCTTCAACGCCAGTTTCATTTCTCCTTCTTTGCCGGCCACAAATCCACCCTTTGAGTCGAAGAGCGCCAGCACGAAGGTGAGTTTCTGCACATGCCGGTCGCGCTGCTGCTGGAAGGGGAGACCGCGCAAGTCCACGTGCACTTCGACCCAGAGAATTGGCTCGCCGGTCTTGGAGCGGCCGGGTTGCTGCGTGACGCTGACCGGGATGTTCGCAAGCGTATCACTGGCAAAAACCTCCTGGTCGAACTTCGACTGAGGAGCCGGCCGCCCGGCCTCTTCGCTGGTGGGGGCAAAATAACCTCTCCGCGCCTGCACCGCGGAGTTTGATTTGCCGGTCAATCGAACTCTCAACTTGTGATACTTGCCGTTGAACGCGGAGGCGTCCGGGTAAAAGCCGAGAACATAGGAAACTTCCGGGACGACTCCCAGCAGGTAGAAGCCGTAATCGAGGTCGTTGTTGTTGTGGAAGAATAGCCCGCCGGTACTCTGGGTGAAGTTGGCCATGGGTGCGTCTAATTCGACGAGCCGGCTCCCGACGGCAATCGACTCAAACACGACGATATCGGCCGGGAGGGAATTTGTTGTGGAAAGCAACTCGTCGATGGGCCTTCCCGGTGCTTCCGCATAGAGGCCTTTGGCGTCAAGCGCGTTGATCACCACCCCGGCGTGGAGCGCCTTCGCGATAATCTTGTCTTGTTCCGATTCGAGCGTTCCCGCAAGGAAACCCGGCGAGGTCACGAGGAGCATGTGGCTGCCCGGCATCTTCGCCAGGTAGTCCACCACGCCTTCGATTGTGGCCAGGGTACTTTGTGAGACACTCCTCGCCTGGTTCCAGGTTTGCACGGCCTGCGCCTTGACGCTAATCAGCTGCTGGTCCGGGCAATGGAGTTCCAGGCCCATCTTGTACGTGCTAGCGTAAGGGTTCATGGAGGCATCTGCTGGGCAATTGCATATGACCGATTCATGCCACGCGGAGTCAAAGGCTTGCTTATCATAGCGCTCGACGATCAGATAAGCCTGATAGGGCGAGATGCGTGGGCACGTGGCCATGCCGCTCTCGACGATGCGGGGATGAGAGGTCAGTTTCCCAATCGTCTCGAGCAGCTTCGGCACATTGTTTGTGAAATCGAGGGACTGTGCCGAGGAGGTTGTGAAAATCGCCACGCGGTCGTCCGGCTGCAGGGCTTCCCTGACAAAGCGTTGGGCCGCAAGTTGCGCGTGCCTCAAATCGCCCGGGATCGTATGGATATCGTCGAAGTAGAGTGCGACGAAGCGCGGAGAACCCGCCGACGGAGGTGGAACGGGCCGCGCAGCGGTGTCGCCGGAGGTTCCAGCGGGAGTTCCGCCGGGCAGCCCGGGCGGCCCCGGCGCGCTCACGGCCGCGCGCGTATGAGTGGAAGTCTCGACCGAAAACGAAGCGATCGTTCGCGGCTTGCCCTCGTCGAAAATCTCGAAATCTTCCGATTTGAGGCCCGCGACGGGCCTCCCGCTGGCGTCGCGCACAACGACCCCGACTTCCACCAGGTTCGTTTGCACGCGCACGCTGTGCCCCGGCGGCGGCAAGTAGGGACGGCTGCTGACTCTCACTTCATCGGCGCCCGGGGCCTGTGCAAGAAGAATCGCCGAAATGCCCACAACCGCTGCCAGGACTGACCCACCCGCGCTGCGCCAAATCCATCGCGCGGACTGATTAGTAAGCGAGTAGGTCTGAGGGGCCACGGTCGTCCCCACCCTGAGTATGAAACGAGTACGATACCAACGCAGCACTATAGCACGCTTTCGCTGTTGCATTTGGGACAAGCCGGATTGGTACTGTC
This sequence comes from uncultured Acidobacteriota bacterium, assembly GCA_963838945.1. GTDB lineage: Bacteria > Acidobacteriota > Terriglobia > Acidiferrales > UBA7541 > DASTCZ01. The sequence goes on along the minus strand of CAWITC010000001.1, from coordinate 161,566 downwards.
ATGGTTTATGTAGCACTGCGGGCAGCCTGCCTGCCGGTAGGCAGTCAACGCTCGTTGAAAGCGTCACACCCGGAAAGGCTTTGACGCGGAATCACCCGGCCAGCTCGTGATCATTAGGGAGGTCCTCCCCCATTATCGCATGCTGAATCGCCCGACACGTCACTGCGTCGAGGTGCCGGACTCGCGCAGGAGCACTACGTCAGCTTCCGTGCGGACGCTGACCACGGCGAGGTTCTTGCCGTCGGGCGACGACCGGACCGACCAAATCTCATCGGTCTTGAAATTGGTGATCTGACGGCCGGGGGAACCGTCGAGCGGCTGCAACCAAAGATTGCCCACGCCGTTCTGGGTAATCGGATATACGAAGGCTTTTCCGTCGGGGGTAAATCTCACGGCAGCCGAAACGGCGGGATGAGGATCGAGCATGCGAACCTGCGGCTGCGGTCCGGCGTCGAGCGGAACCACAGCAATCTTATGGACGGGATTTACTTCGCCTAGCTCGAAGAGGAATGCCACCGACTTGCCATCCGGGGAAAAGTCAAGGTCGTTAGTCAGGATGTAGCCGTGGGGAATTGAGGTTCCGGGCAGAGGCTCGGGCGTTCCGCCATTTACGGGCACGCGTTCGAAGCGATCAGCGTGTATGTCCTTATAGTAGGCCCACCTCGAGTCCAGAGAACATTCAGGGCCGACATCAGTTTGCCCCTTCGAGAGCTGCTTCAGGTTCGTGCCATCTACGTTTACCCGCCAGATGTTCGTTGCGGTTCCACCTCCTTGGCCGACCAGGGCGAGAAGCAAGGTCCGTCCGTCCGGGCACGCCGAGACAGAGTCGACAGAGGCATTGTTGAGGAGAGTCGTCTTGTTACTACCGTCGGAAGAAACGTGCACGAGTTGAGAGTCTCGCCCAACGTAGTATCCATCATTGCCGGCCCAACTGAAGCTCATCGACCCCTTCTGTTGCTGCGGAATGGCAGGATTGGGAGGATTCGCTCCCGTCCCCGCCGCCGGAATCGCATACAAGGTGTACAAGAGTTTCGACTGAACCGTAACCAGGATTTTCGCGTCTGCCGAGAGCGTCAATGACCCGTAATTGTTCGTGTCCTTCGTGATCGTATGGAACTGACCGCCCGGGTAGGAAACAAATCCGATTTGAGTGCGGTTCACGCCCGCGCTCGGATTTTCATACTCGACGAGAAGGCCACGCCCATCCGGCAGCCACACTGAGCTGAAAAATACGAAGCCCTTCATCCCGGCGAAATCCTGTGTCTTGCCCGAAGCAACATCCATCAGTTGGATTGGACCCGGGGCGCCACCGAACGAATCCGTCAAGGCGATCCGCTTGCCGTCTGGCGACCAGGCGAGGAAAAAGTGCCCGGAAGCGGAGGGACCCCCGGCGATCATTTTCTCATCCGATCCATCTGCATTGGCCACGAGGATCTGGACCTTGCCGATTTCAGGGTCGTTATCGCGTTCATACGCAATGCGTTTGCCATCTGCCGAAAACGTTGCGCCCGTATCAATGTCGCGCACAATGAGCTGCGGGTTGCCACCCAGCACCGGTGCGCGGTAGAGGTCGTTTAAGTCTCGCGTAGAGGTCCTCGACTTGTTGAAATAGAAATAATCTCCGTCCGGGGAAAACTCGAAATTTGAATAGGCGGCTTCCGCGGGCGCGATGATTTCCGTGTCGCTGTTCGTCGAAACGTGCCGCAGCCAGAGGCTGGCCTTTCCGGCGTCAACCACTTCGCTCAGTATATATTTTCCATCGGGCGAAATGGCCGCGGATTGTGATTTACCGTTGTCCGTGATTTGCGAGATGCTGAAACTCTGGAACGGGATGGCGGCTTTGGCGGTGAATATGGAGTACACGCCGTAGCCCGCCGTGGCCAGCACAATGACCGCAATAGCGACCCCTGCTGTGAGGCCCAATTTGTGCTGCTTCGCCGCTTCGACGACAGAACTGCCGGATGGATGCGCCGGCTGCACTTGCGCAACCGGCAACGCAGCAGTTCCCGAATTGCCGGACGCGGACAGCGCCACGGTCGAGGCCGATGGCGGAGCGTGGGAGCCGCTTAGAACGCCCGAAGTCGAGTCGCGCTTCAGACGCTGCAGTTCTGCTCTGATGTCAGAGGCATGCTGATAACGCAGGTTGCGATCTTTCTCCAGCGCCCTGTTGATGATGTCTTCGAGCTTTGGAGGGATATCCGGGTTCAGCCGCACCGGTGCTACCGGAGTGCGATTCAGAATTCCGTCGGTGATGACACCCGAGCTTTCTCCCCGAAAGGGCAACGTCCCTGTGGTCATCTCGTACAACACCGCCCCGAAAGAGAACAAATCAGTGCGTGTGTCCAGTTCCTTGGCCCTCGCTTGTTCCGGCGACATGTATGCCACCGTACCCAGCGCCGCGCCCGGACTGGTCAGGTGCTCCGCGCTCACTCCCGCTATCGCATCCGCGGTGAGCGTGGCCTCCGAAGCCTTCGCTGCGCCCTTCGGAGTCAGCTTCGCCAATCCGAAGTCGAGAATCTTTGCGTGGCCGCGTTTCGTGACAAAAATATTGGCGGGCTTAATATCGCGGTGGACGATCCCTTCCCCATGGGCCGCGTCGAGCGCGTCGGCGATTTCAATGGCGAGGTTGAGGAGAGTCTCTGTTTCCACCGGGCGGCCGCCGATAAGATGCTTCAGCGTCACGCCGTCCAGAAACTCCATGGCGATGAATGCTCGCCCGTTATGCTCATCAATCTCATGAATCGTGCAGATGTTCGGGTGATTCAGCGCGGAAGCGGCCTTGGCTTCGCGCTGAAAACGGCTCAGGGCTTGCGGGTCTTTGGCCACCTCGTCAGGCAGGAACTTGAGAGCCACGAACCGGCCGAGCTTGGTATCCTCGGCCTTATAGACCACACCCATCCCGCCGCCGCCCAACTTCTCGATGATGCGGAAGTGAGAGATCGTTCGCCCGGAGAGTGAAGTAGAATCGGGCATTGCCGCGAATCTTATTCCGCGCCAAATGGCAAGTCAACGCGCCGCCCCTCGCGGTGGAGACCCGGCGTATCGGAAATGTTCTCAGTGCCTGATTAACGCGGCGAGAGGGCACAAGGCCTCTCGGCTGGAGACGAGACCTTGTGGCCCTCGCGCCTCTGTCGCGGGGGCGCATCCTTTGCGGCGCGCGGAAGGTGGGGAATTTTGTCCTGATAGTGTCTTTTTTAATTCCATTCGAATAACTTCCACAATTTTTGTTTCATTCGAATTAATTTACCTATTGACAATCATTATCCAATATGGTAACTTTGTCCGCAGCCTGCCCTTCGGCATTCGATGGATCGAATCCCCGGCACGCGTTGCGAGATGGCTATGCTTCAAAACCCTAGGAAAAAAGCCCCAACCGCGCCCCTGGTAACTCTTTTATTTCCAAGCACTTGGGAACAAGATAGCCATGGCGCCCATTCCGCGCCCCTGTCTAAACCCTTTGGATTCATGTTCTTACAAGGTTTTGGGCATTCCGCCCCATCGCGCCCCTGTGTAAGTCCTTTAGAATCAACACTGTCAGGAAAACCTTACACAAATCCGCCCCTGTCTAACTCCATTAGATTCAGTCACTTCCAGACCTCGTGCAAAGCGCCCCTGTCTAAGTCCTTTAGAATCATAGCGTTCCAGAAAAAGATTATTTTTCTTCGCCGAAATCAATCCAGTGCTTCGGATCTACTTCCTCCTCAAATCCTTTTCGTCTCTGCGGCTTTGCATCAGAATTCATTCCTCGACCCTCGACCTCCAATCCGGCCATCGGCTATTACGTCCCTGCCCAAAATGCGGTATCATGACTTGTTTCGGGGACCGTTTCATAACGAGCCAGTCCCGCAGCCCGGGATGGAGCAACGATCCAGATGAGCGATCCGTTAGTCCAGCTTACCAACCTTGGCGCCAAGCCGAATGGCAACGGCAAGGTTCTCCTGCGCGTCCGCCCTCGCGGCTTCTGCGCCGGCGTCGTTCGCGCCGTGGACATCGTCGAATTGGCTCTCGAAGCCTTTGGCCCTCCGGTTTACGTGCATCACGAAATTGTGCACAACCGTTACGTTGTCGAGCAGCTTCGCCAGCGCGGCGCGATCTTCGTGGAAACCGTCAATGAAGTGCCGAATGGCGCGGTCCTCATCTTCAGCGCGCACGGCGTGCCGCCCACCGTCCGCGAAGAAGCCAAAACGCGCGAGCTTCGCGTGATTGACGCGACCTGCCCGCTCGTCACCAAGGTTCACCTCGAGGCGCTGCGTTTCGCGCGCGATGGCCGCCAGATCATCCTGATCGGCCACCGGGATCACCAGGAAATTGTGGGCACCTCCGGCGAGGCGCCCGACCAGACCGTTGTCGTGGACAGCGTCGAGGCCGTTGACCAGCTTACAGTGGCCGACCCGAACCGCCTCGCGTTCCTCACGCAGACCACGCTGAGTTTGTATGACACGCAGGAAATTGTGGCCCGCTTGCGCGAGCGCTTCCCGACCATTCAAGGGCCTGCGTCAGACGACATTTGCTACGCCACGCAGAACCGCCAGGAAGCGGTTGAGCACATCGCGCGCGATGTCGATTTGATTCTCGTTGTCGGCTCGCCCAATAGCTCGAACTCCAACCGGCTTGTGGAAGTGGCCGAGCGCGCGGGCGTTTCCGCGCGCCTGATTGACGACGCCAGCGTGATGGACCCCGAATGGTTCGTCAACGTGAGCCGCGTGGGACTGACCGCGGGCGCCTCCGCGCCGGAAGTCCTCGTCGAGCATGTAAGCGAGCGGCTGGCGAGCCTGGGTTTCACCGATCAGCGTGATTTTGACCTGATTCGCGAGGACGTGCGTTTCACGCTCCCCTCGGAGCTGGCGGCTGTGGCTTCGGGCGGCAGGAAGAGTTAATTCGTTTTTTTCGCGGAACAGGGGATTCGTCCGCGGATCAGTTGCCTCATCGTTCGCATCACTGATATGTTCACGGCTTTAGGAGACCCCTTTGGCGGTAAAGATTGTCCGTCAGCCGAAGAAGATTGCCCTGATTGGCGCGCCGACGAGCGCCGCGGCGCTCGCCGCTGGCCACGAGCGCGCGCCCGCCGCGCTTCGCGCCGCCGGACTCATCGAGCGTCTGCAATCCGCCGGCTTTGAAGTCACCGACCTCGGCGATTGCGTCACGAAGATCTCGCAGCCCGATGAGGAGCATCCCCGCGCTCGCAATATCCCCGCATTAGTAGTTGCGTTGAATGACCTGCGCCCGCGCATCGAAATTGCCGTCAAGAGCGGAGCGCTCCCGCTGATCATCGGCGGGGATTGCAGCATCGCCCTCGCGACCGCCGCCGCCGCGCGCCGCTACTTCCGCCATGTCGGCCTGATCTACGTGGACCGCGACGCCGACATGAACGTCCCCGCAACGACGCAAACAGGCTGCGTCGATGGAATGGTCATCTCCCACATGACTGGCCGCGGCGCCCCCGAGCTCGTGCGCTTCTGGGGCGAGCCGCCACTCGTGCGCGAGCCGGACATTGTGCTCTTTGGAATTGACCGGCTCGACGCGCCCGAAGAGCAGGCGCTGGCGCGCTCGCCGATTCGCTACTATCGAGCAAGCGATGTTCGTCGCAAGGGCGCTGCGGCTCTTGCCGAAGACGCCGCCAATCACCTGCACGGCGGGCAATATGAATTCGTCCTGCACTTTGATGTGGATGCGATTTCGAGCAGCGATTTTCCCGCGTCAACGTACGCAGGCCCCGGTGGACTGAGTTTGGCGGAGACGCAGCAAGCGCTGACCGTATTTGCCTCGCGCAAAAACATGGCCGCGCTCGAAGTCAGCACGTACAATCCGACGCTCGACCCGGACGGCGCTTCCGCGCGCGCCCTGATCGAACTTCTTGTTGCTGTACTCACCGCGCGGATGGCTGCATTGGAAGCTTCGGCTCCCGCTGCATCCGCTCCTGCCACAACTGCCGGAGCTGCCCCTGAATCCGCGGCGGTCGCAGCGCCTGAAATTTCGGCGCCTGCCATGGCAATTCCAGCGATTGAAGTCCCAGCCGTGGAAGCACCCGCCGCTCACACGCCTGAGCCGAAAGTTCCCGAATCAAGTGAGCCCGAATCAAGTGCACCCGAATCAGGCGCTCCCGAAGAAAGCGCGGCACATACAGGTGAGGATGCAGGTGCCGAAGAAAAAGACGGCGGAGAAGATCACTCGCTGAATTCAGCACCCGCTGACTCTTCTGATCCTGGCCGCAACGATTCTGACGATACGGATTCCGGCGAGACCGAGTCCTCATCGTCCTGACCCGCCTCTTTTCAATTTCACACAAACCTGAACGCGATTCGCTCGGATCGCCTGCCATATTCGCCGCGCCCGTTTGAATCTCCTTTTGATCCTCGTTTCATCCATCGCGCGCTTACCCGTTTGGGAAGGACACTCTTGCCAGAGTCCATTTCCTGTCCCTCGGAGCAGTAGTCCCAACTTGTGGCGCGGCGTCATGATGGTGCGCAGTGGGGCCACTCCAACGTGGAAGAAGCATCCGGGGGCAGCAACTTATCAATGGAGGAGCCAAGGAATGCGACACATCAAACGAATTCTTGTATTGGGTGTTTTTGGGTTGCTGATTGGTATGCCCGGCCACGCGCAGTGTGCAACAAGTCAAGACGGAGCCGTGAACTGTTTCGTGAATAATGGAGTTTCAACCGGGTTGCTGATCGTTCCCACGGGGATGACCATGACCCAATACCAAGCCTACGGGGTTGCGATCTCAAAGGTTTTGCAGACGCCGTCCGCAGCTGTTTTTCTCCTGGGGATGGCAGGGGCGACCTCCGACGCGATTCCGCCGTTGAATGTGGATGGCACGCCAAACCAGCCGGCGCAAGACGCGTTCGTGAATGCGATTATTACGGCAGGGTTGAATGACAGCATCATCAAACTGCCATTGGAAACGACTTCCCCACAACTGCAGCAGTTCGCGCGCGAGCTGACGGCGGGCATGATGGGCAACGGGGGAGTGACCATATCACCGGGCGCGTTCCTGCGCGCGCTGGATGGTTACATTCTTGCGGCGACGTTACGGACCGGAACGGTGGACTGGCTGCAGGTGACGACCAGTATCACGAGTCTGGTGAGCGCGATGCAGACCGCCGGACTGATCAAACTCCCGGCGAGCACCACTATTTCCAACGTACTGCAATTTGCGCTGGACACCGCAAGCGCGATAGAGACTTACAAACTGGCGACGGGCAAAGCACACCTCTGATCCGGCAGGCCGAATTCCGATTTCCCAAACGGCTGCGTGAGGATTCTGCGTAAGCAGCCGCGCATTTCCAATTTTCCGCGACCTTGTGATCCTCTTCAGGTTCGCGCGGCGGGCTCTTTGCTGTCTGGGCTCTCCCAGTTTCTTTGCCGCCTTGCGGTTCGTTTTGCGGGGCTTTACACTGCGAAACGCAATCCCCAGTTGGCGGAATGGCATACGCGGGGACTTAAAATCGAACTTTCTACATCTCAACAATCCATCAACCCATTGCTATAAGATAAATTATTTGCATAATACCCGGCTCGCATTTTGTTACACAACTCTTTCACACTTTTGGCACGTAGCAGAATCTGGGGTGTAAATTTGCCCAGTCTGCACTATGATTCGTGGCTGAAGATAACCAACCGTGCGGGCGTGGCGGAATGGCATACGCAGCGGACTTAACACACCTTGAGTGCTTGCCGGGAAACCGGCGATGCAGAACTGCTCAAATTCGGGGAAACCTTAACTGGTAATCCCGAGCCAAGCCTGAAGCAATGTTTCAGGAAGGTGTAGAGACTAGACGGGCAGCGCCTAACCTCCAGTATTACGGAGTAAGGTGAAGGGATAGTCCAGACCGCAAACCTGCTATGTCAGGGCGGCGAAAGCCGTAGCCGGTAAGAAAATCCGCAGGGCCGCAAGGCCCGTGTGGGTTCGACTCCCACCGCCCGCACCACCGTTTCTCTTTCTGCGTTCGCTGAGCGAATGCCGCGCGAGGGTAACTGACCATACTTCCAACTGGGAGGCAACTATGTTCGACAGCGTATCCCCGGCGGAGACCGAGCCAATCGGCGTGGTTAGTTCGGGCTGGCTACGGGCGGCCCGGTGCTGTGCCTTGATTTGCACGATCACCTTGGGCGTAGGATTTGTAGCTGAGGCTGCGGCTCATGGCATTATGGTAGCCCTAATCTTTTCTGGTCGCTGGGGGTCGCTCAGTCTTGCACTGCTCTATCTTTTGTTCCGTAGGGGGAAGAATTCACTGGCATTTGCGCTTGGTCTGGGCGCGGCAACGGGTTTCATTGCCCTGCTCGTAGTCGCCTCTATGGAGTTGCACCTTGCTCAGGTGTCCAACCTGGTTTTTATCATAGGAATGTTTAGTGGGATTATGTCACCGTTGGTGGTTGGAGACAGCCCCCAACTTGCCGCACTCGGGGCGTTGCTCCTTTGGCTCTTCAGTATCTCTTCGGCAATGCTCGGGTTAAGCAGTATTGTCGCATTCCAGGAGATGGCGCACGAAGCAAAGGGGATGGGGAAACTGCGATTGGCCTTTGGCGCCGGAATATGCTGCGTACCTGTCGTTTGGCTGATATTCATGATGCTTTGGTTTCTCTTTATCGGGGGCTTCCACATGTGAACTTTCCTTGCCCCGCGGCCAGGCTCCTGACCCACTTGGCCTCTGACCACTACCTTCTTCTAGGCACGGCTCCGAGCACGTTTGCAGACCTCGACATAACGGCATTAGAAGTACAATCCGTTCCGCCCGTCTAGCGCTGAGCGAGTAGTTCAAACCATACTCCGAAATCGAAGGTAGCCCTTTACGCCTTCAAACCATCTACAAATATCCTGCCCGCCTCTCGAACAGCAATCGCGGCCGGCGCTGTGCCGTCTCAAGTCGTCGCCGAGAAGATTTCCATCCAGCGCCTCACCGCGTCCGGCATCCGTCTCTTGTTCTCGACCATGAAAGTACGGAGCCCGGCCGGTGGAATTGCTTCACCATTGTCTGGAATGACATCACCGTAGGCGCCGCAAGCCGCAAAGTCGATACCCTGTTTTCGATGTGACCGTTCGGGTAGGCAAGCGGCATTCAGCGCCCTGCCCGTAGTAATCTGACTTGACATTAACCGTTGTGTGGATATACTCCCTGGTGCTCAGCCGTACCGGTCCTGCATTCCTTCGCGGTGGTTTGACTGAGCCGACTCCTCGTCCCCAGTCGACACTCAACATGAGGAGAGAGCCATGAAAAAGATAAAGCTATCAAGGCCGTTTCTCACCCAGCGGATTTTCATCCTGGCAGCGATTTCGCTCGCGCTGTCTTTTGCGGCGGTGCTTTCACAGGCGCAATCCACGCTGACATTTACCGAATGGGCCGTCCCCACGTCCTCCAATTGTTCGTTCGGGTTGGTTCCCGTCTCATGGAATGTAATTTATTTTACGGACGCACCGTGCGGCGGGACCGCAAAGGTTGGCAGGTTGAATACGACTACGAACACGGTGACCGAGTGGGCTGGCGGCGAGCTGGTTAGCCCTCAGGGCGTGGTTGCCCTGGGTAGACTGGTCTTGTTCACCGACCAAGCGGCGGGAACGATTGACATGTTGAACCCCCTGACGAACCAACTGACCACATGGGCAGTTCCAACGCCTGGTTCCGGCCCGCTTCGGGTCGTCGCAATGGGTTTCGAGATTTTCTTCACGGAAGAAGCGGGAAGAATCGGGATGCTAAATCTGCTAAATAACAAGATGACTGAATGGACCGTCCCAGGAGGCCCTCACACCCCGCTGAGTATTGCCTACTCCGGTGGCAACCGCATCTGGTTCTCGCAGGCCTCTGGGGCACAGCTCGGTGCGCTCGATTTGACTGACAATACCTTCCAACAGTGGACGATTCCGAGCAGCCTTCTCCCCTCACTCTTCATACAAGGCATCGCGGTCTCGGAGGAGGGTCACGTCTTCTTCGGCGATTCTAGTCCCGACAGTGCGGTAGGTCGGCTCGACCCGATTGCCAACGTGGTCACTGTGTGGACGACCCCCACGCCCTCCGGACCCACCCAGCTTCTCGTGCAAGAGTTGGGCGAGGCCCGTTCGGAGGCGCGAGAGGCGTTCATGGTGGACTTCACCGACCCCCCCGGAAACAGCATGTGGAGGCTGCTGACCAACTTGCAGACTGGAACCAGTTCCACGATTCCCGCGACAGCTACGGGCGTGGCACCAACGGTGACGAGCGTGACGCCCGCGACCAGCACACTGACGCTCACATCAGCCGTCGTGAAGCCGACGATTACCAACGTGGCGGGGAGTCGTAACGGGGGCTTCGAGCAGTGGACTGTCCCTACGACGAACTCCAATAACTATGCGATTGCGAGGCTCCCGGGCGGCGGTGTGGCTTTCACCGAGGCCAACGGAAACAAAATCGGCAGCCTCCGTTAACTCCAGCGCTCACGCGGCATTTTGGTTGCTGGCCTGGTCAAGTGGAACTGGGTTCCTTCTTGGTTCACTGGAGAGTCGCGGAGGGGTTGCACTGAGTCCGAGCAGCGAGAGCGAAACGGGTGTTCGCAGTCACGCACGAAGTTGGACGGAATTGGAGTGACCAGTTATCCGCTATTTATTTGGGTCGTGCTTTAGTCTTTCAGGTCAATTTGACGACGCTTTTCTCGTGCTGGAAGACGGTGCGGTCGAACTGGGACGGAGTAACATGTAGCCCTGGGTAAGCTTCGTCCAAGAACCAGTCCTCGGCTGGCTCGTAGTTTGTGTCTGAAACCGCGAGGCGGAAAACCTTGCGGAATACCCTTCTTAGACGCGTGTCGAAAGCAAGCAAAGTTCTTGCGAACCCCATGGTTATGAGGTAGTCGCTCGGCGGCTCTCGTTTGGATTGAGTTTGCGGGCGGCTAGCCGTTTTTTCTCTGGCAAGGAGGGCTCCCCCGTTGGCTTGAGGCGTTTGTATATATGCGGGGTTTTCCTGAAAACAGTTTTCCCACTGGAGGCAACTCTTTCACCATTCCTGCGTACCCGCTGTGTACTTTCGTTGAGCGGCTAGGTGTATTTAGCGTTTTGAGCGTTTCTCAAAATGAATAAGTTGCGTAGAATCAACGACCGCACGCGATTCGTCCTCCAGCGCGGGCACCACGGGTTTGATTTTGTTTTCAGCGAGTGGGCGGCCTCAACTTATCCGGGTAACGCCTGCGTAGCCGGTGGTTCGAGAACTTGTCCAAATATTTCTGGAGAGAATTAGTCCCTCGATAGGCTAAGGGCTAGGTTATGCGTTCGATTGTTGCATGCGCTCCTCGATGCAAACACTCCTCGAATTCGTGCTAGAGCTTATTTCCAATCATAGACAGCGAAGATCGAATCAACACCGTCTCCGGCCCCAGATTCGGTGCTCTTGCGCGAACACGGCGGCGGATTCTACTCTTGATGTCGCGGGCAGGGAGCCATCCCGCAACTATATTGGACCGGCCGCTCGGCCGTCAGAATCAAGCCCGGCACAATTGAATCTAGAGCGAGCGCAGGAAGTTGAGAAGATCCTGTTTCTGTGGCTCCGTGAGTGCATTAAATCGCGCTATCACGGCATTCGCTTCGGAACCCGAACTTGCATGCTGGCGGATGGCTTCCAGCAGGTCTCTGGTCCGTCCATCATGCAAAAAGAAAATGCGCTGCCCCAGCCCCCACAGCGGCGCAGTGCGGAACTCATCCGGCCCTGCATTTCCTTGTGATACACCGTCCGCCAGTTCAGTTCCCATATGGTGGACCAACAAGTCCGAAAATAGATTTGCATGTACTTTATTTAGTCCTGGGGAAATTGACGATTGAGCAGTCTGCATGGAAGGGGTGTGACAAAAAGCGCATCCCGCAGTACCGAACATTTGTCGCCCGCGAGAAATTGAATCAGCGTCGCCGGGAGCATTCGTTGATGGCGTGGGAGGGGCGAGCAGCCGCATGAACATCGCAAATTGTACGATGTCACTCGGCACCTGCTGAGGCAGAGTCGTGCCATCCACATTCGTCGTATCTTCCGGGGTCGGATTCAGCAAGCAATTTGCCGGCAGTCCACCACTTCTCTCTTCGTCTGGGCTGGCGCGTTCATTCTGGAAAAGTTCATTCGTAACACCCATCTCCACGTTGTATGCTTCTCCGGCAAAAATCTCCAGCGACTTGTTCTGTGCCTTCCAACCGAACCGTGTGATTGTGTGATCGTTTCCGCTTTGGTTTGGATGTCCGGATATTCCCAAGTTCTGCTTTGCCTCAGCGTTCGATCCCATATTTGCCCAAATGGCCTGGTCTGGAATGTTCTCGATCAATCCAGCGCCAAACATGGGCGTCGGAATGCGAAAGATCACATTGCCGAGTTCTAAATTATGCTCAAATGCCGGCTGTGTGATGCCACAACTCCCAGCGTCCGCTCTTCCAGAGATAACAAAGAGGTCATGCACCCCGCCATCTGTGGTCGTGCTCACAGAGCCATTTGGATTCAGAAAGTATTTGAATCGCGCCTCTCTCACCGGCCCACCTGCCGTGATGAACGACGGTAAAGTATTTCTCGCGCCATTTAGATTAAACACCAGCGTCTGCGGGTTCTGCCCGAGATAAGGGTAAGCGTCCGCTGCCGGACTTGTTCCTCCGACTGCCGGTTGCGCATGGCAACTCGCGCATTGATTGGAGTTGAATCGTGGGCCAAGCCCGTTGTTATTACCGCCCCTGACGGATTCAATTTCCTGAAACCGCGTGGAGCCATCCGCAAAAAAGGCGCTCAGCCCCGCGTCGGACGCTACCACTGTTAATGGCTGACCCGCATCAATCGAGCCGCCGCGAGGTCCGGGATCGCGAGCGCCCATCTGGCCTACCACTGCCGCTGCAAACGAAAAAATAATCAGGAATGCGACGAACAGATTTACCTTGGTCCCACGGGGCAGGTTTGATTTCCCAGCGTTGCGCAGCATAGCTTGTCCTCCTCGGGCCGTCGGAAAGCGTAGCGGTATCGGGGAGTCCCTGCGCCGCTGACTCTAGACGGTTTCTGGCTGGGCTACTGACTGGGCTACTGACTGGGTTACTGGCTGGGTTGCTGGAGGAGGGAACAATAAATCTTCGAAGATGAGAAGTCAATTGACTTTGCGGACAGTTTAGGCCAGGAGGCCGAGTGCCCGTAAGGTCCGGTCCTAAAAGGATTGTGCAACCGGATCTCGGCGGAATGATAAGTCCAATATCAGCTTCCATTTATGCTTGACGAGGACGTATCCTCGCCGTAATGAGCCTCCATAGCCGTCGGTGAACGCTGGAGTTCCGCCCGCCAATCCTTTATAAGATATCCGCGTGAATTCGATGGAAGACATTCTGCGCCTGGAATTGCCGGACCTGCTCAAGCGGGCTCGCCTTGGCGTCCGATTGTTTCCCGACGTGAATTCGATGCTCGACTATATGGCGGATTGCATGGCCGATGAACTTCGACGGAACAACACCGCAGGAGCGCCGACCCGCTGGATTTTACCGGTCGGCCCCGTGAATCAATATTTTCGGCTGGTGGAAATCTGTAACCTGGAACGGATTAGTTGGAAAAACGCAGATATCTTCCAGATGGATGAGTTTCTGGATTGGCAAGGCCGGCCGCTTCCATTGGATCATCCTTTGAGTTTCGAAGGATTCATTCGCAATCAGGTCCTTGCCAAGCTCGATGCCGGCCTGCGTCCGGATCCTGAGCGGGTGCATTTCCCAAATCCATTCCGGCCGGACGAAATGAGCAGCCAGATGCACGCTGTAGGCGGCGTGGATACGTGCTATGGAGGCATCGGATACCACGGCCATATTGCGTTCAATGAGCCGCCGATTTCCCGCTGGTTCCAAATCAGCGTGGAGGACATGCGAAATTCCACGACACGGGTTGTGACCCTGGGGGACGACTCGATCGTGGTACAGAGCATCGGGAGCGCCGGCGGTTCGTCCCAGATGATTCCACCGATGGCAGTGACCATCGGGATGCGAGAGATACTTTCAGCCCGCCACATCCGGCTTTTTATGAGCGGCGGCGAGCGCCACCGGGCGATCTTCCGAATCACTCTGCTTGCCGAGCCGACAGCGTACTATCCATCGACATTGTTGCAGGGCCACAGCGATTGCATTTTACATACGGATGAATCCACAGCCCGACCGATCGTTCCGTGCTTGTTTTGATCAAGCGCAATGAAACGACATTATCCTGATTGAACTGCGGACGCGGCGAACAAATTCCAATTGAATTAGAGACAGCGGAGAACCGCGAAGCAGTCATCGGAGGTAGAAGGCCGAGTCACAGGCCGGAGGTGCGGTCCTACGACAAGCGGGCAGCCGTGAATTGCGTTGACACGATGGGGCAGGAGGGCTAGTCTTCCGGGCAAAGTTGGTGTTCTAGATGGAGATGCAGGTTAAAGATCGACCGCGGGTTCGCCTACCAAAAAATCCAAGATTCTTGTGTCTTCGCTCTCGACAAATATTCCCAGAAGAGTATCTCGGGGAGGGGAAAAAATGAAAAGCCGAATTCTGTCTGCAGCGTTGGTGTGTGTCTTCTCGCTTGTTCTCTGCAACGCTGTCACTTATGCGCAAAACATTACGGGCACAATCGTGGGGACGGTGTCGGACCAGAAAGGCGCTGTCGTTCCCAAAGTCACGGTCACCGTAACCAACGCGGACGAGAAGGTCGTCGCGCGCACGCTGATCACCGATGACCGCGGCGAATACGTGGCGGTCTTGCTGCCCGTGGGCCGCTATGACGTTTCCGCGGAAATGACCGGGTTCAAGAAGGCGACGAAAACCGGCGTGGCGCTGAACGTGGATGACAAAGTAGCGGTCAATTTCACTCTCGAATTGGGTTCCGTGAATGTAGGCGTAACTGTGGAAGCCAATGCTTTGCATGTCGAGACCGAAAGTGCAACCGCCTCGGGCGTGATTACAGGCACGCAGCTCCGAGAGCTGTCCCTGAACAGCCGCAACTACGCGGCACTTGTGCTCTTGGTGCCCGGTGCTTCGGACTCCGGCAACTTCGACCAGATTTTCCCCGGCGCTACCGCTCCTCTCGGCACCAACCTTATAAGCTTCCAGATCAACGGCAACCGGCGGGAGGAAAACAACTGGCAGGTGGACGGCGCCGACAACATGGACCGAGGCTCGAACCTTACACTGCTCTCTTTCCCCAGTGTTGACGCAATTGCCGAGTTCCGCGTGGTGCGTGGCGTGTACGATGCCGAATCCGGCCGGTCGGCCGGCGCGCAAGTGAATGTCATTACCCGCTCCGGCAGCAGCGACCTTCACGGAGGGGTTTACGAGTTCTTCCGCAATGATATTTTGAACGCCAACCCCTACTTCAATAACCACTCCATACCCGCCGTGCCGCGGCCCCCGCTACGTTACAACGACTTCGGCGGTACCATCGGCGGCCCCGTCTACATTCCCCGGATTTACGAGCACCGCGACAAGACCTTCTTTTTCGTATCCGAGGAGGCGCGTCGCATCGTCACGTATTCAAATCCAACAGCCACCGTGCCGTATTCCGGGATGGCCACTGGGACATTTGACCACGTGGTTTGCACTGCGTGGGCGAACAGCGGCGGCGCGGCCGGCCCCTGCACCGCTTACGGCACCAGCATCCCTGCCGGTTCCATCGACCCCGTCGCCGCAGCGTACGTGAAGGACCTTTTCTCCAAATTCCCGTCACCAAATCTAATCACCCCAGCCAATCCATTCGGATATACAGCGTCGCTGCGCAATGTTTTCAATTTCCGCGAAGATATGGTGAAGATCGATCACGTCTTCGGTCCGAAGCTCACCGTCACCGGTAAGTTCCAATACGACACCAACCCGACAATCGAAGCTGGAGGCCTTTTTACCAGCATGCCCATCAACGGCATCGCAACTACGTCCACCAGCTCGCCGGGACACCAATACAGCATCGCCGGCACATTCACTCCCAGCCAGACATTCGTGATTGACGCGGGTTACCGTTACTCTTATGGGGCCATCCTCAGCCAGGTAATCGGCGCTGAGAATTTCTCGCAGTCGCCCGACGTCAAGACGGCGCTGGCCGCCACGCTGCCGTTCACGAACCTCCTCGGACGCGTGCCGACGCTTTCCATCACAAGCGGTACCGGTATTTCCGATTTTGGTCCCTATAACGACTTCAACGTGAACCACACAGTCTACGGCAATGTGATCAAGGTCGTGGGCGCACACACCTTGAAATTCGGCGTGATCTATTATCATTACAACAAGCATGAGAACCAGCTGACCGGCAGCAACAACGGCGCGTATTCATTCGACACTTCAAACCAGCCCTCGTGCGTGGTCTCCGCCGGTGTCATCGTAACTTGCACTCAGCCGAATGGGACGCAGGGTCCAGTCGCAACGGGGGTCTGCACCGGGCCACCAACTCCGCCCTTTAGCGGCAACTGTCCGTTCTCGTTCGAGCAGTCGTACGCGAACTTCCTGCTCGGTCAACTCAGCACTTTCTCACAGGCCTCGCTGGATGTTACCGCCAATATCTTTGACAACCAGTTTGAGTACTACGGCCAAGATACCTGGCGCATCCGGCGGAACTTGACCATTACGTATGGCATCCGCCACTCGTTCTTCCGCCAGCCAACCGATGCCAGCGGCCCGGGCGGCAGCAGCCGATTGGTCAATTTTGATCCGGCCCTCTATAATCCGGCGGAGGCGCCCTGCGTTACCTCCTCTGGCGCTATCGATGTAAAGCTGGTCAACGGCGTCCCGACGAGCAGCGCGTGCAACCCGAGCTACAACCCGCTGAACGGACTCATCTTCGCTAATCCACCTACGTTCAATGGGTTTAAAGGGACTCAATCCCCGTATGGCAGCAAGGTCGGCACGGAATTCAACCGCGCCGTTGCCCCTCGCTTGGGTATCGCATGGGATCCTTGGGGTGACGGACGGACGGCCGTGCGCGCCGGCTATGGCATGTACTACGACAATGGCCTCGAGTTTGGCAACCCCGAGCTGAACGTCGGGTTGAGCCAGGGCTTCCTGACCAACCTCAGCATCAACCGCAGCACATTGTCGAATCCATTGGGTGCGACCACGACTGCCCTTACCACGACCCCGTTTACCATCCAATCGAGAATGCCGATAGATTACAAGTCGCCCTACACCCAGCAATGGAGTCTTGACGTTCAGCGCCAGATTGCGAGCAGCTGGCTGCTCGATGTCGGCTACTACGGCAACAACGGCATCCACCTTCCCGGCTTCGAGGACCTCAACGAGCCTTCGGTGGCGTCCTATTTGAACTGCACCGCCGCCACACCATGCTTTGCCGGCCCGACATCCGCGCCGGCGAACGGAGTGGTCATAACCGGTCCCATCGACAACACGACGAACTCGAACAAGCTGGCGGTGCTCCGGCCTTACACCGGTTACGGCCCCGGGCTGTTCTTCGTTGATGCCTTCACCTCCAATTACAACGCGTTGCAGGTCCAGTTGCAGAAGCACTTCGGTCGCAGCTCGATGGTCAACATCTCCTACACGTGGTCGCACGGCTTGACCACCGATCCCGCTGATCGCAGTACGGGAGGCGCGGCCATTCCCCAGGTCGCCGGCGATTTTCGCGATAATTACGGACCCACGGTCGCCGACCGGCGGCACGTTGTGACCGGAAACTTCGTCTGGGAGGTGCCGTGGCTCCGCAATATGCACGGCTTCGCGGGCCACGTCCTTGGCGGCTGGCAGTTCTCCGGCATCCAGACGTTCCAGACCGGGCTTCCTCTGACGGCTGTCTTAGGAAACGGCGGCTGCGCTTCTGGGACTGGCCCTACCTGCAATGACCCCACTGGCTCAGGCTGCTTGCTCGGCGCCTCGCCTCTTGGCTGTCGCCCGAACCAGGTCGGAGACCCCAACGCCGGTGCTCCGAATACATTCACAAGTTGGTTCAACGCCGCCGCCTTCGCGGTGCCATCTGCATCCCAGACTACCGAAACGACCGAACGTCCTGGTGCGATCCGCGCCCCCGGCTTCTGGCGCACGGACCTCTCCATGTTCAAGAACATAAAGTTCGGCGAGCACTTTTCCGGTCAGTTGCGCTGGGAGACGTTCAATACTTTCAACCACACCAATCCGATTTGCTGTGGGTCCACCAACTTCATCTCTACATTGTTCAACCAGGTGACCTCGACTCGCGACCCTCGTATCATGCAGCTCGGTATGAAACTCAACTTCTGACCGCGCGGTCGGCAGTGAAGTCAGGAGGTCAAGGCGAAGTTTTAGAACGACGATGTGAAGTTAGATTTGAGAGCTTTTAGAACCGCCGCGGATGCGTAATGTCGCGGATCGCAGTGCGGAGGAACGGTCTGCGGCCGGGCCATCGGGGCCACGACTCAAGTATACTGTTCATATGAAAACCCGAATTGTTGTGTTCATCATATTCGCCGGAATGTTGGCAGCTCTGGCCACAGCTCAGAATCAGCCTGATGCTGGCGGGAAAGAGCCGCTGTTCTTCGTCAGAATCGCCGCGGACGTGGCCGGCAATGTGCAAAGCCAATCTTTGAACGGCTTCATTGCGATTTACATTGCTCAGAAGGATTGGACCGCGGGACTGAAAGACAGCGATCTTGGTCCGTTCCTGAAGGTAAAGGAAGCGAAGGCCGGCCGTAGCGCGGTTTGTATGTTCTCCGACGCCAAGGATGCCGCCATTTGCGTCTATTTTGACGGCGATACTCCTTTCGGTGTGGCTGCAGTCCGAGCCGGCGCAAGCGGCAAGATTGAAGATAAGGATGTCGCGGCAGCGTACAAGGCCGTGACCAAGGAAATGCTGAAGAAGGGCGATGCGGAGCTACATTTCGACCCGACCGACTTAAACACTGACGACGGCACTCCACTGCCCGGCTTCCAGATCACCAGCGCAGGAAAATCAAAGAGCTGATTGATGCGGGTTCCGCTTGGCTTAGGCGTTTTGACGTTTTGTGCGTTGGGTAAAATAAATAACTTCAGTAGTTTCCACGAAGTGGAAGGTTGCGACTCCCGTTCCTGGCGCCGGGCATTCTCATTTCAAGAGGGGCGTCTTAATTCACCATGCGGCGAAGGCTTGCGAGAGACTGGCGCGCGAGACGTGTAGCGCGGTTCGATATCGAGGGCTTGCTGAAATGATTCGCGGGCGCGATTGATCATGCCCTTGGCAAGGTAGGCGCGACCCAGGTTGAAGTAGGGAAAGTGACGGGGGTCGTATCGTTTTGCGGTAATCGCGCGATCGAGCCAGGGGATGGCTTCGTCATAGCGACCGAGTCCGATGAGATAAGCGCCGATGTCGTTGTAAGGATTGCCGAAGTCCGGGTCCACCTCGATGGCGCGTTTGCATTCCGCGATGGCCTCTTCGATTTTCCCCTGGAAGTGAAAGGTCCATCCGAGAAAGGTGTGAGCCTCGGCGGTGGCGTGCAGGGCAAGGGAATTCCGGTAAAGTTCGACGGCGCGGTCGTAATCGCCCTCCATCTGCGCCTCATATGCTTCTTGCAATTGCTGCAAGGCCTGCGTCTCCCGTTCCGATGGCATGTACATTCAGGTAGCACAGCGATGCGGGGGTGTCAATCTTATGGAGCCATCGTAAAGATTCTCTGTAAAAAATTGCAACGAAGTAATCGCAGCGAGCCGCTACTCGTAGCGGAGGGCGATGACGGGGTCCACGCGAGTGGCGCGGCGCGCGGGGATCCAGCAGGCAATGAGCGCGACAGTTACGAGTATGGCAGTGACGACGGCGAAGGTGGCCGGGTCGGTGGTCGTCACGCCGTAGAGCATCGTCTTGATGAGCCAGGTCAGTGCCAGTGAGGCGCCGAGTCCGATTGCCACGCCGAGTAGCGCGAGCCCAAGTCCCTGACGCAGGACCATGCGCAGCACGTCCGCGCGCTCGGCGCCCAGCGCCATGCGCACGCCGATTTCGTGAGTGCGCTGGCCAACGGCGTAGGCCATCACTCCATAAATTCCCACAGCGGCAAGCAATACGGCCAGTCCCGCGAACGCGCCGAGGATTGCGGCGTTGAACCGCTGTGAAGCGACCTGAGCGGAGAGGACGTCATCCATGGTCTGCACGCTATAGAGCGGAACATTTGCGTCGAGATCGGCGACCACTTTGCGGACCGCGGAAACCAGGCTGAGCGGGTCCACCGATGTGCGAATGGCGAGTGTCATGTTTGGCGTGGCCCATTGCTCGAGCGGCGCAAAAACCTCCGGCGTTGACTTCGCTCGTGAGGCCGCGCTGCTTCGTGTCCATGACGACGCCGGCGATGGCCGTCAAGCCCAGCGGGCCCAACTGGATGCGCTTGCCGAGTGGATCGTCATGCGGAAAGAACTGGCGGACGAAGGCCTGATTGACGACGGCGGTGTGAGGGGCGTTCGTGCCGTCGCGGTCGTCGAGATAGCGGCCGGAGATGAGCGGGATGCGCAGAGCGGAAAAGTAGCCGGGCGTGATGATGTCTACGCCGGTGACGGGCATACCGGCGTGGGCCATTTCGTCGGGCGCGTGGCCTTCGATCATGATGCTCATCATCATCTGCAAGCTTTGCAAAGGAAGCGCCTGCGTGACCGATGCTGAAGCGACGCCGGGCAAAACTTGCGTGCGCGCGACAATCTGGCGGAAGAAGGCGCGCTGCTGCTCGGGAGCCTGATACTCATTGAGCGGGAGCGAAACGCGCGCAGTAAGTACGCTATCGGGACTGAACCCGGGCGCGATGGCCGTGAGCCGCAGGAAGCTGCGGATGAGCAGCCCGGCTCCGACAAACAGCACCAGCGAGAGCGCGGTTTCCAGGACCATGAGAACTTTTTGCGGACGCCGCGCGCCGGCGCTCGAGCCGCTCTGGCCGCCACTTTCCTTGAGCGTGTCATTGAGCGAAACGCGGAACGCCGCGAAGATGGGGGCAAGGCCGAAGAGCAAGCCGGTGAGCAGCGCGACGCCAAGCGTGAAGAGCAGGACGCGGAGATCGAGGCGCGCGGTCTGCAGATGAGGAATGTTGGACGGGCCGTAATGGCGGATGAGGCGCACCGCTCCCGCGGCGAGGCCGAGGCCCACGATGCCGCCGGTGAGCGCGACAACGGAACTTTCCGTGAGAAGCAGGCGCGCAATGCGCGCGCGGCCCGCGCCGAGCGCGCCGCGGATGGCGACTTCTTTTTCACGCGCGACGCTGCGCGCGAGTTGCAGGTTCGCCACGTTGGCGCAGGCGATGAGGAGAACGAAACCAACCGCGCCGAGAAGGATGAAGAGCGTGCGCTGGACGTTGCCGACCTCGTGGTCGTGCAGCGAGAAGACTTGCGTCTGCGCGGTCGAGAACATGCGCGTGAAGCCGCCGGGAAGCTCTGGAAGAACGGTCTTGGTGAGCGCGGCGAGATCGGTTTGCGCAGCCTGCGCAGTTATGCCGGGGCGCAGGCGCGCGACGATCCGCAACATTTGGATGCGGACGGAGATGCGTCCCTGCGATTGCGTGATGCTGCTTTCGGCGAGTTGAAACGGGACGAGGAGATCCACGTTTGTATTGTCGAGAAACTGGAAATCCGGCTCGAGCACGCCTGTGACGGTGTAGGGGACATTGTCGAGAGAAATTACGCGGCCGATGACGCCGGGGTCGGCGCTGAAGCGAGTGCGCCAAAGATTTTCCGTGAGCAGGACGGCTTTCGGACCGCCGGGGTGGTCCTCTTCAGCAGAAAAATTGCGGCCGATGCGCGGCGAAATGCCGAGAACGGAAAAGAAATTGGCGGTGATGCTGGCGCCATGGAGGCGTTCAGCCTCGCCCGCGCCGGTCAAGGTGAAATCGGCGCCCTGGGAATAGGCGGCGACATCCGTGAAGGAGTGATTCCGGTTGCGCCACGCGGAGTAGATATCCGCGAAGACGAGGCTCTGGTTTTGCTCTGGGATGAAATTCGTGGCCCAGACGAGATAGTTCGGATTCTTGTAAGGCAGGGCGCGGAAGAGCACCGCGTCGACGACGCTGAAGATGGCAGTGTTCGCGCCGATGCCGAGCGCGAGCGCGATGACGGCGATCGCCACGAAGCCGGGATTGCGCCTGATGACGCGGAGCGAGTACCGCAGGTCCTGCCAGAAAGAGTCCATAAGCCACCCCCGACGAACAATAACAGACCTACCGGACAAAATCAGACCGCTGGCGGAATTAGACGCGCGAGGCGCAGGAAGGTTATCGCGGGGCGGGTATACTCCAGGGGATTCACAGCTGATAGCAGGAAGTCCCGTTTGCGTCATGTCATAGTCGTGCTCACAGCTCTTGTATTCTCGAGATTCGACTTGATTTCAAGGATGCATGGATTCCCTGGGCTATAATCTCGGCGGAGGAAAATAACCGTGGCGACAACGACAGCGAAACAATCGGATTCAGTGGCGCGCGGGCCATTCCGCAACGAGCCGGCGCTCGATTTCACGAAGGAAGAGAACGCGCGGCGAATGCGCGAGGGAATCGCGGACGTGCGCAGGGAATTGGGGCGCGAGTATCCGCTGGTGATTGGCGGGCAGCGCGTCACGACAGCGGAAAAAATCCGGTCGGTGAATCCGGCGAAGCCGTCTGAAGTTGTGGGCATCCACCAGAAGGCGGGCATGGCGCAGGTTGAGCCGGCGATGCAGGCCGCGCTTCACGCGTTCGAGAAATGGAGCCGCACGTCGTGGGCGGACCGCGCGGCGGTGCTCTTCCGCGCGGCGGACATCCTTCGTGCGAGGCGATTTGAATTTGACGCGTGGCTGGTGTTTGAAGTCGCCAAGAATTGGGCGGAGGCGGACGCGGACATCTGCGAAACGATTGATTTCTGCGAATTCTACGCGCACGAGGCGCTGCGGCTTTCGCAGGCCGAGCCACCGGTGCAATTGCCCGGCGAACGCGACACTCTGCACTACATTCCGCTTGGAGTAGGCGCGGTGATTCCGCCGTGGAATTTTCCGGCGGCGATCATGGCCGGCATGACGGCGGCGGCGGCGGTGTGCGGCAACACGGTGATCCTGAAGCCGTCGAGCGATTCGCCGACGATAGCGGCGAAGTTCTTCGAGGCGCTCGAGCAGGCGGGGATGCCGGCGGGCGTGGTGAATTTTTGTCCGGGCGCGGGAGCAACGTTCGGAAATGCGGTAGTTGCGCATCCAAAGACACGCTTCATCGCGTTCACTGGATCGCGCGACGTTGGACTGGACATCCACCAGCGCGCGGCGGCTCCGCAGAAGGGGCAAATCTGGATTAAGCGCACGATCCTCGAGATGGGCGGCAAAGACGCGATCATCGTCGATTCCGAGGCGGACGTGGACGCGGCGGTCGAAGGCGTGGCGGTTTCGGCGTTCGGCTTTCAGGGGCAGAAATGCTCGGCGTGCTCGCGCGCGATTGTGGATGAGAAAGTTTACGATGCGTTTATCGAGAAGTTGCGCGCGCGAGTGGCGAAGATTGCCGTCGGCGACCCAACGGAAAACGCGCCGATGTGCGCGGTGATCAACGAAGCGGCGATGAAGTCCATCCTCGAGTACATCGAAGTGGGGAAGAAGGAAGGGCGGCTGATCGCCGGCGGCGGGCGCGACACGAAGGCGGGCGAAGGATACTTCGTCCAGCCGACAGTGATCGCGGATATACCGCCGGCGGGACGCATCGCGCAGGAAGAAATTTTCGGGCCGGTGCTGGCGGTGATCAAGGCAAAGAATTATGACGACGCGCTGGCGATCGCAAATAACACGGAATACGGGCTGACGGGCGCGGTCTATACGAAGTCAGCGGAAAAAATCGAGCGCGCGAAGAGGGAATTCCACGTAGGAAACCTTTACATCAACCGGAAGTGCACGGGCGCAATGGTCGGCGCGCATCCATTTGGCGGGTTCAATATGTCGGGCACCGATTCGAAAGCAGGCGGGCCGGATTATTTGTATTTGTTTACGCAGGCGAAGTCGGTGGGGCAGAAGATAGGCTGATTCATATTTGGGCTGCAAAAACGCAGAGCCCCCAGTCTCGCAGTGGCGGGACTGGGGGCTCGTGTTTTAGGTCAACGTTTGTTGCCGGCTACTGTTCCTTCCAGTTTGGCAAGCGGCCGGGCGTATGCGGCACGCCATCGGCGTCGAGCGCCTTGTTGAGATTCACTAAATCCACTTCGACAAGCTGGTGGAGCTTTGCGAGGACGGGCGCAAATAGTTCGCCAGTCACCTTGTAATCGGTTTCCTGCGTTTTTGTTGGCCGGGCGGTATTCGAACCCATGCCCTGCACAACCCTGCTGATACGCTGGGAAATCGAGGGCGGGGTTGGCTCCTCATGGCTGCGCGCGAAATTGTCACCGCGCAGGGCCATCAGGATCTCGTTATTTCGCTTCTCGAGATCCTCGGTGGTCTTGAGCAACGCCGCGCCGTCGTTGTAGGGAGCGGCCATCAACGCGCGTTTGATGGTGGCAAGGTCGGTTTCGTTGTTGGTGGCGATTTCAAGTGCGGCCGTCACGGCGGACTGGAGCTTCGCGGCCTTCTTCTGGAAGACTTCCTTCGCGGCGCGCTCCTGCGGCGACATTGGCTGCACGACATCAGTGACCACACTGAATTCAACGGGGCCGGCAAGCTTCGTCGTTTCGCCGTTGATAACCTGCGAGACGGTGACTGCGTATTTACCCGGCGTTACGAGCGGACCTCCGCTGCGTCCGCCAAAGCCGCCGCCTCCGCCTCCGCCACCGCCGCCGCGACCGCCTCGTCCTCCCGCTTCCCCTGCCACGGGAGCAGCGGGCACGGTGAACGGAGCCGAGCGCAAGTCCCAGGTGATGCGGCGGATCCCCGCTTGCGCCGGCGAAGTGAGCTGGCGCACGAAATTGCCGCTTGCGTCCGTGATCGTGAAAACAAGCTGAGGAGGCTGCTCTTCTTCCTCCGCGCGCAGCTCGTCAAGCGTTGGATATTTTGGCTTTGCGCCGTTGCGCTCAGCGTCGCGCTCTTCGGCCTCGCGTTTTTGGCGTTTGGTCTGCGGCGCCTGTTTCACGTAGTAGGTGATGAACGCGCCGGTCGGGGGATTTTCTCCGGTGAAGAGTTGCTCGCCGAGATGAGCCTTGCCACCGCCGCCGAAGGGGGAGTACATCGAATACATCCAGGCATCACGAATCGGGAAGATGGTCGCATTCGTATCCGCCAGCTTTTCGGGCGAGGCAGAGCGTAGCGGAGCATAGTCGTCCATGATCCAGATGCTGCGGCCAAACGTGCCGATGACGAGATCGCCCATCGGCTTTTGAATGTGGAGGTCGCGCACGGCTATGGTCGGAAGACCATTGCGCAGACGCGTCCATTGCGCGCCGCCGTTCATGGTGAAGAAAAGGCCGTACTCGGTGCCGACGAAGATGAGGTTCGCGTTCACCGGGTCTTCCGCGATAGCGAGCACGGGGCCGTTATCGGGAAGATTGCCCGCGATGGATGTCCAGGTCTTGCCCGCGTCGGTGCTCTTGAGGAGATACGGTTTGAAATCCTCCGTCTTGTGGCCGTCGAAGGCGGCGAAGACGGTGTTCGTATCGTGCTGCGAGGCGAAGACGCGCGAGACGTAGGTCATATCCGGAACGCCGGTGAAGGTTTCAATCTTTCGCCAGTGCGCGCCGCCATCTTCGGTCGCGTCAATCACGCCGTCGTCCGTGCCGACGTAAATCAGTCCTTCTTTCTTCGGCGATTCGGAAATTGTGGTTGAGTTGCCGAAGAAAGAAGTGGAAGCGTTTTTCGCCACGGCTTCCGGCGGCCAGACGCGTCCCATCACCGGCAGGGAATTGCGGTCCAGGGCCCGCGTGAGTTCGCCGCTGATGGCGCGCCAGGAATCGCCACGATCGTCGCTGCGGAAAAGCTTATTCGCGGCGAAATAGATGCGCGTGTGCATGTGCGGACTGACGATGATCGGGGAATCCCAGTCCCAGCGAAGCGGAGGTTCGCCGGCGCCTTCGGTGGGAACGATGTCCACGCCCTCGCCGGTGCGGCGGTCGTAACGCACGAGTTCGCCGTCCTGCAATTCCGCGTACACAGTGTTCGCGTCTTCGGGGTCCACGGCGCTGGTGAAGCCGTCGCCGCCCTGCGTGGTGAACCAATCGGCGTTGAGGATTCCGGAAACGCTGCGCGTGCGCGAGGGCCCGCCAACGCTGGAGTTGTCCTGCGTGCCGCCATAAACGTAATAGAACGGCGCGCTGTTGTCCGCGGTCACGTCATAAAATTGGCCGAGCGGCAGATTTTCTTTGAATGTCCACGTTTCGCCGCGGTCGAAGCTCTCGTAGAGGCCGCCGTCACAGCCGATCAAGAGATGATCCGTTTCGTCCGGGTCAATCCAAACAACGTGATTGTCCACGTGTTTGCTCCGGGTCCCGAGCGTACGCAGTGTGCGTCCGCCATCATCGGAGGTTTGAATGTTCGTGTCCATCACGTAGATGCGCTCGGCATTTTTCGGGTCCACGAAAATCGTGCCGTAATACTGGGGGCTCGAGCTGAAGAAGTCGTCACGCTTTTCCCAGGTCTCTCCGCGGTCGCTCGAGGCGAAGACACCGCCGGCGCGGTTCGCCGCTTCAATCACAGCGTAAACAATGTTTGGATTCGCGGGGGAGATGCCCAGGCCGATGCGGCCCATGTCGCCGGCGGGCAGGCCGCTCCGGAGTTTGTTCCACGTCGCGCCCGCATCACTGGATTTGTAGATGGCCGATTCCGGGCCGCCGTCAATCAGCGTCCAAACGTGCCGGCGCCGCTGATACGCCGCCGCATACATCACGTCGGGATTGCCGGGCTCGAAGATGACGTCCGTAACGCCGGTGTTCTCGCTAATCGAGAGAATATTCTTCCAGGTCTTGCCGCTGTCGGTGGATTTGAAAAGTCCGCGATCGCCGCCCGGCCCCCAAAGTGGCCCTTGCGCCGCCACGTACACGACATCCGAATTGCGCGGATCAATCAGGACCCGCGCGATGTGCTCGGAATGCGGCAGGCCCATGTTGCGCCAGGTGCGGCCGTCGTCGTCCGAGCGGTAGACGCCGTCGCCCCAGCTCACGCTGCGCTGGGAATTATTTTCGCCGCTGCCAACCCAGACGACAGAGGGGTTGCGCGGATCAATCGTTACGTAGCCGATGGAGTAGGAATTTTCGTTGTCGAAGACCGGCGTGAAGGTGATTCCGCCGTCGCGCGTGCGCCACACGCCGCCGGAAGCCGCGGCGATGAAGTAGTGGCGCTTGTTGGCCGGATCCATGCCGATGCTCTGGATGCGGCCGGAGATCATCGCCGGGCCGACGTTGCGTATGTGGAATGCGCTGTAGGGGCCTTCGCCGCGCCCGCCGCCAGCGCCGCGTCCACCGCCTTGTGCACCGCCGCGTCCCTGACCACCACCGCCTCCGGTGTCACCGCCGCCGCGCTGCGCGCGCGAGTTCGGCACAACCGCCAGAGCCACTAAGGACACAGCCACGATTGCGAACAGGAAAAGACGTTGGAGCGCTTTCACGGAATTCACCTCTTCTAGGAGATTTGTGGTCACACGCGTTCTATAGACGCGCCCGGCCGGTCGATTATTGCAAGCTACTACCGGCAGCTCCTACCGCCGGTCGGAGCACCCGATGGTACTCCAGACGCGAGGCGGTGTCCTGGGGTTTCTACGAATCGCACGCGGGGATCGGGATGCTACGCAGGCGTCGTTTACAAAATTGAAATGATGGAATTGTTATCGTTTTGACTGGCGAGCCTCG
This sequence comes from uncultured Acidobacteriota bacterium, assembly GCA_963838945.1. Lineage (GTDB taxonomy): Bacteria > Acidobacteriota > Terriglobia > Acidiferrales > UBA7541 > DASTCZ01. The sequence continues at coordinate 133,965 of CAWITC010000001.1, read as the reverse complement.
CGTGTAATGATTCGGGTGTGCTGTTTCCAGTGCAACTCTCTGTGAGATGAGTTTGGGAGCATAGCGATGCCCAACAACGAGCAAGACCGCCTTTCCGCGCTGCTGCAGGAGAACCGGCTGTTTCCTCCGCCGGAGAAATTCCGTGAGCAGGCCATCGCCAATGATCCGGAAATTTACGAACGCGCGCGGCACGACCCGGAAGGCTTCTGGGAGGCTGAGGCGCGCAAGCTGGACTGGTTCGCGACGTGGCAGAAGGTCTGCGAGTGGAACGCGCCGTGGGCGAAATGGTTCGTGGGCGCGAAGCTCAATGTCACCTACAATTGCGTGGACCGTCACGCGGCATCCGCGCGGCGCAACAAGGCAGCGCTCGTTTGGGAAGGCGAGCCGGGCGACCAGCGTGTCCTGACGTTTGGAATGCTCGAGCGCGAAGTGAACCGCTTCGCGAACGCGCTGAAGCGGCTCGGCGTGCGCAAGGGCGACCGCGTAGCCATCTACATGGGAATGATTCCGGAGCTGCCGATTACGATGCTCGCGTGCGCGAAGATTGGCGCGGCGCACAGCGTAATTTTCGGAGGTTTCTCGGCGGAATCGCTGCGCGAGCGCATCAATGACGCAACCGCAAAGGTGCTCGTCACCGCGGATGGCGCGTGGCGTCGCGGCGCGGTCGTGCCGCTGAAGGCTGCCGCCGATGACGCGCTGGCGCACACGCCGAGCATCGAGCACGTCGTCGTGGTCGAGCGCGTCGCAAAACTTGCGCCCGCGGCCGCCGCTCCGATGAAGCAGGGCCGCGACGTCTGGTGGCACGACATCGTGGCGACGGCATCCGACGAATGCGCGGCCGAGCCGATGGATGCCGAGGATATGCTCTTCATCCTTTACACCAGCGGAACGACGGGCAAGCCGAAAGGCGTCGTGCATACGACGGCTGGTTATCTTGTGGGCGCGAGCACCACGCACCGCTACATCTTTGATATCAAGGAAAACGATTTTTTCTGGTGCACAGCTGACATTGGCTGGATCACAGGGCATTCGTACATTGTTTACGGGCCGCTCGCGAACGGCTGCACGACGCTGCTCTATGAAGGCACGCCCGATTTTCCCGACCGCGGGCGATTCTGGAGCATTGTGGACAAGTATCGCGTGAATATTCTTTACACCGCGCCGACTGCAATTCGTACGTTCATGAAATGGGGAAGTGAGTGGCCGGCAAAGTTCAGCCTGAAATCGCTTCGATTGCTTGGCACCGTGGGCGAGCCGATTAATCCCGAGGCGTGGATGTGGTACCACTTGAACATCGGACACGAGCGCTGCCCCATCGTGGACACCTGGTGGCAAACGGAAAATGGAATGATCCTGATCACGCCGTTGCCGGGAATTGTGGCGACGAAGCCCGGCTCGGCGACGCGTCCATTCCCCGGAATCGAAGCCGAGGTCGTGGACGAGAAGGGAAATAAGGTCGGACCCGGCGGGGGCGGATATCTTCTGATCACGAAGCCGTGGCCTTCGATGCTGCGCACGATTTACGGCGATCCCGAACGCTACGTGCAGAATTATTGGACGCGCTACCCGGGCCGCTACTTCACCGGCGATGGCTGCAAGATTGACGAGGACGGCTACTTCTGGTTGCTTGGCCGCGTGGACGATGTGATGAACGTCGCGGGACACCGGATATCGACATACGAAGTGGAAAGCGCGCTGGTGGATCACAAGTCGGTTGCGGAAGCGGCGGTGATCGGCCGCTCGCACGAATTGAAGGGGCAGGGAATCTCGGCGTTCGTCACGCTGAAGGAAACCGCAAAGCCGAGCGACGCTCTGAAGGAAGAGTTGCGGCAGCACGTCGCGACAAAGATCGGAGCCATCGCCAAGCCCGACGACATTTTCTTTGTGAGCGAGCTGCCGAAAACGCGCAGCGCGAAAATCATGCGCCGCCTGTTGCGCGATATTGCCGAAGGGCGCGTCCTGGGCGACACCACAACGCTCGCCGACCCGGCGGTGCTGGCGAAGCTGAAGACGCAGTATCAGGATGAGGGGTAACGGCGAGGTGGTTCGGTTATAGATCTCTCGTCAACAAATCCTCAAGACCCTTACCAGCCTTTGCCGCGCGTCAATTCACTCCTCGCGTAACAGAATCACAGGGTCGATCGATAGCGCGCGTTGAGCCGGAATCCAAGTAGCCACCAGCCCTAGCAGCAACATAGCCAGGACAACGCCGGCCAATACCAGCGGATCGCGCGGAGTTGCCTGATACACAATGGAAGCCAGCACTCGGCTCGCCAAAATTCCGAGCAACAATCCTGCCGCCGAACCATATGCCAGCAATTTGAAAGCGCGTCCCAACGCTGCCTGCAACACTTCCTTGCGCTGCGCGCCGAGAGCCATGCGAATCCCCAACTCCCGCAGCCGTTTGCTCACCGAATACGCAGCCATTCCAAAGATGCCGGTGATGGAAAGCATCGCGCCCAGCACGCCCAACACGCCCAGCGCCACGGTCGCCATTCGCGATGGAAACAGAGCGCTCTCCAGTTCCTGCTTCCAAGTTCGTATGGTAAAGGGCAGCCCTGCATCCAGGTCACGGACCGTACTCGTGATGGTTGTCGCCAGTTGCTGCGGATCGCCATTCGAGCGCACCACCAGGCATGTCTGACTCGAGGGCGATTGCAGGATGGGGAGAAACATCGCCGGCTGTGGATCTTCGGCGAGGCTCTCATATTTCCCGTCTTCTACGATGCCTACCACTTGAATGCGCGTTCCATCGCGCCTCTTGAAGTATTTGCCCATTGCGCTGTTTGCGGAGCCAAAGATTTTGCTCGCAAACTCCCGATTGACCACGGCTACGCGTGGCGAGTCTTTGTCGTCATGCCAGGTAAATGTCCTGCCCGCCATTAAGCTTGTCCGGGCCGCATCGAAGTATTCGGGAGATATGTTGTAAATCATGGCTTCCGCAGCGGCATTCGCCAGCCTCAGGTCGCTCGTCTTGTCGGTAAAGACATACGTGCCGTTCGCGCCGTAATACAACGGTAGCCGGTCGACCAATCCCACGGACTTTACGCCGGGAATGATCTCCAAAGCCTCGATCATTCGCTTTTGCCTTTCGGGCACTCGGTCGCCGCTATAACCGGCCATGCTCAGAGCGGTCTCGACCAGCATTGCATTCTGCGGCTCAAAACCGAAACTGCTGTGCAGCGAGCGTGCAAGCCCGCGCACTGCGACCAGCGAAGAAGTCACCAGCACCGCGCAGATCGCAATTTGCACCACGACCAGCAGGTCTCGCACACTCATCCGCCGCCCCACCGTGCCGGTTGATCCCGACTTGATCACCTGATAGGGGTCCGTGCGAAGCACCTGCCTGACAGGTACTGCACCAAACAGGAATCCGCTCGCTAGACTCAACAGCAAAGCTAATACATAAACATTTGCGTCTGGATTTACAGGCACTTGGAGGGGAGCTGTCGGGAGCGGCTGCCACACGCTCAGCTCGCCCAACAACAGTACGCTGCCCCATAGACCGACAGCGCCTCCGATCAGGGAGACCAGCACGGCTTCGGTAAAGAGTTGCCGCAGAATTCGTCCCGGATTGGATCCAAGCGCGAGTCGCACAGCCATTTCCCGGGAACGGTCGGCTGCGCGCGCGGCAAACAGGCTGCCGAGGTTGGCGCAAGCGGCCAGCAGAATTAATCCCGCCAGCAGCATCAATCCCGTGAGGAACGCCTTTAGCGGACGGCCCAGCCAGTCACCGGTAAGACCTGGACGCGTCAGGGAAAAGGTCATTTGGCTATCTTCTTTTGGGTAGGTCTTTTCCAGATACGAGCCAATCGAATTGAGATCCGCAACCGCCTGGGCCGGAGTGACCCCCGCCCTCAGATGCCCCAACACCATCAAAATGCCGCGGTTCCCGCGCGCATTCAGCACATTCTCTCCCTCCACCTGCTCCTGGTTCACGATCGGCACCCAGAAATCAGGAAAGACAAACGACAATGTCCCCCGAAACTCAGCCGGCGCTACTCCAAGGATGGTAAAAGGATGCTTGTTCAGCAGAACCGTGCGTCCCACCACGCCGCGATCATCCAGAAAACGGCTGTGCCAAAACGTGTAGGTGAGCACGATATACGGAGCGCTGTTTGGGCCACGCTCATCGGCGCCGTGAAAGAAACGGCCAAGGAATGGCTGAATGCCTAATGCGTCGAAGTAGTTCCCGGTCACTTCGAGGATCCAGGCGCTGGATGGATTGTTTCCCGTATCCAGCCCTACCGGAGCGACGTTATAAGCTGCCAGATCCTCAAAGCTGCGGTTGCGATCGCGCAGATCGAGATAGTCGGGATACGATTGATTCACGGCCAGATCGCTCCCGCGCTCGATTCCGTAGAGGCTCTGCGCCTGAGGCACATTCAACGGGCGCAGTATCAGCGCGTTTAACACGCCGAAAGCCACCGCGTTTGCGCCGATGCCCAATGCCAGCGTCGCAACGGCGACGATTGTGAATCCGGGAGACTTGCGCAACACGCGAAGGCTGAAGCGCACATCCTGTATAAGCGTCTCGATAAAATTTCCGCCGAGCGCTTCGCGGGATTCCTCTTTGTACCGCTCACGGCCGCCGAACTCGATGCGCGCGCGGCGTTCAGCTTCTGCGCGAGGAAGACCGGAGCGCTCAAGATCATCGGTACGATGCTGGATGTGCGAGCGAAGCTCCTCCTCCATGTCAGCATCCATTTTTGAACGATGAAGAAACTTGGCGGCAAGGGAACGAAGGTAAGCCAGAATTTTCATCGCAATCCCTCCGCTGCGATGGCCCGCTCCTTCCAGCGTTGAACGTTCACACCCATTACCATGAGCCATAGCTCCAGTGGTATTTCCCCGATGGCGGAGGCGGCAGCAATGAAGGGGTACACACGTTGTGCGAGCGGCGGTGAGAGATAGGTCATCCAACCCAACCCACTGATCGCAATCAGAACTCCCAGAACTCGCGGCAAGAAGGTCGACCGGAAAATGAGAATGCCGATCAGGAAGCACCAGAATCCGAAGAACACCAGGTAGATGTCGAAGGCGTAAGTATTCAATCTGAGAAAAACGAGCGCCAGCGCCTGCAACTGTTCCGCCGTAAACGCGTTCAAGGAGCTACCGCCTCGCAGAATGAGCAATGGGGCGACGTATAAGAGGCAGGCAAGAGCCTGAATCGCGCATCCCACGAGAATGACGAACGCTGCGAACAAAGAGACGCTCCTGTTCACAGGTTTAAGCAACTCATACATGAGAAACGCCCAACCGATATGGAACGCAACCCCGATGAGCGAGGATGCGAACCCCAACCAAAATAACCGCTCGTGTCCCAGGATATTGGCCGCTGTAGCCGCGCCGTTGCCAGCGACAACAAGACTGCCGAGAATGAGCACCTGGCCGGATCCTGCCGTCAGGGCTTCGAGCAGTTGAAAGGCGCCGGCCATCCTGGCCCGGAAACGTGGCGACGTTTCTGCAATCCGTTCCATCATTTCAGAGCCTCCCAGAGGGGCCGCCACCGGATCGTGGCGACGCCGAATATTCCAATGCCCGTATGGACCGTGAACACGACGAGACTGCCAGCCATGGCGAACCGCCCGCGCGGACCAATGTTTTCCTTTGCGCGCAGGCAGCGCTCAAGAACGGCGAGGGGCAGCAAGGAATAGCCGAAATCCATGAATTCATATTTCCTCCGGTCGCGCGGCAAGGGCGGAAGCAATGGCTGCGGCAAGTCGGTTCCACCCAGCCGTTTCCTCTCGCAGACGCTTGCGTCCCAGTGACGTGAGTTCGTAGAACTTGGCCCGGCGATTGTTCTCCGACGTGCCCCAGCTCGCCTTCAGCAGTCCCTGACGCACCAGGCGAAACAGACCGGGATAGAGCGCGCCCTGTTCGATGAGCAGTGCGTTGCCTGAGATCTGTCCGATGCGCAGAAGGACGCCGTACCCATGCAGCGGGCCGAGCGAGACCGCCCTCAGGATGAGGAGATCGAGCGTGCCGGGAAGCAACTGAGCTTGGTCATTCATGCGTCCTCCTAAGATGGTCAGGAGAGTAGCACTGTCTCTCCTAAGCTGTCAAGGAGAAAATCGCATTGCCTTAGCTCGCGGTCCGGAGTCGTCAAAACGGTCTAGATTCAGGACTCGTGCAGTTCCAACTTGTTGAGGATAAAGCAAGCGGGGGCGAAGTGTGCCGGGCCAACTTACATTTTGGTCCACAAAGCCGCAGGCAGAGTCCGGCGATGTGACAATCAGCTTCGGATCGCCCTGGATTCCGCCGCACGCTTCAAGCGTGCCAAGGACTCAGCCGGACCGCGTCGGATCGCCCCCGCCCCGAGTTTCTCGATCAGCCAGCCCTTCAAGCCTGAAGGGAACTCAAAATCTCAACCGAAGCGAACGCGACACCGGCTGGCACCGAGCGGCATGCATGAAATCGTGACGTGGTCAGTGATGCCCAGGGGCAAAGATGCAACCAAGCTGAGCCGATGCTCAGCGTGATTGACTTCCTTCACAGCCAACTGGATTTGGAATTTTTTGAAACCGTGAGGGGCCGCATCGATTAACTGGCCCGGCGCCATCGTGCCCGCAGGGCGCGCGCGCTGCAACTTCGCATTCCACCAGAGATCGAGCTTTCCCGGATCGACGAGCAAGGACCAAACCTCGTCGAGCGGTGCTCCGATATCCTCAACTGGACAAACGTTCAGCGTCCTCACACCCCTAATGTATATTGAATCCTCAGCAGCTTTCTACGCGCCCAAAAGATTTCCTTCTGGCACGACCTGCGGGAACGGAACCCTAGTCGCATGTGTCGAAGCCCTGCTATGGGCTACTGAAATAAAGGAATTTCTGTTTGTGCTGTTACAATGGATCTCACATCTCGAATTAGCTTATGAAAATCCTGCTAATAACCCACGTTTTCGCTCCCGCCATCGGTGGTGCCGCCGTCGTTTATGGCAATCTGGCGCGGCTGCTCCGTCCTGAAATCGTCATTTTGACGGCAAGACGTGAGTACAAAACTAGTGAAGAGCCCCCCTAACTTGTGTGAAATCGACTGCGCGCAACCGTTTATTGTAAAACGGGTTGATTTCCTTCGCAGCCACACGCCCGGCCGGCTCCGAAGAATGCTGCAGGACTTGGTTTTCACCAGGACGAAGGTGGCGGTTGAAATCCTCAAGTTACTCCGAGAACTCAAGCCGGACATGGTCTGCATCGGCTCCCTTCACGACGGCTACTGGCTTGCACGGGTCGTCAAGATTTGGCGCAACTTACCGATCATCTTCTATGTTCACGGTGAAGAAATCAGCGGATTGTATAAGTCCCGCCTTCACGGCAAAGGGCCGTTGCGAGCATTGCAAAACGCCGACGTCGTCGTTTGCGTCAGTTCTTTTACGCGCGGCCTGCTGGTCGGCCATGGCGTCGATCCCGCAAAGATCCGCATTATCCACAACGGGGTCGATCTGAAGAAATTCACTCCCGGCCCCAAAGACCGGGAATTGATCGCCCGCTACCGGCTCCAGAACAAACGGATTTTGTTGACACTCGGCCGTCTGGACAAACGCAAGGGCCAGGACATTGCAGTCCGCGCCATGCCTCAGGTGCTCGAGACTTTTCCGGATACGGTCTATATCATTGTCGGTGACGGAGATCAGCGCCTGTCGCTCGAAATGCTCGTTCTCGAGCTGCACCTTTCCGGCAAAGTATTCTTCTGCGGCGCGGTGCCCGAAGACGAACTGGTGCGGTGGTACAGGACCTGCGACGTCTTCCTCATGCCCAACCGAACTCTACCGAGTGGCGACACCGAAGGTTTCGGAATCGTGTTTCTTGAAGCCGGGGCCTGCGCCAAACCGGTGATCGGCGGCGCCGCCGGCGGTGTCCCGGACGCTATCGAAGACGAAGTCGCCGGGGTCCTGGTGGAAGGGACATCCGTCGACGCAGTCGCGAATGCGGTTATTCGCATTCTATCCGATCCAGACATGGCCGCCAGCTTGGGCGCTAATGGTCTCCGCAAAGCCCAGGAAAACTCCTGGCAATCCAAAGCCACACAATTCCGCGCCCTCTGCCTTGACCTATTGAACTGCCGGAACTGAATTGGCGGGTGGCGCGAATGATCCACCAATCAGGTTTGTGTGCCCCAGACGCCGGTTTCGCCCGCCGCGGGGGGGGGGTTGACTCTCACAGATTCATAATTAAACGCAGAAAATCCCCACGCGTAACCACGACGTGTGGGGCGCCAGGCGAAATCGCCTTCCCACCGAGGACCGCTCGAAGATCCGGTCGAGGAAGCGACCGCGCCTTTTGCGTACGGTCGAATGACGGCCCACTCGCAAACTGGCCCAGCACCGAATACCGCGCGTTCTTCATGCGCCAACCCAGCCAACCTAAGATGGTGGTATCCCATGGGACTCGATCATCAAGTTGATGCACCGGTGTCGGCGCTCGTGGATTCGCTCGGGCGCGAACTGCGCAATGTGTTCGGTTCTCCTCGATCCGCCACCGGCATTTCAGTGCCAGCATCGAAGCCTTAACTGCAGTTCACTCCGAACGACGCAAAACGTAAGAAATGCTCCATACCTATTGACGGGTATAGATATCGTGTGATATAGATATCGGCATGACTGACGTCAACCCTCAAGAATTCATCCCACTCAAAACCCATTGGTTTCACATCATGCTCTCGCTTGCGGGCGGAGAGCAGCACGGCTATGGAATCATGCAGGAAGTCCTTAATCGCACTACCGGAAAAGTTCGGTTGTGGCCCGCAACTCTGTATGGATCGATCAAGCGGCTAATCGAGGCGGAACTGATCGAGGAATCCGACGAACGGCCCGCTCCGGAATTGGACGACGCGCGACGCCGCTATTACCGGCTGACGGCCCTCGGCAGGCGTGTGCTCGATGCGGAATGTGAGCGCCTGCAGGAATTGGTTCGCACTATTCGAGTCAAGCAAGCCATGGTGTCGGAATGAATTTCGCATGGCGGATCTACCGGCGGTTGGCACAAGCCTTTCCCCACGAATTCAAATTGGCTTATGGCACGGAGGTGACCCAACTCGGAGAGGACGTTGTCGAAGACATTGCCAAGAGGCATGGGGCCGCAGGACTGATCCGGCTAATTGTGGACATCGCGATTCGCGTACCGCTCGAATACCTGAGCGAAATGCGCGGCGATATGCGGTATGGGTTGCGAGCGCTGATCAAGTCGCCGGGATTCGCGCTGGTGGGCATCATTTCGATGGGACTCGGAATTGGGCTGACGACCTACGTGTACAGCTCGAAATGGCAAGTGATAACTCGCGATCTTCCGGCTGCGGCGAATGCCCAACGTTTGGCGGTTCCTGAGAAGCCTGTCTCGTACTACTACATCGAGCAATATCGCGACCAAAAGAGTCTGTTCACCGGGGTCGCCGCATTTCAGACCGGCATCCCTTTCAACGTCATCTTCCAAAGTGATGGGAATGCGAAACCGGAGCGCGTCTTCGGACAACTTGTATCACCCGACTATTTTTCCGTGCTCGGCGTCGAGCCGCAGCGTGGACGTGTGCTCAGCGCCGGACTCGACAGGCCCGGCGACGCGACATTTGTGGTGATTAGCGATCGTTTCTGGCGCAATCGCCTCAACTCCTCTCCCGGCGCCGTGGGACAAATTCTTCGCCTGAATGGCCAACTCGCGACCATCGTGGGTATCACACCGAAAAATTTCAACGGCGCCCTTTCCTTAACCCCGGCTGAGCTGTTCGTTCCGATCACAGCGCCTGCCGCGCTCGCTCCGGAGCTCGCGAACGACGTCCTGCATCAGCACAGTGCCAGGGAATTCCTGGCATTGATGTGCCTGGCGCCCGGCGTCACGATGGAATCCGCGGAAGCCGGCCTCGACGTGATTACGCGCCATCTTGACGAGCAGGATGCTTCCTTGCCGTTGCGCGCTGATCAAGGCAGACGCGTGACCCTGCTTTCGGCGGCCACCATGGTTCCGCTTCCCCGGAATTTGAAGTCCGTGCTAGCCGGATTCTTTGTCGTGCTGATGGGGCTGATCATGACCATTGCCTGCATGAATCTGGCAAACATGCTCCTTGCGCGCGGCGCCAATCGCCGAAAGGAGTTGGCGATTCGCGTCGCAGTCGGGGCCAGCCGTTTTCGGCTTGTCCGGCAAATGATGAGCGAAGGCATTTTGCTCTCCCTGCTGGGCGGCATCGCGGGATTCGCGCTCGCATATGGTCTCTCCGTCCTGTACTCCCAATTCAGGCCGCCCGCGGCGGTGCCGGAGGAATACAGTTTCACTCCGGATTGGCACGCAGCCGTTTTCGTTTTCGCCCTCGCGATCGTGTGTGGCATCGGATTCAGCCTGGCGCCCGCCCTGCAAGCGACCAAAGCCGATGTGACCCCGGCGCTCAAAGAGGGCTCGAAGCTGCGCTTGCCGGGTTACCGGCGCCTTGGTCTGCGCAACTTGCTGATGGTCATTCAAGTTGCGGGATCGCTCATGCTGCTCCTGATCACCGGCTTCCTCGTAATCGGAATTAGCAGGGAGAGCAGCATCCAAACTAAATTCGATTCAAACACGATGTATCTCTTGTCCATCGACCCGGTGCGTGACGGCTACACACCCGAAAAAGCGCAAGCCTTGTTTGAGAAACTTCCCGAACGGCTCAGAACCATGCCCGCCGTGCGCAGCGTCGCCCTGGCGGCACAAGCGCCCTTTTCGATCGAAGATGACGATGATGGAGCGATCCAACTGACCACGGAGGAGTCGCCGGGAGTCTCGCAGGTCGAGATATCGGCGCTTGAGGACACCGTGGGCGCGGGTTATTTCGCCAATCTCAATGAGCCGCTGCTTGCCGGCCGCGAGTTCGTTGAGCCGGATGAACGAAGCCTGGCGGACGGATCGAAGATCTGGCCCGTAGTTGTGGATGAGAGCTCCGCGCTCGGGCTTTTCGGAAATGGAAATGCGATCGGGAGGCGCATCAAGGACGATATGCGCTCCTATGAAGTGGTCGGCGTGGTGCACAACTTGAGAAATGGCATCGGGAGCAGACAATCCGTAATTTATTTGCCGCTCACACGGCGCAATTTCGCTCGGCCGCCGGCCGGCGGCATCACCATAATGGTGCGGTCGGATGCGGGAACGGATGCGCTCGGCGGCATCCGGCGCGAGATCGCTTCGACCGATCCGAATCTGACCATCTTCAAGGTGCAAACGCTCAGCGATTATCTGGATCGCAGCCGGTCCGCCACGCGGTTCGCGGTCCAAACGTACGGCGGAATTGGAGTCTTCGGCTTGGTCTTGGCCGCAATCGGACTCGCCGGGGTCACGGCCTACTCGGTTGCCCAAAGGCGCAAGGAGATCGCCATCCGCACGGCGCTGGGCGCAAGCAGGGCGCAAGTGCTGCGGCTGGTGTTGCGTGAAGGCGCGGCTCTGGTCGCCATCGGAACGGCTCTGGGATTTTTGGGAGCGGTGGCGATCGCAAAAATACTTTCGGCGCTGACGAACATTTTCGTCGAGGCGTTGAGAGTCAGCACGGACGATCTGCGCTTGCTCGTCGGCGCCCCATTGCTGCTGGCGACTCTGGCATTGCTTGCCTGTTACGTGCCGGCGCGCAGGTCGGTTCAGATCGATCCGTTGAAGGCGCTCCGCGAAGAGTAGAGCTGCATGGCTCAAACTGAAAAAACAAGTCGAACAGTCCGTGCGGCGGTATTCGCGTTGCTCGCGCTTGCCTGTTCGTGTGGAGCTCAAGCGCAATCCGCTGACAAGGTCCTGAAAAATTACGTTAGAGCGATCGGCGGCGGGGGAAAGCTCAAGGAAATCAGGAACCTGGTCGCTACGGGCGACGTGCGCGACGACGCGGCGGGGAGTTCGGGTTCATTCACGCTCGAGACTCGTGCGCCGGACAGTTTTTACCTCGAGATCGCGGGGGAAGGATTGGCGCGCAGCGAAGGATTTAACGGCAGCTCCGGTTGGGAGCAAAACGCGGGCGGCGCGCCTTCCACGCTTGCGGGGTGGCGAAGCGCGCAACTGCGAGCGACCGCGTTTTACTGGAACAACCATTTCCAAACCTATTCCAGGGTGAATGCCCAGGTGGCGCTGGCCGCGCAGGAAACGATGGATGGACATACGACAAATGTCGTGGAGATGACCGCCCGGTCGGGAGTCCGCCGGAAATTCTTCTTTGATGCGAAGAGCGGAATGCTCCTCAAGGAAGTGGAGGAGGGTGAAGGAGCCGGGGGAGAAACTCTTTTCTCGGACTATCGTTCGGTGGACGGCGTTCTGGAGCCATTTCATCTGGTGATTCATTCGGGCGGGCGGACGCTCGAAGTAACGATGCGAGACGTACGCCACAATACAAAATTGGATGAACGCGTTTTTGCTTTCCCCAAAAACGACGCGGCACCAATGCCGGACCCTGCGGAATTGTTGCGCGAAGTCGAAAAGAATCAGAAGCAGCTCGACCTGCTCCGCAAGAATTACACCTACACCATGGAGGAGACCGAACTCGCTACCAGCACCAAGGGTAAAAAGAAAGAGCAGGACTCGGAGACGTACGAAGTATTTTACTTGGGAGACGAGGAGGTGAAACGCCTCGTCGCCAAGGACGGCAAGCCGCTCACCGGCGAAGGGAAAAAGAAGGAAGACGAGCGCATCGATCGGATCTACAGGAAATATGAGGAGAAAAAGAAAAAAGGAACTGCTTCTCCCGAAACTCCCAAGAAGGATGAAGATGATGTCGACGTGGAAGTCAAAGACTTCCTGAGCGCATCGCAATTCGTGAATCCACGCCGCGAAAGATTTCACGGACAGGAAATGATTGTCTTCGACTTCCAGCCCCGGCCCGGTTTCAACCCCAAAAACATGCGCGAAAGGCTCAGCCAAACCCTCTCCGGCGTGGTTTGGATTGACGAAAACGCGAAGGTCGTCGCGCGGCTGGAGGCGCGAACGAATGAAAATTTCAAAATCGGAGGCGGCCTCGTCGTTTCGTTGCAGCCAGGGACGAATTTTGCATTTGAACAGGAATTTGTCCGGGATGAAGTGTGGCTGCCGTCCTACACGGAGATTCACGTCTCCGTGCGGGCGCTTTTATTCATGCATGTCAAAGGCGACATCATCGATCGATTCAGCAATTACAAGAAGTTCGGCTCTGTCGTTCAGATCCAGCGTGCCCCTGCGGAAAAACAGTAGCCCTTTCTTTCCATTCCAAACGCATTCCGGGATTCGCGCGAAATTATCACACCACCGGATACCGCGCGTTGTTGACGCGTTCGACCCGCTGCCCAGTTTCAGCTAGATCCGGTAATGCGAAATCGTCTTGCCAATCATCGGAAATTCTTGATCAACACCGCGTCGGTAGGTTCCGTACCGCGCGAGAGCGCCAGGCGGCCGTCGCGGGACCAATCGAACTAGAAAATCCTGTCCGAAGTGAAATGCGTCACGGGCTTCGGCGGGCCGCCCGCCACCGGTTGTTCCCAGATGTTATCCACGCCATTCACGCTGTTGATGAAAGAAATGGCGCGGCCATCGGGGGTCCAAGAAAAAAGGAACGGAGTGGCCGTAACGGGCAGCGGGAAAACCTTGGCGGGTGGGCCGCCCGCGAAAGGAACTATCGCCAGGCTGGATGGCTGATTCTGGCCGGGAGAGTATGAGGCAAGCGATCCACTTGCCGTCCGGGGAGACGGATGGCCATACTGACGGGTAGTCCGTCAACTGGGACGCTGGGCCGCCTTCACTCGGAACCTTCATCAGAACAGTCTTGCCGCCCTCGATCTGTGCGAAAACCACCCACTGGCCATCCGGCGATATGGCAGGAGACGCGCTCTGATTGTTCTCGCGTAAGCTGTTTCAGATTGCCACCGTCCATATCCATGCGCCAGATGTTCGCTTGGCCATTTCCGGATAGCACTGGAAAGGCAATGAAGCCGCCACGGAGAGAGACGGCGGGTGTTGTTGGAATCCGAGGATGCGTCGTTGCTGGTGAGTCGCTGGGGGTTCGAGCCGTCCGCGCCCATCTCCCAAAGGTCATAACGTCCGTTATGAACCGAGGAATAGACAATTCTTCCGTCCGGCGTCCATGCCAAACCGTTCCAGCCGTCGCGGTTCTGGTTTCCGGCGCTCGCGAGGCGGGCTTCGGACTCCTTGCCGGGCGTGGCGACCTGGATGGTCGCAAGAATCTGCTCCTGCAGGGCCAGCAGCGTCTTTCCGTCCGCGCTCGCCCGGACTCGCGCTGTACCTCGAAAGGTCGTGAGTGATCTGCCGGGCTTCGCCTCCCTCGAGTGAGACTTCGTAAAGCTGAATGCGCCCCGAACCTCAAATGCCCGCCACGACCAGGTGACGGCTTCCAGGGAGCCAGGTCGAAATCATTGATGAGGTTCAAATGTGCGCCCGCCACCGGCTGCGCCGAACCGCCTTCCGCCCCGATGGTGGTCAAGACCGTCTGCGGACTATCGTGAACGAAGGCGAGGGTCTTGCCATCCGGAGACCACGCGACTCGGTTCCCAACAATACCCTCGGGCCGCTTGTAGGATGCCAACACCCGCTCGCCAGAGCCATCCACCGAGGCGGTCAACAAGCTGTCCTCGCTAGGGGTTTCCCGCACAAAGGCGATCCGCTGGCCATCAGGTGAAAATGCCGGCGGGCCGCAGATCCCCGCCAGCACCTTCTTTGGAGTTCCGCCCAGGAATGGCACTTGGTAAAGATCGCCAGTAGGTTTCAGAGGAGACTGGCGGACGAAGTAAACGTAGCTGCCATCGGGAGAGAACGCCAGGCCGAAGCAATAATCCTCGCCCAGCGTGGCAATCTGGACGTCACTGTCCGTGGCCAGTTGCTTCAGCCAGAGACTTTGCTTGCCTGCCGTCTCCCGCACGTAGGCCACGTACTTGCCATCGGGTGAGATGTTCGTCTCGCTCCACGTCGCCGCTGCCCGTCACGCGCGTAAACTCCAGGGCCGCGGGGGAAGACGCCGCACGGTTTGCGGAGCGATGGACGAAAAAGATGAGGGCAGCGGCGATCACCACGACGGCGGCAATCAATGCCGGCGATGCCTTTCTTGTGGCGCTTGACCAGGCCCGCGATCATCTGCGAATCGGAGCTATCACCTTGTAGCGGCGGTGTTCCCACTACTGATGTCGCTCCAGATGATGCGCCACGATTGATGGCGGAATCAGATTGGTGTAGCGCCGGTGCATTCGCCGGCGGCAGCGATGAAGCCGCCTCCACTGCAGCCGCGGAACGGCCGGAAGTTGTGTCCCGCTTCAGGCGCTTTAGATCGGTGCCAATTTCCGAGGCATGTTGATACCGCAGCTCGCGATCCTTCTCCAGCGCTTTGGTGATGATTTCTTCGAGCTTGGTCGGAACTTCAGGGTTGATCCGCACCGGAGGCACGGGTGCGCGTTCCAGAATGGCGTGAAAGATCATTCCCGAGGTCTCGCCACGGAACGGCAACTGCCCTGTGGCCATCTGATACAGCACCGCCCCGAAAGAAAATAGGTCGGTTCGCGCGTCCAAATCCTTGCCTTTGACCTGTTCCGGCGACATATAGGCGACGGTGCCTAGAGCCGTGCCGGGGCTGGTGAGATGCTCCTCCGCGTTTAAGGTCGCGGCGGTCAGTTCCGTTCCCGTCACTGGTTTGGAAGAAAGTTTGGCCAAGCCGAAGTCGAGGATTTTGGCGTGGCCCCGATCAGTGACAAAGATGTTAGCGGGCTTAATGTCGCGATGAACGATTCCTTTGGCGTGGGCGGCATCGAGCGCGTCGGCGATCTCGATTCCGAGCGAAAGGAGGGTTTCCAGTTCCATGGGACGCTCGGCGATGCGGTGCGTCAACGTCGCGCCATCCAGAAATTCCATCGCAATGAACGCTTTCCCGTCCTGCTCCCCGATGTCATAGATCGTGCAAATATTGGGGTGATTCAGGGCAGACGCGGCCTGCGCCTCGCGCTGAAACCGGGCGAGGGCTTGGGAATCCCGGGCTACATCAGCAGGCAGAAACTTGAGCGCGACGAAACGGTGGAGGCGCGTGTCTTCGGCCTTGTAGACGACTCCCATACCGCCGCCGCCGAGCTTCTCGATAACGCGGTAATGCGAGATGGTCTGGCCGATCATTGGAGGGAATCCGCCCTTGGCGAGGCATGTTAGGCTGTGCTCAAAGGCGAGTCAACGGGGGCGCATCAGATAAATTTTCGTTTCGGCGGGTGGCACAAATGATCCACCAAACAGGTTTGGGTGCTACAGCCTCCGCTTTCGCCCGCCCCGGCGGGGGGTTTTTGACTCTCAGTAATTCATAAGTATGCTCAGAAAATCCCCACACGTAACTACGACGCGTGGGGCGCCCGGCCATGCCTGCTACTTTTTCGGAAACGTGTACTCGCCTGACGGGTCCTTCTGCTTGATTGCTTTGACCTGACCATCTTCCACAAGGAACTCGATTGTCAAATCGGAGAACTGCGGCAGCTTGAAGACCAGACCTTTCGCCTGCTTCAAATCGTAATCGGGCTGCCCGGGAAATTTGAGCGTCAATCCGCCATCTGCTTTCAACTTAATCTCAAAGGTTGACCCATCCGGAGTCTTATATACACCCGCCAATTGCGCCAAAATCTTCGGATCAATGGCATCGGGCTTGCGCACAAAGACTGCCTCTGCTTCATCCAGGGACATCACCGCCTGATCCACATCTCCCTGCGGATTGGTCCGAAAGTTTACCGACCATTTCCCGTCCAGTTCGTCATCGGGGGTATCGAAGCGGTCATAGTGAAACTGGGTCATGGGCATGCGAATCTTGTGGAAATCGAACTGAAGCTGGTTATTCTTTAATCCAATCGTCATCGCGCCATAGGCCGGGTTGTCGTACACGCCCACATAGTCAGCCAATGCATGGGAAGGTCTCGTGTTCGGAATACGGCCCTCGCCCGCCTTTGTGCGCGCCTCGGTATTCACTTTCTTATCCTTGAGACGAATCTCAAGCTGGCGTTCACTCCAAGGAGTGAGGCTCATCCCCAGCAACCGCTCATAAACGTTAAAGCTGACGATGTTATAGAGCGGCTGACTATGGTTTCCGATCTCAAACACGATTACGCCGATGTGATCCTGCGGCATGAATGAGATCTGGGTGTGGAATCCCGGTAGATCGCCTCCGTGCATCGTGACCAGGTGGCCGCGGTAGACACCGGTTTCACGGCCCATGCCATAGGCCGCATTCAACATCTCTCCCCAGCCTCTGGTTTCAAGCCCGGTGTTTGGCAGCGCGATCGAAGGCTCCAGAGTGGCCTTCAAAACATCGGCAGGCAGCACCTGTTTACCATCGTATTTGCCATCGTTCATCAGGGCGATCAACCAATGCGACATGTCGTCGATGTTGGAAACGATGGCGCCGCAAGGGGCAACCCCGGCGGTGTCTTCATAGTAGGGAATCCTGTAGATCTCAAAGGAATCCCGCCGTTCAGTGAATCCTACCCCGAATTCAGGCTGTTTCAACATGTCGGCAATCGAATAGCTCGTCGACTTCATCTGCAGGGGATCGAAAATTCTCTCTTTGACAAACTGCTCCCAAGTCTTTCCCGACTGCAATTGAATCAGGTATCCGACCGCGGCGAACATGAGGTTGTTGTACAGGAACGTTTGTCGTATTGGCCGCTCCGGCTCCATGTACACGAGCTTCTCGAAGAGCTCTTTGCGCGTGAAGTCAGACTTGTACCAAATCGTGTCGTGCCGGGTGATTCCGGTGCGATGCGAGAGCATGTCGTGGAGCGTTACTTCGCTATTGAGCTGCTCGTTGTAAAAGTGGATGGTGGGCACGGATTCCCGCACCGGCTTATCCCAGGTCAGCTTTCCTTCATCCACCAGCATCCCGGCTGCAACAGCGGTGAAGAGTTTGGTATTCGAAGCGATGGGGACCATTGTGGCGGACGTAAACGGCAGCTTTTTCTCATAGTCGCGGTAGCCGTAGCCTTTGGCGAAGACGAGTTTGCCGTTCACTACAATGCCCACACCCACGCCGGGCGCATTCCAGTCCTTGAGAGTTTTCGCCATGTATTCATCGAATCCCGCGAGTTTTTCGGCAACATTGACATCCTGCGCGGTTGCGCCTCCCGCGACGGAAAACAGCAACAGGGCAACAACAAATAGATGCCGACATAGCGATTTCATTGACAATCTCCTTTTTCAGCACTGATTTCCTCGAATTGTAACACTCGTGGACCGCTCTTGAAGAGATTTGATCCGCATCTGCGGCCGAAAGCGGAGCGATTTCTCGCCATTCTGGACTCGGCCACGCTTATGTGTGTGGATCAAATGGCCGGCTAGGGGAATTGCCCCCCCCGGCTGCCTAAGCCGGTCCAACGCTTCTAAGCCCGCAAATTTCCCTCTGACGAGTGGTTTTTTGGCCGGGTGGCACAAACGATCCACGAAATAGATTTGGTTGCCCCAGACGCCGGTTTCGCCCGCCGCGGCGGGGGGTTTTTGACTCTCTGTGTTTTATAATTATGTTCAGAAAATCCCCACGCTTAACCCGACGTATGCGCCACTCGGCTTAAGACCCAGTATCAGGACGAGGGATAACGGAGCCATGGGACAGCTTGGGAAACTAGAGCCACAGTGGCTAAGTGTTGTTTCCGAATGCGCCGTCATTTGCCCATAACCGGCGGCAAGCGCCGATGGAGATCTCAGCTTCCCACAACCGGACTTCTGGCCCGGAATAAGTTCCGGTTTGCCCGTCATCCGCCAGGAATCACGGGAGTACGAGGGGAATGCGTCGCATTGGAGAACTTCAGGGAGGATCAACAACCGGAGAGTCTGGACCGCCCCCTCACGTGCCTGCCGTCCCTATCAGCGTTAAGGTTCCTGTGGTGGTATTGATGCTGTACGTGGAAACGCTGTTCGAGCCGAAATTCGTCACATAGGCGAACTTGCCCGAAGGGTGGATCGCGATCGAGCTGGGAGCGGAACCTGCCATTACTGATCCCATAAGTGTTAAGGCCCCTGTCGTGGCGTCGATGGTGTACATCGAAACGTCAGCCGATCCGGAATTCGTGACATAGGCGAACTTGCCGGTGGGATCCACGGCTACGGAGGAAGGGTTCATATCTGCGCTGACTTGGCCAATGGAGGTTAAAGCCCCGGTTGTCGTGTTGATGGTGTACATCGAGACGTTGCTCGACCCGGAATTTGCGACGTAGACGAACTTTCCAGTAGGATCCACAGCTACGGAGGCAGGGTCTGTTCCCGCAGGAATCGAACCTATCGAAGTTAAGGCCCCGGTGGTGGAGTTGATGGAGAACGCGGCCACGTTGCCAGGAACACCTCCAGGGTCGATCAAATTCGCTACATAAACAAAATTGCCCGTGGGATCCACGCTCACCGCATCGGCACGGCCTCCGGCAGGGGCCGTCCCAATAGACGTGAAGGCCCCGGTCGTGGCATCGATCGTGAACATGGAAATGATGGTTGGAAAAAAACCACCCTCATCCGCCACATAGGCGAACTTGCCGGAAGGATGCACGGCTATCGAAACGGGAGTGATGCAAATGGCCGAAGGTATACACACAGTTCCGTCTCCTGTCAAAGTTAGAGCGCCTGTCGTGCCGTCGAGGTCATACACAAAGATGCTGCCACTGGTGACCTCTCTGGCTCCGTCATTCGCCACATATACCCATTTTCCAGAGGGAGCTACGGCGACTGAGATAGGACCGAAATCCGCGCCCACGTTCGGAAGTACGGCGGTGAGAGCTCCCGTCGCGGAGTTGATCGTGTACGTTGTCACGTTGCCAACGAAATCGTCGGGGCAACCGTTATTCGCTACGTAGGCGAACTTACCGGTTGGATCCACGGCGATTGACTGCGGACCCACTCCTCCGGCGGATATCGTAAAGTTCGAGGAGTTCGATGTACCGCCGCCGGGTGAAGGGTTGAATACTGTGATGGCGGCCAGGACGGGTGAGCCAGTCACGGCAAGGTCGCTCGCTGGTACCTGAGCCGAGATCAGCAGCAACCCGTTGAACGGGCCAATGAAAGTTGTTGGCAGGTCGCTGCCGTTCCACTGCACGATAGAGCTGGACACAAGACCCGAGCCATTCACCAATAAATTGAAGGCCCCCCCATCGACGGGTGCGCAGCTCTGGATGAGAGAAGCGATCGTGGGCGTAGGATTGGTGGTCCCGCTGGTAATCGTGAAGTTCACCGGATTCGAGGTGCCCCCGCCCGGCGCGGGGTTCGTTACAGTCACGATCGCCGTGCCGGCTGAGGCGATCGCTGCAGCTGGGATCGCAGCAGTCAGTTGGCCGGAGCTGATGAATGTGGTGGTGGCCACCGTTCCCCCGAAGCTGACGATAGAAGCTGCTACGAAATTCGTCCCATTGATCGTCAGCGTGAAAGCTGCGCCCCCGGCCATGGCATTGTCCGGCGAGATCGTGGTGATCGTGGGGACGGGATTCGGCTGGATGGTAACCGGCGGGGCCGTGCCGCCTCCGCACCCGGCAAGGCACAAAATGCTCGCAATTCCTAGAAGTGCGGGTCCCTTCATTAGCATCCCTCGCACAGCTTTTTCGTTCATGATGCCCCTCGAGTCCAGTCGGCATCTGATATGGAGTAGCGCGACTGTGAGGCTCACAATTGTGAAAGTTCGCTCCAGTGTCAATAGACAGCGGGTGAAACGTTTCGGGCGATGCAAACAACAGATAGCACGAGAGTTAACGCCCGAAGTGGCGGGTGCACGGTCCGGCGACTCGGCTCTTGTGATAGACTTTTCGGCACTTGCGTGAGAGTGTCGGGTCGAGATGGAAAGCACCCCAGTGCAGCGCGTCGTCCGCTTTGGCGTCTTCGAAGTAGACTTGCGAACCCACGAGCTGCGCAAGGGTGGGCTGAGGATAAAACTTCAAGGCCAACCGTTTCGCGTTCTTCAACTTCTACTGGAGAACCCCGGCGAGCCGGTTACCCGAGAAGAATTCCAGCGCCAGATCTGGCCTGCAAACACTTTCGTCGACTTTGAATTAGGCTTGAACACTGCGATCAAGCGAGTTCGCCAAGCGCTGGGCGATTCCGCCGAAAACCCGCATTTTGTGGAAACTCTCCCGCGGTTGGGATACCGCTTTATTTTCCCTGTCAACAATATCTCCCAGCCACTTGTTGATCCTACGGAAGTCCAGAAGACAGGTGGCATCACCGAGCAGCGAATCGAGCCGGGCGAGACTGCTTCCATCGCTAAGCCATCGGTGGCGCCCACGCAAGATGGGCATCGGTCGAGGTGGATTGCGACGCTCTCGATTTTGCTGGTTACATTGCTTTCAGCGGCCGGCTACTTGACTGCCCGACACAACAGAACAATCACCAGCGGTCTCGATATTCACTCGATCGCAGTGCTCCCTTTGGAAAACCTTTCTACCGATCCAGAGCAGGAGTACTTTGCAGACGGGATGACCGACGAGCTGATCACCAACCTGGCCAAGCTGGACGCAGTACGGGTGATTTCCCGCAGCTCGGTCATGCAATACAAACGTGCCCACAAGACGGTAGCGGAAATCGGGCGTGAGCTGAACGTGGATGCTGTGGTGGAAGGTACAGTCGCGCGCTCGGACCATAACGTGCGGATTACAGCACAGCTCATCCGCACGGCATCGGACCAGCTTCTTTGGGCCGAGGAGTTCCAGGGTGAAGTGCGCGATGCTCTGACGCTTCAGAGTCGAGTGGCTCAAGCGATTGCCGCCCAAATTCGTGCAAAACTGACGGGGATGCAGATGCCGGTCGCCAACCCAAGCATCATTGATTCACAGGCGGTCGAGTATTATCTGAGAGGCCGTTACAGCTTCTCGGAACGCTCGTCGAAAGAGGGATACGACAGCGCAATTCGCTATTTCGAGATGGCCATAGAAAAGGAGCCCAATTATGCGCCTCCTTATGCCGGTTTGGCCCACTGTTACGCGTTGGGTTCCTTCCAGGGGATGGAGTTACCGACACGGGAAGCTTGGTCGAAAGGGGCGGCCGCAGCAAAGAAAGCATTGGAGCTTGATGACCAACTTGCGGAAGCGCACATCGCGATGGCAAACGTCCATTTCCGCTTCGACTGGAATTGGCCGGAAGCGGAGCGGGAATTTCGTCGGGGCCTCGAACTGAGTCCAAATGACGCTTTCGGCCACGCCAGCTACTCGATCTTCTTGGGCATCATGGGACGGTTTGATGAAGCCATGGCCGAGGCAGTCCGGGCTCGCGAGCTGGACCCCCTTTCGCCAAGCGTTAGCATGGGGATGGGCTGGATTTATAGCTGGTCCCACCGACAGGATGAGGCCATTGCTGAATTGCGCAGGACACTCCAGTTGGATCCCAATTTCAGCGCGGCCCATAGTGCCCTGGTTTGGAGTTACGAAGAAAAAGGGATGTACGCGGAGGCAGTGACCGAAGAGCTGAAGGCGGAGACATTAACGGGCCAAAGTTCCGAGCAGATCGAATCGCTGCGAAGCGCCTTTGCCGCGTCGGGTATCAGGGGATTTTGGGAGAAACGCCTGGAAAGGGAAAAGAGTCAATTGAACCACCCACGCTATTTCATCATCGCCAGGTTATGTGTCCGCCTCGGTCGAACGGATGAGGCCTTTGACTGGCTTGAAGAGGCATATCGGGCACGTTATCCAAATATGCCAAATATTAAGGTTGCTGCCTTGTGGCTCGACCCAGTGCGCTCTAATCCGCGCTATGCAGACCTGCTACGTCGCGTCGGCCTGCCGCCTTAGCTTTGAAATCTTGGCTTCAGTTGTGCCCTGAGCTCGCCGTGGTGCGCGATGACAGGCACATGGAGTTACCCCGCGCCATAGATTCCAAGCCACGTTAAAGTGCTCTTCCGCATGCCGATCTATTCCGGGTGACTGGTCGGCTACACGGAAGTTATCCAGAAACGGGGTTGTGGGAAGTGAAAGACTGGGCTTCTGGACTTATGGTCGGCAACTCGGAAGTGATGCAAGATTGGCTTCCCAGCTGCCCCTGTACCGTGATGCCAAGTCAGTTGACCATCGTCGAAAGCCAACCTAAAATGAAGGTTTCCCATGGGACTAGCTCATCCAATGGATGCACCGGTATCGTCGCTCGTGGATTCACTCGGGCGCGAGCTGCGCAATCTGCGCCTCTCCGTCACCGACCGCTGCAATCTGCGCTGCCGCTATTGCATGCCGCTCGAGGATTACACCTGGCTGCCGCGCGAAGAGTTGCTCACATTTGAAGAGATCGTCACGCTGGCGGACATTTTCACGGATTTGGGCGTCACTCGCATTCGACTGACCGGCGGCGAGCCGCTCTTGCGGCGCGACCTTCCCGTGCTGGTGAAAATGCTCGCGGCAAATCCACGCGTTGCGGATCTGGCGCTCACCACAAATGGGGTGTTGCTATCCGATCAGGCCGAAGCGCTTCAAGAAGCCGACCTTGGCCGGTTGACAGTGAGCCTTGACACTTTGAATCCCGAACGCTTTTTCACGCTGGTGCGCAGGGACATGCATGGTCATGTGCTGGACGGAATTTCCGCGGCGCAGCGCGCGGGTTTCAGCAGTACAAAGATCGACGCCGTCATCCTGCGCGGCTTCAATGACGACGAGCTACCGGATTTAATCGAATTTGGCCGCAAGCACAGCGCCGAGGTCCGCTTCATCGAATACATGGACGTTGGCGGGGCGACGGACTGGACGCCGGCGCAGGTTTTCTCGCGCGACGACATGCTTGCAACTCTCTCGAAACGCTATGGCCAGATCACGCCGCTGCGCGAGGATTCGACCGCCCCCGCGGAGCGTTTCCAGCTTTCCGACGGCACGATCTTCGGCATCATCGCTTCCACAACCGCTCCCTTCTGCCGGAAGTGTGACCGCAGCCGCCTGACCGCCGACGGGCTCTGGTATCTGTGCCTGTATGCGAAGCAGGGCATGGATCTAAGAAGAATGCTCCGCGGCAGCGCTTCGCGCGAAGCAATTGCCGCGGAAATTTCGCGCGTGTGGCGCGGCCGCACCGACCGCGGCGCCGAAGAGCGCGCCGCCCAGCCGCGGCGAGGCGTCTTCGTCCCCATTGATTTGCTAAAGCAAGACCCGCATCTCGAGATGCACACGCGCGGAGGCTAGGTCGTGCCCGCCGCGAGCCCCGCGCCCGCCTAAATTTTTCCATGCCAAGTCCCTCACGCAGCGTCGAAATCACGCAGGTGTCCGAATGGAGCGAAGGGAACGTGCGGCGCGTGGAGGATTACCTCGCCGCCGAAGAACCACTCGAAATCCAGATTGGCCGCAAGCCGCTCGTCGTCACCATGCGCACACCGGGGAATGACGAAGACCTCGCTGCGGGATTCCTGCTCACCGAAGGGATCATCCGCGAACGCAAGCAACTCGCGAGTTTTGCGCAGCCTCGCGGGGTGCGAAATAATGACCGGAACAATGCGCGGAATAATGCGCGGAACAATGTGCGGAATCTCATTCGCGTGAAGCTGGCGCGCGGCGTCAAACTCCCGGCGGCGATGCTTCGGCGCCGATTTGCCGCGAATTCAAGCTGCGGAGTCTGCGGCAAAGACTCGATTGACGCTGTGCGGGCGCGCGGCATCCGTGCGCTCTCAGGCGGCTTTCATATTTCGGCGGACGTACTTTGCCGCTTGCCGGACCTCGCGCGCAGTTCACAGGAAGCCTTTGGCCGCACGGGCGGCTTGCACGCCGCGGCGCTCTTTGACGCGGAAGGCGGGCTGCTCGTGCTCCGCGAAGACATCGGACGCCACAACGCCGTGGACAAGGTGATTGGCTGGGCGCTGTTGCAATACCGGCTGCCCCTTAACGATTGCGCGCTGATGGTGAGTGGGCGCGGCGGCTTTGAGATTATCCAGAAAGCGATTGTCGCCGGGATTCCGGTAGTGGCGAGCGTCTCCGCGCCATCGAGTCTCGCTGTTCAATTGGCGCGCCGCATGAATTTGACGCTGGTGGGATTCCTGCGCGGTCGCCGCTTCGTGATTTATTCCGGCGAAAACCGGCTCATCCCTTCCGTATCTCCTCCCGTGAAGCGCGGCTGATCCCTTCAGGATTTACGTCCGCGAAGAGAGGCCGATCCTTTCATCCCAAGCTCCGTCGGCCAAAACATACCCGGCAAAGGCACCTATTCGAAAACTCTCCCCCGAATCGCCGGAGTGGCGCATAATATTCCGATTTTTGTTTTCCAGTTTTCGCCTCAATTTATTTAGTCAGACGACTGACTAAATAAATTTTCTGCCTCATTTTGGCAATCTCCAAGTGGCCGCCAAATTTCACTAAGTCCTTTCTATTCATAGGGATACAGGAGGTAGGGGGTATCGGGTGTAGCTCCTATGATTCGAGTCGTTTCTTTGCCTTGACGTAATCTTCCCAGGTGTTCAAGTTCTGGAAGAGATCGCCATCCGCCGAAAACTTCCTCCAAACTTTTTCAGTGATGATTTCGGTATTGAGGAGATCGAGTCCGTCCGTGACCTTTCGGACGCCGGAATTAAGCGCCGCAGAAAGGACCGGAGCGCAAGCCGCGCGATAGACCGCGCAGAGAGGCTCCAACCCGCGACTGGTTTCCGGAATAAATGCATCGGGAACAACCGCTGCATCAGGACCAACTGCTACACCGTGACCGACTGCGCCGGCAACGATTGCGTCGTCAACGTTTGCGCCAGCAACGATTCCGCCGGCAACAATTGTGCTGGCAACATTTGCGGCGGCATATGTTTTAGTCGCGTGGACGAGCAGCCATTCGAGCCAATCCACGCTGACATTCGGCATGTCGCACGCCAGCACCAAACACCACGGCTGCTGCGCGGCGCCGAGTGCGGTCGCAATCGCGCCGAGCGGCCCCGCTCCGGGCCAGCGGTCGGCGAGCGCCGGGAATCGAATGCCCGTGATGCGTTGTGAGTCGCCCACCAACGTGACGCTTGTTACCAGCGGTTCGCAGAGCGACGCGGCGCGCTCAATCAGAGTCTTTCCGCCAATCTCGAGCAATGTTTTGTCCCGGCCCATGCGGGAGCTTTGTCCTCCGGCCAAAATGAATCCTTCGCATTGAGGGAACTTGACCATTGC
Source organism: uncultured Acidobacteriota bacterium (assembly GCA_963838945.1). Classification (GTDB taxonomy): domain Bacteria; phylum Acidobacteriota; class Terriglobia; order Acidiferrales; family UBA7541; genus DASTCZ01. The sequence continues at coordinate 107,981 of CAWITC010000001.1, read as the reverse complement.
TCTGACCAATTCTCGCGAGAGGATTGCCTTGATTCCTTGCGGGCGCGGGCTACTGCGACGGCATGTTTCCAATTTCAGTCCGGGCCTGGATGACGCGCAGAATGGAATCCCGGCTAACGATCCCGACGACATGTGGGTCCGGGTCCGATTGCAGCACGGGCATCTGGTTGACGTCTTCGTTTTGCATCCGGTCCAGCACACTCAGTACGGGCTCTTCGGGCGCGGCCCAGCGTACCTTCTCGAGCGGGAGCATCGCCGCCTGCACCGACATGTTGTGCCACTCCTCGCGGGAGACGCGGTTGAGCGCGTGCGTGGTCATCAGGCCGGAGAGCTGGCCGTTCGATGCGACGAGATGACATCGGCGGCCAGTCCTAAGCACCAGATGGCCATATTCCTCGAGGGAAATGTCGCGCGCCACGGTGGGCAAGTCGAGGCTCATGACGTCGGCGGCGCGAAGGCCCGCGAGCGCCTCGCGGATGGCAAGCTGCGCGTAGCTCTCTTGCGCCGCGGTAAGGAGGAACCAGCCGATGAAGGCGAACCAGATTCCGTTAACAAGGTTCACTCTCAGCGCGTAAAACGCTCCACCCAGGATCATTCCGTAGGCGATGACCTTGCCGCTCATTGACGCAATCCGCGTCGCGCGCGCGAAACTGCCCGTGACTGCCCACGCGGCCGCGCGCAAAATACGGCCGCCATCGAGAGGAAATCCCGGAGCGAGGTTGAAAACCCCCATGATCAAATTGACGCTCGACAGCCAGCCTCCCATCGTCGCGGCCAGTTCACTCCTGGTAAAAACGCGGGGGAGCAAATAGAAAAAACCCGCCAGCGCGACGCTTACCAGCGGCCCGGCGATCGCGATGTTGAACTCTTGCCTCGGCTTATCCGGTTCTTTTCCAAGCCGTGCTATCCCGCCAAAAACGAAAAGCGTGATGCTCACGACGCTTATCTTGTACCGCTGCGCGACCAAACTGTGTCCCAGTTCGTGCAGGATCACCGAAGCAAAGAAGAGCAGGGTTGCGCCGATAGCGGCCGCCCAAGTTTCGGCGCTCGCCCAATTGGGGTTGTCCGCGCCGAAGAGCTGCGCCAGCGAAGGCACGATGAGCACGAAAATGATGAACCAGCTCGGGTGCAGGTAAATGGGGATGCCAAACGCCCGTCCGATTTTCAGTCCTATACCGCGAGCCATCGAAACAATCCTCGATTGGTATTATAGCGTTACTGAACTCCTCTTGCCGCCCTTCGCGGCTCGTGCGCTTCGCGAACTTGCGTGCAAAGCGCCACAGCGTGTATGCCGCTCCACAACCCGTGCCACCGGAAATACGCATAAATCCCCTGAAATCAACGTTTTCTGAGGTGGAGCTTTTCGTGCATTTGCGAACCGTGGCGGCGGAACAAGGAGTCGCCCATGGAGACCGTGATGACAGCAGCCGCAAATATCGAGATTTTTCTGGCATCGCTCGGGATCGCCGCGCTTATTGCCTTCGGCGCACTTCGCGCTGCCTTCCTGCTGATGGGCAGCGCAAGAACTGCTGCCGGAGCCGGCGCCGGGCGCCATTACACCGTCCGGCAATCATCAATTTCGCCGGAGCTGGCATTCGCGCGAGCCCGCACCGCGCAGGGCCAGGGGGATTCACGGATTCGATAGCCGGGGTGGACGAGACGGATTGGAAGGGGAGATACGACCATGCTGATTCTCAAGTACCTGTTAATGGTGGCAAGCATCCTGCTTTTTGGAACGGCAGCCGGATTGGTTGGCTATGACGTCTGGCTGGCCTATGAACTCCAGAATCTATTGAGACGCAAGAAAGGTCCCGAAATTAGGCCGGCGGCCGGGGAGCCGCTCGCGGGCCGCCCTTTGCGAGCCCTGCGGCCGATCCGGTGGGGGCTCGCGGGGAAGCTGGCGGCGCTGGCGCTCGTGCCATTGCTGGTTGGGGAGAGCATGGCATTCGTCCCGGATGGCAGCGCGGGAGTACGCGTCAGCCAAATTTCCGGCGTGCGGCCGGGAACGCTTTATCCGGGCGTCCACATGATCGTGCCGTACGTTGAGAGCATCGCGACGTACGACCTCCACGACCAAATTTACGCGACCTCAGCAACTCTAGACCAGGGTCCAAACAAAAAGGACGTATTGACCGTTTCAGCCCGCGAGGGATTACCGTTGGGCCTGGCCGTTGCTGTGCGATATCGGCTCGACGCCCAAAGACTCACCTTCATTCACTCGAATGTCCCGCAGCCGATCGAGCAGGAAGTGATCGCGCCGGTCGTCTCTAGCATTTACAGAGAGGTTGCGGCGGGTTACGTGGTGCGCGACGTTTTCACCGTTCACCGCGAGGATTTCCAGTCCAAGGCCTCCAAGTACATCACCGAGCGGCTGGGGGCGGACGGCATTATCGTCAAGGAAGTCGTGCTGCGCGACGTCCGGCTTCCAGCGGAATACGCCAAAGGGCTGGAGAGCATGCTCCTCAAGGAACAGGAGAGCGAACGGCTCAATTTTGAGACGGACATCAAGCAAAAAGAGGTGAGGATCGCGGAGCTCGAAGCCGAAGCGCAAAAAGCGCGAGACATCAAGCAGGCGGAAGCGCAGGCCCAGGTGCATGTGTTGCAGGCCAAGGCGGAATCCGACGCCATGCAGTACACGCTCCCGCTCAAGCAGAAGCAAATCGAACAGAGCCGCCTGGAAGCCGAAGCCCGGAAGGAAGCGACGATCCAGAATGCGCAAGCTGCCGCGGATTCCAAGGTCATTGACAGCAAAGCGGAAGTCGAGCGGCGCAGGCTACTCGCCGAAGCCGATGCCAACACCACGCGGCTGATGGCTGCCGCGGATTCGGAGCGGATGAATCTTGAGGCCGCGGCGCTGAAGGCGAATCCTCTGCTGATCCAGAAGATGATCGCGGAGCGGCTCTCCGACAAATTGCAAATCATCATGGTCCCGATGGATGGGAGTAATTTCTTCGCGGGCGATGTGCTGCGCTCGGCATTTACGGGACAGGGGCCTCACGATGGGCTGAATGTGCCGGTATCGCCTCCGCGGCGCACGCCCCAGTAGTAATGAAGAGTTCCGCCGGCTAATACCCTTGCGGGAGGCCCGCTGCCGACCCGCCGCCCCCGAAGCCAGCGACCGCCGCTGCGGGCTCGGGACAAGCGGCGGGGCGAGCCACCCAGCCGGCGGTTCGGCAAAAACACAAAGCGCCCCGCGAGCCAACTGCATGTGGCCGCGGGGCGCAAGTGTTTGAAGCGCGGACCTCCTGCGCCCAAGGGAGTTGCAAAAAATCTACCTTGTTGCCGGGAAGGCGTATTTCCGATGTGAGGGAGTTAACTATCGCCCTGAAACTTTGGGACGCAAGATGATTCGCGAATTCCATGCGGAATGCGAGTAGCAGTATCTTGGGACTTTAGGAGCCCTGCTCGTTTTCATCTCTTGTTCTGTTTCTTCTCGCTGGCGCCACTATAACAATTTTGGGTGGTTTGCCCGCAACCATTTGTCCAAGTCCTTGCGGAGACGCAAGGCCAACTCAATCATTTCTGAGACTTCCCGATCCGAAATCCCGCCGCCCATTTCGTAATTACTGACGTTCCGCTTCTTCCGAAAAGCATCGAGGCTACGAACGCGCGCCGCATCGGTGCCGAGTGTAAATTCAAGAGAATAGATCGTTCGATAGTGGTGGCTTTCCCGCGAGGCGCGGTAACCAGACGCAGCAAGCGCCGATGTTGCCACTTGCAGAGCCGCATTGTACGCAATTGCGAACCGCCAGTCGCTCGGAATACTTATGTTTTGGGCCGTGCCGAGGTCGCGATCGATGATCCCGAAAAGTCCGTTAATCTCTTCCTTGCTACTCTTGTGCTCGGTCAACCATCCCTTACGAAGCCAATCCTGCAATCTCATTTTCATCTCCGAGGATAAACAGTTTCTTTTGACGCAGAACACTCTTCAAGAAATGACTTTTCGCTTTTAGTTTCGATTGAAATTCAGCGACGGGGTACACGGTTGGATTGATTTCTCGTCCTAGTCTTTTCTGCGCCGTTGCAGTGGCGGAGGCAATCTCCGTGAAAGGGACTTCTCCGAGGACCATTAGGTCCACGTCGCTGTCGGCGCGTTCCTCATGACGGGCAACGGAACCATAGACAAAGGCCACTCGAATGCGCCCGCGCAACGGGAACAATGCCTCCCGGAGAATATCGTGAGCTCCAGCCGTCTTCGATATGATGCTCTTGAGTTCTTGAAAGATGGGGTTGTCTCGATTCGCTTGATAAAACACCTGATTGCCCCGAACCGAGCGACGCAAAATCCCCGCTTCCGCAAGCTTTACTACTTCCCGCTGGACGGCACCAAGACCTGTTCCGGCGTGTCGCGCCAGCTCACGCAAATAAAATGGCTTGTCGGGCTGGCTGTATAGAAAGCCCAGGACCGCCTGCCGGGTTTGACCAAACAAGACATCCGTGAGATTCGCCTTAGTCCGTTGTGTTCGCATATCGAGTACGATTGTACTCGCATTGGTTACGGGATGCAAGTCAGTAGTCCATACGGACTGCGCGCCGATGAAGGAATATCAGAATGCGCCTGGAGTGATGCGCATCAAGTTTGTTTCGTTCGCGCCATTGCCTTAACTTGGTGATGCGACACTTGACCATGAGCGTTCCGCGGAGATCCTTCAGGGTTTCCCGACGGGAAGCGTCGGCGCGCACAAGACGCGAAAGCACGCAATGATTGGGAATCTGAATGTCGGAGATAAAGCTCCGCTCCGCTAAGCCCCTAAGAACCTGAGTCGAACTCAAATTAGGACGGTACTCAGGAGCGGAGGGAGAGGATGGAAAGGGAGTCCTGGCGAATGCAAAGCAAAGCGCCCCGCGAGCCAACTGCATGTGGCCGCGGGGCGCAAGTCTATCTGGATCAGTTCAAGCCGGATCGTCATTCATAGCGGAGCGCGACAATCGGATCGACGCGCATCGCACGGCGCGCGGGAATGTAACACGCGAGTGCGGCGACAGCAACGAGAAGCACCGACGCGGACGCGTAGGCGAGAGGGTCGAGCGCGCCGGTATTCACGAGCAGGCTGGCGAGGAATCGCGAAAGACCAGCCGACAGCGCCACGCCGATCGCGAGGCCCGTCAGCACCAGCTTCAATCCCTGTCCGATAACCATGCCGAAAATGTTCCGCTGTTGGGCGCCGAGCGCGATGCGGACGCCAATTTCATGGATCCGCTGGTTGACGGCGTACGAAATCACGCCGTACAAGCCGACGACCGCGAGCAGGAGACTCAAACCGCCAAGCGCTCCGGCAAATGTGGCGGCAATTCGGAGGAAGAAGAAACCGTTTCCGCCCTCGAGAGATTCCGTCATGGGCATGACGTCGAAGACGGGAAGATTCGGATCCAGGGCGCGAACCTGGGCTTCGATCTCGCGCACGATGTCGGCGGCCGGAAGCGAGCTGCGGACGTGCAGAACGCGAACGGAAGTGTAGTCCTGGGCGAGCGGCACATAGAAATACGGACCGGGATCCTCCGCGATGGAAGCGGTCTTGCTGTACTTCGCGACGCCGACGACCTCGACGTCAGGCCCCTCACCAGACACGCGGCGGAAGTGATGGCCGATTGGATCTTGCCCCGGCCAAAGCTGTTTCGCGAGGTTTTCGTTAATCACGGCAACAGGAGGCGTGATGTTCTGGTCGCGCTCGTCGATCGCGCGACCGTGAACGATATCGATTCTCATCGCGCGGAAATAATCCGAACCCACTTTGTTGAAGCGCACCGATGCGACCTCGCTCACGGGCAAGCCTCGCTGAGTTTCGCTCCAGAGCGGGTTCCGTCCCGAGCTGTAATAGCCCATGGGCACGGAGTAAGCGAAGGCAGCGGATTCGACGCCGGGTAAAGCGCGAACGCGGCCGCCGAGTTCGCGATAGAAATTCGCGCCGCGCGGCTCGTCGTATCCCAATTCCTGCACATCCATCGTGAAAATCAGGAGGTGCTCGGGCTTAAATCCGAGGTCCGCCTTTTCCGCGCGCTGCAAACTGCGCAGGAAAAGTCCTGCCATGATGAGCACAACGAGCGAGCCGGCCGCCTGCGCGACGACCAGGAAGTTGCGAATGCGGTTGTGAGCGGCGCCGCCCGTAAGACCGCGGCCGCTTTCCCGCAGCGTGTCATTCAGATCGATTCGCGCCGCACGGAACGCCGGAACGAGACCTGCGAGCAATCCGGAGGCGGCCGCGACCAAGCCGACGAATAGGAACATGCGCCAGTCAAAAGGTTGATTGGTTCGCAAGGATACACCGCTAACGCCCGGGAGGCGAATGGCTTCCACCCATTTCATGAGCCACAGGCCAATGGCTGCGCCGCCGATCGCGCCCAGCGCCGATAGCAGGAGGCTCTCGGTGAGCAATTGGCGAATCAGCCGGAGGCGGCCCGCTCCAAGAGCGGCGCGAACCGCCATTTCCTTTGCGCGAATCGAGGCGCGTGAAAGCAGCAAGTTCGTGACGTTCACACAGGTGACGATCAGCACGAGGCCCACGAGGGCGAGGAACACGGCGGCGATCAACGGCCAGGAGCTCGCACTGGAGGCTTCGGGCCGAGCCAGCTTTTCGGGAATCACGTCCATCTGGAGGCCCGCGTCGGTGTCGGGGTACGCCCGGGCGAGATTGTCCGCGGTCAGTTGAAGAGATACGCGCGCCTTCTCGATGGAGACGCCCGGCTTCAGATGCGCGAGGACGCGGAGCTGGCGGTCCTTGCGGTCGGTGAGAAGATTGGACAAGCCCGCACTGGTCGTAAGCACTCCGAGAGGCACATAGGCGTCCGATTCCACGATATAAAACGTGCCGAAGAATGTTTCCGGCACCACTCCGATGATGGTTACGGGCCGCCCGTCCAAAATCACGCTCTTTCCCACTATCGAGGGGTCTCCGTTGAAGCGACGCATCCAGAAGGAGTGGCCGAGAACGATGACGGGATCGGATCCCGGCGAATCACCCTCGCCAGGAAGAAAAAGGCGTCCGAGGGCAGGCTGGATGCCGAGTGAGGAAAAATAATTGCCCTTGGCATAGGTCGCGAGAATGCGCTCGCTGCGATTGTCGGCACTCAAGCCCGCGAAATGGATGAGGAAGGCCGTCATGTCGGAAGTTACTTCGCTGTGCGCTTGAAAATCCAGGAAATCGGCGTTGGAGAGCTCGTGAGGGTAGTTAGCCTTTGGGTCGTGACAGGCAACCACGACGAGGTGCGCCGAATCCGTCACGGGCAATGGACGAAACAGGAATGAATTGACGATGCTGAAGACGGCCGTGTTTGCGCCGATGCCGACGGCGAGCGTGAGAACTGCAACTGCCGTGAACCCCGGGCTCTTGGCGAGCATGCGGAGGGCGTACCGAACGTCCTGGATAAGGGTGAGCATCGGACCTCCTATGTCTCCGAATAGATACGCGGGATGGATGCGAAACGTTCCCTCAACGCAGCATTTATTGCAGCAGCGGACGAACGAAATGGAAAGAGCGTCCTGGCGAATGCAAAGCAAAGCGCCCCGCGAGCCAACTGCATGTGGCCGCGGGGCGCAAGTGTTTATCGATTATTCGTATCGAAGCGCAATCAAAGGATCCACCGCCGTTGCGCGGCGTGATGGCAAATAGCAGGCAACAGTGGCCACGCTTGCCAGGAGCAAGCAAACAGCAGCGAAAGTAAAAGGGTCGAATGAACTGATTTGGAAGAGCAGACTTCCCAGGAAACGCGTCATGGCAAAGGAAAGCGCCAGCCCGAGTGCAAGACCAATCCCCACCAGGGTAATTCCCTGGCGAAGCACAAGCGAGAGAATTTGGCCTCGCTGCGCTCCCAGGGCCATGCGAACGCCTACTTCGTGCGTGCGTTGGCCGGTCACGTAAGAAATCACTCCATAGACTCCGATCACAGCCAGCAACAGGGAGAGCGCTCCGAGCGCTCCCGCGAATATTGCCCCCACGCGCAAAAGGAAGAAACCGTTTCCACCGTTTAGCGATTCGCTCATGGGCATTACGTCATAAACGGGAAGATCCGGATCGAGATTGCGAATGATCCCCTCGATCCCGGGCGCAATGCTCGCCTCTGGCAGCATCGTACGGACCAGAATGACCCGATGCGCCGCGTAAGATTGTGTTTCCGCAAGATAAAAGTGGGGTTGCGGGTCTTCGAACAATGAAGTGTACGTTCCGTTGCGGGTGACACCGACGACTTCAATTTCCGGTCCATCCGCCTTTGCCTTTCGGAAATGACGGCCAAGAGGATCCTGCGCCGGCCAGAGTTGACGGGCCATCGTTTCGTTAATGACGGCAACGGAGATCGAAGCCTTGGTGTCCTGAGCCGTGAATGTCCGCCCACGAAGAATCGGAATGTCCAGAGTCCGGAAGTAATCCGAATCCACGATGTTGTATCCAATGTTAGGAACCTTCGCCAGCGGAAGGGCTTGTTCGCCTTCCTTCCAAACACGGTCGCTCAAATTGTCATTTCCCAAAGGAATAGAAGAAGCGAGACTTGCGGACTCGACGCCCGGCAGCGCGCGAACGCGAGAGGCGACGTCCCTGAAAAACTCCGTGCCACGCGCCTCGTCATAGCCAAATTGGCTCAGGTCAACGGAAGCCAACTGAACTCCATTCGACCGGAATCCCAAATCGGCGCGCTCAGCCGTTTGCAAGCTGCGAAGAAACAAGCCCGCGAAAATCAGGACAACGAAGGATCCCGCGACCTGCGCCACCACCAGCGCCCCGCGAAGGCGGCTGCGCCCGGCACCCGCTGAATCCGACCTTCCTCCTTCCCGCAAGGTTAGGTTCAGATCCGTGCGGGACACACGGATGGCAGGCCCCAGTCCGGCCAGAATGCCGGAGAACGCAACGATGGCTGCGATGACCGTGAATACGCGCCAATCAAAGCTGAAATCCATGTGCAAGGGAATATCGCCGGGCAATCGAAGGGAGGCAGCAAGTTTTGACAGCCACGAACCCAGCGCGGCGCCTGCGATGCCGCCCATGGCGGCGAGAAGCAAACTCTCCGTGAGAAGTTGGCGGACCAAACGCATCCTTCCGGCGCCCATGGCTGCACGAACAGCCAGCTCCTTGCCGCGCCCAGCGCCGCGAACAAGAAGTAGATTGGCGACGTTTACGCAAGTTACCAGAAGCACCAGGCCCGCCATGGCCAGGAAGACACCTACAATGAGTGGCATTGCATTGGCCGAGCCGGAGCCGGGCTCGGGGCGCGCCATGCTCTCCGCCAGGACGTCCACTTTGGTTCCCTGATTGGTGGCAGGGTACAACTCAGTGAGATGGCCGGCGATAATCTGAAGCGAGGCTTGCGCCTGCGTTCGTGATACACCGGGGCGCGGGCGCGCCAAAACGTGCAATCCGTGATGGGCTCGATTGGTGAGGGTGTCTGGATCAGAAAGCCCGAAGGGAAGAAAGACACCAATCTCCGCCGGAGTATAGGGCCCGAAAAATCCCTTCGGCGAGACCCCGATGACGGCGCAGGGCTTTCCGTTTACCACAATCGTTTTTCCAATGATCCCCGCGTCGCCGCCGAAACGCTGCTGCCAATAGGGATAACTCAAAATCACCATCGGTGAAACGCCGGATTTATCCGGCTCGCCGGGGAATACCAAACTGCCCAAGGCCGGGTTGAGGCCGAGCGTCGCGAAGAAATCAGCCGTTATGTAATTGGCGAAAACACGATCACTGCGTCCCTCCGCGCGGACACCCACAAAATCCATGTCATATGCCGCCATTCCAGAAAAAGCGTCCGTCGCATTGCGGAAATCCTGGAAGTCAAGAAAAGAAGGGCCGTGGGGATCCTGGTTCCCGGGATGGCGGATGGCAATGACGGTGAGTTTGGCGTTGTCCTTGCCGGGCAACGGGCGAAGCAAAAATCCGTTTACGACACCAAAAATTGCAGCGCTTGCGCCAATTCCGAGCGCCAGGGTCACTACAGCAAGAGCCGTGAACGACGGACTCTTGGCCAACATGCGCAGGGCATAGCGAATGTCCTGGATCAATGTTTGCATTGGACCTCCATCACTAGAGAAAGAAACGAAAAATGTCCGCGAAATGTTCCGGCATCTTTCGGGTTGCTGATCGAAGGGAATGTAAGACAAGCCAATTTCCGAACAAATCGCCCCGCGAGCCGACTGCATTTGGCTGCGGGGCGCAAGTATTTTGATACGTTGTAGGTTCGACCGCCTATGCGGTTAAGGTTGGCCCTTTGTTATGGCTGAGCCTTCTTAGGATACGCCGGGCGCGGCGGCAAGGGCGGTATCTTCTTTAACGCTTCCATCGCCAGTTCGATGGCTTTCTCGAGTTGCGGGTCGTGACCGCTCACAACCAGATCCGGCCGCTCCTGCACGGTGTAGTCGGGTTCGACGCCGACGTTTTCGACGATCCAGTGGCCTCCATTATCCGGAACCCAAAATGCAAATTCCGGAGCAGTGACCGAGCCGCCGTCCATCGTGGGGATGATCCTGGAATAGCCGATCAAACCTCCCCAAGTACGCGTCCCGACAATGGGCCCGATTTTCTGCTCGTGAAAGAAATATGGGAAACAGTCACCGCCGGAGCCGGCGAGCTCATTAACGATCATGACCTTCGGGCCATGGATGGCCGCCGGAGGCCACGGCAGATCCTTGCCGTCGCGGGGCGCCAGAACGGCAAGCAAATGGCGCTGGAGTTTTTCGGTGTAGAAGTCAGGAATCGATCCTCCGTGGTTGTAACGTTCATCCACGATGAGGCCATCTTTGCCGAGTTGCGCGTTGAAGTATTTGTCGAACATGATGACGCCCGGGATGGACGTATCGGTCACATGCATGTATCCGATGCGCCCACCCGTAGCCTGTTCGACGATTTTGCGGCGCGATTCGATCCAGTCGAGATACCGCAATTGCGCTTCACTCCCGATGGGCCGGACTACGATCTCCCAGGCGCCGTCCGCTGAAGGTTTGTCATTAATTTTCAGGGTGACGACCTGGTTCGCCAGTCCCTGGAAGTAGGAGTACACCTCGATCGGCGCGCGAACAGGGACACCCTCAACGGCGACGAGGTAGTTGCCCTCCTTCACTTTCAAGCCCGGTTCCGTGAGCGGTGATCGCATCGCGGGATTCCAGTTCTCACCGGCGAAGATCTTTTTGAAGCGGTAGAAACCCTGATCTACATCGTAATCCACGCCGAGCATGCCCACGCCCACGCGCGTGATCTCCGGTGTATCCCCACCGACCACGTACGTGTGTGATGTGCTGAGCTCGGAGATGAGTTCCCCGATGATGTAGTTGAGGTCGCTGCGGTGCGCCACGTAGGGCAACAATGCTTCGTAGCGCTTACCGATTTTCGCCCAGTCGAGTCCGCCCATGTTGGGGTCGTAGTAGAAGTCGCGCTCGATACGCCATGCTTCGTGGAAGATCTCGGGCCATTCGGCCTTGGGGTCAACGAGAGCTTGCATGCCCGCTGTATTCAGCTTGCCGTCGCCGACTTTTGCTTTTCCCGGCGCAGCGTCCGTGATTCCCCAGACGGGCCCGGCGTTATAGAGCACCTTGCTGCCGTCCAAGCTGAGTTCGTACATGTCTCCTATGCCGTCCAGAAGCACTTTGTCTTCGCGGGCCTTCACGTCAAACACGTGGAGTGAAAATTGAGGCCGCGGAGGGCCAGGCATTCCGGCTGTGCGCGCTTGCTGGGGGACCGAAATATAGAAAAGCTTGCCCTTCCGAACGTTAAGATTCTGGTACAGCCCGGCCGGAACGGGCACCTGAGAGACCCGCTTCCCGAGACCATCCAAATCAATCTGTGTCGGCTTCGGAGTTTTGTCCTCCGCCTTCTGACCGGCCGGCGGTGTACCTCCGGCGGGAGGAGTTTGGCCGCCTGCGGGCGCTCCGGCAGGCGGAGTGGCCGCGCCGTCATTCGTGGCCGGCTTTTCCGGGGGCTTATTCTCCGGGGGTTTCTCTTCATCGGTTTGTGGAGGGAAGGGAGAGAGTTCATCGGCTTTCAAAGTCAGGGCGAAGATGCCCGTGGTGTCGTAATAGTTGAAGCGCTCGTCAAACACGCCAGTACTCGGAAAGTAAAAGCGCTGCGAGAGGAAGAAGAGATACTTCCCTTCGGGATCGAAAACAGGTTCTGAGTCAGTGTAGAAGCCCGTAGTTACATGGGTAGCTTTCTTCTGGTCGAGCGAATAGAGATAAAGCGAGTTGGCGAGATTTGGGCCGGACTTTGAGTATGCAATCCACTTGCTGTCCGGAGACCAGGTGCCATCTCCGATGGGGCCGCGGTCGTCGCGATCCACTTCGACCGGATGCTTTGCATCGATGTCCACATACCAAAGGTGCAGAGACTTATCCCAATAAAGAAGTTTCTTGCTGTCCGGAGACCATCGGGGCCCGTAACGGTACTCGTGGCCGTCGGTGGTGATGCGGACTTCATCGCCGCCCATCTGGGGCCGCAGGTAAATCTCGAATTCGCCGGAGCGATCAGAGAGATAGGCAATCCATTTTCCGTCCGGAGACCAGGCCGGATCCTGTTCGTGAATACCCGGCGTCATGGTGATGTTGCGAGGGCTGCCGTGTTCGGCGGGAAGCGTGAATATGTCGCCTCGGGCTTCAAAAACGGCACGCGCACCGCTCGGCGAGATTCCCGCCCCGCGGATTTGAGCCGCAACGCTCCGAAGTTCCGGGCGCGACTCGACATCATCACCGGCGACGGTGATGTGGACCTGCGTTGACTGTTCCGAAGCCAGGTCAAAAGTGTAGAGCTGGCCGCCATTTTCAAACACGATGGCGTCCTCGCCGAGGCTGGGCCACTTGATATCGTATTCAGTGAAGGTGGTGAGCTTGCGGGTTTTCTTCGAGCCGAGGTCGTAGCGGTAGAGATTCATCGTGCCGTCGAGATCGGAGATGAAATAAATCGTATCGCCATGCCACATGGGGAATAGATCCATTCCCTTTGTAGTTGGCAGCTCGGAATAAGTGTTGTTCTTCAAATCGTAGATGCCGATGGGCGGTTTCCATCCGCCGCGGTAACGCTTCCAGGTGCGGAAGTCCTGAGATGTGGGCAAATAGGCGATGCGATTGCCGTCGGGTGAAAAGCTGGTGAGGCTGGCGCGCGGAACGGGAAGCATCTCGGGCATTCCGCCTTCGGGCGAAACGGTGAAGAGGCGCGTGTAATCGGGCGGCTGACTGAAGCGGTTCGAGCGGAAGAGGATTCGCTTGCCGTCCGGCGTCCAGCCGAGAACGAGATCGTTGGCGGGATGATAGGTCAGCCGGCGGGGCTCGCCGCCAGAGGCGGGCATCACGAAAACGTCCGTGTTGCCGTCGTAATCGCCGGTAAAGGCAATCCATTTTCCGTCTGGAGAAAACTTCGGAAAAATCTCCTCGCCGGGATGGGCGGTCAAACGGTGCGCCTGCCCGCCGCCGCGCGCGACGATCCACAGGTCACCGGCATAAGTGAAGACGATATGGTCCTTGGAAACGTCCGGATAGCGCAGCAGGCGCGTGTCCTGCGCTTGCACGGCGGCGGTGAACGTCGCCGCGAGGAAAATCACACAAATTATTGACCACCTGATGGCGCGAATCAGTTTCGCGCGGTTCGCTACTACATTGGGAATTGTTGCGCGGCTCATTGCTCTCCTTTTGGTCTGACCCTGGCCCCCGGAAAGCATTTCAATGTCCGGGGAAGTGGCGGCATTCTACCATTTCACACCATTACTCCCCACACCCCTGCAAGTTGATATACGACGGCGTGGCGCGGGTTGTTTCGTACGAATTCCGCTTTCGGGTGATGGAAATTGGCCCGGGCGCCGCGAGAACCGGCATTCTGCTGTGTTAACATTGATGTGCAGGAAAAAGATTGCCTTGCCGTGAACCGTTGGACATTGCCTCAAAAGCCTCGAAGAGTCCGGGCTCGATTTTCCCGTAGCGCGCTGATTGGTCTCGCGTTGTACGCGTTCGTATGCTGCGGCGCCGGTGCGCCGATTGTGCGCGCGGATGAGGCGGCGAATGAAGCGGCGAAGGAGTTGGCGAGGAAACTTGCAGCGCAACTTGATAAGAAGCAGAAAGTCCAAATTGGATTTCGTGACCCTAGCGGACTCCTGCCAATCCTAGAACTGAACGAGGCGCAGTCAGCTTTTGACACCGAACTCTTGGCGCAAGGGATCCACTCCGCAATTGGAGTAGAGCCTGAGATAATTATTCGCGTAAGTCTGAACGAAAGCCTGAACTCTCGCATCTGGATCGCGCAATACATAAAAGGAGGCGGTAATACGCCCATCTTTTCACCATTTGCAAAACCGACCAGTACGGCACCCACCGACGCCTCGACTCTGGTGCGCATTCAGGCCAGACCGATTTTCCAGCAGGCTGATCCTATTCTCGATTTTGCAGTCATTAAAAGAGAGGGAGAAAACGCTTCAGAAATTCTCATCCTTGGAGGGGACAGCATCTCGCTCTACGACCAAACCAAGGGGCAATGGCATTTGACCCAGATGCTGCAAATTCCCCACAAATTACCTACGCCTCGCGATCCGCGTGGACATCTTTTGTATCGCAAGGATAAGGAAGAGTTCTCGGCGGGGGTCCCCGGGTCCATGTGCGAAGGGAAGGTGCATTCTGGCCTTTCCATGAAGTGCGACCCCTCGGCGAAGGGGTGGTCTTTTTCCCCGGCAGATGATGTGTTGGAGCTAGAAGAACTCGGGCAAGGCCGCAATTTTTTTCGGCCAATTGAGCAAGTGACGAAGGATTTCTCGTCGCACCTTGAAACTTCTCCTTTGAATGAAAAGGCATTCTTTTCCGAATTAACGTGGGGCGGCGGTGGCAACGAGGCGACATTACAATCACGCCTTGACGGACGAATCTGGCTCGTTCCGGACGAAGCGCAGCCGGTCGCCCTAATCCTAAATTGGGGAAGCGATATGGCGGTGATGGACGAAGGGTGCGGCAGAGGGGCAGGAATTCTGGCAACCGGGTCAGCTGATTTCGCGACGCCTGACTATCTTCAAGTCTTTGAGATCAAGGGCGAGACCGCAGTTGCAGTTAGTTCAAAAATGGAATTCTCCGGTCCAGTAACAGCAGTTTTGGAATGGTTTGCAGGAGACAGAGTGCACGTAGTTGTACACAGCTTGAAGAATGGTCTTTATGAAGCATACGAAGTTAGTCTTGCTTGCGATCACTAGCCTGATTTGTGCGGCGGCGATTCATGCGGCGCAGCGGCCGAGGTATGGCGGGACGCTGCGCGTGGAGATGCGCGAGCGCGTCAACTCGATGGACCCGCGCGGATTTGATCCGGCTGCGCCGGGCGCGCCCGCGACGGAGCGGTTGTTGGGGCTTGTTTTTGACAGACTAATTCGGATTGACGATAGCGGTGAGCCGCAGCCCGCGCTTGCGGCATCCTGGCAACACGATGCCAACTTCACCCACTGGCAATTTCAGATTCGCCCCGACGTGAAGTTTCACGATGACGCGAAATTGACCGCCGAAATCGCAGCCGCAGCATTGCAGGCGCAAGACTGGCCAGCGACAGCTTCCGGCGCATCGGTCTCATTCACGTTTCCATCTCCGCGTCCAAATCTTGCGATCGAGCTTGCGTCAAGCCGCAGCTTCATTTTTCATGCCGCGCAGGACACCGTTTTTGGCACGGGAGCGTTCCGCATCGCCGATTGGCAGCCGGGGCAGAAGCTTATCTTGACCGCCAGCGAGGAATATTGGGCGGGCCGCCCGTTCGTTGATCGCGTGGAAATCGCGCTGGGCATTGCGCCCCAGCAACAGATCATCGACCTTGAATTGGGCCATGCGGACATCATCGAGGTGCTCCCAAACCTCGCGCGGCGCGCCGCGCAATCCAATGCTCGCGTGTGGAGCTCTTCTCCGGTGGACTTATTTGCGATTACGTTTGCACCCGGCCGCCCCGCCGCGCAGGATCCGCGTCTGGCGCAGGCGCTCTCGCAAGCGATCGACCGGGCGGCCATCGTGAACGTGCTTCTGCAACGCCAGGGCGAGCCGGCTGCGAGCCTCTTGCCGCAGTGGCTTTCGGGTTACGCCTTTCTTTTTCCCACCGCGCCTAATCTGGAACAGGCCAGGCAACTCCGCGCGCAACTTCCCGCCATCCGCTCCCTGACTCTGGTCTATGATGGAGGCGACCCTGTGGCGGCCACCGTTGCGGAGCGTTTTGCGGTGAACGCCCGGGATCTGGGGATTGCCGTGAACGTCTCGGCCGCGAACACAAGCGCGCCAACAGCGAACGCGGACTTGCGACTGGTGCGTTGGCACATCGAAGCGCCGGATTCGCAGCAAGCTCTTGGTGCGTTGCTTATGCGGCTGGCGCCCGCGCAACCGGGAACTCAGTCTCCTGCTTTGGACACGCCCGAGGAGCGATACGCCGCGGAGCGCGCAGCGATGGATGGTGGGAGCGTCATCCCCATCGCTTTCGTGCCGGAGATATACGCAATGGGCCCGAATGTTCGCGATTGGATGGCGCCGCGCTGGGGCGGGTGGCGTCTTGAAGACGTCTGGCTTGACCCGATGCCAAAGACGGAGCCGAACGCCGTGGGGAACAACAGACCTTGAGCTTTCGCACCAAACTCGCTCTCTTTTTCACGCTGACGGTGGTCATCTCGGTGGCGCTCGTCACGTGGGGCGTCACCTCATACACGCGCCGTGAATTCGAGCAGATCAGCAGCCAGCATGCCCGCGCGCTTGTGGACCAATTTCGGAAGGAATTTGCACAGCGCGGCGAGGAGGTGGTTCTTCGCGTTTCCACCATCGTAGACGCCCAGGCCACAACCAACATGGCCATAACACTCGCCAGGCCACAGGCCGACCCCTCCACGTATGTGTACGAGGCAGACGGACTTGCCGCACAGCACCAATTGGACTATCTGGATCTTCTCGGGGACGACGGCTCGATCATTTCCTCCAAGGAATGGCGAGCCCACTTCGGATATAAGATGGACTGGGTCGCGGCACGCGGTCTGGAGTGGAATCGCGATCCCGCCTTTCTCTCCCGCACCGAGTTAGCCGACGGCGTGGGGCTTTCGCTCACGGCTGTGCGCGTCCTCCCTGTCGGCGAGAAAAAACTCTTCGTCGTCGGCGGGCTCCAGCTCGACAAGGGCTTTCTATCGAGCCTTGTGCTTCCGGACGGAATGCGCGCGCTGCTCTACTCCAATTTGCAGCCCTCCTTTGACGCCGCCTCGCTCACCGACGTGAACGGCCCGGTGCCACAGGCCGACCGCTTCACCGGACTCATCGAGCAAGTCCGCAAACAGGGAAAAGAAACCGAGGAGTCCATTCAGTGGAACGCCGCCGACCCCGCGAGCGCTGAGGGTATCGACGCGATTCCGCTGCGGGGCCGCGACAATAATTTGCTGGCAGTTCTCCTTGTCGGCAGCTCACAGGCCGAACTCGTAAGACAATTAAATTTCATCCGTACGCTCGGCATCGTCGTGGGCGGCGGAGGCATCCTGCTCGGCCTGTTGCTGAGCGTGTGGGTTTCCGCGCGCGTCACGCGCCCCATCGAGCGGCTTGCGAAAGGGGCGCGCAAAGTCGCCGCGGGCGATTGGTCGGTGCGCGTCGAAGCGAGGTCGCGCGATGAAATCGGCCAGCTCAGCCGCGCCTTTAATGAGATGACGCGCCAGCTCGCCGAGCAGCGCGACCGTCTGGTGCAGGCCGAGCGCGTCGCCGCGTGGCGCGAACTCGCGCGGCGCCTCGCCCACGAGCTGAAGAATCCGCTCTTTCCGCTGCAACTAACACTCGAGAACTTACAGCGCGCGCGCGAGCAAACGCCGGAGCAATTCGATGAAATCTTCGACGAATCCACGGCCACGCTGCGCGCCGAGCTTGAAAACCTGAAGACCATCGTCGCGCGCTTCAGTGATTTCTCGAAGATGCCCGCGCCGCAGCTTCAGCCGGTCAGCGTGAATGACGCAGTGCGCAGCGCCGTGCGCGTCTACGACGCGCAATTCAGCATCATCGGCCGCCCGCCCATTCGCCCGGAGCTTTATCTGGACGAGAGCCTGCCCTCAATTCAGGCCGATCCCGACTTGCTTCACCGCGCGCTCAGCAATCTTGTTTTGAATTCGCTCGATGCCATGCCCGCGGGAGGCACTCTTACCATCCGCACCGCGAAGAAAAACGGAGCAGTTCGTGTGGAGGTCTCCGACACCGGCACCGGCCTTACACCAGAGGAATGCGAGCGCCTATTCACGCCGTACTACACAACGAAGCGCCACGGCACCGGACTCGGCCTCGCGATCGTGCAATCGGTCGTGAGCGATCATCACGGCAAGATTTCCGTCGAAAGCGCGCACGGCACGGGAGCGACATTTCGCATCGAGCTGCCCATGCGCCAGCCGGGCTCCGACAATCACGGAAGCGCGAGCACTACACCGCGCCCCGCGGGCGCGGAGCAAGCCGCCACGCAGCCGGCAGCCAACAAGGCAGGCTCGGAATCCATCCTTGGACTGACCGGCGATGGCCCGGGCGCATGACACATGGTATGGCGCACCGTATGACACACCGCGACGCATCGTGACTCCCAAAGCCAATCTTCTTTTCGTTGACGACGACGCGAATACGCTTGCCTCGCTCGCGCGCGCATTTCGTCTTGCAGGTTACGAAGCTACCGTCTCCGACAACGCCGCGCGCGCGCTTGAACTCGCGAAGACCGAGCGCTTCGATTTGATTTTCTCCGACGTCGTGATGCCCGGCCGCGACGGTCTCGCTCTGTTGGCTGACTTGAAGACCGCCGGTGTGGCCACGCCGGTCGTCATGATCTCCGGGCAGGCCAATATCGAGATGGCCGTCCGCGCAACGCGCCTCGGCGCCGTGGACTTCCTCGAAAAGCCGCTCTCGACCGAAAAACTGATGGTCACTGTTGAAAACGTACTGAAGCTCTCGCGCCTGGAGCAGGAAAACCGCGAACTTCGCACGCGCCTGGGCCGGCATGAAATCGTGTGGCAAAGCCCCGCGATGGAGCGCCTGATGGCGCAGATTCGCCGCGTCGCAGCGAGCGAGACGCGCGTCTGCATCCTCGGAGAAACCGGCACGGGCAAGGAACTGGTCGCGCGGACGCTGCACGAAAGCAGCCCGCGGCACGCGGGACCGTTTGTCACGCTGAATTGCGCGGCGGTGCCCGCGGAGTTGATCGAGTCCGAACTTTTTGGTCACGAAAAGGGCGCGTTCACCGGGGCCGCCGCGCGCCACACCGGAAAATTTGAGCAGGCCCACGGCGGCACGCTCTTCCTCGACGAAATTGGCGACATGCCGCTTGCCATGCAGGCGAAGCTTTTGCGCGTCCTCGAAGAAGGCGAAGTCGAGCGCGTCGGCGGGGACCGGCCCATTCGCGTGGACGCGCGCGTCATCGTCGCCACGCACCGCAACCTCGAAGAGTTCGTCCACCAGAACGCTTTCCGCCAGGACTTATTTCACCGAATTTACGTTTTTCCCCTTGCGATTCCGCCATTGCGCGAGCGGCAAGAAGATATTCCCGTGCTCGCGCGCCATTTCGCCGCGCAGATTTCCGCCCAGAACGGATGGAAGGAAAAGCCATTCGCGCCGGAAGCACTGCAGAATTTGCTGGGGTACGCCTGGCCCGGGAATGTCCGCGAATTGCGAAACGTCGTCGAGCGTCTTCTGCTTGTGGCCACTGGCGAAACTGTCACCGCCGAGGACGTCCGAGCCGCACTGCCAAATGCCGCATCGGGCGGCGCACGCGGCAGCAGTCCCGGCGCGGACGTGTCCGCCTTTTCAGGCACCCTCTCCGAGCGCGCGGAAGCGTTTGAAAGGGAAGTGCTGCTCGCCGAACTGAAGCGCCACGGGTATCACATGACGAACGCCGCTAAGGCACTTGGCCTCGAGCGGAGCCACCTCTATAAGAAATGCCAGCACCTTGGCATAGACCTGCGCGAACTCCGCAAGGCGCAGTAAACCGCAAATCCGCACGAATCTAATTGGAGTAGGAAATTGCCGCGAACCGGCGCGGCCCTGGTTCAATACGGCCTGTTTGCGCCCGGACTCGACGGGCCTCCCGGCGATGCGGGAGCGCTTGGCGCTGCGGCAGCCGGCTTGCGCAGTGCGAAATAATTCCGCGCGAACGCCGCCTGCGTACCTCCGGCCTCCACGACCACGGCCTGCACCGTGTAACGGCCGGTGGGAAGTTTATCCAGAGGCAAGCTCATGCGGAAGGAAGCTGTCCGCGTCTTCGCGTCCACATCCGCCGGCTCGACGATGGCAGTCTCGTCGTAGCGCTTGCCATTCACAAAGAACACCAGCCCCGCGCGCAAATGTTCCGGGTCCGCACCTTGCGGCGCATACGCCTGGAAGAAAATGTACAACGTCTGTTGCGATGTAAAGACGCGCGTCACGCTGGGCACGATCCGTTGCCCGCCCACATCGAGCGGCGAGCCTTTCATCTTCGCATCGCCGCCAAGCGTCTTCCGCTTCACCTCCGCCGTGCCGGACACTTGCGCGATTTGGCTCGATAGCATCAAGCTGCTCAATTCCATCCGGTTCGCCTGCTGCGGACGCAATACCAAATCTTCCTCGAACGTGCCCATGCGTCCCGTTTCGTTTTCCCGCGCCAGAAATTTCAAGTGATATCGCCCCGGCCCGAGCAGAATCCCGCCCTGATACACAATCGCCTGCTGCGCCACCTGCTGATAACGGTTCGCGTCGAGCTGCACCGTAATGCTGTCGCGCTGCGAGCCGACAACAATCTGCTGCGGCGTGCGCGACGCGACGCTGTTGTTTTGATCGGAAGCCCCGCGCTGGCCGCCGCCGTTGCCGCCTCCGCCTCCACGTCCACCACGTCCGCCGCCGCCCCCACCGCCGCCGCGGCCGCCGCCACCAAAGCCCGTTCGCAGACCAGTCATCGTAACTTCATAGAGAAAGTCGAAACGGTCTTCATGTTTGCCGCTCTTCTCGGCCCACTGCAACGCGCTCGACGCAATCTTCACTGAAACCGGGACGTAAAACATCCCATCGGGCAGGCGGAATTGGCCCAGGTCGAGCGCCAGAGGCAGCTCGACCACCGGCGCCTGAGTCGCCATCGCGTTATCGAGCTGCTTCTCCTTGTCCTGCGTATTGAAAATGCCCCAATCCTTCGGCGCGTAATAACCCGGACGGTGTTTGATGTGCGCGCCCGCGGGCAATCCCACGAGCTTCACTTTGACCTCGCGATAGCGGCCGTCGCGCGCCTTATTCGAGCTGAAATAATTCAGCATGTAGTACCCGGTCGTATCGTCCTGAACCTGCTTGAAGATTCCGCTGAAGTCGTTCAGGTCGAAGAAGGACCGTCCGCCCGTATCCGCCGCCAGCGTGTAAAGCGTGTCGCGCGAATTGTGCCGCGCCTGCGACTGCTGGAAGACCGCCGCGCCGTTGAAGGCCGACCGGCCTGATGCCATCCCCACGCTCGCATCACCACCCGGAGTTTCCGTCATCAGACCGCGGGCATCCACCTGATAGAGCGACACATTATTCTTGTTCGCGGCGTCCGTCGCCGCCCGCACGGACGACCTGTTCTCCTCGCCCGTCTGCGTGATGCCGCTCGAGAATTCCAGAATGATTTTTTTCCCGGGAATGCTTGCGAGGGACTCGCACAGCAACTGCACCGCCAGCAGTTTGCTGTCCGTGTTGAAAATATTGAATTCCGTGTCGTCCGCGGTGAAGGCCGCGCCCGTGTCTTCCGTCACGGTATCGCTCGCCGATGACGCCAACCCAGCCAGCATGGAGTCTTTTCCGGGTATCAGCTCCTTCACCTCATTTACAAGAAGCTCCTTGTTGTTCGTGAATGCCCGCCCCATGGTCATCGTTGTGCCAAAAGCAATAATCGCCACCAGATCCGCCGAGGTCATCTGTTCCTTCAGGTACTTGAGCGACGCGTCTCTCGAGCGCAGCAGGTCTTCGGGCTGCAGCGAGGTCAAGTCAAAGAAGAGAACGATCAGCCGGTGATCGCGTGCAATCGGCCGGATTTCTTCGGGGTCGGTCGCGCCCGCAATCTCGATTGAGATCGGCTTTGTGTCCTCTCCGTTCCCGGCCGACTCAATCCTCTCCATGTCGAAATAGTCCAGTTTTTCGAGCTTTTGCAGCTTACCTTCTTCGTACAGTTCGAAGTTTTCCGGCTTCAGACCTTTGATGAGCTTGCCGTCTTTGTCCGTCACGACGGCGTCAATCTGCACCATGTCAACGTTCGACACGATGGCGCGCGCATCGCTTTTTCGCTGCGCATCAGGAGGAGGGGGAGGAGGGGGCAACTGAGGGGTGGTTGTCCCTGCAGGAGGCTTCTGACCGGGAGGCGCGCTCTGCGGATGTGCCGGCATGCCGGGCAAAAGAAGCCACGCGGCAGCCGCGAGCACAATGAATCGGAAGATGGATGACGAAGCTCGGGTATTCATCACTCTCCCCGAAAATCCAAAATTCAATTTCCCGGCAGGCATTTCGCGCTGAGCGTGCGCGGGGCACTCACCAAGGCCCGCGCAATCGACCGCTTCAGCGCGGGCTTGAGCCAGGATTCGACGGGCTTGCCGGAGAAGCCGCGGGCGCTCCCGGCGCAGTCGCCGGCTTCCGCAGCGCGAAATAGTTGCGCCCGAACGCCGCCTGAGTTCCTCCCGCCTGCACGACCACGGCCTGCACGGTGTAGCGGCCGGTGGGAAGTTTGTCCAGAGGCAGGCTGATGCGAAATGAGGATGTGTGCGTTTTCGCATCCGCCTCGGCCGACTCGACGAGTGCCGTCTCGTCGTACCGGCGTCCGTTCACGAAGAAGACCAGCCCAGCGCGCAGCGCCGCCGGATCCGCGTTTTGCGGCGTGTAGGCCTGGAAGAAAACGTAGAGCGTCTGCTGGGATGTGAACACGCGCGTTACGCTCGGGACGATCCGCTCACCGCCGACATCGAGCGGCGAGCCATTCATCCTCGCGTCTCCTCCCATCGTTTTCTTCTGGACTTCCGAATTTTTTGGAACCTGGGCAAGCTGGCTGGAAAGGAGCACACTGCTCATCTCCAGCTTGTTTGGCTGCGCCGGAGCCAGGACCAGATCCTGCTCAAAGGTTCCCATCCGCCCGGTTTCGTTTTCCCGCGCCAGGAATTTCAAGTGATATCGCCCCGGCCCAAGCAGGATTCCGCCCTGATAGACGATGGCCTGTTGCCCGACTTGCTGGAAGCGATCCGCATCCAGCTTCACCGTCATTTGATCGCGCTGATAGCCGACCACCCGCTTCTGCGGCGTCGTGGTTTCGCGCACCTCGTAAAGGAAATCAAAACCCGCTTCGTGCTTTCCGGCCTTCTGCGCCCATTGCAGCGCGCTCGAGGAGATCTTCACGGAAATCGGAACGTAGATCTGGTTCGCGGAGATTCGGAAGTCGCCGGTGTCGAGAGCGATGGGCAGCTCGACGCGCGCGACGGACGAACCCATGGCGTCATCCAGTTGCTTCTCGCGATCCTCCGAGTTGAAAATGCCCCAGTCCTTCGGACCGTAGTAGCCCTCGCGGTGCTTGATCTTGGCGCCCGCCGGCACGTTTACCAGCTTCACCTTCACGGCGCGGTAGCGTCCATCGCGCGCGGCGTTTGTGCTGTAATAGTTCAGCATGTAGTAGCCGGTGGATTCGTCCTGCACCTGCTTGAAGATCTTGCTGAAATCTCCTTCATCGGCGAACAGTTTTCCGCCGGTGTCCTGCGCCAGCGTGCTCAGGGTGTCGCGCGAATCCTGCCGCGCCTGGCTCTGCTGGTACACCGCCGTGCCCGAGAATGCGGTCCTGCTCGTAGACATCCCTGTACTTGCGTCGCCTCCCGGCGTATCCGAAAGCAGCCCGCGCGAATCCACCGGATAGATTGAAACATTATTTTTGTTCGCCGCGTTCGTGGCCGCCGTCACACTCGACCGGTTTTCCTCGCCGGTTTGTGTGATGCCCCCCGTAAATTGCAGCACGGACTTCCGCCCTGGAATGCCCCCCAGCAGATTCGCGAGGGCCTCCATGGCATAGAGTTTGTTATCCGTGTTAAAGATATTGAACTCCGTGTCGTCCGCGGTGAAGGCGGCGCCGGTGTCTTCCGTCACTGCGTCATTGGCCGTGGAAGCCAGCGATGCCAGCATGGAATCCTTGCCGGGGATGAGGGAGCGAATCGCTGCAAGGAGAACTTTCTTGTCGTTTGTAAAATCGGCGTTGATCCGGAATTGCGTCGAAAATGAAACCACGGACACCAGGTCCGCCGCGGTCATCTGTTCATTCACAAATTTCTGCGCCGCGTCGGTCGCGCGCAACAAGTCTTCCGGCTGCAGTGAAGTCATGTCAAAGAAGAGCACCATCATCCGGTGGTCCAGCACAATGGGCCGCAACTTTTCCGGATCGTTCGAGGCTTTCAGGCTGATGATGATCGGTTCACTGTCTTCCTTTTCTGCGGTCTCCATTTTTTCAACGTCGAAATAATCTATCTTGTCGAGCTTTTGCGCTTTCCCGTCCTCTAAAAGCTGGAAATTCGCCGCGGTCAGCCCTTTCAGGATATTTCCGTCCTTGTCTGTCACCACGGCGTCAATTTGCACCAGGTCGACATGAACGCCAATCGCGTGCTTGTTCGCGTTCTTTGGCTGCTCCGGCGGAGGTGGAGGCGGCAATTGCCGGATGTCAATCACATTGTCGTTCTTCTGCGCAGGCGGCGGCGTCTGTTGCTGGCCAGCGCCCTGCTGTTGCGCGGGAACCGCCGGCAGAAGTAATCCCGCAATCGTTAACAGAGCTAGAAATCTTACAATCCGCGAATCATTTGATGCGTTCATGTTTTTTCCCATGACCTTAGAAATTGAACCGGATGACAGCGTCCATCGTCCGCATCGAACCCGCGCCCGTAATCTTGCCGAAGCTGCTGGTCGAGTTCACGGTCGTCCCGAACCCTGCATAATTCACGGCGTTCCCGAGGTTTGTCACTTCCCAGCGCAGGTCAAGTCTGTGCTGGCCATCGCGATTGAGCTGCATGGTTCGCGCAAGCGCCATGTTCACAATGATGGCGCTCGGCCCGATAATCGTGTCGCGGCCAGCATCGCCGAAGATTGTGCCGGGCACCAGTACACTCGGCACCGCGAAGCACGCGGTGTTGAACCACTCACCTAAAAGGTGCGGCCCTCCGTTGGGATTGCAGCCGGGGATTAAGTCCGCGCGAGTAGAAAAACTCTGTTGGCCGCTGAAGTCCGCCACCGCGCCCTGGACCAGAGCCGTGAAGGGCGTCCCGGTGTGATAGGTAACACTGCCGCTCAGCCGGAAATTTCCGAGGATTCGCGCTTCCGCGCCCTTCTTGGCCCAGCGCTTGCGTTCGCCGAATGGCAGTTCGTAGGTGGAATTCCCGGTGATCTGGTGGCGCATATCAAAGGTGGAAAGCCCGCGCTCGAGGCTGAAAAGGGGGAACTGTTGCACGACGGTCGACGCGCCCCCCCCAATCGAACTCGAATTGTCGATGGACTTGCTGAAAGTGTAGAGCGCCGTGAACGTGAATCCGTTTTTCATGCGCCGCAGCAACCGCGCCTGTAAGCCATGATAGATGGACGACGCGCCCGAGCTGTCATAGGTGAAGCCCAGCGCGTTCGGGATGGTGCCGGTATTTGAATTCGAAGCGGACAACACATTTGGCGCGCTCAGAAGATCGAGCCCTGTTCCTTTAATCCCGGTGTAGGTCAACTGCCACACCAGCCCCTCGACGATCTGGCTCTCCAATGAAAGACTCCAGGTTTGGACGTAGAGATTGTGGTAGTTCGGATCAACTGCCGTCGTGTTTGTCGCCACAGTCGCGGACTGCGCCGGAAACCCGTTCTGGAGTGTCAATATTTGAGTTGGCGAAGATTTGATGGACAACGCCGTTCCAAAAGGAGGTTCATTCAACAGCGAATTCGAGAGTGTGCCAAGGTAGACCTGCGAATTGTCGGCGACCCGGTATCCCGCGCGAACGGTCAGCGCATGTTTGCCGCTGAACATTTTCCCGGGGACGCGCCACGCAATCGCGACGGCCGGTGCAAAGTCCTTGTAATCGGGCCGGATCAATGAATTGGGAAGCGCGCCGGAGAATGGCGCTATTTGGCCCGGCGTGACGACCGACACCTGTGTGAAGGCAGGATTCACGTCCAGGTTGGCCAGATGGCCGAAAAGCTCCGTAGGCGGCAGCATCAACTCGTACCGCAGCCCGAAAGTCACGGTAAGACTGGGAAGCATGTGCCAGTCGTCAGTGGCGTAACCCAGCATTCCCCAGCTTCGCAGATAGTCGTTCGAGGCGCAGGTCAGGCCGCAATCCAATGCACTGCCGAACTGCACATGCGTGGATTGCGGCAGCCCGAGAAGAAAGTCCGCGATCGAGTAGGCGGCAGCCGCCGCGCTGGCGTTCGGAACCGGGGTGCCGGCGGCCGTGAAGTCTTCGCTCATCGCTCCGGTAAACGTGAACGAGCCGCGCGGCGTGGGGGGCGAGACGCTGTTTATTTGGTAGCGCCGAAACGTGTACCCGAAATGGAGGGTGTGCTTCGGGAGCGAGTATGTCAGCGCATTCGTTAACATCCAAGTTTGGTTCCGCCGCAGCGAGGGATTCGTGTCGTTGAGTCCGCTCAGCCCGCCCGTGAAACCCAAGCTGGGCAGCCCGTAATTAATCGGCAGAGTGGAAACGCCCGTGATGCCGAGATTGCTTTCGATGGGGTCGTTGAACGCATAGCCGTTCAATAGTTCAGTGCGGCTTCGAGTGAAATTCGCGGTTACGGTGTCAATGAGCCGCTGACTGATGTTGTAATTCATGGTCATTTGTACTTGCTGCCCGCGGCTGCTGGTGTTGCTCGTCAGCGACTGAAAGATCCCCACGCCGGGCGACTGCGCCTGCGAAAGATTGTATTGGACGCCGAAATTTATCTTCTTTGTGATGGTTTGGTTCACGCGGAAATTAATCCGCTGATTATTCTCCGGCACGGTAGACTGGAGAATGTAATTGTAAAATTGACCGGTCGGCGAAGTGCCCACCGCCGCAAGATTGGGCGCCGGAATGAATTGCAGAAGACCCTGCGAGGCCGGATTGATATACGGCAGGCTTGTCGCGGGATTGATCGCTCCTTGCAGGCTGCAATTCCCCGGGCCGGTTCCCGGCAAGACGCTTCGCGGGCCCGCAAAACTTGAAGTGTAATCGTATAGAGTGATGCCCGCCGTGCAGAAATTCCCGCTTCGTTCGTCCATCGTGGGCACCAGCGATTCATTCGTCTGACCCTTTGTTCCATGCAAGAAGTTCGCGTTGATGAAGAAATAAGTGCGGTCGCGCCCATCGTAGAGTTTCGGGATCCGGAAGGGCCCACCCAGGCTTCCACCGAAGTTGTTGTTCTCGAACGGCGGTTTCGGCTCCACGTTGCCGGTGGCCGACCAGGTCCGCGCATTGAAGGCCGAATCGTTGAACGTTTCATTCAGCGTGTAATGCATCGTGTTGATGCGTCTCCGGACGAGCTGCTGCATGCCCCACGGCACGCCGTTTTGGCCTTGTCCTTGTTGACCCCTTCCTGCGCCGCGCCCGCCGCCGCCGGGTCCTCCAGCGCCTCGGCCGCCGCCACCGGGTCCTCCGCCACCTCGGCCACCGGGTCCCCCGGGCCCGCCGCCATTCAACACAAATTGGTTCTGGTCGCCAAAGCCTTGTTGCCCCGGGGGTTGATTGAGCCCCTGCACGGGGAGGCCCTGCCCGTTCTGCCCGAAGTCACCAGCCCCCCCCATGAATATGTTAATGCCGCTTGTATCGCCTCGCGCGGTCGTTCCATTCATCAATACCGCGTCCGCTGAGTCCGCCCCTCCAAGTGCGCTCTGATTCGTGCCGGTATCTCCAAGCGCCCCCATGTCCGGTCCGGCCTGGCCGCCAACGTTGACATCCGTGAACCCACCTCCGTTGCGGCCGCCGCGCCCGTTTTGCTGGCCATTCTTCGCGGTTTGAGTGGGAGGATTGTTCGCGCCTTGTTTCGGTGGAGTCGTTCCTGGCGGGGTCCCGGTTCCTGCAGGAGGATTAGCATTCGCTGTTACCTGCGTACCCGCCAGTGGATTCGTGGGAGTCGTTCCCGAAGGCGCTCCGGCGTTCTGAGTCGCATTTGTTGACGCAATCTCCGCAAGCGTGGCAACGCGCAGGCTAAGAATAATGTCAGCGCTCTTTTCTTCGGTCGGTTCGACTTCCTTCGTGTCAATCACAAAACCGATTTGTGTCGCCTCCACGCGGAATTTCCCCGCGGGGAGCTCCGGCAAACGGAATTTACCCTGCTCGTCCGTCCATGTGACCCATGACTTTCCTGTCGTCAATTCCACAATATGCACCGACGCGCCGGGGATGGGAGTGCCGTCTGCCGTCCGCACGGCGCCCTGCAGCGTCACGTGTGTGGGAGGCTCTTGCGCCTGCTGCGCCACGAGCGGTACGCAGAACAGCGCGAGCACTACAACGATTCTTGCCAATTGCTTCCAGAACATTGCGTATCTCTTCCCCTTGACCCGGTGATTCGGCCGCTGTTTTTGTGGGCCGTTCCCGACGCGCGCAAACCGGAGAATCTTTGCTCTTCTTTGTCCTGGTATTTAGACGCGCCTTTGTCCGGTCGGGTTACCGCTTCGCATTCGCTGTGTCCAATTGCCATGAGAGAATGCCCACTGTGGAACAGTGGGTGATAAGTGTGCCAGCGGCAGTGGCGGCGGGAGTGGGCCTCGGCGCTTGGGGCGCGGTCGCGCCATCGTCGCAGCTTTTTGGCCCTGTGCTGTGGCGCTTGCCCGCGAACGCAGTCGCGGAGTCAAGACCCGCTGGCGCGGCACGCGAAGCGTCGCGAAGCATCGCTCTCACCTTTGACGATGGGCCGAACCCCGCGATCACTCCTCGGCTGCTTCGCCTTCTCGACCGATACAATGCGCGCGCCACCTTCTTCGTCATCGGGCGCTTTGCCGCGAAGTGCCCCGAGCTGGTGCGCGAGATCGCCGCGCGCGGGCATCTGCTCGCCAATCATACGCACACCCATCCAAACCTCATCTGGCATTCTCGCGCGCACATCGCCGAGGAGTTACGCCGATGCCAGGAGGCTGTCTCGGAGGCGCTGGCTGCGGCCTCGACGCAGTCACGCACACTTGCAGGCGCAGTGAACGGGCTCGGGATGCAATGGATGCGTCCGCCATACGGTTTCCGCGGGCCACAACTCGCCGGCGTCACGCGTGCGTTAGGATTCCATGGCGTCGCCACGTGGTCGCGCCTGTGTTACGACTGGAAGCCGCAGTCTGCCGAGCAAGTGATCGCACGGCTCGCGCGAGTGCGCGCGCGCGACATCGTCCTGATGCACGATGGGGATCACCGCGCGCTCGGCGGCGACCGCAATCACTTAGTCACAGCATTGGAACACTGGCTCCCTCGATGGCGCGACGCGGGCCTGGAATTTGTTACCATCGCGTTGTAAACGAACGGTAAAAGAAAACAGTAAACGAATACGGTAGAATGCGAGGGCGATTCGAGGGCAAATGGACGAGCGAAACTTTTACGACGAGAAGCCGGAGACCAAATCCATCAAGCTGATGTGTCCGAGCTGCCACCGCGAGGATTTGTACCCAATCCGCTGGATGGTGCGGACGAAAAAGAAAGAACTGCCGCGAGGCGCGGGCGAGGAAGACAAAAAGCGCTTTGCGAATGCGCGCTCGTATATGGTGCGCGTGGACGAACTCGTGGCCTGTCGCAAGTGCCGCAAGCGGTTTGAGCTGACAGGGCAAAGCGTCGTCTTCGTCGAGCAGATGGCCGGCCTGCCCAAGGACGTGGAAGAAGAGGGAATGTAGCGATCGCCGCCTCCCGGCCGTTCGCATACCAGTAGCACAGACTTCAGCCTGCGCTTTTTTTATCGGTAAATTCACTCGCCCACTCAGATTAGTGGACGAGTAGGGCAGCGAATTTCCCTGCCAGGACTGGTATGTCCACAAAGAAGAAATTTAGTCAGTCACTCAAATTTCCGGATACATCTCGAAAAAGGCGGCGACGGACTGGCGGAGCGTTTCCTCGATCTCTTCCTTGCTGCCTTCGATAAGGTGCATCGAGACGCGGGAGGTGCGCCCGTTTTTGAGCTGCACGGTAGCTTCGCGGACTTCCCCGAGTTCTTCGGAAGGGAAGAGTCTCATGCCGTAAACGAGTGCGAGTTTTGCCATGTTGCGACCTTTCGAATGTTGCATTCAATTCGAATGTTGAATTCAGTCGTTGCGTCCATTTTGATGTAGCCATTCTACCCTGAATGCACGCATACCCCGCGTTCTCGGGCCCCGGGCTACAAAGTTAAAACAACGATTGACGCCGGTGTAACGGTAAAAGGGCGTTTCGCGATAGAATGCCAAGCAGCCAAAGCCCCGGGTGCGGGCATCTAAGCATGTGGGTGAGGTCTGGGATGTGTTCCTACCGTGGTGCGCTTTCTCGAAATAATTCTCCATTCATATTGAGGTTGGCTGGAATCGCGCTTGTCGCGTTTATGAGTGCGGTGGGATTGAGCGCGCAAGGAACGAGTGGGCCGATACAAGCGCCGCCGGCTCCGCAAGCCCCGCCAACTCAGCAGCAACCACCGGCTCAGCCCCCCGCGCAGCAAGCGCCGCCAACGCAGGCGCCACCAGCACAGGCCACACCGCCGCAGCCGGGACAGGCGCAGCAGACTCCGCCGGCGCAAGCACAAGTTCCTCCAACTCCACCCGTGGACGCGGCGCAGCCCGCAGTGCCAGCACAACCCACAATTCCGGCACAGCCCACAACTCCAGCGCAACCAACCATGCTGACAGTGCCCACAGGAACGAAATTGCCGCTGGTGCTACACAACTCGATTACCACGCGGAATGCGCAGCCGGGCGATCCGGTTTACCTCGAGACGCTATTTCCCATCGTGCTGAACAACAAAATTCTGGTTCCGGCGGGCTCGTATGTACAAGGCGAGATTACTTCCGCGAAGCGTCCCGGAAAAGTGAAGGGTACGGGCGAGATAATGATCCGCCTGAACACATTGATTCTGCCGAACGGTTACACGGTGAGTTTTGCCGCTGTGCCGAGCAACGCGGGCACGGGCGGAAATGAGCGAACGGATTCCGAGGGAAAAATTCACGGCGACACGGACAAGACGACCGATGTCGGCACGGTGTTGAAGGGCACGGCGATTGGCGCCGGCATCGGAGGGATCGCCAGCCGGTCGGCGGGCGGAGCGGGAATCGGCGCGGGAATTGGAATGGCGGTTGGACTGGCGACGGTGCTACTGACGCGCGGCCCGGAGCTCGAATTGCCGCGCGGGACAACGCTCGACGTCGTCCTTGACCGGACGCTCTACCTCGACGCGAGCTACATCACTTTTACGGACCCCGGTCGTGCCTCAACAATGCCGGGCCCACCGAATCGCGAGCCGACACGTTCACGGTCGCCCTTCTAAAAGAGCAAACACTCTCTCGCAAGGACGTAATATAAAAAGAAATTCAAGAATGGCGCGGGATTCCGCGCCCTTTTTGTTTGGCCGCAATGCGCGCGGAATCCGCGAAGCGCATCGGCGAGTAAGCGTCGCAGGAGATGGAAGCGCGGCCTTCAGTAATCCATTCCGCGATGACCTTTGCCGTGACCGGCGAGAGCAGAATGCCGTTGCGGAAGTGGCCCGTGGCGATCAGCAGTCCTTCGATGTCGGTAGGGCCGAGCGATGGCAGATGGTCGGGCGTGTCCGGCCGCAGGCCGCTCCAGGTTTCGATGATTTCCGCCTCGGCAAGCGCGGGGACCATTTCGTTCACCGCGCCGAGGATCTTTTCGATGCCCCCGGGGGTGACGCATTTTTCGTAGCCCGCGTTTTCCTGTGTGCTGCCCGCGACGCAGAGCCCCTTTCCACGCGGGACGATGTAGCCGCGCTCGCTGCGAATCACGTGAGCGAGGTCCACGCGGTCGGATTCGAGCGCGACCATCTGTCCGCGGACGGGTCGCGTGGGAGCGTAGCGCGCGACGCTTTCGAGCTTGCTTGAAAAACATCCAGCCGCGATGACGACGTGGCCCGCGTCGACGCGTTCACTTGCCGCCATAATTCCGGTGCATTTATTTGCGGCGAAGAGCACGTCCTCCACGGGAGAGTCCGCGAAAATCTCCGCGCCGCAAGCCTCGGCGGCGGCGAGCACGGCGCGCGTGAGCATTCGGTTGTCCACGGAGGCTTCATCCTCGAGCAGAGCTGCTGCTTCGAGATCGCGGCCGAGCGCGGGCTCAAGTTCTTGCGCCTCCTCGACGCGAAGGACTTCGGTGGGGAGACCCAAGCCGTGATGGAGCGCGACGAGTGTGCTGAGTTCACGGGCAGCGTCGCGCGAGAAAAATGCCTCGATGGCGCCGCCTGGGCGGAAGCCGGCCTGCTGGCCGGAGGCTTCTTCGACGGCAGCAATAAATTGCGGATAGAGATCAAGGCTCGCGCGCGCGAGCGGCACGAGTGGAATCGAGTCCGCGCTATCGGGGGCCGGAGAGAGCATTCCCGCGGCGGCCCAGGAGGCTTCCTGGCCCGGCTTCTGGCGGTCGAAGAGGGCGACGCGGATTTTTTGCTGCGCCAGCTCGAAGGCAATAGAGCCGCCGATGATTCCGCCACCAACGATAACAACATCGAATGATTTCATGAATTCTAAGTAACTCTCGAATTCATATTAGCAGCTTTCGGGCGCGGCGGCAGGAAGCCTCCTCCGGCGATCTCAGGAGTGAAGGGATTTGACGAGTTCGATGGACAGTAATTTTGCTTTTTCGGCGAGGCTGCTGGCGCGGCTCCAATCGGAAATCGCGATGGCGTCCTGCGCTTGCCTGAGGAATCCCTGGATTTTATCGGCCATGTCCTGCTGGGTTGCGTTGAGCCGCTTCCCGTTTGCCGATTCGAGATTCTGCTGCGCGATACGCATGCTCTCTTCGGCGCTGGCCTGCGCGCGCGCGCGTTCGTCAGGCGAAAGCTGGGGCGAGATTTGAGGCGCCTCGGGCTTTACAGGCTCCGGCTCGGGAGTGTTCGGTGCGCGGCGGACTGGCGGCGGATTGGGCTGCCGGATCGGTAGGAATACCGGGAGCTGCCACGCGGAAGGACTTATCTCCGGCGGAGTCGTGTCCACATTGCGCGGGTTCGAGAGGGGCGGCTTAATGAGGCCGTTCTTGCCGAGGTCGTGATGTACTGGCTTGCTCGGGCAGCCGCCGAGAAAAAGCATTGCGAACAGCGGTATCCCAAAGAAAACTCGCGGGCCTCCACCGCGCAATAATACGCCGCGAAGCACCGCGCGATTCTCCGGATTGTGGGTTCGCGAACGCATTATTTGGACTGCGCCTCGGCAGAGCGAGCCGCGCGGACCGGTTCCGCCGTGGCGGACTGGCCGCGCGCAAGCGGCAGCTCGATGCGGAATGCAGTCCCGCGGCTGACCTCTGACACAAAGTCTATCGAACCGTTGTGAAGCTGCACAATGCGGAAAGTGGTGGCGAGTCCCAGGCCGCTACCGCCTTTGCGCGTGGTGTAGAAAAGCTGGAAAATTCTCGAGCGATGCTCGGGCGGGATCCCCTTGCCAGTGTCGCTGACCATGATCACGGCGTCGTCCCCGCGGCGGTCGAGAGAGATGAGCAGGCGTCCGCCGCCGGGCATGGCTTCGACGGCATTGAGCACAAGATTCAGCATCGCCTGCCGCAGAAGTTCGCCGTCCCCACGCAGCGGAGGCACGCCTTCCGCGAGACGCATTTCGACGGTGACCTTCGAGCGCTCGGTTTCGGGACGGGCGACTTCAATGACCTTCGAGAGCATCGGGGCCAGCTCGACATCCTCAATGCGCATCTCGACGGGCCGCGTGAAATCGAGGAAGCGCTTGACGACGCGGTCGAGGCGGTCAATCTCGCTATCGAGCACGCGGACGGCCTGCGTCGAGGCCTCGTGGTCCTTGGGCAGCGATTCCTTCAGGGTTTCGAGCCAGAGCCGCATCGAGTTGAGCGGATTCTTTACTTCGTGCGCGACGCCCGCGGTGATGCGCGCGAGCGCGGAAAGGCGTTCGGAGGTTTCCAGCTCGCTGCCGATGAGTTCGCGCGATTCGAGGTCGCGAAGAGTCACGAGAGCGCCCCAGACCTCGCCCGCGTCACCGCTCGATTCAGGAATGGGATGAACTGTGATGCCCAGGCGCAAGGGAGCGGATGCGGCTCCCGGCGCCGAGGGAAGGTCGGTTTCGGCGCCGTCCAGGGGCTCGAGCCGCTCTCCGGAAAACTGCAGCACGCGGCGCAGGGGGTGCTCCGGCGGAAAAATCTCCGCGGCTGTGCGGCCCAGGAATTGGTCCGAAGGTGCGCCAAGAAATTTTTCGACCGCCGGACTGACCAGCACGGCGCGTCCTTCGCTGGAAAAAAGAATCAGGCCGTCTTCGAGTCCGGACATCACGTGACTCAAATTCTCACGCAGGCTGCTGAAGATTTCCCGCACACCGCGGAGTTGCTCGCCGAGGCGGCTGATCTTTGATTGCACTTGTGTGAGTTCATCACCGCTCGCGGCGGAGCCTTTGCGCCGGGCGCGCGTGTCCGATTTACCCCCGGAAAGAGTGTCGAGCTGGCGGTTGATTGCATCGAGCGGGGCGAGAAGCAGCCGGCTGACGAATGCGGAAACCAGCGTCGAAACCAAAACGGCTGCCAGCCCAAACAGCACCGCCGACTGCAGGCCGGGTTTGATCTGCTCGCGAAGGAGGCTGGTTTCCACTGTGACGCGGACCTCGCCGTAGGGCGCCTGTCCCGCCGATGAACGCAGGACAAAGGGAAGCTGGACCTGATAAAGCGACGAGGGGCCCAAGATGACGCGGAGCTGGCTAAAAAAACTTCGGCCCGTGAGGCCGGAGAAAGGCGTGCGCGGGGTGAGCGGGCGATTCACAAGATTTGAGTCGCTTGAAACGAGCCCCATTCCGCCGCCATCGGCGATCGTGACCTCATAGATGGCGGGAACTTGGGCGACGACGGATTCCAGTTCCGAAGTAACACCGCGGCTGCGGAAGAGTTCGGTTTGGACGTAATCACGGACGTCCTTTGGACTCGATGAGACGGGCGCACGTCCGGCGAGGCCGGCGTCTTCGAGAGCTTTT
The DNA here is from genome assembly GCA_963838945.1 of uncultured Acidobacteriota bacterium. GTDB lineage: Bacteria > Acidobacteriota > Terriglobia > Acidiferrales > UBA7541 > DASTCZ01. The sequence continues at coordinate 72,990 of CAWITC010000001.1, read as the reverse complement.
TGCGCCTGTCCGAGTACCTGACGCGCGGCGCGGTTGGCGTCCGCCTCGGCGTCGTTAATCGCGCGGCGGGCCAGTGTGCCGACGAAGACGGCGGAAATAAGGAGCGCGACGCCGAGGACAAGCAGCGCCGTAATCAGCGTAAATTTTGTTCTTAGCCGCAGGGGCATCGTCTTGCCTGTGCGCGAAACCGCGGGCCCGCGCGATCCGGCTAGCGCCCGGCTACTCGCGCTGCGTGCCGGCGGATTCGTACTCCTTCAGCTTATTGTGCAATGTTTTCAGACTGATGCCTAGAAGCTCCGCGGCGCGCGTCTTGTTGTTCGTGGCCGCGAGCGTCTGGAGGATCAACTCGCGCTCAGCGGCCTCAACCGTGGTGCCCACGGGGAAGCGAAGGGAAGAAAGGGCCGTCCCCGCGGAGGCGAGTGCGTGGCCGAAATCGGGAGGCAAGTGCGCGCGAGTGATGATGTCGCGGTCGCACACGATCATCGCGCGCTCGAGGGCATTCCGAAGCTCCCGAACATTTCCCGGCCAGGTGTAACTCTGGAAGGCGTCCATCACTTCCGGACTCACGCCGCGCACTTTCTTGCCGTGCTTCGTACCGAGGTCCGCGAGCAAATGTTCCACGAGCGCGGGCAGGTCTTCCTTGTGCTCGCGAAGCGCGGGGAGATGAATGCGAAAAACGTTTAGCCGGAAAAAAAGATCCTGCCGGAGCCCGCCCTTGCTCACGGCCTGCTCCGGCTCGCGATTTGTGGCGGCCAGAACGCGCACGTTAACGGGCGTTTCCGACTTACTGCCAAGGCGGCGGACCTTGCCGTCTTCCAGCACGCGGAGGAGTTTGGTTTGCGTGGGAGCGGGCATCTCGCCGATCTCGTCGAGAAGCAACGTGCCCCCGTCAGCCAGCTCAAAGCAGCCCAGGCGGCGTTCCGCAGCGCCCGTGAATGCTCCTCTTTCGTGACCGAAGATTTCACTTTCCATCAGAGATTCGGGGATCGCGGAACAATTGATGGCGACGAACGGCTTCTCCGCGCGGGGCGAGAGCCGGTGGAGCGTGCGCGCGACAATCTCCTTGCCCGCTCCCGTTTCGCCGGTGATTAGCACGGAGGCCGAGGAGGGAGCGGCTTGCTCGACAAGATGCAAGACTTCCTGCATGGCCTTCGAGCCGCCGACAAGGCTGCCCAGGCGGCCGGTGTCCCGCAACTGCCGCGTGAGCGCTGAGACTTGTTTTTTGTCGCGCGACCGCCCGAGCGCGCGATCGAGCAATGCGCGTAGGACCGGGGCGCGAAGCGGCTTTTCGATATACCAGAAGGCGCCGGCCTCGATGGCGGCGACGGCGCGGTCTTCGCTGCCTTTGCCGGTGATGACGATGGCTGGAACCCGCGAGAGTTCTTCCGAGAGGCGGCCGAGAAATGCGAGCCCGTCGATACCGGGCAGCTCGACGTCTGCGATTACAAGCGAGGGTTGGTATTCAGCGAAGCGCTCGAGGGCCTCTTCGGCGCTGCCCACGCCCAGGACGCCGTATCCCCATTTGCGCAGCAGAGCTTCATAGCCCGCGCGGGCATTGGCTTCATCTTCGACGATGAGGATACGTTCGCTGGCGCCGGTCTGGTCTGCCATAGGGGAGCCGCAAAGAATCTCACACGGCAATTTATCAGCAGCGCGACAGGAAAGCCACTCACACGGCTACACGACCCTGAACCGCGCCTGGTGCGCCGGGATGTTGGGCCTAGGTAGAAGGCCTGCCCAGGCCGGCAAAATGAAGGTTCCAAGTATGTGAACCTCATGTAACGAGAACTATTTGTTAGGGATTGCATCCGCGGTCCCCAGGCCTATAGGGGTTGCCCACAGGCAGGGTAGGGGAATACAATGGCGGCCGTGGGGGGGAATTGGCTTCTGCTCCCATTATGACGGTTGCCCAGTACCGGGGTAATTCACCGCGGGCCCTTTAAGGGATTTGCATAACATTCGGTCAATTTCCTACAGTTTCCGTGTTGAGGAAGCTGGGGGTTTCGACGGGGCGAGAGAGTACTCCAAAATTCAGGAGGATGAAATGAGAAGTCGTGCAAGTTTGCTAGCGATTGCAGCGCTGGGATTTATTCTGGTTCCCGCAAGTTTCGCACAACAACAAAACGGCTCCGCCTCGGGGACGGCGAACGGCGCTTCATCCGACGGCGCGTCCGCGCCGGCGGCAAAGCCGCCGAAGGCTGGAAAGACGACGAGCGCGCCGAAATCGGGCGCGGACCCTCACGTCAAACCGGGCACGGATTACCCGCATTGGGAGGCATTTCTTGGCTATTCGTTCTTTGATTTTCGTCCTGGCGTTTCGGTGCCCGGCCCCGTGCATGCAAATGGCGGGAGCGCATCCCTCGCGTACAACCTGAACCGCTGGTTCGGGGTGGTGGGGGACTTCGGCGGGTATCACACCGGGAGCATTAACAACACCAGCGTGGATGCGACCTCTTACACTTATATGTTCGGCCCGCGAGTATCTTTCCGGAACAATACGAGGGTGACGCCATTCGCGCAAGTTCTGTTTGGGGGCGCTTATGGAAATGTGGACTGGACGCCCGCGGCTGCCTCCGCCAACGTGTTTGCGCTGGCGGCAGGCGGCGGGTTTGACGTCGAGTTGACCAGGCATTTCTCTTGGCGCGTGATTCAAGCCGAATATGTTATGACCCGGTTCGACAATCCGACCGGGTCATTTCCGCAGAACAATCTCCGCGTGTCCAGCGGATTGCTCATTCGATGGGGAGCCCATCCGGTAGCCGTGAACCGCCCGCCGACGGCATCGTGCTCTGCGGACAAGAACACCGTAGTTGCAGGATCTGGTGAGACAGTTCCCGTTCATGTGTCCGCCAGCGATCCTGATGGCGACTCGCTGACCTATGCATGGAGCACAACGGGCGGCCGAGTAGATGGCACGGGCCCGGATGCGCGCTGGAGCGTGGGAGATGCGGGCGCAGGATCCTATTCGGTTTCTGTGCGCGTGGATGACGGGCACGGCGGTTCGGCTTCGTGCTCGGTGGACATCCGCGTGAATGCGCCGCCACCCCCGCCGCCGCCGCAGCCACCGGTCATGAGCTGCTCGACGGATCGGAGCACTGTGATGGCAGGGGAGCGCGTCACCGTGACGGCATCGGCGTCCAGCCCGCAGAACTTCGCTTTGACCTACACATGGCGGTCAAACGCGGGGCAGATCGTTGGAACTGGATCCACGGTTCAATTCGACACGACCGGCCTAAGTCCCGGGACCTACACGATCACCGGACGCGTGGATGACGGGCATAACGGAGCGGCGGATTGCACGTCGAACGTAACTGTGCAGCAGCCGCCACCGCCTCCACAGGCCAGCAAGATCAACGAGTGCACTACATACAAAGCCGGCATCACACGCACGGACAACGCCTGCAAGCGCGTGCTGGACGACGTGGCGCTGCGTTTGCAGAACGAGCCCAAGGGGACGGTGGTCATCATCGGCTATGCGGACCCGAAGGAACCGCGCATGAAGTCGGCCGGGAAGGATCGCGCCGACAACGCGTCAAAATATCTGGTCGGCAAGGGCATCGATCAGAGCCGGATCACAGTTCGTGCGGGCAGCGGCCAGGAAGGCGCTGGCGCGGCGAACCGCCGGATCGAGATCATCTGGGTGCCCGAAGGCGCGACCTACTAGACGATAACAAGGGATATTCACGGGATTCCGTGATCAGGCCCGGCGCAGCGCAGGCTGCACCGGGCCTGTCTGTTTTTCGCCGGAAGCATTGCCGCGGGAGTTCCGGCAAACGTAGAATCAAGGAGGTGCTCTTCGACGAGAGATGAATACTCTCATCCAAATCGCAATTCTGCTCGGCCTGTTCGCCGCGCCGCATTCGATTGCGCAGACATGGCAGCCCATGGGGCCGCCGGGTGGAGATGTGCGGACGCTGGCAAGCGATCCGGCGGACCGAAGCCGAGTCTTCCTCGGCGCCGCGGATGGCCACATCTTCGGCTCATCGGACGCGGGCGGTCACTGGACGCTTTTGGGCCGTGCGGGCACACGGCTGGATAGCGTAGTGACCGCGATTGTGGTGGATCCGCGCGCGCCGCAAGTGTTGTGGGCCGGCACATGGACGCAGGATCCGAAAGCAGGAGGCGGGGTCTATCGAAGCGAGGATGGCGGCCACACTTGGTCAGGCGCGGAACTGATGGGACATGCCGTGCGCGCGCTTGCGGAAGCGCCTTCCGACCCAAATGTGCTTATCGCGGGAGCTGTAGACGGCGTGTTTCGGTCCGCCGACGCGGGAAAAACGTGGGCGCGCATTTCGCCGGAGGGTCACGAAGAGCTGCGCAATTTCGATTCGATTGCCATAGACCCCGGCGATGCACGAATCATTTATGCGGGGACGTTTCACCTTCCGTGGAAAACCACGGACGGCGGTGAGCACTGGCTCCCGGTTCACGAAGGAATGATTGACGATTCCGACGTGATGAGCATCCTGGTGGACCGCACGCATCCACGGCGAATTTTCGCGAGCGCGTGCTCCGGGATTTACTTGAGCGAAGACGGCGCGGGGCTGTGGCGCAAAATCCAAGGGATCCCTTATTCCGCGCGCAGGACGCAGGCGATTCTGCAGGACCCGGACCACGCAGCGACTGTCTATGCGGCGACAACGGAAGGGCTTTGGGTTACGGCGAATGGAGGATTGAACTGGAAGCGGCTGACTCCGGGCAATTGGGTGATCAATTCCGTCGCGCTCCCGCAGGGGCGACTCCTGATTGGCACCGAAAAACTGGGAGTGCTGCTAAGCGAAGATGGCGGCGCGCATTACCATGCCGCGAACGATGGTTTTTTTCACCGCCAAATCGTCGCTCTTGCGCTGGACCGCCAGCACCAGGGCCGCGTTCTCGCCGTGCTCGCGAACGCTCCGGAGGCGCTCCTTGCAACCGAGGATGGAGGAAACACGTGGGCTCCGCTGGGGCAGGGATTGAAGATGCAGGGTGTGCGCCGGCTTTATGCAGTGCCCGGCGGATGGTGGGCCGCGCTCGAGCGAGGCGGGCTGATGCGGTATGAAACTGGCAAATCGGCATGGACATCCGCGGGCCGTCTGGATGCCGCGACGGCTTCCCTGCTTGCGTCTGCAGGTCTCACGAAGCAAGGACGCAAGACCGCGCTGCGTCCGGCGGGGAACAATTTCACCGAGCAGGTGAATGACATGGCTTTTTGTCACGCGTTCTGGCTCGCCGCGACAGAACGCGGCCTCCTGCGTTCGACGGATCGCGGAGAAACGTGGGAAATCCTTCCGCTCGGGCCATTGCCCGCGCTCCCCGTTCGGAGCGTCAGAGTTTCTTCGGATGGACGGAATATATGGGTCGTCTCCTTGCGAGGTTTGGTTTTCTCGCATGACGGCGGGATGACCTGGAGCTGGCACGATCTTCCCGAAGCTGCCGGGGCCGCGATTTGGCTGGACGCCACGACGGACGGTGGAGAAGAAACAATGGCAGCGGACGCGGAGAACGGCCTCTACATTTCGCGCGATGCGGGGAAAACTTGGACGCTTGCCGGATCGGGGATTCCGCAGGCCTCCGTGCAAGACCTCGCAATTGCGGGAGATATCTTTCTGGCTTCGATGCGCGCGGGCGGGCTCTATCTTTCCCGCGATCGCGGAAGATCCTGGAACCGGGTCGCGGGGATGCTCGCGGAGGGGTTTTTCCCCGTGGTTACAACGGAAGAACGGGCAGCGATCTTGTTTGTGGCCTCTGCGACGGAGGGGTTATATGCCATACGCTTTGCAAATGAAGGGGCCCAGCAATCACCCTCGGGCGAAACTCCTATTCACTGAGTCCGCGGCAGATCATTCCCATTTTGGGCCAGCGGCCATTCCCATTCCGGCATTCCCATGAAAAGCGGACGCTTGCCTCCCAATTCGGGCTGCAATCAAGGTTGACATATTACCCATTGTGGTACTAACCTGCTATCCTGTTATAGTTATATTGAAGGGTAAAGTCTTTATTTGCAGGCTTTCACAGGTCCGTTCTGAAATGGCACATAGCTTGCTGCTACTTCTCTGGCTTTCCTATTGAGGGGGCGTGTGGAGACGAATTCTGCAATCGAGGCGCCGGCCAAAGCGTTGTCCGTTGTGAACGCGCTCCTTGTTGAAGATAGCGCGGAGGACCGCGAAGTTTGCAAGGAAGTGGCCGAGGAGGCCGGTCTGCAAGTCCGGACGGCGGCATCCACGGAAGAGGCGATTACTGCTCTCGAAGAATACCCGATTGACATCGTGCTGACGGACCTACGCGTGCCGGAAATGGGGGGGATGGCGTTGCTTCGGCGCATCCGCACCCAATGGCCGCACGTTTCCGTGATCGTGCTGACTCAGTACGGAACCATCGATACCGCGCTGGAAGCGACCCGGCTTGGCGCGGCGGACTATGTCACCAAGCCATTTCATATTGATGACCTCCGCGTAAAGCTCGAGCGCGTGGCGCATGCGCTTCTCTTGGATCAGGAGAACCGCATCCTTCGCGAGCAGTTGCGCACCCGGCCCGGATTTGGCGGGCTGATCGGCCTTTCCGCCAAAATGCAGCGCGTCTACCGTTTGATCGAAAAGGTGAGCCAGCACAACTACCAGGTGTTGATTCTGGGCGAAAGCGGGACCGGAAAGGAGATCGTCGCGAGCTCCATCCATTTTCTTGGGCCCCGCCGTCAAAAACCGTTTATGCCCGTGGATTGTTCCGCGCTCGCTCCATCTCTGATTGAATCCGAGCTGTTCGGATACGTGAAAGGCGCATTCACGGGCGCGCAGCACAACAAGCAGGGTCTGCTGGAGACAGCCGATGAGGGAACGCTATTCCTCGACGAAATCGGCGACATGCCCGTGGACTTGCAGGCCAAGCTCCTTCGCGCGTTGCAAGAGCGCGAGATCAAGCCGGTCGGATCCACTACGCGCGTTCCTTTGCGGGCCCGCATCATCGCGGCGACGAATCGTGATCTTGAAACCGCGGTTCGCAACGGGACTTTTCGCCAGGACCTCTATTTCCGTTTGAATGTTGTGCAGATCAAAATACCGCCCTTGCGCGAACGAAAGAGCGACATTCCACTCCTCACCAATGCTTTCCTCGAAAAGTTTGCCGATCCGGATCACCCTCCGCGCAAACTGACCGAGGAAGCCTTGCGCTGTTTGATGGCTTACGATTGGCCGGGCAACGTACGGGAACTAGAAAATGCCATTGAGCGCGCCGTCGCGCTCGGGTCCGGCCCCAATTTGCAATTGAATGACCTGCCGTCGAATCTCCATTACGGCTCGGGCACGCGGCCTATAGAGGACGACAAGTTGGTTCCTCTGGAAGCGATGGAGCGACGGGCCATCCTCCGCGCATTGCAAGAAACGGGAGGCGATAAGGTGGCCGCCGCCCGTATGCTTGGCATCGGCAAGACCACGCTTTACCGGAAGCTGAAACACTACGAATCGCATCCCGCCACGGCAACTCAGCAAAACTAGGCCGGCTGGCGCAGGCCGCGAGATCGCATCCAGCGCGGATAGTCTAGACTCTCGCTTCAAACCACTCTGGCACTCCAATCCGGGCTCCTGATTTCGTAGTGGGAATACTTGCCGCGTATTCATTCGGGCACATCTCCAACTCACTGATTCAATGCAGGTTACCGGCCCGCCGATGGCAAGCGCGGTGCAATAACCTTTCCGGGGTGCCTCGATGACTCGACAAAAGCGCTTCTTCAGGACCGGAATTTTTCGCGCAATTTTTGACTACGCGGCTGCCATTGGGATTGGCGTACTCGCGAGCTATTTGATCCTCGGAGCCCGGTGGTAGGAAGCGAATGGCCCCCATCAACGCAAATAAATTCAGAAGCGGAGAACCCGCCGCGGATAATTCGGCGGCTGCAAGGCTGTTGCGCCTCGCGGTGAAGGGCGAAGCGCTCGCGCGGATTGTGGAGTTCGGCGTGCGAGCATTGTTTTCCGCCAGCAGCGCTGACCGCGTAGGAGTGTGGCTGCTGACACAGGGGCAGATGCCCGCGCTTCACGGTGTTGTCCTGGAAGCTGGGGATGGACACGTCCCGGAGCGCTGGCTGAAGCTGGATCCGAATTCGCCCGCCCTGCGGGGGTTGATGCAGAGCGGGGTAGACGAGATTCTGTTGAAAGGATCCGATTCTGAGCAGATGCGGTTCGGGCCATTGACGGGAGCCGCGAAAGCTCTCTGGTTGCCGATCTATGTCGCGCGAAGGACCTTGGGGCTGGCCCTGATGGCCTGGCGGGACGACGCTGCGGTGATAGAGACATCCGCGGTCCGTGCCATCGCAGACGTGCTGGGATTCGCTGCTTCTTGCAATGCGGACGAGCCGGAGGAATCCAGTTCCTTTGACCATCTCAGCGCTTCGGACGTGATGGCCCGGGCGCTGAACGCGGAAGCGGAAATCGTCAGCCTTGCAAACGCGTCGGATGAAGGAATCATCCTGTATGACGTGACGGGCGGAATCCGGCTTGTCAACGACCGTTTTGCCCAGCTGGTTGGGATTACCCGCCAGGTCTTGGCGCTCTGCAAGACATGGCACAACTTGTCGCACGCCGTCGCGGAGCGATTTCGCGACCCCGCCGTTTTTGTGCTGCGTTGGCGCGAGCTCGCAAACCGCCCGGGTGACGCAAGCTGGGATGAGGTTGAGATCACCACGCCGGAACAGCGCCGGGTTGAGCGGTTCGTTCGTCCCGTCCGCGATCGCTATGGCGTCGTCGTAGGGCGTCTCGAGATCTACCGCGATGTGACCACCCAGCGATTTGCCCAATCGAAACTAATACAGACCGATAAGATGGCCGGCCTCGGCCAGCTTGTCTCAGGTGTCGCGCACGAGCTGAACAATCCCCTGACGGGCATCATGGGGTACGCGCAACTTCTGCTTGGCAGGGGTCTGGCACAGCCACAGGCCGCGGATGCGCGATTGATCTACGAAGAGGCCGAGCGCGCCGCCCGCCTCGTAAAGAATCTGCTTCTCTTCGCGCGGGACGCCCGGCCGGAGCGGGAAACAGTGCAACTGAACGAGATCGTCGAGAAAACACTTGCGCTCAGAAATTATGAGCTCAGGGTGGGGAATATCTCGCTTTCTGTGGACCTCGACGCTTCTCTTCCGCCGATTATCGCCAACGCCGCGCAATTGCAGCAGGTCTTCCTAAACCTGGTCGTGAACGCCGAGCAGGCAATTCGCCAGGGTGCGATGGAAGGAAGCATTTATGTCCGAACGTGGCAGCCGTCCCGCGGGCGAGTGGGCCTTGAAATCGCGGACACCGGCCCTGGCATCCCTGCGGACGTCCTGCCTCGCATCTTTGATCCGTTCTTTACGACTAAGCCGGCAGGCCTTGGAACAGGGCTCGGATTGTCCATCGTCTTCGGCATTCTGAAGGCCCATGGGGGGAAATTTACGTGGACAGCACTCCCGGGCACGGTGCGGCGTTCCGCGTCGAACTGCTCGCGGCAGACCGCATCGCGACGCCGGTTGTGTCTCTTGGCCACGGTAGCGGAAAGGCTTCCCGGTTGCCTTCTGTCGCGCGAACGGAACGCGTGCTTGTTGTGGAGGATGAACCCACCGTTGCACGCTTGATTTCGGACGTGCTTGGCGAGGAAGGATATCCAGTGGAAATCGTCCTTGACGGAGAGGAAGGTTTGCGGCGTGCCCTTCATGGAAACTACGACCTGCTCATCTGCGATCTGAAGATGCCACATCTTGACGGGCGCGCTCTCCATCGGGAACTGGTGGCAAAAGGGAGCGCCTTGCAGCACCGTCTGGTTTTTGTAACCGGAGACACGCTGGCGCCACGCACGATGGAGTTCCTGGAGTCTTGCGGTGTCCCATTCCTCGCGAAGCCATTCTTGGTGGAAGAGCTCAAGGCGGTTGTTGCCGAGGCCCTGGATTCCGCCGGGAAAAGAAGCCGCGCGGAGGGCGCCCACAGTTTAAGAGTGACAACAAGCGGCTCCCAGTAGGTAAGACTTTTTACAAGAATGAATGAAATGGAATGCGGGAGAATCAGTGTCAATTCATCGTTTCCCATCGAGAAAAAGTGAATGCGCCGCAAGAGCGCCGATTGATGCGGGCGTTCTGATCGTGTGCGGCGATTCGAGCCTGACGCGTGGTCTGATCGAGGAGCTTCTCTCCGCGGATGCTCCGCTCCAGGCGCCGCTCGCGGCCACTCTGGCCCAGGCAAGCAGGATGCTCGAGCACTGGTGCCCCAGCGTCATCTTCCTTGACGCCTCCGCACTCGGACCGAATGAGGGCGGCATCGCGCTGGAAAGGACAGTAGCCTCCTTGATTGAACACGCACCCGTTGTGGTCGCGGCTCCCGCGGAGCATCAGGAAATGCTCGCATTCCTGATCCGTTCCGGAGCCGCGGATTTGGTCGCACGCGTGGGCAATTTTCTGCCGGTTGTGGCGGGACTGGTGGCGCGGAGGGCGCGGATTGCCCGGCGGATCCAATCCGAGTGTTTCGCCAAGAAGGATCGGGAGGAAGATTTCGGCGAACTCCTGCGTCATGAAGTGAATAACCCGCTGACGGGTATTCTGGGCAACGCGGAATTGCTGCTCAAGCACCGCAACCAGTTGCCGCCATACGCCGTCGACCGTCTGGAGACAATCGCGGTACTCGCGGTGCGACTGCGAGAGACGATCCGGCGCTTGAGCGACCACTGGGAATCCCGCCAGCAGCCGGTCCATTCAGCGTCCTAGCGCGCCCTCGAATTCCCGCTGCACTCAATCCCGCGCAAGAAATCCAGACAGCGCGACTCATACTCACCTGACGCCATCCCGATTCCAGAGGCATGGGGCGCGTGCGGCACAATCCAAATCCGCTTGGGGCCATTCGCAGCTTCGTAGATCGCCTTCGCATGCCGCGCGGGCAGCGTTTCATCATCACCATCGCTGATGAGGAAAACCGGAAACGCCCTCGCGGAAACCGAGCGTTCGGGAGAAATCGCTTGCACGCTGAGGCCGGATTCGTGTTGGAGTGCCCGCAGGCCGACTTCGACTCCCGGACGCAGAGGGATTCGCGCGAGCCATGGGCTCACGTGAAAGCCCGCATAATCGTAGCTGGCCTCCCGAAGGGAGCGGAACGGAGCTTCCGCGATGACACCGGCGATTCTCGGGTCCGCGGCAGCGGCTTGCAGTGCAATCGATGCTCCCATGGAAACGCCCAGCACAAAAATGCAGCGAACGCGTTCCCGGTTTTCGAGAGCCGAGATGATGACGCGGACATCCTCGCGTTCTTTCCAGCCAAGAGTGGCCATTGCGCCACCGCTTTCGCCGTGCGCGCGGGAGTCCATCATCGCGACGCCATAACCCGCGCGAATGAGGAATGCTGCGTGGTCAAATACACCCATCCGATTGTCGGCAATCCCGTGAAGAACAAGCACCCAGTCATAGGGTTCTTTCCCGCCAGATAAGCCTGTCGCGGGGCGGACGAGCCAACCACGGAGAATCGTTCCATCCGAAGCGGTGACATTCATATCTTCTCTCATAGCGCCAGCCTCGCGGAAAACAACGTCCGCCTGCGTAATCATTTGGGGAGTCAAAGGGCGCCGAGGAGGGTGTAAGGCTCCCGCTGCCATCCAATAGCCCACGGGGATCGAGAGCAGGGATGGCAGCACCAAGACTGCGCAGGTCCATCGTATCCAGCGCTTCACAGGGGCCTCTCTCTATTGATACGCATGCGGGGCGAGCGAGGTTCGGGCTTCGTACGTTGGGCGTCCGAAGCGATTCGAGCGCGCGTTGACTTACGACCCGGTGGAGGAATAGTGGCGGACGCCGCGGCTCCAAACAAGACACGCGAGCACCGAGCACGCCGCCGCCACGAATGGAACGTAGAACGCAAACTGGCGCCATTCGCCATGCGCGAGCAAGCGCGCACCGGGATAAAACGTGGCGAATCCGAAGGGCACGATCCAGCTCAGAATGAATTGAATGTAGCCGGAGTAGATGGACATCGGGTAGCGCCCAAAGGCCAGCAGATTCCAGAACGGCGGATGGACACCGACGCGGTCCTCAAACCAGAAGGAACAAGTGCTGAGAGCGAGAAAGACAGACACGTAGATGATGGCCCCGCAGATGCCGAAAAGCACCAATCGCAGGATGTCCGCCATGCCCCAGTCCAAATGCATCGCGACAACCATCCAGATGACGATCCCCACGCCGGTAAACGCTTCAAAAAAGGACTCGATGCGGAAATTCTCAAAGAGAACCTGAAAAAGGGAATTCACCGGACGGAGCAGGACGCGGTCAAATTTTCCTTCCATAATATAGGTGTTGCCGAACTCGTAGAGGTTGAGGCTTAGGACGTTGAACAGCCCGAAGGGAATGAGCGAGAAGCCGTAGAGAAAAAGAATTTCCTCAAATCGCCAGCCGCTTAGATTCACTTTCCGAAACAGCACATAGACAAACGTGAAAGCGAAGACAGTAGCGGCTGTGCTAGTTGCAAGACTGACGAGGAAATCGCCTCGATAGCTTACGCGGACCTTCAGAAATTGGACAAAGTACTCGCCGAGGAGGCTCTGTGTGCAGCTTTAGAGATTTGAAAAACCGGTCCATTGGTTATCCACCATGAATAGTGATCTTGCGCGTGGCGCGGCTCCACCACGCGCTGCCTGCCCACAGCAAGAGTGCAATCCATATCCACTGCGCGGCGAGCGCCTTTGCGGCTTCCACTCCACTCAATTTGCCCAGGTAGATTTGCAGCGGCGTGTAGGCGATGTGCTCGAAGGGCAGCCACGAGGCAATCCTCTGCAGCGTCTTTGGAAAGTAGGTCAAAGGGACGAGCAGGCCGCTCAGTAATTCAATCAGCCAGTACTTCGCGCGGATCAGCGCCAGAATCGATTTCAGCGGGATAGCGCATGTGCCAATCATAAAGTTGATGGCGCTCATCAGCAGGATGCTGCCGGCCACGGCCAGGAGGAAAAGCGCAAAATTCGCAGTCGAGGCGGGGAGTTTTACCGGAAATAGCAACGCGATGGCGATGGAGGTCGGCGCGGTCAGAAGAAGCAGCCGGAATCCGGTTTCGCCAAGAGCGCGGCATATCCACATCCACTGGATCGAAACCGGCTTTATGAAGTCCATCGCAATCTTCCCCTCGATCACCTCATAGGCCATTTCCTGATCAATTGTGTTCCAGTAGAGCGAGCGGATGATCCAGCCGACGGCGACGTAAGTCAGCATCTGCGCCAGTGTGTAACCGTTGAGCGTCGCGGTCGCGAGATTTCCGGATGTCGTGCCGGCCGATGACCGAAACACCGCCGTCCAGATGAAGTAATAGACCGTCACGTTGATAAGGTAGGTGAGGATGCCCATGTAGTAGCGCAGACGAAAGGCCAGGATATTGACGAAGCCGATGCGAGTGAACTCGGCGTAAGGCGCAAGCGCTTGTACGCTGCTGCTCATGATGCGCGATGCGCTCCCGCGGGCGCCTCCGCGACAGCTTCGCCGGCGTAAATGCGCTTGATGATTTCCTCGATGGGCTCTTCTTCGATCAGGAGGTCGCGCACCTCGCCCGCGGCAAGAATCTTGCGGATAAGTTCGGCGGTGGAGACGCGCGTTTTGTCGAAGCGAACGCGGTAGGTCAACTCGTCCACCGGCTCGGCTTCCAGCCCTTCGGAGGTAAGCGCGCGGCTGAGCGCTGCGGCGGATTCGCTGCTGCGCAGCGCAAATTTGATCTGCTTGGTACGCAAGAGTTTTTGCTTTAGATGCGAAAGAGGGCCGTCGTAAAGCAATTGTCCGCGGTCGATGATCATAATGCGGCGGCAAAGCTCCTCGATGTCGTCGAGGTCGTGCGTCGTGAGCAGAACCGTCGTCTTATAACGCTTGTTGATGGCGCGCAGAAATTGCCGTATGTGATCCTTGGCGACGACGTCGAGGCCGATAGTTGGCTCATCGAGAAAAAGAATTGGGGGATTGTGGAGCAGCGCCGCGGCCAGATCGCACCGCATGCGCTCGCCGAGGGAAAGCTTGCGCACCGGAGTGTTCAGATAATCCCCGATGGCGAGGACCTTGTGGAAAAGCTCCATGCGCTCATCAAAATCACGTTGTGAGACGCCATAGATCCGGCGCAGCATTTTGAAGGACTCGACGACGGCAATGTCCCACCAGAGCTGCGTGCGCTGGCCGAACACGACGCCGATGCTCTTCACATATGCCGTGCGCTGCTTCCAGGGCACAAATCCATTCGCGCGGATTTCGCCGGAAGTGGGAACCAGGATCCCCGTGAGCATTTTGATGGTCGTGGACTTTCCCGCCCCATTCGGGCCGATATAGCCGACCATTTCACCCGGCTCGATCGCAAAATTGATTTTGTCCACGGCGCGAACGGACTGATATTCGCGCACAAACAGGTTTTGGATGCCGCCCCACAGGCCCTCGCGGCGGCGAAATGTCCGGAAGTGTTTGCAGAGGTCTCGGACCGAAATCAGCGGCTGGTCAGACATGAAATGCGAATTCTAGCACGGAGAAAGCGCTGGGGCAGGGCGGCAACGATGCTTCGGCTGGAAGCTTCGTGTGACGGTGCGGCCGATTCCCTTGTTTTTATGGCGCTTACCTAGGTTCGGAACAATACCTCTTCGCGATTGAACTGCTTCACCGCGATGAAGAGCGCCGCTGCAGCGTACACGCATGTGGAGAGGAAAATTATGCCGATCTGGTTCCAGTGATACGTGCCCGAGACAATCTCCTTGCACACAAGCGTCATGTTGAGCACCGGAATCAATGATAGTCGGTTAGTGAGCTCTGCTCCGGGCATCATCCCAACAATTGCTGGCAAGATTACCACAATCATCAAAGGAGAAATATAACTCTGCGCCTCCTTGTAACTCTTTGCCAAAAGCGCGATGGCCAGGAGCGCCGCGGAAAAGAAGACCGTAATTGGCAGAGCCATTAAGAATACAGCAATAATGGCTTTGATTCCGATCGAAAAATTCAGTGGATTAGCCGTGTCACTGGGCATCCCCGCGAGTATCAACTTGGCGACTTGGAATGACCCACCCATGGAGATCATCGCGAGAATGGCCGTGGTCAGCGAAGCGGTTAAGACCATGAAAAACTTTCCCAGGACGAGATGTGTTCTGGAGACGCGGCTGCAAAGAATGGTTTCGATTGTGCCGCGTTCTTTCTCTCCCGCGGTAAGATCAATGGCTGGATACATCGCCCCCGTCAAGCTCAGAATGATGACGAAATAGGGGATAAACCCGCCCAGAATCGCCCCGAATTCCTTTTCGGGTGATGCGACGTTCTGAGTTTTCAGCTTGAAGGGCTTGACCATCGTTGCCGGAAGATTCTTCTCTGCCAACCTCTCCTGAACAATCCGGCTGCTAAGGTCATCGAAGAATTTCATTAGCTTGTCGGTGGCAACTCCAGACTTAAGGTCACCCTCATAGTCGTAGATATTAACGGTGAGTTGCTCATTGCCCGCCAGTGCCGCATCAAATCCAGAGGGAATTTCAACTGCGGCGCGCACCTTCTTATCTGAAATCTTCTGGACGTAGTCGGCGGTGCCTTCCTGTACCGCAATTGTCTTTACGTTCCGAAGATCATTCATAGTTCTTGGCGAGTCCGCGCCCCCCAGGATCATCACTGTTGAGACTTCTTTTTTGGCTTCTCCAATGATCATCGTCACGAGCACGAGGCTGCCTATCGTGAGCAAAGGCATGATGAGAATCGGCACAACGATCATGGCGACTAAAGTGCGGCGATCCCGGAGTGAATCCCTTAGTTCCTTACGGTAGACGATCCAGATGTTTCGCAGCTTCATGATGCCATCGTCTCCTTCACCATGTGAGGTTCGACGACCTTAACGAAAATATCCTCGAGATCCTGCAACGCGTAGCACTGGCGCAGATCCGCGAGAGTGCCCTCAGCCAGCAAGATGCCGCCATGAATAATCCCGATGTTGTCGCAGAGTTTTTCGACTTCGCTCATCACATGTGTGGAAAAAATCACTGTTTTGCCGTGGTCGCGGCATTCTCGAATGAATTGCACGATCGTGCGAGCCGCCATCACGTCCAGTCCGATGGTAGGCTCATCAAAAATCATCACCGGTGGGTCATGGACGAGCGTGCGCGCGATCGAGACCTTTTGCTTCATGCCCGTGGAAAGCTTGTCGCAGCGGCGGTCCCGAAAGTCATCCATTTCAAGGCGCGTGAAAATTTGATCGATGCGGCGCTCGATCGTGGCGTCATCCAGCCCGTACAGGCGTCCGAAGTATTCGACCATTTCCTGCGCGGTTAGCCGCCCGTACAGAGCGGTTGCCGTGGAAAGGAATCCGACATTTGCGCGGACATTCTCGGGATCTTTCATCAAGTCGAATCCCGCGACCCGCGCTGTCCCGCTGGTAGGCTCGAGGATCGTTGCAAGCATGCGAAGCGTGGTCGTCTTCCCCGCACCATTGGCGCCGAGCAGCCCGTAGATCTGGCCTGGTTTACAAACGAAGCTGACTTCGTTCACGGCGCGGACTTCGCCGCGTTTTTTGTCCTGGAAGAATTTGCACAGTCTTTCAGCTTCGATCATGCCTAACCAGCCTTCCTGCCGCGTGATTCAAGTCTTAGAAGGAGAAGACCGTCCTCATTTGTGTAACGCACCGGGCCCCGGCAAATATCAATTCAGCTCAGCCTTTATGGCAATTGGGGCACTGCTTGGCGTCGAATTGATCCGGGGTGACGCGGAACATGTTATTGCATTGAATACAGACGCGATGGAGCACCGGCAGAGGATGCCGGTCGGGCTTGACTTCCGGGTTTGCATGGACGTTATCTTGCGTCGTCATGTGAGGATATTATCATGCCCGGCCCGGATCGCGCACCGCCTCACGGGAGCCTTTCACAAAATCCAAAGGGAGCTTTTTCGCATCTTTTTACGCGTGACATGACACGGTGGTGATTCCCAATGGAAAGGTCAGGAACGGAATACAGCGTAGCCTGGCCGAAGGCGGTTTGTTAGAATAGATTGTATCTTCGTCGTTCGGGGAAACCGCAGATAGCTTGAGGGTTGGATGAAAACACAGCGCTCGAGGCGTGCCTGGCTTTACGTGGGACTGGCGATCGCGGCGGTGGTAGTCGTTGTTGTCCTCAGCGAGCGCAAACCAATACCACAAGTTCCTGTCCAGGCGATTACGCGGGCGACCCTCAGCGCCGCCATCTCCACGAACGGAAGAATTGAACCCATAACGCCGTATGAAATGCGGTCGCTTGTCAGCAGCCATGTGACAAAGGTCCACGTCAAGGAAGGGCAACTCGTGAAAGTGGGGCAGCCGCTGGTTGATCTTGACGACTCGGAGCTTCAAGCGGAAATCGACCGTGAGAAAGAAGCGCTCCTGAACAACCAGGAGAATCTGCGAATTGCGCGGTCCGGCGGAAAATTGGCGGAATTAGCGCAATTGGACAGTGACATCCATAAAGCGAATGTCGAGCATGACCGTTTGCAGGCCAATATCACCTCGCTTGAAAAGCTTGTAGCCCAGCAGGCGGCGACTCGGCAAGAATTGACGGATGCCGGCGCAAGCCTCGCTCGCACGGAGGCGGACCAGCGGCGCTTGCAGGCTGCCCGGACGGAATTTGTGCGGCAGGCAAAACTTGATGAAGGCCGCATTGCCCTGTTGGTCCAGCAGTCGCAGAACAATTTGCGTGATTTGCGGGAAAAGCTCGCATCCGCTCATGTTAAGGCGCCGATCAACGGGACACTATATTCCTTTCCCATACACGTAAACGATCCCATCAAGGAAGGCGAGTTGCTTGCCGCGGTTGCCGATTTGAAGCACGTTCGCGTGCGTGCGTTTGTGGATGAACCGGAACTCGGCTTGCTCGAACCAGGGCAGACACTGGTCGTAACCTGGGACGCGCTGCCCAACCATTCCTGGACTGGTAAGACGGACCAGATCCCTCGCCAGGTCGTGGCGCATGGGACGCGCACCGTCGGTGAATTGCTCTGCCCGCTGAACAATGATGATCAGCGGCTGATTCCAAACACAAACGTGAACGTGGGGATCCATCTCCGGACGCAAGAGAATGTTCTGACGGCCCCGCGGGGCGCCGTGGTATTTGAAGGTTCACGCCGATTTGTGTTCGTAGCCGAAGATGGCGGCCCCACCACTCGTCTTCACAAGCGTGAAATCAAGATTGGGATTGCCGATCCCACAACGTATGAAATTGTCAGTGGTTTGAGCGAAGGCGAACTCATCGCCCTTCCCAGTAACCTGGCTTTGAAAGACGGAATGAAGGTTCAGATCATAAAACCGGAATGAAGCTCTCAAGAATCATCGCAACCCTGCTGTGCGTGATCTTCTTTTGTCTCGCCGGAAATACTTGGGCGCAGACACCGCTGGAAGCCGCCAGGAATCTTTTCGATCAGGGCCATTACAAAGAGGCAGAGGCGCTGCTCCGGCCGGAAATAAGCAAGACTCCTCAGAGTGCGATTCTCTTCTACTGGCTTGGGCGATGCGCATTCGAGCTGCACGATAACGACCAGGCGGTGAACAACGCGGAGCGCGCCGTCGACTTGGAACCCGGGGTTGCCGCTTACCATCATTTCCTTGCCATGGCCTACGGCCACAGGGCTGAGCACAGTAACTGGTTTTCGGGGCTTGCGCTGGCGAGAAAGGCGGGCCATGAGTTCCTGGAGGCCGTGCAGATCGATCCCAATAACATTCGCTTTGAGCGGGATCTGATTTCCTTCTACTTCCGTGCGCCCGGAATCGCTGGCGGCGGTGAAGACAAGGCGGAAGCTCAGATTTCAAAATTGGCCGCTATTGATCCGGTGGCAGCCGACCTTGCGAAAATGGAATTCTACGAGAACAAGAAGAAATGGAGGCTCGCCGAGGAGGAATTAAGGACAGTCCTCGCAGCGAAGCCTAAACAGGCCGGCCCCTATCTAGAGATTGCGGAGTATTACGAGGGCCGTGAGGATGCATCGGGAATACGAAATGCCCTGGCGGCCATCCCACAAAATTCGCCATCGGACTCACGTGTCCTCTTTTACCGCGCCGTGGCTGGCATTCTGGCGGGAGACCGTCTGCAGGAAGCGGAGACATCCCTCAAAGCATACCTGGCAAATCTACCGCAGCGAAGGGAAGATCACGCCTCGCCGTCCGCTTCGCACCGTTGGCTCGGAAGGTTGTACGAGAAGCTGGGCCGGCGCGATTCCGCTGCGTTCGAGTATCGCACGGCGATTGAGCTCGATCCGAATGATAAGGCCGCGCACGATGGGCTCAGTCGCACAGGATTCTGATGCAATTCCGCAAATTTGTGTCAAATCTGCTTTCTGAAAAGGCTGATCTACAGCAAAAAGAGAGCCAGTCTGTTTGGGTTCCGGTTCCTCTGTGCAGATGATCGGTCATAAGTCCCACACCGAAAGCCTTGTGGTAATCTCACTGTGAAAGATCATGCTCGGAAAAGAGACTTTCGTTGTCGTCATTGATGCGCTTCGCGCTAACAAAATGCGCTCATTCCTGACGATGATTGGCGTAGTAATCGGCAGCGCTTGTATCGTCCTCGTGGTAACAATTTCTCTCACCGGTCGCCAGTACATTCTCGGGCTCATCGAGGGCGTCGGCTCCAATCTGATTATTGCGACGGCGGCTCATACTCCCGGACGTCCAACTGCGCCTAGTTTTGAGATCAATCTCGACGATTTGGCGGAGATTCAAAGAAGTATTCCCGGTGTGGTCGCTGTCGCGGGCACTCGCGATCTGGACGCCACCATCGTTGTGAACGGTGTGGTGCACTCCGCCACGCTCCTCGGAGTAACGCAGGATTATCAGGAAATCCGTCAACTTGTCATTTTGGCCGGAAGGTATTTTGACCAGGACGATATGCAGTTGCGCAATAAGGTGTGCTTGATCACCGAGGATCTTTCCAAAAAAGCATTTGCAAACCAAAACCCGGTTGGCCAATCGTTGAGGATGAATGAACTGGCGTTTACAGTGATCGGTGTTTTCCGGGAGCGCGTGGACACTTTCGGCCAGTCGGAAGTCCAGCGCAATTCTGTCGCGATACCCTTCACTTTGATGCAGTATTACACGGGAGAAAATTTCTTGGGCGGTTCGTACGTGCAAATGGCGTCCGCTGACCAGGTCCCCTCCGCCACTGAGCGTGTCGAGCAAATCCTGCTCGGGCGGCATCCGCAAGGTGCGGCGTTCGACGTTCTAAACCTGAGCGGGATTCTGAATGTCGCGCGCGAGATTTCAAACGCGCTCTCGATTGTCTTGCTCTTTATCGCTCTGGTCGCGCTGATCGTAAGTGGGATTGGCATCATGAATATTATGCTCGTCACCGTGACCGAGAGAACGCACGAAATCGGCATCCGCCGCGCCATCGGCGCCCGGCGCAAAGAAATCCTGTATCAGTTCCTGTTGGAGTCCTCTTTGATCAGCGGTGTCGGCGCAATTCTTGGTGTATTTGCCGGCGTGAGCATTCCGGTGCTTGTGCAGCCATTCCTCCCCGGCAGTCTGCGCGTGCCCGTGCCTTGGATTGCCGTCGCCGCGGCACTTGTGGTTTCCTGCTCGACGGGGATTTTTTTCGGATATCTTCCCGCCAGTAAAGCGTCGAGCTTGCAGCCAACGGAATCATTGCGGTACGAGTAATGGGTCGCTGAGAATCCCAGAGGGGGTAGCTCCATGCGCATCTTTCCACGTTGTGTGGCGTTCGTTGTAACTCTGCTGTTTTTGGTTCAGGCTACGGCCGGGCAGCAACCTCTTCCCGCCGCGCAATTGACGCTGAAGCGCGCCGTGGAGTTGGCGCTTCGCAATAGCCGCGACCTCGAGCTGGCGAGGCTGCATGCTTCGCTCGCCGGCCAAACAGCTGGCGTAGACCGGTCGCGATTTCAGCCGAACTTTTTCACAGGCTCCGGGGCTGAGTATTCGAGCGGCTTTCCATTGGCGCCCGGTGGAGGAGTTCCCTCCTTATTTCAACTGGTTTACACCCAGGCGATTTACAATCCGCTGGCAAAAGGACAGCTTCGCGCGGATGAACTGCGCGCGCGAGAACAGAATGCCAGCCTGGACTCCGTCCGCGACGCCGTGATGGTGCGGACAGCCGATGTTTACCTCGAGCTTTCAAACATCCGTCATTCGCTCGATTTGCTCCGCAAGGAGCGGGACCACGCCCAGAAAATTACGGAGTTGATTCGCGACCGCATTAGCGCGGGTCGCGAACTCCCCATCGAACAAACCAAATCTGAACTCAGCGCGGCCAGAATCGAACAGCGAATCGCGCATGACGAAGGACGCGAGGATGCCCTGGAGTCAGAACTTCGGGATATGCTCGGGCTGCAGTCCGATCAGCCATTGGAAATGATCGCCGAGGATTTGCCACCCGCAGCCGAGCGGCCCGTGAATGAGCTCGTGGCGCAGGCGCTGCAATCCAGCGCCGAACTGAGGCGCGCGGAGGCCGAGCGGCTTGCAAAGGAAGAGATCCTGAAGGGCGCGCGGGGCAATCGATGGCCGACCGTCGACCTCGTAGGCAATTACAGCGTTTTGAGCAACACAAACAATTTCTCCACTTTCTTCAAAAAATTTCAGCGCAACAATGTGAACATCGGTGTGCAGGTGACCATTCCGATTTTTGCCGCGCAGACGAATGCCACCATTTCACTTGCCCAGGCGGACGCCAATGTGGCTGCGGTCGAAGCAAGGAACAAACGGAGCCAGGTGGAATTGCAGGTGCGAAGCCAGGCCCACATGGTACGGGAGCTGGAACTGGGCCGCGACGTCGCGCGCCTTGATCTCAAGCTAGCGCAGGAAAACCTGCAAGTCTTGCAAGCGCAATTCGACGAGGGCCGTGCGACCCTTCAGGATCTGGAGCGGGCCCACCTCGAGGAGAACGATAAGTGGCTGGCTTTCCTTGATGCCGATTTGCAACGTCAGCAAGCCTCGCTTGCTCTGCTCCAGGCGACCGGCCAGGTTTCCAGTATCCTGAAATAAATTTCAGCATGAGCTTTCGGCAAAAGACATACATTCTCCTGGTCGCGAGGGCGATGGGTTCGGCATGACCTCTCCTCACACATTTTTGCTCGGTTTGCGATGGGTAGTGCTGGTTCTTGCAATCTTGCCGTTCTGCTACTACGTCGTTTGCATTTATGCTGCCCGAAAATTCTTTGCCGCCCAGCGCCGCAAGAAACCATTGGCGAACGACTTCGCCCCGCCCGTGAGTATTCTGAAACCAGTTCGGGGTCTCGACCGTGAGGCGTATGAGAATTTCGCGAGCTTCTGCCGGCTCGACTATCCCGATTACGAAATCCTTTTCGCCGTACAGGATGAGTCAGACCCCTCGGTTCCGGTCATCCGTAAGGTGATTTCCGATTTTCCCGAATGCAAGATCCGGCTTCTCATTGGCGTGGAGAACCTGGGTCCGAGCGCCAAAGTTTGTAAGCTTGTCCGGCTGGTTCGCGAGGCCCGCTCCAACCTATTCGTGATCAGTGACAGCGATGTTCGCGTCGAGCCCGATTATCTTCGGATGGTTGTCGAGCCATTCCGTGACCCGAAAGTTGGAGTCGTCACCGCACTGTATCGCGGAAACGTGGAAGGCAAGCTTGGCTCCTATCTCGAGTGCTTGGGTGCATCAGTCGAATTCGCCGCCGGCATGCTGGTCGCCCATGTGCTGGAAGGAACGAATTTCGCTCTCGGCTCGACGATGGCTACCACGCGCGCCAGGCTCGAAGAGATCGGCGGGTTTGAAGGGATTGCGGACTGTCATTCTGACGATTTCGAGTTTGGCAATCGGATCGCTTCGCGCGGCTATCGCGTTGAAATTGCTCGCAACCCTGTCTGGATGATTTTCAACCCTCAGACATTTGGCGAATACCTGCGCCACGAATTGCGCTGGGCCATAGGTCTGCGAAACATCCGGCCCGGCGGCCACGCGGGCCTCTTTTTTACGCAGGGTTTGGCGTTTACCATCGCCGCTATCGCAGTCGCTCCCACTCGGTCGCTAGCTCTCGCTTACCTGGCCGCCTATCTGGTCCTCCGGTTTGCCACGGCTTGGACGGTCGGCGTCTGGGGCTTACAGGATCCGGTCGTTCGGCGCTGGTTCTGGCTGCTGCCGTTGCGCGACCTTTTCGCATTCCCCATTTGGCTTGCCAGTTTTTTGACCAACACCATCGAGTGGCGTGGTTCGCGTTTCACCATTCGCAAAGGCCGTTTGATTCCCGCAGCCCGTCCTGCTGGGCGTAGTTGACGGATTCGCAGTTACTGAATAAAGTAGAAATGTCCGCTGGCAAGGAAGCCTTTCCCGGCCAGTGGTTCGGGCGGTTTGTTTCCGCCTCCCTCGGCTGGGAGGTCGTACAATTGGCAGTACATCAGCCTCTGGAGCTGACTATCCTGGTTCGAGTCCAGGCCTCCCAGCCAAATTTCAAAAGTCTGCAACTATTCCAATGAAAATGAGGAATCAGAAGCTGATTGGGAGAAGCGAGCCTTCACCTTATTCTGCGCCCTTGCGCCACGGAGTGACGCGAGGTATCCACCCTGGAACATGAGCGCAAAAGGTTTCGTACTCAGCTCCAAAAGATTTCCGCAATGTCGGTTCCTCGTACGTGAGGACAAACAAGTGCGTCACCAGCCAGCTAAGAATTGCATACGCGAGGATACGGATATCACCCAGAAGCAGGGCATGACCCAGGATCAACGATACGACTGCGACGTACATTGGATTTCGGACGTAGCGGTAGAATCCCTTGACCACAAGGTGTTGCGTTGCAAAGACGGGCGCAGGCGTGCCTATCCCTTGCAGCGCGAAACGTCCGAATGATTCAAGAAGCATGGGAACGCCTGCGACTATGAGCAGGGCGCCGACTACTCGAAATGGTGCGAAGCCCAAGAACAGTGCGTGGAAGCGCCACCGGGAAATCCACCACGGCACAAGTCCGACGAAGAATCCGGGGGCAAGCAATAGAAAAATCGCTGTTCCCAAAACGGCGAACACGCGCCTAGTTCGGCCATCTGCCTTCCATCCTCGTGTAGCGGTCATTCTTCGTCAGTTGTAATGCGCAGGATGTTGTTGGCAACGGTCACAGTATGGCGGGGGAAGTCCATTTCAATGCGTTGCGTGACCTCGGCGATCGTCGGTGCTCCATTCTTGCCATTCAAGCCATCGGCGTCGTCCATCAGAATCACGTGATCTTTTACGGGATGCCGCAGAATCGCTTCCAATTCCGCGCTTAGCCTGCTTTGATCGCCTTGCCGCCCGGCCCAGCCGTAGTAACCGGCGTCAAGCCAGAAAAGGGCCGGCTGCCTCAGCGTTTTTAGGATTTCAAGAACGAGGTCCTTGCTGTCTCCTTGCAGAATCTGAATTCGGGACTCGCGGGCAAATCTTCCTTTGGCAGCTTCGGCAAGGTTGGCGTCCTGTTCGATAGAATAGATTCGATCAAACCGCGATCTCATCGCGGAGACCATCTCTCCGTAATAGGTCCCCGTTTCGACGAGTGTTCTGAGTCCAAATTTCTCCGCGTACTCACGGACAGTTCTTTGCTTGACCAGGTGTGGGATGCGCGGTGGTTCTCCGCGAAGCTTCCAATACCAATAATCGGGGTAGTGGCCTAATGCCTTTAGTTCGCCATAGAATGGCGTTTGGCGAAGCATCTTGCTATAAGCCTTCACGGGACCTCGCGCCCGCCAAAATCGAGCGGAATCGCATCATAGGAAGCTCATCTTACCCTGTCAAACGATGTGGCCTTCGTCGCAATCCAAATGCCACGTCGCCGACTTGCTGCAAATGGCAACGAAGGGGTATTCCTATAGGGTTCTTAAATCGCCGATTACCGGCTGACCGCCTTCCGGCCCATTCAGGAGACCGTACCTGATGCGCATCTCGGTCTGCATCGTTACCTTCAACGAAGAGGCGAACATCTCGCGCACTCTGGAAAGCCTGAAGGGCATTGCGGACGAAATTATCGTCGTGGATTCGCATAGCACCGATCAGACCGTGGCCCGCGCGAAATCCCTGGGCGCAAGGGTTTATGACGAGGACTGGAAAGGATTCGCGGCTCAGAAGAATTCTGCAATTGCCAAGGCCGCCTGCGATTGGATTTTGTCCCTCGATGCGGATGAAGAGGTCAGCCCCGAGCTCGCGGCCAGCATTCAGGGTTTGCGGAATGCTGGCCAACCCGAGCCCGGGTTTGATGGATTCTACATGCCGCGCCGGAATCTTTATCTGGGCCGATGGATCAAACATGGTGGCTACTATCCCGATCGTAAGCTGCGCCTCGTCAAGCGCGCTTTGGCGAGATTTGAGCTGCGCGATGTTCACGAAGACATGAAGCTTGCGGGGAACACGGGACGGCTCGAGGGAGACCTGATCCACCACGCCTACCCGCAATTTGAAGACTTCATCGACCACGCGAATCGTTATTCCTCGCTTGGCGCTCAAATGGTTGTCAAAGAGCGGCGCGTCGGATTCAGCGTAACGAATATCGTACTCCGTCCCGCCTTCCGCTTCTTCTATAACTATATTCTCCGGGGCGGGTTTCTGGATGGCCGCGAAGGCCTGCTTGTACACATGACCCATGCTTCTTACGTGAGTTGGAAGTACGCCAAGGCATGGCAGTACTCAAAGGCCGCGCGCACCGAAACATCGCACGGACCCACAGGAACTCCACACGCATGAACGCGGAAGAACAAAGGCTGGAAGAGTCTCGATTGCAAAAGGCGCACTGGAAGCGCTGGGGACCCTACTTGAGTGAACGCCAGTGGGGCACCGTACGCGAGGACTACAGTCCCGATGGGAAACCCTGGGAATTTTTTCCGCACGACCATGCCCGCTCGCGCGCTTACCGTTGGGGTGAAGACGGCATCGGCGGAATCTGCGACATTCACCAGCGCATTTGCTTCGCGCTTGCTCTCTGGAACGGACACGACCCCTTTCTGAAGGAGCGCCTCTTCGGCCTGACAAACAACGAAGGCAATCACGGCGAGGATGTGAAGGAGTATTACTTTTACTTGGATTCGACTCCGACCCACTCTTACATGAAGTTCCTTTACAAGTATCCACAGGCGGCATATCCGTACTCAAGGCTCTTGGAGGAGAACAAGAACAGAAGAGGGAAGGACGCTCCCGAATTTGAACTCTATGACACCGGAGTCTTCGGCGAGAATCGCTACTTCGATGTTTTCATCGAATACGCGAAGGCCGCGCCGGACGACATTCTCATCCGTTTGACTGCCTGGAATCGCGGGCCCGAACGGGCTCCGCTTTGGCTGGTGCCTACGATTTGGTTTCGCAATACCTGGTCGTGGGGGCGCGAGGCAGCGCGGCCGCGTGTGTCACTTTTTCCATCGTCATCAGGATCAGCTCGAACGGAAACCATAGTGGAGCTCGACGAGAAAACATACGGCAAGTCGTGGCTATTTGCGGAGAGCGCCCCAGAATTCCTCTTCACGGAGAATGAAGCAAATTCTGCGCGATTGTTTGCCGGAACCAATCGCACACCCTATGTGAAAGACGGAATTGGAGAATGCATTATCCGGGGCAATCGTGGAGCGGTGAATCCGGCAAACGTCGGCACAAAAGCGGCGGCGCTTTATCGCATGGATCTGGAGCCGGGCGCGGCCACTTCAATTCATCTGCGGCTGATCAACACGCCGGGCGCCGCTCAAAGCGCCGGCACACAACTTCGAGAAAAAGATTTTGAGGCCGTTTTTTCGGCGCGCAAGGCCGAGGCGGATGAGTTCTTTGCGGCTCGCATTCCCAAGACTTTGAGTCCTGACGCTCGAAATGTTTTCCGCCAGTCTTGCGCCGGCCTGCTCTGGTCAAAACAGTTTTATTACTATGACGTGCGCATGTGGCTCGATGGCGACCCGGCCGGGCCGGAACCTCCTTCCTCTCGCTTGCTCGGTCGCAATCACGAGTGGAAGCACCTCAACAATGAAGATGTTCTTTCCATGCCGGACAATTGGGAGTTTCCATGGTATGGCTCTTGGGATCTTGCCTTCCACGTCGTTCCCATGGCTCTCTTGGACCCGGAATTTGCAAAGTCGCAACTCATCCTTCTTCTTCGCGAATGGTATATGCACCCGAATGGCCAGCTTCCGGCCTATGAATGGGAGTTCGGCGATGTCAACCCTCCGGTCCACGCGTGGGCCGCATGGCGCATTTACAAGATTGAGCGGCGCATGCATGGCAGGGCCGACCGGAAATTCCTCGAGCGTGTCTTTCACAAGCTCCTTCTGAATTTCACCTGGTGGGTGAATCGGAAGGATCCATCGGGTATGAACATTTTCGAGGGCGGGTTCCTCGGTCTCGATAACATCGGCATCTTTGACTATTCCCAACCTCTCCCGACCGGGGGCCGCCTGGAACAATCCGACGGCACAAGCTGGATGGGGATGTATTGTCTGACCATGCTGGCCATTGCGCTTGAGCTTGCCCAGGAGAATCCGGCCTATGAAGATGTCGCCACGAAGTTCTTCGAGCACTTTGTCTATATCGCTGATGCCATGAACAACCGGGGCGGGGAAGCGATCGAGCTATGGGACGAACGCGACGGTTTCTACTATGACGTTCTTCGCCTGCCGGACGGCTCGCATCGTTATTTGCGTGTGCGTTCCATGGTTGGATTGATCCCGCTCTTCGCTGTGGAAACGCTCGAACCCGAAATGCTCGACCGTTTGCCTGACTTCCGCGCGCGCATGCAGTGGTTCATTGCGAACCGGCCTGAATTCCGTCCCAACCTTGACGCCTCCATGACCACTCCGCACGGGGTTCACCGGCTTCTCTCGCTAGTCACAAAGGATCGGCTGCCGCGCTTGCTCGCATACATGTTGAATGAGAATGAATTCCTCTCGCCCTATGGAGTGCGCTCAGTCTCCAGATTCCACCGCGACCAGCCATTTGTGACGAGTTTTGACGGTCAGGAATATCGAGTGGGCTATGAGCCGGCGGAGTCACGCACCTACACGTTTGGCGGAAATTCAAATTGGCGCGGCCCCGTTTGGTTCCCCTTGAACTTCTTGCTCGTTGAGGCTTTGCAGAGATTTCACTTTTACTACGGTGATTCGCTTCGTGTGGAATGTCCGGCGGGTTCGGGGCGGCAAATGACATTGTGGGAAGTGGCTGCGGA
Source organism: uncultured Acidobacteriota bacterium (assembly GCA_963838945.1). Lineage (GTDB taxonomy): Bacteria > Acidobacteriota > Terriglobia > Acidiferrales > UBA7541 > DASTCZ01. The sequence goes on along the minus strand of CAWITC010000001.1, from coordinate 44,951 downwards.
GCTCTCCCACCGTCTGTCACGTTTGTTCCTTCGCGGGAATGGCGGTGTTCGGCCGGCGTTGGCCGCGCAGCAATCCTTCGCGACGGACCCGAACTGGCGCGACCTCCTGCTCTTCCACGAATATTTCAATGGAGACACGGGCGCGGGGTTGGGTGCATCTCATCAGACCGGCTGGACAGCGCTTGTCGCCAAGTTACTCGAACAGAATGGTGAATGACGAAAGGGAGAAATTAATGTCAGACAATCCGAGAACGGTCGTTGTCGCAGGCGGAACGGGAGCGCTGGGAGGTTCGGTCGCTCGGGCTTTTCTCGCGGCAGGGGCGCGCGTCGTTGTCACTTCCCGCCGCCAGGAAGAAATCGACGAACTAGCCGCGAGCACAGGAAAGAATCCGAAACTCAGCGGAGTGACGCTCGATGCTACCGACGAAGCCGCGGCCGCGAAGTTCATCGTCAATACCGAATCCCAAGTTGGTCCCGTCGACGCCCTCGTTATCACCATTGGCGGCTACGCCGGTGGGAAGCAATTGTGGGAGACAGACCTGGCGACTTATGAGCAGATGCTCAATCTGAATCTGCGCGCCGCGTTCGTCGTGGCTCGCGCCGTTTTACCCGGAATGATTCAGCGAAATCGCGGGGCCATCGTCAACATTGCCTCGCGCGCCGCGTATGACCGCTCCGCGGGGGCGGCGCTTTACGCTGCTTCCAAGGCGGGGGTTCTTGCGCTCTTCGATTCGCTGGCCGAGGAAGTGAAGCCCTACAACATCAACGTAAACTCTGTCGTGCCCAGCATTATGGATACCCCCGCAAATCGCCGCGCCATGCCTAAAGCGGACTTCAGCGTTTGGCCCAAAACGGATGACATCGCCAAGGTCATTGTCTTCCTCTGCTCGGAAGATGCTCGAGTCATCCACGGCGCCGCTGTCCCCGTTTACGGCCGGACTTAGCGCGCCACGCTCGCATGCTCAACTAATTCAATGAGAACTTTAGTTCCTGGGGCGGCGGGAACCAGGAAGAAATTAACGCGTGTAGCGTCTGCCCCGGCGCGAGTCATTGGATAAACCGCTTTCACGCCAAATCGGTCCGCGAGAATGCGAGTCGCTCGATCCACGTCGGAGACCTCGTATTCCACTTGCTGGATGCCCTCGCCGAATTTCGCAAGGAATTTCGCAATGGCGCCTTTCCCGCCGGGCTGCTTCGTCGTCAGGATGTCGAGACGAATCGCCATACCGGGATCTGGGAAGGAAAAATGCAACTCGAATTCCGCCGCGTCCTGATCCGGAGGCACGTCAGCCAGGCGCGGCATTCCATTCACCGTGCGGATCCGGGAGAACCTGCTGGGCGTCACGGCGATGCCCACCGTTGTGCGCAGCGCGCCGGGAAGCGTGTCGTCGGTGCGCTCCGAGCCACGCAACAAAATGATTGCAAATTCTGGGTCGCGCTCCCATCGCTCCACTGTGTCGCGGCTTAGCAGGCGCCCCATCTCAAATAGCATCCCCGCGGCAAGTTGGCGCTTTGGCTCGTCAGGATTCGCGAGCTCTGCAATCAGGTCCTGCTGGCTTCTTGCGGTTACATCGAGGCTCTGCATCGTGCGTCTCTTCAGTAGGCTCGCCGATCGCCGTTTCTCTCGGTTGAAACCGGCCCAGAGGGGGGAGCGAGTCAATGTGTGAGTGTAGTTTGCGTCTAGTCAGAAAGAAAAGGCAAGAATCCGCACGAATGGAATTGCGGTGAATCCGCAGCTTGGCTTTCTTATGGAGTTCGTGGCTCGATTCCGTTGAGATTGGAAAGTTCAACCGACGACGCGCGCCCCGCGACAACGCGAACCGGAATATCCCAGCGCACGCGGGTGTCTCCCGACGAGGCTTGCGTTTCAATTGTCGAAATCCAGTAGTCGCCCGCGGGCAATCCCACAAATCTTCCGTGCCCCTCAAGGTCCGTGTCACATTGCGCCGCTTTGTACTGAAACTCCGCGAGTTCGAGCCAGCGCCGGTGCACTCGCGCCGTCCGGTCGGTCACTAATTTGTTCCAGCGGGGGCCCGGATTGATCTTTTCCAGCGCCGGCTCAAGCGTGGAAAGCGTATCGGGGTTGGCGGCAATAAATTTCTTGAGAGCCTCGAGGTACTCGTCTACTTCTTTCTGATACTTCTGGGGATTCTTATCTTTATCGGCCTCTCGGAATCTCGGCTTTGGCAGGCCCACGCTTCGGTCTCCCTTGTTCTGGTCCAAGTAACCTGCTTTGAACTCCGGTATTCCGAGCACGTCCTCAGGCTTCACAACTTTTGGGAAATCTGTTCCCGAGAGATCGACTCTCTTGTTTTTTTTCATCCAGGCCTTCAATGCGTCGGAAACAGTCAGGCCGCCGATAAATTCTTCCATATTTGGCGCCGGCTCAAGCGCTTCCGCCTCGCGCCGGATGTCTTGAAAACTTTTTCGCAGCAGGTAGAAAGTAAAGCCGCGCACGGGTTCCGCGTGGCCTCCCGTCGGCGAGACTTGTGCAACGAATTCAATGGAGCCGGCCTGCTGCGCCCGCGCGCTCGCGCTTCTCACAAGCACGGGCATCGCGATAAGCAAGAGGCCACCAACCAGCCCAAACAATTTGAAAAGTGCGGGAGGAGACTGCTGCCGGCGGTTCATGTTGCTCATGCTAACAGATGGACTTAGACGTGGTAGAAGGACCTTCTGCCATGTTTCGATAATTGAATACTTCTTGCGAAAAGGGATTCCTTAGAAAAGTTGAAACTGCACTTGAACGGAGGTCCACGTCTTCACGGGCTTGCCGTTTGGCCCGATGGCCGGCTTGAATTGCCAGGTTCGGACCGCCTCGATGGCCTTTTCGTCCAGACCCATTCCAAGGCTCTTCGTCACCCGGATGTCATTTGGGCTGGGCCGTCCGTTTTCGAGGACCAGCACTTCCAGCCACACATCGCCTTGATATTTTGATTTGCGGGCTTCATCCGAATAGTCCGGCCTCGGACAATAGACGCAAGCAGGATAGCCGACGCCATTCTCGCCCGCGCGATACGCGCCGCCGCCCGTTCCACCGCCGGAACCCGGCCCAAGTCCGCCGCCATTTCCACTGCCGATTCCGCCGCCGGAGCCCGAGCCCATTCCGCCGCCGGACCCCGGACCATTGGAATCATTCACCATCTTGGCCAATGGGTCGCCCCAGCGATCCATATTCGGACTTGGAATCCTCAGTGTATCCGGGCCGATTAAAGTCGGGTCCACTTGCAGCTTCGCATTCGGGTTGCGAATGATCTGAGGCGGAGTGATTTGCTGCGAGCTGAATTTGGGCAACTGCCCCTTGGTCGCTGGTTGCTGTTCGTGCGCGCCGCCTCCGCCGCCCCCACCCGCTGGTTTGTTGCCTGGCGGCAGCTTGGCCTGATAAGGAGAAAGATCCAGGGGAGTAACAAGAACATTGTTTGTCTTCGCGTTTACGCTGGTGGAAGCCACTTTCAGAATCGGTACGAGCAGCAGAACTACGAGGCTGGCATGGAAAACGATGGAAACCACTTGCGCGCGGCTGAAAACCTCGTCCTTGGTCCAGATATCCTTTACCTTGACCGCTTTGCTCGTCACCTTCAGCGGAGCAAGCTTCGGTGGCGCAATCAAGTCCCGGATATTTTGATAGAAAGTCTTATAGAAGGGCTTCCATTCCACTCGGATGCCCGGCGCATCGGCGCCCCGTAGCGAGGCTTCGGCCCCGGGGGCCGTTTTCGGACCCGCATGAAACCATTCCTTCAGGTTGTCAAAGAACCCGGTGCCGAATTGCGGGCGTCCATAATCCCCACCCGCGGTTCCCTTCGGAAGCTTCGCGGGACGCTCGGCAAAAAAATCCCGCAGGTTGGCAAAGAACCCCTGCGACATCACATCACGCTGAATGATGAGGCTCGGGGCATTCTCGGCAGGAGGTAGATTCACACCTTGGCCCTTGGGGCCATTCGATCTCGAATTCGGGTTCAATGTAATCATGCTGGTTTCTATAGGTCTGGAGCGCAACGGGCCTATCTACCTTAGATTCAGCCCCCGCCAAAGAGTTGTCCGCCCTATAATAATCGAGGCCTGGGTTCTCCTAAATTCTATCACATTGTTAGACGTTTCCATGTTCCGGCAGGTTCCATCCTGCGGGCCCTGGACCGTGTCTAATAGAGCTGAAAGACGACTTCAATCGCGATGATCGTTGCCACCGGCTTGCCGTTTGGCCCGGCGCCCGGCTTGAATCGCCATCCGCTGACAGCTTCCACTGCCTTTTCATCGAGCCCCATTCCGGGAGAGCTGACGATTTCGATCTTGCCCGTCCTCCCATTTGGAAGCACGACGGCGTTTAGCATCACCGATCCTGAGTATTTTACTTTTCGAGCCTCTTCTGAGTAGTCCGGCCTTGGGCAATACTGGCATACCGGATAGGTGACACCGTTTTCTGATCCTGGCCGGAAAGGACCATTGCCGAATCCACCGATGCGGCCCGGTCCGAGGCCAGCGCCATCAATGCCATCTCCGTCCCCTGTACCTCTATGGGATCCCATTCCGGCGCAGCATCCCGGCCCCCCGGAATTCGTTTGATCGTGCTTGCTCGGATCGCCCCATACGTTGATGTCCGGACTCTTGATGCGAATATCCTCCGGCCCATCCAGAGTCGGCGGCACGATCAGAATCGCGTTTTGATTGCGCATGATTGAAGGAGGAACAATCTGAGGTAGTTCGCTGAATTTCGGAGCCTGACCCATTGTTTCTGGAATTGGATTGTTCTCTCCGCCGCTTCCTCCGCCTCCAGATTTCGGGCCCGGGTTCGGCGCGAATGTGAGGCTTCTTAAGTAATCCGCTGGCGGCGCAAAAATCGAACTGCCCTCGATCTTCAGAATTGGATTCCGCGTAATCTGGCTGGCAAACGGGATAATCAACAGCAGCGCCAGCCCTCCATGCACGGCAAACGAAACAATCTGCGATGGGCCCATGTTCTTGTCCCTGACCCAGAGGGGTTGGGCCATCGGAGCATTTCCGGCAAACTTCACCGGGTGAAATTTGAAAAGGTCCTTCAGATTGGAAAGAATGTCCTTCAACTTGCTGCTGCGCTGCATGAGGAGTCGCGTCGAGAAACGTCCAGCAGGAGCGGGGAGGTCGCGATTGCGCGATGGGGTTTCAGGCCCGTGATTCATACGCTTACCGCCTCCTTCGATTTTTTTGTCTTCGCCGGTTGAGCATCACTCGCTCTGGTTTAATCCCGGCATCTTCTTCTTCACACCCCCCAAAAGTGACATCGAGCCGCTTTCATTGGTAGCATAGACGTTCTCTCGTCAAGGAAAGGTTGCATTCGATTGAGGCGTATGCTGTCTTACCGCGAAGCATGCCACGAATCTCCATCGGAGCTTGGGCGCTAACCGCCGCAACAACATCCTCATGGACCTGAAAAGCACGCTAAACCTCCCGCGCACGGACTTTCCGATGAAGGCCAGTTTGCCCAAGGCCGAGCCGGCGCAGCTCGAACAATGGGAATCGCGGGGCCTCTACGCTGAAATCCAAAAGGCGCGTGCCGGCGCCCCAGCCTACGTCTTGCATGACGGTCCGCCGTATCCAACCGGCGCCATCCATCTCGGCACGGCCCTGAACAAAATCCTCAAAGACATGGTGGTCAAGTCGAAGACCATGGCCGGTTTCCGGTCGCCGTTTGTGCCCGGATGGGATTGCCACGGACTGCCCATCGAGACCAAGGTCGAAAAGGAATTGGGGCACAAGGGCGCCGTAAGCCCCGCCGAATTCCGCATGAAGTGCCGCGAGTTCGCGATGTATTTCGTTGAGCAGCATCGCCGCGACTTCAAGCGCCTCGGCGTTTTCGGACAATGGGATAAGCCTTATCTCACGATGACCCATGAGTATGAGGCATGCATCGCCGATGCCTTCCTCACTTTTCTCGAAAGGGGCTACGTCTATCGCGGGCTGAAACCTGTCTATTGGTGCATCCATGATTCAACCGCCCTCGCCGAAGCTGAAGTCGAATACAAAGACCACACCAGCCCTTCCATCTGGGTGAAGTTTCCCGTCGCAGGTGGTGTTCCGGCGGCCAAGCTCGGCGCGAATGTTGACGCTGTCATCTGGACAACCACACCGTGGACGCTCCCGCACAATCGCGCGCTCGCCTTCCATCCGGATTTCGAGTACGTGGTCGCGGAAACGCCCCAAGGTGCGTTACTCGTGGCGGCTGAGCGCGTCGCTGCGCTCAAAAACGACATCGGAATCGAGGTGTCCAAGTTTCGAGGGCCGTGGAAGGGCAGGGAACTCGAAGGCCTCCAGTTCCAGCACCCATTCTTGAAGGATCTGCGCGTCCCTGCTGTGCTGGCCGATTACGTCACGCTTGACACTGGCACCGGAATCGTCCACACCGCCCCCGGCCACGGCGTCGAGGACTTCCAAACTGGCCAACGATACGGCCTCGAGATTTACGCGCCGCTCGATGACCAGGGCCGCTACACCGAAGGGCTGCCTGAATACAAAGGCAAGACCGTTTTTGAAGCGAATCCCGTTATCGTGGCCCTCCTGCGGGAACGAAATATGCTCCTCGCTGAAAGCAAGCTCACGCACAGCTACCCGCACTGCTGGCGATGCCACAATCCGGTCATCTTTCGTGCCACGGAGCAGTGGTTCATAAAGCTTGACGCCGCCAGAAAAGGCTCGGAAGCCCCCACGCTTCGCGAGCGCGCGCTCGAAGAAGTGAAAAAAGTTCACTGGATACCGGCTTGGGGCGAGGATCGCATGTACTCGATGATCGCCGAGCGCCCCGACTGGTGCGTCTCGCGCCAGCGGTTCTGGGGCGTGCCGATTCCGGTTTTCTATTGCGATGCTTGCGGCAAAGTCTTCACCGAAGTGCCCGCGCTGCGAAACGTCATCGAATGGTTCAAGCGCGAAGGCGCGGACGCCTGGTTCCGGCATTCTCCTGAAGAGTTGTTGCCCGCCGGCACAAAGTGTTCCTGCGGCGCGGCGAATTGGCGCAAGGAAAACGACATCCTTGATGTCTGGTTCGATTCCGGCTCCTCTCACCTGGCCGTGCTGGGTAAGGACGGCTTGCCGTGGCCCGCGGACATGTATCTCGAGGGACCCGACCAGTTCCGCGGTTGGTTCCACAGCTCATTGCTCATCGGCGCGGCGATTAAAGAAGCCGCGCCTTATCGAAACGTTCTCACCTACGGCTGGGCTGTGGACGAGCAGGGCGACCCCATGTCGAAGTCGCGGGGCAACGTCATTCTCCCGCGTGAAATTTGCGACAAATGGGGCGCCGACCTGTTGCGCCTCTGGGTTGCTTCGCAGGACTACACCACTGACATGCGGTTGTCGGACGACGTGATGAAGCAGCTTGCCGAGGCCTATCGCAAGATCCGTAACACTTTCCGCTTCGCGCTCAGCAATCTCTACGATTTCGATCCCGCGCGCGATGCCGTCCCCGACGCCGTGCTCGAGGAATTCGACGCCTGGATGCTCCATCGCACGTCCGCCCTCGTAGACGAATGCCGCGCTTGGTACGAGAATTTTGAGTTTCACCGCGTCTATCACGCGCTGCACGATTTCATCACCGTGGATCTCAGCGCTTTTTACTTTGACATTCTCAAGGACCGTCTTTACACCTTCGCCGCCGCCGGCCGCGAGCGGCGCTCCGCGCAAACGGCCATGTGGCGCATTGCCGACGCGCTCCTGCGGCTATTCACACCGACTCTTGTTTTCACTGCGGAAGAGATCTGGAAACATTTCCCAAAGCAGGCTGGCGCGCCGGAAAGCGTTCACACTGCGCAGTTCCGGAAGGCCGGGGAACTCTCACCGGACTTTGATGCGACACGAGCCGGTCATTGGAGAACACTTCTGGAAGTTCGCCAAGCCGTGCTAAAGGCGCTGGAAGAATCCCGCAATTCTAAACAGATTGCCGGTGGCCTCGAAGCAAGGGTTATTTTGTCGCCGACCAATGCCCTTTATCATCTTCTAAGAAAATATGAATCCATATTGCGCTATCTATTCATTGTTTCGCAGGTGGAAATTCATGCGCCGGTTGCACCCCCCTTTCTCATCGAGACGGAAGGAGGCGTCTTGGGCGATGTCAAAATTGTGAAAGCGGACGGCAAAAAGTGCGAACGCTGCTGGAACTATTCCATCCACGTCGGCGAAAGCGCCAAGTTCCCAACCGTTTGCGAGCGTTGTCTGCCCGTCGTCGAAGCCATCCTCGGCGGCGCCGCCGCTGCGTCCTGAGAAAATATGGCCCCGCGCCGCGCACATTGGATCTGGATCACGCTTGGCGTCGTCGCCGTGGATCGCGCCTCCAAATATGCCATCGAGGCCTCGACCCCGCTTGGCTACCGGCGAGCGTACATCCCGAACTTTTTTTCAATCGTGCATACCAGCAATCCCGGCATCGCCTTTGGTCTTTTTGCGGATTCCCATTCGCGATGGATCAATGCTTCGCTCTCCGTGGCCATCCTGGTTGTCTGCATTTTGCTAACCTGGCTCCTGTTATCCGGCCATGCGGGGGCCGCGCCGGCCCGCGCGGGAGTGGCCCTCATACTCGGCGGCGCTCTTGGGAATCTCCTTGACCGCGTCCTTCACTCCAGCGTCACGGATTTTATCTACGTCCAGTTTCGCAGCTATGATTGGCCCGCTTTCAATTTCGCGGACACCGCCATCACAATTGGCGCGCTCCTCATCGGTTTCGAGCTGGTGTTTATGCGCCAGCGAGTGGACTCCGCGGAAGGGAAGTGACCGGCTCGGCGGCATGCCCCGCGTTGGATCGCCATGCGTAAACCTTTAACGCCAATAAGAGTCGAGCACCTCCGAGTCAGCCCGGAAGAAGCCGGACAAAGGCTGGACCGTTTTCTTGTCAATCGGCTTCCTGAGTTCAGCCGGGCGCGAATTCAGGAGCTGATCGCGGAAGGCCGTGTACTCGTCGCGGGGCGCCCGGCGCGCTCCTCTCACAAAGTGGTCGAAGGCGAAAGTGCGCAGGTTGAGATCGTGTCGCGTCCGCCGCTCGCCGCCGCGCCGGAAGACATCCCAATTGAAGTTTTGTACGAAGACGCTGACGTAATCGTCGTGAGCAAACCGGCGAACATGGTTGTCCATGCGGGCGCGGGGCACCATCGCGGGACTCTTGTGAATGCGCTGCTGAATCGTTTTGGAAACCTGGCTACCGCTTCCGGCGCCGAGCGGCCGGGAATTGTGCATCGGCTCGATAGTGGCACTTCGGGCGCGATCGTCGTCGCGCGCACCGACGCCGCTCATCGCGCGCTTGCGGCGCAGTTCTTTGCCCGGGAAGTGGAGAAAATCTACCTCGCGCTCGTCCACGGACGCGTGGCTAAGGGCAAAGGCAGCGTTAATCTTCCGGTTTCCCGCGATCTTCACAGGCGGACGAGGATGACCACAAAGCGGCAGGAGGGACGTGTCGCGCGCACCGACTGGCGCGTCCTTGCGCGGCTTGGTAATTTCACCTTGCTTGAAGTCCAATTGCACAGCGGGCGCACGCACCAGATTCGTGTCCACATGGCCGCGATAGGTCACCCCATCGCCGGTGACACGGTCTATGGGGCGCCGCGCGCGCCCCGTATAAATGAACAGGTTCTCCCGGATTTGAAGCGCCCTTTTCTGCATTCCGCGCGGATCACTTTTGCCCACCCCGCAAACGCCAAGCCCGTCACTGTTCGCGCGCCGCTTGACCCCCCGCTTCGCAAGTATCTCGACACCATCGCTGCCGCTACCGGCGCCGCCCCTTCCCTGATTGACGCCGCTCTCCGCGAGTTCTTATAATCGCATCTAAGGGATCGGGGTGACTTATGCGTCGTGCTATCGGGGTATTGTTGTTCGTAGTTGTGTTGGCATCAGCGGGAGCGGCATTTCCCCCGCAGCAGCAAACTCAGCCGCCACCTCCGCCTCCTGCAACCGGTCAGGCCCCGCCGGCCGCAACTGTTCAGGCTCCGCCGACGGTCGTCCGGGTATCCGAAGTGGACATGATTCTCGCTGTTGTGAATCACCGCCAAAAGTACGTCACGGATCTCGACCGCGCCGATTTCCGCGTCTTTGAGGATAACCAGCAGCAGGAAGTCCGCTTCTTCTCGCGCCAGACGGATCTCCCGCTTCGCGTGGCGTTGCTTCTCGACACTTCAAACAGCATCCGCCCACGCCTTCAATTCGAGCAGGACGCCGCCATTGATTTCATTTACAACGTTCTCCGTCCTGATCGTGACCAGGCCTTCTTGATGATCTTCGACATGGAGCCCGAAGTCGTTCAAGGCTATACCAACGACCTCGAGGCTTTGCGGAACACCATCTCCGCTCAAAAGGCGGGCGGGGCCACCTCACTCTACGACGCCATGGTGAAGGCGTCGCGGATGCTCGCGGACGCTCCGTTGCCCAAGAATGGACCTCCCGAGGTTCGCCGCGTGATCGTTGTGATCAGCGACGGGGAAGACAACCAAAGCTCACAAACGCGGAAAGACGCGATTGATGCGGCGCAGCGCTCGGGCGTGGTGGTTTATCCCATCAGCACCAGCACGGAGTGGGTTTCTCCCGAGGAATCCACCGACCCGAATAAGCGCTTTGACAGGAAATTTGCGAAGACCGATGGCGATAAAGTGCTCGAGGCCTTCGCGAGCGACACCGGCGGACGTGCTTTCTTTCCTTATCATGTGGACGATGTCGCGCAGTCCTTCTTGGACATCGGCACCGAGTTGCGCAGTCAGTACCTCGTCGGCTACGTCCCGATTAACGGCGCACTCGACGGAAAATTCCACAAGATCAGAATCGAGATCGTCGGACACAAGGAACTGGAAGTCCGCGCCCGAAAAGGCTATTACGCGGTTCCCCCGATCGTTATCACGCGGATTACAGGCGGCAGCTCCGGAAACTGATCCGGTAATTGAGGACGGATATCCTTCATTCACTTAGGCGCAGCTTGAATCTTGATTCTCTGCCGGATGGCTGAGGGGGTATTTGCAGGATTTCGTTTCTGTGCCGGATCAGTTTCCTTCCTGCACGGAGTAGTAGCCCTTCCGCGCCAGGACCTTCATGCCGCTCTTCGTGGAATCCACTCTGATGTGCCGGTAAGTCCCGTCGAGTTTGGTGTTGGTGGGGTAGTAGCCGATCTGGTATTCGCTTCTCAACTCTTCCGAGATCTCGTCGAAGGCCTTCAGCAGCTCTTTTTCATTGCGGACGTCGATGGCCCGCCCGCCCGTTTCTTCCGCGAGCTTCCTTGCTCCGCTGAAGTCCGCGCCATACCGGGGGTCATACACCACCAACATATGGACAACGGTGTCCGCCCGCTGCGCCGCTTCAATGGCGTCAGTTAGCTTCATTTTGCTCCCATTGTCTTCCGCGTCGGTCAGAATGACCAATGTCTTTCGTCCGGCTTCGGAGGCCATCTTGTCATGGCACGCGAGATAGACGGCGTCATAGAAATTTGTCCCTTTATTCCCGCTCGTTGGAAAAGGGCCCGGCGTGACCATTCCGCTCGCTCCCCCCGTGTTGATTTTGGCCCGGCGGATGGCGCGGTTCAGTTCCGCAGGGTCGCTCGACCAATCCGAGAGCATGTCCACATCCAGGTCAAACGTTATGATCATCGCCTCGTCTTTGTTTTTCTGCATCACCCGCCCGAGGAATTGGCTCGCTCCTTGTTGGATCGCTCCAATCATGGCCGTCTCGCTCCCGCTGGTGTCCATCAAGATCCCCATCGTTAGCGGCAGAGAACTCTCTCGCGAAAAGAAGGCCACCTTTTGTTCGACGTTGTCTTCAAAGATACGGAAGTCGCTCTGCTCGAGGTTGGCGACCATGGCTCTGTGGCTGTCTCGGACCGTGGCGTAAAGATTTACCAGGCGCGTGCCCACTCGGATGGTTTGCTCGCCCTGGCCCTGCCCTTGAGGTCGGGCGCCTGTGTCGTTTGCTGCGGAAAGGGATCTCGGCGCGCCGGAAACCAGCCCGGCAACACCCGTCACCGCCAGTAGCGCGCCAAGAATTCGTAGTCGCATAGTATAATTCTCCGTGTGAGGTTTCCGCCTTGATAGGATGCCGATTGACACTTTCAAGATGTGCGGCGGAATTCATGGTGACCGCGCCTTGAGGATTTGTCCACGAAAAACGTTTGGCCTCGCTCTCGCGGTGATTCTTGCCATCCCGCTCCTGGGCATATCTCAGCAACTCCCTCCTCCTCCTCCGGGTGGCTCGCAGGGAACGGCTCAGAAGCCCCCGCAGGCGCCCGTCATTACGTCGCGCACGACAAACGTGGTTGTCCCTGTCACCGTCAAGGACTCCAAAGGCCAGATCGTCAGCAGCCTTCGTCAGGAAGATTTCCGCATTCTGGAAGATGGCGTCGACCAGAGGATCGTCAGCCTTTCTCTGGATCCCGTTCCAATTTCTGCCGTCGTCCTGATCGACGACGCTCTCAAGACCAAACCCCAGAAGCAGGTACAGGAAAGCCTGAGGGCGATTGCTGCCGGGATTGGCGATGCGGACGAAACCGCAATCTTCCGCTTCGATCAGTTTCCACGGCAGATGACCGATTTTATCAATGGCCCCGACCAATTGCTCACCCAGCTCGGGCGCTTGCAAGTCTCCACCAGCTCCCCGATGGCTCCGGACGATTCCGCCACCTCGCCTGGACCTGGGGTTCCGAGGGTCAACGGGCCGCCCATCCCGCAGACGCCGCCGCCCGCCAACGTGACCATCTTCGGGAACGGCACGAAGAGCGTCAATGACGCGCTCTTCGCCGCCGCTGAGCTTTTGCGCACTCGCGAGCACGGTCGTAGGAAAGTCATCTTTCTTGTCTCGGACGGCGTCGAATCAAAGGGCAGCAAGTACAGCTTCGAGGACACCGTCAGAATGCTCCTTTCGGCGGAAGCGGCCGTTTATTCCATCGGCATCGGGACTCCGATCACCAGTCGCCCGTTCAACATTATTGCGCGATTCGCCCACGCCACCGGCGGAGATATTTTCTGGGCTTCCAGTCGCGGAGACCTCGAAGACCTCTATCCGCGCATTTCCGACCAGGCTCGCAACCAGTACACACTCGTCTATTCTCCGGATCACCGGGATCGCACCATCACCTATCACTCGATTGACGTCCGAGTGAAGCGCCTTGGACTCACGATTCTCGCGCGCGACGGCTATTATTCCGCTCCGCAGTAGGGAACTCCCCCGTCAGCCCTTCGCTTCTCCCGGATTTCCATTTGCGCGGAGTGTCGCCGCGAATTCGCGCCCTGAATTTCTCCTTGACATCTGTTTTCGCTGACCGTATAGAGGAATACGGGCACGCGCTCTGATTCATTCAAAGTCGCCGTGCCCGGGGAGATTCGTTGGGCCGGCGAAATTCTTGCCGGGAATTGCGCGAAGAAGGCATGAAGCATCCAGGCGCGCTGCCGGTCAAGGTAGCGCGCCTTTTGCTTTCCCTAAATGCCTGGGGATCTTTCTCCCGGCGTAAAATGACAATCAGTTCGCGAGCGGCGCTCGCGCGATTCTTTGTTCGTGCGCCGGGCAAATCGGACGAAACGCGCAGTTCCGGCATTGGAAGAAGCCCGGCTCCGGCTGAAATTGTCCCGCCCGGATGCTTGCCGCCGTTTCGGAAATAATTTCCCGCGTCTTGCTCAGTTCCTTGTCCCCGCGCGAAGTTTCCACGCGCGAATTATCCGTAAGGTTGTGGAACACCAGCCGCGCCGGATCGAACTCCAGCACCTCCCGCGCCGCAAGCGCATAGAGGCTCAGCTGAATGTCTTTTCGCGCGGACTCTTCCGTCTTGGGCCGCCCCGTTTTGTAATCCACGATTTCTCGCTGGCCCGGCGCGATGCGGTTGATCTGATCCATGCGCCCGGTGATGACGATATTTTCTTCCAGCGGCAAATCGAAACTTTTTTCTTGCGACTCAATCTCCGGCGGCTCGGCGATCGCAAGTGCGTGGAACGCGCGAAGCTGCTCCAGGCCGTCCCTCTTGTATTCCGCCTGCTGGTAATCGTCTTCAAATCCCGCCGGCGTCCATTCGCGCTCGAATATCGCTTCCACCTCCTCGAAGGGCACGCGGCGGCCTTTCCGCATTTCCGCCAGAAAGTGCTTGATCGTCGTGTGCATCACGCTCCCGAAACTGATCGCCGCGCGCGGCCCCGTGCGCATCCCCCAGATGTGGCTGAATAAATATTTCTGCGGGCATGTCCGGTAGGTCTCGATCGCGGAGGCGCTCAATTGCAGCGGCTCTGCGATGGGCGGGCGATACTCCACCGCCCATTTTGCAACGTTGCGAGAAAACGCGCGCCTCGCCCGCGGATATAGGGAACAGGCTGCTGTCGCCCGCCGCACTAGTTTTTTCTTTCTCGCCGCCCTCGCCGGATTTTTCCCCGCCGGCCGGGATCGCCGGAGGAGCAATCTGCTCCACATCCCTCCGCGCCAGCGCGGCATTCTCAAGAATGTCGTCCAGAAATGGCGAGGGCTTATTGCGCTTGTTGTCCACCACCGCCGTGAGAGTCAGCCGCTCCTTCGCCCGCGTCAGCGCGACATAAAACAGCCGCCGCTCCTCCTGAATGTGAAAATCGCCTCGCGGACGCTGCTCCTTCATCAACTCATCGGGGAACTCGAAAAGATGCGTCCGCGCGCGCGAAGGAAACGCGCCGCGCGTCATCCGCAGGATGAACACGTGGTCAAACTCCAGCCCCTTCGCCGCGTGCACCGTCATCAATTGCACCGCGTCCTTGCCCGTTTCCTCTTCGAGGTTGATCTGCCCGCCCGCCTGCTGGAAGTAATCCAGGTATTCCACAAACTCCGCGAGCTTTCGCGTCTCGCTCTTCATCTCCCATTCGCGGATGAATTGCGCGAGCCGCTCGTGGTAGGCGCGGAAGTCGCCGCTGGCCGCCACTCCCAGGTCTAGCTCGCCGCCAAGCTCCGCGAAAAGCTCGGCCGCTTTCAGCTTGCGCGCCCGCTTTCGCATGATTGTGATGAACTCCACCAACTCCTTCGCCCGCGCCCCGGCCGACAGCGAATTCTCTGCCGCGGCAGCATCCAATGCATTCCATAGAGAAGTCCGGTTTTTCGACGCCCTTTCCGCCAGCCGCACCAGGTCCGTCGCCGCAAAATGCCAGCCCGGCGCCGCCAGCACTCGCGCGCACGCCACATCATCCGATGGCGTCGCAATCAACCGCTGATACGCGATCAGGTCGCGCACCAGTGTGTTGTCAAAGATCGTGAGGTTGCGGATCACAAACGGGATCCCCGCGCGCGCCAGCTCTTCGACAAGCAGATTGCGATATGCGTGCGCGCGATAAAGGACCGCGAAGCTCCGCCACTCCGCTCCCGCCGCATGCAGCCGCGCGACTTCCGCCGTCACCCAGCGCGCCTCCTGCGCCGCGTTCGCCAGTTCCACGATGCGCACTTTTTCGCCGGGCGGCTTTCGCGCCGTCAGATTCTTCTGCGGGAATAGCTCCGACTTTTCGTTCAGCGCAATCACCTGGTTCGCTGTCTTCAGCACGCGCCCCGTCGACCGGTAATTCTGCGTAAGCGTTTGCACCGCCCCTTGCACGGAACCTTGTTCCGCCCTTTGCACAGATTGTCCCGCGCCCGCCTCGCTCGCAAATTTCTCTAGAAATATCTGGAAGCTCCCGAACGATGCTCCGCGGAAGCGGTAAATGGCCTGATCGTCGTCGCCCACCGCGACGATGTTGCGATGGTCCCGCGCCAGCCTCCACAGCAGCTCGAGCTGCGCGATATTCGTGTCCTGGAATTCGTCCACCAGGATGTACCGGAACCTGCTGCGCAATCGCTCGGCAACATCCTCATCCTCGTCCAGCAGCCGCACCGTCTCCATCATCATTGAGCCGAACGTCTGCAGGCGTCGCGCGCGCATCAATTGCTCGCTCGCTCGATAGGCCCGAGCAATCTCCTGCTGCCGCGCCGCCTCTTCGAGCATCAGCGCCTTAGCGTCCGCCTCAATCTCCGGCCCCGCGCGCCGCGCCCGCTTCACCAATTCTTCCGCGTAGCGCTGGTAATCATCCGGCGTCACCAGTTCGTCCTGGCATCGCGAAAAAAACGCCACGAAGTCGCCCAGAAATTGTCCCGGCTCGGCCAGACGCCGGTAACGCTCGAGGCGCAGAAGCGGCAGATTCTTTCGCAGCAGGATCCAGTGGTCCACCGGATCGAGCACGGCCGCCGCCGGGTCAATCTCTTCGAGGATTTTTTTGCAGAATGCGTGGAATGTGCTGAGCTGCACCGCTTGCCCGCGCTCGCCCACCATCTTCGCGACGCGCCACTTCATCTCGCCCGCCGCTTTTTCCGTGAACGTCAGCCCGAGGATCTGCTCGCCCCCGAGTTCCGGCTGCGTTTCCAGCAGGTAGCGGATCCGCTCCGTGATGACGCGCGTCTTCCCCGTCCCGGCCCCCGCCACTACCAAGAGCGGCCCCTCGCCGTGCAGCACCGCCGCCCGCTGCTGCGCATTCAACTCCTCCGCACGCTGCAGCGCACTCAGTTGCTCCGCGGACAAATGCTGCGCGGCCGCCGCCCCGCCTTTTCCCTCAATCACTTTCGCCATATTCGATACTTTGCATCCTAGCTGATTTGGCTTCCCTGAGACAGCGCTTCGGAGAGCCTCAGGTTTATGTCCGCATTCAATTATAAGGTCGTCGTAGTTCGATTGACGGTCCGGGCAACACGTCCCTCCATTGCTGACCCGGCCGGTCGATTCAGCGTGCTAGAATTGCCCGACAATGGTGCTGTCCTGAATGGCCCACGACGTTTTTATTAGCCACTCCATCAAAGACAAGACGACCGCGGACGCTGTTTGCGCCACGCTCGAATCAAACGGCGTTCGCTGCTGGATTGCTCCCCGCGACGTTTCTCCCGGCAGGGAGTGGAGCGAATGCATTATCGAAGCCATTAAAAAAAGCCGGATTATGGTTCTCGTTTTTACCGCCAATTCGAACGAATCGCCGCAGATTCGGCGTGAAGTTGAACGGGCTGTCAACCACGGCGTCGTGATTTTGCCCCTTCGGGTCGATAATATCGTTCCGAGCAGTGCGCTTGAGTATTTCATCGGCAATGTGCACTGGCTCGACGCCCTAACACCGCCGTTGGAGAAGCACCTTCTTCGCCTGTGCGGCAGCGTGAAGAGTTTCCTCGCCGCTGCGCCCGCTCCTCCCGGACCTGTTTTACCCGAGCAACCTGTCGAGACTGTTCCCGCCGGACAAAAGGAAGGGCTGAGTCCTTCTACGGATTCGCCGGATCATGCGCGCGTCTCGCTGCGTGAGGCCCCTGCGGAACCGCCGGCGTCTGCTTCGGCGGCGTTCCTTTCGCCTGCGTGGCTCCGGCGCCTCTGGATTTTCGGATTGTGTGTGTTGGCTGCGGCGATAACGATCGGTGCCATCCTGTTCTTCCTGCACAAACCGTCGCCTGGCGAAAGCCCCTCGCAGGTCACGGCCTCGCAACCCGGCAAATCGGAGCCCGCCTCAATCCCTGCGCAGACTCCGGTGCCCGTCGCAAACCCCGCGCACGCTCCGCCCTCGAATCTAAAGACCAAAGTCAACGCCGACGACGGCCTCACCTACGTCTTTATTCCGCCGGGCACATTCCAGATGGGCTGCTCACCCAATGATTCCGAATGCGGCAATGGCGAAAAGCCTGTTCACTCCGTAACGATTTCCGCTGGGTTTTGGATCGGCCAGACGCCCGTGACCGGGGCCGCGTACAAGCAAATCACAGGTACGAATCCCAGTTATTTTCGGGGCGATCGGATACCGGTGCACGTTGTTTCCTGGAACGAGGCCCAAACCTATTGCGGACGCGTGGGAATGAGGCTGCCTACGGAGGCGGAATGGGAATACGCTGCGCGCGGGGGGACTGCGCAGGCGAGTTACGGACCACTGGATCAGATTGCTTGGGACGGCGACAACAGCGGCGGTGCGCCTCATGATGTGGGGCTAAAGCAGCCGAATTCTTTTGGACTGTACGACATGCTCGGAGATGTTCAGGAGTGGGCGGCGGATTGGTATGGGCCGTATGATGGCCTGGGAGCGACGGATCCGAAGGGACCGCCGAACGGACAATTTCGCGTGGTGCGCGGCGGTTCTTGGGGCGATGATGCGTCCATCGTCCGCGCCTCGGTCCGTCGCAAGATCGTGCCCGGGGGCCTCGGCAACCTCGTCGGCTTCCGGTGCGCTGGAAATTGAGTTGCTGTCCCGCCGCAAAAAACCTGATCGGGCTCGCCCACAACATATCTGGAATAAGCCATGAAATTCCATCGCATAAAAAAGGAATTTATTCGCCTGATTCCCTCGGACCTCGACATCTGCCTGATGGGGCTGCAAGGCAGCCGGATGCTTGGCCTGGCTCAAACCGACGATTCGCATTACTTTCCGCCCGCTCCGAAAACTGGCTCGCGCTTCCGACCGTTGGCTTCACTTCACTGGTCACTTGCCACTGCACCTCACACTATCCACTGACCACTAATCACTGCCTTCGGAGTATGTGCTCGGCAAACTTGTTCACGTTCGCGTAATCGAATAGAGTGAGCAGAAAGCCGGGTGCCCCACACGTCGAAGTTACGTGTGGGGATTCTCTGAATGCTATCCAAGCGAGTATTCATCGAAGGCGTTAATTCAAAAAAAAGGCGCAGAATCCGCGGCTGGCGGTGTAGCCGAATTTCTCCCTACATGTTCTTACCCCCTCCGCAAATTGACCCTTCCTTCCCCCTGCCTACAATCACATCAGGGAGCTCCACGGCTTGGGAATGTCGCAACCCAAAGCCCCAAGGCGGAGGCCCTTCGTGGCGCGACGCAACGCAGACAAGCCACAGCACGGAAAGCTTGGAGTCCATCGGACAAACCGGCTTGGCTCACGGAAAAGGTCTACAGAGAAGAGATCCTGCCTCGCCTTGCGCAAATCACGGTCCCAACCACTTCATCTGTCCTTGCAATCTCAGAACCTTATGCCGCAACGATCCGCCAAGGTCAGTGTGTTCCTCATCCAAGACATTGGCTGGCTTTGGCAGGGATAGCTGAGGTCCGGCAACCGGATTGAGAGATCATTCTAGGCGGCGGGAGTTCGAACCCCCTTGGGTGCGCCATTCTCTTTCAGCATCTTGGTTCCGGGAAACACGCGTGTTATGTTGACGCGCATGGATTCTACTCCAGACAAAGAATTAATATCTTCCATTGCGGCAGACGTGATGAAGTGCCTTGTACGGTCTGACTACTTCACGAAGCTCGATGACCTCCTTAGTCCAAGAGACAATTCCAACCTGCCTCAAATCTGTGATGGAACCTACAAAATCTCTGAGTTGATTCTCCTTGCCTCAGGATTTGAGCGAGCCGATCTAGCCGACATCTTTGGTGTGCTCCATTCGAGAGGTGGATGTTGCGACTGCGAAGTACTCTACAATGTGGCAGAGTCCAGCCGTTTTAAGACCAAATATTGGCGCAAGCAATCCGTAAACCAAAGTGCACAGAAACGGCATACGACGGAGACGTAGGATTAGTTCATGACAACTGTCAAGACAAAGATCGCGGAGACGATGTTCCCGATGCTCTCTCCATTCCAATTGATCAGTGACCAGCCGCTTCAAATTGTTTCGCAGGTCTATACAAAAGGTTCCCTAGGTCGCCTCATTCTTGATTTCGGTTCGAGGAGTTTAGTAATTGCGGCCGACGAGAACGACGATTCGATTGAATTTAGTGTTGTGGAGGCGACTGACCTCCGCAAAGATGATGCTATTGACGCAAGCCATTCAGACCCATGGAACGCTTTCATTGGGAAAGCCTTCGGTTGGGGATGGGTAACTGTGAATCAGCAAGGCTATTGCGATGGGCTCCTTCTGAGCTTTGAAGGAATCATCCCTCATCTCGCGCTGAATGTGGTCGCGTCCTCCATTAAGGTTGGGATGATAGTTAGGCTTTCCGCTTAGTGCTGCTCCCCCGTATGTGCGGATGGCGAAATGAGCAACTTTCAGAGCCAATGGAAAAGGTACAGGGTTCGTCGAAGATGGATTGTTGCTTGCATACTCATTGAGTTCCTCGGGTTCATTCCATTCACAACATTTATTGGCCTTCTATCAATTAGATTATTCGGCAGAGACCTATGGCTCCCGGCTGGGATCTTGTGGGGCGCGCTCTATTTATTTACGATTTCACGCCTGCGCAGTTTCCCATGCCCCCGGTGCGGCAAGAACTTCGCCGGGAGGGTGTTCTTCGGTGACCATGGGTATCTCTTCAACAATTCAAGGGCTTTCTTGGGTCGGGAATGCGCGGACTGCGGCCTGCGAAAATACGCTGATACTTAGGTTGTTCGGAATGTCACCGGAGACTTGTTTCACTATCCGCGAAAAATATGGCACCCGGCATCATCACCTCTTGCTTGATCGCCGCCATCGGAATGGCAGCAGCCAGCGTCCTTCGGAAACTCGGTTTTTGACCCTGTTACTGCACAATTCCACGCCAAATCCTCAGGTTCGAATCACAGACTCTATCCGGCCGGAAATTCAACCTGTGTCAAGCTGGCCACGATTTCACCCAAGAATGTTCTAAAATTGCCCCCTTGGGCGCGCCACACCTCGCAATCGTTAATGCCTTCTGGAGAGTCCTCACGCTTAGTGCTTTAATATCCCAATGCTCATAACCCGTGCCCTCTCCTTCTTGCCCTTATCTCTCCTCGTGGTTTCGTCCTGTTTTCCTCAGGAACAACCACCCGCGAAGGATCCTTCTAAGGGGCAAACAAAGGTGACCAGTATCGAGATTCGCGAACCTGCCACGGTCAAACTTGAGGACCTCTTCAAAAATGCCGACGTGGTTGCGGTCATCAAAATCCAGTCCGGAGACACAGAGCATTACTCCACAGTCGTCTATAAGTCAGAAGTCGTCACGCCCTTCAAAGGGGTAGCCGTCGGAGAAACTGTTTTCCTCGGCCCCTTCGTCGGTTACCGGATCGGATGGGAGTATCTGGCATTCCTGAAGCGCTCAGATGAACAAATGGCTCCTTCAAAAGAGTCCACTGGCCCCGCTATTAGCTACGGGTCCTTGCCTTCCTTCTACAGGATCATGTATGAGGGTTACAGCTTCATGGAGAGCGGCTACGCCTGCGTTTTTGATGGCAAGGAGATCTCCGAGAGGTGCGACTATGGGATCAGACTCAACACGTATCAGGTCATCTTGCCAAAGCAGATTAAAACGTTTCCCGTGCCATCCGAAGAAGGACAATCCAGCGACTCCAAGTGGGTACGCAAGAAATCTTTACTCGCCTACTTGGAAACCATGCAGAGCCGCAACTGATTATCGATCGTTAGAGTTTGCCAACCATTTCTGAAAATACCTTGGACTAAACGGGAGCGGCAACCGCAGGGGGTGCGGTAGCAACACGGGGGCGCGTTCGGTTGCCATGCGCATGAATTTTATTTATGCCGGGCGTCCGGCGTAGTCAGGGTGTAGCCGAATTTCTCCCTACGTGTTCTAACCCCCTCCCCAAATTGACCCTTCCTCCCCCGCTGCCTATACTTAATTCAGGGAGCCTCGCGACCATGAATCAGCCCGTAATCCTCAGCGCCGTCCGAACGCCCATCGGTAGATTCCAGGGTGGCCTCAGTTCACTCGCTGCCACCGACCTCGGCGCGAAAGTCGTCGCAGAAGCCGTCCGTCGCGCAGGCATCGAGCCGAATACGGTGGACGAAATCATCATGGGCTGCGTGGTTTCCGCCGGCCTCGGACAAAATCCCGCGCGCCAGGCGGGCTTGCATGGCGGCCTCGACCCGCGCGTCGCCGCCATGACCATCAACAAAGTTTGCGGCTCCGGATTGAAAGCCGTCGCTCTTGCCTCGCAAGGCGTGCAACTTGGCGAAATCGAAATCGGCGTCGCTGGCGGCATGGAGAGCATGTCCAACTGTCCCTATCTGCTTCCAGGCGCGCGCAATGGCTACCGCCTCGGCAACGCAGAAATTATTGACTCGATGATCCGCGACGGCCTCTGGGACGCCTTCAACGATTACCACATGGGTCAGACCGCCGAGCTTGTCGCCGATAAATACAAAATCACGCGCGAGGAGCAGGATCGCTTCGCCGTCGAAAGCCACCAGAAAGCCTTGCGCGCCATGCAATCCTGTTTCTTCGAGTCACAAATCCTCCCGATTGAAGTCCCGCAGAAAAAAGGCGTGCCCATTGTCATCAGCAAAGACGAATCCCCGCGCGCGGACACCTCCCTCGAAACCCTCGCGAAGCTGAAGCCCGCATTCAAGAAAGACGGCACCGTCACTGCCGGAAACGCGCCCGGCACAAATGACGGCGCGGCTGCCCTTGTCGTCACCAGCGAATCGAACGCCGCGCGCCTCGGCAAGCAGCCCATGGCGCGCATCGTCGCGCAGTCCGTCAGCGGAGTCGAACCGCAATGGGTGATGATGGCTCCGGTGCAAGCCGTCGAAAAGCTGCTCAAGAAAACCGGTTGGGATCGCGACCGCGACGTTGACCTCATCGAATTAAATGAAGCCTTCGCTGTGCAGGCGCTCGCCGTGATCCGCGAGCTGCGCCTCGATCCGGCAAAGGTCAACGTCAATGGCGGCGCCGTCGCGCTCGGCCATCCCATCGGGGCCTCCGGCGCGCGCGTGCTCGTCACGCTGCTCTACGAATTGCACCGCCGCAATCTGAAGCGCGGCATCGCGGCGCTTTGCCTCGGCGGAGGCAACGCCGTCGCAATGGCAGTAGAACGCTAACGCGATCTTGCAATCACCAATGAAACACTGCAATCTTTGCGGCCTGGTCTATCAAGCGAAATACACGCACTGCTCCGCCTGCGGCAACGAACTTTCCGATGGTCTCGCTCCCTCTTCGCCTCATAGCGCTCGCGAGGCGCGCGAGCCGCTCACGATCGTCTGGAAAGGAGGCGATCCTGTCGCGCTCAGCCGCATCGTGTGCTCATTGCGCCGCGCCGGAATCCGCGCCTTCGTCAAATCCTCCGAAGATCATCTCGTCTTTGGATTGGGGATGCCGCGCCCGCGCTACGAAGTCAACGTCTTCCAATCCGACTATGAAGTCGCGCGCTATTTCGTCGTCCCGATCCGCGAAACTTTGCCCTTTGAATCGCTCGAGCCTCACGAAGCAACGCACGAAGCTCGCCAGGATGCAGCGCCGAAAGCGGTGCAAGATGCCGAGTCGCTCGCATCGCCCAGTGCTGAATCGCTCGCAGCGCCCGAAACCGTCTCAACCTCTCCGCGAGTTCCCATGCAATTGACGTCGAAGTGGACCCCCGCACACGCCACCGTAAAGATTTGGTCGGGCGACGATTCCGGCGTCGCGGACATGCTCGCGCGCTGCCTCGCCGAAAACCGCATCGGCTTCCGGTGCGAAGGCGCAAGCCCCGCCATGCAAATTTTCTTTGTCTGTCCAGAAGAGGCCGTGCAGGCCGCCGAAATTGTCTCCGCGATCGTCGAATCCGTTTCTCAGGCTTGAATTCCCATTCGCTGGTTCCTTGAAATTTGCATCGCTTCCCACAATCCACTCAGCACTAGCCACTAGCCACTGCCCCCTTGTATCCTCTCAGCTTCGGATTCCTTCGGAGGGCCTCAGTGAGTCTCGACTCGATCAAAACCGTTGCCGTCCTCGGTGCGGGCACCATGGGAAACGGCATCGCGCACGTCTTCGCGCGCGCCGGCTTCCACGTCATCCTTCGCGATGTTGACCAGCGCTTCCTCGACCGCGCGCTCGATACCATTTCTGCGAATCTCGATCGTGAAATGAAAAAGGGCAAGCTCGCCGAATCCGACAAGCCCGCCGTCCTCGCGCGACTCAGCGCCACCACGGACGTCGCCGCCCTCGCCCGCGCCGACTTCTGCGTCGAAGCCGTTCCCGAGCGCCTCGATCTCAAGCTCGCCGTTCTTCGCGAGGCCGACTCTCTCCTCCGCCCCGGCGTCATTCTCGCCTCGAACACGTCGTCCATCTCCATCACCGCGCTCGCCGCCTCCACCAAGCGCCCCGAACTTTTCATCGGCATGCACTTCATGAATCCCGTCCCGGTGATGGCTCTCGTCGAAGTCATCCGCGCCATTCAAACCAGCGATGCCACTTTCGCCGCCACCATCGCGCTCTGCGAGAAGCTCGGCAAGAAGCCCGTTCCCGCGAATGACTCGCCCGGCTTCGTCTCCAACCGCGTCCTCATGCCAATGATTAACGAAGCTGCATTCTGCGTGATGGAAGGCGTCGCCACTGCTGAATCCGTCGACGCCGTCATGAAGCTCGGAATGAATCATCCGATGGGCCCGCTCGAGCTGGCCGATTTCGTCGGCCTCGATGTCTGCGTGGACGTCCTCGATGTGCTCTACAAAGGCTTCGGCGATCCGAAGTATCGCGCCTGTCCGCTGCTTCGCAAGCTCGTGGCCGCCGGCTGGCTCGGACGCAAATCCGGCCGCGGCTTCCACACCTACGCGAAGTAAGAGGAAAGGACGCGTGAAGTGTGGGGAGGCAATTGCCAATGCTTCGCCGCTCTCGCCCGCAAAACTGAGTCCTTATCCACGCGGAAATAGTGTATTGTCATTTCGTTCAGCAAGTGATAAAAACCGCGCGCAAGGCTGGAAACGGCGTTGGCATCATTGTAGAATCCGTGGCGGATTCCCTCTTGGAGATGACTGTGAAAACAATGTCGGCAGTAAGCTGTGTATTCATTTTGGCCTTTGTCGCAGCCGGTTCGGCGAGCGCCCAGACTTTCAACGGCTTTTATGTTGGCGCCTATGCCGGCGGCAGCTCCAACACGTCCGTAGTGCAAACCAGCACTGTCTTCAGCTCGACCGGTTATTTCGCCAGCGACAGCGTGACGGCAATCAACGCCGCGGGAAATCTGAACTTCGGTTCGCACGCGATCATCGGCGGCGGCCAGATCGGCTACAACTTTCAGTACGGGCATTTCGTCATCGGCCCTGAGCTTGACTTCGGCTCCTTCCGAATAAACGCCACCCAGAGCACCACAGCGGGCTATCCCTCTTTCCCGCCAACCACCTTCACCATAACCCAATCCATCAAGACCCGTGGGTTGTTTACGGCTCGCGCCCGATTTGGGTTCACTTTCAGCCACATCTTTTTCTACGGCACGGCAGGCGCCGGGCTCACGAATTACAATTCCCAGGAAGTTTTCACCGACACTTTCGCCAGCGCGACCGAAAACGGCGGCACGAAAGTGGATAAAGCCGGATGGGTCGGCGGCGGCGGCGTTGAGATAGCCCTCTCGAACCACTGGTCGATGAAGGGCGAATTCCTTTACGCAAATTTCGGCACGGTGACGAACACGAGCACGAACCTAGTCACACTTCCGACTACTCCCTGGCCGCAAAACTTGTTCACCCACTCGGCCGCGCTTGTCGAGAAGATGGGCCGATTCGGCGTCAACTACCGGTTCTAGTTTTCTTCCCGTAACCCACTGAATTGAAAGCACTTACAGGGGAATAAGGAGGAGAGGTTTTGACTTTTTGACCCTCTGGGAAAAATTTGGTGGGTCATTCAACTAAATTCAGGAGTCGAAAAACAGAGAAAAACAAAAATGGAGAAAACTGCGACACTATTTGGATGCAAGGCAGAAACGTTCGAATGATGCACGAGCGGCACTTTCGGCGGGTGGAGGGGGCCTGGCGAAGGGGGCTGGCGAGTGGGGAGCGGGAGAGGGGGAGCGGGAGAGGGGGAGCGGGTGAGGGGGAGCGGGTGAGGGGGAGCGGGAGAAGAGGGAGCGGGTGAAGGGGGAGCAGGGGAGAGGGAATGTGCGTGTGAGAGGCACGTCGTGAGCGTGAGAGTAGGAGAGAGGGGCGGGAGAGGGGGGAGCAGGGGAGTGCGAGCGCTGAGTTGAGCACAAGGAAGGTACAGACCGGCCTCAACCCTGACGGAATAGACCGGGACCGCACGGAAAGGATAGGGGATCTGTCGCGGAGCCCCAAAGACGCAACGGAGAGTGGGCGAGGGACTAGGAATTTCTTCCCGCCTGATTCAATGGGCTAAGGAACTGGTGTCAAAGTCGGTCACCGAGAGCGCCGCGAATAGTGGGCCACCCGGAACGGGTAAATTAAGGGCTGACCCACCCACATTTCGCCCCGCGAAAGATGAGCCACCCGGAAAGGCCCAAAGGTTTCGCTACCCGCCATTTTTTTCCTCGCACCTCGCACTTCATTCGAGTCCGTTCTATATTCAACGCATGAGCGTGAGTTCCTTCTCTCCTCGCGATCCTGGTTCCACCAGCATCTCCGTGCCGGGCCGCGCAGCTTCGCGCGCACTCACCGCGATGGGCGTCTTCCTCTTTTTCGGCGCAGTCATGGCCTCCTACGCAGGTGTAACACTCATCTGGCGCGGCAGCTTCCTCGACCGCCTTTGGGCCATCCATCCCGCCGCTTTTCAGCAGCTCACCGTTTACGGCCGGATCATCGGCATTCCGTTTCTCGCGCTCGGCGCCGCGCTGGCCCTTGCCGGAGCGGGCTGGATCAAGCGCCGGCGCTGGGGATGGACGCTCGCCACAATCATCATCGCCGGTCAGGTCCTGGGCGACCTGGTCAACGCATTCATGGGACGCCCCTTAGAAGGAGCCGTAGGGGTCGCCATCGCCGGGGCGCTGCTCGTCTATCTCTTGCGTCCTGCCACCCGCGCCGCTTTCCCGCGATAGGATGTGCCTACCTAGTCAGGCGATGGGCGAGCGGAGCGAGTGGAGCGGTGAGAGGGGCGGAGGGAGCCTCCTGCGCTGAAGCTTCGGAGGGCAGCGGCAGGGAAAAACAATTTCAGATTTGAGAGAAAGAAAAAGAATCCGTGACGGAGTCGGAAAGACGCAAAGGCGAGCAGAAAAGAAAGCGAGTAAACAAGGAAAGAAGGAAGCAAGGGAAATCTGAAGTGGGTCTTAGCGCCTCTTTGGATTCACCTTTCTTTGGTCGTTTTCCTTCCTTGAGAGATGTACTGGTACTCGTCCGGACTTTGCGGCGTTGTGGTACTTCTCATTGAACCAAATGATCTCCTCGCGGTCGAAATTCTTTCCGTTATTGCTCCGAGTCGTAGTTTTCATTACTCGTTTCCGCCATCCGTGGTCAGGCTGCAAATATTCTCTATACAGGTCGTTCTGGTATCCACTGATTAGCACCATACATTTTGCTTTCGTCGCCACCTTCAACAGCCGCTCATGAAATTGTTCCGATTCTTGGTCGTGATCATATCCGCGTGCTCGATCCGCAAGATATGGCGGGTCAAGATAGACAAGCGTCGCTGGTCGATCGGCGAAGTCGCGAAAAAGCTTAATGGCGTCTTTGTTCTCGATGCGTACCTTGCTGAGCCTCTCTGCGACTAAGTTGAGGTGATCAGGCATGGCTTTCCATCGACTGACTCGAGCTTCCATTCCTCTTCTTGTGTATGAGTTGCTGAACGAAAAGCCCCCTTCGTCTTCTCCAAAGCAGCCGTTGAGCGCCATCATCGCGGCAATATAAAACCGCCGGGCCCGCTCGGGGCCAGATAGTCTTGTCTTTGGTCCTCGGGCCAATTTCAGTTCGTCGCGGGCATATGGCGTCAACTTCAGCAATCTGCACATTTCCAACGAATTATCGCGAAGCTGAAGGAAGAAATTGAAGATCTCGCCGTTCAAATCATTGACAACCTCAATCGGCGCTGGTTTTTTTGCGAGTGTAATTGATGCGGACCCGCAGAATGCGTCTACCCATGCATTGTGTGGTGGGAGTGTCGCGACAATGCGTGCCGCAATGCGCTGCTTTGAGCCATAGTATCCAAAGGGCGCGCTGATTGGTTGCCAGCCGTTGGTTGCCACCTTTTCGGGTGCAGCCCTTCCTGCTATCGTCTCTTTCTGCATACAATCACGTTTTCTTCGACCAGCCATTCTTGCCGATTCTGATAAACGGAGGCAATGGGATCTTGAAGGATCAACATTCGTTCCAAATTGAAGGCGCCCCCCCTGGCAACCGGCAAAAGGTACAGGAAATACTTCGCGCGGAGCAATCGACCTGCCTCCATCTCAGATGCCGTCCAAAAGAACTGATATGAGTAAGTAGGTGCGGCCTTTACTTCGATGTACCGAGGGATGGCCTTGCCGTCAAGCAGCGTTACGCTCTTGATGTCATAACATGCAAAGGGATTCTTTGCCGAAACGTGCTGCACCATGTTCAAATTTTCTGCGCCGACTCTCTCTCTCTCATATTCCAAGGCGATAAGCTCTGCATTGGAGCCAAGCTTTTCCTTTTGATGAGCGGCCGTTGCATGTTGCTTCAGAGAACCAGGAAGCGCGATGGACTTTGCCCAGATATACAGGTCAATTCCTTCGTCTTCAAGAAGATATCTATCATCAGCCGCTCGGTAGGTCACCAGGTGGAGGTCCATCATGAAGTTACGAAGTGGACTCTCTCTTAATCGCTTTGAGAGAGGGGGCCGGTGCACAGGACCGGAATCGGCTGGCTCGAATTGTGCAAAGTAACTGGCCATCAGAGATCTATAGGGGCTAGCCTCTCCAATCATTGCTTCGGCAAGCTTTTTTTTGATGCGGTTGTCATCATACGCGCTGGCGACTGTACGCTCGCAATCGGCCGTCAGAGAATACTTTCCATGCCATTCCCGCACCCAATGGATGTCCTTGAGGAATCGCAATGTCTCTTTGAAGTGTTGTCCCTGTTCACGATAGTTGGCCTCGACAAACTGCCTCCCTCGCATCTCGGATTGTGCCAGGATGCGCAAGAGATGCTGTACCTCCTTCGTTTCAAGCTTTGCGAGGTCGCCGAGCCGCCGGTTTGAAAAGGCGTTCATATGCCTCCGTTTCCTCGTCCCCGGTGAACATGTCCATCGAATAGATGGGATAGTCTTGATCAACGATAGCGCTCATGTTCTGAGACTTTCGCTGGAGATTTCGTAGGATATCCTCTTCCATAGTGTCGGCGTACTGCAGGAAATAATAATGGGCGGTCTTGGTCTCCGAACCGCCTACTCGATGGATTCTGTCCATTGATTGAAGATACTGTGCACAGTTATAGGACAAGTCGTAGTAAATCGCGTTTGAGCATTCTTTGTGTAAGGATATCGACTCGGCGCATGCTGCAGGATTGGCTACAAGCACGTCGACGCCGCTTTTCCGGCGTACAAATTCTCCAATTATCTTTTCGCGTGTTAATTCGTCCTCTGAACTTGAATGTTCAGTGGGGGTTTCTCCGTAAATGAGACGTACCCCGTGACCAGCTTCCTTTAAGCGGGCGCAAATCATCTTCAACGTCTCGATAAAATTAGACCATACGACTACTTTTTCATTTTTGCGACGTAGATCTTTAACGAGCCGGAGTAGTGTTGCAAGTTTTGCTGGGGACTCCAACTTGTCGTAGTGCCTTATCGTATCAGCAAGAGTCAGATTGCCTTCGACAAGGTTTTCGTTGTAATCCGTGACGGCATTACCCACCAGCCGAGCATATGAGAGTGCCTGTCGAAGTCTAATCATTCGGCCGCGTTTCAAGCGCAGCATCAAGTCTAAATCATGAAGAGAGTCTTGTTCGGCAAGATTTCGTATCTTGGCAGAAATAGCCTCATAGATACGGCGCTCGTGTTTTTTCATTTGAATTAGGATTGGGGGCCGGAGGTCCTGAGGTGCGAGTCCGAGGTTCCTTTTTCGTACCCTGTAAAAGAGCGGTCCGATTCGTGAGTTAAGGAATTTTGCGGCATCGGCTTCTCGCTTCTCTTGGACGTACTGCTGGATCTTGACCCGGTCGCCTTGGCTAATGGGGATGGAAAGAGGCCACAGGACATCAAAGAGGTTGAAGGAGTCCATATAAGAATGTGGGAATGGGGTTCCGGTCAAAATAATCCGAATTTTGGCGTACTTGGCGATGCTCAAGACTGCGTTGGACCAAATTCCATCAAGCTGTTTGATGTAGTGAGCCTCGTCAATGACGAGGGCAAATCGGACCCCCCGTTGGTTGAACAAGAGTCTTACTTTTTCCCAGTCGCGACTTAGTGTTTGAAATGACGTTAGGTATAGGTCGCAGAGGTTTTCCTTACCTACAAAGTATCTCGTCCTCCTGTCGTCCGCATTCCCACCAGCAAGGACCTCGCAAGACGGTTCTGAACCGAGCACGGAATGGTATTCGTTTCGCCACGGAGCAAAGCAGGACAGAGGGCCGACAACAAACATAGAGTCGAGTTGCCCGCGACTGCGAAGCCATTCAAAAACGGAAAGTACTACTGACGTCTTGCCGCTTCCAGGAACCGAGAAGTTCGCGCCATTCCGGACGGCCAGGAGATGCAGGGCAGCCTTTATCTGATGTTCTTTCAGGGGCCGCACGATGCGTGTGCTTAGGAATTTCCGAAAGCCCCTTGATTCGAGGCCAGGCGCGGTGCTGGATTTTAGGGCGGCGCCGGCTTGAATCGCTTCATTCAGTTCATTTCTAAGATGCTTCGTTTCTGCTAACAGGGATTCGGTTTGTGCGCTGAGGGAATAGGAAATCTGGTGTTGCGAAAAATACCGCAGAAGTTTTTCAAGCGTCGAATTTGTCTCGGGGGTCTGGTGAATGAAGGAACGTATTTGCGCGTCATAGTGGAACCCCCAGTAGCAAAGTTGGCTGTAGTGTCTGCCGATAAGCTTCCCGAATGGATCGATGAGGACTAATCGACCGGAGTTTGTGTCTACCTGGATCAAATCAGTTCTTACGGCTGGTTCGCTTGGCATTCTTCTGAACCCTATAGAGGTCGTGTTCGATATCGCCAGCTCTGTTGCGAATGTTTGAGACAACTCTCTGCGCTTTCGAGTAGTCCGCTTGGCTGATCAAATCCACGGAGAGCCGTTTGTGAGTCAATTTCTTCAAGGCTGCCTCAAGGAGCGCCAATGGCGTTTCTTTTTCTGTGGAGTCTTCCAAGCACTCCATTGCCCTCTTCGTGCGATGCACGAGTGTGCGACGGTTGCGTGCTGCCCATTTCGCGTCGATGTCCACCCACGAAATTGGGTTTCGGTCTGCATCGAATTGGTCTTCTTTGGGGAGGGTAGAATCGACCTCGTTAGCAATCGTAAGTAGCTCATTTCTGCTCTCCGATAATGAACAAATCTTGGGCATCTTTCTCATCATCATGTGAATCTTTGGAAGGCCTGGCATGATTCGGAGTCTGATCATCTTGAAGGCCGCTTCTTCTATTGCTCCTACATCCTCCTCATCGACACCGTTCTTTGCTAGCCATTGCGGGTTTTTAAGACAGGCGTGATAGAATTTGCTGTAGTCTTTGAATGCTTGCCAACGGCCCTCCCGATCTGAAACTCCAGAGGAAATCGTCTCGTACATCTCTTGTCGATCGAAATGCTGGAGGTAGCGCTCCGCACACTCCAATGGTTCCAAGTAGTCACGCTCAGATTCTCTGACTGCTTTTTCCAATTCCTTCGCGGTTGCTTTGGCATGACGCGGGTCGTCGCTGAGTTGCTCTGGAAGATCGAATCCTAACTGCATCTTACGTTTAATTGAGAGGGCTCTGTCGAAGCCGTAGTATTCGGATTTTCCGTCGCTTTGGAGTTGGTACCGATTCTCGAGACGCTCGATTTCAAGAAGGCTAGGAGGGCCACCTTCTTCGCCCGTCCCGGGAAGAATTACAACCCTCATCGACGTGTATTCTGATTTCCCTGGATTCTTTTCACCCAGTTCCTCAAAGGCCATCTTTCTCCGATTGCCGTTTATTAGGAAGCCGTCACATGTGATTATGGCGGGGTCATCTTGTCCTGCGTGCTCGATGGATTTGATCAGCGTGTGTGTTTTTTCGGGATCCTTTCTCTTTAGAAAGTCCCTAAGGATTTCCTGTGCCTTCTGGTCCTTTTCGTCGAGTCGTCCATAGACACTCTCGTAGTTCAGGACATCCGAGGCGATTCTTCCATTGTCTTTTCGATAGCGAAGTAGATTGATCGGCACGACTTCAATTGGTCGTTCAATTCGGTTTAGTTTTTCATCGCGGAAGTTGATTACGGCGAATTTGGGCGCAGCCGTTTTCGTTTTTTTCTCTCGGATGACCTTCGCGAAGTCCTCGATTATTTCGCGTGGCTTGTCTTGGGTAATTGGAATCATGTGTTACCCACCTTATCTAGAAAGTTAGGTATCGCGAGTGTGAGTATGCGTCACTAAACGACCGATTTTCAAGCGTGGGCATCTGCCACTCAAGTGTTGGATGCGTTGCGCTTGGAGGTGAGGCGGAGTGACGGCGTAAGACTCGGAATTGTTTACGCCCTCGCAGGGGCGTTGGCGCGGCGTGGAACCGCCGCGGTTTATGGGTTCGCGTCCGCGAACCCGTCTTTTGTTTTGTGCAGGAGCGAACCCGACAATTATTATGTGAAGGCGCGAAGGCGTCAATTATTTTGTGAAGGCGCGAACCCGACTTCTTTTTTTCAGGCGCGAAGGTTCGGGGGGAGAAAGAGAGATTCCTCGCCCGCCGCGGCGGGCTCGGAATGACGGCAGGGGGCGTTCGGAATGACAGCCGCGGGAGTGAGGGCGGGGAAAGGCGCACAGGCTGAAGCCTGTGTTACTCGGGAGCGAGATCCTCCGTTCGCCACGGCGGGCAGGCAACGGGGCGGGGCGCGGCTGGGAAGCGTCCCGATGGACGTCTCGGTGCGGGCCACGGAGGATGCAGTCCGGAGGGGCGGGGGTGGAGCGGCAAAGGATTAAGCGCCCGCAGGGGCGGGCGCTGTAGGCGCGCGCTGGAAGACGCGCGCGGTTTATGGGTTCGCGTCCGCGAACCCGTCAATTATTTTGTGAAGGCGCGAACCCGACTTATTTTTTTCAGGCGCGAAGCCGTCATTGGTTTTTTTGAAGGGCAGGGGCGTGTCGGGAGGGGATCGCGGGGATTCTGCAATCGCGGAATTATTTAGGCCATCCCGCCACGGCGGGCAGGCTACGGGGCGGGGCGCGGCTGGGAAGCGTCCCGATGTACGTCTCGGGACAGGCCACGGAGGATGCAGTCCGGAGGGGCGGGGGTGGAGCGGCAAAGGATTAAGCGCCCGCAGGGGCGGGCGCTGTACGCGCGCGCTGGAAGACGCGCGCGGTTTATGGGTTCGCGTCCGCGAACCCGTCAATTATTGTGTAAAGGCGCGAACCCGTCATTTGTTTTGTGCAGGTGCGAACCCGAGTTCATTTTTTCAGGCGCGAAGCCGTCATTGGTTTTTTTGAAGGGCAGGGGCGTGTCGGGAGGGGATCGCGGGGATTCTGCAATCGGGGAATAGTTAAGGCCCTTCCGCCACGGCGGGCAGGCAACGGGGCGGGGCGCGGCTGGGAAGCGTCCCGATGTACGTCTCGGGACAGGCCACGGAGGATGGAGTCCGGAGGGGCGGGGGTGGAGCGGCAAAGGATTAAGCGCCCGCAGGGGCGGGCGCTGTAGGCGCGGGACGGGACGTTCTTAAGGTGGGCCTTGCAGCTCCAGCTGTAAAGGCTCTCGGAACTGCGGGGTCCCGCGGTTTATGGGTTCGCGTCCGCGAACCCGTCATTTGTTTTGTGCAGGCGCGAAGCCGACTTCTTTTTTTCAGGCGCGAAGGTTCAAGGGGAGAAAGAGAGATTCCTCGCCCGCCGCGGCGGGCTCGGAATGACGGCAGGGGGGCGTTCGGAGTGACGGCGGCGGGAGTGAGGGCGGGAAAGGCGCACAGGCTGAAGCCTGTGTTACTCGGGAGGGAGGAAGGGGGGAGGGGCTTTGATGGCTTTGGAAGGGAGGTCATCAAAGCCCCTCGTAGCTCGATTTGGGGTCGAGCTCTACGTCACCAATGCCGTCCATTCCAGTTGGATCGGCACTAACATGGGACAACAAACTTGCGACACGAAAGACACTGGAACCCGGATGATGGGTGCGAACGGACCCACGCCAAGCGGCAGGCGTCGCAGCCGTCGCGCGACAGCTTCGTGCACTCGAAACAGATCTCTTCCGCGGGCATCGGGAATTGGTTCAGGAATTCCGCGAATGGCATCTTCTTGTGACAACCGCTGCATTCGACCGTTTGCGTCATCGGACTTGCCTCGGGGGTCAGGGAAGAATCATGCTCCTCGCAAGAGTCACAGTTGCGCTCGCACATGGGCCCTCGGCAGGCAGTTTATTGGGGCCGCAGGCGTGCTTCTGTGACCGTCGTTACGGGCATGTGTGACGCTGGATACGGCGGGGAGTGGCAATTCAAAAGAGAGATTCGTCACCCGCTGCGGCGGGTTCGGAATGAAGGATTGGGGGAGGGGGCCTAAAATAGTGTTTGCTTTTTCTTCGCCTATCGTGTTAGGCTGCCATTCCATGAAAGGCATCGGGCAGGGCAAGACAAAGTTCGTGCTGGACAAGCGCCGGAAACAACTGTATGGTAATATGTACGAGTTAGGTAATTTCGTTCGGCGCCGAACTTTGCTAGGTTCCCGGTGATAGAATTCCAGAGCAACGCGCCGATGCTGAAGAAAACCAATCTTGAGGTGAACGCCATGGCCGATGAAAAAGCAGCAAATCTGGCAACCGCGATTTCGCAAATCGAAAAGCAGTACGGGAAGGGCGCCATCATACGCCTGGGCAGCAGGGAAGTGCTGGTGCCGGTAAGCGTGATTCCCACCGGGTCGATTAGCCTGGACGCGGCGCTGGGCGTGGGCGGATTCCCGCGCGGGCGCGTGGTGGAAATATTTGGGCCGGAATCGGGCGGGAAGACGACGATGTCACTGCACGTGATCGCCGAGGCGCAGAAGATGGGCGGGCAGGCGGCGTTCATTGACGCCGAGCACGCGCTGGACCCGATTTACGCGCGGAAGCTAGGCGTGGACGTGGACAACCTGCTCGTCTCGCAGCCGGATAACGGCGAGCAGGCGCTGGAAATCGCGGAGGCGCTGATCCGGTCGGGCGCGGTGGATGTGGTGGTGGTGGACTCGGTGGCGGCGCTGGTGCCCAAGGCCGAATTGGAAGGCGATATGGGCGAGCCGACGATGGGGTTGCAGGCGCGGCTGATGTCGCAGGCGCTGCGGAAGCTGACGGCGATTGTGTCGAAGTCGCGCACCTGCCTGATTTTCATCAACCAGATCCGCGAAAAAATCGGGGTGATGTTCGGCAATCCGGAGACGACTACCGGCGGGCGCGCGCTGAAGTTTTACGCGTCGATCCGGCTGGACATCCGGCGCATCCAGGCCATCAAGGATGGCGACAAAGTGGTGGGGTCGCGCACGCGCGGAAAAGTGGTGAAGAACAAGGTGGCCGCGCCGTTCCGCGAAGCCGAGTTTGACATTCTTTATGGGGAAGGGATTTCGCGCGAAGGCGACGTGATTGATCTGGGAGTCGAGCGCGGGCTGATCGAGAAGTCCGGCACGTGGATGAGTTACGGCGGGGAGCGCATCGGTCAGGGACGCGAAAACGCGCGGCTGTTCCTGAAGGAAAACGCGGCGGTGCTCGAGAAACTGGAAGCGGCGCTGCGCAAGGGGTTGGGGTTGGCGGCGGTGAATACGGCGTCTCCAGGATCCGGCGCGAACGGCGCGGTGATGCCGGAGAAAGCCGGGGAGAAGATGGGCGAGAAGCCAGCGCAAGGCGCGCACGCTCACGTCGCCGCAGCCGGCGCGGGAACCGGAGCAAAGATGCCGCCGCGGGTCAATCGTTAGGCAACGCGCGTTAGGATGCGCGACGCGTGTTAAAGCTGAAGCAACGCGGCTATTAGGGGCACGTATTCCGGTACATCTATTTTCCAGGATTTTTCCGCTAGTTCCCCGTGTACTTGAACCCTGTACCTTCGGGCAACTCAGGACAGGTGTAAGCTACTCAAAACAATACGGATTACCTATTGCGCCCAAACGGGGCTTCTAGGTAGACTGCAATGCCCGCGGAAGTCCGCGTGCACGAAGTCAGGCTGACAAACGGTTCGTTTGGGAAACGGTCAGACAATTCAAGTAATGGCAAGGCAAAGACAACCCGGTCGATTTGCGGCACTACTGCTATCAGCGATGATGGTGAGCCAGCCCATGTTCGCCTCCGGTGCAGGGGCGGGGGATCCCACGCCGGCGGCGCGCCCCGCGACGAAATCGAAGACCTCGAACCGCAAGTACACAGGCGTACCAACGTTTGCCGATTCAACAAAAGACGATGTCACGCAATTCGACGATGCGGTTGTGCGCGAAGCAGCGGTGCGCGCGCTCGGACGCTACAACGGATCCGTTGTCGCGATTGATCCCACGACCGGGCGAATCCTGACCATCGTCAATCAGAGGCTGGCGTTTTCGGCGGGCTTCATTCCGTGCTCGACAATCAAGCCGACGATTGCGCTCGCGGCGCTGCAAGAGAGCGTAATCACGCGCGATTCGATGATTAGGGTGGCGCCGCGGCGGTACATGAATTTGACCGAGGCGATGGCGCACTCGAACAACACGTTTTTTGAGGAGCTGGGCCGCCGCATGGGATTCGAGACGGTCGAGAAATATGCGCACACGCTGGGGTTGGGCGAACTAGCGGGCATAGATATTCCGGAAGAACAGGCGGGAGTCCTGCCCGCGGCGCCGCCGGCAAGAGGCGGCGTGCTTTTCGCGCACTGGGAGTGGAGCGGAGGCTTCTTGACGCAGTTGGGCCTGAATTACGGCCTTGGACGGGGCTTCCTGGATGCCAGCGGATCCGGCGCCATTCAAGCCGCGGGCGGACTTACGGCGCTTTCGATCGCGTGGATTCTGGGGCCGCGCCGCGGCAAATTCACCGCCGACAACATGCCGGTGGCGATTCCCGGTCACAACGCCGTCCTTATGCTCTTCGGATGCCTGCTCGTTTGGTTCGGCTGGCTCGGTCTGAACAGCGCCGGAGCGCTGCTGCACGGAGTCCCCTTCCTCCGCGCCCCCCTGATCCCGCTCAACACCACTCTTTCGGCCGTCTGCGCGTCGCTGGCTGCCGCCGCCATTACGAGAGTGCGCTTCGGCAAACCCGACGCCTCTCTCTGCGCCAACGGTTGGGTCGCCGGCCTGGCCGCCAGCAGCGCCGCCTGCGCCTCGGTCCGCCCCGCACTCGCCATGATCATCGGCTCGGTGGCCGGTGCGCTCGTCGTCTTTTCCGTGGAATGGCTGGAATTCCGGCTGGGCATCGACGATCCCGGCGGCGCGGTCTCCGTGCACGCTCTGGGCGGCATTTGGGGCATCCTGGCCCTCGGCATTTTCAGCGCCGCGCCCGGCCAGTGGCTGGCGCAATTCGTAGGCGTGGCTGTTCTTTTGGGATTCATCCTCCCGCTGGCCTACTCTCTCAACTGGCTCCTCGGCCGGGCGTATTCGCACCGCGTCGCGCCACAAGGCGAACGCCAGGGCCTCGACCTCCACGAACTCGGCGCGGGCGCGGATCCCGAATTTCATGAGTCACAACGACGACCTCTGGCAGCGCTAGTAGGCGCCGCCCCTCTCACTGACCGTCGTGAAGCCGCGTAAACCGGTACGCTTCATACGCGGGATGGCCGAAACTATCCGAGATCACGGCGATCGTCTCGCGCCCGTAGCCTGCCGTCTCCGCCGCTCTCCGCAGCTTCTCATCCCGCCCTGCAAAGACCTCGAATCCCTTGGCGTGCGCCAGAAACACGCGGCCGGGCGCGCCCAGCGCAGCTCGGATGCGCGGCATATCCGCAGAGCCCGCGTCGGCGGGAATGGCGGTGAAGATCTCCTCGAGCGGCAGCGCGCCGTCATCCAGCAGGCGCAGGCTGTCCAGGATGCCCCAATCCGCGCAGTAAATCCGGTCCGTGCGCAGGCTCTTGGCGTATTCCGCGAGCGGATAAACAGCATCCGTCCAGTCTTGCGACCCGCCGTTGCGCCACGCGTTGCGGTAGTATTCGTTGATTTGCAGCGCGCCGGAGGCCATCGTCACCGCGAGAATTCCAGCGGCCACGGGCAGCCCTGCGCGGCCGAGGCGCCGCGACGCCGCCGCGAAAGAGACGCCCACGACGAGTTGCGGCAGAGGCCACAGCAGGATCGTGTGGTGCATGCTTAGCCCTGCCCCAGCCGTGACGGCCATCTGAATCCACTCGACGGCCATGATAATCAGCGCGAACAGCATCGCGCGCCGTTCCGCGCCGCGCGCCAGCGGCGCCAGCAGCAGCGCCAAAGCGAACGCATAAAGAAGCAGATTCCGGCGCGGGTTCCCCGCCAGATTCGCAATTCCCGAACTCGCCTTCTCAAGCCCCGTTTCGGGTTGGCGCCCCGCCGTGGTCCGCCAATCGTCATTCACCAGCCAGTCGAACAATCCATCGCCGCGGGCCGTGTTCAGGAGAAGGCGCGCCTTTGGCGCGATTTCGCTGGCGTCGTAGCTTTGCCCGCGGAATGTCGCGAAATGCTCGTTCGCGTTATAGACGATCAGCGGAAGCGCCCCCAGGGTGAAACCGGCAACCGCGATTCCCACGCGCCGCGGCGTGACCGCCCGCCAGATCTGGCGCGGGAACACCGCCAACGCAGCGATGCTTATGGCGCTCAGCATCCAGACGGCCAGGGCCTTGTCCCACATTGCCA
Source organism: uncultured Acidobacteriota bacterium (assembly GCA_963838945.1). Classification (GTDB taxonomy): domain Bacteria; phylum Acidobacteriota; class Terriglobia; order Acidiferrales; family UBA7541; genus DASTCZ01. The sequence goes on along the minus strand of CAWITC010000001.1, from coordinate 6,586 downwards.
GGCCCAAGCAGAAAAAGCCCGACGCCAACACCGGCGCTCCACCCTCCTGGTAGAACCGCACCAGCAGCAGCATGCCCCCAACCACCAGCAGGTGCTGGAGCGCCACCGGCCCCCAATCGAACGACGCTGTCAACAGATAGATCGAGTCCACTGCCAGCAGGCCGCAGCCGATCACGGCCGCGCGCGCCCCCGCGATCCTTCGCAGGAGAAGGAAGAAGAGCCACACGCTGGCCGCCCCCGCCGCCAGCGCCGGCTCGCGCAAGCTCCAGACTCCCGGCCGGAACATCGCGAATATCGGACGGTAAATCCATGCCTTGAGGGTCCCCAAATATGGCATCAGCATGATCGTCGGACGAAAATGGCCGATGCGTATGGTGGACCCGAAGCGCGGCGAGAGGAACGCGGACACGAAGGTAGCTTCGTCGTTCTCTACGCCCAGCAAGGGCAGAAACGGCTGGGCGGCCAGGAAGAAAAAGGCGCATGCAGCCAAGGCGAGGCGCACGGGTAGACGCCGATCGGTCATGGGCATTTGGCTTCTGGGGTATGGTAGCACCGCGCCCGGGCGGCGCAATCCTCCATCGTCGGCGCGCTCGATTCCCGCGTTCAGTCGCGGCGCGCGAATCGATACGCCTCGAAGATCGGCCGCCCAAAGCTATCGGAGAACGACGCGACCATATCGCTTCGGTAGCCCGCTGTCCCCGCGATCTTGATCAGCTTTTCGTTCCGCCCTGCGAAAAACTCAAATTGCGTGGAGTGGGTGAGGAACAGGGCGTTCGGATCGGCAAGCGCCTTCATGACGCGCGGGAGATCCCCAGCTTCCAGATCCGGAGAAATCGCCCCGAACACCGGGTCGAGCGGCAGTTGGCCCTCGCCGATCAACCGAAGGCTGTCGAGGATGCCCCAATCCACGCCGTAGATTGCGCTGGCCTTGGCGCCCGCGGCGTATCGCGCGAGCGGGTAAATCGCCTCCGTCCAACTCGCAGATCCGCCGTTGCGCCACGCGTGCCGGTAATACTCGTTGATTTGGAGCGCGCCGGAGGCCATGGATACCGCGAGAATTGCGGCGGCGACTGGAAGCCCGGCGCGGCCGATGCGCCGCGAAGCCGCCGCGAAAGAGACGCCGGCCGCGAGTTGCGGCAGGGGCCACAGCAGAATTGTGTGGTGCAAGCTCGCGCCGGCGCCCACCGTGATGGCCATCTGAATCCACTGGACGGCCATGACGATCAGTGCGAATAAAATCGCGCGCAACTCCCCGCCGCGCGCCAGCGGCGCGACTAGCAGCGCCAGGACGAACGCGTACAGCAGCAAGCTAAGCCGCGGCTTGCCCGCCAGCTCGGACGCCGCGGAGCTGGCCTTCTCGATCGCGGCCCGCGGCGCGTGCGGCGACGCCGTCTGCCAATCTTCGTTCACAAGCCAGCCGAACAACCCGTCCCCGCGAATCGTGTTCAGCAGGATCCCGGCCTTCTGCGGAATCTCACTGGCGTCGTATGTCTGGCCGCGAAACGTATCGAAACGGTGAGTCGCATTGTACGCAATCAGAGGCAGCGCGCCCAAGCCGAACCCTAAAACCGCGATCGCCAAGCGCCGCTTGGTGACAAGGCGGGCGATTTGCCTGCGAAAAAGCGCCAGCGCGGCCAATCCCATGCCGCTCAGCATCCAGATCGCCAGCGCCTTATCCCACATAGCCAGGCCCAGCAGGAAGAAACCCCCCGCTAGCGCGCGGTGATCGCCTTCCTGGTGGAAGCGCACCAGCGCCAGCAGCGCGCCAATCAGCAGGAGATGCTGCAAGGCCACCGGGCCCCAGTCGAACGACAAGGTGAGCAGGTATACCGCATCCACCGCCAGCAGCCCGCATCCGATCACCGCCGCGCGCTTTCCCGCGATTCTCCGCAGAAACAGGAAAAAAAGCCACAGGCTGGCCGCGCCGGCCAGGACCGCCGGCTCGCGCAAACTCCACGCGTTGGGAGCGAAAACAGCGAAAATCGGGCGGTAAACCCAGGCTTTCAGCGCGCCCGTGTAGCTCACCAGCATCACGGGCAGCCGGACAGCGCCGATGCGGGCGATGGTTCCGCCGCGAGGCTCCAGGAAGGAGGCCATGAAAATGGCTTCGTCGTTCTGGATGCCAAGCAGAGGAAGAAACGGCTGCGCCGCCAGGAAGAAGAACGCGCACGCCGCGATGGCCAAGCGCGCCGGCAGGCGTGGATCGTTCAAGCTCATGGCCATTCGGGACGTTGGATCAACGGGTATGTTAGCATTCCGTTCCCAACGCCGTCCCGCCGGCCCGCTGATAAGATCGGACTATGAGACCTGTAGCGGTGGTGGCCGCCGGCAAGACGGCCTTCGGGGCGTTCGCCGGCCGCGACCTGCGCTCTTTGGCAGTCGAGGCCGGAGAGAGGTGCCTGCGCGACGGCGGCGTCCGGCCGGAGCAGGTCGAGTCCTTCTACCTGGGAAATTTCGCCGGCCCCTCTTTCGCCGGGCAGAATCATCTGGCGCCTTACATCTCGATGTCGCTCGGAATCCACGACGTGCCCTCGACGCGTGTCGAGGCGGCCTGCGCCTCCGGCGGATCGGCGTTCTTCCACGCCTGGGCCGAAGTCGCCGCGGGCATTCACGACGTGGTCATGGTGGTGGGCGTCGAAAAAATGACGTCGCAGCCGACGCCCCGCGTCAGCGAGATCCTGGCGGGGGCCGGCGATTGTTCCGGCGAGATGCGCGCCGGCAATACCTTCGCCTCGCTGTTCGCCATGATCGCCCGCCGTCACATGCACGATCTACGGCACGCGCCGCGAGCACCTGGCCGCCGTCGCCGTGAAGAACCATGCCAACGGCGCGCTCAACCCCGACGCGCACATGCGCAAGGTCATCACCCTCGAACAGGCGCTCAACGGCAAGCCGGTCGCCGACCCGCTGACCGTCTACGATTGCTCCCTCGTCAGCGACGGCGCGGCAGCCGTGATTCTGGCGCCGCTCGAGCGCGCCGCCGAGTTCACCGACAAGCCCGTGCGCGTGCTCGGCGTCGCGCAGTCCTCCGATTACGTGGCGCTCGAGCGCAAGGACGATATCACCACCTTCCCCGCCGTCCGCCGCGCGGCCGTCCAGGCCTACCGCATGGCGGGAGTGGAAGCGCGGGACATTGAGTTCGCCGAGGTGCACGATTGCTTCACGATCGCCGAGATCATCGCCACGGAGGACCTCGGATTCGTGCCGCGCGGCGAAGGCGGTGCGTATGCCTTCGAGGGCTGCACCGCGCGCGGGGGCGCGCGGCCCGTCAACACTAGCGGCGGGTTGAAATCCAAGGGCCACCCGGTCGGCGCCACGGGCGTTGCGCAAATCTGCGATCTGGCGATGCAGATTCGCGGCGAAGCGGGCGAGAGGCAGGTGGCGCGCCACGCGCTGGGCCTGGCGCAGAATCTGGGCGGCTCCGGCGCCACCGCCGTGGTCAGTATTCTGGGGGCCGCATGAGAACCGGAACCGTCTACACCGAGACCGTGATCTACTCGGCGCCCGAAGCGTTCGCCGAGGATGCGCCGTACCAGACCGCCATCGTGAGCCTGGATGGCGGCGGCCGCGTCACGGCCCGCGTGTCGGGAGAGCGCGTCGCCATTGGCGACCGCGTCGATGAGATCGAAGAGCGCGACGGCGTGCCCTATTTTCGAAAGGCCTTGGCATGAAATTCGCGGATTCCATGAGCCGCCTCGGCGGCGAATCGGCTTTTGAGGTTCTGACGCGGGCGCGCGCCCTGGAAGCCGCGGGGCGCAGCGTGATCCACTTGGAGATCGGCGAGCCCGATTTCGCGACGCCCCCGCACATCATTGAGGCCGCCAAGCGCGCGCTCGATGAAGGCTGGACGCATTATGTTCCGAGCCAGGGCATTCCCCAATTGCGCGAGGCCATCGCGCGGGAGGTGTCGCGCACGCGCGGCATTCCCCTCGGTCCGGAGAACGTCTCCGTTGCGCCCGGAGCGAAGCCCATTCTGTTTTTTGCCATCATGGCGCTGGTGGAACCCGGCGACGAGGCCATCTACCCCGACCCCGGCTTTCCCATCTACGAATCCATGATCCGCTTCACCGGCGGAACGCCCGTGGCGATGCCCATCGAGGAAGCCCGCGGCTTCTCCTTCGACCTGGACCGGTTCCGGAGTCTTCTGACGGACAAGACCAGGCTGGTGATTCTCAATTCGCCGCACAACCCCACCGGGGGCGCCATCCCGCGCCAGGATATCGCGGCCATGGCCGAGATGCTGCGCGACCGCGACGTGGTGGTTCTGAGCGACGAGATTTACGGGCGCATTTACTTCGGCGACGAAGCGCCGGCCTCCATCGCCAGTTTCCCGGGGATGTTTGAGAAGACCATCATCGTGGACGGTTTTTCGAAATCGTACGCCATGACCGGCTGGCGGCTCGGGTACGGCGTCATGCCGGCTCCCCTGGCCGACGTCGTCACCAAGCTGATGGTCAATTCCAACTCCTGCACCGCCGCCTTCACGCAGCGCGCCGGCATCGTGGCGCTGACCGGCCCGCAGGACAGTGTTGCTAAGATGACGCAAGAGTTCCGCCGCCGCCGCGCCGCCTTTTGCGCGGGACTGAACGAAATCCCCGGTTTCCGCTGCGCGCTTCCCGGCGGGGCGTTCTACGCGTTTCCCAACGTCACCGGGACGGGCATGGACTCCAAGGAGCTCGCCGATTTCCTGCTTTACGAGACGGGCGTATCCTGCCTGGACGGCGCCTGTTTCGGAAGCTATGGCAAAGGCTACTTGCGCTTCAGCTACGCCAACTCGCTGCCGAACCTGATGGAAGCCGTGGCGAGGATCCAAAAGGTAGCCTCGCGCTGGGCGATGGTACCCCGTTGACCGGGGACCCGGCGGGGAAGGCGCCTAGCCTGCCGAAGGATTCCGCCGGCCCTTCCATGGAAGAAATTTATCGCCGGCGCCGGTCGCCGCATTGGCTCGATCGCCTGCGGCGCCTCCTCGAACCGCCCGCGCCATTCATCCAAAACCCGGCCGAGCCGCGCGACTTCCCCATGGGCCGCTGGAATCTCTACATTGGCGGCGCCGGCCGCGTCGCGCCGGGGTTCGTAAATCTGGATCTCGTCCCCATGCCCGGCGTGGATGTCGCCGCCGACGGCGAACGCCTGCCCTTTCCGCCCGAAATCTTCGCGCGCGTGGAGTGCGACGCCGTTCTCGAACACGTCCGCGATCCCCAAAAGGCCATGCGCGAAATCGAACGCGTTCTCGCGCCCGGCGGTCACGCCCACGTGGTGACGCCTTTCTGTCACCCCTTCCACGAATATCCCCAGGACTACCGCCGCTTCACTCCGGACGGTTTGAAACTCATGGCCGGAAGCATGGAGGTAGTGGCCGAAGGATGGCGTACAGGCCCTACGGCGACGCTGCTGGTTTTCGTCCTCGAATATGTGAAGCTCCTGTTCCCCTGGCGCGCCTGGCGCGTCGTCTCGCACGGCGCGCTTGGCTGGCTCCTGTTTCCCTTTCGCTATCTGGACCTCATCCTTTTCCGGGCGCCGTACGCCGGGCGCCTCGGCAACCACTGCTACCTCTGGCTCCGCAAGCCGCAAGTCCCTCCGCGCCAAGTGCTATAACAGAATCGGAATACCTGAAATTCCGGCTTTCGCCGAGGGGCACGGCCCATGCGCAGCGGTCCACCACGTCGCTTGACCCGCAGAGGTCTCCTGGAAGCCGGCCTGACCGCGGCCATGATCGCCAGAGCTGCTCCGCCGGAAAAATCGAAAGTGGTGATCGCCCGCGACCCCGCTCTCCGCGGCTCGGGCAATTCCCCCGACCCCAACAAGGTCTTGAAGCTCCTCGACCGCGCCATGCAGTCGTTCTTCGGCGAGCCGCCCATCGACGCGTGGAAGAGCCTGATCAAACCCGGCGAAGTCGTGGGCCTCAAGGTGAATTGCCTCTCCGGGAAGGGCGCTTCCACCAGCCTCGTTCTGGTGGACGCCATTTGCGAGCGGCTCCAGCAAGCCGGCATCCCGCAGAAGAACATCATCATTTGGGACCGCCTGAATTCCGATCTCGAAAGCGCCGGCTTTCGCGTGGAAGGCCGCCCGGATCGCATCCGATGCGTCGGCAATGACGCCGCGGGATACGGCAGCGACCTCGCCATTTTCGGCAGCGCCGGGAGCCTGCTTTCGAACACCCTCACGCGAACCTGCGACGCCGTCATCAACCTGCCTGTACTCAAGGATCACGGCATCGCCGGCGTTACGCTGGCTCTCAAGAACCTCTTCGGCGCCATCCACAATCCGAACAAGTACCACACCAACGCCGGCGACCCGTACGTGGCGGATGTGAACATGCTCCCCCCCATTCGTCGCAAGGTGCGCCTCACCATCTGCGACGCCCTCACCGCACAGTATGAGGGCGGGCCGTCCTATATGCCGCAATGGGCCTGGGCCTACAACGGCTTGCTCGTGGGGCGCGATCCGGTGGCGCTCGACTACACCGGCTGGCGGATCATCGAGCGCCAGCGCGCCGAAAAGGGAATGAAGCCCCTGCGCGAGATGAAGCGCGAACCGCTGTACATTGCGACCGCCGCCGATTCGGCGCACCGCCTGGGAACCAACG